>NZ_CP096604.1:0-67803 GCF_051132295.1 Hungatella sp. SB206 | reverse complement strand
TTTTTACTTCGTCATCCAGATACCAGGAAATTGCAAATTGCCTCACATGGTCAGATCGTGTTGCATTTTCCTTCGCGGCATCTGAGGTGTTAATCTCATTTCCGGATCTCAGCGTTATTATGCCCGGCTGGATATGCGTTTTCAGCCCCATCTTTACCAAATAGTAAAGATTTTATGATAGCAAATGGTTTAAATGATGTGCTTCTATCATTCACTTTGTCCCATTTATCTTGATTGGCGACATTAATTGCATGAAAGAATTTGCTGTAGTTGTAACGTGCATTCGTTCTTTCGTCTCCCGCCTGGCTCCTGTACAGTTTTGTATGGTAGTTTCCAACACTGACGTGATAACCATTATTCTGATTATCATTTATTTTTCCCCGACGTATAACTGTATAACTCAGTATTTGCGATAGCTGCATCGTTTGATCGCCTTACCAACGGATCCGTCAGGTGTGGTACCTTCGAATATATTTTTGTACTTTTTCCGGATAAGCCGCACGATACGCTGCAAATACTATGATATTTCCATTTCGATCCTGCCAGTCAATTTTTCCATCCTCGTCTCTGTATAACTGCTCCAAATTAGAATTTAAATAGATTTTTAAAGCGGAAGTTTGGCCGGTAAGGCTGCATTATCTTCTGTGCCGCCCTCCATTCTGGGTAAAACCATCCTCATGGCCGGAAGCCACAAAAGTATGATCTTCATATTTTCCGGCCTCATTTATGGAGATATCCTTTACGATTTTTACTTTCTGCTGGAGTCGGGGACCGTTGCAATACACCTACTTTATCTACTCTCGTATTTGCCATCTGCCATGGCTGATCCGCTGCTGGCCGCATAAGTGTATGTACATGACATAGAATCTTCATTCTGACTTAGAGGAAGATAAGTAAAATAACTCTGTTTTACATACGCCTGTTTCACAGAATAGGCTCCGGCTTCCATCATCAGAGACTTTAAGCTTAATCTTCTCCGCATTACTCAAAGGCTTCCATCGGAAGCGTAATAGTATAAGTTTCTGTGCTGCGTCATATAGCGAGGTAAGCTTTATTGTCCCTTTCGACCCTCTTTAAAACCATCTTGCTGCACATATTTCCACTTTTTTGTCTCTTCTGTATATTTTAATTCCCCAGGACCATCATCGATTTGTTGCTCCACCCAGCTGCATACACCCAATATGAAGGCGTTTGTCTGTGTTCACCAGAGTATACATTTCCGGAAGCTGTTCAGGGTACGTTACATTGAGGCCGCTAACCTCCTGATCCTTCAATGTAGCCCGTTCCAGAAAGCCATTTTTCATTTGGAAGGATATAACTGCAGGATTTGAAACCACATCATCATATCTGGCATAGACAAAATATCCATTACCGCTGTCTTTCTTCATATACAGCCGGTCTTTGTCTGGTACATAAACGCTATTATCACGGCTATCACCATACAGCTGCCATTCATATTGCATAATTGCGTACAGGCTGCCGCCTGATTGCTCCATATCCGTGATCCGCAACGCATTAAAATACTGTAAGTCATAATTCAATATGGCCGTTGTAATTGCTGTGATTCTCTCTGTATCTGTTGTTCCTGATAATTTCACTCTTATCCAGGGCGCATCTGTTCCTGGCTCTTTATATCCCAGATTTTCAAGTTCTGTATTGTATAAACTCTGGAAAGCGGCTGCAGATCCCCCGGAGTGAAGATCGGTTACGGTTGGTGTCCCCAGCGTGTGATAATTTAGCGGTTTGGCCCCAATCGTTTTATCTGTCTTGGCCGATACTGCATTTACTGTGTAGGTCTGCCCGCTGGCAAATGAAACAGTATCTCCAATATCCGCCAGTACCTTCTGACCGTCGCGGAAAACAAATGCTCCTGTAGTTGCAATAACTGGTTTTTTAATTATGCTATACACAGGTACCGTTATTTTTTCTGGAACCTTTTCGATTGTAGATATCGAAAAGGCCGCCCCGGCCGGAAAGTCATTTCCTTGCAAAGTAATATCGTGTTCTACATTCTGTGCTGTTATATCAAAATAGTTGCCATTATTCGTCAAATCAAGGGTGATTGGCCCTATTGTTACATCGGCTGCCTTAAATTCTCCCTCAAAGTTATTCTGACCATTTGTAATGAGATTTGTTTTCCCATTGACAGAAAGCTCGTATCCCTCGGATCTGGCAAGTTCTTTTATATAATAGGTTGTTCCTCCCTCTTCAACGATCAGTGGACGTCCAATCCAGCAGTTCCCATTTTCTTCCTCATTATTAGATATCGGATAGGTGGCATATGTCCCCATTACTCCATCAATACCGGCCTGATTAGAGGAGTTTTTCTGGTACGCTGACCCGTCTCCAGCAACAGAGTCAATTAGTTGGATCACTCTACCATCGGAATCATGGCCGATATAGTTTTCGATATCATTGACCGCATCAGCGGCAGCCTGATCCCTGTACAGATTATCGGGGCCATGGATATCGCCTGGGCGTTTTTTCGATCATTCCGGAATTATAGTTCCAAGTCATTCCCGGAGCTTCTGTGTAAGCCATGAAAGAAGCATCACCGTTCCGATCTGTTGTTGCTACAGCGACAAGGTCGTCCTTCTGATACACAGTCCCAGTATGTCCATCCGGATGATTAATATTCTGGAGCGCAAATAGCCCATATACGGCCCCCTCTAAGGTTCCATCCCCTACGGCATCTCCATACGCATCATAATTATCATTTTCTCCATCTTTTAGGTACAGATCTCGTTTATTGATATGTATTTCTCCCTCAGTTCGATGGTCGTATACCACAAATGTATGGTCTACAATGCTTCCATCTATTGGCGATATAGTAGGGACTTCGGAAGGCTTAAAATTTCCATCGAGACTATCATTATTATCATCATCTGCAGATGCATACAGCGAAACTGTATTTTTTTCAATCAGCTTTTTCGGGGCTTCAAACAAGTCTTTTAGCTGGCTCAATAATCTAGTTTTTTTCTTCGCATTAGAGGCGGTAGCATTGGATGGAGTTGCCTCTTCGCTGTCCTCCTGCTCGATATCCTCCATTTCTTCCACTTCATAATCAGCCGTGGAAGCCGATGCATGAGCTGGCGTTGCAACATTGGTATTCCCATCTGCTACATAATTTGTCCGCTCTCCTCCCAGATCCGCTTGAGGTAAAATGGGCTGCAGCATCTTCATCCGCATCTGAGTACTTTCTTTTAATGACGTAGGTTTATTATTAGAATCTTTATACTCAGAAGAAGTAACTGTTTTTATTTCTATCGGTATATCATCTTTATGCACCCCATGAATGGTATAGCCTGGGCGCGGGTTTAATTCCACTGCGGAATAATCATACCTCAGTGAAATAAACTGCTTATAATACTCATTTCGATCTGCCTCCAGATCTTCTTGTGCAGTCCCAGGATCAATAGAATGAAAAAAACCTCCTTTGGCCGCTAATTCTTCACATTTATTTACTTCGGCTTCCCATGCCTCCTGTGCAGCTGCTTCGATCTCAGCATCCACTTCCGGATCTCCACTTTCCTCTATATCTGGATCCGGGTGGCCGCCACAATACCCTTTCGTGTAGGTATATGATTTCACATCAGTATGCGCCACTTTATTTGTTGCATTTTCTTCGTTGTCTCCCAGCATCAGTAAACCATCTGAATTGGTCACATTGATATCCCAGGTACAGGGATCATTCGCAATATCGCCATCCGGGTTTCCATCGCCATAGTCCCAACCGTCCCACCGGAGGAATTGGCTCCCTTTCGCGTTCGCCCAATTGTCTGCAGATTCCAGATCTGTGCTGTCTAACTGGCTGGCATCGAAGGCTTCTAAAATGTCCCATTTAGAGCCGGCAAGAGGCTGGCCTGTCTCGGAATCATATTTTCGGAGTTGTACATTATAATGGGTTTCCCACGTTTCTGTATGCTCGTATCGGTCAACCGACACCTTCCAGTCACCTTCTCCCCCGGTACCGGTTAAGATTCCACCCACCAAAATTTCGAGTGGTTCTGATACCGCCGAGAAGTAGGTCTGTGTATTACCCCATGTAGGCCTAGTACCTTTACCTTTGCTGCATCCACGGAAACCGGCCAATCCACCGATCCCAAAACCGCAGTTATAAAAGTGATCTTCTTCGCTGTTCTCCTGAAAACGGAGAACAGCAATAGCGTTACCATCAGAATTACCATCTGCTGACTTAAAATCGATATAACTACCATTATTGTCATATTCCCAACCGGCCGCCAGATTATCCGCTACCAGACGGCGATATACCTCTTTTGAGTACTCATCAAGAGAAGAGTAATCAAACGTCATGTGATACATTCCGTCTTCACCCATGATCGGCTCAGACAGCGGTAATGAAGTACCTATATCGCTGTAATCAAATGTAGACAGGAATTTCGCAGCTCTCCAGCAATTAAAAAAGTATTTTTGCGCCGGCCCGCCATCACGAAACGCGTCATAAATAGCGGTACTTCCCCATGCATCAGGATTCAATCGCTCCGGATAACCAACTCTCACCATATCACGAACATAATCCCAGTCATCCTCTGGACTTACGCCGTGAAAAACACCGCTGTCGGCGTATATGTCGTTGGCCCATATGGAAAGCCACAACAAATAGTAATACATGGAAGAGCAATCAGAATCTTTTAGATCAGACGCGCTTGGCGTTTCATACGCTGCACTTAACATAGATATCATCAATAAAATGAATTTCTTTTCTTCCATATCAACCGGAGCATTTTTTATAAATTCTGGATAATCTCCTAAATTGGTTGTTGGAAAATACATCTGTTTAAAAACCATCTGGCTCCCGATCGGTGCGAACCAGCCCGTATTATGGCTATCAGCACAGGAATAATAGCGGTGATTAAACTTCGAAAAATCTATTTCAATATCTTTTCCATTATGATTAATTGTCACCGTTTTGGCACCTTCGTCCTGAAACCAAAATTTTGTAGTATATCCTCCCATGATTGCTGTCTGCTGCTGGGATAATCCTGTTGGTGTGAGTCCCACCAAAGGATCTAATGCTTCTTGTTCTGCATCTGCAGACCATGTCCAGTCCTTAATAGCCCTGTCCGCATCAGTTAAAGCGTCCATAGAATAATAGCTATATATAGCGTAGGCCGGCGTGGCCAGAGACGATGCAATCATAATTCCGGATAGCAACAGTGCTGTAATCCTCTTTAGTTTCACTTTGATCATTTTCACCACTCCTCGTATTAGTAATGCTTAATTGCCACGTATCACATTATTATCAAATATTAATCAATTTATAGCCCTCCTGATCTTCCGTATTTCTAATACGTATAACCTTAAATCCGATAAATTTGTAATTACTATTTTTTCACAAAAAAAAGCTATCGATATACAATTACCGATAGCTTTTAAGCATTATATTTGAAATTTAATTAGTCTTCAAAATTATAAATAGGGCCACAACAATCGCCAAAACCATAGCCATTAATATCTATTCCATCATCCCGCATGTAGCGGTTGTGGTAAAATATTGGATATCCTTCATAAGTGATAGGATCGTCCCAGTAAAACTCGCTTTTATCTCTTAAAGTTGTATGCCAGTGAATGTCACCATAATAACAATAATTTGTATGCTTTACTACCGCATCGTTTACAACAGCTTCGCCGCGCTCGTTAAAGTAAATACCATTTCTCGTGGTATTTACTAACATGTAACCGTCTTCAAATCCATAAACTCTTAGTTCATATATTGTATTTCCTTGGTGCGCTTCATAGTGCCTGGATCTACTCACTTTAACAATTTTATAAAAATCCCCTGGCTGATCCCTACTATCTCCAAAAGAGTTATAATACCAATATATATTAGATTGACCACTTTCAGAGACTGGCTTACTCCAATCAACTCTCCAGTGATTAGTAAATCTCTCTACATTTTCTTCTGTATCAAGTGCACCTAAGTTCATCAGCTCACAATATTTATCTGGATTATTGATCGCGGTCACATCGGTATGGTCAATCGGTGTGTAATATGCATCATCCAGAGCGGCCCCACTGCTTGTAATATCATATCGGCCTGTCACTGTCCGATTATCCTTATGCGGATTATTTCCGTTCCCGTTTGAGCTGCCAACTCCTCCGGAGCCAGTCGTTCCAGATCCCATATTCTGACCAGTGACACTCTTTGTTTGGATCACACCATCTAATATCCATCTTCCCTCGCCGTCTACCTGATACCCACCCGGGGTTGTTGTCCCGGCCAGCATATATCCATTTCCATCAAAATAATAACATTCTGCGGTGCCATCACCGTTTCCATCAAGCCATTGCCAGGTCGCCGCCGGCCAGCTGGCATCATCATACTGCCACCACCAGCCATTTTGGTTTTGCTGCCAACCTGCAGCATAACAATTCATGCTTGCTCCCGTGACCATTAACGCTGTTATCGCAATTAAAGACATATACTTTTTCATCTTTCTACCCCTTTCTAAATAAATATTGCTCCCGCAATCCCCATAATTATTAACCATGTTCCGAAAAATAATAAAAAGCCGCTTATCGTTTTCACAAAATACTCTTTAATTCTCTTTTTCCACATATCGAAGTAAGAATCAAATTCCTCCAATCCAGCAACATTTCTTCGATAAAAGTGTCGCTTATCTAACCAAAACCACAAATATATTCCAAATGCCAAGAAAAGCCCTCCAGTTATAATACAACATACTGCCATGCAAAAACCTCCAGTTTGTTTTTCAATCCCCACCTATTACTTAAAACAAGTATAGCATAGAGACTTTGTCTGCGCTTTCCTTTTTATTCTACAAATATTGACAGTTTTCGACAAATTAATAAAAGACTACCAGGTGGAATCCGATAGTCTTTTGTAGTAATTTCTGAATTTTTGATTTTGGATTCTCTCATAACCGGTGAAACTGGTGGATTACTAATCCCTCGCCGGTGATGCGCCAAAGGTCTCCTGGTTCTCACCTCTGCTCTATCGGTGTTTATAAATCTCTGGCCATAGATATTTCATGGTACAATTTGACTTCCTCTCTGGCCATGAACTCCTCTGTTGGATAGATACGAAACGTTCCAAATTCGCGCTCCATAACATTCATTAGATCAACTAACTGCAATGTGCGCTGAGGATCTTTCTCCTCCAGAATCTGGTTAAAATATGTTCTACAACATTCAATCTTTTCAGCTTTTGTTGTACACATTAAAATTTCAGCTTTTACAGTCATGGCTCTAGGTATTGTATTTATTGATTTGCAGAATTCTTCATAGTTATCTGCAGGAACAAACTGTTCACACGTTGGCTTTCCCTGTATCATCTGTGAAACCATGTATCCCTCCGTGCCTTGAAAATTTTTCTTCCTCGATATAAATTCATTTTTCATAGTATTTCCGCTCCATCTGATCATCCCTTTACCCTAAAATCCTAAGTTTCCATTCGTTTAAGAATTTCTTTTTTTATCTTTGACCATTCATTACTTAAATCTTTTTGTTTTACAAAATCTGGTCCTTCTTTTAAATTTTCTTCTTGTAATCTCATTGATAGAGCAACATATTTTTCTAATAATTTTTTATTATCCTGCTCTTCTTCTAAAACTTCTTTAGCACTTTTGTGTTCCTTAAATAAAATATCGATCATTTGATTATACCGTTTTAAAGAAGTAATCACTAAATCATCTGAACCTCTGCTATGATGTATTGCATCATCCCCCTTATTTACTTTTTCACGAATTTCTTTTAGCTTGACCTGAAGATCACGATTACTTACAACAAATATAGTTATCCCTTCTTTCTTAAAACGTATTTTCTTACGTTTATTATATTCTTTCTAAGGGAATTATGCAAGACTCCCTGCTTAAAATTATCAGCAAATTTCTTACTCGTTCCGAAAAAATGAAAATAAAAGCTACCTGTAACTTCACCGGTAGCTTCTTGAGTTTCCGCAAATTGTAATTGAAAAATGAATATAGTAATCAAAGGTGCCAATCTGCCGTTTTTTGAAATGCTGGCGAGTGGCAGAATAATGAGTAGAGGCACTTTAACAAGCCCCGCCGGAACCGGACTTTGGGAGATTTATTCTTTTATCTATTTAAGCGGTCAGCTTAAGGCTGAGTTGACGGTATGCAGGACGTTTTGTCCTGAACCAGAGTCTGACGCCCTCTTTTGCATACGACAGTATGCCGGAGATCCCTTTTGCCAGCCGATAATAGCAGAAATGCACTTTTTCTTTCACCGGATCTGCTGTCTTTATAATGGAAACCTTAAGGGCATTCGTCTCTGATTTCATGGTGATCTGTGCAAGGAATGCCATGCATAAGGTAATATAAAAATTTAATGCGTTTATGGCTTTGAGTTTTCTTACCCTGAAATTTTCAAACTGGAACATCTGTTTTTTACACCGGAAATATTCTTCGATCCGCCACCTGGAAAAGTATTGCTTTGCTACAGCGATCACATCCTCTTTTGAACGGATTGGTTTATTTGTGGCAAGCATCATAGGATGCTCTGTGATACCATAAACCAGCACCAGATAAATGTCCTTTCTGGAGGCGGTGATCTGTACCTTCACATGGGAAAGATAAGCTTCGTGTTCTTTTCCTTTATAAAATAGAGGGAGTTTTACTTTTCCTTTCCTACGGTTACGCAGCTCCGTTGCAAAAGTCCATTTATTATGGTAGAGCAGCTTACGTTTGGCAGTAAGGCGTATGACATAGTCCTGTCCCATGGAATCCAGCTTGAGAAACATCTTGTTATCATCATAGCCACGGTCCATGACAAAAGTCGCTTTTCCAAACAGGGAATTGGCCCGCTCCATAGCGGAGAATGTGACATCGTTAATGGAGGTAAAGTTTTTTTCACTGGAAGAATGGATCTCGGAAAAGAGACTAAGCGGATGATTGTTGTTGGTGAGGACCGTGGCTTCGGTAACATGATAGCCCTTTTTATAGAGATTTTTTGTGGCAGTGCTTTCGGAACCATCACGTACCCATCCAAGCGATTCAAATTTGTAACCATCAGGCTTGACAACATCACTGTCGTCGATATGGATAACGGGCTGAGCAGGACACCATTTTTTAACCTGTGTGAGGTAAGCTTTCAGAGCTTCCCCGGGAGTCCCCTTGGCAAGGTGGTGTGAAAGGCGGTCAACAATGTTGATTTTTTTGGAAGTTTCATGGAGCTGGTCAACAATATCCGTAAGCAGGCAGCTTTTGGAAGCGAGGATACCATAATTCATTTCAGCAATAAATTTGCGTTCCGGTTTAGGAAGCTTTCTTGAAAATTTATTTGAAAAAGTTAAAATTTCCCGTTTCATTTGGTAAGTATTTGATGTAAAATAAGCCATAAGGAATCCCCTTTCTTTTTGTTTAGTAAGATTTTTGTTTGGTAGCTTAATTTTACATCAAAAAGGGATAGGATTCCTTATATTTTGGGCATTTTTTTAAAGTTGTGTATAAGTATAAACAGTAATGGTGCTTCTGTGGACAGAACTGCGGAAACTCGAGCGGTAGCTTAATTTGACTTTTTATTTAAATTATGATATCCTAAAGGTACAAAAGGTAGTCAACTCCACAGAGTGGCTTTCCGTCTAATAATTATTTAAAAATAACCATCAGCTTGGTAGGCGGGGTGGTTATTTTTTTGTACCTTTTCCATTTGCGTATACGAGTATAGCTACAACTAGCATTGCCACATTGACAATTAATGTCAGTTCCTCATATGTACTCATGGATACCACCTCCTCTCCTCAATTACTCCGAGAAAAGAAGACGGAAAACCACCCAGCAGATTAACTACCCAGCAAAAGTATATCATACTCTTTTGGGATTGACAATCTGACCCTTTAATATAATGCTACCTGTAATATCACCGGCAACATACTAATTTGACTTTTTTTTTAATATGTGATAATCTAAAGGTACAAAAGGTAGCCAACTCCACAGAGTGGCTTTCCAATTCCTAGGGAAAAATAACCATCGGCTTGGTAGGCGGGGTGGTTATTTTTTTGTACCTTTGCTGTTTGTATATACTAAAATTGCAATAATCAACATTGCAACATTAACAATTAATGTTAATTCTTCATATGTACTCACACGCACCACCTCCTTTCATCCTTATGTAAAATTCAGATGTAAGGCAAAGGAAGTGGAAAACCACCCGCAGATTGGCTACCCAATTTTAGTATAACATACTTTTATTTGTTTGTAATTAATTTCTTGCTGGCTGGGTTCCTCCCAGCCAGCACTATTTACTATCGGTCAATATTAAGTTTTCAATGTACACGGTACCCGATTCTTTTATTTTGTTGTTACAATCTCTTCTTCAACCCACTGGCCTTTCTCGTTCAGCTGGTATCCCCCGATTATGGTATTTGTTAGAAGTTTCCCTCTTGTTCCATCTGACTCCGGATTAAAATAATACCAGGCCCCATCAATATACTGCCAGCCTGTAAGCATCTGTCCCTGAGTCCCATCGGATATCGGATTCAAATAATAGATATTTCCATCATTGTCCGTGTACCAACCAACTACCATAAATCCATCCGGGTCAAACCGGAACCAAGATGCCGCTGGCTGTCCTGCAGACGCATACGGATTATTAATATAAGCCCATTCATCAGCGTACGTTCGACCTGCAGCAAAGAGCCACTTACCATTAGCAGCCTGAGTCCAACTGCCAGTTACAGAGCCGGCCGGTGCTCCCGTACTCTGGGTTTTACCTGTTGGGGTTACACCAGTGGATCCGCCGCCTCCACCGCCACCGGTGGATCCGCCGCCTGATCCCCCAGAAGAATATGTATTGTCAATTACCACAAATTCCAGATCGATTATTACACCATCACTCATCTTTCCATTTGTTGTTGATGCCGTCACCTCTACAGTTTTTGTGCCACTGTAGGGGTACTCCTGTAATATTTCTTTTATCCACTGAGCTTTTAACTCATTATTTTCATCTAATAACACCGGCGTTATGGTGCCATCCGCTGCTACCGTTATTACTTCCGGATCCTTCGAGATCCATACTACATAATTAAGATCCGAGCTTTCCGGATATATGGCCGCCTTTAATTTTTTTGATTCCTGGCCTGTGTAAGTAAGGATCGGTGCCGATCTGCGTCCACTTTTCGTAAGGACAATCCGATAACTTTCCTTTTCTCGATCTGCTTCAATACAATTTACTTGGAACTGTAAATTAACCTTACATGAAGCAATCTTTTTACCGTCGGCTGTCGTAGCTGTCACAAAGATCTCTTTCGCCGCCTGATATGGAGCTTGCGCCATAGCTTCCTGCATCCATGGAGCCTCATCGATTACCGTAAGATTTCCGGCAGCATCAACAGATAGTACCGATGGATCCGATGAACTCCATTTTACAGTCCGATCATATGGCCGATGGCTCTCTGTATCTTCTATATCTGGCAATACTACAGCTGATAACTTTTTCGGTTCAAACCCATTCTTTTTGATCGTCTCCGACCGGATATCTCCAGCCTTATCATATGACAGCTCATACGTTAGCGTAGCTTGATCTAATTCGACAGCTTCCGGTTTTATAACAGTCTGATCCTCTGTTACGTACCGTACAGTCACTTGGCAATCGGCCGTTGCACGATTTCCCAGCTTGTCCTTACCTTCCACGCTTATAATTGCTTGCCTCTCTCCATGTCCAGATACACTCGCATACCTGTCATTTGATATAACACCATTATCTGTCGCAATAATATCTTTAATCCATTTGGCATCCTTGTAGGCGGATACAGATGCCTCCCTATATGCCACATTATCTTGGCTTACTCCAATTACGGCTGGATCGCTGCTCTTCCAGGTCACTTCCTCTTTTGAGAAGTAATCCGGGAGAAACGTTGCAGTTAAAGACTGAGGAGCTGTTACAGTAATAGACTCCTGCGGGGATAACCGATCTCCAGTTAATCTACGAGTCACGGTATATTCCAAAGTCATTTTATCTAATACTGCACCTTCTGCCGCCACAAGCGTATTATCAATTATCTGGAACGTTACATTAATGCGGCAATTTGCTGTACAGGGTTTCCCTTCAAAGGATGTTGATGGCCGCGTAGCTGCCGTCAGGATCGCAACGCCTCCGTTTTGATGGCCCGCGCCGTAAATCGTATTCGGTATCTTATATTGATAGTTTTCTTCTGCCTGTTTACCCTCCAGATCTGTAATAATATCCTCAAAGAATCTGGAATTAAGATTTAATGTAACGCTGGCAGATTTTGCAGTATATCCATCTGATCCTTCATCATCATTTTGAGCAAGGGTAATCAGATCCGCGTCGTCAATACTCCATTTTACGCGATTATCATATACATCGTTGTTTGCATCGATCACCGCCTGGATCATTACCGGCTGTACTTCCATCCCTTGATCTAAGCTGCCGTTGATATAGCGGGCTATCAACTTCCCCTCCTTGTTTTTAACTTCCGTTATTTTAGTAGGATATTTTCGGTTCCCAGTTCTTGTCTGCGTTACCGAAAAATTGTATGTATCTGGCTGAACCTGAATAGATACAGCAACCTTTTTGTATGTAGCATCGATCACAATATCTTCTTCCGGCATCTTAAAGGTATAACTATGGCTGGCATCAGAGTATGTGGTATCTTTTTTCACCCCATCTGCATTTGTATAATATGGGGTTCCCTCCATCTGGAATTTCTCTGTATCAGTATTATTTGGTGCTGTACTCACATTGACAACCGCCCCGGCAGCTACTGCCCCCCTATGTTCTTTATCGAGGGTTTTCGCATATTGGGATGCCCCTTTTGCCGTCAATGTCGCAATATCATAAAAATTCTGTCCATTGGCAATTGTATCAATCTGGTTCACGATAACCAGATAGCCACGCACCGGACGGCCGACTGAATTTGGCGCAAAATGGTCAACCCTATACTGACCAGCCCCCTCCTCGTCCATAATAGAAAGGATCCCCTCTTCTAATATCTCGTAAAAATACTGATCTGTTATATTTTTACTCGTACCGCCCTGCATTAAAGTAAAGTAAAGATCGCTATTATGCCAATATCCTATATGAGCATCGTAAGTATAATCATTATCATCCGGGATCTCTGATCCGCACACATTTGCGCTGATTTTGCTTTCAGAATCAGCAAATAGGTACGCTACATCATCGATATAATCAAAGTTAGTGGCTGCACCTTGCCTTGTGCCGATAAAAGTACCTTCTCTCGCCATCGACCCTAACTGTGAATTACCAATCGTGCCTTCAAAACGTGCCACTTTAAGCTTTCCGGATACGTATTTTCCTGTAATCCCTCCGATTGCCGTTGAGTGATACCCTCCGATTGTTCCCTTTACATACACGTTATAAATATCTGCTGAGTTTTGATATCCGATAATTCCGCCGGTAAAGCCGGTACCTTGTATTCTAGCCGTATTCCCGCTTCCTGTCGTAACCTCACAATCTACAACGGCAGAATCTGAGGCAATCCCTACAATCCCTCCTATATATATAATTTCTGCTCCATTGGAGGCATCAATTATTACATTGTCACAGATCGCATTTTCTATTACCGTATTGCTTACCTCGCCAGCAATACCGCCAGTAATTCCGGTAGTATTCAATGCAGCATTTTTCACTTTTACATTTATGATCTTAGAATCAACTGCATATCCTACTATAGATCCCACTCTGTCGTTCCCTTTGATTTCTGTTGCATCAGGAATAACAATCAGATCATGAATAAGCGAATTACTAATAGCCCCAAATAAGCCAACGTGATTATAATTAACAAATTTATTTAGCTTTAAATTTCGAATTGTGTAGCCGTTGCCGTCGAAATCACCTTGAAATGCATTTACGATCGGCCCAGCCGACTCCGAAGAGTCGCCATAGAAACCTATCGGTATCCAATCAACTCCCTGCATGTCTATATTTCCGCCCAGGGCAAAGAAGCAACCAGAATAATCACCCGGATAATCGGCTCCGCCGGCATCGGGAATCATCATCCCCATTGCTGCAAGCTCTGAGAGTCCCATGAGCTGTTCCCGATTCTTTATCAAAAATGGTTTCTTCTCAGAACCGTCTCCCTGGGTTCCATTCAAAAATTCAAAGCTCGTTTTTCCGCTCCAGTCGTCCCAAATATCCCCCAAAGAATTTGCAGCTCGTAAAGCATTAGAGAGTGTAGCCTTATTCGCTGTATCCGCATTTGATTTTGTAGCAACCGGCGTATTTTCATTTTTTTCGGCATTTGAATTTGTGGCAATATTTCTTTGTACATTCTTAGCCATAACTGGCAGAGGTGGCATTACAGAAAATATCAGAACACCACACAGGCCGAAGGCCAATACCTTTTTCCATACTTTTTTCATATTTTTTCCTTCCTATAGTGCCGTAATTAGTTTGAAAATATGTTCCCTTTTTCCTTCCATCAGAGATCTTCCTGCTGCATATGCCTTTTCGATCTGAGTAGTAGCATACACATCCAACGGTTCATATGTGCCTTCCTCATGAAGCGCATCCATTACTTCCAGCTTCACCTCATTAATATTTTTGCAATTATCCTCTTTTTTTTGTATTAACAAGGTAATGATATAGTTGTCCATTTACTTCCTCCTCTGGATTACCTTTACTGCTGCCTAATGGCTATTACCGGCCTAATGCCGATATTATCAGTGCTGCTCACCGATACAGGATGAATACTCCCGGAAAAGTCAACAACATAGATACCAGGCCCATACTCAAAGCCATTTTCGCCCTTATATTGAGGAGTACGGAGATAATAGCCACGGGAATACGCTGAGTACTGTGTTTCCTGATTATTTTCCTCACTTCCTCCAAATCTCCATAGATACTCCCGGTATTGTATAGCCTCTTCCACAGACAAAATAAATATTTCATCTTCCAACAATTGAAACTGCTTTTCTAAAGCAATCAATTCATTTTCATTAAATTGCTCATAGCTTCCATCTCCCGTAGCTCCCTGGTAAGCAACATTTGTTCCGATCAGAGTAGCTTCTGCACCAAAGAGATCATCCGCATTGTCATTCAGCCAGGTTCTAATGTATGAGTATTTATAGTTATTGTTACTGCCAAAAGTAAGTTTCTTCACCGTTGCTGCAGAGCTATCTATATCAGAGCGAATCGTGCTATCACAGAGAAATAATGCTTTTTTTCCATAATCTTCATCAATGCACCTGAACAAATATATCTTGCCTTTAATCCTTCGGGCCTGTACATCCCCTATATTGTAATGTACTGGCTCTGGATCATTTCCCTCGATCTGCTTAAAACACACCTCGCATATACCATCATGGTTTAGGTCTGTATGGCCAGACGATGGCAATATTATCGATTCTGTACTTCCACATTTTCTACACTGCACACTGCCATAGCCCGGAGCGGTGCAGCTGCAGGGAACATAATCAGTTAATTCATAGTCATGTACACACGTTTTTTTATCATATGATCTCGTAAATCCAATACGTAGCATAGTATATTTTTGGCCCCCTATATCCAAACTCCCCATTTCTAATGACGATATATTTATAACGTCCGGAAAGGTCTGCCCGATAATAAGTGTGTTAGGAATATGGTTCAGTCCAATAATATAGATTTCATGCGGATCGGCATCCTGTACCATTGACACCATATTTTTAATTCGTTCATTACTGGCATATAGATCACCAGAAATCAATGATTGGTACTGTTCTTCTGGTATTCTATATCCAGTTATTTTCTCATCCGCCAACGCTGCAATACGCTGCCAGTCTTTTAATTTTTCCGCCGCCTCATGTTCCGGATCCTCTTCTTCCTCTTTGTCACCTCGCTCGTACTCTATGTAATATTTCTGTCGGCCTGTCCCCGACACAGTAATTGCATAAGGGCTACTGACAAGTGCATAGTAATAATAACCGTCAGTACCTAATATAGTTTCCGGAAAATCAATGATAATTTCTCTTCCCTCTTCTGTTTTTCCAGTCTGAGCCTTAAAGATTTGATTATCCGGATTGTCCTGCTCTATAAAATAGATACTCCAATCGATTTTGACTGCCTCCGATGGCGAGGCCGGTGTGACTGGATCATAATAAATATTAACTGTTAGTCCATCGGTCGAAACAGAAAAACTTTCCTTCTGCCCGCCATGAATTGTATAGCCCTCAATATTAATCTGATCAATTTCGATCCGTTCATTTTCTTCTGCCTGTCCTGTAACCATATACAACATAGTGCGGTCAATAATATCCATATATCGAATTGTGTAAGTATACAATTTCTTGGCTTCGGATGGCGTTGCCGGCTCTGGCTCTGGTTTTACATCCGGTTCTGGTTTTATATCCGGTCTTGGTTCTGGCTCTGGTTCTGGATTATCCGGATGACTATTCGTACCGCCCCCTCCCCCTGATCCTCCACTACTAAAACGGCTCTGTGCGTGGCTCTGTTTAAATGTCAAAATTCCTTTTCCTTCTAAGAACTGTACAATTCCCTGTGCATCCGTCCAACGGCCAGATCCATCTACTATATATCCATCTGGCGTTACCTCACCGCTCCACATTTCCCCTTCAACATGGGAAGCATCCTTCATTTCTGTAAAGTAATAGCAATATCCATCAATCCATTGCCACCCCGTAAGCATCTTACCTTTCGTACCATTGGATATAGGATTGAAAAAGTACCATTTGTCCGCAACTTTTTGCCAACCAGTTACCATATCCCCATAAGGGCCAAAGAAATACCACTCATTTTCTATTAACCCCCAGCCTTTTACTGTCTCCTCCCCCTCTTGGTACTGCCAGGCACTGTTATTCTCAATCCAGGCTCCATAACTTGTACTCTGCGATAAGCATGATACAATCAATGCTGCTGCAAGCACTGTCCGGAGAGATCTTTTTTTCATCCTGTCTTAACCTCCTGTTTTAAATAGAAATCCATCAAAGAAAGAGCCCTATTCTGTATCCTGATATCATAATTTTTCAGCGATCGGCAAATTTGCTCGTATATATCTGTCTCTTCCGCAGCTCCATACAAAATATAATCGACTGAAAGATGAAGTGTATTTGATAACGCAACCAGCGTATCCACCGACATCCCGCAAGTTCCACGCTCAATATCGCCATAATAGCTCGGCACTCTTCCTATTTTCTCCGCGACTTCCTCTCGGGACATCCTCATTTTTTTTCGCTGCTGATATATTCTTTTGGAAACCATTTTCCAATCTATACACATTTCTACCACCTCTCCGTTACTATTTTAAAAATTATTATCATAAGCACACCAGTCATAAGCCAATCTGTAATACCTCCAGTACGAAATGGAGATAAGCTGATTCTACGCCGACTAAATGGGTAGAGAAGCGCAAGCCCGCCGGCTGTAAATAGATCCTGCAATAAATGCCCCCCATATCCAGCCACAAAGCTGATCCCCTGTAAATTGGAATTAAGTAAGTAATATAGAATAGCTAATAAAAATGGTGAATGTATTAAATAACGATGGCCACAAAGGAAATGAATAATAAAGGATATTACAGGATATCTTCTTCCTATCTTGCTACGTGGCTCATCAATATCTGGAAGTAAAATTGCCGTTGTTGTAATACCAAAGATTACCGCCGACTCAACCACTTTTGGCCGGGCCACATATACCACCATGGCCCCAATAAAAACGCCCATTGCCATATGCGCCGATCCGCTCATCTTACCGCCTCGCCCCAGCAGTAATTCCCTCTGTCACCGTCGCCCATTCGTTTGCCAGTGACTCATCCGCTTTCTCAATACGATAGATCCCTTTATACAGAGATCCCAGCTCGGCATAATTTGAAACATTATTTTTGTGCATCCCTGTTAGATCTGAAATTTCCGAGGACGTGAAAATCCCCTGTAACTCTCCTTCCCTATAGAGATTCCATATTTTTTTCGCTTTTTTCATAAGATTTAACTCCTTTAAATCTATCTGCGGGGTTATACTGAATTTTTTTAAATTTTTCCTGGAATGATCCAATTGGAATAATATTTCCCTTACACTGTTCTGGAACATCTCCATAAAATATAATTGCTTCTGGCTCTAATCTGCGCATCATCTCCATATAGCCTTGAAGAAATACAGACCGGCCTTCCTGGCTACTCTGGGTTCCAACCGACGAAACTGCCACAGTGCTATAATGTGGCTCACCATCAAAACACCATTCAAATGACTCCTCATTTCCCCATGAAATAGAAGGGATCACTTCAACGCCATTTTCCTGCCAGTATGCAGCTAACCAATGTTTTCGGTAATGGTTATATAGCTGTATTACGAGAGGAAAATCCACATAAATACTAAAGTCCGGTGACATTACATATGCAAATTTTTGAATCATGTGTAAATAAGTTCTGGGCCTGGCCCACACACGATTAAATTGATAGTCGTCTAAAAAAAAATGAATTCCTTTATTTTCTGGATGGTCTATCGTTTTTGCATAATTAAATGGTATAAAATCAATCTTTCTTTTCAAGTGTGTAGGTTCAATTACCGGTATCCCATATTTTCCTGGGACATTAAAAAGGCGTTTCTCCAGATTCTCATAGTTTCTCTGACTTCTGTACATTTTCTGATTCCTCTTCTTTTTTCTCTGGTTTGGAAACTTCCTCTCTTTTCAGCTCTGCCTTATATGGTTCTAACGAAGAATCATCCAGCTTCCAGCTATTTTCTTTTGGCATCTTACTCACCTCCCTTGAAATCTGTATATGTAGCCGTACTTATGGGAATTCTCTTCTAACCATGTATTCCGAAACTCTGCCATCCCACTATTTAATGCATCACACCCCTTCTGAAATTCAACCTCATCAATCCTAAAGTTTCTATAATCTTTCAGCAACTTCTCATATACACCATCACAATGCTTTGTACGCAAATAAATTGAATAGCTATAATCTTCTGAAAAAGCCAGACTCCCCTTCTCATAAGACTTTGAATCTTTATTTGCCCGCAGGGAAAATGTTCCTTTTGAAGTCGTCGCTCTGATTTCTTGCATTTTACTATAAGTCAATAAAGATACGTCTTCACAACTAAAGGTGGATCCTCCGGGATGATTATGTGTTAATATATTGTCCTCAAACTGTTTCACTTGCTCTTCGCTAAAAGTTACATAATTTTTCGTATTATCCGATTTTGAAAAAATCACATTTCCATCTGTATCAAATAGGTAGGCTGATTCCACCTCATCATGACATATTTTTCTTTCCACTGTACTAATTCCAGATCCATTACTTAGACCAGAACTAGATCCTCTTCCTCCCACCTCGGCAAATTACTCCTTTTTTATATAAACCAATTTTTATATAAAAATATTTTTATATTTTTACTTTTTAATCGGCCTTTTTAAATTCATAATGGTATCCGTATTTTTTTTGATTGGCTGTCAGCCACTTCCCCACGGCATCATCGTAATTAAGACCTTGCATCTTAGCTCTATTAACAGCCTTTACAAACTCATTTGCACGAAACTTATGAGTTTTTACGAAAATATGATCGCCGCTGACACAGCTTGCTACAATTCCTTTTTCTGCCGAAAGCGAAGTGGATAACATATCTGACTTTGAAAATGTTCCACCACTGGGATGATTATGAAAAATCATCTCACCTCTTCCGCCCATAATAGCAACGGAATGAGCATCTCCATGAACATAATTATGTACGTAGCCATTTTCATCAACCGAAAATGCATGTTCCCTCTCAGGATCAAGGTGCATTTTACGGAAAATCTTCAATGCTGCAGCTACACTTTTTTCCTTAATTTGTGTATTAGCGCGACTGTTTAGATCCCTTTTATCATTTCTACCATTCGTTATTGACGCGGCGTCTTGAAATTTGAAAGTAGATTGCCCTAACTCCCCACTTGCTCCACGGCCACCATCTAATGTAAGTTTCAAGTCTTCCATAGACATTTCATCAATAAATTTCCGAATAGTTTTTCCTTCAATCTCATAATCTAAGGCCGCGTCCAAATTTTTAAAGCGTATGCTCTCTTCCGTATCCAGGTTGTACAACTCCCCATTACGGAACAAAATACAATTTTTAAATTTAACTCCATACCTTCGTCGAAACTCGTACCGAAATGTACTCAGCGTCATTTTTTCTCCCGTGTAGGTCTTTAAACCTTGCGTAATATTTAGCAGTGTGCTACCATTAAGTGGATGGAAGGCTCCCAACCTCCATCGACATTTTCCCCATCTGGATCTAATCCAGGTGGGTTTTATATGCCTCTTCTATGCAACACATTATTTGATCTGCCTCATCAGATAACATTCTCCCCTCTTTAACCGCCAGGTCTAAAGCCTCTTTCGAACAGCAAATACTACAGATATTTAATTGATCCATGCGTGATATACCAAAAGGATCTCTTCTCTCTTTCCCGCATCTCGGACATATTTTTTTCATCCTATTCCCTCCATTGTTTTATTGTTTTCTATAAAATCGGTTTTATCTGAACATATTTCTATAGAAAACAAGTTTTATGTTTTTATATGAAGAAGGCAGCATACAAACATAATAGAGTAATGGGTATATACGGCAAGTAAAGGATACAGGTAAGATAAATGAAATAAACTATTCCTTCAAATTATCCGGATCTCTCCATGATTTCTTTCGTGTTAAAAGAAACTTCTTTCACAGCTATGACCTCCATCTCCTTCAATGTTTCTGCCAGCTTGTTTCACATGCAGCTACTCTTCTATCAGGTACCCCGTCCCTTGACTTCCCCACACGCCTGATCGGTTCTGTACCTCCCCTGTCCTTCCCAGTCTTCTTCTGGCCAATCTGTTCCTTACTGCGTACTGCGCTTCCTGTCCCCACCAGTACTCCTACCAGCTTAATCCGCTCCGTACTATGTACTGCGCTCACTGGCCTCCCGGTATGCCTATCGGCCCGATCCGCTCCGTACTACGTACTGCGCTCACACACCTCTCACCGCTTTCCCCGCTCCCCCTACTGGCTAGATAACTACGTTATCTAGCCCATTATCGAGGTGGGTATATAATATAGAAGAAACGCGTAAATATCAGTTCTACACGGCGGGGCATTTTTGCATATTAATTTTGTGTTACTGCCCCGGTTCCTTGCTGAATAAAAATGCCAGGGTGTAGTATACGTCCATATCAATTTTCACCACCCTGGTACGCTTCCCGTTACGCGAAATTTTCTTCGTGTAACGATCCGGATCGGCGTCGATCCAATGCAGCCGCTTCCAGATTCGTAGCTTTTGTTCCACAGTATCGTATAAATTCCGATTCAGCATATTATCCAGTATTTTTCTGCTCACCAATATGTAGCCTTTGTCGATCGGCACTTTCTGAGAATGTGATAAGAAACCCACAACACCTAAGAATTCATCAATATATGTGTTACCTTTCATATTTTTCGACTCCTGGTAGATCTACAGCAGTTTTCCGAATCATATATACCCGCCTACTCTTACCATTAACTATCACGGAGAATATTTCTTTGTCATTGGACTTCATGATCCCTAGACATACCATATAGCGAATAAAGTTTCTGGCCGTAACCTTATCATCCGTATAGGCAGCTAAAATGTTCTCGAAGTCTCGCTTATCTACCCGGTAGTACTCTTTGGTGTTGGCCGTATTATTTTTATAATCCAACCACAGGGCGGATTTTTGTAATTCAGCCAAAAAAGCCAATATGCGCGTTATGTAGATAAAGGTAAGCTCATCTTCCTCAGACGCTCCAAACTCTTTCTCTGCATTTGAAAATCTTTGTAATCGCTGGATGGTTTCCTGCAGCTGCGCTTTCTCCCTGACCAGCTGCTGATTTACGTCAATCAGTTTATTAGCTTTGGCTTTTAGCCGTGCTATTTCTAACGCCTCACTGCTCATGATCCTGGCGACATTTGGCTCCATATCACCCCTCCAATCAAAAAAATTAATCAATGTAATATAAGATGAATTATATTACATTCGCGGCAGCCTACCGGATGTGTCGGAAACCCTCTTGTAATCTAGTTTTTTTTCTGATAAAATTGATTGATTAACCATGGAATAAGAAACGAATGTAATAAAATAGTAATCTTTGTATTTTTATATTACATTCAACAGGGAGACTTTTTAAGGTCAATAACCCTCCACTTAGCCCGACGGCTTGAAGTGGGGGCTTGTGAAAACAAGCTCAGATTGACTAGCTTAAGTGCTATGCGCACTACGTTAAGAGAGAATATATAGTTACCCGTGGGCGTATTACCTAACCTGCGGCTCTAAGGTATGTGATTAAACCGTCCTGTAGGGCAGGGACCGTGTTGCATACAACAAACCTCTCATTAACATTAGCGAAGGTAACATGACAGCAGTTTTTACTGCTGAATTATTGGGAAACCAATGCGAAAGGAGACATATCAATGGTATATGTACTCAGTAAAGAAGGAACCCCGCTGATGCCGACAAACCGGCACGGCAGGGTAAGACACCTCCTTGATGCAGGAGAAGCGAAAGCCGTAAAGCGGTGTCCGTTTACCATACAGCTGCTGTATCAAAGCACGACGTATACACAGGAAATCACATTAGGCGTGGATGCAGGAAGTAAAACCATTGGACTGTCTGCATCCACAGAAAAGAAAGAACTGTACGCATCCGAAACCAGGCTGCGTATGGATATTACCGATCTGCTGTCTGTCAGACGGCAGTTCCGGAGGACAAGAAGAAACCGAAAGACACGATATCGCAAAGCAAGGTTTAACAACCGGGTCCATGCGAAACACAAAGGCTGGCTGGCACCAGGCATCGAGGCAAAGATCGGAACACATTTTAGAGCCGTCCGTGATGTGTGCAGGATCCTTCCGGTCACAGAGATTATTGTGGAAACGGCTTCCTTTAATCTCCAGAAGATCAAGGCCTTAGAAAAAGGGGAGCCGGTTCCGGAAGGAACGGATTACCAGAAAGGAGATCAGCTTGGCTTCTGGAATGTAAGGGAGTATGTTCTTTGGAGAGACGGATACAAATGCCGGTGCTGCAATGGAAAATCAAAAGATCAGGTGTTAAATGTGCATCATATCGAAAGCAGGAAAACCGGAGGCGATGCCCCGAATAACCTGGCAACTCTTTGCGGATATTGTCACAAGCAGTATCACAAGGGGACGATCCTGCTTCCCAAATCCGTCAGACGAGGAAACAGCTTCCGTGATGCAGCATTCATGGGAATCATGCGGCGGACCTTTTACAACCGATTAAAAGAACAGTATCCACGTGTTGCCATGACCTATGGGTATATCACAAAGAACACGAGAATCCGAAACAGCCTTCCCAAAACGCACTATGCGGATGCCCGGTGTATTGCAGGCCATCCGCAGGCAGAACCGCTGGAGGTCTATTACTTCCAGAAGAAGGTAAGATGCCACAACCGCCAGATCCATAAGTCAAATATCTTAAAGGGCGGTAAGAAAAAGAGGAATCAGGCAGAGTATCTCGTAAAGGGATATCGCCTGTATGACCGGGTGCGGTACCAGAACAGGGAGTATTATGTGTTTGGAAGAAGAGCGTCCGGGTTCTTTGATATCCGTACTTTGGGAGGAAATAAGGGAAACAAAGGCTCCGTAAGCTGTAAGAAGTTACGGTTTCTGGAGCCAAGAAAAACAATGTTGATAGAAAGGAGAATGCAGGAACGGGAAGCTGTCTAGGTCGGTCCTGACGCATTCCTCCACCACCTATAGAGGTGGGGGTACCCTGCTAGTTTTAAGATGAATAAAACCACAGAGCCGATCCGCGATAAGAAGAAATTGCAAGAATTATTTGCATATTTAAAGGGAAAAAACATGAGAGATTATGTAATGGCTAAAACTCAGTTAAATACGGCTCTAAGAATCAGCGATATAGTACCTCTTCGGGTATGCGATTTTTTTCATCAAAGTGGGTACTTCCGGGAATACATAGCTCTTAAAGAACAAAAGACGGGAAAAGAAAAGCATATCGCAATTAACACAGCATTAAAATCCACTTTAAAGGATTATATTAAGGATTACAATTTACAGTATGACGATTATCTTTTTGCCAGTCGCAAGGGGAGGGGGAAAAAGCATATCAGTACTACACAGGCGCAGCGCATACTTCAAGATGCCGGCCAGGCCCTGCACTTGGATAACTTCAACAGTCATTCCCTTAGAAAAACCTGGGGATATGATGCGTATAATAAAACTCACAATATAGCCTTAATTATGCAAGTTTACAATCACTCATCCGCCGAGGTAACATTACGTTACATTGGCATAACGCAAACCGATAAAGATAATCTTTATAATATGATTCAATTTTAAAATCTAATTTTACTTTCACTTTAATGATAAATATTAAATTAATTTTGAACAAAAAAGCCTTACAATGCTTGTATTTAGAAGGCTCCTTTTATAATAAGTTTTTGAAAAAGTATCCGAATAAGATTGTTGACATTTTTTTAATTTCCATATATAGTAAACATATGGAAATAAATGGATTTATGTAAGAAAATTCATCTTATATTACATTTTTTTTGATGTAGAATGAAACACTAATATCTTTAGACTGCAGAGAGCCAGGGCAAATCCCCGGCTCTTTTTTTCTTATAATATTCTCCCGGCCTATTCCCGGGCCAGGGCGGATCCGCCTCCGGCCGGTTAATATCGATTAAATAAAATCACTGATGCACATTCCTAGCGCATCCCATGGGTTGCTCGGACCGTCGCCTCCTGTAGCCAGTACCAGACGTTGCAGCGTATAAGTAGTCGTCTGCATCTACTTGAAAGCCCCGCCTGCTTTTTATATAAAACCATAAAAATATTTTAATATAAATATTTCTTTACAAATTAATCTTTAACCGCAAGGTTAAAGGGTAAAAAATGGCTCTATTATCCAGAACATACGTGCGGTATAATTATAAAAAAGGAGATGGTTATATGGAAACAATATGCACATTGGCACCAGACATTAATTCCTGTCCCCACTACGATTAGAAAAAAGGAATATGCCGAGATGGCCAAAAAATCTACGTTTTCTATACGGCAGAGGTAATTCAAGAAACCGAGGAGCGATACCACCGGCAACCACGGTGGTATGAGAAATATATAAAATGAGGCGGAGCTAATTAAACTTCCGCCTTTTTATTATAAACATTATTCTTTTACGTTAAATTCCTTCTCTCCCACTTCATGGCCTTTTTGCAGATCATCTATATTACTATACACATGGATAATTAGTCTATCCGGATCGCCATTCATATTATTATGGGTTTTTCTAATTTTCTCATACAGATCATCGTCTATGCTTATATCAGAGTATAGCAAAATATGTAAGTCAGTAGATCTATAATCGGAGGAATTATTGGAGAAACTACTCCATATACAGTAATCAGGTTTAGGCTCTGGCCTCTCATATAAAAAAAATCCAAAACAAAAACTCATTACAAAGACTAGCAACAATAGCTTCTTCATTTTCCGCCCCCCCCCCGCGATTTTTGTAAGCTATACGGATACCAAACTTTTTATAATATCGTATACCATTGCTGTATCATTTGCAAGGAGTATTAACTATATGATGGAAGAGATTAAAATACGTTCGGATAACCGTATACCTGTCGGTGCCAATATTAGGCGGATCCGTATTGAGAAAAAGGTAAAAGCCTCCTCGATTGTTCTCGATCTGCAGCTGCAAGGTTGCAATATAAATAAACAGAGGTATTATAAATTAGAACATGACCTGGCTAACGTATATGCTTCTGAATTAGTCGCAATAGCCAACTACTTAAATGTTAGTCTTGATGAGTTATTAAAAGCTAAATGATTCTTTAACTGCTACTATCCTTTTTTACGATATATAAAAATATAAAACTATAAATATATTTCTATATATTTATAGTTTTATATTTTTATTTTTTCTGTGCCATATTTAATATTGACACAATTATATCATGGTGTGATATAATTGTGTTGTAATTAATAATGTCAATCAAGGGAGGGATTATATGTACGACTATTTATCAATACGCGTAAGTGAATATTTTTTAGAACTGAATGGAAAAAAAGTAAATGAATTAAATGAATTATTAGGAACATCTGGAGTTAATTTTTCCATAGAACCAATTCCAAAATCAAATGATCTTCATTTATCCATTAAGTATGATAAAGATAAAATCAGAAATCAGCAGACACGAAATGCAGGCAGGCGAAAAAACTACAATGTAAACGAGAAAGGCTACACCTATGGAGAGGTCAAACAATTATTAAAGGAGCATACAGCGGAGGAAGTCAGTATAATGTTAGGAATGAGCCGTAGAACATTATACCGGCATTTAAAAGAATACGAAGATCCTGCCTCTTTTCACATAGATTCTGATAAATTTTATTAAAGCCTGCGTCTCAATTAATTAAGACACAGACTTTAATAAAATTCAATTTTACTAGAAAGGTATTCGTCCAGATATTGAAAAGCTCGTAATATCATATCATCAGGTATGCCGTAGTAGGCCCCCGCTATACTACCAGTAATGGCTGCTAACGTGTCCGAATCTCCTCCCAGGGAAACAGCATTGCGGATGGCGTCTTCAAAATCTGTCGATTCAAGAAAAGCAACTATAGCTTGGGGAACTGTCCCTTGACATGTCTCGTCAAATTCATAATCGGATCGGATCTCGTCTAAGCTAAAATTTAAGCTCCAGTAATCCGTCAGTGACTCGGCAATTGCCTTCTTTTCTACCCCGGATAACGCTAGGTATATGCCCGTAGCTACCGACTCGGCTCCTTTGATCCCCTCCGGATGGTTATGCGTCACTTCCGCCGAGGCTCTGGCCAATTGACGAGCCTCATCCAATGTCTCCGCAAAAAAGCCCGCAGCAGAAACCCTCATTGCTGATCCATTTCCGAAACTGTTATAGGGTTCTTCATAATCACCATTAAGCCACATATTAAAACGCATACCATAACTGCAATAAGGATATTTTTTTCCATAGGATCTCATTTTATTCACCAATAGCGATTTCAGATCCAATGAACCATTGCTTTTAATATGCATATCCATTGCCTCGTATACTGCTATGGTCATTACAGTATCATCCGTAAAACAAGCCTTCGGATTCCAAAACTCAAATTTTTTTGTTTTTATGTTATGGAATTCGTACACCGATCCTACAATATCTCCTATAATAGCTCCATAAATAGGATATGGCGGATTATATGGTGCAGGAAGACTGGCCCAGGCTACAATTTCACGCGCTACTTCTTTTTCTTCCTCTTCATCCCAGTACCAGATCTTTCTCTGAGAATTGTAAAAGGCTGAATCTGACCGTCTACGGCCACTTGTGCTCTTATACGTAATATTATAGATCTTGCTCTCAGATGGCACCTCTTTTGACATTAAAATCCAATTCTTCATGAATCCCCCTCCTCATAATCTGGGAAATCGACCCCAGACAATTTTCCTTCTACGATCTCCCTATTGTACTCATCCCAGGACACATATTCAATTTCCTCTTTATCGTTGATTTGAAACTTTGTTCCGGTTTTTTCACAGTTTTCTTTTTTCATAAGCTGCCCTTCCCTAATTGCTTACCTAACGATACGTACGCTACCAGATTTTCTTTTTTTTCTATCTTATCAATTCTCAAAAATGATCCTCGCTGGAATAGTACTTCTTTTTCCTCTTTATGTATTGAAACATCGTTTAGAAATATGCCTTTACTTCCTTTAGGTGCCCTGATAATAAGAGTTAATCCAGATTCTCTACCACCAGCGAAGTACTTGGCCACATCTTTTTCTATAGTGGTGGACATAAAACTTTTATGGCGAACCAGCTGATTTTTAAATCGATCATTCAGCTCTTCCACACTCATATTATTGACATCCATTTTAAAGAAGAACTTCGGATCGGGAACACCTCTATAAACGATCATATCATCTGAAATCGTTTTTCTATCGATACAGCCAGTTATTATATCAATGCTTTCTTTAAATTTTTCCGGATTCGGAAAGTCCGGATTATATAAAGATTCATTTATAGGGTCATAATCAAATTGACTGTACTTTTCAAGAGCCTGCTTTTCTGGCTCTTGCAGATCAAACGCATCCAGTACACTCATGAGTTCATAATTATAAAGACTACATTCCTTGAAGGTTCGAACCGTTTCTGCTGGCTCCGACGGTTTTTCCGTAATTTTTTTATCTACTGTTTTTATTTTTTTCTTAGTTATTATTTTCCGTCCATATAGATAACGTTTTGTGGTGGAAAAGCGAGCATGCCTTAAACCTTCTTGAACCGCTCCGTTGGCCTCATAAGCGGTTGCCCCGGCAGCCACACACTCTATTTTTTTTATTTTTGCGTATGCACGTCTAAAATCGTGCATTTCCATACCCAGGCCGTGGGCCTTCTCACACATATAGCTCTCGCTATAAAATAGTTTTCCAGTCTCATTCTGCCGGCAATAATCTTTCAATTTGTTATAGACATAAGTATCATCCAGACATTCTACCGTCCCAGGCTTACCTCCTTTTCCATGACGCACGGATACAGAGATACGACCATCATCTCGAAATTCTATATCCTTAGCCTCCAGATCCGCCAACTCTGACACCCTGAGCCCAGATATGCCCGCCAACCGATACGCTAATTTCAGTTTTTCATTTTTCAAAACATTGACTTTTCGCAGCATCTGGTCATAGTCAACTGCCTTACCTCTACTTTTTACATAATTCCTTTTGTGTTTTGATATCTCGGCTATTTGGGCATCGGATGGCATCTGCAGATGATTATTAACCACCTGCAGATATTTTAAACCATTTTTAGCTGCGCTCACTTGGTTTTTCGATTTTAGATTTTTTATTCTGTCGAGGATCTTTGTTTCAGATACCTCCCGCAGGTCATTAAAATCGATACCATCAAACACCTTATTTACTGCAGAATAATATGTCTTAGCAGTATTCTTGTTTAAGTTGGCTTGTAAATATGCCTTATAATTGTTCAAGATATCATATTTCATGTCTTATCTGTCCTCAAGATAGGCGTCCAATGCAGCCTGGACGATCTCATAATCGTGTTTCCCCTCCTCTAAGGCTTTCATTTTAACTTTTCGAAAAGTATCGACTCTAACCTTATATGTGGGATTCTTATATTCCACTTCCGTTTTTGGCATCTCACTTACCATACTTCCGACAACACTTCTACGTTTTTCTCTATCTGCCAGGCTCCCCATCTTATTTACACCCCTTCATGATAATATTTGCTATTTTGACATATTCTTTTGCAATTTCAGATCTCGGATCTCTTTCAACCACACATTTACCGTCATATATACCTTTTGTGGCCAACGCTGATTTCTTTGTTACTCCAATTACATTATACTTTTCTTTCAGCATATCTAAAATTTCATTGTGATCTTTGACTACCATCTCGTATAGAGTAGCCACGATGCCGAAAATATGTAAATCCGGATTAACGAGATCCTGAACCTCATCTATTGTATTTTCCAGCTGCTCTAAGCCGCGATAGGAGAGGTAATCTGTCTTACATGGTATAATTACCGCATCAGCTGCAGCAAGTGCGTTCAAGGTCAGTATGGAAAGTTGAGGCGGACAGTCAATCAGTATAAAATCATATTTAGCTGCTTCTTCAAGTGCTCTTGAAAGCACACTTTCCCTTGCGGTTCTCGACATAAGTTCCATCTCCAGAGATGCCAAATCAATAATGGATGGTATTAGATCTAAGTTTTCAGCTATATTATAGATACATTTTTCTACATTTTCTGGGCGTTTTTTCAGAAGATCACAGATTGTATTCTGATATTCTGACGGCTCATGCCCCGTCGAAATAGTTAAACTGGCCTGGCTATCCAAATCAACCATTAATACACACTTTCCTGCTTCGGCCAAAGCCTTCGAAACATTATAAGTTGTTGTAGTCTTCAATACGCCGCCTTTTTGGTTCGCAATTGCGAATATCATATTTTTTCCTCCTCATATTTGTTAAGATATTGTTCTATGCTTCCTCTGATATATGTATACAAGTTCCAGAGATTTGCGCTTAATGGAAAATCCTTTCTGTAAATAAAGTACGTGCGATACTGTATATGCTGTATATTACACCATTTAAAAATATCCGTCATCCTTATAGTTTCATGCTGCAGCCGTTTTCCGAAACACTCAATTTTATAGTATTCGGACTCATTCTTACATTTTAAAATGAACATTACATTATAGCATCTTATTTGTATCATATCCTTCACCCTTTCATCATACCGACTATTTTTTCTAATGTCAATATAAAAACATTTTTATATTTTAATATTTTTATATTTTTTCGTTTTTATGTTTCCATATTTTTATATAGAGTGGCTTCTTTGACTATTTATTCAGATTTTTTATATGGTTTAATGACGATTCTGTTTTTATAGCTTATTGCTTGCACTACTTGATTAGGGGAAAAATCTGTATGAGGTATCACACAATCTGAGATTAGATCGAAGGAATTGTTAAGTTTAAAGATACTTACATTCCGTAAAGACTTATTTTTTCTTTTTCTTTTCATGATGTGGCCATCCTTTCCAGCCACTCTATACCGCTATAGTATAACATATCCACATAAAAATATGTAGTAAATATTATTAATGAATTTGGTAAAGCCCCCCCCCCCGCTGTCAATACTCATCTTCCGGATCGGATAGAATCCGATCCTTCCGATCCGTATATTAAATATACTGCTGTTACCCTATTATATTAAAACTTAATCTACCTGGGAGTCTTCCAATTCCCCCGGGGGGGCCATGTGACTTCGCCCTTCTCTCTCCATCCTCTGATAAATCGATGAAACTATATATTCATTAAGATTTTCTTCCGCTGCAGCTGCAGCTCTTTTGATTTCCTCTTTTCCGCCTTTTTTTACAAACGGATATAATCTATCATAATTTTTACTATTATTTTTATTTTTTGCTCTTGTGCTGGGTCTGGAGTTCCCATTATTACGAGTATCTGGCATCCCACTCACCTCCAACTATACCGCAAGTATAACATTAATTGCAGAGTTACGCAAGTATACATATTTCACATATATACTTGCGTAACTTTGTAAGATTTTCCCATTGATTATATACTTGCGCAAGTATATAATCTAAAGAAATACTTTAAGGAGAGATGTTATGAAATTACTCATGGAAGCAGAGGAAGCAAAGTTATATGATTTAGAGAATGGTTATTACGTAGCACAGGAACATTGTTCATGGATTCATCAAGGATACAGACTCATGATCCGGCCTATGGATGATTGTTATTTACCTTCAATCTTTATCGATTATGATAACACAACACCTAACTTTAAAATCCAAACGGCCAGCTATGGATCCGTTCCACCTAATGAGATTAAGAAGGTAATTGAAGGATTTAAAATAGCACTCGACACCATAGATATTATCAAAAACAATTTTATGGAGGGAGAATAGACATGCCATTTATTAGTGGAGTTAAATGTGAGCGTTGCGGTCGTACATCTTATTATAAGTCTATACGTACCAAAAAAGAACTAACCCAGGATCTAAGGAAATTAGGCTGGAGCATTGGGAAAGGAACTAAATGCCCTAACTGCCGGCGAGGGTCAGGAAAAAGCGCCACACAGAAACAGCACTAAGCAATTGGGCACAAAAGCTAGAGAAATTTTCTCTAGTCAGACTGCTCTGAAAAGTTAATTATTGAAAAAAGTAATATGATAGCATACTAAATAAGCCCACGATCTCCATGGGCTTATTTAGTATGCTATCATATTACTTTTTTCAATAATTAACTTTTCAGAGCAGTCTGAGGATAGGAAATCCTCTCTTCCGCTTTTCTGTGTATAGATAGAGCAGAGGATATATGGCTTTAAAAACATGACATTTTATGGGACTTTATAAAAAAGTGTCATTTTGTAAAATATCCGGCTCTATTCGTTTAATATAGGTTTCCAATGAATTTTTATCAATAAGTGCAGGAATGACTCCTTGACGTGATACGCAGAAGCCTGCGGCGTAGGTTGCAATTTTGGCGGCTTTGGCAATAGGATAACCAAAGGAGAGGTAACTGGCTAATGCTGAGATAAAGGCATCTGCGGCACCTGTTGTGTCAATTGGTGTAAAGTCTGCGGCAGGAATGTACCCGGTGAATTCGGGAGCTTTCATGTAGCAGCCAGAGTGCCCCAGTGTAATGATGACTGTTTTTGCTCCTCTTTTAAAAAATTCTTCGGCTTTTCCTTCAATATCAGAAACACTAGGACAAAGAAGTTCGGCTTCCTTTTTGTTGGGGACGAATATATCAACGAGTTCCATCAAAGAATCACTGATACGATTCATTGCTGCTGGCTTTAAAATATTCTGTACACCACGGCTGCGTGCCAGCCGGGCGGCAGCTTCAACTGTATCTTCAGGGATTTCGGTCTGCAGAAGACAGTAACTGGCACTTGTAAAAAGTTTCTCATAACATAGAATGTCAGATGGTCTTAAAGCCTGGTTTGCTCCAGTCAGAATTGTAATCATATTTTCGCCGTCATTCTGAACGTGAATGTAAGCCTTTCCCGTTTCGGAATAAGGATCGCGCCGGATGCCCTGGATATCTATGTGGTTATCCTGCATGCACGAGTAAACAATGGTTGAATCATAATCGTTACCAACCTTACCAATGAGAGATACTGCTTTGCCGAGCTTTGCCGCGCCGACTGCCTGGTTCGCTCCCTTACCTCCGGGAATGAGAGAATGTTTATTGGTGCTTACTGTCCTGCCTGAGGCGGGGAGCTCATCTACATTTAATGTGACATCAATATTAATGCTTCCTACAACAATGATTCGATCTGCCTGAGTGGAGAATGGGATACTTATGCCGGCGGTGTTTTCTAATGAGCAGAGCATGGAAAAAGGGGTGTCAGGGCATTCTTTCTTTTCACATTTTCTTATTAGACGTTCGCAGACAAAGGCCCCAAATTCAAAATAGGGTATCCTGATATTTGAAATATCAGGATAAGTTAAGCTCTCATTGGTATATTCCTGAAGGCTGATAAGGGATAAATCGCGTGGTACATGAAATTGAATTTTATTCAGGTGCTTCATAAGGCTAAGAGCAGATGCATAGTGGCTGCTAAGTATTCCTGTTGGGATATGGGAAAGAAGGCCATTGTACCAATCGGTTCCTTCTGATGGAAGATTCATAGAGTCATGATAGGGGAGACCGTGATCAAACAGACATTTCTTGAAACCTTCCAAAAACATTTCGGAGCGCGTGCTGCTCTGTTTTGTCAGACAACCGAGTTTTGTATGGCCTTTTTGTATTAATAGCTCGGTTGCTTCATATCCCATCTGAGAAAAATTTATGAAATAAGAAGAAGGGTCTTTTCTGTCATTAATGCGGCAGACCTCAATACCCTGTTCTCTGAAATATCGATCATATTCCAGGCTTTTCTGACTGACCGGTTCCCAAATAACACCATCGACATTATGTTTGCAAAGGGAAGTAATATTTTTTAATTCGATCGTAGCACTGTTATCACTGTCATAAAGAAGTATGCTATAACCGTTTTGCTGTGCCAGAGAAATAACACCATTGAGAAACTGGGGGACATTGGAGGCGAATTTTAGCAGAATTCCAAGGGTAAATGTTTTTGCCTCTGAAGTAATTTTTACAGTTCCGTAAGGGGTATAGTTATATTCTTTTACTATTTTTAATACCCGATTTCTTGTTTCGGAATTAATATTTTCATCTTTCTTGTTTACAATCTTTGATACTGTGGATATTGAAACGCCTGCCAATTTGGCAATTTCCTTTATAGTCATATCTATCTCCCTATACCTGTAGTTAACTGATAAAATATTAAATTGTAATTCTATTATGGTGTAAATTGCTTTTTTTGTCAATTGATAAAGTATAATAATATGATAATAATTATAATAAAGTTTTTAATTAAAACATTTTCTTGAAATAAAATGCCCAAAAAAATATTGACAATGTAAAAAAACATGTTACTATATAACTATGAAAACTATTTATGAAAATATTTTCTTAACTATTATAAAGAGTATATTTGTAAATAATAAATGTGGGAGGAATTGATGAGCGGAGGAATACTGGTTGTAGGAAGTTTGAATATGGATATGTCTGTAAGGGTAGCCGCTATGCCTGCGGTAGGAGAGACTGTTTTAGGAAAATCTCTTTCCTATCAGACGGGAGGAAAGGGAGCTAATCAAGCTTGTGCCGTCGGGAAATTAGATGGTCAAGTGAAGCTGTTGGGCTGCATTGGAATGGACGAATTCGGAGAAAAGCAGATCGAAAGTTTGAAGACATCAGGGGTAGATGTATCCTTTTTAAAAAAGAGTCAAAAAGAGCCGACAGGGACAGCGGTGATCAGTGTTGATGAGCAGGGAAATAATAGTATTATAGTGATTCCAGGCGCCAATAGGGAGTGTGATGTTACTTATTTAAAGGAACAGGAGGAACTGTTTCGCTGGTGCGATTATGTGATACTACAGATGGAGATTCCAGAAGAAACAGTATTTTATGCTGCCTGGAAAGCAAAGGAAGAAGGAAAAACAGTTATATTAAATCCGGCACCAGCACCGGAAGGATTGCCTGATGAGCTCTTGGAACTGATTGACTATATAACTCCTAACGAAACTGAACTTAGAAAACTAAGTGAAAGCAAAATAAAGGATTCTGATTCGCTTAGTCAAATGGCAGAATACTTTGTGAAAAAAGGAGTAAAAAATGTAATTGTTACTTTAGGAGAAAAGGGAGCTTTACTGGTTAATGAACAAAAACAGTTGTTGCTTGAAGCTGAAAAAGTCAATGGGATCGATACAACTGCTGCGGGGGATTGTTTTAATGGAGCATTAGCTGTTGCGTTAGCTGAGGGTAAGCCTTTGGAGGAATCAATTTCTTTTGCAAATAAAGCGGCGGCTATAGCTGTTACCAGAAGGGGGGCCATAGAATCGCTGCCATATCGTGATGAAATGGCGTCTGAAGAACGGATAAGCGGCGTAACTTCAAAGCAGATAAAGGCGTAGAGGTGAGGTGAAAAGATGAATGAACAACCGATATTATTAATGGAGAATATTACCAAAGTTTACAGTAACGGATTTGTGGCTAATCAGGATGTGTTTTTTTCACTGAAGAAAGGTGAAATTCATGCTCTGGCTGGTGAGAACGGAGCAGGTAAAAGCACGTTGATGAAAATACTGTTTGGAGAAGAAGTCCCGGATTATGGAAGAATTCTGCTTAATAATGAGGAAGTGAAGATTGATAATCCTATGACTGCCATACGATATGGAATTGGTATGGTGCATCAGCATTTTATGCTTGCTCCTTCGCTGACGGTTGCTGAGAATATGATTATGGGAATGGAACCGAAACGTCTGGGGCTTATTGATTCGGAAAAAGCAGTAAAAATGTGCAGAGAGGTAGCGGAAAAATACAATTTCTCAGTTAATCCTGTGGCAAAGGTGGGGAGTCTGCCTGTAGGAGTAAAGCAGAAGGTGGAGATATTAAAGGCTCTTCTCCGCGGTGCGAAAATACTGATCCTGGATGAACCGACCGCGGTTCTTACACCTCAGGAAACAGACGAATTATTCGTTCAGCTAAAGCTGCTAAAGGAGAATGGCCATACAATAATTTTTATTTCACATAAGCTGAAAGAGATTAAGCAAATTTGTGACCGAATAACGATCCTCCGCCATGGAAAATCTATGGGGGAATATGAGGTGAAAGATCTGTCAGAACAGGATATATCAAAATTAATGGTTGGCCGGGATGTGGTCTTGAAGGTAGATAAGGGGGAGGTGAAACGAGGGGAGAGGGTATTGAGAGTCAGAGACCTGTGCGTACAGGACGATTGGGGTAAGGCCATGGTTAAAAAGGTCAGTTTTGATATCTGCAAGAGAGAGATTCTTGGGGTGGCGGGAATCGAAGGTAATGGTCAAAGGGAAATTGCAGAAGCTGTTACAGGCCTGATAAAACATTATAACGGTAATATAACGGTAAAAAATCATGATATAAGCAAGGAGTCCATTCGTAAAATTAGGGATTTGGGTCTTTCACATATACCGGAGGACCGTATGACCTATGGCGTATCTGCGGATTCGTCTATTTTGGATAATATAATATCTAATCGTTTTTACAAAAAAGAGTACAACAATTCTGGTATGCTGAAAAAGAAGAAGATTTTTGAAGAGGTTGACCGTCTGATTAATGATTATCTTGTAAAGTGCGATGGAAGGGAACAGACGGTGAGAATGCTGTCGGGAGGGAATATCCAGAAAGTGGTTGTTGCCAGAGAATGTTCCTCACAGCCGGATATTATTGTTGTAAATCAGCCTACGAGAGGAATTGATGTAGGGGCGATAGAGTTTGTTAGAAAACATCTGGTGGAACTGCGCGATATGGGAGCTGCGCTTTTGCTGATATCTGCTGACTTGAATGAAATTCTGGAACTTTCAGACCGCTTGCTGGTTTTATGTGAAGGGGAGATTGTGGCATATTTTTCTAAAAGTTCAGAAGTGTCGGAGCAGGAGCTGGGAGAATATATGCTTGGATTAAAACGTATGACCAACGAGCAGATTGGAGGCGCTATTTATGGAGAATAAGCGGCAGAGCACAAAAGGGATTGAGAAAAAATTTGAAGTAATACGAGTGTTTGTTGCTGTTTGCATTGCTCTGGTTATCGCGTTTGTCTTGATCTCCATTGTAAGCAGCAGTCCAGCGGAAGCCTTGAGACAGTTCTTGATCGGACCGCTCATGTCCGGAAGAAATTTTGGCAATGTAATTGAACTTACAATCCCTTTAATATTTTCAGGATTGGCTGTTTGCGTGATGTTTCAGTGTAATCAGTTTAATATGGGAGCAGAGGGGGCATTTTTCTTTGGTGGACTGGCGGCGAGCTATGTAGCTGCAACCTTTATTCTTCCGGCAGGAATCCATCCCGTAATTGCAATTTTTGCAGGCGGCGCAGTTGGAATAGTTATTTGCTCGATTCCTGCTTTATTGAAGGTGAAGTGGGGTGCGAATGAAGTAGTATCATCATTGATGCTGAATTATATTGTGTTATATTTGGGAACATATATATTACAGTATGTAATGCTGGATGCCGGCGCAGGGTATTCGGCCTCCGGACAATTTGAAAAGACAGCGAAGCTTCCGGTTATTATTCCAAAGACAAGAGTTCATACAGGGCTTTTTCTGGCTTTGGCACTCGTGATAATAACGTATTTACTGATTTATAAATCGAAATGGGGCTATGCGATCCGTATGACTGGAAAAAACAGTATGTTTGCTAAGTATTCAGGAATCGGCGTGGGCGGGGCTATTGTTTTATCCCAGGTAATTGGAGGTGCTGTAGCTGGAATGGGGGGCGCAGTAGAAATTTTGGGGATGTATACAAGATTTTCCTGGACGAGTCTTCCTGGATACGGCTTTGATGGAATTATTATTGCGATTCTTGCAAAAAATAATCCGCTGTTTGTTCCGTTTGCAGCACTATTTCTTGCATATCTGAGAATAGGAGCAGATATTATGTCCAGAAGAACGGATGTTGCACCTGAGGTTGTGTCAATTGTGCAGTCGTTGATTATTCTGCTGGTTGGAGCGAAGCTGTTTTTAGAGCACTATAAACATAAAAAGATTGTGGAAAACTCGACTCTTCAATCTGGACAGGAGGTTTAGCGTGGAACATTTATTACATGCAATTTTTTCGGCTGATTTTGTTTATTCTGTATTGAGGCTGACTACACCTATACTGCTGGCTGGATTAGGAGCTCTGATTACAGACCGCGCGGGGGTTATGAATATTGGATTGGAAGGGATTATGCTTTGCGCTGCACTGGCTGGTGTTATAGGGAGCGCGATGACGCAGAATGCATTTTTAGGGTTTCTGTTTGCACTTTTAGTTGGAATGGCATTGGGACTTTTGATGGCATATTTTGCTATACATTTAAAAACAGATATGGTTCTGACGGGCATTGCTATGAATCTTTTGGCTTCAGGCGGTACGGTATTTGTTCTCTATGCAGTGGCGAATGATAAAGGTATGTCTACTTCGCTGAAAAGCCTGACGATGCCGGTAATCAATATTCCTTTTATTCAGGATATTCCTGTAATTGGCACGGTTATATCCGGTCATAATTTATTGACATATCTGGCACTTATTTCGGTGGCAGCGATGTGGATTCTTCTTTATAAAACCCCGTTGGGACTGAGAATCCGGGTGGTGGGGGAAAATAGCCATGCCGCTGAAAGCGTAGGAATCCATGTGAAGAAAGTTCAGTATATAGCGCTAGCTATAAGCGGTATTTTAGCGGCGATGGGCGGGGCTTATATGTCTATGGGATATATGGATAAGTTTGCGCGTGATATGACAGCAGGAAGGGGGTTTATTGCATTAGCGGCAGAAGCACTGGGAAGAGGAACTCCTGTCGGTACTCTTCTGTCCTCTTTAGTATTTGGAACAGCGGACGCATTGGGAAGTAATTTGCAGGTATTAGACATCCCGGTACAGTTTGTACAGATGTTACCATATGTATTTACTGTTGTGGGGCTAGTTCTTTACTCGGCGATGAAACACAAGCATTTGACTAAATAAAAACAAGTGTGAGATAGGAGGATTCAAAATGAAAAAAGGAATTTATGTAACTCTGGCGGCCGTTGCGCTGACAACGGGTATGCTGATGGGCTGTTCGTCTGGCAAGGACGAAAGCCAGGCTGTAAAACAGGAGGCGGAGAAAAGTGAAGCGGCAGTTGACGATGCCTTAAATGTAGTAATCCTGATAAATGGAAACTTGGGGGATAAAGCATTCTATGATTCTGCGGCAAATGGCGGAAAAATGATAAGGGAAGAGCTTGGAGATAACGTAAAGGTTGTAGAGATGAGTTACGATGAGACTAAGTGGATGCCAACATTGATAGATTTTTCAGAAGATAAGGATACGGATATTATTATCATGGGTACCTGGCAGATGTCGGAAAAGCTTCAGGAGGTTGCTCCGCAGTATCCGGATAAAAAATACATTATTTATGATTCGTCCGTGGATTATTCGCTGGGAGGACTTGATAACGTATATTCGATTGAATATAAGCAGAATGAATGCTCATTTCTTGCAGGAGCAGTGGCAGGACTCTGTACAAAGACGGGAACAATTGGCTTTGTTGGTGGAATGGAAAATTATGTGATTAATGATTTCCTTGTAGGATATATTCAGGGGGCGCGTTATGTTAATGAGGGAATCAAGATTCCCATTGGCTATGTAGGCAATTTTAATGACAGTGCAAAGGCAAAAGAATTGTGTCTGGCTCAGATAAATCAGAATGCTGATATTATATATCAAGCTGCCAGTACGGCTGGGCTGGGCGTTATTGATGGCGTCACCGAGAAAGATAAGTTTGCGATCGGAGTGGACAGTGATCAGGCAGAGGGCTTCCTGGAAACGGATAAGGATAAAGCGGAGCACCTCCTTACTTCTGCATTAAAACGTGTAGATATATCTATTTTCAGAGCTGTAAAAATGGAGAAAGAGGGTACTCTGCCATGGGGAACGAGAGAGGTTATGGGTATTAAAGAGGGGGCTGTAGGGATTGCTAAAAATGATATTTATTTAAAGCTTGTTCCAGAAGATGTAAGGCAGAAGGTGGATGAACTTGAGGCAGATATCCTTTCCGATAAAATTACAGTTGATACAGCTTTTGGTAAGACAACAGATGAAATTCAGAAAATAAGAAATTCTGTAAGGCCATAAAGCTTTATACTATAAGGAGAAGAAAAAATAAAATGAAAAGAGCATATGAATATAATCATGAAATTATAACTCAGGCTATCCCTAAAATTCTGACTGAGGAAGAACAGACGTGGGAGGATGCCTTTGATGTAGAAGAGACAAATTGGGGGGCTGTGAAGCTGCTTTGGGGAAGTCATGTGCCGGGATCTTATGCTCCGGAGCGGGTGCTGCTGGGCGGTATATTGTCTATGTACAATATGGGATATGATGTGACGGAAGCGGAAAAATTGATACCGGAGGCAATTCGCATGAGAGAGGAGGAGGATAGAATCGGACTCTCCAGGCTTACTGCAAAGGTGTTTCATATTCTGAACAATGCTGAAAAAATCGATGATCATCCATATCATTCCTATACATGCTATGATACCTTTGAAAAGTACAGAAATGCAGTTGAGTTTGAGAAGTATACGCTACCGGATACAAAAGCTAAGGAGTTCTATGATAGAACGTATGCAGGCTGGACTGCTCAGATTGTCGGAGCTGCAGTCGGAACTGCGTTGGAGGGATATAATACAGAGAAACTCCTTGAGTTTTTTGGCGAGATTAACGATTATGTAAGAAAGCCAAGTACGTATAATGATGATATTACCTATGAGCTGGCATTTTTAGATGCATTTTTTGAAAAGGGATATCAAGTAAGTTCGGAAGATATTGCTGCGGAGTGGGTTGCAAGGATTCCTTCAGGCTGGTCCGCAGAGGATATCGCGTTAAAGAATGTTATGCTGGGTATTTTTCCTCCGGAGAGCGGCTGTCGGTCTAATCCGTTCAGGGAATGGATTGGCGCGCAGATGAGAGGTGCTGTCTGCGGTATGGCAGCTCCGGGGAATCCGGAAATGGCGGCAAGTCTGGCTTTTAGAGATGGGGTTGTGTCTCACCACAATAATGGGGTGATTGGAGAAATCTTCAATGCTATGATGGTATCAATGGCATATGCAGAGAAGGAGATGCAGACGATTGTAAAGAAGGCAATTAGAATGATCCCAACGGACAGCGAATATTATACCGTTGTGAAATTTGCACTGGATCAGTGTGAACAGTTTGATCATTATCTGGAGGCCTGGAAGGTATGCGAGAAGAAATTTTGGCAGTATAACTGGATTCATGCATATCCTAATGCTGCTATTGAAGTGATAGCTCTGTATTACTGTGAGAACAGTCTGGACCGATGTATCAATATGATGAGTATGATGGGGCAGGATGTAGATTGTAATGCCGCTCAGGTGGCAACTATGTTTGGGGCGGCGTATGGAATTGAGGCTATTTCTGAAAAATGGCTGAAACCTTTACCGGAAGAACTATTAACTTATGTACGTGGACATGAAAAAACAAGCATAGCGGATATTACAAGTTTTACAGTAGAATGTGTAAACCGTGCCTTAGAAAACCGTTAGTTGATAAAAAGTATAAATCATTTTATGGCCAGGGCGATTTTATGGGGTTTGTCAAGTTAAATGTGTAAATTTAAGGGGCTGTGTAAAAATGGAGTTGATCTAATTCCATTTTTCCACAGCCCTTTCATTTTTATAAATATGCAGAAGAACCGCCATAAAGAGCGCATACTTCCCCTTACCCCAATAAAAGTATGCTTTTTCTTCTTTAAACCACTTCCCTTAGCCTCTTCTGTTTATTATGAAATTTATAGAGATTATGGCCGATAGAAACTAGAAATAACTCTAATCTTACCGATTCCAGTCCTCTTCTTACAATCCGTTTATACCAACGGTCATACTTGATGATTCCAAAGGTTCCTTCCGCTTGTATGGAACGGTTCATTTGCAGCAGCGCTCCATGAATGCTCTGCAGATTTTCTAATACTTCCTGGTGCATGGAACTTAATTCCGCATTGATACGGACCGTCCTGTTTTTTTCTGTCTTCTTACATCTTTCTGCATAGGGGCATTCGCTGCAGTCTTCACAGGTATAGTATTCTTCCTGTCTGCCGTATTGATTCCCCTTCACTGGTTTCCGATACGCTAAGTGAAATTTCCTTCCGTTTGGACAGATTAGCTCCTCCCCTGAATCTGTCTTAAAATTTACTGCCCGGAACGGATTTTCATGATACTTCTCATCCGTTGTCTCTTTCTTGTACATAGGGGATTTCATGAATTTTTCCATCCCATGCTCCTGAACGGATCCATAGCTGGCCGTTTGGATTTTAAAGTTGGTTCCTTCAATAACTACCTGTTCTATTTTTATATATTTATATTTTAATATTTTAGTATATTTATCATAAAATGCCCTAACTGCCGGCGAGGGGTAGGAAAAAGCGCTATACAGAAACAGTACTAAGCAATTGGACACAAAAGCTAGAGAAATTTTCTCTAGTCTTTGTGTCTAAATTAATAAAGGCACTCACAATAACGAAAAAATATAAATATATTAAAGTATTAATATATAAATATACAAATATATAAATATATTAAAACATTAAAATATAAATATATTTTTCATGCAAGTGTCTCTATTAATTTAGGCACAAAATAATATAAGCAGATCGGTCGAAACCTGCCGGCGAGTATGTTATACTAAAAAAAGTCCAACATCCATGTATTATAATAATATGATCGGGCTCTAATATTACCTGGAGGATAAAAGGTTGATATGATGACTAAAATTAATGCTGATAACTTAAAGTACTTGACTTTGAGGCAAAAAAAAGCTGCTATATTAATGCTTGAAGGTAAATCATACGTTGAAATCAGTAAAATATTAGGGTGTTCGAAGCAAAATGTAAGCCAGCTGCTAAAAAGTGCAGGCAACCAAGTAGAAATAAAGAGCAGCTCTAAACAAATGTTTATACCTTCTTTAAAAAAGCAAGAAAAAATAACTATAAAAAAACAGGAAGAAGTCAGAAGAAAACAGGAATCAGCCAGAAGGAAACGGGAATCAGCCAGAAAAAGACAGGAAGAAACACAGTTATATAGAAAAGAACGATATCTCGGAAAAAGCTTATCTGTTTTAACCCCGGCAGAGAGCAGAGTATTTTTGCTGTGGCTAGACGGTTTTACATACCGAGAAATCGGAGAAAAATTACAAGTTTCTGCAGGTATAGGAACATTATTAAACCGAGCGCGAAAAAAATTAGACGGAACTTACGAAGAGACTCGTCAACAAATTAATTTACGCCGAAAAGAGAATCGAAAAAAGTGCCATGAGGAAGACAGCGAAATACAACATAAGTTAAAAAGCCGTGAACAACGGCTCTCTGAAATGAGAGAATATAACAAGCGATATTATCAAGCTTACCGTGAAGAGATACTAAGCCGGCGAAAAAGTAAAAAGAACGTTCCAAAAGTATAATGTCTAAGGCGGCCCATCATAGCTACATACTCCAGTTTTGCCTCCGCGGCCGCCAGCTGCTCCGGTCACTTTTACGGAATGGGCGGGTAGGAATGTATGCCGCACGATGGCCGCCTACGATAACCAGAGATCCAAGGCAATTCGCTTCCATAGCCTTTTCCAGCTTTTCCATTATCTCTTCCGGATCCTCTATCCGGTAATACTGGTATACACCAGGTCGAGGGCGGCGGCGCACGGATGAGACAGCACATACCGCCTGAGAGCCGGCATGTCAGAGCCGGTGGAGAGCACCATCCAGATAGAACACCGGTGCGGAAGCGGCAGCTTGCAGGAAGACTATCAGCGAGACATCGTTTTTTACATTTTTATTGTTTTATGTTTTTATATTTTGTCATAGAAAAAAAGGTTGGAAAAGCCTCCAGCCTTCTTTTCTATTTATAGATTTTTGTATAAGTGCGGATAATCGGTTTGCGTATCCGCAATATGGTTAATATATAATTTCTGTTCCCCCTCATCAACGCGGTATACAATTACAAACCGGCCAGAAAAGAGCTCCCTATACCCCAAATTTTTCAGCTGACGATCTTTGCAAGGCACCCCGGAGCCAGGATATTCATCCAGCTGCCCCACCGACGCGCGGATCTGATCGTATACTTTCATAGCTGATTCGATCCCAAATAATGCAAAATAGTAATCTGTTATATTATCCAGGTCAGAAAGCGCGGCTTCTAAATATTCAATTCTCATAGCGTTTCCTAAACCTTTCATCTACTTCTTCTTGACTATAGGTTTTGGCCCCGGCCTGGCGTGCATGTTCCGCAGCAAGTACCCGCGACCTCATGAGCAGTGTTTCTTCCATCTGCTCAAACGCTTCCATGGACATAAAGACACCATCCCCGGCTCCGTTAATTGTTATATATATCGGTTCCCCGGACGCTTTGGCCAGATCAGATATTTCCTTGTAACTATTTCTGAGATCTGCAGATGATTTAATTTGCATAAGATTCCTCCTTCTTATTCATAATTTAGTTATTATTATATTGTAATTATACACTATCTTATCAGAGATTGCAATATCGCTAGAAGTGTTATGTTGTTTTTTTAGCTGATCTGAGCTTAATTTTGGTGCGAAGGATGATAAAGATGCGCGGTTCTATGTGCTAAAATATAAAGAGTGATGAGAAGGTTAAGTGTTATGTTGTCTTTTCCCTTCACATCGCTTATATGTCGGTTAGCACATAGAAAAATCAAAGTCAAGGGCGGTGGCTTGCCACCGTTTATATACCCTTGACTTTGATTTAGAGCATCTTTGCGGGTGATCTGTAGTGTTTTGGTAGCATAAGCAAATAAATCACGTAAGTTTTGAATATATAGTTGTGTAAGATTGTATTTATAGAGATAGAAAGAATATAAAATTAGAAATAATATACTCAATACAAAAAACCCTAGAAACCCTTGATTCTATAAGGGTTTCTAGGGTTTTATAAGACCTTTAAAAATAGACTATTTTTTCTAAATATTCCCTCAAAAATGGACTATATAAAAATAGTATACCCTTAGAAATAGACTACTATTTTTGTATGCCCTTAAAAATGGACTAAAAATTTACCCGAAGACACAAAAAAGATCCGGCTGCAGCCGGATCCCCTCTTTTCTTTCTCAAAATCATTTACTATCTGTATTTTTTACAACGCCAGATAGACTTGTCTCTGACAAGCCTATCGTGTCATATTTAATTCTGTCCCGCAATCACAGGCCATGAACCATAATCTAATCCTAACTTAATACGGATCAGTTTATGCACGTATTTAGGATTTAACACTCGATTTTTAAATCCCTGTACGCTTGTCCATATACATTCCTGTACGATTTCTAGGATATTCACGCCCCTTTCATTGGCATCGTGCCTATATTGCTTTACCAGCTGCATTGTATCTTCCACTGCTTGATCGTCAATTTCTTTGATCTTACTCCGCCGGCAATCTGTTTTGACCTCGTGGCCGAGAAGCTGATCCGTCTCCGACACATTTCTCTTGGACTTAAAAACGGAGGCCAAAAATGTAATGAAATACTTTCCATCCTTCTTCCCTACGCTGAAAAAACTCCGCATACTGTGTAGGTACCCACGCAGCACCTTCTTCGTGACCCCCAGCAGCTCCGTATACTTCTTGTAGAAATTTTCCGTCCTGATCTGGAAGCTCTTTGCATTCTCATGCGTAACCTTCATTAGATGCAGCACAAAAATTTTCTCCTTGGCACGGAGCTTATTGAACTTGTCCGTATCAAATACAGATCTAGAAACATTAATATATCCCTCTTCGTATGAGCCCTTATACGAAAAATCATTATCCAAAATCGTTATATTGTAGTCCCGATCCGCCCTCACGTATGTTATGACACCTTTTTGCTGCAGAGAGCGTAGTACATCATAAAAAGTCTGCTTGCACATATCACATGCCTGGCACACGTCACGATAATAGATTCCCCGTATCCGGCCATAGTCATCCTGGTAATGGGCGACGTACAGAAGAAAATCAACTTCTTTGTTCGTAAGGTTACAAAGTCTGTCTAAAAGACTATATTTAATTTTCATTCTGTCACCTCTTTTCTACCCATGATTAATTTTAAAAATAATTCATAAAAAAAACATCAAAAAAGCCCGAATACATAAGGTATCCGGGCAAAATATATACAAAAATAATTTCAACCATCTTGACAGTTTCCGCTAGGTCTGCTATTATCTAGTCAGTAGCTTTATGCTAACAACTAAATCGGTTAAAAGATTCCGTATCGGCGCTTGATACCTGAGTTGCTCCGTTACCGTTTGGCGACAGTAACAGAGAACCGAATCCGAGATGCATCGTCCAGGTGCATCTCATTTTTTATTTAGTTAAAAATTCCGCATTGTGGATAAGCTTTCATGGAAATTATCAAACTACTTGTCATTATCCACAACAATCATTACTGCAATTCTACACGGATTAGAAATATTTGTCAATGCATTTTTTTCTCAAGCCTGCTATTAGGCGTTTTAAGACGTTTTTGTTGGTACACGCCCAATTATTCACTTTTTGATTTTGAAGCCATCTGAATGGATTCTGGAGGCTTTTAAAGGTGTTTTTTCAGTATGTCTCCCCCTCATTCCTGTTTTCATAGCACTTCCATCTTTATTCCCTGTATAATTTTGTATACTAGGTCTTTTAACCTGAGTTTCCTTCTGCAGCCTTCCAGAAGGTTGGCCAGGCTGTTTTAATTCGGGTTCAGGTGCAACCTGACCTATATTCGGCCGTTTTATTTTATCCTGGCTATGAGGCCGATCTGCAGGGATCTCATTTTCTTGAGATATATAATTTACTGTACTGCTCTTATCTACCTCAGCTGATCCAGGCTTCATCACTGGCCTTGGCTGAGAAATTTCATTATTCTTCGAATTACCCATCTCGGAACCGCCAAATTCCTGAGCTGCAGTAATCGTTTCATGCTTTTTTATATGTTCTGCCGTAGTTGGCCGCTCCAACGCTGCAGTATTAGTATCCCTCCTTGGTTGCTCTGTTTTCTCCTCCACACCAATTTCACTTGACGATATTGGCTCTGGCCGGCGTTTTTTTACTTGTTGTTGTGCCGCCCGCACTGCCGGCGCAGCATCTGCAGGATTTCTTTGTGGTATAGGTGTAGTTACTGGCCTGACCACTTCATCTTCTACATAATTTTCCTTTTTAAGCCCTTTTTCTTCCCTCCTCGATTTTGGCTCCGCCTGACCACTTTCCGGGGCTGTATGAGCCATCTGAGGCCTCTGTAAGCCCTTTTCTGCTTCTGTCAGGATGGGGCGACGATTCGATTTTCTTGACTTGTCGGTCGTACGAGGACGATACACAGGTTCTGCGCTATTCCATATATCATGCCAATTGTCGGTAACAGCCCTGGAAGCATAATAGGATTCCCCCCTAATTCCAGCATCTTCGATTAATTGTTGGTTCTGACCGCCGACCTGGTTGTTCTGCCGATTATGAGATCCCCCTGAACTTTCTAATCGCCTTTGTCGGTCTTGCCCGTCCCTCTGCCTATCGTACCGGTTATCTTGTTGGCTCTGGCCGCCCATGGGATCAGGCTGCCAACCTTGGTCCTCCATCTGCCTCCCTAATATTTCTTGAGTCGTATATTCTTTGTTGGCTTGAGGTTTTTTCCTCCGATATCTCATTGTATTTTGAGCTTGCATATATAATCTCTCGATCCCTGGATAAGGATTTCCGCTACGGGCTAAATCACGTTTCACGAGCCAAGGGTTTTGTACACCTCGCTGCGCATAATTGAAGGCTGAAAATATCTGTCCTCGGAACACATACAGTCCTAGGCTTGCTCCGATCTGCAGAATAAGCACAACAAACCACCCCATCTCACTCGCCAAATTATACAATAACCCGTCTATCATTATCATGACCCCCATCAAAAATGTAATGATTAACACTCCGATCTGAGTCTCAATAATTTTTCTGACCCATATTCCCAAGATTTCAAAATCATAGCCTGGTATCAAGGCCAAAAGTAATATCAGTGGGGCCATCATTGTAAAGAACACAGCAATTAACTGAAACACGATGTACATAATGGCGACCAACATATATACTACGCATTTTACAGACATGGTGATTAAAATAATTAGCCCCTGGCCGATCCTCGTGGCCGATCGCCCTTTTGCGAAGGGCCCACTGTCCCCCTCCATCATTTCCTCGACCCGATCCGCCCGATCCTTTTCAGAAGATGTCGAAAGAAAAAATTCTACATCCTCACTTGTGTAATCATATTCACCAAATTCCAGCGACTTCCATGGTTCATGTACAAGACTAACCCATAATATCCCAGCTGCCGAAGCAGAATAATTATTGATATTAGATTCGACATTAGTGCCACTTATGCCTGTTAATATCGAAACCGATACGCTCTTTGTCACTGATGTCGCATAGCTTAGTAATGTAGCCGAATCGCGTACTATCATCAATGATAACACCATGATAAATATTACTTTTCCTAACTGCCCCAAAAGGCCCGAAAAATCCCTCTTGGCATATTTTGTAATCGCAAGTACGATCGCTCCCATAAGCGCAACTTGCAGCAATGGTGTAAAAACACTATCATGTAATGCCAATTGTATACTATCGATTTGAGGTTGTAATAGTGCAGCCAAATCGAAGCTCAAGGCATGATAAAATATTGCCACTGTTAAAAATCCTAAACACGAGATCACGGAAAAAACTATATTAGCTAATGCATTTAATGCCTTTTCGGCAACTTCCGTGACCCCTAATTTTTCGACATCCAGCTGATAGTTATTACGGTACTCTGAGCCTACGTACTTTCCATCTCCCTCCAGATCATCCAATTCATCAGATATCATAATACCGCTCGAGGCATATGTTTTTGTGGGGATGCAAAATATACATATAACCAGGGCCATAAGAAATGCCACGGTAATTTTTTTCATGATCTCGCCCTTCTTTCTATTCGGCCTCGAACTTCCATGTACGTTTTTCGGTATTATATTTACATGTGATAGTTTTCTCGTTATCGGCCGCCACTTGGAAAATCATATTATATTCTTCTTCCTGAAAGGATCCCTCAATGCACAACAATTCCTCGATATCGCTCATCCCCTGCTCATTAAGCCATTTCTGCATTTCAGTTACTAATATTTTTTGTGCATATAATGGCAGCACTGCGTCGATCACGTTCTCAGTATTAGAAAAATAACACGACGTAGTGATATCATCCGGAGCCAGCGTAATTGCTTCTGGAAATATATTTTCTTCCGGGACAGTCTGTGCTATATCTGGATAAGTTTCAACTGTATAATCTACATTTTCGCTTTTCGATTCTGGCTTTGGTTCCACAGGTTCCACATAGTCTCCAGCTCCGTTCTTTGTAAAATCTTCCTGCGTATATTGGATAGGCTGATTATTATTTAGATCTTCTGCACCGAAAAGTCGTATATATATCAGAGCCAGAAAACCGATGCCAAATAGGAGTATTAATATCTTGTATACATTACCATATCTCATTTTACTTCCTCCGATTAATCAAAACACCAGAACTGTTTCGCTTCTCTCTGTATGAGCCCGATTTCAAATGATCGATAGAAATGCCGTTTATTTCCATTGTCATTCGGATCATTGACCAGAATTTTTCCGTTCTCATCAATGCCTCGCAAAACGATAAAGTGGCCTTTTTTTGTGAACGTACCGGTATCCATACTGGCAATTACCGGTTTTTCACTCTTTAATGCAGTTAATACGTTATTCATACTTTCTCCCAGACCCACGCAATTAACATCATATTGCCGGGCTGCCGCCGGGAATATCCCCCACCCTTGCCCGACCTCCGGGACATGAAATCGATTACCAGCCCAGGCAGCAAGTTCATCTGGAGTTACAGTATCGTCAGTTAGATAACTCAGCACCATGGCCAGACATGTGATTGAACAGCCAGAAGATGCTATGTTACCGTCTCCAAACTTGATTTTCCCCCATGGGGATTGATACTGATAATATAAGGGGATTTGCATCCCGATCTCTGGTAGCTCTCCAAAATCACCTACCGCGCCTTCGAATATCCCACCGGATCCAGTCCAGGCATCCAGGCCAAAGGCATCCGCCAAATAATTGCTCTCACTCAAGCTTATAATATCGTTTAATATATCCTCTGGGAAAGAATAGTAATTGCTCAAAACATCCTCAATCGATGCATATGGCTCTATGCTAACTTGAAATTCATCCGAATTTTTGCTGCCGATAGTCCGTACAATTACATTGATGTCTTTCGTGTTTGCCGGAATTTTAAAATAGCTTAGTATTTCTTCTGCTCCGTTCGCATAATCCGTATAATCGTATTTCCAGCCCCCAGTCTGCGTTTCCGGATCATAGTCATAATCATACACTTTTATCTCAACTTGAAGACAATTGAGTACTGTGTATACTGGATTTTGTTGTAATATATCCAGCTGATCCTCCATCTGCGCAAGGAACATGTCGATGAGCATTATCCATTGCCAGTTTACATTCATCTGGCCGCCTATCATTTGGTACTCCGTTGCAGTATCTTCTTCTGCAGGCAATGCATTTCCAGATCCGCCAAATAATCCAGCAATACATAAGCTTCCAAACAGTCCAATCGCAACCAACGGAGCCAAAAGTTTGATCAGTATATTATTCTTTTTCTCACTCATAATTGCTCCTTTTGGAATATGTCCTCCTCTGAGAAAGCAATATCCAGGGAAAAATCATCGTTATCATCTACATATCCGCCAGCATCTTCTACATATAAATCCTGTGTATACGGATCCTCAGTATCTTCTTCATAATTTATTTCTGGCAGATATACCTCTTCCTGCTCTTCATCATCTGCTTTTATCGCCTCTTCCAGTTCCTCCTCTGCATAGTTATCCTCCTCATCTTCCTTCGGAGTTGTTGAAAATACGTCTATAATATCTTGGAAAACTGCATCAAATTGAAGTACGCCCACACGATTATACATATCTTTGAACAGGCACTGCCCGGAGTGTAGATTCTGTATAATTGCCATATTTTCCGGTGTGATTTCCAGCCCAATATATTCCAGGAGCCGCTCCGCTTCCTCTTTGTTATTGCGGCAGCGAAAGACAAACTTATATGTAATTGAGTTTTTAATTCCCTCTGTCGGTAGATCCGTCACGGAATGGCCATTGTACATAATGATTGTAAATAGGGATCGTCCCATACGTGATATGAATTCTTCCATATTCCTCCCCTGTTTTGATTTAGAGACAAACCAGGATTCGTCAATCAAAATGCCTTTTGGAACCGGACGTTTTACGAGAGCAAACTTTTTGACGAAGGCTGATACCTGGCCAAAAATGATACCGGAAAGGATCTCCTCCCTGCTGTAATCCTCCTTTGAGGTTGTCGGATCTGGCATTTTAAGGTTCTGCAGCTGTATAATATTAAGCCGATTTTCTAATCTTATGGCTTCCTCGTTACCGTTCCCGATCAGTAAGCCGGCCATTCCATTCTCTCGCTGTGATCGGATCTTCCTAGCCAATTTTTGAGCGATTCCATGGAGTTCATCTTTTTCTGGTACTGCCTCCAGTACGGTCACTAATTTCAGCATACTATTTTTTCCGGGAAACTGATTAATCTTCTGCATTGATTCAATTAAGATCGTATTTTCGTCACTTTTAGGGTCAATTGCCAGTAGATCCGAGAGAACATTAAGAGCTAATTCATTCGCCTCGCTCATATTATCCGGATACATAATATATGGATCCAACTTTCCCCGATCTGCTTCATCTGGCCCCAATGTTACAATAGTAATTAATCCTCTGAGTGCAACCATTGCAGTTTCCCAATGGCTCCGCTCTCCCTTGGGATCTATGATTAAACCATATCCCCCATACAGTACCAATAGATATATCAGTAGGTTGGCATTAAACGATTTTCCAGTACCTAAATCTCCAAAAAGTGTAATGGCCGGTGATAAATTCGTGAGACATGCCAGTTCTGGTGCAAAAAATACCGGTTTTTCTTCGCCGCCGGTGGTACCAATAAAACCGCCTCTACGATCCCCCAGTTCCCGTGTAACCCCTACAATAGAGCTTGCCAAAGTCATCGGGGTAAGCGGTAGCACAAAATCCTTCATCATATTTCTTACAGATGGTATGAATGACATATATAGCTTAAACTGATCCGTAAGAGGCCGTTCGACAACAAAGTTTATTTCATCGTATAATTCCCGTATGTAGCTGCATTTCCGCTCTAATTCTTCTGGATTTTCGTCTGCTACGCATATTGTTACCGATGTTTCCAATATGGGGGCTTTGTTGACTTTTAGCTCCTGTTCCATGTATCCTGCGTACTCCTCTGCCTCCAATAAGTCCTCCGGTACTTTGGCTTTTGCTTCTGTAATATGTTCAATTTGGCTATTAATTTCTCGATTTTTAAGATCCAGGCGGTGCAATGCTGATTTATGCGGAATCAATTTGAGTTGTATACATATTTCTGTCTGCAGATTTTGTTTCTGCAGCATGTAAATCCACTCATTTCCCGGAAACTCCGTAACATCTGGGATGTGAGCCAATGTTAAGAAAGTCTGATAGGAAGTCGTAAACCCGGTACTTATTTTAAGGCGCCGATCTTCACGGGAAATATTCCCGTTAAACAAATTAACTACATCCCGATGATATGGACGTACAATTTTTTCTTTCTCAACATCGACTTCATCGTATCTTGGATTCCAACTCTCTTTTCTCAGATTCTTATAAAATAATTTTGCGGATTTTCCTGTCCCTCTATATGGTAATCTCCGGAATAGCCATTGAGTTTCCTCTGTCGTGGTTGCTTCCATGGCCATCTTAATTTCATTTTCATCCAACCATCTTTTTGCCATTTTTTGATAAGCTTTGATTTTACTTTGTAGGATATCTTTTGTATCCAGGTTCATCTGCACGTTTATGGCATTTATCGGATCCCGGAAAAAGTATTGCACCGCATCCCAAAGTTTTTCAACCGCCTCATATTCCGCTGCTTTATTTAGTTTTGTGACTATGTAAGTGTTATAGTCATTTGTCAGTCCTGCCTTCTTAGTTTTTTCTTGTAGATATTCCTCTGTCAATTTGATTTGTTGTTGTGCTGTGTTATATAATATATCGTTCTCTTTGATTCGTTTTCTCAAATTATCAAAGTGCTCTTTCAGATCCTGCTCAACGGGAATTATTAATATCTGGGCCTCGCTCATTATACCCATAAATAATCTCGCCAGCTGCAAGAGCTTATTAACCTTCCCTTGCGTGCTGAGATAATCATAATTGAAACCATGTAATCTATATGCCGACCAGCAGCTGCCATCTGCATTAAAAATAAGATTATCTACAAAGTAATTAATTGGACACTGATACATAATCCCTCTCCTTTGCTATATTCTACCTTCGCTACAATTCCATGTGAGCTTTATGGTAGCTTCTTTATCTGGCGTCGTCTGAAAAAACTCAACAGATTTTCCTTGTTCAACAAATAAAAATGTAATGACACCTAACATATACCGTAATGGATTCTTACCATCCAGTTTTTTTGTCATTAAAAATTTACTGATTGCAAATGGAAGCATAATGGATCGGATCATTACCGGGATATTTGAAACTCCCGGTAATAATCCAAAAATCACATTACATACGACCCATGTAGCTCCAAAATACAACAGCTCCCAGGGATCAATCGGTATAGGAAGAACTATATTTTGGATTGCGTATATCTTCTTTTCAATTTTCCAGATCTTATGATAACTGTATAATGTAATTTTTTCGCTTGGCTTTTCCATATCAACCACCTGTTACAATTCTACCGATCGTATCTCCAATATTTGCTATTGTCTCTGGCTGTTTACACAAGAAAGCTATAAGACCTCCTACTATAATTGTTATAATAATTGCAGATGTCGCGTGCTTTAAGACTCCCGCGATTGCTCCAAAAACCGTAATCGCAATCACAACCCAAAACGCCTGATCCAGAAACCATTTGACGCCTGATTCAGCGTAATTGCCACCACCACTCGCAAAACTCATCATTGTCATAGCAAAAACAAGCTGGATGGTTAAAACCATAAGTACACACCTTTTAAAATTGTCATTTCTCAATAATTTACACATTTCTCTTCCTCCTGATTTTAATAGTTAATGTTACTTATTTTGGAGTTCATATCTTTGATGTAATACCGATCGCCCTCCTTCACCATCGTAATGTTATACTCCTGATATATAATTTCTTCATTAACTGTATCCTGAATTTTCACTTTCAGAAGACAGATAATATCATTTCCCACTGGCATGTAGGATCGTATTGATTCTAATTTCTGGAATGTATACCGCTTCGATAAGCCAATGAATTTATTCTGATCGGCACCCGCCGCAAGTAAATAATTAATCATGCTTTGATCCTGTGAGTAATAGGCATCCAAAAAATTAGTGACTGCCGACTTTAATGGTTCACTGTCTATCTCACTTCCTAAAACAGATTCTTGTGAATTGTAATCAGTGTCCCGGCGTACATCTGTAACATAAACAGGTAATGCCTCAATAGCGTATCCGTTATCAGTAACTACTACGGGGACTTTTAGGGTACAACGCTCTTTGATCTCCGAGGTTTCCTCCGTAGCCGCATCCATTAAATCATATTGAACTTCGGCTGCCACAAATACATCGTATATGTTCTCCGCATATTTTTCTTTTCTGTAGGCATCTACATATGTAGCCGTTGCATTACTGCGGAATCCATAGACACCAGCGATATTCAAAACCCGCTTTGATACATATGGGCTTATTCGTTTCTTAAACTCCTCCTCGCCTGATTTCGTGTAAGTCAAATATTCTTTTACAAAGTCTTGAGCATACCTCATTAATTCCTCTTCATGATCCCCATTATTTTTTTGCTCTTCCTTAAATTCATTGATTATTCTTGAAATTTCCGATACTTTGTCAGGTTTGATGATCTGGACGACGCCTCGAAAGAAAATGAAAAACAGGATAAGCCAAAATATTACTCGCAAAACTCTCATTCCTGTGTTTTTTTTCATCACATAGGAATCGTCTTTTTCTTTTTTGACCACCCTTTTTTCTTTTATTTTCAGTTTCTTTTGTTGCGGTTCTGCTATGGGATCACTTTCTGGTTGTGGCTTTTCCCCTTTTTTAGTAAGTTTCTTCTTAGGCTCTGCCACCCTATCTTTCTTTTTTTTAAATATCATCATCTACACTCCATTCGATTGACTCATCAAAATCAAAGTCCAAATTTCCGACAGCCTTATAGCGATCCAGACCATAATCCACCGCTGCAATTACCTGGTCGGGATCTTCCTGTGCATTAATTGGCGGCTGCTCATAGTATTTAGGAGCTTTCCCAGTCCTCTTTTGATCGATCAGCATAGTACCAATATCTGCATATACCTCATGCATCATCGAATCCTCGAATAGATATGCCTGGAATTCAATCAATTCATTACCGCGTAGAAAGAGGAAACGCCCTTTAACGTCCGGTAAATTGATTGCGGCTGTCGTATTTAATACAATCTCAGAAGCGGCCTTATCAGCGAATCTCCCACATATACGTACCGGTATATTATTTTTGATCTGACCTGTCAGTACATTCGCGTCTGGCCTCTGCACTCCCATAATCATATTGATGCCTGTTGAACGTGATAATCTGGCCAATGTAGATAACAGTCCCTTGATTTTTTCATATATTTCGCGCTCTTTCTTGGGAACCCCCGTTGTATCCATCATCTCTGCGATTTCGTCGCAAAACACCCCGATCCTACATAGGCGGCTATCAGTTTTTTCGTTATACTCTGCTATATTTTTCGCTCGGTATTGTCGAAAAAGTTGAAGACGCAATTGATTTTCCTTCACCAATTCTTCCAGGACTTTTACGGCCTGCTCCCTATCTGTAATTACCTCACCATAAGCCTCGTAGTCCAGACCAAATTCTACACCACCTTTAAAATCCAGCATGATTACTTTTGCCTGTTTCAATATCATCTGCCATAACAGGACATGCAAAATTACGGATTTACCAGATCCTGTTTCTCCAGCAACCAGTACATGGGGCGTTTTGTTTAGGTCAAATGATACTTGGCCCATGACACATTCCCCTACCGCCATGCGGCTTTCACCTTCTGGAGCTCTCGAATCCTCCCATTCAACCAATGTCGGCAATTTGTAATCGCTGGAAAGGGATATGATTTCAACAATTTTCTTGCTGCCCTTATTATTAATCTGCAAAATCGTACAATCTAATGCCGTCTCCAGGCGTTCTTGATTCTTTCGCCATTCCCCTACACTAATTGAAGTTTTAAAAGTATAAATAGTCCTTTTATCCTCATCCTGGTACATATCCAGAAAATAGGGATATTTTCCATCCCTCCCTTTAAACTCGATTGCCTGAAATATCTTATAGAATTCCTTTGCTTTCCGATCTGTCGAACTACCGATAATTGCTAGATAAATCAATGGAAGGCATAGTATTACAATAAATACTATTTTTTGAAATACGCCCGGCATCTCCACTGATTTCAGGCAATCGAATACAGGATTTCGATAAACATAAGCTAAAACCGATATAGCCAGCATAACCAAAAGAAATACCACATTTTTTATTGAATTTAGTTTTTTGATGCCATAAAATATCATTTTGAATCCATGGCCGATCCCCATGACTATATTGGATAATGCTGCATCTATATCTTTATCTATCTGTGATTGTTTTGATGCCATTCTCCCTCTCCTCCTTAGACTGAGCCATAACTATAAGGCGTTTCTGTCCATAGCACGTTGATAATGTAATGATGGGGTATTCCGGATCCGGGAGCTCTCCAGGTACTATCCGAGAGAGCTGCACCATTTCATTTAGAAATGTACTGTATTCCACATCATTAAATCGATCTGCATATGGATAATCATTATTTTCAGATATAATTTGTACTGAAAATACTTTGCAATTGACTGCCTGTCCATCATATCTGATCTGCACATCCGGATGTTCATCGAACCACGACTTTTCCAGATATCGTTTTAATGTTGCGAACATCCCCCCATCTTTCATGTTATGACCATATATCACCGTATTTCGATTTTCGAATAATTTCTGACCATGCCGGATAAATAAGGTTCCATAGACACTCCTATTTCCATAGAAATCATGATCTAAATAGTTTTTTTTAGGATTGCTATGTACTATGGGATAATCAATTTTCGTATCACCTATTGTTATCCAGCCTATATAATCCGCATTTATTTGCTTCATAGTATGAGTTAAGTTATCTTCTGGTTGAACATCACCAGTTTTTGCCTCAATCGAAACCAAATCTTCCAATTTTTTTTGGTCTTGTATTGTCTCGTAGCACAACGCTGCAGATGTATATGTATTCCAGGCCGTGACCAGGCCATAGCCAGAATACAAAAATCCCACTGCACAGCACATAAGAACAATCGCAAATATCTTATTTCTCATAGGCCCAACAAGTTAATCGCTTGCTGGATCAAATCTTTAAAAACGTTATACATAGCTACCCTCGTATCCGGATAGAGGATGCAGATTGCTCCGAGTGCTGACAGCAAAATATGTATAATTCCTAATATTGTTTTAATCAGGATTGTTATATTTTTTATTAATACCTCTGTCAGCCGCTTCTTCTCTATCCGGATAATTCCCTCCTCTTCCACATCATATTTTTTTCGCAACTTCTGCTGTTGCTGCTCGAACTCCTCTTTTTTTATAACCTTATTGGCAAGCCTATCATCAAATTTCACCGTAATCCTGTGCCAAGGATCCCCCCGCCTCTTTAGGCGGCTGGAGGAATTGGCGTTATTTCAGGCGCTCCTTTCTTGATAATGGGTTTCGGGCTTATGCATACACAAGCCCTGTGTTCTGTTTTAGCGGGTTATTGACAGTCAGTTTCCTAAAATATACGCATAGATATCGTTCTCAACATAGGCAAACGGATCTGGCGTGTACAATGCAAAATACGTATCTAACTTATATGGCCCCATGGCTCTCTTCACATTTTGCTTTTCGTGATCCGGAATAAAAGAAAATATATATTTTACGTCTTCATAACATTTTTCCAGCATAATTTTCTCTACATACTCTATTTCATTTGCTTTTATGCCTCCAACAATAATTTTCAGATCCTGTTCTAAGAACGATATCTGCTCAAAATCCGGATCACGAATATTTCCATAGTCCTTAATTATGTAGTCATATCCTTGGCGATTTGCATATACGATCTGGCCGCTGCTATACAAATCTACATCCATGAAGGAAATACAGTGTTCCTTTTTCACAATATCTTCTTTTTCTAACTCCTGTAATTTTTTCAAATACTGCTGGCCCATTTCAACATAGGCCGCATCGTATTCTAACGCCTTGAGATTAAGTATCATCTGTAGAGCTTGTGTCGTCGTCCCAATCCGCGCTTGGCTTCCCGCGATTCCCACCGTCATTTTTTTTCTCCTCTTTCTTCTTTTTGGATAACCGATGCAGTATCAGGATAAGAGCAAATATTAAGATAACAAGCCCTATACTTATACTGATTGCTGGATGGTTCCTAATAAAGTTGATAATCATATCCCCTAATCGCTTTAAAAACTCCCACCATCTGAGATTTTTCTCCTGATCTATCGGATCCACCGGTTCCTCTGTCTGTTCAATGGTACTGTCTTCATGTAGACTATAAATAGATCTGACTGCATACCCCCTTCTACTTTCAAACACTGTAACGCCCTCGTAATATGCCACCACATCAGCCACCAGCTTTGAGCCCTTCGCAGTGGCTTTTCGATACACAACCCCATTTTCCGTCCAGGGTTCCGTGTCCCATTCCACACTATCAATCCTGTAATATTCTGGATCAACGTGGATCAAATCAAGAAGTAAGTCCTCGTAACCGGCAAACGGGGCCTCTTCACGTTGCGGAATCAAGGTATTATTGATTGCATATGTATCCGCATCGGCAGCCTCTACAACTACTGGAAATTCAAAGTCGTTAATCCATCGGTAATTATCGTATTCATAATTAATCAGTGGGGCCTCCACTGTATTCTTCTGTCCAGATAGGTCATCCGTTGCTTCGATTTCACAAGTCCCTGGTACCCTGTCGATTTGTTCAACTGCATCATAGGTGATGGTATCCCCTACACATTTCGTATGTTCTTCTATAACCGCTTCTATAACCTCATAGCTCTCCAGATCATATTCACGGTTTTCATAGATGTACTGAGCTTCTGGCAGATATATTTCATATTCTCGCGGATCTGCAATGAACGGAGATATAATAATCAATTCTTCCCCGGTTAAGCTCACTTTCTGGTTATCGTCGGCTACTACGGAATTCTCCGTAGTAGCCATGATCTCCTCTGCGGCATAAGCCGATCCGGAAAAAGTAATAACCAGCGCAATTAAGGCACATACATACCGCTTCATTTTTTCTTCCTCCTCCGGATAAATGCAATTCCAACGATACCCGCTAAAGATGCAGCACACAGTAACAGATATCTCCTGATTGGGGTATCATCACCGGTTTTTACGCCTGGGACATGTATACCTGGTATTCCGAACTCAGTATATCCGCGTCCACTTAATCCGGATCGGTATACCGCTGTAACTCGGCCTATCTTCTTTTCAGGCTTACCGTCTTCTGGATAGTTGTAAATTACCGTGGTGCCGGTTATGCTGCCATCCAACTGGATAACAAATTCATAGACCGTATCATTTAGTTTGTAACCGGCCGGGGCCTCTATTTCTTGGATATAATATCTACCAGCGGCCGGCGGGTTAATTGTGAAGCTGCCATCCTCTTCCGTTAGTTCAACTGTCGTCCATGTGTCATTCCATATTCGTACTTTGGCTCCGGATAAGCGTTCCCCTGATACTCCATCGATTTTTTCGATTTTGATATCTGGTACCGGTACATTTACTACACTTACCGTACTCTGATTCGTAATTCGGCCATCCCTGATCGTGAAACTATAGACTTCATCCGTCACAATATATCCCGGGGCTGCTTGCGTTTCTCGGTATGTGTATGTACCATCTCGCGGCACATCAAACTTTGCATAGCCATCATATCCAGTCACGTACACAGAATATAAGTTACCATTCGGCTGATACACGGAAAATTCAACACCTTCTATCCCCTTTCCGGTCAATGCATCCACTTTTCGCAGGTACATCTGATTTACGTCTGGCTCCGATGTTGGTTTTTTAGGGTCTGACATCCTTACTTCGACTACTTCCGCTCCCTTGGGTACCGTAAACGGGACATCCGCTGATAATAAATAACCAGCTGGAGCCTGTACCTCATGCAGATAATATTGTCTGCCCGCAGTCAATTGCCCTGCAATCTCCATGGCGTCACCTGTGCTCTCAAAATCAGGAATAACAATATTTTTCTGTGCGTCAAGCACCTGGAGCACTGCCCCCTTTAGGTGATTCCCCGAGCTATTCATTTTAATGATGCGTACTTTGGTCATTTCATTTTTCATTTCAATTCTGTCGATGGTTCCATCCAGACTTACCGTAAATTCGACCGCAGATGCATAAGCATAGCCCTCCAGTGGTCTTTCCTCACACAATAGATAGGTTTCTCCAGCTACTAATTTAGCGGTAATTATATGGGGATCTTCTGCTGATATCCATTCTTCTATCACCGCTCCAGCCATATTGCGGATGCTCATATAATTCCCCGGCAGCTCATTGTCACCAGTTATCGCCTTCTTCGACACAATTACCTGTGTAGGTTTATCGACCATAAGGACGATATCTTCGCGTCCATCTAAGCTTACCGTAAACATTACATCCTCTGCATAGGCATATCCATCACGCGGACTTATTTCATGGAGCCAGTAGCTTTGACCGGCAATAAGCTGGCCGATAAGCTGCTTAAACTGATTACCAGTAGTAAATATCAGCTCTTCTCCTGCCTTAAAATCTTCGGTTGTCCTGGCTGCAATTGCCGGCGACTTATCTGCATTAAGGATCTGCAGCTTGAACCCTGATAATTGGTGTTCTGCTTCCGAAGGGCTGGCTACCATGGCTTCTGTCAACTTTTCAACTAATAGATTAGTTGGCTTATCTTCCATAACAATTTCTATTGTTTTTGGGCTTTGGGGTACCGTGAATGGGATTTTTTTGCTGTATGCGTAGCCCGAAGGCGGTTCCACTTCTTCAAGTGTGTAACTTTCTCCAGCCCGCAGAATACCATTAAGCTGCTCTGGCTTTCCCGATGCCGTAAACTGATAAACAACCGCGCCATTACTGTCGGATACCTGATATCGCCCTCCGCTTAATGGTTCCTTTGTGACAGCATCAATTTTTAACAATGACACGTCCGTTTTAGTATCTTGCATAATTACTACCTCTGGTATTCCATCCTCGTTGACCGCAAACTTTATTTCATCCTCATAAGCATAGCCGGTGGGTGCCAGATCCTCACGCAATATGTACTCCTTCCCCGGCATAAGAATATCCGCTGGAATCAGAACTTCTTTATCTGCAGTTTTGTCGAACTCATAAATAAGCCCGCCTGTCGCGGCATCCAGAAGGCTATAGTGGCCACCAGAAATTTCTTCATCCGTTGTGATATCGCGCTTACTGAAATATACCTGTACCGGCCGATCCTCCATGTCCACATTGTCAACCGATCCTGATTCGTTTAAGCTAAATCGGTAGATACCGCTTTGCCATTCTTCGCCATCACTATACTTGGTTGTCTCCATCAACCGGTAATTTGCTCCTGCCGTCAGAATATTACGTTTCGTCTCATCATTACGATGATTTTCAAACACAGCACTTTGCAGATCCGGTGTAATCTCACCCGTGTAGGTTTCCGTAATTAATTCATAATCATAGGCAGCTTCCTGGTTAATCTCGTACCGGGTTCCATACGGGAGGCTTTCAAATGTCACCGCTTCCTCTCCAGCCAGAGTAATCATACCTTCGCCTTTAATTCTCCCATTCCGAGAGCCGGTGAAATTCTGATACCCTCTCAGAATATTTCCTGAACTATCAAAGAACTTTATTTTATATTTGAAAATATCTTCTATCTCCTTTCCAGTTCCTGACAGATGGTTTCGAATCGTTAAACTGCCTGCAGGTGCAATGGGATTCCCTAATTCAAATTCCGGGATATCCCCAACTTGGAAGGCTGTTTTGGCCCATCCTTTGGTTTCCACTACAGCTGCCACCAGTTCCACCGTCCCGATCTTATGAGGCTCTACGTCCTGTATCTGCCATGTTACGATTCCATTCTGTTCTCTCGATGATCCCGAAGATCTCATGTAATCCAGGCTTTCTTGTAATATTGCTCTAATCGTTATGTCTGCCGGCTGATTTGACGGGTTTTCGTAGGTTATGGTATATTTCATTACGTCACCCTTTTTAACCGCCGCATATCCCTTTCCTACGTTTCCAGTTACTTGAGCAACAATCGCTTCTTCCACTACAGGATTTTCGATTGTATACTCCAATTGATTCGGATTAACAATCCAGGCCGCCAGTGTGCTTCCCTCCTGGTCTGTAAGCTCCTGCATCGTCTCCAAATATGTCCTTAACGGTTGTGTATAACCACCCTCCTCATCAAAATAAATTCGTTTTGTCTCTTTACTGCTCTTTTCTACATGACCATCGGAGTACCTGGTATACTCTGTAATTTCATACAAATGCCCCTCCAGGATCCCATCAGCCTCTGTCAGTTTTAGATCTGTGCTGCCTATAAATGCCGGCAATTCGCTTCCATCATCCAAATCTTTAAAGACTGTAAAAACCTTATTCGCCACTCGGCCAGTAACCGTCATAGATTCAATAGTTCCATGATCGTCGGCAAATTTAATTACGCTGAAATCATTTGCAATATTTCGAAGGCCAGTTCCGAAGGTATTAACGGTAAAGATCACCGGATCCGCCAGATGCATCCCTGCAGGGGCTTCCAATTCCTCCATGATATATACATGGTTTGCTGATAACTTTCTCTTTACGGTAAAACCATCAGCTCCAGATATGATCTCCTCAATGGCTTCTCCATCTTTCACATACTGACCATCTACAACTATTGCGTTATATATCGCAATCCTGGCTCCTTTTACAGCCATTCCGGTGTTAAAATTAGTCTTTTTAAACCTAATCTCCGTCGGCCGATCCACTACTTCATGCGTGTAAGTGACTACCTGACTATTGACATTTCCATCAAACTGAAAGTATTTCACTCCACCATCAACCTGATACAAGTCTGGAGGCGATATTTCTTCGATTTTATACGTATATGGCGATATTGTTCCGTCGGTCTGAACTACCCCAACCGGTAGCCCCGGCAATTCCGCTTGACCGGATTGGCCTGTAGTTATATACCACATTTCCCCAGTATCTTTATTTGTTACTTTGAATCGGGCATTTGCAAGCATTTCCCCAGTATCTTCCGCCGTCTTTTTAATTTCCAACCGGCCTTGTGTCGGTTTGTTTACAATCCGATACACCGGTACCGTTTCAGCCCCCACCTCAATTTTTACTGGATCCGCCATTGCCATATAGGGTGGAATCTCTAATTCCGCAATGTAATATGTCCCATATGGGATCTCGCTGATTTTATGGGGCCTTAGATCACCAACTTCAAAACCTGTCGGGATGTACCCTGCAAACTTGTCTTGCTCTGTATATCTCCCATCCGATCCGGAAATCCAGCTTTCAACAAGAAGTGTGTCAGTCTCAGCAAAATTCCCGTTTTCATCGGCTCGATACAAGGCCAGTTTGACACCTTCTGCAGCGTAATCCTCTACGCCATCCGTAATCACCTTGAGTACCTGTATATGCTTATCTATATTTTCCAGGCTGAACCGTTGTACGGCACCGGTTTCTGTGATCGTAATTGCCTTCGGTTTTGCAGCTTCATACCCTTCCGGAACCTGCGTTTCTACGAGAACATAATTTCCAACTTTCATACCATCCCGTACATCAGTAAAAGGTAGATAATCAATCCTGTGCATCCCCTCCAGAGTGTCATAGCTCTTCATCATGTCTGCCAGTTCCCGGTAGTTAAATTGGTATTCAAAGTTTAATGGGAGTTGGCCGGAATCGTCAGTGGCTCCATTTGTCACATTCCGGTAAATCGTAATCCGGATCGTCTTGCCCTCATCGGTTTGCCACAATTGAACTGTACTGTCTGTCATCCCGGTCTGTTTATCTGAAATCCTATTTGCGGATCTCTCACCTCTTTTCGTTTGCCAGGTTATATATACAAGCTGATCCCCCTCTTCTTGATATTTTTCTTCAAAGCTTGCGATAAAAGAGGTATTGCCTCTGAACCCTAAAAAGTTTTTTATGCGATCTACAAAATTAGTGCTTGTCTCATAATTTTCGGTATAATCCGATAAATCATCAGTCATCCACTCTTCGATCAGCTGGGCCTCGTCATATTGCGGCTGGCCATCTACAATCAATATATTCCCATTTCCATCCGTCTTGGCCCTGTAAAGTGCCAGTCCTGCAGCGTGGTCATTTAATAGCTGACTCATATTTCCATTCGAGTCCCTATAATATTTATATATCTCAAGCTTCACATGGTCGTTTTTTAGATTGTAGTTTTGGACTTCTCCAGATGCCTTCACCTCTACTTCCATCGAACAACGCACAAAACCACTCGGGGCCTCTTTTTCTTCTAAAATATAGTCGCCGGCGGGAATCCCTTCAAAATACTTGGGGGTTCCGTCCGTTATCCAGTCTGCAACCACTGTTACTGGGGTATTATCAACGGTATTTTCCACCACCCACTCAGCCGGCCGCGCCTCCACTTTTTCAAGGTAGTAGCCCTTCGGATGAGCTGCCGTATCGGTCGTATATACCCGCCGCGCCTTATACATGGTCAGATGTGATCCCGCTATCTGCCCGTAGCTATAGCTTCCCTTTGGCTCGGCAGTGCTTAATCCAGTTTGATAATCGCTGATAACATCGATTCGGTATTGATCGGCAGCATCCGTCTTCACTATTTCTACTTTTATTTTCCCATCCTGCAGCTCTGCCGCTTGTATGCCCGTAGTTTCCGTTACTGTCACACCCACGGGAAGGCTCTGCACATAACCGGCCGGTGCCTCTAACTCCTCCAGAATATAGGTTCCAGGAATTACACGCTTCAACATATCTACCTGTCCCACTGTCATTTCTGCCCCAAATGGATCATTTGGGTATTTCTCTCCTGTAATCCATGTATTTTCCATGATCCAGGCTTCGCCCTGGCGGTGATATAGCTTTTGGTCATCTGCAGGATCCTCTTCTTCCCCAATCTCTCGTAATTCCTGTTCGTTATTAATCCGGTAAGCATTTCGATTGAACGCGGGAAGAAGATCATAGTAACGATATCTTACATAGTCATTGTCAATATCATAGACTGGCTCTCCCTTCGTGTATTCTTGGTCGGATCTCTGGTAATATTCCGGAAGCCCATGCTCATCTATGGTCGGGTTTACGGACTTTTTAAGCCCTGCTCCATCATAGGTACCAATCGTATATTCATTTTCTGTATCGGCATCTATGGACGCGATCCGGTAAGTTTTAATTTTTTCTTGCGCAATTATTTCGCCATTTCTTTTCGAAACATTTACAGGCCATACCATAATTTTCTTGTATGGTTTCCCGTCTGCACTTATAGCATCTTCCGTTGTGTAGGCCATGCCGGTTGTCGGATGCACCATAGCATCCCGGTTGCCATCTGAAACATGATAGAGGCTTGTTCCCGCCGGCAGCGTAAAGCGTTTATCCACGGAAGAATACTGTACCTGCTCCAGATCCCCTCCCGTAAGTTCGAAAATCGGCCGGCCATTTTTCAATACATAAATTGATTCCTGATTTTTTACTTGTATACGGTTCCCATATCTGTCAAATCCCCAAATACGGCCATCTGCTCCCGTCTCTGTTACCGTCAAATCTCCCAGCGAATAATACAAAATATCCGAATCCTTCCGGTCAATCGTCTGGTACGTCCAGGTTCCCGGCCCCGTTGATCCAGAAACACTCCCGGCTACATCATCTAAGTTGACAAATTCTACTCGGTTCCCGGCATAGCCTTCCAGAACCTTAATGCTCTGCACATTATTATTACGATCCCGGACTACCTCTACTCCATCATAGCCGTAATCGCCGCTGTCCCCGTTGGCCGTCACTTCGATGGCATCATACAGGGTTACTCTGGCCCCGGCCACGTATCGGTTAATATCATCGGCAGTATCTAACGGCCGCGTTACCACCCCATAACCAGCAAAAATACCATCAATGTATACTGGCTCCACTGGCTCTCCAGACGCTTTCCGACTTTCTAAATATTCCAGCGTCCCCTTATACCATGCATACCCGAGGTACATACCATTTTTATAGGCATACTCCAGATTTTCTTTTCCGTATTTTGCCCCCAGCTCCGCCTCGGTTCCCTCGACCCGCGTATTTGTTTTGTAAGTGACAGTCTGATCCTTGACCTTGATCTTCGAGATCTCCAGACGGATCGGGGTATTACCCACATAGATTCTGGCCGTGTCTTCAATTCCCTGCGGCCCCTCCCCCGTCTCGTCCTCGTAAATGGATGCTGCCACCCGGTTGTCTCTGTCGCCGTCTAAATAATAAGAAATCTTGTCCGAATAGATCTCAATAGCCACCGGTTTCGTTCGGACGTAGCCAGCTGGCGGCCGTACTTCACATAAGACATAAGTTCCTGCCCCTAAAGGCTGCGGAGTTACCAGATATCCGGTATTCTGATCTTGGATGGCCGTCTGTGTTAGATCTTCTTCTTTTGCTTGTATACCGTCCCGAGTCGTCGTGAACGCCTCAAACAGCCCTGTACGCCGGCCCGATTGATCGGTTAGGATAATTTGTTCCGCCTCGCTGCAAATCGGTGTACCGGCTGGCACATATCCCGTCCATAATCCACCGATATCCGGAAGAGCCCTGGCGGCCGGCGTGATCTGTGTAGCCCCCATGGCCTCTAAAAACTCTTTTGAACCCTTTATTAATGTTTCCTGCTCATAAAACTTTATCAGACCATCCGTGTCTTGGCCGTCTTCCCGCTCCGCTGCATAAAGAGCAAAAAAGGCACCATCGTGAAGAATATTCTCGCCTGTCTCTGCATCGAGCTTTTCAATGCGGAGTTTGCTTGTATAATAGGTGTTCCGATACTTGCGATATGCATATCCTTTATAGCTGGAAGAACCATCCGGTTTCTGCGCCATATCAACCAGTTCATCTACTGGCTCTGTTACAGTCCAGGGAACCAACATAGGAGCATATTTTCCGTCATACGCAATCTGCATCCCCTCCATGACTGTAATGTTATCTTGATACTCCTCTCCCTTCTCTGTTGGGTAAGAAACGTTATTATAAACTTGTTTGTCCTCTGAAATAGAGCCATAGTGATAGATCCGTTCCACCGCATCGGCTTCATATTGTTCACCGTTGGCTGTTGTCTTCCCGGTGTTCCCGTCGTCAGCAAAATAGTAGCTGTCCGGATTGCCGCCCTGCTCTTCCGGATCGACGATGGTATTATAGTAGTCTTTCGTCGGATCCATGGGAGACTGGGTGATTTGAAAATGCGCCGCCCCGGTGGGATCGCCGGCGGCAGTTCCGTCCAGCTTATCCAGATCCAGGCCGTACTTGTAGATCTCATAATCGCCATAATAGCCATGGGCTTTTATTATATAGTTATTTTCGTTTCCCACCTCTGGCCACTCTTCATTGAATCGTATGTAGTACTTTGCTGTTAATTTTGCGACCGGCTCACTCTCTTTATATTTGTAATGGTTACTTAACTGCTCCGGAGTTGTATCGACCCCAGCCTTTCCACCTTCATACACAGCTGGAAGTTCAATTTCTTTTGGTTCATCGATTTTATAATGTTTATTGTAGAAATCGTCCAGATCCTTCTCGGCTGGCTGCTGTTCGACAGTTACATAAGATCCGTAGGGAAGATATTCAGATACACCATAACAGTATTCAGCTGCCGCATCTTCCTGATCTGCACTTAGGGTTGTTTTGTCGCCATCTTTACCACCATCCGCCTCTCCATCCCACTCGATTGAATAAATTTCATCCAAATCGTATGTAAAGAATGGCTTCAAGTAGTTTTCTGCTTTCATAATGGCCTGAAAGAGAGCTATATCATATATTTCGTCCTGGTAGCTTTCACTGCCCGTTGCTCCCTCCGTTTCCCCGGCATTGTTTTCTTTCACAAGTT
>NZ_CP096603.1:5940000-7481969 GCF_051132295.1 Hungatella sp. SB206 | reverse complement strand
ATACGGATTTTTCGCAGGAAATCGTGGTGGTAAATTTCTCATCGCTTTCAATGGTAACAACAGAGTCACCTGCCGATGAAAGCTTTCTAACGATTTCGGATAACAGCTTGGCATCCAGAGCAATCTTTCCGCGTTCATGGATGGTTCCTTCTACTTTAGTTTCAATACCGAGTTCCATATCGTTGGCTGTCAGTTTGATCTCTGATCCACTGGCATCGATGAAGATGCATTCTAAGATCGACATGGTTGTCTTGGATGGAACTGCTTTTAAAACGATGTTGATGCCGTTTAAAATGGCATCCTGTTGAAATGTCAGCTTCATAATTGTTGATAACTCCTTTTCAGTAAATTCACGAATTTTATAGATAGATATATAGATAAATTCCGTCGTATTAGTAGTAGGGGCTGTGGGTTTGTGTAAAAGCCTTAAAACCTTCGAGGGGGACAGGCTTTTCCCTGTGAATAAGAGTGTGAATAACGTCCACAATACTTCAGGAAAACTCTCAGGTTATCCACATGAGCCTGAGAAAGGAAAAGAACCCCTTGGTTATCCACAGGTAATCAACATCCAATTCACATGAAATTGTGGATGAAGCTACTGTGGGCTGAGTTTTTTCTTGAGGATATCAAGAGTGTTTATTAAATTGGAATCATTCTTGCCAATATCGGCCTTTATCTTTTCAATTCCATGGATAATAGTCGTATGGTCGCGGCCTCCCAGATACTTTCCGATCATCTGGAGCGGCGTTCCAACAATCTCGCGGCATAGGTACATGACAATCTGGCGCGGATAGACGATTTCCTTGTTCCGTTTCTGGGAACAGATATCGAGGGGGGTGATTCCGTAATGGTCCGCTACTACCTGGATGACCAGTTCCGGCGTTACTTCCCGCTTGTCATTAGGGGAAATGATGTCCTTTAAGGCTTCTTCTGCCAGCTCCACGGTGATTTCCTTGTTGTCCAGTCTGGAAAGAGCAACGATTTTCGTCAGGGCGCCTTCCAGCTCACGGATATTGGACTTAATGTTGGTGGCAATGTATTTGATTACCTCGTTATCGATATTGTAGCCTTCCATCTCTTCCTTTTTCCGGAGGATGGCCATCCGCGTCTCGTAGTCCGGAGACTGGATGTCTACGGTCAGGCCCCATTCGAACCGGGAACGGAGACGTTCTTCCAGCGTCTCAATTTCTTTCGGCGGTTTATCTGAGGAGATAATAATCTGTTTTTTGGATTCATATAATGCATTGAACGTGTGGAAGAATTCTTCCTGTGTACTTTCCTTGCCGATAATGAACTGAATATCATCGATCAGCAGAACGTCATTCGTCCTGTACTTATCGCGGAACTCAGTAGGAGAGAAGTTGTTCTTATTACGGATGGCATCAATCAGCTCGTTGGTGAATTTCTCACTCGTTACATAAAGAACCTTTGCATTCGGGTTATTTTTCAAAATAAAATGACCGATGGAATGCATCAGATGCGTTTTTCCGAGTCCCACACCTCCATAGATAAAAAGCGGATTGTAGATTTCTCCCGGGGATTCGGCAACCGCCAAAGATGCAGCATGGGCCAGATTGTTGTTGGCACCGACTACAAAGGTATCGAATGTATATTTGGGATTTAAATTGGCGTTTATGATGGCCGACTGGCTGACCGTGTTAAGCGCGTTGTTAATCAGCGTATTCCCGGTCTGGGCCTTTGGAACTTCCTCCTGCGGAACCTGGTTTTCCACAACGAAGTCCACGTTACATTCAAATCCTGTTACCTCTTCAATGGTAATTTTTAAAAGGAAACCGTACTTTTTACGGATATACCCTAAAAATTCCACGTCCGGGACGGTAACCGTTACGGTGTCTCCGTTTATGGAATGTACTTTCAGTGGGAGAAGCCAGGTTTTGAAGGAAACATCAGTAATCTCGTGCTCTTCCTTCAAATTCAGTAAGATTTCGTCCCATTTTTCTTTTAACTTTTCTAACATCTCAAGTCTCCTACATCTATCAAAATGCAAATAACGGAAAGTCCCCCTCACACCTGTTTGGGGGAATAGTGCGCATTAGCCCAATCTAAAACCATTTTATACTATTTCGGAACAATTTTCAATGATAATAGAAAATTTTTGTGGATAAGTATGTGTAAGACATGTGAATTTGTTGTTTATGGTGTGTTGATAATTATTTTGAAGGGGAGTTGTCCACAAAAATGAGGATATTTCTAAGTTCATTTATACACAGACAGAAAGATTTGAATCTAAGAGGCCTTCTGAATGCGGGGTGTGAACAAAAAACAGGTTATCCAGAGCTTATCCAGAGAGTTATCAACAACTTATCCACATTTTGGGGATAACATTATGTAAATTAACAAAATGCATGTGAAAAAGTACACATAAGACCATTGACGCGGCGGCCTCCGCTCGGTATAATGCGCTTGTAACCGTTGCATTGTATCTTGAGAAAAGAACAGTAGCACAGGAGGAAAAAAATGAATATTGAGAACAAAACCCGCAACCTGGTACTGGCCGCAGTTTTTATGGCCATTATCATCATCATGGCATTTACGCCTTTCGGGTATATCCCGCTGGGATTCATGAATGCCACCATCATTCACGTTCCGGTCATAATTGGAGCCATTATACTTGGACCAAAATATGGCGGATTCTTAGGATTGGTGTTCGGATTGACCAGTCTGTGGAAAAACACGTACATGCCGAATGCCACATCGTTTGTCTTCTCTCCATTTATTAAGATCGGAGAGTACGGCGGGAATTTTTGGAGCCTGGTGATCTGCCTGGTGCCGAGAATTCTGATTGGAATCGTGGCGTATTACGTATTCAGAGGTATTATGAGGACCCTGAAAGCGAACAAGGCAAGAAGAAGCATCGCTCTGGCTGCGGCGGCAGTTGCCGGATCATTAACCAACACACTTCTGGTAATGAATCTGATCTACTTATGTTTTGGAAAAGAGTATGGAGCAGCGGCGAGAGGACTGTCTGAGGGAATTTATGCAGTTATCCTGGGAATCATCTGTATGAATGGTGTTCCCGAGGCCATTGTGGCGGGAGTTTTGACTGTGGCCATTACGCAGGCGCTGTTTAAGGCGATGAAGAGATAAGTGAAATAATGGAAGATAAGATATAATTTATGTTGGAACGCCGGCGGATGCCGGCGTTCTTTTTTTGAAATCGTAGCATTTATATAGATGCTATGATAAATGCTGTTTTATCATGGAATCTGCAGTAAGCATGGTTTCAAAAGCATCCATTACCTCCTCCATGCTGGGGACAGGCGGCAGATCTTCTTCAATCATACGGATCAGATAATCGAATTGTTCTCCGGTGGGCTTTCGTTTGCAGGGGACATTAATTACTTCATATTTTTTCTGAGGGTACTGGTAATACTCGATGAAATCGCCTTCCTCCTGATGCTCGTGCCTGTCTTTGGAGAAGATCAGGCGTATTCTTCCTTTTGGACCCACAAATTCCTTGATATTCTGGGCGGACAGGGTGTTGCTGTAGCCTGCTTCATAATATCCGATGGAGCCGTCCGACATACACAGGGTCACGAGACCGTAATTATATTGGCCCTCCGGAACATCCGGTTCACTCCGGGTGCCGATAGCCTGTATATCCGTTACTTTGGCGCCGGTAAACCAGTGAATCACATCTGCATAGTGAACGCCGCAGTCTATGAGAGGAGATACTTCACGAAGCATGGATAAGTAGCGTTCCCAGTTCATGGTGTGATGGTTCTGAACCATCCGGAAGATGATGGGAAAACCAATGGCGCCATTTTGAATCATCTCTGCCGCATGCTGATACGTTTTGTTGAAGCGCAGGAGATGGCCAATTAATACTTTGATTTCTGGATGCTTTTTGACAAGTTCCATGAAGGTACGACCGGATTCCAGGGTATCACAAATCGGTTTTTCGCAGAGTACATGTTTTTTTGATTGAATGCAGGCCTGCAGAATCTCCAAATGGCTTTTGGGCCTGGTGGCAATTATAACAATATCAACTTCATTCGAAGATACACATTCCCGGTAGTCATCGGTAACATGGTCAACACCGTACTTTTTCTGAAACAGCAGGGCCCTCTGGATATCACAGTCGCATACATATGTAAAATGTACCACGTCTTTGTAGTAATTTTCCTGGATATGAGCCTCCCCCATGCCGCCGCAGCCGATCAGAGCGGCTCTGTATTTCTTTTGCATTGCAGCTTTCCCCTTTCCTGTTAAGTTTATGATGTTCTTATCTTATAATACATTGAAAGAAGATGAAAAGGGATACATTTCCGTACTCCGTTCTAAACCAGCAGGAGCATACAGTGGCTGATTGGAAAGGGTGCAGGAATATAAAGCTTTTTGTGTTTACGATAAAGACGGAATGTGGTATGATTATCAGGCAGTACTACAGAGAAATTTTAACGTTAATCTGTTCTTTCATAAGAACATCTGATCAAATCGCCGGTTAGGCTGGTCAAAACCGGTTGTCAGGGAATTCCATGGAGGTTCCTCCGAAAATTCTCAGCAAATTTTTAATTTTATACGGGCAGTAAAGGGAAAGGCGGCGGATGCGTATGAATGCGTGGCGGTGATGTTTTTTTGTGCTGCAAAAAAGGCGAAGTATTGATGAAAGGGGAAAGTGATCGGATGAATGAGTATCACGACATGTATGACCGGATGGCTAAGCGGTGTTTGATGCTGTCAAACCGTGCAATTATTCAGTTTATCAATGGCATTTACGAGGTAAACCATCCTCTGGACAGTGAAGTAACGTATAACTGGACGGAACATGAAGATGATGATTTGAGAAAGACGCTGGCAGATACAATAATTACAATTGGGGGAATCAGCAGTTACCATCTGGAGTTTCAGATGTCGGAGGATGGAAGTATTACGTTTCGAATTCTGGAATATGGATTTAATCATGCTATAAAAAAACAGAAGGATGAGGCGGTTCTGGAATTTCCGGAGCCGATTCTGATCTGTCTCTATGAGGCGAAAGCAGTGCCGGCAGAGAAGACACTGGAAATTCGGTTCGGAAATCAAGGTGTCTATCATTACAAGGTTCCGGTGATCAAGTATCTTGCCCTGTCTCAGGAAGAACTGCATCAAAAAAATATGATTATTTTAATCCCGTTCCAACTCTTAAAACTCAGGAAGGAAATTGAAAAAGAGAGAACTGAGGAAAACCTGAAGGCGTTGAAATACCTGGTCACACATGATATAATTAATTCCATAGCAATGAATGTGGAGGCAGGTAATATTACACCGACTGACGGACGTAAATTAAAGAGTCTGACTCTGCAGTTATATCATCATATCTACGACAAATATCAGGAAGTAGCGGATGAAGGGGTGAGTGAGGCAGTGGAAGAGGCATTGATTCTGGATATTGATATTATTGAGCTGGAACATAAAAAAGAGATGAAGAAGAAGCAGGAGGAAGTTGATGCATTAAAGCTCCTTTTGCAGGGGAAGTCTCCGGAAGAGACTGCCGAAATCCTGCATATATCTATGGAGCGGATGGAAGAAATCATGAGATCGTAACGAAATAAAACAAAAAATATTATAAAATCCCAGAAAATCAGGCGGCCGGAAGCAAATAGAAAGGCCGCCTGCATTTTTTTGATACAAAATGTAGTAAATGAATTTATGAGTAGCTACATTTTATGGTATAACCCTTATTTTATAAGAAAAAATCGCATTTTTAGCTTGACGAACCTTTATTTCTTCTATATAATTGAAACGATGTTTAACTAAAATAGTCTCAATATGTTTATTCATATTGCTATGATAAGCTATTGTAATAAGAGGAGGTGTCCGTAGATATGAAGATGACGTTTCAGCCGAAGAATAGACAGAGATCTAAAGTTCATGGTTTCAGAGCCAGAATGAGCACTCCAGGCGGAAGAAAAGTTTTAGCTTCCAGAAGAGCAAAAGGTAGAGCGAAATTATCAGCTTAAGGAAAGAAAGCCCCTCGCATCTGTACAGGGGAATCATGGAAAGCCCCTTCACATGCGTTCAGGGGAAATGATGGACCAGGCCGCAAGTAATTGTGGCCTTTTCTTTTCTTCATTTCCGTGAGCAGCGAGGAGTGAGGAAATTCATGAAACATTTTAATTCGATTAAAAAAAACCGGGATTTTCAGGATGTTTACCAGACTGGGAAATCCTATGCAAACAAGTTACTTGTCATGTATGTGAAAAAGACGGACAGGCCGGAAACCAGAATCGGGATTTCGGTCAGCAAAAAAGTTGGCAACAGTGTGGTCCGGCATCATATAACCAGATTATTGAGAGAAAGCTTCAGGCTTCATGAAGACATGACAGAGACCGGGTTAGACATCGTGGTTGTCGCCAGAGCGGCAGCAAAAGAAGAAAGCTATAAAACGATCGAGAGTGCATATTTGCACTTGTGCGGACTGCATAACATTTTAAAAAAAGAATCGAAGTGATCTTATGGTAAAAAAAATCATGATTTTGTTGATTCGGGGATATCAGATATTCCTTTCCCCGCTGAAAGTAAGAACTCACTGCATATACACGCCTACGTGTTCTCAATACGCCATTGAGGCACTGCAGAAGTACGGCGTGTTCAAAGGTACATTTTTGGCTTGTAAGAGGATACTTCGGTGTCATCCTTTTGCAAAAGGCGGTTATGATCCAGTTCCGTAACAGACAGGAAAGTCCCCACCGTATTCGCACAGGGGAAAATGAGGAGGTAGTTCATTGGAATTTTTAGTACTCACGAAAGTCGGAGGCATTTTGGGGCCATTCGCAACTGTTCTGGGAATCATTATGGATTGGCTGTTTAAGCTGACCAGTATTTTCGGTATTCAGAACATTGGTTTATGTATTATCTTATTTACACTCGTTACAAAACTTCTTATGTTCCCACTGACGTTAAAACAACAGAAATCATCCAAGCTGATGAGTATTATGCAGCCGGAACTGAACGCCATTCAGGCAAAGTATAAAGGAAAAAAAGACCAGGATTCCATGATGAAGCAAAATGTGGAAATCCAGGCTTTATATGAAAAATACGGCACATCCATGACAGGCGGCTGTTTACAGCTCGTTATTCAGATGCCGATTCTGTTTGCTCTCTATCAGGTTATTTACCATATTCCGGCCTATGTATCCAGCGTTAAGGATGTATTCATGAACGTAGTAACATCGATTACGTCTCTCGGTGTGGATCATGTGGGAATGCTGACTCAGTTTGCAACAGATAATAAGGTAAATATGGCGATGGTAAAGGACATAGCTACTAATAATGGCCTTGTTGACTTTCTTTATCAGCTGAACCCGACTCAGTGGGCTGCACTTCAGGACTTATTCCCAAGCATACAGGGAACAATCGTGGAAAATGCTGCTAAGATAGAGCATATGAACTCTTTCCTGGGCATTAACCTGGCGAGCACACCGTTTAGTGTCATGTTCCCCAATGGCTTTACAGGCGGCTTTAACTTCAGCCTGGCGATTTTAATCCCGATTCTTGCAGGTTTGTCTCAGTGGTTAAGTGCAAAATTAATGACTGTTAATCAGCCGTCAGCCGGTAATGATGATGGGAATTCCATGGCTCAGTCCATGAAGATGATGAATACCATGATGCCTCTTATGTCCGTATTCTTCTGTTTCACCTTTGCTTCCGGTATTGGTATCTACTGGATTGCATCCAGTGTGTTCCAGGTAATCCAGCAGTTATTGGTGAACCGTTATATGGATAGAATTGATATAGATGAAATGGTTAAGCAGAACGTTGAGAAGGCAAACAAGAAACGTGCCAAAAAGGGACTTCCTCCGCAGAAGGTTTCTCAGAATGCAACTGCCAACTTAAAGAGCATCCAGGCAGCGAATGAGAGAGAAGAGACTGAGAGACAGGAAAAGATTGAGAAGACACAGGAGCAGATGAAGGCATCCAATGATTATTACAGCAGCGGAGCAGCTAATCCCAACAGTATTTCTGCAAAGGCCCGCATGGTTCAGAAATATAACGAAAAGCACAGTAAATAGGAGGGGTTCCGGATGGATATGATTACAGTTTCAGCTAAAACCGTAGATGAAGCAATTACAAAGGCATTAATCGAATTGGAAACAACCAGTGACAAGCTGGAGTATGAGATTGTTGATAAAGGAAACAGTGGAATTCTGGGATTCATCGGCTCCAAACCGGCCATCATTCGTGCAAGAAAGAAAGAGACTATTGATGATAAAGCGATTGCATTTCTCGGAGAGGTATTCGGCGCGATGGATATGGGGGTGAATATCGAGACCGCTTTTAATCAGGAGGAGAAAGAACTTTCCATCAATCTGGAAGGCGACGATATGGGAATCCTGATCGGAAAGCGCGGTCAGACCTTAGATTCTCTGCAGTATCTCGTAAGCCTTGTCGTAAACCGGGAGAGCGAAGATTATATCCGGGTGAAGCTGGATACAGAGAATTATAGGGAGAGAAGAAAAGAGACACTTGAGACACTGGCTAAGAATATTGCTTATAAAGTGAAGAGAACGAGACGTTCCGTATCGTTGGAACCTATGAATCCGTATGAAAGAAGAATTATTCATTCTGCACTTCAGAATGATAAGTATGTCGTAACACGAAGCGAGGGCGAGGAGCCATTCCGTCACGTAGTCATTTCTTTAAAGAAGGATTATTCGAAGAAGGAACGCTATCAGGATAACAGAGATAAATAGAGTAACGTCGATTGAGGGGTTGGGGCTGTCGGAAGGCACCTCACCCCTTTTCTTTTTCAGGTGAAAAATATGAAGATGAATACAATTGCAGCAATTGCCACTGCCATGAGCAGTTCGGGAATCGGTATCGTCAGGATCAGCGGAGACGAGGCATTTACAATTATAGATAAGATTTACAGAGGAAAAGGAAAAAACAGCAGAAAATTATCGGAGGCACCTTCCCATACCATCCATTATGGATATATTGCCGATGGGGATGAGATAATCGATGAGGTTCTGGTCATGTTAATGAGAGGACCGAAGAGTTTTACGGCCGAGGACACGGTTGAGATTGACTGTCACGGCGGCGTTTTGATTACGAAAAAGATATTGGAAACGGTATTAAAATATGGAGTCCGGCCTGCGGAGCCTGGAGAATTTACGAAGAGGGCGTTCTTAAACGGGCGGATGGATCTGGCCCAGGCGGAAGCGGTCATCGACGTGATCAATTCCAAAAATGATTATGCGTTAAAGGCTTCTGTCAGCCAGCTGGATGGCGCGGTCTCGAAGGCGGTAAAGGCGCTTCGGGAGCAGATTATCTATCAGATCGCATTTATTGAATCTGCGCTGGATGATCCGGAACACATCTCTCTGGATGGTTATGGAGAGTCACTCTTATCCGCAATCAGGGGGATGAAAGAAGGCTTATGGAGGCTGATTCGCTCGGCTGATAACGGCAGAGTGATGACGGAGGGAATCAAGACAGTCATTCTGGGAAAACCAAATGCAGGGAAATCTTCCCTGATGAATGTTCTCGTGGGAGAAGAGCGCGCCATCGTTACGGATGTGGCGGGAACCACGAGAGATACGCTGGAGGAAACCATCCGGCTGGAAGACATCACTCTGAATGTGATCGATACGGCAGGCATCCGTGACACAGACGATATTGTGGAGAAAATCGGCGTGGAGAAGGCCAGAAATGCCGCCGATGCCGCCGATTTAATCATCTATGTGGTGGATGGTTCCTGTCCTCTCGATGGAAATGACGATGAAATTCTGGATTTTATCAGGGAGAGAAGGGCAGTCGTCCTCTTGAATAAATCGGATCTGACGATGGAGATCAGCGCGGAAATGCTGGCATCCAGGACGACACACCGGGTTATCGCCATCTCTGCGAAGGAGCGGGTGGGGATTGAGAATCTGGAAGATGAGATTAAGGCCATGTTTTACCATGGTGAGATTGATTTTAATGATGAAGTTACAATTACAAATGTCAGACATAAGAATGCTTTGGAACAGGCATACAGAAGCCTGGAAATGGTGGAGCAGAGCATCGAAAACGCTATGCCGGAAGACTTTTATTCCATCGATCTGATGGATGCTTATGAGCAGCTGGGCCTGATTATAGGAGAAGCGGTGGAAGATGATCTGGTCAATGAGATATTCAGTAAATTCTGCATGGGTAAATAGAGAGAAGGAAGGTTGTTATGCCAAATTTAGAAGAATCATATGACATTGTGGTGGTTGGAGCCGGGCACGCCGGCTGCGAGGCGGCGCTGGCGGCAGCCAGACTGGGCCTTGAGACCATCATGTTTACAGTCAGCGTGGACAGCATTGCGCTGATGCCCTGTAATCCCAATATAGGAGGAAGCTCCAAGGGCCATCTGGTGAGAGAGCTGGATGCTCTGGGCGGCGAGATGGGGAAAAATATTGACAAAACTTTTATTCAGTCTAAAATGCTGAATGAATCGAAGGGGCCTGCCGTCCATTCCCTGCGTGCGCAGGCGGACAAGCAGAATTACTCCAGAGAGATGAGAAATACACTGGAGAATACGGATCATCTTACGATTCGCCAGGCAGAGGTTTCCGATATTATTGTGGAAAATGGAGTGCTTACAGGAGTAAAGACATTTTCCGGAGCGGTATATCACTGTAAGGCGGCTGTTCTGGCTACAGGTACGTATTTAAAGGCAAGATGTATCTACGGCGATGTGAGCAATGCCACAGGGCCTAATGGTCTTCAGGCGGCGAATTATCTGACGGAATCGTTGAAGGCACATGGGATTGAGATGTACCGCTTTAAAACGGGAACCCCGGCGAGAGTGGATAAGCGGAGCATCGATTTTTCCAAGATGGAAGAGCAGTTCGGTGATAAGAAAATAGTACCGTTCTCCTTTTCCACGGATCCTGAAACCATCCAGAAGGAGCAGGTATCCTGCTGGCTTACGTATACCAGCGAGAAGACCCATGAGATTATCCGGGCCAATCTTGATCGTTCACCGCTGTTTTCCGGTGCGATTGAGGGGACGGGACCGAGATACTGTCCGTCTATAGAGGACAAGGTGGTAAAATTTCCGGATAAGAACCGACATCAGGTCTTTGTGGAGCCGGAAGGATTGTATACGAATGAAATGTACTTAGGCGGTATGTCGAGTTCCCTTCCTGAGGATGTGCAGCATGCCATGTACCGGACTGTACCGGGACTGGAGCATGTAAAAATTGTGAGAAATGCATATGCGATCGAGTATGACTGTATCAATTCCCGTCAGTTGAATGCTACGTTGGAATTTAAGGCCATCAGCGGCCTGTTCAGCGGCGGTCAGTTCAATGGCAGTTCTGGTTATGAGGAAGCGGCAGTTCAGGGCTTTATGGCCGGTGTAAACGCGTCTATGAAGGTATTGGGAAGAGAGAGCTTTGTTCTGGACCGGTCCCAGGCTTATATCGGCGTTTTAATTGATGATCTGGTAACGAAGGAAAGCCATGAGCCGTACCGCATGATGACTTCCCGTGCGGAGTACCGTCTGCTTTTACGTCAGGATAATGCGGATCTGCGACTGATGGGAATCGGTCATGAAATAGGACTTGTCACTGACGAACAGTACGAGAAGCTTCAGAAGAAGGAAGCCGCCATTGAAGCCGAGATAAAGCGTCTGGAAAGCACTAATATAGGAGCTTCTAAAGAAGTTCAGGATTTTCTGGAGAGAAATGGGAGCACACTCTTAAAGACAGGAACTACATTGGCTGAACTGATCAGAAGACCAGAGCTGAACTATGTTATGTTAACTGATTTGGATCCTAAAAGACCAGAGTTACCAACCGATGTAATTGAACAGGTTGACATAAATATAAAATACGACGGCTATATCCGTCGCCAAAAACAACAGGTGGCCCAATATAAAAAGCTGGAAAATAAAAAGCTGGACGCGAATTTTGACTATAGCAGTGTAAAGAGTCTGCGGAAAGAAGCCGCTCAAAAGCTGGATTTATACAGACCCATGTCCATTGGACAGGCTTCAAGAATCTCAGGAGTATCCCCTGCCGATATCTCGGTTCTTCTTGTTCATTTAGAGCAGCTGCGTTATCAGAAGCGAATGGAAATGGATTCCATGTCAGAGCCAGAACCAGAGCTTGATCGAAAGGCAGAGAGACTGGCGTCATCCAGGGGAACAGAAGAGATGACAGGGAAGGATGTGTCAGATGACAGTAGAATTTAAAGATAGATTAAATGAAGAATTAAACCAATTTTCAATAAAATTGGAAGATTCACAAATAATTCAATTTTACGAATATTACGAAATATTAGTTGAGTGGAATAAGGTAATGAATTTGACAGCGATTACAGAGCAGAATGAAGTGATTACAAAGCATTTTGTCGATAGCCTTGCTTTAATAAAATCAGTAGAAGAGATATCACTTAATCCTTATCGTATTATTGATATTGGCACTGGAGCTGGTTTCCCTGGAATTCCATTAAAAATTGCATTTCCACAATTAAAAGTAACGCTGATGGATTCTCTGAATAAAAGGGTTAAATTTTTAAACGAGGTTATTGAAAAATTAGAACTAAAGCAGATTCAGGCAGTTCACAGCAGAGCGGAGGATCTGGGAAGAGAAAAAGAGTATCGTGAGAAATACGATCTTTCAGTTTCCAGAGCAGTTGCGAATTTATCAACGCTTTCGGAATACTGTATGCCTTTTGTAAAACCAGGCGGCTACTTTATCTCATACAAATCAGGAAAAATAGAAGAAGAACTTACATCGGCAAAACATGCGATTTTTCTTTTAAGTGGTAAAGTATCAGGCGTTGAAAGCTTTACACTGGATGGAGCAGACGCAGAGCGTACCTTAGTTAAAATAGAGAAGGTAAATGAAATATCAAAAAAATATCCACGCAAAGCAGGGGTACCTGCTAAAGAACCTTTAAAGTAATCAAACCATGGCCGGATGTTTCACGTGAAACATCCGGCTATTAATATACTAAACCATCCAGAAAATAGAAAGGAGAGAGAGTCATTAAAAACCTGGCTAATATTATAACATCCTCACGCATTGTCTTTGCCATTGCAATTCTATATATAAAACCATTTTCGACAGTCTTCTGGATATGTTATTTTCTGGGAGGCCTAAGTGATCTTCTGGATGGATTCGTTGCCAGAACTTTAAATCAGCAAAGTGAAAAAGGAGCAAAAATTGATAGTATAGCAGATTTCGTCTTTGCTGTTTCAATATTTATAATAGTACTTAAAAGTATATTTTTGCCATTAAGGTTTTGGTGCTTTATAAGTTTGATTTTCCTGATTCGTATTATTACATATAGTATAGGATTTTATAAATATCGTACGTTTTCTTCACTGCATACTTACTTTAATAAAGCTTCGGGATTGTTGATATTTATGTTTCCAGTATTATATGTGATTTTGCAGTTGGATGTTGCTGGAGGTATTGTGTGTTTCGTATCATTTGCTGCATCAGTTGAAGAATTAATGATTACTATGAAAAGTAGTAGGTTGGATAGGGATTGCAAAGGATTATTTTTGAGGGAAGAGAGATAGCATAGTTATAAAAAAACTGTGCTCTCTCTTTTTCTATGTTGTATTATAACGTATTATATTAGACGAATTTGTAATGATATTGGAGTTTGGGAAGCAGTGTAGAATATTTGATTTATAATATGTATAGAGACAGCACGAAAATAATAGTTGAGTATTTAGTTATTTGGCAAAATAAGATTACTATATGGTAACCATCTTATCTTTATTAATTGGTGGTTTTGTCAAAAAAGTTAAATCATTAAGAATTATATAAAAACTATACTATTGAATATGGAGATAACTTATTTATCAAAAAACTAATAATGCTTATTTTAATAGAGAAAAAGAAAACTCAGTAATTCTACATATTGTGAGAAAAGCGGAAGAATAAACCGTTTTCTTTTCACGGTTCATAGTAAATGTAGCAGGACAGAAGAAAGAAGAGTAGTGAAATCTTGTATCAAAGCTTGATTTAAACAAACATAAAAGATGTGTATTTTAAAAGTTAAAAAAAAGCACAAGTTTTAGACTTTTCTGACTTCCTGCTTTAGTTCCTGACTCCAAAAAAGAAACTAAAGCAAGAAGCCATTTACTCTTTTCTTCCTTTCGCCCTCACCCACTCAACAATATCTATATTCTAATCTTGATTTAGATGCATCAAACAAAAAACATCTGTATCGTCTTATACAGCTCCATCGGATTTTCTAATTGTGGTAAGTACTTCGATTCACTAATCAATGAACTCTCAATAGCCGGATTGTACTCATGATACTCTCCAATTAACTGCCTGATCGAGTCCATCGCAGTTCCACCAACAATATAAATACTATTATCTATTTTTTTCAATGCATTTACAATATTACATTTCGTATAATTACACTTCACACTTGCATACAACGATTTCGGAGACTCACCCAGGTGTGCGGCTTTATAATAGACATCTACATAAGATGACTTGACCGAATACGGGTTACAGTAATAGTCTCTTGTAAATTCCTCCGTAATCGCCTGTTTACTGGAGGCTATATGATACAGCAAAGTACCAATAATCGGAAGATCGAGAATAAACTTATAAAGCTTTGCATGCTTATTCGGTATCTGGCTGCATGTGACAAGGCTGTCCGGATTAATCAGCATGATCTGGTCAAACAGTTCCGGAGCTTGATTACAGGCCATAATCACGAGAGCAGAGGAGGCACCTGTAGCGATAATATTAGTCCGGTGCCCGATCTCAGACTTAATAAAATCCGATAGCAGTTGTACGTATAGGAAGTTCGTATAAGTTAAATCTGGCTTCTCAGAGCGTCCACATCCAAGTAAGTCAATCGTATACACCGTATATTGATCCTTCAAATAGTTAACTAATTGTGTCCATTCGTAGCCGCTGGAAAATGCAGTCAAATCATGAACCAATAAAATGGGTTTTCCAGTGCCGGTTTTTGTATAATGAATATTGCCAAAACGCCATTTATAGCAAAGAGATTTTGATTCTGCCAGAAGATTTTTGGAGGTGGCAGATACTTTAATACATTTATTTATCACCGCAGTAGCAGTAGCAGCACCGGCTGCCAGAGTCAGCAGTGTGAGTAATTTATTTATTGCTTTCATGATTTCCTCCATTCAGTGCACCAGTCCGCACAGATATATTCCTATTATAATATAATAGAATCCCAGTTACAACGGGGAACATATTAAAAAATTCTTAATCTTAGGCAAAATGTTTCACGTGAAACATTTTTATCCTATTTCTCTATTTTTTTCGTATAAAGCATAGGAAAAAGAATTGAAATGTGCTATACTCTATTTTGAACCGTAATTTCCGGTTGTTACAGGGAGAGGAAATATAAAAATGGGTAGAATTATTGCAATTGCAAACCAAAAAGGCGGTGTCGGTAAGACGACGACCGCAATTAATCTGTCCGCATGTCTGGCAGAATCAGGACAGAAAGTACTAACTGTTGATTTCGATCCGCAGGGAAATGCCACTAGCGGCCTTGGAATAGAGAAGGGCGAAATAGATAAAACAGTTTATGATTTGCTGGTTGGAGAGTGTGATATTGAGGAATGTCTCATTTCTAATATGCAGGAAAATTTGGATCTACTGCCCTCCAATGTAGATCTTGCAGGAGCTGAAATAGAGCTGTTAGAAATAGAGAACAAAGAATCTCTTCTAAAGACATATCTTTCTAAAATCCAGAACAACTATGATTTTATCATCATAGACTGTCCACCATCATTAAACTTATTAACGATCAATGCCCTGACGGCCGCCAATACTGTATTGGTTCCCATTCAGTGCGAATATTATGCATTGGAAGGGCTAAATCAGGTACTTAAAACAGTCAACCTGGTTAAGAAGAAGTTAAATCCTTCTCTGGAGATGGAAGGAGTCGTATTTACCATGTATGATGCCAGGACAAATCTGTCACTGGAAGTCGTGGAAAGCGTGAAAAATAATCTGAATCAAAATATTTACAAAACAATTATACCGAGGAACGTCAGACTCGCAGAAGCGCCGAGCCATGGAATGCCGATTAACTTATACGATTCCAGATCGGCAGGTGCGGAGAGTTACCGGCTGTTGGCAGCCGAAGTAATTAGCAGAGGGGAAGATATATAGCTATGGCGAAAAGAACAGGATTAGGAAAGGGTCTTGGAGCAATATTTGGAGATGAAGTGATGGAATCTGCGGCAGAAGAGCAGGAAGCAAAACATCAGGCAAAGAGTAAAAAGGCTCAGGAACCGGAGAAAAAAGAAGAAGACAGCGACATTGGCAGGGAATTAATGGTGAAGGTAACATCCATAGAACCGAATCGTGAACAGCCCAGAAAGGACTTTAATGAGGAAGCAATGGGGGAACTGGCCGAATCCATGAAAGTATATGGAGTTTTACAGCCTCTGCTCGTACAGAAAAAGGGTGATTATTACGAGATAATCGCAGGTGAACGCCGCTGGAGAGCCGCTAAACTGGCTGGTCTCAAAGAAGTTCCGGTCGTTATCCGCGAATATACGAAACAGCAGACAATGGAGATTGCTCTCATTGAGAATGTACAGCGTGAAGATTTAAATCCTATTGAAGAAGCGAAAGCATACCAGCGATTGATCCAGGAGTTTGAACTGAAGCAGGAGGAGATCGCAGCCAGAGTCGGTAAGAGCCGCGTTACCATTACGAACAGTATGAGATTGCTGAAGCTGGATGAACGTGTACAGGAAATGCTGATTCAGAATCAGATAACCGGAGGTCATGCGCGCGCACTCTTAACTGTAGAGGATGGCGAGCTTCAATATAAGCTGGCAGGCAAGATTATTGCTGAAAACTTAAGCGTCCGTGAGATAGAAAAGATCGTCAAATCACTGTCTAAGAAGAAAAATCCGAAGGAAAAGAATGTGGAAGATGAGAGTCTGGCATTGATTTTCCGTGATCTGGAAGAGCGGATGAAATCAGCAATGGGCACCAAAGTAAGCATCAACAGAAAAGATAAAAATAAAGGAAGAGTAGAAATTGAGTACTATTCTGAGTCAGAATTGGAAAGAATAGTAGAATTGATAGAATCCATAAGATAGTAGTAATGGAAGTGAGGACGAAAGAAATGGATAACAGTATGATGGATTTATGGCCGGTCGACCCGGGCTATATTATTCTGGGGTTGGCTGTACTTACACTAATATTGTTGATTATCGTAATCATCTGCCTGATTCAGATGAGAAGGCTTTACCGCAGATACGATTATTTTATGAGAGGGAAAGACGCGGAAACCCTTGAGGAAATCATCATGGAACAGATGGGAGATATCGAGGCGCTGAAGGCGGAAGACCGTGCGAATAAAGACTCAATCCGCAATACGAATAAGAATTACAGAAGCGCTTTCCAGAAATTTGGTCTCGTGAAATACAATGCTTTCAAAGGTATGGGCGGAAATTTAAGTTTTGCCATGGCACTTCTCGATTATACCAACACTGGATTCGTCTTAAACTCTGTACACAGCAGAGAAGGCTGCTACGTCTATATCAAAGAAGTAGAGCGGGGAGAAACAGATGTGCTGCTGGGAAGTGAAGAGAAAGACGCTTTGGAGCAGGCACTGGGATATCATTAAAGCAAAAACCCCATTTCATTTAGGAGGAGATTGTTCCTCACAAATGAAATGGGGTTTTGTAATTGTATATATCATAACAATATCTGAGACATATTCGCATGATGCGACTCTGTCAAAGCGGCTCCGATCGCAGTGCCATACTCTGCCTGTTCCGGTATAATAAAATGTACATCGAACATCGTCTCCAGTGAACAGAAAATATCCTTACATTGAGGAAACTTAGCGAGGTTTCCTATCATAACAAAGTTGTTAATCGCACTATTGAGAGAGGAGAGAATGGCGGATTTTCCGATTGCCTGAAGTACCATATTAATGAGGCCAATGGCAATATCCTCTTCGCTGACCTGACTCCTTACCTTGCCAAAGTTAGAGGCCGTAGCGGTGAGTGGGAGTCCAGGAAGCGCTTCCTTGGATATATCACAGATCTGTAAATCTACGTGGCTTAAATCGCCGCCGCTGGCCAGCTCCATGATCTTGCTGATCTCCTGTGTCTTTAAAAGTAAACTGGATAATCCGATGATAGTTCCGCCGCCGATACCGATACCGCCGGTATGTACGATCTTATCGCCGTTTACCTGGACAAAAGAGGTGCCGGTACCCATACTGACCACAATTAAATCATTCATACCGGTAAAGTAGCGGCCTCCCAGACCATTGGAGGTAAACTCATCTACCTTGAAAGTAGGGATGCCATAAAGCGGCTGTTCCACATTAGCGCTTCCGACTCCTGTAATCATGATCTTTTCTATATCACTTAACTGTATTGCATTGTCATAAATAAATTTCCCAAACGCGCCGAAAAGAGATGCGATAGGATTATTAGCTTTCACGAATGTTGGAATTTTCAGGTTATTATTCTCAAAACCAACAATTTTGGTGGTGCTTCCTCCGATGTCAATTCCTATGATAATTCCCATGGTCAAGAATCTCCTTTGATTGATTACAGTGACCCTAGTATATCATAGATTAGCAGGAATGCAAAGTTCTTAAATCAATCCAATAATCATATAAACCGCGATAGCAATTGAAAAAACAGCCACGCCCTTCTTAAGAACCCTTACATTTATTCGTCCCGCCTGTCCTGCTCCGAAGAAAACGCCGATGGCCTGGCATACAAAGCTGATTAGACAGAGAACGAGAAGTCCCTCCTTCGGGCAATTGGAGAGATATCCCACGCAGGCAGGAAGAGCAATAAAAATGGAGTCAAACAGGCTGACACCCACAGCAGTCCGAACCGGCATTCCAAGCGTAACCAGTATAGGCATGACGAGAATCGGCCCGCCTGCACCGGAAAGAGCGCAGATGGCGCCTGTGATAAAACCAAACAGCAGTACGAATGGCTTGTTGCCAAGTAATCCGGTATAAACTGGAGAGCCGGACGGTAAAACAGCAGATGAATCACCAGAGGAAGCAGCCTCCGGTTTATCCTTCTTAACCAGGATAGAGAGGCCGGACGCCAGCACCACCAGGTAAAGAAACATCTTAGCGGTAGTCAGAGGAATCATAAAATTCAGCTTGACGCCGAGCACCGCCCCCGCGATACTTCCGATTCCCACCAGAACACCAAATTTTAGATCCATCTGTCCCTGCCTCTGATAGCGGTAGGAACCGATGATTCCCGAGGTGAGAAAGGAGATAAAACTCAAGGCCAGAGAGAGGCTTAAATCCATGCCTAAATATCCAGTGAATACAATGGGAAGCAGGAATCCGGCGATGCCGGAGACTCCTACCAGGGTGCCAACAATCAGGTTCATTACAGCTATTACCGGTAACATAATTCGTCCTCCATAAGATGGTTTTTCGTAAGCCAGGAATGCGCTTCAAAGCGTATTTTTTCTTCGTCCAGCGTGAGAATTTCTCTGTTCTTCATCAGAAATTTCCCTGCGGCGATGGAATGGATTACATCCTGAGATGAAACACTTTCTACCAGGGTGTGTACCAGATTATTTGTAGGGTAAAGATGAGGCTGATCTAAATCAACCGCAATTAAATCGGCACAGAAGCCTTCTTTCAGCTGACCTAATTTTTTATGTAAACCGAGCGCACAGCTTCCGCCTTCCAGAGCCATGGAGAGAATCGTCTCTGCAGGCATAATTACCGGGTTGGATTCCGGGACACCGTAACGGATGTTCATGATAGAGCGGAATATCTTCATCTCCTGGAAAAGGCTCATGCCTCCGTGTGCGGTTCCATCCGTTCCAAATGCCACGGATATTCCGCTTTCCAGAAGTCTTGGGGTGTTGGGGACACCTTTTCCGCAGTTGCTGAACGGGCAGTGGACTGCCTTAACTCCGTTAGCAGCCATAACCTCAATCTCGTGCTCTGACAGCAGGAGGCTGTGTGCACTGACAAAATGGTCTGAAAGCACTCCGAGGCTGTCTAAATACTCCATAGGCCGCATCTGATAGCGCTCCAGGTGGTAGTTGATCTCATTCGGATATTCGTTCATATGAGCTTCCACCATGGCGCTGCGCTCTGAGGCCGCCTCAAATACACCGCGAATCAGTTCCTCGGAACAGGAAATCAGGGAGCGGAGAGAGTAGTAAACGCTCAGCCTTCCGTCGCCGGAGCCGTTCCAGGTGTTGTAGTACTCATTTAAACGGGAAATGGATTCTGCCGCGTCAGCCCTCATGGAATCAGGAACTTTCGTATCATCCATGGTAGACAGCGTAAGTGCGCCTCGCAGACCAGATTTTATGTAAATTTTGGCTGCTTCATCCATATGAATTCCTCCCGCATCGAGGAAGGAGGTAGTACCGCCGCGGATCATTTCCAGGGAGCAGAGAGCGGCGCTTAAGGATACGGCCTCCGGAGTCAGCGTGCTTTCAAAGGGAAGCATAATCCGTGTCCAGATCATCGGCAGAGCATCCAGAATCTTTCCGCGAAGCAGCTGCTGACAGGTGTGCATATGACCGTCTGTCAGGCCAGGCATCCAGAGGAGGCGGCTCCCGTCTACAGTCTGCTCCGCCTCCGGGCAGGAGAGGGAGCCAGAGCAGCAGATCGAGGAAATCATACCGTCTTTTATGGCGACATCTACACCGGAGCGAATGGTCATATCCGGTGTCAGGATGCGCGTATTTTGAATCAATATATCATAGATGAGTTCTTTCATATAATAATCTCCAAAATTCATACGAGTTGTAACAAATTAAATGTTGCAGTTCACAGCCCGGTCGGTCTCTGCTTCCCGGTCTGTGAACTACAACGTCTAAATTGCGTGAGTCAGAGACAGAACAATGTTAGAAACCAGGGCGGAGCCGAAGAATGTTCCTGTCATGACGAGTAGAGCGATGATTATCATCTTCCAGCCCTGTTTTGCGAAGGCCTTAATCTCATTTCCGATGGAAATACCGGCAAACGCGCCAACCATGGTCAGAGGAGCCGTGAAATTGATCTTGTTGGCGGACTCAATTACAAAGGAAGAGATCGGTGAGATCGGACATGCCGCTAAGAGTCCCACAATCGAGCAGTAGGCCACGATAGGAAGCTTTAACGGTATAATCTTGCTTAATACAACTCCGATGCAGGAGATGACAAGGAGCACGCATACACCCGGCAGAGAGTCGAGAAATGCTACCTTAAATCCAACAAAGTTTGCCGTCATGATGCCAAGGCAGGCAATAACCAGTAAAAATCCCCATTCTTTATATCTCATAATCGTCAGTCCTCCTTATTTTTCTCCGCGCAGACGTGCAATCTTTGGTTCCAGGAACGCATACAGCTTGTTGCAAAGCGGAATTCCTATAAATATAGCAACGTAGATACCGGTGATTCCCGAAAGGGTCTCACTGGTGCTGGCAAGCGCCGAAATCTTATCGGCCATAGCCGGGTAAATCTCTGTTAAGCTGGCCGTAGCTGACGCCATCATGATGCCGGCGCCGACGCCGGAGGCCATTCCCAGTGCGTATGGGTGGAAAATATTTAAAGCCGCTACCATGGTAGCCATAAATCCGAAATAAATGGTTCCGATCATACCGCCGACTATGTAAATGGATAGGCTGCCGCGGGCTTCCGGTGAATCCGGTCCGTACATATCTGTGATCAGGGCCAGATTGGTTTCCCGGTTGATGGAATGTGTTGCTCCGATTGCCTCACGCTTTAAGCCGAGGAGAAGTGCAAATGGCAGAGCGAGGAAGATCGTTCCCAGGTTGCCGATTTCCTGCAGTAAGAGAGCGGGACCGGCCTGAATAACCGTTGAAAGGCTGGCGCCTGCATTGATGCCGAGCTTTGCGATAAAGGGGCAGATAGCCACGATTACCAGCTTTGACGCTGCGGTTACTTCTTTTTCTTTCATGACCTTTAATATCTGCGGTCCTGATAAAATACCCATGAAGAGAGAGTAGAAGATCGGGAACAGGATCAGCATTCCGGGGCCGAGAGGAATCTTAATCTGGCCGATGCTGTCTGCAATCAGGATAAAGATAAAGGCTATGATGTACACACGGTACTCTGTCTTAATCCGCTCCTTTAGGGAGGAATACTGGAAGGTTTCTTTTTTCATACACTTACGCTCCTTTTGGTAAAATGGTAACATTCGCTTCAAATATGTTTGATAGCTTCATTCTAGCGGAAGAGAAGCAGATAAAAAAGGACAAATGAGATATTTTGCACAAAAATAGGGGAAAATGTTTTTATAATTATAAGATAGTACTAAATTGTAGGAGATTTGATGAATAAACAGGCAATAAAAAAAGGTCTGTACAGATAACGGGGAGTACCCGTTGCTCTGTACAAACCTTTTTTGAATCAGTTCAGAATCTGAAACTGATTAAGCTGCGTATACGTTGACAGCCTGGATTCCACGGTTGCCCTGAGTGGTATCAAAAGTAACTCTCTGGCCATCTTCCAGAGACTTATAACCATCTGTCATAATTCCGGAAAAATGAACGAAAACTTCTTCTCCTGTCTCGTCGTTTGTGATGAAGCCATAACCCTTTGAGCTGTTAAACCATTTTACTGTACCCTTATTCATGAGGTACCTCCTAATATAATATTATTATATTTGTTCTGAAACTAAAAATCACATATTTTTGTAAAGCATTATTAACAAATAATGACTTACAAAAATATGTGAATCAAAATCTCATTAAAATACTCTATCATGATATCATAGTACGAAAAAATTGTCAAGCAATTCTGAAAATTATTTTATTTCTGTTTTTGGTATCAATATTTTACATTTGTTTTTTCGCGCTGTATAATAAAAGAAGCGAAAACATCGGAAAAGGAGCCGGAACATGAATTGGGAGGAATTGCTGAAACGAGCGCCAAAGCTTGAGGCGTATATCAAACATATGCCGCCGGATATCAAGGCCCGCAGTGTCATTAAGGTGATACCGCCGGGACAGATTATCCACCAGAAGAATTACGAGCTGGACTATTTTGCATTTGTCTGCTGCGGAGATCACCGGGCCATCAATGAATTTGAAAACGGTAACGTATATATGATTGAGAAGAACGAGGCCATAGATTTTGTGGGCGAGGTAACAATCCTGGCGGGGCAGGAGCGGACCTCTGTCACCCTGGAGACCATTACGGAATGTGTTCTTCTCCAGATGCCGAGGAAGGATTTTGAGCGGTGGATTAAGGAAGATATTGATCTTCTCTATTTAATAGCCAGCAAGGTGGCGTTTAAGCTGTACCGTTCCTCGTCGAAGAATGGGGCGACGCTGTTCTATCCGCCGAACTTTCTGCTTCTGGAGTATCTGGTACAGTACGCCGATAAGCATATGACGGGAAATAAGACGAGCATTACAGTTCCATTTACCAGGAATCAGCTGGAGGAGGAACTGGGAATCAATATTAAGACCTTGAACAGAACTGTTAAGAAGTTAAAGGATACCGGCATGATCGGGATCACGAAAGGAAAGCTGACCTTTGATAAAGAGCAGTATAACAAGGCCGTTGCGGAGCTGGCTGTGCTGAGAAAGGGGGCAAATCACTGGTAAAACGGCTGGCTGTATCTGGAAAATATATCAGTATAAAAGTATTTATTAGATTTGAATAAAAACGGGGGTGATATTGTTATTTTTTTGTCAAATATATTATTGACAATTATTTAACGAAATCATATAATGATACTACAAAGTTCGTTAAAAAAATATCGAACATAAAAAAAACCTATTAAACTTATTAAAAAAACTGGAGGTAAGTCAGGATGGCAAAGAAAGAAGAACAGGTAAAAGTTCCGGAAATCATTGACAATGTAGACGCTTTGGTTGCAAAGATGGAAGCAATGAGAGAAGCTCAGAGAGAATTTGCAACCTTCACACAGGAACAGGTGGACAAGATCTTCTATGAAGCAGCTAGTGCAGCCAATAAAATGAGACTCCCTCTCGCCAAGATGGCAGTGGAAGAAACCGGCATGGGTGTTGTGGAAGATAAGGTTATCAAAAACAACTACGCAGCCGAGTACATCTACAATGCCTATAAAGATACAAAGACCTGCGGTGTTATTGAAGAAGATAAGGCATACGGAATTAAGAAGCTGGCAGAGCCGATCGGTATCGTAGCGGCTGTTATTCCTACAACAAACCCGACTTCAACCGCGATCTTTAAGACACTGATTTCTTTAAAGACAAGAAACGCGATTATCATTTCCCCACATCCGCGTGCTAAGAACTGTACTATTGCAGCAGCAAAGGTAGTTTTAGAGGCAGCTGTTAAGGCCGGCGCTCCGGAAGGCATCATCAGCTGGATTGATGTTCCTTCACTGGAATTAACAAACGAAGTTATGAGAAGCGCAGATATCATTCTGGCCACAGGCGGCCCTGGAATGGTTAAGGCTGCTTACTCTTCAGGAAAACCGGCACTGGGCGTAGGCGCAGGCAATACACCGGTTATCATCGACGATACAGCTAATATTAAACTGGCAGTAAACTCCATTATCCATTCCAAGACCTTTGATAACGGTATGATCTGTGCTTCCGAGCAGTCCGTTACCGTTCTGGAAAAGGTATATGATGAAGCGAGAAAAGAATTTGCGGCAAGAGGCTGCTACTTCTTAAAGGGTGATGAGATTGAGAAGGTTCGTAAGACCATCATCATCAACGGCGCTTTAAATGCCAAGATTGTTGGACAGACGGCTTACACAATTGCAAAGCTTGCAGGTGTCGAGGTACCGGAAGCGACCAAGATCTTAATCGGCGAGGTTGATTCCGTTCATATAGATGAAGAATTTGCACATGAGAAGCTGTCTCCGGTTCTTGCCATGTATAAGGCAAAGGATTTCGACGAGGCGCTTGCAAAAGCAGCTCAGCTGGTTGCTGACGGCGGTTATGGACATACGGCATCCCTTTATGTAAATGTAAACGAGCATGAGAAAATCATGAAGCATGCCGAGGCTATGAAGACGTGCCGTATCCTGATCAACACTCCATCTTCTCATGGCGGTATCGGTGATATCTACAACTTCAAGATGACTCCATCCCTGACATTAGGCTGTGGTTCCTGGGGCGGAAACTCCGTATCTGAAAACGTAGGTGTAAAACATCTGTTAAATATCAAGACCGTTGCCGAGAGGAGAGAGAACATGCTGTGGTTCAGAAATCCTGAAAAGGTTTACTTCAAAAAAGGCTGTATGCCTGTTGCACTGAGCGAATTAAAGGATGTATATGGCAAGAAGAGAGCATTCGTTGTAACAGACTCCTTCCTTTACATGAATGGTTATACAAAACCGATTACAGATAAATTAGACGAAATGGGCATCGTATACACGGTATTCTCCGATGTACAGCCAGACCCGACGCTTGCCAACGCACAGGCAGGTGCAAAGGCTATGAGAGCATTCCAACCGGATACCATCATTGCTCTGGGCGGCGGTTCCGCTATGGACGCAGCCAAGATCATGTGGGTTATGTATGAGCATCCGGAAGTAGACTTCCAGGATATGGCTATGCGTTTCATGGATATTCGTAAGAGAGTCTACACCTTCCCGAAGATGGGTGAGAAAGCATACTTCATCGCGATCCCGACCTCTTCCGGTACTGGTTCCGAGGTTACCTCCTTTGCAGTTATTACAGACCAGGATACAGGCGTTAAATATCCGCTGGCTGACTATGAATTAATGCCTAAGATGGCTATTGTCGATGCAGATAACATGATGAGCCAGCCGAAGGGCTTAACAAGCGCTTCCGGTGTCGATGTTCTGACTCATGCTCTGGAAGCCTATGCATCTGTTATGGCTTCTGATTATACAGACGGCCTTGCGTTAAAGGCTATGAAGAATGTACTGGAATACCTGCCGACAGCTTATAATGACGGATCTAATGTTGAGGCAAGATGCAAGATGGCTGATGCTTCTTGTATGGCTGGTATGGCATTTAATAATGCATTCCTGGGGGTATGCCACTCCATGGCTCATAAACTGGGGGCATTCCATCACCTTCCACACGGTGTTGCAAATGCTTTGTTAATCACTCTGGTTATGGAATTCAATGCATCTGAAGTACCAACCAAGATGGGCACTTTCCCGCAGTATGAATATCCGCATACACTTGCAAGATACGCGGAATGCGGACGTTTCTGCGGAATTCAGGGAAAGAATGATGCTGAAGTATTGAAGAAATTTATCGATAAGATTGAAGAATTAAAAGCGGCAGTAGGAATTAAGAAGACGATCAAAGAGTATGGTGTAGATGAGAAGTACTTCTTAGATACGTTAGATGCTATGGTAGAGCAGGCATTTGATGATCAGTGTACCGGGGCTAACCCGAGATATCCGCTGATGAGCGAGCTCAAAGAGATGTATTTAAAGGCTTACTACGGTAAATAAGTTTAAATAGGTGGCAAAGGGCCGTACCCGATTCGCGGGGCGGCCCTTTGTGTTATATAAATTAAGCAAATAACCGAAGCCAAGCTCCAAATAAAACCATACTTTCCCGAGAATGAGTATGAACCCCATGTTCGAGACGTGTGTACTGTTTGGTACATGATAGTTTTGTAAACAGGCTTTCTACCGTATCGGGAGGACAAACTTCATCTTGACCGCCTCCTGAAAGCATGACCGGTATATGCAGCCGATGGGCATGAGAAAGCGTATCGATATATCCCAACCGATTCCAGAAGATATCCTCGGGTACAGATTGACGATATGGACTTAATATGCCGTAAGCGTTTCCTTTCAGCCTGGAGGACGGAAAATTAGTCAGGAAAGGAATGTCTGCGCAGACACATCGAACTGCCGATCCCAAAATAGATGCCAGTAAAAGGGCAGTTCCTCCGCCCTGGCTGGTTCCAAAGACAGAGAGCCGGTCAGGAAGGACATCAGGCTGCAAGACTGCCCAGCGTATTGCCAGTAAACAGTCTGTAAGCCAGTCTTCGTAACCTCCCGGTTTGCCCGTTATTGTATTATGAAGTACAGGCCAGTTTCCATCCGGTGCTGTCTTTGAAGTATCTGGACCGGAGGGACTAACATAACCCTGAGGCGATATGTGAAGTATATGGTACCCCATGTCTGCAAGCTGTGGATGAAGGTTTATGAAACCTCCGTAACCCGGCAGGTTTATTAGCAGCGGGGCAGGAGAGCTTATAGATGGCTGCCAGTAACCATAAAAAGTACGTCGTTTTTCTTCAGTTTTAAATTGAATAAATTTATTCTGAAGAGTACAGGGGTTGTTACCAAACTCGATACGGATTGGTGAGTTTGGTAAAATGGACACTTCCGTTTTCATATTCTGACTTTTCTTTAGTAAATCAGAGGCCCATTTGTCAATTTCATGTGATGATGGATAACAAGAAAAGGCTTGAGCTTCTGAAAATAGTTCTTTTGGCATGATAGCACACCTCCTTTTAAACTATTATAGTCATAAAATAACTTTACCGATAGTAATATTTTGATTATAATCAAGACAAAACAACTATATTTCAATCGAATTATTAAGGAGAGGTACAATGGAGGAGAATCATTCACTTATCTATTCACTTCGTTTTAACTTTATTTATGTTGATGTATATTCATTCACACGAATGTGGATCTACCCTACAACAGTATTGCCATATGGGCTGCTTCGTTATATTCTGGCAGGCGAAGGTGAATTTGTTCTGGATGGACGAAGACATAATGTAAAACCTAATCAGGTAGTTTATATCCCACAGGGGACAACTCTTGACTGTAAAGCATTTACCGATGATTTTAAATTTATGAGTATCCGTTTTGTAACGACTATACAACTTAAGAATAATGATTTTTTATCGAACTATTTTAATGTGTTGGATGTGACAGAGGCGGAAGATGAAAGGGTTTTGTCTTATTTCAGAGAGATTTATGAGACTGCAAGCTTTAATAAAAGCATTGGGAAAATGTTTAAAATTAGAGGATATCTAGAGCTGATTATTGCATGGCTGACAGAGCGGGGGGAAAAAAGGCAGCAGTCTCAACTTGAACTAAATTCAACTGCATATACAATTGAGAAACTGCAGCAGCGTGCAAGAAAGTCTGGTAATGTCAGCAGGGATCCAAGAATACAGGCTGTAGAGGATTATATAGTAGCACATCCAAAGGATCCTCTGGATTTAAAGCTTCTCTGCAGTATTGCGGAAGTCAGTGAATCTTCACTGCGTCGTCTTTTTAAAATACAAACAGGAAAATCTCCTGGAGATTATATTAAAGAGCTCCGCATGCTGACTGCATCCCGGGAACTTTTGGCGTCAGAACGAAGAATATCAGATATTGCATATGACCTGGGTTATAATGATCCCAATTATTTTACCCGTACGTTTCATTCGGTTTTCGGAATTTCTCCTCAGGAATATCGTAAGGTATCCAGAGAAGGCAGTACGGTAGAATTTAAAAGAAAATAGCCACATACGTTTAAATATTAATTGTTTTATGCTAATTTTAAGCGATTTACATCTTGTATGCAGGTGCCAAGATAGATTATGATAAATACATAAAAATGCACAAAAAAAATAAATAAAAAAGGAGAAAATTATGAAAAAGTCATTATCGTTGCTCTTGACACTCCCGATTATTGCCTGTCTGGCAGCTTGCAGCAGCAACACCTCAACACCTGCGACAACGGCAGAAAACAACGCAAAACAAGAGGAAACAGCAGAAACAGTGAAAGAAGATCCAGGAGAAGAACCCTTAAAAGGTGAGATTACGTTTTGGCATTCCTTTACACAGGGGGGACGCCTGGATACCATTCAGGCAGCCGCGAATGATTTTATGAAAGAAAATCCAGATGTTAAAATCACGATTGAGACATTTTCCTGGCCGGATTTTTATACAAAATGGACAACCGGTCTTGCATCGGGTAATGTGCCGGATATGAGTACTGCTCTTCCGAACCATGTTGTAGAAATGATTGATGCGGATGCCATTTTACCGATGGATAATCTGATTGATAAGATAGGTAGAGATCGTTTTTATGAAGCACCAATTAAGGAAATGACGGTGGACGGCAGTTGCTATGCGATTCCAATCTATTCTCATGCGCAGGTAATGTGGTATTTTACCAATATACTTGATAAGTATAATCTTGAGGTGCCTACTACCTGGGATGAATTATACACAGCCGCGAAAACCATTTCAGACGGAGAAAACGGATCGGTCTACGGCTGTTCGGTTCCTCTGGGTACCAATGATATGATGGCGACGCGTTATTTGAATTTTTATGTTAGAAGCGCGAATGAAACTCTTATTAAAGAGGATGGAACCGCTAATTTAACTAGCCAGGCAGCAATAGACGGCATTAATTATTGGGTTAAGATGTATAAAGATTGTTCGCCGGCTGAATCAATTAACTATAACGTTTTGGATCATGCCACACTGTACTATACTGGAAAAAATGCATTTGATTTTAATTCCGGTTTCCAGATTGGCGGTGTTGATACTAATGCACCGGAGCTGTTGGATTATGTAGCGTGCGCTCCAATGCCAACAATAAACAAGGGTGATGAGCAGAGAGGATATGAAACCTCTAATATTCCTATGGTAATATGGAAAAATTCAAAGCATCCCGAGATTTGCGAAGCATTTATTAAGTTTCTGTATCAGCCGGAATACTACGTTCCGTTCCTTCAGTCTGTTCCTGTAGGCATGCTGCCTGCACTTAAGGACATTGCATCAAATGAAGAGTTTCTTTCTGATCCGATGATTCAGAAATTTTCTAATGAAATGAAGGTAATCTCAGATGCGGTTGGAACCGGAACTGCAATCGGAATGGAATACGGTCCTAAGCCGCAGGCAGGTCTGCTTACAAGTCAGGGTGTAATTGAGAATATGTTCCAGGAAATTATACTGAAGGGAACGCCTGTGGAGGAAGCGGCTAAAGCGGCAGAAGATAAGCTGAACGAGCTTTTTGAAACATTGGAATGATTAACAAGTTGATGAAACGGGGCGGATACATCGCCCCGATTTATCTTAAAGGAGCGTTGCCATGAAGAAAAAAAAGTTGCTGAACTGGAATCGGATATCCGGTTTCCTGTTTTTACTGCCGGCTCTTGCAGTCGTTATAGGGTTATTGCTCTATCCTGTTTTATCAAGTGTTTTTTATAGCTTTACCAGCAAGCATCTGATTAAGCAGAATTACAAGTTTGTTGGAATTGATAATTACATAAAAATTCTGTCAGATAAAGAATTTACAGGAGCATTCCTGACATCAATTAAATGGACAGTGTTTTCTCTGCTTGGACAGATTGGAGTGGGATTTACAGCAGCGCTGGCTCTAAATCGGATAAAAAAGGGTCAGGGTCTGTTCCGGACAGCACTTATTATTCCATGGGCATTCCCCTCTATTGTTATTGCACTTGCATGGAAATGGATTTTAAGCGGAGTATACGGTTTTCTTCCCAATCTTTTGGTACAGATTGGAATCTGTCAGTCTACGCCTCAGTTTCTAAGTAATGAATCCCTTGTATTTGGTACTTTGGTTATGATCAATATCTGGTTTGGAGCACCACTTATTATGGTAAATGTCTTAAGTGCCCTCCAAACGGTTCCCAGGGATCAATACGAAGCAGCACAGATAGACGGTGCAGCGCCCTGGCAGTCCTTTCTGCATATTACGATTCCTCACATCCGTGTAGTTGTAGGGCTTTTGGTGGTTCTCAGGACGATATGGGTTTTCAATAATTTTGACACAATATTTTTAATTACAGGCGGCGGACCTGCAAACTTAACAGAGACGGTTCCGATTTATGCCTATAATGTGGGATGGGGGCTTAAGCAGTTAGGACGCTCATCGGCGGTTACAGTACTGCTTCTGATGTTCCTTCTGGTAATTTGCCTTTTATATTTTAAGCTGCTTGATAAATGGGATAAGGAGGGGGCATGATGGAAAAGCACAAACGTTTAAAAAGTGGATGGGTTGGCGATACAATAAGTTATCTTTATCTGTCGGTTCTTTCTGTGATGGCAGTGTTTCCACTTCTTTGGATTGTGCTTTGCTCTGTTAAAAAACAGGGAGAGCTTTTAAGCAATCCGACCAAACTGATTCCCAGTGCCGTTACACTTGATAATTTTAAGAATGTGCTGATAAATCTTGGTTTCTTAAACAATATTGGAAACAGTATAATAATTGCATTTTCATCTACTTTGATTACCATTACCATCTCTGCTTTGGGAGCTTATGGAATTGTAAGGTTCTACCCTCGTTTCGGTAAGCTTATGACAAGGGTGTTAATTACAACTTATATGTTTCCCCCAATATTGCTGGCTGTACCGTATTCTATTATTATGGGAAAAGCGGGACTTATGAATACGCGTATTGGACTTGTAATCGTATATTTGTCATTTTCCGTTCCCTATGCAATATGGCTTCTGGTAGGTTTTTTTCAAACGGTTCCGTTAGAGATTGAGGAAGCAGCCAGGGTGGATGGAGCAAATAAAATACAGGTATTTGTCAATGTAGCGCTTCCTATTGTTGCACCGGGACTTGTTGCTGTGGCGATTTATACGTTTATTAATGCGTGGAATGAGCTGTTATATGCTTTGATTATGACTAACAGTACCAGTAAAATGACGGTTTCCATAGCCTTAAAATCATTAGAAGGCCAGGAAATTCTGGATTGGGGAACCATGATGGCAGCCTCTGTTCTCGTAGTAGTGCCATCCATTATTTTCTTTATGCTGATTCAGAAAAAAATTGCGGGCGGACTTTCACAAGGGTCGATTAAGTAGGGTTAAGTTTACAGGGATACTAAAATAAATGAATGGAGGAAGTAACAATTATGGATACAATTGGATATGGAATTGTAGGTACCGGATATTTTGGGGCGGAACTGGCCAGAATTATGAAGGATCAGGAAGGAGCCAGGATTGCGGCAGTACTTGATCCTGAAAATGCGGTACAGACAGCAGAGGAATTAGGGTGTGATGTAGAAACAGACCTGGAAAAACTGTGTGCACGCCCTGATGTGGATGCGTTAATTGTGGCAACACCCAATTATTTACACCGCGATCCGGTTCTGATGGCGGCACGCTACAAAAAGAACGTGTTCTGTGAGAAACCGATTGCACTGTCTTATAAGGATTGTGATCAGATGGTAAAAGCGGCTCAGGACAGCGGCATTGTATTTATGGCCGGTCATGTAATGAATTTTTTCAATGGTGTACATAAAGCGAAACAGCTAATCCACGAGGGAAAAATCGGCAGGGTACTGTACTGTCATGCGGCCAGAAATGGTTGGGAAGAGCCGCAGGAGAGCATCAGCTGGAAAAAGATCCGCGCAAAATCGGGGGGGCATCTCTATCACCATATTCATGAACTTGATTGTATTCAATTCATAATGGGGCCTGCAACGGAAGTTACGATGACGGGAGGAAATGTGGCACATAGCGGTCCTCGGTTTGGGGATGAGGATGATATGCTTCTTATTTCCATGGAGTTTGGAAATAATACGTATGCTTTTATGGAATACGGTTCTGCATTCCACTGGCCGGAGCATTATCTGATGATTCAGGGAACAGAAGGCGCGATCAGAATCGATATGGCAAATGTGAAGATGACCTTAAAGCATGCGGACGGAACAGAGGAGTATTTTCTGGTGCATGAAAGCAGAGAGGAGGATGATGACAGAACACGGATATACAACGGTCTGGAGATGGATGGTGCTATTATGTATGGTCATCCGGGAAAGAAACCTCCTATGTGGCTGCACAGCATCATGAAAAAAGAGATGAAGTTTTTTAATGGTATTATGCATGGTGAGGAGGCTTCCGAGGAATATAAACCGTTATTGACAGGAGAAGCTGCACGGGCGGCGATTGCAACAGCAGATGCAGCGACACTTTCCCTGCGGGAAGACAGAAAAGTAAAAGTTGAAGAGATTAAGGGCTAAGCCAGCCCGTTCTTAAATAAAAGAATCATCTCATGAGTCAGACTTACATTCGTGTAGTCTCCGGGGATATCTTCGCGTTTCATCCAGACTGCTGTGGATAATTCTGTTTCATCCAGATGAATTTGTGGAGAACCATCCAGCTCAGCGAAAAAACCAACCAGCATGGAGTCACTGAAAGCCCATGGCTGATTTTTATAATAGCGGATATTTGTTACTTTCAGTCCGACTTCTTCCATGACCTCGCGCCGGACGGTTTCCTCCAGTGTTTCACCGAATTCCGTGTAGCCGGCTACCAGGGCATAGCGGGTATATTCACGGCCAGCGTATTTGGTGAGGAGAAGCTTATCACCATCAGTGACAGCAACAATGACGGCCGGTGCAATCTTGGGATAGACGGTATTGCCGCAGCAAGGGCAGACCATGGAACGTTCTTTTTTACTTTTCATGTTTGCTGTACCGCAGCGGCCGCAAAAACGGTTATTGCGGTAGAATCGGTGGAGTTCTGCGCCGTTGGCAGCTGCAAATGAAATCCACAGCGGTTCTAAATCACGGATTACCGAAGTGGGATAGAGCGCCAGTGTCTCGTTTCCGGACAGAGATATGGCGGTTTCATCAATCAAAAAGTATTCTTTATCATCGATGGAAAAGAGATAGTCGCAGTGGCCGGATACGGAGCCGCCATCCGCAGCCATAAGTTCGGAAAATTTAGGGATCTTTAATGAATCAGTATGATTTAGCAGGATGGAACCATCCTGGAAATATAGAATATAACTGTCCGGAGATGGAGTTTTAATATAAAATTCGTTCCGGAAGCGGTGGGGTGCAATTTCCTGAATCATGCGTGAAAAGCCTTCTTTCTATCTATAATCATGAACTATATCACGGTTGTATTCAGGAAATCATAGCAGATGCAGAGCGGAAAGTCAATGGATGATATCGCCTGAACTGTTACTTATCTGGTTATACCTGCACGTTTCAGTGTTTTACGGAGCTGAATACCAAAGATAACTGCCAGAATGGTAAGTACAATATCTTTTGGTACAAATGCTGTCATAGAATAGGTAAATACTCCCCATGCAGACATGTCACCGGCCAGAGCTGCCCACTGCATCCCGCCGGCTGTCTCATTAATAACCAATCCAATAAATGAAAAAAGAAAAATAGACGCAGATTCCAGTTTCTTATTTTCTGATTTAATATGAAGGCCGCATAATGCAGCCATGATCGGCCAGGACCAGATATATCCTCCTGTGAAATCAACCAGAACGGAGAAACCACCGCGGAAGTTTGCAAAGATAGGAAGACCTGCAGCGCCAAGGAGTATATAGACCAGAGAGCCGTAAAGTCCCAGTCTCCATCCAAATGTGACACCAATTAAAGTGATTCCAAATACCTGAATTGTTATGGGAACTCCGGTAGGCATGGGGACTGATATCTGTGATATAATAGTAAGAATGGCTGCAATCATTCCCGCAAATACTAAATCTCTCGTGGTAATGCGTCTTGATGGTGCGGCAGTGTTAGTAGTGTTTGGTAATATCATGATAGAAACTCCCTTCCTAAATTATCTATAGTTATGGTAAGAATTTTATTAAAAAATTGTATCATGCATATGAAAAGATGTCAACTAAAAATGATATATAGTTAACAATTTTGCCATGGTATTAAAAGTGGGAAGGGAATAATAATAAGCAGTTTAAATTTAGCTGAAATTAATAAAATAAAGTTTTGGTAATTATTGACTTTATAATCTTTACTTGCTATAATTTCTATCAGTTACAAAAGGCAAAGGGGCCGGAACGTATGTTCTGGCCCCTTTTTGCCCTTTTGGAAGCAATATTCACTGATGTGAAGTCGTATGGTAAATGTGGAAAATCACAAGGAGGAAAAATCTATGTCGTATGTTGATGAAGTTTATGAGAGAGTGGTAAAACAGAATCCGGGAGAAGCCGAATTCCACCAGGCAGTAAAGGAAGTGCTGGATTCTTTGAGACTGGTCATTGACGCTAATGAGGAGAAGTACCGTAAGATGGCACTCTTAGAGCGTCTCGTAGAGCCGGAGAGAGTCATTTCCTTCCGTATTCCGTGGGTTGACGACAACGGGCAGGTACAGGTCAACAAGGGATACCGCGTGCAGTTCAACAGCGCAATCGGACCGTATAAGGGAGGCTTACGTCTTCATCCGTCCGTAAACCAGGGTATCTTAAAATTCTTAGGTTTTGAGCAGGTATTTAAAAACTCTTTAACAGGACTTCCGATCGGCGGCGGCAAGGGTGGTTCCAACTTTGATCCAAAGGGTAAATCTGACAGAGAGGTTATGGCATTCTGCCAGAGCTTCATGACAGAGCTTTACAAGTACATTGGTGCAGATCAGGATGTTCCGGCCGGCGATATCGGCGTAGGCGCTAGAGAGATCGGCTATATGTACGGACAGTATAAGAGACTGACCGGCTTATATGAAGGCGTTCTGACCGGTAAGGGCTTAACATACGGCGGTTCCCTGGCACGTACACAGGCGACTGGCTATGGCCTCGTATACATTGTAGATGAGATGTTGAAGCACAACGGAAATGAACTGGCTGGAAAGACAGTAGTCGTATCCGGATCCGGCAACGTGGCAATCTACGCGACAGAGAAGGCACAGCAGCTGGGCGCCAGGGTGGTTGCATTAAGCGATTCCAACGGATACATTTACGATAAAGACGGCATTAAGCTTGATATTGTCAAGGATATCAAAGAGGTTCGCCGGGGACGTATCAAAGAGTACGTGGATGCAGTTCCTACCGCTGTTTATACAGAAGGAAAGGGAATCTGGAGCATTCCATGTGACATCGCTCTTCCATGTGCGACGCAGAACGAACTGAATTTAGACGATGCAAAGGCCTTAAAGGCAAACGGATGCTTCGCAGTGGCAGAGGGCGCTAACATGCCTTCTACAAGAGAAGCAACGGACTTCTTCCAGGAGAACGGCATGATGTTTATGCCTGGCAAGGCAGCTAACGCAGGCGGCGTGGCGACTTCCGCACTGGAGATGAGCCAGAACAGCTTAAGACTTTCCTGGTCATTTGAGGAAGTGGATGAGAAGCTTCACGGCATCATGGTAGGCATCTACGCGAAAGCAGCGGATGCGGCTGAGAGATATGGCGTAAAGGGCAACTATGTGGCCGGCGCCAATATCGCGGGATTTGAGAAGGTTGTGGAAGCTATGATGGCTCAGGGCGTTGTGTAGGATTCTGAGGTTTTCTATTAGACTGCTTATGAGACAAACGTAAATAATTAAAAACCGGAAGACAGGAAGGGATACCGATCCTTTCATGCTTCCGGTTTTTTGATTTTGTAAATCGTAGAAATAGCAATTGATACAAATCACAATGAATTTTTATACTCCGTAGGACTGATGCCCTCCACCTCCTTAAATGCCCGCACAAAATGCGCCGGTTCGGGATAGCCCACCGCGTCGGCCACCTCATAGACTTTCAAGTTTCCCTGGCGGATCAGCTCCTTGGAGGTCTGGATGCGGAAATCCCGCAGGTACTGGCGGAAGGTGATTCCTGTCTTGCTTTTGAACAGAGTACTGAAATAATTCGGGTTTAAGTATACATAGGCGGACACATCGTTCAGGGTAATGGTATCCCTGTAATTATTCCGGATATATTCCCTGGCCTTTTTTATGACGAAGTCCTCTTTATTATTAAGGGAATCCATGGCCTTTTCCACATAAAAGTTCAGCGTGGCAAACATGGAGGTCTGAAGCTCTTTTAAGCTGGAAGCATCCTCGATCTGCGCCAGAATGTCATAGTCTGTCAGGCTGGACTGACTGACGACCGGGATGAAGTTGGCGTTGCGTCCCATCAGGTCATAAATACCGTTGGATAAGGTCCTGCGCAGATGCGCGACTGGGGGGCGGCGGCTGTTAAAGTACGCGAACAGCCGGGAAAGGTGTTCGAGGGCGCCGGCATAATCGTATTCGGCCAGCGCGGCGGTCGTTAAGTCTAAAAGCTCCTGCTCCGCCGTTGTATGCCGCTTCATGCCGGTCTGCTCTCCTTCCTTTGAGCCGGTCCACTCCTTTGAATCAGCCGTATAGGGCAGGTCGAAGAAATACCGCTCAAAGCCCCGCAGGCATTCCGCCTTTAAAAAGGATAAGTCGGCCAGGGGCAGAGGGCTTAAGCTGGCGCTTACGAAAAGTCCCTCGTCTTCCAGCTGCTTTAGAAATGCGGCTGTAAGGGCCGCGCATCTGGCGGTCTCTCCCAGTTCAAAAAGCAGCAGAATCCAGTACTGGCCGATCTCACCGTATATCGGGCAGTAGGAGGATGAAGGAGGAAAGCAGGACTCGAAGCGGGTCTCAATAAAATTGCGGATGATTTTTTTGCGGGAATAGAGGCCGTGGGACATATCGACGTACAGAACGCGGCAGGGCGTATCCAGGGTGATGTGGCTGCGCCTCAAAAATGCTTCCTTCTCCTCGTCTACCGGGGCAGATCCGAAGAAGCCCTCCAGAAGAATCTGATTCTTTAAATCGGCCTCCAGGGCCGGTGGATTTAAGGAATTGATCTCCAGCGACTTAAAGATAGAATCCAGGGCATTTAAGAGCAGTCCCTCATTTACCGGTTTTAACAGATAATCGATGGCTCCCAGCTTTAAGGAACTGCGGACCAGATTATAGTCGTCATATCCGCTCAGCACCAGTGTCGGAGGGATGACGTATTCTTCCTTTAAATGAGTGAGCAGCTCTAAACCGCCCCACACGGGCATCTTGATGTCGGTGATGACGGCATCAAAATGAAACTTAACCACCTGATCGTAGGCGATTCGTCCATTTTCCGCGGTGTCCGTAATAACGGTGTCCGGATAAGCATTTTGAATCATCCGGGACAGTCCGATCCGGATGTTGGGATCATCATCAACCACCAGTATTTTATACATGATTTTCCTCCTCCTTGCTGGAACGTGTCTTAAAATTCATTCCTGTCATCTGCACGCCTCACTTCGCAGACGTAAGCGGAATTTTAATGCAGACTGAGGTTCCGCGTCCCTCCTGGCTCTCGATCGTCAGCCCGTAGCCGATTCCATAATATAGCTCGATCCGGCGGTGCACATTCTTTAAGCCAATGCTTGTAAATGCCTCATTTTCACCTCTGATATAGCCGTTCAGTGCCTCCACCTGTTCCGGCGCCATCCCCACGCCGTTGTCCGTTACCTGAAAATAGAGGATTCCCTCTTTCTGATATCCGAAGATACCGATCCGTTCATTTCCTGTAAAGCCCTCGAATCCGTGATTCAGCGCATTTTCCACGAGTGGCTGGAACATGAGTTTTAATGACAGGAATTCATATAAGTCCTGGCTCACCATGACATTGATCTTCACGGCGTAGTGGAAGCGGTACTGCTGGAGTGTAATATATTCCTTTAAATGCTCAATTTCCTCCTTCAGAGTCACCAGCTCGGTCGGTGAGGAGACCCCGTAGCGCAGGACATCGGCCAGCAGCAGGCACATCTGGGAGATATCGTGGGCGCCTTCCGTGTAGGCCGCCATACGCATGCTTTCCAGCGTATTGTAAAGGAAATGAGGATTAATCTGATTACGGAGCATCTGAAGCTCCAAATCGCGTTCTGCAATATCCTTTAAGTAAACTGTATTGATCAGATGCTCCACCTGTCCGGCCATCTGGTTAAAAGAGTTGGTCAGATATCCCAGCTCCGCATCCGGAGGAATCCCGACACGGACGGAGAAATTCCCCTGTCCGATCTTTCCGCAGGCGGACACCAGGGTCTCGATCGGTTTCGAGATACCGCGGAAGGTGTACTGGACGAAGAGGATGATCAGAAAGAGCAGAAGCAGCAGGGACACCAGGATCATTACCAGCGGCATATAGGAGATTACGGCGGCCGGAGTGGATATCACACAGGACAGGCCGGTAGAATGATCGGTCACCATATGGAAGAAATAGCCGTTTCCTTTGAAATTTATGTTATCTTTGAAGTTTACATAAGTATAAGGCGCTTCGGACGACGCCTCGGAGGTTCCGGGGGCAGGCATCCGGCTGGACATGGTTTCCAGCGGAAAACTGTCAGAGGACGACAGCAAGCCATTATCTGCATCTAAGAGGGCATAGGACTGGCCTTTGTAGGAATGCAGGCGGGTAAAGGAGGACTGGAGGTCATTGATATCCAACTGGGCAAGGACGAGGCATAGCGGGGCAAATGAGCTGCGCAGGTTAATGAGGACACGGGTGCCGTAGAGGTAGTGCCGGGAGGCTCTGCCGGATGGATCTTCCCCGGATTCATTGAAATCAGAGGGGATCTGATCCGATTTCAGCAGCACAAGTTTGCCCTTCCGGTCTATGACATGCTCCCGCCAGGGGGCCTCTGTGAGAGAGGACGCGGTGAGGCGGGTGAAGTCCCTGCTGTCGAAGATGATGGGATCACCATCGTTGGTGTAGAGATAGAGGCCTTCCAGGGAGGGAAATAGGTAGAAGAGCTTTCTCGTGGCAGTGGTAAATGTCTTGGAGAGAGCGGCGCTCGTCTCTTCTGAAGTCGCATAATCCGATAAATAAGGGAAAATGGAACCGTTTCCATTATTCTGATAATGCTCCTGAAGAAGATAGGAAGTCACCTTATCCAGAGTATCCACCTTGCCGGAGGCCTGTTCCAGCAGGGTCGCAGCCGTCTGATAGGCGGCGGTGTCCAGCCGGGCGTAGGTCTGCCTGCGAAGCGTTATAAAGATATAGGTAAAACAGCCTGCCATCAGCAGGACGATTAAAAACAATATAATGAAGAGACGTTTGCGGACTCCTAAATGCTTCAGTGATATCTTTTTTTTCATGGCGTTCCCCAATCTGACCGTTCTGTGGTACAGACCTATTATAGCAACAGAAAATGACAGGATGCAAGCCGGCGGAGCGAGGATGTGAAGAAATGGTAAGAAATATAAAGTAGGGGTATTCATTTCCTGTAAAAAATTGATTATGATTAGATCATCAAAAAGACGTGCACGTTTGAAAAAAGGGAAAGTGAGAAAAGGTTATGAGATATCGTAAGATAATGGCAGTTTTATCAGCAGCAGCATTGGCGGCAGGCGTTATGACAGGATGCGGAGGGGCATCCGATCAAACAGGTGGTGAGAGTTCCAAAGCGGCGGCGGGATCTGTCACACTGGATTTCTTTCAGATGAAAAATGAAGCTAAATCCGTTTATGATGAGATTATTGCAAAGTTTGAGGCGGAAAATCCCGGTGTCAAGATTAATCAGATATCCCCGGCAGACTCCGAGACCGTATTTTTAACCAATATTTCCACCGGCGATATTCCGGATATCATGAGTGTCTATCCGGCGGAGGCGACATATAAGAGCATTATGGACGAAGGCATCATGGCGGATATGACCGGTGAGAAGGTACTTGAGAACGCGGAAGCTACAGCCGTGAAGATGTGCGAGCATAACGGAAAGGTATATACCATGCCATTTGCCCTCAGTTCATTCGGCATTTTCTGTAATAAGGACATGTTTGAGGAACAGAATCTGGAGCTTCCGGAGACCTGGGATGATTTGATAAAGGCATGCCAGACCTTCGAGGCGGCGGGAATTACCGCCATCGCCTGCAATGATAAGGATTCTGTCGCACTGGGACAGGAGGCGGAGCGAATCATCGGTATCATTAAAAATGATGTTTACAACGATTTTGAGACGGTTGGAACGAGTGACGCTTCATTTACGGACGCGGATATTTCTTACGTGCGTACCATGGCGGAAGCCATGCTGGAGCTGAGAAAGTACGGTCCCAAGGATTCTCTTGCTATCGGCAGAGAGCAGGCCACCTCTGACTTTGTCAATAACAAATATCCCATGTTCATCAGCGGAACCTGGGGACTGGCGGCCATCTTAAAAGCAGCGCCTGAAATGAACCTTTCCATGGTTCCGATTCCTAATCCCGCAGGGGAAGAGCAGTCCCTTCCAATCAATGTGGACATTGCCCTGGGATACTCTGCGACGACAGAGCATCCGGAGGAGGCGCTTAAGTTTATCGAATTCTGTGCAAGACCTGAGATCAACCAGATTCTGGCGGACAAGGAGGGAACGCCTACGGTCATCAAGGGCGTAGAGTACCACATTGCCCCCCTGGCCCTGATGAAAGAGAAGATGGCGGGAGACAAGACCTTCCTGACCCTTGTCAACTACTGGCCGGCCGGTATGCGCAACGAGTGGGCGATTCCGATGCAGCAGCTTCTGATCGACCAGAATGTGGACCATTTTCTGGAAGAGACCGACAGGATTGTGAAACAGTACTACAAAGAATCCTAGATGGTATTTGGAAATTAATTTTCAGATATACTTGAGAGCAGACGTTGAATACGTTCTAAAACAAAAGGTGTTGTGCTTACGCTTCATAAGAAAGCAGGCACAGCACCTTCTTTCAAAAAGAGAGGGTTACTATGAAGAGTAAGAAAAAGACAAACAACAGGGATATCACGCTGTTTCTGTTCGTGATACCGGCAGTGGCGCTCTACTGCATGTTTTTTATTTACCCCATTATCAATGGTTTATATTACAGCATGACGGACTGGAACGGGATCACGAAGAAGTTTCATTTTATCGGGCTGGGCAACTATCTATCCATCGTGCAGGATGCCCGTTTCCGCGGGTCCTTCCTGTTTACCCTGGTCTATGCGCTGATGCTCCTGGCTCTGGTTCTGGTGATCAGCATGGTGCTGGCGCTCCTTTTGAACAGCAAGATTAAGTATAAATCGGCCTTCCGCGCCATTTATTTCTTCCCGGCCGTCATCAGTATGCTGACTGCGGGCCTGATATTCAACGAGTTCTTTTACCGGGTGCTCCCGGGGATTGGCGGGCTTTTTAACATCGAAGTACTGAAGACCAGCATCCTGTCCAATCCCAGCCTGGCGAAATACGGGATTCTGTTCGTTCACGTATGGCAGAGCGTGGCCATACCTACTGTACTTTTGATGGCGGGGCTTCAGTCGATTCCGCAGGAACTGATTGAATCGGCTTCTTTGGACGGCGCGAATAAATGGCAGCTGTTTAAACACATCACGCTGCCCTTCGTACTCCCGGTGGTGACTGTGGTGGTCGTTCTGATGTTTAAAGACGGTCTGATGCTGTTTGACTACGTGGTGGGCCTGACGCAGGGCGGACCTGCGGGAGCCACGGAGAGTGTGGCGCTCCTCATCTACAACCACGGGTTTAAGGAAATGAAGTTTAGCTACGGTATTGCGGAATCCATTATTCTGTGCATTCTGGTGTGTACGATTTCCTTTATCCAGATTGCCGTCAACAATAAAAAGAAAGTCTATTAGGAGGGAGGACCTATGAAAACAAAGACGAAACGGGCAGCCGGCACGTATCTCATTCTGGGAATTGGCATCCTGCTCATCATCTATCCCCTGTTTTTGACAGTCATTTCGGCCTTCAAGACGGAACCGGAGATTACAAAGAATTTTCTGGCGCTGCCGGAAAGCTTTTACCTGGGGAACTTCAAAAATATACTGAGCCGTCCCGATTACTATCAGGCGGTTGGAAATACCTTATACATAACGATTCTGTCTCTGGCCGGTATGATCGTGGTTCTTCCCATGGTGTCCTATTCCATTGCCAGAAAGATGGATGTCAGCCGTTTTTATAAATACCTCTATTTTTTCCTGCTAGTCGGCATCTTTGTGCCGTTCCAGGTAAAAATGATGCCCTTGATCAAGACGATGAGCAGCCTTCATATGCTGACTCCCACTGGAATCATCATCGTATATGTAGCCAGCTCCATCTGTGAGGGCGTGTTCCTCTACGTGGCGTTTATCCAGGGCGTACCGACGGAGCTGGAGGAGGCGGCCTACATTGACGGAGCATCCACGGCCAAGACGTATTTCCAGATTATTCTGCCGCTCTTAAAACCCATGACGGCCACGGTGCTGATCAAGATGGGCTTATGGATCTGGAACGATTTTTTCCTTCCATTGCTGGTATTGAATAAATCGACGAAGTACTGGACGCTGACGCTGTTTCAGTACAACTTCAAGAGCACCTTTACAGTGGATTATGCGCTGGTGTTTGCCACCTTCATCCTGTCCATGCTCCCGGTGTTCCTGGTGTATCTGGTCCTGCAGAAACAGATCATTGGCGGGCTGACCAACGGGGCGGTCAAGGGCTGAGTGATGCGGCGGCTTACACCGCTGGAAAGGAGATTATACCATGAAAATAAAGTATTTGGGAACCGCGGCCGCGGAAGGCTGGCCGGCGCTGTTCTGTGACTGCCCATCCTGCCAGATGGCGCGGGAGCTGGGCGGTAAAAATATCCGGACACGCGCCCAGGCGGTGGTGGATGGCAGACTGTTAATCGATTTTGGACCGGATACGTATCTGCATGTGATCAGAGACGGTCTGAAGCTTCATGAAATAAACCATTGTATCGTGACTCACGGGCACTGCGACCATTTCTATGCCACGGATCTGATGATGAAGGCCAGGCCCTATGCCCAGTCCGGAAGTGCCGCGCCGTTTCATGTCTATGGTACAAAGCGGATCGGGGAACTGTATAAACGCATGCGGGATGTGGATGACGACTGTGAAAATCTGGATGACTGTGTAAAACTCTTTGAGATTTACCCGTTTCAGCCATTTTCCGTCTTAAATTACCGGGTGACGCCTCTTCGGGCCGCCCATGATCCGGCGGAGTGCTGTCTGATCTTTCTGATCGAGGATGAGGCGGGAAAGACGCTTCTGTATGGAAATGATACGGCGTATTTTCCGGAGGAGACGTGGGAGCAGCTGCGCGGCCGGCGGCTGGATCTGGTCAGCCTTGACTGCACCATGGGGATTCTGGGGGACGGAGCGACCCATATGGGCTGGAATGGGGACGTAAGAACGAAGGAAAGGCTGGAGGCCATGGGTTGCGTCCATGACAATACCGTGTTTATCCTCAATCATTTCTCCCATAACTGCGGTCACGGGCTCTCCCATGAGGAGATGGAGGCGCTGGCGGCGCCAAAAGGCTTTCTGGTAGCCTGCGACGGGTTTACAGCGGAAGTATAGGACGAAAGACGGGAGAAAGAAGATGCAGAAAAAATTAAATCGGATTTATGACGGCCATATGCAGGCGCTTTTATTCTGGATGTGCTGGCTGGTGTATTTTGCCTCCTATATCGGCAGGCTTAACTATTCATCGGCCATGCCGGCCATGATCGGCGGTTCTGTGATTACCGCCTCGCAGGCCGGGTTTATCAGTATGGTCTACTTTTTTGCCTACGGTGCGGGGCAGTTTCTCAACGGTATGCTGGCAGACCGCCTCCATCCGGGGAAAATGATATTTGCCGGGCTGTTTGCCTCCGGTCTCTTGAATCTGGCCATGGGTTTCTTATCAGGCTTTGGGATGATGGCGCTGTTCTGGTGTGTCAACGGGTATACCCAGGCGATGATCTGGCCTCCAATTATGAGAATCTTTGCAAAGATGATGACCGAAGAGAGAAAAGTAAAGTACTGCGTGCATATCACCTCCACCATGGCAGTAGGAACGCTTGCCTCCTATCTGTTGTCCGCGGCGATGATCGCGGCTGCGGGCTGGCGGTTTGTGTTTTATGCTGCCGCCGTATGCATGTGCGGGGCGGCGCTGGTATTTTGGCGCGGGTTTGCAAGGGTCGAGGCGTATTCAATGGGACATGGGGCTGCGGATGAACATGGGGGTGTGGTAGAATGTGGGAATGTGGTAGAATATGAGGAGAGGGCAGAACGGGGGAAGGTAATAGAATATGAGGAGAGGACAGAACGGGGGAAGGTAATAGAATATGAGGAGAGGACAGAACAAGGGAAAACGGCAGACACCGGCTCCATGCCATTTGGACGGCTTCTGACCGCATCCGGCCTTCTATTCCTTCTGATCCCGGTGGTGGTTCACGGCGTTTTAAAGGACGGTGTGACTTCGTGGGTTCCAACGTATATCAGCGAGACATTTATGGCCTCGCCGACGCTGTCCATACTGGTGACGACCATGCTTCCGGTCATCAACCTGACCGGGGCCTATGCCGCCCAGTTTATGTACCGGAAATTCTTTCAGAAGCATGAGGTTAAGACGGCGTCCTTTTTCTTTCTCATTGCCACCGGCGCGCTGGTTCTGCTCTGGCGGTTCAGCGCGGTCAATATGTTTCTGACGGCGGGACTGCTGTCCGTTATTACAGCGTCCATGATGGCGGTCAATACGCTGTTTGTCAATCTGCTCCCGCTCCATTTCGAGAAGGAGGGGAGAGTTTCTACCGTTTCGGGATTTTTAAATGCGATGGCCTACCTGGGATGCGCCATCTCCACCTATGGAATTGGTGTGCTGGTACAGCATGTGGGCTGGCAGGTGACGATCTTCGGCTGGCTGGCCATGACTGCCGCGGCTCTGGCCGTGTGCTTTATTTTAAGAAAACGGGTATTCACAGTAAAGATGAGCATGAAGGAGGAGACAATCCATGAGCAAATGGGTCTATCAGGCAGACGGGTTCAGCCCCGATGAGGAAAGCTGCGTGCTGCACGAGACCGTGTTCCATAACGGGAACGGCTATATCGGTGTGCGGTCTAATTTTGAGGAGGGGTATCCGGAGGGACAGAAGACCATCCGCGGCTCCTATATCAATGGATTTTACGATTTTATGAAAATGCCCCAGGCGGAAAAGCTCTGCGGCTTTGTTGAGGAAAAGCAGACCATGGTCAATGTGGCCGATACCCAGACAATCCGCTTAAAACTGGGCAGTGAGGAATTTTCCCTGTTTGAGGGAACCGTCCTCCGGTTCTGCCGCCGTCTGGATATGGAAAAAGGTGTGACAGAGCGCAGTATGGTCTGGCGTTCTCCCAAAGGGAAAGAGGTGGAGATCATCTGCCGGCGTATGGCTTCTTTTGTTAAATTACCGCTTTTCACGATGGAGTATCAGGTGAAATCCTTAAATTACAGCGGAGAAGCTGAAATTATATCGGATCATAACGGGGAGGTGAGCAATTACTGTAATCCCGACGATCCGAGAGTCGCGGGGGAAAGTATCTCTCACCTGCGTCCGGTAAAGGCAGTGGTGGAAGGAAATGTGTCCTGTCTGGTCACAGCGGCCGCGGCTTCCGGCCTATTGGCCTGCAGTGCGGTATGCCACCGGCTTTCCGTCCCGGCAAAGGAGATAAGGGAGACGGCGGGACACCGGATCACCCGGACGTATGCTTTTCAGATGAAGGCGGGTGAGACCATTTCCCTGACGAAATACACGGTATTTACGGATTCTGTGCGCCGTCCGGAGGTGTTGGCCGGGGCTATGGATGAGATGAGTGAGGCCGTAGGAATGGGACTGGAGTACTGGTATCAGAGGCAGCAGGAGTACCTGGCGGAATTCTGGAGGCGTTCGGATCTCGATATTGATGGGGATGAAGAGACGGCTGTGGCGGTGCGTTACAATCTCTATCAGCTGCTTCAGTCCGCAGGCCGGGATGAGTTCTGTAATATTGCAGCGAAAGGGCTGTCCGGAGAGGGGTACGAAGGCCATTACTTCTGGGATACGGAGATGTATATGCAGCCGTTTTTCACTCTGACAAATCCGGATATCTCCAGAAGGCTTCTGTCGTTCCGGTACAGAACGCTGGACGAGGCCAGGAAGAATGCCCGGATCGCCGGACACGAAAGCGGGGCATTATATCCGTGGAGAACCATTATGGGAAAGGAGTGCTCCGGATATTTTCCGTCTGGAACGGCCGCATACCATATCAATGGGGACATTGCCTATGCGGTGGCGGCGTATTATCTGGTGACAGAGGACCGGGAGTTCCTCGCGGATATGGGGGCGGAGATTCTGTTTGAGACAGCCAGGCTCTGGATGGATGCAGGGAATTTCCATGAGGGCCGTTTTGAGATTCATGAAGTGACAGGACCGGATGAATACACGTGCCTGGTGGATAATAATTACTATACAAATGCGTGTGCAAAATACAACCTGCACTGGGCCGTAAGATCCTGGGAGATTTTAAAGGAAGCGGGAACACTGGGACCGGTGGCGGAGAAGATCGGGATGAGTGATGAGGAAGCGGCGCTTTTCCGGCAGGCGGAGGAGGCCATGTACCTGCCGTATGACGAGAAACTGGGCATCAATCCGCAGGATGAGACATTTCTGTCTAAAAAGATCTGGGACTTAGACCATACGCCAAGGGAAAATTTCCCGCTTCTCCTTCATTATCATCCGCTGTATTTATACCGCCATCAGGTGTGCAAGCAGGCGGACACGGTTCTGGCCCACGTACTGTTTGAGGACATGCAGTCCAGGGAAACCATGGAGAAGTCATTCGACTACTATGAGAAGATCACAACGCACGATTCCTCGTTGTCTACGTGTATTTTCAGCATCATGGCTTCCCGTCTGGGCAGAAGAGAAAAGGCATACAGCTATTTCGGAGACTCGGCAAAGCTGGATCTGTTCAATACGCACCATAACACTGGGGATGGAATCCATACAGCCAACATGGGCGGCGTCTATATGGCGGTTGTCTATGGCTTCGGCGGCCTGAAGGTTAAGGAGCAGGGGCTGTTCCTTGACCCGTATCTGCCTGAAAAATGGAACGCCTACCGTTTCTCGTTTGTTTATCTCGGAAGCCTGATTTCGGTGGAGGTGAACCGGGAGGGATGCAGGCTTACTCTGCTGGAAGGAAAGCCGCAGACGGTGACGATTTACGGAAAACAGTGTTCTTTAACGGGAACTGCTGTGTTTTCCATGGGAGAGAAGAATGCACCGCAGTATGACGCGGTAATCTTCGACCTGGATGGAGTTATCTGTCACACGGACGCATACCATTATCAGGCATGGAAGGCGCTGGCGGACCGGCTGGGAGTGCCGTTTGACGAACAGGTCAATAATCTTTTACGGGGCGTGTCCCGGGAGGAGAGCCTGGAGGTTATTCTAAAGCATGGCGGGCTGACCACATTGACGGATGAGGAGAAACGACGGGCCTGTGCTGAGAAAAATGAGATCTACAAGGGACTTTTAGATGAGATGTCACCAGACGATTTAAGCGCGGAGGTGAAGGACACGCTTGACGGTCTGCGAGCCATGGGAATAAAGCTGGCGATCGGTTCCTCCAGTAAAAATGCGAAAAAGATTTTGGAGCGGATCGGTCTTGACGGCTATTTTGACGCCATTTCAGATGGAACGAATATCACGCGATCCAAACCGGACCCGGAAGTATTTCTTCTGGCGGCGCAGTACGCGGCGGTTGATCCGGAGCGTTGTCTGGTCGTCGAAGATGCCAGGGCAGGCATCGAGGCGGCGTGCCGCGCCGGGATGGACAGCGCCGGTATCGGTGATGCGGCATTGTGCGAAAAGGCAAGTTACGGCATGGAGACATTTTCACAGCTGCTGACAATCTGTGGAAAGCCGTCTGGACTGTTATAATTGGGGATAAAATCATAATAATTTTATAAAATATTACTGGCATTATCTCATATTATAGTATATAATAAGCGATAAGACTTGAGGCGGAGTTTTCTTCGCCTCATTGTTTTCTTTCCTGAAATGTGAGAAAATAGAGACAGGGGAACAGGAAAGCAGTAAATTTGAGCAAAGAAGTAAATTTCAGTAAAGCAAAGGCAGGTGACGACATTATGCATAAATTCTTAAGGTCTATTGGATTCAGCCTCTACCAGAAGGACCGGGATATCGATAAATTGTTAGATCAAATGACAGAAGATTTATCCGGCATGAAGCGGATTCAGCTGGATGAGGAGACGAACCTCTGTGAGATCAGAAAAGAGGTAGCGCCTGGAATGGGAATCGCCGTATTTGGACAGATGGACCGGGATGGAGTATTTCACCGGAATTATTACTATCCTTTTTTGAGAAGCGAGGATATGACATCGGATGTGTCCTGTTCCATTCAGCGCCATACAGAGCGCGAGACGTATGCGGGACTGCTTGATGAGTATAAGGTCGGTATTTCCCTGATTTTTTATATCGATAATTCATTCGAATGCAGGGAGAGAATCATGGATAAGAGTTCCCTGGAGACAAAGCGGGCTAATTTAACCGGGCTGGCGGTCAGTGGTAAGATTCTTCTGCCGATTCAGAAGACAGAGAAGCAGCGGGAGAATGCAAAGGTTACGGCAAAGGAGCGGAACACGCTCCTGGAGGCAGCCAAGAACGGTGATGAGGACGCCATGGAGACTCTGACCATCGAGGACATCGACATGTATTCCCAGATTTCCAGACGGGTGATGAAGGAAGATCTGTATTCGATCATTGATTCCTGTTTTATGCCGTGCGGAATTGAATGTGACCAGTACTCGGTAATCGGTGAGATTACGGAAATAGTAGAGAAGAAAAACCAGATTACCGGAGAAGACGTTTACGATTTGAAGCTGGAATGCAGCGACATCGTATTTCATGTGGGAATCGCAAAGCAGGATTTGACCGGAGAACCGGCGGTTGGCAGACGGTTTAAGGGACAGATCTGGATGCAGGGCAATGTGGTGTTTGATGAGGCGGCGGACTAGGCCGTGTTTGAATATGAATTTTTAAAAACACCCTATGCCGGGGGATTTTGAAAGATTCTTCAAGTAAAACTTGACGAAACGCCTAATTGTTAATATAATAATATACAGCCTGTTCGCGGAAGACCCGCGGCACAGGGGATGTTTCTGTAGCTCAGCAGGATAGAGCGTCCGCCTCCTAAGCGGTTGTTCATTCCTCACTATTTACAATTTCATTTGATATACGCGCCAATAGCTCAGTTGGATAGAGCGTCCCCCTCCTAAGGGGAAGGCCGGGGGTTCGAATCCCTTTTGGCGCGCCAGATAATAACGCCGAAAGCCTTTGTTTTCAAGGGTTTTCGGCTTTTTTGTTGAGCAGTAAAAGAAAAAATAATCAAGCTTCGCTTGGAGAGGTTTTTCTCTTTTATTGCTGCAAGGGAATCATGGTTCGTGTATTTCGTATCGCTTATATTATACAGTAAAATCAGTGGTTTTGTACAGTAGCCGAATTTTTGGGTGATTAGCGGTGTTCCGTACGGTTGGTGTAGAATGACCGCTGTTAGTCTGAATTATTTTTTTCGTACATAGCAATAGCAAACTCAAGCATCTGTTTTCCGGCTGAATCAGAAGCCACTTCCTCAAGCTTTTTTGCAAAATCTTCATCTTCCAGTGAGATTGTCACTTTGGATTCAGAATCCGATTCATCAGAGCGGATAAGGAATTTTCCAATCGCTTTTGCTGTATCAATTCTTACGCTGTCCTCCGGCGTTTCGTAATAGTCCTGTATTGTCCCCAACTGACGGTGGGCGGTATCCTTTGCCAAACTTACATAGTCATGCCCGTTAATCGCCAGTTTCTTTGTGATAGAGAAATGTCTTAGGCTATACAGGTCTACCCTCGGAAGTCCCAGAGGTTTGTAGAAAGAACTGAACATATCATCGGCGTATTGTGAACTGATATGCGTACCATCCTCGTGAGCAAATATCAAATCATCGTCAATGTAGCTGTCTCCTGCAAGCTGTTTATGCTGATTCTGAACAAGCTTGTAATCACGGAGCATGAAAATGACTTCCGGTGCTACATAGATTCTGTCCGTCTTTGCTTCGATTTCCTTTTCCGTCTTGGTAACATGGAAAACCGCTCGTCTCTTTGCATCCAGTCGGGTGCTGCGAACTTGGTCGAATACTTTGAGAATTCCTCGACCGTTTGTTTCTTTAATAAATTCCTCAGAGCGATAGACCAACTGCTTGTAGACACGAATATAGGATGGTTCGTGCTTGTCCTCGTTATCGTATACATCAGACCACGTTAGGGCAAGACATTCTCCAATACGGCTGCTCAGTGCAATCATAAGGCTGATTAGAAGCTTTAGCTGCGGATCGGAACAGTTATCATACGCAAAATTAAACTGTTCTTCCGTCCACACCTCACGTCTGCCGGACTTCGGCTGCTTCACAGTCACACCCAACATGGGGTTTTCTGTGATAATCTCCAAATCATCCGTAGCGTACTTAAATGCTCGGCTGATGATTTTCTTGCAATCGTAAACAGTACGCTGTGATACCCTTGCTCCATTTGCCCTATGATTCCCGTTGGCTTGCGGTAATTGAAGCATATCCTTGAAACCCTGTCTCATATCGACACGGGTTATTTTCCATATAGGGAATGAACCAAACACGGGAACAATGTAATTACGAATCTTACCGATATTCGCTCTGTAAGTGCCCTCGTCCCATCCATATCTGTCTCCGATGGTATGTAGATACTTGGTATGCTCGGCATAGGCATACAGGAGCTGTTCAACAGTTTCTATCTCCGTTTTATCGACTTTTGAAGCTACTGTTGTGCCCTTGGCAGCCTTATGTTCCTTTTCTCGGAGCAGAAGATAGGATAAGAACTGATTCTTCGCACGTTCGTTGTTCACGGTCTCGGTGGTCTGGTGTTCCTTGCCCTCGGAATCAAGATACCCGTAGCGGATGCGCCAGTTGTCATTGGTAGCGTTAATTTTGGTTGGCTCGCTATGCCACAAATATTCAGCTATGTCTTTCTTTTTAGGTTTTCTACCCATAAGTTTTCTTCCTCACAAGTTGTTAGAACTCATTCGGATGATTGTTATACCAATCCTCAAAGCTGTTCTTGTCGATACGAAGATATTTTCCCACCATGAATACACGAAAATCATTGTTTTTCTGATGCTTTTTGATAAAGTTGCGGACACTTTCCTCTCCGACACCATAGATGTTCATAATGTCCTGCACAGAGTAGTTGCGACACTCCATGATGGACGGGGTTACTCCTGCCATAGTATTCATCTCCTTTATATTGGTTACTGGTTAGACACGGTTATGTGGCATTATTCTTTTTTGTGCCACAACGGTATTATAGCACAGTAGCTTTCCCGACGTCAAGCGATTTGACACGATTATGTGACTTACAGTTTTTTGACGTGGCAATTTTTGTGTGATTACCCCGTTTGCGATAGATTACCATTGCTTTCTTCCTAAAAGGATGTTATTATTTGAAGTGTTATGGTGTATCGTAACACCAATACAGCTTGGAGGGAAATAAATGAGTTTATGGGATAAATTCTTGAACAATATAAAGATAGAAAAACGAATCGAAACGGGACAGAAAATCAAGAGAATCCGTTTGCGTAATAAGACTGCCGTTTCAGAATTGGCAGAAGCCGCAGGGGTAAATGAAGCTGCAATAAGAAATTATGAGGTTGGATATCGCCAAATTTCCAGAGATAAATTGGAATTGATTGCTCAAAGGCTCGGTGTCCCTGTGGAAACACTTGTTGACCGCCAGATCGACAGCTATAATGATGCCATGCACATTCTGTTTGAACTGTCGGATAAATATGACCTTGTTCCTATCGAACTTCCGCAAGAGCCTAAGTACGCTATCCAGACAAAGGATGAGACAATTCTACAAGCGTTACAAGCATGGTACAATGAAAGGCGCAAATGGGAGAACGGGGATATCACACAAGCCGAACTGCAAGAGTGGATGGATGCGTTCCCTTTGCAGTGTGAAGAAAACGAATCCCCGGCAGAAAAAGTTGAATCCCGTTATACAGACTTTGAACGCATTTTGGGTTTGAAATCCTCGTTAGAGCAGCTTGATATGATTGTGAATGACAATGTAGAACTGATTGAGGATTGCATTGCTCATAAGGATTATAAAGCGGCTCGTGAGCATTTGAGAACGCTTAAAGCCACTGTTCATACGCTGTCACAGGTGGATATCAAACGATACGGAAAATAAAGAAATCACAGGCGATTCCTATTGCACTACGCAAAGGAGCTGCCTGTGATTTTTTGTTACTTGGGTTCGATGGAGCAGCGGTCTAACGAAAACTCCAATAGTATACCAATCAGTTCATTTCGGCTGCGACCTGTCTGAGCCGATATTTCATCAATGCGCTGCACAACGTCCTCTCTGATACGAACAGAAAAGGTCTTATAACCGTCATCCCCCTTGGGACGTTTCGGATGAATTATCAATTTTTCCTCTTTCATGCTAAATCACCTCTATGTTAGATTTTATGTTTCCATAGATGTGATTTATATGTTATAATTTATGTTATAAATTATATTGGAGGGATTGAAATGAACTCGGACGAATTATATACGCTGAAAAGTATGGTGCTTGATAACTACGAGCAGTACCATGACGGTCTTAGAATACTCTTAGAAAGCGATAAGGGGCTTTACAAGGCGTTTGGACAGTCTCCCCGTACAAAGTACCTAAAGACAGAGAACTTTTATCTAACGTCAAAAGAACGCCTTACGTACATGATGGGATTCATTGATGCCTTAGCTTGGCTGACAAGACAGGGAAAGTTAGTGCCGGATACATTCCCGACAGATATCGCAGGATTCACAGACCCGGAGGAAACCCCGGAAGAACGTGCAGAATATTTTGAGCAACGATACAAGGGCTTATCGCCGGAGCAGCGTGCCGAACTGGAAGCGTTTGATAAGGAAAACGAAGAAATGTGGCTTGAACAAGTCGAAGAAAGCATTAAAGAGAATAAAGTAATCAATAATCTGATTCTGCGTATTATTACCGGGGAAGATTTTTGATCTAAGATTACACCGCCAAAAACAAAACAGAATTTGTGGAGGTATATATGAGCAGAATTACAACAAAAATCTTAAAAATGATAATTTTTTCAGGAATCTTTGCTTGGCACGTATATAGCCAATTCAAAAAAGGAGGGGCGATTTTTTCATTAGAAGTAATGGGAGCTGGTCTTGGACTTGCCTCTTTAGCCTATATAAGCTTATCGCTTTATGGATTTATATTAGATGTATCAAAGAGATATCTCCTTGCATTTATAATAACGGTAGTGATAGCATTGCTTGTAAGTTTTAAAATAGATGGAATTATTGCTTCTATTCCTTGGCTAAGCGAAGATGGATTTGTATTTATCATAATTGTTCTAACAGTTCTCTGTGTGGTTCGGGATGTTAAGACAATACGAACAATATCAAAAATTCAAAAAAGCAGTGTAACACAAACAAATTCTACGGACGAGCATAATACATAAAAAATTCTATAACCATGGGCAAAACTCCGATTTGCTCATGGCTGAAAATTCTATTCTTGCGAGGTGATTCATTATGAAAGATTACAACTATAATGAAAATAGAGAAGAACAGAGTGCAAGGGAGATTGGCAAGAAATTTGCAGAGTTGGGTTTTGGCACTGTTATGACAGATGAAGAATACGCAAGGTCACAAAAACGAATTGAAAAGTCAGAAAAAAGATATAAGTTTTTCGGTTCTGTTTTCAGTGAATTGAGGACGATTATTTACACGCCACTTTCCATTGCGTTTCATGCGGTTTCCTTTGTCGCAAAAGGAATTGGTTACATTTCTTCTTTCGGACTGATTGCAGGAGTTTACTATTTGTATCAGTCTTTTTGTGCTTTCAAGAGCGGTGTTCCGTTTGGGGAAATCGGAGAATTGAGCAAGGCAGTAGGTTTCATAGTTTTTCCTTTTATTGCTTATCTGGTAAGCTATGTTTCGAGAAAAATCTACACCTACTTTGAAGAAAATGCGTACTAATACCAAGGTATGCCCGACAAAAGCTCTGCATTAGCTTTTCGAATATGATAAATAACAAGAGCACCTCTGCACTCAATTGAGTATAGAGGTGCTCTTTGCGTTTGCGTCAGCAGTTAAAGTGAAATCAATACGTTGACGGTTTATCGCTGGTAAACCGCAAACGCAACCATCATCCCAAAAAGCTGTTGTGTGCTAATCGGCAGCTTTAAACGACTTTATTTTGTTACAATTTAGTTCGTAAAACTGGAATTTTCAAATTAGTCTTTGCAAATAACCTTTGAATCTTCACCATCAATTACAATTCCCTGACGGTTGTTAATTGGGCATAGATTCAAATCCGAAAACTCAGTTATTATTTTCTCGGTAACTTTCTTAAATGGTGCTGTAAGATAATGCGGAAGAACATAGAAATCAATCAAATCAAGCCCTGCATCATCTTCTTGTGAGTAGTCCTCCGGCTTTTCATCCATTTGTTCAATATATTGGATAGTTGGAGCGCATATAATCGCACCTGCCGATTCACCGATCATCAGTTTTCCCTTTTCCAATTCCTTCTTCAATAGCTCATCCGTTCCCGTTTTACGGAGCTGGTCCATAAGGAAGAAAGAATTTCCGCCGGTAAAATATATCACATCTGCTTCTTCAAAAACAGACTGTATCGTTGAATAAGCCTCCGTTGAAATATCAATTTCAGTTACGATTGCTCCCAACTTTTTGAATAATTTTCGAGCCGAGCCGACATAACCGGTGTAGCCTTCACGCAGTGAAGCTGTTGGAATAAATGCGACTTTCTTATTTTCAATTTCTTCCTTTATCAGACTTCCTACACTTGAAAAGTGCGAACATAAAAATAGTTTCATCAATATTCTCCTTTATAAATCCCGATTTGTTGGTTTCATTTTATCATATAGCATCATCATCTTACAAGCGTACTTTCTACCATGGTTAGAAAACAGAGATTATTATACACTTGAGGAATCGTCCTTTGGCATCAGTTCCAGAATCTTTTTATACCAGAGTTTTTCCTCTCCGTTCTCTCGCAACGCAAACTGACAAAACAGTGTCATTAACTCAAAATATTTTGCTTGGAGTTCTCCCCAATCTTTATTAGAAGAAAATCGAACAGCATTTGTGTTATAAGCAATTTGATTGACGTTATTTCCAATACGGTTCACTTCGTAAATCAACTGCTTTGCCTGGTCTCTATCCATGTGCCACTGCTTACCCGTCAATGCTTCCGCAAGAATCAGTTTTCTTAAATAGTCCGCTTTCGATAAGCCGTACTCAAAAGCATTTTTTGTGAGCATAGCATTTTCCTCTGGAAGCAAAGTAAAACGGAATTGCTCTGTGCGAACTCTATCTTTTTCAGCCATTTATTACTTCTCCTTTCAAAACTTCCTCACCGTGAGGAAATTACAAAATTGTTCGTCAGTGGTTTTAGTTTTGTTGTGCCGTCTGTGGGACAATCATTTTGCCGTTTTGCAAAATGGTACGGGTGGGGGTATTAGGGGGCACTGCCCCAGTGCAACGGCTAACAAGTGGGAAAATGACACGAGTGGGTACATTTCCCCTATGCTTGCTATTGCAAGTATAGGGAGAATAATGGACAACGAGTGGGTACAATTTCCCCATGCTTGCTATATGCAAGTATGAGGGAATGGGTACATTTTCCCCCTGCTTGCTAATAATGTTTTGCTATGGATTTTTAGGGTCGAGAATTGTATCAAGCTGCGATTTCCACGCCATAATATTTTCGATTTCTTTTTCAAAAACATAGGATTCTTTTTGGCGTTTTCTTTCCAGAAATTTGCCCCAATAATAATCAATTTCTTTCTGCAACTCATTGATGTACTCTTGCAGTTCGTCCCTTTCCTCAGCGGAATATTCTTCGGTGTCAGCGGTCATTTCCGCCATTTCTTTTTTATTGCTTTCAAGTTCATCCATCAAATCAATATAATCGTCCAAATCGCCCCACAGCAGCAAAAATTTCAGAAATGTATCATCCGAAAACATGGCGAACCAACAACGCTGATACCACTGTTCCGCATACATCCGTTCATCACTTCCGTTGGAATACGTTCCGTCTACCAAATCCCCGATGAAATTCTCTAACAGTTCTGAAATCGTTAGCCCACCCTCGCCGGATTTTTCGGCAAGGCGTTTCACATCTGCATCGGAAAGATTCACTGTTATGGTTCTTGGTTTTATGATTTCGATTTCGTTTTTTCGTGAATTATAGTCCCTCATTTCGTCTCCTTTGCTTGTAAAATAGATTGATTTAAACCGAGGACAACGGCAACTACGGGTGCGCCGTTGTTTTCGTTAGGATAAGCGGCAGAATTTTGCCGTTGTCCTCGTAAATCCGACTACGGGTAATTTTTCTTCATCATCCTATAAAAACAACGGTGTTGGCGTAGTACCCGTAGTTACTTGACTTCGATATAGTCAAGAGTTATCCATTTTTTCTTGTTATGGAATGCGCTCACATAAGAAACCCCATAGATCTCTCTCAGCGAATCTTGCGCTGCTTTCAAGCTCTTTGAGAACACAGCAGCACTGTAACTAACAAGAATCGACTCTCGTGCCTGCAAGATTGTCAGCAGCTCTGTTGCTGTCCCCTCCCAATGGTGCGCTTCTTCTGCCTTAATGAAATTAACGATAGCGTGTAAGAACCGTTCTTTCTCATTGACAACCGATTCGTCACGGGTGAGCTTGTTCCAACGGCAGGAGTCCTTGTCAAATTCAAGAGCAAATTCAAAGGCTTCGGTGTCACGGTTGGAAATGGTGAGATTGGCTCTGGTGTCGGTGCGCTTGCTCTTTGTCAGCACCCAGTTCCCGTCCGTTCCTCCTGCCATGCCCTCACTGCCGGAAATCTTGCTGATATCATCATCGTGCTTGCCTTTGTTGGTGTGCGTGAGTGCAAGGATGGTAAGGCCAAATTCCATGCTTATCTGACGCAGGATGTTGGTAAACTCCACGTCTCCGGCATAGATGTTTTTTACAAACTCATTCCCTCTGATATGTTGGAGCGTATCAATGACAACCAGTTTGATATTGGGATGCTGCGTTAGGTAATCACGGATATCTTCCTCAACGCCGGAAGTGATGCTATTTGCCTTTAAAACGAAGTGGATGTTCTCCATACCCTCATAGGCTTCAAGCATCTCAAAACGGCTCTGTAAGCGTGTTACGGTATCTTCCAGACCGAGATACAAGACCTCGGACTGTATGGCTTGATAGCCCCAGATTTGCCCACCACTGGCAACAGCGTAGGATATCTGCTCGGCAAGCCACGATTTACCAACTTTAGCACCTCCGGCGAGGATAAAGAAACCGTGCGGTAAAATGGTGCTGATGGTGTAATGAAGCGGTGGCAAGTCCATTTCCATCAAGTCTTTTCCGTTGATGGATTCAAAGCGGCTCTCCTTTATTTTTTCTTTTATCGCTTCTTCGCTTCTCATATTTGTAGTCGATTCATTCATTGCGAATACTCCTTTGTGTTGTATTTTGAGATTCGCCATGCTATAATGTGGTATATCGTATTTCATAGCATGGTCTGAGCTTCTGTGTATTTGCCCATACAGAAGCTTTTTTCATGTAAAAAGAAAACCACAACTTCGATAAACGAAATTGTGGTTTAGTGAGTGATATTTTGTAGAGACATCAAGCTATTTGTACAGTTGCGTTTTTAAGTACAAGCCGTGGTAACCAGTTTTAATCGGCTTGATGTCTCTATAATCGTCACGGAGAAAATACAGAAACCGGGTATAAACGTCACGAATACGTTACAAAGCGAATAACCCGGAAGCCTTGATTTGCCTCCTAAGCGGAAGGCCAGCGGTTCGAATCCGCTCAGGAACGTTGTGACAGACGCCGAAAACCTTGGTTTTGCCAGGTTTTACGGCGTCTTTTTTGAGTTTGAAAACCGGAAACGAGCAGGAAATATCAAGACACCTTTATCTCAATCTGCTATAATGAAGCAGACTGTGAAAAATCTGAAATTGTATGAGAGTATTCGCAGATGAGAAAGAGGGGTAAAGAGATGGCAGATATCATTGTCCAGGGATTGACTCAAAATAATTTAAAGCATGTATCTTTCCGAATTCCAAAGGAGAAGATCACGGTATTTACGGGCGTGTCGGGATCCGGGAAGTCCAGTATTGTTTTTGATACCATAGCCGCCGAATCACAGAGGCAGATGAACGCCACCTATCCGGCATTTGTGCGGTCCAGGCTTCCAAAGTACCCGAAGCCTGCGGTGGAGCGCATTGATCATTTGACGGCTTCTGTAGTTGTGGATCAGTCGCCTCTGGGCGGGAACGCCCGGTCCACAGTAGGGACGATCAGCGGACTGTACTCCAGCCTGCGCCTGTTATTTTCGAGAATCGGCAGCCCCTATGTGGGGACTGCATCCTATTTTTCCTTTAACGATCCCAACGGGATGTGCAGGACCTGTTCCGGGATCGGTAAGATCACTCAGGTTGATATAGAAGCTATCCTGGACCGGGACAAATCGTGGAATGAAGGCTGCGTGAAGGATTCTTTGTACAGCCCCGGAACCTGGTACTGGAAACAGTACGCCAAGTCGGGCCTGTTTGATTTGGATAAACCGTTAAAGGAGTACTCGGACGAAGAGTACAATCTTCTGCTGTACGGTTCCCGGAACGGCATGGATAAGCCGGAGAACCCGAAGGTGACCGGAATCTATCACAAGTACACGAAGACACTCCTGAATCGGGATATCAGCAATAAAAGCAGGCATACACAGGAAAAGTCACAGAACCTGATTGCCGAGACCGTGTGTACGGAATGCCATGGACAACGGCTGAATCAGGCGGCCCTGAGCTGTAAAATAAATGGCTGTTCCATTGCGGATTTATGCGGCATGGAACTCACTCAGCTTCGTGAGGTGCTTTTGCAGATCACCGATAAGACGGTGGATGTACTGGTGCAGACACTGATTGAAGGACTGGACCGGATGATCGAGATCGGCCTGCCGTATCTCCATTTAAACCGCGATACCCCATCCCTGTCCGGAGGCGAGGCCCAGCGCCTAAAACTGGTCCGGTATATGGGAAGCAGTCTGACAGGCTTGACGTATATCTTCGACGAACCCAGCGCCGGGATGCATCCACGGGATGTCTACCGCATGAACAGCCTTCTGAAACAGCTTCGTGACAAGGGCAACACGGTGCTGGTGGTGGAGCATGACAAGGATGTAATCTCGATCGCCGACTATGTGATTGACGTAGGCCCCCAGGCGGGGCAGAATGGCGGGGAGATCGTCTTTGCCGGCACGTATCCGGAACTGCTCCGGTCCGGCAGTCTGACGGGAAATGCAATGATGGAGACGCTGCCGGTCAAGATGGAACCGAGAAAGCGAACCGGAAGTCTGCCGGTTCGCGGAGCCTGTCTGCATAATCTGAAGAATGTGGATGCAGACATACCGCTGGGGATTATGACCGTGGTGACCGGAGTCGCCGGTTCGGGAAAGAGCACACTCATATCCCAGGTATTTGCCAGACAGTATGAAAGCGACATCGTGATGGTCGATCAGGGTCCCATCACGGCAACAAACCGTTCCACACCAGCCTCTTATCTGGGATTCTTCGATGAGATACGAAAGCTGCTGGCCAGGGAAAGCGGGAGGCCGGACGGACTGTTCAGCTTCAATTCTACCGGTGCATGCCCGGTATGCGGCGGAAAAGGCGTTATTGTCACCGAGCTGGCATACATGGATCCTATCGTCACGGAGTGTGAAGCCTGTTCCGGAATGCGGTATAATGAGGAAGCCCTGGCCTGCATGTACAAAGGCAAAAATATTGTTGAACTGCTGGGAATGACCGCATCACAGGCGATGGATCTGTTTGAGGATGCGAAGATTCGAAAACATCTGAAGGTAATGCAGCAGGTCGGACTCTCATATCTGACGCTGGGACAGCCTCTCAGCACCCTGTCGGGCGGAGAGCGCCAGAGAATCAAGCTTGCGAAGAATCTGGGGAAAAAGGGAAGCATAATCGTCATGGACGAACCGACCACCGGGCTGCATGCGTCGGATATTCAGAATCTTTTAAAACTCTTCGATCTGATCGTATCCCGCGGAAACAGTCTGGTTGTCATTGAACATAACCTGGATGTGATAAAGCAGGCGGACTGGATCATCGACATCGGGCCTGATGGCGGTAAAAACGGCGGGGAGGTCGTATTTGAAGGAACACCCATGGATATGATACGGTCTGCAGAGACGCTGACGGCGAAATGTCTGCGGGCGTCCTGTGCACAATAGAAAAATCGAGATTATCGTCTGCTGAATGGAAAGCACTGGAAGAAAAAGCAGAAGACATGTCTGGTATCCGTCAGGTCGTATTTACGCCTGGCGGCTTTTCTTCTTTATCAGGCCTCGCAGGCTTGAATTATCGCCTCATTTTATATATAATGAATGAATACGGAAATGGAGATTTTTATTGGAAATACGAATAAAATGAGAAGTACAGGGCGTCACGATAAACAATTAAAGGAGACAGAAAAATGAGAGTAAAAAAGGTAGCGGCTGCGCTGCTCTGCGCGGCACTGATATCAGGTATGACGGGGATGACGGCACTGGCAGTGGTAGAGACGAAGATCAGTTCGGTATCTCTTGTGGTAGAAGCGGATATGGAGGTCGGACAGAATATTCAGGATCAGGAAATAGAAATCACCCCGAAAAGCGATAAGTATTCTGCAGGAGAATATGAGTTCCTCAATACAGGCTTCTCCTGGTCGGAGGAGGATATCCCGGTTGTCAAGGTGAGCATCTACGCGGAAGATGGATACAAGTTCGCGGTATCGAAGGATAAAATCACCTTAAAGGGTGCAACGTTCGTAGATTACAGCCGTGAGGATGAGTCTCACACGCTGGTTATTACCATGCAGCTGCCGCCGCTGGCGGAGCAGACATCCGCTATTGAACAGGCCGCCTGGACCTCCACGACGGGAGTATCCTGGAGCCATTCCACAGGAGCCGGAAGCTATGAGGTGAAGCTTTACCGGGATGGAAAGACGGTGGGAACTACGAAGACCACAGCGGGGAATTCCTACGACTTTTCCGCGGCTATGACGAAGGCCGGAACGTATTTCTATCGCGTACGTCCGGTAAACAGACTGAAACCGGAAAACAAGGGAGAGTGGGTGGAATCCCCCTCCAGATATATTGACAACGATACGGCCGCAGCCATCTATCAGAACGGCAGCCCTGCGGGCGAGTGGAAGCAGGATGAATCCGGATGGTGGTACAGAAACGGGGATGGAACCTACACCGTCTCCAACTGGCAGCAGATTGACGATGCATGGTACTTCTTTAATGAGCGGGGATACATGGCCACCGGCTGGGTGGACTGGAACGGTACGCAGTATTACTGTGACGCCGCTGATGGTAAGATGCTGGTCAATACGACAACGCCTGACGGACATACGGTAGGAGCCGACGGGGCTCTGGTGCAGTAGCGCCGATACAACAGAGAAAGAACGGATGCCTGTTCTTGGGAGGTAATTCTATATGCCGCAAAACAGCTTGCAGACTGGCTCACCGCTGATTGCCATCGCGGCGGATTCAGAGCAGAAGGTGATATATGTACATGAAAAAATGCAGACATTTTTGAGATATCCCGTGTCAGACTGCTCCGGCCGGGAGCTTTCCGAAGTGATCTGGGATATTGCGGAACAGCGGCTGGAGTTCAAGCCAGATGAGAGGAGCTGGGAGGTGTTCTTTACCAGAGAGGGAGAAGAGTACCATCTGGCCGTTCAGCGGCTTGATTCCGGCCGGGATCAGGCTATGCCGGAAATCACCGTTATACTCCAAAAGAGCGGGGACAGGGAAAAAAGGCGTCTGGAACAGGAACTTTCCCTGAATTTACAGAGATATAAAATAGCGCTGTCCAGATGCAATAATATTATATGGGAATACCATGTGGATGAGGACTGTGCCTATTTGCAGGGGCTCCGGAGCCTGCCCTTTGTCCAGTCCGGGAAGATCGAGGACTTCAGCAAGAAGATGATGAGGGACCGGTACCTGGACAAAGAGAGCCTGCCTGCCGTACACCAGATGTTTCTTGATTTAAGGGCGGGGAAGCTTATGGCTTGTGCGCTTCTGCACACCAGTCAGCCCGACGGCGTCCAGAGCTGGTACAGGGTTACCCATACGATGCTTCACGACGGAAACGGCCCGGACAACATCGCCATAGGCGTAGTCGAGGATATCAGTAAGGAACAGAAAGAACAGGAGAAATACCAGCAGGAAGAGAAGTACCGCCAGGCTCTGATGGGAGACGCGCTGGCCTCCTATGAGATTGATATTGATAACGACATGATCATTGAAAAGATCATTGAGAAGAAAAAGGACATGCTGGCCTCGGTCGGCTTGTCGGTCAACTGCAAATATTCACATTTTTTAAAATGCTGGGCGGAAAAGAATGTTCACCCGGAGGACCGCTTTCTCTTTTTGCAGGAGATGAATCCGAAATTTCTCCGCAGCCAGTATGAGAGAGGCCGCCAGGAGGCAGTGTGCGAATACCGTAGCTTAAACGCGGACGCGGAGATGATCTGGTGCAATACCACCATCTATTTAATCGAGTCAGGAGGCCATCTGACCGGTTTTGTCTATGTGAAGAACATCGAGGAGAAGAAACGGAGGGAGCTGGAACTGCTTCGCCAGTCGAGAATCGATCCGCTGACCAATCTACTTAACCGGGCAGCCTCTCTTCAGGAGATCAACTACATTTTAAATGAGAACGGTCAGAAGGAGAGCGCACTTCTCATCATCGACGTGGATAATTTTAAGAATGTCAACGATACCTTCGGCCATATGTACGGCGACAAGGTGCTGGCAGGAATTGCGTACAAGCTGAAGAATATCTTTGATACGGATGCCATAGTGGGACGGCTGGGAGGAGACGAATTCCTGGTCTTTCTGTTCAATATCCAGGATGAGGATGTTGTATACCGTAAGGCACAGATGGTGGCCAGAGAGCTTCAGACTATCCAGGAGGAGGGGGAAAACCGCATTGCAGTCAATAATTCCATCGGTATCGCCGTCAGCCCCCGCCACGGAACCAGATTTCAGGAGCTGTATGTAAAAGCGGATACGGCCCTGCGGTATGCCAAACAGTCCGGAAAGTCCTGCTACAGCGTGTTTGGAGACAAGATATCGAAAGTCGTCCCCATGGAGTATGTGAACCGGGAATGGCTGCTCGATGAACTGGAGGAGATTGTATACATCAGTGATATACAGGACTATACCTTACTTTATGTGAACCGGGTGGGGCGCGATCTGTTCGGTATGAAGCTGGAAGACTTCGAAAAAAAGAAGTGTTACCAGATGCTTCAGGGAAGAAACACGCCGTGTCCGTTCTGCAATAACGCGAAGCTGGTGAAAGACGAGTTTTTCATGTGGGAATATGAGAATCCCTATTTAAAGAAATACTTTATTGTGAAGGACAAGCTGGTGGAGTGGAATGGCCGTCCAGTGCGCATGGAGATCGCCGTGGACATGGGAAACCATATGATGGGGAACCGGTCAACAACCGCCAAATACCACATGGAGACGGTTATGCTGGAGAGTCTAAGGACTCTGAACAGTGCCGACGACTTAGAGACGGGAATCACACGTATTCTGGAGCTGATCACCCGTTTTTACGACGGAGAGCGGTCTTATATCATCGAGATCGACCGGGAACATGGGTATGCCCATAACATCTACGAATGGTGCAGGGAAGGGGTGCCGCCCCAGAAGGCATCGTTACAGAACGTTGCCCTGGACGCGATCCCTTATATTGTGGAGACTTTCAATAAGAAACAGCATCTGATCATATCGCAGGTGGAAGAACTTAAATGCACGTATCCCAGTGAGTACCAGTTCTTAACGAGGCGGAACGCACACAGTCTGTTTGCCGTACCGTTTGAAGATGAATCTGCGTTTTGCGGATATATCGGAGTGGATAATCCGAATATTAACCAGGATACCATACGTTTCCTGGATTCAATCGCCTATAATATTGCAAATGAGATTAAGAAAAGGCGCCTATATGAACGGCTGGAGTTCGAGGCCGGGCACGATACGCTGAGCGGCCTCTTAAACAGAAGCAGCTTCGTCCGCTACCAGAACAGGGTCCAGAGAAAGTACGGGGAGTCCTGCGGAATGATCACAGCGGATATTAACGGACTGAAACAGCTAAACCAGGATTACGGACATTCCAGGGGAGATGAAACCATCATCACGGTAACTGCGGTCATGCGTTCCTGTTTCCCGGATGGGGAGATATTCCGCCTGAGCGGCGACGAGTTCGTGATCATCGCCATGAACCAGGAGTATGAGGTCTTCATGAAGCATGTCAGGGAGATGGGGATAGAGCTGGATTCGAAGACGCCCAACGGAGTATCCTTAGGTTCCACGTGGGTGGAACACTTAACTGATTTCGATATGCTTCTTCATCACGCGGAAGAGCTGATGCTGGTGAATAAACAGATTTACTACAAGAATAGCGACGATGTGCGCAAACACTATTCACCGGAAGGGATGAAGCTTTTAGTCCATGATGTGGAGCAGGGATATTACCGGCTCTATCTTCAGCCCAAGTTCGATCCGGAGACGGGAACGGTGCATTCTGTGGAGGCGCTGTCACGGTATCAGGCGCCGGGCCATGAGCTGCAGTCCCCGGTTAAATTTGTATCGCTGCTGGAAAAGATGAAGCTTATCCGGTATCTCGATTTTTATATGCTGGAGGAGGTGTTCCGTCTTCTCTCCAGGTGGAAAGCGGAAGGCAGGCCCCTGATTCCCGTCTCTGTGAATTTCTCCAGAATTACTCTGCTGGAAAGCGATTTATTCCAGATGCTGACAGAGATTAAGAACAAATATGATGTTCCCAGCAGCCTGGTGATGATAGAAATCACGGAGAGTATCGGGGATTTCGAACACAAGGTGATAGAGGCCGTCGGTTCGAAGCTCCGGAAAGCGGGGTTCCGCATATCACTGGACGATTTTGGGGCGGACTACGCCAATATGTCCATCCTGTCCATCATGCATTTTGATGAGGTGAAGCTGGATAAATCGCTGATTGAAAATCTGGTGGGGAATGAAAAGAATCAGATTGTTGTGAAGTGTATCATTGAGATGTGCCGCAGCCTTCATGTGGACTGTGTGGCGGAAGGGGTGGAGACAAAGGAACAGCTGGAGCTCTTAAAGGCCTACGGCTGCACCACCATCCAGGGCTACTATTACAGCAAACCCGTGGAGGTGGAGCAGTTTTCGGTGTAATATTAAAACCAGAACCAGTCGAAGGAATCCCATTCCTTCTCCAGCTCGGAAATCTGTCTTCCGATCTTTTTAAAGCGGTGTGAGGCTACAAAGTACTGTACTACGTGGAAGACACCGAGTGTAAACAGGATAGCGCCCATCATCATGATCATGGCAGCTGCCGTGGCAAAAGGATTGAAGACAGCCAGAGCGCCTAAGAGGATGGTTAAAACAGCCGTGATTAAGTTAAACCACCAGGAATCCAGGCCAAACTTTTTAAGCTTCACAGAGGTCTTAAGACCTATAATTCCATAGACGGCCAGAAAGATGCCGAGGATAAGCGGAAGTATGGAGGTTGCGGCCAGCGGTTTAAAAAGAAAAATTACTCCGAATACGATGGGCAGAACCGCCAGCACACACTGCAGCCAGTAATTGGCAAAGTGATTTTTGAACCGGGTAACTTCAAACAGTTTTGTGACGCCGTAGACGATGAAACAGACGCCTGTACAGATGCCGGCCGTCGCCAGTGTGGGTCCGGGCAGCAGAAGCAGCAGAAGGCCCAGCAATGCGGCGCAGATGGATATGACAAGGTATGAGCGTTTCATTTCTTTCCAGATCATAGTAATTCTCCTTTTGTAATTGGACATTGGGATACCGGTGTTTTGTTAAAACAGGGCGGGCCGTCTTCTGCGGCCCGCCCTGTTCCGGGATGGAGGGCTTTTTCGTCCCGGGATTTGCCTGTTATTCGATTAAGATGCGGTGTGTTTCCTCAACCTGCTTCTGGGAGGTCTTCGGAAATTCCAGATGAAGGATACCATCCTCGAAGCGAGCCTTCATATCTTCCTGTTTTACAGCCTCGCCGACATAGAAGCTTCTCTGGCACGAACCGCTGTAGCGTTCCTGGCGAACGTACTTACCTGTTTTCTCGTCCTTCTCGCTTCGTTCCATACCGCGTTCGGCGGAGATGGTTACATAGCCGTCGCGAAGGCTGACGGTGATCTCGTCTTTCTTAAATCCGGGCAGATCCATATCGAGTTCATAACCGTTTTCATTCTCTCTGATATCGGTCTTCATCAGATTCTTTTCCCGTTTCCCGAATATCGGGCTCTTGAAAGCATCTTCCATAAAGTCGTCAAATAAGTTTTCTCCAAAAATACTAGGCATCATCATAAGTCATTCCTCCTAAAATGAATTTCTTATATGTGTTGACACCTTGTCGGCAGCACATATATGGTTAAAAGTCGGCCACCTTTTTCATTGTGGTGCTCCTTTTTGTTACAATTACGTTATAGCACCATTTGTTAGCACTGTCAACAGCAGAGTGCTAATTTTATGCTTTTTTCACAGAAAATTCATATTGTAAATACAATTTAAAGAGCTTGTTCCATAATGACCGTTATTAAGCAAAAAATAATTGTTTGAAATAGGAGGCATGAACTTGTATGAATGGATAAACTATCATATAATAGCACAAAGGAGAATTTTATGAAGAATTATATTGTACTGGATTTGGAATGGAATCAGAGCCCTGACGGAAAAGAGGGGACGATTGACCATTTTCCTTTTGAAATTATAGAAATCGGAGCTGTCCGCCTGGATGAAGCGTTTCAGGAGACCGGGCAGTTTTGCCGTCTGATCCGGCCGCGGGTCTATCCGCAGATGCACTACCGGATCTCCGAGGTAACCCATATGGACATGGCCGAGCTGGAACGCAATGGTGAGACGTTTGTGGCTGTCATCAGGGACTTTCTCGAATGGTGCGGGAACGACTGCGTGTTCTGTACCTGGGGGTCCATGGACTTGACGGAGCTGCAGAGAAACATGGCGTTTTACGGCGTGGAGATTCCATTCGACAAGCCCCTTCTCTATTACGATGTCCAGAAGCTCTACAGCCTTCTTCAGGGAGACGGAAAACAGAAGCAGTCGCTGGATATCACGGCCCGGGAACTGGGAATCATGGAAGACCGTCCCTTCCACCGCGCGCTTGACGATGCCCATTACACGGGGCGTGTCATGGCAGCCATGGACTTTGAGCGGGTGATGGAATACTGGTCCACCGATTATTACCGGCTTCCTGAGAGTAAGGAAGAGGAGGTCTACCTCATATTTCCCGGATACTCTAAATACATTTCAAGGACATTTGAGACGAAAGAGGAGGCGATTGCGGACAAGACGGTCACCGATTTAATCTGTTACCGCTGCAACCGTATGCTCAGAAAGAAGGTCCGCTGGTTCTCTGTGAATCAGAAGTTCTACTTTGCCCTGGGTGTCTGCCCGGAGCACGGATACTTAAAAGGGAAGATCCGCATGAAGCGCAGTGACGACGGACGAGTCTACGCCGTAAAGACCATGAAGCTGGTAGACGAGGAGGGGGCGCGTCAGATCAGCGAGAAGAAGGAAGAAGCGAAGAAGAAGCGCATTGAAAAGACGAAACACAGAAAACAGAAGACGAATATAAAAATGCGGGGAAGCGATTAATTTTCGCTTTCCCGCATTCTGTATCCAACGCCTATTTCTGTATAAATATATTGAGGTTCCGCAGGATTGATCTCCAGCTTTCTGCGGATATGAGCCATATTGACCCGCAGGATCTGATTGTTGCTGTCCGCAAATGGACCCCAGATTCTGCTGATGATGTAATCATAGGTGAGAACTTTCCCGGACTGCTCGGCCAGCAGGGAGACCAGCTTGTACTCAATCTGGGTTAAGTGGACTTCCTTATCCTTAAGCGTGACGAGGCGTTTGTCAAAATCAATGACCAGATCCCCGCTGCGGTAGGTTGGCTGAACAAGAGTTCCATCTCCGGTGCTGACGGTTGGCTTGCCATGACGAAGCGCGGTGCGGATGCGCGCCAGAAGCTCGCTGGTGCCGAAGGGCTTCGTAATGTAGTCGTCTGCGCCGAAATCCAGGGCCGCGACCTTTTCCTGCTCCTGGGTTCTTGCGGATATGACGATGATCGGGATGTTGGACCAGCTGCGCACATTCTTGATGATGTCGATTCCATCCAGGTCGGGCAGCCCCAGATCCAGAAGGATCATGTCCGGGCAGCAGGCGTTGATCAGAGACAGGCCCTCTTTTCCGCTGACGGCGGTGAGTACCTTGTAATCATGAGTCTCCAGTGCCGCCTCGATAAAACTCAGTATGTTCTTCTCATCTTCTATAATAACGATCGTTAACTTACTCATAGATATCTTCTCCTAACGGTAACGTAAATGTGAACCGGGCTCCCTGTTTTTCATTTGCGGCTGTTATGGTGCCGCCGTGGGCGGTAATAATAGTTTTGCAGATGGACAGCCCGATCCCCATTCCTTTGTGGGAATCTCCGCTGCTGTTCGGGGATGGCGTGTAGCCGTCAAACAGTGTGTCCAGCCGCTCCGGCGGAATTCCGGTGCCATGATCCGTGATGTCAAACCAGGCCAGACCGTCGTGAACGGTGATATTAAAATCGATGGGTTCATCCGAGTGCGAGTGATAGACCGCGTTTTCCAGCAGGTTTATGATAACCTGCTCGATCAGGGTGGCGTCCATGGGCACCATGATGAATTCATCCGGTACGGTGACATGAACGGTAGCGTCGGGAAGGCGCTTGTGAAACCGCTGTACTGCCTCTGAGGCCACCTCCTCCAGCGGTTCTGAGGATTTCGTCACCTGGGTCTCGGTATCGCGGATTCTGGTGACGCTGAGCAGATTCTCCACCATGTTGAGAAGCCAGTTGGCATCTTCGTTGATGTTGGACACCATGACGGTCTTTTCGTTCTCTGTCATATGGTCCATGTTTTCCAGGTAGGCGCTGCTGGCGCCGATGATGCCGGTCAGCGGAGTCCGCAGGTCATGGGAGACAGCTCTCAGCAAGTTGGCCCTCATCGTCTCCTTTTCGGCCTCCATCAGGATGTGGTTCTGCTCTTTTAAATGGGTGGTGGTGGTGCTTGTAATACCGGAGATCAGAAGCATGGCAATGAAGGTTACCGGATAGCCATCCAGTGTAAAATCCAGTTCCATAAACGGATACGTAAACACGTAATTCACACAGATAACACCGAAAACGGAGGCTACGATTCCAGGTACGTAGCCGTCGGTGTAGCGCGCCGTCAGCATGACCGCCAGCATGAAGACGATCCCCACATTTGTCCGGTTTCCCCCGACAAAGAGAAACAGAATCGAACAGAAGGTAGCACCAAGCAGGAAAACCGATGTGACGACGATATTCCGGATTAAATCTTCTTTTGGCATCTTGCCTTGTCTTTTTATCCTCATTGTCTTTTACTGCCTTTCCGCGGATTATTTGAATTTTAAATGCCGGTTTCCGCGGCCTTTCTTTCGTTTGGACGTGTAGGCGCTGCGCCTCTGTTCCATCAGGTTGTTGAATTCATCGGCGGATACGCCGGAATCCTGCAGACGTTTTAACCTCTGTTCATGACGGAAATGGTATTCCTGGGCCTCCCTGTTCTTTCTGAGGATCAGGAAGGCGATGAGCGCGCCAAGGAGCACGACGCCGGCGACACTGCCGAGAATGATCCAGGCGATGACCGGTATCTCAAAGGGTCTTAATGCCTTTTCTCTGTAATCCTCAGTCTCTTTTGGAAGCTCTGTCTCGCCCTGAGGGTTCACTCCCTCCGGAGCACTGGTTCCGTCTGATGACGGTGCGGCGGCTCCGCCGTTCTCTCCGCTGCTGGCTGTATCAGGTGCGGCAGCTTCTGTCTGGGCGCCGGAGTTCTCCGAACCGGCAGCAGTCTGATTGGAGCCATCCGAAGTTTGCCCGGCTCCTGCCGCGGATTCGCCTTCCTTGAGGGCGGCCGGAACCTGATGGGAGGACGCGGCGCTTTCAAACAGTGCTTGGTTGGTCTCCAGATAGGTACAGCCGATCTGGCGTTCATTGTAACGGTAGCAGATTTTGGCAATCGCGTTATCGGGGTCGCTGTCTGAGATATCATAGCTGAGCGTTGCCTCGGCGTCGGAAAATTCGGCCGTTTTCGGAAGAATGATCCGTCCGTCAGGATCTAAAATGAGCGCCGCGGGCTTATCCAGGGTGAGGCCGCCGAAGGTTAAATCACTGCTTACGGGGCTGTATTTCGTCTCGTGATCCGCCGCTCGGACGGAGACAAAGTTCTGGAATCCAAAGTCCAGCAGATTCTTAGTATCGGTCCAGTACTGAGGCGTAGATCCCTTGAGGATGACGGCAATAAGCTTTAAACCGTTCTTTTTGGCACAGGTGACCAGCGTGTTGCCCGCCAGTGTGGTGTAGCCGGTTTTGCCGCCCACGATGCCGGGATAGTAGTACGGCGTACTCTTCTTAAGCATCTTATGGCCCGGATAGATGGTCAGACCTTCCGGGTTGATGGAATTGGGCGGAAGCTTATAATAGGTGGTGGAATCGATTTCCTCGAAGGTGGGATTTAAAAAGGCAGCTCTGGCAATTAATGCCATGTCGTATGTGGAAGTATAGTGTTCCGGGTCGTTTAAACCGCTGGGGTTGGCGAAATGGGTGTCAGTGCAGCCCAGTTCCTTCGCCTTTGCATTCATCATATCTGCAAACGCTTCTGTACTTCCGGCCACATGCTCCGCAAGGGCGTTGGCCGATTCGTTGGCCGATTTTAAAAGCAGGGCGTAGAGACAGTCCTTGACGGACAGCTTGTCCCCCTCGTTGATCCCTGCGTTGCTGCTTCCTGCTTCCACGTTAAAGACCGCGTTGTGGGAGAAGGTGACGGTTTCATCGAGGCTGCATTTTTCAATGACGATCAGAGCCGTCATAATCTTCGTAATACTGGCCGGAAAATACTGGTTGTGAATATTTTGTCCCCAAAGTACGGTTCCGGTGTCCGCGTCTATGACGATACCGCTTTCCGCCTGAACGGAAACATCGGAGGGCCAGTCAGGGGCCGCCAGTGCAGTTTCCGTAAATACACCCATAAGGAGCATCAGACATAAGAGGAACGCCGACATTCGTTTTATCAATTGCGTCATATCGTGTAATCTCTCCGTATTTTCATTCGGTTTCATAAAAAGGTCCACTTTACAGTATAGGTTATTTCCTGTAACAAGTAAAGGTTCAAACGCTATTTTTCTTTGATTTTCTAAGGAAAAAGAGGGCCAGACCGAAGACAATGACGACACAGAGAAAGAAGGTGATTCCAATATGGAGCACCGTGTCGCTGAAAAATCCCTCCGGTACGATATTGATCAGCATATCCGTGGCAGGGTCCAGAATCCATAAATCGTTGCGGAAGAAGATGTGATGGAACATGATGAAATATTTCGAAAAATCCGTGGAAATAATAGCCGCGAGGATTGCGGTGATGCCGAAGAACAGACCGGTCCCCAGACAGACCGATTTCGGGAATACCCGCTTAAAGTCGGCTTTCAGCAGTAACAGGATAATGATGCATAGAGCCATAAGGAGCAGGCAGCCACGGCGGATGGCGAGCGCGTCTAAGAAGAGTCCGCGGACATCCTCCATATGGGCGATTTCCCGCTCATTGAAAAATTCCCGTGAAACTCCGCCCATGGTGGTGTCTACATGGAGATCAGCCCGTTTTCCGCGCAGATAGGCCATCATCTGGTCCGTCACATCGAGTAAGTCTTCCATTGTCATGTCCACCGCTTCGGTGACGTTGTATTTCGCGTATTCCTTCTCAAAATATCCGGGTGTCCAGTAGACGACCGCCTCCACCGAAGTGATTAAGAGCGTAACCATCAGGCAGAGTGAGAAGATGATGCCTGCGGCGTAATGGATCAGTGTTTTCATAGTAAGTCCTCCTGTTAATGGTGTAGCGGTTATTTTTTCGTGGCCGTCGGAAGATTCCAGCAGTAGCGGGTGGCCAGAATCCGGATCAGGATGACGGAGCCGGCGCCGATCAGCATGGCGGCGTCATTGTTCATGTAGTCCTGAAGATACGCGTAGAGAACCGCTCCTGTGATGGAAGCAGAGGCGTAGACGTGTTTCCTCAGTATATAAGGCGTCTCACCGGCCATGATGTCTCTTAAGAGTCCGCCGCCCACCCCGGTGATTACGCCGAGAAAGATAATCAGAAAATGGTATCGCCCGTAGCCGGCCAGCACCGCGGTGTCAATGCCTACCACAGTGAAGGCGCCCAGGCCGACGGCGTCGAAGATGTTCATGAATTTCTCATACATTTCGATGGAGCGGCTGGCCAGAATCATCTGGTTGCGTCGTACAATAACAAACAGTATCATGACCGTAATGAAGGCAAGTAATACATAAACCGGGTCCTTAAAGAGATTTGGCGGCACGTTTCCGATAATGATATCGCGCAGCATTCCGCCGCCTACGGCTGTGGTGACGCCGAGGACGATGACTCCCAGAAGATCAAGCTGCTTTTTGATGGCCACCATGGCTCCGGAAGAGGCAAAGGCGATCGTCCCGACCGCTTCCACGAAAAATAGTAACGACAACTGCAGTTCCATATTCAAAAACCCCCGAATGTTCTATATTAAGCATTTTGTACGGTGAATCAACAAAAGTATACGTTTCTGTTCGAATTTTGTCAATAAATATGGAGGAAGGGAAAAAAGTATTTTCTTGTTTTTAACACGGTAAAGTGATATAGTATTATAGGGATAAATGTAAAAAATTGATAATTTTAAAATATTTTACTTGCATTTTTTCGGAAAATTATTTATTATTGAAAGTGAAACAGTTCAAAAGTGAACAATTGGGAGGTGACCATATCTAACGAAGGCCCAAGGGGGCCGAAGGCATGGGATCATGCCGGAGGACTTCCGGGAAAGCGGCGGAACTTAATCATTAATTTTAAGAAAGAGGTGTTTGCATGATTGATCAGAAAGAGTTTGTAAAAAATGTTGATGAGTGGTCCAGTATCTGTTTAAACGATGAGAGGATCGACTTGGGGTTATATGAAAAATATGACGTAAAACGAGGGCTCAGAGATAAGAACGGCAACGGTGTTGTGGCGGGTCTTACGAAGGTGTCAAAGATTTTGTCCAGCAAGACTGTGGATGGCGTAAAGATGCCGTGTGAAGGCCAGTTATTCTACCGTGGTTATAATATCTATGACCTGGTAGGGGGCGTTGTGAAAGACAGCCGTTTTGGATATGAAGAGATCGCTTATCTGCTGCTGTTCGGCGAACTGCCGAATAAGGAACAGATGGAACGCTTTTCCCAGACACTCGCCTACAGCCGTACCCTGCCTACAAACTTTGTCAGGGACGTGGTCATGAAGGCTCCAAGCAAGGATATGATGTCCTGTTTGGCGAGAAGCATCTTAACGCTTTCTTCCTACGATGATATGGCCAGCGATATCTCCGTTCCAAACGTGCTGCGTCAGAGCCTGATGTTAATCAGCGTCATGCCGATGTTAGCCGTATACAGTTACCACGCCTATAATCATTATGAGTGTGACGAGAGTATGTATATCCACCGTCCGGATGAGAATCTGTCCACGGCTGAGAATCTGCTGCGTCTGCTTCGTCCGGATAAGAATTACTCCAAGGTAGAGGCACACGTACTGGATCTGGCGTTGATTCTCCATATGGAACATGGCGGCGGCAACAACTCCACATTTACAACCCACGTCGTAACATCCTCCGGTACGGACACGTATTCAGTGGTAGCGGCAGCACTGGCTTCCTTAAAAGGTCCGAAACACGGCGGCGCCAACATCAAGGTCGTTGAGATGATGGAAGACCTGCGGAAGGAAGTCCATGACTTAAAGGACGAGGAAGAAGTAGAATTCTATCTAAGAAGACTGTTACATAAAGAGGCATTCGATAAGAAGGGCTTAATCTACGGTATGGGTCATGCCGTTTATTCCAAGTCCGATCCGCGTGCCGAGATCTTTAAAGGCTTTGTACACCAGTTGTCTGAAGAGAAGGGACGCATGGATGACTTTAACTTATATTCCATGATCGAGCGTCTGGCGCCGCAGGTAATTGCCGATGAGAGAAAGATTTACAAGGGCGTCAGCGCCAATGTGGACTTTTACAGCGGCTTTGTTTACAGCATGCTTGATATTCCGAAGGAGCTGTTCACTCCGATTTTTGCAATTGCCAGAATCGTTGGCTGGAGCGCACACCGGATTGAGGAGCTGATCAACATGGATAAGATCATTCGCCCGGCTTATACCAGCGTAATGATGGAAGAGGAGTATACACGCCTCGATGAGAGATAGGGACTTAATAGAGTTGTCATAATAAAACGGCTGCAGAATGCGGAGAGGATCCGGCTGGTCTGCAGTCGTTTTTAATGTTACAGTTCAGCCTTCGCTTCCGGCTGCCGCTGTCCGGCCCCCGGAAGCGAAGGCTGAACTGTAACTTTTTAATTGCCGGCATAATAGGATTTCATTGAGTTTTGTACCTGAAAGCGCTATAATAAAACTACTATTGACCCGAAAGACTCCGGACGGTGGAACGGATATGGAAAGAGAGGTACAAAGGATGACAGAGGAAACCTTGGCAATGATGCGTGAAGCAGAGGTGGACGTGGAGGGAGCACTGGCCCGCTTCTGCGGAAACAGCGCATTGTATGAAAAATTTCTTGGGAAATTCCTTCAGGATGATAATTTTAAAAAGATTGGAGACGCGGTTAAGGCGGGGGAGAGCCAGGAGATGCTGATGGCGGCCCATACGTTAAAGGGAGTTGCCGGGAATCTGGGCTTTAATGCTTTAATGAATGCCTGTGCCGAGATGGTCGGTCAGCTGAGAAGTAACAGTATGGAAGGCGCGTTAGCTGCGTATACGGTTGTGAAGGAGAAATACGAGATGGTCTGCGAAGCAATTAACAGTATGGAGGGGATCAGTGGATGAAAAAGCGTGATACCCTTCTGATTGTGGATGACATGGAGGTAAACCGCGCAATACTGAGAAGCCTGTTTGAACGCCAGTATAATCTTCTGGAAGCGGAAAACGGTGAACAGGCTCTGCTTCTTCTTCATGAATATGAGGAACACGTGGCAGCCATGCTGCTGGATCTGGTCATGCCGGTCAAAGACGGCTACGAGGTCATGGAGGAGATGGGAAAAAGCGGTCTTGTGTCGCGCATACCCGTTATTGTTATTACTTCTGATGATACGGCGGAAAGCGAGGTACGGGCCTTTGACCTGGGGGCAGCCGATATTATCATGAAGCCATTTGAACCCCATGTAGTAAAGAGAAGGGTACAAAATGCAGTGGATCTGTGCCGCCATAAGCTCCATTTGGAGGAACTGGTGGAAGAGCAGTCGGCCAGTTTAAGGGATTCCAACGCCATCATGATCGACGCCCTTTCCTCTATCATAGAGTACCGGAGTGTGGAATCGGGACAGCACATACGCAGAATCCGCATGTTTACCAAGATCCTTCTGGAGGATGTGGCGAAGGCCTACCAGGAGTATAATTTAGACAGCAGAACCATAGAGATTATCGCGGATGCCTCCTCGATGCACGACATCGGCAAGATTGCGATTCCCGACTCTATATTAAACAAGCCGGGGCCCCTGACGAGGGAGGAGTTTGAATTGATGAAGACTCACACCACAAAGGGGTGTGAGATGCTTTCCGGTCTGGAGCGCATGAACGATAAGGAGTATATCGGCTACGCGTATAACATCTGCCGTTACCACCATGAGCGCTGGAACGGAAAAGGGTATCCGGATGGTTTAAAGGGCGACAATATCCCGATTTGCGCGCAGGTCGTGGCTATTGCCGACTGTTACGATGCGCTGACTACGGACCGGGTTTATAAAAAGGCGCTTCCGGCGGAGCAGGCGTTCAACATGATTCTGAATGGGGAGTGCGGCGAGTTTTCTCCGCGGCTGCTGGAGTGCTTTAAGAATGTACGTGAGGATTTTGCGGCTCTGTCCAGGGCGTATGCGGACGGAGTCGGCCCTAAGCTGAAGCCGGAGAGGAAAGAACTGAGAAAGCCTGAGACGATCGATGCGGTCAATACCATGGAGCAGGGGCAGATGAAGTATTTAACGCTGCTGCGGTATGTGGATTCCACGGTCATGGAGGTGGATTTGAATACGGGGATCTACCACGTCGTCTACATGCCAAACCGCGATTTTGAACTGCTTCGCTCGGGGAGCCGGTTTGAAGATTCGGTGAGAGCGTTTGCGCAGGGATCGGTCTATCCCGATGACAGAGGCATCGTTCTGGGACTCCTGGGAGATTATATGACACAGTTCTTCTCAGATGGCCTCATGAAGCGGACGAGGAAATACCGGGTGCTGGACCAGACGACGGGCACCTATTACTGGTGCTATGCCACCCTTTTGCGGGTGGATATCGGCAATCCGGGTCAGAAAAAGGTGATGCTGGTCTGGCACCGGGCATCGGATGGACAGCAGGAGGAATTGCTGCCTGGCACGGTGAAGGAAGGCATGTACCGGGGAACGGTAATCAGCCGCCTGGCCGGAGGTGTCATGAAGTGCAGGAATGATAAATGGTACACACTGGCGGACAACGGAAGAGGGCTGTGTGACTTAATCTGCTGTACAGAGCAGGACCTCAGTGAAAAATACCATAACCGCTATCTGGAGATTATATTCCCGGCAGACAGGGACCGGGTGAGCCAGGAGATGGTGTCGCAGCTGGAGGAGGGCCGTATCACGGAGCTGGAATACCGGCTGGTCACCGAGGAAGGAAAGCTGATCTGGGTGATGGACCGGAGCATTCTTGTGATGGAAGAGGACGGGCTGGAGTATATCTATACGCTTCTGGTGGACGTTACCCAGTCGCATAAGGCGATGGAAGAGCTGCAGATGTCAGTGGAACGCTACAAGATCATACTGGATCAGACGAAAGACGTGATCTTCGAGTGGAATATTGCGTCGGATGAAATATCGTATTCCAGCAATTGGGAACATAAATACGGGTATCAGCCTATCATAGACGGAATCAGCCGCCGTCTGCCTTTTGCTTCCCATATTAACCCGGATGATATTCCGGATGTTCTTAAGTTTTCCAATGATATGATGACCGGCAGGCCGTTTGGTGAACTGGAATTCCGGCTTGCAAACCCTGAGGGACGGTATTGCTGGTGCAGAGTGCGGGCCACGGCTCAGTTTGATACGGCCGGAAAACCGAGGACAGTCGTCGGAATTATTACGGATATCGACGATGAGAAGCGGGCTACGGAGAAATTAATAGACCGGGCGGAGCGCGATGTTTTGACGAAGCTGTATAATAAACGGGCGGCCAGACATAAGATCAACCGCTTTCTAGAGCTGAGCCAGGGAAGAGACTGCTCGGCCATGCTCATGATAGATGTAGATAATTTTAAGCTGGTGAATGACCGGTACGGCCATATGTTTGGCGACGCCGTGCTTACGGAGATGGCCTCCAGGATATCATCGCATTTCCGGGACAGCGATATCGTATCGCGCATTGGCGGTGATGAGTTTATGGTCTTTATGCCCGGGATCGGAAAGCGTGAGATGGCAATGGAACGGGCGGAGCGGCTGATGGCTTCATTTCAGACTATGTTTAAAAGTAATCTTAAGGATGTTCCATTTTCGTGCAGCATTGGTATCGCTTACAGCCCGGACGACGGCACTGACTTCCAGAGCCTCTTTCAGAACAGTGACGCAGCTTTATATCAGGCGAAGCTGGAGGGAAAGAACCGCTGTATGCAGTATTGTAAGTCCGCTGTGAATACGGCCTTTGAATTTAAAGAAGAGACGGACAGGCCGGAGGCTGAGAGGGAGAACGCGGAGCAGAGAGGGCAGGTTACCGTGGCCAAAGTGATCAGCATGACCTTTCAGGAACTGTATGATGCGGCAGACTTCGACCAGGCTATGAATTCCATTCTAGAGATGACGGGAAGGCTGTTTCACGTCAGCCGCGTCTATATATTTGAAAACTGCGCCGACAGCGAGGAACGCTGCACAAACACGTTTGAATGGTGCAGGGAAGGGATACGGCCGCAGCGGGATGAACTGCGGAACCTTGCCTATGGCGAGATGGGCGGTGACTACAGGGATAACTTTAATGAAGAGGGCGTGTTCTACTGCCTAGATATTACAGAACTGACGCCAGAGCTGCAGTGCCTGCTGGCAGATCAGGGGATTGCTTCCGTGCTACAGTGTTCGATTACCGCGAATGGCGTTTTTAAGGGATTTGTAGGCTTTGATGAGTGCGGGACGGGGAGAATATGGACGCAGGAGCAGGTGGACTGCCTCGTGTTTCTGTCAAAAATGCTGTCCACCTTCCTTCTTAAGAAGAGGGCCGAGGACCGGGTGCGGGAATCCATGCAGAATCTGGAGTGCATTTTAAACAACCAGAACTCCTGGATCTATGTGATCGACGAGGATACGTATGAACTGCGTTATATTAATGAAAAGACGTACCGGCTCGTGCCGGAATCCAGACTGGGTATGTGCTGCTACTATGCGTTCTTTCATCGGGACAAGCCCTGTGAGCGCTGTCCTGTCAGGGAATGCGCGGGAACGGGCAGCAGCGCGATGGAGATCTATAATCCGGTGCTGAAGGTCTGGACGCTGACCGACTCCTCGCGGATCCGGTGGGGGGACAGGGATGCGTTTCTTCTGGCCTGCCATGATATCTCACCGTATAAGGAGGGGGAGGCGGTGGAAGGGGGTACGCTTCTCACCCTGGAAGATATATACAAATAATACCTCACAGGCAGATTATGATTACAAATCAGGTCTGTCTGTGAGGTATTTTTTATTTATACGAATATTTTGTCCGCTGAATCAGGCGCTGGTCTTATTTCTCTTAATAACCTTCAGCCTTGTAAACTCCTCGCGGTCCTTTTCTTCCAGCGCGTTTGTAATGTTTCTGGTGAGCGCCTCGTAACGTGGGATCGTGATGTTCTTAAGCGCATTGGCACGCTTCTGTGTACGCTTGATGCTGTTTGCCAGGCGGTATGCGGAGTTTTCCACCATGGACAGCTTTACCGTAAGCTCCTTCACCTTTTCAAAGTGGTATCTGGCCTCATCTAAGGATTCCTTTGTGCTGTAGTAGGCATACGTCAGATTTAACGGCTTTTCCTCGTGCTGGACGAGCGGAATCTCCGTACCCATGATGCTGCGGGTCTTGATACGCACCGTATCGTCCACAGGGACGGCCGCGGCGATGTCCTGCACATAATTGATACCCAGCTCGATATTGGCCTTCTGAAGGGCCCTGTAGGCCGCTGTGAAGGTGGTGTCGATCTCAGACTGGATTCCCTTGGCTTCCTCGATCAGACCCATTAGTTCCTTGATTAAGATATTCCGCTTTTTATCCATCAGCTCATATCCCTGACGGGCCAGCGTGAGGGAACTCTTGGCGAGAATTAAATTACCCTTTGTGGGAAATGTATTCGGGTCCATACGCGTCCCTCCTATTCTTCGGAAGCTTCTGCGGTTGTCGGCTTATAGTACTGATCCAGAACCTTGGTGTCGATACGGTCGAGTTCTGCTCTCGGGAGAAGTCCTAAGAGCTCCCAGCCGATGGTCAGTGTCTCTATGATATTACGATTGGCATGGTTTCCCTGGCCGACGAAGCGGCGTTCGAATTCCTTGCCGAATACCAGATATTTCTTATCGATCGGAGATAACTCATCTTCACCGATAACGGATGCCAGCGCTCTTGCATCGCCTACCTTGGCGTAACAGGAGAACAGCTGGTTTGCCACACCCTGATGGTCCGCTCTCGTAAAGCCTTCGCCGATGCCATCCTTCATCAGACGGCTCAGGGATGGCAGTACGTTGATCGGCGGATAGATGGACTGGCCGTATAAGCTGCGGTCCAGAACGATCTGCCCTTCTGTGATATATCCCGTAAGGTCAGGGATCGGGTGGGTGATATCGTCATTTGGCATGGTGAGAATCGGTATCTGGGTCACGGAGCCGTGGCGTCCCTTTACGATGCCCGCGCGCTCATAGATGGCGGCCAGCTCACTGTAAAGGTAGCCTGGATAGCCTTTTCGGGAGGGAATCTCGCCTTTGGACGAGGATACCTCACGAAGCGCCTCCGCGTAGGCCGTCATATCCGTCAGGATAACAAGGATATGCATGCCCTTTTCAAAGGCCAGATACTCAGCCAGCGTCAGCGCCACCTTCGGGGTGATCAGACGCTCAACGACCGGATCGTTGGCCAGATTGATAAACATGGCGACGTGGTCGGAAACACCGCTTTCCTCGAAGGTACGGCGGAAGAAGTCTGCCACATCGTACTTTACACCCATGGCGGCGAATACGACTGCGAACTTCTCGCTGGACTGCGCGTCGTCCCCTAAGGATGCCTGTTTTACGATCTGAGCCGCCAGGTCGTCATGGGGAAGTCCGTTGCCGGAGAAGATCGGCAGCTTCTGGCCGCGGATCAGTGTCATAAGGCCGTCGATGGCCGAGATACCGGTACGAATATAGTCACGGGGATATTCTCTCGTAACCGGGTTTAATGGTTTGCCGTTGACATCCAGGCGGATATCGGAGCTGATGTCGCCGAGTCCGTCGATGGGGTCTCCGACACCGTTGAAGGTACGTCCCAGCATATCCTCGGACACAGCCAGCTCCATGGGACGGCCGGTCAGCCTGGTATGAACGTTTCTTAAGGCCAGTCCTTCCGTTCCCTCGAAGACCTGGATGATTGCCTTGTCTTCGTAGACCTCGATGATACGGCCGATCTTTTTATCGCGTCCCTCTACTGTCATTTCCACAATCTCATCGAAAGCCGCATCCTGGACGCCCTCTAAAACGACCATGGGGCCGTTAATAGCACTTAAGCCTAAATATTCAATTGCCATCTTATGCCGCCTCCTTATGCGTTGCGCTCGATGACGGATTCATAGAAGGCATCAATCTGCTTCCTGTAGTCATCAAACATGTCGAGTCTGTCGTTAGGTACATCGTATTTGATGGAGATGATCTTATCGAAAATCGGGTCCTCCTTGAGCACGGACATCGGCATGCCCATGGAGACGAGGGAACGGGATTTCTTATAGAGATAGAGGATTAAATCCATCATTTTAAACTGCTTTTCCATTGGAACGCACGTATCGTCCTTGTGGAACGCATTCTGCTGAAGGAATCCGATTCGGATGACCTTTGAGATCTCCAGAATCAGCTTCTGATCGTCGGGAAGCATGTCTCCGCCGATCAGCTTGACGATCTCCATCAGGCTGCTTTCCTGTGTCAATAAAAAGACGATGCGGTTTCTGTAGTCCACAAATTTCTTGTCAACATTTTCCACGTACCATGGGGCTAAGTCGGTTAAATACTCGGAGTAGCTGCTCAGCCAGTGGATTGCCGGGAAATGGCGCTCATTTGCCAGGTTCCTGTCCAGACCCCAGAAGCAGCGGACAAAACGCTTGGTGTTCTGGGTAACCGGCTCGGAGAAGTCGCCGCCCTGCGGGGATACGGCGCCGATGATGGTGACGGAGCCTTCCGTTCCATTCATGTTCTGCATCATGCCGGCGCGCTCGTAGAATGCGGATAAGCGGGATGCAAGGTAAGCCGGGAAACCTTCCTCGGCGGGCATTTCCTCCAGACGTCCGGAGAGCTCTCTTAAGGCCTCCGCCCATCTCGATGTGGAGTCGGCCATGATGGCGACGTTATAGCCCATGTCACGGTAGTATTCCGCCAGCGTTAAGCCGGAGTAAAGGCTGGCCTCACGGGCGGCAACCGGCATGTTGGAGGTGTTGGCGATCAGCGTGGTACGGTCCATTAACGGATTGCCGGAACGCGGGTCGATCAGTTCGGAGAACTCCTCCAGAACCTGGGTCATCTCGTTGCCCCGCTCGCCGCATCCGATGTAGATGATGATATCTGCGTCGGACCACTTGGCGATCTGATGCTGGGTCATGGTCTTTCCGGTACCGAAGCCGCCGGGGATACAGGCGGTGCCGCCCTTTGCCAGCGGGAATAAGGTATCGATGATACGCTGGCCGGTGATCAGCGGCCGGGAGGCCGGATATCTCTTTAACGTAGGCCTCGGAACACGGATCGGCCATTTCTGAGTCATGGTAAGCTTCTTCTCGGATCCATCCGGGAGCTGAAGCGTTAGAATTTCATCGTGAATCGTGTAGGAACCATCTGATACCACATCGAGGACGTAGCCCTCCATGTCCGGCGGAATCATGACCTTGTGCACGATGGCCGGGGTCTCTGGAACCTCCGCGATGATGGAACCCGGGAATAGACGGTCGCCCTTCTTTACGGTGATATGGGTTTCCCACTTCTTACCGCCATCCAGGGAATCCACATGGACGCCGCGGTCGATATAGGCGCCGCCGGTCTTGGCGATCTCGGTTAAGGGACGCTCGATACCGTCGAAAATATTGTTCAGAATACCGGGCGCCAGCGTTACGGAAACCGGTGATCCGGAGGAGGTAACAGTCTCGCCCGGCTTTAATCCGCTGGTTTCCTCGTATACCTGGACAATGGTGCGTCCGGAGGTGAGGCCGATGACCTCGCCGACTAAGTTGTCCTTGCCGACGTAAACCATTTCATTCATTTTGAATCCGGGGTCGCCCTTCAAATAGATGACAGGGCCGTTGATACCGGAAATAGTGCCAGTATTAATCATTGGTGATACCTCCCTCCAGATCCTTTAAGTTAAAACGGAAGTCCCGTTTTGCCTCCTCCAGTTTTGTCTGGAAGGAGTCGTCAATCAGGATATGCCGGGATGGGATGACGGCCCTTGTGCCGCCTCCGAAGGAGTATTCGCTCACGCGGATGTCGGCGCTGTTGTGGAGCGCCAGCCGGTTAAGCCTGGTCTCGTCTGCCGGATCGATGTAAATGGTAAAGAATTCATTTCCGGCGAATTCTCTGGCGTGGCGGATCTGCTTCTCCAAAAGCTGTGTATATTCGGGAGTTTCCATGTACTGTTCCAGCACATCTTTAAGCTCCACAAAAATCTTGTCTTTCAGTTCTTCCTGTTTATGTCCGAGCTCCCGTTTGATGCCAATCTGCTCCAGGGAAAGCTTCTTGTTCGTCTCGTGTTCGATCCGTTCGCTTTCCAGTTCCACCTGCTGTTCGGCTCTCCGCCTCGCATCTGCCTGATGCTCCGCAAAGGTCTGTTCCAGGGCGGCGGTATATTCATCGAGCATCTTTGCACTGCGGCTTCTCGCATCTTCCATGCAGAAATCCAGGAAATGCTGTAATTTTTCCTCAGTTGTCAAGATGACCACCTCTTTCCTATAGTTTTAATCCGATGGCTTCGTTTACATAATCCGTGATAAAGTTCGGCTTGCGGCCGGTACCATGGCGGTCGGGGATTTCTATGATGAGCGGCAGTTTCCGGTTCAGCTTTACATCGTCGATGATGTCCGGAAATTCCCGTCCGAATTTTTCTGTCAGTAGAACAATTCCGATCTCCTTGTCGGCCAGGACCTTATCCAGCTCCTGTTTTAACTCAGCCTTTTCATGGACGACAGCGCCTTCCACCCCGGCCAGCCTCATGCCGGTCCAGGTATCGATGTTGTCGCTGATTAAATACATTTTCATAGATTATAACTTACCTAAGATCATGAAAGAAATGATCAGACCATACAGACAAACACCTTCGGCAAGACCTACGAAGATCAGTGATTTACCAAGGATGGAACCATCTTCGCTGATGGCGCCAAGAGCTGCGGAAGCAGCTGCGGATACGGCGATACCACCGCCGATGCAGGCCAGACCTGTGGAAAGTGCGGCAGCTAAATATCCCATGCCTGCCACGCCGGAAGCTGCAGCAGCCGGTTCCGCGGCTGCTGCACTGCCGGAGAACATGAAGACTGCGGATACCATCAGGGTGCCGAAGAATAAGAACGCATTAACGCCCAGTGCCTTTTTGTAACGGCCTTTGGACTTTTCACCCATGGCAAATGCGCCGAAAGGAACTGCGATGCTTAAGATTAAAGCTGCTGCTAAGGTTATTTTTACTAAAGTTGACATAATAAGATACCTCCTGATCGGTTTAATTTAATTTGTCTTTCCGTATGGTTTAAATGCACGGCCTGTTCCGCGGTAGAAACGGCTGAACAGCTCGTAATATTCAAGACGGAGCACCTGAATGCCCACGATTAAGCCCTCCATGCCGCACACGAATAAATTGCCGAGAACGACAATTGCCCAGTTGGGATTACCGGCTTCTGCGCCGGACAGCATGAGAACAACCTCCATCATGGCCGCATGGCTCACGGCGAAAGCGCCCACTCGGACGAAGGAAAGCGTGTTGGAGAAGTAGCTGAGCAGTACTTCAAACAGTTCAAAAAATCCCTGAACCACAAACATGCCCTTGCCGGCCGGCATGATCTGCGCCTTCTTTTCCAGCACATGTGTAAGCGGTTCCTTGAAGAACATGACAAGGAGCGGAATTCCGAACATAATGACTAACAGAACGGTCGCCGGTACCGGATTGCCCGTCATATATAAAACGATTGTGAGGACCAGGCTCGCATAGAAGATGAGGCCGGCCACACCGTTGGTGTCAAACCATGTTTTTTCCGGATCGTGGTCCCGGAGGCTGTTGATGATGTTAAGCACCATAGTCAGCAGGATGATACCCATGCCGATGGAGACAGCCACGATAAATACCGTGTTCAGCTTGCCGATAAACGGCAGATTTGTCATGTGTTCCATGGGGCGCAGCCATACGGCGTCGATTATCGTTTCGAAGCCGAATACGCTTCCGAACATAAAACCGAAGATGGTGGAGAAGAATCCGCAGCAGGAGATGATAGCCGCCAGATTCGCCTTCTTGAACCGGTAAAGCAAAAAGCCGCCGAGCAGGAGGCAGAGTCCCTGTCCCACGTCTCCAAACATGAAGCCGAAGAGGAAGGAGTAGGTGATGCCGATCAGCATGGTCGGATCGATCTCATTATAGGCCGGAAGGCCGTACATCTGGATAAACATTTCAAACGGCTTAAACAGCTTCGGGTTATGAAGCTTTGTCGGTGGTCTGCTTATAATGTTGTTGTGGTCATCCTCCACGATGCAGAAGGTCTTTTCGTCGTTCGATATCTCCTTCTGGAACGCCTTGGCGTCCTTTTCACTCATCCAGCCGCACAGAATATAGAAGGTATTGATGTTCTGCTTCGTGCAGGCCGCCAGCTTCCTGACATTAAAGTTTGTGGAGAAGGTGGAAAGCTTCTCGTAGGAGGCCAGAAGTTTATCGCGCTGGCTGCCCAGCACCTCGGCCATCTGACTGTGTACCGCGTCGATGTCCGCTTGAAGCGCGGAGATCTTGTCCTCCAGGGTGTGAATGGCGTCTAACGGCGTGCCTTCATACTCATCCGGAAGGAAGAACCGCTCGAAATGCATGGACGAGTAGATTGCATCGATCTGATTGGAAATGGTCTCAGGCACGAAATAAACGACCCAGACGTATTCCTCGTCCTCACGGCACTTATAGAGCACGGTGTCGATGGAGTCGTAAACGTAGCTTTCAAATTTCTTATAATACTCATGAGAAATGCGTCCGAACCTGAATTTAATGTATTTGAAATGCAGGATAGAACTCAAATCATAGTTAAGCCCCGTAAAGGGAACTACCTTGTCTAAGGATTCCTGGAAGGAATCGCGTTCACCGGTGAGCATGGTCTCCTTTTCCGTAAGCTCTGTCATCGTCGTGTCCAGTTTTTTAATGGTGTCGATGGCCTCTTCAATGGAAACTACGGCGGCTGTGGTCTTCGGCGCTGTGGCCGGAAGCAGTTCCACCAGCTCGGCGGCACGCTGGTATGTGTCCCTGTACGGGTTAATCTCAATATATGGTCTTAAGTCTTTTACCGTCTTTAATTCTGACAGCGCATTTTCCAAATGAATCTCGTATTTGGACAAATACGTGTCAATGACCCGGTCGATGTCTTCTTTGGGCCCGGTGATACTTAAGAACTTCATCTTTTCTATCACGGATAATAACCCCCTTTACTGGTTCTTTACCACATAGGAGAGAATTTCATCCGGGCTGACGCCGTAACGGATGCTCTCTATGACGGTAATAATCTTCTGAATCTCCTCCTCCTTGAAATAGAGGTATGAATTCAATGTGGCGATGGAATATGGATTCTTGTGGCTGGTGGCACTGTAGATCCTGCCCAGAACTTCCTCGGCCAGCATCTCCAGCTCGGTATTATCCGAGGAGTCCATGTCTTCCAGTCTGCCATAGTACGTCGTCTGCAATGCATGGAAAAATTCATCCAGCGTTCCGGCTTCCACAAGCTTTGTGATCTGCTCCTTCTTTAAATGGAATTCGATGGGAATGAGCAGTGCGTAAATGTCTGCCGGCTGCAGGTTATAATATTTTTTTGAACGGTATATCCACTGAATATTTAAAAGGTCCAGCTTGCTGCCGAAGCAGTCGGTGAGGAGCTTCTGTTCTTTTCGGGAAAGATACTTTCCCTTGACCTTCCAGATGGTTTTGAAATACAAAAGATCCAGATGGATCTCGTAATCAAACAGGGAAGGATGTTCCACGTCATCCAAATGGGTCAGCAAATCGTAATAGATCGACCCGTCTAAATTAGAGATAAATTCCTGTACGCTTCCCGACGAGGAAAGCCTTATTAAATCAAGCTTTGAATGCTTCTCGAAAAAGTCCTGGAACACCGATAAGTCTATTTCAGGCTTCTGGTGGCCCAGCGCGTTGCGGAAGCATTTCTTCAGGATATCGATCTCATAGTGCATGAAATATAAATCCAGGAATTTGCGCTGCGAAAGGTTTGCGAAACGATAGAGCTTTGCAAAATCCTGGTATTGAGACAGAATCAGACGCTGTTCGATGGCGCCCCGGTGCAGCTCGACTCCCTCCAGATTGGAAAAAATCATGCCGTAAGCGGTCAGCCGCCGTAAATATTCCACTGCGTCGGATACTGATTCAAGCGTGGACATCTCGCCGAACTGGCGGTCGGTGATCAGATGGCTCTCCATGGCCCGGACCTTGGTAGTGATGCCGCTGTAGGATAGCAGGCCTCCCATATGATCACTCCTTTGTCATTTTTTTAAATAGTTCCTCCACATATTCTGTGTGATGTTCCTGATAACGTTGTTCCATTGCGTGAAGGACGTTCTGGGAATCGTTCCGCTGTTTTTCGAGACGTTCGTTCATCTCGATCTCCATTCTGGCCCGTAGTTCTTCAATCCGTTTATTCGTCTCGGCTTCCAGCTGAGCGTCAAAAGCTGCAGTCCGCTCTTTCATCTCTTTGGCAAATGCTTTCTTGCGTTCATTGGCATCCTCCATGATGGCGGTAGCAGCAGATTCGATCTCGGATATCTTTTCAATAACAGTATCCATATATTGCCCTCCTCTAATTATAATAAAACTCGTACACGCACAAGTTTCAACTTATAATCATACTACAAATTTAAAAATTTTCCATAGTAATTTTAGAAATAGGATATTAAAAATTATGGAAATTCAATATTTTTTAACTTTTTTGATTTAAAATTATCAATTTCTTGCTTTTAAGGAAAAAAATGGTGCACAAAAACGGCGGCGAAAGTACTTTCTTAAAATATAAAAGACCGCGGTGCGGACAGTGCCGTCATATGACGTCTGTCCGCATCGCGGTTCTAAACATTCGTTTTTCGCGGAGTGATTGATCGTACCGTGAATCTGTGATTGGAATATTACTGGGCTGCAGTTGTCGCTTCTGTCTCGGAATCCGACTGCTGAGGCGCTTCTTCTGCGGCCAGATACTTACTGGATACATAGGCCTGCCTGCCCTCAAACATAATGACCGCCCAATCCTGATCATGGGCCTGGACGTATTCGACCACTGTTCCGGGAACCAGTGTTCCCAATACTGCGCCGGTCTGTGAAGGTTCTGCTCTGACGTTCAGTCTGGGGCTGGCTGTGGTCTTATAAATCTTCGGGGCTTCCGTCGATGGCTCCGGTTCTGTCGCCGGTTCCGGCGCTACAGTCGCTTCGGTGGTAACTTCCGGAGAACTGGACGGAGCGCTTGTCTCCTTCTTATCATCCTTGCCGCCGAAAAGCTTGAAGAGGCCCATGGCCGCCAGAACGATAACGAGAATAATCAGGAAGATTACTGCCGGTCTTAACAGGTCGTAGGGATCAAATCCTTTTTTCTTTGAGCGCCGCCTGCTCCGGTTTGCCGAAGACGGTCTCTGGCTGCTTCGCTGACCGCTTCTCTGGGGAGACGAACTCCTCTGGCCGGTGCTTCTCTGAGCCGGCTGTGCGGATCTTGCCGCAGGCCGCTGCTGTGGCTTGGCGGGGGTGGTACTGCGGCGTCTGCCGCTATAGATATTTGCAAAGGCAGCAGCTTCCTGGGAAAGAAGCTGATACGCTTCATTCGCATCATAAGGGCTGTCATTACCATCATGAACAGCTTTGTTGCCAAGTACCCGAATTCTGTGATAGTGGTCTTTTGTGGCCTGGGATATCCAGTGGCCTTCAAACAACTGATCGATGCTGTCCGCCAGATCCCCATCTACAATCAAAGCCTTCTCTCCAAGGCAGTTTACCATAAATTCCAGTGCCTGGCGGGATTTGATCATGGCCAGATTATACTGCTTCTGGCCGATGAGACGTTCTGCCTCCCGGACACTTTGCTGGACCCTTGTCCAGTTGTTGTTGTCTGTAGTTCCCATATGCTTCCTCCTTTGCAAAAAACGATCGTATACCAATATACAGATATTATACTAGATTATCTGTAATTGTGCACCTATTATTTTGAAGTTTTTTATTTGTAAGAGAAAAGTAAAAAATAGCAAAACCATAATAAATCCCCTTCAAAAAGCCCGCACTTGCGTTCGAATCGTATTCTATGGTACAATCAGAACGAAAAAATTATACAGGTACTGGAGGATATGAATATGAGATTACGCCATATTCCAGGCTCGGAGGAAGAGATCGCAAACAGCCCTTACGTGGTTTCAAACCCGGAAGAGAAGAAGGGGCGCTGGAGCGAGTTCTTTGGTAATGATAATCCAATTGAAATAGAAGTAGGCATGGGAAAGGGACGGTTTATCATGGAACTGGCGTCCAAAAACCCCGGGATCAATTATGTGGGTATTGAGCGGTACTGCAGCGTCCTGCTGAGAGGAATTCAGAAACGCCAGGAGATGGAGCTTTCCAATATCTACTTTATGTGTGTGGATGCGAGAGAGCTTTCTGATATTTTCGCTCCGGGCGAGGTAAAGAAGATTTATCTTAATTTTTCCGATCCATGGCCCAAGGACCGCCACGCGAAGAGGCGTCTGACATCGGAACCGTTTATGGAAGTGTATGATAAGATTCTGGCCCCGGATGGTGTCGTGGAGTTTAAGACGGACAACCGCGGACTGTTTGACTATTCCCTGGAATCCGTGCCTGCGGCCGGATGGGAGATCAGAGAGTATACGTACGACTTACACCATTCCGACATGGCAGAGGGAAATATCATGACGGAATATGAGGAAAAGTTTTCTTCTATGGGTAACGCCATATTTAAGCTGGTTGCGGAACGGAAAAGGAAGTAACCGGGAAAAAGGGACTGGCACGCCGGAGACCGCCTGTCATATAATGGAGTTAACAGGATATGACAGGAGCGGTCCATATGGGAATGAAAGACAAGGTAACCGTAAAACTTCTCCAGGCGACAAGCGATAAGACGGAGCTCAACAAGAAGGCACTGCAATGGAAGAAATCCTTTGTGGAAGTGAACAAAACTCTCGGTACTTCCTCCCCTAAAAAGAAGAAAAATAAATAATTATGAAAGAGTTGTAAATTTTTTGTAAAAAAGGGGTTGACTTTTGTCAAACGCAGTTATATAATAACACACGTGTCACCGAGACAGGCACACAAAACTGAAGAGAAGCGCCTTTAGCTCAGTTGGTAGAGCAGTAGACTCTTAATCTATTTGTCCAGGGTTCGAGTCCCTGAAGGCGCACGAAAAAGTTCCGATTTTGCAGACAGAGAGTTGCGGGGTTGGGGCTTTTATTTCGTATTGTCACAATCTTGTTTGTTCTCGAAAGAGTGATTTAAGCTGATGAAACATTCCCATTCATAAATATTTCCCCCAAAATATGTTACAATTTAACTAAGGAAACTCTGTTTTTAATAAAATAAAAGCGGAGGGAAAGTGTAATAACAGAGTGAGGACAAGTTATGGAGTATGATTTTAAATCGTTGTTTGACTATGATTTTGAGTTGTTGTGCTGTGATTTGTTAAGTGCGTTATTAAAAAAGAGGATAGAAAACTTTCGCAGAGGAAAGGACTTAGGTATCGATCTGCGGTATGCCGGAACGTCTCAAGGGCGAATTGTTGTTCAGTGTAAGCATTTTGCTAATACGCCTTTTTCTGGTCTTTATCGCGCTGTGGTTAAAGAATATTCCAAAATTAAGAAGCTTAATCCTGAGCGCTATCTGCTAATAACATCCTATCCTTTAACACCTGGAGAAAAAGAAAGACTATTTGATGTCTTAAAACCATACTGTAAGTCAATCGATGATATATTGGGTGGAAATGAAGTGAATTCTCTTCTTCGTGAGCATCCTGAAGTAGAGCGTGTTCATTATAAATTATGGCTTACCAGTACTGCAGTTTTAGAGAAAATTCTTCATAGTGAGGTTTATCAGCAGAGCGAGATTCTTCAGGAAGAAATTAAAGATAAACTTAAATTGTATGTTCAAAGCCAGACTGCATATGGAAAGGCTAGAAAAGTACTTGATAATTATAATTGCTGTATTATATCGGGAATTCCAGGAATTGGAAAAACCACGCTTGCTGAGATACTGTTGATATACTATCTTGATCAGGATTATCAAATTGTTAAAATTCAATCGGATATAAAGGAGGCGCTTAAGGCGTATACTCCCGGTGTCAAACAGGTTTTTTTATATGACGATTTTTTGGGAGATACGGCTTTGGAGATAAAGGCTAATAAAAATGAAGGGAAAGAACTGATCTCTTTTATGAAACATATTTCCAGGCAGAAGGGAAAAAAGTTTATCCTGACTACCAGAGAGTATATTCTTAATCAGGCATGCCAAAGTGATGAAGAGCTTGCAAGGCAGGACTTTAAGTATGATAAATGTGTGATTTCTTTGGAGGATTATACGAAAGCTGACCGGGCCCGGATTTTGTATAATCATCTATGTTTTTATAACATTTCTAACGCATGTATTGAGGATCTGTTAGTAAACAAACGGATTATGAATATTATTAATCATCCCAATTATAGTCCGCGGTTGATTGAAAGTGTTATGAATCTTTACCATAGTGGTGGCGGTGGTAAATTTTACGAGTTCTTTATGAATACCTTATCTCATCCGGATAAGCTATGGGAAAAGTCGTTCTGCCGTCAGATCAGTCCCGCCGCAAGAGACTTATTGCTTCTGGTGTGTTCATTCAGTAGTCCGGTCTCTGTTGCCAGGCTAAAAGAGTGTTATGAACCTTACCATCGTCATAAGACTATTTTGGAAAACCGATCTTTGTCAAGTATCGACTTTAAGGATGCCTTGAGGGAGACAGAAGGAACTTTTATTATAATCGACAGGTCGCATATTTCCTATCATAATCCTTCCGTACGCGACTTTATTCAGGGGTATTTACTGGAAAATGATGTGGAGTATCGGATGCTTTGCGAGGGGGCGCAAGATTTTGATTTAAGCATTCAGCTAGCCGGATTTAATGAAGATTTATGTATAGCTCAACGGAATTCTCTGATTGATGCAGTTAAAAGGACATATAACAGTGGAGTCCAGTATGAGTGCGGCGGATTTCAAGTGATGGGAAACAGGGCAGTTAAATTAGCACGTATTAATAAAAATCTCAAGTTTCCGGAATTTCATAAGATGGTAAAAGAATTCATTGATAAGATACCAGACCTGTTAGAAGAAGAGCAAAAAAATATGACAAACGAAAACTGCTGCTTGAAAGTAGCGCCACATGAATTACGGGAGATACTGGAAGGATTAAAAGCTGCCGGTTACGGAGAGAGTCTGGTACGAATGAAGTATAATAAAGTGTTTGAATATTTACAGGCATGGTTTTTCTGGTCTATCATTTATTCTATAGAGGATTTTATGTTGTTTCGTGACTTATCGTCTGAATGCCCTCTCGAAATTGACGCGTTAAATTTTCCTGATGTTTATCTGGCTTTGGAGGATTTCAGAGACAATATTGCAGAAGAACATATACAGAATATTGATTATGAAAGTGACTGTGATGAATACCTGGAAAGTATAGAAGCATTACAGAGTTTATTTAAGATAGACCTTTCGGGAGCAAGGATGGCAGCCGAGGAACGTTTTTTTGAGCTCCATGATTTTGAAGACGAAGAAGATGATTATGAGTTTAGGGAGGAGAAAAATAACCAGCTGTTTAATGATGAAGTTATTTTAGATATGTTTCAAAGCCTTCTGGAGAGAGGAGAAAGCTTCGTATAAGTTAAACCTGAGCCGGTTTAACTGCTTTCCCTCTCCACCAGCGATGCAGAGAATACCAGATGCTGCACGCTCGGTTTATTATCGGAAGGCGCTTCAATTTCATCGATGACCATATGTGTCGCTTTTTCGCCCATCTCGTGGGCGGGAATCTCCAGCGATGTCATGGTCGTCTCTAAGAGTCCGCCAATGGAGTGACCGGTTAGGCTTACCAGCCGGATCTGCTCCGGAACGCGGATATTTCTGTCTTTTAAGGCGCGGATCGCCGCCATTCCCTGAATATCCACGGCCGCCATGATGGCGTCCAGCTCCGGATTCTGATTCAGAAGATCTTCTGTACACTGATACCCGTATTCAAAATTGTTGCCCGGCATCGGAGAGGTGGCGCAGGTTTCTGTCAGCCCCAGCTCTTCCATGGCCCGGTGATAGCCGTTATAGCGTTCCCGGTAGGGCGCAAGGCTTGTGGTGCCGTTAATCAGGCCGATTTCCCGGCAGCCCCTGGAATAGAGATATCTGACGGTGTCATAGCCGCAGGCGTCGTAATCGGCAATGACGCTGCTGATGCTGCCTTCCTGCTTCCGGACGATTTGGGTCACCGCAATGCCTCCGGCGTGGATATCCCGCAGGAGGTGGCCATTACGCCCTGTACCGGCTATGATAATGCCATCCACGAAACCATTGCGCAGGCGGTTTAAACACTCTTTCTCGATGACCGGGTCATCCTCCGTGTGACAGATGAGCGTCGCATACCCCAGCTTTCGGGATTCCGATTCGATACTCTGAGTAATATCGGCGAACAGCGTCAAATGAAGACGGGGAACGACGACGCCGATGGTATGGCGTTTCCCCTGACGCAGTCCCTGGGCAAGAACGTTGGGCTGATAGCTTAATTCCTTCACGGCTGCGAAAATTCGGGCCTTTGTATCCGGATGGACATAGGAAGTATTGTTCAGCGCCCGGGAAACCGTGCTTACATCGACACATGCCAGTCTTGCAACATCTTTTAAAGTAGCCATAAGATCAATCCTTTTCCATTTATTTTTGCAGAACATTATATACAATCGTTTGCCTATAATAACAATATAGTACAGATTAAAGCGGATTACAAGCAAAATGCAGGAGAAATACGAAAGAATTACGGGGAAGATTAAAACCTTCTTTTCTTAAGCGTAACACGGCCCGATTTATACAAAAGACGGTGAATATGCACAAAAACTATAGGTATAAACAAAATATACTATACTTTATGCAAATATTTGTAGGCTGTATGCAATAAATTGCAGGTCGGGCCATATCTATTGACCGCCGCATTGCGGTATGGTATAAAGGAGCTACAGACATACAAACGATTGCATAAACGAAGCTGAAACACCAGCGCGCGATGGTGAAGTAGATTTCGGGGCAGACCGCTGTGTCAGATGACATTCAAATTGAATAAACAGATTGGAAAAACAGATTAAATAAGGCAGATTGAATAAAACAGATCAGGCTTATAAAATGAGAAGGAGATTAGAATTATGGCAAAAGTAAAAAATTTTAAAACAATTTTCCCGGCAGTATCCGTACCTTTAAATGATGACTATACAATCAATGAACCGGAGTTCCGTGCTTACCTTCGTTGGATGAAGACTTTCTATAATAAGGGAATCCAGGGACTGGTGTGCAACGGCCATACAGGTGAGATCACAGGCCTTTCCCGTGCGGAGCGGAAGCGTGTGGTTGAAATCTGCAGCGAGGAATGCGGCGATATTATGACGATCATTTCCGGAATCAACTGCGAGAACACCATAGAATCCATTGAGATGGCAAAGGAAGCAAAGGAAGCCGGAGCGGACGGAATCCTGCTGATGCCTCCTCACATGTGGCTGCGCTTTGGCATGCATGCGGACGCGCCGTTTGAGTATGTGAAGGACGTGGCAGAGGGCGCGGATATTGATATCATCATTCACCTTTATCCGGCCACCAGCAAGGCGTTTTATCCGGTCGAGACACTGATTAAGATGTGTAAAGAAATCGACCACGTAAAATGTATCAAGATGGGAACCCGTGTTACCTCCATCTATGAGCACGACGTTCGCCTCCTTCGTCAGGAATGCCCGGATATCTCTCTGATTACATGCCATGATGAGACACTCTGTGTCAGCTGGTTCCCGGGAATGGACGGCGCCTTAATCGGCTTTGCAGGCTGTGTACCGGAGATCATCTGCCCGGCCCGCGAGGTATTCGCCAATCCGGAAAATCACACATTAAAAGAGGCCCAGGACTGGTCAGACCGGATCTATCACATTTCACAGGCTATTTACGGCGGCGGCCAGCCATCCGGCGAGGCCCATGCACGGCTGAAAGAGGCACTCGTACAGCGCGGCATATTCTCCAGCGGTTTAATGCGTAAGCCTGTGCTTCCCCTGAACCAGGAAGAGAAGGACTGGATCGCGCTGGGACTTAAGAACAGCGGCATGGAAAAAGTGGACATGAGCCAGTTTCAGTAATCAGTAATGAAATCCAGTTGTAAAATCAGAGAATCGAAAGGATTATAAAGAGGCGGTGCCGGAGGCAGCCGACATCGCCTCTTTACAGGAGAGGTGAAAATATGGGGGAAGAATTTGACCAGACAAAAGTCAAAAAAGCATCAATTCTGGAACTGTTAAAACGTATTGGTCCGGGTATTATTCTGGCGGGGGTCGTAATCGGACCCGGAAATATAACGACATCTGCAATGCTGGGCTCCAACTATGGGTATTCCATGATATGGCTGGTGATTCCCATCGCATTTATGGGAATCACATTTATGCTTACGACATATCGGCTCTCTATGCTTACGGGAATGCCGGTAATCCATGCAATACGGCATTACTATGGAAAAGGGGCGGCAGTGATTGTTGGCATGGCCACATTTTTCTCGTGCCTGTTCTTTACCATGGGTAATATCACAGGATCGGGAGCCGGTATGAACCTCATCTTCGGAATGAACTGGAAGCTGGGCTCTCTTATTATGATAGCTGTTATTCTGGTGTGTTATTTTACCAAAGGGGTTTATTCCAAAGTGGAAAAACTGATCACGCTGTGTATTCTGGGAATGATTATCTGCTTTTATGCCACGCTGGCTGCCACGGGCGGACCGGCATGGGGAGAGCTTGGCAGGGGGCTTACCCACTGGAAGGTCGCGGATGGCAGCCTCACTACGGCGCTGGCCTACATAAGCACCAATGCGGCCATCACAGCGGGCATTTACGGAACGTATCTGGGCGTTGAAAAGAAGTGGAAAAAAGAAGATTTGTTCAACGGAATCATGCTTGCTGACGCCATCGCCCATGTGGCCGCTGTCATCCTGATATCAGGGGCGATAGTTTTAGTCGGTGCGATAGTACTGCATCCGACAGGAACGGCAATCAAGGCTCCGGCCCAGCTGGGCGATCTGCTGATTCCATTTTTAGGCAAAGCCGCGCCGGTCGTCATGGGCATTGCGCTGCTTGCAGCAGGGTTTTCCTCACTGCTTGGAAATACACAGCGCGGTATGGTGCTGCTTGCCGCCGGAATCGATAAGCCGGTGGGGCTGGAGACGAAGTTTATCCGCTGGGGCTGCCTTCTTTGCATCGCTTTTGCGGCAGTCATCTGTTACAGCTACGGCGGTTCCCCCACTCAGCTGATCTTCATTGCCAATATTGCAACTGCGATCGCTACGCCGTTTGGCGGATTCTTCGTCTGCCGGCTGATTTTCCGCAAAGACGTTAATGCCGGATTAAAGACTCCGAGGGTACTTCAGATCTGTATGGTGATCAGTTACGCCTTCGCCCTGATCATGACAGGCTCCGCTCTCTGGAAGATGTTCTTTTTGTAATTGTGAGAGGCAGCCTGTGGGATGACGGGAATCTATAATAGAAAACCAGGGCAGAGAAAACAATTCTTGTTTCAGGAAAATTGTTTTCTCTGCCCTGGTTTTTCAGTTACCCAGCAGCATTAACATCACCGTAACGACAAACTCCTTTTCGTTCGGTGTGACCTTCATCTCTCCGTCGTACTTTTCCACCGTCGTGCGAACGTTGGAGAGTCCGATTCCGCAGAAATGCTGGCCTTTTTTTACACTTTCATACTGGTTTTCCTTCAGGATGTACTGGCCGTTATAAGAGTTTGTGACCTTGATAATAAGAAAGGACTTCTTAAACAGAATTTCCACGTCAATAAAACGGTCCTCCGTGTCTCCCTCCATGCGGCAGCAGGCTTCCTGGGCGTTGTCCAGTAAGTTTCCCAGAATAATGCATAAATCCACGTTGTCAATCGGTAAGTCCGGCGGAACCATGACATTTACTGTCATGCGGATGCTGTTCAGGCAGGCTCGTTCTTTGGCATCGTTCAGCAGGATGCTGATCAAATTGTTTCCAATGTTGACCGTGGAAGACAGGTGTCTGGAATCGGTGTAAATCTCGTCGATGTAATGAAGCGCATCCTGATACTGCTCCAGTTCGATGAAGGATGCGATGCAGTGCAGATGGTTTTTCAGATCGTGGCGCATGGCCGCGACCTCGTGCTGGGACTTTTCCACACTCTTGTAATAATCTTTCTGATGTTCCAGAAGCTTGGACGCCATCAGACTCCGCTCGCTGGCCTCGTCGATCATCTCGGTCTTGTCGATCAGATAGAACAGCGCGAAGGACGTACACATGAGAATCCCGGATTCCGATAAATAAAACGGAGCGGTCTGGTTGATGGTCCGCAGATAAAACTGATGTATGACGATAAAGAGGATTCCGGCCGGTGCTAAGTAGGTGATGGCGGAATACAGGTTGTATTTATTGTGGCGGCGCATGCTTCGGAAGTAGATGAACAGCCAGGTAAACAGGATAAAGACCACGCAGGCCGCAATCTGTGACAGAGGGCTCTGAATCAGATTGGAAGGGACCGACGGCAGATCCGCGTGCTTTAGCGCCATAAAAAATGTGGAACAGGCCAGCTTGCATGAGTAATGCAGGGTGACAAAGAGGTACGTCACGAGGATCTTAATCTGAAGCGCATCCGCGAAAAAGAGGCAGGCCAGCAGAAGCGTAAACAAAAGATAGTAGGTCCACGCGGAAAACAGCGGCCAGCGGCCGGCATACGTGACAAGCTGAAAAACGAAATACGAAAAAAGCCCCAGGTAATAGTATTGATTGGGGCGGGAGTTACGCCTTAAGAAGGCACGGTACATCTGAAACAGAATCAGTGTCTCGGCACATGACAGAATTGTGTCCAGAAGCAGCTGGTAATAAACCGTCATATGATCTGCTCCTCCATATAATCTAAAAATTTCTGGTTTACTTCCCTGTGGCGGTGACGGCTCAAGGGAATCACTTCTCCGTTATCCAGCGTTACAGAATCCTTAAAAATGTTGTGAACGTGCTTCAGGTTTACGATGAAGCTCTTATGAATCCTGAGAAAGCCATGGCCTTCCGTCTGCTCCTCAACGGCGCTGATCCGTCCGGTAAAGGTATAGTCGCCCTGTCTGGAGGAGATGTGGATAGACCGGATATCCGATTCAAAATAGAAGATATCTTCCATGGATATGACGGTAGTCCCGCTCTTGCTGGGAAAACGGTAATAAGCCCCCCTCTTTTTATCGATGGAGGCGAAGATGTTCTTTGTGATTTTCTGAAATTCCGGCTTTGATACAGGTTTGACGATGTAACGGGCCGCATTGATCTTATAGCCCTCGATGGCGTATTCCACAGTTGCCGTCACGATGAGAATGGCCACATTCTGATCCACTTTTCGTATCTTCAAGGCAGTTTCGATCCCGTTTAACCGGTCCATCATCATATCGAGGATAATTAAGTCGAACTGTCCTTCCTTTTTATATGCCTGCACCAGCTCTACTCCGTCGTGGAAGGAGGACAGCTCCAGCGGATAGTGAAATTCAGGTTCTGTCAGATAATCCGTTATTAACTGCAGGTCTGCCGGATTGTCATCACATATTGCAACTTTATACATATGGCTTCCCCTTTCCGAATCCGTCCGCCGGTGCGGACAGATTAAAAATAGCTAAATCAGGTGCCGTTTCTGACATGAAAAATGTCTTTTCTGCACAGATAATTGACTATAAAATCATAAGAGTTAAAATGGCATTTGTCAAGTGACACATATACCAAATAAAAGGGGGAATTAATTCTATGGCTGGTTCCAAACAGACAGCTCCGGAAGGAACGGGTATGCAGAAAACCCTATCCATCTGGAACTATTTCACAATAGGTTTCGGCGCGATCATCGGGACGGGCTGGGTGCTCCTGGTGGGTGACTGGATGATTATCGGCGGCGGTCCCATCGCTGCAATGATTGCATTTTTCATCGGTGCGTTATTTCTGCTTCCGATTGGCGCGGTGTTCGGAGAACTGACGGCGGCAATACCGATATCCGGAGGTATCGTCGAGTACGTGGACAGAACCTTCGGTAAAAACGTTTCATACATAACGGGCTGGTTCCTGGCGCTTGGAAACGGAATCCTGTGTCCGTGGGAGGCAATCGCAATCTCCACACTGGTTTCTGATATGTTCGGCGATATGCTGCCGTTTCTTCGCTCCGTAAAGCTCTATACGATTATGGGGGCCGATGTGTATCTGTTCCCGACAATCATCGCTCTGGGCTTTGCGTGCTACGTAATCTTCTTAAACTTTAAAGGCGCGAGTTCCGCCGCCAAGCTGCAGGCGTTCTTAACAAAGGCGCTGCTGGGCGGTATGCTTCTGGCTATGGCTATATCTTTTGTAAAAGGCGGTCCGCACAATATTTTACCTGCTTTCGGACAGGTGGATGGTGCCGGTTCCTCTACGAGCGCAACAAACATGTTTGCCGGAATTGTATCCGTCCTTGTCATGACACCGTTCTTCTATGCGGGATTTGATACGATTCCGCAGCAGGCGGAGGAGGCGGCGGAAGGCCTCGACTGGAATAAGTTCGGCAAGGTAATCAGCATGGCGCTTTTGGCTGCCGGCGGCTTCTACATGATCTGTATCTATTCCTTCGGAACCATTATTCCGTGGTCCGATTTTGTAAAGAGTTCCGTGCCGGCTCTGGCCTGCTTAAGAGACATCAACATGTTCCTGTATGTCATCATGCTGGTAATCGCAACCTTGGGGCCGATGGGACCGATGAACTCCTTCTATGGCGCCACCAGCCGAATCATGCTGGCCATGGGACGAAAGGGTCAGCTCCCGGAGAAATTCGCTGAAATCGATCCAAAAAGCGGTGCGCCGAAAATGGCCAACATGCTTCTTGCCTGCTTAACCATAGTCGGACCGTTTCTGGGCAAGAAAATGCTGGTTCCGCTGACCAATGTATCCGCGCTGGCATTTATTTTCTCCTGCACCATGGTGAGCTTCGCCTGTCTGCGTATGAGAACGACGGAACCGGATCTTCCAAGAACGTATAAAGTACCCGGCGGCAAGCTGGGAATCGGAGCCGCCTGCCTGGCCGGTTCCATCATTATTGCATTAATGGTTATCCCGATGAGCCCGGCGGCCTTAAAGCCGGTAGAGTGGCTGATCGTAGCAGGCTGGCTGGTAGTTGGCCTCATCTTAAAGATGTTTTCACAGAAAAAATAATATATCTAAAAATTAAAGGAGGTTTTATCATGAAGAAAGAATTAAAAGATACCGCATTTGTCGGCGGACTGCTGATCGATGGTACCGGTGCAGAGCCAATTAAGGATTCCCTGGTTCTGGTAAAAGACGGAAAAGTCGCCTATGCGGGTGCTGGAAAAGAATTTAGTCCGGAGTATGAAATCGTAGATGTTTCAGGAAAGACAATTATGCCTGGTTTAATTGATACACATCTGCATTTCTCCGGTAACTTAACGGATGATGACAGTGACTGGGTACTGGAGAGCGTTGAGCAGAAAGCAGTTGTAGCTGTTCAGCAGGCGCATGAATGTCTGGAGACAGGCCTTACCACAGTTGGTGAGATCGGACGCAACGGACTTGCAATCCGTGATATGGTGGAAGCCGGAATCATGGAAGGACCGCGTGTTGTCGGTACAGGACTTGGATTCTGCCGTACAGCAGGTCATGGCGATTCCCATAAGCTCTTAAAAGAGCATAACGATTTAGGCCATCCGTGGGCTGAGCGTATCGACGGACCATGGGATTTAAGAAAAGCAGTGAGAAGAAGGCTGCGTGACAACCCGGACGCCATCAAGATCTGGGCAACCGGCGGCGGAATCTGGCGCTGGGATCAGAAGCTGGATCAGCATTACTGCATGGAAGAAATCCAGGCAGTCGTAGACGAGTGCAATATGGTAGGAATCCCGGTATGGGCTCACTGTGAAGGCTTCGGCGGCGCATTAGACTGTGCAAAGGCCGGCGTTCATCTGATCATCCATGGCCAGGCTTTAAATGACGAGTGTCTCGATATCATGGCGGAAAAAGGCATCTACTTCTGCCCGACAATTCAGTTCTTACATGAGTGGTTCAAGACATATCCGCCGACATACGTACCGGAAATCCATGACAAGTTCCCGGGCAAGGATGTGGTTGAGAAGGAACTTAACCGTGTTTACGCAAACCTTAGAAGAGCAAAAGACAAGGGCATCGGCTTAACCATCGGTTCTGACTCTTTCTGCTCCAGCCTGACACCATACGGCTATACCGCCATGGGCGAGATGTACTCCTTCGTAGAGTGCGCAGGCATCAGCGAGATGGATACCATCGTTGCCGCTACCAAGGTAGGCGCTGAGATGCTGAAGGTTGCAGACGTAACGGGTACTCTGGAAGAAGGCAAGAGCGCTGATTTACTGGTTATCGACGGCAACCCGCTGGAGAATATCAGAAATATCTGCGTGGAGAACATGAAGGTTATCATGAAAGAAGGACGTTTCGTAAAACGCCACTAAATACAGAAACAGAGAGCCCGCAGAATACGGCGGCCGCGCGTGCGGCACCGTATTCTGCGGGCTTTTGCTGTTAGAGGGCTGACCTGCCCTGCCTTAAATTCTCTTCTCGATCCAGTGGATCGTATCTCCGATCACTTCATCCCGGCAGTATTCATTAAAGATCTCATGGAAGAGTCCGCCGTAAATTTTCATCTGTTTATCTTTGGACGGTGCCTCAGCAAAGAAATCATAAGTATCTTTTACACTTACGAGTCCGTCTTTTTCTCCATGAAGCATGAGGACCGGATAGGTAAAGTCCTTGACAGCGCCGTTAAACCAGTCGAGACCGCCGCAGATGGCGTAGCACAGGCCTGTGGTAAAGGTCTTTGTGTTATGGGGATCCTTTCCGTACCAGTCTACGACCTCGGCTACGGAGCAGACACCTGCGCCCAGCTCATTGGGAAGCAGGGTGTGCGGATCCAAGTCCTTCGGAACGCCGGTAATCAGGCCGCCGTTGTCCTTCGTCAGAGCGCCGCTGGTGATCAGGCCGCGCAGCCTCTTATCCGGATATTTTGCACCGTATAGCGCAACGGTGAACCCACCCATACTGTGGCCAATTAAGAAGACCGGCAGATCGGGATTTTCTGCAATAGCCATGTCCACGATTACATTGGTATCATCTAAAAGCTCGTTAAAATCTTCGTAATACGTGCGCTCTCCTTCGGAACGGCCATGCCCCCTGTGGTCGAACCTGTATGTAGCGATGCCTGCCTGATGGAAAAGATCTGCGAGATAATCGTACCGCCCCTGGTGCTCGCAGAGTCCATGTACAATAACGGCAGCAGCTCTTGCCTGTTCCGGCACTTCTCTGTTAAAGTAAAGCTTTGTTCCGTCAAATGAAGAAATCATTTCTCCCATAAGAAACCTCCTTAATAATAGTTGAATATTCTGTTTTTGCTATGCATCCATCATACCATAAACGGCAGGTTCGTGAAAGACCTCATTCCAATTCCGGGCGTATCTTTATCAACTGTAATAGGAATCCTTACATAATCCTTACACTTCCAGTCATACCCTTGCATTCCATAACCTTCCATGATAGAGTATTCGAAGAGCCATAATGGTGAGGAATACTGTAATCGAAAGAAAAGAGAAAGGAGGACCTGCGATGAGACGCGGCTATTCATTCTTTATACAAAACCAGTTTATACAGTCACAAAATATAATACAGCTGCATACAGATGATATCATACGGTTTCAACCGACAGCCGACAGGCTTAGTCTTAAAATGGTCCATCCTGATCGTTCGCCAATAGGAGGCGAAGAAATCACCTGATGTCCAACCGGAGGAATGTGAAGAGTCCTAAGTAAACTTTACAGAAATCCAGGCGGGAGCACAGGGATTACAGGAAGTATTTGATATCCGGCTGCCTAAAATAACTGGATTTTAGCGGCAGGATCAGAGAACGAGATAAGGACAGAAATATTTAAAGACGTTGGGAGAGCCGGAAGGCTCTTTTTTTATTTCATAGAAAATTCGTCCTATGAAACAAAACCCTTCGGGGGACAGCGCGCCCCGCTTTATCGGGTATGCGCACTGCGCACTAAGGAAATATGGCCGCTTTAGCGACCGCGCTCCGGCGCGAGAGTCCGGATCGCCGGACTCCTTATTCATCTATATTCATAAAAAACAGATTAATATATAAATTTCAGGAGGGATTACAATGAGACAGGTTAAAGAAGAAGTATGTCTTTACTATATGGGCTTTGGCATATGCGCCAGAGGGCTTCATGCAGATAAAAAGGGATGCTGCGCCGGATGCAGCCAGTACAAAGCAGCTGGTGTTAAAATCGGTAAAAAAAGCAAGGTTGTGACTGGAAAAAGAGCATAAAGGTAATGGTATGAAAACAGTAAGAGGAAAGTACAACGAGGCTATTGTCTATACAGATGTGGTAGAAGACATGGCACTCCAGCAGCTTAAACAGTTATGCGACATGGAATTTGCGGCGGACGCCAGGATCCGGATTATGCCGGATGTCCACGCGGGCGCCGGCTCGACCTAAAGAGGCTGGACACGCTGATTCATGAGCGGATTCCGGCAGGATTTCTGGTGAGGGAGAAGACTCATCCCTATTACGGTGAGGTTGACTTAAAGAAGCTTAAATGCCTGGAGCAAGGCGCTGTCAATCTGGAACGCGCGGAGAAAAGCATGGGCACCCTTGGGGGCGGCAATCACTTTATAGAGGCGGATCAGGATGAGGACGGCAATATTTATCTTGTTATCCATTCGGGAAGCCGCCATCTGGGGCTGGAGACGGCCGGTTTTTATCAGGATCTGGCGTATAAGAGCTTAAAGGAGCCGTCATGTAAAACCATTAATCAGATGATCGAATCGTACAAGGCCCAGGGGCGGCAGGGAGAGATTGAGGCAGCTGTCAAGGCGCTGCATGCGTCCGGTGAGACCACGGTTCCCAGGGAACTGGCATACGTAAGCGGTCAGCAGATGGAGGACTACATTCACGATATGAAGCTGGTCCAGCACTTCGCCCTTTTAAACAGAAAGGCCATGATGGACGAGATTGTAAGCGGAATGGGTCTGACCGTGGAGAAAAACTTCTCATCCCCATCAACATGAAGGAAGGGAGCCTGATCTGTGTGGGAAAGGGCAATGAAGAGTGGAACTGGTCCGCGCCTCATGGCGCCGGCCGTCTGATGAGCCGGAGAGCGGCGAAAAAGGCGTTCACAGTGGCCGAGTTCGAACAGGAGATGAAGGGAATCTATACGACGTCGGTGGGCGCAGAAACTCTGGATGAGTGTCCCATGGCTTACAAGGCCATGGATGATATCGTCAAGTACATCGATTCCACGGTAAAAATTCTTCAGGTGATAAAACCAGTTTATAACTTTAAGGCAGGAGAATAAGCTATTTAATAGGAAGAGTTTTTCGGAAATATTATAAAAAACATAGATGAGCCATTTGTAAGTTTTGATGGTCAAAATAATAGGCTGTCCCATGGGGATAGCCTTTTTATCTATCATTTGCAGAATATTAACTTAACGTTTAGGTAGTAATGACGATGGAAATAAAAAACACAAAAAAAACACGGTCAAATTTCACAAAATACTGAAATGATTTTTGGTATAAAATTAAGAAAATTGGGGTTCAAATTAATAAAGTTCATAATTCCTTCATATTTTCCTTAAAAATTTAATAAGAATTTCAGAAATAACTCCGGGAAAATTGTTCCAAATGTTCAAACAATTAGTCTCATTAACGATTTGTTAAGAAGCAGCGGAAAAGTTGACAATTGTTGCAGATGCAAGTATGATACACGGTATACTTAATGTACAAATATCAGTACAAGTATGATAATAGTATTAGAGAGTCTTGAAGAAAGGAAGTGAGCATTACGGAGGATTTAGCAGAGAGGTTAATGGAAGAACTTAACTGCGAAACGGTATTTACCATTCCGGTATTTGGTGGAATTCCTATCGCTGAATCCGTAGTGGTGTCGTGGATTATCATGGCGGTGCTGACCATACTTTCCATCTGCCTGGTGAGAAATTTAAAGGTGGAGAATCCTGGGAAGAAGCAGCTGGCGCTGGAAGTGGCAATCGGCGGCATTTACAAATTCTTTGATGATCTGGTTGGAGAAGAAGGGCGCAGATATATCCCGTATCTGATATCCATAGCCATCTACATCGGCGTTGCAAATCTGATCGGTTTAATCGGCTTCAAACCACCAACCAAGGACTTGAATGCGACTGCGGCACTTGCCCTTATGAGCATCGTATTAATTGAATATGCGGGCTTCCATAAGAAGGGACTTAAGGGATGGGTAAAAAGCTTTGCAGAACCGGTAGCGATTATCGCTCCGATCAATATTCTGGAAATCTTTATTAAACCGTTGTCTTTATGTATGCGTCTTTTTGGCAACGTGCTTGGTTCGTTTGTAGTCATGGAGCTGATTAAGCAGCTCGTAGCGCCAATCATACCGATTCCGTTCAGCATGTATTTTGACATCTTTGACGGACTCATTCAGGCGTATGTATTCGTATTCTTAACTGCCCTCTTTATCAAAGAAGCAGTGGAGTAACCAAAGTGTTGGAGTAATCAAAACAATTAAAAAGAGAAAAGGAGATATTTATTATGTTAACAGCTATTGGTGCAGGTATCGCAGTTTTAACAGGTGTAGGTGCAGGTGTAGGTATTGGTCTGGCAACTTCAAAGGCAGTAGACGCAATCGCAAGACAGCCTGAGGCAGAAGGCAAGATCAGCAAGGCTTTATTACTTGGTTGTGCTCTTGCAGAGGCAACTGCTATTTACGGTTTCGTTATCGCTCTGTTAATCATATTATTCTTAAAATAATGCCTGACAGACGGAAAGTTAAGAATATAGATAGAAAGGCAGGCGAATTCGATGTTACGTTTGGATTTTAACCTTGTGTGGAACATCGTCAATGTCATCGTCCTGTATCTTCTGCTCAAGCATTTCCTGATTAAACCGGTGATGGATATCATGAACAAACGCCAGACTATGGTGGATCAAAGCATCACAAATGCAAGGGCATCCGAGTCCCAGGCATTCGAGCTTAAAAGCCAGTATGAAGAGAAGCTGGCGGCGTCGGCGGAAGAAGGAAAGAAGCTTGTGGAAGAGGCAAAGGCAGAGGCGAAGACTGTACAGGAGCGCATGATAAAAGAAGCCGGAGAGCAGGCGGACAGAATTATCGAAAATGCCCACAAGACGGCGAATGCGGACCAGGAAAAGGCAATGAGGGAAGCGGAAGCGCAGATTGCAGGTCTGGTACTTGCAGCAGCGGCGAAGGTTGTGCAGGGCGAGATGGACGATAGGAAGAACCAGGCACTCTACGACCAGTATATAGCAGAAGCAGGTGATTCTCATGACGCAGGCAGCAAATAATTACGGACAGGTGCTTTACGAACTGAAGGTTCCAAAGGAAATGGTGGAAGAAGCGGAGGTGCTGTTTCGCGAGGTTCCCCAGCTTAAGGAAGCCCTCGTAAGCCCTGTGGTGAAAAAAAGCGAAAAAAACCGCGTCATTGACCGGGTATTTCCAGCAGAGCTGAGGAATTTTCTTAAGGTGCTCTGTGGACATCAGGACATGGGCGAGGTCGAAGATGTATTCGAAGCGTACCATGCCTATGCATGCGAACAGGAAGGCAGTCTGCGAGCAACGTTGTATTATGTGACGGAGCCGGACGCAGAGCAGCTTAAGAAAATTAAGCAGATGCTGATGAAGAAATACCAGAAACAGGATGTGGAACTCCGCCTTGTTAAGGATTCCAGTCTGGGCGGAGGATTTGTGATCCGCACCGGCGATATGGAGACAGACTGGAGTATAAAAGGACGTATGAAACAGTTAGAGCAAATATTGATGCGGAGGTGAGAAGCGTGGGTTCAATCAATTCAGATGAGATTATCTCCATCTTAAGAAGCGAGATTGAAGATTATGACGTACATGCAAGAGACCAGGAGGTCGGCACGGTCATCGGAATCGGTGACGGAATCGCGACGATTTATGGAATTGACCACGCCATGTACGGCGAGATCGTTATCTTTGATAACGGTGTAAAAGGTATGGTACAGGATATCAGACGGGACGACATCGGTTGTATCCTGTTTGGTTCAGATAGAGAGATTAAAGAGGGATGCAAGGTTACGAGAACAAAGAAACGTGCCGGTATCCCGGTTGGCGACGCTTATATAGGAAGAGTTGTCAACGCATTGGGTGCAGCAATCGACGGGAAAGGTGACATCAAGTCCGATGATTACCGCCCGATTGAGAATGAGGCGCCTGGTATTATTGACAGAAAGAGCGTTTCGGTACCTATGGAGACGGGAATCCTGGCAATTGACTCCATGTTCCCCATCGGCCGCGGCCAGCGTGAGCTGATCATCGGCGACCGTCAGACCGGTAAAACCTCGATTGCCATTGATGCCATTTTAAATCAGAAGGGCAAAGATACGATCTGCATCTACGTGGCGGTAGGCCAGAAGGCTTCCACCGTTGCGAAGATGGTCAATACATTAAGCCAGTATGGAGCCATGGATTATACCATCGTTCTGTCCTCGACAGCCAGTGAACCGGCTCCGCTTCAGTATATCGCTCCCTATTCCGGAACGGCGCTGGCAGAGTACTTTATGTATCAGGGAAAAGATGTGCTGATTGTTTACGATGATTTGTCGAAACATGCGGTTGCTTACCGTGCGCTGTCTTTACTCCTTGAGCGTTCCCCGGGACGTGAGGCATATCCGGGCGACGTGTTCTATCTGCATTCCAGGCTTCTGGAGAGGTCCAGCAGACTGAGTGAGGAAAAGGGCGGCGGTTCCATTACGGCGCTGCCGATTATTGAGACACAGGCCGGAGATGTTTCGGCATATATTCCGACAAACGTTATCTCCATCACGGACGGACAGATATTTCTGGAGAGCGATTTATTCTTCTCCGGTATGAGACCTGCGGTCAACGTGGGACTTTCCGTATCCCGTGTCGGCGGCGCAGCTCAGACAAAGGCCATGAAGAAGGCGGCAGGAAGCCTTCGTATCGACCTGGCCCAGTGCCGTGAGATGGAAGTATTTACCCAGTTCAGTTCGGACCTCGATCCGGCGACGAAGGAGATGATCCAGTATGGCAAGGGACTGACAGAGATGTTAAAGCAGCCGCTCTGCCATCCGATGAGCTTACACGATCAGGTCATCAGCCTGGTAGCTGCCAATAACCGGCTTCTTCTCGATGTGGAAGTGTCAAAGATCAAGGGGTTCCAGAAGGAAATGCTGGCATTCTTTGAGCAGAAGCATCCGGAAATCGTGAAGGAGATCGAAGAGAAGAAAGTTCTTTCCGACGAGCTTAAGCAGAGCATTTTAGACGGCGTGAAAGAATTTAAACAGAAGCAGGTGTAAGATATGGCAAATGCGAGAGAGATACAAAGCAGGATGAACAGTATCAAGAGTACGATGAAGATTACGAATGCGATGTATACGATTTCCTCGTCAAAGCTTAAAAAGGCCAGAAAAAACTTAACCGATACAGAACCCTATTTCTATGCGCTCCAGAGGACCATTTCCCGAATTGTCAGGCATACACCGGAGATAGAGGACCCTTATTTCGATACGAGGCCGCAGATTAAGCCGGAAGACAAGAAGATCGGATATATCGTGGTAACCGCGGACAAAGGCCTTGCGGGCGCATACAATCACAACGTATTTAAGCTGGTACAGGAACAGATCGACAAGGGAGGAAATCCCATGCTGTTCGTGGTTGGTGAGCTGGGCCAGCAGTATTTTGTGAGAAAGGGGATTCCGGTAGAACAGGATTTCCGGTATACGGTGCAAAACCCGAATATGAGCCGGGCGAGGATCATTGAGGAGAAAATCGTGGATTATTTCCTGTCCGGGAAACTGGATGAGGTATATATGATTTACACCAGAATGGTCAATGCAATGAAGATGGAGGCCGAGATTACGCAGCTTTTACCGCTTCCGAAGTCTAATTTCAGCGTGCCCCAGGGCATACCGATCGACATCCATCTGGAGGAAATCACGATGAAGCCATCGCCCAAGGCGGTGATCGATGCCATCGTACCTAACTATATAGCCGGATTTATCTATGGCGGTCTGGTGGAATCCTACTCCAGCGAGCAGAATTCCAGAATGATGGCCATGCAGGCTGCCACGAAGAGTGCGCAGGATATGCTGGATGAACTGGCAATCACCTATAACCGGGTCCGCCAGGCTGCCATTACCCAGGAGATCACCGAGGTAATCAGCGGAGCAAAGGCCCAAAAAAAGAAGAAGAAAAAATAACAGAGAGGAGGAGTCCTCACAACTGTGAGAAACAGATTATGAATAAAGGAAAAATCGTGCAGGTTTTAGGGCCTGTTGTAGACGTAGAGTTCGAGGAAGGCGTGGAGCTGCCGTGTATTAAGGACGCCCTTGAGGTAGATAATGACGGAAAACGCTGCGTAATGGAAGTTTCCCAGCATCTGGGAAATAATACCGTTCGCTGCATTATGCTTGCTTCCAGCGAAGGACTCTGCAGAGATATGGAAGTAACGGCCACCGGTTCGGGAATCAGGGTTCCTGTCGGCGAGCAGACACTGGGACGCCTTTTTAACGTCCTGGGTGAGACGATTGACAACGGCGAACCGTTAAAGGAAGGCGAGAAATGGGTCATCCACAGGGATCCGCCGTCATTTGAGGAACAGAGTCCGGTAGCGGAGATCCTGGAGACGGGAATCAAGGTTATCGACCTTCTGGCCCCCTATGCAAAGGGCGGAAAGATCGGTCTGTTTGGAGGCGCCGGTGTAGGCAAGACGGTCCTCATTCAGGAGCTGATTCATAACATTGCGACAGAGCATGGCGGATATTCCATTTTTACCGGTGTTGGAGAGCGTTCCCGTGAAGGTAATGACTTATGGACCGAGATGGGAGAGTCCGGCGTTATCGAGAAAACGGCCCTGGTATTCGGTCAGATGAATGAGCCGCCGGGAGCCCGTATGCGTGTAGCGGAGACGGGACTTACCATGGCGGAATACTTCCGTGACCAGGAGCATAAAAACGTGCTGCTGTTCATCGACAATATCTTCCGTTTCGTTCAGGCCGGTTCCGAGGTGTCCGCGCTGCTCGGACGTATGCCGTCCGCTGTTGGTTACCAGCCGACACTGGCGACGGAGATGGGCGAGTTACAGGAGAGGATTACCTCTACCAAGAACGGTTCTGTTACTTCGGTTCAGGCGGTTTACGTGCCGGCCGATGACTTGACGGATCCGGCTCCGGCGACCACCTTTGCTCATCTGGATGCGACGACGGTTCTTTCGAGAAAGATCGTGGAACAGGGTATTTACCCGGCGGTTGATCCGCTGGAATCCAACTCCCGTATTCTGGAACCGGATGTGGTAGGCGAGGAACACTATGAGGTGGCCAGAATGGTTCAGGAGACACTTCAGAAATACAGAGAGCTTCAGGACATCATCGCAATCCTCGGAATGGAGGAGCTGGGCGATGAGGATAAGACCACAGTAAACCGTGCCAGAAAGATCCAGAAATTCTTATCCCAGCCATTCTCCGTGGCGGAGAACTTCACCGGCGTTGCCGGAAAGTACGTTCCTTTAAAGGAGACGGTGCGCGGCTTTAAGGCCATCGTAGAAGGTGAGATGGACCAGTATCCGGAGGCGGCGTTCTTTAACGTGGGAACGATCGACGAGGTAATCGAGAAGGCGAAGACATTAGGAGCCGAGGAAGGCAGATAGAGGTGAGGGCCTGTGAGCGCAAATACATTTTTTCTGCAGATCATTGCAACTGACAAGGTGTTCTTTAAGGGACCGTGCCAGAAGCTCATCATCCCCCTGTTAGACGGAGAAAAAGAGGTTCTGCCGCACCATGAGGATATGGTAATTGCAGTTACGATCGGCGAGATGAGACTGATGAATGAAAGCGGCGAATGGATTAACGGCGTGGTAGGCGATGGTTTTGTACAGATTATCAACAACCGTGTCACCCTTCTGGTGGATACTGCGGAACGTCCTGAGGATATTGACGAGAGGCGTGCCGAGGAGGCCAGAGAGAGAGCCGAGGAGCAGCTCAGACAGAGTAAGAGCATCCAGGAACATTCGCATTTCGAGGCGTCGCTGGCGAGGTCGCTGGCGAGGCTGAGGCTGAAGCATAAGTATGAGATTTAATAAATAGAGAAAGCTTCTGCAAAGGCACCGGGCAAACGTGATGTTTGACGGGCGGTGCTTTTGCGGAAGCTTTTTCTATACCCGGCAGCAGCCAGGCGGTATACGTTTTCTCAATGGTTTTCAATACTTCTTACCATAGCATACTGCCCCAGTTCCTTAAAACCGATCTTGCGGTAGATGGCGCCGGCCTCCGGGTTATCATAGAAGAGGCAGAGGAATTTCATACCGTCCGCCAGACAGTCCCGGCACAAACGGTTTACGAGCCGGGTGGCGTATCCGCGGCCTCTGTATTCGGGCAGAGTCGCAACGCTGACGACCATGGCCGACATGGAGTTTTCGGCTGAGGTTCCGGCTATGGCTGCAAGCGTCCCATTTTCAAAGACCCCGTACATCCGGCCTTCGTTGGTCATGGAACTCAGAATATCTTCCCGGTTTTCCTCCTCCGTCTTACTCCGCATGGAAAAGAATTCATCAATCTGCTTTAGCAGTGCGTAGATAGCATCAATATCATCAGGGACAAGGCGCCTTGCAGGAAAGGCAGGATCATCGGGGCTGGCCGGCTGGTCAAGCCTTGCCAGATACGTGGGAACCAGCTCAAGGCCCTTCAAGAGCGGTATCAGGGGCTCGATCAGTTCACGTTTTCCGCTTAAATTGTGCATCTGGAATCCGGAAAGAAATCCGGCGACTTCAGCTTTATTGTAATCTGCGGTATGGCTGTAGAACAGGAAATTGTTCCTGTAATCCAGAATAAAGTAGGGAAGTGTTCCCCCTGTCCAGGTGTCGGCCGTGTATACGGAGACGTTTTCCGACTCCAGACCGTAGTTTTCCAAATCCCCGATAAGGAAGAGGTTGAATTCCGGTTCCAGAAGGGCATAGGCCATGGCGTCATTAAAATGTGAAGCAGTAAGTTTTTTCATAAATTCTCCCTCCTCAGACTGATTGTCAGATGCAAACAGAATGTGATGGTATCAGTATAGCAGAGATGGAAAAAATTTCCAAGTGGCAGGATTTACGAAAGAAAGTAAGTAAAAAAAGAAGCGAAACGGTCCATAACAAGAACCATTTCGCTTCTTTCCATATAGATAACATCTATAAATATCATCTCTTAAATATCATCACCCAAGTGCCACGTCCAGTATCATCATTATGACAAATCCCCCCATAACGCCCAGTGTACCGGCGTTGGAGTGTTCACCTAAATGAGCTTCGGGAATCAGTTCTTCCACTACGACATAGAGCATGGCTCCTGCGGCAAAGGAGAGCAGCCAGGGCATCAGAGGCTCGATGGCGCCTGCCACCAGCACCGTGAGGATACCGAAGATTGGTTCTACGATACCTGACATACTGCCGCGGAAGAATGCCTTTCCGGTGGAAAGACCTTCCTGACGCAAGGGAAGGGAGATTGCCGCGCCTTCCGGGAAATTCTGAATACCGATACCGATGGCGAGAGCCATGGCCGCGGTGTAGAGCGCCGGATCATTGCCGTGCTGCGCGGCCAATGCGAAAGACAGGCCGACCGCCATGCCCTCCGGTATGTTGTGAAGCGTAACCGCCATGACTAACAGGGTGGTCCGCTTCCAGCTGGAGGAGACGCCCTCTGCCTCGTTGCAGTCCGGGTTACTGCAGTCCGGGTGAAGGTGGGGGAGATAGGTATCGAGAGCGATCAGGAAGAACACGCCCAGTAAAAAGCCTCCGGCGGCAGGAATCCAGCCGATACCACCATTTAAGGAAGCTTCCTCGATGGCAGGAATCAGCAGTGACCATACGGAAGCCGCCACCATAACTCCGGCCGCGAATCCCAGAAAAATTCTTTGTACAGATGCATTGACTTCTTTGCGAAAGAAAAAAACTACAGACGCGCCCAGCGTGGTCATTAAAAATGTAAATCCAGTCCCGCCGGCTGCCCATAATAAAGACGTACTCATAATAAAACCTCCTTTCGGGTTCTGAGTTAGCGAAATCTAACTTTGTTTAGTATACCATACTATTATCAACTGTGCAATGATACATAAAAGAAGGAATACAGAAGATCAGGCATTATTTGTCAAAATAATGCTATTCCTGTGCAAGATAATCCTGCTTTTCCATTGGCTCTGAATTTAGTATAATAAATTCAGAGTGAATATACAGAAAGAAGGCCGCTTATGAGTAAGAAGAACAAAAACCTGTTTCGCCTGGTCGCGGCGGGCCTGTTCAGCATTCTGTTCCTGACGCTGCTGACAATCTCCTTTTATGGCTATGTGCTGGAACAGATCGGGGTAGACCATGCGGAAAATGTAAGGAATTACCGGTATCATTTTGTGATGATTGTCGCCAATACCGATTCCCGGTTCTGGAACGACGTATTCGACAGTGTGCGGGAGGAAGCGGCAAAGCAGGAGGCATATGTGGAGCTGAAGGAAAAGAACCAGTCCTCCATCAACACCATGGTCGATTTAATGGATATGAGTATCGCGGCCAAGGTGGATGGCATCATCCTGGAGTGTACCGATGAAGAAAACCTGGATGAAAAGGTGAATGAGGCGACAGAAAAAGGCATTCCTGTCGTTACCATTTTAAACGATGCCCCCGCGTCGGAACGGAAGAGCTTTGTGGGCATCAACCCCTACCAGCTTGGACAGGCTTATGGCTGCCAGCTTGAGAAAATGATCAGGAAGCTGGAATCGGAGGGAGGAGGCCGTGACGGGGAGGGGGAGTACCGGATTACGGTTTTACTTAACGATTCATCCATAGACAGCAACCATTTCCAGATTTTCAACCAGATCAACAACATGATGGTGACATCCGAAGCCACGGCGGAGCTTGTGAAGGCGGAGGCGGTTCGGATTCCGTCCGGCGGGGCGTTTGAATCTGAGGAGATCGTCTGGAACTTATTTCAGAGTGCAAAAGGGCCGCCGGACATCATCGTGTGCATGGATGAGGTAGATACGGAGGCGGTCTACCAGGCGGTAATTGATTACAACCGCGTGGGCAAGACGCAGGTCATCGGCTATTACAAGTCAAAAACCACCCTGGATGCGGTCCGGCGCGGCACTATGGCGATGACATTCTGCATCGACACGGAGGAGATGGGCAGATACAGTGTAAAGGCAATGATGGAATGCATCCGGGATGGAAGGACCAATTCCTTCTACAGCGTGGACTTACAGTTCGTAACCCGGGAAAATGCAGATGAGTTTATGGATCAGTGATGGGAGAGACGATGGGAAACCGATTGAAAAGGCTGTGGGAAAATCTGCCGATTACCCGCAAATTATTTCTGGAAATCGCGTTTACAGCTGCTGCGCTTTTTGCAAGCAACTTATTAATTTATGCCCAGATTAACCGGATGGTGGGGCGGATGGACTCGGTATATTCCAGCAACGTGAATTTAAACGAGCTGTCGGACCGCCTTGGCGATGTGCAGAATTATATGTACCGGTATTTAGAGGTCAAGGACTCTGATTCCCTCACCAACTATTACCGGGCGGAACAGGAATATAAGGATTTGCTGAATGGGCTGAACATGCAGATCAGCGACAACCCCATACAGATTTTAGAAAAGAATATTCGCAGCATGTCCGACAATTATCTGGTAATTGCCGATGAGACCGTTCAGGCAAAGCGGGGGATGAACGTGGAAAAATACAAAAGCTCCTATGAATCGGCGCTTAAGCTTTACCGCTTTATCACCCACGACATCTCCGTGCTCAACGGACGCCAGTTCAAGAACAATTCCGCCAGTTACCAGACGCTGCAGGCGGCGCTTAAGTATTTAGAGATTGTCAGCCTGGTGATTCTGATGATTGTCATGTTCATCAGTCTGGCGGTTATGATGATTCTGACAAAGGATATCGTCACCCCATTAACCAATTTGGCACAGACCGCCAAACTGGTGGGACAGGGCAATTTCCATGTAAAGGTGTCGCCGGTCCATTCCAGGGATGAGCTGGGAATTGTGACGGGAACCTTTAACCAGATGGTGGACAGCCTGGGCGAATATGTGACTAAGATCAAAGAGAGCGCGGAGAAGGAGCAGGAGATGCAGGCCAGGGAACTGCTGACGCAGAGCCATTTAAAGGAGGCGCAGCTTAAGTTTCTGCAGTCCCAGATTAATCCCCATTTCCTCTTTAACTCCTTAAACGCGGGCGTGCAGCTTGCCGTGATGGAGGATGCGGAAAAGACATCGGTATTTATCGAGAAAATGGCGGATTTCTTCCGCTATAATGTAAAGAAGGGGATGGAGGACGCCACCATCCGGGAAGAGGTGGAGACGGTAGAAAATTACATTTATATTCTGAATGTGCGGTTTGCGGGAGAGATTCATTACAGCTCTGAAGTTGATCAGTCGGTTTTGGACTACCGGGTTCCCAGCATGATGCTTCAGCCCCTGGTGGAAAATGCAGTCAACCACGGGATACGGGGGATCGACTGGCAGGGCGAAGTGAAGCTGGTGGTCCGGGACTGCGAAGAAGAGATTGAAATCCGTGTGGAGGATAACGGAAAGGGAATGTCGGAGGAACAGATCCGGCAGATTTATGAGGGGAGCCGGGGGACGAAGAATCCGGAGACCACAGGAATCGGGGTCAGCAACGTAATATCCAGGCTTAAGCTTTACTATAATACGGACAGCGTGTTAGAGATTGCCAGCGGCGGGCCGGGAAGGGGAACCACGGTTATTTTAAAAATCCCCAGGAAAGAGGAGGAGAGAGATGTTTCGGATATTGGTGGCTGATGATGAGGGGATTATGCTGGAGTCGATTCGATCCAGCATAGAATCGAATTTTGGAAGCGAATGCGAGATTGTCTGCGTCAAGACTGGACGGGCAGTCATTGAACAGGCGGAGTCCTTCCGCCCGGATATTGCGTTTGTGGATATTCAGATGCCGGGGCTAAGCGGAATTCAGGCAATCCGGGAGGTCCGCAAATTCAATTCCTCCATGGTGTTCATTATCATCACGGCGTACGACAAGTTTTCCTACGCGCAGGAGGCGGTAAACTTAGGGGTTATGGAGTTCATCACCAAGCCGGTGAACAAAAAGAAGATCCTGGACGTCTGCATCCGCGCCATGCGGCAGGTGGAAGAGGCGAGGCAGAAGCTGAGCGACGATTTAAAGATTCGGGAGAAGTTAGAAATCGTGGTGCCGATGATGGAGAGCGGATTTATCTACAGCGTCTTACAGGATGATACGGATATTAATAAACAGGGATATTTGGAGCTGCTGGATATCCGCCAGCCATACGGCTTTATGATTGTGCTGGAATTCGGGGATGATGTCGAAAACGGTGCGATGACCAATGCGGTGGGGGCGAATGTGCGGGTGAATAAGTATTATTCCACCCTAAAGGAGACGGTAAAGGATTACTTTGACTGTATCACCGGGCCGATTATGGGCAACCGGATCGTGCTTTTCGTGCCGTTTGACCGGGAAAAGACGGGATATGAGGAGCGGGTCGAGACGATTACCAGGACGAGGAATATGATACACAGGCTGGAAGGCGCCATTGACGCCCGGTTCCGCGGCGGGATCGGCGCAGTAAAGCCCATTGCCGATGTGCGGGATTCCTATAAGGAGGCGCTGAAGGCATTGCGGGAGAGCGACAGCCATGTGGTGCATATCACGGATATTCCGGCGGCAGCCTATTATGACGGGGATTATCCGACAGATTTGGAGAACCAGTATCTACAGCGCGGCATCAAGGCGGATCAAGAGGGAGCTGCGGCCTGCGCCAACGAATTTTTTGACTGGATGGCCCAGCATGACGGCAATGTCCGGGCCAATATCGAGGTGAAGGTGCTCGAAATGATTATGAGGCTGGAAAAGCGGGCCTTTGAGGCGGGAAACGTCCATTATGGGTTCCGATACCGGGAAAATTATCTGGCGGAGATCCAGGGGGCGGCAGACTTAAATGGCCTGCGCCAGTGGTTTGTCGGGAAAACCAGAGAGATCTGTGACAACATCAGCACCTCCAGAGAGCGCGAATTTGAAAATGTGGTTTCCAGGGTGAAAAATTACATCAACGAAAACTACGCCAGGGAGATTACCCTCGATGAGGCGTCCCGGATGGTGGATATCAGCCCCTACTATTTCAGCAAGCTGTTTAAGCAGGAGGTGGGGGAGACGTTCATCGAGTATCTGACGCGGACCAGAATCCGCAATGCCAGGCGGCTGCTTGAGGACCCCAGACACAGCATCAAGGAGGTCTGTATGATGTGCGGATACAGCGACCCCAATTATTTCAGCCGGATTTTCAAGAAATATGAGGGCATGACGCCAAGTGAGTACAGGGACCGGTAAGACGGAAGAAAGAGAGGGACGGATATGAAAAAAATAACCCGAAGAGGGAACGGAATGGGGTTCGTCCTGGCGTTTATGAGCCTTGCGATGCTCCTGGCGCTGACCGGCTGTCATAAGGCGGAGGAAACATCGATGGCAGAGACGGAAGAGGGGGAGAAGAAAATTCAGATTGGGCTGAGCTTTGATTCGTTTGTCATCGAGCGGTGGATCCGGGAGCGGGATGTCTTCGTTTCCACGGCCATGGAGCTTGGCGCGGAAGTGAATGTACAGAATGCCAATGGGGATGTAAAGGAACAGATTGAACAAATCGAGTATTTCATCCAGAAGCAGATGGATGTGATTGCGGTGATCACCGCGGACTGCGACGCCCTGTCAGCCGTGATGAAGCGGGCCAAGGAGGCGGGAATTAAGACGGTAAGCTATGACCGTCTGATTAATAACGCGGACTGTGACTTATATATCTCTTTCGACAATGAGGAAGTAGGCAGACTTGATGGCAGAAAGCCTGGTAAAAAATATTCCGGAAGGCGGAGATATCTTCATGATCCAGGGATCCCCTACAGACGGCAACGTGGATTCGGTACGCCGCGGATTTGACGAGGTGCTGAAAGGGAGCCGTTTGAATGTAGTATATGAGGCTTACTGCGACGGCTGGATTGCGGAGCCTGCCTTTGACTACGTAAAAGAGGGGCTGGAGCGGCATCCGGACATCAAGGGCGTCATGTGCGGCAATGACGATGTGGCGACTCAGGCGTTCCGCGCGCTCTCCGAGGAGCGGCTGGCGGGCAAGGTGGTGCTGACCGGGCAGGACGGGGATTTGATGGCCTGTCAGCGGATCGTGGAAGGCACCCAACAGATGACGGCGTTCAAATCCGTGGAGGAGGAAGCCCGGCTTGCGGCCCAGTATGCCGTGAGACTTGGAAGGGGAGAGGCGCTTGACGACGTGACGAGGACGATCCATGACGGAACGTATAACATCCCTTATAAGGAGCTGACGCCGATTGCAGTAACCAGGGAAAATATGGATGAAGTGATTATCCAGGGCGGCTTCCACGCCCAGGAGGATGTGTACTTAAATGTCCAGCATCATGAGGCAGTAGCACCGCAGTAGCATATTTTTGTGAAAAAAAGTCCTGTATCACCGGGGCTTTTTTTCATGTCGGTAGTATCGTGCTATTTCTTCCCAAGCAAGTCCAGAATCCGCTGTGTTAGAATAAAACCATCAAATAAACAAGTGATTTGGAGGAGGTTCTTATGATGAAAAAAAGATTTCTTGCAGTGGCAATGACGATGGCAATGGCAGCGGGGCTTATGACCGGATGCGGCGGCTCGAACGAAACGGCAGCGACGACAGCGGCTCCGACGACGGCGGCTCCTGCTGCAACCGAAGCGGCGGCGCCTGCAGAGACCGAGGCGCCTAAGACGGAAGCTCCGGCAGAAAAACCGGCAGGCGGCGCTGGGGCGCTGGTTGGCGTGGCGATGCCGACAAAGGATTTGCAGAGATGGAACCAGGACGGCTCAAACATGAAAGCAGAGTTAGAGGCCGCGGGGTATGAAGTGGATTTACAGTATGCAAGCAACGACGTGCAGACCCAGGTATCCCAGATTGAGAATATGATTTCCAATGGCTGCCAGATCTTAGTCATCGCGTCCATCGACGGAAGTTCCTTAGGCGAACCTTTAAGTCAGGCAAAAGAAGCAGGAATCCCGGTTATCTCCTATGACCGTCTGCTGATGAATTCTGATGCCGTCAGCTACTACGCAACCTTTGACAACTACATGGTCGGACAGAAGCAGGGCGAGTATCTGGTAGAGGCTCTGGGACTTGACACAGCAACGGAACCGAAGAACATCGAGCTGTTCACCGGCGACCCGGCAGACAACAACTGCAACTTCTTCTTTGGCGGCGCAATGGACGTGCTTCAGAAGTATATCGACGAGGGCAAGCTGGTGGTCAAATCCGGACAGACGGCGTTTGAGCAGGTTGCTACAGCCAACTGGGATTCTGAGAAGGCACAGAACCGTATGGATACCATCATTGCAGGCAACTATTCCGACGGAACCGTACTGCACGCAGTCCTCTGTTCTAACGACTCCACCGCACTGGGCGTTGAAAATGCCCTGGCATCTTCCTACACCGGAGAGTACCCGATTATCACCGGTCAGGACTGTGATATCGCAAACGTAAAGAACATGCTGGCCGATAAGCAGGCAATGTCCGTATTTAAGGATACCCGTACCCTTGCAACCCAGGTGGTCAAGATGGTAGACGCAGTAATGCAGGGCGGTGAAGCGGAAATCAACGATACGACTTCCTATGATAATGGAACCGGCATCATTCCGACCTATTTATGCGAACCGGTGGTTGTCACCATAGACAATTACAAAGAAATGCTGATTGATTCCGGATACTACACCGAGGACCAGTTAAAATAAGTCGCTAAATCCCATGGGGACGGTCAACAGGCCGTCCCCATCATAAAAGAAAGATGAGGGAGGGAGAGCATTGGCAAAAATACTGCTGGAGATGAAGAATATCACCAAGACGTTTCCGGGTGTAAAGGCTCTTGACAACGTAAACCTGCGTGTGGAGGAAGGGGAAATCCATGCCCTGGTCGGAGAAAACGGCGCAGGCAAATCCACCCTGATGAATGTGCTGAGCGGCATTTATCCGTATGGAAGCTATGAAGGTGATATTATTTATAATGAAGAAATCTGTAAATTCAACCGGATCAGTGACAGTGAAGAAAAGGGAATCGTTATCATCCATCAGGAACTCGCCCTGGTTCCTTATATGTCCATTGCTGAGAACATGTATCTGGGCAATGAAAAGGGCAGCAAATATGCAATTAACTGGAATGAAACGTATGGGGAGGCGGACGAGTATTTGAGGACAGTAGGCCTTACCGAGTCGTCCCATACTTTGATAAAGGATATCGGCGTGGGCAAACAGCAGCTTGTAGAGATCGCAAAGGCCCTGGCCAAACATGCAAAGCTCTTAATCTTAGATGAGCCTACGGCGTCCTTAAATGAAGAGGACTCTAAGGCGCTTTTGGAGCTGCTGCTGAAATTCAAGTCTGAGGGAATGACCTCCATCATAATCTCCCACAAGCTGAATGAAATCGCTTATGTCGCAGATAAGATTACGGTCATCCGGGATGGTTCCACCATCGAGACCCTGGATAAAGAGAAAGACGTGATTACCGAGGATAGGATTATTAAGGGAATGGTAGGTCGGGAGCTTTTAGACCGATTCCCAAAACGCACCGGCGGGAAGATCGGGGACGTGGCCATGGAGGTGGAACACTGGAATGTCTACCATCCGCTCTATTCGGAACGGAAGGTGGTGGACGACGTATCCATCCATGTCAGAAAGGGTGAGGTCGTGGGCATCTGCGGACTGATGGGGGCAGGGCGCACAGAGCTGGCCATGAGTATTTTTGGAAAGAGCTACGGGGTGAATATCTCCGGCATGTTAAAAATTAACGGGGAAGAAGTAAAGCTTTATTCGGTCCGGGAGGCAATCCGCCATAAGCTTGCCTATGTCACGGAAGACCGGAAGGGTAACGGGCTGATTCTCTCAAATCCCATCAAGATTAACACGACGCTTGCCAATATGGGCGCAGTGAGCCGCCATACGGTCATCGATAAGAACAGGGAGTACGTCGTGGCAGACGAATACCGCGAGAAACTGAATACGAAATGTCCGTCCGTGGACCAGAATGTAGGAAATCTAAGCGGCGGAAACCAGCAAAAGGTGCTGCTGGCAAAGTGGATGTTTGCGGAGCCGGATATCCTGATCTTAGATGAGCCCACCAGAGGAATTGACGTAGGCGCGAAATACGAGATTTACTGTATCATCAACCAGCTTGCGGCCGAGGGTAAGTCCGTGGTGATGATTTCTTCCGAGCTTCCGGAGATCCTTGGCATGTCGGACCGGATTTATATTATGAATGAAGGCAGACTGGCGGGCGAGATTAGCGCTGCGGAGGCAACCCAGGAGAAAATCATGGCGTGTATCCTGAAATCTGATAAAGGAGAGTAATCATGGAAAATAAGATAAAATTATCCGAGGTATTAAAAAAATATACGATGGTAATCGTGCTGGCGGTTGTTATTATCCTGTTTACCGTGAATACCGGGGGAAAAATGCTGCTTCCCCAGAACGTAAACAACTTAATTGCACAGAACGCCTACGTATTCATTCTGGCAACCGGTATGCTGTTTTGTATCCTGACCGGCGGAAACATCGATTTATCGGTGGGGTCTGTGGTCTGCTTTGTGGGGGCAATCGGCGGCACTATGATGATCAAGATGGGAATCAATCCTTATCTTTCCCTGATCGCCATGGCTATTATCGGAATCCTGGTGGGAGCCTGGCAGGGATTCTGGATTGCCTATGTGAGAATTCCCCCATTTATCGTAACACTGGCCGGTATGCTGATGTTCCGCGGCCTGTCCAATGTGGTGCTGCAGGGCATGACTCTGTCCCCGACTCCTGACAAATTCTTAAGCCTGTTTAATACATACGTGCCGGACTTTTTCGGCATGGAGGGCTTTAACCTTACGTGTTTTCTCGTTGGCCTGGCGGTATGCGCCGCCTATGTGGCAGCAACGCTTTACGGAAGAAGAAAAAAGCTGCAGAAGGGATACCGGGTGGACCCGGCTGGCGGCATGATCATCAAGATGGCAGTAATCTGCGCGGTTGTGCTGGCGTTTATGTTCAAGCTGGCACAGTATAAAGGGATTCCCAATGCGTTAATCTGGGTGACGGCTGTCATCTGTATTTACAGCTATATTTCATCGAAGACCACCACCGGACGGTATTTCTATGCGGTTGGCGGAAATGAGAAGGCGACCAGGCTTTCCGGTATTGATACGAATAAGGTTTATTTCCTGGCTTACCTAAATATGGGGCTTCTGGCGGCTGTGGCAGGGATGATCACTGTGGCAAGGCTGAATTCCGCCAATCCGACGGCTGGAAATAATTATGAAATGGATGCCATCGGCGCCTGCTTTATCGGCGGGGCCTCGGCCTACGGCGGAGTCGGCACCGTGCCTGGAGTCATCATTGGCGCAACTCTGATGGGCGTGCTGAACCTGGGCATGAGCATCATGGGCGTGGACCAGAACCTTCAGAAAGTGGTGAAGGGAGCTGTGCTTTTGGCTGCAGTTATCTTCGATGTAGTCAGCAAACGGAAGTCGTTTATACTGAAACAGTAAGCAGATTGTAACGAGTAATATCCGGTATGAGATAAATTTCCTTCCCTTTTCTCCTATAAATGTGCTAAAATAGACCTGATTCGACAAAAGGAAAGGAATACCGATTTATGAATAAAAAAGCGCGATGGTACACACCTTTTATACATAAAGTACTTCTGGCCGCGGCTGTTGCGGCGGTTTTGGGAGGCTGCGGAAAAAAGAATGACGCAGGGCAGGAGACACAGGCGCCCGAGCCCTCTTCCATCTCGATTGAGCTGGAGACTGAGAAGAATCCCCAGCCGGTAAAGATCCTGACAATCGGTGAGGAGCCGATGCCGGTACTGCCGGATCTTCCGGTTCTGGATGAGAATCCCATTCCGGAGTATCTCCGAAACGGCGTGGAGCATCCCATTATAGCAAGCCTTCAGCAGCGTCTGATGGATCTTGGATTTATGGACAACGATGAACCGACTCAATATTTTGGAAATATGACCGAATCTGCAGTCAAGACTTTTCAACGGCAGAATCAGCTGGCGCAGGATGGCATTGTCGGCCCGGAGACACTGAAGGCAATCATGGCCCCTTCCGCCAAATACTACGCGGTTTCGAAGGATGTTGATGGTGACGATATCAAGCGGATTCAGAACCGTCTTTACGAACTGGGATATCTGGCTACCGGGGATTTGGTGACCGGACACTTTGGGGACGATACAGAGGCCGCGGTCATCAAGCTTCAGGAGGTCAACGGACTGAATGTGGATGGCAAGGTGGGGCGGCAGACGATTAACCTTCTGTACAGTGATGAGATCAAACCCAATTTCCTTTCCTATGGAGAGAAGAGCGACGTGGTTCTGGCGTGCCAGACGCGGCTGAAGGAGCTGGGATATTTAACAACCACACCGGACGGTTCGTATGGCGATGATACGGCAGCAGCGGTCAAGCAGTTCCAGGCACGAAACGACCTGGTGGTTGACGGTTATCTCGGGCCGTCCACCCGTGTGGCCTTAAACAGCGCAGAGGCGCAGGCCAACGGCCTGATGCTGGGGGAACAGGGAGAGACCGTTACCCGGATCCAGCAGCTGCTAAATAAATACGGCTACTTATCTTCGGCCAATGTTACCGGCTATTACGGCGAGGTGACGGAAAAGGCAGTGAAGTCTTTCCAGAGCAACAATGGCCTTGCTGCAGACGGTTCTGTAGGCCGTCAGACGATGAATAAACTGACGGGAAGCAGCGTAAAGAAGGCGGGGACAGGCGGTTCATCCGGAGGCGGCAGCGGTTCTAAGGGCGGAACGGTAAAAGGCGGCTCCGGTGTCAGCGGTCTGCTGTCCATCGCCAGATCCAAGCTGGGATGCCCATATGTCTATGGTGCGAAAGGGCCGAACGCGTTTGACTGCTCCGGCTTCATCTACTACTGTCTGAATCAGGCGGGAGTACGGCAGAGCTATCTGACTTCGTCTGGATGGCGAAGCGTAGGAAAATACACCAAGATCACGAATTTCAACAGTCTCCAGGCGGGCGATATCATTGTCGTAAGCGGCCATGTGGGAATCGTGGCAGGCGGCGGTAAGGTGGTGGATGCATCTTCAAGCAACGGACGTGTCATAGAACGTGCCTTAAGCAGCTGGTGGAGAAATAACTTTATCTGCGGATGGCGTATATTCGGATAGGAATGGTTCAAAATAAGGGTATGAAAAAAAAGAGAAAAGCAGTAAACATGATAACCGATTCACCGGGCAGCGCGTTGCTTCTGTTCGCTCTGCCGATGATTCTGGGCAATTTATTTCAACAGTTTTATAATATTATGGACTCGGTCGTCGTAGGCCGGTTCGTAAGTGAGGAGGCGCTGGCATCTGTCGGCGCTTCCTATTCCATTACCAATGTCTTTATTGCCATCGCCATCGGCGGTGGCATTGGAAGCTCCGTGGTAGTGTCCCAGTTTCTGGGCGCGAAGCAGCTGGGGAATATGAAGACGGCGATCTCTACGACACTGCTCAACTTCCTGACGCTGAGCGTACTTCTCGGCACGCTGGGGTTTCTGTTTAACGAGCCGATTCTGGCGTGGATGAACACGCCGGAAAACGTATTTGCCGATGCCTCCGTGTATTTAAGCATTTACTTTGTAGGGCTTCCGTTCCTGTTTATGTACAACGTACAGGCGGCTATATTCCAGTCGCTGGGCGATTCCAGAACGCCGCTCTATCTCCTGATCTTTTCGTCGCTTCTGAATATTGTGCTGGATTTGCTCTTCGTAATCCGGTTCCATCAGGGAGTCGCAGGCGTTGCGGTGGCGACGCTGATGGCTCAGGGGCTGTCGGCGGTGATTTCCTTCACCATATTGCTGAAGCGCCTGAAGGCGTATGAAGTGACGGAGGAGTTTCATTTTTACGACATGAAGATGATGATCAATATGATGCGGGTGGCGATCCCTTCCACGCTTCAGCAGTCGATCGTCCATATCGGGATGCTTTTGGTACAGTCGGTGGTGAACGTCTTCGGTTCCGCGGTCATGGCCGGATTTGCCGCTGGTACCAGGATCGAGTCGATCTGTATCGTACCCATGCTGGCCATCGGCAATGCCATGTCGACCTTTACTGCACAGAACATCGGAGCCGGGCGTCCGGACCGGGTGAAGCAGGGGTATCGTTACTGCTATGCCATGGTCGGATTCTTTGCAGTGGTCATCTGCATAATCATGCAGCTGTGGGGGGATCTCTTCATACGCGGGTTCCTAAATGAGGGAAGCGCTGAGACCGCTTTCCAGACCGGTATGGCGTATGTGCGGTTTATCTCCTTCTTCTTTGTGTTTATCGGCCTGAAGGCGACGACAGACGGTCTGCTGCGGGGCGCGGGAGATGTGGTGGTGTTTACGATTGCCAACCTTGTGAATCTGGCGATCCGCGTGATCGTGGCGGCGGTATTTGCCCCGATTATCGGAGTACAGGCGGTATGGTACGCGGTTCCCATGGGATGGGCGGCAAACTATATTATCTCATTTATGCGGTATCTGACAGGAAAATGGAGCCGGGTTCATCTGATCTCCGGAAGATAAAAAAACAGGAATATTTGCGCGCCGTCTTTCGATAGGACGCCAGCGAATATTCCTGTTTTTATGTAATAGGAAAGTGCTCCTATTACATAAAAAGCCCTCCGGGCAGGAGGCGCATTCCGCGCTAAGGAAGTTTGGTTGCTGAAGCAACCGCGCTTCGGCGCGAGAGTCCGGCAAGCCGGACTCTTTAATTTTCCTTAATTATGAATTCCCCCTGCCATTCTGCCGGGGAAATGCCAGCTGCACTTTAAATAAATCTCCATCGATATAGATGGTAAACTTCCCGCCGAGAAGCTCCGTAAGGCTCTTGGCGATCGACAGGCCCAGCCCGCTTCCTTCCGTGGTTCGAGCCACGTCACCCCGGACGAAACGCTCCGTCAGTTCATCACCCTTGATGTTCAGAGGATTCTCTGACACATTCTTTATGGTGAAGAGTACCTGGCTGTCCCCTGCGATGACATCAACGTATACGCGGCTGTGCTCCATCGCATACTTAAACGCATTGTTATAAAGGTTTTCCAGGACACGCCACAGATGGCGGCCGTCAGCCTGAATAATAACGGTTTCCTCAGGGAAGCTGGATACCAGCTCCAGATGGCGGACCAGGAATTTTTCTTCAAATTCCCCGTTGGTCTGATAGATCAGCTCGACGAAGTCGATGTTGGTCAGCTCGATCTTTAAATTCCCGGAACTGGCTTTGGAGGCTTCGACAAGATCCTCGGTCAGAGTCTTAAGTCTCTGAGACTTTTGTTCCAGAACCTCTAAATAACCCTGAATCTTCGGGTCCTGAAGGTGTTCCCGTTTGATTAAATCCACATAGTTGATAATGGACGTAAGCGGCGTCTTAATATCGTGGGAGACATTGGTGATAAGGTCCGCCTTCAGGCGTTCGCTGCTTACCTTTTCCTGCAGCGCGGTATCCAGCCCCCGGCTGATATGGTTGATGTTCTCAGCCAGTTCCCGCTCTTTTCCGTCAAATTCTTCTGCATTGATCTTGTATTTGGTGTCTCCGTGGGAGATCTTTAACAGCGCTTCATTAATCTGGTCCGTCTCCCAGGCATTCTTATACAGCTGATGGAAAACCCATGAGTCCATACAGAGAAGCGCAAGGACGAGAATGCCCGTTAAAATTCGGGATTCCATGCTGTCATAGGTGAAATAGACGAACGCGCCGGTCGCGATAATGACACAGTTAAAAATAAAATAACAGATGTAGCCTAAAGCCAGCCGGGTCGTAAACCGGTGGTTTTTGATATAGAGACTGATATTCACGCAGATACGGCTCGTCAGACTGCCCGTCCAGAGCGTTCCCGCCTTATAGCGGCGGATCATGCTGAATGCTGCGACCATGCCGACTGCATAGAGAATCACCATGCGTGCAGCCAGTTCCCCGTAATACCAGCGGTCTTCCGACAGGAATAAATGGATAACCTTGTAGCCGACGTGTTCGCCCAGAAACAGGGCGCACATGGCGGCTGCGGCAAACAGAATCAGGCAGGTCTCCGTGGCGATCCGGTCGATTCTTCCCAGAACAACCGCGTCGTGATCGGAATTCTGATGGCCCGCCATACTCACCATGAAATACAGGCTTGCAGCGGATCCCAGAATTCCAATAATCAGGGACACGAGGCCGATGATAAAGAGCAGACGCATATGGTCATAGGATTTGGCAGCTTCAGAGTAGGAATCCTGGACGGGATACGCCGTATTGACTGCCACAACCATATAGTAATTGCTGTTGTTGTAAGGGTTGGACTTCTCCAGCTGGGCCGATATGGTCTTCAGTGTTGTGTTCAAATTGGTATCAACATACAGGGATTCACCGGTTACGTAGATATAACGGCCCAGCGTCTTTAACTCCTCCGGATTATCGATCACGGTGTTGTTATACAGCTTGGGAGCTTCCGAATCTCCCTTAAAAGATACCCGGAATTTCAAGTTGCTGGGATTCTGAATAAATTTATAGTGAAATGCATAGTAATTTCCTACATGGGCCAGCACTTCTTTTGCCAGTTCGGCCATGGTGGTATAAGATTCTCCCGGCTCGGAATCCTGATGATCGGGATCGTAGGAACGCCAGTCCACCCGGATGTCCTGCTCACCTTCTTCCGGTGTGTAGCGGCCGTCCACCTTAAATTTTTCATTCAGATAATAACCCATGGACTTGGCCATACGCACCATCTCATCAACGGTATATTCTCTTACTTCCCCAGGACCGGTGGTCACACGGACGACAGGCTTGTCATAAGCCAGCTTTCCGTTTGATTCAAATACCTCTTTATATTTGATGTAGTTGAAAATATCGTCGATGTCCGTCTTAAACTGCCGGATGAACTCCGGCGTGTCCTCATACGTCTCGTTGGTAAGCCAGCTGATGCCTTCTCCGTAGTGAGGATTGTTGTACATGATGCTGATGCCCGTCACCACGAGGATGACAAAAAGAATGTGCAGCAGGACTGCATGTTCCTTTTTTCTTTTCATATGTTCTCCTATTGCTTTTCAATCTTGTAGCCGACACCCCAGACTACCTTTAAATAGCGGGGCTCCCGCGGATTGATCTCGATTTTCTCACGGATATGGCGGATGTGAACGGCTACGGTATTATCCGCGCCGATGGCTTCTTCATTCCAGATCTGCTCATAGATCTCGTCAATGGAGAACACCTTTCCGGCATTTTTAACGAGGAGCAGCAGAATGTTATATTCAATGGGAGTCAGCTTGATGAGATCCCCATCAACGGTAACTTCCTTGTTATCATCATTAATTGCCAGACCACCGCATTTATATACCTGGCCGGCAGTCTGCTGGTTCATATTGCCCAGCTGGGTATAGCGGCGCAGCTGGGATTTGACTCTTGCGACCAGTTCCAGGGGATTGAACGGCTTTGTAATGTAGTCATCCGCGCCGATGTTGAGTCCCAGGATCTTATCGGTGTCTTCTGACTTTGCGGACAGGATGATAATAGGAATGCTGCTGGTCTCCCGAACCTTTAACGTGGTTCTGATTCCGTCCAGACCCGGCATCATCACATCCACGATCATTAAATCCACCTGATTATTCTCCAGCAGATCCAGGGCTTCATAGCCGTCATATGCTTTTATCACATTAAAACCTTCTCCGGTCAAATAGATATCTATGGCTTCCACAATCTGTTTATCATCATCACAAACTAATATACTCTGCATGTCAAAACCTCCTTTTCCATTATTATACAACGGGCAGGATAAAATTCACATTACTTTTTTCTGAAGAATCAGGGACAAAACATTTATAAATAGTAGAAAGTACAGATTATATAAGTAATATAGCAGGAGTCTTTCCGCTACAATAAAAAGAAAAAGGATTGATACAATGGGAAAAAACAGAATCTATAGTTTGAGGAGACAGAAAAAAATTCCCCAGGCATTATTGGGAGATTTACTGGGAGTCAGTCAGCAGACCGTCAGTAAGATAGAATCACAGCCGATTCCAGATATCTCATCGGAGCTGCTCTGCCGGATTGCCGACTACTTCGGTGTTACGGCCGATTATTTAATGGAGCGTTCGGAACAGTCCTGTGATTTTAATTTCGCCGACATGGATCCGAGAGAGATCGGGGATTGCCTGACTCCGGATGATAAGAAAATGTGGCTGGAAATGGGGATCCGGCTGGCGGGAAACGAATTTATGGCAAAGCATAAGAAAAAAAGCGGGAAATAATGCCTGGCGGCGGTCAGGGAGCCTGGGACACACTGACTTCACTGGACAGCTCCCTGAATGCTTTGGGCGATAACCCGGTATCCCTTTTAAACAGATGGTAGAAATGGCTGGTGTTGTCAAAACCCACCTCCTCACAGATCTGTAAAATGGACCGGTTGGTATATTCAAGAGCAAGTTTTGCATTGGCGATGCGGATGTCATTGATAAATTCAGTCGGCGTCTTATTTAAATGCTTTTTAAAGACCCGGCACAGGTATTCAGGACTCTTCTGAGAGATGCGGTAGAGGGCGTTTAAGCCTTCCTGGTAATTCTGCTGTTTCTGCATCTCCAGCGCAAGTAGCCCCAGCCACGTTGGAATGTCGTGGGACAGCTTTAAGTTATAGGAAAGAAAATAGCTGGTAAGGAGATTGACGGTGGCGGCCCTCAAAAGAGTATTAAACCGGACGATGTTGAGTTCGTGCGCAATGGCCAGCTGCTCGAAGGAGGGCAGTAAGTTGTTTAATTCCGCGGGGAGAAGCTGGCGGAAGGGAGGCATCTCGTTCTCCATCAGCTGGTCCGCGTTGCATCCGGTACCAAGAAAAGAAAAACACGAGTCCATGGTGCCTCTGGAAACCAGCAGATTATAAAAACAGAAATCGGAAGACGGATTCTGGAAGCTGTGTATGTCCTTTGGGCGGATGAAGACTAAGGCTCCGGTGTTTACTATCTTTTTCTTGTCATTAATGTGATGTGTGGCGCTTCCCGCGCCGACCAGGAAGAATTCATAATAATTATGGTTATGGGAACGGGTGTCGGCATCCTGAAATGCGATTTTTGTGCAGATCCCGTCTTCGCCTGAGAAGAGCCAGTCCTGCTCTCTGTAAAATTCAATTTTCATCTCTCGGCTCCTTTCGTGTCTACTGGATTACCAGTCTGCGTTTTCTGATATGGGAAATCGTTTAATAAGAGATCATTATGAGATATAGGCCTTCGCGTTATGCGCAGGGCTTTTTTTATGTAATTGGAAATTGCTCCTATTACATAAAAAGCCCTCCGGGCAGGATGCGCACTCTTTATTCTGTCATGGGGAGGTCATTCTTACGGTTTCTATGTATGTCAATATAGCACAATAAATAGGGAAAGGCAAGACAAGACAGCGTCCTTTTTTTATGGTACATTTATGCTATCAAAATTACTTGAAAACAAGGGAAATAAATAAAATGTCTATAAAAAGTGCATTTCTTTCTAAGAATACCGGAGGGAAATACACGGTCTGTCAAGTGCGCTCAAAAAGCAAGAGATGGAAGAAAGTGGATAATTTATTACAATGAAGGAGGCAGTTATGAATCATTTTAAGGTGGCCAGCCCCAGAACAAATCTGGAAGTGGAAATTTCATTTACGAAGGCGTACCGAAGGATCCTGAAGCAGTGGCGGGGGAATAAATACAAGATTGAAGCAGAGTGTATGAAGGCCATGTATCCAGCCATCCTCCACCCGATTGAGGAGCAGGATGTTCTGGCGGGGCGCCATGAGTTCGGACCGGTAGGATTCGGAATTCAGCATCAGACCGGGGGCTTCGGATTCTATATCCACGAGGACGAGGTGGTAAAGGAGCTGGAGAACGGAGTCGGAAGCCTGAAATATCGTGAAGACTTAAATGATATGCTGGTATTCTGGAAAAAAGAAAACACGGACCGCTATGTGATGGAGCACATGCCGGAACACTTAAAAAAGGCTCTGATATCTGACCAGTGGGATAAGCTTCCCATGCCGGCCTGCCCGATTCTCCGAATGGCGGGCTGCTACCTGGACTTTGACAAACTGGTGCTTAAGGGAATTCCGGGGATGGTGGAGGAGCTGTCGGAATCAATGGAGAGGAGTGGGCTTAAGGAAGAACAGATTCAGTTTCTGGCGGCTTCTATCGAGATGTTTGATCTCCTGAAAGAGATGCTTCATTACTACGAGGAGCAGGCCGGTGAAATGGCCGAAAGAGCAGAGGGAAAACGGAAAGAAGAGCTGCAAAAGCTTAAGGAGGCGCTCTTCCAGAATCAGCGAAGGAAGCCGGAGTCCTATCTGGAGGCGGTCCAGCTGGTATGGATGTACTGCCTTATGACGCCTATCATTGATATTGGAAGATGTGATGTGTTCTTTGGTGATCTTTACTGCCATGACATAGACAATGGGATTCTGACCGAGGAGGAAGCGCTTAAGATTACCCAAAACTTCTTTCAGCTGGTTGACCATCTGGATTGTGAGACAGACGGCCGCGTGATCGTAGGCGGATATGGCCGGCGCAATCCGGAGACGGGGGACCGTTACAGCCTGCTGGCTATTGAGGCGTGCAGAACCGTAAAAGAGGTTCTTCCGCAGTTCACACTCCGGTTTTATAAAGACACGCCCGAATCGGTGATGAAGGCCGCGATTCGCTGTATTTTAGAGGGAAGAACATACCCGCTTCTCTATAATGACGACGTGATCGTGCCAGGAGTCATGAGTACGTACGGTGTGTCGAGGGAGATGGCCGAACACTATATTATGCTTGGATGCGGAGAATATGAGTTTGAGCACTACAGTGTGGCAACGCCGAGCGGATCTCTCAACGCCGCAAAAATCATGGAACTGACCGTAAACGGAGGATGGGATCCGGTAGGGGGCTGGGCAATCGGTCCCAGGACGCCAAAGCTTTCCGAATGCGGAAGTTTCGAGGAGTTTTACCGTTACTATCAGGAGCATGCGAAATATTATATAGAGGCCCAGGCGGAATTTGAGGCGTATGAATATGAGATTACAGGCGCCAGGCACCCATTTCTGATGGCATCCGTTCTTTATGACGGCTGCATCAAAAAAGGAAAAGCACTTTTTGAGGGAGGCTGTGAGTATCTGGCGGGAACGCTGGAGTTCTATGGCGCGGTCGATGCGGCAGACAGTCTGTGTGCGGTTAAAAAACTGATCTTCGATGAAAAACGGATGACAGCGGAAGAGATGATGGAGGCGCTTGCCGATAACTTTTTAGACTATCCGGCTGCCAGAAAAATGATGCTGGAAGCTCCGAAATACGGCGTGGATCATGAGGAAGCAGATGCATTTTTCGTAGAATTACAGGACTTCTTTAATGAGACGGCAAAGGCCCAGGCAGACCGGGTCGGACTAAAGAGTTACTTGCCGGTTTACATAAATAATGCACAGAATACCACGCTGGCGAGATGGGTGGGAGCTACGCCGAACGGCAGAAAGTCCGGGTGCGCGACAGCCAACGCCAATAACCCGGAATCGGTGGTAGAGACGAAGGGATTGACCTCCATGATTAACAGTCTGCTGAAGCCCTCTCACATAAATCACGCTGGGATGGTACAGAATTTTCGATTCACGAAGGAGCTGTTGGAGCAATCAGAGGATAAGGTGATCGCCGCCATGAAAGATTACTTTGACAGAGGCGGATGTCAGGCGATGATTACCGTAATCGGAAAGGATGATTTGAAAAATGCGATGGAACGCCCCGAGGAGTACGGCGATCTGATCGTGAGGGTCGGCGGTTTTTCGGCAAGATTCGTCATGCTGGAAAAGGATGTCCAGAAGGAGATCTATGAACGGGCCAGCTACTGAGAAAAAAATGGGGGAAATATTTGATTTGCAGCATTTCTGCCTGGATGACGGTCCTGGAATTCGTACCACTGTGTTTTTAAAGGGCTGCCCGCTTCGCTGTATCTGGTGTCATAACCCGGAATCCTACGAGAAAAGGGATACCATCTCGTACAATGAAAGCAAATGTTCGGGATGCGGCGCGTGCGTGGAGGTCTGTCCTCAGAAGGCGCACCGGATTGTGACAGGATTGCACCGGTTTGAGAGAGAGGCATGCACCAGATGCGGGGCATGTACGGAGGTCTGCTGTTATGGGGCGCTGAAGAAAATCGGCAGAACTGTGACCGCGGAAGAGGTAATCGCCGAGGTTAAGAAAGACAGGACGTTTTATGAGAAGCCGGGACCTGGCGGAATCACCATTTCCGGAGGGGAACCGTTATTCCAGCCGTATTTTCTGAGGGAACTGTTGCAGGCGGCCAAGGATGAGGGCATTCATACGTGTCTGGAGACATCAGGCTTCTGTGTCGCTGAACCGTTAAATGCGGTCATTCCTCTCACGGACTTATTCCTGTTTGATCTGAAAGGGGAGAGGGCGGCGTATCCACACTTAACTGGTGTCAGGGCGGAGGAAATATACCAAAATCTGGATATTCTTCTTGAAAAGAAGTGTCATGTGGTAATCCGGGTTCCGCTGATCCCGGGAATAAATGATACGGAGACCTTTTTCGGCGAATTGGCAAAGCTCTACCGCCGTCAGCCGGGAATTGAGGCATTTGAAATCATGCCGTATCACGGCATGGGAGCCTCAAAGGCGGTACAGGCCGCCGTTGTACAGGGGCTGGGTAAACAGCCTGACGCGACAGAAGATGAGAAAAAGGCATGGCTGGCCGCACTGAAAGGCTTGGGGCTGCCTGCGTTTATCAATTATTTTAAAAACAAATAGCACAAAATGTGCGAGGAAGGGAGCAACAGATATGAAGAAGGTATTGAGTTTGGGGATGGCAGTGGTGTTGACACTCAGTCTTACGGCCTGTGGAGGCAGGACGGAAAGCAAAGAGACAACTGCAACGCAGGCACAGGGACAGACAGAGTCCGTTCAGAGTGGAAAGGAGACGACGCAGGCCGCCTCCAATGTGGAGCTGGTAGCGACCAGATGGTCCGGAGGACAGTCTGATGATCAGAAGGAGCTTGTAAAGGGGTATACGGCTTCTGAGATTGTGATTGACGATGTGGCGTACGATAAGTTAAAGGAAAAGGAAACGCTTAGTATGCAGAAGAGCGGAGGCGGAGATTACGACCTGATCTATGTAGCGGAAGTATGGTGCCCGGATTACGCATCGAATGGCTGGCTTCTTCCTTTAAATGACTACATTGAAAAATATAATGTGGATTTAAGCATGTATAACCAGAGCCTCCTGGACACCATGACAGTAGATGGAAAAATCATGTCGCTTCCGACATTTACGCAGACGTCCATCCTGGCATATGACGAGACTGCCATGCAGCGGTACGGCGGAGAGGTTCCGAAGACCTTCGACGAGCTGATTGCATGCGCCAAATGGTTTAAGGAAAATGAGGGAACCGGAATTGCAGTTCCGGCCATGCAGGGACAGGCGGCAGTCGATTTATTTGGTGCGATCCTCTACTCCTGCGGCGGAGAGTTTATAAAGGATGGTAAGGCTGATTTGGGAAGTGATGAGGCAGCACAGGCAATTACCATCTGGCAGGAACTCTGTAAGTATGCTATGGACGGAGCTTCTACGTGGCATGTGGACGACGTGGGGCAGGCAATGAAGGATGGCGTGGCTCCTATCAGCATCAGCCTGTCGGGCAACTGCTCCGCATACTTAGATCCGGAGCAGTCGGCTGTGGCTGAAACCGTAAAATTCGCCGGTATGCCTGGAGTCGGAGACAAGGATTATGTGGGAACCGCCAATTTCTGGGGATGGTCTGTAGCGGCAAACAGTGAAAATCCGGATGAAGCATTCCAGGCGGCCGTATGGCTGACGAGCCCGGAACAGGAAAAGTCAGCGTCTCTGGCAAACGGATCGATCTCCGCGCTGCCGGAGCTGGCCGAAGATCAGGAAGTACTGGAAAAAATTCCGTATCTGCCCGCAGTCACAGAGGCCCTTGCGCACGCCAGGATTCTGCCTACAGCAGGAGATTCCTCCACCATGCTGACCGGCTTACAGGCAGTTTTATCAGAGATTGCCACTGATCCGGACACCGATTCGGCTGCGTTAATCAAGTCTTATAACGAGTCCTGCAAAGATTATCAGTTTGGCAGGTAGTGATAAAGGGGATGGGAGGTAAAGTAACAATGAAGCGGAGAAGAAATATACTGGAACAAGGGGATTTACTGCCCGTCCTCCTTCTTCTGCCCAGTATTCTGGTAGTGTTTGTGGTGATGTTCATTCCTCTTTTGTACGGCGTGTTCATGAGTTTTTACAACTATCATATGGGCAGTATTGATCTCAAAGAGGATTTCATAAGCATCAGCAATTATGTCAGGCTGTTTAAAGACAAGGTCTTCTTAAAAGCGGTCGGGAATACGCTGTATTTCACAGCCGCCGCCATTGCCGGGGATTTAATACTCGGTACGGTGATCGCAGTGTGGCTTCAGAGCCTTACGGGCCGGTTAAAGAGTATTCTCCGTCCCATCTGCACCATGCCGCTCCTGGTCTCGCCCATTATCATCGGTCTGATCTGGAAATACATGTTTAATATCAACGGCGGACTCATCTACTGGGTTCTGGGGCTGTTTGGAATCACCTCCAAACAGTTCCCGGGCCTTGCGGGAACGTCCACAGCCATGCTCTGCGCTGTCATTGCACATTGCTGGCAGGTTATTCCCTTTGTTATCGTGGTGCTCAGCTCCGGTTTGCTCAGCATACCGGGCGAGTATTATGAGGCGGCGGAAATGGACGGAGCCGGATTTATACAGAAATTTTTTCATATATCCCTTCCGGGTCTGATTCCGGTTTATATGGTCATCCTCCTGTTTAACGGAGTGGATGCCATCAAGGTGTTTGATATCATCTATGCATTGACCGGCGGCGGTCCGAATAACTCCACCATGTCGCTCAGCCTCTATGCGTATAAAATTGGGTTTGATACCTTTGATATGGGATATGCGATGACGATATCCAATGCCAGCATGATCCTTTCCTTTCTGGTATTTGGCATTATCTTTATCCGGTATAATGCAAAAGCGCATAAGGAGGGACAGCAGTGATGAAAAAATCAGCGATTGTATGCGGAAAAGCGCTGTTCGGCCTGCTTGTGGTGCTTACGGTAGTCTTCCCGATCTATATGATAGTGAGCAATTCCTTTAAGCCAACGCTGTTGATCAGGAAAATGCCGCCGCAGTTTTTCTTTCACCCGACTCTTCAGCATTATGTGAAGATCTTTAAGCAGGGAAACTTCCTGTCGTATTTTGGCAACTCGTTTATCATTGCCATGTCGACAACGGTTATCAGTATTGTGCTGGGAAGCCTCGCGGCATATGGGCTGGCAATCATGAAATCCAACTGGGGGAACCGTATTTCCACGTTTCTGCTGTTTTCCAAGCTGGTGCCGACGATTACCATTATGATCCCTCTCTATATTATTCTGGACAAGGTGCATCTTCTGGGGACCTACATGGGGCCCATACTGGCCCATGTGTCGGTAAACGCGCCGTTTGTGGCCTGGCTGGTGCTCGGATTTATCCGGGATATTCCGGGAGACTTATTTGAGGCCGGGAAGCTGGACGGCTGTACGAGAATGCAGGTATTCTGGAAGATTGTATTTCCTCTTCTCTCACCGGCGATTGGATCCGCACTTTTACTGGTCATGCAGTATTCCTGGAACGAACTGCTGTTTTCCATGCAGTACACAAATCTCCACACGTATACGCTTACGGTGGGTGTATCCAGGTTCGTAGGGGCGATTTCGGTAGACTGGGGACAGTCCAGCGCGGCGGCTACCATTGTCATGGTGCCGATTATTATCGCGGGCTTCTTCCTTCAGAAGTATCTCGTCAGCGGGCTGACGGCCGGTGCGGTTAAGGGATGAGTATAAAATAATATTACAGCAAAGAAAGAATGAACAATGGAGGTACAGGACGTGTATTTTGGAGCGCAGTATTACAGGCCGCCATTCCCGGACCGGACGTGTTGGGAGCGCGATTTTTTAAATATGAAGCAGCTGGGATTTCGTGTGGTAAAGCTTTGGGCGGTATGGAACGATATTGAGCGGGAACCGGATCATTTTGTGTTTGATGATCTGGACCGACTGACAGAGTTTGCCGGAAAGAACGGTCTGAAGGTGATTATTAATACGATACCGGAAGGGGCGCCGTACTGGCTGTATGAGGCATACCCGGACTGTCTGTACGAGACTGTGGAAGGAAAGAAAATTACCATGGGGGGGCCTGCGAACCTTCCGACAGGGGGATGGCCGGGACTCTGTATGGATAATCCGGAAGTTTCGGATCTGGTGTGTAATTTTATATTCCGTACAGCAGAGCATTACCGTGACAACAGCAGTGTGATCATCCTTGATGTGTGGAATGAACCGCACCTGGAGCCGATGTTCGATTATAAGAATGAGCTCCTCTGTGCCTGCAGAGCGTCGAAACGGGCGTTCCGGGACTGGCTGAAGGTTAGGTATGGATCGCTGGAGCGTCTAAACGAGGCGTGGTTCCGTCGGTATTCCGACTGGGAGGAGATCGTTCCTCCGCCGCGGTTTGGGACATATACGGATATGATGGACTGGAGGCGGTTCTGGTTATATAATCTGGCCGAATGGCTGAAACGGCGTGTGGACGCGGCGAGACGCGGCGCACCAGGCAAGTTGATTCAGACTCACAGTGCCAGCGCGGATTATATGGGGGCTTCCAGTAACGGCGCGCTGGGTATAGAACTGTCCGATGAATTCCTGCTCGCCCGCGAGGTGGACGTGTTCGGGCTGTCCAGCTTTCCGAAGTGGCTGATGGGAGAGACGAAGCGGGACTACGATCTTTCTCATCTGCTTCAGTCAGAAATCATCTGTGCGGCCTCCCGGGAAAAGGATTTCTACCAGGCAGAGCTTCAGGGCGGGGCCGGCGTACCGGGATTTCTGGCTCATAAGGTCCCAAAGAGAGAGGATATCCGTATCTGGAACTGGAATACCATTGCGGCTGGGGGAAAAGGCGTGGTGTACTGGCAGTACGCTCCGGAGCCTGCGGGAATGGAATCTCCCGGATTTGGCCTGACAGGCTTTAACGGAGAAAACACGGAGAGAAGTCTGGAAGCGGGCCGCTGCGCCAGGCTCTTCGAAGCATATGAGCTGGACCGAAGCAGGCCGGTTCCGGCTATAAATGGCATCTACCTCTCCAGAAATGCGGACTTACTGCTCTTTGCAGCAGGCGCCCAGGAAGAGAAATATGCACACAGTATCTATGGTGTCTTTAAGTCCTGCGCCGAAGGGGGAATACCTGTGAGATTTGTCCATAGCGACTATATGGATTCCGTATGGGAAGAGGGCCTGCGGGTTCTGTATGTTCCCATGTCGCTTTCCCTGTCTGACGAAGAGCAGAGCAGAATCCTTGAGTTTGCCGGTATGGGCGGCCGCGTGGTTTTGGAGGCGGCCGCAGGCCTCTATTCGGAGATGGGGGAGATATCTGCGGGTGGATCAAGCTCTCCATGTCCCATGCTGGAAGCCGCTTTTGGGGCGGAGGAGATATCTCTGGACGCTGGAGACGGAGAGCTTCCGGTGATGGATAAAGAGGGCGCTGTCCTGTGTGAAGGCCTGTATTACAGGCAGACGATGAAGGCAGCCCGGGGGGAAGTGACCGGCTGGTTTGAAGACGGAACTCCTGCTATGGCTGAGGTGGAATATGGAAAAGGGGAAATACGGTGGACCGGAACATTTCCAGGGGCAGCAGTAAAGGATGCGGGGAGCCGCGCAGCGGCTGAATTTATACAAAAGCAGTTCAAAGCGGAAGGCTATTCTCTGTTTTCTGTACTGGAGGCGCCGGATCTGATCGTCAGACTGCTCCAGACGGAGAACGGACCGGTTATGGCAGTTGTAAACCAGACACCGGAGAGCAGACCTCTCTTTGCCAGGGAACAGACAGGGAAGGAGTGGAGCCTGGAGGTCCCCGGATATGACGGAGTGCTGTTTAGATTAGATACAGGGGAGTAACCATAGATGGGAAAACGAATAGGGATCGTAGGTACCGGGTTTATTGCGATGAAACATTTGGCTGCGTTCAAGGCGCAGAAGAAAGCGGAGATTGTGGGCATGTGTACCTACTCCAATATGGAAAAACTGCATGCCATCTGTGAGGAACACCAGATTATCCCGTTTGCCAGTATGGATGAAATGCTGGAAAAGGGAGAACTGGATGCGGTGGTTCTCTGCAGCGTGACTGCCTGCCACTATCAGGAAATATTAAAGGCCGCCGCTGCCGGGGTCTCCATGCTGGTGGAAAAGCCCGTGGTAGGTGAGGCTGAACAGTATCAGCGCGTCAGGCGAGCCATCGAACAGAACCGGGTCATGCTTTTTCCAGGACATAATTTCATGTACCGGAGGCCCCTTTCGCAGATGAAAAAACTGCTTGACGAGAAGGCGTTGGGAACAATACTCCAGTCCTCTTTCTTCTCAGCGCAGCTTCTGGATACCTCGGGAACAGAGAACTGGAGAAGGCAGAAGGAGCTGTCCTGCGGAGGTGCGTTAATCGACAGCGGACACCACCTGATTTACCAGATGCTGTATCTTCTGGGCGTGCCGGCGCGGCTTCAGGCGTTTACGGCTAATCTGCGTTTGCATGATCTGGATGGCGAAGATACCGCTCAGCTCAATATGCAGATGACGGATGGCTCGCTCTGCGTCATAACAGAGAGTTGGGCATCTGAAGCGGCAGACCAGTTAAACGGGATACGAATACTGGGGACCGATGGGGAGATGCATTTGACGGATGCGCTCTATGTAAATGGGGAAAGACTCTGTGACGCAGAGCCGTACGACCAGACATTTGTTAATCAGGCGCAGGCATTTCTGGACTGCCTGGATGGTACGGGAAAACCGTTGTCGACACTGGAGGATTCCGAGCATACGCTTCAGATTATACGGGCGGCCTACCGGAGCTCGGCAGAGGGAAGTGTTTACAGAACGAAATGGTATAAGTAACAAATATAAAAAGTAAAGCATATAGCTTGAAAGCTGCTGCAAAAGCGGACGAAGGATCGTCTGTGGAACGGCAGCTTTTTTGTCAAATGAAAACAACGGGATCACAGGATAACGTGTTTCCCCTCTGCGGCATATATTGTAGTAATACTGATAAAAGGATGCTGACATGCAGATATATGTTGTAAAAAGCGGAGATAATGTAGATTCCATAGCCGCAGAAGCCGGAATTCCCGTGAGTACGCTTCTGTGGGACAATCAGATTGCATATCCATATCGCCTGGCCGTGGGTCAGGCGCTTTTACTAGATAATGAAAGAAACGGAAGAATGAAGAGCCCTCTGCACGTAAACGGCTACGCGTATCCATTTATTAACCCGGATACTTTGGACTGGACGCTTCCTTATCTGACGGATCTATCTGTCTTCTCCTATGGATTTACGACGGATGGGGACCTGATTCCGCCCATGGCTGACGACAGCTGGATGGTAAATGTGGCGTCGGCAAACGGCGTGCGGCCCGTCCTGACGCTGACGCCTCTGGGTGAGGACGGAAAATTCAACAATAATCTTGTGACAGCACTGGTAAATAATCCCGATGTTCAGAAAAATCTTATCTGGGAGCTGGGGCGCACGATGACGCAGAAAGGCTACGGCGGAGTTGATATTGATTTTGAATACGTGCTGGCGGAGGACCGGGTGAAATATGCAGAATTTGTAAAGCTGGTGAGACAGGTGATGAACCTGTTCGGCTATCAGGTGAGCGTTGCACTGGCTCCCAAGACGGCCAGAGACCAGAGAGGGCTGCTCTACGAAGGAATCGATTACCGCCTGCTCGGAGAGGCGGCCAACCGGGTTTTGCTGATGACGTATGAATGGGGATACACATATGGCCCGCCCATGGCCGTGGCCCCGATCAATATGGTCAGACGTGTAGTAGAGTACGCCCTGACGGAAATACCAGCGGAAAAGATCAGCCTGGGAATTCCCAACTACGGCTATGACTGGCCGCTTCCCTACGAGCGTGGGGTGACAAAGGCGGAGACAATCAATAACCTACAGGCCGTTGAAATTGCCATTGATCACGGTGTGCCTATACAGTTTGATGAGACGGCAATGACGCCGTATTTCCGGTACTGGCAGTCTGGCGTTCAGCATGAAGTATGGTTTGAAGACGTTCGAAGCCTGAAGGCCAAATTTGATCTGATAAAAGAATTTGACTTATCAGGCGCCGGCTACTGGCAGATCATGAACTTTTTCCGGGCAAACTGGCTGCTGCTCGCCGATATGTTTGAGATAAATAAAGTAAAAAAATAACTATTTTCTGTTATCATCTTCAATAACTCCTGAATCGTGGTATAATTATGGCAGAGTAATGAGTGTAACGTTTATTTTCATATCTGTTTAGGAGGGATTTTATGATGAAAAAAGGAAAATGCATTGCGGTATTGCTGCTCACGGCAGTAATAGCAATGGCACCGGTAAACGCGTACGGTATTGAGACAACGGGGGAGTATTTTGAGATCAGTTCAGAGGAGGCGGGAGCCTTCTTATACGATGGGACGACTGTCATGGCGGGGACTGACGGGGAAATGATTCTAACTAAATCTGAGAGTGGCTGGGTGCGCCGTGCCACAATCAGAACCACCGACATGAACGTCATAACAGCGGAGATTGTTCTGAATGAGGAAGGGCTCAATACAATTCGGTACCATGCAAAAAACGCCGGAATGGCCCAGTTAATTGTTGTAGTACCCAGCGGAGCCGCCGTGAACATGGGAACCTTTTATGTTATGGACGCCAGGGAAGATGGGACCATAGACGGAGGATGGATACAGGAAAATGACCAGTGGAAATATAAGAAGGGCGATGGAAGCTTTGTAAGCAGCGCCTGGCTGATGGATAAGGGAAAACGTTATTATTTTGGAGAAGATGGTGTTATGGCTGTAAATCAGTGGCTGAAAGGCTGGTTCTGCTGGTATTACGCCGGACCGGATGGGGCCATGATGACCAATACTGTCACGCCTGACGGGTATGAACTGGACGATACAGGGGCGTACTATGATCCGACATTGAGCGATTAAGAAAACAGGGAGAACGAGGCGATGATATCAGCCCCGTTTTCCCTGCCTATTTACTTTCGTTCTTAATCTCTTTCTTCAATCTCTTTCTTCAGCATTTCTGTAAATTCATCCAGTGTCATGGTGACATTTTCACCGGAATCGCGGTAACGGACTGCCACCGTATGATTCTCCTCCTCCTTCGCTCCTGCCACCAGCATATACGGAACCTTCTCAAGCTGTGCCTCGCGGATTTTGTAGCCGATCTTTTCAGGGCGTTCATCGATCTCACAGCGGATGTGGTTCTTCTTTAAGGCATCGTATACATTTTTTGCATATGCCGCATTCTTGTCGGAGATTGGGAGCACCTTTACCTGAACAGGAGCCAGCCATGCCGGGAATTTTCCTGCATAATGTTCGATCAGAATGCCGATGAAACGCTCAATGGAGCCCAGCAGTACTCTGTGAATCATGATTGGGCGGTGTTTCTCGCCATCCGCACCTGTATATTCTGCCTCAAACCGCAGTGGAAGCTGGAAATCAAGCTGTATGGTACCGCACTGCCAGGTGCGGCCTAAGGAGTCCTCTAAGTGGAAGTCGATCTTCGGACCGTAGAAGGCGCCGTCGCCTTCGTTGATGATATAGTCGTATCCCATCTCATCCAGCGCTTCTCTTAAGCTGTTTGTCGCCATCTCCCAATCCTCGTCGCTGCCCATACTGTCTTCCGGGCGGGTGGAAAGTTCGACGTGGTATTTAAAGCCAAACATATTGTAGACCTCGTCGATGAGGCGTACCACGCCTTTGATTTCATCGGTGATCTGATCCGGTGTCATGTAGATATGGGCGTCGTCCTGTGTGAAGCAGCGAACCCGCATAAGGCCGTGGAGCGCGCCGGATTTTTCGTGGCGGTGTACCAGACCGAGTTCTCCCATGCGCAGCGGCAGATCACGGTAGGAACGCGGCTGGGATTTGTAAACCAGCATACTGCCTGGGCAGTTCATGGGTTTGATTGCAAATTCCGTATCGTCAATGGTTGTAGTATACATGTTTTCTTTGTAATGATCCCAATGGCCGGAAGTCTCCCACAGAGAGCGGTTTAACATGATGGGAGTAGCGATTTCCACGTATCCCTCGCGCTCATGGATCTCACGCCAGAAGTTTGTCAGCGCATTTTTTAACACCATGCCCTTCGGCAGGAAAAATGGAAATCCCGGGCCTTCGTCCATGATTGTAAACAGACCCAGTTCTTTTCCCAGTTTCCGGTGATCACGTTTTTTCGCTTCCTCAATTCTGGTTAAATATGCCTCTAAATCGGAGGCCTTGGGGAACGATGTGCCATAGATTCTGGTCAGCATCTTATTGTGCTCGTCACCGCGCCAGTAAGCGCCGGCGATGGATGTCAGCTTAAATGCCTTCACAGGACCAGTAGTCATTAAATGCGGCCCCGCACAGAGGTCGGTATATTCGCCCTGACGGTAAAAGCTGATGGTTTCTTCTTCCGGAAGATCCTCGATAAGCTCAACCTTGTAAGGCTCATCCTTCTCCTTCATGAGGGCGATGGCTTCCTCACGCGGAAGCGTAAAATACTCCAGTTTTAAGTCTTCTTTGACAATCTTCTTCATTTCCGCTTCCAAAGCTTCTAAGTTCTCCGGAGAAAATGGTTCCGGGCGGTCGAAGTCATAGTAAAATCCGTCGGCGATAGACGGCCCGATGGCCAGCTTAGTCTCCGGAAACAGCCTTTTGACGGCCTGTGCCAGAATGTGGGAAGTGGTATGGTGGAAGGCCGCCCTGCCGCCTTCGTCTTCAAAGGTCAGGATCGTAAGCCCGCAGTCTCCGGATACAATGGTACGCAGATCCGCCGGGGTTCCATTGATCTCCGCGGCGCACGCCTTTTTTGCCAGGCCGGCGCTTAAGGATGCCGCAATCTCATAGACGGACAGCGGGCTGTCAAATTCTTTTACTTCTCCATTTTTTAAAGTTACTTTCATGATGATCCTCCTTATACTCTGAGAGTTATGATGCTTTTTCGTGAGACGTGATTGTTTCAATCCACATTTGTTTATTCCCGCGGGCAACGAGCCAAACGGACACGCTGGCGCGTCCATTTGGCGACTGCGGCGGGGTTTTTGACTGTTGAAAAGAACAAAAAACACCCCTGGACAGAATAATCCTGTCCAAGGGTGCATGAATGTCGGATGCACGGTTCCACCTTGATTTTTCACTCGTGTCCAAACGTGAGACACTGCTTCCTTAACGCAGAAGATACGCCGCCATTGGTTTGACGGTGCTCGGGAGTGGTGTTCGCCATTCTGTACGGAAAACGGCTTTCAGCAGGTATGCCGTTTTTCTCTGTCTCGCATCAGAGTGTGTTTGAAAATTCATTCCTGCCATCTGCACGCCTCATTTCGCGGGAGATCTGCCCCGAATTCACTTAACGTAGCCCACTACGCCGCGTTCATTCGGAACAGAGCTCCCACAAAATGCGATGTACATCTGACAGAAAGCAATTTTCAAACACGCTCTAAGAATGGGTACTGGTTCCGTCATTGCAGTTCGATTTGCTCTTATGATTCTTAGGTTATACCTTTCTTTTTTGTTTGTCAAGAGAAAATTTATCCATTGCAATTTTGATTCGTTTCTGTTATATTCATCTGTTATACAATAGATCCGTATAACAGAAAGGCAGGACGTCTGTTCATGTTTTTATATCAGATAAAGAACGAAGCAATCGCAATACTCGGCTGCAGAAGCTATGACGGCCTGGTCGAGATTCCTGAGACAATAGATGGAAAACCGGTGACAGAGCTGGCGGCATACGCATTTTCCGAGGGATGGGGACGGCGGGAAATGTTAAAGGCAGCGGGAAAAATTCTGCTGGCCGACGCCGAAGGGAATGCACAAAACGGAATGGATGCGGGGAGGAATGCCTCCAGTCCCGAGGCTGTCGAGCTGCCGCCGGTGGCATGCTGCGGCCACTTAAAGGAAATCATTCTTCCGCGGACGATTAAAAAAATCGGCAACTACGCATTCTATAACTGTTTTGAACTGAATACGATCCGGTGCTATAGCACGATTGAAGATGTAGGGTCCGGCCTGTTTACCGGTTGTGCCAGCATCAAATATATGGATATTCACATAATTCCAGGCCGCCGTTCCTGTTTTAAGGAACTGATATCAGAATTGAGACAGGAACTTTATGTAAACTATTATACAGAATCGGAATTAAACTCACCACCTGCAAAATCAGCTCTCCAGGCAAAACTGGTATTCCCGGAAATGTTTGAGGAATCCGTGGAAAATACACCCGCCCGCATCATCATGCGGGAAATGCATGGATGCGGCCACATGTACCGCTACTGTTTCGAGCAGACAGAATTCCGTTTTTCCAAATACGATGCGCTGTTTCCCCATATCAAAGTTCAGGAGCCGGAGCGGGTCGTCTGCTCCCTTGTTATGGGGCGGCTTAAGTATCCTTTGGAATTGATGGAACCGCATCGAGGGGCGTATGAGGAGTATCTGAGGGAACACATGGGTGGGGCCGCGGAATGTGCACTGGCAGCGGGAGACACGGAAACTTATTCCTGGCTGGCGGTCCATTATGCGGACCGGAAGGAAACGCTGGATGAGATGATTGAACTGGCCGGCCGGGAAGGTGAGACGGAGATACTGAGCGGCCTGATGGATCTGCGCCACCGGCGTTTCCCGGCAAAAAAACGGACATTTTCGCTGTAGGCATGTAAAGCAGGGAAATGACAGAAAGAAAACAATAAAGCAACAAAACAATAAAGCAATAAAACAATAAATCAATAAATCAATAAAAAGAAAGGCAGGTGAAGCCATATGATAGATCCTTTGCGGCAGCAGCAGCTCGACGAACTTGAAGAAGTACAGATATGCCACGATATTCTGACAAATTCCAGAAATGAACTGTATTTAAATTTTCGCTATCTGGACGTGGCCTTAAGCAGCCTTGGATTTCTGGCGGACCGCGCAGGGCGCGGAGTGGCAACGGATGGATTTCTCATCTATTACCAGCCGGAGCATTTGATGAGTATGTATAAACGGGGAAGGGTCTTGATTAACCGGGCCTTTCTTCACATGGTATTCCACTGCCTGCTGGGCCATATGGATACGCGGGGAAAACGGGCGGTCCCGTACTGGAATCTGGCCTGTGACATTGCCATAGAATCCATCATCGATGAATTTTATGTAAAGAACGTTTACCGCCATCAGTCGGTTTACCGGAGAGAAGTATACGCGAAGCTGAAGGAAAAGCTCCGGGTTCTGACGGCGGAGGGCATCTATAAGTCGCTTCAGGACATGGATTTAACCGAAGAGGAATACGAGCGCATGGCGGCAGAGTTTTACGTGGATAGCCATGACCATTGGGAGAGGGAAGAAGATCCCAGGATCCGCCAGGAGCGCCAGAATAAGTGGCAGAATAACAGAGAGAAGATGCAGACGGAGATGGAATCCTTCGGCGAGAAGGACGCGGAGGATTCCAGAAGCCTGTTGGAGGCTGTGCGGGTTGAAAACCGGGAGCGGTATGATTATAAGCAGTTTCTGCGCAGGTTTTCCGTACTTCGTGAGGAGAACGAGGTAGACCAGGATTCCTTCGACTACGTGTTTTATACGTATGGAATGGAGCTATACGGCAATATGCCGCTGATTGAACCGCTGGAATCGAAGGAGGTTCACCGCATTGAAGACTTTGTGATCGTGGTGGATACTTCGATGTCCTGCTCCGGGGAGCTGGTGCGGCGGTTCCTGGAGGAGACGTATTCCGTGCTCTGTGAATCCGAGAGCTATTTCCGGAAAATCAATATCCACATCATACAGTGCGATGAGATGATCCGGTCTGATGAGACGATTACCAGCCAGGACGAAATGAAGGCCTATATGGAGAACTTTACTATATCGGGACTGGGCGGAACTGATTTCCGGCCGGCCTTTGAATACGTGAATGGACTGATGAATCAGGGGAAATTTAAGAAACTCAAGGGGCTTTTATACTTTACCGACGGAAAGGGAATATACCCTGTCCGAATGCCCGCTTATGACACGGCTTTTGTCTTTGTGGAAGGGCAGTATGAAGATGTATCCGTCCCCGCGTGGGCGATGAAAATTATCCTGACAGAGGAGGAAATAAATCAATTATGAATATAAAACGAGCCAAGGAAGAGATAAAGGATACGATTGAGGCGTATCTGCTGAAGGACGAGTACGGCGCCTATGAAATCCCATCTGTCCGTCAGCGTCCGGTTCTGTTAATCGGACCGCCGGGTGTGGGCAAAACGCAGATTATGGAGCAGATCTCGCGGGAATGCGGAATTGGGCTGGTGGCCTATACCATTACCCATCACACCCGCCAGAGTGCGATTGGACTTCCGTTTATCGTTAAGAAAGAGTATGGCGGTAAGCCGTACAGTGTGACGGAGTACACCATGAGTGAGATTGTGGCATCCATTTACAATAAAATCGAACAGACCGGTCTTCCGGAGGGAATTCTGTTTATCGATGAGATTAACTGCGTTTCGGAGACGCTTGCGCCTGCCATGCTGCAGTTTTTACAGTGTAAGACATTTGGAAACCATCAGATTCCGGAAGGCTGGATCATTGCAGCGGCCGGTAATCCGCCCGAATACAACAAATCCGTAAGGGATTTTGACGTGGTGACCCTGGACCGGATTAAAATGATTCACGTGGAGCCGGACTACGAGGTTTGGAAGCAGTATGCGTATGAACAGTCGATCCATCCCGCCATAATCTCCTATCTGAACGCGAGGCCGGAATCATTTTGCAGGATTGAGACAACGGTGGATGGCCGTCTGTTTGCTACTCCGCGCGGCTGGGAAGATTTATCACGATTTATTGAAGTATATGAAAAACTTGGAAAAAAGGCGGATCGGGAGGTGATTGGACAGTATCTCCAGTACCCGAAGATAGCCAAGGATTTCTCCAATTACCTGGAACTCTATTATAAATATCAGGATGATTACCAGATCGATGAAATTTTAGCTGGCTCGATCCGGGAAAATCTCTGCAATAAGCTAAAACGTGCCCAGTTTGACGAGAAACTGAGCGTAATCGGCCTCCTGCTCTCGAAGCTGAACAGCGGATTTAAGCAGGTGGTAAAAGATGCGGAAAAGCTGGAAATTTTAATGGCGGAGTTAAAAAAGCTGCATGAAGGAAGTCTGGACGGAGATATGGAGGAACGACTCCTCGTGGTGCAAAAGGAATTTAAACAGGTCTGGGAAAAGAAGCGGGAAGCCGGACTTTTAAACCGTCAGAGCGATTACCTGCACCGGGATGTGGAACGGATTCTGGAGCAGTATGAAAAAGAGCTTCGTTTCGCGGGAGCACCGGATTCGGAGGCGGCGTGGGAGACGGTAAAATCTTACTTTGGCCGTGAGCGGGAGCAGTATGAAAAACGGTTCGACGAGAGCGGAGCCATGCTGGAACACGCCTTTGATTTTATGGAAATATCCTTTGGCGACAGCCAGGAGATAGCGGTGTTTATCACCGAACTGAATACGAATTACTACAGCATAAAATTCCTTCAGGAATATGAGTGTCAGAGATATTACCAGTATAACGAACGCCTTCTGTTTAACCGCCGAGAGGATGAAATAAAGGAACGGATTGACCATCTGGGAAAATGACAGATGGTGCGGATTGTCTGTTAATTTAGTACAAAGTGTATAAAAACCCAAAAACTTCCCCATAATAAAAAAAGAAAGCCACTTCAATGAGAAAGGAAATCTTTTTCTCCTCTGAGAGGCGGCAGTTATCGCACGCAGGCGGGGAAAAACAGCCGCCGGGTGCTCACAACAAGGAGGTAGTGCCATGGGTAACAAAGCATTGGACTATACAGCCCTTACCATCGCCATTATCGGCGCGGTAAACTGGGGTCTGGTAGGCTTCTTCAATTTTAATCTGGTGTCATTCCTTTTCGGCAGCATGTCCTGGATATCCAGAATCGTGTATGCGCTGGTCGGAATCTGCGGATTATACCTGCTCACCTTTTATGGTCGCTCAGAAGTAAGTACAGAAAGATAGTAACAGGAAAATGGCGGGAGAATCGCCCGGGCCTTTGAGGCTTCGGCGATTCTCCTGCTTTTTGTGCAGCAGAAACGTGCTCCTGTTACACAAAAAGCCCTCCGGGCAGGAGGCGCACTCCGCGCTATGGAAATATGGCCGCTGAAGCGACCACACCCCAGTACGGGAGTCCGGCGAGCCGGACTCTTTATACAGTAATAAGAGTTTTTGTCTAAAAAATATTTTGATAGTTAATTAACGATCAAAACACAATTTTGTCAGAAAATGTATATTATACACAAAAATAATTCGATTAGTTGTGAATAAAATATCTATTGTTGCCATTATTTTTCAAAGCTGTTATACTGGAGACAGAACAAAAGAGTGCGGCAGGGCCGCGAGGAATGCTCTGCATCAAATTTTTTATTAGAAAGGAGACGTTATATGGAAAATGCAGCAAGAGAGAGCTATAACCTGTACATCAACGGCCAATGGATCGACGCATCCGATGGCGGTACATTTAAATCTTACTGTCCGGCGAATGGGGAATATCTGTCCACATGCGCGGAAGCTACGAGAGAGGATGTAGATGCCGCGGTAGATGCCGCATGGGACGCGTGGGAGAGCTGGAAGAAGACGACGCCTGCAGAGAGGGCGGATGCACTGTTAAAGATTGCAGATGTGATTGATCAGAATAAGGAGAGACTGGCTCTTTTGGAGACGCTGGACAATGGAAAACCGATCAGAGAGACCATGACGATCGATATTCCGTATGCATCCGATCATTTCCGTTATTTTGCCGGAGCGGTGAGGACGGAAGAGGGAGAAGCGTCCATGCTGGATGAGAATACGCTGAGCCTGATCTTAAGGGAACCGATCGGTGTTGTGGGCCAGATCGTACCGTGGAATTTCCCATTTCTGATGGCGGCTTGGAAGCTTGCGCCAGTGCTGGCAGCAGGGTGCTGTACGGTATTTAAGCCTTCCAGCTATACTTCCTTAAGCGTGCTGGAGCTGGCGAAGCTGATCGACGGAATTCTGCCTCCTGGTGTCTTTAATATTGTGACAGGAAGAGGTTCAAAGTCGGGGCAGTATATGCTGGAGCATCCGGGTTTCCGGAAGCTGGCATTTACAGGATCATCCGAGGTGGGCTGCCAGGTAGGATGCGCGGCTTCGGAGAAACTGATACCGTCCACGCTGGAGCTGGGCGGCAAATCGGCAAATATTTTCTTCCCGGACTGCAAATGGGAAATGGCGATGGACGGACTGCAGCTGGGAATCCTGTTCAACCAGGGGCAGGTATGCTGTGCCGGATCCCGTGTATTTGTGCATGAAGACATTTATGACAGATTCGTGGAAGAGGCTGTGGCGAAGTTTAACAGCGTGAAGGTTGGCCTTCCGTGGGAGGCGGACACGATGATGGGATCTCAGATCTACGAGGCTCATTTGAATAAGATTCTGGACTACATAGAGATTGGAAAGAAGGAGGGAGCCAGGGTAGCCTGCGGCGGTGAACGAATCACGGATGGAGAACTGGCAAAGGGCTGCTTCTTAAAGCCGACGCTGCTTGTAGACGTGACAAATAATATGCGGGTGGCGCAGGAAGAGATCTTTGGACCGGTGGCGGTTGTGATGAAATTCAAGGATGAGGAAGATGTGATCCGTATGGCCAATGAGAGTGAGTACGGTCTGGGCGGCGCTGTGTGGACCCGGGATATCAACCGGGCTGTCCGTGTCTGCCGTGCAATCGAAACAGGCCGTATGTGGGTGAATACGTATAACGCGATTCCGGCCGGAGCGCCGTTTGGCGGCTACAAGAAGTCGGGGATCGGCCGCGAGACCCATAAGGTTATTCTGGAGCATTATACCCAGATGAAGAACATTATGATTAATCTGTCTGAAAATCCATCGGGATTCTATTGATTCGATGCATGAACTGCCGGACAGACTGCCGGATACAGGAATGGAGATGAGATTCCTTGTATCCAGCGTGTCTGTCCGGCAGTTTATTCTGTTTAGCCATTCCCTTCCAGTATTCCAACAATTCTCTTCATAGATTCCTGGTATTCCTGATCGGTTGAGTTATAGAATAAAAGAAGATCGTCGTCAGAACTGTCCGGCCGGTCAATGGCTGAAGGAATCGAAAAATCCACACCACTGATATATTTATCCCAGTTTTCCAGCTTCCATGTGTCCCGGCTGGAGTTTCGGTGTATCATGCGCTGATGGCAGATCTCGGGGGCCGTGACGACCCAGATAATCTCCAGGCGGGCGTTCTTCATTGCCAGCCGCTTCCGGAACTGATCCATATATTCCGGGTTCCGTATTTCGCGGGTAAACGGCGCGTTAATCAGGACAATATCGTCATAATCCAACGCCTCCATGGCAATATTAATGATAGCCTCATATTCATAATTGCGAATATTGGATTCAAAAAAGTCGGAACTCCGGTTGCGTTCCACACCTGCCACATCGAAAATGCGGTTAGACAGGACGATCAGGGTATCTTTGTCCAGATAGACGACGTGCTTCAGATTTTTTGCCAGTTGTTTCGAGATGTAGGTTTTCCCGCATGCCGGCGGTGAGGTTACCAGTATCATTTTTTTCAAGACAAATTCCTCCTCTTACGGCCTGTAAATGTCAGACTGTGATGATTTACGCCTATTATAAATGGTTTGTCTGTAAAAGTTCAAGGCGGTCTTCTGTAAAGATTAATAGCAGAATAGATAAAATATGGTATAATAAAATAAATTTACTTGAGAAGGAGATTCTTTATGTTTTTCGTCTTTGGAATCAGTCAGGGAAAGAAGGCGCTGGAATACGCGAAGACCGTTATCTGCGCTCAGTGCGGCGGTTATGGGAGATATCAGGTTTTTATGACCTACTCTTATTTCAGCCTCTTTTTCATTCCCATCATAAAATGGAACCGGCATTATTACGTTCAGATGTCATGCTGCAGTACCGTCTATGAACTGGATCAGGAGGTGGGAAGGCGTCTGGCGCATGGAGAACAGCCGGATATAACCGAAAAGGATTTAACGCTTGTGCAGACTGGGCGCAGAGTGTCCGGATGGAACCGGAAACGGTGTGAAAACTGCGGGTATGAGACCGAAGAGGACTTTGAATACTGCCCGAAATACGGAACGAAGCTTTAATAAGAGCCGGAGGAAAAATAAAGTGGAGTGCAAAACTGGTTCTTGGTGCTGCTGACTTATACATTGGGATTGACGCCCCTTGCTGGGGCGGCTTTATGCTTTGTTAAATGCAATATGAATATGTGCATCAAATTGTTAAGATTAGGAGTGAATTTATGACAGATAAAAAGATTGCAATTCAATTTACAGTAGTCACATTCATCATTGCTTATGCAACGGCAGGTGCGCTTATTTTTTTGGGGCAGTTTGGTTATAGAGTCTATAATTTTACAAATACATTTGGACAATTTGTTTCAAACATCCCTTTTGCCATATATATTTTGTCGCCGGGGATTGCATCTTACTTTGTACTAAAGAAAAACAAGCAAATCACCAGCCTCAGAGGATGGCTGAAAAACGTATTTTATGTAAAAAGCAATATTTATCCCTATTTATTTGTTATGTTCGGATTGGTGATATATTTTGGCATACACCTTGCTGTTTCGGGACACGCATTAACAGAATTTCCTCTGTATGTGTTTCTGCTATCTTTGCCTGGCAACCTTATTATCGGCGGTTTAGAGGAATCAGGATGGATGTATATATTACAACCAATACTTGATAAAAAGTACGGGTATCTTCTCTCATCTTTATTTACTGGAATAATTTGGATTTGTTGGCATATCCCTCTTTTTTATATTCCGGGAACGAATCATGGAGATGGGCTGATTAACTTCGGGATGTTTGCTGTTCAATGTTTGGCTTTCCGTTTTTTCTTTGGAGCAGTCTACAAAGTATCAGGCAAAAGCCGTATATTCATGTGTGTGTTGTTTCACACGATGTTTAATGCGGCATCTGCTGTTTTTGGAACGATAACGATGAACTGGACTGGCACAATCACTGCAAATACTGCGATTATTTTTGCCTCAATAGTAACTGTTCTAATGTATTATAAAAGACATCGGCAACGGGCGATTCAATAGTGGCAAGAAGGGGAGGAGTGTACACACTCGTACTCTTTTCACAATTTATATACAACTCAAATTGTGAAAATCGGCTTGTTGGAGGTGCCCCCAATCCTCGTATGAACGCCCCTTTTACGGGGCGGACGCTGGTCTAAGAGCGGTATTTAGACTGCCCAGATGGAGCGTATGCGTCTGTTTTAGAGGATAAGTACCACTACCTTGTAAAGCGCTATGGGAATAAAATTAGCGGATATGCAACAATCCAGGTTTCATGCATGTTTACGGGGGGCTTATAAAACAGGGCAAGAGCTTTTATGCTGTTATTTCGGCTTCAAGCAATAAAGATAAAAAGGGGCTTCCCGGCCAGCGGGAAGTCTTTTTTGTAATTGAAAAGCGTCTCTATCATACAAAAAGCTATCCGGACTTCCAATAGATTCCTCTATCTGATTTACTATTTTCAGTGGTATAATACGTTTGAATATTAAGAATATTTAAAAAGTTTCATGTAGTTGAAACTTTTTTGAATGCTGGCACGTCTAAAGGATAGATATAAGAAAAAAGACAAGAGGTAATCGAATGAAAAGAATACATATGAAAATTAAGGCGCTGATGCTGGCGCTTCTGGTGTTTTCAGGCACCCTCCCGGCTCCGGTGCAGGCGATAATTGCCCGGGCGGAAGAGCCTGTGAAAATAAGCTATCAGGCGTTTAATAACCCTACTGCATGGAGTGATAAGCAGGCAGACGATTCGCTGTATACAGCTCCGGAGGGAACCTACATGACCGGATTTCAGGCTGAATTACTGAATCAGCCGCAGAACATCGCCGGAGGTCTGGCGTATCAGGTGGAGGTGGGCGGCGCCGGTTGGACTGAATGGACGGCGGGAAGTGTCATGGCCGGCCGTACAGAGGGAGATGCTCCGGTTACTGCATTCCGGGCGAGGCTGACCGACGGACTGAGCAGTCTGTATGACGTCTGCTATACGGTCCAGCAGAATGGAGCGTGGACGCCCTGGGTGAGAAACGACGAGGGAACAGCCGGTCAGGAGGGAAGCGGACTTAAAATAACGGGAATACGCATGACGATTGTCACAAAGGGCGCGGCGATACCTGGAGAAAAAGCAGCCGTACAGGGCATTGACCCAAACCGCCCTATGATAGCGCTGACATTCGACGACGGCCCTCACGCACCTGTTACCAACCGGATTCTGGACAGCCTGGAAGCGAACGGAGGACGTGCCACCTTCTTCATGGTGGGAAATCGTGTAACAGGAAAGGCAAATAAGGCGGCGGTAGCGAGGATGGCCGCACTGGGATGTGAAGTAGCCAATCATACGTATGAGCATAAAGCAATCACAAAATTGGGAGCAGAGGGAATTAAGTCACAGCTGGCACGAGCCAATGACAGCATACGTCTGGCAGGCGGTGTATCCCCTGTACTCATGCGGCCGCCGGGCGGAGCGAAGAGCGACGCGGCCATGAAGACCGTCGGTTCCATGGGGATGTCTGCGGTGCTGTGGTCCATCGACACCCTGGACTGGAAGACGAAAAATAAGCAGAAGACCATTGATGCGGTCATCGGCCATGTAAAAGACGGAGATATCGTGCTGATGCACGATTTGTACGGAACAACCGCGGACGCCGCAGAGGTTATCATTCCAAAGCTGAAGGAAATGGGATTCCAGCTGGTGACAGTGAGCGAGCTGGCCAGCTACAGAGGCGGTATCCAGCCGGGAAAGGTGTACAGCAGATTCCGGCCATAATATCATTGTAGAATTGCCGGAAATACAGTATAATTAATACGCCCGGCTCATCTGCACCGATAACACACAGCGCCGGTAAATCCCCCGAAACTGTTCCGACACAGTTTTGGAATCAAGGAAAGACGGGTATCTGCTATGGCATTTAAAACGAAGAAAGATTTAATTAAATACTGTCTGACTTATCCGGATGTTTACGAGGACTATCCGTTTCACGATACGGAATGGGCTGTGATCCGGCACAGAAAGAATAAAAAGGTATTTGCATGGATCTATACGCGTGAGGAAAAGACCTGTGTGAATGTAAAATGTGATCCCGAATGGACTGAATTCTGGAGAAATGCATTTCCGGGCGTTCTGCCTGGTTACCATCTTAATAAGAAGTACTGGAATACGATTTTACTGGATGGTACGGTCCCGGATCCGGATATAAAAAGAATGATTGGCGAGAGCTTTGATCTGACAATGGAAAAGCGATGAGGCAGGCAGACCCGAGAACCGACCCGATGCAGGAATGGTATGCAGCAGGGACAGCCTTATTTTGGCTGATACTCATTGCGAAGCGGATAAGAAAGACTTCATAGCCCCTGTATTATGATTGGCTGGATGAACAGCTAGAACTGGATGCCGTGGTGTGATGGATGAAATCCTCCAGTTGGAGGTTAAGAGCAATGAAAAGGAGAAGGTTCTTGTAAACTTAAAACTGAAGCTGTGTAGGAGTTTTCAGGAAGGAAAAAGCCTCATAACCCATAGAAATACTATTGGATTATGAGGCTCTGCTTTTGTATTTGTTACCGGAAAGCAGAATATACTATTCCGAAGTTAAACATTTAAGATTAAATGTATCTGGAATGGTGTAAAATTCTGAATAGGAATTAGGATCAAATAGTAATTTGTTTATTTTATTGTCGAACAGATGAGCAAAATAAATCTGAGGAGTTTGATTAGCTGCTGAAAATGCAGCGTAAGAAACATCCTTTTTTTCGCATAGCCAATTCTGGTGGTCTACAATTTTCTTATTTTCTAATTTGTAAAGATGAATTAAATCTACGGAGTTTCTATATTGTTGATATATGCTGTATGTAAGCAAATACAGCTGGTTGTTAATTGTTTTGGATACAACATGTAATATTCGTTGGGATTCCAGATTTGCAAGCTTTATAATATTAGAGCTACATAAATCACCTATATAAATATTATTATTGATTAATAAAAATATTTCTTTTCCCAGCGAGTTTATAAAATATGAATTGAGCCGATTTCCATAGCCATCTGCGGATTCTTTGCTAATATCTATATGTTTATATATCTCAAGTCTTAATACTTGATTAAAACTTAAGGCAGAGACTTCAACTAATTCTATTATGTTCGGTTCCACATTATCACTGTAAGAGTTTAATCCTAAACATTCATACGCAGGTTCGGCCGTTGATAAACGGGTATTGACCATAAAAACATCATTTCCTGCAGGAATACATGTAATTGGCTGTTCTTCTTTATACAGTTCCCAGATTAATATATTTCTATCTACAAGTCCCATGCAATATAATATGCCATTTATGGATCGATAGATTAAGTAATCAGATATTGGTTTAAGAGATTTTATAATGTATATGGGCTCTCCATTGTTTAAATTAAGGTTCCAGAAGTATATCTGCCGAATTCCTGCTGCTGTTATAATCACTTGATTGTCAAATCTGTATATCTTTATATTGTTGACAGGTTCGAACAGACCACCTAAGGCTGCTATGGGTTCGCGTTTTTTGTTTTCGATATCCCATATGAGAATTTTGTTTGATTCACCATAAATACTTGCGGCAAGCAATTTTCCATAAGATGGACTTGGATATACATACGAATTTGAAAATTCAATATGATTGGTAGAAAAATTAATGATCTTATTATAAGATCGTAGTATCCGTTCAATCTGTTCGAATGTATAATAATCAAATAAATCACGGGCTTTAATTATCTCTTCTAATAAATCAGGATTACTCTTATATTTAAAATAAAATTTGAAAAAATTGTTTGCATATGGCAGGGCTTGTCCAGAGGATACCTGACAGGGGATTTTGATTCCAATATCACTTAAATATGTTAACTGTTCAGTGGTAAATGCTTTAATAAAAAGAAATATTTTGTATGAATTAGTAAATGCATCTTCGCTGTCCGTAAAAATACCCGGCTTTACATCATATCTAAGAGAATTTATTGTTGTAATAGCATTTTCAACAGATGGCTCGCTTATAAAATAGGAAGCCTTTAACTCATCTATAAGAGATTTTAAATTTTGTGCATTAGTAATAAAGTTATTTTTGTATTTTTGCATAAAATTTAAATTATTAGGTTTTCCTAATAACATATTAAGGATTTCCTCTTGATTTTCATCTGCGGACATACTAAGTAATAATTCGATGCTATCCTTGGATTCTGCTTTTAATTGATCTTTATACATGGCTTTTAACGTGGAGGCAATTTCTTGAGGTAAATCTTGTTGAAAACGATCTATTTCGACTCCGGAGTCCTCACTAATAAAAACGTTAATTTTATTTTGAGAAATAATGTCAGTTAATATTTTATTTTTTAATTTAAAATTTTGTATATATATTTTGTCAATACATGAAGCATAATTATTATAATCATTTTTGGTTAAAAGGGCAGTAACGGTTACTGCTGAATCTTTAATTGTTACCTTTGTCCTGGAATGTAAATACCAAAACACAGCATTTTCTGTTTTATATCCAAATGCGGCCATGGTTTCAATATGGATACGGGAAGCATCTATATCTAATTCATCACCAAATCTCAATAATGCAGCAACCAGTCTGGTTCGAATGGAGGTTAACCTTGATATTTCTGTACAATCGGATATTTGTAATTTCGAATGATATATGCATATTTTTATTAAATCATCCAGGTATGATGTATCAATCATATTAACAAACGGTGATAATATAGTATTATTCTTTTGTGAATATTCAATCCATGCACCAGTTAGTAAATGGTGATTACGCCGAATTTCATTTTGCTCTTCAGAGGAATATGTGTTTGCAGTGCCCTCTTGTAATTCAAAATTAAATGATGCAGAATAAGTATTTATTGCTAAATCTTTAATCTCCTTATATTTTTTAATATTACACTGCATACCAATATCATGTAGATATACCCCTAGTAATAAAAAATATAATTCAGTTTCTGTTAAAATTTGAGGATACGGCCGTATTATTTCATATAATTTCTGAATTATTCTTTGAGAATGTTCATATCCATGATCGGTGTATTCTCTAACGATTCTGACCTCAGAGGTCCAGATCTTTTTTACTATTTCACAAACGGTTTCCACTTCTAATTTGTGCCTTGGGGTGGTTATTAAATTAATTACATATTTTTCCTCTTTCGTTTGTTCTGACATAAAAATCTCCTTATATAATATTTGCCACATATTTTTTTGCTATGTTCTTTTCGCGAAATTATGTAATGGGTGCCATGCAAGTTACTGATAAGTTTGACCTTTTTAATAATCTATCATTATAAAGACTATCTATTTCTATTATACTATAGAGAAAACAAAGCGCAAATGGGAAATCAGCATTATTGTGTATTTTGATGGTTAATTATTTTATACTAATAAATAAAACTCTTGACTCTCACGCTGCGTCATACGTTATAGTAAAAAATGAAGGCGGTGATAACTATGAGACTGACAGTAAGCGAGACAGCAAAATTAACAAATATCAGTGTGCGCACACTCCATTACTATGATGAAATAGGGCTGCTCAAACCAACCGACACGACGGAGGCGGGGTACCGTTATTACGACGAGGAGGCGCTTACAGCGCTGCAGCAGATTTTGCTGTACCGGGAACTGGATTTTCCTCTGAAGGAAATCAAAGACATGTTGTCGAAGCCTGACTATGACCGCCAGGAAGCACTTGCGGCCCATAAGTCGCTGCTCTTGCTGAAGATCGAGCGGCTGCGCCGGCTGACCGGACTGGTGGACAGTATGATGAGAGGAGAAAACACCATGAGTTTTCAGGAATTTGATATGCACGAGATAGAAGAAGCAAAGAAAAAGTACGCGAAAGAAGCGAAGGAACACTGGGGTGACACGGAGGCGTACCGCGAAAGTGAAAAGAAGACTTCCGGCTACGGAGAGGAAAAGTGGAAGGCTTTAAACGAAGAAATGAGTGATATTTTCCGGGAATTTGCGGAGTGCGCCCAGGCTGGTGAGACGCCTGAGGGCAGCCGTGCGGCCGGATTAGTGGAGCGGTGGAGGAGCCATATCACCGAAAACTACTACGAATGCACCCTGGAAATCCTGGAGGGACTGGGAAAAATGTACGTGGGGGACGGACGTTTTAAAGAAAATATCGACCAGTTCGGCGAACACACAGCCGAATTTATGAGCCGGGCGATAGAAAGCTACTGCAAACGGTAAATAATGGAAAATGGGCTGAAAAGCGCCGCAAACGTGGTAAAAACACAAAAACACAGGAAAATAGCAAAAAAGTACACAAAAAACGCTGCGCCATAGCATCGGATAATAGTGCATAATGACATGAAATAAAGAACGCCTAAAAAAGTACAGTATGGTTACAAGAGTATATTTTCATAGTTTTCAGTTTAGAACCTCTTTTGTCAATTGTAATAAATTTTAAGAAATCGGGTGACTTTTAATTAAGAAAAAAATCACAGAAAGAACATTGACTTTAAACGTTTGGAGTGATAAACTGACTCTCGACTTGAGGGCATAGGACAACCGAAAGTCATGACACAATTCTAAGACATAACAAAAAGACACCTATGTAGTCGCAAGGAGGAGAACAATTATGAAACTGACAGCAAAGAAACTCGTACTTACAGGCATCGCGGTATTAACTATGGCATCAATCTCTGCATGTGGCAGCGGTACAACTGCTGAGACAACTGCAGCAACAGAAGCTGAAGTTACAACAGAAGCAACAACAGAAGCAGTTACAACAGAAGAAGCTGCAGATGAGACTACTGAAGGAGAATCTGCAGACGCAGAGTCTACAGAAGCAGTAGATTCTGAGGATGCTTCCGCAGAAGAGTCTTCTGAAGAAGTTGAAGCTGCATCTCTTGAAGACGCAGAAGCAGTAACAGAAGAAGCTACAACAGCAGCGAACTAATCAGAACTGACATAAGCTGTTACAGCAAAAAAGCAATTTATTTGGGCGGAGACGAGTGTCTCCGCCCTTTCTGATTATAAAAGAAGAAAAAAGTTGACAAACGCTTTCCGTTATAACAGAATAGGGATAACGGGAAAGGAGGCGTCACATGAAGATTACTTATATCCATCACAGCTCTTTTTTAGTGGAGCTGGAATCGGTTTATCTGCTGTTTGATTATACGGAGGGAACGATTCCCGGGATGAAGCGGGAAAAACCACTTCTGGTATTGGCAAGCCACAGGCATGGAGACCACTATTCGCCTGTGATTTTTGATTTGATAAAGGAACATGGAAACGTCAGGTTTGTCCTGTCCAACGATATCTGGAGGAAGCGCCTGCCGGAGGAGGTGCTGCCGCTTACGGATTCCCTAAAGCATGGGGAGACGGTGAAGTACAGGCTGGAGAACGGCATAATCCGGCAGCTCACGGGAGCTTCGGAGAATCAGATAGAAGATGGAGTTATATCTGACGCCTGTTTGACCATCCATACTTATAAATCGACGGATGAAGGTGTGGCGTTTCTGATTGAGGCGGAAGGCAAAACCATCTATCATGCGGGAGACTTAAATAACTGGAGATGGGAGGGCGAACCGGATAACTGGAACGACTCCATGGCTAAAAAATACAGTGCTCAGATTGATAAAATGGCCGGAATGCACCTGGATGTGGCTTTTTTGCCGCTGGATCCGAGGCAGGAGGACGATTTTTATCTGGGAATGGACGAATTCCTGCATAAAGTGGATGTGAAACATGTATTTCCCATGCATTGCTGGGGAGATTATTCTGTGATAGGGAAGATCCGGGCACTCAGCTGTTCGGCCGGTTACAGAGACAGGATTGAAGAGATTACTGGGGATGGGGAGGTCTTTACAGAGGAAGATGAACGTTTCGTGTGAGTTAAGCGGGGAGGAACAGCGGGAGATCCTGGACGCCGCCATGCAGGCGGGCCACATTCTGCTGGAAAATGGAGCCGAGATTTTTCGGGTGGAGGAGACGATCGACAGAATTTGCCACTATTACGGAATCGAGTCGGGGAACGCATTTGTGTTGAGCAATGGGATTTTTATTACCTCGGGAAATGAGAGGGAAGAGATCTTTGCAAAGGTCCAGCATATCCCGGTGAGCGGAGTCCATCTAAACCGGGTGGCCGCGGTGAACCAGCTGTCCAGGGAGATCGTGGAGGGGCGGTATACCATAGGCGAAGTGAGGGAACGGCTTGATGAGATCCGTGTCATGCCCGGAAAGACGAAGACCATGCAGATCCTGGCCTCCGGTGTGGGAAGCGCATGCTTCTGCATGCTGTTCGGGGGCAATTTCATGGACAGCGCGGCGGCTTTTGTGTCGGGCGTGCTCCTGTATTTTTACGTGCTGTATATCAGCGGCCCGCATTTATCGAAGATTGTGGGAAATATCGGAGGCGGTGCACTGGTGACCTTTCTCTGTTCCGTGATGTATCTGCTTTCCGTAGGGCAGCACTTGAATTTCATGATTATCGGTTCCATCATGCCTCTGGTGCCGGGAGTAGCGTTTACCAACGCCATACGGGATATCGCAGATGGGGACTACATCTCCGGATCCGTGCGGATGCTGGATGCTCTGCTGGTATTTTTCTGTATTGCCATGGGCGTTGGACTTGTGTTCAGCCTGTTCCGTGGGCTGACGGGAGGTGTGATGCTGTGACACTGCTTATTTCTGTGGCGGCTGCCGTCGGGGGGACGGTATCATTTTCCCTCCTGTTCGGGGTTCCCACAAAGTATTATCCATACTGTGGACTGATCGGCGGAGCCGGATGGGCCGTTTACTCCATTTTGATTCAGAGCAGCACCGCGCCGGGTGCTGCGCTCTTTGCCACGATCGTGGTGATTCTGCTGTCGCGGCTCTTTGCGGTCAGGGAACGGTGTCCGGTTACCATATTTCTGATTTCCGGCCTCTTTCCGCTGGTACCCGGCGCGGGGGTGTACTGGACCGCCTATTATATCGTGACAAATGAGCTGGACAAGGCGTCCCAGACCGGTTATATGGCCCTTAAGGTGGCGGTGGCTATCGTCCTGGGGATCGTGTTTGTGTTTGAACTGCCGCAGGGGATATTCAGGGTGTTTTCGAAGAAAGAAGAGAAACAGGGCAATCCGCGAAGCCGGTAACAGGCCCGGCGGAGTGCTCATCATAAGGAGGTACGGCATGAGGATGCTGATTAAAAATATCCGGATTGTGAGTCCGGGAAATGGACTCGACAGAACGGGTTCTATCGTAATTTCGGACGGAACTATTCTTCGCGTGGGAGACTGCGCGGAGACGGACGGTGAATTTGACACGGTCATCGACGGCAAAGGGCTCGTCGCGGCGCCGGGACTCGTGGATGTACACGTGCATTTCCGGGATCCGGGGCTTACGTATAAAGAAGATATTCATACCGGCGCTGCCGCTGCGGCAAAAGGCGGTTTCACGACGGTTGTCTGCATGGCGAATACGAAGCCGCCGGTGGATAATGTGGAGACGCTCCGGTACGTTCTCGAGGAGGGAAAGAAGACTGGGATTCATGTGCTTTCAGCCGCCGCGGTGACAGTGGGACTCGCCGGGAAGGAACTGACCGACATGGAGGCGCTGAAGGCCCATGGGGCGGCAGGCTTTACTGACGACGGGATACCGATCATGGATGAGAAGCTTTTAAAGACAGCCATGGAGGAGGCGGCGCGTCTGGATCTTCCTCTAAGCTTCCATGAGGAAGACCCGGCGTTTATTGTCAACAATGGAATTAACCACGGCGCTGTCTCGGACGAGCTGGGGATCTATGGCTCACCGGCACTGGCGGAGGATTCTCTGGTAGCCCGCGACTGCATGATCGCCCTGCACACAGGGGCCGCGGTGGACATTCAGCATATCAGTTCCGAGGGAGCTGTGCGGATGGTGAAGCTGGCGAAGGAGCTGGGAGCGCGGGTATACGCGGAGGTTACGCCGCACCATTTTACACTGACGGAAAACGCGGTTCTGGAGCATGGGACTCTGGCGAAGATGAATCCGCCTCTCCGGACGGAAAGGGACCGCCAGGCCATTATAGAGGGATTAAAGAACGGCAGCATCGATATGATTGCCACGGATCACGCCCCGCACAGTGCGGAAGAGAAGGCCAAACCGCTGACGCAGGCGCCCAGCGGGATCATCGGGCTTGAGACGGCGCTGGGGCTGGCAGTCACGAATCTGGTTCGCCCGGGCCATTTAAGCCTGCTTGAGCTGATGGAGAAGATGAGCCTGAATCCGGCGAAGCTCTACCATCTGGATTCCGGTTCCGTGGAAGAAGGAAAGGCGGCGGACCTGGTGCTGTTTGATCCGGAGGAAGAGTGGACCGTAGGGGAATTTGCGTCGAAATCCTCTAATTCCCCGTTTACCGGAAGCAGACTGTACGGAAAAGTAAAATTCACGATCTGCGGCGGGAAAATCGTATATCGGGACGGAGAATAAAGCCGGAGGGGGAAGATTTGATGAATAAATATACGACTATCCTTTTCGATGTGGACGGAACGCTTCTCGATTTCGATTCCGCGGAGGAAAATGGGCTTGCCAGTGTGTTCAAAGAGTACGAAGAAAGCGGAGCATACCGGACAGCGGATTTAATCGGGACGTACCGCAGGGTGAACCGCGATCTGTGGGACGCCTATGAGAAAGGTCTCATCACGAAGGACTATATTACGGATACCAGATTCGGCGCCGTATTTGAGGCCCACGGCATTACTGCCGACGGGATACAGACCGAGCACAATTATAGGGAAATCCTGAATCATACGGCGATTGTCATGCCGGAGGCCGTGGAGGTGCTGGAGTATTTGCAGGACCGGTATGACCTGTATGTGGTGACAAACGGTTTTACGGAGACTCAGAAGATGCGGATGGCGGATTCCGGTCTGGACCGGTACTTTAAGAAATCCTTTATTTCCGAGGAAGTCGGGTATCAGAAGCCGCAGAAAGAGTATTTTGACCGCTGCTTTGAGGCCATGCCGGGAGCGGAGAGAGAACGGACCCTGATCGTGGGAGACTCCTTAAACTCGGATATAAAAGGTGGAAATACAGCGGGAATTGACACCTGCTGGTTTAATCCGCAGGGGGCTGTTCTTACCGCCGGTGTCAAGGTTGACCGGGAGATCCGGTCGCTTAAGGAGCTGAAGGAATTTTTGTAGTCAGCAGGCGGAACTGCCTGATAGAATGTCTGATTTGTGTAAAGGGAGGGCGTGCATGGGGATAAATGGAGGTGAAAACGGAATGTTTGTGGATTATGACCACAGCATTGTGAGTCTGAGCTGTTCGATACTGAAGCATTATGGGGCAGAATACCTCAATAAGACGTTCGAACCGATGGATGAGCTTCTTCAGCACCCATACAAGCATGTGGTGATTATGCTGTTTGATGGCCTGGGGATGGACGCGCTCCGCCGCCATCTGCCTGAAAACAGTTTTTTAAGAAGCCACGCGCTTGGGGAACTGTCCTCGGTCTTTCCGCCGACCACCACGGCCGCGACGACTTCCATCGAGAGCGGATTAACGCCGGCGGAACACGGATGGCTCGGCTGGAATCTGTATTTTCCTGAACTGGACCATATCGTATCGCTCTTTCCCAACACCCGGAGAGGTACGCAGGAGCAGGCCGCAAAGTTCCATGCGGCGAGACAGTATCTGCGGTACCGAACGGTCTATGAGAAAATAGAGGAGACGGGGAATGCAAAAGCGTATGTCGTCTCTCTGTACGGCTCCGCCAGAATTACCAAATATGAGGAGCTGTTTGACACGGTAAAAGGTCTATGCCGGAAAGAAGAAAGAAATTATATTTATGCCTACTGGGGTGAACCGGATTATACGATGCATGACGTCGGATGCTGTCATGAGTCGATTACTGAAATCATCAGGGACATTGATCAGCGCGTTGAACGGCTCTGCCGTGACCTCGAGGATACGCTTCTCATCGTGACGGCCGATCACGGTCACGGTGATACCGGATATTTCCTGATCCGGGATTATCCCGAACTGGACCGGATGCTGGAGCGCCCGCCGGTGATAGAAGCCAGGGCGGCGTCCTTCTATGTGAAACAGGAATACCTGGCGCAGTTTCCGGATCTGTTTAAACGGCTCTTTGGGGATCAGTTTTTGCTGCTGTCCAAAGAAGCGGTTCTGGGGCAGAATATATTCGGAGGCGGTGTTCCCCATCCGAGATTGCCGGAGCTTATGGGCGACTATCTGGCGGTGGCGGTAAGCGGCATGGGGATCAATTACGAAGACAGCGACAGTAAATGGAAGTCCAATCACTCGGGATTTACGGAACGGGAGATGAAGGTTCCGTTTATTGTGGTGGAAAAAGGTAACGAGTGAAATGAATCAACTTTATGAGCAAATAAGGAGGTACAAAATATGCTGCAGGCAGGAACAAAAGCACCAGATTTTACATTGAACGATAAGGACGGCAATCCCGTTACACTCTCCTCTTTTCTGGGGAAGAAGGTGGTTCTCTATTTTTATCCGAGGGATAACACACCGGGCTGTACCCGTGAGGCGTGTGCCTTTGCCGGCGCATATGCGGGATATCAGCAGAGGGGCGTGGAAGTCATCGGAGTGAGCAAGGACAGTGTAAAGAGCCACAGCAGCTTTGCCCAGAAACATGAACTGCCCTTCATTCTGGTTTCCGATCCGGAGCTGGAGGCCATAAAGGCGTATGACGTCTGGCAGGAGAAAAAGCTTTATGGAAAAGTGTCCATGGGCGTTGTCAGAAGCACCTTTGTGATCGATGAGAACGGTGTGATCGAAAAGGTCTTTGAGAAAGTAAAACCGGATACGAATGCACAGGAGATCCTGGAGTATCTGGATGAAAGGGCAAATGCATAAAGATGGTACGCCGGAAAACCGGGGGCAGTGACAGCCTCCGGTTTTTCGCTGTTTACAGGCTGCGTTCCAAATCAAAGAAATTATAAAAAATCTTCTTTACAGAAATACTTTAGTATGCTACCATGGTAGCACATGAAAATACAGAGGAGGAAACAACAATTATGAAAAAGAGAGTTATGGTAATGGCGGCAGCCCTGGGGCTGATGGCAATGGTATCCGGGTGTTCCGGACAGGCGGCCGGTAATACGGCGGCGGAGACTGCAGAAACGACTGGGAAAGCGGCGAATACGACTGCAGCGGAGGCTGATGCGGATACCAGTGCGGATACGAAGGCACCCGAGACGGAGGCTTCTTTAGCAGGAACCGCAGGCGGTACATTTACAGTAGGATTTGATCAGGAATTTCCGCCTATGGGGTTTGTGGGAGATGATGGAGAGTACACCGGTTTTGACCTGGAGGTGGCAAAGGAGGTCGCCAAACGTCTCGGACTGGAGTTTGTTCCTCAGCCGGTTGACTGGGCGGCAAAGGATATGGAGCTGGAGTCCGGTAATATTGACTGTATCTGGAACGGATTTACCATGACAGGCCGTGAGGACGATTATACATGGACGGAAGCTTATATGGCGAATCAGCAGGTATTTGTGGTGACAGCGGAGTCTGGCATCAAGACTCTGGCGGAATTGGCCGGAAAGGTAGTGGAGGTTCAGGCGGAGTCCTCCGCGGAAGCGGCATTAAAAGATGATCCGGATCTGACGGGAACATTTGGAACGCTTCAGACGACACCGGACTATAATACGGCCTTTATGGATTTACAGATGGGAGCGGTCGATGCCATCGCCATGGACGAGGTAGTGGCTCGTTTCCAGATCGAGCAGAGACAGGTTGATTTTATCGTATTGGATGAGACGCTTGCCGCAGAAAACTATGCGGTTGGATTCAAGAAGGGAAATGACACCTTAAAGGATCAGGTTCAGGAACAGCTGGAAGCACTGGCGGCAGATGGCACCCTGGCGAAGATATCCGAGAAGTGGTTTGATAAAGATATCACAACGATTGGTAAATAGAGACAGAGAGTGGATAAGAGGGGAATACCATGACTTTATCAAAGATTTTTTCACAGCTGGCAGGAGGCATGTGGATCAGCATTCAGATATTTTTTGTGACGCTTATTTTTTCCCTGCCTCTGGGACTTTTCATATCCTTTGGCAGGATGTCGAAAAATCCTGTAATCAGAACCATTGTAAAATTTTATATTTCAGTCATGAGAGGAACCCCTCTGATGCTGCAGCTGATGGTGGTTTATTTTGGCCCATACTATCTGTTTAAGATCAAAGTGGGGAATAATTACCGCCTCTGGGCGGCTTTTATCGGCTTTGTTATCAATTACGCGGCATATTTTGCGGAGATATACCGGAGCGGGATCCAGTCCATGCCGGTTGGCCAGTATGAGGCGGCGAAGCTGCTGGGGTATTCGAAGACGCAGACGTTTTTTCGGATTATATTTCCACAGGTGATGAAACGGATTCTCCCCTCGGTAACGAACGAGGTCATCACGCTGGTTAAGGACACATCCCTGGCATTTACCATCAGCGTCCTGGAGATGTTTGCGGTGGCAAAGGCGCTGGCGTCCTCCCAGACAAGCCTGATTCCGTTTGTGGCGGCGGGCCTGTTCTACTACATATTTAATCTGCTGGTGGCTGTCATCATGGAAACCGTGGAAAAGCGGCTGAATTACTATCAATAAGGGGAGGAGAAACCATATGTATCTGCTGGAAATGAACCATATCAAGAAATCATTTGACGGCCAGGGCGTACTGAAAGACATCTCCTTAGCGGTAGCGGAAGGCGAGATTGTCTCCATCATCGGTCCGTCCGGATCGGGCAAGTCCACGCTGCTTCGCTGTGCGACGATGCTGGAGCGGATGGACAGCGGCGAGCTGCTGTACCTGGGTGAAAAGGCAGCCTGGAACGGCCCCGATGGAACCGCCGTCTATGCAGGAAAGGAAAAACAAAAGGAAATCCAGGGGAATTACGGCCTCGTTTTCCAGAATTTTAACTTATTTCCCCATTACAATGTGCTGAAAAATATCATCGACGCGCCGATCCATGTGCAGAAGCGAAAATCAGAGGAGGTAATCCGCGAGGCGTACGACCTGCTTCGCAAGATGGGACTGGAGGACAAGGCGGAGGCATACCCCTGCCAGCTCTCCGGCGGCCAGTGCCAGCGTGTTGCCATTGCAAGGGCTCTCGCCTTAAACCCCAAGATCCTGTTCTTTGACGAGCCCACCTCTGCGCTGGACCCGGAGCTTACGGGCGAGGTGCTGAAGGTGATCCGTTCTCTGGCCGATTTACAGATCACCATGGTAATAGTGACTCATGAGATGGCATTTGCCAGAGACATCTCGGACCGCGTCATCTTCATGGCAGATGGACTGATCGTGGAGGAGGGGACGCCGGAGGAGGTTTTTGCCTCCAATAATGAGCGCACGCAGAACTTTCTGGGCCGGTACGGGGATGGTTACGGTTCTCTCAAAAATTAAGAAAAAAGCAAAGCAATTTTCACAATCGGATGATATACTATGAGCACTTGATAAAGCTACTTATGGTATATAGCAGAAAGAAGAGGATGCGAATGAAACGAATACTGATTGTGATAATGGCGCTCTGCGCGGCCCTTGCTTTTACGGCCTGCGGAAAATCTTCCAGTAATACAGAGACGACACCGGCACCCACTACAGCGGAACCGGAGACGAAGGAACCGGCGACGACACCGGCCGCGACGCTGGAGGCGCCGGGCAACACCGCGGAGTTTAAGATTTTGACGTGCAACGTGGAATCGGTATCGGATACGCTGGAGGACATGACGGTCAAAAACGGCGATACGGAAGTGAAATTTAACTTAAACGGCGTGGTGATCGAGACCACCTATGAGCTGAAGGAGGGAACCCCTGTCTCTATCATTTACAAGGGAGAGATATCCGGAGACGACGCCGCCAATGCAAAGATTGTGCTGGTACTGGATGCCCAGGAGAACATGGAAGTGAAGACCATGACCGGAAGCGTAACGGATCAGGCCATGAGCAGCTTTACGATCCGGGACGATAAGGGGGAAGAAACAGGCTTCTTAAAAGATAACTGTGAGGGCCTTAATACCGGTGTTCTCGGCCAGGCCACAGATGACAGCAACGGCAGCGGCGCCATGGTAAAAGTAACGTATGTGACAGTGACCTACGATGCGGGCAGCGAGTCCAATTTCCCGCTTAAAGTAGAGTCCGCCAAATAGATTTTAATAGATACAGCTGAAAATCACCGGATTTACAGGCTTTTTTGATAAAAGGCTTGCAAATTCGGGATTTTCATGTAAAATAAGAGAGATGAGAGACGGGGCCTTATGAGCCCTGTTTTGTGTGAGCGGAAACTCCGCAGCGGGTGCCTGCTCACTGGAAATAATGACAGAGCGAGCGGCGGTTATAAGAAAGGAATTTATTGGGAATGATTAGTGCGAATAATGTAACCTTACGTATTGGCAAGAAGGCATTGTTTGAAGATGTAAATATTAAATTTACGGAAGGCAACTGCTACGGCATGATCGGTGCCAATGGTGCAGGAAAATCAACGTTTTTAAGAATTTTATCAGGACAGCTGGAGCCGACGAGCGGCGACATCGTGATGACACCTGGCCAGCGTCTTTCCTTCCTCCAGCAGGACCATTTTAAATATGACGAGTACCAGGTTCTGGACACTGTTATCATGGGAAATGCCAGACTGTATGAGATTATGAAAGAAAAAGATGCCATCTATATGAAGGAAGAATTTACAGATGAAGACGGCATCAAGGCGGCTGAGCTGGAAGGCGAGTTTGCCTCCATGGACGGCTGGGAAGCGGAGTCCGACGCGGCCAACTTATTAAACGGCCTTGGAATCGAGACAGAGTTTCACTACAAATACATGAAGGAATTAAACGGCGCCCAGAAGGTAAAGGTACTGCTTGCCCAGGCGTTATTCGGCAACCCGGATATCCTGCTTCTCGACGAGCCGACGAACCATTTGGACCTCGATGCCATCGCATGGCTGGAGGAGTTCCTGATTAACTTTGAAAATACGGTAATTGTGGTATCCCATGACCGTTATTTCTTAAATAAAGTCTGCACTCAGATCGCGGATATCGATTACGGCAAGATTCAGCTGTATGCCGGTAACTATGATTTCTGGTATGAGTCCAGCCAGCTGATGGTGAAGCAGATGAAAGAGGCGAACCGGAAGAAGGAAGAGAAGATCAAGGAGCTGCAGGAATTTATCCAGCGTTTCTCCGCCAATGCTTCCAAGTCCAAGCAGGCGACCTCCAGAAAACGTGCTCTTGAAAAGATCGAACTGGATGATATCAAGCCATCAAGCCGTAAATATCCGTATATTGATTTCCGCCCGGCCCGTGAGATCGGAAACGAAGTGCTGACCGTACAGAATTTATCTAAGACCATTGACGGCGTGAAGGTGCTCGACAATATCTCCTTTATCTTAAACAGAGAAGATAAGGTAGCCCTGGTTGGCCCCAACGAGCAGGCGAAGACGGTTCTGTTCAAGATTCTTTCCGGCGAGATGGAACCGGATGAAGGCGATTATAAGTGGGGACTGACCACAAGCCAGTGCTATTTCCCGAAGGACAACAGCGCGGAATTCAACAACGATGACACCATTGTGGATTGGCTGACACAGTACTCCCCTGAAAAGGAAGCGACCTATGTCCGCGGATTCCTGGGACGTATGTTGTTTGCGGGAGAGGATGGCGTGAAGAAGGTCCGTGTCTTATCCGGTGGTGAAAAGGTCCGCTGTATGCTTTCCAAGCTGATGATCTCCGGCGCCAACGTGCTGATGCTCGACGAGCCGACCGACCATCTGGACATGGAGTCCATCACGGCGTTAAACAACGGCCTGGTGAAGTTCCAGGGCGTGCTGCTCTTCTCCTCACGTGACCATCAGATCGTGGAGACGACCGCTAACCGTATCATGGAGATCGTGAACGGCCAGCTGATCGATAAGATCACCACGTACGACGAGTACCTGGCCAGCGATGAGATGGCGCGTAAGAGACAGGTATTTACACTGACCGATGAGCAGATGCAGGAGAATGAATAAAGTAAGACTTGCCATAAAGTAAAGAATCGCCTGGGGATTATCTCTCCGGGCGATTCGTCCGTTTGAATGCTATTCCTTGTTACTGCGGACAGCGGGCTGCAAGCAGTAACTATTCCCTGACAATGGCGTTCGGGTAGATCCACTCCATCCTCTTATCCGGAAAATGATCATCCAGGAAGTAGTCGATGGAGTTGGCGGCTTCCCGGCCCGTCTGCCGGTCCGAGTAGCGAGCCAGTGCCATGGCTGAAATCACGATGTTTACCGTCATGAAGACGATCATGCACCAGCTTAATAATTTCCCCGCCTTGACCGGAACCCGTTCAATGAGACCAGAGATGCGCGGATAAAGAATCTTGATCCAGATGACGGCCGCCAGGCCCCAGAAGAAGCAGTACAGCAGGTTGATTCTTCCTCCCAGGTTGAAGGGCAGTTTGCTGTAATCCCAGAATACGGTACCGAAGGCGATCTCCGTGAACACGCTGCAGATGTACTCATAGGCGCCGCCTACCACAGTACCGAACAGGAAAATATACCGGTCGTCACGGTCCTTATACTTGTGAAGCATCATGGTGAGGACCACAACGCCCAGCCCCCACACGACGCTGAAGGGTCCATAGACCACACTGCTTCGGCTCATCAGGATTCCGGAGGTGACGTAGCAGAAGATCGTCTCAGTGATATCTCCCAGGAAAGCTCCGATAAAGAACAGCCATACGAGCTTATGGAACGAACAGCCGTCGGCGAAGACGGCTGGAGCTGCCTCGCAGGAACGTGTTTTTGCGCGGGAGGCGGAGTCGGTCTCAGCCGCAGTGCTTTCCGGCGCCGCTCCGGGATGGGCCTTAGCCATACGTCGTTCGATCCGGGTAAAAATGGCGCGCGCCAGTCGGTTGGAAATCTGCTGCATTCCCTCAGCCAGCTCTTCCACGCGGGTGTTGTATTTCTGCACCTGGAAGACCACACCGAGTACGCTGATAAAATCCATGGCCAGGATGACGAGACCTGCGATGAGGATAATCTGTCCGGCCAGCGCTGGAACCCGGCTGATGACCATATGGATCAGTGGATGAATAAAACGGAGAGTAAGCGCCGCTCCCACGCCCCAAAGGGCTGAAAACGGGATACAGACGTAACCGCCCAGATTGTATTTATAATCAGAATAGTCCCACCACCGCTTCTTAAACAGCTTTTCCATCAGCGCCCCGGTGAAGAACTCCAGGATCGTGGCGATGACGGCGCTTCCGATGGCCAGGAAGACGAGACTTTCTCTCAGAGAACTGAAAAAGGTCAGAATCAGAATCATGCCGATGCCGTAAACCGGGCAGAGAGGGCCATTTAAGACGCCGCGGTTATAGAAATGCTTCTTTTTCAGAGCCGCATAGGCAATTTCCATGCACCAGCCCAGAAATGAATAGATGAAAAAATAAGAGAGCAGTTGAAAAAGTGCTTCATTCATATGTACAGATCCTTTCCGCAAACCAAAGTATGGGGCTTATGGCATATGATACCATAAGCCCCATACCGTTGCAAGGGAAATGAAACCTGTAACCTACTTCTGCATCAAGATTTCAATATAAGCAAGAATGAGCGGTGCGATGCCCTTCGCTTCGTTTTTTACAATAGGCTCCCGCATATAATATTCAAAGGTGCCTTCCCGGTTCTCGGTGTTGCCGAGGCCGGCTACGAGGCAGATGCCATCCAGCTGTAATTCGCCGTTTTCTTCGGAGAGATACTTGTCACAGATGCCCTGAAATGCCTTCTCGCCAAATGGAAGATACGTGTCCGGCAGATAGCCCAGGCGGACGCTCTTCATGATGGCGTATGCGAAGATGGCGGAACCGGAGGTCTCTAAGTAATTGGGGCTGATGCCGCCGCGGTTCACGACCTGATACCACATGCCGGTCGCTTCGTCCTGGTAAGGTAGCATGGCGTCAATCAGTTCCCGGTATATGGTGTTTAATTCGGTGCGCTGTTCCATTAAGGAATCCGGCATGATTTCCATGGTGTCGATGAGCGCCATGGAGAACCAGCCCAGCGCGCGGAGCCAGAAGTTATCGGAGAGTCCGGTTACCCTGTCGCACCAGAACATCTTCCGGGAATCGTCATAGGCGTGGTAGTAAAGACCATTCAGCGGTTCCCGCATCAGCTGCCGGACATTTTTAAACTGATTGATAATGTCCATGCAGTTTTTGCAGCCATTGTATTCCACTTCATACTGCATATAGAAGGGAAGCGCCATGTAGAGCCCGTCCAGCCAGATCTGGTTGGGGTAGATCAGCTTGTGCCAGAAGTTGCCGGTAGAGGTGCGGGGCTGGCCGAGGATCTGGCTGTGCACGGTGTCAATTCCCTTCCGGTATTTCTCTTTTCCGGTCAGCTTATATAAATCGAACAGGGTCTTGCCTGCATTTACATTGTCCAGATTATATTCTTCCGGGTCGTAGGAAACAATGGAGCCGTCCCCGCGGACGAAGTGATCGATGAAGTGATCGGCGAATTCTAAGTATCTGCTGTTTTCAGTAATGTGGTAGAGTTCGAGAATGGCCTTGATCATGCAGCCATCCATATAGTTCCATTTGGCCGGAGCCGATGCATCGCTCTCTTCCTTATACCAGATCGGTGATTCAGGGGTACTCTGATCTAATAATTGATGAATATAGCGGTCCAGTATTTCCATATTGAATACTCCTTTTCTGTATATGAGAAAAATAAAAGATTGAAAATTCAAACGTTTGCAGCTTCTATTATAATATCATATATTTTAAAAAATAAAATTAGTAAATATATATAAAAAGTTGATAAAATGATATGCATAATACACAATTGACATGGGAAAAGAATGGTGATAAGATAAAAACATCAACGAGACAATGTATATTTGCTGGCAAAAAGACACAAACGAGGGGCTGGAATGTAGCAGATATGCATATTTTTAAGAAACGGGTTGCAAACCTTTGCAAAATCAAAGCAATGAGAAAAGCGCCTAAGAAAGAAAGGGAGACTGTCTTATGAGAAAGAACTGGAAAAAAGCTTTAACACTGGTAATGGCGGCTGCGATGGCAGCAGGACTGGCAGGCTGCGGCAACGGAGCAAAGCAGGCAGAGGAGACAACCGCTGCTCAGACAGAGGCTGCAAAAACAGAAGCTGCAAAAACGGAGGCGGAGACTACGGCGGAACCGGCGGAGGCGGAAGGCCTGACAGTGAACACCACAGATCCCATTGAGATTTCCTTCAGCTGGTGGGGCGGCGATTCAAGGCACGAAGCCACTCTGGCTGCAGTCGATGCGTTTATGAAGAAGTATCCGAATATTACGGTAAAGACTTCTTATTCCGCATGGGATGGCTGGGAAGATAAGATGTCCTCACAGTTTGCCACAGGCACAGCACCCGATGTAAACCAGATTAACTGGAACTGGATTACTTCCTTCAGCTCAGACGGAAGTGCGTTCTATGATCTGAATAAGCTATCCGATATTCTCGATCTGTCCCAGTTCTCGGAAGATTACCTGGCACAGTGTACGGTAGCAGACAAACTGCAGGGCGTTCCGATCTCCATGACAGGCAGAATCTTCTACTGGAACAAGACTACATACGATCAGGCCGGAATTGAGACACCGAAGACCTTAGCCGACTTAAGAGCAGCAGGAAAGGTATTCCAGGAAAAGCTTGGCGGCGATTACTATCCGCTGGCTATGAACGAGTATGACAGAACAATCTTCATGGTTTACTACTTAGAGTCCAAGTACGGAAAAGCCTGGGTAGAGAATAATGAGCTTCAGTACTCTGAAGATGAGATCAAGGACGGTCTGGAATTTATCCAGTCTCTGGAAGCGGATCATGTAATTCCGTCCATCGCCACCATCGCAGGCGACGGCGCGGCTTCCTTCGACAAGAACCCGAAGTGGATGGAAGGTAAATACGCAGGCATCTTCGAATGGGATTCCGCAGCTACGAAGCAGCAGGGCGCGTTAAATGAAGGCCAGGAATTCGTAGTAGGCGAGGAATTTGCCGACATGGGCGACTATAAGGGCGGTTTTGCGAAGGTTTCCATGTGCTTTGGAATTTCTGAAAACACAAAGCATCCGGCTGAATGTGCGGCTTTAGTAAACTTCCTGTTAAATGAGGAAGAGGGCGTCAAGATACTCGGTTCCGAGAGAGGAATTCCGTGCTCCGCAGAAGGACTTAAGATCTGTGAAGACAACGGTCTGTTAAATGAATTAGTGGCAGAAGCAAACTCCAAGGTTTTAAGCTATGTCTCTTTCCCACTGGATCCAAAATTTGAGGCGAGTGCGTTAAAGGCAACAAATGAGGGCGTTTACTGGGATGTAATGGCAGGCTTAAGCTACGGCGATTACGATCTTGATGAAGCAACCGAAGTACTGATTGACGGTGTTAATAAAGTTTTAAGCAAATAGTGAGTGACAATCAGCGGCCGCCGGCAACGGGGGCCGCTGCGTAAGAAAGAGGAGGTAACGGTATGAAGCAACCAGCGGCTCAGAGTACAACCGCAGAAAGAAGGAGCTTTAAAAAGATCGTAAAAGAAAACAAAGGCTTTTTCTTCATACTGCCATGGCTGATTGGATTTCTTATCTTTAAGGTATATCCGTTTGGATCATCACTTGTATACAGTTTTACGGACTATCATTTGTTTGACGGAGTTTCCAAAGTTGGCCTGATGAACTATGACGAGATTATCCATACTAAGAAGATTGTAAAAGCCTTTGTGGTTACGATGAAATACGCTTTCATGACCGTACCGCTTAAACTGGTTTTTGCGCTATTTATTGCATATATTCTGAACTTTAAGCTAAAGGGAGTCAATCTCTTCCGTACGGCTTACTATATTCCGTCGATTCTGGGCGGCTCCATCGCGATCGCCGTGCTGTGGAAAGCAGTATTTAAGGATGACGGTATTATCAACATGCTGCTGAGTTACATGGGCATCGAGGGACCGAACTGGCTGGCCAGTCCGTCTCACGCGCTGTTTGTAATCTGCCTGCTGAGAGTCTGGCAGTTTGGTTCTGCCATGGTGATTTTCCTGGCGGCCTTAAAGGGTGTTTCGGAGGATTTATATGAGGCGGCAGCCATCGATGGCGCCGGGAAATGGAGACAGTTCTTCAGCATTACGGTTCCGCTTATTACCCCGGTTATTTTCTACAACCTGGTTACCCAGCTGTGTCAGGCGTTCCAGGAATTCAACGGACCGTTCATCATTACCCAGGGCGGACCGCGTAATTCGACTATGCTGATCTCCATGCTGATTTATAACAATGCGTTCAAGAGCTACGAGATGGGTCTGGCCAGCGCTCAGGCATGGCTGCTGTTCCTGATTGTTATGACGTTTACAGCCATTGCATTCTTCAGCCAGAAGCACTGGGTCTACTATTCAGATGAGGACGGGAGGTAAAAAAGATGACGAGAGAGACAAGAAAGACTGTCAATACGATCGTGCGCTACATAGTGCTGATCGTAGTGGGCTTCATCATGATTTATCCGCTGATCTGGATGGTTGGGGCTACCTTTAAAACGAATAATGAGATATTCAGCGGGATTGGTTTCATACCGAAGAATCCGACGCTGGACGGTTATAAGAACGCGCTGAAAAGCTATGGCGGTGATATTGATATCTTTAAAGCCATGATTAATACGTATTCCATCGTTTTGCCGAAGGTGGTATTCACGATTGTATCCGCCACCATAACGGCATACGGCTTTGCCAGGTTTGAATTCAGGGGAAAAAAGCTGCTCTTTGCAGTTCTGATGTCCACACTGTTCCTTCCCCAGGTCGTGTTAAATGTGCCGCAGTTCGTCCTGTTCAATAAGTTTGGCTGGATCGATTCCCCGATTTATCTGGCGCTGATCGTACCGACAATGTTTGCGACGGATACCTATTTCGTATTCATGCTGATTCAGTTCTTAAGAAATATTCCCAAGGAGCTGGAGGAAGCGGCTACCATCGACGGCTGCGGTTCTGTCAAGACCTTATGGTATGTGATCGTGCCGATGCTAAAGCCATCAATTGTATCGTGTGCATTATTTCAGTTTATGTGGTCTTCCAATGACTTTATGGGACCATTGCTTTATGTCAACACACCGGCCCGCTACCCGGCGTCCATCTTTGTTAAGATGTCCATGGACGCAGATACCGGCTTTGAGTGGAACCGTGTGCTGGCTATGTCCCTGATTTCCATTATACCGTCTCTGATCGTGTTCCTGCTGGCACAGGATCAGTTTATCGACGGTATCGCGGCAGGCGGCGTAAAGGGTTAAGTGAATGGGCGGAGGCTGCTGTACCTCCGTCCTTTTTTGTTTGGTGCAGTTCACAGCCTGGTCGGTCTCTGCTTCCCGGTCGCCCCGGCTGTAACCTCTGCCTCCCTTTAAAGTAAAACTCAGAGAATTAAGGTGTTGCAATCTTCGGACGTCAAAGGTATACTAAATCTATTACGTATTTGTGGCAGGGAGTGTGGGATATGGCAGTTACGATCAAGGATGTGGCAAAAAAAGCGGGAGTGTCTTACTCTACGGTATCCAGAGCCTTAAATGATCCGAATGCGGACAAGTCCGATAAAAAGAAACGTATTTTGAAAATCGCGGAAGAGATGGGATACGTGCCGAATCAGGCGGCGATTCAGCTGAAGATGTCACGGTCCTACGTGATTGGTCTTTACTTCTCCACCATCAGCAAGATGAGTTCCCCCTTCGTTCTGCACGATGTGCTGACCGGGGTCTACAGCGTGGTGGGGAGCAAATATAATGTCATTGTCAAGGGTATTGATATGCATGAGCCGGGAACGTTGAATCCCTCCTTTTTGGATGGAATTATTGTGCTTACGCAGAAGGACGACGATCTGGAATTCATGGATGAAGTCCTGAATAAGGGGATTCCCATGGTAGCCATCTGCCGGACGGTATTTCTGGATGTGCCTAACGTTACCACCGATGAGGCCGGAGCCATGGAAAAAGCCATGGATTGCCTTCTGGAAAACGGACATCGGAGAATCGGCATTATCGAAGGGAATTCGAATCTGGATTCCACCAGGCTGCGTCACCGCGGCTGGCGCGCCTCCATGACAAAACACGGTCTGGATCCCGACAGTCTGCCGGTGGAACACGGTACATACCGCTATGCCAGCGGATATCAGGCGGCCAAGCGGCTTCTGGAACAGGATCTGACGGCAATTTTAAGCTTTAACGATGAGATGGCATTCGGCGCCCGGGAGGCAGTCACCGAGGTCGGCCTAAAGGTGCCGGACGACGTGTCGCTGGTGGGCTTCGACAACTGGGATCTGTCGGGCTATGCGAATATGAAACTGACTACCGTGGAGCGGAACATGGGCGAGATCGCCCGGGAAGGGACGCGGATTCTGCTGCGCCGTCTGGAGGACGGAATTATCGATAACCGGCGGGTCTATCTGGAAAACAGACTGATAATACGGGAAACTGTGAAGAATTTAAATGCTTAGGTGCTTCGCATTGTGTGCGCCTCTCCGGCGCGGGCCTGACTCGCGGGAGAGGCGCTTTCTGTTTGGTAAAAAGGTGTATCTATTATACAAAAGTCCTCCGTACAGAAGCCTTGTAATTGGAAGGAAAAAAAGTTATACTTTTATCATCACTGGTTCGTTTGAATATTGAAAGGGGAGTAATAATGAAGAAGGCACTGCCAATTGGAAATGACGACTTCACAGAAATTCGGGAAAATTGCTTCTACTATGTGGATAAAACCCTCATGATCAGGGATTTTTTGCGAATGAAGGATAAAGTAGCGCTTATTGCAAGGCCGCGCAGATTTGGAAAAACCCTTAATATGACTATGATTCGTGACTTTTTTGATATAACGAAGGAGAGTGAATCTTTATTTTCCGGGCTTGCAATTATGGATACGGAATATGCAGAACAAATGAACTCCCGGCCAGTTATATTCCTGACATTTAAAGATTGTAAGGGCATTACAAGCCGGGAAATGTTTTCCCTGCTGAAAAAAGAGTTATATAATGAATATCTCCGCTATGAAGAAATCCTGCGAAATGACTGGGATACTCTGAATCCCTACAAGAAACAGGATTTTTACCAGATGATTGATATTCTAAGGGATGATACTTCAACATATATTCAGTTTGTTACTGCGTTAAAGGATCTGACGAGTGTGGTGAAATCCCATTACAAAGTTGCGCCCATTTTATTAATTGATGAGTACGATCAGCCCATCATGAGCAGTTATGAATATGGTTATCATGGTGAGACGGCAACGTTTTTCGCAAATTTTTACGGAACGGCGCTTAAAGGAAATCCCTTTTTGGAACAGGCACTTCTTACCGGGATTCAAAGAGTGGCAAAGGAAAGTATATTCTCCCAGCTGAATAATCCTCAGATTTATACTGTGATTGACCAGGACTATGCACCGTATTTCGGCCTTAATACAGAAGAAGTAAGCGAGCTGTTAGACTACTGTGGCCTGGAACTCACAGAAGAAGTAAAAAAAATGTATGATGGATACCACATTGGCGGTATAGAAATGTATAATCCCTGGTCGATATTAAATTATGCGAAACGCGGCCGGCTGGAGAATTACTGGATAAAAACATCGACAAATTTTTTAATCCGCAAGGCGATGTCCGATGCTGATAAAAATTTTTGGGATAGCTTTGATTTACTTGCAAACGGCAGTGAAGCCACAGTATGGCTGACTCTGGATACCTCATACATTGAAAGAGAGAGTAACTATAGTCTATGGGGGCTTCTGGTAAATGCCGGTTATATAACCGTGACAGCGTGGATTGATGGTAATTCAGCAGTTGTCAAAATACCAAATGACGAGGTGATGAGCGAATTCCAGGTGCTGATTACAGAAATTTCCGGAATTAACGGGCAGGATTTAATCCGCATGTTTTCCTGTTTGATGAACAAAGATATGGCTGATTTTTTTATGATATATCAAGATATAGTTATGTCCTGTACCAGTTATATGGATGGAAAAGAAAATGCTTACCATATGTTGTTCCTCGGCATGTGCATTACATTACGCGGTACCTATAAAGTAACAAGTAATATAGAAGCCGGGTACGGGCGAAGCGATATAACGCTGATTCCGCTTTCGGCCAATCACGTTAATGTTATCGTAGAATTTAAACAAGGTGAAAATCTGGAACAGTTAAAAAAGGAAGCCCTGGAGCAGATTCTGGAGCAAAAGTATTACAGTGGCTTAAAGGGAGAAGTCGTTTGTGTAGGACTTGCCCATAATAAGAAACGCTGTGATATGGCATTTAAGACCATATACATGTAACTGCTGATAAACACGCCGTTTGACTGTCGGGTATGAAATGGCAGAAAGCGTGTATGCAATGGAAGAAAACATATTTATACACAGAAATTGGAGCTGTCGCCCCCGGTGATTGAAAAATCATAGCTGCGACAGCTCTTTTTTTAGTTCTGACAGGTCTTTCATTAGCATCTTGATGAATCAATCTTGCACTTGACATTTACCGAAAATGTGTTATAACCTAATAGTTAGGAACCGAACTATATAGATTCCACATTCAGCCAAGCACAGGGGGAAGCACAATGGATACAGGAAAACTGATCAATAAAATTTCCATACGCCTAAGGCGCAGATCGGAAAAGATGGGGAAAAATCTCGGGATTACAGAGGTTCAGGGGCGGATTCTGGATTTTATCCTGGTTGACGGCAAAGACCGGCCGCTGTATCAGAAAGACATTGAGAAAGAGTTCGGGCTGCGGCCATCGACGGCTACGGAGCTGCTGAAGACGCTGGAGAGCAGAAAGATGATACAGCGGGTCAGTAGTGAAGAGGATGGGAGATATAAGAAAATTCAGTTTACGGAGGCGGCGGAGGACATCCGGATGGCGCTGCAGCAGGAGATCCAGAAGACGGAGGGAGTGCTCGTTGAGGGAATCTCCCGGGAAGATTTAAATACATTTATGAAGGTTGCAGAGAAAATGCTGGAGAACCTGGAACGTTAGGAAGGAGAGACGTATGTCAAAGCATAACACATTATCGGACGATTTTACTCAGGGAAGTATCGTGGGGAAGCTTGTCAAATTTATGGTACCGGTGCTGGGAGCGTTGATCCTGCAGGCGATGTACGGGGCGGTGGATTTACTCGTCGTGGGGCAGTTTGGAACTGATGCGGGTATCTCGGCGGTGGCGACGGGGAGCAACATCATCAATCTGGTTACATTTGTGATTACCGCTCTTGTGATGGGCGTGACGGTTTTAATCAGCCGTTACCTCGGAGAGAAGCGGAACGAACGGATCGGCGGCGTAATTGGAGGGACGGTCTGCTTTTTTGTGATTTTTACTGCGGTCATCATGGCCCTGCTTCTGTTTCTGGCTCCTGTCTTTGCATCGCTGCTCAATGCCCCGGAACAGGCCTACGACCTGACGGTGCAGTATGTGAGAATCTGCGGTGTGGGGATTGTATTCGTGGTAGCTTATAATGTGATAAGCGGCATTTTCCGCGGACTGGGAAATTCGAAGCTGCCGCTGATTTTTGTCCTGATTGCCTGTATTGTAAATGTTATTGGAGATCTGCTTTTCGTGGCAGTCTTTCACATGAATGTGGCGGGCGCTGCACTGGCTACGATTCTGGCCCAGGCGGTCAGCGTGGTCCTGTCTCTGCTTATCATCCGCAGGCAGAAGCTGCCTTTTACCATTAAGAAAAGTGATATCCGCTTTAACCGTGAGATTCTGGTGTTTTTAAAGCTGGGAATACCGCTGGCGCTTCAGGAAATGCTGACAAATATATCATTTTTAATTCTCTGCGCGATTGTAAATGGAATCGGTCTTGAGGCGTCCTCCGGGTATGGAATCGCCCAGAAGGTCATTTCCTTTGTCATGCTGATCCCTTCTGCGCTGATGCAGTCCATGTCGGCCTTTGTGGCTCAGAATGTGGGGGCCGGCAAAGAGGAACGGGCCAGGAAGGCGATGCTCACGGGAATGGGCCTCGGCGTCTGCGTCGGCGTGTTTATCTTTGCGGTTACGTTTTTCAGAGGGGATATCCCGGCGTCGCTGTTTACCTCCAATGAGGCTTATATTGTGCGGGGCGCGGAGTACTTAAAGGGATTCAGCCCGGAGGCCATACTTACCTGTATTGTATTCAGTTATATCGGCTACTTTAACGGCCACGGCATGTCGCTTCCCGTTATGCTGCAGGGAATAACGGCGTCGTTTCTCGTGAGGGTGCCGCTGTCGTATGTGTTCAGCCTGAAGGAAGGGGCCAGCCTGTTTGATATCGGACTGGCGGTGCCGCTGGCTTCAGTGTATGGGATTGTGTTCTTTACGGTGTGGTATGGATGGTATCGGAAGCGTAAAGGGAAGAAGGGATAATTTACCATTTTATTTGCCATACGCCTCCTCCCGTTATATAATGGGTCATATCGGCCAATGCCGGTAAATAGATCAAGGGAGGTGAAACCAATTCACAGAGGTCATAAACACGATGCGGCGCATTCGATTGATTTCTATGCCTTTGAGTCGCGGCTCAGAAGCTGGAATGCGGGGCTTAAGATGGCGGTTGGGATGGCGGCGCTCTGTCTGTGCATTGCGGCGGACAAGCTGTCGGTGTCGGTATTTGTAATCTTTACCATGGCCTGCATTACGGTTATGGCGGGAGGCTTATCGCCTGCACGGTATTTAAAGCTGCTTACGATTCCTCTCGCCTTTATTTTTATGGGGACCGTAGCGATTGCCGCAGGTATTTCGCGCAGGCCCTACGGCGACTGGTATATAAGCGTTCCATGGTTTTCGCTTTATGTGACGAAGGCCGGGCTTTTGCAGGCTGTGCTGCTGTTTGCCAGAGCGCTGGGGGCGGTCAGTGCCATGTACATGATGACGCTTGCCACGCCGGCCAGTGAGATGATCGGAGTCTTAAAGCGCATACACGTACCGAAAATGATTGTGGAACTGATGTATCTGATTTACCGCTTTATTTTCGTTTTGAGCGACACCCACAGTCAGATGAAACAGGCCGCTGTTTCCCGGCTGGGAACCTGCGATTTTAGGACATCCTGCCGTACCTTCGGAAGCACCGCCGGCAATCTGCTGGTGGCATCGTTAAAAAGGGCGGACACGTATTATGACTCTCTATTATCCCGGTGCTACGACGGGGATCTCTGTTTCCTGGAGGAAGAGAAGCGGATCAGGGGAAGCCAGGCGGCAGCGGCAGCAGGATACTTACTGCTGATTGCAGCTGTGTGGATTTTTCTGTAGTCCGACATCGGAGTAATACAGAGAAAATGAGAGAAAAGGTGGTGAGTATGTGGACGAGAACAAAGGAGATGTGATTCTGGAGACAGAGCATCTCTGCTATTCCTATGACAGCAGGAAAACGGCCCTGCAGGATGTGAACTTATCGGTCAGAAAGGGTGAGCGGATCGCGGTACTGGGTTCCAACGGAGCAGGAAAATCCACGTGTTTTCTGAATTTGAACGGTGTGCTGTCACCGGATTCCGGGAAAATCTTATACCGGGGTACCGAAATCACAAAAAAGAACCGGAATGAGTTGCGAAAGCACGTTGGAATTGTGTTTCAGGAAGCGGATAATCAGATTATCGCATCAACAGTGGCCGCGGAGGTTTCATTTGGGCCCATGAATTTAAAGCTTCCGGCCGCGGAGGTGAAACGGCGAGTGGATGAGGCCCTTGCTTGTATGAACTTAGTAGAGATGAAAGACAGGCCGCCTCACTATCTCAGCGGCGGTGAGAAGAAACGGGTCTGTATCGCAGATATTGTCGCAATGGAGTCGGAACTCTTCCTGTTTGATGAGCCGACGGCTTCGCTGGACCCTCTGAATACGGCAATATTCGAGGCGGTTCTGGATAAGCTGTGGAATATGGGGAAAACTCTTTTGATTTCAACCCATGATGTGGATTTTGTCTGGAGATGGGCGGACCGGGCGTTGGTATTTGCCGGAGGCCGTCTGATTGCGGATGACTCGCCGCGCCGCATTTTCCAGGATGAAAGCGTGGTATCGCAGGCGAACTTAAGAAAGCCGGTCCTGATGGATGTGTGCAGCCGGCTGGCGGCCCATGGGCTTGTGCCTGACGGTTCATATGCAAAAGATGCAGAGGAACTGGAACGGCTGCTGTGCCGGCAGCAGGAAGCAGGCAGTTTGAAAATGAGAGCCGACGGCGTTAAATGTATTTGACAGCCGGAGCCGTTTTCGTGTACAATACAATAGAATTACGCAAGAGGTGCCTGTGAAATTCTCCGCAGGATAATAGGGAAAAGGGTGAAAATCCCTTACGGTCCCGCCGCTGTAAAAGAGGAGCAGGGCTCGATAAATCACTGGGTAACCGGGAAGATGAGCTGCTGTGATGAACCTTGAGTCAGAAGACCTGCCTGTTGCGATACGATGCGTCCGGTTACGAGCGATGACCGGAGGCCGAAGCCTTTTTTTGCGTCCGGAAAACCGGAGATCTCTGTGAAGACAGGGGATAAGAGCGAAGAAGAGGCTGTCGTCAAAGTACCGGTCTGATGAGTGGGAATCATCGGATGAGGTGCTTATTTTTTTTGAAGGGAGAATAGAGATGACGAAGAAAGAAAAAAGAATCATGACACTTGCAGTCGCATTTGCATTTACGTTCGGCGTTTTGCCTGTCTCGTATGCGATGCACATTATGGAGGGGTATTTGCCTTTGGGCTACTGCCTGGTATGGGGAGCTGTCTGTGTGCCGTTCCTGGCCGCCGGATTTTTTTCCATCCGCCGTACACTGGGTGAAAACAGAAAGAACATCACCGTGCTTGCCATGGCCGGGGCGTTTATTTTTGTGATTTCGTCCCTGAAGATTCCATCTGTTACGGGCAGCTGCTCCCATATGACCGGAACCGGTCTCGGGGCGATCCTGTTTGGGCCGTCGGCAGTGAGCATCCTTGGAATTATCGTATTGATTTTCCAGGCGGTTTTACTGGCACACGGGGGACTCACCACGCTGGGTGCCAATACCTTCTCTATGGCGGTTGCTGGTCCGTTCGTGGCTTTTGGGATCTATAAATTATGCGGAAAGTTAAAGGTAAACCGCTACGTATCCGTATTTCTTGCGGCTGCCCTTGGCGATCTGTTTACATACTGCGTTACCAGCCTTCAGCTGGCGCTGGCCTATCCTGCAGAGCAGGGCGGTGTGGCTCTGTCTGCGGCGAAGTTTTTAGGCGTGTTTGCGCCGACACAGCTGCCGCTGGCCATCATTGAGGGACTTCTCACCACTGTTATCATCATAGCGCTGGAATCCTACGCCGGACCGGAGCTTTCCAGTATCGGATTTGCAAAGGAGGCAAAATAAGATGGATAAGAATAAAAAAATGATTGTAACCGTTTTACTGGCCATTGCCTGCCTGATCGCAATTATTCCGCTGTTCGCGTTAAAAGGCGCAGAATTTGGCGGATCCGACGATGCGGGAAGCCAGATGGTGGCGGAGATCCGTGGAGAAGAGTATGAGCCGTGGTTCACCCCGGTAATGGAAACCCTGATTCAGGGCGAACTCCCGGGCGAGGTGGAAAGCCTGCTGTTCTGCATTCAGACTGGAATCGGCGTCGGCATCATGGCCTTTGTCATGGGACGTTTCGTAGAGCGGAAGAAATGGATGACAAAAAAAGAAAATAAATAAAACAAGCAGTTTTATAGAGCCGGGAAATTCCTTCTGATAGAATTTCCCGGCTTATTTTTGGCCTCCGGCTGCAAGCCTGACAGCCAGAAGGCTTGAACGGGAGATAAAAGGAAGTAGAATGGAAAAAACTGGACTGTCGGAAAGTATGCAGGCAGCAAGAAATGTGACAAAAATGTTCTTGTTTTCTGGTATGATAGAGAAAAGACAGGAGGCGGGGATTATGGCGAGTGAATTGGAGGCTGCGAATTACGATAAGGCGGCCGACAGGAATGGTAAGATGGGGAGCAGAATGGGTGACAAATGGAGTGACAAGATGAATCACACATCAACTAATATAGAAGAAATAGCTGCAGTCATTGACTATATCGAAGAACATCTGATGGAGGAGCGGCTGGATTTAGAAAGTATTGCTGTGACTTTCAACTATTCCAGATACCATTTGCACCGCATGTTTGCATCTGTTACCGGTTTTCCCATGCATACCTATCTTATGAGGCGCAGGCTGACTGAGGCGGCCCGTATGCTGGTGTTTTCGGAACAGCCTGTTTTGGAAATTGCGCTGGCTTCCGGATACGAAACGCAGCGTTCATTTTCGAGGGCGTTTCAGAAGTATTTTAAACACAGTCCATCCCAATACCGGAAGAAGGGTGATTTCTTCCCGCTGCAGCTGAAATACGATGCCTCCCGCCGGGAAAAACTGCGGGGGGACAGGATACTTGAGGTGGCCATGACGGAGGCAAAGACGATATCCATCGTCGGCTGCTGCGGTTCCACAAAGGGCGGTTTCTCTGTAATCGGTAGGTGCTGGAGGCGGCTTCATGCGAAAAAGGACCGGATCTCCGGCCGCACGGACGAGGAATTTCTGATTGGGGTAAATGACTACTCTTATTATCCCTGCCAGGGAATGGATAAGGTGTTCCGGTATATTGCGGGAGCAGAGGTCGCCGAAGAACACACGGTTCCCAGGGGAATGCAGGAATTTACACTCCCGGCCGGCCGTTATGCTGTGTTTTCCTTCCGCGGAAGGAATGAGGACAGCCTTCAGCCGGTGGTGGAATACATCTATGGGGAGTGGTTTCCTGAATCCACCTGTCGGTTTGACGACGGCAGACGGTATGATTTTGCAAGGTATGGGGAACGGTTGGACGAAAAGGGGGAAAGTGATATTCAGTTATGGGTGCCGGTTATCTGAGCACCCATTTTTTCATCCATAGGAAAGTTTGTCCTATGAATGAAATAAACTCCGGGGGACAGCGTGCCCCCGCTCTGTTCCTCCTCAGATCAGTCAGACAAATTGATTCCCGTAATCATCATCGTTCCATTTACATCATTGAACACAACCGCCCCGTTTTCGCCCATCATTACGCCAGCGCCGTAGGAGTCAAGCTGCGATTCCTGTACTGCCGCGATGGTGTCCTTCATCTTCTGGGTAAACAGAGTATCTGAGCCGAGGGCGATCAGGTCATCCCGTGTCTCAAGCTCGCGGCCATCCCCTGATTCCAGGGATATGTAGACCGGATAGCCGCAGAGATCTGCAAAACCTTCCAGATCAGACGATGCAACGGCCTTTTTTATTTTTAAAGCAAATGCGGCCGCTCTCCCGGATTCTGTTTCTGAAGCGTTTTCTTCCTCCGTTTCAATGGACTGCTCCGAAGGCGAAAGGGAAGCTTCCTCGATATCATCAATTGAAGTTTCCTCGCTATCTGCTGATTCGGCGGAGAAGTTTTCTCCGTTATCCGTATCTTTTTCATATGTAGAAGAGACTGTCTCGGAAGAAGCGGATGACGCCGGTGCAAACGCGCAGCCGGAAATACCCATGGATACTGACAGTGCGAGTGCGGCCAGCCTGTTTAAATGCTTCATATAGATAAGCCCTCCTTTTCATGTATTCAGTGGCAGTATATCATTCCGACAGAGCAGAATCAACTTGAGAATGATTCTTATGGATCAGATCTAATGGATTTTTCATCTGAAAATTTCCACCAAGATTAATCTTTTCTATTGTCCTGGAAAATGCTATACTAACATTATCTATTGTCTAAGGAGAGACTGTTAAATGAAAAAATTGATATCATGGAATGTTAATGGCCTTCGCGCCTGCGTAGGTAAAGGTTTTTTAGATTATTTTCACGAAGTGAAGGCGGATATTTTCTGCATACAGGAGAGCAAGCTTTCAGAGGGACAGATTGAACTGGATCTGCCGGGCTACCATCAGTACTGGAATTACGCGGAGAAGAAAGGCTATTCGGGAACTGCCATGTTTACGAAGGAGGCGCCGCTATCTGTTGTGTACGGCATCGGAATAGAGGAACACGATCATGAGGGCCGTGTAATAACGGCGGAATTTCCCGATTATTACGTTGTCACCTGCTACACCCCCAATTCCAAGGACGGGCTGGCGCGCCTGCCATACCGTATGACGTGGGAGGATGCATTTCTTCAGTATCTAAAAGGGCTGGAAGAGAAGAAACCGGTTATTTTCTGCGGTGATTTAAATGTGGCACATAAGGAGATCGACTTGAAGAATCCGAAGACAAACCGGAAGAATGCGGGCTTCACAGACGAAGAGCGCGGCAAGTTTACAGATCTTCTGGAGGCCGGATTTATCGACACCTTCCGCTGGTTCTATCCGGACAGAGAGGAGATTTACTCCTGGTGGTCCTACCGGTTTAGCGCCAGATCCAAGAACGCAGGCTGGAGAATTGACTATTTCTGCGTATCAGAATCGTTAAAGGACAGGCTGGTCAGTGCGGATATCCATACGGAGATACTCGGCTCCGACCATTGCCCGGTGGAACTGGTGATTGAATAGAAGCGTGGATTCTATGGGGCGATGAATAAGGAACGGAGAGACGAATTACAAAGATGAATTTATTAACGATAGAACATTTGACAAAATCATACACCGAGCGGCTGCTCTTTGACGATACCAGCTTCAGCATCAATGAGGGAGAGAAGATCGGCCTTATCGGAATCAATGGAACGGGGAAATCGACGCTTTTGAAGATTGTGGCAGGGCTGGAGGAACCGGACGACGGAAGCGTGGTGCGCGGACGTAATCTGGATATCCGGTTTTTATCTCAAAATCCGAAGTTTCATGACGGCGATACGATCCTGGAAAGCATTGTCCGTGAAAATGAGGGACACGCTCATGTGTGGGACTTAGAGAGCCAGGCAAAGACGATGCTCACAAAGCTGGGATTCACGGATTTTGACGACCGCGTGGAGACCCTTTCGGGAGGCCAGAGAAAACGGGTGGCGCTGGTAAGCGTCCTTCTTTCCACGGCGGATTTACTGGTATTGGACGAGCCGACCAACCATCTGGACAGCGCCATGGCGGACTGGCTGGAGACGTATCTGCGCCGGTTTAACGGAGCGCTCTTAATGGTAACTCATGACCGGTATTTCCTGGACAGTGTGACGAACCGGATCGTGGAGCTGGACAAGGGAAAATTATACAGCTATCAGGCCAATTACGAGGGCTATCTGGAACTGAAGGCCCAGCGCCTCGATATGGAACAGGCCACGGAACGCAAACGCCAGTCCCTCTTAAGGGTGGAGCTGGAATGGATGCAGCGCGGCGCACGGGCCAGATCAACCAAGCAGAAGGCCCATATTGAACGGTTTGAAACACTGAGGGATCAGAAGGGGCCGGAGGCGGATCAGAACGTGGAGCTGGACTCCGTTTCCAGGCGGCTGGGCCGCACGACAGTGGAGCTGGAGGACATCAGCAAGGCCTATGGCGACAAGGTTCTGATGAAAGATTTCACCTATATTTTCCTGAAAAATGACCGCATCGGCATCATCGGTCCCAATGGAAGCGGAAAATCCACGCTGATGAAGATTATAGCCGGATGGCTGGAGCCGGACGCGGGTAATGTGATCGTCGGACAGACCGTCAAGATGGGATATTTCTCCCAGGAAAATGAAGCTATGGACGGAAGCGTCAAGGTAATCGACTATATTCGCGGTGCCGCAGAGTATGTGAAGACAAAGGACGGCAGCATCAGCGCGTCTCAGATGCTGGAGCGCTTTCTCTTCCCCTCCAGTGTGCAGTATACGGTGATCGACAAACTTTCGGGAGGAGAGAAACGGCGGTTATATCTGCTTCGCATCCTGATGGAAGCGCCCAACGTCCTGCTTCTGGACGAGCCGACCAATGACCTGGACATTCAGACGCTGACGATTCTCGAGGATTATTTGGACAGCTTTCAGGGAATTGTTATCACGGTCTCCCATGACCGGTATTTCCTGGACCGTGTGGTACGGCGGATATTTGCTTTTGAGGGCGAGGGCCGGGTGACTCAGTATGAGGGCGGTTACACGGATTATCAGGCGGCTTTTGCGGAGAAGTATCCGGAGGGGATGCAGTCAGCGGGAATGGGGACCGGCAAGAAGTCTTCCGATGGAAAAGAGGGGAAGAAGACCACCGAAAAGCCCAAGGGGGAGAAAAAACTCCGGTTCTCATTTAAAGAACAGAGAGAATGGGACACAATAGAGGATACCATAGCAGCTGTGGAAGAAAAGATCGCCGATCTGGACGCACAGATTGAAAAAAGTGTTAGCAATTATACGAAATTGAATGAATTGATGGAAGAAAAGAGAATACAGGAACAGCTTCTCGAAGAAAAGATGGAACGCTGGATGATTCTTAACGATCTGGCGGAACAGATCGAGAAGCAGTAACTCGTCTTATGGCGGACCGCCGGAACGAGAAATGAAACCACCGGCAGATAGAGGAGATAAGCGGTATGGAAGGATATAGAATTGCTAAGCAGGACAACAGAATTTATTCCATGGGACTTACCGGAGTTGATGGCGGGATTCATGTGTGTGTAGCCGCACAGGGAGAGGTGTGTGATCTTCTATTATACCACAGCGGGGAGGAGACAGAATATGCACGGCTGCATTTTCCGCAGGAGGCAAAGCGCGGGGATGTCTGGAACATGACCGTTTTCGGCGATTTTTCAGGGCTGGAGTACTGTTTTGAGCTTGACGGAAAGCTGTTTGCCGACCCTTACGGAAAACAGTTTACCGGAAGAGAGGTCTGGGGTGATTTATCTGCGGCAGAGCGTCCCATGAGATCGCCGGTCGTTGCGGAGGACTTCGACTGGGAGGGAGATAAGCCTTTAAAGATTCCATATGAAGAGATGATTCTTTACCGGGCGCATGTGAGGGGATTTACTAAAAATCCTGTATCCAGAGTGAAAGACAAGGGGACTTTCCGCGGGTTGATTGAAAAGATTCCGTATCTAAAAGAGCTGGGAGTTACGAGTCTGGAGCTTCTCCCTGTAAATGAATTTTCGGAGCTGATGATGCCGGAGCATGTGGATGGAAATCCTTACGCTGTGGATAAACCCACTGGAAAATTGAATTATTGGGGATATACCACCGGTTATTATTTCGCACCGAAGGCTTCCTATTGTTCAGGAAAGGAAAAACACCCGGTAACGGAGTTCAAAAACCTTGTGAAGACGTTTCATAAAGAGGGCCTGGAACTGATTATAGAGCTTTACTTTACCGGGAAGGAAAATCCTGCGTTTGTCCTCGATGCGGTCCGTTACTGGACGGAGGAATTTCATGTGGATGGGGTTCATCTGGTGGGATTTACTCCCAATGATCTGATCGGACGCGACCCGTATTTAAGCGGCACAAAGCTGTTTGCCACATCCTGGCTCGGTGTTCCGGGCGGGCATGAGAAGCATCTGGCAGAGTATAACGATGGTTTTCTGGTAGACATGCGCCGGGCCTTAAAGGGCGATGAGGATGAGATGAATCATCTGATCTTCCGAAGCAGGCGCAATCCTGCGGAGTTCGGTGTGGTCAATTATATGGCCAATACCAACGGATTTACGCTGATGGACATGGTGTCGTATGATACAAAGCATAATGAGGCTAACGGCGAGGGCAATCAGGACGGCAATCCCTATAATTACTCCTGGAACTGCGGTGTGGAAGGGCACACAAGGCGAAAGAAGATTGTGGAGCTGCGGAAGAAGCAGATCAGGAATGCACTCCTGATGCTGTTCTTAAGCCAGGGAACGCCGCTTCTGCTGGCCGGAGACGAGTTCGGCAATTCCAAGGACGGCAACAACAATTCCTACTGCCAGGATAATGAGGTCTCGTGGCTGAACTGGAATCTTCTGAAAACCAACCGGGATATCTATGAATTTACGAAGGCGGTGATCGCCTTCCGGAAAAGCCATCCGGTATTCCATATGGCCACAGAGCCGAAGGTTATGGATTACTTATCCTGCGGCAGGCCGGATGTCTCCTACCATGGCGTAAAGGCGTGGCGGCCGGAATTTGAGAACTTCCGGAGGCAGATCGGCATTATGTACTGCGGAGAATATGGAAAGAAACCGGATGGGACCGCGGATGACAGCTTCTTTGTCGCATATAATATGCACTGGGAGCCCCATGCGTTTGATTTGCCCAATCTGCCTAAGAAGCAGAAATGGCATATTGTGTTTAATACCGACGAAAAAGACAGCAATGGAATGTATTCGGAGGTTTCAGTGTCTGCGGATGGCGGTGAGCTGGACGGTGGAATGCCGGTGATGGAGACCAGGCAGTTTGAGGTTCCGCCCAGGACGATTGTGGTGTTTGTGGGTAGATGATAGCGGTAAACGCTTAACAAAGAAGAGCAGGCTTAAGTCTGGATAGATATCAATCTGTCAGGATCTCAGCCTGCTCTTCTTTCTGACTTTTTTAGTCTTCCGGATACACAAGATGCTTCTCATCAATGCCATATAAAACCTGATCCAGGTATTTACCCGCGATATACTTCGCCATCCCCAGATTCATATCGAGGTAGTTTCCGCAGTCTCTGGCAGCGGCCCCGGGGACCTCGCCTTCAAAATCGCGGATGAACTCGAAAAGCTCTGTCATGAGCGGGACGATGTCCTTTGACTCATAATCCCCGGACAGGAGCAGGTAGAAACCGGTGCGGCAGCCCATGGGGCCGAAATAGAGGACACGGGAGCTGTACTCCGCGTGATTCCTTAAAAATGTTGCGCCCAAATGTTCTATGGTATGAATTTCAGCGGTATTGATAACCGGCTCATAATTCGGCTGGGTCATACGTAAATCAAAGGTCGTGACGGTATGGCCGCCGACGGTATCTTTCCTCGAGACATAGATGCCCGGAAGAAGTTTTAAATGATTGATGGTAAAGCTCGTTATTTTATCCATAAAACGTCTCCTTTCAGCAGTTCATAAATACTTGCCTGTATCAGTATAACGGATGGAAACGGGAAATGGAAGGGCAGCTGTCCGCTTTTAACAAATTTCATGCATGAAAAGCAATTTTTAACTCATACCATAGTAGGAGAGATGGGGAAGGAGCGTCAGCATGGAAGAATGGTTTCATTTATCAGAAGAAGAAGCACTGGGGCGCTTAGAGGCGGCGAGATCCGGGCTTTCTTCCCGGGAAGCAGCAGTGCGGAAGGAGGAATTTGGGCCGAATGCCCTTCGGGCGGGGGAAAAACGGAGTGCCCTCCAGGTATTTCTGGACCAGTTTAAGGATCTTCTGGTCATCATTTTAATCATAGCGGCAGTCATCTCCATGATATCGGGAGATGTGGAGAGCACCGCAGTCATATTCGCGGTGCTCCTTTTAAATGCGGTTCTGGGCACCGTAGAACACCAGAAAGCAGAAAAGTCTTTAGACAGTTTAAAATCCCTCTCCGCGCCCATGGCGGGGATCCTTCGTGACGGCCGGAGGCAGGAGATTCTGTCCTCCGACGTGGTGCCGGGAGATATTCTCCTGTTGGAGGCCGGGGATATGGTGGCGGCAGACGGGCGTCTCCTGGAGACGTATTCCCTGTTAGTGAACGAGAGTTCCCTGACGGGAGAATCCATCAATGTGGAAAAGAAGACAGGAAAGATCAGGACTGAAAAGGTAGCGCTGGCAGAACAGCACAATATGGTATTTTCCGGCTCTCTGGTGGCAGCGGGGCGCGGCACCGTTCTGGTTACCGGCACCGGCATGAACACAGAGATCGGAAGAATCGCCGCGCTGATGAACAGCACAGGGGAGAAAAAGACGCCGCTTCAGATCAGTCTGGATCAGTTCGGCAGCCATCTGGCGGCGGGAATCCTGATCATCTGCGCTCTTGTATTCGGACTCAGCATTTACCGGAAGATGCCGGTGCTGGATTCGCTGATGTTTGCGGTGGCGCTGGCGGTGGCGGCCATACCGGAGGCGCTCAGCTCCATTGTCACCATCGTGCAGGCCATGGGAACGCAGAAAATGGCGAAGGAACACGCGATTATCAAGGACTTAAAGGCCGTGGAGAGCCTGGGATGCGTCTCGGTTATCTGCTCCGACAAGACGGGAACCCTGACACAGAACAGAATGACGGTGGAGGAAGTTTATGTAAACAACCGCCTCTATCCGCCAGAAAATCTCAGCCTGGAAAATCTGGTTCAGCGGTATCTGCTTTATGATGCGGTCCTGACGAATGATGCTTCCTGCGCGGACGGGAAAATGCTGGGTGATCCAACGGAAGCGGCCCTCGTCGTTATGGGGCGGAAACTCGGAATCCAGGAAACAGAGCTGAGGCATTCCATGCCGAGAATCGGAGAACTTCCGTTTGACTCTGACCGGAAGCTGATGACTACCGTGCACCGCATTGACGGCGTGCGGGTGATGTTTACCAAGGGAGCCCTGGATATTCTGCTTCCTCGCTGTGAATCGATCCTGACAGGAGAAGGCGTCCGCGTGATGCGGGAAAATGACCGCCAGCGGATCAACGCGCAAAATCTCGATTTTTCACGGCAGGGGCTGCGCGTTCTCACCTTTGTATACAAAAAAATGGAAGAAAAAGAGATTCTGACGGAGAAGTCGGAATCCGGATACATATTTTTAGGAATGACAGCGATGATGGACCCGCCTAGACCGGAATCGAAAAATGCAGTCTTAAATGCCAGACGTGCCGGAATCAGGCCGGTCATGATTACGGGGGATCATAAGATCACGGCGGCGGCCATTGCGGAGAAGATCGGAATATTAAACGAAGGCGGAATCGCCGTGAGCGGTCCTGAGCTGGACGACATGGCGGATGAGGAGCTGGACCGGAATCTGGAACGGATCAACGTGTACGCCCGGGTATCCCCGGAGCATAAGATCAGAATCGTCAGCGCATGGCAGCGAAAGGGCCATATTGTGGCCATGACGGGAGATGGCGTCAATGACGCGCCCGCTCTTAAGAAGGCCGACATCGGCGTGGCCATGGGAAAGATGGGAACGGAGGTCTCAAAAGACGCGGCTTCCATGATCCTGACGGATGATAATTTTGCTACTATTATCAAGGCCGTAGCCAACGGCCGAAATGTATACCGCAATATCCGAAATGCAATCAAATTCCTGCTGTCCGGCAACATGGCGGGGATTTTAAGCGTCTTGTATACATCCCTGATGGCGCTGCCGACACCATTTGCGCCGGTGCACCTCCTGTTTATCAATCTGGTGACGGATTCCCTTCCGGCCATTGCCATCGGTATGGAGAAAGCGGAACCGGGGCTTCTGACGAAAAAACCGAGAAATCCGAAGGAAGGAATTCTGACGAAACGGTTCATCCTTCAGATTCTCCTCCAGGGGGCGCTCATAGCAGTCTGCACGATGACCGCCTATCATACCGGCCTGGCCACGGGCAGCGAGGCAGCGGCCAGTACCATGGCGTTTTCCACCCTGACCCTGGCGAGACTGTTCCATGGCTTCAACTGCCGCAGCTCTCACTCCATCTTTAAGATTGGCCTGATGAGCAATTTATACAGTATCATGGCGTTTGAGGCGGGGGTGGTGCTTCTGGCCGCGGTTCTGTTTGTGCCTGGGCTTCAGACCCTGTTCTCCGTAGCTGATCTATCGGTGAGACAGCTGCTCACCATTGTTATATTTGCGGTGGTGCCGACACTGGTGATCCAGGCGTTTAAGACGGTGCGGGAGAGTATGCGGTAAAGTCGGGAATCTGATGTATACTTATTAAGCGGCTGTGCTTTAAAAAATAACAGGCGTTCCGGAAATTGGTTTCGGAACGCCTTTCTGCGGCAAAGTAGTACCAAAATCCGCTGGTTTCCAATGCCAGAAATGCTCATATCACCCTTTTTCGGGAGATAACTGTAAATATTAGAAACTACTTGAGAAAAAACACAAAATGCGATACGATAATACTATTATAGTTTTATTCTGTAACGTGGTTATTCAACCTTCAGGAACGGACAGTCCGGGGGAGGAGAAGGGGCCGTTATGCGCGGTGGTCCCGGTAAAATGAAGATTTCGTGACAGGATTACGAAAGGACAAGAGAAGATGAAGTGGAAATACATAGCAAAACGGCTTCTGATTGCCATACCTACTTTTTTAGGGATTACGGTGCTGGCCTATTTTATTCTGAATCTGGCCCCCGGATCACCTCTGGACGCACTTCTTGCGGATCCCAAGATATCTCCTGCGGAACTGGAACGAAAACGGATCGCCCTCGGGCTTGACAAGCCTGTGGTCATCCAGTATTTCAGCTGGCTGAATCTGCTGCTTCATGGGGACTTGGGCTTCTCCTACAGCACCCAGAGACCGGTGGCAGCCATGATCGGAGAGCGTCTTCCGGCTACGGCATGTCTGGCAGGAGCATCGATTCTGCTGTCTCTGATTGTAGCGATTCCCCTGGGAATTTACGCGGCATCCAAACCGAATTCAAAGAGAGATTACGTTTCGGGCGGTATTTCGCTCTTAATGATGGCGACTCCGAACTTCTTTGTGGGTCTGGTGTTTATCTATCTGTTTGCCATCGTATTCAAGATTCTTCCCTCAGGAGGAATGTACGATTCGGCGGGAGTGAAATCAGGAGCGGCACTGATGCGCCATATGATCATGCCCTGTCTTGTGTTGTCCTTCCAGCAGATCGGCGGGTGGGTCCGCCACATGCGCAGCAGTATGCTGGAGGTCATGCAGGAGGACTATATCAGGACCGCTCGATCTAAGGGTCTGAAAAAATGGGGCGTTATCTACAAACATGGATTGAAAAATGCATTGATTCCGGTAATCACGGTGGTGGGTATGTCCATCCCATCGCTGGTCGGCGGCGCCGTAATTACGGAGCAGGTATTCGGATGGCCAGGTGTCGGGTCTTTGATGGTTACCGCCATTAATGGCCGGGATTATCCGGTTATTATGGGAATCACCGTCATGATTGCGGCGGCGGTTCTGATCGCCAATATCTTAACCGATGTGGCCTACGGGCTTTTAGATCCGCGTATCAGCTATAAATAGGAGGGTAGACGAATGAAAAAAAGAGAGAATGAAAGCTACCTTTCCGAGGTACTTAGCAAACTGACGGAGCACAAGATGGCCATGGTTGGACTTTTTGTCATCACTCTGGAGATTATTCTTGTGGTGGTGCTTCCGTTTATCATGCATTTAAATCCTTACGATTCGGATTATACGGCATTTTCCGCGGCGCCGAGCGGTCTCCATATTCTCGGCACGGATGCCATCGGGCGCGATATCTTTGCCAGACTGGTTTACGGAGGCAGAACCTCCCTTCTGGTAGGCTTATTGTCCACCATTATCAGCTGCGCCATCGGCGTCCCGCTGGGACTGATCGCAGGTTACTTCAGGGGCAAGGCGGAGATCGCCATTATGCGTGTGGCAGATATCTTCATGTCCTTCCCATCAATTGTCTTGATCCTGGTGCTGGTGGCGGTGATCGGACCGTCCATCTGGTCGGTTACCATCGTAATCGGCGTGCTGGGCTGGACCCAGTTTGCCAGGCTGATCTATGCCAATGTGCTTTCCGTCTCGGAAAAGGAATATGTGGAGTCTGCGAGGGCGATCGGTACTTCCAATTATAAGATTATTACGAAGTACATTTTGCCGAACTCCTTTGCTCCGATTCTGATCGCCATCACCTTTCAGATGGCCAGCGCGATCTTAATGGAATCATCTTTAAGCTTCCTTGGAATGGGCGTACAGCCGCCGGGAGCCAGCTGGGGCAATATGCTTTATGACGCCCAGTCGATTACGGTTCTTTCCAAACGGCTCTGGATCTGGATGCCGCCGGGAATTGCGCTGCTTATTACGGTACTCAGCATCAATTTCCTGGGAGACGGAATCCGGGATGCTCTGGATCCGAAGATCAAAATTTAAAAAAGGTAATAATGTTATATCTACACATAAAAGGAGGACTCTATGAGAAAGAGTAAGAGTAAAATAACAAGATTGACAGCCATCGTCATGGCGGGGGCCATGGTATTGGGGCTGAGCGCCTGCGGCGGCAAGAGTGCTGACAACGGTACAACGGCAGCAGGAAATTCCGGAACCACTCAGGCGGCGGGAGAAACCACCGCAGCACAGGGGTCAACAGGTGCGGCAGCGGGTGAGAAGGTGATCACGGCTGCGGTTAGCACCGCATGGGATACCATGATGCCCATGAACACTACCAGCAATTATACCCGTATGATCTGTGACCAGATCTATGACCGTCTGACACAGTCCAGGGCAGATGGAACGTATGAGGGACGTCTGGCAAAATCCTGGACGGTGAATGATGATTCCAGCGCAGTAACCTTTGAATTATATGATAATGCCGTGTGGTCGGATGGAGAACCTGTTACAGCGGCGGATGTAGTCTTCAGCTATCAGATGTATTCCGATCCCAGCGTGGATGCCAAGAGCCGTTACCACCTGCAGTATATTGCCGGTGTTGACGATTCCGGTGCGGAGCTTTCCGAGGATTCCATTGAAGTAACCGCCAATGGTGATCATGAGGTGACCTTTAATTTAAAGAGTTCCATGTTCGTGGATACATTCCTTCAGGACATTGATACGGTATTCATTATTCCGAAGCATATTTTTGAAGGCAAGACCGCACAGGAGATTAACTCCCCTGATTTATGGGCAAAGCCTGTAGGCTCCGGTCCATTTATCTATGACAGCGAGATCAACGGGGAAAGAATGGAATTTGTAAAGAATCCAAACTACCATTTAGGTGCACCTAAGATTGACCGCCTCGTAATCCGTGTGACGGATTCTGCATCCATGCTGGCAGGTCTGATCAATGGAGACTTAGATTTAATTGGCTATGGCTCCATTTTGATCGATGACTGGGATCTGGCCAATGAACAGGAAAACCTGGTTGCGGAGTCCATACCGACGACCTCCTATACCACGTTGATCTTTAATACCCAGAAGCCGTATCTGACACAGGAAGTACGCCAGGCCCTGAGTATGGCGATTAACCGACAGGTTCTTGTGGACGCTCTGTTACAGGGCCAAGGCGAGCAGATTGTAACTCCGATTGCGCCGATGAGTCCGTATTACAACAAGGATGTGACTGTATGGTACGATCCTGACAAGGCAAAGACCATGCTGGAAGAAGCGAAGTTCCCCTTTGATCAGACGCTGACTTTCTATATTGCGGCAGGCAATAGTATTACCGAGCGTACAGCGGCCCTGATCGTACAGGATTTACAGAAGGTTGGAGTTAAGGTTCAGATTGAACAGGTGGACTTCCCGACCCTTATGAGCAACATGTTAGACGGCAAGCACGATATGGGAACCATTGGTTCCGGCGGTACCTTAGACCCGAGCGAGAGCCGTGAGATGATTCATCCGGAAAGTTCCGTCAACTTCTGCCAGTTAAGAGATACCGAGATGACTGACTTGATTGACAAGGGCAATGCAGAGCTGACCTTCGAAGCCAGAAAACCATATTTCGATGAGTATCAGGTGATGGTTAAAGAGCGTTCCGCTATGGCTTATCTGTATACAAAGAATACATTAACTGTTCATAACAAGAGAATCACAGGCATCAACGCAGAGAATTTCGATTCCCTGAACTGGTCGGCCTGGAACTGGGATATACAGTAAAAAATCGCAGAATAAAAGTTAAGAGGGAAAATTTATGGATTCATTGCTTACGGTGGACAATTTATCAGTCCAGTTTAATACAAAAAAAGGAATTAATACAGCGGTTGACGGCATCAGCTTTTCGGTTGGAAAAGGCGAGATACTGGGAATCGTGGGAGAATCGGGCTGCGGTAAGAGCGTAACCAGTTTGTCGATCCTGCGGCTTTTAGGAACGAACGCCCGGATATCCCAGGGAAGTGTTAAGCTGGAAGGCAGGGAACTGCTCTCCCTGTCTGAAGATGATATGTGTAAGATCCGGGGCAATGAAATTGCCATGATTTTCCAGGACCCGATGACGGCGCTCAATCCGACTCTGACCATCGGCGACCAGCTGATCGAGCCTCTGGTGATTCACCAGGGCTTCAACAAAAAGGACGCCAGAAAGGAGGCGGTCGAGGTTCTGAAAAAGGTAGGAATCTCGGCGCCGGAAAAGCGGCTGAAGGAGTATCCTCACCAGCTCTCCGGCGGTATGCGCCAGAGGGTCATGATCGCCATGGCCGTGTCCTGTGCGCCCAAGCTTCTGATCGCGGACGAGCCGACCACGGCGCTTGACGTGACGATTCAGGCTCAGATTCTGGAGCTTATGCTGGATTTAAGGCAGAAGATGGATACGGCGGTCATTCTCATCACCCATGACATGGGCGTAGTGGCCGAGACCGCGGATAACATCCTGGTTCTTTACGCGGGCAAGGTTGTGGAATACGGATCGGTGAAAGAGATATTCAATACCCCCAAGCATCCGTATACAAAGGGGCTTTTAAGCTCCATACCGCCTTTGGAAGAGGATGTGGAGGAACTGAACACCATAGAGGGAACGGTGCCCGGGCCAGGACAGATGCCGGTCGGCTGCCGTTTCAGCCCAAGATGCCCTTATGCGGATGAGCGGTGTGTGAAGGAACAGCCGGGAATCTATGAGGCAGGCGGTGCGAAGGTGAGCTGCTTTAGATATGAGGGTGATAACTATGAGAAGTGAGAATCAGGTTTTACTGGAAACGAAAGATTTGAGAAAATATTTTAGCGGGAAAAAGGGGCTGTTTAACTTAAATCCCCCGGTGGTAAAGGCGGTCGACGATATCAACCTGAAGATTCACAAGGGCGAGACGCTCGGTCTGGTCGGTGAATCCGGCTGCGGAAAATCCACTCTCGGCAGAACGATCTTAAAGCTGATTCCCATGACCTCCGGTCAGGTGATTTACAACGGGGAAGACATTGCCGCCTATGACAAGAAGCAGATGTGGGAGATGCGCAAGCGGATGCAGATCATCTTCCAGGATCCCTACAGCTCGCTGAATCCGCGAATGACGGTGTATGATCTGGTCAGCGCCCCTCTGGAGGTCTACGGGATCGGAAGCGCCGCAGAGCGGAAGGAGATGGTCATATCCATCTTAAACGATGTGGGACTGGACAAACAGTATTTGAACCGTTTTCCTCATGAATTCTCAGGAGGCCAGCGTCAGAGAATCGGCATAGCCAGGGCTCTGATCCTGAATCCGGAGTTCGTGGTCTGCGACGAGGCGGTATCGGCCCTCGACGTGTCTGTGCGGGCGCAGGTGCTGAACCTGATGAAAAAGATGCAGCAGAAGAGGAATCTCACCTATTTATTTATATCCCACGATTTGAGCGTGGTTCGCCACGTCAGCGACCGTGTGGCGGTTATGTATCTGGGAAGTGTGGTTGAGATCGCTGACAAGCAGGATTTATACGGAGCGCCGCTCCATCCCTATACCAGGGCGCTGCTCTCCGCCATACCCATTCCGGACGCCAACAGAAAGCGCAACCGCATTATATTGGAGGGAGACGTTCCCAGCGCCTATAATCCGCCTTCCGGTTGTAAGTTCCACACCCGCTGTCCCTATGCGACAAACCGGTGCCGGGAAGAGGTTCCGGCATTAAGAGATATGGGCGGCGGCCATAGTGTGGCGTGTCACTTTCCGCTGAAAGAAGGTTTTTCTTGACATAAGCCCTAACCCGGTGGTACTATAATCATAGTTTATATAGAAACCTTAGAGATGACAGAGCAGGTTAAACACACGGGGCTGTAAACCCCGTTGTTTTGCCGGCTCTTTCCTTGTTTATCAGGTGCTGCACGCTGTTTGGGTGCTGCATGCTGTTTGGGTGCTGCATGCTCCTTAAACGGGAAAAGCCGCGGGGATATGGCCGTCCGTTATACGGGGACCAGGCGGTCATCTCAGAAACGGCCGTGACGGCTGCCATTTATTATTACAGCAACCTGTGCGCAGAGTGTGCGGGGGCGCGTTACCAGAAGGGAGAAGAAACATGGGGAAGTATGTCATTGCATTGGACCAGGGGACGACAAGCTCCAGATGTATCCTGTTTGATGAGCAGGGAACGATCTGCAGCGTGGCGCAGAAGGAGTTTACACAGATCTTTCCGCAGCCGGGCTGGGTGGAGCATAATCCGATGGAGATCTGGTCATCCCAGTTGTCCGTAACCATGGAGGCGATGGGGAAAATAGGGGCGCATTACAGCGACATTGCAGCCATCGGCATCACGAATCAGCGTGAGACGACCATCGTATGGGATAAGGAGACCGGAGAACCGGTTTACAACGCCATCGTGTGGCAGTGCCGCAGGACGGCGGACCGCATTGAAGAATTGAAAAAAGATGAGCTTGCGAACCGGATTCGGGAGAAGACCGGCCTGATTCCGGATGCCTATTTTTCGGGAAGCAAGATCGAATGGATCTTAGATCACGTGGAAGGCGCCAGGGAACGGGCAGAGCGGGCAGAGCTGCTGTTTGGAACCGTGGATACGTGGCTGATCTGGAACCTGACCAAGGGCTGTATCCATGTGACCGATTATACGAACGCATCGAGAACCATGCTGTTTGACATTCACAGGAGATGCTGGGATGACGAGATTCTGGAGTATTTCGGAATTCCCAGGTGCATGCTTCCGGATGTGAAGCCTTCCAGCTGCGTTTATGGCTATACATCCTCCGATGTGATGGGCGGAAAGATTCCGATCGCCGGAGCGGCCGGAGATCAGCAGGCGGCGCTGTTCGGCCAGTGCTGTTTTGACGAGGGCGAAGTGAAGAATACATATGGAACCGGATGCTTCCTGCTTATGAATACAGGGGAAAAAGCAGTCCACTCACAGAATGGCCTTCTTACCACCATTGCGGCCAGCGACGGGAACGAGGTGCGTTACGCGCTGGAGGGCAGTGTCTTCGTGGCGGGAGCCGCGGTACAGTGGCTGAGAGACGAGATGCGTATGGTGAGAAGCGCGCCGCAGACGGAGGAATACTGTACTGCGGTAGCCGATACGGGCGGCGTCTATGTGGTGCCTGCTTTTGCCGGTCTGGGAGCGCCCTATTGGGACCAGTATGCCAGGGGGACCATCGTAGGGGTGACCCGCGGTACCAGCAAGGAGCAGTTTATCCGTGCCACCGTGGAATCCATGGCATACCAGGTGTACGACTTAATCGAGGCCATGCAGCAGGATTCCGGTATCTGCTTAAGACAGCTTCGGGTAGACGGCGGCGCCTGCGCCAATAACTTCCTGATGCAGTTCCAGGCAGACCTTTTAAATACCGCCATTATCCGTCCGGACTGTATCGAGACCACCGCGCTGGGAGCTGCCTGTCTGGCGGGTCTTGCCGTGGGTTACTGGAAGGACAAGGAAGAGATCAGAAAGAACTGGAAGGTGTCCAGGGCGTTTGAGAGCGGCATGGAGGAGGAACAGCGCCGCCGCCTCGTAAAGGGCTGGAAGCGGGCGATCAAGTGTGCGCTGTGCTGGGCAGAGGAAGAGTAAAGTAAGAAGCATTTGTACTTGACACCGGTCACCGGGTGTGATAGCATGAAACTAAATATGAAACCTTGAGACGACAGAGTAAGGTAGATAGACGGAGGTAATCCGTTTGTTTCCCTTACTCTTTTTGCGTAGAAGGAAAAGGTTCTTACTCCGCAAAACGCTTCGTTTCACAGGAACGAGAGGATCAAACAGGAGGAATGAAAATGGAAAGTTTGAATTACGATGCGGTCATCATTGGCGGCGGGGTAACCGGATGCGCGGTAGCCAGGGAACTGTCCCGCTACGAGCTGTCGGTCTGTGTACTGGAAAAGGAAGAGGATGTGTGCTCGGGAACGTCGAAAGCCAACAGCGCCATCGCTCACGCCGGGCATGATGCCACGCCAGGCTCCTTAAAGGCGAAATTCAATGTACAGGGAAGCCAGATGATGGAACCGCTCTCGAAGGAACTGGATTTTGACTACGTGAGAAATGGTTCTCTCGTTCTCTGCTTCTCAAACGACGATCTCCCGGCGCTTAAAGAGCTCCTGGAAAAGGGAAAACGCAATGGGGTCCAGGGACTGGAGATTATCTCCGGCGATGAAGTCAGAAAGATGGAACCTAACGTGACAGATACCGTGGTGGCGGCACTCTACGCACCGACCGGAGGAATTGTCTGCCCCTTTGGCCTTACCATCGCGCTGGCCGAAAACGCAGCGGACAACGGAGTGGAATTCAAATTTCTGACTGAAGTAAATGAGATTAAGAAAGACGGAGAAGGCTACATCCTGGAGACAGGAAAGGGAGCCATAACGACGAAATATATTATCAATGCCGCAGGCGTTTACGCGGACCGCTTCCACAACATGGTCAGCGGCAATAAGATACATATTACCCCGCGTAAGGGCGACTACTGCCTGCTGGACAAAGAAGCGGGCGGCCATGTGAGCCATACCATTTTCCAGCTTCCGGGTAAATTGGGAAAGGGAGTTCTGGTATCACCGACGGTTCATGGCAACCTGCTTACCGGACCGACCGCTGTGGATATCGAGGATAAGGAAGGCAGCGCCACAACGGCGGAAGAGCTGGCATTTGTCATAGAGAAGTCTTCCATCGGCGTAAAGAACGTTCCGTTCCGTCAGGTCATTACATCTTTCTCCGGTCTCCGGGCCCATGAGGATGGCGATGATTTTATTATCGGTGAAGCGGAGGATGCACCGGGGTTCTTCGACGCGGCAGGCATCGAATCTCCGGGTCTTACCAGTGCACCGGCCATCGGCGTCTATCTGGCAGAGCTTGTAGCCGGCAAGGCGGGAGCCGTTCAGAAGAAGGACTGGAAGCGGGAGCGCAGGGGCATTGTCCGTCCGGAGAAGATGAGCGTGGAAGAGAGGGCGGAGCTGATCCGTCAGAGACCGGAATACGGCACGATCATCTGCCGCTGTGAAGGGGTCAGTGAAGGTGAGATCATTGATTCCATAAGAAGAACGCTGGGAGCGGTGTCGCTGGACGGCGTGAAGCGCAGGGTCAGACAGGGCATGGGAAGATGCCAGGCCGGCTTTTGTACGCCGAGGACCATGGAGATCCTGTCCCGAGAGCTTGGAATTACAATGGAAGAAGTCTGCAAAAATGCGCCCGGATCCAATATGCTGACCGGTCAGAAATAAGGGGGAGAATGATATGACACAACATGATATCGTAATCATCGGAGGCGGCCCGGCCGGGCTGGCGGCAGCGGTTGCCGCAAAACGGGCAGGAGCGGAAGATATCCTGATTCTGGAGAGGGACAGCTGCCTGGGAGGTATCTTAAACCAGTGTATCCACAACGGATTCGGACTTCACACGTTTAAGGAAGAGCTGACCGGACCGGAGTATGCGGCACGCTATATTGACATGGTAAAAGAGGAGAAGATCCCCTACAAATTAAATACCATGGTCATTGATATCAATAAAGAGAAGGAAATCACTGTCATCAACCGGGAAGACGGATTGCATGTAATCAAGGCTAAGGCCATCATCCTGGCCATGGGCTGCCGGGAACGTCCGCGCGGCGCCTTAAACATCCCGGGTTACCGTCCGGCGGGAATCTATTCGGCGGGCACGGCGCAGCGCCTCATGAACATCGAGGGCTTCAGCGTGGGCCGTGAGGTCGTGATTCTGGGTTCCGGCGATATCGGACTCATTATGGCAAGAAGAATGACGCTGGAAGGTGCAAAGGTGAAGGTCGTTGCGGAGCTGATGCCTTATTCCGGCGGTTTAAAGAGAAATATCGTTCAGTGTCTCGACGACTACGGCATCCCGCTGAAGCTCAGCCACACCGTGATTGATATCCAGGGAAAAGAGCGGGTAACCGGAATTACCCTGGCAAAGGTAGACGAGAACCGGAAACCGATTCCGGGGACAGAGGAATACTATAGCTGCGATACCCTTCTTCTCTCCGTGGGACTGATCCCGGAAAATGAGCTTACCAAGGGCATCGGCGCATCCATGAACCGGGTGACTCAGGGGCCGAATGTCAATGATCAGCTGGAGACTGATACCAGCGGCGTGTTTGCCTGCGGCAACGTGCTTCATGTACATGATCTGGTTGATTACGTTTCCGAGGAGGCGACTCTGGCCGGCTCCAATGCCGCAGCGTATGTGGGAGCGGGAAGTGAAAAGCAGACGGGTCATATCGTTCACCTGAAAGCGGAAAACGGGGTTCGTTACACGGTTCCCCAGGCGATTGATATCGATCATATGAATGACAAGGTTACGGTGAGATTCCGTGTGGCCGATGTCTATAAGGACCGCTTTATCAGCGTCTATTACGACGGTGTGCGCGTGTCGAAAAAGAAGAAAAAAGTCCTCGCGCCAGGTGAGATGGAGCAGGTCGTGTTAAAGAAAGACAGCTTTTCCGGCTGCTCCGACTTAAAAAATATTGTGATTTGTACGGAGGTGGAGTAAAATGGAGGTTAGAGAGTTAATCTGTATCGGCTGCCCGCTTGGCTGTCCACTGACGGTTCGTCTGGAAGGAGGCGAGGTGGAGGTCTCCGGCAATACGTGTGTGAGAGGCGCCGATTACGCAAAGAAGGAAGTATTAAGCCCCACCAGGATCGTTACCTCTTCCGTTCACGTGGATGGCGGAACCATCGAGATGGTATCCGTTAAGACGGAACATGATATACCGAAGGGTAAGATCTTCGAATGCATGGATGAGATACGTAAGGTGACGATTCCGGCCCCTGTGAAGATCGGTGATGTGGTGATAGCGGACTGCGCCGGAACGGGAGTATCCATCGTGGCGACGAAGAACGTGGAGGCAGTAATTGCATAAAAGACCTTAAGCAGAAAGGAATCAGAAGACATATGAGATGGAATATCAACAGATTTTTTAATCCGGAGAACCGGTTCTGGGCATTTATGGAGAGGGTGACGGATATCTGTGTTCTCAGTTTCTTCTGGTTCCTTTTCAGCATCCCGGTGGTGACTGCGGGCGCGGCGACCACCGCCCTGTTTCAGTATACGCTTCGTCTGACGGCGGACGAGGAGGGATACGTCTGGAAGACCTTCCGGGAGGGCTTTAAGAAGAATTTTGGCCAGGCCACCATTCTCTGGATCGGCGCAGTCCTCGTGGGGGCATTTCTGGTGTTTGATTTATGGTGCTGCCAGTTTCTCGCCCCGCTGGGGCCGGTTCGCTTCTTTGCATTTTTCCTGTTGATCGGCGCTATTTTTGTCTATTTATTAACAATGATTTATCTGTTTCCCCTGCTCGCTTTCTTTCATGTCGATACCAGAAAGGTGATAAGGGATTCTTTCGTCATGTCCGTCGGAAATCTTCACGTTTCTGTAACAATCCTTGTGATATATGGAATTACAGCAGTTGTAACGTATTTCTTCCCCATGCTTTTTATGTTCTGGTTTGCCCTTGGCAGCTATGTGGCATCATTTTTTTATCGTTTTATTTTCTATAAATACATAAAAGATGACGAAGAGTAAGTGGTAAAAATTGTTAAAAAAAAGTCAATTTTTATGAAAAGAAAATAAAAAGTGAAAAGAAAAAATAAGAAAATTATGCAAAATAGATAAATAATTACTTGCATAATGGAATAATCTATGATACCATAGTTCTATCAGAAAAGAATATGGGTTGCTTGAGAGAGACTGAGATCGGAGCAAGTGTAGGATGCATATGAGCAATATGCTTTCGGCGCATGCACAATCTCTTTTTTATTGCTGTTTTTTCGCCGGGAGGAGTCGTAACCTTCGGGCGGAAGGGTCTCAGAGGGCAACGGAAGGGAGTCGTAAAAGACATGAAAAAAAGGGGTATCGCATTATTAATGGTGGCTGCAATGATGGCAGGAACACTGAGTGGATGCAGCGGCGGAGGTTCCACCGGCAAGGCTTTAGCAGGCGCGCAGACAGAGGCACAGACCGTGGCGGAGGTAGATCCGTCCCTGTATGAGGTGACGGAGCCGATCACCATCAAGTGGTGGCACGCGCTGGAGGAACAGTATTCCGAGACCGTGCAGAAGGTCGTGGACGACTTCAACAAATCACAGGATATGATCACAGTGGAAGCGGAGTACATCGGAAGCTACAAGAAATTAAATGAGGCTCTGGTAGCGGCCCATGCGGCGGGGACCGATCTTCCGGCAATTACGGTTGCCAATACTCCTTACGTGGCGGAATACGGTGCAGGCGGTCTGACTGAGGACTTAACACCCTATATCCAGGCCAGCGGCTATGATTTAAAGGACTTCGGCGAAGGCATGATCACGGCTTCCAGCTACAACGGCAAGCAGGTATCCCTTCCCTTCCTGATCTCCACGCAGATCGTTTACTACAACAAAGATATGGCGGACGAGATGGGTATTGAGATTCCGGAGAAGTGGGATGACATGGATGCGTTCCTTGAGAAGACCTCCAAGGTCAACGCGGACGGAACGACGGCGGTGTACGGAACCATTATGCCGGGTTGGGATCAGTGGTATTATGAGACCTTCTACTTAAATCAGGGTGTGAAGATCATCAATGATGACCAGGTATCCACGGACTTAGGCGATGAGAAGGCGGTGGAGATCGCGGCCAAGATTAAAGAATGGTGCGATAAGGGCTATACATACTGGACAGGAACCGCGGATGACGCGTCCTCCATCATGCGTCAGCACTTTATCGACGGCGAGGCATTTTCCGTTGTACATACAAGCTCCCTGTATACGAACTATTTGAGCCAGTGTAATTTCGAGATCGGTATGGCATGGCTTCCGGGAGGCGAGACGAAGAACCAGGAGATCGGCGGCTGCGTGCTGTTAATCCCATCCAAGAACGATCAGGCGACGAAGAACGCGGCATGGCAGTTTATGCAGTACTTATGCAGCAAGGAAGTAAACTTAACATGGGCAAGAGGAACCGGATATATCCCGACCAGGAAGTCCGTACTCACAACCGATGAAGGCAAGGCATTCTTAGAGGAGAAGCCGGCATTCCAGTGTATTTTCGATAATCTGGACCTGATTCAGCCGAGAATCCAGCACAAGGCATGGTCCCAGATGGCTAATATCTGGAAGAACGACATGGCACAGCTCATGCTGGAGGGCGGAGACGCGCAGGAATCCATGGAAAAGATGGCCGAGGAAATTGATGACGTATTAGGAGATTCCTGATGCAGTCAGGCGGGGGTATCATATGAAAGAGAAAAAACATATCAATCCAAGAAAAGTATCCGCAATGAAGGATTTTGCCTGTGTACTTCCGGTACTGATTTTCCTGGCGGTATTTACCTACTATCCGATCGCGGAGCTGTTCCGGATCAGCTTTACCGACTGGAACATGTTAAATGATACGTGGCATTATGTAGGCTTTAAGAACTGGAAATGGCTGTTCGGGGGTTCCGGAACCAAGTATCTCTGGAACTCCCTGAAGGTCACGATTCTCTATTCGGCCGGCGAGATCTTCATCACGCTGGTGGGGGGCATGATCTTCGCCCTGATCTTTAACCGTATGACGAAGGGGTTCTCCGCCATGAGAGCCATCGTCTTTATGCCGAAATACGTGGCGATGTCCTCCGCAGCCGTTGTGTTCTTATGGATTTTAAATACGGACGGCGGTATCTTAAACTACCTCTTATCCCTGGTTGGAATCAGTAAAGTGGACTGGCTGGGCAACCGCCACACCGCTCTGCTCTCGGTCCTGATGCTGACCGGATGGCGGTGCGTGGGATATGGAATGATGGTGTATTTGTCTGCCATGATGGGTATTTCCACGGACTATTACGAAGCGGCCTCCCTGGATGGGGCCAATGCGATACAGCGGTTCTTTAAGATTACGATTCCGATGCTGTCGCCGACCACGCTGTTTTTATTTGTCACCACCTTCCTTTCTTCCATGAAGGTGTTCCAGTCTGTAGATATCCTGACACAGGGCGGCCCGTACCGTTCGACTGAAGTGTTCGTGTATAACATTTACCGTTATGCGATGGAAGACTTCCGGATGGACCGCGCTTCCACAGTGGCGATCTTCTTCTTCCTGCTTCTGCTGGTGGTGACGGTGGCTACCATGAAGGTATCTAACGGCAACGTGACGTACGATTCATAGGGGGGGACAACATGGAGAAACATACAATGAAGGACGGACGGGATATTAACCGTACCGCCAGGAGAAAAAAGGCGACGATTACGGCAGTCCAGTGGGGTCTTGCCATCATCGTCCTGATTATCATCGTGTTCCCGATCTACTGGATGCTGGTATCCTCCGTGAAATCCCAGGAGGAGATTCTGCTTCCGGTACCGACCTTATGGCCGAAGGAATTCCACTTCGAGAACTATATCAATGTATTAAAAAAAGGCAATTTCGCCAGATACTATTTCAATACGGCTGTCATGACGGCCGGTATCCTGATCGGACAGGTCGTGACCGGTATCTTCGCGGGCTACGGATTTTCCAAGGGCAGATTTAAAGGCCAGAATTTCTGCTTTATCATCGTTCTGGGCGCCCTGATGATTCCGCTTCAGGTTACGTTTATTCCGATCTATATCATGATGGCAAACTGGGGAATGTCAGATACCTTCTTAGGTCTGATTCTTCCGGAAGCCGTGTCGCCGTATTACATCTTCATGCTGCGCCAGACCTTTATGGCAATTGACGACAGCTATATCGAGGCGGCCAGAATCGACGGGCTGGGCCGTGTGGGGATTATCACGAAGATTTTGGCTCCCATGTGCCGCTCCACGTTATTTACGGTTACACTGGTGACCTTCACCAATGGCTGGAACGCTTACTTCTGGCCGAAGATCATCGCCAAGGGTGAGAAGCGCCGTGTGCTTACAGTCGGACTTGCCTATTTAAAGAATACCTTTGCCGGTGCTGAATCCATGAACAACCATGAGATCATGGCCGGCGCGGTGATGGCGGTTGTACCTGTCATCATCCTGTTCTTCATTTTCCAGAAATACATGCTGACCGGATACTCCAAGGCAGCCATGAAATAAGAAACCGGGGGAATCAACATGAAAGTATACGCACACAGAGGTTACAGCGGAAGATATCCGGAGAACACCATGCTGTCGTTTCAGAAGGCGGCAGAGACCGGATGCGACGGAATCGAGCTGGATGTGCAGCTGACCAGGGACGGTACCGTGGTGGTGATCCATGACGAAGCCGTTGACCGGACGACAGATGGAACGGGCCTGGTGAAGGATTATACCTTTGAGGAGTTAAGAAAGCTGGACGCAGGAACAATTAAGGGAGGCCGATACGGCTTCTGCCCGGTTCCCTCCTTTGAGGAGTACTGTGAATGGGCCAGCCAGTACGGGTTTGTGACAAATGTGGAGATTAAGACCGGGGTGTACTATTATGAAGATATTGAGGAAAAGACCCTGGAGATTATTAAGAAGTACCATTTAGAGGACAGAGTCATGTTCTCGTCCTTCAACCACCTGTCTCTGGAGCGGATGAAGGAGCTGGCGCCGGATATTCCGCGCGGAGCCTTACTGGAGCATGCCGGTTTAGGAAATGCGGGGTATTACTGCAGCCGCTGCGGTTATGCCTGTTACCACCCGGGGATCAGGGGACTTACGGAGGAGACCGTCAGAAACTGCAGGGACCATGGAATCGGTGTAAATGTCTGGACCATCAACGACATGGAAAGCCTGGAGAACACTTACGAGTGGGGCTGCAGCGGAATCTTTACGAACTACCCGGAGATCTGCAAGAGCTGGCTGGATCATAAAGGCTGACTGCAGAGACCGGAAGCTGCCGGTTAAAAAATAAAAGAAATAAGGATTTAAGACGATTTAACCGTTTTAAATCCTTATTTGATATGAGAAAGGGACTTTATATGAAACGCGGTATGGAAGTACAGGGCTTTTTGTGCAGGCAATTTTCACAGAAATGACAAAAATTCGGATTCTTACTTGACTCTGTGGAAAAGGATTGCTAAAGTATAAGAAGTTGGGAAAAAATTTCCGGCCGTCTTCGGATGCGCCGCGGACGCGGTTTCGCCGTATACGGGAAAACCGTGGTTCATGTAAGGGAGGAAGTACGTTGAAGTTACTGACATATGAAGTTGACAGAAGAAAAGATATCGGGGTTATGAGCAAGGATGAGATGTGGGTATATCCGCTTCGGGCATTCGGCATGGAATATACGAGTATGATGGAAGTCGTAAAGGGGTTCAGCCAGTCGGAAAAGGATCTGCTGGAGCACGTATCCGGTTTGGAACCGTACGGCATCACAGGGGCGGCTATGCGCTCTGAGGTGAGGATTCTGGCTCCGATCGAGGCGCCGGAACAGGATATTATCTGTCTTGGGCTTAACTACATGGAGCATGCGGAAGAATCTGCCAGATTTAAGAAGGAAGCATTTGACGGAGTGCGGAAGGAAGCGGTCTATTTCTCCAAGAGGGTAAACCGGACGGTTGGCCCGGATGGGGAGATTTCCAGTCACAGCGATATCGTGGACAGTCTCGATTATGAGGCGGAGCTTGGCGTAATCATCGGAAAGGAGGCTTACCGGGTTCCGAAGGAGCAGGTCAGGGACCATATCTTTGGATACACAATTATTAACGATGTGAGCGCGCGCAATGTGCAGAACGCCCACAAGCAGTGGTATTTTGGAAAGAGTCTGGACGGTTTTACACCGATGGGACCGTGTATTCTGACCGCGGACAGCGTGGAATACCCGCCGAAGTTCCCGATCCGATCCCTCGTAAATGGTGAGGTGCGGCAGGAGAGCAATACAGAGCGGATGATTTTTGATATCGATCATATTGTAAGTGAGTTATCCATGGGAATGACGCTGAAGGCGGGTACCATCATTTCCACAGGAACGCCATCCGGAGTCGGAATGGGCTTTACGCCGCCGAAGTTTTTAAAGGCCGGCGATGTGGTGGAGTGTGTGATCGATGGGATCGGTTCTATCAAGAATACGGTTTCTGAGTAGATTAGAGCGTGTCTAAAAAAGAATAGAATAAAAACCTTTGAGAGAAAGAGTAAGGGATAGAAACGAATGAATTTCGTTTTATTTCCTTGCTCTTTTTGACGTTTCCGTGCAGCAATACGCGTGCTGGCGGTCACGGGGGAACAGTTACTATAAATGGGAACAGGGGGCAAAAAAATGCAGGGATATTTAGCAGGGGTAAGTGAAGGCACCAGGGTATTGCTGATTCTGTCAGTGATCCTGTTTGCCGGTTTTATTATGACGCGGCTGACCAATACGCTGAATTTGCCAAAGGTCAGCGGTTACATTATGGCAGGAATCTTAATCGGGCCATGCGGGTTAAATCTAATACCGGTAGAGATTATCGGCCACATGGGGTTTGTCAGCGATCTGGCGCTGGCGTTTATTGCATTCGGGGTCGGAAAGTTTTTTAAGAAGGAAGTGCTGTTAAAGACGGGAAGCCGGATTATCATCATTACGCTTTTCGAGGCCCTGCTGGCCGGCGTGCTGGTAACGCTGTTCTGTGTGGGCGTCTTCAAGATGGAGTGGAATTTTGCGTTGATTCTGGGCGCAATCGCGACGGCGACAGCACCGGCCAGCACGATGATGACAATTAACCAGTATAAGGCAAAGGGAGAATTTGTCAATACGCTGCTGCAGATCGTGGCCCTGGATGATGTGGTCTGCCTGCTGGCGTTCAGTATTGTGGCAGGCATTGCCGGACGAACGGGAAATGAAGAGCTGACCATGTCCACGGTCCTGATGCCGGTGGTCTATAATATCCTGGCTTTGGGACTGGGATTTTTCTGTGGTTACTTCTTGAGCAGGCTTCTGATACCGGCCAGAAGCAAGGACAACAGGCTGATTCTGGCTATTGCCATGCTTCTGGGGATATCTGGTATCTGCGCGTCACTCGATATTTCGCCGCTGCTGTCCTGCATGATCTTCGGCGCGTCGTATATCAATCTTACCAGCGATAAAAAGCTGTACCGGCAGATTAATAACTTTACGCCTCCGGTCATGTCCATATTCTTTATCATGTCGGGCATGAATCTGGATCTGTCTGCGCTGACCACCGTGGGCACGGTGGGTCTGGCATACTTTATCGTGAGGATTATCGGGAAGTATCTGGGAACGTATATCAGCTGCCTGATTACGGGAACCAGCAGGGAAATTCGAAATTATATGGGCCTGGCACTGATCCCTCAGGCCGGTGTCGCCATCGGTCTGGCGTTTCTGGGACAGAGGCTGCTTCCCGAGGAGATGGGGAAACTGCTTCTGACCATTATTCTCTCTTCTTCCGTCCTCTATGAGATGGTAGGGCCGGTCTGCGCCAAGATGTCCCTGTTCCTCTCCGGCAGCATTACCACGGAGAAAATGAAGGAAGTGGCAAAGGAGAGGGAGGATGAGATTCACGAGGAGAACTTGACCGCATCGGAGAATGAGGAACATGAGGAAGACGATGGGAGTTGGGAAGATGGGAGTGAAGATGAGAGTGAAGATGAGAGTGACGGAGAACGTGATACGGTTGGAAAACTCGAATCTGATGTAAATGAAAGCGGCGAAATGGAGGAGGAAGACGGGAACTGTAATGGAGATGGCAGATCCAGTAAAGACGGCATAGAATGCAGCTCAAAGAAATCGCCAAAAAGAAAAAAGGAGTATGGGGAAGAGGATAATTCCAAAGCAGACCTGCATAAAATGACTGACCAGCCGAGTGGTGACAGTAACGGAAAAAAGACTGGAAATGGAAAAGGCCGAAAAAATACGGAAACTCGCAAAAAAAAAGAAATGTCAGACGAGGAACTCCTGCAGCATGAGCTTTTAGAGCAGATTAAGGAACTGGAGGCGGGCGTCGAAGATCAGGAAGAAGACTACGATATTGAACGCGAGATCGAACCGGAAAAAGAGAAAGCACCGAGGAAGGGGAAGGCGAGAAAGAAAAAGAAATAAGAATAGAAGAGAGTAATAAGAATTCTATAAAGAAATTGCAGGAGGGAAACGCAGGCAAGACACATGTCTGCGTTTCCCTTTTCGCTGCCAATTAAGCTTCAGTCGTCGCCTTAATAAACCAGTATTTTACGCTCATCATTCGTCCCCCTCTGCTATTCCTTATAGAAATCTTTGAAAAATTCCTCATAAGTCTCAGGCTCGGGCGTTTCGCTGCGGGCTTCCTGCAGCAGGCTGAATAGTTCCTCCCACAGCTTTTGACTTACCTCCACGTCGGAATAGTCCATTGTAGATATATAGTAGGACTCACTGCTCCCAACATCATCATCCCAGTGGAAGACTGTCTTAAATCCCGCAAAAACCCGGTTGCCATTCCTGTCCTCTGACTCGTAGCTATACATATCCTTGCTGGCGAGACAGGGATTGTGCCAGAATATTTGTCCGGCCCCCATGAAGTAGCAATAACTGCTGTAGACCGACAGAAACAGATAGACCTGGTCCTGTTCCGGATCGTATTTTAACCCGTAGAGTCCCATATTCCGAACGATCAGTTCCGGCAGACCATCGCCGTCATAGTCCGTATAATAGTAGCTGGAGTCCTGTTTCAGCTCCTGTCTTAGAAACTCCTGATCACTTAGATGATCGCTTCGAAGAATATTCTGATACGTATCTTCTTCGTAATCCAGAGACCGGTACGCCCTGCAAAGCACCGGTTTCTGGTTGGTCACAGCCTTGTAAAAGGCCTCCCTGTAGATTTTATCTGTCTCTGTGTCGTACAGAGAATCGTTGATGGGGAACTGCCTGACGTGAAAATCTATCGCGCGGATCTGGTCGCTGGCTGCTTTGATAAGCGCCCTGGAATCGAGTAAATCGCCCGGTTCCGGCACGTCCTTACTATACCAGGTGTTTTCATATTCTTCCCATCGCCCGGAATAGTCCTGATCGTCCTCCTCGTGATCCTCATAGGGCCAGAAGCCGGCTTTCATGATATACATTTGATCCGTGCCGCTGTCCCATTTGAGAAGGGTATACGCGGCTCCCAGTCCATCGGAGCGTCCATAGAGATACGTGTACTGGGCAGTCATGATTTCATAGACACCGTCGCCGTCTGCGTCCACAGGTGTGAAGAGATAGAAATAAGGATCCGCACTCAGCCAGTCCGTTTCATTGTTCTCCCTGCCCTCGTCGGTGAGATTTCCGTCCGCGTCAAAGTAGGGATTTCCTTCCGGGCCTTTGCGTGTGAAAGTAGTGTAAAAACCTGTATAACCGTTTTGTACCGTATGGGTATATCCTTCCGACAGATGAAGGGTAAAATATGTATCGAAATAATTATCGCCATCCCACTCAGGGCTGCCGAATATTTTGGCCGGACTGCCGTCGGATATCCGATAGATGTCGCTCTCATAGGCGCCGGCCCCTCCGGTGATACTGATTAAATGATGCATCAGAAGCTCGTCCTGACCGTCTCCGTCAATATCCGCCAGATACCACTCATCTCCATAGGAGCCGTCACAGAGAACCGTACAGGAGGTGCCGCCATTTCCAATGATGACAAGGACAGGAATCCCATATAATGGGCTATTGCAAAACATGGCACGGTAACATATAAGTGTAAGCTCCGTTCCGTCTGCTGCGTACACCTTTTCGGTCATCGCAGTTCTTATGTAAGGCACGGCAGAATGATCGTATCCCAGAGCATCCGCAGCCAGCGTCTTGAACTGATCGTAACCGGGGAGCTCTTCGGGGAATTCCTTCCGGGATGCGGAATCTTCAAGCGAAAGGGGAAGAGACAGCGACGAAACTATTTTCAGGATCAGATGAAGGTCAGGGCAGATGACTATATAGCTTTCAGAGCCAGGCCGTTTGTAATACTCGGCGTCTGAGGGGATGTCCCATGTAAAACCGGAGGTCTTTAAGTCCTCCCACCAGCCCGGATCAACCTGCTCCGGCAGAATTTTCTTCATGTCCTTTGTCCAGAGGGAGAGATCGTCCGCCTCCACTGTGAAGGCCGCCCTGATATCGTAATCGGAAGGACCCGGGACTCTCCCATTGGAATTATCCTGATAAACAATGTGATAGGCTGCATCGATCATCTCAGAGGGCATTTCCAGATATCTGGAGAGGAAGGCCAGCTTCTTATCTCTGTCTTGAAAAACAGTGCTTCTCGTATCGGTGGTATAATCCTTTGGTAATTCCCCGGAATTCTCTGTATTCGGGGAAATGATCCTGACCTCTGGAGCACCTCTCGTAGTCAGCTCCATCGAGCTTTCGTGATCCACTGCCGTGATTCTTACGGACAGGGTGGTATTGCCCGGAATCTCCATTACGGTACCCGGAAGTTCGCGAAAAGTTCCCTCCTCATCTTCAACATACAGGTGCTCTATATCAAATGTGAAATGTTTTTCAGACAGGAGAAGCTCATAAGTAATCTGAAACGTTACGCTTTGGGACTTAGAAGAGGGGTTTTTAATGGAAAAGGCTGCCTGGGCAGTGTTTCGATTCCCATTGCCGCTGTCCGGCCAGATCATACCGACCGGATTGCTGTCAAGAACAACTGGACGGATGGGGGCTTTATGATTACCTGCTGTGTAATAAAGCAGCAGTAAAATGAGCAGAAACAGCGGGAGTAAAATCAGGATTATGCGTTTTCTTTTGTTACCCTGCTTATGCATTTGGCAGCTCCTCAGTCTTTCTCTTTAGAATATACGTTAAATGGTGAAGTCAGAATATATTCGATATACTGCTTTGGATACTTCTATTGTAGCATACTTTTACTTTTTTGTATCCTCCGAAGGACAGCATAAAGCCTGATGCGCGGAAATCGTGGCAAGCGTATCGCCCAGCTGTGAGAGGATAGACGCGAGAAGTGCTATTTCATCGGCACTTTTTCCTTCGGCAATGCAGCAGGCCAGACTCGATATGGAGATTACTAATTCACAGGATTGCATATGGATCACCTCCTGACAGATTATGCGGTTCAGATCAGGAATAGAATGCAGAATCAGACAGGACGGGCCTTATTGCAGGCAAAAAAATAACTCCCTGTGGAAATGGATCCGTCTATTGCGATCCTTTCCCACAGGGAGTTATTCTCCAAAGATACTGGCTATTCCGCTGCCTGCACAGCGGATTCCGCAGTCGCTTTTATGGATTAAGAATTAATAATTCTCAACTTTTCTTTCAAAATAAGCCTTCGGATGTGCACATGTCGGGCATACTTCAGGAGCTTCCGGTCCTTCATGTACGTATCCGCAGTTGCGGCACTTCCAGCCAAGAGGAGCGTCGCCCTTGAAGGTCTTATCGTTCTTTAAGCTGTCAAGAAGCTTTAAGTAACGTTTCTCATGAGCAGCTTCCACTTTTCCAACAAACTCAAATTTGATGGCTAACTCTTCGAAGCCTTCTTCTCTGGCTTCATCAGCCATTCTCTTGTACATATCGGTCCACTCGTAGTTTTCACCTTCGGCTGCGTCTGCAAGGTTCTCTTCAACGCTGCCGATGCCATGGAATTCTTTGAACCACATTTTAGCGTGCTCTTTTTCCTGATCTGCTGTCTCTAAGTATAAAGCAGCCATCTGCTCGTAGCCAGCTTTTTTCGCTACAGAAGCATAATATGTATATTTATTTCTTGCCTGAGACTCGCCTGCGAAAGCGTCCATTAAGTTCTTTTCTGTTTTTGTTCCTGCATATTTAGACATGTGATAAACCCTCCTGATTACTTTTTCTTTGGTATCCAATGAACCCGACTGTTCAATGAGTGAATTCGTTCCCAATCCGGATCTTCCGATGGAAAACCAGGGAACGGTATAATCAAGCTATGCCGTTCCCTGAAAATGGTGAAGTGAATATTTATGAATTAGCCAAAGTATCTGTCAAGCAGACCCTTGAATGCTTTGCCATGGCGAGCTTCGTCTCTTGCCATCTCATGTACGGTATCATGAATTGCATCAAGGTTTAACTCTTTAGCACGCTTTGCTAAGTCAACTTTACCAGCAGTAGCGCCGTTCTCAGCAGCAACTCTTAATTCAAGGTTTTTCTTTGTGCTTGCAGTTACACACTCGCCAAGTAATTCGGCGAATCTGGAAGCGTGATCAGCCTCTTCGTAAGCAGCCTGCTTGTAGTACATACCAACTTCCGGATAGCCTTCTCTGAAAGCGACTCTGGACATAGCTAAATACATACCAACTTCAGAACATTCACCCTCGAAGTTTGCTCTTAAATCTTTGATGATATCTTCACGAACGCCCTGAGCTACTCCTAATTCATGCTCAGCTGCCCATGACATATCCTCTTCCTGTAATTTGAACTTCTCTGCCGGTACCTTACATACTGGACAAAATTCCGGAGCAGTCTCTCCTTCGTGAACATAACCGCATACTGTACAAACCCATTTCTTCATAATTCATGTCTCCTTTTCATTTTTATATATTTGTTTTTATTGAACTTGTTTTGTTGTAATCAATAACAGTAATGATTACTGATATTAATTTAGCACATCTTTCTGCTTCTGTCAATACTTATTGTAAATTTTTTTTCAAACAATTTTTGCAGGTACCGTAGAAAAAGATTGTATGGCTGTCAACATGGCCGGCCGCATATTCCTGAGCCAGTTGATTGATGTTATCCAGGGTTTTTAAAGGCAGGTCGTAGACCTGGCCGCAGTCCCTGCATACGAAATGATAGTGCGGTGATGTGTCTGCATCAAAATGATCTGCCCCATCTCCACATGTCAGCTTCTGAATTTCCCCCAACTCCACCAGCAGGTTTAAATTGCGGTAGACAGTCCCAAGGCTGATGTTTGGATATTCTTCGCGGATTGATGTGTATAGGGCGTCGGCAGTCGGATGGTCATGCCTGGCCATCAAACAAGATTTGATGGATTCCCGCTGACGGCTATACTTCAATGTCTTCATAGCAGCTCCTTTGCATTAAAATAGTAATAATACTGATAATGGTTACTATTTAATAATACACCACCAAATGGTGATTGTCAATGCTGTGAAGGTCGAAAATACAGGTAAAAACGTAGTTTTTCCTATATTAAATCAGTTTTTATATGTTTTCCCTGGCGATACGGATAAATTCTTCCGTAGCCTGGGACAGATAGCGGCCTTTATGGTAGCCAAAGGCCAGAATTCCGTGTGTGCGCCCTTTGGGAAGGGAATAGAAATTGAGTCCCTTTTTATTCTTTGGCAGATCGGTCATAAGCCCGGTTCCTGACATGAACATCTTGGGATAAAATGTGATTCCCATCCCTTTGCCTGCCAAAGCCAGTACGGTTTCAATATTTTCCGTTTCAAGAACGATGGAGGGCGTGATCTGTGCATCCTCAAAAATTTCGTCGGCAATGGTCCGGACGCGGTTTCCTTTATTAATAAGAAGATATGGACAATCTTTTAACAAACGCACGTCCGCATTTTCTTCCAGCTGACTCTTAATTTCCTCCTGGCGGCCGGGGAAAAAGCTGTCCAGGATCTGATCGGGAACGATGAGAAGAATCTCTTCTTCACAGATCGTGACGGTCTCCACATTTTCCGCTTTAAATGGAAGCAGGTCGATAATCAGGTCGATGTCTCCCCGGATCAGGGAAGTACTTAACTCCGATGAATTGCCTTCTACCAGGTGAAGCTCGATGTTCGGAAACTTTTCACGGTAGACCGGCAGGATAGCGGGAAGGAGAAAACGTCCCCGCGTGTGAGAAACTCCGATGGATATCTGTCCGGTGGTAAAATCCTTAATATCGGCCAGCTGGCGGTAAGTCTCATCCTTTAGTTCCAGCAGCTGTTTGGCGCGCAGCTTCAGCGCTCTTCCGGCATAGGTGAGTGTCAGTGGCGTCGTCCGGTTGAAAAGCTGGACGTCAAACTCCTTTTCCAGATTGGAAATATGATTGCTTAATGACTGCTGGGATATATATAGGCGTTTAGCTGCCCGAGTGATGTTCAGTTCCTCGGCCGCTGCCAGAAAATATTCCAGATTCAGAAAGTTTATCATAAGCACTCCTTCAGCCTGGGGATATACGGAAGCAGACGGTCCAAAGAACCGTTTACAATCAGCTCTTCCGGGAAGCCGGTCTCTTTAATGAGCTCCCAGGCAAGTTTATGATTTCCCACATCAGCCTCGATGTGGGCGTCGCTGTCAATGATGACAGACGCTTTATAGTGTTTACATAAATCCAGCATGATCCGGTAGTTTTCTTTTGCGTGGAGCCGCATGCTTGTCGAATGCAGTGAGCTGCTGTTAAGCTCCAGCAGCGTGTGGTGTTCAGCGGCTGCGGCTACGACCGTGTCGTAATCAATAGGAAACCGTCCGTCATCCGGGTGGCCGATGATTTTAACATAAGGATTTTTGATGGCCCCTAAATAGGCATTTGTATTTTCCGCAACGGTACCGCATTTGTAGCAGGGTTCGTGGATGCTGGCGATAGTGTAATCGAGACGTTCCAGTATGCCTTCCCTTAAATCAATACGGCCGGTATAATCCAGAATGTTTAGTTCAGACCCCATCAGTATCTTTACGCCGAACAGGGTGCGCGGTATGACTTTAAAATTAATAAAATAAAATTCGTGACAGGTTCCCGGCATCTTCGGTGCATGATCTGTCGAACCGAAAAGCGTGAGACCTTTCTCTGAGGCAGAGCGTGCCATCTCATAAAGTGTGTTGTATGCATGACCGCTTGCGGTGGTATGGGTGTGTAAATCCATGATATCTTTCATAAATAACGTTTGGAGGCCTGGGCCTCGTCTCCTTTTTGTTATACAATTTATGTCTGCCTAAAATGTAATCTTTCTAATTACAAATATACCATATTCTGGATAAAAGTAAACAGAATTGTCACCAAAAAAGCAGAGAAATCAAGAGGCAGGTTACAGTTCACTCCCCACCAGGGGCACCGCAGTTCTGTTCGGTCGGGCAGGCTTCCTCAGCCTTTCCAGTTCCGGTTTCGGGCATAAGAAGTTCTAAACGTGCAGAATCTTTCTAAAAACCAGGTAAAATTCCCAAACTCGCTGCGCTCAGACAAGTGGGAATTTCACCTGAACGAAAAATTTTGCGCGTTAAGAACTTCTAATACCCTGCAAAGTCACTGGAAAGGCTGAGGAAGCCTGCCCGGCCGAACAGAACTGCGGTGCCCCTGGTGGGGAGTGAACTGTAACAGAGGCAGCGCGCTGTATACAAGATGTCTGCCTGCTCAGCGAGAGCTCTCACGGCTTATCTTTTCCCAATCATAATAGAAAAAATAATTCATTAAGACATTTGTCCTTTTATAAAATGATTTTTATGGAGTATAATACCAATATCAAACCAATATAAATAGTGTTGCAGACAGAAGGAGAATGATACAATATGGAAAAATATCGCAGAATTTTTACCATTGTGCTGGATTCCCTGGGAATCGGAGCGATGGATAATGCGGCGGACTATGGCGACGTGGGGACGGATACGCTGGGACATATCGATGAGCGGATGGAGAGCTTTCACATACCGAATCTTGCAAAAATGGGAATTGCAAACCTGCATCCCTTAATTCATGCAGAGCCGGCAGAGAAGCCGCTGGCCTATTACACAGAACTGAATGAAGCCAGTACCGGCAAGGACACGATGACCGGACACTGGGAGATGATGGGACTTCATATTACGAAGCCATTTCAGACATTTACCGAGCACGGATTTCCGAAGGAACTGATCGAGGAGTTGGAAAAACGCACGGGACATAAGATCGTGGGCAATAAATCGGCCAGCGGAACAGAGATTCTAGACGAGTATGGCGAGCATGAGATCGCGACCGGAGACATGATCGTCTACACCTCTGCCGATTCTGTACTTCAGATCTGCGGAAACGAGGAGACCTTCGGACTTGACGAGCTGTACCGCTGCTGTGAGATTGCCAGGGAGCTGACGATGAGAGACGAGTGGAAGGTGGGCCGCGTGATTGCCAGACCGTATGTGGGCAGGAAGAAGGGCGAGTTCAAACGGACTCCTAACCGCCATGACTATGCGTTAAAGCCCTACGGACCAACTGCGCTGGATGCCTTAAAGACAGCGGGATACGATGTGATAAGCATTGGCAAGATTAAGGATATCTTTGATGGAGAGGGAATTACGGAGGCTTATAAGTCACAGAGCAGCGTTCATGGAATGGAGCAGACCATTGAAGTCATGGATAAGGATTTTCACGGCCTGTGCTTCGTAAATCTGGTGGATTTTGACGCGCTGTGGGGACACCGCCGCGACCCGATCGGTTACGGAAAAGAGATTGAGCGGTTTGATGAGAAGCTGCAGATCGTTCTGAGCAAGTTAAAAGAAGATGATTTACTGATCTTAACGGCTGATCACGGCAATGATCCGACCTATACCGGTACGGATCATACGAAAGAGAAAGTTCCATTTCTGGCATATTCTCCTTCTATGAGTGGAAGTGGAAGAATCCCGTCAGAAGATACCTTTGCCGTAATCGGAGCTACCATCACAGACAATTTTGGGGTTACAATGCCGGAAGGAACGATTGGAAAATCAATACTTCAGGAATTGAAATAGAAGTGATGCGCCAGGGTTTGTAACCGTCCATGAGAACAAAACTGAATAAAAGCTTTCAAATGAGCGCCGGAAATACGTGAGGAGATGTAATCTCACAAAATTTTCAGCGCTTTTTTTGCGTGTTTAGACATCGATTTCATGCGGTTTTCAAGGTTACGGTTACGCATTACAAATAATTTTAATTTATTTTCAAAAAAACTTAAAATGTAACCAATTTGTAACCGATATGGTATATACTGGTTACAGACACTGGGTAAAACTATATTTAATTGAAGATAATGTAATGAAAATAGATAAACTAAAGCTCTGAACAGAGGGAGAAGGAAAAATTTATGACGATAGCAAAGATGAGTATGAACCGCAACTCTTCCCGCTACTTCAAAATATCGGTAAATGGATTTGAGAATGGCTGTATGAGCGGCATCATATATCACGCAGGCACGGCGCCGGGGATCCGGTTTGAGAATTACCTGGAGATGATGCTTCACATGAACCGGATATTCGACGAGTTGGCGAATCCGAAGAGAACGATGGATTACCGGAGATTTGGCGGAACGAAGCTTCCTGAACCTCCCGTACAGGAATATGATCAGCTGGAAGATGGTACGCTGGCCACATTTAAACTTAACGTAAAGTTCAGATACAACACGAGCTGGCAGGGAGAGATCTCCTGGCTGGAAGGGCAGGAAAAACAGGAATTTGAGAGTTTTCTGCAGATGACCTACTGGATAGAACGGGTGCTGAACGGACCGGGCGAGCGGAGGCAGTCACAAAAGACCTCAAATGTCTGCCAGATCGCCGTAGACTCCTTCGAGGGCGGTCTGCTGGCAGGAAGTGTTCAGAACGCCTTCCTCAATTATCTGGAAGATTTTACAGGAACCATAGCCCTGGCTGATGCCATGGGGCACTTTATCGGACTTGGCAACCTGAGGGAAGACGATTCCGGAGTACAGAACGAAGACATCAGGATTATACCGGATAAGATGTGGTCCGTTTACAGGGAAGGCGGGAAAGAAGCCACCTTTCTGATCAAGATCCTGTTCCGGGAACATTCGACCTGGCAGGGCGTTATACGCTGGAGGGAAACCGGTGAAAAACAGGCCTTCCGAAGTTTCATGGAGCTGGTACTCCTGATGACCTCCGCACTGGAGAGCAGTGACGGATGGATTTTATATGAAGACAGATATGTACATAAAAATAGAGAGAGTGCCCTAATGGAAGGGTAAGAGAGGGGAAGCTATGAAGGGATTAAAGAAAAAGTTAAAAAGAGGTTTGGCGGGATTCCTGTCATTTGTTCTTACCATGACTTCTTTTAACATGGTGTCATGGGCGGATGTGGCTGCTGCTTTTGAGAAAGAGAATGCTACATTTGTGATGAGCGGAGAGGATTTGAGAGACTCTGCACAGGCAGCCATTGATAATGGCGATGAATTTAATTTTGAGGACCTCGGCGTGGATACATCCGACCGAAGCCTTGCAAAGGAATATCAGAGGCTGTTTGAAACAGGTTCTGTATTTGAGTTTGCACCGGCTTACGATATGGACGAAGAGGAATATGCAGACGGAGCAGAGCTTCGTATGTTTATCCGTATTAACGGCGATCCCGAAGGATATCAGATTACAGGCGATGAGGATATCATTTTCCTGTATATCAACGATTCTGATGCGAGAGTGACATTCCGTTCCAGAATTGACGGATATACGACTCAGAAGGTAACGGTAAAGGGGAATTCTACTTTACTGGATGCGGAAGCACCGACTGCACCGGTTGGCGGTGAAGGTAACGGAAACGGAGGCGCTGGCGGTGCAGGTACGAACGGCGCGGCTGGCGGCGAAGTACAGAACCCGGATGAGAATGCAGGCGGGGAAAACGGAACGGTTGACGGAAGCGTGCAGAATCCGGACGGAAATGCGGCTGATGGAAGCGTAGAGAATCCGGACAGCAATGCGGCTGATGGAAATGGTACCACAAGCGGCGAAGTACAGAACCCGGATGCGAATGTGGACGGAGAAGGCGCGGCAAACGGTGAGGTTCAGAATCCGGATGCAGGCTTAGACGGAGAAAATGGAAATGCAGCAGATGGCGTTCAGAATCCAGATGCTAATGTAAGTGATGGAAACGGAATAAATGACGGAACGGTTCAGAACCCGGATGCAAACGCAGATGGGGAAAATACCGATCATTCCAATACGAATACAGGAAAAGAAGAACAAGTTCAGAAGCCGGAAGACCATACCGGAACGAACGGCGGCGCGCAGAATAGCGATACGAACAAGACCGAAGACGGCGGAAAGGCCGAAGCGGGGAATTCTGAGAGTGGAGCTTCCAATGGTGGGGCGGCATCTGATGGCGGAGCATCGAATAGTGGAGTGTCTGATGGTGGGGCTTCGAACGGTGGAGCATCTGATAGTGGATCTTCGAACAGCGGCTCTTCTGACAGCGGTTCCGATCATGGGGACTCTCTGGTATCGGCAGCGACTTTGAAACGTCATTATACTCATATTCTTACAACTGCAGTCAATGGTGATGCGGGAAGTAAGGAGAGCGACAAGGTATCTTCTGATGAAGGTAAGGAAGATGAAGTTGATGCCGCTGATAAAACCGATAAAGCTGATAACACAGATACCAGCGATAAGCATGATAGCGAAGATGTTAATAGCAATACAAATACAGAAGACGGCAGCAACGGCGGCAATGCTGATAAAGATGCAGTAGTGACTCCTGATGGAGAAGAAGGGAACAGCGCTGGTGAGGACAATAAGGCAGATGCTGTGACTCCTGACAATGGAGAAAACCAGGATTCTTCTGATGCTAAGGCAGATGACCAGGGCGAAGTATCCAAACCGGACGACGGCCAGGGCGATGCTGTAATTGATGATAATTCTGATAAGGATAATGCTGATAAAGATAATGCAGACAAAAATGCTGCGGAAGATAATAAGGCAGACGATACAACAGTTGATGGAAAGGATCATGCTGCTAACGGAGAAGACGGAAAGAAGAACGATTCTCTGGTAGTGGATCCTGAAGCTGACGAAAAAGAAGAAGTATCGAAAACAGGGACCACCAGCGGCAAGACCTATGGCCAGGTAGTATTGGATGAGTCCTATTATGCAAAGGCCTATGTTACTACTTTGGATAAGCTGCATATCGACGTGTCTAAAGAAGGCTATGCCGTTACTTATACGGTTACACCAGTTGGTACGGCTGCTGTAAAGGGCGCTAAGAATGTAGAAGAAGGAAAAGATTTAACATTTACCGTAAAACCACAGGTTGGCTATGTTATTGACCATGTAACTGCAAATGGAGAAAGCCTTGAAGCTGTAGAAGATGACGAAGCTACTGTTTCAAATGCAGATACAGGCGTAAAACGGTTTGTTGTTCCGGAGATTGAGGAAGAACAGGAAATCGTTGTGGCGATGGCGGAGATTGGGGAGCATCCGGAATTTAATTTCAGCAAGACTCTGGGCGATGTAGTCGTGAGCCTTCATGCAGAAGAAGGAATTCTGCCAGCAGGAACTGTAGCGAAGGTGACAGAAGTTACGGAGAAGGTTGAGGAGGCTGTTAAGGAAAAGACGGCAGAGGAGACTGGTGAAGATACTTCCGCGAATACGGTTCTGGCTTATGATATTAAGTTATTTGTGGAGAATGAAGCAGGCGAACTGGAGGCTCTGGATAATAGCTGGAGTGATAATGGATATGTAGAAGTTACATTTGCTGGTAAGGCGATTGAAGAGAAGAGTGCGGAAGCTGAAAAGGTAGAGATTACTCATATTGATACCGGTGATGTTGATGCAACATCTGAAAGTGTTGAAAAGGTTAGCGTTGAAGAAGTTGAAAAGGTCGAATCAGTATCTGACGCGGTAGACGTAGCCGATAATAATTCAATCGAGATGATTGCTTTTGATGCAGAACATTTTTCAATCTATGCAATATATTTTACCAACACAAGTATGGCTGCAAAAATTAGAACTATGAGTATTGACGGAAAATCGATTGGTACCAATAATTATGTTGGAGACTGGTGGAACCGTTTTACACTTACAACTTCAGGCTTGATGATTTCCAATATTGCACAAGATATTAAAAATAATGAAAGTGAGGCTTTTAAGTCCTATAAATTTGTGAAGGCAACTATTGGCAACCAATATGACGGTGAATCTGTACTTCGCATTCGTCAACAGGCTAAAAGAAAATATATATTAGAATATTCTCTTAAAGATAAAGGAGATAGTTGGCAGAGTTTCAATAGTAATGAAGATCTCTATTTTTGGTTTGAGCCAATAACAATAACGGTGACCTTTGATCCTAATGAGGATTATGGAGGCACTGGTGAACCATTTACCGTGACAGTAGGTGATGAGGGGAAAATTATAACACCCGATAATCCTTTTACAAATAAAAACGGATATGAGTTTGTTGGTTGGCATGGTGAAAAGTCTGGACATCATAGTGGTACAGAAATGCTTCAACAGACATTTATTGAAGGCGTACAGTATCCGCCGAATATTGATGAAAAAACTAATACTACTATTACCAGTGATATAACACTATATGCTACGTGGCTTAATAAGAAAGGAACAGATGGCCGGGAGGCTAAATTCTTTATTAGAACAGATGGAAAAGCTCCTTTTGAACCTAATGGATATGGACCAGGTGATTATTATCCGTCAACTTCACAGACACAGTTAACTGGTACCTTAAGGAATAAAATAGAAATAAATAATAACCCTGAAATGGTTGCAGCTAATATTTTAAGAGAACCATCTGGTACAGCTATAGCGGCAGCGGCCCAAAAAGCAGGAAAAAGTTTTAATCCAGCTACGCAGAAAGTTTTATGGTACGTAATTAAAGATCAGGGAGATTGGCATGTCGACGGTATTGTAGTGGATAAAAATACTTATTCTGTAAGATATTGGCCAAATGGTGGTAATGAAAATGTTCCGCCTACGCAGAATTATAGCGAGGGAACCACTGTGCGTGTAAATTATAATAATATACCTAGCCGCATAGGATATGAATTCTTAGGCTGGGATACAGATAAAGCATCAACATCACCTCGATATGTATCAAACGGCACAAACAATTCTTTTGTAATTAAAGATGCTAATGTTGATCTGTATGCAATATGGAAACCAAAAGATGGTATTCCATTCACTGTAGAACATTATACACAGCAGTTAGATAAAAGTTATCCACAAAAAGCGACTGAAGTAGCAACCAAATATTCTACTACAGGAACTATTGTAAAGGATGATGATTACAAGAAAACAATTCCAGGATTTACGTATGCTTCCGGGATTGAGGATAATATTACAGAGGCGGAAGTGCAAGGCGATGGTAGTACTGTATTGAAGTTATATTATACCAGGAATACAGATACTCCTTACACAATAGAACACCATCAGCAGTCCGTTGATAATCCTGAGGAATATGAACTGGTAGAGACTGACACAGAGACCGGTTCAGGAGTAACTGGAGAGAAGGCTACGTTTTCTCCTAAAGATTACACAAACGACGGTTTTGAGTATAATGCCGCTTTAACAACGCCTGCAGATAAAACAATTACAGGTGATGGAAAACTGGTTGTTAAATTGTATTATGACAGGAAAAGTTATAGTGTAAAGTATGAATATACAGGAAACGTACCAGATGGTGTTAGTTCTTTGCCTCAGGCAAAAAACATACAGAGTCGGGGAAGATGTAACAATTGCCGCCGATGCAGCTGCCAAAGGATATAGCTTTAGCGGTTGGAAAATTAATGGTAAAGATGCTGAAATGTTTAAGATGCCTGCTCACGATATAAAGATAACTGGAAGCTTTGGCGTTAATAGTTATACAGTAACCTATAAAGTAGACAATTCCACATACGGTGCAGTAGAAACGCATCAATATGGCGAAAATGTTTCTTTAAGAGAAAAACCAGTAAAGGAAGGATACTCTTTTAAAGGCTGGAGTCGTGACAGTGGATTTACAATGCCTGCAGAGAACGTGGTAATCGAAGGACACTTTGAGATCAACAAATATACGGTAAGATATGAAGTAGATGGATCTCTCTACGGGGAAGAAGAATCGTATGACTTTGGCGAAATGGTTGAGATTAGAGATGAACCGACAAAAGACGGGTATACGTTCAGCCATTGGAGTCAAAAAGAAGCATTTACGATGCCTGCAAATGATGTTGTAATTAAGGGAAATTTCAGTATTAACAGCTACAATGTGACATATAAGGTGGACGGAGTCCAGTACGGAGATACCGAGACTCATGAGTATGGAAGCGCAGTAACGCTGAGGGCTGAACCTGAGACGGAAGGTTACACATTTAGTGGCTGGAATCGTGAAAATAACTTTACGATGCCTGCAGAGGATGTTGTAATCGAAGGAAGCTTTAAGATCAACAGTTATACGGTGACGTATAAAGTTGATGGTGAGATAAGCGGTGAAGCAGAAACTTATGAGTATGGAGCAGTAGTAACACTGAGAGAGGAACCTGCAAAAGAAGGTTATACGTTCAGTCACTGGAGCCGAGAGTCAGGATTTACGATGCCTGCAGAAAATATAGTGGTTGAAGGACATTTCGAGATTAACAGCTATACAGTTACCTATAAGGTTGATGACCAGTTATATGGAAAGGTAGATACCTATAAATTTGGAGAAGATGTAACGCTGAGAGATGCGCCAACGAAGGAGGGATATACCTTTAGCGGCTGGAGCGAGACCAGCGGGTTTAAGATGCCTGCAAAAGATGTAGAGATCAAGGGAAACTTCAGCATCAACGATTATACGGTAACCTATAAGGTAGACGGAAAGGTTATTGATGAGAAAAAGCACCAGTATAATGAAGAGGTAACCGTAAGAGCAGACGAAACGAAGGAAGGCTATACCTTCAGCGGCTGGAGCAGTGAAGATGTCAGGCAATCATTTATCCAAAGATTACTGTCTTCTTCTATCGCGGGAAAGACGTTCCGCATGCCGGCGAAGGATGTGGTAATTGAAGGACATTTTGATATTAACAGCTACAAAGTAACCTATCAGGTAGACGGAGTACAGTCCGGAGAAACAGAAACCTATGAGTACGGAACGCTTGTAACAATCAGAGATGATCTGGAAAAAGAAGGACATAAGTTCAGTGGCTGGAATCTGAAGGAAGACTTCGCCATGCCGGCCGAAGATGTAGTGATTGTAGGAAGCTTTACTGCAAACGAGTATACGGTAACGTATCTGGTAGACGGTAAACCTTATGAAACAGCAGAGACGTATTTGTATGGAACTGCTGTGAAGCTGAAAGAGGCCCCGGAGAAGGAAGGCTATACCTTCAGCGGCTGGGACCATAAGGAAGACTTTACGATGCCTGCAGAAAATGTAGTCATTAATGGGTCATTCAGCATTAACAGCTACAAGGTAACGTATGAGGTAGACGGAAGTGCTTATGGTAAGGAAGAAACGTATGAATACGGAAGTGCAGTAACACTTCAGAAAGAGCCGGAGAAGGAAGGATATACCTTCAGCGAATGGGATCATGAAGACGGATTTGCAATGCCGGCACATGATGTAGTGATCAAGGGAAGCTTTAAAATCAACAGCTATAAAGTGACATACAGAGTTGATGGGGAACAGGTAGGAGAAGTGGAAACGTATGAGTTTAATGCACCTGTGACTCTTAGAGAAGCTCCGGAAAAAGAAGGTTATACATTTGGCGGCTGGAGTCGTGATACCGGGTTTGATATGCCCGCAAAGGATGTGGTAATTGAAGGAAGCTTTACGATTAACAATTATACCGTGACGTATCTGGTAGATGGAAAGCAGACCGGAGAAACAGAAACCTACCAGTATAATCAGGAAGTCACTGTAAAAGCGGACGCAGAAAGAGAAGGCTATACCTTTAGCGGCTGGAGCAGTGAAGATGTGAAAGAGAACTTTATTCAGAAGCTGCTTTCAAACTCTATAGCAGGCAGGACGTTTCATATGCCGGCAAAAAATGTTGAGATAGAAGGAAGCTTTGACATCAACAGCTACAAAGTAACGTATAAGGTAGATGGAAAGCCAGTTGGAGAGGTGGAAACGTATAATTACGGAACGTTGGTAACGGTAAGGCAGAGCCCGGAGAAAGAAGGTTATACATTTAGTGGCTGGAGCCGTACGGAAGCATTTGAGATGCCAGCGGAAGACGTAGTAATTGAAGGCTCTTATAAGATCAACAGCTATACTGTAACGTATAAGGTAGACGGAGAGCAGTATGGAGAGAAAGAGACCTACGAGTATGGAGCGGCGGTAACGCTGAGGGAAAAGCCATCCAGGGAAGGCTACACATTCAAGGGCTGGAGTTATGAGAACGGATTTAAGATGCCGGCGGAAGACGTCGTGATTGAAGGTTCTTATGAGATCAACAGCTATACAGTAACGTATAAGGTAGATGGACAGCAGTATGGAGAACCGGAAGTATATAAGTATAATGAATTAGTCCGGTTGAAATCCGAGCCGACAAAGGAAGGGTATACATTTAGCCATTGGAATTACGGTGAAGATTTCCGGATGCCTGCAAAAGATGTTGTGATCGAAGGAAACTTTGGAATTAACAGCTATACCGTAACGTATAAGGTAGATGGAGTCCAGTACGGAGATACCGAGACTCATAAGTATGGAAGCGCAGTAACGCTGAGGGCTGAACCTGAGACGAAAGGTTACACATTTAGTGGCTGGAATCGTGAAAATAACTTTACGATGCCTGCAGAGGATGTTGTAATCGAAGGAAGCTTTAAGATCAACAGCTATACGGTGACGTATAAAGTTGACGGTGAGATAAGCGGTGAAGCAGAAACTTATGAGTATGGAGCAGTAGTAACACTGAGAGAGGAACCTGCAAAAGAAGGTTATACGTTCAGTCACTGGAGCCGAGAGTCAGGATTTACGATGCCTGCAGAAAATATAGTGGTTGAAGGACATTTCGAGATTAACAGCTATACAGTTACCTATAAGGTTGATGACCAGTTATATGGAAAGGTAGATACCTATAAATTTGGAGAAGATGTAACGCTGAGAGATGCGCCAACGAAGGAGGGATATACCTTTAGCGGCTGGAGCGAGACCAGCGGGTTTAAGATGCCTGCAAAAGATGTAGAGATCAAGGGAAACTTCAGCATCAACGATTATACGGTAACCTATAAGGTAGACGGAAAGGTTATTGATGAGAAAAAGCACCAGTATAATGAAGAGGTAACCGTAAGAGCAGACGAAACGAAGGAAGGCTATACCTTCAGCGGCTGGAGCAGTGAAGATGTCAGGCAATCATTTATCCAAAGATTACTGTCTTCTTCTATCGCGGGAAAGACGTTCCGCATGCCGGCGAAGGATGTGGTAATTGAAGGACATTTTGATATTAACAGCTACAAAGTAACCTATCAGGTAGACGGAGTACAGTCCGGAGAAACAGAAACCTATGAGTACGGAACGCTTGTAACAATCAGAGATGATCTGGAAAAAGAAGGACATAAGTTCAGTGGCTGGAATCTGAAGGAAGACTTCGCCATGCCGGCCGAAGATGTAGTGATTGTAGGAAGCTTTACTGCAAACGAGTATACGGTAACGTATCTGGTAGACGGTAAACCTTATGAAACAGCAGAGACGTATTTGTATGGAACTGCTGTGAAGCTGAAAGAGGCCCCGGAGAAGGAAGGCTATACCTTCAGCGGCTGGGACCATAAGGAAGACTTTACGATGCCTGCAGAAAATGTAGTCATTAATGGGTCATTCAGCATTAACAGCTACAAGGTAACGTATGAGGTAGACGGAAGTGCTTATGGTAAGGAAGAAACGTATGAATACGGAAGTGCAGTAACACTTCAGAAAGAGCCGGAGAAGGAAGGATATACCTTCAGCGAATGGGATCATGAAGACGGATTTGCAATGCCGGCACATGATGTAGTGATCAAGGGAAGCTTTAAAATCAACAGCTATAAAGTGACATACAGAGTTGATGGGGAACAGGTAGGAGAAGTGGAAACGTATGAGTTTAATGCACCTGTGACTCTTAGAGAAGCTCCGGAAAAAGAAGGTTATACATTTGGCGGCTGGAGTCGTGATACCGGGTTTGATATGCCCGCAAAGGATGTGGTAATTGAAGGAAGCTTTACGATTAACAATTATACCGTGACGTATCTGGTAGATGGAAAGCAGACCGGAGAAACAGAAACCTACCAGTATAATCAGGAAGTCACTGTAAAAGCGGACGCAGAAAGAGAAGGCTATACCTTTAGCGGCTGGAGCAGTGAAGATGTGAAAGAGAACTTTATTCAGAAGCTGCTTTCAAACTCTATAGCAGGCAGGACGTTTCATATGCCGGCAAAAAATGTTGAGATAGAAGGAAGCTTTGACATCAACAGCTACAAAGTAACGTATAAGGTAGATGGAAAGCCAGTTGGAGAGGTGGAAACGTATAATTACGGAACGTTGGTAACGGTAAGGCAGAGCCCGGAGAAAGAAGGTTATACATTTAGTGGCTGGAGCCGTACGGAAGCATTTGAGATGCCAGCGGAAGACGTAGTAATTGAAGGCTCTTATAAGGTCAACAGCTATACTGTAACGTATAAGGTAGACGGAGAGCAGTATGGAGAGAAAGAGACCTACGAGTATGGAGCGGCGGTAACGCTGAGGGAAAAGCCATCCAGGGAAGGCTACACATTCAAGGGCTGGAGTTATGAGAACGGATTTAAGATGCCGGCGGAAGACGTCGTGATTGAAGGTTCTTATGAGATCAACAGCTATACAGTAACGTATAAGGTAGATGGACAGCAGTATGGAGAACCGGAAGTATATAAGTATAATGAATTAGTCCGGTTGAAATCCGAGCCGACAAAGGAAGGGTATACATTTAGCCATTGGAATTACGGTGAAGATTTCCGGATGCCTGCAAAAGATGTTGTGATCGAAGGAAACTTTGGAATTAACAGCTATACCGTAACGTATAAGGTAGATGGAGTTCAGTATGGCAGTACAGAAACCTATGAATATGGAAGTACAGTAACGCTGAGAGAAGAACCAGGGCGGGAAGGTTACACATTTAATGGCTGGAATCGCAAAGGGAGTTTCACAATGCCTGCAGGGGATATCGTAATCGAAGGAAGCTTTAAAATCAACAGCTATACGGTGACGTATAAAGTCGACGGAGAGATAAGCGGTGAAACAGAGTCCTATGAGTATGGTGCAGATGTATCATTGAGAGAAGAACCGGTAAAAGAAGGCTATACGTTCAGCCACTGGAGTCGGACGACAGGATTTACCATGCCTGCAGAAAATGTAGTGATTGAAGGAAGCTTCAAGATCAACAGTTATACTGTTACCTATATAGTTGATGGTGAAATAACTGGAGAAGTTGAGTCTTACGAGTATGGTACAGAGGTTAAATTGAGATCCGAACCATCAAAAGAGGGTCATGAGTTTGGCGGCTGGAACAGAACAGAAGATTTCACTATGCCGGCTGAAAATGTTGTAATTGAAGGAAACTTCGATGTTAACGAGTATACCGTAACGTATTTAGTAGACGGCAAGGATTATGGAGAAAAAGAAACATACAAATACGGAACTTCTGTAACCCTGAGAAAAGATCCTGAAAAAGAAGGCCATACATTTAGTGGCTGGAATCAAACTGATGGATTTGTAATGCCAGCTAAAAACGTAGTAATTGAAGGCAGCTTCAGCATCAATAGCTATACGGTTGTATATAAAGTTGACGGAGAGGTAGTTGGGGATACAGAAAGCTATGAATTTGGAGCGCCAGTGTCCTTGAGAACAGAACCTCAGAAAGAGGGCTATACATTTAGCGGCTGGGATCGTGAAAGCGGATTTAATATGCCGGCTGAAAATGTGGAAATTGAAGGCCATTACAGTATTAATAGTTATACGGTAACATATAAGGTCGATGGTGAACTTTATGGTGACATCGAGACCTATGAGTACAATGCACCTGTAGAGCTGAGGCAGGAACCTCAAAAAGAGGGCTATACATTTGGCGGTTGGAGTTCTGAAACTGGATTTAATATGCCAGCTGAAAATGTAGTGATTGAAGGAAGCTTTAAGGTGAATGAATATACTGTAACATACTTTGTTGATGATAAGTTTTATGATTCAATAGAAACGTACTCTTATGGATCACAAGTTAAGCTGAAAGAAGCACCTCAGAAGGAGGGCTATACATTTAGCGGTTGGGATCATGATGACAGATTTACAATGCCAGCAGAGGATGTAGTAGTTAAGGGATCATTTAACATTAACAGTTACAAGGTAACTTATGAGGTAGATGGAACGCCATATGGAATGGTAGAGATTTATAAATATGGCGAGTTAGTAACATTACAGAAGAATCCAACGAAGGAAGGATATACTTTCAGTGGTTGGGATCATAGTAATGAATTTGCAATGCCGGCCAGGGATGTTAAAATAAAAGGCAGCTTTATAGTAAACAGTTACACCGTAACGTATAAGGTAGACGGAGCTCAAATTGGTGAACCAGAGACCTATAAGTACGGTGAAGCAGTAACGCTGAGAGAGAAGCCGTCTAAAGAAGGTTATACATTTAATGGCTGGAGTTCTGAGGCTGGATTTAATATGCCGGCTGAAGATGTAGTGATAGAAGGCTCCTATCAGATCAACAGCTACACTGTGACATATAAAGTGGATGGAGAGCAGTTTGGAGAACAGGAGACATATGAGTTTAATGAATTAGTTCAGCTGAGATCCGAACCAACAAAAGAGGGTTATACATTTAGCCACTGGAATCGCAGCAGTGAATTTAATATGCCGGCGAATGATGTTGTAATCGAAGGAAACTTTAAGATTAACAGCTACACAGTAACATATAAGGTGGATGGAAGCCAGTATGGCAGTACAGAAACCTATGAGTATGGAAGTGCAGTAGTACTGAGAGAAGAGCCAAAGAAGGAAGGTTATACATTTAGTGGTTGGGATCATGAAGATAACTTTATGATGCCTGCAGATGATGTAGTTATCGAAGGTACCTATAAGATCAATAGCTATACAGTAACGTATAAAGTTGATGGAGAAGTGAGTGGTGAAGTAGAGACCTATGAATATGGTGCCGAGGTAACACTGAGAGGCGAGCCTGTAAAAGAAGGTTATACGTTCAGCCACTGGAGCCAGGACACTGGATTTACAATGCCTGCAAAGAATATGGTAATTGAAGGAAACTTCCTTATCAACAGTTATACAGTTACCTATAAGGTCGATGGTGAGATATTTGGTGAGGTAGAGACTTACAATTACGGTACAGTTGTTAATTTAAGATCCGAACCAACAAAAGAAGGTCACAAGTTTGGCGGCTGGAACAGAACAGAAGATTTCACTATGCCGGCTGAAAATGTGATAATCGAAGGAAACTTTGATGTTAACGAGTATACCGTAACATATTTAGTAGACGGCAAGGATTATGGAGAAAAAGAAACATATAAATACGGAACACCAGTAATCCTGAGAGACAATCCAGTAAAAGAAGGATACACATTTAGTGGTTGGAATCCCGCAACTGGATTTATAATGCCTGCTAGAAATGTCGTAATTGAAGGCTCTTATAAGATTAACAGCTATACAGTAACATATAAGGTGGATGGAGAACAGTATGGAGAACCAGAAACCCATGCGTATGGCGAATTAGTTCAGCTGAAATCTGAACCGATAAAAGAAGGTTATACGTTCAGCCACTGGAATCAGAATGCAGAGTTCACTATGCCGGCTAAGGATGTAGTAATTGAAGGAAACTTCAGTATTAACAGCTACACAGTAACATATAAGGTCGATGGAACTCAGTATGGAGAGAACGAAACCTATGAGTACGGCAGTACGGTAACTCTGAGAGAAGAGCCGAAAATGGAGGGTTATACATTTAGTGGCTGGAGTCAGACAGCCGAATTTAAGATGCCTGCGGAAGATGTTGTAATTGAAGGCTCTTACAAGATTAACAGCTATACAGTGACATATAAGGTAGATGGAGAACCGTATGGTGAGACAGAGAGCCATGAGTATGGTGAGTTAGTCCAGCTGAAATCCGAACCGACAAAAGAAGGTTATACATTTAGCCACTGGAATCAAAACGCTGAATTTAAGATGCCGGCTAAGGACGTAGTAATTGAAGGAAGCTTTAGCATTAACAGCTACACAGTAACGTATAAGGTAGATGGAAGTCAGTACGGAGAGATCGAAACCTACGAGTACGGAAGCCCGGTTACTATGAGAGAAGTACCAAAAGAGAAAGGCTATACATTCAGCGGTTGGGATCGTGAAGAAGACTTTGCAATGCCAGCAGAGAATGTGGTAATTGAAGGAACCTTTAGTGTTAACAGCTATACGGTGACGTATAAAGTTGACGGAGAAGTAAGCGGGGCAGTAGAGACTTATGAGTATGGCAGAGAAGTAACACTGAGAGAGGAGCCTTTAAAAGAAGGCTATACGTTCAGCCACTGGAATCAGGAAACGGGATTTACAATGCCAGCAGAGAATGTAGTAATTGAAGGAAGCTTCCATGTCAACAGTTATACGGTCACCTATAAAGTTGACGGTGAAATCACTGGAGAGGTTGAAACTTACGAATACGGTACAGCAGTTAAATTGAGATCTGAGCCAATAAAAGAAGGTCATAAGTTTGGTGGCTGGAACAGAACAGAGGATTTCATTATGCCGGCTGAAAACGTAGTAATTGAAGGAAACTTTGATGTTAATGAGTATATCGTGACCTATTTAGTAGATGGTAAGGATTACGGAGAAAAAGAGATGTACAAATATGGAACTCCTGTAACCCTGAGAAAAGAGCCTGAAAAGGATGGCCACACATTTAGTGGTTGGAATCAGACGAATGGATTTACGATGCCAGCTAGAAACGTAGTAATTGAAGGCAGTTTTAATGTCAATAACTATACGGTTGTATACAAAATTGACGGAGAGGTAGTTGGGGATACAGAAAGCTATGAATTTGGAGCGCCAGTATCCTTGAGATCAGAACCCCGAAAAGAAGGATATACATTTAGTGGCTGGAATCGTGAAAGCGGATTTAATATGCCGGCTGAAAATGTAGTGATTGAAGGGCGTTACAGTATTAACAGTTATACGGTAACCTATAAGGTTGATGGAGAACTTTACGGAAGCGTAGAGACCTATGAATACAATTCTCCAGTAACCGTAAAAGTTGATCCGACAAAATCTGGTTACACCTTTAGCGGTTGGGATAAAACAGGCACATTCAGGATGCCGGCTCAGGATATTGAAATAACCGGTACATTTAGTAGAAATTCTAATAATAATGGTGGAAACGGTGGTGGCAGCACCCCAGACAACAACAAACCATACGTCCCGAATGGTCCTGGTACTGATGATGGACCTATCGTTACAATCGATCCGGAAGCGGTACCATTAGCAAATGCACCGGTTGAAGGTAACCCGACAGACAACTTAATCCTGATTGATGATGGCAATGTGCCGTTAGCGGGTCTTCCAAAGACTGGCGATCGTGCAGGTGCGCAGGCAGGATTAGCAGCAATACTTTCCGGCTTCCTGTTAGCGGCGTTTACAATGCTGAACAACAAGAAGAAAGAAGAAAACAAGTAATTCAGGTATCATTTAACAAGTAACAAAGAAATAAATAACAAAGAAACAAACAACAAAGAAACAAGCAACAGACGAAGACCGCCCGGCAGAATGTACACTCTGTCGGGCGGTTTCTCTCTATTTTTGTTCATTCCCCCGTTTCTGAAGAAACCACTGGTAATCGTGGAAAAGTTGTGATAGATTATATACTTGATAAAATTGACTCGTGATCTGCGACAAAACAGGGAGCATGTAAAGATGACAAAGGATATGACACAGGGAAAGCCGCTGAAGCTGATTCTGGCGTTTTCCATTCCGCTGCTGATCGGAAATATTTTTCAGCAGTTTTACAATATGGTGGATTCCATTATTGTGGGACAGTTTATTGGAGAGGAGGCACTGGCGGCCGTGGGTTCCACCGGTTCCATGGTGTTCCTTGTAATCGGTTTCTGTAATGGAATCGCCAGCGGATTTGGGGTTATGATATCTCAGGCCTTTGGAGCGGGTGACAAGAAACGGCTGCGAAATTACGTCGCTGTGGCGCTGATGCTCAGCGCAGCGGTTATGGTGGTTTTAACTGCGGTAACCATGGTAACGACGGAACCGCTTTTAAGGCTTATGAGAACGCCTGACAATATTATGGAAGGCGCCTCCTCATATCTGATGATGATTTATGGTGGTCTGGGGGCAACGCTCTATTATAATGTGCTTTCCTGCATTCTCAGAGGTGTCGGGGATAGCCGTACGCCGCTCTATTTCCTGATTGTGTCATCTCTTTTAAATGTGATACTGGATCTTTTATTTGTCATCACATTCCATATGGGAGTGGCCGGCGCCGGACTGGCTACGGTAATCGCTCAGGGAGTTTCCGCGGTGCTGTGTCTTGTCTATATGTTTAAAAAGTTTCCGATGCTGCGGCTGGAAAAGTCGGATTTCCGGTGCCGGTGGTATACGGTGGTTCAGATGTTCAGTGTGGGACTTCCGATGGCGCTGCAATTTTCGATTACTGCGGTTGGCGTTATGATCCTTCAGAGCGCCATCAATGACTTTGGGTCCACTGTGGTGGCTTCCTATACGGCCGCGTCCAAAGTCGAGAATTTATCTACGCAGATTATGATTACACTGGGGGCAGCCATGGCGACGTATTGCGGACAGAATATGGGCGCTGGCCGGTTCGACCGGGTAAAGGAAGGCGTGCGCCAGTCTTACATGATTGTACTGGGGGCTGTGGCGGTCGCGGTATTCATATCGGCTGTGTGCGGTGAAAGCATTGTTCGGTGGTTCATATCCAATCCATCGGAAGAGGTGTTAGGATATGCGACTACTTATCTGCACACCATATCGTGGTATTTTGTATTTCTGGCATTTTTGTTTCTGTACCGCAACGTCCTTCAGGGCCTGGGAAATGGAATTCTTCCCATGCTGTGTGGTGTGGCGGAGATGGTTGTAAGAACCATTATCGCCTTTACGCTTACCGGCCAATGGGGATATATGGCGATCTGCATGGCGAGCCCGCTGGCATGGATCGCAGCGTGTATTCCGTTATGGCTGTGCTATCAGATTCAGATTCGTGATCCACAGAGATGGTTTTTGAGAAAACGTGTCTATCCCGGGAAGAATTGACTTCCCGGGTTTTTGTTTTAATTTTAATAGGATAAAATGCGTTTGCTGAAGCATCGGACAGAATAATTTAGTAATATTTAAGAAAATTGAAGGAATAGCGGGGCTTCCACGAACCCTTTGTTTATGGTATACTGTAAAGGAAAATTATTAAATTTTACATAAAATAATAACATAAATGGAGGAGAGAAACATGAGTGAAGAAAAAAATGTAACTCTGGAGCAGGACGTGCTCGTAGAGAAAGAGGTGGTAAACGCACCGGCTGAACCAGTAACAGAAGCGGAGTCAGCAGAATCAGCGCCAGCAGAATCAACGCCAACAGAAGCAGCACAACCACAACCGGAAGCCCGCGTAGAAACCATGGAAGACTATGCCAAAGAACTGGAAGCTTCCTTTAAGCGCGTAAAAGAAGGCGATGTCCTGACCGGAACTGTAGCAGGCGTGACGGAAGACCAGGTTTTGGTTGACTTGAAATATTACGCAGGCGGTGTGATCAACAAGGAGAACATCAACGGTGATCCTGATTTCCAGCTTCAGGCGGAGATTCATCCCGGCGATGAGATTACAGCCACGGTCATCAGCACTGACGACGGGGAAGGCAATATCGAGCTTTCCATGAAGGAAGCCAACGAGAACCGGTTATGGGATAAGTTTGCCGCGATGCTGGCCGACCGCACCATCGTAAACGTTAAGATTGCAGAGATCGTAAAGGGCGGAGCCGTTGCGTATCTGGAGGGCGTCAGAGCATTTATTCCGGCTTCCAAGCTGGCGGCGGAATATGTTGAGGACTTAGAGGAATATAATGGAAAGACAATAGAAGCCACCGTTATTACCGCTGATCCGGAAGCAAAGAAACTGGTGCTTTCCGGTAAGGAGCCTGCGCGTGCGAAGCTTCAGGAAGAAAAGAATAAGAAGATCGCCAAGTGTGAAGTGGGAGCCGTCATGGAAGGAACCGTGGATACACTAAAAGAGTATGGCGCCTTTGTAAACCTGGAGAACGGCTTATCCGGACTTCTTCATATTTCACAGATCAGCAACCAGAGAATCAAACATCCGGGCGCTGTCTTAAAGGAAGGCCAGACGGTAAAAGTAAAAATTATCTCCATTAAAGACAACAAGATCAGCTTAAGCATGAAGGCCCTCGAACCGGAAGAGGAAATCGATTTAGAAGGATTCGATTTCAAGGGCGACGGAGAAGTGACTACGGGCCTGGGCGCACTGTTAAAAGGATTAAAATTTTAGAAAGTCAGGAAAAAGAATATAAAATGCCGGGTTTCTATGGTATACTAATTCTAACGGGCAGAGGCGTTTTGTCGCGGTTCTGCCCGGACTGACTAGAATGCGGACACGTGGTGAGGAAGGGAGGAATGAAGATGAATATTCCCAATTCATTTAACCAGGTTGACCAGTGGAAATCTGTGATGTTTTTGTATGACTCGGCATTAAAGGAAATCAATACAAAGATTGAGATACTCAATAATGAGTTCGTGCACATCTACAATTACAATCCGATTGAGCACATCAAGTCCCGTCTTAAGACACCGGACAGTATCGTTAAGAAGCTGAAGCGCTACGGATTTGAAGTGACGATCGACAACATGGTGGAAAAGTTAAGCGATATCGCGGGAATAAGGATTATCTGTTCCTTTACATCAGATATCTATCAGATCGCTGAGATGATAACGAAACAGAGCGATGTTACGGTGCTCTACGTAAAAGATTACATTAAGAATCCAAAGCCCAATGGCTATAAGAGTTATCATATGGTTGTGACGATTCCGATTTATCTGACTGACGGACCTGTCGATACGAAGGTGGAGATTCAGATCAGAACCATTGCCATGGACTTCTGGGCAAGTTTGGAACATAAGATCTATTACAAATTTGAAGGAAATGCCCCGGCGTATTTACAGCAGGAATTGAAGGCCTGCGCGGATGTGGTGAATATGCTGGATGTAAAGATGTTTTCCTTAAATCAGGCTATTTTGGAACTTGCGGAGGCACAGCGGTCGCAGGATCAGGAGATGCCCGATGACGAGGAAGTGGCAGAGGAAGAATTACCGTAGAATGTGGGCAGCCAGAGCGGATTCCATCCGTTCGGGCTGCTTTTTAGCAGATCAGGCGGGGACGGAAACAACGGGATATGGATTGGAATGACAGGCTATGGATTGAAAATAATAACCCTGTAGAAGAAGGTTGTATATGAGGACATTGACGAAGGAAACATGCCAGATTCTTAAATTTAATCAGAAGAATGCATTGCTTTTTGAAGTCCTGTACCGCCTGCTTACCGGGCCGCTTTATCTCTTCCTGCTTAATAAGGGATTAAAGTGGTCTTTAAAGATGGCCGGATACAGCTATTTAACTGCGGGCAATATTGGTTATTTTTTTCTGAAGCCGGGGACGATCGTCATGATTCTTGTGATCGGTATCATTGGCATCCTCTTTCTTGCGCTTGAGACCGGATGTCTCCTGACCCTGTTTCAGGGGGCGGCGTATTTCCGGAAGCTCAGTGTGGGAGAGATCTTTTTAGGCGGATTATCGAAGCTGTCTGATGAGATTAAGAAGAAAAACTGGCGGTTAGGGCTTCTGATTCTGGCCGATTATGGGATTTCCAACCTCTATTTAATCTACCGGGTGTTGACCCATGTCAAGCCGCTGAATTTTGTTATGTCGGAGCTGATGAAGCAGAATGCCGGCCGCCTGGCGGTCTGCGCGGCGGTGGTGCTGGTCATCCTGGCGGTTGTACCGGGGCTGTACACGTTTTACACCTGTATGATCGAACAGAAGAACTTCCGGGACGGTTACAGGCGAAGCCGGAGGCTGTTAAAGGGCCATCTGGCGAATACCGTGTTTTTGCTGGGCGGATATTATGCGGGACTGATCGTTTTGCTTCATGTGATCTATATTTTCTGTATCCTGGTGGCGGCGATCGGTATGAGCCTGTTTACGGATAACCGCCTGGCGCTGGCGATTCTGCCGGCGGTCGGGGACCGGATCGAGCTGGTTCTTATCTTCCTGGCCAGCATGGCCCTGGCTCTGGGGAATTTTGCGGCGCTCAGCGTCCAGTATTATCAGTACAGCAACCGTCTGAGCCGGGAGCCCCGATGGGATTTCTCCTATCCCTCCAGAAAATCGTTCCGCGGACGGATACTGGGAGCGGGCGTGGCTGTGGCGGCGGCGCTCAGCCTCTTTTTTCTCTTCAATCTTGTGAGAAATGGTTCGGCCATAACCGATGATATCCTGACGGAGATCCAGATCACGGCTCACCGCGGAAGCTCTAAATCAGCACCGGAGAACACCATGGCCGCGATGGAACTGGCAGTGGAGAATCTGGCCGATTTTGTGGAGATCGATGTGCAGGAGACGGCCGACGGCGTGGTGGTTCTGGGGCATGATTCCACACTGAAACGGGTGGCGGGAGTGAACCGGACTATCGGCTCCTACACCCTGGAAGATCTCCAGGATCTGGATGTGGGGAAATGGTTTTCCAAGGAGTTCGAAGGAGAGCGGATTCCGACGCTCGCAGAAATTATGGAGTTCTGCAAGGGCCGGGTCAAGATGAATATTGAAATTAAGAACCTGGGAAAGGACAGTCCCCTGCCGGATAAGGTGGTGGAGCTGATCTCGGATTTTCAGATGAAGGAACAGTGTGTGGTAACGTCCACACGCCTCTCCTATCTGTCCAGGGTGAAGGAATTAGATCCGGATATACGAACCGGATATATTATTTCTGCCGCGTACGGCGATTATTACTCTGATGATGATGTGGATTTTATCAGCATACGGTCCAGCTTTGTCAGCGGTAAGCTGGTGGAAGCCGCCCATGAAAAAGGAAAAGCGATCCATGCGTGGACGGTGAACAACAAGAGCGAGATGGAGCGTATGAAAATGCTGGGAGTTGACAACATCATCACAGATTACCCGGTTCTGGCGAGAGAGATCGTCTATCGGGAGCGGGCGACGGAGACGCTGTTTGAATATCTCCGGCTTGTATTAAAGTAGACGTAACAGTCTGAACTGTTACTAATAGACAGGAGTTATTGGCATGAAGGTTGTACTGCAGAGAGTTTCCCGCGCGGCAGTGTCCGTGGACGGGAAAGTAATTGGAGCCATCGGCAAAGGTTTTCTGCTTCTTCTGGGTGTCTCAGACACGGACACGGAGCAGACAGCGGACCGGATGGTGGATAAGATATGCAAACTGCGTATCTTTGAAGATGAGAATGGAAAGACGAATCTTTCGCTGGCTGATGTCGGAGGAGCGCTTCTGGTGGTAAGCCAGTTTACGCTTTACGCGGACTGTAAAAAGGGCAACCGGCCCAGCTTTGTAAAGGCCGGGGGGCCGAAACTGGCGGAAGAACTGTACGAATATGTGATTGCCCGGTGCCGTGAACACATTCAGACGGTAGCGCATGGAAGCTTTGGCGCACATATGAAGATAGATCTGGAAAATGACGGACCGTTCACCCTGGTGCTTGACAGCGGCGAACTTTTCTGAAATAGGATACAGCTGCCCTTTGAGAGATTACCGGGCGCAAATTGAAACAATAAAATAAACAGACAAACATGGAGGTTATTTACACAATGGAAAAGACAAAGGGAGAAATTTTAGCAGAGGAATTAATATGGGAATTCCCGAATATTGCAAAGGAGGCGCCGGAACAGCGTGAAGCTGCGGAAGCCTTCTCGGCAGGATACAAGGCATTTCTGGATAAGGGTAAGACAGAGCGGGAGTGCGTAAAGGAAGCTGTAAAGATCCTGGAAGCCGCAGGCTATACGCCGTTTGAAGCCGGTAAGAAGTATTCTGCAGGCGACAAGGTATATCTGGTAAACCGGAAAAAGTCGGTGATAGCGACAACGTTCGGAAGTAAATCTGTAGAAGAAGGACTTCGCTTAAACGGAGCGCATATCGACTCCCCACGCCTTGATCTGAAACCGAATCCTGTCTATGAGAAAAGTGATCTGGCGTATTTTAAGACTCATTATTATGGTGGAATCCGCAAATATCAGTGGGGGGCCACCCCGTTATCCATGCACGGCGTCATCGTGAAGAAGAGCGGCGAGATTGTAGAGGTGAATATCGGGGAACAGGAAGGCGATCCGGTCTTCTGTGTGACGGATCTGCTTCCGCATCTGGCGGCTGAGCAGAATATGCGCCCCTTAAAGGATGGACTGAAGGGGGAAGAGCTGAATGTAATTATTGGCTCGATTCCATATGTGGACGAAGCAAAGATCAAGGAGCCGGTTAAGCTGCTGGCGCTTCAGCTGTTAAACGAACGTTATGGAATTACTGAGGCTGATTTTTTCCGTGCCGAGATAGAACTGGTTCCGGCTCATAAGGCCAGCGACGTAGGTTTGGACCGCAGTATGATCGGCGCTTACGGACAGGATGACCGAGTGTGTGCATACACAGCGCTGATGGCGGAGATTGAGACAGAGAATCCGGTCTACACCACTGTAACCATTCTTACCGATAAGGAAGAGATCGGCTCTGTGGGAAATACCGGACTAAACTCCGATTATGTACTCCATTATGTAGAAGAACTGGCGGAGACACAGGGCGCAGATGTGAAACGCGCACTGAGGAATTCCATCTGCTTATCATCCGATGTGAATGCGGCTTACGATCCTACATTTCCGAATGTCTATGAGGAGCGGAATTCCTGTTATTTAAATAAGGGATGCGTATTGACTAAATATACAGGAAGCCGTGGGAAGTCCTCATCCAACGATGCCAGCGCCGAAGTGATGGCAAAGGTCATCGCTATGATGGATCAGGAGGGCGTGTACTGGCAGATCGGTGAGCTCGGTGCTGTCGATGTGGGCGGCGGCGGAACAATCGCTCAGTATGTAGCGCATATGAACGTGGACGTAGTCGATCTGGGAGTGCCGATTCTTTCCATGCATTCTCCGTTTGAGCTGGCCTCCAAGCTGGATGTATATAATACATACAAAGCGTTTCTGGCTTTTTACAGGGCATCCTAAGGGGTTGCGGAGCCGTAAACGGCAGCTGCGTATTCTGAAATTTTTGTTAATTTCGGTAAAAAGCTTTTTTTACATGCTCCGATATGGTATAACTGTCAGGAAGCATTTTATATATTTATTATTTTGATTAAAGGAAAAGGAACGTATTATGAGAAAATTTTTAAAAGTTGCTGCCTGTGGTCTTATTATGGCGGCAGTTGTGACAGGCTGCTCCAAGAAGGCGGCAGAAGAGACGACACCTGCGGAAACCACTGCCGAGACTACTACGGAGGCCGGTTCAGAGGCGGGCGCGTCTGAACAGCTGCAGATGATGGATTTATCCGGAATCGATAACGGTACTGTGATACTCGGTGATTATAAGGGAATCGAAGTGACCAAGACACCGGTGGAAGTATCTGACGAAGAAGTGGACGCTGCGATCTTATCAGAGCGCGAGAGCAAAACCACCTATGATGATGTGGACCGTGCTGTTCAGGATACAGATAAGGTAAATATTGACTATGTAGGAACAAAGGATGGCGTGGCGTTTGACGGCGGTACCGCTCAGGGACAGGATCTTGTGATCGGTTCTCACCAGTTTATTGACGGGTTTGAGAGCGGACTGATCGGCGCAAAAAAGGGCGACGAGGTGACGCTCGACTTAACCTTCCCGGAATCCTACGGCAACGCGGATTTAGCCGGCCAGGCAGTTGTATTCAAGGTAACTGTCAACAACGTACAGGAAAAGAACATGCCGGAATTAGACGAGGCGTTCGTTCAGGAAGTATCTGATTTCAAGACGGTTGACGAGTATAAGGAAAGCAAAAAGCAGAGCCTTCTGGAGCAGAAGGAAGGCCAGGCGCAGGCGGCAGTTGAGAATGACATCCTGAAAGCAGTCGTTGAAAACTGTCAGATCGAGACGACGCAGGAAGCCGTTGATGCGAACTTCAATAATTATCTGCTCAACTATACCAATCAGGCAGCGATGTACGGCATTGATTTAAATACATTTACATCCGCGTTCTACGGTGTGGATGAGGAGACCTTTAAAGAGAACTACGTAAAGAATATTGCAAAGTCTGCGGTTGAGCAGAGACTGGTATTCCACGCGATCGCGGATCAGGAAGGTATAACCGTATCTGACGAAGATCGTGATAATCTTGCGACAGAGATGGGATACGAGAGTAAAGATCAGATGATTGAGTCAGCCGGAGCATATAATGTGGACGACTATCTGATTTCTACCAAGACCATGAAATTTTTAGTTGATAATGCAGTAATCAAATAAAAAAATTTTACGAGTAGGGGGAACCTTTATGCAGCTTTTAAAGGACAGGATACGGAAAGACGGAAAGATTAAATCCGGCGATGTATTGAAGGTAGACAGCTTTTTAAACCATCAGATGGATATTAAGCTGTTTGAAGAGATCGGAAAGGAGTTTAAGAGACGTTTTTCCGATGACAGTATCAATAAGATCCTTACAATTGAGGCTTCCGGAATTGGCATCGCGTGTATTGTTGCCCAGTATTTCGATGTTCCGGTAGTTTTTGCGAAGAAGTCCAAGACGAAGAATATCGCCGGGGATGTCTACACCACCAAGGTGGAATCTTTTACACATGGTAAAGTCTATGATATCATGGTTGCCAAAGAATTTTTAGGCGCTGGAGACAAGGTTCTGCTGATCGACGATTTCCTTGCTAACGGCAAGGCTTTAGAGGGCCTGGCAGCTGTTGTGAAGGATTCGGGAGCGGAGTTAGTCGGTGCAGGAATCGTGATTGAGAAGGGCTTTCAGCCTGGAGGAGACCGTCTGCGTGCGGATGGAATCCGTGTCGAATCCCTTGCAATCGTAGAAAGCATGGATGAAAAAACGGGCAGTATCCGTTTTCGGGGTGATGAATGACGAGTAACAGAAAAGCATTATTTTTTGATATAGATGGGACACTTCTTTCTGAAGTGAACCGGAATGTACCGGAGAGTGCCAAGCGTGCGGTTGCGAAAGCGCGGGCCAATGGGCATCTGGTATTTATCAATTCCGGCCGTACATACAGCCTGATCGGTCCGATCAAGGGCCTGGTTGAAGTGGACGGCTACTGCTGCGGATGCGGCACAAGGGTGATTGTGGATGACGAGGTGCTGTTTTCCTTTACCATTCCTCATGAGCGCGGCCTGCAAATTAAGAAGGACATTTTAAAGTATAATATGGAAGGAATTCTGGAAGGCACGGAGCACTGCTATTTCAGAAAAGCCAAAACCAGATTTACCCAGCTGGAACAGATCCGGGAAAATGTCGAGAAAGACGGCCATGGAGCGCCTTATACCTGGGAAGATGACTGCTATGATTTCGATAAGTTCTGCGTATTCGCAGACGAGCAGAGCGATCTGGCCGGATTTTCAAGGGCGCTGGGGCTGGAATATAACATCATAGACCGGGGAGACGGGTTCTATGAATGTGTTCCGGCGGATTATTCCAAGGCGACTGCCATCGATGTGGTTCTGGAGAAGTACGGAATGGCGCTTGAGGACGCTTACGTGTTCGGTGACAGCACCAACGACCTTCCGATGTTTGAACATGCGAAGAACTGTATTCTCATGGGACACCATGATGTGGAGCTGGAGCCATATGCCACGTTCTTTACAAAGAATGTGGAGGATGATGGAATTGAGTATGCCATGAAGAAGCTGAAGCTGATCTAAGCGGCATACAGAGCCAGTGCAGCATTGCACTTTCACTGCGATATTCATGCAATGCAGGAGACTGAAGTGATATGAGAGTAACAGGCGCCACGGCCGTTAATTCGGAGTGGCGCCTGTCTTTGTTTGAAAAGAGGTTGACATTCCCAGGAAAAACAACTAAAGTTAATCGTAGTTTAACAAAGGAATGGGTTAAAGTATGAAAGCAAAAGTGAATGTGATTGTGGCCATGCTGATGTTTGGAAGCATTGGCCTGTTTGTACGGGGGATCGCGCTCCCCTCCAGTGTGATTGCCCTGGTGCGGGGCGTGATTGGCTGCCTCTTTCTGGTCACGGCCGGATGTCTGATGAAACAGCCGGTCAACTGGAGAGCGATTAAGGGCAACTGGCTGGTGCTGGTGCTTTCAGGAGCGGCAATCGGTTTTAACTGGATTTTTCTGTTTGAGGCCTACCGATATACGACGGTGTCGTGTGCGACACTCAGCTACTATTTTGCCCCGGTGTTCGTGATCCTTGTGTCGCCCATTGTGCTGGGGGAGAAGCTGACAAAGAAAAAGCTGGGCTGTGCGGTAGGAGCGGTCATCGGAATGCTCCTGGTATCCAATGTACTCTTTCTGGAAAACGGTGAAAATGGCCTTCTAGGCATATTCTTCGGCCTGATGGCCGCGGTCCTTTATGCCAGTGTCATGATACTCAACAAATTTATGAGGGGCCTGACCGGGCTGGAGACAACTGCTGCACAGCTGGGCGTGGCGGCTGTTATCCTGCTTCCCTATACGGTGCTGACCGCTGCAGAACCGTTCTCTGCGGTCTGGGCGTCCGTTCCGGCGGTATCGTGGGTCCTGCTGGCATTTGTGGGGATTGTCCATACCGGAGTGGGATACCTTCTGTATTTTTCGGCCATGAAGAAGCTGCCGGCGCAGACGGTGGCGGTCCTAAGCTATATCGATCCGGTGACCGCGATTCTCTTATCCGCAGTGATACTCAGGGAGACCATGAGCGTACCGCAGATGGTCGGAGCCGCGCTGATTCTTGGGATGACGTGGATGGGCGGCAGGGGGCCGCAGGACAGATAAATCGTAAGAAAAAGCTATGGAAATATTGCCGGGCAATAATTCCATAGCTTTTTCTTATCCTTATAATTATTCTGCGCTGCTTACCGATTCTGCGGGTTTGCTGCTCTCGGCCTCCGCTGGACCGTTGCTGTCTGGAACGCCGCTGGCGCCTCCAGCCATGCCCCCATCCGGAACCTCACTGCCAGGTGAAGGCGATTTAAGAGGGACATCCGGTTCAGCCGGAGCCGTTGCTTCATCATCGGATATCTGCTTAAACTCCAGATTGTCGAACGCGGTGGCAATACAGATTCCGGTACCACTCGCCATATAGTTGATCTTTACGCGGTCACCCGGCTCTGTGAGGGCCAGTTCATTGCTCAGATCGTAGGAAATGGTAAAGATCTGATCCGGTTTCTCCTTCAGGATCAGCTTGTAGGTGATGCTCTCACCTAATGCCTCACTGGCGATCCGGTAGACCTTTCCTTCGGCTTCCTTTGCATTCTGCCCTGTGATGATGCCGTCATTGCTGCTTCCCATAACCTGCCGGAAATTACGGAGCGCGCTGTCGATAGTTTCCCCGGTTCCGACATTCGTATAGTTGGATACGGAGACGAAAGCGTACTGCTTGATCAGACCGGCTCTGTCCTTCAGTGTCATGAAGTACGTGGCCTTTCCGTCCAGATTGATGATCATCGGGAAGGATGCGGAATAGCCATACTGCTGAACCTTACCCTGGGCGGACTGCTGGGCCGCCATCTCGGTGGCGCCGCTCATCTGGTACATCTTTGGTTCCTTCGTTACCATGTCCACCATGATAAATCCGATGGCGGATTCATCGGAGCCCACGCTGGTGAGTCCTGTGAAGAGGTAGCAGTCTGAGCCGTTGTAGACGATGATGTTGCCCTGGCTGGTTCGGAACTTATCCTGGTTGGAGAAGTTGAAGATACCGTGAACATAGGCGCCCTGATTCTGAATCTGCTGCATGATAAACTCTTCCGGCTGAACGCGGTCTACCCATTCCGGCAGATCATCCACACCGTAGTAATTGGTTTCACCAGTGGAGGCGTTTACAATCGCCACGCCGCTTGCCTCCGGAAGACTGAACAGCCAGCGGTTCTTATAGGTAGTGATTACCCAGTAGGGAACGCCGTCGTCATCCAGCTCGAAGGAGTAATCCGTCATACCCCGGAAGAGGCCGCCCTCAAACAGGCGTACATGGCGGTTTAAGTCGTCCAGCAGGTAGGCATTCTCCTGATACTTGATCTTGTGATCCGTTACCAGATCCACATCGCTTACATCGGTCGCGGATACGACGATGTATCCGGCGGAACCGTCCAGGTTCTTTAACCATTTGAAGAAGCCGGAGTGCTCCAGCGGAACAACCCACACCAGTTTTCCATTGACCTTCTGGATCACGGGAGTTCCCAGCACGACCTGGCTGCCAAGTCCCGGATTCTCGCCGACCTTCTTATCGGCCAGTTCCCTGGCCAGTGCCTTGTCCACGACCGGAAGCTGGTTAAGGGCCAGCGGCTGTACCGTCTCGGTAAACTCCGAAATCTCGGGCTGCCCTAACTGGTCGCGGTAAGCCTTGTAATTAAACAGAGGCATGGAGAGGACCGTGACTGCAAAATACAGCAGCCAGAAAATGATCAGTAGCGTAATTCCAGTTTTAATTCCCTTGACGTTCTTGTCCACGCTGACGGACATGTGGGAGGATTGATCCGTAGTAACACGGATTCCGCCCAGACCAATCAGGAAATTTAAGATGACGTAGGAGCTGACTATAAAACACCAGGCGAATGCGCCATCCGAATACAGCGGATTTAAGTTGGGGCCCTTGACAATGATCATAATCAGGAAAAACAGAGTCAGAGCAAGGTTTAAGAGTAACTTAGTCTTTTTTTTCATGCGAAACTCCCTTTTGAGAAATATTGAATAGTAATAGTACTATTATATTGCAAAATAGAAAAAACACAAGGAAGGTTTCGCATTCTGAGTATAAAGATTTTATAAAGACCGGGAAAGCGGAATCCGGAAGGAAATGCAGGTCCCCATATTCTTTTTGCTCAGTATCCTCAGCCTGGATTCCTCGCCGTACTGCATGACCAGCCTGCTGTTCACATTGGCAAGCCCGATGCTTTCATTTCCAGGGTGGTTGATCTTCTCGTAAAGCGCCGCGGTTTCGGCCGGATTCATCCCCACGCCGGTATCGATGACGGTAACAGTCAGCCACTCTGCTTTTTCCGTGATCTTAAGCTTGATAAAGCCGGAGCCGTAAAGTGGTTTGATGCCGTGATACAGGCTGTTTTCAATGAGGGGCTGAAGGATAAGCCGGATGATCGGCGTGGTTTCCAGTTCCTCGTCATAATCGTAGTACAGAATGTATTTATCCTCGTAGCGGTACCGCTGGATGTGATCGTATTTCTTCAGGTATTCGATCTCGTCCTTCAGTGTGACCATGGAGGCCGTGTTTTGGAGAGAGTATTTGAGAATATCCGACAGTGCCTCGATGATTCTGTTGAGGGCCGTCGGTTTCTGCGTGTATTCCAGAGCCTTGAAATCCAGAGTCTGTAGCGTGTTAAAGAGAAAATGCGGGTTGATCTGCAGCTGCAGGGCCGTCATTTCCGCCAGCTTCTGCTCCTGTTCCTTCAGGGCCAGCTGGTTCTTTAGAAATGTCTGGCGGATGAAGAGCTGTACAATGTTATTCAGAATGAGATCGTACTCATCCTTGATAAACGCCGGCTTTTCATTCTTATAGGTTCCCCGTTCCGCGTCGGAAAATACCGTGACGAAGTAATCAATCTGCTGAAAGTTCTTCTTCGTGATGGTGTATGCGATCCAGACCACGGTGCAGATGATGACGGCCAGCACGATGAAAAGCTGAAAAAGGAGTGTGTAAAGAGCCTGATAATAGCTGGATCGGCTGGTACAGGCGGCGATATAGGTGCCGCAGTCCGCAGGAACGATCCGCACGAAGTATTTGGTGTGGTCAAAGGAGATCCAGTCCTGAAACGGTGTCCCCGAGGCGGCGCGTACCGCGGAAAGGAGGGCGTCCTTCGTTTCCTGGTCCGGCTCCGTGGTCCCTCTGCCCTGAAGAAGGAAGCTGCCATCCGCGTCAATGATAAAAAACTGATCCAGGCTGGAGCCGCCCCCCAGCATCTGCTTTAACTGGTCTTCGTAGATATTTACCATGACGACACCGCGGAACATGCTGAGTTTTTTATAGTAGGTCAGCACCGGAATCGGATTGGTGTAGGAATATAAATGCATATTCCGCTTTTCCACCCACTCGTTCCGCTCCGATTCCACATAGGAAGGAAGCCAGTTCAAATCAGAAAACTGGGACAGCTGGGTGATGCCTCCTGTGTTGGAGGTAAGGAGAGAGTCGTAGCCGTCGAGATAGTAATAGACGGAGGCGATGTAGGAGGCGTGGCTGGTGAGGGAGGCGAAGTTGGAAAGGATACTGTTGGTGAGTATCACATCCAGATAGCCGATCTGTTTATGGGAAATGTAATTGCGCAGGGAGATGGACATCCTGGGATTCCGGGCCAGAAGGTCGTATTGGGTCGCGGCGCTGTCCAGCACGAGAGAGTAGTTGTCCCTCACGGCCTGGGCCGATTTGACGGCCTCGGTCTCGATGTCCTGCTGTTTGCGGTACACGATGACGGCCATGAAGATAAAGAACAGCGTGATAATGGGAATGGTGATAATTCCCGTATAGTATAAAAAACGTTTGATAAAGTTGCGTTTTCTCATGATATCCCCCCGTAATCATGATCTGCACCGTTGCTTTTCCGATACTGCGAAGGCGTCATGTGGAAATACTGGTGAAAGGCCCTGGAAAAGTTTTTGGGATTGTCGTAGCCCACCCGGTCGGCGATCTCATACTGCTTGTAGCCGATGTCCTTCAGCATCCGCGCGGCATTTTCCATGCGGGTCTTTAAGAGGTAGTCGGAAAAATTGACGTCAGAGTGTTCCTTCATAATTCTCGATAAGTAGTTGGGGCTTAAGTTTACAAGCCGTGCTGCCTGTTCGAGAGTGGCGTTCTGATAGTCGGTATCCAGATAATTCTTAACCAGGCTGATTATCTTTTCGTAGTAGCTTAGATTCTCCTCCTCCCGGGCCGGAGCGGCGTGGGTCTCACGGTTTAAGCGGTCCCGGATGCGGGTCAGGCAGTCCACCAGATCATCGTATTTTACAGGCTTTAACAGATAGTCAACGACCCCGGTGCGCAGGGCCCGGCGGACATAGTCGAAGTCCTGGTAGCCGCTGAAGAAGATAATTTTAATGTCCTTTTTTTCCAGAAGCTTTTCGGAAAGCTCCAGGCCATCCATGATGGGCATGCGGATGTCGGACAGAATCAGGTCCACATGGTTGGCAAGCGTGTATTCGTAAGCGGCTTTGCCGTTGGAAAAACAGCCGGCGATCTCAAAGCCCAGCTGGCTCCACGGAAACAGCCCGGCAATGCCATTGCGGATCTTGGCTTCATCGTCGACGATGATTACCTGATACATAGGAAGTGCCCCCTTTCTCTGATTGTATGGTTTCTGATTGTTATTATATAGAAAAGAAAGAGAAAAAGCATCCGTATTTTTTCAACAAAACCATACTTCCATAAAAATGAAGAAATATCATAATAAATGATACTTTTTTCCACATTTTTGTAATAAATGATACGATTCCATATTTGAAGTTTCTTCCCTCTTCCTGAAAAATCCGATATACTATGAGCACTTGGTGAGGTACTTCACAAACCTATGGATAATCAGTCAACGGTACAGTTGACAACAAACGGAGGTAACAGATATGAGAAAAGGAAAGAAACTTGCCTGTCTGTTTATGACAGGACTAATGGCAGCGTCGGCACTGACGGCTTGTACCAATGAACCGGCACCGGCCGCATCGAATGCACCGGAGGGGGAGAAGACGACCGGGAAGGCAGAGGAGAAGACGACGGATAAGGCTTCCGGAGACCAGATCACCCTGCGTTTCATGTGGTGGGGCGGCGATGCCAGAAATGAGGCGACTCTGGCCGTCATCGACCAGTATGAGAAGCTGCATCCGGAGGTTAAGATCGAGGCGGAGATGAACTCCGATCAGGGATATATCGACAAGGTATCCACCATGCTGGCCAACGGCACGGCGCCTGATATCCTCCAGCAGAATGTGGACTCTCTCCCGGATTTCATCTCGAGAGGCGATTTCTTCGTGGATTTCAAGGATTATCCGGAATTATTCGATCCGTCCGGGTTTGATGAGACCTTTATCAGCCAGTTCGGCACATTTGACGGAAAGCTCTTAGCGCTTCCCACCGGTATGTCCTGTCTGGCCACCGTTGCCAATACCGCGGCGGCAGAAGCATGCGGCGTAGATTTAACAAAGCAGATTACCTGGGATTCCATGCTCGAGGAGGGAAAGGCCCTTCACGCTCAGAACCCGGATTATTATTTCATGAATGTGGATACCAAGATTCTGTGTGAGTACGTCTTAAGACCGTATCTGCGCCAGATAACGGGAGAATCCTTTATTATTGACAGTGAAAAGAAGATCAGCTTTACGAAAGAACAGCTGGTGGAAGTGCTTCAGTACATCAAGGACTGCTACGACGGCGGCGTCTTTGAAGCGGCCGAGGACAGTGCGACCTTTAAGGGACAGATTCACACCAATCCGAAGTGGATCGACGGCAAGTTTGTATTTGCCTATGGACCATCCTCCAGCATCAGCCTTTTAACAGATGCGATCCCTGAAATGAAATGCAGCGTGGTTCAGATGCCGATGGCCGAGGACCGGGTAAGCGATGGCTATTTCGCAGATACGCCTCAGTATATGACCGTAAACAAGAATTCCGAGCATGTGGAAGAGGCCGTGAAGTTCATGAATTACTTCTACAACGACGCACAGGCTCAGGAGACGCTGAAGGATGTGAGATCCGTACCTCCTACTAAGACGGCGCGGGCACTCTGCGCGGAGAAGGGCCTGTTAAATGCAACCGTAGTGGAAGCTGTCGATCTGGCCGCGGGATTAAACGGCAGGAGCGATAAGGGATACACCACAAGCGCTGAGGTCTACGCGATTCAGGAAGACATGATCGAGAGCGTCGCCTATGGCCAGAGTACGCCGGAGGAAGCGGCGGACAACGCCATCGATCTGATTAACGATTACTTAAGCGGTTTGAATTAAGACCAGAATAAATTTTCAAACACGCTCTAAACGAGAATGAGACATGCGGCCCGGATATGAAAGATTCCGGGCCGTTTTAAAAGGCAGGAGGAGCTTATTATGGCTAATGTGAGTGTGAAATCGAAACCGAGCCACGGCGGCTGGACCAAGAGGAACCGGATCGGTTTTCTTTATGTATGTATCTGGATTTTTGGTTTTCTGGTATTTCAGCTGTATCCGTTTGTGAGTTCGCTGTTTTACTCTTTTACGAGCTACGATATTTTTCATAAACCCGAGTTTGTAGGCCTGGACAATTACGTGCGGCTGTTTACGAAGGACAAGGAATTCTGGAATTCCTTAACCGTTACCTTAAAATATACGTTTATCACCGTTCCCGGCAAAGTGGTGCTGGCGCTGATCATCGCCATGATCTTAAACCGGGAACTGAAGGGGATTAACTTTATCAGAACCGTATACTATATTCCGTCGCTGTTAAGCGGCTCTGTGGCGGTCGCCATCCTCTGGAAGGTGCTGTTCATGAATGACGGCTTCATCAACAGCCTGCTGGGCGTGATTCATATCGCGCCGGTCAAATGGCTGGGAAAACCGGAAATGGCCCTGACGACCATTTGTATGCTGGAAATCTGGCAGTTCGGCTCTTCTATGGTTCTGTTCTTATCCGCACTTAAGCAGGTTCCGCAGTCGCTCTATGAGGCGGCCAGAATCGACGGCGCTTCCAGGGTAAGAATATTTTTCAAGATCACGCTGCCGATGATCACCTCCATTGCGTTCTTCAATATTATCATGCAGCTGATTACGGCGCTTCAGAACTTTACATCGGCATTTGTCGTGACCAACGGAGGTCCCAACAAGGCCACCTATGTGCTGGGGATGAAGCTGTACACGGATGCGTTTAAATACTTCAAGATGGGATACGCCTGCGCTACGTCGTGGATCCTGTTTGTCATCATCATGATTATGACCCTGATCTTGTTTGCTACTTCCAAGAAATGGGTTTACTATGATAACTAGGAGGAAATCAGGATGAAAAATAAAGAGTTAAAAAAGGTTCTTACCTATCTGTTTCTGGGCATCTTCGGTATTGTCATGCTGTTTCCTGTGATCTGGATGTTCTTCGCCTGTTTTAAGACGAACAATGAGATTTTCGGAAGTTTGCGCATTCTTCCCCAGGGCTGGAGCATGGAAGCTTTCGTCAAGGGCTGGAAGACCACAGGCACCTACACATATGCCAAATACTTTATCAACACCTTTGCGCTGGTGATTCCCACCACGCTGCTCACACTGGCCTCCTGCTCTCTGGTCGCCTATGGATTCGCCAGATTTGATTTTCCGGGAAATCAGTTTCTGTTCATGATCCTGATTGCAACGCTCATGCTTCCCAATGCGGTCATTATCATTCCGCGGTATGCCCTGTTTAACAAGCTGGGATGGCTGGACTCCTATATGACCTTTTTCGCACCGGCTGCGGTTGGCTGCTACCCGTTCTTCGTGTTCATGCTGGTACAGTTTTTAAGAGGGCTTCCGAGGGATTTGGACGAATCGGCCTATATCGACGGCTGCGGACCGTTTCAGTGCTTTATCCAGATTCTGCTTCCGCTCTTGAAGCCGGCTCTCTTCTCCGCCGGGCTGTTCCAGTTTTTGTGGACGTGGAATGACTTCTTCAACACCAACATTTACATCAATACTGTATCCAAATTTCCGCTGTCCCTGGCACTCCGGGTCAGCATCGATGTCACCTCCAACATTCAGTGGAATCAGGTGATGTCCATGGCGCTGGTTTCGATTCTTCCGCTGATTCTTCTGTTCTTTGCGGCGCAGAAATATTTCGTGGAAGGGATTGCCACGACTGGTATGAAGGGATAGGGAGCGGAGATGGAATTTGAACAGGGGCTTCTGTACCATGTGGACGGTCTCCTGCGGGACAAAGCGTGGGGAGATTTTATTATCAGCCGGATTCCGGAGTCTGTCAGGTGTCAGCTGAATGAGAAAGCGCAGAAAAACATGTTGTTTGCAAGCAACAGCGAGCTGCGCTTCGTGATGGAGGAGGAGACGGTGACAATCGTCCTGCGGAGACTGCCGGTGAGCGGGCAGATCCGGTCCGCAGGGGTTCTGGAGGTCTTTTCCGGCGATTATCAGGGCAGCTATGAGATCAGTCCTGGCGTGGTGGGAGTCGGGGAGACAGAGATTACCATTCACAGGCAGGACTGGAGCCATATCAGCCGCTTCCCGCGAAATCCCGGCGGGTTTGCGCCGCAGGTCACACGGGTCCTGTTTCCCTACGACTGGGGCTGCGCCATCCGGGAAATACACGGAAGCTTAAGGCCGCCCAGACCGGAAGAAATGCCGGAAAAGCGCCTGCTCTTTTATGGTTCCTCCATCACCCACGGCGGCAATGCTTCCGTTCCATCCAGAACGTATGCGTTTCAGACAGCCCGGGAACTGGGGTACGACTTAATCAATCTGGGAAGCGCCGGGAGCGCCTTCATGGACCAGGCAATGGCGGAGTATATCGCCGGACTGAAGGACTGGGACGCCGCCGTGTTTGAGCTGGGAGTCAATGTGCTGGAGGAATGGACGGACCGTCAGCTTTACGACCGGGCTTACCATTGGATTGATACGGTAAAACGCGCTCAGCCGGAAAAACCTGTGTTCGTGACAGATTTCTATTACAATCATTATGATTTTGAAGAAAATGGAAAGTCTGACGCATTCAGAAAAAAGATAAAAGAGTGCACGGCTGTACTGGAAAAAAAGTATGATTGGTTGTATTATAGGAATGGAACGCAGATCATGGGAACGTTTCGGGGGCTGTCCTCGGATGGACTGCACCCTTCAGACGCGGGTCACACCATGATCGCACAGAATTTATCAAACTTTATGAGAGCACATGGCCTGTAAGAAAGGGCGTGGCTGAAATGGAGGATTTTATGCAGACTTACAAAAATCCGGTATTGTACGCGGACTATTCGGATCCCGATGTGATTCGGGTCGGAGAAGACTACTATATGGTGGCGTCTTCCTTTACTTATTTTCCCGGGGTACCTCTCCTGCATTCGAAGGATCTGGTGCACTGGGAACTGATCAACTACTGTGTGAAGGAGCTGCCGTATGAAAAATACGCGGTGCCTTCCCATGGATCCGGAACCTGGGCACCGGCGATCCGTTACCACAACGGAACCTTCATCGTGTTTATCCCTCTGGTGGACGAAGGGATTCTGGTGGCCAGAAGCCGCGATCCCTATGGAGAATTCCAGCTGAACATGCTGTGCGAACGAAAGGGCTGGATCGATTCGTGTCCTTTCTGGGATGATGACGGGAAGGCATACATGATCTTTGCCTACGCGGGCAGCAGGGCTGGGGTTAAGCACCGCCTGATGGTGGTGGAGATCGACCCCGACTGCCGGGAACTCATCGGCGAACCGGTCCTGATCTTCGACGGCGAGCAGATCGCCCCGACCACAGAGGGGCCGAAGATGTATAAAAAAGATGGATACTATTACGTTTTAATGCCGTCCGGCGGAGTGGAGAACGGATGGCAGTCCTGCCTTAGATCCACGTCTGTGTACGGCCCTTATGAGTATAAGATCGTCATGCGTCAGGGCAATTCCCCCATCAATGGCCCTCACCAGGGCGGCTGGATAACGGCCCCGGACGGAAGGGACTGGTTCATCCATTTTCAGGATGTCCTGGAACTGGGGAGAATCATCCATCTTCAGCCCATGTGTTTTGTGGACGGATGGCCGTTTATGGGACAGGATACGGACGGAGACGGAATCGGCGAGCCTGTGGCGGAATGGAAAATGCCGGCGGAAGGCATGCCGGAGTATGAGATAGCGCGTGCGGATGATTTCTCTTCGGAGACCCTGGGTCTCCAGTGGCAGTGGCAGGCAAATCCCAATCCGGAAAACTATTCCCTGACCGCCGCACCGGGCCATCTAAGGCTGTACTGCCGCAGAAATCCGGACAGGGACAATCTCCTGTGGTACGCCCCCAATGTGCTGACCCAGATCCCCCAGCAAAAGGAGTTTTCCATGATAGCCAGGCTGGAACTCCACGGAGATAAGAACGGAGATTTCGGCGGCATCGGCATGGTGGGCCATTCCTACGCTTATGCCGGCTTATATCAGGGGCCGGACGGACCGGAGCTTCGCTGCTATGAGGGGACCGTTTCAGAGAAAATGTTCCTCGGTGAAGCGGAGGAGCGCTGTGTCCTTAAGGCACCCGCGGCCGGCAGCAGCCTGTGGCTGAAGCTTTCTGTCTCCGGGGACAAGACATACCAGTTTTCATGGTCCGCCGATGGCACCGTGTTCCAGAAGCTGGAGGCGGTATTTAAGCTGTGCCGGGCCACCTGGACAGGAGCGAAGCTCTGCCTGTGGTCCTGCTCGCGTGAAAATGAGGAATCGGCCGGATACTGCGATTATGAGTGCGTCCTGTTTGAATAAATAGGTGCCAGTGCGTGGGGGAGACCATTTATCTCTGCAACAAATAAAAAGCGTGAGAACACCGAGAAGAATCTGCTCGGCGTTTCCACGCTTTATTTGTTATCCATGATAGATTATATGATGATTCCTAACTCTCCATTTTTTTCAGGATACTTCTCGCCACGCTGATTCCGTTGGCAGATGCCTGCTGAAGCCCGCGTGTAACGGAGGCGCCGTCTCCGATGGCGCGAAGTCCCGTGACACTGGTCTCGAAGTCAGAATTGACTACAACCTTGTTGGAGTAGAATTTTACTTCCACACCGTAAAGCAGTGTCTCGTCGCTGGCGATACCCGGGGTGACCTTGTCTAAGGCCAGCAGCATTTCTTTAATATCGACCATGATGCGGTGCGGGAATACCAGAGATAAATCGCCGGGAACCGCGTCTTTTAAGGTCGGAATTAAGTTGTTGCGGCAGAGGCGCTCTTCCGTGGTACGTCTGCCGCGCTGGAAATCACCGAAGGTCTGAACCAGAATTTTGCCGTCGCAGAGCATATTGCTGAGCTGGGCGATGTGCTTGCCGTATTCGATCGGCGTCTTGAACGGCTTCGTGAAGTTCTTGGAGACAAGAATCGCGAAGTTCGTGTTGTTTGTCTTGTATTCCTTGGATTTATAGGCGTGCCCGTTGACAACGGCCAGTCCGTTTTCGTAGTATTCTGTGGCGACCTCACCGGAAGGATTCGTACAGAAGGTACGCACCTTGTCATCAAAGGTCGGGGTATAGTAGACCAGCTTCGCTTCATAGAGATTCTTGTTTAAGAACTCCATGATCTCGTCGCGGACCTCTACGCGGACTCCGATGTCCACAGTTCCGACGCGGGTCTCGATGCCGTGCGCGTCGCAGATATGGCTGAACCAGTCAGAGCCTTCGCGGCCGATGGCAGATACGATCTCCGGCGCGTAATACGTCTCGCCCTTATCGGTAACGATAGCCTTCGCCTCGTTATCTTCTATAATAATATCCTTTACCATGGTGTTGAATTCCATCTCAACGCCCTGAGCCAGTAAATGCTCCTGAAGGCGGGTATAGATCTTGTAGCCTTCCTCTGTGCCGAGATGGCGGATCGGACATTCGATCAGTTTTAAGTTGGCGTTAATCGCCTTTCTGCGGATCTCCTGAATCTCTTTCTGCTTGTCGATGCCGTATACATTCGTGTCGGCGCCGAACTTCAGATAGATGTTATCGGATTCCTTTAAGAGCTCCACTGTCTTATCATACCCCAGAATCTCCGGGAGATTCCCGCCCACGTCTGGAGAGAGTGACAGCTTGCCGTCGGAAAATGCACCCGCTCCGGCAAAACCGGTGGTAATGGAACATGGCTTGCATCCCACGCAAGTCTTGGTCGTCCTCTTCGGACACGTCCTGTTTTCGATTCTGCGCCCCTTCTCGACCATCAGGATCTTTAAATCCGGTTTCTGCTGAATCAGCTCATAGGCACAGAAAATACCGGAAGGCCCCGCCCCGATGATGATGACATCATAGTTACTTGAATTTGAACTCATGAACAACACTCCTTTTCCCATAAAAATACCAACCAGCCTTATAGTCAACTATTCCGGTAGTTGGTAGAAACGTTCAACCTATTTTGAACCTATATAAGGTGTGATTCAGTGACATTAGCATTTTACCATATTGGGAGGGGCACCGCAAGATGTGCGTTCGGGTAAATTTGGTAATTAAGAGTATAGGTTGAGCCTCCGCCATCTTCCGGGAGCGGGACAGAGGCTCAACTTATACAATTTAAACTGTGATTCAGCAAAGGATCTGATATAATACTTCTATATAATCATTTAATAGATTTCCAATTATCTCGTTAGATGTTCTTATATGCCGGTATAGCCCTTAACTTCGGGCTTTTCCGGCATTTTTCCTATCGGAAGAACCTCACAAACATTCTTATTACCCCTCATGTTTTCGTTCTCAAACGTAGTACAAACAGTAGTACATTCTGCGTATCTTATGCGGCCTTGGATTCCTGGGCGCTCTCTGACGCAGGCTGCGCGTTGACTGCGGCGGCGGTCTGTGACTTGGCTTGCAGCCGTTCCATTTCCTCCTGTGCGGAATGGAACGTGGCGTGGGCGTAATAGTTCAGCGTCATAACGATATTGGAATGCCCCATAATGTACTGCAATGCCTTGGGGTTCATGCCCGCATTTGCCATTCTGGTACAGAATGTATGCCGCATGGTGTGTGGCGTCATGACCTCCGGCAGCGGTTCCGCATGGAACTTGTTGAACTTCTTGGCAAGGCCCTGAAACATGGAATCATAGTTGACAGCCGCTTTCGGCAGTCCGTCCCGATTTAAGAACAGGAATCCCTTATACCCGTCCACCACAACGCCTTTGCCGTCCTTTCGCCTGTGCAACACACGCTGAAATGCTTTGTAGGCCGCTGCGCTCATAGGCACCTGGCGATAACCGCTGTCTGTCTTTGGCGCTTCGATGTAGTAGCCGTCCTCGGTGCTTCTCAAAAGCTGGTGGTCTACATTCACAAACCGCTTGTCAAAATTCAGGTCGGCAGGCGTCAGGCCGCAGAGTTCGGAAACGCGAAGTCCGGTTTCCAGCAGAATCAATACCTCGTCATAATACTTGGCATAAACGGGGTCACTCTGCATGAAGCCCAAAAGCTCCTTTTCCTGTGCAGGGGTAAGCGGCACCTTTGGTACGGTATCGTCGTTGATAACCTCATTGATCTGGAAGTCAAAGGGATTCTTGCGGAGGCAATCGTCCTGTACGGCCATGTGAAAAATGGCTTTCAGGGAACGCTTGCCGTTGCAGATGGTATGATAGGCCACGCCCTTTTCCTGCATACGCAAGGCCCATTCTTTGGCGTCAGACAGCTTCACGCTGTCGATGCTGGCCCCTCCGATTTTATCCTCGGACAGAAGTTTCATTAACTGCTGGCGGCTCTTATGGGTTCCCCGTTTCACATTGCCCCGCTGCCGGATATACTTTTCATATAGCTGGCACACGGTCATTTTCTTACCGATGGTGTCAATCCCATCGTCAAGGTCTTTTTGTATCTGCTTGATTTTCTCACGCAGAGAAATATCCGGGCGTTTTCCGGCAGGGATTTTGTCCGTAGGGACTAACTTCCATGAGTACACAAACTTCGGTTCTCCAAAGGTATCCGTATATTTGTAGGCGTATCTTCCGTCTGTTCGCTGGCTCTCTCCAGATTTCAAAAGGCGGCCTTTGCTGTCCCGCCTTTTTTCATCTCGTTCTTTTTTTGACATTTCGTCATGCTCCTTTCCATGACGGAAAGAGCCTTGACACGCTTTAAGAGTATTATAGCATAGTCAAGGCTCTTTTTCACTAGATTGTGTCAAGAGAATCAATGATTTTTTCAAATTTTTGCCGTTTGATCTGGATGCGGTTGCCGTTCAAAATCACCCAGCCAGCGGATGGGTTTTCCTCGGCAAGCCGACGCAGTTTGTTTTCTCCAATGCGAAAATATTTCGACGCTTCCTCAATGGTAAGCGTATACTTTTCCCAAATAGGCACATCGTTATTACTCATAATATGGCCTCCTTCTGTTCAAAGCAAAGGTTCCTTGTAAATGTGGGCAAAACACGGACGGCTGGCGGCCCAGCTCCACGGGCTTTTCACCCCCGTGTGGTTCTCACACGGCCCTACCCATTGCCTGTGACGCTTTTAACGCTCGGACTGTGGCTGTAAGGGAGTATCATTGTCCTGCCTGCACGTCATCGCCCATAAGCAGCTACGCTTATTTTGCGGCTGGGTGGTTGTCGCTCCGCTGTTTTCGTAGAAACCAGCATCATGGCGCACCCGCCGTCCGGCTCGGTGTAGACAGAATGTGTCCGTATGCCCTATGACGCGCCGCCATTGTCCTGCGGGCGTATTTGTCAAGGTACATACATCAGCCACCGAGCCGGCGGAAATGCGGAAAGAGAGTAATAAGACATTTCCGTTACCGTGGCCGGGTCGTTACTTCAAGGCAACGATGATGGAATGAATGAGCTTGATTTCCAAACGGTGCTTCATATACTCGTCCACGCACACATAGGGGATGCCGTTGCTGTCATACAAGGTGCGGATGCAGAGCTTGTTTATGTAGTCCTCATAGTACCGCAGCACTTGCTCCATAGCCATTGCATCCCCAGCGTGGGCAGCTTCCATCACCGAAAGGGGAAGAAGCTCTCTGCCGTTGAATGTAGGTTCCTTCATCCGCGTTTACCTCCCTCTGGCATGAACGCCATCAATTTCATACGCAACTGTTTCAGGGTCCTTGTCCTGTGACGCTGTACGGCGCTGCGGGACATTCCCATGAGGCTGCCGATTTCTCCGTCTGCCAAATCCAGAACACAGTGCAAAATCAAAATGCTTTGTTCCTGTTCCGGCAGGCTGGCGAACGCCTCGGCTACAAGCTCGTTGTCGATCAGCAGGTCATACCCATACGACGAAAAAACGTAGCTGTCGCTGGGGTAATCATCCACGACTGAGAGCTTGTCCATTTCCTCTTGTGTCAGAGCATCCAGCGACTTTTCACGTTCGTGGCGATGCGCCATCTCCGACCAGTAGCTTTTAGCCTCATTGCGGAGTACCGCTTTGCAGAAAGCATCATAGCGGTGCCGCAGGATAAAATCATTGCGGGGGATCGTTTCCATCTTTTCACCCCCTTTCTGTGGGGGATTTCGGTGGTTTTCTCCCTTTCCGCCAAAGTTACTGTTGAAAGGCCTCCAGCTACCCGCCAAACACCACTTTTTTAAAAAAATTTTGAAAAAGTGTTTGACCGATAGAGCGGGCCGAAGGAAATAACAAAATTCGCCCGGAAGGGCATAAACCCTCCGGGCGAACAAAAAAATAGTATGATATTTTATTGCATACGCAAATTCATGGTTCCGGCCACATTTCCCACGGGCCGGGGGATGTTTTTTTTAACGGTGTTACTCCCATTTCCGTTGGTCGATATCCCGTTCTACACATGACGGCTCCCTCCTGAAACCGCCAATGGGATCAGCGTTAGGGGGAATTGCTCCCATCCAATACCTTACGAACCGCGGTGTGGTTGCTCGGGGCGATCCGGCTGATGTAATGACGGCCTGATTGCGCAACGTTCCTTTGGTTTGATGTTCCATCTTTCACTTTCTCCATTTTTTTAGAAAATAACTTCGATACAAAATCCAAGGACAACAAACAGTAAAATGCTGATAATCGTTCCAACTCTCGTCATGATCTGATACTTTGTAAACTTCTTATTTCGCACAAATGTAATCCCTCGCATTCTCAATAAATGTATCTAATATCAATTCGCAATCTGTAAACTTGTATTGTCTTGCACTTTCTATATCTTGATTTAAGAAAATAAAACCGATGCATTTATCGTAGGTTCCAAGATAATCAAAAACAGATTGTATGTATTCATTGCGAACTTCATCACTGGTGCTATGCTCCGCGATCTCTCCAAAAATAATTGGCTTATTATATGCTTCCAAATAGTCTCTTTGACCTTCATTTTCATAGAATTGCTGAAAACTCTCACGGGAATCCAATGTGTTATTCAATGTCAATCCGACATAATCAACATACTCATCACCTGGATAATATTTCGTTGTGTATTCGTCTGCCCTGTTGGGAGACCATACCCACTTAACATTGGGAGCATATTCCCTACCCAAGTTCACAATGTGAACCCAAGCGTTTACATATGCGTGAGCATCATCTGTTTGCCAACTGTACCAACCAGATTTGTAAGAGGGCCTCATTTCCATTTCATGCGCTAATCGAACAAAAAGTTCTGTATTGGCTCTGTTATCCGAAGAGAGTTTCTTAAAATATTCAATAATTAAATCATCATAATACCCGTCAGAAACCAATTTTAAGTCCCAGTCGGTAGGCTGCAAAGTGATAAACGCTATATATTTATTGTCGTCTAAACATAAAGAAATCTTGTAATCACTTGTCTGATCAAAACGATCAAACCAAGCTAAAGTATTGATGCTGTCAGCTAAAACATCAGTCTCTTCGGGGCCTTGAACATAAACGCCCAAATATCTTTGTCCCTCTGTAATAGGATAATATTCAGACTCGACAACTGAGGATTCTGTTACAATAGATTCCGTAGTTGGTTCTTCCAGTGTAGCTTGACTATTACTCGGAGCCTCAATAGACGCAATGCTGTCAGAGCCATCGGCCTTCTCGGTATCGACAGGCTGTTCGTTGCAACCAACCCATAATATAAATATAGCAGCCGCGAATATACAAATGCAATTAAGGAACTTCCACTTTATCATTGTCCTCCTCCAATTTCCGGGTGCCCCATTCCATATCGTCAGAGCAGAGCATAAGGCCTAGCAATCGGATAGGAACCATGACAACAGTTAAAACAAGGATGAATACTGGAAGCAGTAATGTATAATACCACTTCACACTTCTCATAACCTTAATATTTCGTGAACCAAAACTAATGATACAACCAAGAAGAATAAAGAGAATGATCTGCCACCATGGAGCGGTATATGCCAATGTTGGAATCGCGCAGCCAAGTATATTTAACACCTTGCAAATTATAGTATTGGCATAAACGCTAACCAGCATCATCGGACTAATCATATCTGACCAGTAAATAAAGCACATCAGCTTGGCGTTTTTTAACATCCAAGGAGTCATTCTCAGATTGTTATACTGTGAACCTTCCGACCATCTTAACTGCTGCCTGATAAATTTTTTCCATTCGGTGGGCGCATCTGTATAAATTACTGAGGTGTCTTGCATAACTGTTTTGTACCCCTTTCGGAGCGTCAGGTTTGTGAGGCTTCTGTCATCGGATACTTCTTTGTGAAATCCCATGAATGTCTCATTCATAAAGTCATACATCACATCTTTCAAAATCTGAGTACGGAAAGCAATTGTCCTGCCGGGAAGGCAGCCCACTTTGCCTGTAACGCTCATTGCTTTCATCGTTCCTTCAGCTCTGATCTCTTCAAGCAAATTTGCAAACATGGTTACGAGTTTGCGGTCAGGATCAAGTATTTTCTGTCTGGTTGTAACACCGCCAATTTTTTGATCACAAGCAAAAGGCTTCAGCAACTCGGACAAAGTATCCTCTGTCCATACCGTATCACTATCCACAAGCACTGTTATATCGGAATTCGGATTAATGTGCTCCATTGCCACACGGATCCCATTTCTCTTACCGGCAACAGGTGTATAATAATGCTGAATAGGAGTAAAGCAAATTGGTAAATTCCTGTTGAAATCTACACACAGGTTTTCAAGCCCCTCGTTTTTTGGCCCATTAATGACAACTATAATCTCAGACGGATTCTGGCGTGCTATTTTCATCAGAACACTATAAAATAGATCTAATGGTTCGTCAACGACTGGGAGCAGCACCGATGTAAAATAATTTATTTCTTTATCTTCATAATCATATGGCTTATATCGAATAGCATGGAAAAATACTATTCCCCATCGAATGAAAATGAATGCGAAGAAAAACATAAAGAGGTGAAGGTTATGAGTTTTGATATAATCCTCGACCATCAAGAAAAATGTGTACATTACAATCACCGCCTCGCCGGGTCAATCTCTTCCAAAGATGTCTCTTGTATAAACCTTATACATAACTTCCGAGAGTTCACTGGAAACTCTATTAGCAACAATAACATCACATGAACGCTTAAACTCCGCAAAAGAATGTACAACCTTATAACCCATAAACTCTGCGGCATCGCCTAATAAGGGTTCATATATTACAATTTCTTGTTTTTCTTTGGAAAGCCCCTCCATAACACCCCAAACAGCACTTGAACGGAAATTGTCAGAATTAGACTTTGCCGTTAAGCGGTAAATACCAACTGTGCCAGGATGTTTATTCAGAATTCCCTTTATGACATGGCCTTTTTTGGTGTGGTTTGCCTGACACACAGCGGTAATCAAATTTTCAGGAATATCATGAAAACTTGATTTCAACTGCTTTGTATCTTTCGGGAGGCAATATCCGCCATAGCCAAAAGATGGATTGTTATAATGCTTACCAATTCGAGGATCATGACAAATTGCATCTATGATGTTCTTTGTACTTAACCCATTCATTTCTGCAAAGGTATCCAATTCGTTAAAGAACGCAACACGCATGGCTAAATAAGTATTAGCGAAAAGTTTAGCGGCTTCTGCTTCATCAAGCCCTATAATCAAGACGGGAATATCTTCTTTATTTGCGCACTCTTGCAAGATGGTTGAAAAAACCTGTGCATGGATAACCATAGCAGGGTCTGCAATATCTGTACCAACAACAATTCTGGAAGGGTACAAATTGTCGTATAGGGCTTTCGTTTCTCTTAAAAATTCAGGGGAAAATAGAATGTGGCTGGTGTTATATTTTTTTCGCACACTCCTTGTATACCCAACAGGAACCGTACTTTTGATGATCATAATGCAATGATCATTATTTGCCATACAAATTTCTATGGTGGAATCAACCGCATGAGTATCAAAGCTATTGGTTTCATCCTCATAATTAGTAGGTGTTGTAATAATTACATACTCGGCGTCTTTATATGCTATTGCCGTATCTACAGTGGCTGTCAAATTTAGTTTTCTTTCGGCAAAAAACTTTTCGAGATATACGTCCTGAACGGGAGAAATACGGGAATTAACTTTCGCAACCTTTTCTTCATCAATATCAAGCACTATTACTTCATGCTTTTGGCCTAACAGAGTGGCAAGAGATAACCCCACATAACCTGCGCCTACAACAGTAATTTGCATAGCATTCTAACCACCTTTCTATTCAAATTCATTCTCGGCTCGGATGACGTTGCAAACCGCTACAGTGTTCCGATAGATGCTTCATCAACGTTTCTTTCGCGGCGGATGCATCCGCTTGCTGGGAAAGACCCGTCAGATAAGCCAAGGCGTCATTCCACGTTTTTAGCGAAAAGGCTTCCGAAGGAACATGTAAAAGCTCCCTGGACAGATGGAATTGCTCCCATGGGCTGAGATACCGCAAATCCGACAGATACCCACATCCGGCCTTCTGGGCCAAGCACTCCAACAATTCTACCGACCATCTTTCTTCCACTTTATTCACCTCCTGCCATTTCAAAGGGAATATCCTAACCACAAACTTTCCTTTTCTGAACGATTCAATTACCGCAGAATAATGATTCTGGGGTAATCGTTACTGCTTCTAGGAAGAAAATTATTATTTTAATCAACTAAGGGCGTTCTGACAGGCATAAAAAGCAGACCTGCGCACATATTTCGCGGTGCAGGTCTATTTTTCGTATTTATTTTGCTGTTCTATATGTAATAAATGGTTGAAAATCTGCTCTGATACACTTATAATAGAGCTAATCAGTTCTACTTGTAACTGAGCAAGGGGGCCATGGAACCACAGAATCATTATTCCGTGGTGCTATGAGATCAGATGCATCCGCTGTAAGGTTCGCTCATGTTCCCGTGTGCCCATAGCTACATAGATACGCGTGGTGTCCACGGAGGCGTGTCCTAAAATATCCGCAAGATATGCCAGATTCTTTTTGATGGCATAATAGCATTTTGCAAACAAGTGCCGCAAATTGTGGGGAAAGACCTTTTCAGGATTTACCCGCGCCGCCCGGCACAGCTTTTTCATATCATGACAGATATTGCTTCGATCTAAGGGCTTTCCGGTACGGGTGCAGAACAGATACCCCGTTCGGATGCCTTTTTCTTTGGCATAGGCGTTCAATTTCCGGCACAGCTCTTTTGTCAAGAGAATGGTGCGGATTTTGCCTTTCATGCGGATTTCCGCTTTTCCTTTGTGCAATGCCTCCACAGTCAGAAAGGAAAGCTCACTGACCCGGATTCCGGTGGTGCAAATGGCAAGCATCACATGATACAGGCGGCTGTCCTTTTTCCTTTTGGCAGCGTCTAACAAGCGGTGGTATTCCGCTTCGGTCAAATCTCGGCTGTCATCCACAAATACCGTATGCTGGATTTTCAAAAACCTCACCTTGCAGGCCGCCAGCCCCAGGTAGTCCAGATAGGAATGAATGGCGGACAGCTTGGCATTTACGGTGCGGGCATGGTGGCTCTGTTGCAGTTGCTCTCGATATTCCAGCACCTTTGCTTTTGTAGGTTCTTCCCCCTGTAAAAATGAAAGAAACCAAACCAACTCACGAACATACTTTTGTATGGTTGCGTGAGATTTTTCATGTTCGGTCAAGTAGATGCGGTACTCCCGCAAGATTTCATTGTAATTTTGTTTCATCGTGTTTTACCTCTTCTAAATTGATAGTATGAAAGTAGTATGACAGAATCTTTTATACCGTATTCTCTGCAAAGGTAAAACAAAAGAACGGGTAAGTTTAACGATGTGCTGTAGACACGGACCGTCAAGCGAATGCGTCAAACGGATTCGGCATTTGTTTATCATTTGTTGTATGGAGGCCAAGGGCCTCTTATTTTTTTGCAAATTTTTCTTTCCAAAGCGCTATTTTGCGGGTAGTTTGATGGCTTCTCAGAGTATTAGGAGTGGAGGAAAAGAAAAACAGCAAGCATAGGGAGTGTAGCCACACTCCCGGCAAACGGCTTCCCGTTTGTACCTTGGGGAAGTCCCCAAACCCCTGAATGAAAGAAGGTGAGAAAATGGCAAACCGAACACGGAAGTTTGTGCTGCGCGTCCCCGTGACGCCGGAGGAAAGGGCGCTCATTCAAGAGAAGATGGCCCAGCTCGGCACAATGAATTTTTCTGCCTACGCCCGGAAAATGCTGATTGACGGCTATATTGTCCATGTGGACACCAGCGACATCCGGGCGCAGACTGCGGAGCTTCAAAAGATCGGCGTCAACGTCAACCAGATTGCAAGGCGTATCAACAGTACCGGGGCTGTGTACGCGCAGGACGTGGAGGACATCAAGGGGGCGCTGGCACAGATATGGCAGTTACAAAGATCCATCCTATCAAGGTAAATCTGAAAGCAGCCCTTGACTACATCGAAAACCCGGACAAGACGGACGATAAAATGCTGGTATCGTCCTTTGGCTGTTCCTACGAAACGGCGGACATTGAATTTCAAATGCTGTTAGATCAGGCGTTCAAGAAAGGCAACAATCTGGCTCACCACCTGATACAAGCCTTTGAGCCGGGCGAAAACACGCCGGAGCAGGCCCATGAGATCGGGCGGCAGCTTGCCGATGAAGTGCTGGGCGGGAAATATCCCTATGTAATCACCACCCACATAGATAAGGGGCATCTGCATAATCACATCATTTTTTGCGCCGTGGATATGGTGAACCAGCGCAAGTACATTTCCAATCGCCGCAGCTATGCCTATATCCGGCGAACCAGTGACCGGCTGTGCAGGGAACACGGTCTGTCCGTGGTGAAGCCGGGCAAGGACAAGGGCAAGTCCTACGCCGAATGGGACGCACAGCGCAAGGGAAAGAGCTGGAAAGCCAAACTGAAAATTGCCATCGACGCCGCTATCCCGCAGGCCAAAGACTTTGACGACTTCCTGCGGTTCATGCAGACGCAGGGCTATGAAATCAAACCGGGCAAATTCGTTTCTTTCCGCGCTCCCGGTCAAGACCGCTTCACCCGCTGCAAGACGCTGGGTGAGGACTACACGGAAGAAGCCATTACCCGGCGTATCAAGGGGCTGGCTGTAGACAGAGGGCAGAAGCGGAAAGCGGAACAGAGAATTTCCTTGCGGATTGAGATTGAAAACAATATCAAGGCCCAGCAATCGGCGGGCTATGCGCGGTGGGCGAAGCTCTACAACTTGAAGCAGGCCGCCAAAGCCTTAAACTTCCTGACGGAACACCAGATTGAAAGCTACGAGAGCTTGGAAAGCAGGCTGGACGAGATCAGCACAGCCAATGACGAAGCCGCCGCTGCCCTGAAAGCTGTGGAGCGCCGCCTTGGAGAAATGGCGCTGCTGATAAAAAACCTCTCCGCCTACAAGCAGCTCCGGCCTGTGGCGCTGGAACTGCGAAATGCCAAAGACAAGGCCGCATTCCGGCGGCAGCATGAAAGCCAACTGATCTTGTATGAGGCGGCGGCAAAGGCGCTCAAAGAGGCAGGGGTGAAGAAGTTCCACAATCTGTATGCGCTCAAAGCCGAGTATAAAAAGCTGGACGGAGAACGGGAACGGCTGTCAGAACAGTATAACGAGGTAAAGAAAGAGCTGAAAGAATACGGCATTATCAAGCAGAATGTGGATAGCATTTTGCGGGTGACGCCGGGAAAGGAGCGGATACAGGAGATATGAACATACCGAGAATGAATTACCGCCAGTACCGCAAGGCCCGGCGGCTCACGCATGAGTGTTGTAATTACTGTGACGGAAACTGCCTCCTGCTGGACGATGGCGAGGAATGTGTCTGTGTGCAGAGCATTTCCTATTCCGTGCTGTGCCGATGGTTTCAGGCAGCCGTCCTCCCGTTGGACGCGGCACTTTATGCCGAGCTGATGGAGCGGAGCCGGGCGTTGCGTTGCCGGGAATGCGGGACGCTGTTTTCTCCCAGACGGCCCAACTGTCTATACTGTCCAGACTGTGCCGAGAAACGCAAGCGCCAGAGCAAAAAACGGTGGGCGAGAAAACACAGGGAACATGCATAGAAAAGCGAAGGGACAAGGCCCTGAACATCGGGCCTTGTCCTTTTCACTTGATAATATGTTCCGATTTTATGTCATTTAATTAGCGAAAAGACCCAATGCAAGAAAAAAGAGCAGACCTACAACGCCTATCACACATAATACATTTACCACGATGCGAATGGAATATCGAGGTACTTTCCTTTGATTGGATAGGTGATCCAGTGTTAATACGTCTACTTCTTCAAACGATATTTACTTTTTATTTTAAGTGGCTAATCCTACGACTAACCTATGAAACAAGAAAAATTCATGTTATACTAATTCATGCAATATTGGGTGCGGTAATCATATATTGGCAAGATACGATGCCTTGGTTTTCTTAGAAAGCGGGTGAACACAATGACCTTACAACAGTTACGGTATATAGTAGCAGTGGCAGAAACCGGAACGATTACAGAAGCAGCGGACAAGCTCTTTATTTCACAACCAAGCCTTACCAATGCCATCCGTGAGTTGGAAAAAGAGATGAAGATTCTAATTTTCCACAGAACAAAGAAAGGAATCCGCCTTTCCAAAGAAGGAGAAGATTTCTTAGGTTATGCCCGGCAGGTATTGGAACAGGCGGCGATTCTGGAAGATAAGTATAAAGGACGCGATGGTGGGAAAAAGCAGTTTTGCGTTTCCACACAGCACTACTCCTTTGCGGTGAATGCCTTTGTGGATCTAATTAAGGAATACGGGCAGGATGAATATGATTTTTCTCTTCGGGAAACACAGACCTATGAGATTATTGAGGATGTGGCCCACATGAAGAGTGAAATCGGTATCCTGTTTCTGAATGATTTTAACGAAGCAGTGCTCAGTAAGATTTTGAAATCCCACGATTTGAAATTCCATCTTTTGTTTGTGGCAACCCCGCATGTGTTTATCAGCCGAAACCATCCGTTTGCCGACCGTTCCATCCTAACCAACGAGCAGCTTGCCCCATATCCCTATCTATCCTTCGAGCAGGGGGAGCATAATTCCTTCTATTTTTCCGAAGAAATTTTCTCGGTTTCAGAACGAAAAAAACAGATCCGGGTACGGGACAGGGCAACGTTATTTAATCTTTTAATTGGGTTAAACGGATATACGGTATGCAGCGGTGTGATTGATGAACAGTTGAATGGCAAGGATATTATCGCGGTTCCTCTCGCAGAAGAAAGCCACATGCGCATTGGTTATATTACTCACCAAAAAGGTAGCATCAGTAGGTTGGGAACGACCTACTTGGAGGCATTGAAACACTATGTAGATGCCGAACACAGGGCAGTCCGCAAGTCAAATTATCGTGAAAGCGTCTAATTCTTCCCTCCTCATGGATTGATCATCGGCTATCCATAGTTTAAAACTATGGATAGCCGATGTTTATATCTATTATACAAATCCAGTCCTGTGATTTATACTGATAACAACGATCATATCTGGCGTATAGCCGGTTTGATTTCACAGGTTCCCCATTCTCGTTTGAGTTGGAAGATTCTACTACGAGATAAGGGATAGGACAAAGGAGGAAATGATGCAGACATCAGTAATCGGATTTCCCAGAATCGGAACATTACGGGAATTAAAGTTCGCTTCTGAGAAATATTTCAAAAAGGAAATTTCCGAAGAGGAATTGCTCCAGACAGGAAAAGAGCTACGGGCCAAACACTGGAATACACAGAGACAGGCTGGCATTGACTATATCTCCTGTAATGACTTTTCATATTATGATATGGTGCTGGACACAGCGGTTTTATTCAACCTCATTCCCAAACGCTACAAGGAATTGAACCTGTCGGATTTGGATACCTATTTTGCAATGGCACGAGGATACCAGGGAACTTATGGAGATGTCAAGGCTCTTGCGATGAAAAAATGGTTTAATACCAATTACCATTACATTGTTCCTGAAATCGAGGATGATATGAAAATCACGCTTGCCGGGAACAAGCCGTTTGAAGAATACAAAGAAGCAAAAGCTCTGGGAATTGAAACAAAACCTGTTATAATCGGTGCCTATACCTTACTTAAATTATGCCGATATACAGGCAAAAAAAGCTTGCAGGATATTGCAGGTTCCGTTGCGAAAGCCTATCAGGCCTTTCTTCGCTCGTGTGAAGAAATTGGAATCCCATGGATTCAGTTTGACGAACCGGCTCTTGTGCAGGATATGGCTCAGGAAGATATTGCCCTATTCCGGCAACTGTATGATGCGATTCTTTCCGAAAAAAGAAAGTGCCATGTTCTGTTGCAAACGTATTTCGGAGATGTCAGGGATTTTTATCAGGAGCTGCTTGCCATGCCCTTTGACGGGATTGGCTTGGATTTGATTGAGGGAAAAAAGAACGTTTCCTTGATTGAGGAATATGGTTTTCCGCAGGATAAGCGGTTATTTGCCGGGGTAATTAACGGAAAAAATATTTGGAAGAACCATTATGAGCCAACCTTGCGGATGGTAAAGACATTGCAAGCCAAAAACATCCAATGCGTATTATCAACCTCCTGTTCACTCCTGCATGTTCCCTACACATTAAAGCATGAACATAGGTTATCCAAACACTATACATCGTATTTCGCATTTGCAGAAGAAAAACTGGACGAACTTGCGCAGCTGAAAGAACTTGCCCAATGTGAGGACTATCATGCAGCGTCATCTTATCAGGAAAACAAAAAGCTGTTTGAGCAAGCAAGAGATTGCGTGAATGAAGCGGTGCATAAAAGGCTTTCCCGGATAACCGAAGATGATTATATCAGAAAACCCAGTCGCGGCAAGCGGCAGGTATTGCAAAAACAGAAACTTGCCCTGCCGGAATTTCCAACTACAACCATTGGCTCTTTCCCCCAGACAAACGATGTAAAAGCAAAGCGATCCTCTTACCGCAAAGGCGAAGTATCGGAAACAGAATACAAGGAGTTTACCAAAAAGAAAATTGCGGAGTGCGTCAGATGGCAGGAAGGAATCGGACTGGACGTGCTGGTTCATGGAGAATATGAACGAAACGATATGGTAGAGTATTTTGGCGAAGCATTAGGCGGCTTTCTATTTACAGAAAAAGCATGGGTACAGTCTTATGGTACGAGATGCGTCAAGCCTCCTATTATATGGGGCGATGTCTATCGTGAAAAACCCATTACGATTGAGTGGTCTGTCTATGCGCAGTCCTTGACGAACAAAGCCATAAAGGGAATGCTCACCGGCCCGGTAACCATCCTCAACTGGTCATTTCCACGAGAGGATATTTCTATCAAGGAATCCATTTCCCAAATTGCCCTATCCATCCGGGATGAGGTATTGGATTTGGAGAAGAACGGAATTAAAATCATACAGATTGACGAGGCGGCCCTTCGGGAAAAGCTGCCACTTCGGAAATCAGACTGGAAAAAGGAATATTTGGATTTTGCCATTCCTGCGTTCCGCCTGACACACAGCGGTGTCCGCCCGGAAACACAAATCCATACACATATGTGTTACAGTGAGTTCACAGACATTATTCCAGCGATTGACGATATGGACGCCGATGTGATTACATTTGAAGCATCCCGTTCGGATTTACAAATACTGACTTCGTTGCAGGAACACAACTTTGAAACAGAAGTGGGGCCAGGAGTGTATGATATACATTCCCCAAGGGTTCCCTCGGTGGAGGAAATTGTTGTGGCCCTTCATACCATGCTCACCAAAATCGACCGAACCAAGCTATGGGTCAATCCTGACTGCGGATTAAAGACAAGGGGGATACCGGAAACAGAGGAAAGTCTTACACATATGGTAGAGGCTGCAAAAGTCATCCGGAAAGACGCATAACGAGATGAAGATTTCAGAACTATATCAAACAAAACAGAATCAGGAAACCCCTTCTAAAAAGACCTTGTCCTTTGAAATATTCCCCCCAAAAAAGGACAGTGAATTGAAGAACATTGACAAAACACTGTCTGTGTTATGCGAATTGAATCCCGATTATATCAGCGTAACATTTGGTGCGGGAGGCGGTGCCAACCGCAACCGCACCATAGAACTTGCAAAACGGATCAAGCAGGAATATCATGTGGAGCCGGTGGTTCACTTAACCTGTCTGCACTATGATAAAGCAGAAATCGATGAGTTTGCCAGAGTTCTTACCAACGCCGGTCTGCAAAACGTCCTTGCGCTTCGTGGGGATAAAAACCCGAATATGAGGGAAAAAGAATCGTTTCTCCATGCATCGGATTTGATTGCGTACATGAAAGACAAGTGGGATTTTTGTTTTTTAGGAGCTTGTTACCCGGAGTGTCATCCTGAATCGGAGGATAAGGTCTGTGAGATCAAGCACTTAAAAGCAAAAGTAAACGCAGGCGCGGAGGTGCTGCTGTCACAATTATGTTTTGACAATCATGCGTTCTTTCGCTTTCAGGAGGCTTGCAGGATTGCCGACATTCAGGCTCCGGTAATTCCAGGCATCATGCCCGTGATTAATGCCGCGCAAATAAAGCGAATGATTACCATGTGTGGTGCAACCTTTCCGGTACGATTTCAAAAAATCATTCAGGCATATGAATCAAATAAGGAGGCGCTTTTTGATGCGGGAATGTCCTATGCATTAAGTCAGATCATTGATCTGCTGGTCAGCGATGTTGAAGGGATTCATTTATATACGATGAACAATCCTCTGGTTGCAAGGCGGATATGTGAAGGTATCCGGAATATCATATAAGTTTCTGGGAACGGATACAAGTGGAAGGACTATGTGTATGCGGAAGGTCTCCAAGATATTTCAAACCTGGAAGTGATTTTAAAGCAACTTATTTTAAGATTATAACCTTTTATATGGTACAATTTACAAGTTCCGATACAATCGGTGTTCGTAAACATGACCCAACTGCCTATACTGTCCAGGCTGTGCGGAGAAACGCAAGCGCCAGAGCAAAAAGCGGTGGGCGAGGAAACACCGGGAGCATGCGTCGAAAAGTGAAGGGACAAGGCCCTGAATATCTGGCCTTGTCCCTTGCAATTTAATTGACGGAATTGACTGGAAGGATTCTAATTAACTGAATCGCTCTGCAATGATATTTCCAAACCACTGTACTTATGGTAGAATAAAAAACAATAAATTCAAGGAGCGGTAGAAATGCAAAAGAAAGAACGGAAGCTGTCTCGGAAAGAGCAGCAGAGGAAGAAAAACTTCGATGCGATCTGTGATACAATGATTGCAAACGGATATATCAAGTATGATTTAACCGTGGGGGTCTTGGCCGCGAATGTCCTGGCTATCCTGGTAATGGCTCCTTTTATGGCACTGGCTCTATGGTTGTTCCTCCTGACTGTCCCCAATAGTGCGGCAACATTTACAGCTTGGGATGGTGCTGTAATGCTGCTCATGATTATCGCTTTGATTGTGATTCATGAGTTGATTCACGGCCTGACCTGGGGTTGTTTTGCCAAAAAACGTTTGAAATCCATTGACTTTGGTGTAATTTGGTCAATGCTTACCCCCTACTGCACCTGTGCAGAATCTTTAAGCCGGTGGCAGTATATTTTTGGGGGCCTGATGCCGACACTGGTGTTAGGATTCGGTCTTATGGCGGTCGCCTGCATGTTACATAGTCTATTTTGGTTGGCCCTTGCGGAGCTGATGATTCTGTCCGGTGGTGGTGATTTTCTGATCGTCTATAAAATACTGCTTCACAAATCACGAGGAACAGAAGCATATTATTACGACCACCCCTATGAATGCGGTCTTGTGGTATTTGAGAAGTCAGGGCTTGAGTGATGGTATGGGCATATAACGGAATCTATATGAATCGGTTAAACACTTCCATGGCTTTTGTTAAAGCAAAAAATATTTAGATAAAGACTGCTAAGGAGGTAGGTTGCATGAAAGATTGTGAGCATAACAGGAATCAACCAAATAAAACGCCTATATGTTTAGGCATAGGCATCAGTTTAGGTTTTATTTGGGGCGCTGTTTTAAAGAATATCCCCATCGGTCTGTTAATAGGCGTCTGTGTCGGTGCCTATTATGCAGTGATTACAAAAAGGAAAATAAGCACACAGGAAGATGATGACCATAACGATGGTTGACGCAATCGTTTTCTTTATATAATGCAGGGTTGTATGCGATAAAAGGGCATACGGCCTTTTTTAATGTGAAGCAACCTTCATCTTTCTGGTTGACAAATGGAACCATCTATGATAACATGAAATCAACTTCATACGAAGTTAACTTCATATTTGGGAGGTGCATGAAACGAAAACAAGGGTAAAAGAATTGCGGACACGGGCCAAAATGACGCAACAACAATTAGCTGTGCAGGTGCATGTTTCTGTCCGCACGATTATTTCAATCGAAAAAGAACAGTACGCCCCGTCTCTTATGCTGGCCTATCGGATAGCTGAGACATTTGGTGTAACGATTGAGGACTTATGCTGCTTAAAAGAAAATAAAGCATTGGAGGATGAAAGACGTGAAGATTTATAATCGCAAAAGTTTTCTATCTGGATTATTTCTGGCCCTAATCGGCTTAAGTTTGTTGCTTATAGGGTTCCAATTTGGGAGAAAATGGACAGATTGGGTTTTAATCAGTGTGGATTTATTGATAGCTGGCGGCCTGATCATACGGAGCTTTTCTAAACAAATGTCCGCAGAGGATAAAACGAACGAAATGGACGAACGGAACCAGCTTGTACTTTTGAAAAATTCCAGCCGTGCTTTTCAGCTTGCGAAGTATGGAAACCTTATACTGGCCGGGGGATGTTTTATTGCTGCAAAAGTTGCAAATCTGGAAAGCCTTATTTTTGTCGGTTCTGGCCTTATGTTAGCGTTTGCCTTATCTCTGTTTTCTGATATTCTCACGTTCATTTATTACGACAGGAAAATATAAAGCGTATCACTGTTTTGGGAGAGTGCGTCCACAAGTTCGTGACATTATTCTATGAAGTGTAAGCGGGTATGCGTAGAAAAAGTAAAGGGAAAACACCCTGAAATATCGAGGTGTTTTCCCTTGGTTGGAAGGGTAGCCGAGTGTGAATACTTCTGCCCCTTGAAACGGAATTTACTTTTTCTACAAAGTGATACCGATGTCCCGATCTCATTTCTGCGTGTTCATGCTGTTTTTCCCTATGGATTTTCCAACAATCATATATCCTTGAAAAATCAATAGATTTTTTGGTAGAGTTCCTATATAATAAAATCAGTTAGTGAATGGAAACTCAGTAAGAGAGCAAGGAGGTTATTCCATGGGGATTCTCAAACAGTTTTTTAACAATACCCGAAAGCCGGATGGCTGGATGGGGAAAATGATGGTCAACAGTATGAATCAGGGCCATGCTGCTGTTTCCGATTGGGGACTTTCCTATTTTCCAGATATACCGGTGGCGGCGCATTCTATGGTCGCAGATTTCGGATGTGGTGGAGGACGCAATACCGCAGCGCTTTTAAAGCGGTTTCCGGCGGCAAGAGTGACAGCCCTGGATTATTCCAAGGTCGCTTGCGATAAAACAAAGCAATTCAATCGGAATGAGGTGCAGGCTGGGAGATGTAACGTTGTGCAGGGGGATGTGTCTCGTCTCCCCTTTGAAGCGGCGACATTTGATGTGATCACAGCCTTTGAAACGGTCTATTTCTGGCCGGGGCCGGTGGAGAGCTTTCAAGAAGTCTGGCGGGTACTTAAACCGGGCGGGACATTTATGATCGTGAATGAATCGGACGGGACAAAACAGGCAGACGAAAAATGGACTGACATTATCGATGGAATGCGTATCTTTACACAGGAGCAGTTGATGCAATACTTACAGGATGCAGGCTTTTCCCGGATAGCCGCACATGTAAATCGGAAACAACATTGGCTTTGTCTCCTGGCGGAGAAAGCACGGTGAACAGAAGTGCCGATTCAAAATACGGATTTATAGAGACTGTACTTACAACACATGATGGAGGGATAGGATGACACGCGGAGAGATTTGGAAAGATTTTTTGAAACATACAGTTTTGACCTTGGTAATCGCACTGTTTCTGTTTTTGATCTTCAAGTCTGTTTTTACCAAAAACGGCGAAACGGAATATTTTTATGTCTGGCTCTGTTGCGGGATTCCCTTTGGGATTCGCCGGATGTTTGTCTGGCTGGTTCCCCATGGATATGACTTAGGCGGCACGGTTGGTATTATTGCGGTGAACTTTATAATAGGCGGCCTGATTGGCGGGGTCATCCTGACCTGGCGTCTGGTGGTTGCTGTATGGTATATTCCTCTTACCATTTACCGATTGCTCACAAATTGAGTTGGATTTCTAGTTGAGTTCTAAAATGTCAGGGAATACGTAGAAAAAGCAACGGGGAAAAGCCCTGAAATATGGGGGATTTTTTTCTTAGTCGGGAGTATATCTGCGTGTTATTATCATTCCCCCCGGAATCAGAGGTTACTTTTTCTACAAATGGCAGCGTAGCTTCTTTCTCCTTGTTTGCCTGATTCCGCCGCAGCCTGTATATCGGGAAGGTTGAAACGAAAGAGCAGCCAAAGCGAATAATCCCTGCGCGGCTGCAAACGGTCACGTTTGATGTATCAAAACGGGATGGATTGGTATGACACACGAAAAAATCGCCGGACGCAAGGGCCATATAGCCCCCGCGCCCGGCGCTTTTGCCTGCTTGGGTTATTCGTCTGTGAAATGGAACTGCTGGGCCTCAAAGTCGGCGTCTCTTATAGCGTCCAGTTTATCAAGGGTCTGACGGGCCAGCGCCGCCATATCCTCACTCATATCCGGAAGGGCGGCCCGGATGGCTCCCGATGTCCTGCGCCGGTCACTCTTATGATACATACAAATCAGGTTTTCTTCCTCTACGGTGAAATACATTCCTCATACCTCCAATTCGTTCTTTTTGGTTCTTGCCGGGGTCTTTTTCGTAGCCTTGGCCTGTTTCGTTTCGGAAAGCTGCCTGCGGATGGAGGTACGGGGCCTCCGTACCTCTTTCTCCCGGTTTTCGTCCTTGTGTATCACTGCATACAGACCATGCCGGTCGTTCATGCCCGTAAAGCACAGGGATTTATAAGGCAGCATGGAAAAGAGGCGGTCAGTGTCCTTGCTGGACGCGATTTGCACAAAGTATGGGGACAGCTCCACCATGAAATGTGTCTTGTTTGGACTGTTGGGGGCGGACAGCTCTTTCATTCCTGCCACTATGCGCCGGGCCTCCCTCATAATCCGTCCATCCCGCAGGGCGGCGACGTGGCTTTTGAAGTCGTCGGGGGCAAGCGGCTCCCGGCTTCTCTGCTCCTGCCGCAGCACTTCACGCAGGTTTTCCGGCTCGTTGGGCTTGGCCTCATACCGCAGGAACGCCCCCAACTTGGGGTCAGGGCTGCCGTTAAAATACTGCGCGGCGGGCTGCTCCTTGTCGCCCTTTTCATAATGCAAAATGAGATTGTCCGCTTTTACCGCCTCGGCTATAACGTGCCGGAAATGCTGCTGGTAGTCCAGCTCATAGAGAGTTCCACGGATTTTCCCGCCCACTTTGCCGGTCAACTCCACGGCGTAGGCAAGAACATGGTCGCGGGTCTGCTCCCCATTAAATTTCCATGTGTTGTATTGCCAGGTGTCCTTCAAGAATACGTCACGTTCCCGGAAACAGTACGTCCCGGAGGGGCGCGACATCCACAGCAGGGTTTTATCTTCGGCCTTATCACTGGCGGCGGCCTTACGGAGCATGTCTTTGTCAATCTCAAAATCATCCTGATAAAAGGCGGTATTCTGGCGCATGATCTGTTCCAGCGCGGCCAGAACATCCACATTCTCAAACTTATTCACGGCCTCCCACCTCCATATCCTTTGACTTCTCCCGCGCCGGGGACTGTTTCTTCTGTTCCTTTTTAGCCGCCGCAAGCTGCGCCCGGATGGAGGGCTTTTTCGTGCTATGGTTGGCCTTAGCATTCTTGTGGGCCTGTTTTTCTGTTTGTCTCTCTGCTTTCACTGCCGCAGCGACATCCGAAAGGGAAACCTGTTCTCCGGCTTTTGCTCTGGCTTCCAGTTCTTCCATAGACGGGGCGTTGTTCAGTATACCGTCAATCATGTTGTAGTTCTGCTCGGTGGACATCTCCGCCGTCTTGATATGACTTTCCTGCTGGGCGGGGATAGCAAAGGCCCTTGTGCCGTTTGCCATAATGAGATACCTGCCGTCCTCCGACTGGTGGTGGAATCCATACCCGGCGGCCTCCATCTGTTCCCGGCTCATGGCGGTTACATAGAAAGTCCCCCTCGGCGTTTTAACGGTTTCGCCCGTTTCCAGTTTGTCGGGGGTAAGCGGCTGTCCCTGCTCCTTGAAAAATTCCGGCACCTCCCGATAACCGACGCTATCCACATAGTAGGCAGTCTGTTTCCCGTCCTGCCGGAATACCACAATATCCCCCAGAGAGAGAGAACGTCCCGTGTAATCAGTGGGATGTTCCATATTGAAGCGATGGTAAATCTCGTCCAGAGAGGTGTTCTTATCCAACGGGGCTGTGTAGACAAGCTGGTAATTTTTCCTGTCTACGGAAAGCCCGTCCTCCTGCAAGCCCTCATAGGAACGATATCGGAAGTCGCGCCCCTCCGGGCCGCGCGGCACCTGATAAATGGAAAAGTTGGGCTGCGCTGGGGCATCGGAACCAGAGGCAAGATATTCCTCCACCGTCAATCCGGCATTCTCGGCTTCCTGTGCGACCTCGGCTTGTACCTGTATCTTATAGTCCTGCAAGCTCTTATCAAAGTCGGAAAGCTGCGGCGGCTCCGGCAACTGATACTGGCCTTGATTGAGAAGTGGGCGGCACTCCGTTACATAGCCTACAAGGGCGGTCAAATAGGCGGTCTGCTCTGGCGGGAGGGAATCGCCGGATTGTAAAAGGCGCTGGGCTTCCTGTTCCATATGGGAAAGGGTACAGTGCTGCTTCATGTAAGGGACAAACTCATGGAGAAGCATTTCCCGCTGGGCCTTGTCCGCCTCCCATGCCTCCGGCCCCTCGTGGTGCAGCACATGGTTTTTCCAGCTTTCATCCTGCGCGTAGTATTCGTGATACCCTTGGATATGCTCGATCAGGGAACCGTCGCCGTCGCCAAAATCCTGCCGCCCCTCGTAATTGTCTGGCTGGCCCTGCATCGTAAAATCAATGCGAAACTTGGTTTTATCGTACCAGCTTCCCGCGTGGTCTGGGTGTTCCCGTTCCAAGCGTTTGGAACTGTCCAGCGCCCCGAAAACGGCCTCGGCCTCGTACAACGGCATTTGCTGGCCGTCTTTTAAATGGGGGCTTTCACTCCAAAGAATCGTGACAATCGGCTCCGCTGCCGGGTCATGGGCGATGGTCTGTTCTGCCCTTGCAACGGCAATCTCGCTTTCAATCTGGCTTTTCATAAAATCATCCATGTGGCCGTGCTGCATTTCATATCCCTGTTCACACAGTCGGTTGATAAGACCAATCACCTTTTCGGTATCGTCCACGGCCTCGGCATAGGCCATAATCAACTGCCGTTCTTCGCCGCCCAAACGCGGGGCGTTTTGCTCGGCCACCGCAATCAGGGCAGCGGCTCGGTCCGCCGGGGACGCCTCCGGCATGAACGGTTTTCCATTCAAAAGGCCGTCGATCCCGTTCCATGCCTGCGGCTGGGGAATGGCGTTGGCCTGTTCTGTTGCTTCCAGAAAACCGTCCAGCCTGTCGCCGGTCAGGGGTTCCATTGTCTCAGCCGGTCGCTCATGGATGGCAAGGATTTCTTTTCCAGCTTCCACAAGGGACAGGTCGGGATTGTCAAGCTGGCCTCCGTCCAGTTCTTTGTAGTCGGAGGCATATAGTGTGTAATCATAGCCGGTTTCCGATGTCTGGATATACAGGTAATCGCCGTTTTCCAGATGGTAGGCGGCCTCCTGCGGGACTTCTGCCTGTTCCAGCGTTCCATCCCCGGCAATGGTAAAGCCCTGTGCCTGGGCCGCCTCCTTGGTTCCCTGCGACACTTCGCCGGTGGATTTCAAATCCGCTTCAATGAGGGTTTGCAGCATGGCTTTTACGCTGTCGGTCATTTCCTGCTGTTGCTCCGGGGGCAGCTTGGAAAATACGCTGTCCGGTTCTGGCTGCTCGGCGGCCTGCGGCTGTTCCTGCTGGGCCAGCCGTTCTTTCTGAAGCTGGGCAAGGTGGCCGTCAATGGTGGTAATCAGTTCATGGGAGGTGGCCCGAATGGTTTCAAGGGAGGCTTTCAGCTCTTTCAGGTCTTTGCCGGAACTCCAACCGGCCACATAGCCAAAGGAATAGTCGGAGGTGTCCAGCCCGTAATGTTGGCAGACGGCATAGGCCACGCTTTCCGCCTGCACCTCGCGGGTGCGGCTGTCGGGGTGGTCGGCCTGCTCCATGGCCGGGGCTTCCGGGTCGATGGCGTGGAGCTTGGAATGGGCGATCTCGTGGATAGCCGTCTTTAGGGTCTGTAATTCGCTCATGCCCTCCTGAATGGCGATCCGCTTTTCCGTCAGGTGGTAGTAGCCGTGGGAACCGCCCGGAATGTCCTCAAAACCAATGGGAACCGGGGAGGTCTGTTCCAGCGCCTTGAAAAATTCCCCGTAGCGTTCCACACTGCCGGTCAGTTCTTCCACGCCGATAGAGGGCAGCGGTTCCCCCTCGGTTTGGCTCACATCAAAGACCGACACGATTTTAAATGCCGGAACTTGGATTTCCTGTACCTCAGTGACGGGCTTTCCGTCCTGTCCCATCACCGGCCTTCCCTGGGCGTCCAGCTTCGGCACTTCCTTTTTCGCCTTGAATGGGGCCGGGGCCAGGATTTTGATGGCTTTTTCGCCTTTTTTTACATTGCGGTGAAACTCGTCCCGCCACTTGTTATAGCCTGCGACAAGCTGGCCGCCCTGCATGGCAATCAATAGGGTGTTATTGAAGCTGTAACTATGGAACTTCGCCATGGAGGTGAGATAGGCTTTGTAGCGTTCACTCTCGAAAAGCTCCTGTATGCCGGTTTCCAGCCGGTCGGTGATTTCTTTCATGCGGTCGGCGCTGTTCTGGCTGTTCAGGATAATGGGGGTAACGGGATGCGGGGCTTCGCCCTCCTGGTTCTGGTCTGGCTGGGCTTTTGCTTCCTCCCGCAACACTTCCGGCGCTGGATAGGCAATCACCCGGTATTCCTCCGGCACGGGCTGGCCCTCATGGACGCGCTGCCATTCCTCCCCAGCTCGCAGAAGGTAGCCGTACTCGGTGAATGTGCCTTGTTCCTCCTTGGCGATAAACTGGCCCAACCGTTCGGTATCAATGGCCGGTTTCCATGCATCGGGAATCACCATCAGGCCCGAATGATTCAGGTAGTAATCCCCTAAGGTGCGGTAATCTTTGGCGTCAATGAGGGTAAAACAATCGGTATTTTCGGCATAGTCGATGACCTGTCCGATGGTCTGAAATATCTCTGGGGACTGCATGATGGCGTTTAACTGTGAACGTTCCACATCGTCCAGCTTTTGAATCTGCACGGCAAGGAAGTTCAGTTCGTCCAAACTGGCAGCCTGTATCAATTCCTCAGGCAGTTCCAGCGGTTGCCCATCCGGGGCGGAAAAGCCGCCAATAAACAAGTCCTGCTGGTTGTCGGCGGTAATATGGATTTCCTTTAGGGCTTCCTGTACCTGTTCGGCGGAAGTCGGCAGGGAAAGCCAGTACCCATGCGGCCCGCCGGTCTGCGCTTCGGCGCGGTTATCAAGAAAAATGGAAAATACTTCGTTCACGGGTTTTCTCCTTTCCGGGGTGGTTATGGTCTGCGGCGGTTGCGTGGTTTCCTCCTGTTTGGGAAGCTCTTCGGTTTTTGCCGGTTCCTCTCCCTCGATGGTGTAGCCGGGGAGCAAACAGCCGTTGACCTTGAAATAGTCGGCATACTCCTTGGGGATGGCCGGTGAGATTTCCGTAAAGTAATGGGCATGGGCCTTGATACGGCCATTCAGATATTTGTCCAGTGCTTCCTGGCTGGCAAAGACTTTCCGATCCTGTCCGGCGATCCGAGCCTGCCGATAGGTGCCCGGCGCGTTGGTGCGCAGGCTCCAACTTAATGTCCAGGAATAAGGGACGGAGGTTTGGGCGGCCCTGTCGTACCGGGTGTTCTCGGAAATGGAATAATACATCTGATAAACCATGTTGCTGCGGATATGCCGGTAATTATCCGGCTGCTCCCACTGGTTGGCAGTGTGGGTGACGGGAAGTGTCCGGGCATATTCCAGGGCTTTGTCCAGAAGCAGGGTCTTTCCGGCCTGTTCCTCCCATGCGGTGGCCTGCGTTTTCAAACGGTCAAACACTTCCTGTTCTGCGGCGGCGCTTTCCGCCCGCAGGGAAAGAAGCTCCGCAAGGGGGAGCTTCACAAGCTCGGACAGATCGGACTTGCCGCTTTCAAAGTAAATCCGGCGCTCAATTTTCATGGTGTCGGCCGTTTCTAAGTTGTCGTGATCGTAAGAGCTATAAGACATTTAGTTTCACTCCTTCCTAAAAAATGTCATAAGAAAAGCAGGAAACCTTTGAAAGATTTCCTGCTGGGTGGTGCCGCCCATGGGCGGCTGGTATTTAGTTGTGAATAAGAGTGCCTACACGCCCTTTGTTTTAAATGTGTGCCGATATTTCAAGTCTAAGGTCATACGGACTTTTAAGAATCTGGTAACTCCGTCAGCATGTTTATGGTGCGGTAAATTTCTCCGCAGGCAGGGCACTTCCAATCTATATTACTCTTTTTCGCTTTCTTATGAAGATGCACTAATTCCGCTTGGCGGCATTTGGGACACATGGTTGGAAGCCCTGCCCATAACTGTTTCAGTAATCGTACTTCGTTTTCTCTGCTGTTCGTATACATTATCTCACCTCATTCAGCCTAATCGATCCGGTTTATTTTGACAAGCTGAACGCTTCCAACAAGTAGGACATCCGCATAGAGCAGCCGGACTACCATTCATTGATGGCATATAATAATCCAAACCGGATTTGCTTCAATAGTTCCGCAGACAGTGTTTCATACTCCTGCTCCAATCCTTTTTCGTGCGCTGCCCACGGAGGCGAATCATTCCATGATCCCATCGCTCCAAATACATCCGCTCGGCTGGCTGCCTCAAACACACGCAAGTGATTGTCCGGTAGTGGCGGCAGTGAAAGGCCATATGCTTTATCGGGATATTCCTTGCCGCCGTCCAAAATCGTTCCTGCTTGATAAAAGATGTTTGCAAAGCCTTCAAATCCAAGCCGGTGCGCCAAGTCCTGAATATCGTGCAAGACACTTCGGAACGCTTGCGTATTGTTTTCAAAACGTGGCCATGCTTTCGGCGGGTCATTCCATGGATGTTCTGTATAGAGGACATTCCACTTTCGCTCTTTGGAATCAAACTTCCAATCAGCAATAAAATAGGTCATTCGATTTCCCTTAAAAAAACACACTATACTTGCCTGGGTCGTATTGGAAAAACCTAACAGGCTGCGATCTCTGACAGAAGTAGGGCAATAGAGTTGAATATCTGTCAAATGTTGCTCTTTGAGATGTTCATACCATTGTGATACATCGTGAGCGGTATATGGTGAGCCTCCACTCCCCGTCAAACACAGAAATTGTGAGGGGTTCTCATAGTCTGCGGGTATGTAACAAATCGAGCTGCGGTTTTTTAATGCCCTTCTGGCGGCTGCCACTATGGAGCATATCTGATACATCTGTCCGTTCATAATCATCCACCTACCTTTTCGTTGTCATATTTCCAAAGCCAGCCAATGACGCTCCCATCAAAAGTCCAAGCGGGAGGTTCTCCCATAAAATCCCGAACAGCAGGCCAAGCCCCATCCCAATCGCAGCCATACCATGAAAACGTTGTTTTTTATCTGGTTGTTTCATTGGTGCCTCCCTTGCATGATATGCTCTTTACGCATAGTATAGCAGGGCTATCCGATTTTGAAAAGTAAATCTGAATGAAATTAGTCCTACCAGAGCATCCGTCATACAGGGGATTGGGGCTTCCCCAAAGAGAAAATCCCCGACCCGGCAGAATGGCCGGGACAGGGATTTTTCCGGGTGTGTGGCTACACTCCCTATGCTTGCTGTTTTTTAGTTCTTCGCCCTCCGTTCTATGCGGTAGTTAACGTACTTCCCGCCTGTATCGGCCAAAAGCACCGTGCCGTCGTAGGTCTTTCCCGTTTTCACGGAATGGAGGCCCTTTATCTTGACTTTCCCGCTTTTAAGGAGCGCGGCGGCGATTTTTGGGGTGAACGCTTTCTTTCGTTCCTCAAAAAATCGGTCATTCTTCCACATGACAAACTGGCAGGCCCGGTTTCCGCAGTAGTAGTTCTTCTTGCCCTCGTAGACGGCTTCGCCGCAGCGCGGGCATTTGCCGATAACCACACGCTCGGTCTGAAACAATTTCTGTGCATCCTCGCTGATCTGCGAATAGCCCGCAATCAGCCCCCGCGTCATTTCCTCAATGTCAGCCATGAAGCTGTCCGGGTCAGCCTCGCCCTTGGCAATGGCCGTCAGTTTCGTTTCCCATTCAGCGGTAAGCTGGGGAGAGGTTAGGACATTCGGCAGGACGCAGGCAAGGTTATGGCCGTCCTTGGTGGGAAGTAGCTGCTTGCCTTTGCGTTCCACAAATCCCATCTGCACCAGCTTTTCCAGGATGGAAGCGCGGGTGGCCGGGGTTCCCAAACCTTGGCGCTCGGCGTCCTCCGGCATATCCTCGGCCCCTGCCCGTTCCATAGCCGACAGAAGCGTGTCCTCGGTGTAGGGTTTCGGCGGCGTGGTGAAATGCTCGGTAACGGAAGCCTCCACCTTGTCAAAGGTCTGGCCCTCGGTGATCTCTGGCAGTTCCCGCGCCAGCTCCGGCCCGTCCTCGTCGGCGTCGGCCTTAAAGCAAGCACGGAAACGGCGTTCAATCTCTTTCCAGCCGGGCGTCAGGATGGTTTTGCCCTTGGAGGTAAACTCGTTTCCGGCGCAGGTGAAAGTGGCGGTGACAGCCTCAAACACATGGGGCGCTGCCACGGCACAAAGCAGCTTACAGCACACAAGGGAGAGAAGTTTTTTCTCCCCCTCGGTCAGCCCGTCAAAGCCTTTCTGAACAAATTCCATCGTAGGGATGATAGCGTGGTGGTCGCTCACCTTTTTGCTGTTCAGCACCCGGCCAAACTGCGGGGAAATATCCAGTTCCGCCGCAAAGGGAAGCAGCGGCCAGAGGCCGGAAACGATGCTTTCCGCTGTGGGCTGCATATCATCGGTAAGGTACTGGCTATCTGTTCTCGGATAGGTCAGACACTTCTTTTCATAAAGCTGCTGGGCATAGTCAAGGGTCTGCTTGGCGGTAAAGCCAAAGAGCCGGTTGGCCTCCCGCTGCAAGGTGGTAAGGTCATAGAGGCGGGGCGGCTGCTCTGTCTTTTTCTCCCGTTTCACCGATACACAAACGGCCTGCGCTCGTGCACAGGCTGTCTTGGTGGCATCGGCGTCGTCAGCACTGGAAAAGCGCTCGCTGGCCGCCTCCATGCCGCCTGCCGCGATATGGACAACGTGATATTTCTCTTTCTTGAAATTGTCGATTTTGCTTTCCCGGTCAACCAGCATTTTAAGGGTCGGCGTCTGCACCCGGCCCACGGTCAGGGTCTTGTGGTAGAGGATGGAGAAAAGCCTTGTGGCGTTGATCCCCACCAGCCAATCCGCCCGCGCCCGGCACAGGGCCGATTGATAGAGGGCGTCATAGTCTGCGCCGGGGCGCAAATGCTGAAAGCCCTCCAGGATGGCCGCGTCCTCCATGCTGGAAATCCAAAGACGTTTGAACGGCTTTTTACAGCCCGCCATCTGATAGACGAAACGGAAAATAAGTTCCCCCTCGCGCCCGGCGTCGGTGGCGCATACAAGGCCGTCCACGTCGGGGAGCTCCATCAGGGAACGCAGGACTTCAAACTGCTTTTTCTTCTCGTCCGGGATGATGTACTGCCATTCCTGCGGCAAAATCGGCAGGTCGCCATAGCGCCACTTCTTGAAACGCTCGTCATAGGCCCCGGCGTCGGCAAGGGAAACCAGATGGCCGATACACCAGCTCACCAGATAGCCGTTTCCCTCGAAATAGCCGTCCTGTTTCTTATCCGCGCCGATCACACCCGCAATACTGCGGGCCACGCTCGGTTTCTCTGCAATCACTAACTGAATACTCATTCCTCGTCCTCCTTATCCGTTTCTTCCTCCATCAACAAATCTTCCTCCGGCTCCTGGGCGTCCCCATCGGTGGTGTCGTCCGGCTCCGGGGCTTCTTCCTCGTCGTCCTCGTCCTCGCCAAAGTCGTACTCGTCCAGATCGTCGCCGCCCTTGACATCCGCTTTCGGCTTACGGAACTTAAAGAAGTAAAGGGCCGCGCCGCCGCCTGCCAGCACTACCACAAGGAACACCACAAGGCCGCCCATGCCGCCGCTTTCTTTCTCCGGCGCTGCCGGTTCTTCCTCGTCTGCGGGTTCCGGCTCCGGCCCGGCGCAGGCGGTCAGGTTATTTTTACAAACCGGGCAGGCCGTGTTGACGGCCCCGGCCTCACACTTGGCCGTGCAGGTGCAGGCTTGCGGCTCCTGTTCGCCGTCCTCCAACAACGCTTGCAGGTCGGTGTCGTCCACTTGGTTGAGGAAATGGACGGATGTTTCCTTGTCCTCGTTGGCCCGGTCAATCAGGATATAGAAATAATTCCCGGCCTTGGTGGTGACGGTGATAAGCTGCTTATCCCCGAAAAAATCATCCACCAGCGCCGCATTGCCCTCCGGGGTGACGGGTACGCCCTCCGGCTCCATCTCTATGCCCCCGGTGGTGGGTTCCTCCGTTTCCTCCGGCAAAGGGGCTTCGGTGGTTTCCGGCAGCGGCTCCGGGTCAGGGTCAACGCCTCCGGCATAGGCGGTGACAGAAAAAGCCGCCATGCAAAGCACAGCGGCCAGTGTTGCGGTGAACATGCGAATGGCTTTATTCTTCATCGGCGGTTTCCTCCTGTTCGTCCTGCTCAAAATCCGGCTGCGGGGCCGGGGGTACCTGCAACGCACCATCCCGGACAAAGGCGGTAAATTCCTGGGGCGTCATGTGCAGGCCCCGCACAAGCTGGATGATCTGCAAGTTTTCCTGTTCGGTCTTTGCCGCTTCCAGCTCCCGAAGCTGCTTTTGCAGCGCCGCGATCTTGTCCTTGGTTTTCTCAATGTCTTTTTCAATGCGTTCCAATTTGTTCATTGCCATAGTCAAACACTCCTTTCTGGCGTTTAAGGTAAACGCCCGTAACAATAAAAATGCTGTTGCCAGTAGCTTGAATTTAGGTTCGTGTAACTGATCGGATTTCCGCAGTGCAGCATTACCGAATTGCCCACATACAGCCCCACATGGGACATCCCGGCAGTGTCGTATGTGCCGACGAAAAATACCAGGTCGCCGGGCCTTGCCTGTTCCGGTGAAACGGGGATGCAGAGACTGTAAAGCCCCTGCGCCGTCTGCCGCCCCACATTCCAGCCGGAATGATTGACCACCCAGCTAATAAAGCCGGAACAATCAAAGCTGGTGCTGGGGGAGCTGCCGCCCCAGACATAGGGAAATCCCACATACTTTTCCGCCTCCGCGATCATGGCCGCAAAGGCTTCATCCTTTAGCGCCTCCGGTGGGATTTCATAGTAGGTCGGCTCCTTGACGGTGGAGGCATTGGGGTAGCTGCCGCTTGGAAAGAGGTCTTGCCGGTTGCCCAGCGTCTGCATATAGGCTGCGTACAGGCTCAGTTGTTTCTCGCTCATGAGATAGACTGGCAGGTGGGACAAATCCGCATTTTTCAGTGTCACATAGCAGATGGAATAGCGATACGGCACTTCTTCCTCGTATTCGTTGCCGTCGCTGTCTGTGTGCGTAACCGTTCGATAGCGGATCTCCACCTCCACGCGCTCGGTCAGGGTGTATTGCTGCTCAAAGAGCATGGCAAGGTCGCCCTGTACTTCCTCCAAGGTGAACACGCCGTTATGCAGCGCGGAGAGGATGGAGGTCAGTACATAGGGGTCATGGCCGATCTCGTCCAGCTCGAAACGGTACTCGTCATGGCCGGGATGGAGGGTTTCGTAGTGGTCAAGTTCGTACTGTAAATCAGCTTCCATCCCGGCGTAGGCAGCCTCGGCCCCCAGCATATCGCTGTCCTCGGACAGATAGGAGGTGGCCGCAAGCCCCGTCCCGGCACTGCCGAACATGGCGGTGCAGGATTGCAGGCCGCCCATAATCAGCATGAGAAGCAGGCCCACGCCGCCGATCAGCAGCGCCCCTTTCCAGTGACGGGCCACAAGGGACGCGGCCTGTTTTCCTTTCTCTGCGGCTTTCCTGGCGGCTGATGCGGTGGTCTTTGCACTACCTGCCGCGCTCCGGCCCGCCGCCCGTGCGGCCTTGGCGTATTCCCGTTTGATGTGCTGTTTCTGCCAGAGACGGGAAATGGGATTACTCACCGCCTGCGCCAGTTCCGGGTTGTCCCGCAGGGATTTTTGATACACAAACTCGGCATTGGCGGCCATGGATTTTCGTTCCGCCTTGGCTGCGGCCCGGTAGGGTTTCAGCTTATGCCGCCGTCTGGCGTTTCGCAGCGCCTTGCCCGCTTGGCGCTCGGCCAGTTCTTCCGCCTTATGGCCGCTCTCCACACCCACATTTTCCTGCTCCACCTCATGGATTTTTCCGTGGAGGTATAGCCCCGCCTCCTGCACCGGGCGGCTGGCCGGATTGGGTTTGAGCTTTGGCGGATGTTTCTCCACTTTCTCAAAGTGAAGTTTGCTTCTGGTCTTTCCCTTGGCCTCGTCGTAGACGGTTGCCTTGGCAATCACGCGCTTTTTGGGGAGGGCGCTTTTTGCTGCATCCAGCCGGTCGCGGATGTCCACAGCTCGTTCCAGCGCCTTTTCCGCTGTGCCGCCCGGCTTGGCCGTGTATTCCGGTTCGGCCTCCCGGCTGGAAATGTTGACGCTCTCACCGGTGGTCTGGTTATCCAGTGTAAGCCCAGCGCGGGTCATGCGCTGTGTCACCTTATCACGGGGGTTTAAGGGCTTCATAGTGCGTCACCTCCTTTTGCGGCCCCGCACCTCATACCGTGGCTCCCTCACCTAAGCGGGTGGTCATGATCTGGTAAAGCTGAGTGTGCTTTGGGATAGGATTCTTAAAGGGCAGAACGACATTCTCATAAATCAAAAGCCCCTCGCCGGGTTCGGAATTTTCCACATACCGTAATTGCTGGGGGGATAGGTTCAATCGCTCCGCAAGGATGTGCCGGTCGCCGGACGCCTGGTTGAGCAGGCAGATGAAGTCCGAATTTTCCAAAATATTTTCAATCTCCGGCGACAACAGCAGATCCTTGACGTTTTGCGTGGCACCTGTCGGGATGCCGCCCCATTTCCTGAAACGCTTCCAAATCTCGCAGGAAAAGGCCGCTGTCTGTTCCTCCCGCAACAGCAGGTGAAATTCATCACAAAAGAACCACGTTGCCTTGCCCTGGCTGCGATTTTGCGTCACCCTGCCCCAAATTTGGTCTTGGACGATCAGCATCCCGATTTTCTTTAGCTGCTTGCCCAGCTCCTTGATGTCAAAGGCCACAATCCGGCTTTCAATGTCCACATTGGTACGGTGGTTGAACACGTTTAAGCTGCCGTTCACATACAGGTCAAGGGCCTGGGCCACCCGGTCGGCCTCCGGGATATTCTGGTCTAACAGGGCTTTGTGGAGGTCGGAAAGAATCGGCATATTCTCCGGCTTGGGGTCTGCCAGATAGGGCCGGTAGATCACCTGCACCGCCCGGTCAATGACCGTCTTTTCGATGGCGTCCAGCCCGTTCTTTCCGCCCATCACCAGTTCACAAAACGATAAAACAAAGTCCGATTTTAGGGCCAGCGGGCTTTCATCCTCGCTGTAATTTAAGTTGATGTCCAGTGGGTTCACATAGGATTTGCTGGTGGGTGACAGTTTCACCACCTGTCCATGCAGCCGTTTTACAAGGGGGTAATACTCGGCCTCCGGGTCACATACATACACGTCATCCGGCGTACAGAGGAACACACTCAAAATTTCGGATTTGCAGCTCATGGACTTGCCGCTTCCTGGCGTACCCAGCTTTAAACCGTTTGGGCAGCGCGCCCGCTTTCGGTCAAGCATAATCATGTTGCCGGTCTTGGCATTGACGCCGTAATACATGGCCTCTCCATCCTGAAACAGCTCCTGCGTTACAAAGGGGACGAACACGGCCACGCTGGAAGTGGTCAGAGAACGCTCAATCTGGATGTGGCTGGCCCCTAATGGGAGGCTGCTCATAAGGCCCTGCTCCTGCTGGTAGTCCAGCCGTACAAGGGAACAGTTGTATTTCTGTGCCACGCCTGCGGCCCAAAACACATCGTTTTCCAGCGCCTGCCGGGTGTCGGCGGTATTGAGGACAAGAAAGGTGAGCTGAAACATCCGTTCATTCCGGCTTTGCAGGGTCTTTAGCAGCTCCTTGGCGTCCTGCCCGTAGGTGGCAAGGTCGCTGGGAAGGATGTCCATATCGTAGCCGCTGCGGACAGCCCTCTTTTGCTCCTGAATCTTCATGGCGTCCAGGTCGGTAATCTTGCGCTTCACCGTCTTGATGGCCTCGCTCTGGTCGATGGCCTGCACATGGAGGTTCACCACAATGCCGTTTTCTGTATTGAGAAAGTCGGCCAGCATTTCATCTGACAGCTCCGGGGACAGGATGTTTAAGAAGCTGACAGCCCCGTACTTGCCTCCCAGCCCGAACATCCGGGCGTTCCCGAAACGGAACGACGATGGGGCGATAAAATCCTTGGTGGAGAGGCCGGAGGAAGCCAGCCACTTCCAATCGAAGGAAAACGGCTCCCCGTCCGGGTGGAACATGCGGTGCATGACTTCCAGCCGGGCCGTTGCGTCCAACCCCCACGCCACAGCCCCCATGCTCTTGAAATAGCCCAACAGGTCGGTTTCAATGCGGTGCAGTCTGGCACGGGCCAGTTTGAGGTTATCGGCCTCAATGGTGTAGGTGAGAAACTTCCGCTTGACCAGTCCGTTGTTCCCACTTACGAGCTGGTCTTTTAATATGGCGGAATACTCCGTGCGGATGTCGTCAAAATCATCCCCCTGCGCCCGGATTTCAAGGCTCTTGGCGTACTGCCTGGGGTCAATCTTGTGGTTGAGAAAGGAAAACTGGATGTGGATAGAGGCATCCAGATAGTTGTAAAGGTCGCACAGGTTTTCAAAGATGGCCGCCTTGGTGTCCGCCTGGGCAAGCTGATAGCTGATGTCTGAAAACTCGATGCACTTGGAAAAGGTGCGGGGCGTCAGGCGGCAAACCCCATCTGGATACATGGCCTCGTAGGGGATACTCTCCTGGGCGGAGTGGGGCTTTCCGTCGCCCTTATACCTGCGGATGATGGCCTGAATCTCTTTCTTTTCGGCGCGGGTGAGTTTGACCGGCGCTTTTGCGCTCGTTTCGTTTCTTTGCTTTTTGGACAATGGTGTTGACCTCCTTTTCCATTTGGAATTGCCGCACAAGGGCGGTATAAGCGTTGTTGGTCTGGTAGGGCCTTTCCTTGGGCTGGATAAAGCAGCACTCTACGATCTGGCGCACCACCACTTCAAGGGGCTGGCCGTGGCGTTCATACAGCGCCAGCAGAAAGCCCGGCAGCATGGCAAACACCATAAGGAGCGCCGCCGCACTGGTGGGGATGCGGCCCCGGATCAACAAGAAAAGCGGGACACCGACCAGCAGCGCACCGCCAAAACAAAGGAGCTGGCGTTTCGTCAGCCCGAATACCACCTTGGATTTCACCTTGGTAAAATCCTTGGGGACAGTGACATAAGCCAAATAAAATCACCTCGTTTCTCGTGCGGACAGGGAAAAATCGCTGTCCACTTCGTTGCCCCACACATCCCAGCCAGGGATTTTCTGTCTGGCAAACAGTTCTGCGCGGGGCAGGTCGCCCGCAAGCTCGATGATTTTCTCGCGGGTGATGTCGGGTTTCTTGCTGTGTTCCTCAATGGGGGAAATAATAAACTGATGGACGCTTCGGGAATAGCGTTTGGGGTGTCCCCGCTTGGCAAGCAGGCAGATTTCCGCATTTCCTCTTGTCCAGTGTCCCAGCCCGTAAAACCAGGTGGGGCTTTTCTTGTTTCGTTTGAGCCATACAAAGGCCACGGTCTTGAAGGTGAAGCCCCACGCCTTGATCAGCCGCAGGGCTTCCGGCAGCATGGGGAACGTAGCCCACAAAAACAGCAGGCAGTCCTTGGCGGCCAGGGTTTCCACCGGCAGGGCACACAGCGCGTCGATTCCCATGGTGGGATAGTGGTTTTCCGCTGCCCCCTGTACCGTTTTCTGGTCATATCTCCACGGCGGGTCAGCGTAAATAATGTGATAGGTTTTCTTCTGCGATTCCTTGATAAGTTTTTTCCTCCTGCGTAAAAATTGTAAGGTCAGTGGGCGGTAAATACTGCTTTACTGATACTTCCCGTCTTGAATAGGCAGAAGCACAGCAGCACCGTATATCCCATACAGCCCCAGATCGCGCCGGAAATATCCTCCATCGTGCCGATGTCCTGAATCAGCACCGCATAGATGCCGACAACAACCATAATCAGGAACGCTTGGAAGCCCAGCGCCAACAGGGATTTCAAGTAGTTTTGGCCGACACCGCGCCACTCCGAATTGCCCAGCGTGGCAAGGGGAATCGGCCCCAGCGCGGTCACAGCGTATATTTCAATCATTCTCCCGTAGGTGACAAGGAAAATGCAGATGGATAACGCGTGCATCGTCAGCCCCACAACCAGGGTCTGAAACCACAGGCCCAACAGAGGGCCGATGTCCATGGCTTCCAGCCGGGTTTCTAGAGCCGGAATCAGGGTATCAAAGTCAATGCTGGTTTCCCCGATGATGATACCGGCGCTTTGGTTCACGACGGCCTGGGTGGCGTCAAAGACGCCCATGACGATATTCCATGTGTTCGTCACAATGAGGATGGCAAAGGCGCTCTTAAACATCCAGCGGAAGAACAGGGACGTATCAAAGTCGTGCATGTTGTTCTTTTCCACAATCATTTCAATCAGCTCATAGCACATCACCAGGGCGAGAATCGCCGCCGCAATGGGGACAATGACCGTTTCGGACAGGGTTTGCAGCATGGAAAAAATGCCGCCGTTCCAGTCCTGCGGCGTGCTGCCAACATCCGATGCGATTTCCCCTACCTTGGTATTCACGGTGCTGAAAAGGCCGGACAGGTTTCCCTTGATCCCGTCAATCAGGATGCCTTTGATCCATTCCCCGATTAAATCATCAATCATGTGTGTATCCCTCCTTTCCCGCGCCCTCCAAACAGCAGGAGGGCGCGGCGTATTGCTTGCAGATAAATAAAAGGATTATCCCAGCAGCCCGGACAGCAGCGGGACGAGGGTCATGCCAATGAGGGCCACGCCTCCGCCCGCGACAAGCTGCTTGATTCCCTGGCTCTTGCTGGCGGGGTTGTCGGCCCCGTATCCCTCCAACAGATTGACGCCGCCCCATACACAGAGCGCTCCGCCCAGGCCCACAACGATGGTCTGTAACGTATCCACTGCACTATTGAAAAATTCCATATATGCCTCGCTTTCTGCCGGTTTCCGGCGAACAAATTTGATTGATTACAGAAAAAAAGCCGCTTCACTTTGCGGCCAAATCTTCGTCCGACAGGTCGATATCGTAAAGGTCAAAGGGTTCATCCTCCGACACCACGCGCCGTTTTTTCCGGCGCAGGGATGACAAGTACCTGTCCACATCAAAGGTGTTCTGTTTGTCGGCATCCGAGAGGTATTTGTAGCGGGGGTGGCGTGTAATATCGTACTTCTCACTGAAAAACGGCCTCACCCCGCGTACCTGCAAAATACACTTGCCTCCGTCCATGGTTGCAATTTCGTCCTGGCTCATCAGCTCCTTTCCGAGTTTTTGGTAGTTCAGTCCGTGGGAGGTCTGCGCGCCCCGGTTCTCGCTTTGGTTGTAGCTGTCAATGGTTTCCTTGCCCAGCACATCCGCGATTTCCTTGGCGTTCTTGCCTCTTCCACTCAGGAAAAGCGTACAGTCGCAGTTGTCGGAAATGATTTCCGCTGCATCCTTGTAGATGGCCTTTAACTGTGACTGGCTCTGCAAAATGATAGAAGCCGAGATTTCCCGGCTTCGGATGGTGGCGATCAGCTTGTCAAAGTTGGGAATCTGACCGATGTTGGCAAACTCGTCCAGAATCATCCGCACATGGACGGGCAGCCGCCCGCCGTATTTGTCATCGGCCCGATCGCATAAGAGGTTGATAAGCTGGCTCTGTACCATGGCAAGAATGAAGTTAAAGGTCGTGTCCGTGTCGCTCATAATGAGGAACAGGGCCGTTTTTTCATCCCCGATGGTGTCAAGCTCCAGCTCGTCGTCCTCCATCAGATCCCGCACTTCCCGGATGTCAAATGGCGCTAATCTGGCTCCGCAGCTAATCAAAATGGAACTGCGGGTTTTGCCTGCCGACAGAAGGAATTTTTTGTACTGGCGCACCGCAAAGTGTTCCGGGTCTTTTTCTTCCAGCCGTTCAAACATCTGGTCTACCGGGGATTGAAATTCCGGGTCGTCCTCGCGGGCTTCGCTGGCGTTAATCATTTCAAGTAGCGTTGTGAAATTCATTTCATCGTCCGGCGCTTCGTACCAGATGTAGCCAATGAGAGCCGAATACAACAGACGTTCCGACTTCACCCAAAAATCTTCGGTGCTTTTTTCGCCCTCTCCCTTGGTGTTGCAGATCAGGGTGTTGACCAGTTTTAAGATGTCTTTTTCCGAATGAATGTAGCGGAATGGGTTGTACCGCATACTCTTGGAAAAATTGATGGTATTCAGCACTTTGACCCGGTAGCCACACCGTACAAGGAGTTGCCCCACCTCACCGATCAGGCCCCCTTTCGGATCGGTGACAATGAACGAGGCCGGATAGTCCTTGGACACGCACTGCATCAGGTATGAGGTAGGCACCCTGCGCCTTGCTGACTTTCATCAGTAGGTTTCAGGGAGCCGCCTCCCAAACCGGACGTACACCTCTCAGCGTATCCGGCTTTCCATGAATCACCTTGATTCTTTGGTTTCGTGTAAGAGTTCAAAGCAGTCAGGGCAGAGAGCCAGAGATTTTCTTCTCATTTTCAGTATTTTCTGCTCAAATATATCCCTGCCTTTCAGCGATTTCAGCGTTCTTACGTGGTGCATACATAAATAGTCTGCATGTTCCCCGCAAATCTCGCATACTCCGGCTTTTATGCGGTTTACTATCGTGTGCCTGCTGTCATATTTCCTATAACTCGGCATAACGTCTGCCACATTGTCATAGCCGTCGCTGTGCTTTCTGAATCCATCATGGTAAAATTCGCAGTATTTACGTCCCTTAGTTGTATCGTATGGGATTCTCAGTACTCCGTTTACCATGTGCCGCTTCTTAATAACACTGACATTCGTTCTGTGCTTTCCTGCCAGAGTTTTTAACATGCTGTACCGCACCATGTAGTAATACTTGTGCAATGCGCCTACGTTTTCTGCTATCCGATAGAAGTTATATAACCCTCGAATTTCGGAATTGAAAGTAGACACAATCTCTGCATCGCTGCGGTTCATCAGGTCTTTCCTTGGCATAGGACGCCACATTTCTTTGCCTGTGTCATTGTTGCGTTTCACCTGTATCGCTCCCCGTTCCATCGCTTTTTTAATCCATTTTTCTTTCGGCATATACAGGAATACTTTTCCATACCACACCCGTTTCATGTCGCCGTTTTTACAACGCTTCATGTTCTTGGAATGGATTACTTTGAAATCGTACCCCAGATAGCGTACCGGCTTACTGGAATGGGTGACTTTCGTCTTTTCCTCGGACATTTCCAAATGCAGTTTTTCTTGGAGAAAGATTTTTACATCTTCCTTGATTTTTTCTGCGTCCTTTTTGGAGCCGATAACGCCAATTACAAAATCATCGGCGTAACGGTTGTACTGGATTTTCTTGAAGCCTTCCTCAAACGGATTGTAATAGTGCTGATTCATCTTCTTCCTTCTGGAATCCTTAAATTCTTTTACCAGTTCAGGAGTTGATTTTTCTGCGCCCATTAACGCTTTACGTGCCTTTCTGTATCTCCGGGACGCCCGCTCGTATTCTCTGGTCGTCCTTCTGCGTTCTGGCTCGCAATCATACTTTTCTTTGTATTCCTGCATATAGTTGTCCAGTTCGCTGAGGTAGATGTTTGCACATATCGGACTGATACCGCTGCCCTGCGGAACACCGGAGTAGGTGCAGTTGTACTGCCATTGTTCCATATATCCGGCTTTCAGGAACTTCCAGATTAGACCGATAAAAGCCTCGTCTGAAATCCTTTTCCGCAGTAATTCAACCAACACATGATGGTCGAAGTTATCAAAGCACGCCTTAATGTCTCCCTCGACAATCCATGTAACACCTGTGAAGTTTTTCTTCACTTGCGTAAGTGCCGTGTGACAGCTTCTTTTTGGTCTGAAACCGTGTGAATTGTTGCTGAATGTCGGCTCATAGATTGCTTCAAGAATCATTCTGACCACTTCCTGCACTAACTTATCATCAGTAGAAGTGATTCCCAACGGGCGAAGTTTCCCGTTCTTTTTAGGAATGTACTTTCTTTTTGCAGGCTTTGGCTGATATGTCCTGTTGCGTATGGATTCAATAATCCGGTTAATTCTCGGCAGGCTCATGTTGTCCAGCGTCTGCCCGTCTACCCCCTGCGTCATGCTCCCCTGCGATTTCGCAATGTTCGCATATGCAAGGAGATAGAACTCTGGATTGTATAGGTTGCGATATAATCTTTCATATTTGTTGTTACTTACACTTGCCTTTTCTTCAAGGCTTTTCAAGACATGAATCGGATTTCTCATAGTGTCTCACACACCATCCTTTCTGTTTTGAAAATGATTCACTGTTCCCCTTTGCCATGTAGACGGCTTTCCCGTCCGCAGACTACTATGGGAACTCTGTTGCCATGGTGAATATTCAGAACCCCGCATTTCAGCGTTTTCATAGCCTTTCGGCATTTCACTTTAGGCAATCCCCGTTTAGTACGGTATAAACAAGCGTTCCACGTTGTCGGTATGTGACGTTCGCCTTTTTCCACTTTCCCGTGGCTGAACCTGCTCCGAGTATCAGCAGCCGCATAGCCAAACAATGCGACTGTCAGGAACACTGACGAGTACAACCTCTCTACGTCAGGGGTACGCTCTTGGTCCCGATTTCAGGCTGTCATTCAAGCAGTCTAGCTTCCATCCTCATACGTGGATTTTCATTCCGTCACGCCGGCGCTTCTGAGGCTTCAGCGCCCCGTGTCCTCCGTCATGCTATGGTCGCCCTCCGGTTTCCCTTTTGGGGTAAGACGGGGAATGATAGGTTGCGGCACAATGCCGCTTGATACTTTTACCTACTACTTGCTCAAGGTAGGATTTATACCGCCCTTACGGGCGCACTCGGCTTCACAAAAAATCTTGTCTTGCCGCTGCCGGAACCTCCGATGACCAGCACGTTTTTGTTCCGGGCGGTCTTGGGGTCTTTGGGGCGGTTGTTCATGGTGAGGCGTTCCGTCTGGGTCAGGAGGATGTTGTTATCAAACACCGGGTCGATGTACGGAGCGATATCTTTGGGGCCGCCCCAACGGGCGCTGCCGTACTCTACGCCTTTGCGGTATTTCTTGGCGTTCTTGCTCTTGCAGTACACCATCAGCCGCAGCAGCAGGGCACCGGCCACGCCCACCGCCAGATCGAACAGGTGGAAGCTGGGGGCGGCGCTTGCAAAGGCAAGGGAGAAGCCGTCTGCAAGGTGCAAGAGCTTTTCCGACAAGTCCGCCCCAGCCGCCAGCCGGTAGGTCTGTCCCAGCTTGCCAAACAGGTAAACAAACAGCAGATATGGTGCGTTGGACAGGATTTGTTTTTTTACTTCTGGCTTCACAGCGACAGCCCCCTTTCCTTGACTTTCTCCTTTGCCCGCTGCTTATCTTTGGCCGCGGCCTTTTGTTTCATGGCGGATAGGGCCTTTCGGATGGAGGGGCGTTCCTGCTGTTTGAGCTTCTTGGCCGTAAACTCCTTAAACGCCTGTTCCAGATTGTCCGCCTGCTTGGATTTGAAAATCACGATATACCGGGGCGGATGGGTGGTGCGGTCTTTCCGCAGGGTGAAATCAATTCCGTATTTCTTGGCGCAGGGCCGAAACAGGCCGATGTTGGAATCGGTGATTTCAATGTTGGACAGGGCGCAACCGTCCTTTTTGAGCTGCCGCAAGCTCTGTCTGCCTTGGTGGGGGTTACTCTTGGCTGATTGACGGGCAGCCAGAAATTTCTTCATGGCCGCCTGCAATACCTGGCCGGTGAGCTTGCCTGTCTTAACCGCTAATGCGATGGTTTTCTGTTCGATTTCTTCCTGCAACTGCTATCCCTCCTTTGGAAAGTCAAAGCAGGCAGGCGGCACAGCTTAGATCCGCACCCGCAGGCCGGAGAGGTCGTCGGTGCGGATACCCACCAGATACCAGTTGTCAGCCATTTCTATGCGGGTGGGCCTCCATCTGCCGCCTGCCAATACATCAAAGGTTTCTCCGCAGTGCAGGCCGCCGTAGTAGTCCGCTAGGTCAAAACGGATGTCATAGCGGTCTGCCTGCTCGTCAAAAATCAAAGTTCCCTGTTTCATAGGGCTGTCCTCCTTTTTCAGATTTTGCCGGTGTTCATATCGTGGGCCACCAGCGCCGTGTAATAGCCGTTGATGGTGCTTGGGGCGTTGAACAGAACCGCCAGCAGGTATTTCTTGATATTTCGGATTTCCGAGGTGTTTTTGCTGATACAGTCAAAGACAAATTCAATGTGAGAGCTGTCCAGTTTCATCAGCTTGGATTTCACCAGCTCGGCGGGGTAATCGTCCCCGGCAATGCGGATAGTCTTTCGGGCGCTGCATACGGTTTTCCACCAGCAAGTCCACGATCTCGTCCAGCATATCCCGGTCAATCCCCTTGGCGTACTGGTAAAGGTGTTCATACTCGATGTTGTCCTTGATGATCTCCCGATAAATCTCTACGGCGCTCTGTGATTTCGCTCCCGTTCCTTTCCGTTCCGGCGGCGCAGCCGCTTCTTCCCCCAAAGGAGAGGGAGGGGAAAGGATAGGAATGGAATCGGTATTTGATCCATCTGTAATTGATTTCTCTTTACTTGATCTATCTTTATTTAATTGCGTTGGTTTTTCCTGCGTAGGCTTTTCCTGCGTTGGATTATCCAATGTTGGATTTTCCAATGTAGGTGAATCCGGCACAGGCTGGGGCTGTTCGTAAATGATGTAATCCGCCCCGCGCAGGCGGCCTTGGCTGTCGCGCTCACGGGAACGCACGATATAGCCCGCCTGTTCCAGCTCCCGGACAGCCGCCCGGATCGCGTCGATCTTCTCCCGGTTGATAAGGGACAAGCCTTTCAGCGTAAAGTCCCAATCCTCCGGCAGGGACAGCATTTGCGACAGCAGGCCCTTGGCTTTCAGGGACAAATCCTTGTTCCGCAGGTGGTGGTTGGACATCACCGTATAGCCCCGGTTTTTCTCCACTCGAAAAACTGCCATCTCGTCGTCCACTCCTTTCACTTGAAATTTCACCGCGCCGTCAAGGGCGGTGAGCTTGCCCGGCTGGTAAGGGCATTCTGCGTAAACGCAGAATTGATATTTCCATTGCGGGCGATAAAATCGGCAAGTGCCGCAGTCCTCCGGCGCTCCGGCTTCGCCGTTGTCAAAATGATCCGCACCTGGCCTTGTCTGCATGATCTGTTCAAAGGCCCGGTCGCTGCCGGACGTAAAGTACATAGGCAGTCGCTCCTTCCTCTATTTGGTCGCAAAAAAGCGGCGTCCTGATCTCCCCAAAGGGAAAAGAGAACGCCGCTGTCTGCGGTGTCGTATTCGATTTTTCGATGTGCGCTGTTTGGGATAGCGGGCTTCATGGGAAAAGGCAGCGTGTCAAGGCTCCCTCCGAATGTAGTAAATGGGTAGTAAATTCGGTGTCCCTATCCCGTAATTTGCCCGTATTTCTGGGCTTTTTTGAGATAATCAGAGTTGTTAAAATGAAATAATATAGAAGGTGGGGGTCTTATATTGAAGACATATAAAATCGGAGAAATCTCAAAGATGTTGGGGATTAGCTCGGAAACCATACGAAATTATGAAAAAAAGGGATTAATCCGGCCCTTCAAGGATGAGTATTCGAATTACCGATATTTTGATATTATCCAGATCAATCATCTGCTGAATATCCAGAGGTTTCACAAATATGGATATTCGCTGCAGGAGGTGGGCGATATCATGCAGCAGACTTCCATGGCGAATCTGGAGATGTCCTTGGAAAATAAAGAAGCGGAGCTGATAAATGAGGCTTTTTATATGAATCTGAAGTTAAACAGCATTCATTCTGCTATTTCCAGTATGACACAGGCGCAGAATGCAAAACGGGGATGCTTTTTAGGGATACGGCCGGCTCTGTACCGGATGAATTACCAGAAGCAGTTTGATTTAATCTTGGATAATCAGGTACAGGCAGAACTGGTCAAATGGTTAAAGCATGCAGATCTTCCATTTATGTCAGGTTCTGCCTCGCCGGAGGTCATTAAATCCGGAAAGCACGAGTTTGATTTTGGTTTTTGTCTGGATAAGGCGACGGCGGAGTTTTTGGGTGTTCATGAGAGCGAGATTGTGAAATACTATGAAGCCTGCCCGGCAATCATATTTTATTATGAAGCAACACCGGAAAGCACGATGCCGGAAAAGTCAAAAATGCTGCTGGATTTTGCCGCAGAAAATCATCTGCAAATAAAGGGAGAAAGCATTTCACGGGTGATATTTGCCAGTTGGGAACCTGAGAATTATTATATTTCTCATTTGGTATGGGTCCCTTATGAAACACGTGACGGAAAATAAAATATTTTTTCATTTTACTATTGACTCTCAAGCTGATTGAAGGTTTATGATGTTTGTGTTCAGAAGAACAGTTCAAGTAGAATGGAGAAAAGGTCATGAAATTAACAAAAAATCAATGGATTGTATTTGGTGTAATTTGTTTTATCGGTATCTTTGCAAACCTCGATAAAAGTATGATCGGATTTACAGCAGATAAATTAATTAGTACATATGGGTTCACAAAAACACAGATGGGGAATCTTTCTTCCGTGTTTTATGTCAGCTTTATCCTGGTGACGATTCCCGGCGGCTGGCTGGTGGACCGCTTCGGTTATAAGCAGTTTGTGGTTATTTCATTAGCGCTGCTGACCGTATTTTCATTCCTGTTTGGTAGTGTTACCGGTTTGGGGGCAATCGTGTTGCTGCGTTTCATGGTTGGATTCGGGCAGGCGGGATATACCAATGGCGCGCCGAAGATCATTAGCGAGCATTATCAGAGTGATCAGTGTGCAAAGGTACAGTCCTTCGTTGTTGCAACAGCAGGAATTGGGGGTATCTTGGCGAGTACCGTTGGTGAAAGTATGATTAACAGCAACTGGCATTATGCTTATTATTTCCTTTCAGCAGGCTACCTGGTAGCGCTGTTGGCCGTCATCTTTTTGATGAAGGACAATTTTAAAGATAAGGGAGCCGGAAATGCGGTGGTTAAGGCTCCGCAGCAGAAGGCTGGCTTCTTTGACGCATGGAAGAATAAAAATACATTACTGCTGGCACTCGCGGTATTGTTCAGCAACCTTGTGGGAGTTGCCATGCTGTTCTGGCTGCCCAATGTGCTCCGGATTAATTTTAACGTGGAGAATCAGGGAACTTTATCAAAAATAATGGTTGCTTTTTATATCATCATGACAATTGCGATGGCATCAAGTGGTTCCATTATCACCAAATTTTTTAAAGGAAAAGAATTAAAATTTATTTTCGTATCCTCGATTTTGACAGCTGTATGTTTAGTGGTATTTATAACAACTCCCATTTATATGCTTGCGATTGGAGCTTTGTATGTATCCGTATTCACTATGATGCTGGCATTTTCGGCGCTCTTATCGGTACCTTATCAGCTTGTGCCAAAGCAGATTATCGGAGCCGCATTTGCCGTATTAAATATCGGCGCTTTCGTAGGCGGAATTATTTCACCGCAGTTAGTTAGCTTATTCGCACAGCCGACCAGCTATTTATATTCCTTTATCTGTCTGAGCGTATGCATGATTATCTCAGGCGCTTGCGCCTTGTTTGTGAAAAAACCTGTAGAAATTGTAGGAGGTACTGAAAATGAATGAATGGTTTGATAAAATCCCGGTAGAGGAAATGATAGAATGGAGAAGACATATCCACCAAAATCCGGAATTGTCTTTTAAAGAGTATAACACAGCGGCATACGTAAAAGAAAAACTGCGTTCCTTTGGGCAAATTGAAATTGCAGAGCCGACAGAAACCAGTGTATTGGGTATTTTAAAAGGAGATTTTGGGGGAAAGACTATTTTGCTTCGCGCCGACATGGATGCACTGCCGATGCAGGAAGAAAGTGGGCTGCCTTACCAGTCTGTAGTAGCAAATGCTGCACATACCTGCGGTCACGACACCCATACAGCCATGCTTTTGGCAGCGGCAAAGGTTTTATCAGGAATGAAACACCAGCTTCACGGGACTGTGAAATTCATTTTCCAGCATGCAGAGGAGGTCAATCCCGGCGGGGCAAAGTCAATCGTCGATAGCGGACTCATTGATGATGTAGATGCCGTAATTGGTCTGCATATTATCTCCAACCTGGATGCAGGCACCATAAATGTTCACACAGAAGGTCCTGCGACAACGGCCGCAGATGGTTTTTTCCTAAACATACAGGGAAAAGGAAGCCACGGCTCCATGCCTCAGAAGGGAATTGATCCCATCATTGTGGGAGTACAGATGATCAATGAATTTCAGACCGTCATTTCCCGCTATGTGACGCCGGGAGAGATGGCAGTTCTTACTGTTGGGGAATTTAAAGCAGGGGAAGCGCCGAACATCATCTCGGATAAAGCCTATATGAGTGCATCTGTCCGTACGGTAAACGAAGAGACAAGACAGAGAATCGCGCAGCGCATAAAGGATATCGTGGATAAAACCTGTCAAATATATGGCGCATCCTATGATCTGGATTATCAATTTTCTTATCCGTCGGTTATCAATGATAAGAATCTCTCTGAATTGGTCATGAAAAGTGCGAAAGAAGTGCTTGGCGCGGAGATGGTGAGGGAAGTGCCGATCATCAGCGCAAGCGAGGATTTCGCATATTATCGTCAGATAGCCCCGATTTCATTTGTCCAGCTGGGCGGTGGTACTGCGGCGGACGGGTGTGGCTTTGCCAATCATCATCCAAAGTTTATGATTAAGGAAGATTCGCTTATCTCTGGTGTAAAGACAGAGGTACAGAGTGTGTTAAACTTTTTAAAGTAATTGATCCAAGGGGGCAGCATTACTTATGTTATATATATTTCTCAATATGATAGGAATCGAAGCCGGAGGATTTCTAAGTGGTTTAGTTAAAAAAATCATATCTAAAAAACAGATTGATGCCGTGCTGATTATTGCAAACCTGTGTATTGCGGCAGTCGGAATCCAGGGCGCAATAACGACAGAGAATTCAGCTCTGATGATTATCAGCTGTGTTTTAGGCGCATTGGCCGGCGCCGGCTGCGATCTGGATGGGAAATTCAACCGGTTTGGTGGTTTCCTTAAATCAAAGTTTAAAAAAGCGAATGAAAATTTTGTGAAAGGTTTTATAACAGTCTTCATGATTCAGTGTGTTGGTTCCATGGCAATTGTGGGGCCGCTTGACATTGGTTTAAAGGGCGATGCGTCCATATTGATATTTAAAATAGTCCTGGATACCTGCAGCTCCTTAATTTACGGTGCGATTTATGGCCCCAGTGTTATGCTGTCCGGCCCGTTTGTGTTCTTATATGAGACGGTGATTTTTCTCTTAGCGGGCGCGCTCCATCCGTTTTTAACAGATGCGGTTATCAATGAAATCTCGGCTATAGGTTCTCTTCTTATTTTTGCCATGTCGCTGGATTTATTGGATATCCTGCATTTAAAGGTTGCTAATTACCTGCCCGCACTGCTGGGGCCGGTGGCGTATTATCTGATTCTAATGGTAATTCGTTGATATTGAACCGCAGCATTCTCTTAAATCTTACTGGATAAATTCCTCTCTTCCCCCTTTACATCAAGGTTTCAAACTGTTAAAATGAGTAAACCAGCCAGCGTTAGATACCCCCTACAAGGAAATCTAGCGCTTTTCGGGCGTTCTGAAGTCCAATACCCCGCCGCTGGCAACTAGTACTGCATTGTGCAATTAACTGTGATAAAACACCTGCTATCTACGCCAGAGCCGCGCCTGCAAAGCTAGTCGTAGGGTCCACTACGCCGTCGCTTTGCAGACACGCCTCTGACGCAGATATCAGGCATTTTATTCACAATTAATTACGCAATGCAGTACTAGGCATTGGTTCTCGCGGCAGTCGCCGGCCGGACATGCGGGTATGTTCGCCTGGTTCGCTGCCCGCGTAAATAATTGGCATGAACTCAGAGATAAATTAATATAGAACATAGTAAGGAGCGGAAAATATGTATTTGATCGCAGGACTTGGAAATCCAACAAGGGAATATGAAAAAACGAGACATAATGTAGGCTTTGAAGCCATCGATATTCTGGCGGACAAGGCCGGAACGACGGTGACGGAGAAGAAGCATAAGGCGCTGTATGGAAAGGGATATATCGGCGGTCAGAAGGTGGTCCTGGCGAAGCCCCAGACGTATATGAACTTAAGTGGGGAAAGCGTCCGAGAAATCGCGGACTTTTATAAAATAGAACCGGAGAACATCATCATTCTCTGCGATGATATTAATCTGTCAGAAGGGCAGCTGCGCATACGCTTAAAGGGAAGCGCCGGCGGCCATAACGGCTTAAAAAATATCATCAGCCATCTGGGAACTCAGGAATTTCCGAGAATACGCATCGGGGTAGGCGAGAAACCGCGCGGCATGGATCTGGCGGACTACGTGCTGGGGAGATTCCCGAAGGAGCAGCAGGCAGTTATGGAGGAGGCATACCGCGACGCGGCGGAGGCGGCCTGCATGATGATCGAGGACGGAGCAGATGCGGCGATGAACCATTATAACAGAAAAAATAAGGAGAATTCATGAGCGATGTGTTTGAAAGTCCATTAAGAGAGCTGAAGGAATTTGAAGACTTAGACCGCGATTTAAACCGGAAAAAAGGGCCGGTTCTGGTCAGCGGCTGTATGGATTCCCAGAAGGTCCATTTAATGTACGAGGCGGCGAAGGAGGTGCCCTGGAAGCTGGTGGTCACTTATGACGACACCAGAGCCAGGGAGATTTACGAGGACTTCCGCAATTTCGAACCGGGAGTCTCTCTGTATCCTGCCAGGGACTTACTGTTCTTTAACGCGGACATTCACGGAAATCTTTTAACTAAACAGCGTATGGCCGTATTCCGCAGGCTGATGGAGGAGAAGTCCGGCGTGGTCGTCACTACCTTTGACGGGCTGATGGACCATCTGCTTCCGCTGGCCTTCTTACAGAAGCAGGTTCTCGAGGTGGGAAGCGGACAGACTTTAGATATCGCAGAGTGGAAGGAAAAACTGGTGGAGCTGGGTTACGAGCGCGTAGCCCAGGTGGATGGCATGGGCCAGTTTTCGATCCGGGGCGGAATCATTGATGTATTCCCGCTGACCGAGGAACTGCCGGTGCGTATCGAACTGTGGGATGATGAGGTGGATTCTATCCGTACCTTCGATATCGAGAGCCAGCGGTCCATCGAAGAACTGGAACGTGTCCTGGTCTATCCGGCCACGGAGATGGTGCTGACGAAGCAGCAGATCGCAGACGGACGGGAAGCGATCGAAAAAGAGGCAAAGAAATACGAGAAAGATTTGAGGGCGCAGCTTAAGACGGAGGAGGCAGCCCGGATTCATTCCATTATCTCGGAACTCTCGGATGGCCTTAAAGAAGGCTGGAAACAGCACGGCCTGGACGGTTATATCCATTATTTCTGCCGGGACAGTGTGTCATTTCTCGATTATTTCCCGGAAGAGGACACGGTCATCTATTTAGACGAGCCGGAGCGGTTAAAGGAAAAGGGTGTGACGGTGGAGGAAGAGTTCCGGGAGAGCATGATATCCCGTCTCGAACACGGATATCTGCTTCCGGGACAGACGGGACTGCTTTACCCGGCTAAGGAGATGATGGCCAGGACGCAGAAGAGCCGTACCGCGTATCTGACCGGCCTGGAGCAGAAGCTCTCCGGATTTACAGTAAATGGAAGATACAGCCTTTCCGTGAAAAATGTGAACTCCTATCAAAATGGATTTGAACTGCTGATCAAGGATCTGACCAGGTGGAAACGGGAGGGATACCGAGTAATCCTTCTTTCCGCCTCCAGGACCAGATCCAGCCGTCTTGCCAGCGACTTGAGGGAGTACAATCTGCGGGCGTGGTGCCCGGATGAGAGCCGGGAAGAGGTGGAAGTAAAGCCGGGTGAAATCCTGGTAACCTACGGAAACTTACACCGCGGTTTCGAGTATCCGATGATCAAGTTTATCGTGATTACGGAAGGCGACATGTTCGGCGTCGAGAAAAAGAAGCGGAAGAGGAAGAAGACCACTTACGAAGGGACGAAGATTCAGAGCTTTTCTGATCTGTCGGTGGGGGACTATGTGGTTCATGAGGACCACGGCCTGGGTATCTACCGCGGAATTGAGAAGATCGAACAGGATGGAGTCATCAAGGATTACCTAAAGGTGGAGTATGGAGACGGAGGCAACCTCTATCTGCCTGCCACACGCCTGGATGGAATCCAGAAGTACGCCGGTTCCGAGGCGAAGAAGCCGAAATTAAACCGTCTCGGCGGAGACCAGTGGAACAAGACGAAGACCAGGGTGAAAGGTGCGGTTAAGGAGATCGCCAAGGACCTGGTGCAGCTATATGCAGCCAGACAGGACACCCAGGGCTTCCCGTACGGGCCTGATACGGTATGGCAGAAGGAATTCGAGGAGATGTTCCCTTACGAGGAGACGGAGGACCAGCTGGATGCCATCGATGCCACCAAGGGCGACATGGAGAGCCGGAAGATAATGGACCGCCTGATCTGCGGCGACGTGGGCTACGGAAAGACGGAGATCGCCCTGCGCGCCGCGTTCAAGGCGGTGCAGGACGAAAAGCAGGTGGTGTATCTGGTGCCGACCACGATTCTGGCCCAGCAGCATTACAACACCTTTGTCCAGAGAATGAAGGATTTCCCGGTGCGTGTGGATCTGATGTCCCGGTTCCGCACACCGGGCCAGGTGAAGAAGACGCTGGAGGATTTAAAACGCGGACTGGTGGATATCGTGATCGGCACCCATCGCGTGCTGTCAAAGGATGTCCAGTTTAAGGATTTGGGGCTTCTGATTATCGATGAGGAGCAGCGATTCGGCGTGGCTCACAAGGAGAAGATCAAGAAGCTGAAGGAAAATATTGACGTTCTCACCCTGACTGCGACTCCGATTCCCAGAACGCTGCACATGAGCCTGGTGGGAATCCGCGACATGAGTGTGCTGGAGGAACCTCCTGTAGACCGTATGCCCATCCAGACGTACGTGATGGAGTATAATGACGAGATGGTCCGGGAGGCCATTAACCGGGAGCTTTCCCGGGGCGGCCAGGTGTATTACGTATACAACCGCGTCAGCAACATCGACGAGGTGGCGAACCATATCGCCAGTCTCGTGCCGGAGGCCTCAGTGACCTTCGCCCATGGCCAGATGCATGAGCATGAGTTGGAGCGCATCATGTTTGATTTCGTCAATGGGGAGATCGATGTGCTTGTCTGCACCACCATCATCGAGACGGGACTCGATATTCCCAATGCCAATACGATGATTATACAGGATGCGGACCGCATGGGACTTTCCCAGCTGTACCAGCTGAGGGGGCGCGTGGGCCGGTCGAGCAGGACTTCCTATGCGTTTCTCATGTACAAACGTGACAAGATGCTTCGGGAGGAGGCAGAGAAGCGTCTCCAGGCCATCCGGGAGTTTACGGAGCTGGGCTCCGGCATCAAGATTGCCATGCGTGACCTGGAGATCCGCGGGGCGGGCAATGTTCTGGGCGCGGAACAGCACGGCCATATGGAAGCGGTCGGGTATGACCTTTACTGTAAACTGTTAAATCAGGCGGTATTGGAATTGAAGGGCCAGCGGAGGGAGGAGGACACCTACGAGACTGTGGTGGACTGCGACATCGACGCTTATATCCCTACCTCTTATATTAAGAATGAATATCAGAAGCTGGATATTTACAAGAGGATTTCCAGTATTGAGAATGAGGATGAGCACATGGATATGCAGGATGAGCTGATGGACCGTTTCGGAGATATTCCGAAGCCGGTTGAAAATCTCCTGCACGTGGCGGCCATCAAGGCGCTGGCTCATGGTGCTTACGTGACCGAGGTGAACATCAACAGCCAGGAGATCCGGCTCACCATGTATCAGAAAGCGAAGCTTAACGTGGCGGGCATACCGGCTATGGTGGAGCGGTACCGCGGCGATTTGAAGTTCCATATGGCGGATGAACCGTACTTTACGTTCATCGACAGGCGGAAAAACCAGACCACGGCCGGTATGATGGAACAGGCGGAAGAGCTGCTGAAACAGTTGCGTGAATTGACAGAAAAATAAAGAGTATTCTGAAAAGTGTTTATAAAAATTTAAGCTTACGATGGTTGCTATTAGCCTATTTTATGATATAATAATAGTAGAAGAAGGGATAAAAATCCCCAATGCATGCTATATTTCCATAATCATAAAATATAAGAAAGGTGGTAACCATGGACGTTTTAGGTATGTATCTTCTGCAGAGAGTTTCGAATGAGCTGACCATTCAAAGGAATGAATCATTTGAGAACAGATTTGTAGCTCCGGTTCCTGACAGCACGGCGGCAAGGGTGACGCATGAGGCGTATGTATGCTCCTCAAAGGACGTATCACCAAGGGTCACGAAAGGAGCGTTCTGATTCAGACAATGAAGATTGCGAAAGAGCAGTAGGAGTTTCGTAAGCAGGCGGCTGTTCCGGATTCTGTAAGGAGCATGCTTAAAAGATTTTGAAAGGGAGCTGCTGCACCGGCTGTGTAAGACCAGCGGTGCGCAGCTTCTTTTTATCGGGTAAAATGATAGAAAATACGATTTGGGGAAAGGATAACATTTATGAAGCAGAATTACATCGTATATGCAGGAAGCTATGCAGCGGCAGAGGAGGCCGGAATTCACGGGTACAGGCTGATCCGGGGAGAAGGCGGGGAGCCGCGGCTTACGGAAGTTTTTGCGGCCGCAGGAGTGTCGAATCCGTCGTACCTGGCGGTTTCCTCCGATGGCCGGTTTTTATACTCCGTTATGGAGGACATGACTTATGAAGGAAGGAGCGGAGGCGGTGTGGCTGCGTTCCGGATTCACAGCGATTCGCTGACGCTTCTTAACACACGGGGAACGGAGGGAACGCTGCCGTGTCATCTGCTTCCCGATGAGAAGCGGGGCTTTCTGTACGCAGCCAACTATATGAGCGGCAGCGTATCCATGTTCCGGTTAAATGCGGATGGCTCCATCGGGGAACTGTGTGATTTGAAACAACATTCTGGCCACGGACCCAATGAAGAGAGACAGGAGGGGCCTCATGTTCATTATACAGGGTACTCTGCGGATGAAGAAGGTCTCTGGTGCGTGGATTTAGGGATCGACCGGATCAAATATTACAGGATCGATGAAAAGAATGGGAAGCTGGAGCCAGACGAGAAGCGCGATATTGTATTTCCGGGAGGTACGGGGCCGAGACATTTTGTCTTAAACGGTGAGAAGAGAGAGCTGATGTATGTGGTGAGTGAACTGAGCTCGGAGGTATTTGTGATTCAATGCAGCGGCGGGGAAAACCGTATCCTGCAGAGAGTCTCCACACTGCCGGAGCAGGCGGAGAACAACACGTGTGCGGCCATTCATTTATCCGGCGACGGACGTTTTCTCTGCGCTTCCAACCGCGGGCACGACAGCATCGCGGTGTTTGCGGTGGACGCCGGTACCGGACTTCTCACGTTCACCGGGCGGACCGGGACGAGGGGGAAGACGCCCAGGGATTTCTGCCTCTGCGGGGACGTAATCCTTTCCGCGAATCAGGACAGCGATACGATTACCATGTTTCGATTTGATGAAGAAAATGGAAAAATCGATGACATGGATGAGGAGATCCGCTGCGGATCGCCGGTATGTCTGATCGGCGCAGCGGAACGGTGAGGAGAAGACAGGCAGGAAGAATATAACAGAACAGCCATCAACCACAAAATCTGATCGTATTTGCGCCAGTTCAAAAGAACTGGCGCATTTTCTTACGCCATACTCTGCAGTCATGATACTGCGGAAGCCGCATTCAGAGCGGTCTTCACGGCTGTAAATCAATTTTAAAAACCTCATTCGATGGAAAATGACAGGGATATATTACGAAAAATGGCAGACATGAGTATAAATCTCAGCGTTCGTAGCAAAATAGTATCAGTGATATAAAATTGTACACCATGGAGGAGTTTTATATGAAAGCAACAGGTATTGTAAGGAGAATTGATGACCTTGGCCGTGTGGTAATCCCGAAAGAAATCAGGAGAACCCTTCGTTTGAGAGAGGGTACGCCGTTAGAGATATTCACAGACAGGGAAGGCGAAATCATTTTAAAGAAATATTCACCGATGGTTGAACTGACGGCGTTTGCATCCCAGTATGCGGAAGCCATGGCACAGACGACGGGACTTACCGTCTGCATCAGTGACAGGGACCAGGTGATCGCGGTTGCCGGTGGTTCGAAAAAGGAACTGCTCCAGAAGACGATCAGCAAACAGCTGGAAAATGTAATTAATGAAAGAACCGTATTGCTGGCTGGAAAAGATGATAAGAATTTCACTCCCCTGACTGGAGAAGCCCTGGAAGGGATCACAGCCCAGGTGATCGCGCCGATTATCTGTGAAGGCGATGCGATCGGGGCGGTTGCTTTGTTAAGCCGAGAGCCCAGAGCAAGATTTGGAGATATGGAAACGAAGCTGGCTACGACGGCAGCAGGATTCCTTGGAAGACAGATGGAAGGCTGATAACAGCCGTAAAAAAGGAGGTGACAGAGATGGCAGCGTATGATCCGAAGGAAGATGATTACGGTGATGGAGATATACCCGAAGTGGATACAGAACCCTACAAAGACGGCTTCTATGTGGAGCCGCTTCCCGAGTCCACACGTCCCAGAAGGGACGGCCCCGGCGGGGACTGATGATGAAAAATAAAAACGGCCTGTCAGCTTCATGGCGACAGGCCGTTTTGTTTAATTGATTATCTGATCGCCGTCCTTGATGCAGTAATTGACACGCACGCCCAATTCCTCCATCCACTGACGGGTCTCCAACGTCTTCCAGTCCCCGCTTCCGATACCGCCGCCGTTGTCATTGTCCCAGAGCCACTGCGGGCAGGGCCATAAGGCGATCTGAGGATTGATGGCCGCGTAGACATCGCGGTTTACGCCGTACTGTCCGTGATGGGACATCTGTACGATATCGCTCTTAAGCTCGGCGGGCGTGTGCTCGTTCATTAAGAGCTGTCCGCCTTCCGGTCCCAAGTCGCCCAGAACCAGGATGCTGACGCCGTTTAAGTAAAACTTAAAGACGACGGAACTGTTGTTAACAGAGGTGGCATCCAGGAGGTACGGATCATTCATGACGACGGCCCGGATATCCCCCAGCTGTATTTCCTGGCCCTTGGTGATGTCGCCGTGAAGCTTCTCCGGCGGAAGCTTTGCCAGGGCGTCCCGAAGGCTCACCACGAAGTCGCCGCGTCCGGAACCGTGGGTATCGTACCATTCCTGGTCTGTGAATTTATAGTAGACGTTGTCAATGGTGATCTGGCTGTCCGGATTATTTAAAATCTCAATCAGGGCGCCTGCATGGTCGGAATGGGGATGGGTGATGAACCATCCGGAGACATGGCCTCCCTTGGAGCGGATCACATCGAGTAAATGGGCGGAATCACTGTCCCAGCCGCCGTCAATGACGACGAGAGTGCCATCCTTTGACTGCATGACCATGGACAGCATCTGACGGTTGCCGTGGTCAGCCAGCAGAGACAGGCTTCCGCCGTCAAAGAGCTGGCTTCCCGGCCCGATGGACAGTTTGGAAGAAAACCCCATACGCTGTATGGCCGGCTGTGCTTCCGTTCCTTCTGCGGCCACGGGCTGTCCGATAAAGCCGGTCAGTGCAATATTTAAAAACAGAATTCCCGCGGCTATTTTTTTCCAGATATTAAATGATTTCATGTTTCCCTCCGGTTTCTTTTTTGACTATCCCTTATTATATAAGATCGTCCCCGTTTTTAACAGGTGGAGGCGTGAATTGTCAGGAAATCTTCAGAAATGGCGAAAGCTGCCGCTGTTTTTTTGGAAATTATTTCAAAAAAAGATTGACAGACGGCGCAGCCTCCTGTACAATAACACGCAATACATAGTAAAGAGATATGAATACTATGAATCGAACGTGTTCCGCATGAGGAACGGGGAAAGGATGGATGCATATGTCAGAGAAAAAGAAATTGAGGTTTGAAACATTACAGATCCATGCCGGCCAGGAGGAGCCTGATCCGGCCACAGGGGCCAGGGCGGTTCCGATCTACCAGACCACGTCGTATGTATTTAAGAACTGCAAAGAGGCGGCGGACCGTTTCAGCCTTTCGGCTGCAGGCAATATCTACGGACGCCTGACCAATCCCACAGAGGATGTGCTTGAACAGCGGATCGCGGCTTTAGAGGGCGGCAGCGCGGCGCTTGCCGTGGCCAGCGGAGCGGCGGCTATTGCTTATACCTTTCAGGCGCTTGCCAGGGAAGGCGATCATATTGTGGCGGCTTCCACCATCTATGGAGGCACCTACAATCTGCTTGCGCATACGCTGCCGGAATTCGGCGTGACGGCCACCTTTGTAGATCCCGACGAGCCCGGGGCGTTTGAGCGTGCCATTCGCCCCAATACAAAGGCCGTCTTTATCGAAACGCTGGGAAACCCCAATTCCAGCATCATCGATATGGAAGCTGCGGCCGCTGTGGCCCATGCCCATAAAATTCCCCTGATTGTGGATAATACCTTTGCTACCCCGTATTTGTTCCGCCCGCTGGAGCACGGGGCTGATATTGTGGTACATTCCGCAACCAAATTTATGGGTGGTCACGGTACTGCGCTGGGAGGCGTTATCGTGGAAGGCGGAAGCTTCGACTGGGAGGCATCAGGCAAATTTCCCAGTCTTGTGGAGCCGAATCCCAGCTACCACGGCGTCAGCTTTACGAAAGCGGCCGGACCGGCGGCCCTCGTGACGAAAATCCGCGCAGTACTTCTGCGGGACACGGGTGCTACCCTGGCGCCTCTGCACGCGTTTTTACTGCTTCAGGGACTGGAGACGCTGTCATTGCGTGTGGAGCGCCACGTCTTTAACGCTGTCCGGGTTGTGGAATACTTAAATGCGAATCCCCACGTAAAGAAGGTAAACCATCCATCACTCTCCGACAGCCCGTACCATGAACTCTACAACCGGTATTTTCCGGAGGGAGCCGGTTCCATCTTTACCTTTGAGATAGAGGGCGGGGCGGAGAAGGCAATGGAATTTATCGACCATCTGAAGATATTTTCCCTTCTCGCCAATGTGGCCGACGTAAAATCCCTGGTGATCCACCCGGCCAGCACCACACACGCCCAGATGACAGAGCAGGAACTTGCGGCCAGCGGCATCAGGCCGGAGACCATCCGGCTCTCCATCGGAACCGAGCATATAGAAGACATTATTCAGGATCTGGACCAGGCATTTGCTTGTGTTTTCTGACAAAAAAGCGTATAATTTTCTGGTATAGGAAATCATTTTCGGGCCGGATGGAGCAGCTGCCCATCCGGCCCGGATTATTTACGCCGGCGGCGAGCCAGACGGACGTGTCCGCATGGCCTCCGGCGGCATGCCCCGCTTTATCGGGGACTGTTAATAGAAGGGGGAATACAGATGTATTCATTTGAGGATCTGGTAAGAATTACGGCACAACTCCGCTCGGAGCACGGCTGTCCCTGGGACAGGAAGCAGACTCATGAGAGCCTGAAGCCATGTTTGAAAGAGGAGAGCGAAGAGGTATTTGCGGCCATTGACAATCACGATATGGAGAATCTCTGTGAAGAACTGGGGGACGTGCTGTTCCAGGTGCTGATGCACAGCCGGATTGCAGAGGAAAATGGTGCGTTTACGATGGACGATGTGGTAAACGGCATCTGTGAGAAGATGGTAAGGCGCCATCCTCATGTATTTGGCGACGCGAAAGCGGCCACTCCAGAGGAAAGTCTGGAATTATGGAATGAGATAAAACGCCAAGAGAAGCTGGGGAAGAAATAGAATAATTGTTTCATAAAAAGCCGTTTTTATGCACAAACTATTTTTAAGGGCAAAGCCAATAAAAAGGTAAAAAACCTTGACAAAAACAGGAGAAACAGCTATAAATGATATAGTATCGTATTAACGAGAAAAATCGTAGTTAAATACTACATTCTAGGAGGAAGATATCAATGAACAAAACAGAATTAATCGCAGCAGTAGCAGAGAAGGCAGAACTGTCCAAGAAGGATGCAGAGAAGGCAGTAAAGGCTTTCACAGATGTAGTATCTGAAGAATTAGTAAACGGCGGAAAAATCCAGTTAGTTGGTTTTGGTACATTTGAAGTTTCTGAAAGAGCAGCAAGAGAAGGAAGAAACCCGAAGAGCGGCGAAGTTATGAATATCCCGGCTTCCAAGACACCAAAATTCAAAGCTGGCAAGGCATTAAAGGATATGGTGAACGCATAATTCATGAGACTTGATAAGTTCCTAAAGGTTTCCCGGCTCATCAAGAGAAGAACTGTGGCTAATGAAGCCTGCGACGCAGGCCGCGTGGTCGTGAATGATAAACCGGCGAAGGCTTCCTTAAACGTTAAGGAAGGCGACATCATCGAGATTCATTTCGGGACAAGCTCTGTAAAGGTGGAAGTCCTCGATGTAGCGGAGACTGTAAAAAAGGATGAAGCGAAAGAGCTTTATCGCTATATTTAACAGGAATAAAGAGGCGCGCCTCCTAATATACTTTAGACAGGTATATTAGGAGGTTTTTTAATGGAAGAGAAGATGAATATCCGCCCGCATAAGCTTACACTGGAAAACAGAGGGGCCGGAACCGTTACGGGGATCCGGGAGGTCGTGTCGTTCGATGAGAATCAGGTGGTGCTCGATACCGATTTGGGGCTTCTTACTGTCAAGGGGAAGGACTTGCATGTCAGCAGGCTTACCCTGGAAAAGGGAGAGGTGGACTTAGACGGCACCATCGACAGTTTAAACTATTCCTCCAACGAGGCCTTAAGAAAGTCCGGAGAATCCCTGTTTACCAGATTATTCAAATAAAGAGCCTAAAGGAGTCCTATGAGCGTCCATATTGTATATGAGGTGAGACTTCTGCTCTACAGCTTTGCCACGGGCGCAGGGCTTATGATGACGTATGATTTTTTAAGGATCCTTCGCATCTTCATTCCTCACCTTCCCGTCATCGTGGGCGTGGAGGACATGGTATACTGGGTCTACGCGAGCCTGGTGACATTCTCCCTGCTGTATGAACAGAATGACGGAGGCTTAAGAGGATACGTCATCGCAGGTGTCTTTATCGGAATGTTTTTATACGACCGGCTGATCAGCAGGTTTTTTCTAAAGTTCTTGAAAAATACATGGAAATATCTTAGAATGAAGCTAGACAAGTGTTTCCGCCGCAGAAAGAAACGGCAACGATAGAATAGCTGGTGATAAAGAGAATGAGTAATTTGGGAAAATCGAGGAGAAAACGGAAAGATAAATGGGGCAACCGTATGGCCCTGATCGGAATCACCTTTGTGGTATTCAGCCTGGCAGTCATCGTTACGGTCAAGGGCGCCTCCTTAAAGGACAAGGAACTGGAATACCAGATTCGTGAGGAGAATTTAACCGCTCAGAGGGACAAGGAGCTGGAACGCTCAAAGGAACTGGAAGAGTACCGGATCTATGTCCAGACGAAGCAGTACATAGAAGAGGTGGCGAAACAGAAGCTGGGACTGGTGAATCCTGACGAGATTCTGTTGAAACCGAAAAAAAAAGAATGAATCCTGTCGTAATATTTTTGGGACAGGGTGTTAAGATTTGACAAATATTTCCCTCCAACCTGTATATAATGTGCGTTAGGAACAGTATGCATAAAAACAGGCAGGAGGGAATTTTTGTGTTCAGACGTAAGGCGGAGCATCACGATATGGCTGATGTGAATGTATATACAGCGAAGAGATTAAACGACATGGCAGGCTCCCTCGGAGAGCTGGCCAGAGCATGTACAGATGAATTGTCCGCCGGACAGGGACTTACGAAGGAAGATGGGATTGCGGCGATGCAGACAGCCGCAGCCATGGTATGCGCGGGCTGCAACAAGTGCAATATCTATTCCAGCCAGGAACAGGAAAATAACTACTATCTGTATTATCTGATTCGCTCGTTTGAGCAAAAAGGAAATCTGGATTACGGGGACATGCCCCGCATGTTTCTCGAGACCTGCAAACACCGGGACGAGTACGTGGACCAGTTAAACCGCAGTCTCGGAAAAGCAACGATGAATTTAGCCTGGAAGAACCGGTTCCTGGAGAGCAGGGATGCGGTCATCATCCAGTTTAAGGAGCTTGCCGTTATCCTGGAGGAATTCTCCCACCAGATGGAAAAGGCGGTGGACATTACCCAGGATAAGGCGGACGCGGTGGAGAAGGAATTCAAGCGCCGCCACATTATCATTGAAAAAATGCTGATTCTGGAGTATGAGAACCACCAGAAAGAGGCATTCCTCACCATGCGGACCGGAAATGGGCGCTGCGTGACTGCCAAGGAGGCGGCGGAGCTGCTGGAGGAAGCCATGGACGAAAACGAGTGGTGTGTCGCCCACGACGGCAGAAACTTAATCACGAAGCAGCCGGCCACGATCCGTTTCGTGGAAAAGGGGCGTTACCGCATGGTCTACGGCGCCGCCCGCGCCATAAAGACAGGGGAGGCCGTCTCGGGGGATAACTACAGCTTCAGCCAGATCATGCCCGGCCAGGTGATCATGAGCCTCTCCGACGGCATGGGAAGCGGTGAAATAGCGGAGGAAGAGAGCCGTCAGGTTATAGAGCTGACAGAGAGGCTCCTGGAAACCGGTTTTTCCGCCCGAGCCGCCTTAAAGCTTGTCAACACGGTGCTTCTTCTGACCGGCAACGTGCAGCATCCCGCGACTCTTGACTTAGGATGCATCGACCTACATACCGGAATCCTGGAGGCTATGAAGCTGGGGGCTGCGGCTACCTATATACTGACTCCCAGCGGAGTGGAGCTTCTGGAGGCCGGCGAGGTCCCCATGGGCATCTTAAATCCGGTAGAACCGATTCTTCTCTCAAAAAAACTGTGGGACGACAACCGTATCATCATGGTCAGCGACGGCGTCTTAGACGCCCTGCCCGGTGAGGACAAGGAACTGTCACTCCTGGAATTCATAGCCGGAATGCCCATAAAAAATCCACAGGACATGGCCGACCGCATCCTTCTCTTCGCCCGCTCATTCAACGAGTACGTGGGTGACGACATGACCGTCTTAACTGCCGGTATCTGGGACCGCTGACGGTTTAGGGGATCTGTCTGTGCCATGCGGCAGTCGTTGTCTGCCGGCCCATACGAATTCAGAAGGCATGTACCCTGCGCCTTCTGAATTTGTTACAACCGTCATCCGATCCTCCCATACGCCTCCATACAATCCTCCCGTTTAAAATTTCCAGTCAACATTTCGAGTCGGACTTTCACGATTTTCCTCTTTATGGTATATTTATAATTATACCGGGAAAAATCTACAAAGGCGGTGTTACCATGCACAGAAAAATACTGGAAACCATCAGGGAATTCATCCGGGAGCACGGTATGCTCGTCCCAGGCGACCGCGTAATCATAGGATTGTCCGGCGGCGCGGATTCGGTGAGCCTTCTGATGATCTTAAGCGAACTGAAGAAAGAACTGAACATAGAGCTTTTCGCGGTCCATGTCCACCATGGGTTAAGGGGGAAGGAGGCGGACCGTGACAGCGCATACGCACAGGAACTGTCAGAGAATCTGGGAGTGCCTTTTGTTTGTGTGCACGCGAACGTGGCAGAGTACGCCCGTGTGAACGGAGTCTCAGAGGAGGAAGCGGGAAGGCATCTGCGCTACCAGATTCTGGAGGAACAGCGCCTTTTTTGCCATGCGGCGAAGATCGCCGTGGCTCATCACGCGGATGATCAGGTGGAGACTGTGCTCTATAACCTGTTCCGCGGAAGCGGCTTAAAAGGGCTCGGCGGGATGAGGCCGGTGCGGGATGCCGTCATACGGCCTCTGCTTTCGGTAACGAGAAAAGAGATTCTTGCATATCTGGAAGAAAAAGAGATATCATATTGTGAGGACTCTACAAACAGCGGGACGGATTATATCAGGAACCGCCTGCGCCATGAGATCATTCCCGCTGTCAGGGAACGGATCAACGAGGGGGCGCCATCCAATATCCTGCAGGCGGCAAAGACGGCCGCGGCCGCGGATGCCTGTTTTGAGAGGACCGCAAGGCGGATTCTGGAGAGCGGCGGCATCCGGGAGAGACGGGAGGACGGCGGCGTTATTTCCATTGGAATTTCTGCGGAGATATTAAAACAGGAAGAGTCCATTGTCCGTCAGTACGTGATCCGGCAGATGATCGGAGAGACGTATCTGTCTTTAAAGGATATTGCCTCCGTCCACGTGGAGGAGGCCGAAAAGCTTCTTTTTAAGCCGGTGGGACGGCAGATCCAGCTGCCGGATGGGGGATATGCCCTACGGACCTACGAGGAATTGTGGATAAAAAAAGAGGAAAAAAAGCTTTTTTCCCAGAGCGGCGGCGAAGAAACCGGAATAACGCCCGTTATGACGACATTTCCTTACAAAAAAGGGCAGGAAATTCCCAAAAACAGGTATACGAAATGGTTTGATTATGATAAAATCAATAGTGCGCTCTCTGTGAGGTATCGGGAAACCGGAGACTATATTACGCTCGCCGGCGGCGGCAGAAAGACAGTCAAATCGTTTATGATCGATGAAAAGATTCCGAAGGAAGAACGCGGTAAGATTCTGCTGGCGGCGGACGGATCACACATTCTCTGGATCATCGGATACCGGATCAGTGAATATTATAAAATTACAGACGATACTCATACAGTACTGCAAATACAAATAGACGGAGGAAAAATTGATGAATGATAAGATACGTGTATTGTTATCGGAAGAAGAAGTAGCAAAGAGAATCAAGGAGATGGGGGAGGTAATCAGCAGTGATTACGAAGGCAGACCCCTTCATCTGATCTGCATCTTAAAGGGCGGAGTGTTCTTTACCTGCGAGCTGGCAAAGAGAATCAGCCTGCCGCTGACCCTGGATTTCATGTCTGTATCCAGCTATGGCGCAGGCACCGTATCCAGCGGAATCGTAAAGATCGTAAAGGATTTGGATGAACCGATCGAGGGAAAGGATGTATTGATTGTGGAAGACATCATCGATTCAGGCAATACGCTTTCTTATCTGATTGAAGTCCTGAAGCAGAGAAACCCGAGAAGCATCGAGCTGTGCACCCTGCTTGATAAGCCGGAACGCCGTGTGAAGAAACAGGTTACGGTTAAATACACCTGCTTTACCGTACCGGATCAGTTCATCGTGGGATACGGTCTTGATTATGACCAGAAATACAGGAATTTGCCGTATATCGGAGTAATAGAACAGCAATAAGGAGGCAGCCCGTTGAAACAACAGCAACCATTTAGAGGGTTAGGTCTCGTTCTGATCCTCGTGATCATGCTGATCGTAGCAAGCATGTTTCCGAGACAGAATGAGAAGATCAGTAACCAGGAATATATGAAGGCCATCGAGGATGGCAGCGTAGTCGCAGCGACTATCAAGCAGAACCAGCAGACGCCCACCGGCCAGGTCGTGCTGATTATAAGCGACGGATCGGCGGAACAGGCCAAAGTCGTGAATGTTCCGGACGTCATTGCAGCACAGGAGCTGCTGGACAGGAACGGAATCGTCTATACCACGGAGAACGTACCCCAGGAGAATTATTTCCTGACCATCGTTCTTCCGATTATCCTGACTGCCGTGGTTCTCGTTGGCATGTTCATGCTGATGAACGCCAGAGCGGGATCGGGAGGCGCCAACGCCAAGATGATGAATTTCGGCCGCAGCCGGGCGCATCTGGCCAAGGACGCCAATAAGGTCAACTTTGGAAAGGTCGCCGGTCTAGAAGAAGAGAAGGAAGAACTGGCCGAGGTGGTGGACTTCTTAAAGAATCCACAGAAATACACCAGTGTCGGAGCGCGTATCCCCAAGGGCATTCTGCTTGTGGGCCCTCCGGGAACCGGTAAGACGCTGCTCGCAAAGGCGGTGGCAGGGGAGGCGGGAGTTCCGTTCTTCTCCATTTCGGGTTCCGATTTCGTGGAGATGTTCGTCGGTGTCGGCGCATCGAGAGTCCGCGATTTATTTGAAGAAGGCAAGAAACACGCCCCCTGTATCATCTTTATCGACGAGATCGACGCCGTTGCCCGCCGGAGAGGTACCGGTATGGGAGGCGGCCACGATGAGAGGGAGCAGACCTTAAACCAGCTGCTGGTCGAGATGGATGGATTCGGTGTCAATGAAGGCATCATCGTCATGGCGGCCACCAACCGTGTGGATATTTTAGACCCGGCCATTCTGCGCCCGGGCCGGTTTGACCGGAAGGTCGGAGTGGGGACGCCTGATGTCAAGGGCAGAGAAGAAATCTTAATCGTTCATTCCAAGGAAAAACCTCTGGGAGAGGATGTGGACTTAAAGCGTGTGGCACAGACCACATCAGGGTTTACAGGCGCTGATTTAGAGAATCTGATGAATGAGGCAGCCATCAACGCAGCCCGTGATGACAAGAAGTTTATCAACCAGGCGGATATTAACAAGGCATTTGTAAAGGTTGGAATTGGCGCGGAGAAGAAGAGCAAGGTCATCTCCGAAAAGGAGAAGAAGATCACCGCTTACCACGAGGCCGGCCATGCGATTCTGTTCCATCTGCTTCCGGATGAAGGACCAGTCCATACTATTTCCATCATCCCTACAGGCATCAGTGCGGCGGGTTATACCATGCCTTTGCCGGAGAGCGACCGGATGTTCAACACAAAGGGAAAGATGCTGCAGGATATCATGGTGGATTTAGGCGGCAGAATCGCAGAAGAACTGGTCTTCGGTGATATTACCACCGGCGCATCCCAGGATATTAAGCAGGCGACAGCGACGGCCCGTTCCATGGTGACTCAGTACGGTATGTCTGACCGGGTCGGTATGATTAATTACGACAATGACGGCGACGAGGTCTTCATTGGCCGCGATCTGGCTCACACTAAGAGCTACGGCAACGAGGTTGCCAATGCGATCGACAGCGAAGTGAAGCGCATCATCGATGACTGCTACACCAAGGCGAAGGATATCATCATGAAGCATGAGGATGTACTTCATTCCTGTTCCCAGCTTTTGATTGAGAAAGAGAAGATTGGCCAGCAGGAGTTTGAAAGCCTGTTCCCGGCAGAGATTTAATGGCAGCATAGCTGCTATGTCATTCAATATGCAGATGCCCGGTAAAATGCCTAAGATTGGCGCCGGGTGCCTGCATTTTTTTGTCTGTAAAATGGGGGGGAATCAAAAATGACGGAAAAATAGGAATGAAAAAAATGATGTTTGTGCACACTTATTTCTGAAAGCATGATATATTATTAATCGTAAACCCCCCCAATACATTATATAGTTTTTGCTACACCCCATAAGAAACGAAATACCTTCTCCAAAAAACGGTCAGCTCCCCCGCTGACCGTTTTTTATTTCAGCAGGAAAGTGATCCCGGGGAATACGGAAAAGGTTGGAAGAAAACGAGGGATTGGGCATGAAAAAATGAAGAAACTAAGAGCCCACGGGGTTGTATATTTAGGCCTGATCAGATAAAATAGATACAGGAGTAAATGAGAAAGGGAAGGATAACCGTATGTGCTTCCAGGCAGAGGCGTTAAACAGAGAGGCGTTATTTACCGACGAGACAGAAAATTTCCGGTTTCCCACAGAGCCTTTAGAAGGAGACGACGTATACTTACGTTTCCGAACCGCAAGGGATAATGTGGATTATGTATATTATATAGAAGATGGCAGCAGGAACGAAGCCATTATGGAGAGGTCAGACTCCGACGGTTTATTTGATTACTATGAACATAAGATTACAGTCGGCAGGGAAAGACTCAGCTACAGCTTTAAGGTGGTAAAAGGCAGCGAGACCTGTTACTACAACCGGCTGGGGGCGACGATGGATAATCAGGAGTGTTTTCATTTCCGGATTGCTCCGGGATTTAGCACCCCGGACTGGGCCAAGGGCGCCATCATGTATCAGATCTACGTGGACCGGTTCTGCAATGGCGATCCGTCCAACGATGTCGTAGATAACGAGTATTTTTATATAGACCAGAATGTCATGCATGTGTCGGATTGGAGCAAATATCCCAGTCAGATGGACGTGGGCTGCTTCTACGGCGGTGACCTGCAGGGTGTATGGGATAAGCTGGATTATATTCAGAATCTGGGTGTGGATGTCATCTATTTCAACCCGATTTTCGTGTCACCATCCAACCACAAGTATGACTGCCAGGATTATGACCATATTGATCCGCATTACGGCGTAATTGTAAAGGACGGCGGAGAGCCGCTGAAGAGCGGGTCCGCCGATAACCGCCAGGCGACCAAGTATATGATAAGAAGCACGGCAAAGGAGAATTTGGAGGCCAGTGACGCGTTTTTTGCACGGTTTGTGGCTGAGGTTCACCGCCGGGGGATGAAGGTCATCCTGGACGGAGTGTTTAATCACTGCGGATCCTTTAATAAATGGCTGGACGGAGAACTGCTTTACCAGATGTCCGGCGACTATGAAGCTGGGGCGTATGTCTCGGAGGACAGCCCGTACCATACATTTTTTAAGTTCTATAAGGATGACGCATGGCCCTGCAACGATTCCTACGACGGCTGGTGGGGCCATTCCACGCTGCCGAAGCTAAATTATGAGGAATCACCGAAGCTGTATGAATACATCATGAAGATTGCCCGTAAATGGGTTTCTCCGCCTTACAACGTGGACGGCTGGAGACTTGATGTCGCCGCCGATTTAGGCCACAGCAGCGAGTACAACCACCAGTTCTGGCGGGATTTCCGGAACGCGGTGAAGGAGGCCAACCCAAAGGCGATCGTGCTGGCAGAGCACTACGGCGACCCCTCCAGCTGGCTGGCAGGAGACCAGTGGGACACCGTGATGAACTATGACGCGTTTATGGAGCCTGTAACCTGGTTTCTGACAGGCATGGAGAAGCACAGTGATGAGAGTAATCCCAATCTCTACGGGGATGGGGAGAGCTTTTTCCGCTCCATGAATTACCATATGAGCCGGATGATGACGAATTCCATGATGGTGGCCATGAACGAACTGTCCAACCACGATCACTCCCGTTTCTTAACGAGGACGAACCGAATGGTGGGACGGATCAGCACGAAAGGGGCCAAGGCTGCTTCCGAGGGTGTGAACTACGGCGTGTTCCGTGAGGCCGTATTGATCCAGATGACCTGGCCGGGAGCGCCGACCATCTACTACGGCGATGAGGCCGGAGTCTGCGGCTGGACAGATCCCGATAACCGGAGAACGTATCCGTGGGGCAATGAGAATCTGGAACTGATTGAATTTCATAAATATATGACGGGGCTTCATCACCGGATCGCCGCTTTGAGACGCGGCTCCTTAAAGCAGCTGCTGGCAGGAAGGCAGCTGATCGCATACGGCCGGTTCTGCGGCGACAGCGTCTGTGCCGTGATCGTCAACAACCGGGCGACGGAGCGGGATGTTCAGCTTCCGGTATGGCAGCTGGGCCTTTCGGACGGAGATACGCTGGTACGCCACATGCTGACGTACGAGACAGGATACAATGTGGGCAGAATCAGCTATGAGGTCGCAGACGGTCAGGTATCGGTCTTTATGCCTGCTAACAGCGCGATACTGCTTGCGACAGACCGGGTATAGACCAGGGCAATTTTAAAACACGCTCTAAACTGGTCCGGCAGAGACGAAAAAGGCCGGGCCAGTCAGAGCGGGATGTCCGAATGGAAGAAAGAGGATGAAAAAATAATCGCGCAGCCGATGAAAACTGCTTGATTTTTTATGCTCTCTGTGATAAAATAATCACTGCTTGTCAAAGCATTTTGGATGGTTTCCCGAGTGGCCAAAGGGGACAGACTGTAAATCTGCTGCAAATTGCTTCGGTGGTTCGAATCCACCACCATCCATATGCCGGCGTGGCGGAACTGGCAGACGCACAGGACTTAAAATCCTGCGGGCCTAATCGCCCGTACCGGTTCGATTCCGGTCGCCGGCACTTGAGTAGGATCAGACGAACACGTTTGATCCTCTTTTTTTGCTCTTAACGCATCATCAAGCTGAGCTCTGATTTCCGCACGATGTCCGCTCTCATCATCACAGAAGTTATACACAATGATAGCATAGTCATTGTGAAGATAAATTGAGTTGACAAAGGTATTAATCAGCCGTATCTTAAACTCTGTGCTGTCAACGTCCTGATCCCTAAATTTATTGAGCCAGTACTCTACCATCTCCTCTGTGAGTTTCGGGCGTTTGATTTCTGCCTTGGCGATACAGATTTTGAGTTCTTCCTTACGCTCTTCTAAGGCCATCATACGCTCTTTCGTTGTATCAGTGATAATTCCCATCTCTACAGCATTAACAAGGTTATTTAAGCCTTTCTGTACGTCTGAGAGCTGCTTTCTGAGTGACTGCATCTGTAATTCCTGTGCATCCGAGTTCTGAATTTCGACAACCTTTTTAGCCAGATAATCAATGGTATCCGGATGAAGCACGTTATCAATAGTCTGAGAGACAATAAAATTCTCCAGATCAGTTTTACGGAATGTAGATTTTGCACATTTTACTCCCTTGTTTTTCCTGGAAGAGCACTTATAGTAATAGTGGCTTGCTCCATTCCGGCTTGTCCCAGATTCCCCGATGATCGGCCGCTTGCAATATTCGCAAAAAATCTTTCCAGTGAGAAGGAACTCCTCCGGAGCAGTGCATCGGCTCCTAGATCGGTTGCGGGAATTCATTTCAAGTATCATTTGGACTTTCCCCCACAACTCCATATTTATAATGGGGTGTATCACATCATTAACAACAATATCGCCGTAACGGTATATACCTATATATTTTTCATTCCGCAGAATAAAGTATATGGTATTATTTTTAAAGGGATCTCCCTTGGCATTAACTACACCACGGGTATTAAGGTCGGTAGCTATGGCCTTTGCTGTCTCTCCGGCAGCATACCGCTCAAAAATCTCAACAACGATAGGAGATGTTACTGGATCTACAACATATTTCTTATTAATTATCTTATATCCAAGCATCGGATTACCTCCCAGTGCGTGTCCTTTAAGCATGGACTCTCTCAGCCCACGTCTAACCTTTTGCGACAATTCCGCAGAGTAATATTCAGCCATGCCTTCCAGCAGTGATTCTAGTATAATCCCCTCAGGGCCATCCGGAATATGCTCTTTCGCATAGAGCAGCTTCACGCCATGTTTTTTCATTTTGACTTTGTTCATGGCGATCTCCTCGCGGTTCCTGCCAAAGCGATCCACTTTCCATACAATCACAGCAGAAAACTGATGGCGCTCGCAGTCCTTAATAAGCCGGTTGAACTCGGTGCGGTTTTCAAAGTCTGTACCTGATATATGGCGGTCTATGTAAGTATCTATGATGGTGATATCGTTCTTTTTGGCATAGTCACGGCAGTCTCTTAACTGCCCTTCGATGGATTGTTCATTCTGGCCGGGTCCGGCGCTGTAGCGTGCGTATATTACTGCGTTCACTGTATCATTTCCTCCTTTAAATGTTGTGTATTTCTTTACAGACAAGTCGCGAAATGATACAATAGAAGTGCACTTTTATATCGTATCGGCATCTTGCCGGTATGTCACTTTTTGCCCTCTGTGTTACCAGCACAGGGGGCTTTATGTAATCAGTTATTTTCAATATATTTCAACTCCATAATCAAAAAGATAAGTGCAATAACTGTAAATACCACTGTTAATATAAATAAATAATAAGATATGTAACATAACAAAGTGCTATATACCGAAAATGTTATCATTAAGAGCATATTAAAAAGAGGTTCCTTATCCTTGTTCAAATTATCTGGAGATATTTTTTTTCCATCTGCATCTTCCACAAAGTTTTGACAAATGCAAAAGAAGTCTACACCTAACATCAAAAAATCAGCACCAAATGCAATACCAGCCCATGTCAGATTAATTGGAACGAGGCATAGTCCTACAACTAACATTGCAGCCATGGCAAGGCCTGTCCATACTTTTTCCATGTAAAACCGATGCATGCCTATTATGCCTCCAATTAGGCAGAGAACTCCTGTTTTAAAATGACTTTTTTTACTCACATCATAAGCACTATAATATGACATTATATTTCCCTCCTAAATAATTTATTAATAGAACGAATGTTCTTTTTGGGGTTGATTTTTAGCCTTAATAGTTATATAATTTTTATAGAATAAAAGGAACAAATGTTCGATTGCGTTGTCCCACAATGTATCATGCTTCCTTTCCCGAGTGTTTGATACATGGCACTTTGAATATTTGCGATTTATTTGCAACTAATTGGAAAATAATGGCAATTGCCAGATTTTTCCACATATTATTTTGCATAAAATGCACAAATTTAATGGCTATATGCTATAATATATGTATAGTACATACATACGGCAGATGTTCTCGGAAAGGGAGGTACATATTTATGATTCTTATGGACTATAAAAAAATGTTACATGAATTAGTAGATACACTTGATAATATTTCTGCTAGACGCATATATCAGTTAGCAATGGGGGTATTGGGGAGGAAATTCTAATCCTCCCTAGATTCATTGCTTCCCCTGGCTTCTTTTAAGCAGCCTTCGAACTGATTAAAAATATAATCCCACTTATCATCAGGCACACTATAAACCATTTCAACCAAAGCGGATAACACCGCTTTTTTTTGTGCTGTTCCTTTTCCCATTACATATCCAAAATGATTAAATGCTATGTCTGTAGCATCTAATTCGTTAAACATCTCACCAGTACCGGTTCGTAACCATTCCTCATTAACATTAAATTCTCTACACATGGAAACAATTATTGCATCTATAGGCGTATTGCGTCCTGTTTCATAATTGGCAAACGAGTTTCTCTTTATTCCTATTCTATCAGCAAATTCTTGTTGGGTTAATTCTAACGCTTTTCTTAATTGTTTTATTCTGTCTTTCATTTTCACACCACCTCTCTTCTGTCTTTTATTATAATACAAAAATGTGCTAACGTCAACAAAAAGTGCTAACAACAACAAAAAAAGTATTGACAAGAGTGCTGACAAGACTTATAATGGTGCTAACAACAACAAGAAAGGGGTGAAGCTACATGAAAGATCATAGAGGAGTACCAGAAACTAAGGAGCAAAAACGTCTTGAGCAATTACGCTATATTGCAGATCATTGGGATGAGCTCCCAGAAACATTACAGTGCCGTTTCGATGGACAGGTTCAAACCGTAAGAGATTTTCTTATGCAGAAAATAAACTGACTGGTGCACGTTGATAATCGAGGAGGTGAGAATAGAGATGAAACACAGAATAGTTATAGTACCTGAAAGACCACTATCTAAAGAGCAACGACGAAACTTCAAAAAAGAAAATCCGGGATATAAACTTGACTTTATGTCCAGGTACCCCAGCTTTCCATTATTTGTTTCAGTAATTTCGTTATTGCTTGTAATATGTAAGCCAATTCTGAACGATATGCTCCTGAAGTTTATCCATAGTTAGCCTCCACATTTGTACTTGGCCCTGCATGGCCTGTACTTAGATTATAGGAGATCTGTAACTAAATGGCAATATATGGAGCATGAAAGGATGTGATAACAATGATTAAAGTGAATATAGAACGGATACCGGAAAGCGCTACAAACCCAATGGCAAGATCACTTGGCGAAATTATCAAAGCTTACTTTGAGGTTCCTGAAAATATGAAGGAATTTGAAGAGTGGAAGAAAAGCCAGGAAAAGCAGGCGGCGGGGTGATCGCGGCGCTGGAATCCATTATATTATGTCTGGCAATGAGGTGATGGAATGAGAAAAGGAGATATCGAAAAAGTCATTGACTCGTTGGACAAGCCGTATATGGAGGCACGACGATCAATAAGCTATTTACTTGGCAGGTTTGGACGGGAAGCAGAGATCAATCCACGTATTTACAGTTCGGCTGACCTCGCAAAGTTATTCCAGGAATTAGAAAACCTTTCAAAAAAAGACGAAACCCCGGCTGCGGACACAGCCAGGGAATCAAGTAACTAAAAAGTATATTGACACCTTAATTATAAGAGGTGTCGCAGAAAATATCAAGGAAATTTTATAGGAGTGATGTGGAAGGTGGTTAAAAACCATGAAAAACAGCTTTGTAATGTATACAGACTATATGGAACAGGTATCCATGCTTTCACGTGAGCAGCGTGGCGATTTATTCACAGCCATAATGGCTTATGCCAGTAATACAGAGCTTCCAAATATGGACGGTGTAACAATGATGGCATTTTGTTTTATACGTTCGCAAATGGATCGAGACCGAAGCAAGTATCAGGAAACTATAGAAAAGAGGCGAGAAGCAGGGAAGCAGGGAGGAAGACCAAAAGCAAATGGTTCTGATGAAAAAGCAAAAAAAGCAAATGGTTTTTCCGAAAAGCAAACCGAAGCAAAAAAAGCTGATAATGATAATGTAAATGAGAATGATAATGTAGATGTTAATGTAAATGATAATGAAGATGAGAATGAAAAAGAAAAAAAGAAAGGTACTAACGTACCTAAAGAAAACTCTCGTTTCGTTCCTCCTTCCGTGGAGAATGTGATTGAATATTGCCGCGAGAATGATTACAGATACGTTGATGCAAATCATTTCGTAGATTTTTACATTTCAAAAAACTGGTATGTCGGAAAAAATAAAATGAAGGACTGGAAAGCCGCAGTCAGAAATTGGCAGAGGCAGGAATCAGCAAAACATAAGCCCTATCCTCAATCGGCAGCGACTGAAAAGCAGGAAGCGAGCCGAGGAATGATGTATGACTGGGCTGTGTCGAAAGGAGAGGATTTATGAACGTGAAAGAATTTGCAGTATTTGCCGACAGAATAAAAACGGCTTTCCCGAAAGACTACATACTGTCAACAAAAGAGCAATTAGATTGGTGGTATGAGTTACTGGGAGATATTCCGTTTCCTGCGGCAATGGCGGCACTTAAAAAATATGCACTGTCAAATAAGTTTCCACCAACAATATCGGAATTGCGTACATATGCAGCGGACCTAATGGAAAATAGAATTCCCGATGCAGATGAGGCATGGGGAGAAGTCAATAAAGCAATCAGACGGTATGGGTACATGAATGAGGCGGCCGCTCTCGATAACTTTAGCGATCCAGTCAGAAGAGCCGTAGAAAATATAGGCTGGCAGAATATATGTCAGTCCCCATATGAGCAGGTGAACACGCTGAAAGCACAGTTCCGCGGCGCATATGAGGCAGAATATAGGCGGTCATTAGAAATTCATAAGATGCCGGAACGCCTGAAATTGGAGCAATCAGAAATAGTCACAAAAGCTGCCTTGCCGATGAAGGAGAGAAGCAATGAATGAAGATGTTGCAAGGGTACTCGCCTGGTACCGGGTAGGTGTTGAAAGGCGCCTGGGAAAGGATATGAGTGATGAGCAGATAGCAGAACGTCGGAAGTATATTAGGACTATGCTCCGAAATGTGCCAGGCTGGGATAATATCACCGATGAGCAGGTTGATAACATCCGGATATATCGGTTTGATGACGACTGGTATATTGAGGACACTGATTTCTATGAGTATAAATTCTAGGAGCGTCCAAAATGGATAAACGTGAGTGGGTGGAACATAACGTCTGCCGGTTTTGTCAGGCAAGGGCTTACCACTCCTGCGGTTGGGTAAGCTGCCTTCCGGCAATAGAAGCGGCAGAGACATATTACGATGAGCATAAGAGGGAGATTGAAAATGAAAATGGGATTAAGAAGCATTAATGAAAGTCTTCGGGAGGCAGTGGATATACCAGGGAGTATATGTATTCCTCTGGAGGAATTTGATACCGAAGATTTGAATCGGCTGGCATTAATGGCTCTTGATAATGGGGTAGAAATCAGGATACATAAGGAAGAATCGAACTTTTCACAGAAGGTACTTGTTTCACTCCAACGATTCGAAGATAGATATATTGATCCACAATTAAAAAAGATTAGATATCTGGAATAGGAGGAGAAGATGGGAGAGGAATTTATAAAACTTATTTCTGATGCTTTTAGCAATACAGAAGAGTGGGCAGCAATAGAAGAATCAGAATTCATGACCGAACGGGAAAAAGAAGTTATTTTGATGTATTACAGAGATAAAAAAAGCCCGACAGAAATTGCAGCGGATTTAGAGTTAAGCAGACAAAGAATACATCAGCTTAGAAATTCAGCGTTAGCTGGAGTAAGAACGACGTTATCAATGGTCTGTATGCCGGACGTGATGCAACGGGAATATGTTACCAACGTTACAGAGTTTGATGATCTATCGATAAGAAGCAGAAATGCACTTATGAGAAATAAATTAACAACGCCTTACGAGATTGGTAACTATATAAAAAAACAAAAAGGTATGGCTCCTGAAGAAGCAATTATGAAATTGCGCAACGTAGGAAGAAAATCCGCAGTAGAAATATGTGGCTTTTTAAAATCAAAGAGGTTAATGGTATAGGGAGAAAACTATGAAAGAGCGTCATAAGCAGATTAGAGATTACATAGTCCAGTACACCATAGCCCACGGCTGGCCGCCCTCAATACGGGAAATCGGGGAAGGTGTAGGGCTGGAGAGCAAGAGCAGTGTACACCTGCATCTTAAGCAGATGGCGGACGATGGGATCATCAAGATGGTGCCAGGGCAGCCGCGGTGTGTAACGGTGCCGGGGTTGGAAATCTCATGGAAAGGAGATTTTGAAGATGAAGAAGCCGATTAACTGCGAGGATTGCGACGAGTGCGTATACATTGCAGAGGGAGACTACTACTGCATGTTGGAAGAGCCGCGGCAGGTGTTGGAGGATTTTCTGGTACCGACGGCAGAATATAACTGGTGCCATAGGTCAAAAAATAGTAAGAAGTAATGAAGATACATTAAATTTGAGTTGATTATACAATTGATATACGTTAAATTAACTGTATATAATTGTATAAACCGAGAAAATAACCCGGAAACTTAATAATTTAGGAGGGTGATAGCATTGTGTGACATCTTAGGATATAAAAATTTCTGCTCTGCATGTAAGGGAAGCCGGAAAGAGAATGGCGAACTGATATGCAGAGCAGAAGATGGAAGATTTTACGGACTGCCAGTAAAGCAGGTCTTAATGGCTCCGTGTATGAAACCAAAAATTAAAGGATGTAGCGGTGAGTGCGACTACTGCGAATATGCGGATACATGTGAGCAGAGCGGATACCATGAAAATTAATATTTAGTGAATGAACAGTTTGCAAATAAATAGCCAAAAGTAAACAGAGCATACGGAAAGATGGTGATATGTAAAATGGCAGACTTAAAAAAACTTGCTAAAGAGTTCGATATGAATATAAATAGTTTTGCGGCAGCCATGGGATATACTAGACAGGGGATCTGGAAGATAATAAAAGAAAAACGGGTGCAGCCAATGAGAATGATTGCGGCCTTACATCATATGAAAGTGATTAGCGATTCGATGTTGGAGAATGATATCGAAATGGCGAAAGCAAAAGCATATGATCGGGAAAAAGGACTGATCGATATGGCGGAACTTTGTGGTCTGAATTGGAAGCCTAACAATTGTGTGGATTCGATAGAGGAAAATTAAGTATTAAGAAAAGAGGAATAACATGGGTACAATAAGAAATCGAATGGTAATAGTTCATCATTTCAATCGGAATATTATCGAAATGATGAGAAAGGACGCTATAGAACATTTTCAGAAACTTATAACAGAAGATGATCCGGATACAAATTATAAAGTATCTGAATGCATGGCAAGCCCAGTATTATCAAGTCCTATAAATGGTGAGTTTTCATTTGTTGTAATGGGTGATTGTTCAAAATTAGGTTGGAAAACATCAGAATTATTTGAAAAAGGAAGATCTGAATGGGTGAGACGTTGGAGAGAAAGCGATGATTCGTATTTAGTACTTGTAGCAGACTTCGGAGAAGACTACGATGCTTTTATTGAATCAGAAACTTAAAATTTCCGGGATTATAGGAGAAAGGAACTCAAATGGCAAATTGTAATAACTGTATCAAGAATAATGATTGCTGTAGTATGGGAAAAATGTCTGGATTTTGTGGAGGTTATTCACCAGCAGCGGTAACTAATAGAGAGTATTTTTTTGTGAAAGGCTAATAGCAGACACAATTATGCTGCTGACATATGACAATCACCCGCGCGAGGAATGCAGATTGTTTAAACAGACCCTAAAAGAAATGACTAGCCATGAGATTATAGCGTGGCTTGATGCCGAAAGAGATAGACGTTTTAGCTGGTAAACAGAATTAGCATTTAATGGGCGCCGGGCGTCCAGCATGGTGCAGAAGGGTTCAAGTCCCCGAACTGACGGGTTCGACTCCCGCCAGTGCAAGGCGCAAAACCATGCATATTAAAATTTCCAGAAGGAGGATACCATGAGAAATGCAGATCGAATAAGAGCAATGACAGATGAAGAACTTGCGTGTTTTCTGGCCCGAGTAGATGCAAAACTATATCGGGACGATCTGGACGTTGTAGCGTATCGATCGGATCAGGTAGCGGACTCTTTGGAATGGCTTGAGAGACAGGTATCTTAGCATTTAGTGCAACCGAACGCACTGTAAAAACATAAGGGACGTATTGAGCCTGGTTTCTCTCCTGTTTGCGGTCAGATGAGGGTGTAAAATCAGAAAACCGCTTTTGTAAAAATTAACATTGTGGAGGATAAGGAAAATGAAGAAAACAATAAAAGTAGCAGTAATGATTATAACAATGATGATGGTATTGACTATCGGAGGTTGCAGTGAAGCGAATAGGGTCTCCTCAAATTTAGCATTAGAGGCTGATAATTTTAATATCGTGAGGCAAGTAACGGTAATTAACTGCATACAAGGAGATGTATTGTTCCAATTGACTGGAAAAATATCAATCACGAAAGATAATGCAGATAACCAACTCGAAATTGTCATTGAAGATGATGGCGCATATAAGAAGGGGATTTTTGGATTAGCAGATAACGTCACTTATACAGTGATCGACTTGGAAAATGTTGGTGTTTCTAAATACAAATATACGCTTAATTACAATCCGAATATGTGGATTCCCATCGAATTTAAAAATATTGATTAATCTGAGAATTAATATTTTGCAGAGAAAGGAGACTTATGGTTTCGTCCGAATTTAATAAAAGAAAAGAAATTCTGAGTAATTATTTTCGACATCCTCGCTGGAGTTATCATGGTGAGGACGACTGGGAATTTGAATATTACAAGGGAAAAAGAAATATGCAAGAACTGGAAGCGGCTTTAAAAATTGTATTTGGTGATGAGTATACAGTTTATGATAAGCGGTGGTTCAGAAATAATGATGGTGAAATAGTCGGAGCAACTATTTTGTGTGGTTTCTATGTTGGTGCAGATTTTAATGGATTCAACCAGGGAACCGAAGGATGTGATTGTTATGTTTCTTTTAATCTATGCAGATATGGATTTTTCTATAACCAGAGTAGCAATTTAGAATATTTAAAAAATCAGTTAAACTGATATTTCATCAAGTTAAAAAAATGAAACACGGAGGAATGAAAAAAGCTACCCTGATAAGGGGATATCAGGGTAGCCAAAGGACTATTTCACACGAATAGTCTTGGTGGTTGTTCTGGTACTGTGACCGTTATTCACAGTAGTGCGAACCTGGATATTTCCAGAACTTGTAGTTCTGGCAGTAGAGTTAATACGAACTCTTATTGTTTTACCCATACGCGTACCTCCTTTCATAATCTCGTACCTCCCTGTGGTATGACGAACGGACGTTCACCACAATATATAGTATAGCAGAAGGGGATAAATAAAGTCAATGATAAATTTAGGAAAAGTTTTGCAAAGTGAAAGAAGAAAACAGAAATTGTCACAGCAGAAGCTTGCTGACATGGCCGGAGTAACCAAAAGAGCGATTGCTTACTGGGAAAATGGTACAAAAAGTATGAGTGTAGAAAGTGCAGATAAAGTATTCAAAGCGCTTCATGTTACTGTAAAGATAGGTGAACTATAGTTCACTAATCGATCATTTAGAGGAAAAAGAAGATGGAGAATCTACCGGAGAAAATTAAGCGCATTGATGTGCTTAAGGTGGAATACGGGAAAAGAAAACTATGTGAGTGCAGTAATCCACACTATGAGATTGATTATGTAAATAAAATTGTACAGTGCGAGGACTGCGATGCTATTGTAGAACCCTTTGAAGCTTTGTACAGTATGGCAAAACATTATGAGCGGTTAGGCGACCAGGTAGAGGCATTGCTTGAGCAGAGGCGTGAGATAGCAGCATATAAGCCACATCTGGTAGTCATAAAAAATCTGGAGCGGGAAACCAGAGCAGGAATGATTCCCTATTGCCCGAAGTGTGGGGAAACGTTTTATCTTGACGAAATAACCGCGTGGCATAACAGGAAATTTAAAGGAGAGAAGATATGAAAGATGAATTATTAAAGATTGCACAGGAAGTTTTAACCGAAGAAGAAGTACAGGAAATAGTAAAGGAAAAATTCAAAGAAGCTTTTAAAAACGCAGTAGGGGAGGCTTTCCGCTGGGGAGACGCCGAAAGGGCGCTTAAAAATAAAATTACGGAGGTTATGGTTCCGTACATCGAAAAGTATGATTTTACAGAATTCCTCCCTAAACTGGATACAGTACTTACAGAAATAGTGAATTCTGATGGCTGCATGGCCGAAAAGCGTATTTTGGAGAATTTCAAAGGGCTTATGCTGGAACCGGAACAGAAAGAAATCAAAGTCACTGACTTGTTTAAAGCGTGGATAAAGCAGTGCAATAAGGACATTGAAGTTGACGGGCTAGAGGTATGTCATGACGATGGGGTGTATTATGCGCCAGTAGATTGCGAAATGAGGTTCGAGGAAGAAGAAAAACCGGAATGGAGTTGTTTACAGAGAGCGAAAATTACATTTGAAAACGATTACGATAAAGATCTTAATATACAGATTCAGGTTTCAAAATACATAAGCGATTATGGAAAAGAGCACCCATATTCTATAAGTATTTCAAGTGACATCAAAATTTCATCATTGCGAAGACTGTCTGATTTCGAGGTCCTTCTTCTCAGGCTAGAACGGGCAGGAACCACGATAGTGATTGATGAGGAATGGGACAGCAGCTATATTGAGCCGGAAAAAGAGCCGGAAGCGACATTTGTATAAAAGAAAGAGAGGCATGAAATGTATATATACATAAAGGCATTACCGGGAAAAGAAGTCTTTGCAATCTGGGGATATGAGTATTACAAAACAAAAGTGCAGTCTGTTGAAATCTTAGAAGATGGATCGGTTTGCTATATGATCTATGATCCAGATTCGGAGTCATGTGCCAGTGGCTATACGGACGACGAATTTTATCTGACAGAGGCAGAAGCAAAAGACGCTGTTTCTGAGCAGGCTTAATTCGTTGCAATGGCGAAAACGGCGGCAACATAGGCCGTGCGCGAGTAGCCATGTAAGACCATTTTGGCGACGTCAACAAAATGGTAGAGGAGGATTAGAAATGGAACAACTTATTATCGGTGAAACAGACAGAGGTACATATTATGTTAGGCCCATGAGTTGGGCCGGAATCTGGGACAAAGACGGAAAATTAAGCGGATGTAATACGCTGTATGAATCCGAAAGTGAAGATGATTGCAAATCATATGTTAATCGACGGAAGTTACTTGAAATGGTAGCAGATAATCCAGAACTGCCAGTAATCCCGATGGTATCATATGATTGCGTAGCCGATGACTGCGGCTATTGGCTCTCTCGATTCGGAAATGTGGAAATCGGCGAAATCTATGAAGGTGAAGAAAAAGTATATATTCGAGATAAGGACGATTGGAATGAAATTTTCGAGGACATATCTACCGCTTGGGAAGTGGCTAATCTAAGCGACGAGGAAGCGGAGAAAAAGGTGGATTCTCTCGATTGGAAAAAGGGAATTATCGTCTATATCGAATCTGATGTGGGTTAATCGGCAAAATCGAGATAAAGAATAGTTTGTGGAGTAATACACAGAGAAAGGAGCGGCCGCCATGGCAAGACAGAAGAAAGCAGAAGGAGAGAAATACATACGGCAGGATATAAGCATGGAGCCGGATCAGTTTAGACGGCTGATGGCCTATTGCCAGCGCGAGGAACGCTCTATATCCTGGGTGATCCGCAAAGCGCTTGAAATGTTTTTAGTGTGTAGTGATACGTAACTTTATACACTAAATCGAAATTTAAAGGAAGAGCAAGATATGAACGAACAGATAGTTTTATGCTTGATTATTTGTGTAACAGTTATAGTTTTGTATATATTAAGTATTGTGAAGTCGATAACTGAAAAGAAACGTTTGGAAAAGGAACTTGAATTATTAAGAGAAGAACGGGAAATTCGGCCACCACACAAACCGATTAGGCGAAATTGTTTATAAAAAGGTGAGATGATCCAGATGAAAGACTGCACGAGATACATGAAAGAGGTGGAGGCGCTAAGAACAGAAAATGAGTATCTGAGAATGCGTCTGGCTGAAATACGAGATAAGGTAGATGAGTTGGAACCGCTGGAGGGATTTACGGCAGTATATAACCATGCGTATTATGCCGCAAAAGAAGAAGTAAGAAGAATAATTAAATAAAATAAGCCGGGATTTATTTCCCGGCAATAAAAAACGAAAGTAAAGAACGTATGTGCGAAAATAGAAAAACGCGGTGGACACCCGGGAAGATGCTTACCACCGCTCAATAATAACTGCTTGAGTATATTATAACCAGCTCAGGCAGAGAAAAGCAAGAGGAATAATTTTCCAGTCTGAGAAGGAGGATAATATCATGGCAGAACAGGTTAATTTAGACGAAGTTGTAACCAACATTATGTACGGACTTACAAATGTAATAGCAGAGCAGACACGGCTTAATGATGCGAAAGCAGTTCTTTATATGGCCCTTCATAATATGCAGATATATCGGGAAGAGACCGGATTGTCTACTCAGGTAGATAATACATCTGAATGGGTAAGGCTGTTTTTGGCTTCCATGCTTGTTCGCGGCTGCACGGAAAAGACCGTAGAAACCTATAAACAGGAATATAAGCAGTTTTTACTTCTGTGAACAAATCACTGAACGAGATTACCACGGGAGATATACGTGGATATCTAGCACATTGCAAACTGGTAAGGCATAATACGGATCAGACAATTAATAATAAGACTCGTATGTTACGTGGACTTTTCAAATGGCTTACGGAGGAAGAGTACATTACAAAAAATCCGATGCTTAAAATTAAAGATAATAAGGTTGAGCACCGAGTTAAAGAAGTCTTTACAGATGAACAGATCACGATTGTGAAAGATGTTGCTAAAGAGCACAGTCTCCGCGATATTGCTATAGTTGATTTTCTTCACAGGACTGGGGTTCGTATATCCGAGATGGTAGCACTTAACCGTGATGATATAGATATGCATGGCCGACAATGTATTGTATACGGAAAAGGTCGGAAGGAAAGGCCAGTATATTTTAACGGTGAAGCTGCGGTACATTTGAAAGAGTACCTTGAAAGCCGCATTGACGATAATCCTGCATTATTTGTAGGGAGCCGCGCACCACATAAAAGAATGACCGATGATGCAGTGCGGGTAATGCTGAAGAGTCTCAGCGAGATGGATAAGCGACTTAATGGGATTGCAATTAATCCACACAAATGGCGCCGGCAATTTGTCACAGAACTATTGGAAAAAGATGTTCCTCTTACTTTAGTAGCAGATTTAGTAGGACACAATAATCTAAACACGACGAAAGATAATTACGGGAACTATAGTCGAAGTAAAGCAAAAGAAGCACATAGAAAATATGTGAGTTAAGGAGAAGAATATGCGTGGAAGAATGTATGATATTTATGACGGGGAAAAGCTTATAGGAAAATTAAGCGCTGATGAAGCAGCAAGAATTATAGGAACTACGATCAAGTGCATTTATACAGCGGCATCTGGAGGGTATAGGTTAAAGCGCAGATATAGTATTGTTCCGGCAGATGATGAGTGCATGACTAAAAATGCAACAAAAGAATTCTGCGAAGAGTGGGATAAAACAAGATTAAAAATTTTACATAAAGGAAGAACAACAATATGACTTTTAAAAATAGAGAAGGGTACCCGGACCCGACAGCATATCAGGCAATCAAAGAAGCAGATCGGACGCCGAAGCCAGTAAAGGACGTAATGAATGCATTAAGAATGGTGGCAAGCCTGGCAGGATTTGATATTATAGGTAAAATTATTTTGAAAGATAAGGAGACGGGAAAAGAATGGCGATAACAGCAAAAGAATATTTAAGCCAGTTAGAAGAGTTGGAAAAGAAAGTAAAGCATAAGAAACAACAACTGGCAGAAGCAAAGAGAAATCGCGGAATAGTAACAATATCTAATGATTCAGAAGTGGGAAAAGTACAGACTTCTTTTAGCGGAGGAGATGGAAGAAGGACAGAATCTCAGGCATTACGGGTGGTATCATTGGAAGAAGAAATAGAAAACAAAATTATTGACTATATGGAGTTGCAAAACAAGCTGATCGATCAAATTCATGATCTTAAAGACGGACTGTTTATAGAAATTCTTTATCGTCGATATGTACGAAAGGAGAAAGATTTTACTAAAATGGCGTGCGATATGGGATATTGTTATAAATATGTTATTAATATGCACGGAGAGGCACTTGTGGCATTTGAGAATTCACATCCTGAAATATTCCGGAAAATAGAATCATAGGTTATGGAAAACAGATGGAAAAATTTTTAAGAGAGTGTGTTATAATGGTATTAATCAAATCAGGGCTTCCGGAGACGGGGGCCTTTTCTTATGCCATAAAGGAGAAGACAGGTGAGCGGATGAATACGGTTGAACCTATACGCGATAAGGAGACAGTCATTGACATTGCAGAATACTTGAAAAAAGACAGTGAGCGTAATTATGTTATGTTTCTTTTCGGTATTTACTCAGGGTTACGAATATCAGATATTCTTAAGTTCCGGGTACGTGACGTCAAAAATAAGAGCGATATTGTTCTGAGAGAAAAGAAGACTGGAAAAGAAAAGCGTTTTCCAATCAATCGGGACTTAAAGAAAGCTCTGGAGCAGTACATAATCGGTAAAGATGATTATGAGTTTCTCTTTAAGAATCCGCATGAGAATAAACCAATCACGCGACAGCAGGCATACAACATATTATCAGATGCGGGTAAGAAATTCGGAATCGAAAAGATCGGAACACATACGCTGCGGAAGACATTCGGATATCATGTATATCAGTCTACGAAAGATGCAGCTATGCTGATGGATATTTTTAACCATGCAGACATTCATATAACCTTGCGATACATTGGAGTCAACCAGGACCAAAAGGATAAAGTATACAATAAGCTATCGTATTTTCGATAGTTTCTTTTTATTTTGCCTACAACTTGTCATAAAATGACAGTGTAAAATCAACTGTATAAAAATCGGCGGCATTAATTAGTAGAAACAGGATCACGGCACACTTTACAAAATAGCAGATATGTCAAACGGAAAGAGTACGGAACATAGCTCAGCGGGAGAGCGGCGGCCTTATAAGCCGTGTGTCTTAGGTTCGATTCCTAATGTTCCGATGATCGTTCTCATAATTCAACCGACGCATGAAACCCAGGGCGTCGTTCCTCCTGAAAGAAGGTGAACATATGGCAAAGGAGTACGCACAGGCGTTTTATCATTCGAAAAAATGGAAGGACTGCCGAAGGTCGTACATAAACAATCGAATAATGATTGATGGCGGAATGTGTGAGAAGTGTCACGAGCGATTGGGATACATTGTGCATCATAAGGTTGGGATAACTCCTGACAATATCAATGATCCAGAGATCACATTGAACTGGGACAACTTAAGATGGGAGTGCAAAGTGTGTCACGATGAAGAGGAAGGTCATGGCCTGAATAAGAAGGCGGCGCTGTTGGTTGCCTTTGATGCATCAGGGCAGCCGATACCGCTGCCTCCCCCCCTTAAATAAAGGTGTGGGTGGTTTCTAAATTCACCGTGTCCCTAGATTTATTTAATACACAGGTCGCACGTAAAGGGGGTGTGGTATAAACGTGTACACAGACAAGGAATCTGAAGCGGAAGCAAGGAAAAGAGAAGAGGAAGTTGACAGCATTGGCAACTATTTGGAGAAAGTAAAACGGATTAAGCGGGAGACAAGCAGATTAAAAAAACTCTTTGCAAACATAGATGAGAACAAAAAGAAGCTTGTATTTACCACCATTGAGGACATTGCTTTCATGACAATTACAATGCAGGATCTCCGAGAAACGATCAACCGTGAGGGGACGACCGTGGAGTACAAGAATGGAGAGAATCAGTATGGAACCAAACAGAGCCCAGAGGCACAGTATTATTTGCAGCTCTCGCAAAGACAGACCCAGGCCATGAAAATACTGGTTGATTGTCTTCCGAAAACAGAAAAAACAGTGGTTGTGGAAGACGACGGCTTTGAGGATTTTGTAAACGGGAGGGAGGATGTTTAATGACCGGCAGAAAGAAAGTAGTCTATCCATTAAGCTATAACCCGATCCTGGAATATTGGAACCTGATAGAATCAGGGGAAGAGGTCGTATCAAATAAAATACACGAGTGGTACAAGCACCTCGCCTGGGAAGTCAATAATCCGGGCGAGTATTTTTATAGTCCGGCAAGGGCAAACCATGTCTTGGAGTTTGCGGAGAATTACTGCAAGCTATCCAAAGGGGCCGGCGCTGGTAGTCCGGTGCGATTGGAACTTTGGGAGAAAGCGCACCTGGCTGCGGTGTTTGGCTTTGTGGATATCAATGGTTTTCGTCAATGCAGGGAGTCAGTGTTAATCGTCGGAAAGAAAAACGGGAAGTCCCTTCTGGCTTCCATCGTTGGCCTGTATATGCAGGTTGGAGACGGGGAGTCGGGGCCGGAGGTTTACGCGGTTGCCACGAAGAGAGATCAGGCGAAGATCATCTGGACGGAATCAAAGCGAATGGTGAGGAAATCGCCGGCACTTTTGAAGCGCATTAAGCCATTGGTTGCGGAGCTGTCTTCCGAGTATTTCAATGATGGGATTTTCAAGCCGCTGGCATCTGACAGCGATACGCTGGACGGCCTTAACGTACATTGTGTTTTGATGGACGAAATCCACCAATGGAAGAACGGAAAGGCCCTTTACGATATCATGGCCGACGGCTGTTCGGCCAGAGACCAGCCGCTTGTATATATTACCTCCACGGCCGGAGTAATCCGGGAAGACATCTACGATGCGAAGTACGAAGAGGCTGAAAAAGTTATCAATGGCCTGTTTGACAGTGTGGGGTACAAGGATCCTCATTTCTTCCCGTTTATTTATGAGTTGGACAGCCGGAAAGAATGGACGGATCCGGAATGCTGGAAGAAAGCAAATCCGGGCCTTGGAACCATAAAGAAGCAGTCAACCCTTGCGGCAAAGGTAGAGAAGGCGAAGGATAATCCAAAGCTTGTTAAGAATCTGGTTTGCAAGGAATTCAATATCCGCGAGACTTCTTCCGAGGCTTGGCTGACATTCGAACAGTTGAATAACACGGAGCTGTTCGATCTCGAAGCGCTGAAGCCGCGTTATGGTATCGGGGGAACCGACCTTTCCAGCACCACGGACTTGACGAACGCCACCGTAATATTCATGGTACCGGGAGATGACAGAATCTATGTGCTACAAATGTATTGGCTGCCGGAAGATCTGTTAGAGCAGCGCGTAAGGGAGGATAAGATACCTTATGACTTATGGGCTGAACAGGGATTGTTGAGATTAAGTCCAGGAAATAAGGTACATTACAAATACGTCAAAGAGTGGTTCGAAGAAGTGCAGAACGAACTTGACATCTACCTGTTTAAGTGTGGGTACGACTCGTGGTCAGCATCGTATTTTGTGGAGGATATGAAAAACACCTTCGGACTCGCGACGATGGAACCCGTTATTCAGGGCAAGAAAACGCTGAGCAGTCCGATGAAGTCCCTAGGAGCTGACTTGGCAAAAAAGAGAGTGGTTTATAACAATAATCCGATCCTGAAATGGTGTCTGGCAAATACCTCGGTCGATGTTGATAAAAACGACAATATTCAGCCATGCAAAGGGAATCAGGGTACGCGACGAATTGACGGTATGGCCGGCCTGCTGGACGCATATGTCATACTGGAAAACCATCTGGAAGAATATCTGAGCATAATCTGACGGAAAGGAGGAGAAGAATGCGAATAATAAACTTTTTTCAAAATATCGGGAAAAGCGCTGTTTACAAAATGATCACCGAGCAGGGAAACGGCTTTTTTGCGTGGAATGGAAAACTATATGAATCCGATATTGTCAGATCATGCATACGGCCATATGCGAAGGCGGTCGGGAAGCTGATAGCAAGGCATGTCAGGAATGACGGGAAATCCTTTTCGGTGAATCCTGAGCCGTACATACGCTTTCTACTGGAGGAACCGAACCCATATATGTGCGGCCAGGTGATGCAGGAGAAGGTGGCGACACAGCTTGCACTAAACAACAACGCCTTTATTCTGATCGTACGGGATCCTAATGGAATACCGGAACAGCTGTACCCGATTCCGGCCGCCGGCGTGGAAGCAAAGTATGAAAATCAGGAACTATACCTTAAGTTCTACTACCTGAACGGCAAAACGTCCATGTTCCCATACAGTGAAGTGATTCACCTGCGGAATGATTTCAACGATAATGACTTGTTTGGAGATTCCCCAAAAGAAGCCCTGGCACAGCTCATGGACATCGTATCAACTACAGATCAGGGGATCATAAAAGCAATCAAAAACAGCGGTGTGATCCGATGGCTGTTAAAATTTAACTCGTCTATGCGGCCGGAGGATCTAAAAAGTTCTGTTCAGGAATTTGTGGACAACTATTTAAGCATTTCCAGTTCTACGTTTGGCGCTGCCGGAGTCGATTCCAAAGCGACAGCGGAGCGGATCGAGCCAAAGGATTACGTCCCCAACGCTTTGCAGATGGATAATACCAAAAAGAGGATCTATGCGTTTTTCAATACGAATGAAAAAATCGTCCATGCAAATTACACGGAAGATGAATGGAATAGCTATTTTGAATTGGTGATTGAACCGCTCGCCGGGCAGATGTCAGGAGAGTACACAAGGAAATTATTCAGTCGGAGGGAACGAGGCTGCGGAAACAAAATCTATTTCGATGCAGGAAACCTACATTGTGCCAGCCTGTCAACAAAACTGGCTTTACAGGCCATGGTAGACAGAGGAGCCCTAACACCGAACGAATGGAGAGAAACGCTGAACTTAAGTCCGGTGCCTGATGGAGATAAGCCACTGCGAAGACTTGACACACAGACAGTCAACCAGATCAAGGGCCTCCTGGCCCAAATGAATCTGGATAACGTAAATGAAACGAGGGCCGGAATCACGGCGCTATTAGAAGGGGGTGAGAAGAGTGGCAAAGCGAATTGATGTGAAGGGGCAGATCATTGAATCTGGGAATGAATGGGTATATGACTGGCTTGGGTTAGAGAGCACATCTCCAAAGAAAATCATTAAGGCTTTGCAGGCTGCTGGAGGTGAAGACGTTGAAATCTATATCAACTCCCCTGGTGGGAGCATATTTGCCGGTTCAGAAATCTACACAGAGCTCAGGAATTATTCCGGGAAGAAAATAATTAAGATTACCGGAATAGCCGCAAGCGCCGCGTCAGTAATTGCGCAGGCCGGGGAGTGCGAGATCAGTCCTACCGGAATGTTTATGATCCATAATGTCAAAACGTCGGCGTCAGGTGATTACAGAGACATGGATAACACCGGAGATGCCCTGCGGGCCGCCAACCAGTCAATCATGAATGCGTACATCGACAAGACCGGAATGGATGCGGAGATATTACAGGATTTAATGGACCGCGAAACCTATTTGTCAGCCCAACAGGCTGTAGATCATGGATTTGTCGATAAAATTATGTTTTCCGACAACGCCATCCCAATGCAGAATGCATTCGGAGGAATCCCGCCGGAAACCATCGCAAAATTAAGAAACATGATTAAGGATCCGGGACAGAAAACCCCGGATTTTTTAATGTACAAAGCACAGGCTGAGTTAAGGCTGAAATTGTTAAATCTGAAAGGAGACAGAGGTAATGAATAGAAAAGAGTATGAGACAAAAAGACAGGCACTTATCAACGAAGCGGAGACGCTTATCAACGAAGGAAAGCTGGAGGAGGCCAACAAGAAAATGGAGGCCGTGACGGAGTTGGATAAGAACTTTGAAGCAGCAGCCAAGGCGGAAGCGAACTTAAGGGCACTGTCTATGCCGCCGCTTCCGTTATCCGGAGTTGGTGACGGGGCTTCTTTTGGAAGAGGAGACGACGAAAACGCAGAAGATATGTACGATTCCGTGGAGTATCGTAAAGCGTTCATGAATTACGTCTTGAAAGGGACGGCAATTCCTGAGAAATTCAGGAATGTATCTGCGACAACAAAGACCACGGATGTAGGATCCGTGATTTCTCCGACCATAGTCAACCGGATTGTTGAAAAAATGGAATCAATGGGAATGATTCTGCCGCTTGTCACTAAGACGTCTTATGCGGCTGGAGCCACAGTTCCCACGTCCAGTGTTAAGCCGGAGGCAACATGGGTAGCAGAAGGCGGTACCAGTGATAAGCAGAAGAAGGCAACCGGGCAGATTGACATTAAAGGATACAAATTGAGATGTGCTATTTCCATGACACTGGAAACATCTGTGATGTCTTTACAGATTTTTGAAACTGTGTTTGTTAACAGTGTGTCAGAGGCAATGGTAAAGGCTCAGGAAAAGGCGTTTATCTTCGGAACCGGGTCAGGGCAGCCGAAAGGTGTATTAACAGAAACGGCGGAATCTGGTTGTAATATTGATATTGCGGCGAATTCCGATCCGACTTACCAGACTCTCGTAGAAGCGGAAGCGGCGCTTCCACTAGCATATGAGAACGGCGCAGTATGGAATATGACTAAGAAGACATTTATGAAATTTGTAGGCATGGTGGATACAAATAAACAGCCAATTGCCAGAGTAAATTATGGAATTGACGGAAAGCCTGAGAGAACGCTCCTCGGACGCCGGGTAGTCTTAAACGATTATATGACAAGCCTTGGGGCAGCCATTGAAGCGGATACCGTAGTAGCCTTCCTCTTTGACTGGTCAGACTACATGTTTAACACCAATTACAACATGGTAGTTAAAAGTTATGAGGACAACGACACCGAGGATCAGATCACAAAAGCTGTCATGATCTGTGACGGAAAAGTAATCGATAAAAATTCACTTGTGACTGTGACCAAAAAGAATGCGTAAAAAGAGGTTATAGAATATGATAGAGCAAATAAAACTTTCTATGCGAATATCACATGACAAACTGGATAATGATATCGACGCAAATATAAACGCCTGCCTGCGTGATCTAACACGGGTGGGCGTTGCTACTGACGGGAAAGAAAATGATCCCCTTATTGTTAAGTCCGTAGAGTTATATTGTAAATGGCAGTATAACTATGATGGAAGTTCCGACCGTTACGAAAGAGCTTATACGGCACTGAGAGATTCCCTAAGTCTGTGTGGTGATTATAATGCGTAATGACGTCTGTATGCTGATTACATCAGTTACGGAAGGTGTAAAAATAATTCTTCATGAAACAGAAGTGTTTTGCGAGGTAAAAAGTGTAGTAAGAAATGAATTTTTTGCGGCTTATGGTGTCGGTCTTACACCTAAACTGACAATCAATATTAATCCAGATGACTATAATAAATGTATCATGGAAATCGGTAATCAGAGATATCGGCCTTCACAAATCCGGTATGATGGAGAGCTGTATACCATTATTAGGACATTCCAGAAAAATATTGGGGAAATGGAGATAACGGTGAGGTGATTGAATGGATGTGAAATTCGATTATGAGCAAGGTGTTTTTGAAATTGATCAGATGTTATCAAAAATGCCGAAAGAACTTGAAAGCCAGGAACGCCCATTGCTCCGAAAACTCGGTACTATCGTCAAAGGAAAAATAAAAAAGTATCTACACAACAGTGATATTGAAGCACGCGCAAAAGAAATACCGCCCTCCAACTATGACGGCAGCCGGCCGTATGAACATGTCAGGGATGATGTAACCGCAGATGTACGGAAAGATAAAAATGGGATGCTGTATGCAAGTATCCGCGGTGGGAAAATGACCGGCTATAAGTGGAATAAGATAAATGACGGCCATTTTGCCCGTGACGGCTATACCTGGGTGCCGGGGAATCAATTTATGGATAAGGCCATGAAAGACGCACAGGGAGAAGTAGAAAAGGCGATTGATGATATGGTAAAGAAGGTGACGGAATGACGGTGAAAGAAATCATCGAAACGGAATTGAATATTCCGGTACTGGAAGATCCTGATCCGCTGATTCCAGCATGTGCAACATGCATTGATTATTATACTGATTCTGGAATGAACGGAGATGGTTCCGTTCAGGAATGGGTAAGCAGCTATGAAGTTGATCTATGGTATAGAGAAAGAATGGCACTGAATGATGCGGTGAAAAAATTCCTGAATGCGATTAGGATGCCAGAATACTCCATACCAGTTGTGGAGAAAAGCTGTGATCCGGCAACGAAACTATGGAGAGCAATTATAAAATTCGAGAAAATGGAAGGTGGTATTTATGACTAGCAAAAGTGCAAAATCAAACAGAATCAATGTAAAAAATCTGAAATACTGTCTGCTGATTACAGATAATAACTCTGGTACAACGTATGGAGAAGTAAAAGACTTCGGGAAAGCCATGCAGATCCAGCTTACTCCTAGCGTGTCGAAAGGGGAACTGTATGGAGAAGGATTAAAGCAGGAGGATGTCTCCATTCTTAACGGTATTGCCGTGGTGGCAGACGTGAACAAGGTCTTTGCAGAGGTGAGGGCGGAAATATGCGGAAATCAGTTTAAAGACGGTATAGTAATAGAGTCCGCAGGAGATGAGCCTCCATATATTGCACTTGGGTATGAGGTAGAACAGACTGGAGGAAAAAGCGAGTATGTATGGCTTTTAAAAGGACAGGTACAGCCGATTAATTCCACAAATAAACAGTCTGAAGGTAATATTACTTTTTCGACTGACAGTGTTACCATAAATTTTATTCCTCGTGAAAGTGATAAATGGTTGCGTTTTTTTGGTGATGCAGCTAATCCGGATTTTACAAATGCGCAGGTATCTAAATGGTTTGCAACGGGACCGAGCACATACCCGGCGAAGGGAGATTAATGATGAAAAAAATTGCGGTAGCACCGGCTAATGAGGTTGAGATCGTATTTAACGACAGGTCTTTCATTGCTACGTTTAACATGAGGGCAGTCTGCTATATGCAGGAAGAACTTATAAAACTTAATCAGAGCGTGACTGAAATCCCGATAGAAGAATTTGGAGCAATTGTATTATACTCTGGAATTAAAGTGAACCATACGGATTACACCATAGAGGAAGCTAAAGCCCTAGCGATGTCAATACGTCCTGCTGATTTAAACGAAATTATAACAGATTATCTTGATTCGACTGGTTCTATGGATAAGGAAATGGAGGATGCAATTACAAAAAAAGTGATCGCTCAGATGTTGGTGGGGCTGGCAAAATCCAGTTAAACCAGCTGCTTTTCGATTTTGATTTTATCTTTTATTTATATTGTGTAAAGATGAAAATGTCTGAGCTTGGTTTTTGGAAAAGCAGCCTGGTAAAAATAATAAAACTGATAGACATCTATAATGATGAAAAGAACATGGAAACAGACGATGAATATGAGACGAAATATTTTAAGGCACCCACAATCACATCGATGAAAGAATTGGAGGGGTTCGGAAGTGGCGAGTCAATATAAGCGTTCTATTGTTCTGGGGCTAGATTACTCCGAATTCAGCGGAGGAATTGCAGAATGTAACAGGAAGATGGGACTGTTGGAAGCAGAATTTAAGCTCGCAAAAGAACAGGCGAAAAATTATGGTACGGAAACTGACCAACTAACAATAAAAAAAGAAGTGTTGTCGCAGAAAATAAAGCTTCAGAGTAAAATTGTAGACGAGAATCGGAAGGCATACGATAAGGCAATGACAAGCGGAAATGCAACCGAAAAACAGGTTGATGCCCTAGACAAAAAACTACTGAACGCACGTACGACTCTGGAAAAACTGAACGGGGAATACGGTCAGGCCTGTAAGGAGCTGGATGAGTATTCGAAACAGCAGCACGAAGCAGGAGAAGAGACGGAAGAATCGGAGGAAAAACAACGCTCTTTTGGGGATACGATCCGAGACATAGCCAATACGCTGGGAGTAGAAGTAAATCCAATGGTTGAAGCATTCGCGTCTAAATTTGACGGCGTGGATGAAAAAGTCGGGTTGGCAGTAATCGCGCTCGGTACCCTTGCGACCAAATTGATTGACTGTTCAAAGTCGGCTGCTGAATATTCAGATAATATTCTTACCCTTTCCAGTGTTACAGGTCTGTCAACAGATACTTTACAGGAACTGGATTATGCTGCCGAACTTCTGGACGTCTCCACGGATCAAATTAGTTCATCCATGTCCAAAATGGTGAGGAGTATGGCGGATGCGAGAGACGGCAACAAAGATCTTCAGAAAGAATTTGCTAGACTCGGTGTCAAGTATAAAGAACATAACGGAGAGCTCAGAAGTGCAGAAGCTGTTTTTTATGATACGATAGATGCACTTGGAAAAATGACAAATGAGACAGAGCGTGATTCTATGGCTATGGATTTATTCGGACGCTCAGCAAAAGAATTAAATCCGTTAATAGAAGCTGGAAGTAAACGATTTAAGGAACTGGGAAAGGAAGCCCATACTGTCGGATACGTCATGAGTACAGAAAACTTACAAAAGTTCGGTGAACTGGATGATGCTATGCGGCGGATGGATAATACCAGCAAGAACCTGAAGAATAATTTCGGGCTTGCTCTCGCTCCGATCCTTACCGATCTGTTTGAAGTAATCGCAAAGGTGCCAATCCCTGTGATTCAGGGATTGGTCGGGCTTGTAGGTGCAGCGAGTGGGTTTGTACTGGTATATAAGGGGATCAAGAGTGTTACAGATGCAGGAAAGGGCGTTGTGAAAATGTTTAAAGGCATGGATATTCAGACATTAAAGACCACGGCGATTATTGTCGGAGTTGTGGCCGCCCTGATTGCACTTGCTACAGTCATCGCAGTACTTATTGGTAAGGGGAATGATTTGCAAAATGCAATGAATAGTGTGGGAAACAGTGTGAGCGCAGTGACCAGCACTGTGAATACAGCGCAACAAGTACCTCATTATGCTTCAGGAACCGACTATTCGATGAATGGTGACGCTTGGGTGGGTGAACACGGGCCGGAACTGGTGCGTCTTCCGCGAGGAGCTCGTGTTGTGCCGAGCAATGTTGCTAAGAACGGAGCTGGAACAGTCAACGTATTTTACTGTACCATTGATGCCAGCAATGTTGATGATTTTAACAAAGTCGTAAAACTGGCACAGCAGGAAAGCCAGGCATACCGAACGGGAAGGAGCAAACTATAATGGCAGAACAGACAATTATCTGTACTGGAGATACATTTATCAGTCGTTATTCCGGGAGCGATAATAACTATGGCAGTGCAGAACTTGCAATGTGGAGAGAGATCAGTGCATCAGCCTTTATGGGAATCTTTGTTCAATTCAATTTCCCTGCATTTGATAACAAAGAAATTGTGTCAGCGGTTATAAGACTGCATAACAAAATAAAAGTGAAAAACAGTATCATAGGATGCGCACAATATAATATCCCGGATATCTCTAATCTTACAGGTAATTTGTTTTACAGCAAGTACCTAGACAGTGATATAGCATGGTCCCCAACAGAATATGAAACCAAAGCCACGGTGGAGGATAACAACGAATGGATTGAATGGGATGTAACCAGTATCGTAAAAAATAATGTCGGAAAGAATAACGTTGTTTTGGCAGTTTACAGCATTGATGATAAGGTAGTACCAAACTTATCTTGGAAGTTTACAAGCAAGGAGGGCGGAAGGACCCCATATATCAATGTAGTATACAATAACGCAGTTCCCAGCCTTCCAACGATTCTATATCCTAACGGTGACGTAATTGAGAAAAGTGGAAGTATTACATTTCAGTGGAAATATAATTCGCTCTACGATACAGGACAGGCGAAGTTTGAATTTGGCTGGCGTAAACAGGGAGAAGCTGAATGGACCACAATTTCACAGAATACTTCAGATCAGTCCTATACGATGGAAACGGCTGCAATATCTATCGGTATCGTAGAATGGAGAGTACAGACCTATAACGCCATTAATGCGGCTTCAGGGTATGCATACGGGACATTCGAACTCACCGGGAGGCCGGCTAGTCCGATTATAACGGGAATGAAGAATGAGGCTATTACAGAAATAACCTGGAAATGCAATGAATCAGAAAATGCAGTCTATACTTTGCAGATCATAAAGGACGGAAAAACCATTCATGACAGCGGCGAACGGGCCGGAGGACTGTCTGATTCATATGTGCCTGATATGATGCTGGAAAACGGCCAGTATGTCGTTAAAATGCGGATAGGGAGCGTCTATGGGATCTGGTCAGATGAGAGCGCTCAGGTATTCAGTATTACAGCCCCGGTACCGCCCAAACCGTCTATAAGGGTATCGGCACTTGATGCAGGGGTGAAGATAACTACGGATTCGGCAGCTGGTACAAAATATGTGTATCGTTCGGAAGAAGGCGGAGTGTACAGCCCCATAGGCAGGTTTGCAGGAAACGAATACGAGGATTACACGGTGAAGTCTGGAAGGCTGTACCGTTATATTATCAGGGCGTACGCAGGCGGTTACACCGATAGTACTGAGGCAGATATTATCGTTAAATATAAAGGCGTGCGCCTGGCTGAGGTAAGTAACCTTGCAGAGAGTATCCGGATTATAAAATCTACCAGTGACTGGCATATCGAAATACAACAGAAGAAGAGCAATGAATCGGAATTGGTCAGCTACGAAGGCCGTACGTATAAGGTGAAAGAATCCGGTATTCATAAAGAATCAACGATAAGTACCTCTTTCTACCTTCCGAATAAGGAGGCAGAATTGCTGGAACGGATCCATGGCCTGAATGGGATCTATCTGTTCCGTAACTCGGAAACCTGTATCTGCTGCGAGATTACAGATTTTAGCTTTAAAAATGATCTTTTTGACAGAGGGAAGACTTTCGATTTGTCGTTAAGCCGTATCAATTACGATCTGGGGGTGAGGTTCGGTGACTAATCTGGCACAGGGAGGATATACCCACGAAGAAGTTTTAAAACGGCTGGAAGGTGACAGAATGATTGATTTTCGTTTCGAACTGCTGGACAGAAACGAACGGAAACTGAAAGACCTTGATAATGTATCCGGAAGTATCCGGTTTGACAGCTCCCAGGAGATCATGGGTACTGGAAATTTTATTGTGGAGGAAACCGCAGGGGTGGATTTTAAGGAGACTGATCTTAGAATCCGCCCCGTTTTTATGCTGCTGACAGAGCATGGCTGGCTGAAATATCCACTCGGAATCTATATCATGAGCAGCCCGGAGCGTCAGACACAGAACTGTGGAATATATCAGAATATTGACTGTTATGATTACAGTACAATTCTGCGTGAAGACAAGATCCGGGAACGTCTTTTTATCGCTTCCGGATCAAACTACGTCAGGGAAGTAAGAAACCTCATCAATGGGGCCGGGATTAAAAAAATAAATATTGAGACTTCGGTATTAATGGCCCGCGAAAATATTGAGTTTGAGATCGGTACAAGCAAACTGGAAGTTATTAACGCACTGCTGACAGCGATCAACTATGAGCCGCTGCATTTTAATGGCAACGGGTATGCTGTTAGCCGCCGATATGTGGAGCCAGTAAACCGCAGAACGGAACACTCATACCGTACGGATGACAAAAGCCTTATTAAGGCAGGAGCGAAGCAGAGCCTTGATATGTACAATGTCCCGAATATATTTGTCCGATATACAGACGATCCGGATGGGGAGGAATTGAGAAGCGAATATGTGAACGACAGTGTGGGAAGTAAAATATCAACAGTAAACCGTGGAAGGAATGTTGTTGATATCGAAAGCGTTGATGATATCGCAGATCAGGAAACCCTTGATGCACTTGTCAGAAGAATTGCGATAGAAAAGAGTCAGACTTATGATACCATTACGATTCCTACAGGTCTGATGCCACACCATGAGTACCGCGACTGTATCTTTGTAAATGAAACAACTCTCGGTGTTGGAAATAAGTATATTGAATATGCGTGGGAGATGGAATTGAGCGTTGGGGGAACTATGACCCATACATTAAAACGGGTGGTGAAATTATGATCTATGATAATCCGGGTGAACGTCTCCAGGACATAAAAGATTATGTCGTAGGTGAGAGAAAAACTTATCGAATGGCAACTGTGACGAGTATATCTAACGGGCGTCCATATGTCCGCTTTTATGGGGAGGGAACGGCCAGCCAGAAGCCGTATAAATATATTTCCAGTTATGCGCCATCCATAGGAGATAAAGTTTTGTTGATAAGAGCAGGGGCGTCGTATGTAATCATGGGAAAGGTGGTATAGATGGTAAACTATGATATTGAGTTAAACACGAAATACAGTGATCCGATTGATACCGGTATCTGTCTCACACAGGGAGACTATGGACAGATTCAGTTTACACTCCGGGTAAAAAATGACGGTGTATATGTGACCGATGCAGTTAGCGCAACCATTAATATTAGACTTGAGAACCGTATCCCAGTTGTGGGAAATCTCGTAAAGTCTGGGAATGGCTATGTATATAGGCTTTTAGGGAATGAACTGTCTATACCTGGGAAGGCTGTAGCCGATGTAAAATTTAAATATAGTAATGGGCGTACATCTTCATGCAAGTTCATATACCATGTCAGCGAAGATACCATCAATGAAAGTAGCCTGGATGCGGGTGGATATATCGGAAAACTGGATCAATTGGAAGCAGATGCAGAGGGCCTTATTACTCAATTGGTTCAATATGAAAACATATATCCACGGACCGTTAAGGCTACAGAAGATGCTGAAAAATCCGCTCACGATGCCAATATTTCAGCAGCCAATGCCAATAGAGCAGCAGCCAATGCTGAATCTATTAGAAATGATTTAGTTAGCCGGTTACAGTCTGGAGAATTCAAAGGAGAAAAAGGAGATCCTGGACCACAAGGATTGCAAGGAGCCACAGGGCCAAGGGGGCTACAGGGGGTAAAAGGAGAGACTGGAGAAGCTGGAGTACAAGGCCCTAAAGGAGATGTAGGACCACGGGGGCCGCAAGGAATACAGGGGCCGAAGGGAGAACCGGGGCAGAATGGCGCGCAAGGAAAATCTGGAGTTAATATACCGGCACTGAGCCGTTTATACATCTATACTGATGATGAGGATAACAGTGCTATACACTGTGTGTATGATGATGCTTTTTATGACAGCCCTCCATTTTCATATGATAATGAAAATGGGGCTATTAAATGGAGTTATGACAATGGAAAATAGGAGGTAACTATATGGCAATGGTTGATGTGATTATTGGTTATGCAAAAGGTGCAAAGGGCGATATAGGACCGCAAGGGCCGGCAGGTGCACAGGGACCAAAAGGGGATACTGGAGCGACTGGACCACAAGGCCCTAAAGGTAATGTAGGACCGGCTGGACCGCAAGGAATACAGGGAAATACAGGTGCGACGGGGCCGCAAGGTCCAAAAGGAGACACTGGTAATGTAGGACCGGCTGGACCGCAAGGCCCAAAAGGTGAAAAAGGAGACACAGGACCACTGCCTCCATTAACAAACAATTTCATGGCAACAGTAGCAGGGCAGAGCGCGCTTGATGCCGTTGCAGGAAAGACTTTGAAGGAACAGCTTGATAAACAAAATAGTGATTTAGCCGTGGTAATCGGTGAAACATCAAATATTACGAGTGCCAGCTTCACTGGGAAAATCATTTGGCAGAATTTGGGGAGACTCACTACATTAAGTTTTGAGCTTACGACAAAAAAAGAACTTGCTTCTGGTGCTACATACGAGTTAATTTCGATTGCGGAAGGTATACCCAGTAAAAAGGCCAATTGTGTGCTGACGACATCTGATGGTAAACCGTACTACTGCTATTCGTCGCCTGATGGCAAGTTTTATGTTGCAAACTATACCGGTACAGCTATCCCTGCCAACAAGGTGCTATACGGTCAAATAGCATTTATCGCCGCGTAAAATGATCATTTAAGAACTACTGTAAACTGGCCATAGACATATAAGTCACCTGTCGGCAGGTTATCTAATTGGATAGACATACTACTATCGCCAAAGGCAAAACCGGCATATGTATTGCCATTGCTGCCACGTAATAATATGGCGGTCTTCTGCAACGGGGCATATCCAGGGATCGTAAAAATGATATTACTACCTTGTGTCTGATATTTTAATAAGATACTGCCGATTGTTATTACAGCCATCTTACCATATTTTTGCAGATAACATATAGATGTTGTGCCTACAATGTTTGCCGTTTTGTAAGGAGATATATCAATTTGAGAAACAACTAAATCGGAGTCGTCAAGATACTTATTCCACCCACTCCACGATCCTTCAGTTTTTCGAGCCTTATAAAAATACTTATATCCAGCTCCCGCTGGGATTGCTTCAATAATTCTGTTATTGTCATCGACTCCATTGACTGATAACCAGAAGGCTTGTCCTGTAACCGGTGGCAGATTGGTGCAACTAGGATAGGCATAATATAAGCCACGTCCCAAAGCCAATATATTGCCAGATGGCAAAACTTTATAGCTTAAATCACTATTTAAATGAATAAGAAACTCGTTAATCAGAGCTGAAAGGCTCTTATTTTTATACCCGGAAGGGAGAAAGGAGTCCGTACATGAAGGACACTATGATCTTAAAAAATGGAACTATTATTGAACTGGAGGCAGGCGCAAGCCTGGGAGCCTTACAGGTGGCGGCGGCTGATCGGGCGGCTATGGTGGCAACATGGGAGGCATTGACACCAGATAATCTCACAACCGTACAGATCAAAAACGGAGACGGTACCGTGGTAGGAAATTATACTGATCTCGTGCTTGTGTCTGAGACGTCCGTAATCGCTACTGATGGCGCCGTCCTTACAACGTATAGCCTGCGTGAGAAAACCGCCGAGGAGAAGCGTCTGGACGCGCTGGAGACAGGCATGGCAGTACAGGACGGTGCTATTAATGATCTTGGCGCAGCCGTGGGAACGCTGGCTGAAGGAGGTGCAGTATAATGGGTGCATTTTACGGGCTGCGGATCAGGCGCGGTGTTATTACGATTGATGAGATCCCTAATTTTTGGAGGGCCAAAACAGAAAAATGGTTGAAGGACAATCCGGAGGTGTAAGATGAGAAAAGCATATATTGCGATTCAGGGGGCAATGGCGGCAGCCGTTGCCTTCTTAAGTGACAAGTTGGGAATTCTTTTTCCGGTACTCTGTGCGCTAGCTACAATGATGATTGTGGACTACGTAACCGGCATGTTGGCAAGCAAGCGGGAAGCAATGGATTACCCCGAAGATCCCACTTATGGGTGGAGCAGCAAGAAAGGCGCGAAGGGAATCATTAAAAAGGTTGGATATCTATGCGTGATTGCCGTGGCTATGATAGTTGATTATGTGTTTACTACGGTATCCGGTACACTGGGCATGACTATGCCTGCAAGCACGTTTTTCGGGCTTTTAGTGGCCGTTTGGTATCTGCTTAATGAGTTGCTGTCCATCATCGAAAACGCCGGCAGAATGGGCGCTGACGTGCCTGAATGGCTATTAAAATATATATCTGTACTTAAGGATAAGATCGACAATACAGATTATCAGGGAGGCGGCCGTTAACGCCGGAGATGATCCGCGTATCTACCGGCCGGCAGGGTTAGAGCCGGAGCTGTTGCGATATCGCAACGGTTGTAATATCACAACTTTTTCTGGGCCTGGGATTCCGGGCCCTTTTCTTTTTGAAGGAGGACGATTATGTTACCTATTACGAAACAGATCAAACAGATTAATTGCTATGCAAGTCAGAATCACCCAAAGTACATTGTAATCCATGAGACTGACAATTTTAACCGTGGCGCCGGGGCTGCCGCTCATTCCAGGGCGCATAATAATTGCAATCTGGCTACATCGGTTCATTATTACGTTGATGATGTAGCAATCTACCAGACACTCAACCATACAGACGGAGCATGGGCTGTCGGCAAGCAGTACGGCACGCCGCTGGTGGCTGGAGTCAATAACAACAACACGATCAATATCGAGATCTGCGTTAATCCGGACAGCAACTACGACAAAGCGCGGCTTAACTGTGTAGACCTGGTACGGCACCTGATTCAGGAGACGGGGATCCCCGCCGATCGGGTGATCCGGCATTACGATGCAAAGCGTAAATGGTGTCCGCGTAAGATGATGGACAGCCCGGAGTTATGGACGGACTTCTGCCTGAGGATTCGCGGACAGGCGGACGAGGTGAAGAGCTTCGAGGACGGCACCGGGAACTGGCATTTTACGATTAATGGCGAGTTGCAGAAAAACCGCTGGGTGAAATATAAGAATAAGTGGTTCTACGTGGACGATTACGGGAACATGGTTACTGGATACACTGTGATTGGCGGCCTGGCCTATGTGCTTAACCCATCAAAGGCTGATATGGAGACATATGGGGCGCTGATGGTAACGAATAACCTTGCACAGGGCAATCTTGAGGTGCAGTGGGTGGAATAGCAAACAACAGAATAATGATGTGACTGAAGCTCTGGGAGGAATCCTGGGGCTTTTTAAATTGAAAGGAAGGTATATTTTATGAAACTAAGACTTGTTAAACAGGGAGACTTTTTAGGAACGAAGTGTGATTTTTATGTAAATGAAACCGGTGATATCTTTATGAGCAGAACCCAGATAGGATACGCCTTGAAGTATAAAAATCCGAGCAAAGGTATAGAAGACATACATAACAGACACCATGACCGACTTGACACCATGAGCGTAAAAGTTGACCCCCTCAGTTTGCAGGGGTCAAATCCACATTACAGGAATGGCGAAAGAGCCTATATGTATCCCGAAAAAGGAATATACGAAATCTGTAGGTATTCCAGGCAAAAGGTTGCTGGGGATTTTTATGATTGGGTTTATGATGTTATTCAGTCCATCAAAAAGAACGGTTACTACATCGCTTCCGAGAAAGACGAGAAGTGGCTGGGAATCCGTCGTGAGACCAAAGAGGTACGCAAGGCCGAGACGGATCAGATCAAGTTATTCGTGGAGTATGCGAGGGCACAGGGCAGCCAGCACGCAGACAGATATTATGTGTCGCTGACCAAGCTCATAAACCGCAGATTAGGCATAGAGAGCGGCGGGAGGGACAAGGCATACCAGAGGACGCTGATGCACTTAAAATCACTGGAAACGGTGGTGGAGCTGCATCTGGCTACGCTGATGGAGGAGGGGCTGCCGTACAAGGAGATATATCAGGGCGTGAAAAAGTTTATCGAAGCGCTGTAGGAATCTCACGGCAGAAAATTCCGCTGCCAGTTTGAGTGGTAAGAAAAGGGCGGTCCGCTTGGGCCGCCTGAAAACATGATCTGTATGTTATAAAATTTGTAATTGAAGCCATACTACTACTGTGCTTTGATATATAAATTGTAATCAGTATTTTATGCTTTACTGTAAAAGAGGGAAAATAGTTGAAAAGATATGATCCGATGATGGTGGGAAAAAGAATTAGGAGACAACGGATAATAATGGGATTGACCCAGGAAGAAGTGGCTGAGAAGATTGAACGGTCATATAAGTACTATCAAGATATCGAGCGAGGGACATGTGGAATGTCGATTAATACAATACTTAGTATTGCAGAATGTCTTCATATATCTATAGACTATTTAATCTTCGGAAATAATGAGAAAATTTTCCCCACCTTTAATGGTGAAGAAGAGCAACAAGCGCTTATCGATGCTTTGAGCAAATGCAGTATTCATAAGAAAAAATATGCCTTAGAATTAATAAAAATATTTTTGAAGGCTTGTGATGAACAATAACGGGCGGCAGCTACCCCATGGTTCCGCCCTGCCTCCTCGGCATAATATAGGTGGTCCGCTTGGGCCTCCTTACTTCTAATGGTGCTTCACGACCGTCGATTTTTAAAACACACCTCTTGCCAGAAGGTCACAGAAATGATATAATAAATTCGCTCGTATTATTTCATATATTTTTCTGGCGTATCAGAAGAGTATTCATGTAAAACCGCTCAGTATCCCCATACACTGAGCGGTTTTTGTGTGTAATTCATGTATAGGTGATCAGTAGTAGAGACACCTAAAATGATATGATAGAAGAAAGGCAAGACAATAAAGCCCCAGATTGCTCCGGGGCTATATCAGATTGTTATACACATCCAATCGGCTTAATGCGGTGAATTTTACAAAGGATAAAAATCATAAAATGACAGTTAGCACAGCTTACCACCGTTGTTAAAAAATTAAATTAAGGTATATATCACATCTCCATCTCCACTATCATTATATGTTGATAGAGAAAATGTGATACAATAAATTTCTTCTTTACAAAATGATATACGCGCGCTATAATAATTGTGTTTTTGCTTTTCTAACTTGCGGCTTAGCTGTATTGGCGGCCGCATTTTTTGTATACATAACTGCATAAATTTAGCAGAGTAGAGTAAAAAAGCGTTGATTTATTGAGAAAAAAGTGATATGATTTTTCCAGCAGCTCTTCTTTGCGGTCGTCCAGGTATATTTCCCCTATATACCCGGGCGACTTTTATATGCGTATCTCACTACGTTACATCAGCCATCATTTGGTGTCCGACGTTCGCTGTGTTAAAAACCACATAGCTAATATATCCACATCGATTATCATTTGCGCCATCTCGCGGGTCTCCTGGTATTTTGTATTTTTAGCCATTTGGGCATGACGCTGGTAGGTCTCAATTATCTCAAAAAGCAATTCGCCTGTTCGATTCATCTGTCACCTCCCATATTTTATCGTTAAATACTCTGCCGTATATAATTTTGGCGGAAATTCACTTTTTTCTGTTCTGAATGCGTAAAATAACCGCAAATACAGATAATGTGATCATAATAATGTTCGTCTGTAGTACGGTCGCCGGCATTAAAAAAGCTGCAAAAGTGAACATTCACTTTTGCAGCTTTTTATTATCTATAAAATTCGTGCCAGGGACTCCTTGTTTCTGTGGTCTCCAAAGGACTCGGAGGACTTAGAGGAATTGTTGATGAAGAACAGATAGCGCCGTCCGGCCTCTTCTCCAGGAAGGCTTTGCCTTCCTCGGTCCCCTGCATCGATTTTCTGGTGGGCAGATATCCGGACTCGGAAGCCCGGATCATATTTCCAGATTGGAAAACTGTACGGTCAGTCCACTCCGCTTAAAAAATATAAAAAAAGAGCAAGGCTGTCGTGTAAACACATGCCTTACTCTTCGTCTCATTAGCATCATTAGTTTGTATTTTAGCAAATAAACGACATGAAGTAAATGAATTTTTGATAATTAACGAGTGGAAAACAGTAAAAATATGGTCAAAATTAACAAATATATAACTATAAACATAGAACATCCTACCAATGATGACTTAAATAACTAAAAACTATTGACATATACACAGATAAAATATAATATATAGACAAACAAAGGTAGTACGTTCTACATATAAGAACAGGAGGTAAAAAACGCGAGGAGATTTAAAAGATGATTGAAACTATTAACCGGTATTGAGGAGGCGGTGGAGCCGCATCCGGGGAAAGGGAGAAGAAATGAAGAAGAAAACTTTAAGCATTATGTTATCAATCGCATTAGGTGTGTCCGCGCTAATGACAGGATGTGGTGGATCAGGAACACAGACAGCAGAGAGGGACGGAGGGGATAAGGCTTCAGAAGGAAAAGCTGAAGGTGCTAAAGATGCAGCGGCCTCCGGGAAAGAAGTGGTTAGAGTTGTGGTTCCCGGTATCAGTGAGGAGACAACCGTAGATCCTATATCAGGGATTAAAAAGAAGGGACTGGGAGAATTTGAAGCATTTTTAGAAGCGCAGATTCCGGATTATGACATTGATTTAGTTTCTATTCCGTGGGACGGATGGATTCAGAAAATGGAGACTCTTGTAACCTCTGGTGAGGTCGATGTTGGATTTTATACAAATCAGGAAGCAGTTCCCGGGTGGTATATTGATCTGACGGATTATTTAAAGAAGGATACAGAAGTTAATTTCGACAGTCTGAATCACTTGTTTATCGAACCGGCCGTTTTTTATACGAAGTATAATTCCTTTAACTATCCCGAAAACACAGGACAGGTATTCGGTCTTCCAATGACTATGGCAAGCAATATTATTGTATATGACAAGCAGCTTTTTGAGGATTGGGGAGTAGAGGCACCTACCGAAAGCACAACTTTTACGGAACTGGTAGACATGGCAGAAAAGATGACCGGTAAAAATCCTGCAACAGGGTCCACCAACTACGGTGGATATTTATTCTCAACCTGGATGGAGTGGTATGCGATCAGCTATGATGCGGTAAAGACTTATAAAAGTGATACTATGATGCTGTCAGACATGGATACAGATGAGTATGTGGAGTATGTAAAGAATTCTCCGGAGGTTCTTAATTATTTTTCCGATATGATAAGGTTGGTTAACTGTTGTCCGGAAGGTGTGGCAACCGGAAACGGCAGCGAAAAATTCTTTACTGATGAAAATGACATTGCAATCAATTTCGATACCAATAATGTTGGAACCAATTATATGAAGTATGTGTATGCGGGCGACAGCGCGATTTGTGACAGATATATTCCTTTGCTTATACCGACGGGCAAAAATGGAATGGAAGGTTTCCCTGAATTTTTCCGCTTTTCTATAACCAAATCAGCTAAGAATCCGGACGCTGCATGGGAAGTTATCAAGAAGCTGACCACGACACCTGAGATCGTAGACTTCTATTTAACAAATTACGCTCAGGATAAGGTTACAGCACTTGCAGACACCAGCAAAGTCACCATGATGGATTATGAAATTAACAAGAAGCGTCACGACTATCAGATTAATGCTATGTTTAAGACAGATGATTACTGGTTCTGGAGAACTCCGCTTCAGGCAGTGAATAATCAGATTTTGTCAAAGCAGCTGACGGCAGAAGCCGCCCGTGAGGAGTTCTATAAAGGAGTATCTGACTGGGTTAATAATACAAAAGCACAGTTAGGGCAATAGCACCTGTATCCACGGGATACTGCGGGTGCGGTATCCCGTGAAATGTCGTTAGGAGGAAACGGTGTGAGATGGTCAAAGACTAAAAAAATACTGAGCTGGTACCTATTATTGTTAATTCCGCTGACAGGAACGGTAGTTTTTAACGTGTACCCATTGCTTCGTACGCTTGGAACAAGCCTTGAAAACATAAAAGGTACTTTTATCGGATTTACAAATTATAAAATACTGTTTGGAAATGACGAATTCAAGAAAGATGTAGTAAACACACTGTATATGGCAGTGCTCGGCGTCGGTTTCAATGTGCCTGTCGCATTTATTATTGCTAATATGCTTAACCATGTGCGAAGGGGAAAGAATGTTTTTAAGGTGATTTTCTTGCTGCCAATGATCATGTCAATGGTGACAGTAGCCACATTATTTAAATATCTTCTTATGCCGAATGAATCAGGTATTGTCAATTACTTATTAGGATTTTTAGGAATCAGTCCAAAACTTTGGCTCAATGGTGCGGCTACGGCAAGGGAATCGCTTGTCGCTATGGCGATATGGAAAGGAATCGGTTATAATATTATACTGTTTTTTGCCGGTCTGCAAAGTGTATCAAGAGAACTTTACGAAGCATCAGAGATTGATGGGGCCAATGAGTGGAATAAATGGATTTATATTACAATTCCATGTATAAAAAATACATTTGTTTTTGTGCTGATTACTTCATCTATTTCCGCACTCAAACGCTTTACAGAAGTATATGCGGTGAGTGGTGAAACAGGAAATCCAGCGGGAGCACTTGGAACTATTATGCTTTTTATCTATAAAAATTCTTTTTCAACACTGAATTATAAAGATGAAGGGCAGGCCGCTGCCGCCTCCATCATGCTGTTCGTTATTATTCTTGGTGTAACCCTGATCAACTATCTGGTTACCAATGATAAAGAGGAAAGGCCCCCTCGCAGGCGCTCGGCGAAATGTGACGACGGGACTGGGAAAAAGAGAAGAAGCAGAAGGAGGGCAGGCAGGTGAAAAAGAAATTAGGAATTGCAGATATTATTTATTATAGCGTACTTTCCATTATGGCGCTGGTCATTTTACTGCCATTCATATGGCTGGTCTCTACAAGTTTTGATTATTTCAAATCATATACTTTGCCATATCCACCCAGAATGCTGCCGAAAAAACTAAGTACATTTAATTACGAGATGGCTCTGACCAATGTGCCAATTGTAAGATATTTATTTAATACCGTCATAATTGCTGTTTTGGATGTCATATTTAATGTGTTTATTGCCACTCTTACGGGATTTTGTATTTCAAAAGGAAAATTTCCAGGTAAAAACTTAATTATGATATTTATACTGTCTAATATGATGGTGCCATTTGAGACTAAGCTGATGCCTATGTATCAGATCATCAAAAGATTAGGGCTTTCTAATCAGTTTATGGGGGTCATTCTTCCGGGAGTTATGACAAATGCCATGTTTATGTTCTTTGTTAAGAAATTCTGCGATGATCTTCCGGATGATTTATATGAGGCGGGAGTAATTGACGGAGCCAGCAAGTTCAGAATATATGCGCAGCTGTTTCTGCCGTTGATGCAGCCCATTATAGCAACTATCGTTATTCTTGATGTGGTCAATGTATGGAACGACTTATTGTGGCCAATGATCGTGCTAAATAAGAGTCAGAACTATACCATCCAGATTGGGCTGGTATTGTATAATGCAAGTGCCAATGGCCAGGTTCATGCCGGAATTGCCCTGGCGCTGTCAATTTTAAGTGTAATTCCTCTGGCAATAGTTTTTATATTCGTACAAAAGTATATTGTACAAAGCATTGCTTTTTCCGGACTGAAACAGTAAATGTGGTAAAAAAATTTAATTAGTCCAGTTTGTTGCCCCTATTTGTACAAAATTGTGTTATATTAAAAATAAGTTGATGAAGAGGATGGTACCATTTATGGCGGAATACGATAAAAGAAAGTTAAAACCAATCGGGCAGAAAACAATTGTGGATCAGATTATCAACACAATCATCGACTCTATTATTAAGGGGAACTACAAGGCTGGTACAAAACTGCCCAGTGAATACGAGCTGATAGAAGAAATGCAGGTGAGCCGGAATTCACTCAGAGAGGCTATGAAAATACTGTCTACCATGGGAATTGTGGAAATTAAGCGGGGAGATGGAACCTATGTGTGCTCTCAGGTCAATCCTTCCGTATTTGATAGAGTGGTCTACAGTATGATTTATGATGTCAGCACAAGTACTGAGCTTTTGGAATTGAGACAGATTCTGGATGAAGCAACAGTTCAGCTGGCAGTACAGAAGATAACCTATTCTGAGATGGAAAAACTTCAGGAGAATATTGATCAGATGAAGGCTGCGATTCAGGCTCAGGATATTGAACGCATGCAAAAATATGATATGGAATTTCATATGACGCTGATAGAAAGCTGTAAAAATGTTTTTTTTATCAGAATTATGAAAGGGGTCTATAGTATATTTGAAAATTCCATTGGTGAAAATGTCCGTACTGAGAAAATCGACTCTCTGGCGGCAGTCTATCACCAAAGAATTTTAAACTGTATTAAAGATAAGAATTACGATGATATTCATGCGGCAGTAGAAGATTCTCTTAAAACATGGAGAAACAGGGTCTAGTGTATAATTAAGTAACATACTGAGAACAGGCATCCCTGTTCTTAAAAAAATAGGTAGGACGTTCTACTAATTTGTTTTGACTATTGATAATATACAGACAGGTAAAAGAGATGAGAGAAGAGAAAACGGATTATTTACAAAAAAAAGCAAATGAAATAAGAAAGACGGCACTTAGCATGATTTATCATGCGCAATCCGGCCATCCGGGAGGTTCCATGTCCGCGGCAGATATTGTTACAGCGCTCTATTTTGATGTGATGAATGTAGACCCTGAAAACCCCGGCTGGGAGAATCGGGATCGGTTTGTCCTTTCGAAGGGGCACGTCTGCCCGGTTCTATACTCGGCATTAATTTTAAAGGGCTATATTGGACAGGAAGAAATCTATCAGTTAAGGAAGCAGGGTTCAAGACTGCAGGGACATCCGGATATGAAAAAATGTCCGGGAATTGATATATCCACCGGTTCTCTGGGACAGGGAATATCCTGCGCTGTTGGTATGGCTCTCGCTGCTAAACGAGACAGTAAAAGTTATATGACCTATGTACTGCTTGGCGATGGAGAATGTGACGAGGGGCAGGTCTGGGAGGCGGCGCAGGCGGCCAATAAATATCACTTGGATAATCTTGTAGTATTTGTAGACAATAACAGGCTTCAAAATGATGGATTTGTGGCTGATATTATGCCTTCCATGGATCTAAGAGTAAAATTTGAGGCATTTGGATTCGAAGCTATCCGGATAAATGGCCATGACATGTCTGAAATTCTGACAGGCACCAGGTCAATGCTTGACAGCAAAAATGGAAAACCCAAATGCATCGTATGTGATACCGTGAAGGGAAAAGGTGTGTCATTTATGGAAAATGTTGCATCCTGGCATGGTACGGCGCCGGATACGAATCAGTATAAACAGGCAATGAAAGAGCTGGGAGGTGGTTTTTGTGAGTAAAAGGGCTACCAGAGAGGCGTTAGGGGATGAGGTTTTAAGCCTTGGAGGAGAGTGCGATAAGATCTATGTGATTGACTGTGATGTATCAAAATCCTGTAAGACCCAGTCATTTGCAGCGGCATTTCCAGATCGCCATGTCAATGCAGGGATATCAGAACAGAATGCGGTCGGTATGGCGGCTGGATTGGCAACTACGGGGAAAATTCCTATGGTGGTTACCTATGCCGTGTTCGGAAGCATGAGAGCTTTGGAGCAAATTCGACAGGAAATCTGTTATCCTGAACTCAATGTAAAAATACTCTGTTCCCACGGCGGTCTGACACCTGCTAACGATGGCGCCTCTCATCAGTGTGTAGAGGATATGGGGATTCTCCGTACCATACCAGGGATGACTGTTATTATGCCTGCCGATTACCATTCCGCGAGACGTCTGATTCGCGCGGCTGCAGATTATAAAGGTGCAGTATATTTAAGATTTACCCGAGATGCGGTAGACAATATATATGGGGAAGAAGAGACATTTGAGATAGGCAAAGCCAAATGCCTGAAAACTGGAAAAGATATTACTGTGTTTGCAAATGGAGACACTGTCTCTATTGCCATGAAGGCTGTAAAGGCTCTGGAAGAAGAAGGAATCAGCGCGGGCCTGTACGATATGCACACAATAAAACCATTGGATACAGAGACTGTAAGGCGGGCAGTCCGGGAAACAGGGCGAATTATAACTGTAGAGGATCATAATATTATCAATGGCCTTGGATCTGCAGTCTGCGAGGTCGCAGCTGAGATGGGAAGAGGCATGGTAAAACGAATTGGGGTCAGGGATCATTTTGGAGAATCTGCACCCTATGAGGAGCTGCTTAGAAAGAACGGAATAACGTGGGAGATGATTTGCAGTGAGGCGCGTTGTATGATGGGACGGGGTGTGTAAAATGATTACAGAATCCAGTATGCAGCAGGCAAAAAGAAGAGCAGGAGATATGATCAGAAAAGCCGGAATCAGGTGCTCAGATCAGGAGCTGGATAGTATGGAGGTTGCTGATTTTGGCCTGTCCAACCTGTTTGCAGAAGGGGCAGAAATTTTGCCGCTGGCAGAAACGGAAAAGGTGGCGTGCAGAATTATCGCACTGTTTCCTGGGCAGACAGAACCGGAACACTGGCATGAGGAAAGTAAAGAAATTGGGAAGTCTGGTGTGATACCGGGGAAAGAAGAAACGCTTCGGGTCATAACGGGAACACTTCGGGTTTTCATTGAAGGCGAGCCAAACACCAGCGAATCCGTAATCCCGAAGGGAAAAGAGGCATATTATACATGCAGACATCAGATTGTGCTGGAGCCATGCGAAAATCTGACTCTTTATCCGGGGATGAAACACTGGTTTCAAGCAGGAGAGGAAGGCTGTGTCTTTTATACCATATCCACAACTGCTAAAGACGGCAGTGACCCATTTACCGATCCGTCAGTAGTGAGAAAGACGCAGATAATACGTGAAAAATGAGTTTGGAGGACATATGAGAAAGACAAATTATAAAATCCTGGGCGGCGATTTCTACATTAATGGAATTAAAACATATACAGATATTGAGGGCAGCGATGAGAAGATTCATGGGCTTCTGTTTAATACAAGATTTATCCAGGGAATTTTTGATGATGTAAACCCTGAAAATTCAGGAAAATATGACCGGTTTGGCATTAAATTTAATGCTGAAGAGAATACAGAAAGAATGATAGCGGCTCTGAAGGACTGGTATGAGGCCGGAGTCAGAGCAATCACAATCGGCCTGCAGGGCGGAGGTCCTATTTATACCTACGATGACTGGAGCGTCATAGATACAGGCAGTTTTTCCAGTGATGGAAAACAACTGAATGAAACATATAAAAACAGGCTGTTAAAAGTGCTGCAGGCTTGTGATGAACTGGGAATGCTGGTGATTGTCAGCTTTTTGTATCAGGCTCAGGAGCATCTGTTTCATGATGGTACGGCGATGATGGAAGCAGTGCGCACTGCCAGCGTATTTTTAAGGGATTCCGGATATGAGAATGTCATCATAGAGGTTGCAAACGAACATGATGTGGGAAATTTTAATAAGCATCCGATGATTAGCAGCGGAGAGGGAATCGCCAGCCTGATTAATCTGGCAAGGGAATGGTCCGGCAATAAATTTGCAGTAGGATCCAGTGGCGGAGGCGGAATCTGCAAACAGGAAGTGATTGAGAACAGTGATGTGATACTGATTCATGGTAATGGACTGCGAAGGCAGGAGATGTATGATTTTATCATGAGTGTTCATGAAAAGGCACCGGATAAGCCAATCGTATGTAATGAAGATTCACAGATGTTTGGTCAGCTTAAGGTTTCCTATGCAACACATACTTCCTGGGGATACTACAATGATTTTACAAAGCAGGAGCCGCCTTCTGACTGGGGAATTACTTCAGGAGAGGATGCATTTTTCGCCAGAAGGCTGAAAAATATGATTTCAGGTGTAAAGATGGGTGAAAATGAATTTTATCTGCAAGGATTTGAAAAAGATTACCATATTGAGGGAAAGAGGTATGTGAGACTTTCCAGCCTTTACCCTGAACAGATTGATTATGTGGAGTTTTACCAAGATGATAAGCTGTTGTACACTTCATTTGCTGAGCCATTTATGCTTTATTCTTTAACAACATGGAACCAGGATCCATATGTGATACCGGAAGAGGCCTGTGAGTTTACAGCACGAATTTATTTGCACGACGGAAATGTGAGACAGGAGACAGTAAAACTTACGGATCTACATAAATAAATCTGTCGGTTAAACTGAGTGAGGAGAAAAAATGGAGAGAAAGTATTCAATTATTACAGGGTTCATGGGGACGGTAAAAGACAGATTTATCGATTATCAGCCTGCCCGATCCATGGAAGAAATGGTAAAGATGGCATCAAAAGTGAAGGGCTGTTCAGGATTAGAGGTTGTCTATCCACAAAACTTTACCAATGCTGCAGAACTCAAAAAAATGCTTGATGCTTATGGACTGGGAGTTTCCACTGTAAACTTAAACGTTAAGGGGGACGAAATCTGGCGCTATGGTTCCTTTACCCATCCGGATGCCTCTGTGCGGAGAAAAGCAGTGGATGCTATGAAAGAAGCCATGGACAGAGCGGCACAGCTGGAATGCCCAATCGTAACCTGTGCCCTTTTAAACGACGGTGTTGATTATCCTTTTGAAATTAACTATATGGATGCATTTTCCCATGCGCTTGAGGGAATCAGAGAAGCGGCAGAATACAGAAAGGATGTAAAAATCAGTCTGGAATATAAACAGTCTGAACCAAGAGTACACTGCCTGCTTAATAATGCCGGGAAGATGGCATATTTTGCTCAAATGACGGAACAGGATAATGTAGGTGTGACACTTGATTTTGGCCATGCACTTCAGGCACTGGAGGTTCCGGCTGACTCCGCCAGTTTTCTGGGGCAGACTGGGAAATTATTCTATGTCCATGTAAATGATAACTTCCGCAACTGGGACTGGGATATGGTTCCTGGTACTGTTAATCTTTGGGACTATATTGAATTCGCTCTGGCCTTAAAACAGGTGGGTTATAAAGGCTGGATTACAGCCGATGTCTTCCCACAGCGTCACGACCCCATTAGGATAATGGAGAAAACATTTGAGTGGATGGATTATATTTTCGATGTGGCAGAAAAAATTGACGAGGACAAATTAAAACAGATGCAGAAAGAACTGGATACTTTTGAAATAATGGATTATATCCGGTCGCTTCTGTAGGGAGAGTTCCAATGGATTGTCAATATGTGAAACTTGAAAAAAAGGGCGCCATTAGAAGTATAACCTATCATTCTGATAAAGAGCAGAATCTTCTGACCATTCAGGGAATGCAGGAAATATTGTGGGCAATTGAAGAATGCAGATATGATGAGAACTGCAGAGCTCTTCTTTTTACCGGCTGGGGGGATTGCTTTTGCATGGGCGGATACCTTGGGGATTATAAAAATCAGGGGGCGGAGAAGATTATTCAATTTGCTGATATGCTGACAGAGCTTCATAAGCAGATGAGCCGTTTCCCAAAGCCTACGGTAGCTGCAGTAAATGGGCATACTGGAGGAGGGGGGTTAAGTTTTCTGGAAACCTTTGATATGGCGGTATCTGTTCCCTGGGCTGAGTTTTCGCTTCCTGAACGGCAGAACGGTCTTGCCCCTATGATCTCTCTGATGGGTATGCAAAATTCATTTAGCAGAAAAATATGCATGGAGCTGGCCGGATTGGGAACGAGACTTCATGCAGATCAGGCAATGGGAGCGGGAATTATTAACCGGATTGCAGAAAATGATGTCATGGAGGAAGCAGCAGAATATGCCATGCGTCTTTCTGACTGCAATATCAGGGCGTTTGGTGTGTGCAAACAATTTTATGTGACAGCCTCGGGGCTGTCGTATGAACAACAGCTGGAAATAGGGAAACAGTATCTGGTAACGATGTTAAAGAGTAAGGAGAGGATGCATACGTGAAAATTGTTGTCTTAGATGGATATACGGAAAATCCCGGTGATTTGAGTTGGAAAGGGCTGGAGGATCTGGGAGACTTGAAGGTTTACGACAGGACTCCAAAAGAACTGTGCGCTGAAAGAATTGGAGATGCGGAAGCTGTATTTAGTAATAAAACAGTCATTTCGAAAGAAATTATGGAGCAGTGTCCATCTCTTAAATACATTGGAGTGTTGGCTACCGGCTATAATGTAATTGACGTTTCTGAGGCCGCTAAAAGAGGAATAACGGTTACAAATGTTCCGTCTTATGGGACAAATGCTGTAGCACAGTATACAATGGCTCTTTTGCTTGAACTGTGCCATCATGTGGGAGATCACTCAGATTGTGTAAAAAAGGGCGGGTGGACTTCCTGTGAGGACTGGTGTTTTTGGAACTATCCGCTGATGGAGCTTGCAGGTAAGACTATGGGAATTATCGGATTTGGAAAAATAGGTCAGGCTGTGGCTGGTCTGGCGCTGGCATTTGGAATGCATGTGGTTTTCTATGACGCTTTTCCCTTTGGTCGGGAAAGCCTGCAAAATGGGTGCCGGCAGGTCGCTTTAGATGATTTATTCAGCCAGGCAGATATTATTTCACTTCACTGTCCGCTTTTTGAGTCCACAAAAGGCATTATTAACCGGGAAAATATAGCAAAAATGAAGGATGGAGTTATGATATTAAATGACTCCAGAGGGCCGCTCATTGTTGAAGAAGATCTGCGTGATGCATTAATAGCCGGCAAGGTATCAGCCGCTGCCGTGGATGTGGTTTCCACAGAACCGATTAAGGCAGATAATCCGCTGCTGACAGCACCTAATATAATTATTACACCGCATATTGCATGGGCCTCTAAACAGTCCAGGCAGAGGCTTATGGATATTGCGGTCAATAACTTAAAAGCATATCTGGATGGGAATGTATGTAACCAGGTGTAATACTGGGTGCGGCTGTTATAGCCGCACCTTTTTGTTGTTAATCATCCAATATCTTTTCTTAAAATACCGGGTATGTTCTTTCCTGAAGTTTTGTGATATGATGAAAAAAATAAGGATAACGGCTCTGCCGGAAGGAGAAGAACATCATGAAAAACACAGAAATTAACATCAGAGATCCATTTGTACTTGTGGAGGACGGAACGTATTATATGTACGGAACGAGGGCCGCTACCTGCTGGGGGGCGGCAGACGGTTTCGACTGTTATGTCAGTAAAGACATGGAGGATTGGGACGGACCGTTCGAAGTGTTCCATAAACCCGAGGACTTCTGGGCAGATCGGAACTGCTGGGCTCCGGAAGTGCACAAGTACCAGGAATTTTATTATATGTTTGCAACCTTTAAGGACAGCAGCGTTCATGGGGGAACTGCGATCTTGAAGTCGGAGAGTCCGCTGGGGCCGTTCGTCATGTACAGTGACTGCCAGATCACGCCGAAGGACTGGGAGTGTATCGACGGCACATTCTATGTATCACCTGACGGGACGCCGTATATGGTGTTTGTCCATGAGTGGGTGCAAATATCGGATGGCAGTATCTGCGCCGTGGAGCTGAGCCGCGACTTAAAGGAAGCCGTGTCCGAACCGGTGACCCTGTTCCATGCTTCGGAGGCAGTGGGATGGGTGCAGACGATTACCAATAAAAACCGGCCGGGACTTCATTACGTGACAGACGGCCCGTATCTTTACCGGACAGGCGGCGGACGCCTGATTATGCTCTGGTCCAGCTTTGGAAAAGAGGGCTATACAGAGGCGCTGGCTTACTCGGATAACGGGGACATTACGGGTAAATGGACACAGGATGACCGCCTGCTGTTTTTAAAGGACGGTGGTCACGGCATGATATTTGAGAGCATTTCCGGAGAACTGTATCTGACCCTGCATACGCCGAACGAGCATCTGAAGGAGCATCCGGTATTTTACCGTCTGATTGAGGAGGAGGACACGCTGCGCGTAGTAGAAACTTCATGAAAGAAGTATTTTTCACGGGAAAATGCGACGGAATCGGAATCAGCCACGTCGCCAGGGACTGTGATCTAACGGAGACGATCGGATTTTATAAAAATGAATACCAGATTTATTATATTCTGGATGGGGAACGTTTTTTCTATCAGGGGAGCAAAAGCTACCGGATGGACAGGGGAACGCTTACCTTCATCGACAAACGGCAGATCCCCTTCACCAATGTGATCGGGGGAAAATACCACGAGAGAATATTGATTGAGGTGGATGAGAAATGGCTGGTCAGTATGGGGAAGGCCATGGAGCTGGACCTGATCGGTTTTTTCACAAATTATCACGGCGTTTACCGGCTGGAGGGAAAGCATCTGGCGGCAGTTGAGAAAAAGCTCAAAAAGATGGAAGAGGTGATGGCGCAGAAGAGATCCTGCGCGCCCGCGGAGGTGAAGAATCTTCTGATTTCCGTTATAATATCCATGCTGTATGGCGCGGGCACCAGGTGTGAGGAGTACAACATGCCAAACGGAAAGATGCTCCGTTACGCCAAGGCAAGGGAGATAATTCAGTATATCATGGAGCATTACTCGGAGGTCTACGGACTGGAGGATCTGGCTGGAATCTTCTACATGGACAAAAGCTATTTAAGCCGGATCTTCAAAGAGGTGACGAATTTTACCGTAAACGAATTTATTAACTGCCAGAGAATCGGCCATGCCAGGGATATGCTGCTGGATGAGTCGCTGTCCATGGAGGAAATTTCTCAAAAGCTGGGCTATGAAAGATTATCCTATTTTGACCGTGTTTTTAAGAAATATGTGGGGATGTCTCCGCTGCAGTACCGTAAATCCAAACGAAAAAAGAATGAGGATGAAGAAAACCAGTCAATATAGTGCAAAAACCGGAGATTTTTTGATGGATTGGTGAAAGTGCCCAAATTGGTTGAAAAAATAAGTCTTAAATAGTAAGATGTGTTTACAGAAACGTATCGGATCCGGAAAAGCTTAAGCAGGTAACCCGTGAGAACAAAGACAGCGAAAGGTGTAAAAGGGGATCAATTATGAAATTAAGAAGACTTATGGCACTGACAACAGCAGCTATTATGGCAGCGTCACTGACCGCATGCGGCGGGCAGAAAGCTGAGACAAATACACAGGCAGCGGAGAGCGGAAAAGAATCGGCGGCGGCCGGAGAGCAGGTCACACTTCGCATGGCGTGGTGGGGATCACAGACGAGACATGACGCCACCAACAAAGTAATTGAAATGTATGAGGAACAGAATCCAAACGTACATATTGAGGCGGAGTTTTATGATTTTGACAGCTACTTCACAAAGCTGGACACCCTGGTGGCAGCAGATGATGTATGGGATATCTTCCAGATGGGCGGAAATTTCCCGAAATATATAAACAGCATTGAACCGATGGACGCCTACATCGAAGCGGGAACCATTGATGTAAGCGACACCACAGAAAACTTCCTGGCGACCACAAGAGACAACGACGGTACCCAGGTGGGAATCTCCATCGGAACCAACACCTACGGAATCGCCTATGATCCGGCCATGTTTGCGGAAGCAGGACTGGAAGAGCCGTCCGACAACTGGACATGGGATGAGTGGAAGGCTGACTGCCTGGCGATTACCGGGAAACTGGGAATCTACGGAAGCTCAAAGATGGACAACTTCATCGCCGGTGTAACGCAGAGAGCCTCACAGGCAGAGAAAGACGGCAACTTCTTCAAAAAGACCAACGACGGCCTGGAATTTACGGATACTGCTACCTTTGCATCGTATATGCAGATGATCAAGGATTTAACGGACGCTGGAGCGTATCCTGATGCAGGTGCGGTCAAGGAGATCAAGGACATCGAAGGTGACTATCTGGTAACAGAAGATGCAGCCATGACCTGGGTATCCTCCAACCAGATCGCCTCCATCGTCAACGCAGCCGGCAGAGAAATCAAGATCGCGCCTGTACCGCGTATCACGAAGGACGGCTCATATGGAATGGGCGTACAGTCCTCCCAGCAGTTATGCATGGCCAAGAGTTCCAAAAACAAAGAAGAAGCAGCTAAGTTCATCAATTACTTTGTCAACGACATAGAAGCTAACAAAGTATTAAACGGTGAACGCGGTGTACCGATCATGTCGAAAGTAAGAGATGTAGTCATGGAGCAGGCAGACGACAGCAGCAAGATGATCTACGATTTCGTAGACAAAATCGGCAACTTCCCCAAAGAAGACTGCAATGTCATCAGCCCGGACCCAAAGACGGAGATAGAAGATCAGTATAAGCTGCTGATTGAGAAAGTACAGTACGGAGATGTAACACCAGAAGAAGCGGCTGAGCAGTTAGTCGAATTTGCGGAGAGTAAATTTACGCGCCAGCAATGAGCCATGCGAAAAAGGGCAAATGCAGATATGCGTTGTGCTCGCACATAAGCATATCTGGGTTTGTCCTTTTTCATAGGGCGAAGCCCGTGACCGAGATGGAGCGAAGCGGAATCGAGGTGCATGGCGGACTAACGGGAGGCCCCCACAATCGAGGTGCATGGCGGACTAACGGGAGGTAATGAATACACATGGCTTCCAACACCAACGCCCCATAACACAAATCCAATATCAAAGGCAGGTGGGACCAGCCCCTATAAAAAATCACCTCACCTGCCTTTTCTGCGCAAAAAAATGGAGGAAATGACCAATGGAAGAAAGGAAAGCCAGCAGAAAAAAGTTCTGGTATAACGACAATACGGTGGGCTATATATTCTCGCTCCCGTTCATAATCGGTTTTCTGGCATTCACCCTGATACCGATCGCGGTTTCCATGTACTATTCGGTAACCGACTATAAACTGGGCCAAACACCAGCATTTATCGGAATCAAAAACTATCTGGAACTCTTAAAAGACGAGCGATTTATCAATTCCGTAAAAGTAACCCTTATTTACGTCGTTACATCCGTGCCGACGAAGCTGATTTTTGCTTTATTTGTGGCGTATTTGCTGACCCAGGGAAGGCGCGGCGTGACATTTTACCGTTCCCTGTATTACGTACCGTCCTTGATCGGCGGAAGTATCGCGGTAGCCCTTGTGTGGAAGACCATCTTTTCCAGAAAAGGCCTTGCTAACACGATCCTGGCTTCTTTAGGACTTCAAAAGCTGTCCTGGCTCGGTGATCCGAAGCTATCCATGGGTATTCTGGTCCTAATGTCGGCCTGGCAGTTCGGCTCCTCGATGATCATCTTCGCAGCGGGACTAAAAGAAATCCCGGGCAGTTATTATGAGGCGGCTGAGATTGACGGAGCAAATAAGTGGCAGCGTTTCCTGCGCATCACGCTTCCATGCCTTTCCCCCATCATTCTCTATAACCTGGTGATGCAGACCATCACGGCATTTATGGCATTTACGCAGGCGTTTGTCATCACACAGGGAGGTCCCAACGACGCGACCAACTTCTATGCTCTCTATGTCTACAACCACGCATTCAAGTGGTCCAACATGGGATATGCGAGTGCGATGAGCTGGCTAATGCTGGTTTTAATCAGCGTAATTACACTGATTCTGTTTAAATCCTCGAAGTTCTGGGTATTTTCTGAGGCGGATCAATAAGGAGGGGGAAAAAGATTATGACGAAAAAACACAAAATCGAAGCAGTCCTTTACCATTTGTTTGTGTGCCTGTTCGGACTCCTCATGATATATCCGGTGCTCTGGATGATCAGCGGCTCACTCAAAAATAACACAGAGATATTAAACGGAGGAATGAATTTGATTCCCCCGGCCTGGAGAGTGGAGAACTTTGCCAACGGATGGAAGGGATTCGGCGGTATCAGTTTTGCTACCTTCTTCTCCAACTCATTTTTCGTAGCCTCTGTTTCGACCATTGCAACGGTACTGTCATCGGCCTGCGTGGCTTATGCATTTTCAAGGGTGAAATATAAAGGAAGAAATATCTGGTTCACGGCCATGATCTGTACCATGATGATTCCGACACAGATCATTCTGGTGCCGCAGTACATCATCTACAACAAACTGGGCTTCGTCGGAACGTATCTTCCGTTAATCCTGCCGCATTTTTTCGGCCAGGCCTTCTTCATCTACCAGATGATGCAGTTCGGATCCGGTATTCCGAGAGATTTAGACGAAGCAGCCATCATAGACGGATGCAGTAAATATACGATATTCACAAAGATATTTCTGCCGCTTTTAAAGCCATCCATCGTAACCACGATTATCATTCAGTTCTACTGGAAATGGGACGATTTCATGTCACCGATGATCTACTTGAGCAAGCCGAAGATGTATACCGCCTCCGTGGCGATCAAGAATTTTGCGGATTCCACTTCCACGACCGACTACGGCGCCATGTTCGCCATGTCCACCCTGTCCCTGATTCCGGTATTCCTGATTTTCCTGTTCTTCAACCGGTATCTGGTAGAGGGAATCAGTACGAGCGGTATCAAGGGCTGATCACAGCAATACTGCCAAACAAAAACACTGCCACAGCGATACTATGACACAGAGAGGAAATGAGTGTGAAAAATCAAACGAGTGTATCCTTTCAGACCTCCGACGACCTGCTTCAAAAGCTGGTGGACACGGCTGAAGAAAAGTCCAGAGAGAATCTGAAACGGTTTGAAAACAGACTGGTGCTGATCGAAGGCGGCGGTTACGAGAAAATATGGCTGGAAACGCAGCCCATGGGCGGTGAGATGTACGCCAAACGCAATCTGGAGGCGGGAATCAACAATCAGCTGCTCTTTATGGAAAATCAGAGGGAGGACGGCAGAATTCCCGGAAGCGTAGCCTGTGAAAACGGCAGAATTACTCCGCAGTTCAACAAGTTTCAGGGCTTCTGTTTCCCCTCCGCTGCGCTGAATGTATACTACTTAATGGGAAAGGATCCGGGATATCTAGATCTGCTCTACACCACGCTGGAACGCTTTGACAGCTACTTATGGCGCGTGCGGGATTCCGACGGTGACGGCTGTCTGGAGACCTGGTGCAAATACGACACGGGAGAAGATCACGCCCTCCGGTACGGGGACGCCCCCAACGACTGGAGCGAGGAAGTGCCCCCGGAAGGATGCAGCGTGGTACCCATGGCTTCCATGGATATTATGAGCTTTTCCTACGCATCGAGGGAAACTCTGGCGAAGATCAGCAGAATACGGAAAGACATCAGGCGGGAAGCGTTCTGGAAGGAGAAGGCAGCCTGCGTGCAGGATAAAATCCGGTCCTATCTGTGGGATGACGCCGCAGGCGCCTGCTTCGACCGGGACAAGAAACACCGGGTGCTGCGCACGATGACCCATAACAATCTGCGGGCCATGTACTGGAACAGCTTTACCCAGCCGATGGCCGACCGTTTCGTAAAGGAACATCTGCTGAACCCGGAGGAATTCTGGACGCATATGCCGCTTCCATCGGTCGCGGTAAACGATCCGCTGTTTCGGAATGTGACGACCAACGACTGGAGCGGCCAGGCGGAGGCGCTGACGTACCAGCGGGCCATCCGGGCGCTGGAAAATTACGGGTACGACAGTCTGATCCCGGAACTGGGCGAAAAGCTGTTTCAGGCCATCGGCAGGGACTGTGTCTTTGTCCAGCAGTATGACCCGTTTACGGCGGAGCCGTCCCTTGTCTGCCTGGATGGAGAACAGGATTGTTACGGGCCGGCCCTTCTGTCGGTTCTGGAGTATGCGGCGCGCATGTACGGCGTCCATATCGAGCATGATACGGTCTTCTGGGGAACTGTGGGCGGCCATGAGAGTGTTTATGAACAGATCTGGGGAGACCGTTCCTTTAAACTGGTTCAGAATGGAAATGGGGCGGAAGGCTTTATGAATGGAAGAAAGGTATTTGAAGCCGGACCGGGTATTAAGGTGATTACCGGGCTGGACGGAAATGTGCTGGAAGTAAAGAAAATGTCAAAGAACGGAGATGTGAAAAGCATCCGCCAGTGGTTATAAGAATATAGAAGGAATAAGAATATAAAACGAATAAGAACATAAAAGAAGGATCTGAAAGCTGCAAATGCAAACTTTCAGGGCCTTCCTCCGTTTCTCCTGGGGCGCCGCCACAAAAAATACGCCGGAGGAGCAGCTGTCCTTCATTGTGGCCGCGGCCGAGGATATGATGTACAGCCGAAAACAGGTCAGAGGCGGCAGCCGGTTTAACGGGGCCGTACATTTGATTCTGGAATCGCTGTTTGAACGCAACCGTCAGGTGAGAGACCACAGCCTGAGAATCAGGCAGTTTATCAATGACTTTGGGACTTGGATGGGACTCGGTGAAGAAGAGGTGGCCTGCTTATGCAGCGCCGGACTTCTGCATGATATTGGGATGGCCTCCATTTCCGACGAAATACTCAATAAAAACAGCATGCTGACGGAGACAGAACAGAGAGAAGTTCTGCGCCATCCGGAGGTGGGCGGCCGGATACTCCATGCCAACGGAGACACCGCCGTGTACGCGGAGGCAGTGCTCTACCACCATGAAAACTGGGACGGTACGGGCTATCCCCGCGGCCTGGCCGGTGAACGGATCCCGTTTGAAGCGCGTGTCCTGGCAATCGCAGACGCCTATGACCGTATGAAGTACGGTTTGAATGGAAGAGGGACGAGGTACAAAGATGAGATGATGATACTGGAAGAATTTGAGCGGTGCAAGGGCCGCCAGTTCGATCCGGAGCTTACAGAGAAATTACTTGAATGGAAGACAGAAAAGAAGCATCCCGCGTCCTGAAAACGGTTTGGGATGCTTCTCTGTACAGGTGAGAACCTTGGGGTTTATGCCTCAGTTTTCCAGAAACCGTGAAGGTTACACCAGGCGTAGGCCGCCTTCGGCGTATCGCCGTCCTCCAGTGTAAAGTGGGCGACCGGCTCGCAGGCGGAATCTAAGGGCACCCGCATGGTGACCCCGGCCTTCGTCTGTAAGCAGACCCATCCGATGTTGTGTTCCTCGCTCATGGGATGGAAGATGCTTCCGACCTTTACGGTCACGTGGTTTCCGTCGGTTTCAATAATGGGGAGATGCTTTTCGGAAGCGCCTTCCGAGGTGTTGGGCTCCAGTACCTCAAATGGTTTTAAGCTGTCCGGGACTGCCGCATTAGGCATTCCCGCAATGGCCTCCAGTACCACGAGGCGGTCTCTGTCCGTTAAAAATACAGGCTGTTTATTCATAGAATCCTCCTGTCATAATGATGATTACATAAGGTTGTCTGCTGCGGATACTCCATTATTTTCCCTGAATTGCCTTCCTTTTATACATGAAGCTGAAAGCTTTTTCTGTTCTACGGCGCTGTCCGGAGAATGAATTGCCGCATTTTACCCAATACTATGATGGAAATCTATAAAATATGAAAAGAGGTATTGGATATGAGCGCAGACGCGGAAATGCTTAATTTTATTTATCAAAATTCCCAGATGGGTGTCGAGACCTTAAATCAGCTGATTCCTATGATTGACAATGAGGCATTTAAGAAACGGATCGAGGCACAGCTTAAGGAGTACGAGCAGATTCATGAGGAAGCGAAAAAGCTTTTGAACCGCCATGGCTACGATGAGAAGGGAATCGGCGCCCTGGAAAAAATCATGGCCTACCTGATGATCGATATGAAGACTCTGATGGATAAGTCTTCCTCTCACATTGCGGAAATGCTGATTCAGGGCAGCAATATGGGGATTATTGATGCGGTCAAGCGGATCAATCAGTATGAGAAAGAGGCGGAAAAGGAAGTGACGGCTCTGATGAAGCGGCTTCTTAAATTTGAGGAGAATAATGTGGAACGGTTGAAGGAGGCTCTCTGATGGGGTATAATGGCTTTATCCTGTGAGAAACGGAGTACAGCCATGATACTGAGTGTGAGCAGAAGGACGGATATTCCACAGTATTATTCCGACTGGTTTTTCAATAGAATGAAAGAGGGATTTCTCTATGTGAAGAATCCGATGAACAGCCACCAGGTCAGTAAGATCATGCTTTCTCCCGGCCTGGTGGATTTAGTGGTGTTCTGGACGAAGAATCCTGCCCCCATGATGAGACGAATCGGAGAATTGGGAGAAATCCCGTATTACATACAGTTTACACTGACCGGATACGGCCGTGACATAGAACCGGGGCTTCCGGACAAACACGAGCTGATCCGTATCTTCCGCGAAACTGCGGAAACGGCCGGACGGGACCGCATGGTGTGGCGATACGATCCGGTGCTTTTCAATGAAAGATACCCGGCGGAGTACCATTTCCGTGCGTTTGAAGCGATTGCAGAAGGAATCTGCGGTTGTACGGATAAGGTGGTCATCAGCTTTCTGGACTGCTATGGGAAGACGAAACGCAACATGAGGGGCATCCCTTTGGAGCTGCCGGATGAAGAGACCATGAAACGAATGGGTGAGAGGTTCGTAAAGACGGCGGAGAAGTATGACATGACGGTGGAAAGCTGTGCGGAGACCGTGGATTTAAGCGAAGTGGGAGTCCGCCATGGAAGCTGTGTCGATCCGGTGATGATTGAACACATTCTGGGCGTTCCGGTTCGTGTGAAGAAAGACAAAAACCAGAGGCCGGAATGCGGGTGTGTGGAGAGCGTGGAAACGGGGGCCTATGACACCTGCCTTTGCGGCTGCAAATACTGCTACGCCAATGACAGCGAGGGCGCTGTCATGAGGCGGAGGGAAGAGTATGATGTGGGTTCACCGCTGCTCTGCGGCAGGGTGGAAGAAGGGGACCGGATCACGGTGCGCAGGACGAGCCGGATTCTGACCGGATAATAAAACCTGATCAGGGGGATACCAATGAAAAAACATTTAAGAATACTGTTTCCGCTCCTTTTAGGCCTGCTTGTGGCGATCAGCGCAGTCTCGATCAAGCGGATTTCAGATATTCGGGACTACGGGAAGCTGATTAATTATGTGGGAATCGTGAGAGGAGCTTCCCAGCGGGTGGTGAAGCTGGAGACGAACGGCCGCCCTGACGATGAACTGATCGGGTATGTGGATGATATTCTGGACGAGCTGGTGACCGGCCACGGCATATATGGCCTGGTCTCCACGGACTGCAAGCTGTACCAGATGAATTTAAAGCTGCTGAAGGGGCAGTGGGGCGCCGTGAGGGAAGAGATCGACGCTGTGAGGCAGGGGGTGAGTGCAGATCTTCTGATTGATTCCAGCGAGAGGCTGTTTGAGATAGCCAACAACACGGTTTTTACCATAGAGCAGTATTCCAGCGACGTGGCGGGAAGGACGGTGCGCATGATTTCGGCAACAGCGCTGGTCAGTGCCATCGCGTTCGCGTTTACCATGTATTTTTACATAAAAAAATTTTTTCAATTAAAGGATACCAACGAAAAGCTGGAGGATTTGGCATCCAGAGATGAGCTGACCGGGGCTTACCATACGGAGAAGTTTTACTCCGAGGTAAACCGTATACTGGAACGGAAAAACGATGCCAGATTCGCGGTTCTCTATATTGATTTCGAAAATTTCAAATATGTAAACGACGTATTCGGCTACTCGTACGGGGACGAGCTGCTGAAAGACTACGCACGGCTGATCATGAGCCGACTGAAGGAAGAGGAACTGCTGGGCCGCGACGTGGCGGACCGGTTTGTACTCCTGCGCCGCTATGAGAGCCGGGACGAGCTGCTCGAGACACAGAAACAGGTGGATGAAGAGTTCTTAAATTCCACCCTTGTTATGTCGAACCGCCACATGATGACCATCGCATGCGGAATCTGCTGCGCGGAGGATCTGGTCGAGGAGCCGGAGGCGGTGATGATGGTCAACCGGGCCAATTTCGCCCAGAAGGAAGTCAAGAACAAACCGGGAAAGCACTATGCGTTCTACGGCGATGAGATCCGGCAGAAGCTGATCGCGGAGATGAAGGTGAAGGACCGCATGCAGGAAGGCCTGGATAATGAGGAGTTCGTGGTCTATATGCAGCCCAAGGTGGGCGTGGAGGACGGTGTCGTGAGAGGCGCGGAGGCGCTGGTGAGATGGGCGGTACCGGGCAATGGCCTGCTCTCCCCGGGACTCTTTATTCCGGTGCTTGAAAAGAACCACTTTATCGGCAAAGTGGACCGTTTCGTCTTCGAAAAGGTGTGTATATGGCTGCATGAACGCATGGAGAAAGGGCTGGCCGTGGTGCCGGTCTCCGTCAACGTGTCTAAAATACAGTTTTATAACCCGGATTTCATCCCGGTCTACGCCAGCATCAAGAAGCAGTACGGGATTCCTGACGGGCTGCTGGAGATTGAACTGACGGAATCGGCCGCGTTTGAGCACGAGGAGTATCTGCTGCAGGTGGTGAGAGAGCTGCACGACAACGGATTTCTGTGTTCCCTTGACGATTTTGGCACCGGCTACTCGTCTCTGGGGCTTCTAAAAGATCTTCCTATCGATGTGCTGAAGCTGGATGGAGTTTTTTTCCGTGTGAGCGTGGATGTGAACCGGGAACATACGATCCTGAAATATATAATCGATATGGTGAAAGAGCTGAATATCAGCACGGTAGCCGAGGGCGTGGAGCGTCAGGATCAGATAGAATTCTTAAAATCCGTAGGCTGCGATCTGATTCAGGGCTTCGCATTCTATAGGCCGATGCCGATGGATCAGTTTGAAAAGGTGCTCGACGGAGAACAGTGATATGCGGTTTCACGAAAATGGGTTTCGAGAAAATAAATGAAATTTATATTGACAAATGCAGGGAAATCTTGTAAACTTATTCGTGTTGTGAGTGAGAGGAGCAGCTGCTTCAAACTGATTCCGATTACGCACAGGACATCGCATGTCTGCCCAGATAGCTCAGTTGGTAGAGCAGAGGACTGAAAATCCTCGTGTCGTTGGTTCGATTCCGACTTTGGGCATTGTGCTCGCGAGAGTACATTTGAAATGCTTTTGGAATTTCCTTTGCGGGTGTAGTTCAATGGTAGAACACTAGCCTTCCAAGCTAGATACGTGGGTTCGATTCCCATCACCCGCTTTAGAAAATTTCTGTTGCATTTTCATGAGATGTATGTTATAATGCTTTTACGAAAAAGTTCATACTTTGTTTTATCGTTTATGCGCGAGTGGCTCAGTGGTGGAGTACAACCTTGCCAAGGTTGGGGTCGCGGGTTCGATCCCCGTCTCGCGCTCTTCTAAAAACCTAGTGTTTATGCGGGTTCCCGAGTTTTGGGAACTCGTTTTTTGTTTACATAATGCAACTTGCTTAAAGTTTTTGCTTAAAGTTTTCGTTGTTTCACTTACTATCATAGCACATTTCTGGCCCCCTTTTCTCGTGCCTCCAACTTCCCGGCAGCATACCCGCTAATTAAATCCATCTGCATATCCGTTTCCGCTTGTGCGTAAAACTGCATAAGTGTTTTAGGACTGTTTCCCATAACGGAAGAAATAAGGGCTGCATTTGGACAGCGGCGCATGTTGTTCGTCGCGAAGCTTGTGCGAAGTCCGTACAATGTGATTTCAGGCAACAGGAAGGCTCCTTCTGGCAGTTCTCCGCGCTCTTCCTTGTATTCCTTCATCTGACGGTTATGTGCTGTTAAAAGCCGTTTAAACGCTTCTCCGTACTGATGCGGTTTGATGGGGTTGCCGTTCTGGCTGACAAAAAGAAAATCGTTATTCCCCCACGAGTGATCTATCATATGATTTTTCCGTTTCCAGATCAGGCGCCGGTGAATGATATCATATAAATATTTTGGTATCGGTGGCGTCCGGTGTGATCCGTCATTTTTAAGATCGGTATCCACCGCCCAATTATCATATCCTTTTTCGAAATCGATCATATATGTGGGCTTGTTGCTTATGCCATTTTCTCGCAGGCCACAGACTTCACCTGGCCGCGCTCCCAGGAGCGCAGAAATTACGAACATGGGATAATAATGTGATAACCTGACTTCTGGCAGATCGAGAAAGTAGGTGACAATATCATCGTTCCAAGTGACCTTCTTTTTTCTCGGTACTTTGCAACGCTTAATTCCTTTTACCGGATTCGTGGTAATACATTTCAGCGGCTCCACGGCGAATCCGAATATGTTAGTAAGGATATTGATACATTTGTTTACCACTTCTGGGCTGTATTTCTCTTTCATGACATTAACATATCGCTGTATATGCATACTTTTAATGTTATCAATGGTTTCATCTCCAAAAACCTCTTTGATGTAATCCCCGTAAAACTGGGCGTACACTTCCCATGTGCTATTGGCGTATACCGGCGGTTTCGTGGACTCGTGCCATAATTTGTATACCTCGTCTACCTTTTCGGATTTTTTTTCCTTCGGAGCAGGCGCGCGGCCGGCCTCGATCTCCAGTATGATTCTTGCCTCGTCCTTTTTGGCTTCTGGCTTAGAATCACGCATGGGGCCGGTAATGGCCCGCTTCTCCTCAGCGTACCAGACGTTGGCGAAATACCTCGTTTTTGTTTTCCCAGTCTTTTTAGAGGTATATTTACTTTCCTGAATACTCATTGCATCATCCTTCTTTCTGGCCTTAATGCCTTATTTTAAGCGCAAAAAATACACCATACCGGTTTACAGCAGGTGCACGAAATGATACAATATAAGTGCTCTTTAATATTGTATCGGCAACACGCCGGTATGTCTACTTATGCCCTCTGTGCGACCAACACAGAGGGTTTAATAATTTGTAAGAAATCCACCAGAACAAATGTTCTGAAAAGGGTTGATTTTTAGTCCTAATAGTAATATAATTTTTATAGAACAAAACAGAACGTACGTTCTGATCTGCTATCCCACATAATGTGTCATACTTCCTTTCCCGGTGTTGATGCATGGCATTTTCAGAATATTGTGCTTTTTGAACAAAAATAATGGTAAAAAATGGAAAATACCAGAATTTGCCAATAGCTATTGTACTATAAAATATACAAAATAAACAATTTTGTGTTATAATATATGTATAGCACATACAATTTACAGGTATTCTCGGAAAGGGAGGTACATATTTATGACAACTGATGATATAAAAATCCTAACTATTCAACGTATAGAGGCAAGCGATGATATGGAATATATACTTGCTGTCTATACTTTTGCTAATTCCTATCCAGATAAAAGCAGGTCGGATAAAATTAAATGTCCTCAGAACGCTGCTTTAAATTGTTAAGAAAATCAAGCCCCCATTCTATTAAAACTTTACGGTTAGCAGGGTCCAGTTTTCTATATGTATCAACAAATGCTTCGAAAACTGGATCCTTCTCGCCTAATAATACAGCGGCCTTAGCTATAAGGTCGTTTTTTGGTGGGGCTGTAAACATATCACCTTCTCCAGTGCGGAGCCATTCTTCGTTGACGTTAAATGTTTTACACATATTATTAATTACTGAACTCGATGGATTCCGTCTTCCGGTTTCATAATTTGTAAGAACATTAGCTGTTGTTCCTATTTTTTCTGCAAATGTCTGTTGAGTTAAATCTAAATCTTTTCTAATTTTTTTAATTCTATCTTTCATTTCCATCTTATTATCACCACCTTTTATGTTATAAGTATAAACCATAAATACGTCATTGTCAAGAAAATACGTCAATGACGAAAAAATATATTGACAAATCCGTCAAAGAAGAGTATGATAACGTCATAGACGATAGAAAGCGAGGTGAAAGACATGGCAGACTTAAAAAACATTCCAGTGGAAGACAAAGAATTACAGACTATAGCAGAAATCTATAAGAGTCTTCAGGATACTAATCGGAACTTATGGCTTATGAATGGAAACATATTGCTTGCTAGCCAGAATGCTCATAAGAAGAATCGCTGTAGCAGCAGAAAAACAGACAGATAAGTGCACGTTGACAATTTAATCGGAGGTGAGAGAGATGTGGAAAATATTTATTTGGCTTTTGAACTGTAAGAAACACGATTACGTGAAAGCGGTTAAGCATCAAGGCATGACTTACGTTGTTAAAATTGAAAAATATGAATCTACAGATATGCTTATTAGAAAAATGAAAGAAGCCCTGGAGGCTGAAGCATCCAAGGCTTCTTAAATTAGATTCTGTAATTGTCGAGACCAGATAGCTCAGGATATGCATCACGGAATTTGTCGGCAATAGAATTGTAGAGCTGAATATCCTGATCCAGATTTTCTTTTGAGATTGGACAATCTGGCATAGCTTTTAGTGCTTCAAGTTTGTGGGCCTCTTTACGAAAATGTCCGTAAATGAAAAGAGCATCTGTATTAGATAAATTGACTTCCATAGAAATCTCCTTTCTTTAGTATTTCAGCATGGCAGTGCTGATATTTACATTATAGAGGGAGAAGGAAAATTATACAAGATGTAAGGAGGTGATAACCGTGGGAATCGAAGACCGTCTTAACCGACTGGAGGAAGAAAATGCAGCGTTGAAAGACCGCGTTGCGTACCTGGAAGCCGTAGGGCTGGATGAGTTTCTTCCCCCGAAAGCCATAGCGATTAAAATGCATTGCTCGAAGTCAACCGTACTCAACTATATTAAGAGTGGCAGGATACAGGCCACGCGGAAGTTAGGGGACTGGAGGATACCGACGAGCCAGTTTTACAAAGAGGATTCAGAAGCCGAGAGAACAGGCGCGGAATCTGAATCGATGATCCGGCCGCAAAAGAAAAGAGGGCCTGAGAAAGAAGTAACCATGAAGGATATTGTTTTTGGTGGGAAGGGGTGATACCGATGCGGAACTATTTTGCAGGCTTCAGCGCCCGCTACTGGAACCGCATGTTCCACGAGGCGTACGAGGGCAGGAGAAGTTACCGGACAGCGGCGCAGGCCGAGGCCGTAGTGATCGCGGCGCTGGTAGCTATTATATTATGCCTGGTGAGGGGGTGAGAAAGTGGAAGAATTAATGAAAATAAGCTATGAGGGTGGACAACCTACTGTGTCAGCGAGGGAGTTGCACGAAGGTCTGGATATAAAGACACCATACACCATGTGGTTCGAGAGAATGTCAGAATATGGTTTTGCCGATGGAAAAGACTTTTTTACAAAAATGTTAGAAAGTACAGGCGGCAGACCTTCCGTTGACCATTTAATGACAGTAGATATGGCAAAGCAAATATGTATGATACAGCGTACAGAACAGGGGAGAACATACCGCCAATACCTTTTGGATTTGGAAAAAGCATGGAATACACCAGAACAGGTCTTCGCCCGGGCGTTAAAGATGGCAGATCAGACTATCAACCAGCTACAGAGCGATATCACCCGTATGAGGCCGAAAGAAATATTTGCCGATGCCGTCACTGCGAGTCATACATCAATCCTCGTGGGAGATATGGCAAAGCTATTAAAGCAGAACGGTGTAGATATGGGCGCCCAACGGCTTTTTACATGGCTCCGCGATAACGGATATCTGATCAGGCGTAAAGGCGCAGACTGGAACATGCCAACGCAGAGGTCTATGGAGATGGGGCTGTTTGAAATCAAAGAAAGTACTCATCTGGACGGAAACGGCTGTAATGTAACGACGAGGACGCCAAAAGTTACTGGAAAAGGCCAGCAGTATTTTATCAATAAATTTTTGGGAGGTGAACAGAGTGCATAAAATCATACTCAATATTATTTGCCGGCTTGAAACTTTACGGAATCAGGCACCGGCGTGCGAGAAATCGGCGTACACGAAAGCTATTGCGGAAGTAATGGATATATATGACATAGCCTGCTTTAGCAAGGCAGAAAAGAAGGATAAGAAAAAGAGCCCGGCAGGTGCGAACTGCCATGGCTCAGGTAAATAGAAAACAAATTTTCATCCTCATTATATATGAGGAATCGGAGGAAATCAAGCGTGAGATTAACAAAAATCAAGATCAAGAATCTTTTTGGGATCAAGGAATATGAAGCAAACGGACAGAGTGTCGAATTGTCCGGAAGGAACGGAGCGGGTAAAACTTCTGTAATAGATGCAATCCGTCTGGCGCTGACAAACCGTTCCGACCGCGAGTACATCGTAAGGGACGGAGAGACAGAGGGAGAAATCCTGATCGAAACAGACAATGGGCTTCGGATCGACCGCAAAATCAGAACGAATCAGGCAGATTATAAAAGCGTAAAAAAAGACGGTCATGAAGTCGGAAGCCCTGAAACTTTTTTGAAGGATATCTTCACCCCGTTGCAGCTATCCCCGGTGGAATTTATGGCAATGGACCGGAAAAAGCAGAATGCAATTATCTTGGATATGATTGATTATCCGTGGGATATGAATAAAATCCGGGAATGGTTCGGAGAAATACCTGGTTGGGTATCGTATGACCAGAATATCCTTCAGGTTCTCCATGATATCCAATCTGAAAACGGCGAATACTTCCAGACCCGGCAGGATATTAACCGGGACATCCGGAATAAGAGAGCATTTATCGAAGACATTGCCGATACAATCCCGGCCGGATACGATGCAGAGAAGTGGGATAACGAGAATGTCGGAGAGCTTTACCGGGAGATCGAGAAGATCCGTAAAGAGAACGAGACTATCGAGAAAGCTAAACGGATGCTTGAAAGCCGTAGCAATAAGATGAGAGCCTTTGAAGCGGACAGAGAGATCGAATTGTCTGCCATCGAGAAGGAGTTTACCCGGCGGGAGACTAATCTTAAAGAACAGATTGCCTCTCTTGAGGAGCAGATCAGGTCATGCAAAAAGGAACTGTCAGGGCTCAATGAGAAGAAACAGGACAAGATCAGCCTAGCGGAGCAGACCTATAAAACGAACGTGGCTAAGTATGATGCAGAACTATCCCAATACGAAGAATATGCCAGCAAAGAAGTGAAAAGTACCGCAGAGCTCACCGAGAAGGCCGAATATGCCGAGGAAATGAAGGGCCATTTAAATGAGTACCGCCGCATGGAGAACCTGCAATCAGAGGTTGAGAAACTGGCGGCAGAATCCAAAGCCTTGACCGATAAAATCGAGAAGGCAAGGGAACTTCCGGGGGAAATCCTTCAGGAAGCAACCATTCCGATTGATGGACTTACGGTAAAAGATGGCATTCCTTTAATCCACGGACTTCCAATCAGTAACCTTTCCGATGGTGAGAAACTGGATCTTTGCATCGACGTAGCTATCCAGAAACCGAACGGATTGCAGATCATTCTTATTGATGGCGTAGAGAAGCTGTCATCTGATATGAGGAACGAACTATACCGGAAATGTAAGGAAAAGGGATTACAGTTCATTGCCACAAGAACAACTGATGAACCAGAATTAACCGTAGTCGAATTATAGGAGGAAGCCATGGAAGAGATTATGAATGTTGAAAATACAGCGCTTGCAAACCCATTTAACAACGAATCGAATTTTAAAATGCTGATGAAGATGGCGGAGGCTTTCGCAAGTACGGAAATTATACCGCAGAACTACCAGAATAAGCCGGCCGACTGTATGATTGCGATTGACATGGCAAACCGTATGCATGTAAGCCCCATGTTCGTTATGCAGAACCTTTACGTGGTTAAGGGTAAGCCTTCATGGAGCGGACAAGCCTGTATGTCCCTGATTAAGTCTAATACCGAGTTTAAGGACGTTAAGCCAGTCTACACAGGTGAGACAGGAACTAATACATGGGGGTGCCATATAGAGGCTGTGAGGCGGTCTACGGGCGAACTTGTCCGCGGTCCCGAAGTCACGATAGGGGTGGCAAAGGCAGAAAAATGGTTTTCCAAAATTGACCGATATGGTAACGAAACATCGAAGTGGCAGACGATGCCTGAATTGATGCTTGCATATCGTGCCAGTTCTTTCTTTGCTCGCGTCTACATACCTGATGCTCTTCTGGGGTGTTCCGTCGAGGGAGAAGCTGAGGATATCAGCAGAGAGCGGGAGATTCCGGAAATACCTGATATCTTTGGCGAAAAGGAGAAGGAGGTACAGGCATGATCTTAACAGCAGAAAATTATTTTAGTAAGGAAGCTGACCGGGAATATCTCTCGGTCAGCCAGTACAAGAATTTTATGGGAACAATTGGGCGTCCAGCCTGTGAAGCTGAAGCAATGGCGAAATTAAACGGAGAGTGGGAGACAAAAAAGACACCTGCCCTCATGGTAGGGTCATATGTTGATGCACATTTTGAGGGTAGCTTAAATCTCTTTAAAGCGCAGAATCCGGAAATATTTACGAAACAGGGAGCATTGAAAGCAGATTACAAGAAGGCCGAAGAGATTATAAACCGGATCGAGCGGGATAAAGTTTTTATGCAGTTCATGAGTGGAGAGAAGCAGGTCATTATGACGGCGGACATGTTCGGGAGCCCGTGGAAGATAAAGATTGACAGCTATTTGCCCGGTAAGGCCATCGTTGACTTAAAGGTCATGCGAGAGCTTCACAGAGTCGAGCACGCGAAAGATTATGGATACATGAGCTTTATTGAGTTTTGGGGATATGACATCCAGGCGGCGGTCTATCAGGAAGTAGTATACCGAAATACAGGGGAACGCCTTCCATTCTTTATCGCGGCGGCGTCAAAGGAAGAAGAAACTGATATTGAGCTGCTATGGATTGACGATAACCATCTCCGCGAAAAGATTATTGAGGTGGAGAATAATACGCCGAAGATCGTCGCGCTTAAGAATGGGGACGTGGAGCCTATCAGGTGCGGTCTGTGTGACTATTGTAAGCATACGAAAGTATTAACGGGTCCAATACATTATTCGAAGCTGCTGGGGGAGGTATAGGCGTGAAATCAATCATAACAGATGATATGGATTATTGCTTTTTCTGCGGTCAGCCTGCCGAATGTAAGCATCATTTGATCTTTGGCTCATCTAATCGCCAAAAGGCCGATGAAGATGGCCTGATAGTTCCAGCCTGCAACCGCTGTCACAATATGGGACCAACCACTATGAGAATACATGATAACGTAATGGCTGAAAAAATGTCTAAGATGCTTGGACAGATGGCATGGGAAAAGCAAAGGATATCAGAAGGATACACGCCAGGAGAGGCACACGAGATGTTTTATAAGAGATACAAGAAGCATTATTTAGCCTTGTGATCCCGAAAGGGAATTACATACAAGCATGCGTCACGACATGCCATTGGTATTACCGGTACTGCCTATTTCAGGGGCGGTACCGGGGAAAGGAGCCTATGGAATATAAGTTGGTGATATTTGGCCGCCTCGATGGCCTGAATGACTATACAGCAGCAAACCGGACAAACCCGCATAAGGGTGGGAAGATGAAGAAAGACAACGAGGAAACCGTCATATGGGCGATCAGACAGCAGTTACGGCGGTTACATATAGAAAAGCCCGTGTTCCTTAAATTCTCATGGTATGAGCCAAATAAGCGGAGGGACCATGACAATGTGTCAAGCTTTGGCAGGAAGGTGATCCAGGACGCACTTGTGAAATGCGGTGTGCTGAAAGATGATGGGTGGGACTACGTCATAGGGTTTACGGACCAATTTTTCTGTGATCGAAATGAACCTCGCATCGAAGTACTGATTGAAGAACGGGAGTGATATTTTGGGAGGAGATGGAAACTACATAAAAATAAGCCGGAACATTCTCGAATGGGAGTGGTATCGGAATATCAATACAAAGGTTCTATTCCTTCACATGTTACTGAAAGCAAACTGGAAAGAGGGAAGGTTTGAAGGTACAACGGTTCCGCGTGGTTCTTTTATTTCTTCTTATCCGCGTCTTTGCGAGGAATGCGACCTTACAATTAATGAGTTACGGACTGCTTTAAAACATTTGACGTCAACAGGAGAAATCACAGTCAAAACACAGTCCAAATACAGCGTATTTACGGTAAATAACTACAGCCTGTATCAGGATATTAACAGTCAAACCACAGTCAATCAACAGTCTGATACCAGTCAATGCACAGACAAGGCACACTCTATTAACAGTCTATTAACAACAATAGAAGAAGGAAAGAAAGAAAAAAGGGAAGAACTTGAAGAAGAGAAAGAAGGAAAGAAAAAAGATAATCGTAATTATCAAGAGATAATTACTCTGTATAATTCGCTTTGCAAATCATACCCCCATGTGACAAAGCTGTCAGACAAACGGCGTCGGGCAATTGGGGCAAGGCTTAACAGCGGCTATACGGCAGATGATTTTCGTAAACTCTTTGAACTTGCAGAGCAGAGTGAATTTTTAAAAGGCAAAAATAATAAAAACTGGTCAGCGACATTTGACTGGCTTATCAGTGACGGTAATATGGCTAAGGTGCTTGACGGCAATTACAGTAACAGGACAGAGCCATCATACAGCCCTGTAGGAAAACAACAGGACAAGCAAAACGAGAGCCGGGAAATGATGTATAACTGGGCGATGTCAAGAGGAGGAGAGGAATGAACACAAAGGAATTTGCAGTATTTGCAGATCGGATAAAAACGGCATATCCAAAAGGCAACCTGCTGGCAACGGGAGATCAGATGGACTGGTGGTATGAACTACTGGGAGATATTCCTTTTCCGGTTGCTATAATGGCTCTCAAGAAATATGCACTGTCTAACAAATTTCCACCTACAATATCAGACTTAAGACTGTATGCGGCAGATTTGATGGAAACGCGTATCCCCGATGCTGACGAAGCGTGGGGCGAGGTCAACATGGCTGTAAGGCGCTACGGATATATGAGGGAGGCGGAGGCACTGGGAAGCCTCAGTGGCCCAGTACGTAGGGCTGTAGAGCGTACCGGCTGGCAGAATATATGTCAGTCACCATATGAGCAGGTGAACACGCTGAAAGCACAGTTCCGTGGAGCCTATGAAGCAGAGCAGCGACGAGCTGTCGAGTTTCACAAAATGCCAGAACATTTAAAAATCGAGCAGGCAGGAATACAGCCTGAAGCAGCCCTTCCGATGATGGAGGGCCAGAAATGAATGAAGAAGCGGCAAGAAAGCTGGCAAGGTATCGTGTGGGAGAAGACCAACACATGGGAAAGTCCATGACTGCCGATGAGATTGAACTACGGCGTGGTTATGTACGAAACATGTTGAGAAATGTGCCAGGGTGGAAAGATTTGACTGACGAGCAGCTTGACAGGGTGAGGATTTACCGTACAGGAGAGGACTGGTACGTGGAAGATGCAGATTTCTATGAATACAGATTTTAGGAGGCGGCAGGCCATGAAAGAGCGTCATAAGCAGATCAGAGACTACATAGTCCAGTATACCATAACCCACGGCTGGCCTCCCTCGGTGCGTGAGATCGGGGAAGGCGTAGGGCTGGAGAGCAAGAGCAGTGTACACCTGCATCTCAAGCAGATGGCAGATGCCGGGATTATTAAGCTGGTGCCAGGACAACCGAGGTGTATTGCGGTGCCGGGAGTAAAGATCACATGGGAAGGGGATGCAGAATGCGGAAAAGTAAGTGTCTAAAAATGCATTACCCGGAGTCTATTTGTATGGCAGAAAGAATTGTATTGTTTCACGGAACCAGATTTCGCATTGCTTTGAGTGTTCATGAGTTTTACTGCAAGAAGTGCAAGAAGATTCGGAATTTGTGGTTTATCAATAGATAATTGACGTTTAGGAGGTGCAGAATGAAAGATTATGCGCAATTGTACGATGATGAACTGGATTATGAGAGAGATATCGAGACAGGATTAGAACAGCTTTGCGAGCTGAGGTTAAAAATGTACCGTGAGAAAGACACCGACATTTTGAAAGAGATTACCCCTGTGCTCAACGCGATTATCCACGATGCAGAACGGTACAGGGATTGGATTCAGGCACAGAATTAAGATTGAGGTGATGCAGTGAGAAGGATGAGATTGATTAAGATAGTTGTGCCAGAAATTGTAGCTTATTTCGTACAGGGGACGGAAGCGCCAGAACCAGAATATAATTGCACCTGTGGAATGGGTGTGGCTAAAGAATATAAATGCTGTCCATACTGTGGCGCAGAGCTGGCGTGGGGGCAGGTAAAGAAGCCATCAAAAGAATTCAGCAAAATGCTGGAACGATTGTAAATTAGTATTTTGGAGGGAAATCTATGTGGAAGATAGTTTTTAAATATCCAGAGGGAGGTACTGTAAAACTTACAAATAGCAAACAGCCTATGGATGAAAGATTGGCAAGAAAGTACCATAAGCAATATGGTGTTAATTCCGATGGAGGGACATATCAAAAGTACCCTAAAAAGAAATATCGGCCGATTGCTTTAGCCACCGTGGTAGACATACTTACTGCTGGTGGGGATCTGGAAAATGAGATACTGATTGAGCAGGAGAATTAATATTTTGGAGGGAAATCTATGTGGAAGATAGTTTTTAAATATCCAGAGGGAGGTACTGTAAAACTTACAAATAGCAAACAGCCTATGGATGAAAGATTGGCAAGAAAGTACCATAAGCAATATGGTGTTAATTCCGATGGAGGGACATATCAAAAGTACCCTAAAAAGAAATATCGGCCGATTGCTTTAGCCACCGTGGTAGACATACTTACTGCTGGTGGGGATCTGGAAAATGAGATACTGATTGAGCAGGAGAATTAATATTTTGGAGGTTTGTATGGAAGAAAAGAAAAGTACAGGATTGCATGATATCAACGGGGAAGAAATTTTTGAAGGCGATACACTGGAATATAACAACATTGAAGGGGAAATGTGCCGTTTTACAGTGAAATGGAGTAGCTATTGGAACAAATTTATCGGAGACGCTTATGGAGAAATATATGACTTATCACCTGACTATTTCTGTAAAGCTGAAAAGGTAAACTGATAATTTCCGAACGAAGGGAGAAAGATTGTGAAGCTGAAAAAGGAAAGTCAGGTGATCCGTGTACGTCTTCAGGACGGGCAGTGCGGAACGGTGATCGGGACCCGAGAGGGCTTGATTGGAGTATTGCTAGATAGCGGAGAGTATGCAGACGTGCCGGAAAACACGGTGAGAAAAATCTGATATTAGACAGATTTTTTGTACATTGAAAACCGAATATGGATAGTGGTATAATCAACCCATGGAGGTGATTATATGGAACCGATGACCCATGAGCAGTGTGAAAAATTTATGTTAGAAAAAGGCTTAGATTTAAACTGGACCTATCGCGATTGGCCGGATGTTACTATACCGATAGACGAATTTTATCTAAATCGTAAAAAGAGCGTGTATGAAAAATTATTATATTGTCCTAATTTTGTTATGTATAAGACACGGGATAGGCACGGTATTATAATTCACGGGTGGTTTGATACGCAAAAACCGCTTGTGGGACGTATAGATTACAAAAAGCCGCTTGATGTCATAAACTACACTGACAAGGAAAAGTTTTTAAATTATGCTTGCGAAATATATTTAAAAGAGGGGTATAACGTAGAATTTATAACATTCGACGACGACGTTACAAATGAATTATTAAATCGGCTGAAGCAAATAAGCAATTAGATTATAGCTACTATCCAATATTCGGGTAGTAGCTATTTATTTTATGAGCATAACGGATTTTCCGGATAAAAAAATGAAACACGGAGGAATGAAAAAAGCTACCCTGATAATGGGATATCAGGGTAGCCAAAGGACTATTTTACACGAATAGTCTTGGTGGTTGTTCTGGTACTGTGACCGTTATTCACAGTAGTGCGAACCTGGATATTTCCAGAACTTGTAGTTCTGGCAGTAGAGTTAATACGAACTCTTATTGTTTTACCCATACGCGTACCTCCTTTCATAATCTCGTACCTCCCTGTGGTATGACGAACGGACGTTCACCACAATATATAGTATAGCAGAAGGGGATAAATAAAGTCAATGATAAATTTAGGAAAAGTTTTGCAAAGTGAAAGAAGAAAACAGAAATTGTCACAGCAGAAGCTTGCTGACATGGCCGGAGTAACCAAAAGAGCGATTGCTTACTGGGAAAATGGTACAAAAAGTATGAGTGTAGAAAGTGCAGATAAAGTATTCAAAGCGCTTCATGTTACTGTAAAGATAGGTGAACTATAGTTCACTAATCGATCATTTAGTGAAAGAAGGGGTGAAATGTATATATACATAAAGGCATTACCAGGAAAAGAAGTTTATGCAATATGGGGATATGAGTATTACAGAACAAAAGTGCAGTCTGTTGAAATCTTAGAAGATGGATCGGTTTGTTATATGATTTATGATCCTGATTCAGAATCATGTGCGAGTGGTTATGTAGATGATGAGTTTTATTTAACCGAAGAAGAAGCCAGGAAATACTGCGAAGATAGCGTGGCAATGGCGAAAACGGCGGCAACATAGGCCGTGCGCGAGTAGCCATGTAAGACCATTTTGGCGACGTCAACAATATGGTAGAGGAGGAGTGAATCATGGTTGATAACACAAGCTGCAAGTTAAGAGGTTGCAATAAGTGCGACGAGTATAGGAAGCAATGTGATGATTTAATGCAGGAAAATGAGGCATTGCGGATGATTCTGGCAGAAATACGCGAAGATTTGGAAGATATACAAGCAGACCTGAAAAATATGCGTGACTGGAATAATGCTTTTGAGAGGATCAGGAGGGTATTGGAGTGAGAAGAGACAATATTCCACCGGGATACATAAGCCCGAAGGAAATACAGGCCGCCCAGCGGTACTACCGGATCGGCCGCAACGTAATGGTACATACCTACAAGGCTCAAGGTATAGATGCTATGGGACACACCGGAGAGGCGCACCGAGGGAAAATCGTGGCAAAGTATAAGTACTTTGCGCTGGTGAGGCTGCCGAGTGGCGTGTTGGATAGTGTGCTATTGCCGGACCTGGTTTTACAGATGCGGCAGCGAAAGAATCCGGGGAGCAATCCCCGGAAATAAAAAACCGAAAGAAAGAACATATGTGCGAGAAAATGAAAAAGCGGTGGATATCCGGGAAGATATGCGCCACCGCTTAGCTATTGCCTGAGTATATTATAACCGACTCAGGCGTGATAAATCAACTGGAAAATCATACCATGAGGAGGATTATAATATGCAGACAGCGATTAATACAGATAATTTTGTAATGACAGTAATGGAAACACTAATGGCAAGTATGGACATGTGGGCGGAGCAGGAAAGACTTAACCAGGTTAAGGCGGCGCTCTACATGAATCTGATGGACAAGACAATCCTGGCTGACGATCACGCCGGCCGGCAGCTTCCGACGGAATATATCGACGATACGCCGCGTGTGGTGGAAATGTGGCTCAGGTGTATGCAGTTGGAGAAAAGAACCGCCGGAACGATTGAGAACTACCGCGGGGAACTGAAGAACTTTTTTGAGTGGTCCCGAAAGCATTATGCGGATATTACAACCAATGATGTACGGGCATACCTTTCGTGGCGGCAGATTGTAAAGCATAACAGTGATTCGACGATCAATAATAAGTATCATGCTTTGCAATCCTTCTACCGCTGGATCATGTCAGAGGATTTGATTGAGGACGGCGGGAGCCTGGCAAGGAAGCCAAAAAAGAATCCCATGGACAAGATCAATAAGGTTAAGACGGAGAAGAAGATACGTACCGTACTGACAGACGAGCAGGCGGAGATAATCCGGTGCGATTGTAAGACAGTGCGCGATAGGGCCGTTGTAGAGGTCCTGATAGCCACAGGAATGCGAGTAAGTGAGCTTGTAGGGCTTGACCTTAACGACATTGATATCCGCTCCGGGAAGTGCATCATATATGGCAAAGGACGCAAAGAACGGCCTGCATTCTTTACGCCGCGGGCGCTGGTGCATTTGGAGGCGTATTTGGAGGAACGCAGGCAGATCACAGATTGCGAACCGGCGCTATTTCTTAATTTCCGCCGGAAGGGCGGGATATATACACGGCTCAGTGACGATAGTATAAGGCATATGCTTAACGCTATCGCGGATTCTGATAAGCGCCTTACCGGCCTTAATCTCCACCCACATATGTTCCGGGCATACCTTGCGACATATATGTACAGGCATGGCGCGTCAATTAAGGATATCCAGCGGATTCTCGGCCATAGCAATATTAATACAACGACGGAGTGTTACATTATCGACGATGATGATTCCATGCAACAGGTGCATGAGTTATTCGCAGCATAGGGAGGTATTTATGGATAAGAGCATATTACGGCAGTGTGCAAGCCTTCTCACGGAAATAGAGGGGGAAGAAAAAAGAATACAGGATTTAGAATCCGAAATACAGGCAATGCCACCCAGGCACAGAGAGGTAAGCGACGTTGTCACAAAAGGTAAACGAGGGAGGAAACCTCTGGGGAGGTGTGTTATTCACGGAAATAAAGACAATACACTTATTAACCGAAAGCGAGTTAAGGTACGCGAAAGAAAGGCAAAAAAAGAATTGCATGTGGCAGAACTCGACAGCATGGTGATAGATGCGGAGGAATACATATACTCTCTTCAGGATAGTGAATTGAGGAATATATTATTATTTTATTGCATCGACCGGAAAAGCTGGAAAGAGGTAGCTGATGCCATGGGAGAAGGATACACGGCAGAAACTTGCAGACAAAAATTTTCAAGATTTATGCGTGAAAAGTAAATTGTCACGTTTGTCACACCCAAATGTGTTATAATTTAAAATGAGAAAAGTGTATCAATAAAACACAACCCTGACACGCTTTTTCGGCAAGGTCTAAAAGTACACCCTTAATAGACCTTTCAAAAACAATAAGGGCAATACCGGAGACGATCCGGTATTATGTGGAGCATACCATCAATGGCAGATGGACATTCGCCGACCATAGGAAGGTAATGTGTCCCGGTTCGATTCCGGGTGATCCGCTTTTTCTTTCATTTTTTGTTCCTTCTTGTAAAAGGCATCCGGCGCCAAACGGGTGCCTTTATTTTATACAGAATAGAGGTGACACCATGGCAAGAGCGCCAGATCAGAGAGTGCAACAGGCAGAAGCAATGTTCCTTGCCGGAAAGAAATTAGTGGAGATTTCAAAGCAGCTAGGGATACCGGAAGGGACAGTACGGCGCTGGAAATCAACATATAAGTGGGGAAGCGAACGTTCGGAAAAGAAAAGCGAGCGTTCGGAAAACAAACGCGAACACTCAGAAAAAAAGGCGAACGTTCGGAAAGAAGAAAAGAAAGCTGTTGCTGAAGAAGTGATACAGGTGTTAGAGAATCCTAACCTGACCGACAAGCAGCGGCTTTTCTGCATCCGGTATGTGAGATGCTTCAACGCAACGAGATCATACCAGAAAGCGTATAACAGCAGTTACGAGACGGCAATGGTCGAAGGGTGCAAACTACTAAGAAATCCAAAGGTCAGGGCGGAAATCACGCGGCTTAAGCAGGACCGGCTAAACCGGGAAATGCTTGACGAACACGATATTTTCCAGAAGTACATGGACATTGCATTTTCTGACATTACCGATTATGTGGAGTTTGGCAGAGAGGAAATACAGGCCATGGGAGCGTTCGGCCCCATACAGGTTGAGGACCCGGCAACCGGGAAAAAAGTTCCGCTCATGAAAACTGTTAACAGCGTTCGTTTCCGTGAATCCGATGTGGTTGACGGAACGATCATAACGGAGGTTAAGCAGGGGCGGGACGGAGCCAGTATAAAGCTAGCGGACCGTATGAAGGCTCTGGAATGGCTTGCTGACCACATGGACCTTGCGACGCCAGAACAGCGGGCAAGGATTGACCATATACAGGCTCAAACTGGAAAGATTATGAGGGAGAGCGCAAGCGGAGATGGCGACGGCGTGGAGGTGATAAACGATGCACCGCAAGCAGATCAGGATATCAGAGACGATCATACCGAAATATCTTCCGCTGTTTAACGATAAGACACACCGCCATATCATTTTAACATCCGGAAGAGCCGGTACGAAATCAAGTTACGCGGGCGTTCGGAGTATTTTCCAGTTAATCAACGACCCGAACGGTTCCGTAGTAGTGCTCAGAAAGCATCATAACAAGCTGCGGAAGACGGTGTACAAGGAGATGCTGAGAGGTATCAACCGGCTGGGAATCGACAAGAGGGCGTTCCGGATCGGGAAATCACCCATGGAAATCACGTACCGTAAATATGGCACTACGATGTATTTCGCCGGTTCTGATGGTATCGACGATACAAAAGGTATCATTGATGAGAGCAAGCCTATTAAGCTGGTTATCCTCGATGAACTTACCGAATTCTTTGATGATGGCGAGGGAGAAGACGAACTACAGAATATCGAGGCTACGTTTATCCGTGGCAACAGCAGCGGATTCCAGATGATATATCTATACAACCCGCCAAAGAATCCGAACGCACCAATCAACAAGTGGTGCAAGAAGATGGAGAAGCGGGCGGACTGTATCCATATTCACACGGACTATAGAGACGTTCCGGAGGACTGGCTTGGAAAAGACCTGATAGAGTCTGCGGAGATCATGAAGGCGGCAGATGAGCGACAATACAGGTGGGTATGGCTGGGGCAGAGCATAGGGGTAGATGAGGTAATCTACTACATGTTTTCTGACAAGCATAAGGAGAGGCCGGAAAATAGGCGGTATCGGATTATTGGTATTGGAGTAGATTACGGACAGCAGAACGCGACCGTTTATGAAGCGGCCGGCCTTGATGAATACCAGAAACGATTAACCGGGCTTGCAGAGTATTATTACTCAGGCAGGGAAACGGGAAAGCAGAAAAGCCCGTCTGATTATGCGAAAGACTTTATTTCTTTCACAGACGCGTTGCATGAAGAGTATGAGTGCAGTTACTTTTATGTTTTTATCGATCCTTCCGCGCAAGGGCTGGCGGAGGAGATAAAAAGAGCAACGAGGGATTGCGATTATACGGTGTTGATCCGCGGCGCCGAGAATGAGGTAGAACTCGGAATATCGAGGGTACAGAAGCTTCTGACCTACGGGATTATGACGATTTCCCCATTGCAGGAATATGCAGTAGATGAATTCGGAACCTATGAATACGACAAGAAATCTATCGAGCGCGGGAAAGAAATTCCGGTAAAGGTGGATGATCATTGCATGGACGCTATCCGGTATCTCGTCATGGGATTCTGGAAAAAAATGAAACATTGGCTCCCGGTGAAGGAATACGAAAAAGAATACCGGAACCCGCTTGACGAGGAGGTGGAAGATGAATATATTTAGCTATTTCAAGAAGAAAGGGATTGACACGGTTGACAGTTCTTTCTATGCCAAAATTTCGGAATGGTATAGCTGGTACAGAAGCAATGTGCGTAAGTTCCACTTCTACCGTATATATGGCGGACAAGGAACCTGGACCAAATGCCACCGTCACAGCCTCGGAATGCCGAAAAAGGTATGCGAAGATATGGCGAACCTGCTTCTTAATGAGCGGGTAAAGGTAACTCTATCCGATGAGACAACGAACACATTCGTTGAAGAGGTGTTGCAGAAAAACGATTTCTGGAATATCGGTAATGAGTACCAGGAGCGCAAGGCGGCAACCGGGACAGTGGCCTATATTCCGTATCTCGACAATATGGAGGTTGACGAGGCCGGAAATGTGTACGGAGGAGAAATAAGAATCAACTATCTGGAAGCCCCCAACATTTTTCCGCTGTCATGGAACAACCGTGAAATCACGGAATGTGCTTTCTTATTCCCGCACACGTACAACCGAAAGAAGTACGTACAGATACAGTTTCACAGAACTGAGAAGGCCGGAGAAGCGGCAGGAAACTATATTATCGAGAATGTGGTGGTTGAATGCACGAACGGAGCCGGTAAGGAGTTGACGCCTGAACAGTGGAATGCATTACCACCGTTTAAGGGGCTGGCTGACAGGATAGAGACCGGATCGAAAGAACCACAGTACGTAATTGACCGGTTGAATCTGGTGAATAATGCAGGGGAGGATGACAATAACCCGATGGGTATGTCACTCTTGGCGAATTCCATTGATGTATTCCGGAAGATAGACCTGGAATATGACTCATACGCGAATGAGTTTGACCTTGGACGGAAGAGGATATTTGTGGCGCCGGAGATGCTGACGGATAAGGATGGGAATCCAACCTTTGATACTGGTGACACGGTATTCTATCGTCTTCCGGAAGATTATTTAAGCGCCTCGAAAGACCCGATTAAAGAAATTGATATGACGCTGAGAGTAGAGCAGCACAGCAAGGCTATTAACGATGATCTCAATTACCTGTCAATGAAATGCGGGTTTGGTACGCAGCGTTACCGCTTTGAGCAGGGCGGAGTAACAACAGCCACGGAAGTGATCTCGGAAAATTCCGATATGTACCGGACTTTGCAGAAGCACGAGATTGTACTTGATGCTGTGATCAAAAGGCTGATTAAAATTATCATACGGTTAGGGATTGTGGCGAAAGTCCCTGGCCTATCTGAAGAGACAGAGATAACAATCGACTTTGATGATTCAATCATTGAGGATAAGCAGACGGAGCGCAAAGAGGACCGGCAGGACGTAGCTATGGGGGTTATGAGCCTAGCAGAATACCGGGCGAAGTGGTACGGGGAAACAGAGGAGCAGGCAGCGAAGAAAATCCCTGAACAGACGGGAGTGATTCCGTAATGAACAAAAGCTATGAAAGTTATCTGGCTACGGGAATCGAGAAGAAGTATCGGAACCTCGAAACTCGAATTATGGAAGATGTGATACGCCGGATTAAGAAGACCGGAACGATCACGTCAACCGCCGATTATCAACTCCTTAGATACTACATACTGGGAAACAGTACAAAGGATATCGAGGATATCATTAAAAAAGCAGTAGGAGATTCCTTCCCGGAAACGTTCGAGCTGTACGACGAAGTGATCGAGAAATATTATACGAGAGCGAAGCAGCTATATGAACAGGTGAATGAGAATTTTGTCCCTTATGAAGCGAATCAGGAATTACAGCAACTTACCAACGCTCTTGTTCAGCAATCCAACGATGAACTGTATAATATCACTCGATCCCTGGGGTTTAAGGTTGATATGGGCGGCGGCCGGCTGGTTTTTTCGCCGCTGGCAGACTATTACAATGAGTATCTTGATAATGCCATTGTTGAGATCACTTCCGGGGCATTCGATTATAACACCGTGATCCGACGTGTGGTAACACAAATGACGAATTCGGGCTTGCGTACCGTCGATTATGCGAGTGGATATACAAGCCGTTGTGATGTAGCTGCCAGAAGGGCAGTTATGACGGGGATTTCACAGCTTACCGGGAAGATTTCGGAAATGAACGCCAAGAAGCTGCATACAGACTATTTCGAGATTGACTGGCACGAGGGAGCCAGACCGACACACAGAGTGTGGCAAGGCAAAGTTTGGAGCCGTGAAGAATTGCGGACCGTATGCGGCCTTGGAACTGTAACCGGGCTTAACGGCGCGAATTGCTACCATAGCTATTATCCGTTTATTCCTGGTATTTCTGAGCGGCAATTCAGCGATAAGTGGCTTTCCGAACAGAATGCGAAGGAAGATAAGCCTAAGCGTTTTAAAGGCCGGGAATACACAAAATACGAGGCCACACAGCGCCAGCGATACCTTGAAACGAATATGAGAGCGCAGCGTGAGAAGGTAAGGTTATTACAGAAGGCCGGAGCAGATGAAGACATGGTTATGCTTGCGAGATGCAAGTATCAGGCGCAGCTTGATGAGTACAAGGCATTTTGCAGGAAAATGGAACTCGTAGAGCAGCGTGAGAGAATCTACTACGATATGAGAGGGCGTGTAGCGCCGTAGTGAAAGGAGGGGGATTATGATACAGGTAATGGTAAGAGAGAATGAGATATCTGTAAAAGGACATGCCGGATTTGCGCCGCCTGGGCGTGATCTGGTATGTGCTGCGGTATCTGCGCTTACCCTGACGCTTGCCGAAAGCCTGAATGCTTTGGCTGAAGGAGATTTTAAAACCGTCATGGATACAGGAAACATATCCGTCAGATGGCAGCGGATCAATGATAAGGGGAAGACGATTATTGACGCCTGGTTTCTTGGGATATGCTTAATTAATCAGGAATATGGTTGCATCACATACGTTTAAAAATCATGCCCGAAACGTGAAGGCTTAAAAAGCATCGGAATAGTTAACGTACTTAAAACGGAGGTATTAAGATGAAAAAGAGAATCAATTTACAGCTTTTCGCAGACGGCGGCGAAGGCGGCACAGCAGCGGGCGCAGCAACAAACGCGACAGCCGGAAATAGTAACGGCGGCCAGAACGCCGGTGGTTCAGCAACTTACACATTCGAGCAGGCGGAGGAGATCGCCACAGCGCGAGCACAGAGAGCAGAGGCAGCGGCCTTGAAATCTTACTTTGAGCAGCACGGACTTAGCGAGGACGAAGTAAAACGGGCCATGGAAGATTACAAGACGAATAAGGAAAAGAATAAGCCTAACATTTCTGCGGTTGAACTCGAACGGGATAAATATAAAACAGAACTCGAACAGCTTAAGAATAGCGGGATTCTGCGGGACAAGGGCGTAAAACCAGAGGATCTCGATTATGTGCTGTTTAAGGTAAATCAGAAGGTTACAGATAAGCTTCCATTTGACAAGGCGGCAGCGGAATTCCTTAAAGAAAATCCGAGGTTTACAGGCCAGACGTCATACAAGGTGACAACCTCGACACACACAGGCGGCGCCGGAGCTTCTGAGGACACGAACGACTATATTAACAATGCCATTAGAATGGCAGCCAGACGATAAGGAGGTCAAATATGAGACATAAGTTCGATTTACAGATTTTTTCAAATGATGCATTGATTATCGACAGAAACGGATCAGATTCTCTGATTCCAGAAGAGAAGGCCAGGGAAATTATTCAGGGTGTAGTTACTCAGTCTACAGTACTTGCAAGGAGCCGTAAGCTTCCCAACATGTCCACAAAAACCTATAAGATGCCGGTGCTTGACATGCTTCCGATTGCCTACTTTGTGGACGGTGATACCGGATCCAAAAAGACCACGAAACAGCAGTGGGATAAGAAGGTCATTACAGCGGAAGAAATCGCCGTTATCGTCCCGATTCCGGAAGCTGTGCTCGATGATTCGGATTATGACATTTGGGGAGAGGTGAAACCGCGGATCGTTGAAGCGTTCGGTAAGTTGATCGATGAAGCAATCCTTTTCAATGTTAACAAGCCCACCTCTTGGAGAGATGGCCTTGTTGCTACAGCAACAAAAGCGAATGCAGTTGTAACGCTTGCCGAAGGTGATTCCCTGTATGATAAGATTATGGCCGAGAACGGCGTAATTGCGAAGGTAGAGGATTCCGGATACTTTGTAAGCGGCCATATGGCTGATATTTCCATGAGGGCGAAGCTGAGAGGTTTGCGGGATTCGACGGGAAATCCAATTTTTAAGTCTGATATGCAGAGCGGTACTACATATTCTCTGGACGGCAGCCCGATGAACTTCCCGAACAACGGAGCGTTCGATAAGTCCAAAGCGTTGATGATCTCGGGAGACTTCAATCAGATGGTATATGCAATCCGTCAGGATATTACCTTTAAGCTGTTTACTGAGGGTATTGTACAGAACACGGATGGCTCGATTGCTTATAACCTGATGCAGAATGACATGGTGGCTCTTAGGGCGGTCATGAGGCTGGGATGGGAAATTCCCAACCCAATCAACTCGGTCCAGACTGATAAAAACAAGAGATGCCCGTTTGCTATCCTGAAGAACGCATAGGAGGATTGTGTATGCAGATTACAGATGCATTAAAAAATCTCTATAAGAAGGTTACAGGGAAATCATCTGCCCCTACTGACGGGCAGATTGCTGAATTAGTACAGAAATTGGCGGATAACTGGCCTAGTGGGGAAGGATATACGTTGCCTGCGGCGAAAACAGATGCTATCGGTGGAGTCAAGAAGGCACCTGCTGTGACATTTAACGTTTCAGGAGCAACAGCAGAAACATGCGCATCTGCAATAAAGTCAATCATTGATGGGCTGAAAGCAAGCGGCGCCATGGAATAGGGGGATTCAGGATGTATGTGGATTATGAATATTATCGGGCCGAGTATGGTGGAAAAATGCCGGAAGAAGCATTCCCGGCAGCTAAACGCAAGGCAGAAGCGTACATCCGATACCTTACCCATTTGAATGGTGACATATTTTCCATACCGAATGACATGGTAAAGGATGCGGTCTGTGCAGCGGCAGATGTGTATTATGTGGCCGAACAGGAGCAGGAGCAGAGAAAGGCGGACGGAAAGGCTGGCCCTGTTCGGTCTGAGAACAATGACGGCTATTCTGTGTCTTATGTAGTGGAACAGACAGACGGCCAGACGGCGGAAGAAGCGGTTAGACGGAAGGCTTATGATGCTGTGTATATGTATCTGCTGCCTACTGGCTGGCTGAATCGAAAGGTGAGGTGTCACAATGACCACAAATGCGGATATTACGGTCTATAACTCTTTCCTGAATCCTGATACACGGTTGAAAGAATGGCGCAGGACAGTGATAAAAAAGGCGTGGTTCTATGTTGATAATAAAGTCAGCGTAACAGACGGCGGCCTTGCTTCTGCGGATTCCTTTAAAGTTAGGATACCAGTAGATGCGGAGTTTTCCGGATCACATTATGTTGCGCCGGAAGAGTACACAGGCAAGGAAAATACATGGACCTTAAAGAACGATGACTATATAGCGCGTGGAGCCATAGCGAAGGAAATAGAAAAGCCTTCTGATTTGCAGAAGGAACTGTATCAGGTGTTTAAAATCACATCATGGTCTGATAATCGTTTTGGCAGCTTGCAGCACTGGAGAGTGGGTGGTATTTAATGGCACAGAAAAGGGTTTTTCAGATATCCACGCCACGCGGAGAGTTGTATCAGAAGAAGAGCAGCAACGGCAGTGTAACCGCGCACTTGGAATGGGCGCCGGGATTCGGTCAGCAGAAATCAAAAGGATTTGCAAAGGCACAGGAGTTTGTCGATTCTGAGTGCCTGCGGTACATGGACCCGATGACGCCACGAAGAACCGGGTACATGATTAAGTCCGCGCAGCTTGGAACCGTAATTGGCAGTGCAGAAATAGAGTACTTGGCCCCGTATGCGCGGCGGCAGTATTATGAGAACCACGGAGACAACGGAAACCGCGGTAAACTATGGTTTGAGCGTATGAAGACCGCGAAAGGCGAGACGATTCGGAAGGGGGCGGAAAAGATCATTGCGAACAATTAACAATGAGTCTATTATAGGCGCACTCAGGAAATATTTCATGCAGTGTCCATTCTTGCACGACGGGGAATTTAATATTGATTATCTCCCCAACAGTCGAGCGTACAGCCTGGACCCAATACCGGCTGATCCGGTATACAAAGAATACGTGGACGGAGGGAAGGTATATCAATTCCAATACTCTTTCACGTCAAAAGAAGCTTACGACGGAGACGCCCGTACCATGATAGACAATTCATATTTTTATCAGAATTTGTCTAATTGGGTAGAAGATCAAAACGATAATGATATTCTTCCGGAACTGGAAGGATATTCAGCTATTTCGAATGTCATGATATCGAGCTATTATCTTTTCGACTCGGACGGGGACCTTGCAAGATATCAGATACAATTAAGATTACTCTATGAATAGGAGGAAACAACATGGCAACAGTTGACAAAATTAATGAAGCAAAGTTGGTAAAGCGGTCTAAGAGAGTCGCTTTCATGAACGTCGGAACCGGGGAAGAACCTAAGTTTGTGCGCATGCAGGGCTTTTCATCTATGTCTGAATCCAAAAGCCCGAAACAGTACACAAGAACGTACGTAGATGAGGATTCCGAGCGGTCTGATGTGGTTGGATATGCAACACAGATCGGTTATAGTTTTGACCGTCACAGCCCGCTTTCAACGCATGAAAAGATTGCAGAGATTACCGATGGTGAATATACCGGATCAGATGCTTATGTCGAGATCGTAACGGTAGATCTTTTTGCCGAGGGGGAAACGAAGGTCGCACGAAAGCGTACCTATGCGGTTATTCCGGATACTACCGGTGATGGAAATGACGCATTAATCTATTCTGGTAATTTTCGGGCGATCGGAGAAATGATACTGGGAACTGCAACTTCTTCCGATAAGTGGCAGACAGTAACATTTGTAGAAGGTCAGGCTCATGAATTGGGGGAATTAACTGTGCACAGCGTAGCGGGTTCTGGTTCTGGGACTACTAAATTAACGGTTACCCCAGCAAAGCAGCCAGATAATACATACCGATATAAGACAGGAACAAATGTTTCCCTTCCTGCTTATGATACGGATTGCAGCGAAATGCAGACTTGGGATGGATCAGCAGATATTACGGCTGCAAATGGGCAAAAAATCCTTGTTGTAGAATGCACAGGGAATAAGGCCAGAAAAGCCGGTATTGCAACCGTCACATCTAAACAATAACAAAGAGGAGTGAGCCTATGAGCCAGAAGTGGAGTTATAACAATCTTGAGTTTGAGGTGGATTTACAGGATGCGGATTTTGCAGAACGTTACGAAAATGCGTTTAAGCAGATGGAAGAGGAAGAAAAACGAGTGCAGAAGGCGGGCACAACAAGCGAGGTAATACGCGGATACTGTGGGCTGTTTTTTAACCTGTTTGATTGTATTTATGGAAAAGGGACATCTGGAAAGATGTTTGAGGGAAAAGTAAATGCTGGTATGTGTGACGCAGCCTATTCGGCTTTTATTGATGCCGCACGGCGCAGTAATCAGGAGGCCATGCAGCGCAGAGGCCAGATGCTTAATAAGTATGCACCGCATCAGAACAGGCAGCAGAGACGGCATAACCGGAATGGTGGCGGTAATAAGTGAACCTCATCTATGACAGATATCCCAATTCGGTGATGCTAAACGGTAAGCATCGTGAGATTGTAACGGATTTTAAGGACTGGCTAAGGTTTGTTGACCTTTTGAAAGATGATGAGTATGGGCCGGAAGAAAAATTCGAGTCCATACTCTTGTTCTATTGTGATCCTCTTCCCTTTGTGGATCAGGCAAATGCCTGTAAACCGCTGATAGACTTCTTTAAGATGACTGAAGCAGAAGATGAGAGTTATCAGGCTGATTATGAGGAAGAGGAAGAGGAAGAAACGGCGAATATAAAACCGTTGTATGATTTTCGATATGACGCGCGCTGCATTATCGCGGGTTTCTGGCACGATTACCGGATTGATTTAACGAAAGCACACATGCACTGGTGGAAGTTCCGGATACTATTAGACGGCCTCTCATCCGACACGGAGTTTAAGCAGCGTGTCATGTACCGGAATACCGATGCATCACGGATTAAGGATGTGGAAGAACGGAACCGGATATTGAGGATACAGAGAAAAATTGCGCTTCCGCAGCCGGTCCCATCTGATGATGAGATTGGAGGTATGTTCTGGTAATGAAAAAGATCATTAAGCCGCCTATCATGCGGAAATGGTATACTTGCCCTTATTGTGGCAAGAATGCGGTCCTGTACGATAATACAGCACGATGCACGGGACTGTACATGAAATGCAAAGAGTGCAAAAAAGAATTCGAGATCAAGATATAGCATATGTGAGCCTGTGAGCCGTGCTACTGCGAAAGGAGTAGTATGGCTCATTTGAATTTACAATTATTTGCTTCTGATGGTCATTTGAATTTTAACACCAGAATAGATGAAAAAGGATTTTCAAGCGGAATCAAAAAGCTTGGGGGCATTGCAAAAGGCGGCCTTGCGGTTCTTGGTGCCTCGATTGGAGGTATCACCGCCGCTTTCGGAGGTATGTCTAAGGCTGCTTTAAGTTCCGTAGCTAGTTTGGAACAGAATGTGGGCGGCGTGGAAACGCTGTTTAAAGAAAATGCTAAGACAGTCATAGAAAACGCTAATAATGCTTATAAGACTGCCGGCTTATCTGCTAATGAGTATATGCAGAGTGTTACCAGTTTCTCCGCCTCCTTATTACAGAGTGTGGCCGGGGACACAGCAGAAGCGGCAAAGATTGCAGATATGGCAATGGTAGATATGTCTGATAACGCCAACAAGATGGGAACGGACATGTCCTCTATCCAGAATGCATATCAGGGATTCGCGAAGCAGAATTACACGATGCTGGATAATCTGAAGCTGGGGTATGGCGGAACAAAGGAGGAAATGAACCGCCTACTTAAAGATGCCAGCAAAATATCGGGCATAAAATATGATATTAGTAACCTGAACGATGTGTATTCAGCTATCCATGTAATTCAGGGAGAACTTGATATAACCGGAACCACCGCAAAGGAAGCATCTACTACCATAGAAGGATCAATGAATGCTGCAAAAGCAGCCTTTGACAATTTCTTGAATGGTTCAGGAAGCGCCCAGGAATTGGCGGATGCAATTGCCACTTTCGCACGCAATGTAGGAAAGAATTTAGGCGAAATTGTTCCGAGACTGGCCGAAACATTACCTCTGGTAGTAGCGGAATTATGGCAGGAATTTGAGGGCAGTGCGGATCAGTTCATGCAGATGGGGTCAAGCCTATTAACCGATATCGCAACCGGGATTATAGAACAGCTTCCGGCCTTCATTGAACTTGCGGTCTCGTTCATCGACTTGCTGATACAAGGCTTGGACGATAATATGTCCCAGCTTATGGAGGCAGGGGCAAAGCTGCTTATGGCGATTTTGCGGGGAATCATTTCGTTGATTCCATCAGTGGCCTCCCTTGGTTGGTCGATCATAACCGGAATAATCGATGGGTTAAAGTCAAATTCTGGACAGCTACAGGCGCAGGGGAAGACACTCCTTGACAATGTGCTTTCCGGAATTTCCACTGGATTCCCAAACGTTGTAAGCAAGGGACTGGAGGCGTGCGGGAAATTTGTAGAGGGGTTATTAAAAAATATCCCTTCCGTTATATCGGCGGCCGGCAATATCTTAAACCGACTGGTTGATGCGATTATGACAGCACTTCCGAAGCTTCTTGAATCGGGTGTAAAACTGATTGGACAGCTTGCGCGAGGGCTTGTTGATAATTTACCCGCGATTATCACCTCTATCGCTTCTATACTTGCTCAACTACTTGCCACAATAGCCTCCCACCTGCCGGAATTATTACAGAAAGGTATAGAGTTAATCGGTGAACTGGCGGTAGGACTTATACGGGGAATACCGGAAGTACTGAGTAAAATACCGGAAATATTTGATTCGATCAAAAAAGCATTTTCCGAGTTTGACTGGAAAAAGATCGGAAAAGATATTGTGGACGGCATTGCAAACGGTCTGAAAAACGCGGTGGGAGCCGTTGTTGATGCAGCAAAAGAAGTAGGCGAGTCAGCACTTAACGGACTTAAAAATCTGCTTGGAATCCATTCCCCATCCAGAGTATTTCGTGACGAGGTTGGGCGTAATATTGCACTAGGTATCGCAGATGGAATTGTAAGGAATAAGAAGTATGCGAAGAGCAGCGCGGCCGAGATCGGGCAGGCCATTCTTGAGGCGGCTAAAAAGAAGCTGGATAACTACAAGGTATACAATGGTCTTACACTTGCGGAAGAAGCGGCATACTGGGATGAGGCCAGAAAACAGGTAAAAGATGGGACACAAGCAAGGATTGACGCGGATAAGGAATATTTCGCGGCGAAGAAAGAGCTTGAAAACCAGATGCTTCAGGCGGAAGAGAAGTACACCGATAATGTCGCAAAAGCATACGAGGACTTAAACGATAAGATTCTCGATCTGAACAAACAGTATGAAGATGCGGTGAGCCAGAGAGCGGACGAAATAAAATCGGCGTTTGGACTCTTTGACGAATTTTCCGCAGATACAGAATTATCATCCGATGATCTCCTGAACAATCTCCGGTCACAGGTTGACGGGCTAGAGCAGTGGAGAAACAACTTAGACGATTTAAGCGGCCGCGGAATTGGGAAGGAACTTCTGGCAGAATTGCAGAACCTTGGCCCGCAGGCGGCGGCAGAAATCCAGTTGCTTACTGAAATGAGTGACGATGAGTTAGATGAGTATGTTGATCTTTTCAGATCGAAAAATCGCCTTGCCAGAAGACAGGCCGTAGAAGAGTTGGAGCCGATGCGGCAGGATATTGCAGCGCAGATTACAAAGATGCAACAAGAAACTTCTGCGGAGCTTGCGAAGTACCAACAGGAATACACGAATTCTATGCTGGAGCTGGGGGTATCGCTGAACCAGCCGCTTGAGGTAATGAAGCTTACCGCGGTTCAAAATGCGGTTGAATTGGTCTCCGCCATGGCCGGATCAGTAAAGGAAGCTTCCGGAACAACCGAGAATATGGACAAATTCAAGGCAATTGCACAGAATGTGTTAGGAGCGGTCCAGACGCTTCCTACGGACATGAAGGAACTGGGGAAAACCGCGATCACTGAAATGATCGAAGGTATTAATTCTATGGCCGGGAATCTATACACAGCCATGTCAGAAGTCGTTGGTAATGCCATGAGAAGCGCCATAGACGCGGTAACGGCAGGGAATGCAGTAGATGCAGCACTTGCCGGAACTGGATACGTTACGGGAACAGCGGCAATACCTGCGGCCAGCTACGGAAACGAGGGGTACGGCCCTGGCTATGCGATTGACTACAAGCGTATGGGCCGCGAGATGGGCCAGGCCATGGAGAAAACCGGTGTGTATATGGATAACAAAAAGGTCGGAAATATCGTTTCCGAACCTGTAAATGAAAGTCTTGGTAATGCGGCGAAGACTGGGGAGAGAGGTGCTATGTAATGCCTATAGGGATCACGTTTAATGACGAAAAGCATTCTTACCGAGATTTCGGGCTACGTATTATTTCGGTCAATATAGGCCTTCCGGAAGTGAAAAAGAGCCTTATTGACATACCGGGCGCCGATGGTTACGTTGATATGACGGACTATTTCGGAACCCGGTATGAGAACCGGAAAATAAAGGTGGAATGTGATTTTGAGGATAAGGGATATAGTAACTGGGCCGCGAGAATCAGTGATATCAGTAATTACCTTCATGGTAAGCCTGTGAAGTTGATTTTCGATTTTGATGAGGGATATTACTATGATGGCCGGGGAGAGTGCGAATATGAAAAGAGTAATCGCAGATATGGTAAGATTACTCTTACGTTTGACTGCAAGCCGTACAAATTGGACCTGCTTGCATCGGATGAAGATTGGCTATGGGACCCATTCGATTTCGAAACCGGAGTGATCCGGGAGTATGGGAGCATAGCGGTGAATGGTACATACGATCTCGTGGTTGATGGCAGCCCAATGCCGGTTATCCCTAAAATAGAATGCTCTGCCGCTATGAAAGTACTGTTTGAAGGCGTTGAATATGCCTTAAGCGCCGGATTGAATTATATCACCGACATTTTGATTGGAAGTGGAGAATATAGAATGCAGTTTTCCGGGAACGGGACTGTGACGGTAATATACCGTGGAGGTAGCTTATAATGTATCTGATACAGAATATCGTAGACGGTCATATATACCACATACATGACCAAAAAAGTGATGTTTTAAGAGTGCTGGAGCCACGCCTTGTATTAACCATTAATAAGACGGGGCAATTAGAATTTATGATCCCCCCAACGCATGAGTATTATAATACGATTAAGAAACTGAAATCTATTATACGAGTGATTGAAGACGGGGAGATACTTTATGAGGGCCGCGCTATATCGGACGAGGCAGACTTTTACAACGTGAAAAAGATTGTGTGTGAGGGAAGCATGGGGTACTTGATTGACAGTATCCAACGCCCATTTTCCCATACTGGTAATATCCGTGATTTCCTGGCCTACCTGATTGATAACCATAATCGTCAGGTGGAGGAAAGAAAACAGTTCTTGCTTGGAACCGTGAATGTGATCGATGATGAATCCAACATTAAGCGGGAAAGCACAAAACTGGAAAACACATGGAACACGGTTAATACCTATCTGATAAGCAAGTATGGGGGCTGCCTGTACGTGGAGTATAAGGATGGTAAGAAGTATCTTAATTACACCTATGACCATGGCGGATACAATGAGCAGAAGATACGTTTCGGAGTGAATCTGCTTGATCTGACGAAATACCAAGACGCAACGCAAATCGCTACGCGGTTAATACCTTATGGCGCGGAAGTGGAGTACCAAGACGAGAACGGGGAAGTGCAGACAAAAACCGTTGATATCACGTCTGTGAATGACGGAAGCGATTATATTACGGCAGATCAGAGCGTGGTTGATGAATATGGAATCATAACAGTCACCTATCAATGGGCTGATGTAACGGAGCCTTCCGTACTACTTGAAAAGGCGAAAGCACTGATTAAGGAACTGACCAACATACCGGATACACTAACCGTTAAGGCTCTTGATCTTAATTATGCAGGGGTAGATATCCGTAGGTTTAAGGTTGGCCGGTGGACAACCGCGGAGAGCAAGCCCCACGGGGTTAAGAAAGATATGCTGCTTGCGAGGCTTGACCTATATCTTGACGATCCGAAAAAAGGGAGTATATCCCTTGGATCAACCGTAAAGACATTCACAGCTGCAAATGTAAGTAAGCAGGTGGAACTATCAAATTCCATAAAGAAGGTAGGGGAATCTGCCTCGAGCGAGATCAGGCGTAAGGTGGAGAATGCCACCTCATTGATTACTGGCGGACTTGGTGGGTATGTGGTTCTGGACGTCGAGGACCCCGTTACCGGTAAGAAAATCCACCCATGGCGAATCCTGGTGATGAACACGCCGGATAAGAACACGGCTACCCATGTGATTCAGCTTAATCAGAACGGCCTTGGCTTTTCTACAACCGGCATAAATGGACCATACCGGAATGCCTGGACGATTGATGGTAATCTTGTGGCTGATTTCATAACATCCGGTACGATGCTGGCGGACAGAATTCGCGGCGGCATTCTCGAGGTGGGCGGCGCTGGCCTGGCGAAAGATGGGAGCATTACCGTTAAGAATGCACAGGGCGAGGTGATCGGTACATGGGATAAGACCGGCTTGCATGTGCTTCTTGGCATTATTGAGGGTAGTACCATCAAAGGATCATCAATTATAGGCGGCAGGATTAATATCGGTAATGGTACATTTGAGGTGGACAGCGACGGATCAGTGATTATAAATTCTGGTGAGATCAATATAGGGAATGTGCTGATTACTGAAAATTATGCATGGATTAATGGGTTTGGCATTTCTGACATGACTATATATAGTAAAGATGCAGGTAATTCTATTGTATTATCTACTCAAGAATTTGATGGAACAGGGCCAGCACTTGAATTAAAAAGAGATGGAATGATAACCCGTGTTGGTTATAGTGGTATTGTCACAGGAGATATAATTTTCGATGATCCTTGGACGGAAAATATGTCTGCACTAGATATGTTTAAGGATTTGTATGGCAGAGTAAGAGATTTGAGGGATAGAATAGATGGATTGGAGGGTTGAACCGAAGGTATATAGATGATATAATATAGTCAGAAAGGGGTGAAATATAAAATGTTTAAAAAAATGTCTTTACTGACTATTGTTTTAACATTTAGTTTGCTTTTTGGTTCGTTTGCTATGGCTGATGTAGTTAATGGTGATTTCATACGTAAATCTCCGCTGAATGAAGAGGAAAATTCATCATATGAATGGACGTGGCTTAATGACGAGCATTGTGTACAGTTTACAACTAAGGATGATAAACTAAAGAGAGAACATATTGAGAGAAAATTCAATATGGGACTGCTTCCACAGTGGGCGGTAAATGGGGATGATGGAACCGGTGTTGTAAAAAAGAGGGACACATATTCTGGGAAGTGGACTCAGAGCGAAAAAGGAATATGGTCATTCGAGTTTGATGATAAGACCATCCCGCTGGGAGTAACGAAAATAGATGATGTTTTATACGCCTTTAATGGATATGGAGAATTAATGGAGGGCTACGAATATTACGATGGCCTGACAACCGGAGCTGATGGAGTAGTCAACTCAGACAATCCCGAATTTCTGGCATGGCTGGATACTCAGTACGTGCCGGCGTGCACAAGCCATGAATAATAAAAATTACAGAGAGCGAGGATAATTTCCCCGCTCTTTTTCTGTGTCAAGTAAATTGTCACGTTTGTCACACCCAAATGTGCTACAATTTAAAATAGGAAAACCAGCAAAAGAGCGCTTGAAAATAGGCGTTCTTTTTTGCATGCCTGAAAGGAAGTGAAGACATGGCAGATATAAGTAAGGAGATACAAGATTTCAGAATCGCACGAAAAGGTAAGGACGTACGAAATTCCATGATATCCTTAGCTGAAAAGGTAAATAAGGATGGAGAAGATGCTATTGCAAACGTAGCGGCTCAGGTTGTTAAAATTAACGGTGCAATTACTACGGCGAATAATGCTGTAACCAATGCTAACGCTGCCACAGCAAGAGCGAACGAAGCGCTAAATCATGCTGACGATATTCTTGACAGTGCCACAGATCAGGCAACAAACTCCACCAGAAGCGCCACAACCGCAAAGAGCTGGGCGGTCGGAGGTACTGGAAGCAGAGAGGGAGAGAATACCAATAACAGTGAGTATTACAGCAGACAGGCCGGGACCCATGCGAATAATGCTAAAAATGACGCAGACAGAGCCGCGCAGTATTCACAGATTATAGCACCTGGTTTTTATTTTGATCCAGAAACATCAACCCTGTATATGAAGGCTGGTATTGGTGTTGATTTTAAGGTTGTTGATTCTATCCTGTATTGGAAAATAACGGCATAAGGAGGGAGTGAATCGAAAGATGATTGTAGCAAAATTCTCGGGCTACTGTACTACATCTGCATACGGGCTTACACAGTGGGATTATGGTCAGGAACTTGCGATTGAATGCGCTGAACTTGAGATTCCTGACGACACGGAAATCAATTACTATCAGGGGAAGCTGTCCAGTATTGCATATCTGAAAAGCAATCATGCAATGATTCCCGATATTATGCTCCAGAATCCGGAGGAGATTATCGCGTATGTATATGTGAGGTCGGCGGCAAGCGGTGAGACAATCCTGTCTATTAAAATGACTGTAGATAGCAGACCGCAGCCGGACAACTATGTATTACCAGAGTATAAGGATTACAGCCGGTTACTTCCAAAGGGAGGGGAATCCGGTCAGACCTTAGTGAAAGCAAGTGAAAACGATTATGATACGGAGTGGGCCACAATGGAATCTAATCTTGAGCCATTAACCGACGAAGAGATCGATAATATTTGTGTATGAGAGGAGTATAAAAATGGGAAAACGTGTAACCGCTGAAAATATAGCAAGACTCTGGATCAATATGAAAAACCATGTAAAAGATGGTTATGTTGCTAAGGTATCTGGAAAAGGATTATCTACAGAGGATTATACAACTGCGGAGAAACAAAAACTGAATGAACTGCATAACACGACTGTAGACAGCGCATTATCCAGTTCATCCACAAATCCGGTACAAAATAAGGTTGTTAATACAGCTTTAAGCGGAAAGGTACCGACGACGCGCAAGGTTAATAATAAGGCACTGTCAGCAGATATAACGCTTGCGGCTGGAGACGTTGGTGCAATTCCATCGGCACAGAAGGGAGTAGCTGGAGGCGTGGCAGAATTAGACGATTCCGGCCATGTTCCGGCGGCTCAGTTGCCATCTTATGTGGATGATGTAATCGATTCATATATTGTAACTGGAGCTACAGCGTTTTCATCAGGGTGGTTGTCACTTACTTCAGAAGGGGCGGCGCTGACTCCGGAAAGCGGAAAGATTTATATTGTGCTGACCACTGGAAATTACAACATGAGAGAATACCGGTGGAGTGGTACAGCGTATGCGCAAGTCAATGAGGGGATCGCGTTAGGTGAGACGGCCAGTACTGCTTTCCGTGGAGATCGTGGGAAAACTGCATATGACCACAGCCAGACAGCTCACGCTCCAGCAAATGCAGAACAGAATGTACAGTCTGACTGGAATGTGACGGATACTGCATCCGACGCATTTGTTAAAAATAAACCTACGTCGATGCCCGCAAACGGTGGTAATGCGGCAACGGTTGGAGGGCATACAGTTGAGAAAGATGTGCCAGCAAATGCAGTATTTACAGATACGAAACCCATTGTCATGAAGGGCGCGACCGCCTCAGCCGCTGGTGCCGCTGGCTATGTTCCTGCTCCGCCAGCAGGATCACAGACAAAGTTTTTGAGGGCTGACGGAACATATCAAACACCCGCTAATACAACTTATTCCGCATTTAAAGGCGCTACAGCATCCGCAGCTGGCGGAACTGGATTAGTCCCGGCTCCTGCATCTGGAAAGCAAGATGCGGTATTATGTGCGGACGGAACGTGGGCGGACCCGATGACTGATGCAGAGATAGACGCAATATGCGTATAATGGGGGTGCCCCTATGCAAAAGCCTTTAACAGCGCGGGGAGTATCCCGGCTATGGGAAAATATTAAAACGTATATTACAGAAAATACGTATCCACGAGGTGATCCGCCGGACCTGTATTTTGATCCAGAAACATCAACATTATATATAGGAAAGCCGAATGTGTTGTACGATTTTGTAGTTTCGGATGGAAGATTATATTACAAAGACAGAGGAGGTAATACTTAAATGGCAGCACCAGCAGGATATACAGAGTTAGGGCGCATAGGTTTCGTAGATCGCGGTACGTATGCGTCAGGTACCACATATCGAATAGGTGATGTGGTATACTACAACGGGAGTACATGGAGTGCTCTTAAAGATAATTTACAAGGCGTAACACCAGCCGCAGGCGCGAACTGGAAATATATGGCGAGAGGATTCGCCGCTGAGGCGCTTTCCGCGATTACTGCAAATGATACGAGCGGAGTACTGGGGACCGCAGGAGCAAGTGTGACATCTCAGGAACTAATTGACGCGATCGCCGATAAGGTCATGACAAAACTCATTGAGAAAAGTAAGATCGTAAATAATCTTCTTGCGACGGACGCCACAACCGTATTAAGCGGTCCGATGGGGAAGTCCCTCGATGAAAAGATTACTAAGTTAAATAGTGATTTAGCGGGTAAACTTGACAGCAGTGTTATCACAGCTCAGTACAACAAGCTCCAGATCGGAAATGTTAAAATCCAATTTGGTGCATTGGAATGTGGTGTCAATTTTAATGGACAGGCAAGCCTTGTATTTCCAGAAGGATACAGCGGAGAAAGCCTTTATCGTTGCATGGCAGTGCCTATGTCCGGATCATATGCAGTACGATCAATCACTAATAGCGGTAATAATAACTCGTTGGCTCTTTTGTTCGACAGCAACGATATTAAGCCTGAATATCAAAGCAAAATCTGGATGCAGTATATTGTGATTGGAACATAAATGATTATTTTTAAATGAATAAGAAACTCGTTAATCAGAGCTGAAAGGCTCTTATTTTTATACCCGAAAAGGGAGAAAGGAGTCCGTATATGAAGGACACTATGATCTTAAAAAATGGAACTATTATTGAACTGGAGGCAGGCGCAAGCCTGGGAGCCTTACAGGTGGCGGCGGCTGATCGGGCGGCTATGGTGGCAACATGGGAGGCATTGACACCAGATAATCTCACAACCGTACAGATCAAAAACGGAGACGGTACCGTGGTAGGAAATTATACTGATCTCGTGCTTGTGTCTGAGACGTCCGTAATCGCTACTGATGGCGCCGTCCTTACAACGTATAGCCTGCGTGAGAAAACCGCCGAGGAGAAGCGTCTGGACGCGCTGGAGACAGGCATGGCAGTACAGGACGGTGCTATTAATGATCTTGGCGCAGCCGTGGGAACGCTGGCTGAAGGAGGTGCAGTATAATGGGTGCATTTTACGGGCTGCGGATCAGGCGCGGTGTTATTACGATTGATGAGATCCCTAATTTTTGGAGGGCCAAAACAGAAAAATGGTTGAAGGACAATCCGGAGGTGTAAGATGAGAAAAGCATATATTGCGATTCAGGGGGCAATGGCGGCAGCCGTTGCCTTCTTAAGTGACAAGTTGGGAATTCTTTTTCCGGTACTCTGTGCGCTAGCTACAATGATGATTGTGGACTACGTAACCGGCATGTTGGCAAGCAAGCGGGAAGCAATGGATTACCCCGAAGATCCCACTTATGGGTGGAGCAGCAAGAAAGGCGCGAAGGGAATCATTAAAAAGGTTGGATATCTATGCGTGATTGCCGTGGCTATGATAGTTGATTATGTGTTTACTACGGTATCCGGTACACTGGGCATGACTATGCCTGCAAGCACGTTTTTCGGGCTTTTAGTGGCCGTTTGGTATCTGCTTAATGAGTTGCTGTCCATCATCGAAAACGCCGGCAGAATGGGCGCTGACGTGCCTGAATGGCTATTAAAATATATATCTGTACTTAAGGATAAGATCGACAATACAGATTATCAGGGAGGCGGCCGTTAACGCCGGAGATGATCCGCGTATCTACCGGCCGGCAGGGTTAGAGCCGGAGCTGTTGCGATATCGCAACGGTTGTAATATCACAACTTGTGATGTCACAAGATTTTGGGCCTGGGGATTCCCAGGCCTTTTTTAATGAAAGGACAGGTAAGATTATGAGAGACATTACATTATGCCATCCACGGCTTCAGGCGCTTGCGGGGAAATTGGTCGAAGAATGCAATAAGCAGGGGCTTAAGATTAAGATCGGTGAGACGCTGCGGACTGTAGCGGAGCAGGACGCATTATATGCACAGGGCCGCACGAAGCCGGGGCCGATTGTGACCAATGCACCGGGTAGCAGTTACAGTTCCTATCACCAGTGGGGAACTGCCTTCGATTTCTTCCGGAATGATGGCCGCGGCGCATACTATGATAACGACGGATTTTTCACTAAGGTGGGTAAGATCGGCGTCTCCCTGGGGCTTGAATGGGGCGGTAACTGGAAAAGCCCGGTAGACAAGCCGCATTTCCAGCTCGCAGACTGGGGCAGCACTACGGCCGGTATTAAGCGGTTGTATCGCAATCCGGATGAGTTTATGCGCACCTGGGAGCCGGTGGAGGAGCGGACGGGCTGGATTAACACCTCTAACGGCTGGTGGTATCGCAGGCCAGATGGAACGTATCCGGCGAATAAGTGGGAGGTTATCAATCATCACTGGTACTTGTTTAATGGAGACGGTTACATGTGCACGAGTTGGCACCGGTGGAACGGCAGCGTATGCGATCCTGAAGACGGTTCCGGGGATTGGTATTATTTTGACCCGACGGCGGGCGGACCGTATGAGGGCGCGTGCTGGCATAGTCGAGAGAATGGAGCTATGGAAGTGTGGTACACGGAGCTGCCGGATACGGTGTAATAGCTTAATTTACCAGCGAAAAAGGCGCCCTTTAAAGAACGTCTTTTCGTTGGTAAAGTTATATTTGACCGTTACTGGTATTGACCATATAATTTCCCATTGTGTTGTTTTAGGATCATACCTTACCAGATTGACACCATTATTATAAAATTCCAGTGACGATTTTGATCCATCGTTATGTTTAAAAACAAAATATCTTTTTTCGCCGTCAGTGCCGAATTCCATACCATTAACGTTTCCAACGATAGCTAAATCACTATTTTCGCTATTAAAAAATGCTTAAAGTTTTGCTTAAAGTTGATATGTGTTTGAAATGGTATTATACGCTACATACTTTTTGAAAAACCTCGATTTTAAGCCACTTTTTGCGTGTGTTACTTCCTATTAAATGCAGTAAATAACCTTGCCAAGGTTGGGGTCGCGGGTTCGATCCCCGTCTCGCGCTCTTTTTATTTGATGGCCGGAGGTCTGCAGTTTTGCAGGAGTCCGGTCTTTTTGTTTTACAAGTAAGTCGTCTGTGTTATCAAAGAGTCCTCCTGTGATATCGAAAAGTCCTTCCGGCAGGAGTGGTCTGCCGGCGGTATTTTCTTTTCCATTTCTTAAAAATCCGAAACTTTCCATTGAAATTTCACATAAAACCAATCATAATATGCAATAAAATTTCATAACAATCCCGTATAATTGACACAATTATTTCATATACTATGATGAAGGAGAGGTAGGAAATATGGCAGCAAAAGGATTGCTGCTGCGTCTGAAAGACTATCAGGTCAAGGCAAGCGCAGCGGAAAAGAATGCAGTAACAATCATCTTGAATCATCCGGATATGGTGATTGGAAAGAGTATACACGAGTTTGCAGATTTGGCCTATGCGTCGCCGGCGACCATTATCAGACTCTGCAGAAAACTGGGCTGCGCGGGATACCGCGATTTCCAGCATGCGCTTGTATACGAAAATGCTCTGTTTAAGGACAGCAGGGAGATATCTGTTCAGGAGATCATCCCTACGCCGTCGACAGAGGACATTATTCAAAAGGTTACACGAAAAAACATCGAGTCTCTTGAGACGTCAAGAAAGCTGGTAGAACCGGAGATTATTGACACCTGCGTCAAAATGATCGAAGAGAGCAGGATTATCCAGCTGTTTGGACTCGGTTCCTCCTTACTTGTTGCACGAGACCTGTATTTAAAATTGATACGTGTGGAGAAACTGTGTAATATCTGCGACGACTGGCACGCTCAGCTGCTGGCCGCAAGAACCATGAAAAGGGGCGATCTCGGTATCGTGATCAGCTATTCCGGACTGACGGAGGAGATGATCACCTGTGCCAAGGCTGCAAAAGCCAACGGCGCCAGAGTTATCGTGCTCACGAGGGCCGCTGATTCCAAGCTGGCGGCCGAGGCGGACTGCGTGCTGGCCGTGGCCGCTACGGAACTGATTCTGCGCAGCGGAGCCATGTCGTCCAGAATTTCACAATTAAACATGGTAGATATCCTCTATGTAGCCTATGTAAATAAACATTATGAGAGCTGCATGAGGAGTTTTCCGAAAACACATATTCAAAAACCATTGGAGGAATATTAGAATGCTTGATTTGACAAAGCTGACAACAGAGACAAGAAATGATAAAACCATGAATTTAGATCAGATGACTCCTGCTGAACTGGCGGCCGTGATGAATGAGGAAGACGGCAATGTCGTCATAGCCGTAAAAGAGGTTATCCCGGAGATCGCAACAGCGATCGAATGGGCGACCGAAAGCTTAAATCGCGGCGGAAGAATCATTTACATGGGAGCAGGAACCAGCGGCAGGCTGGGAGTTCTGGATGCCGTTGAGTGCCCGCCCACCTTTGGAGTGTCTCCCGATCTGGTAGTTGGTCTGATTGCCGGCGGTGAAGGGGCGTTCGTAAAGGCGGTGGAAGGCGCGGAGGACAGTGAGACCCTGGGGGTACAGGAGTTAAGGGATTTGGCTCTCAACAAAAATGACATCGTGATCGGTCTCGCCGCAAGCGGAAGGACTCCCTATGTGATCCATGGTCTCGCATACGCTGATTCCATCGGATGCAAAACGGTCGCAATCGCATGCAACCGGCAGTCAGAAGTAGGAAGGGCCGCGAAGCTTGCTATCGAGCCGGTAACAGGCCCGGAAGTTCTGACCGGTTCTACAAGACTGAAGGCCGGTACTGCCCAGAAAATGATTCTGAATATGATATCAACCGGCAGTATGGTGGGATTCGGAAAGGTATATCAGAATCTCATGGTGGACGTTCAGCAGACCAACGAGAAGCTGGTCGTAAGGGCTCAAAATATCACCATGGCTGCCACGGACTGTACGAGAGAAGAGGCGAAAGCCGCTCTTTCAGAGGCTGACGGTCATGTTAAAACGGCCATAGTCATGATCCTGCTGGGCTGCGGTGCGAAGGAAGCGAAGACGCATCTGGATGCGGCCGGCGGTCATGTAAGGAATGCTTTATAACACATAATTGACAATCGGACAGAACGTCTGATCTTTGAAACAGGAGGGACTATATGAACTACAGGGAATTGAGTGAAAAGCTCCTCTCGCTGCTTGGCGGAAAAGACAATATTCTGGGCAATGCCGCGTGCATGACCCGTCTGCGTATCAGCGTGAGAGATTTAAGCATTGTAGATATTGAAGCAATTAAAAAAGTGGAAGGCGTGCTCGGCGTCGTGGAATCGGAAACGCTTCAGATTATCCTGGGGCCGGGAAAGGTTAATAAGGCGCTGGAGGAGTTCTCCAAGCTGACAGGGCTGCCCAAGGGTGCAGTCTCAGACGCCCCGGCTTCCGCCGGCGGAAACGTGGAGGACCTGGCTAAGGAAAACAAAGCCGCGCAGAAGGCCAAATACGATAAACCGCTCCAGAACTTTTTGAAGAAGATTGCCAATATTTTCGTAGCGCTTCTTCCGGGCATCATCGCAGCGGGTTTAATCAACGGAATCAGCAATGTTGTTAATGTTTCCACAGGCGGCGCGCTCAGCGGAATCTGGTGGTATGAATGCATCCGCACCATGGGCTGGGCTCTGTTTGCCTATTTGCCAATTCTGGTCGGCTACAACGCCGCAAGAGAATTCGGCGGTTCCGCATCTCTGGGAGGAATTGCGGGCGCTATGTGTATCGCCAATACTGCGATGCCGCTTTTAGCCAAATATAACGACGCGCAGATCCTTCTGCCGATCACCGGTAATGTGTTCAACCCGGCCGCAGGCGGTATGCTTGCCGCTCTGATCGCAGGCGTATTTTTCGCATTCTTAGAGAAACACATCCGTAAGATTATGCCTGATCTGATCGATACGTTTATCAGTCCTCTGCTCGTATTAATCATCGGCGGCCTTGTGATCCTTCTGATCATACAGCCGGTCGGCGCGGCTCTGACATCTGGTATTTATACTGTGCTGACATTTGTATATGAAAAACTCGGTGTTGTGGGCGGATATATCCTCTCGGCAGGCTTCCTTCCGCTGGTTGCGGTCGGGCTTCATCAGGCGCTGACGCCGATCCATGCCATGTTAAATGACCCCGCCGGCGCGACGCAGGGCATCAACTACCTTCTTCCCATTCTGATGATGGCGGGCGGCGGACAGGTAGGCGCAGGTCTGGCTCTCTACTTTAAGACAAAGAACAAAAAGCTGAAAGGCTATATCCGCGATTCGATCCCGGTAGGTATCCTGGGCGTGGGCGAGCCGCTCATGTATGCAGTAACGCTTCCGCTTGGTAAGTCCTTTATTACCGCCTGTTTAGGCGCCGGTGTCGGCGGTGTTCTCTCCGCACTGTTTCATTTGGGAACCGTATCCCAGGGGGTATCGGGGCTGTTCGGCCTGCTGATCGTAAAGCCGGGACAGCAGATTCCATATATTATCGCTATGGCTGCGGCTTACGCCGGAGGTTTCATTCTGACCTGGTTCTTTGGTGTGGATGAGAAGCGGATCAACGAAGTCTATGGGGAATAAATTTATGAAAACAGGAATATCACTCTATTTCAGCAATGGCGTGGAAAAGAACGAGGCGATAATCAGGAAAGCCCGGAAAGCCGGCATCAGATACGCGTTTACCTCCATGCATATCCCGGAGGAGACGGGCATCGATTATAGAAGAGATGCCAGAAAGCTTTTGGAGCAGTGCAGAGATGCAGGAATCAATCTGATTGTCGATGTCAGCCCGGTTACTTTAGAAAAGCTGGGCTGCGCCTCCTTCGATGAACTGCTGTCACTGGGGATTACCTATATCCGTCTCGACTTTGGATTTACGGCAGAGGAAACGGTCGCGCTTTCGGAAAAATTTCATATCGTTTTCAACGCCTCTACAATTTCACAGGAAGATATTCAGAACTGGGCGGCGGCAGGGGCAGATTTTACCCGCTTTGCCGCCTGCCACAATTACTACCCGAAACCATATACCGGTTTGTCACTTGACCGTGTAAAGGAGATGAATCAAAGGCTCAAAATCCTTGGCTTTACCACGATGGCATTTGTTCCGGGGAATTCCGAGCTGCGCGGCCCTCTCTGTGAAGGCCTTCCCACGGTGGAGGAACATCGGTTTTCCAGGGATAAGGTGCTTCTTCATATGCTGGAGCTGTACCAGTCGGATTCCGATATTGTTCTGGTGGGCGACAACGATGTGACGGAGGAGGTATGGACGCAGCTGGCTGCGCTGAGCAAAGGATACGTGGCCCTGCATGCGGATATACTGCCCGGTTATGAATTCGAAAGAGCGATAATCCATCATGACCGGCCGGATTCCAGCGAATATGTGATCCGATCCAAGGAATCCCGTTTTAACTGCAGGGACCGGGTCATTGCGGCAGACACAGCGGGAGAGCTTTCCGGCCAGAGGCTGGCTGGAAAGATATGTATTGCCAATGAAGCGTATTTGCGGTACATGGGAGAGCTTGAAATTTGCAGGGTTGACATGCCTTCTGATCCGCGCGTGAATGTGATTGGACAGGTGGCCGGGAAGGACAGAAAATACCTTCCGTATATCAGGGAAGGGATGGGATTTTATCTCTGCCCGGCTGACGGACAGTGATGAGAATCAGGAAGAAATCTTGTTTGACGGATTTCTTCCTGATTTTTTTTGATTCCATAATTTCTTACCTGTTGCAATTCCCCTCTGCCCTGTGATAAACTTTCCTCATAAACAGCCGCCGCCAAAACGGCAGCGGAAACGGAAAGAAGGAGTGCCTGTTATGAATACGAAACTGGTTCGTTTTACAAAATATATGCTGGATGCCATGTTTTATATCGGGATTGTGCTGACGGCGGCCATCCCGGTCCTGTTTTATTTTTTTGGGAATTACATCGAGAGCTTCCGGAAATACTATGTGTTTCAATGCGTGATCTATATGGCTTCCGGTGTGATGGCACTGTTTATCATAAAGGAGCTGCGGAGGATGTTTCTCACTGTCCTGACGGATAATCCGTTTGTCATGGAAAATGCCGGTTCGCTTAAAAAGATGGGTAAATGCAGTTTCATGATTGCGCTTCTCTCCATCGTCCGCCTGCCGGTGTCACTCACCCCGGCGACGGCTGTCATCATCATCGTGTTTGCCATTGCCGGACTCTTTTCCATTGTGCTCTGCCAGGTGTTTGAGAAGGCGGTGCAGTACAAGCTGGAAAACGACTTGACAATATAGGAGGGATAGAATGGCGATTGTAGTAAATCTTGATGTCATGATGGCAAAGAGGAAAAAGGGATTGACGGAGCTTGCGGGCGAAGTGGATATCACTATGGCCAACTTATCCATTCTGAAGAATAATAAGGCGAAAGCCGTCCGTTTTACCACGCTGGAGGCGATCTGCAGGGCGCTGGACTGCCAGCCGGGAGACATTCTGGAATACGTTCCGGATGATCCGGCCGAGTAAACCGCTGCCGCTCACGGCTCCGTCTGCCCTGCGCTGTCCGGTCTGGCCCTGCCGGTTGACGCGGCCTTTCCGGTTCCGGTTTCGGGGATAAGCACTTCTAAACGTGCAGAATTTTTCTAAAAACCAGGGGAAATCCCCAAACTCGCTGCCGCTCAAACAGGTGGAGATTTCCCCTGAACGAAAAACTCTGCGCGTTAAGAATTGCTAATCCCCTGCAAAGTCACCGGAAAGTCCGCGTCAACCGGCAGGGCCAGACCGGACAGCGCAGGGCAGACGGGGCCGTGAATGGAAACAAATAAATTAAAAAACTTTTCGAAAGTACTTGACAATATTAACTGTAACTTTTATAATAACAGTACAAACTGAAACAAATAAAATTACAGTTAATAACACTTTCAGGAGGCGATATGGGATTTTCAGTTGAAGTCGGAATACCGGCAATTACAGTATTTATTCAGGGACTTTTAAGCTTTTTTTCACCCTGCGTGCTGCCACTTGTACCGCTTTACATCGGATATCTGGCAGGAGGAACGAGGACCGTCGATGAAGAGGGACGCGTCCGGTATTCGAGAAAAAAAGTTATGATCAATACGCTGTTTTTCGTAATCGGCGTCAGCTTTGCATTTTTCCTGCTGGGCTTTGGATTTACGGCAGCAGGCCGGTTCTTTGGCAGCAACAGAACCCTGTTCGCACGGATCGGCGGCATTATCGTCGTCCTGTTCGGATTATTCCAGCTGGGTGTGTTCGGAAGCTCCGTGCTGGGGCAGGAACACAGGCTTCCTTTCCGGCTGAATCAGCTGGCGATGAACCCGCTCCTGGCATTAGTGCTCGGCTTTACCTTCAGCTTCGCATGGACTCCCTGTGTGGGACCTGCGCTTGCAAGCGTTCTTTTGATGGCTTCCTCGGCAACCTCCCAGGGGACCGGATTTTTACTGATCGGCGTCTATACGCTGGGCTTCGTCATTCCGTTTCTGGCAGTGGGACTGTTTACCGGATCGGTGCTCGATTTCTTTAAGAAGCATCAGAATGTGGTGAAGTACACGACAAAGGCCGGCGGTGTGCTGATGATCGCCATGGGCGTTATGATGTTTACCGGCTGGATGAACGGAATTACCGGATACTTATCGAGCTTTGGCGTGGGCGGCCAGACCGTAACCGAGTCACAGGCGCCTTCCGGCGGCGGGGACGGTACTCCTGACAGCGGAGAGACGGCGCCGCAGACCGAGACGCAGAGTCCGGCTGATAACGGACAGAATCCGGATCAAAGCGCGGGACAGAGCGGGGATAACGGACAGGATAGCGAAAGCGCGGCTGCTGGCGAGACAGAGAGCAGTCTTCCGGATACATCGGACCGTGTGGAAGCGCCCGATTTCACTCTGGTGGATCAGTACGGAGAAGAACATAAACTCTCGGATTATAAGGGGAAAGTCGTATTTTTAAATTTCTGGGCGACCTGGTGCCCGCCATGCCGCGAGGAGATGCCTGATATCGAGGCTCTTTATAAGGAATACGGGGAGAATTCAGAGGATCTTGTCATTTTAAGCGTGGCAAATCCAAAAACGAAGGATAATCCGAACAATAATGACAAAACTATAGAAGAAGTGACAAAGTTTATGGAGGATAACGGATATTCTTATCCCACACTTATGGACACGACGGGTGATGTTCTGTTACAATACTATATAACAGCATTCCCAACCACGTTCATGATTGACCGTGAAGGACGCGTCATCGGCTATGCAAGCGGCGCGCTGACAAAAGACATTATGAAAAATATAATTACGCAGGCGCTTTCAGAAAGCGCAGAATAAGGAGGAACCATATTATGGCAGTAGTAACATTTACACAGGAAAATTTTGATCAGGAAGTATTAAAGAGCAGTGACATAGCGATCGTCGATTTCTGGGCGACCTGGTGCGGACCGTGCAAGATGTTTTCACCGATTATTGATGAGATCGCGGAGGAGAATCATCCGGGACTGAAGGTTGGCAAGGTGAACGTCGATGAGCAGCCGGATTTAGCCGGACAGTACCGCGTTATGAGCATCCCGACCCTGCTTGTATTCAAGGGCGGCAAGGTCGTAGCGACCAGCGTCGGTGTACAGAGCAAGAAGGCCGTTCTGGATATGGTGGAAAAGGCCAGATAGCCGAAAAAGGACTGCGTTAAGAATATGGACTATGGACCGCCGGTTGAGTGTCCGGTTCGGAAGAGATTCCGGGCCGGGTGCTTACCCAGGCGGTTTTTTGCACTTTTAAACATATGGATTTCCGGCAGACGCTGTGGTAAAATTTTCAGTATACATACAGAAAGCCGAAGTGAGGCGGCTGCAGGAAAGGAGGAGGCATCATGGTGTTAAAACGGGAGGCGGCAGCATACAGGGCCTGGAAGGAGGGCGTGGTACATACGACTCTGAACCCAAAAGGGCCGGGCGCGGTGCGGATTCATCTCATTCCCCCGAAATATCGCCCCTTTGGAAAAAATCCTTATGCGATGATTTTAAATGGATATTACATCCTTCCGCTGGGATACTCCTGGGCGGTTCTCCTGGGGAATTTTATCCGTGAGGTGAACCGGTATGACGGCCGTCCCATGGACGAAAAAGATATGGAAAAGGTCGTGACGGCGGCCGTGGAGAGGACGGGGAAGTCGTACCGGGTACCTGAGGAACAGCTGCGCGGCGATCTGGAGGAAATGCTGGCCATGCTTTACGGTGCCGCCTGCGGAGAAGAACCCTCCGGGGAGATCGAACCGCTGTCCCTGCGGGAGTATGCGCCACACATGACGGCGCCTTACCGGATGGATCTGATGGTGAGTGCCATGACGAAGGCGGACGGAGGCTGGAACTGTAATTTACAGTGCCGCCACTGCTACGCCGCCGGACAGCCGGAGGCAGAGGGAAAAGAGCTTAATACGGAGCAATGGAAGAAAATTATCGACAGGCTGAAAAGCGCCGGTGTGCCCCAGGTTACCTTTACGGGCGGGGAACCGACGCAGCGCAGGGACTTAGTGGAGCTGGTCGCGTACTCGCGGTGGTTTGTGACGCGCCTCAATACCAATGGAATCCTGCTTACGCCGGATTTATGCAGGGAGCTTTACGAGGCCAGCCTGGACAGCGTACAGATCACGCTTTATTCCTGGGACAGCGGGATTCACGATTCCCTTGTCGGCCGGAAAGGCGGCTTTCACAAAACCACAGAAGGAATCCGGAACGCATTAAACGCAGGACTTAATGTCAGCGTGAATACGCCGCTGTGCAGGGATAACCAGGATTATGGGAAGACGCTGGCGTTTTTAGACGGACTGGGGGTCCGGTATGTCACCTGCTCCGGGCTGATCGAGACGGGCAACGCCTCCTCCGGCGGCTCAGTCTCCAGCCAGCTGTCCGTCAGGGAGATGGGAGAGATTCTGACAGCAGCGGCGGAAATCTGCCGGGAAACGGGGATGGAGATCGGTTTTACGTCACCCGGCCGGGCGGAGGTGAAGCTCTTAAAGCGGCTGGGAATACCGGTGCCCATGTGCGGCGCCTGTCTGTCCAACATGGCCGTGACACCCGACGGGCTGGCCGTTCCGTGTCAGAGCTGGCTGGGCGGTGTGGTTCTGGGGGATATGAAAAAAGATTCCTGGAAAAGCATCTGGAACCATGCGATGTGCAAAAAAATCCGGGCCATGGGGGAAGAGGAAAGCCTGTTCTGCCCGCTCCGAACCGGGAAATCCGAAAAGGGTGGTGAAACGTAATGGCCAAATCGAGGGCAAAAGCAGAGGAAGAGGAAAAGAAAAAACTGAAAAAAGAGAGAATCCGGAAAGCCCTGATCCTGGCGGCCATCGGTCTGGCCGTACTGATCATTTATCTGATTATCGCCTGTATGCCGTTAGATGAGATGACGGACTACCGCGTTCACGTGACGCCCCAGGACGATGGAAGCCTGGAGATTACATACAGCTATGAGTGGAAGGTCTTAAATGATTCAAAGGAGGGACCTTTCAGCTGGGTGAAGCTGGGCATGGCGAATCCTAACTATGTGGTGAAGGAGTTTGGCGGAGCAGCCGGTGGAATTCGTTACCAGCCGTCAGAATCTTCTGAGAATCCCATGCTGGAGCTGTATCTGGACCGGTCCTATTACAAGGGGGAGACAGCCACCTTCTGGTTTACGGTACATCAGAGAAACATGCTGTGTGAGAACAGCGCCGACCCGGAAGGGCCATTTTACGATTTCACACCGGGCTGGTTTGATGAAATGCGTGTGAAGCACTACGTGTTTACCTGGGAGCAGAGGCGGAATATCCTGACCCATAACGCGGACCGGACGGAAGACGGAGACCTGGTGTGGGAGGGGGCCCTGAAAAAAGGGGAGAGCAGACAGATGAAGCTGACCTGCGCCCTGGAGGGTTTCCGGCGGCCGGAGCTGGTTGTCTGGAAGGAGTACCGCAATGGCGTGGAGGGGGACAACCCCATCGTTGGAGCCATTACCATCGTCCTGTTTTTCGGTGCGCTGTGCGCCGTATTCGGCTTCCTGGGGGATTCCGACCAGAGCCATTACAACGGAGGCCGCGGCTATCACGGCTATCACGGGCCGCGAAGCGGGGGAGGCAGCTGTGCGTGTGCGTGTGCCTGTGCGGGCTGCGCGTGTGCCTGCGCCTGCGCGGGAGGCGGAAGAGCCGGATGCAGTAAGAAGGATTTCTATCATACGGCAGATAAAAAAGAAGAGAAATAGTGGAAAAAGCCTAAAAAATTTTTAGAATTTGAATAAAAAAGTGGGAATCGGGGTAAGATATAGCAAACCGGCTCCCCTTTTTTTGTACTAAAAAATGTACAAAAACCCGCAATTTGTATACCATCCAATATTATCCAGTAAAATTTACGTACATAATAGACAAAATCAAAATTTTTAGGTATAATACCATGTATATGTGCAAAATGCAGAAAGCAGGTGGATTCATGCGCCATAAAAAGAGCGTAATGAGGAATATGATGATGGTTACCCAACTGGGTCTCAGCGTCATGGTGCCTGTGTTTGTCTGTATTCTTGCCGGCAGCTGGATTGACCGGCATGCCGGGACGAACCTGACGATCTTTCTGATGTTTCTGGGATTTCTGGCAGGCGGATGGAACGGCTACAAGGTAGCCATGACGACGCTTCGGATGAATGAACAGGAAGAGAAAAAAGAGGATCAGGAGGCACGTCGGGAGCAAATGGGAGAGCCGCGTCCGCCGGTGCATAAGCCGAAGCAGAAGAGCCGCGTAAGGAGACATGAGGATGATGAAAAGCTTTAGAAAACAGGAGGATTTGTGAATTGGGGAAGGAAACAAAGAATCTGGTGCTTGAGGTTTCATCAGGAATCGTGATTTTTACCGTGGCAGCCATGCTGGTTGCGCTTATTGTGTATCCGAAGCCGTCGGTTTTTGCCGGGCTCCTGCTGGGGATGGTCCTGGCTCTTGCCATGTTTTTTTCCATGGCGGAGGTGCTGGACCGCTCCATGAAGACGGAAGATTCGAAGACTGTCCAGAAAAGGACGGTGATCAGTTCGGTCATCCGTTATGTCGTGCTTTTTGCTGTTCTGGTTATCGTCTTGGTCTGGTTTCCGGATCAGGTCAATGCGGTTGCCCTAGTAATCGGAGTCCTCGGACTCAAGGCTGGTGCATATCTGCAGCCGGTTATACACAGGATCGTGTCACGTGGGAAAAAAGAGGAGTAATTTTCGTGTACAGGAGCCGGTGTGATCAAGTAAGAAAGGAGGCTTAAGCGTATGGGCATAGCTAGTGCCAATAATGTGGACTTTATGATCAAGGGCGTTTTCAAGTTTCAGGCATTCGGCCAGGAACTCTGGGTAACAACGACTGAGATCGGTTTAAGTATCGTGACCATTGTCATATTGCTGATCGCAATTGTAACCAATGTTAAGATGAAAAAAGCGACGGAAGTACCGGGCACATTCCAGAATATCATGGAATTCGCAGTAGAGACGCTTGATAACATGGTAAACGGCACAATGGGTCATAATGCGAAAAAGTTCGTTAACTATATCGGAACTATATTTATTTTCATATTGTTCTGCAATATTGGCGGCTTATTTGGACTCAGAACACCAACAGGAGACTTTGGTGTAACGTTTATGCTGGGTATCTTCACATTCTGCATTACACAGTATCAGGGTATTAAAAACCACGGAATCGGTCATCTGACGAGCATGTTCAAACCGTTTCCGATCCTATTCCCGATTAACTTGATCGGAGAGATTACAAATCCACTGTCTCAGGCGCTTCGTCTGTTCGGTAATATGATGTCAGGCGTTGTAATCATGGGATTGTGGTACGGCATGATGCCAATTTTTGTAAAAATTGGTATCCCGTCATTTTTACATGTATATTGTGACCTGTTCTCGGGATGTATACAGACATATGTATTCTGTATGCTGACCATGGTATATGTCAATGATAAGATGGATTAACAAGGATTGTTTTCACAATCAAAAAGCGCAGGAGCGCGTAATACAAAATTGATTTCAGGAGGAAGTTATCTATGAACGGAATTTCAGGACAGGATTTTATCTTAGGTTGTTCAGCAATCGGTGCGGGCCTTGCGATGATCGCAGGTATCGGACCTGGTATTGGACAGGGTATCGCAGCAGGACACGCAGCAGCAGCAGTAGGCCGCAATCCGGGCGCGAAGTCTGATATCACATCTACCATGCTTTTAGGCCAGGCCGTTGCCGAGACAACAGGTCTTTACGGTTTCGCTGTCGCTGCTATCCTTATGTTCTTAAAGCCATTCAGCTAAAGAGAAGAACGGATAAGAATAGAGAGCGAGAGGAGGCGAAACCTTGGAACGATTATTGGGATTTGACCCACAGCTGCTTTTCGATGCGTTTGTGACGGGCATTAACGTCTTTATCCTGTTTTTCGCGTTATCCTATCTGCTGTTCAACACCGTGCGTGACGTCCTGGAGAGAAGAAGACAGAAGATCGCCGGAGAACTGAAGTCCGCTGCTGATGACAAAGAAGCTGCAAGAGCCATGAAGGAAGAGTACCAGACACGGCTTACCAGCGTCAATAAAGAAGCGGAACAGATATTAGAGGATGCGAGAAAGAGAGCAAAACAGCGCGAAGCAGAAATACTTACAGAAGCCAGGGAAGAAGCGAACCGCATTATTGAGAGGGGTAACCGCGAAGTAGAGCTGGAGAGAAAGAAAGCGCTTGACGATATGAAGGAACAGATCATATCCATCGCTTCTGTCATGGCCGGCAAGGTTGTGGCTGCGTCCATTGATACAACGGTATCGGATGCCCTGATTGAGGAAACTTTGAAAGAGATGGGTGAGAGCACATGGCAAAGCTAGTATCAAAAGTATACGGCGATGCATTGTTTGAAGAGTCCATCGAAAAGCAGAGTGTTGACACCCTGTTTCATGAGGTGAAGGCGCTGCTTGCCATTTGGCGGGAGAACCGGGAACTGGCGGAACTTCTGGATAATCCAAAGATTGTGAAGGAAGAGAAGATCGGTATCATAACGAATATCTTCGCCGGCCGGGTGTCAGACGATCTGATGGGTTTTCTGGCAGTCATTGTCGACAAGGGCAGACAGAAGGACATTCCTGCAATCTGCACGTATTTTATCGATACGGTCAAAGAATATAAGAAAATCGGCGTGGCCCATGTGGCGAGCGCCGTGGAATTAAAGAGTGAACAGAAAGCCATGATCGAACAGAGGCTTTTAGAAATCACGGAGTACGTGGAATTTGAGATGGAGTATTCGGTGGACCCGTCCTTAATCGGCGGTCTGGTTATCCGGATCGGAGACCGCGTCGTGGACTCCAGCATTAAAACGCAGATTAACGAGCTGCACCGCAGCTTGTCAAAACTGCAGTTATCGTAACAAATAGAAAGATAGAAGGAAGGTGCAAACCTTAATGAATTTAAGACCAGAAGAGATCAGTTCTGTCATCAAGGAACAGATTGAAAGATATTCTACAAAGCTGGAAGTCTCTGATGTTGGTACAGTCATTCAGGTAGCGGACGGAATTGCACGTATCCACGGTCTTGAGAACGCCATGCAGGGTGAACTTTTAGAGTTCCCGGGAGATATCTACGGCATGGTACTCAACCTGGAAGAGGATAACGTGGGCGCCGTTTTACTCGGTGCTGGAGACATCAGCGAGGGCGATACCGTTAAGACGACCGGCCGCGTGGTGGAAGTTCCTGTCGGCGATGCGATGACCGGCCGCGTGGTGAACGCGCTGGGACAGCCGGTAGATGGCAAGGGACCGGTCCAGACAGACAAATTCCGTCAGATCGAGCGAGTTGCTCACGGCGTAATTGACAGAAAATCAGTAGACACGCCGCTTCAGACCGGTATCAAGGCGATCGACGCCATGATCCCCATCGGAAGAGGACAGCGTGAATTAATTATCGGCGACCGTCAGACAGGTAAGACGGCGATTGCCATCGATACCATCATCAACCAGAGGGGCCAGGGCGTTCACTGTATCTATGTGGCCATCGGCCAGAAGGCTTCTACGGTTGCTACCATTGTTAAGACTCTTGAGGAGTACGGCGCTATGGATTACACCACCATCGTGGTATCCACGGCTTCCGACTTGGCTCCTCTTCAGTATATTGCTCCATACTCCGGATGCGCCATCGGCGAGGAGTGGATGGAGAACGGCGAGGACGTGCTGGTTGTTTACGATGACTTAAGTAAACATGCGGCGGCTTACCGTACCCTGTCCTTACTGCTCAAGAGACCACCGGGACGTGAGGCATATCCGGGCGATGTATTCTATCTCCATTCAAGACTTTTAGAGAGAGCAAGTAAGTTATCCGACGCTTTAGGCGGCGGCTCCTTAACGGCTCTTCCGATTATTGAGACTCAGGCAGGTGACGTTTCGGCATATATTCCGACAAACGTTATCTCTATTACTGACGGCCAGATTTATCTGGAGACAGAGATGTTCAACTCCGGCTTCCGTCCGGCTATCAACGCAGGTCTGTCCGTATCCCGTGTAGGCGGCGCGGCTCAGATCAAGGCGATGAAGAAGATTGCCGCTCCCATCCGTGTGGAGCTGGCTCAGTACCGCGAGCTTGCAAGCTTTGCCCAGTTCGGCTCAGAGCTTGACAAGGAGACCACGGAACAGCTGGCACAGGGCGAGAGAATCAAGGAAGTGTTAAAGCAGGGCCAGTATCAGCCGATGCCGGTAGAATATCAGGTCATGATTATTTTCGCGGCAACCAGAAAACTGCTGCTTGACATTCCGACTCACCGCATTCTTGATTTTGAAAGGGCATTATTCAGCTTTATCGACGGCAAATATCCGCAGATCCCGGCTTCCATCCGTGAGACGAAGCAGATTACCGAGGAGACGGATGCACTGCTGACGAAGGCGATTAACGAGTGTAAAGCGGAGGCTTATTAAAGGCAGGTGAAGAATCATGGCATCCATGAGGGATATCAAACATAGAAAAGAAAGTATTCAAAGCACCGAGCAGATTACGAAAGCCATGAAGCTTGTATCCACCGTGAAGCTGCAGAAGTCCAGAGCGAAGGCGGAAGAATCAAAACCGTATTACGACCTGATGTACGATACCATCTGTTCCATGCTGCGCAAATCCGGCAGTATTGAGCACAAGTATTTAAAGGCGGGAGACTCGAAGAAGAAGGCGGTAATCGCCATCACTTCCAACCGAGGACTGGCGGGCGGTTATAACAACAACATCGTCAAGCTGGTAACGGGTACGGAGGGAGTTACTCCGGAGAATACTGTCATTTATGCAATCGGCCGTAAGGGAAAGGATTCCTTTGTGAGAAAAGGCTATGCGATCGCCGAGGACTATTCCGAGGTTATCAATGAGCCGATCTACCGCGACGCGGCGGATGTGACTGCGGAACTTCTGGATGCGTTTGGTCAGAACCAGATCGGTGAAATCTATCTGGCCTACACTTCATTCAAAAATACGGTGACCCATATTCCGACGCTGAAAAAGCTGCTTCCCGTGGAAGCCGGCAAAGACAGTGAAAAGACGGACCTGGTGCTTATGAACTACGAACCGAATGAAGATCAGGTGCTGGATTCCATCATTCCGAAATATATGAGCAGCTTGATTTATGGCGCGCTATTAGAGGCTGTGGCAAGTGAGAACGGCGCTCGAATGACAGCCATGGATTCTGCGACGAATAACGCGGAAGAGATGATTGAAGAACTTGGTTTGGCATACAACCGTGCAAGACAGGGCTCCATTACGCAGGAGCTTACTGAGATCATTGCAGGTGCCAATGCGATATCATAGGTATAGCGGGTTCGGGGAGCGCGAAGGCGAACCGGACTTCATTATAAAATAAAGGAGAAACAAGATGGCAGAACAAAATATTGGTAAGATCACCCAGATCATCGGTGCCGTACTGGATATCAAGTTCAGCCAGGGCAGGCTTCCGAGCATCAATGATGCAATCGACATCACGATGAAAAACGGAAACCGCCTGGTTGTGGAAGTATCCCAGCACCTTGGCGATGATACCGTAAGATGTATCGCCATGGGTTCGACCGATGGACTGGTGCGTGGTATGGAAGCCGTCGCAACGGGTGCACCGATCACGATACCAGTCGGTGAAGAAACCCTGGGACGTATCTTTAACGTACTGGGTGATCCCATCGATAATAAACCAAAGCCGGTAGTGAAAGAGTACTTACCGATCCACAGACCGGCTCCTACATTTGAAGAGCAGTCCACAGAGACCGAGATTCTGGAGACAGGTATCAAGGTAGTCGATCTTCTCTGCCCCTATCAGAAGGGCGGTAAGATCGGTCTGTTCGGCGGCGCCGGTGTAGGTAAAACCGTATTAATTCAGGAGCTGATTCGTAACATCGCCACAGAGCACGGCGGATATTCCGTATTCACCGGCGTTGGTGAGCGTACCCGTGAGGGCAACGATTTATACTATGAGATGCAGGAATCAGGCGTTATCAATAAGACGACCATGGTGTTCGGACAGATGAACGAGCCGCCGGGAGCCCGTATGAGAGTCGGACTGACCGGACTGACCATGGCAGAGTATTTCCGTGACCAGGCAGGAAAGGACGTCCTTTTGTTCATCGACAACATCTTCCGTTTCACGCAGGCAGGTTCCGAGGTTTCCGCTCTGCTTGGCCGTATGCCATCCGCGGTTGGATACCAGCCGACCCTGCAGACGGAGATGGGCGCTCTCCAGGAGCGTATTACATCGACAAAGAACGGTTCCATCACATCCGTACAGGCTGTTTACGTGCCGGCCGATGACTTGACTGACCCGGCTCCGGCAAACACATTTGCCCATCTGGATGCGACCACCGTTTTAAGCCGTGCGATCGTAGAGCTTGGTATCTATCCGGCTGTAGATCCGCTGGAGTCCACCTCCCGTATCTTAGATCCGCGTATCGTGGGTGAAGAACACTACAAGGTAGCCCGCGGCGTGCAGGAAGTACTTCAGAAGTATAAAGAGTTACAGGATATCATCGCCATGCTGGGTATGGATGAGCTTTCAGAAGAGGATAAGCTTACCGTTTCCCGTGCGAGAAAGATTCAGAGATTCTTATCCCAGCCGTTCTTCGTGGCAGGACAGTTTACCGGTCTGGAAGGCCGTTACGTTCCGCTTGCTGATACGATTCAGGGCTTCAAGGAGATTCTGGAAGGCAAACATGACGATATTCCTGAAAGCTATTTCTTAAATGCAGGTAGTATGGATGATGTTCTTGCCCGTGTGAAATAGGGGGTGGGAATATGGCTGATTTATTCAAACTGCATGTGATTACTCCCGAGCGGAGATTTTACGATGGAGAAGCTTCCATGGTGGAACTTACGACAACGGAGGGGGACATCGGTGTATACAGAAATCATATCCCGCTGACCGCTATCGTGGCTCCCGGAGTCTTAAAGATTCATGAGGAGGGCCAGGTTAAGGAGGCGGCTCTGATGTCCGGATTTATTGAGATTCTTCCGGAGAGAATCACCATTATGGCCGAAGTGGCCGAGTGGCCGGACGAGATCGATAGTAACCGTGCGGAGGAAGCGAGAATCCGTGCGGAGCGCCGCCTGAAAGAAGAGAGCGGCGAAATTGATACCATGAGGGCGGAACTGGCGCTCAGAAGAGCGCTTGTAAGGCTTTCCCTCAGAAAATAGGATTGGTGCGAATGGACTGGTGTCCGATACGTGATGTGTCGGATGCCGGTCTTTTTATTTTACTGTTGCAGGTTACAGAATTTGGAATATTTTAGTAATTTATTCTTAATTTGAAATTATTCCCCAGCTATGGTACACTGATATCAGCAAACGGTTACACCGTTTATTATTATGATATGAGTCAGGGGATTACAAATGATGGGGCATCAGAAACCGGTTCAGTACTGCCGTTTTCTTTTTTATGCAGCCGCAGCGGTCTGCCTGGGGCAGATGCTTTCGTTTGCTTCGGCGGCCTCTCCCGTATCCGAAGCGGAGCGTCAGAAAAAAGAAGCGGAGGAGAGGTACGAGGCTGTAAATAGGGAAGCGGAGGAACTGGAGAAGAAAAAAGGGGACGCCGCGGCGCAGGCTGGCCAACTGGATCTGGAGCTGACAGATTTGCTGACTGATATGGACTTACTGGAGACAGATATGTCCGATATGACGCGGCAGATTGAGAAAGAGGACGTGGAATACCAGAAGGCGGAGGAAAAGCGAAAGCGTCAGTACGAGATACTGAAGAAGCGATTCCAGTATATTTATGAAGAAGGCGATGTCACCTATCTGGACATCCTTCTGAAAGCGAAAACTATCGGCGATGTGATCAATGGGAATGAGTATTTTCAGCAGCTCTATGAGTATGACAGGAAGCTGATTACAGAGTATGAGAAGACGAAGAACGATGCGCTGGGCCGGAAGGAAGTTCTGGAGGAGCGGCAGTCGGAGCTTCAGAGCTTAAAACAGGAATATGGAGTCCGGGAAAAGACGCTTCGGACCATGATTACGAAAAAAAGGGCGGAAGAGTCTGATTTCGACCGCAGACTCAGGGCGGCAAAGGCGGAAGCGGGCAGCCAGGCCGAGATTATAAGGAAGAGGACGGAGGAGATCCGGCTCCTTCAGAAGGAAGAGGAAAGAAAGCGGGAAGAGGAACGCAGGTCGGAAGAACTTCGGAGGAATGCCGAGGCGGCGCAAAACAGCGGCCCCGGAATGATCAAGAGCACGGGCGGTTCGGAATTCGGACGGAATGTTGCGGACTATGCACTGCAGTTTATAGGGAATCCTTATGTGTGGGGCGGCACCAGCCTGACTTCAGGAGCGGACTGCTCCGGGTTCGTCCAGTCGGTCTACCGCCACTTCGGTGTTTCTATCCCGAGAACGTCCGCCGAGCAGGCTGGTTTTGGCAGAGAAATTGCGTATGAAAAGATGGAACCGGGAGATTTGGTCTGTTATCCGGGCCATGTAGCCATGTATATCGGAGGCGGAAGAATTGTCCACGCGCGCTCAGCAAAAGCGGGAATCCGGGTGGATGACAATCCGGCGTACCGCACGATCGTGTCGATACGGAGGCCATGGTAGGCGGCCCGCGGAGAGCGGATTAACGGAGAGTATAAAAAAGAGAAGATTTTAAATAAATGAAATGAACAGGGGGAAAACAAGATGAGATATAAGAACAAATCCGGCAGACTGTGGCTGCTTCTTGCCGCTATAACGATCATGGCAGCCGGTTTTTCCATGGTTACATACGCAGAAGAGGCAATCAGGACCGTGTCGGTAACAGTCACTTCTTCGGTGGAAGCGGAAGCTGATGAGGGAACAGTCTCGGCCACATCAAACAGCTCAAAATACCGGGTGGTATCGTGTGATTTCGCAAATTCCAGGGGAAGTTGGAAGGCGGGGGAGACTCCAAAGGTAAACATCAGGCTGGAGGCAGAGGAAGGATACTATTTCAACTCCATTAACGCAGGAAAGACCACCGTAAAGGGAGCTGTCTATTCGTCAGCAAAGAAGGAGACGGATAACCATTCCCTGATACTGTCCGTAAAACTGAAGGGTGTGAAAGGGACGCTGGGAACCGTGGAGAGCGCATACTGGGAGTCGACACCACTGGGTAAGGCGAGATGGAGTAAGGTGGAAAACGCGCCGGCCTATGAAGTAAAGCTTTACTGCGGAGACCGCATGGTGTACCGGGTGGAAAAGACGTCCTCCACCAATTATGATTTCTTCTCTCATATGACGACGCGGGGCGATTACTATTTCAAAGTGAGAGCCGTGGCGAAGACGGAGTCGGAAGCGGAATATTTAAAAGCCGGAGAGTGGACGGAATCCGATAATCAGGAGATTACAAAACGGGATGCCGAGGCGGCGGAGACACGGAAGTCCTCAGGAAACGGCAGTTCCGGCGGCAGCTCGGGCAGCGGCAGCCAGGGACCCGGGCAGGGAGACGGTCCCGGTTCACAGAATCCTGGTTGGGAACAGGACAGGAATGGCTGGTGGTACCGGAATGCGGACGGAACGTACCCGGTAAACAGCTGGCAGTTAATCAATGATAAATGGTATTTATTTGACATGGGCGGCTACATGCTGACCGGATGGCAGACGAAGAACGGCCGGGAATATTACCTGACGACCAACGGCGACATGGTGACCGGATGGTTCCAGTACAACCGGGTATGGTATTATCTGGACCCGCAGGTGGGGAAAGTGTCCGGCGGATGGCTTCAGCAGGGCGACGACTGGTATTACATGAATCCGGACGGCAGCATGGCAGTTGGCTGGATTCGCTATAAGGACAACTGGTACTATCTGGATCCGGACAGCGGACGGATGGTGAAGGACAGAGTCGTTGAAAAGTATTACATTAATCCGGAGGGTATCTGGATACCGTAGCAGACAGGAGGACAAGATATGTTACGCAGGTTAAGACAGGCTGCCGCAGCTGTTCTGGCGTGTGGCTTGCTGACGGCAGCGATGCCGGGCGCTTCAGGCACAGCTCTGGCAGCGGTGAAAAATGAGACGAGAACACCGATCACTTCCGTGTCGATCAAGGTGCGTTCCGATGTGAAGGCCGACTACGATCTGGATGCGGCTACGGTCTATGTGACGACTGACAGTAATCTCTATACCATCGGAGCTTACACGTGGGTCAACGGCAATAAGGAATACTGGGAACCGGGCGACGTGCCAAAGGTACAGATCGAGATCCATGCCAGAAGCGGCTGTTATTTCGAGAAGACCACAGGAGCGGGGAAGTTCCAGATATTGGGAGCGACCTATGGCTCGGTAAAACGCCAGAATAATAATGAGACACTCCTTCTGACTGTAAAACTGACACCGGCCTCCGGCACGCTGGATATTACGAACTCTGCGGAATGGGTAGGCTATCCGCTGGGAAAAGGCACATGGGAAGAGGTTCCCTACGCCGGAGCGTATGAACTGAAGCTGTACCGCGATGGCCAGATGATTCAGGGTGTGGCAAAGGTCAACGCCACTACCTATGATTTTTATCCCTTTATGACCCAGGCGGGCCGCTACCAGTTCCGTGTCCGTGCAATCCCGAAGGATACGGAGGAGCAGGGGTACATAACCAGCGGTGACTGGGTATATTCTGATGAACAGGATATCGATGACGACCAGACATACAGCCTGGGAGCGGGCAGGCAGAATGCAAATCTGACACCGGCTAACATCGGATGGGTGAAGAATTCCGATGGATGGTGGTACCGCAACGCGGACGGAAGCTATCCTGCAAATACGTGGCAGAACATCGGAGGCTTATGGTATCTGTTCGATTACGATGGTTACATTTTAACCGGATGGCAGATGAAAAACGGCAAATATTATTACATGGACAGCAACGGGGCGATGCAGACCGGATGGTTTCAGGATAACCGGAAGTGGTATTACCTGGCGGCTGACGGAAGCATGCAGACCGGCTGGCTGACGCTGGGCGGCAATACTTACTACTTCGACAGCGACGGAAGCATGCACACCGGATGGCTCCTGGACAACGGAAAATGGTATTATTTTGCACCGGATACCGGAATGATGGTGCGTGGGACAAGCGTCGGCGGCTACTACCTGAACTCTGACGGAGTCTGGGTTCATTAAGAAATGATCACAAACCACTGTATTTTATGGCTGAAACAGGAAACAGCCATAAAATATGGTGGTATTTTTGTTTGTTTATATGGGTGCAATAGATGTCTGACAATATTTTTTTGGGGATAAAAATTTGCATTTTCATTTTGGCAGCAGGTGGAAAGTTATGGAAAAACGTAAGAATTATTACAAAAACCGACTATTTTCTTAAGTTTTAAGTTGACGTAACGATTTTAAAAAGTTATACTGAAAATAACCAAATTTTGTAACCAAAAGCAAAATAAGAGGGGTGCTTGGAGGAGAAATATGTTTATAGTACCAATTACGAGGCTGGAAGGAATTTCATCTTTGGAGGAGATGAAAAAACTTGACAAGACCCCGCAGAAACAGGTGAATAAAAGTTTTCAGAATATATTGACGGACGCGGTAAAGGAAGCGGATCAGGCGGTAAAAGACACCAGAGAAATGGACGTGAAGCTTGCTGCCGGACAGATCGATAATTTACATACAGCCTTGATTCAGGCAGAACAATCCGCTGCTGCAATTGAGTTTACGACCCAGCTGACCAGTAAGGCAGTCAGTGCGTACACTCAGATTATGGGAATGCAGATATAAAATAACAGAAAGATAGCAGTGGTGGAACTATGGGTATGAAAGAAAAAGTGAAAACGGCAGTCGATGGCAATGATACGATCGGCCGTCTTTTGGGTAGCAAAAAAAAGAAAGCTGCGGCAGCGGGGATACTGGCAGCTGTTATTATCGCACTGGCAGCGGCAATCCTGTTAAATACAAATAAAGATGGGGAATACGTAGTGCTCTTCCCCGGTATTTCAAGAGAAGAGAATAACGAGATACTTGCAGTGCTGAACGGTCGAGGAGTCGGCGCGAAGAGAAATGCAGAAGGAGAAGTGACGGTTCCGGAGAACCAGGTCGGTGACATTATGCTTGATATGTCAGAACTTGGATATCCGAAAACGGCACTTCCTTTTGACATTTTTTCGGATAATATGGGCTTTACAACGACAGAGTTTGAAAAGCGCCAGTACCTTCTGTTAAACCTTCAGGACAGAATTGAGCGGACACTGAAGGACATGAACGGCATCAAGAACGCCATAGTGACATTAAATGTATCCGACGACAGCAACTACGTGTGGGACGATCAGGGGGCTGACAGTACAGGCGCCGTCTCCCTGACGCTGATGCCCTCCTGTGAGCTGTCACCGGAGAAGGTGGGTGCGATCAAGAACCTGATTGCCAACAGCGTTCCCAGGCTTCTGCCGGAGAACGTGACTGTAGTCAACGCCGAGACCATGCAGGAGATGGTATCCGACGATGTGGGAGGTCTGACCAGCTACGGTCTGGGCCGTCTGGATTTTGAGGCAAAGGTGGAGAAGCGGCTTCAGGATAAGATTATGAACGTTCTGACTCTTGCGTATTCTCCGGGACAGATCCGCGTATCTGCTACCGTAGTCATCGATTACGATAAGATGATCACCGAGGATCTGCAGTATGAGCCACAGGACAACGGTCAGGGTGTGGTGGATCACTATAAGTCTGGCCAGTCGGTAAATGGCCAGGGCGGAGGCGCCGGTGGTGTAGCCGGGGAAGAAAATAATACGGATATTCCGACTTACGGTGCGGCAGGAACCGGTGGGGCCAATGGGGCTGACGGCGATTACTACCGTGATGTGGATTATCTGGTGGGCTATATTAAGAAACAGATCGAGAAAGACAATGTGAAACTGCAGAAGGCCACCGTGGCTATCACAGTGAATGACAATAATCTGACGGAGTCGAAGAAGCAGCAGCTGATCGATGCGGCGTCGAAGGCTGCCAATATCGCACAGGAAGACATTGTGGTATCCAGCTTCCAGCAGATTGCGTCAGAGAAAACTTCGGAACCGGAAAAGCCGGTGATCCCGGTGACGGCTCCGGGCGTCGGGGGAATCGATCCGCGTGTGCTGGTGGCGGGAGCCGCGGCCGGTGTTTTCTTATTCCTCGTGCTTCTGTTCCTCATTTTACGCCACAGAAGAAAGAAACAGAGAAAAGAAGACCAGGAGCTTTTCGGACCGTTTGAGGGAGATGTCTTTGATCTGGACAGCGACATTGCAGAACGCGCCGAAGAGCGCGCAGTGGAGAATCAGATTGCCGATGTTCCGGTCAAACCCCAGGATCCGGTGAATCAGGTTCGTTCCTTCGCAGAGGACAATCCCGAGATTATCGCATCCATGATAAGTACCTGGCTGAAGGAGGAGAAGAAGTAATATGCCGGCAGAAGAAAGAAGACCAGCAGAAAAAGCTGCGGCCGTCATATCCATGCTCGGTACGGAACGGGCCTCCGAGGTGTTCCGGTATCTGACAGAGAATGAAGTGGAGCAGCTGTCCATGGAGATTACGAGACTCCCTCACCTGGCACCGGATGAGATGGAGGACATAGCCAAGGACTTTTATAATTGCTGTGTGACAGAAAAGGTGATTACAGAGGGCGGAAAAGACTACGCCAAGGAAGTGCTTGAAAAAGCGTTTGGCCAGCAGCAGGCCAGAAATTTGATGGACCGGGTCAGCAAGGCGCTTAAGACCAAGGCATTCAGTTTTATCAGAAAAGTGGATTATAAGACTCTGATGACTGCTATACAGAACGAGCATCCGCAGACGCTGGCGCTTATACTTTCATACGCCACGCCGGAGCAGGCGTCCAAGATCATCGCCAATCTGCCTCAGGAGACACGGGTGGATGTGGTGGAGCGCATTGCAGCTATGGACCGGGCTCTGCCGATGGCAATCAAGATTGCGGAAGAGGTGCTGGAGAAGAAGATCGGCTCCTCATCTTCGGAGGAGACTATGGAGGTGGGCGGACTCAACTACATCGCCGACATTATGAACCATGTGGACCGCAGCACGGAGAGAGATATTTTTGACGAACTGAACTTAAAGAATCCCCAGCTTGCCGAGGATGTGCGCAAGCTGATGTTTGTATTTGAAGATATTGCATACCTGGATCCGCTGTCTATCCAACGCTTCTTAAGAGAGACAGATTCCAAGGATCTGGCGGTTGCGTTAAAGGTGTCCAACAAGGATGTGATGAGTGCAATTTTTGCCAATATGTCCAACCGTATGAGAGAATCCATACAGAGCGACATGGAGTACCTGCATAATATTCGTATGAGCGACGTGGAAGAGGCGCAGCAGAGAATCGTGGCTGTGATCCGCCGTCTGGAGGAAGAGGGCGAGATCGTAATCTCCAAGGATGGAAAGGATGAGATCATTGTATAGGGTAATCAAGTCCGGACAGACGGTGCTGGGGGAAGGAAGAGTTCCGGCCTATCAGATGACCGGCCCCGAGACCGCCCAGGCGGAGGAGATAAGCGGGGAACCGGGGAACGGGGCCAGAGAAGCCGCGGATGGAGCGGTGCCCCGTTATGCACTGATATCCGAAGAAAAGAGAAAGATTCTGGAACATGCCAGAAACCAGGCAGAACAGTCTGCCGCCCGGATTTTAGAGGACGCTTATGCCCAGCGGGATAAGATTGTGAATACGGCCCTGACGGAAGCGGAGCGGCTGAAGCAGCAGGCAGAGGAACACGGCTATGAAGACGGAATAAACCGGGCCGAAGCGGACATATCCGAGGGGCTAAAAAAGATTGGATGGTCTGTGGAACAGGCGGGACGCCAGCTGGAAGAGTACTCGGAGGAGATAAAAGCCAGAATTACAGAGATGGCCCTTGTAATCGCGGAAAAAATTCTGCAGAGAGAAGTAGGTGCCGGTGCAGAGGGACTGGCAGATTTAGTGGAGCAGGCCGTGATGTCGGAGCGGGATAAGAATGAGATCACCGTGCATTTATCGGACGACTCCATCGCTCTGGTGGAGGAACTGGAGAGACGTCTGGAACCATTAAGAGACAGAAACAGCGGATACGTCCGCATCAGACCGGAACAGCAGCAGCCTGGCTATGTGCAGATTGAGACGGAGGAAGGAATCGTGGACGCTTCCGTGTTTGTGCAATTGGAGAATTTAAAGCGGCAGCTGGCGGAATTGTTGAAATAGTGTGACAGGCGGCGCATAAGATGATAGAGAATGTTAGACAGGCGGTTCAGAACGCCAATTTGTATACATATCTGGGGAAAATAGACAAGATCGTAGGAACCACGGTGGAAGCCATGGGGCCTGCGTGCAGGATCGGGGATGTCTGTACCATCGATGTCCCGGGAGACAATCCTCCGGTGAAGGCGGAGGTCGTGGGATTTCGTGAAAACAGGGTACTCCTGATGCCCTACGAGGAGACAGAAGGCATTGGATACGGAAGCGCGGTCCGCAATACGGGGGAGCGCCTTCTCATACCGGTCTCCAATGAGCTGGTCGGCCGTACCGTAGATGCCATGGGAATACCCATCGACGGGCAGGGGCCTTTGAGAGAAGTCGCTTATTATCCCATAACGGGAAAACGTTCCAACCCCATGGAACGGCCCAGAATCGACACCGTGATCCAGATGGGAGTCAAGGCCATCGACGGCCTCTTAACTATTGGCAAGGGGCAGAGGATGGGAATCTTCGCCGGAAGCGGCGTGGGAAAGAGTACATTGATGGGCATGATCGCCAAGAATGTGAAGGCGGATGTCAATGTCATCGCGCTGGTTGGTGAGAGAAGCCGCGAGGTTGTGGAATTCATCAACCGGGATCTGGGAGAAGAAGGCTTAAAGCGCTCGGTCCTGGTAGTGGCCACCTCCAACCAGTCCGCGATGATGCGTTCCAAATGCACCATGACGGCTACTACAATCGCCGAGTATTTCAAAGATCAGGGCATGGATGTGCTTCTGATGATGGATTCCCTCACCCGATTCGCCATGGCACAGCGGGAAGTAGGACTAAGTATCGGAGAACCGCCGGTAGCGAGGGGCTACACGCCTTCCATTTACTCGGAGCTCCCGAAGCTGCTGGAGCGCTCAGGCAATTTTGAGACAGGCTCCATTACCGGAATCTATACGGTTCTGGTGGAAGGCGACGACGCCAATGAACCGGTGTCCGATACGGTGCGCGGCATTATCGACGGGCATATCATGCTGTCGAGAAAGGTGGCGACGCAGAACCGGTATCCGGCCATTGACATCTTATCCAGCGTCAGCCGTCTGATGAGCGACATTGTGATGCCGGAGCACAAAGCGGCGGCCGGAAAGATCCGAAAGCTCCTCTCGGTCTATGAGAGCAACATCGATCTCGTTTCCATCGGAGCGTATAAGAAGGGGACCAATAAGGAACTGGACGACGCGCTGATGAGAATTGATAAAATATATGAGTTTTTGCAGCAGAAGACGGATGAGAGCTTCTCCCTTGATGAGGCCGTCATCCGTATGATCCAACTGACCGAATAGAGAGGTTCTTATGAAAAAGTTTGCATTTTCACTGGAGCGTATGCTGAATTTCCAGAGTCAGAATCTGGAAAAGGAGATGGGAATCTTAGGCAGGCTGACCGCAGAGCGGGATGCACTGGAAGCCCAAAAACGGGATATGGCCGAGAAAGCCGCCGGCGTGCAGGCGGATATAGCCAGGCGGGAAGCGGAGGGAACGACGATATTTGTATTGAAGGCCTGCTTCTCTATACTGGAAAGTGCAAGGAACCAACTGGAGGAGATGGAGGAGGAACTGAAGCTTTTACAGGCAGGGCTGGAACGGCAGCGTCAGATCGTGACAGAGGCATCCAGAGAGGTAAAGAAGCTGGAAAAGCTGAAGGAAAAACAGTTAGAGGAATACCACCGCGGCGAAGCGAAGGAGCAGCAGGAGACCATAGCGGAACATGTTGCGGGTAATTTTGTGCGGCGTGGTGCTTCCCAATAAATATGTCACAGAGAGAAAGGCGGTGAGAAGAGAATGAATATGGGAACAGCCATGAAGGCTGTAGGAACCGGCTGGAAACAGTCTGGAACCACAGATAATGGAAAAGGCAGAGATGCGGGAAAAGCCGATTTTGCCGATACCTTCAGCCAGATGTTAAAGGCGGGTAAAAAGACGTCAGAAAGTAGAAAACAGACACAGAATTCGCAGAAGACAGCGGAGGCGCAGAAGATCACAGACGCGCAGAAGATCACAGATGCGCAGGCGGATCAGAAGGCGGCCGACACCGGAAATGATGCGGTGAAGGCGGAAACCTCCGGACAGGATGACACGGCAGTAAAGAAAACGCCGGAAAAGAAGCAGGAGCCGGAAAAAGCCGATGACAGAACCGTACAGGCTGAAGCCGCGGCAGCGGCAGCCGTTCTGGAAGGTATGGCAGAGCAGCCGGCAGTTATGGCGGAAGACCCGGCCGAAGCAATGGTGCATGGCATGGAAGCAGAAGATGGCGGACTGCTGGCGGTAACAGAGACTGGAGGGATACTGGATCAAACAGCATCCACAACAGAGGCCGGAGCGGGACAGCGCACCGGAAATGCGGAGATTCAGCAGGCAGCAACTGTAAATGCGGACACATCGGAAGCACTTAAGAATCAGCGGACGACTTACCGGGCAGCGGCCCAGAAACCGGGAGAAACAGGAAACAGCCGAAAGGCAGAAGCTATGGAGCCTGCAGCAGCGGAAACCCAGGTTACTGCCGATGATATGGCAGTGCAGGCGAAGAACGGCACAGGCAGAGATGAGGGAACATTTTCCGATCTGCTGAAGAACCAGTCGGACCAGATGAAGACCATGGGAGCCGGAAAACGAGTTCAGACAGAAGAAGAGACCTGTGGTGATGAGGCACTGGACAACCAGATGCTGGAGGAGCTGAAGAAGAATTCAGACGCAAAAGGCGTGACGTATCTGGATAAGATAAACGCGCCGAGGCAGGGCGGATTCCGAGGTGTGCCGACGGTGGACAATACTGCTTCCGATATCCACACACCTGTGGCGGAACAGCTGAAAGCAGGCGTGGAGCAGGGCATGAAACGGGAACTGTCGGAATTTACCATCAAGCTGAAGCCCGAGGGTTTGGGAGAGATCATCGTACATATGGCCAGTGCAAACGGCAGAACGTCAGTCAGCATCGGAGTATCCAACCCGGAGACTGAGAAGCTGGTGAACAGCCAGATGATGAGCTTAAAAGAGATGCTGCAGCCGCTTCACGCGGAGGTGGAAGAGGTATATCACAACAGCCAGGGCGGAATGGATTTTGCAGGATTTGGCCAGGAGCTTTACCAGAATCAGGGGCAGCAGGCCCGGAGACATTACCACCACGGTATGAATCAGGGACTGACGGCCGATGACGGCGTGTTTGCACAGGAGACAGAGCGGATGGCGGCGGAAAGCCTGGTACGCAGACTGTATGCATACGTGTAAAAAATCCATGAGGATAGGGACGATAAGGACAGAAATAATAAGGACAGGAACGATAAGAAAAGGAACGATAAGAAAAGGAGAGACATGTCAGTACAGATACCAGACTATACGAATCCGTACTTAAGGACTGCATCTTCCGGCAGCAGCGGACCAGGAGCACTGGGAGACAACACACCGGCAAAGGCATCGAACGACAGCGATAAAGACACGGAAGGCACCGATGGCACTTCTGGGAGCAATGATGTCATAGACGCAGTGTTTGGAGACGCATCCGATAAGGCCGTCAGTATGGACGATTTCCTGACGCTGATGGTAGCCCAGCTAAAAAACCAGGATTTTATGAATCCGGTGGACGATACCCAGTATGTAACGCAGCTGGCCCAGATATCGACCATGCAGCAGATGGAGGAGATGGCGTATAACGCCAAGAGTACCTATGTGACCTCGCTTGTCGGCAAGACGGTTACGGCTGCAAAATTCACGGTGGCCGGGGACTTAAAGAAGACGGAGGGCATCGTAAACAAGGTTTCTCTTCTGGACGGGAAATTCGTGATCTATGTGGAGGGAGAATCCTACAGCATGGATGAGATTATGGAGATCAGGTCAGAGGAAGCAAAGAAGGATGACGGCAAGGACCCGGATGCAGGCAGCGACGGGGACAAGGACGGAAGCGATCCGGGAGACAAGGATCCAAAGGTATGAGAGACTGTGAAGTAAGGAGGTAAGAAAATGGATTCCATGATATACAACAAAATGCTTCATACCCCCATATGTACAGGAAAACCGTGGGAAGCCGCGAGAAACAAGCCGGCGGAGGGCACGGAGGAAAGCAGTGCATTCAAGGAACTGCTGGAACAGAAATTAAAGGAAGAAAGCCAGGTTACGTTCTCCAGGCACGCGGTAGAGCGGGTGATGGAGCGGAGCGTGGATGTGTCTTCTGATAAGCTGGAACGATTGAATGAGGGCGTGAAACTGGCTGGAGAAAAGGGGCTTAAGGCTCCGTTAATCCTGATGGATTCCACGGCATTTGTTGTAAATGTAAAGAATAACAGAGTAGTGACAGTTGTGAACGAGGAGAGCTTAAAAGGCACTGTCTTCACAAACATTGACGGAACCGTTATGGTATAGCCGGTCCTTTTGGAGGCTATTCTTACCCCGATTGACGGACGGGTAAGGCGGTTAGAAAAGGAGATATAAACTATGTTAAGATCATTATATTCCGCAGTGTCCGGTATGAAAGCACACCAGACGAAGCTGGATGTTATCGGCAATAATATTGCCAACGTAAACACGTACGGATTTAAATCCAGCCGTGCGCGTTTCCAGGATGTATTTTATCAGACATTACAGAGCGCCGCAGGCGGCGACAACAATAAAGGCGGAACCAATGCCAGCCAGGTTGGCTACGGTTCCCAGTTAGGCGGTATCGATCTGGATATGAGCCGTTCGGCGCTGCAGTCCACCGGCAGACCTATGGACGTGGCGATCACAGGCGAGGGCTTCTTCCAGGTTATGGATGCGGACGGAAATATCTTTTATACGAGAGCGGGAAACTTAATGCTGGATTCCAACAGCGGCAACCTGGTGGACTCCAACGGTTACACGGTTCTCGGCGTGTCCGGTGATCCGCTCGGAAAGGCGCCATCCTCCGACAAGATCCATTTAAACATTCCGACCAAGTCCAGCGGACTGGCATCCAAGACGCTGAATATCAACGGAACCCAGTTTACGATCACTTCGGAGAAGGCGACGACGGACGCCAACGTATCCATTACCTTCAAGGCGGAGGATAATCTGCCTTCCGGTTCCGATATCGTCGTAAATTCTTCCGATATCAACGATTCCAGCATTACCGTACATGTGAATAAAAATGCCATATTTACAAGTCTTTCAGACTTTAACAGCAAGATGAACAGCGCCATCACCCGTGGATGCGGCGGAAAGGCCCATCCGGGCGGAAACTTTACCATCACCGCGACACCGGCAGAGAATGTGTTCCAGAAGCCGCTGACCGGCGCGGAGCTGTTGGGCGACCATTTTGGAATCAATGAAGGAACCTTCGAATTTGCCACCTCCACGGATGCGGCGGATGGTATCTTCGGCGGACTGAAGTTTTCCGGCATGAGCACGAGCCCGGCCTTTGACGCGGCGGGACCGGTGGACTTTAAATCAGAATTGAAGCCTGGCACCGGCGGTAAGATGGCCTGGGTGGTGACGGCGACGGTAGGCGGACGGGAGTTTGTCGGCGAAATAAATGAGAACACCACAACCGCAGGCAAGATGTGGCTGAAGGAATCCGGTACGGGACAGTACATCGAGATGAGCCATCCGGGTTACACCGCAATTACATCTTCTTTTAACGGCGGATCAGGAAATACGGCTCAGTCCTTTCACAATGTGACGATGCCTGCGGCAGCGGGAACCGGATTCTTCAATAAGAGCGTGAGTCTCAAGGACTATGGTACTTCGGGAATCAACCCTGGCGATAACATCGAATACAGCGCGGTAAAGATTCCTGCCAGCGCAGGCAACAAGGCAAAATGGCATGTGACCGCAGTAAGCGGCGGCAAGACGTACTCCGGTGATATCAGCGAAGGTGACGCTGCCGGAGATCTGGTGCTTACGGAAGAGGGCGGCGCCACCCTGACAATCGACCACAAGGGCTATTCAGGCATTAATACCGCATTTTTAAATGCGGATGAGTCGGATAAAACATACGCTTCTTTCATACCCAAGGACAACGCGGGTACCATTACGGCGGCGACACAGTCCAACGATGTAGGTCTCGGAAGCGGTACCTTTACGCTGGAAAACGGTACGGAAGGCGGCGCGATCTCCCTCTCCGGCGCATCGATCGCCATTCTTGGAAACGGCATCATCGAAGCGACCCATCCGGACAAGGGAAAAATTCAGATCGGACGTATCGATCTCGTTACCTTTGAAAATCCGTACGGCCTGGAAGAGAACGGCAACTCTTATTTCCGTGCAACCTCCAACTCCGGCGAGGCCAAGGCATGCCAGGCTGGTGAGGATGGAACGGGAGCGTTAAAGACGTCTTCACTGGAGATGTCCAACGTGGATATATCCACAGAGTTTTCCGACATGATCGTAACACAGAGAGGTTTCCAGGCCAACTCCCGTATTATTACGGTGTCGGACTCGATTCTGGAGGAACTTGTAAATCTGAAACGATAACAGGAGGTGGTATCGGTGATTCCCTTAAGTAAGTTAAATGGCGAGGAGTTCATCCTCAACTGTGATTTAATCGAGATGATTATGGAAAATCCCGATACCACGATTCTTCTGACCAACGGCAAACACTTGATTGTGCGGGAATCAAAGGAAGAGGTAGTCGAACGGGTAGCGGCATTCCGGAGAAAGACGTTCAGCGATCTGATTGAACAGATAAAAGGATAGCCGCGGCGGAAATACAACAAGAAAAGTTTAGAAAAGGATGTAGCAGATATGGATATCATGTCAATTCTGGGGTTTATTTTGGCGGTAGCGCTGGTACTGTTCGGTATGACCTTTGATCAGGAGGCCATGAAACTGGTCTTACACAATTTAAGGGCGTTTATCGATATTCCAAGTATGGCCATTACCTTAGGAGGCACCATCGGAGTTATGATGCTGTCCTTCCCCTCTGGGGCGTTTAAAAAGATAGGGAAACATTTAAAGATCATTATAAAACCGTATAAGTTCGATCCGGAGCAGTCCATTGAACAGATCGTGGAGCTGGCGACAGAGGCCCGAATGAAGGGACTCCTCTCCCTGGAGGACAAATTAAATGAGATTGACGAGCCATTTATGCACAACAGCCTCTTACTGGTGGTGGACTCCGTGGATTCGGAAAAGGTCCGCCAGGTCATGGAGACGGAGCTGGATCAGTTAGATGAGCGCCATGCGCTGGACCGAGGATTTTATGAGAAAGCGGCCAGCTTTGCGCCGGCGTTCGGTATGATCGGTACGCTGGTCGGCTTAATCCTGATGCTGGGAAACATGCAGGACGTCAACGCCCTGGCAAAGGGCATGGCGACCGCACTGATCACCACCCTGTATGGCTCTCTTCTTGCCAATATTGTGTGTCTGCCGGTGGCGAGCAAGCTGAAGGCGAGACATGATGAAGAGTTTTTATGTAAACAACTGGTTCTGGAAGGCGTTCTGGCAATCCAGGAAGGGGAAAATCCGAAATTCATAGAAGAAAAACTTTATAAACTGCTTCCGGCCAGCCGCAAGAAGACGGACGAAGAAAAGGATCCTGTGAAGGAAGAGGGAAAGCAGAAGAAAAAGAGCAGACGGAAGAACAGAAAGAATGAGGAATAAAAGGAGCTTCTGGCGATGGTGAAGGAAGTAGAAAACCAGGGGATCATAAATATGACGGACCAGCAGGTGTTTGATGAACTGATTAATCTGCACGCGAAGGCGGCGGGGGAGTCCCTGTCATCGATTCTGAAGGCGGATATAGAGATCAGCAGCCCGGAGATTACGGAGATAACGGTGAAGGAAGTGGAATATGGGATTCTGGAACCGGCCATTTTCGTGAAGAGCTGTCTGACCTCCGGAGCCGCCGGCAATATGGTCATTATCCTGCGCCAGCGGGATATGCAGGCGTTCCTAAATGAGCTGATGGGGATCGATGATCTGCCCGACCCGGATTTCGAGTTCGACGAGGTCGCCATGAGCGCGGCCACGGAGCTGATGAACCAGATGGTTCACGCGTCCGTGGAGGTCATGGCTGAATACCTGGGCAATACCATGGAGTCATCGGACTGCCAGCTGATTTTATCGGACGGCAGGCAGAACCTGTCCCCGGCCGTCGGAGAAGCTCCCGATTCAAAGACGATCGTGATTCATTACCGTGTGAAGATCAAGGACATGGTGGAATCTGAGTTTATGGAATGCATATCCACCACGGCGGCAGACTGTATGTATCAGGAGATAGAGGCCAGGAGGGAAGCGGATAAGACGGCTGAGGCTGAGGCGAAAGCCTTGGAGGAAAGTCTTCTCGTGAAGCCGATACAGCCAGGCGCTGTTCCGGCGTCGGCCGGGAGAGAGCACTTACAGTCTGCAGCTGAGAGCCGCACGGTGAATTCTGCGGCGGTGAACGGCGGGCGGACTGTATTCCAGGCTTCTCCGCCGATAAACGGCAATCTGGGCCTCATCATGGATGTCCCCTTAAACGTCTCCGTTGAGATCGGAAAGACCAGACGAAGGCTGAAGGACGTGCTGAACTTTAACAACGGCACGGTGGTGGAGCTTGACAAGCAGGCGGATGCGCCGGTGGATATCATCGTAAATGGACAGCTGATCGCCCGCGGGGAGGTCGTCGTGATCGACGATAATTTCGGGGTCCGTATCAGTGAAATCGTAAATACAAGAAGTATTATTGGAAATGGTGAATAAATTTGAAACGGTTTAATATCCTTGTGACAGCGGGAATCATCGGAATCATTTTCCTGATTCTGATCCCCCTGCCGACGCCCATACTGGATTTTTTATTTATACTGAATATCACGTTGTCACTGCTGATCCTTGTTATGACGATGTATATCCGGGAAACGCTGGAGTTCTCTGTGTTCCCGTCCCTTTTGCTGATCACAACGCTGTTCCGGCTGGGACTCAACATCTCTTCGACGAGAAAGATCCTGTTTGATAACGGCTACGCGGGGCAGGTGGTTAAAACCTTCGGGCAGTTCGTAATCCGGGGGAATGCGGTCATCGGTTTTATCATATTCCTGATCATCGTGCTGGTACAGTTTATCGTTATCACCAAGGGTTCGGAACGTGTGGCCGAGGTTGCGGCCAGATTCACGCTGGACGCCATGCCCGGTAAGCAGATGGCTATCGACGCCGATCTAAACAGCGGTCTGATTGATGAACAGCAGGCCAGGGAGCGGCGCTCGAAAATCCAGAGGGAAGCTGATTTCTTCGGTTCCATGGATGGTGCTACCAAATTCGTAAAAGGTGATGCGATCATATCCATCATCATCACACTGATCAACTTCGTGGGCGGCATTGTCGTCGGTATGATGAACGGCCAGGGGAGTATCTCCGAGATCATGCAGATCTACACCACGTCAACAATCGGAGACGGTCTGGTATCCCAGATCCCGGCGCTTCTGATTTCTGTGGCAACCGGTATGGTGGTGACGCGATCCGCATCGGAGAACAGCTTAAGCGAGGACTTGACGAGCCAGTTTCTGGCGCAGCCCAAGGTGCTTATGACGGCCGGCGGCGCGGCAGCCTGCCTGTGTCTGATTCCTGGATTCCCGGTGCCTCAGATTCTCATGATATCAGCAATGATGATCGGAGGCGGATACGTGCTTTTGAAACGGCAGAAGACCATCGTGGCAGAAGCGGCGGAAGGATATGCGGAAGCGGAGGTTACCAGTGAAGCTTCCTTCTATAAGAATATTGAAAATGTATACGGTCTTTTGACTGTGGAACAGATTGAGATGGAATTCGGTTACAGCCTGATACCGCTGGCGGATGAGAGCAACGGCGGCAACTTCATTGACCGTGTCGTCATGTTCCGTAAGCAGATGGCTCTGGATATGGGCTTCGTAATCCCGTCGGTCCGGATTAAGGATAGCGGGCAGCTCAATCCCAACCAGTACAGCATTCTGCTGAAGGGCGAGGAGGTGGCCAGAGGAGATATCCTGATGGATCACTATCTGGCGCTGCCGCCGGGAGGGGATGCGGATGACATTCCGGGCATCGACACTATTGACCCCGCATTTCACATTCCGGCCAAATGGATCAGCGAAGATAAGAAGATTCAGGCGGAACTGGCAGGCTATACGCTGATTGATCCCACTTCGGTGGTTATCACCCATTTATCCGAGGTGGTGAAGGAGCATTTACATGAGCTTTTAAACCGCCAGGAAGTCAACAATCTGTTGGAAACACTGAAAAAAACAAACGCCAGCATTATCGAGGACACGATTCCCGCTGTGATTACGGTGGGAGAGCTTCAGAAGGTGCTTTCCAATCTGCTGCGCGAAGGAATACCGATCCGCGACATGGAGACGATCGTGGAGACACTGGGAGACTATGGAACCCAGATAAAGGATACGGATATGCTGACGGAATATGTGCGTCAGGCTCTGAAGAGGACCATTTCCCATCGTTTCTCCGAAGCTGGGCAGATGAAGGTCTTAAGCCTGGACGACAAGATCGAGAACATGATCATGTCATCCGTAAAGAAGGTGGACACGGGATCCTATCTGGCGCTGGAGCCATCAGCTATTCAGAATATCGTGGCGTCGGCCACCGGAGAGATCAATAAGATCAAGGATCTGGTCAATGTGCCGATCGTGCTTACGTCTCCGGTTGTGCGGATTTATTTTAAGAAACTGATTGACCAGTTTTACCCCAATGTGACGGTGGTGTCGTTCAGTGAGATTGATAATAACATACAGATACAGGCTTTGGGGAATATCGCCCTGGGCCAGAGGTAACGGTTTATGCAGATGGAACAGATGAGCAGAGAAGAAGGGAAGGCGGTGCTTTCGGTATACTTAAAGAACGGAAGCCAGGAGCTGCGGAATAAGCTTATCGTCCACTTCCTCCCCATCGTCCGTTCCGCGGCGGCACAGCTTCGCGGCATGGCGGGCAGCTTTACGGAAGAGGAGGATTTGATCGATCAGGGAGTGCTGGCGCTGATGGAGTGTCTCGACCGGTATGACGCGTCAAAAGGAGCCCAGTTTGAAACGTACGCATTTATCCGCGTGCGGGGGGCCATGATCGACTATATCAGGAGCCAGGACTGGGTGCCTCACAGGGCCCGCAGTTTCCAGAAAAAGGTGGATGAGGCATATTCTATGCTGTCCCATGAGAAAATGCGGGAACCAGACGCGGATGAAGTCGCGGGTTTTCTGGATATTCCGGTGGAAAAGGTGGAGAAGCACTTAAAGTACATGAACCACGCAGCAATTCTTTCTTTTGAAGCGGTGCTGCAGGACATGACAGGCGTGATTGCAAAAGGGGAACTGGAAGCGACAGACGTCGATACGAAGCCAGAGGAAAGCCTGTTTTATAAAGAGCTTCAGAGAACGCTGGCGGAGGCGGTAGAGGCGCTGGGCGATAAAGAACGGCTCGTCGTGTCGCTGTACTACTATGAGGAACTGAAATATTCGGAGATTGCTGAGGTCATGGGCATCGGCCAGTCCCGGGTGTGCCAGATTCACACGAAGGCAATAAAAAAACTAAAGAACAGTCTGGAAGAATATGTGAGAGGATAGGAAACCATATGTTTTCAGGATTTTATACAGCCGCCTCGGGCGTGCTGATGAACCAGAGGGCGCTTAACATTTCGGCCAACAATATTGCAAATGTGAAGACCAGTGGATACCAGAGCAAACGTCTGGTAAAGACCACCTTTGACGAGCAGCTGGTGCGTCAGATGAACGGACAGACCACAGGCATCGGCGGCGGTTCCACCATATCCGTGGCAGAACGCGAGATGACGACCCACAGACAGGGCGCGCTGGTGGATACCGGTAAGAATTTTGACATGGCGATCAGCGGCGACGGTCTCTTCGTTATTCAGGGCGAAGACCGGCAGTATCTGACACGCAACGGCCATTTTACCAAGGATGAGGACGGTTATCTCGTTCTCAAAGGAATCGGTCGTGTCATGGGAGACGGTGGTCCGATTCAGGTGGAAGAGGGCGGTTTCCGCGTGGGTGAAAATGGAATCATCTACGATAACGAGGACGGTGAGCTGGAGCAGATCCAGATCATGGTCCCGGATAATTACGATAACCTGGCATTTTACGACAACGGTACGTACGGCGCCGAAAACGGTGTGGTTCTGACGCAGGTGTATCCGGAGGTGTATCAGGGGAAGCTGGAAGAATCGGGCGTGAATTTAAATTCCGAGATGACGCGGGCCATGGAGGTTCAGCGTGCGTTCCAGTCGTGCAGCAGGGCTCTGACAATCGTGGATCAGATGAACCAGAAATCAGCTTCGGAGATCGGGAAGCTGTAGGAGGAAATAACGGATGAATATATCATACTATACAGCGATTTCGGCCATGAACGCGTTTCAGTCGGAGCTTGATGTGACTGCCAATAACATGGCAAATGTCAGCACCCCGGGCTACAAGGTGCTGCGAAGCTCCTTTGACGACCTGCTCTATACGCAGATGGATACGAGAAACGCAGACCAGAAGGTGGGCCACGGCGTGAAAACCAACGGTGCGGAGACCGTGTTTGAGCAGGGAATCTTCGAAAAAACGGAGCGGGATCTGGATTTTGCCATTCTCGGAAAAGCGTATTTTGCGGTGGAATCCGAGGATGAAGACGCGGAGGAGCCATATTATACAAGAGACGGGGCGTTTCAGATATCGGCCACAGATGAAGGAAACTATCTAACGACACGGGACGGCCATTACGTGCTCAGTCGTGATGGAGACCGCATCGAGCTGGAATACAAGACGGTGGAGGGCAGCAACGGAAAGAAGCAGTCTACCAATGAGCTGAATTTAAGCGGGCTCAGCGAGGTGATCGGCTTATATACGTGTGAGAATCCGGATGGACTGATTCCAGTGGGAAAGAACTTATACGGGACAGGCGCCGTTTCCGGAGAATGGGTCCCGATAGATGACATGGACGAGAATGAGGCGGGAAGCCGTCTGTTAAGGGGTACACTGGAGCTTTCCAGTACATATGTCCCCACGGAAATGATTAATCTGCTCCAGGCCCAGAGGGCATTCCAGTTAAACAGCCGGATTGTCAGCGCGGCGGATCAGATGGAGGAAATGATCAACAATCTCCGCTAATCGAAACTTGAAGTATCTACATAAAAAGGGGGAATCCCATGAGCGATAAGAGCCTGATTTTTAGCATGTTTTCTAAATTACTCGACAATGGCGGGGAAGATGAACAGAACGAGCGCGAAGTTCGGCCCCAGACCGAAGACAGTAAAATGACGGAGAGCAGAGATCAGCGCATAGAGACAGTCGAAGACTGGAATGATGCCGAACGAACGCGAAGAGAACGGCTGGAAAGAGAACTGACAGGCGAAAACGGCTCTGAGGAGACAGAGTATACGGCAGGCACAGAGGCGGAAGCAGATGGTTTGGGCGTAAAGGATTCTGGTGGTTCGGATTACATCGGTTCAAACTATGGAAGCTCTGGCAGCCAGGGCGGCAGAATGAGCCGTAGTAATCTGGAAAATGAGAGTACGGCTGAGAGCCGGAAAGCTTCCGGCGAGGAAGAATATCGGGACGCAGGTGTCGAGCTGACGGTGTCAGACGACCGAATGGCGGTGTCTCTGATGCTTATAGAACCTTCAGGCGGCGGCAGCGATATTACCCGGGAACAGATCGAACAGGAGCTGGAAGCACACCGAATCATACACGGAATCGACGTAGAAAAGGTAAACACCATAGCGGCAGAAAAATTATACCGCCAGATGTTTCTCATAGCCAGGGGAACCCCGGCGATTGATGGAAATGACGGCCGCATTAAGGACTATTTTCCCCGTGAAGCGAAAATAAAGTATGCTTCAAAAGGAAACGGCGGCATCGATTTTAAGAGCATGAACCTGATCCATAATGTGCAGAAGGGGGAACTGGTCTGCGAACTGACCATGCCCACCGAGCCGCAGGATGGAATGGATGTCTTCGGACAGCCGGTCAGGGGGAAGAATGGTACCATGCCCCCGATTCCACAGGGAAAAAATGTTGTCTACTCCCAGGAGCGCGATAAGCTCCTGACCGCCTGCGAAGGCAACTTAACCTTTCGCAACGGCAGGTTTCAGGTGGAAAATGTCTTCGTCGTGCCGGGAAATGTAGATAATTCCATAGGAAATATTGATTTTACAGGGAGTGTCACCATTCACGGTGACGTCTTTGAAGGATATACCGTTAAGGCTAAGGGTGACATCACGGTCATGGGAATCGTGGAAGGCGCGGTTCTGCAGGCGGGCGGAAGTATCTTACTCCATAAGGGGATGCGGGGAATGAAGAGCGGCGTTTTGGAAGCTGGAGCGGACATTACTGCTAAGTTCCTGGAGGATTGTACCATTTATGCGCAGCACAATATTCAGGCTGAGTATATCATCAGCTCGGAAGTATCCTGTGGCCATGATCTGACTCTGATTGGAAAACGGGGGGCATTTATAGCCGGAAGCTGTGCGGTTCATAACTGCATGAATGTGAAGACTGTGGGAGCTTCCAGCCATGTATCCACAATAGTAACGCTGGGCGTAACGCCGCAGCTGATGGAGGAAGTGGAGAAGATCAGCGTTGATCTGGTGGCTGTCTCCAGAAAACAGGCGGAGACGGCTAAGGACATCAGCTACCTGAACGGAAAGCTGAAGGATGGCAGCATTACACCGAGGCAGAAGGAGCGCCTGGCAAAGCTCAAGTTAGAGGCGCCGATCCACAATCTAAAGGAGAAACGGTTAAAGACGCAGGCGGCCGATCTGTCACGCCAGCTTCGTGAGGTGGGTAAATGCCGGCTGACAGCGGCCGAGGTCCATCCGGGAACCGTGATCAATATCGGGGACTGTAAGATGACCATTGTAAAGCGGGAAGAGAGCTGTTCCTTCTATTATCTTGACGGAGAAATCAGGAAAGGAATCAGGTAATGGCAGATATTTTACGGGTGACGTCCCCTGTGATTAACAAGAATATCATTCAGCCCGACAGGGCGCAGAAAGACCCATCCGTGCCATTCGATATGCAGGAAATCCGGCATATCACGAAGAACCCGTCGGGAAGTGCACTGCTGGGCCAGCACAACGTGTTCCAGAAGGAGGCCGGGGCGGCGACGCTCATGAACCTTTTGAAGGATCCGGCTGTGACTGTCAACTATTTAAAGAATATCTATATGCTGGAGGAGATTATCAGCCTCCTTCCAGTGAACAACAACACCATGACGCAGGAAATCAGACAGCTGTTTCATTCGCTGCTCATCAACCCCGATGATATCGTTGGAGAACTGGTGGATCAGGAATATGCGTCCACGCTGTTTAAGGGACCGCTGTTCGATTTCCTGAGAAACCTGTTGTATGAAAAGCCGGAACTGCGGCTGGAGATGGCCGATTTCCTGAAGGCGGTAAATGGAAGCGTGTCGAGAAATGATGTTCTCGATTCCGTGGCCAACAGCCTGGAGTACTTATCCAGTCAGCTGGCGGGAAGCCGGAATTTATCCGGGATTTTTGGAATGCTGTCGGACCGGGTCCGCGCCATGATCGAGGGGGCCGGAGGACAAGGGGATATGGAAGGCAGTGAGACTGGCGAGGCCGGGGCGCGGCAGGCCGGCGGATTGTGGCAGAGCAGCGGCGTGGATGGACGTGGTTCAGAGAAAGAAAATAGTCTAACGGAATGGGAAGCAGTCAAAGCGGATATTTTAGATGCTCTGAAGGAGTTGGAGAACAGCGTTTTATTCTCCCCTCAGACGGAACGGATGATACCGAATCTTCTCTATAATATGTCTCGGTATCAGGATAATGAGTCCTATTTGCAGGAGGCGTTACTGAATCTCCTGATTCATGTAAACAGCCGGGAGGACAAGGACCAGCTGAAAAGCCTTATTAGAGATTATGTAAACCAGTTTGGCAGCCCGGAATACCGGGAGAACCGTTCCCGAATCATGGATACGTTGGCGGAGATCATCAGGAAGCAGGACAGGGAGACTCCCATGAACAGCTTAAACGGTGAGAAGATCGAGAAAATTATCACAAGCCTTCTGTCTTCACCATGCAACTATACGCCGCTGCTTCATTTTGTCATACCAGTGGAATACCAGGGGATGAAGGCATTTTCAGAACTTTGGATCGATCCAAAAGATGAAGGCGGCAGCGGGCAGGAGCGCGATGGAGAAGACCACGTCCATGTGCTGATCACTTTCGATATTCCGGGAATCGGCCAGATGGAGGCGGAATTTCAGGTGGCCGGCAGGGAGATGGAGTTTTATCTGTACTGTCCGGAATCATACGCAGCCGTGTTTGGGCGGCTTACGCCTGATTTCAGAAAGATTATGGAGGAGTATGGATACCATGCGGCGGAAGTGGAAGTCAGCGGACTGGACCATGTGCGTTCACTGATGGATGTATTTAAAAATCTTCCGTACAGGAGGACAGGCGTCGATGTCAAAATATAAGAAAAACAAGGCGGTTGCCTTAAAATATAACGCGGAAGAAGACGCTTCCCCGGTTGTCATCGCCTCTGGCTATGGAACCGTGGCGGAGCATATCATAGATATTGCAGAGAAAAAGGGGATTCCGGTATTCAAGGACGACAGCGCTGCTTCACTTCTCTGCATGCTGGAGGTTGGGAGTAACATACCGGTGGAGTTGTACGAGGTGGTGGCGGCTATTTACTGCAAGCTGATCGAAACCTCGGCGTCAATCCGGGGAGTGGAAGCGGCCGCAGCCGCAGCGGCTACGCCGGCTCGCGGCAAAGAGAACGCAGCGAGCGGAAGGATCCGAAGAAATCTGGCCTCTGGAAAGAAAAAAGAGGAACCTGCAAAATAGTGCAATAGAGAAACTGAATGGTAACGATAAGAATGAGATGACAGAAAAACGGGGGTACGCGACATGGTTGATTTGTCAGACGGATATGTTGGATCTTCCTGTGTGATAAAGGCCAAAAACAATGATTTAATCACCATGGGGGTCATGCACCGGATTGGAAAGAATTTTATTGATATCGGCAGTTCGAGAAATGAACTTCCTTCCATACCGTATAATCTACTGGTCAAGATCGAGATTTATAACACACAGATCGGTTTTAAAGTGCTGATTGGGCGTGTTTATTTATCATCTCCAAAGCTGGCCCGTGTGATCGATTTGAACGAGGCGACAAATGATGAGCGCCGGGAGTATTTCCGTATCAGTACCAGGGACACGGGTGTCATCTATAACTGCATGCGAGGGGATGATATCCTTGATATGGAAGAGGAATCCACAGACTATAACGGTTTAAAAGTACATCTGGTGGACATCAGCCTGGGCGGGCTCATGTTCCGCAGCCGGGAGGCGTTTAAGGTGAATGACCGTTTTAATATTGTGATACCTGCCATGGGTGACTCTATGCTCTTTACCTGTGAGGTGCGCAGAAGCGTGGACCGTCCGGATGGGGAATTTGGGTATGGCTGTGAGTTTATGGAGATGGCCACGAAGCAGGAGGATTTGCTTTACCGGTATATTTTGAAACGGCAGAGTGATCAGTTGAGACGGATTCGGTAGATAATAGGACGCAGTGCGGGAAACGATAGGGCTGGCTGATTACGGACCTGTTAAAAAGGTGTGGCGGCTATGATAAATGGGCGTTAGTCTGGCAGGCAGGAGGAAGCGTAATAGATGGGAAAGAAGAAGCCGGAGGACCGGAAGGTGGTTAGAAACCGGCGGGTTATGATATATACATTTTTACTGATTTTTATGCTTCTGTATATTTCTGCGCATTTTACTGTGCAGGAGCGGAAGGCAGCGGAGGCGAAAAAGAGCACAGAAATTGTGGTTGAAGCAGCGGTGGTTGATGGTGATAAAATGCTGGCGGCGCGTCCTGAAGAGGTTGTTACCGGAGATAATGCTGTAAGAAATGATATCAGGGAAGATGGTACCAGAGGTAACGAGATAGAGGAATCTGTGAAATCGGCAGATTATGAAATGGAACGGCAGGAAGAATTGGTAATTAAACCGGAAGATATGTGGTGTCTGATCCTGACTAATGCTGAATACCCGGTTCCGGAGGATTATGTGGTAACACTGAGAGATGTGCCGGGAACGGATCAGAAGGTAGATGAAAGGATTTATGAACCGCTGATGAATATGTTAGAGGCCATGAAGGCAGAAGGCCTGTCACCCGTGGTATGTTCTGGTTACCGGACGCTGGATAAACAGGAGAAGCTGTTTAACAGGAAAGTTTCCGCTTATGTGAAAAAGGGCCGTTCGAAGGAAGAATCGTATACGCTGGCACGCCAGACCCTGTCAATACCCGGATCAGGAGAACACTGTCTCGGGTTGGCAGTTGACTTCTATACCCGGTCCTATCACCAGTTGGAACGGGCATTTGAGAAGACTCCGGAAGGAAAATGGCTTCGGGAACACGCGCAGGATTATGGGTTTACTCTGCGATATGATGAGGGAAAAGAAGAAATAACAGGGATTGGATATGAGCCGTGGCATTTCCGCTATGTGGGAATTGATGTGGCTCGGTATTTGAAGGAGCATAATCTTTCACTGGAAGAATTTTATATTGAAGAGAGCCTTTATGGATAGAGTGCACAAAAATCAAATTGATTTTTGTGCACTTTTACGATGAAGGGAAAGGTAAAATCGTCCGATATATATTACAGAGTGGAAAAGATGGTATGTTTTAGAAGCTCGGTCCGGTGTCAGACAGGGCCCGTCCGACATTGGAGATACTTATTTATTATGAGGGACAGGGAAGTCCCAATATAAAATTACATGGAGGTAATATTATGAGGATTCAGCACAACATTATGGCACTCAATTCCAACAGACAGTTGGGGATCAACAACAGTGCAGTAGCAAGATCATTAGAGAAGTTGTCATCTGGCTACAGGATTAACCGAGCAGGAGATGATGCTGCTGGTTTAGCTATTTCTGAAAAGATGAGAGCACAGATTAAGGGGCTGGAAGCAGCTACAGATAACTCTCAGGATGCGATTTCTTTAGTACAGACGGCTGAAGGCGGATTACAGGAAGTGCATTCTATGTTAAACCGTATGACAGAGTTGGCTACAAAGTCTGCAAATGGTACTTATACGGATGATGTTGACAGAAAAGCTTTACAGGACGAAATCTCGGCTTTGAAGGATGAGATTAATCGTATTGCTGATGGAACGGATTTTAATGGGATTAAGTTGTTGGATGGCACGATGGGAGTCGGATCATCAGGGGCAACTGCGGATGCAGTTGCAGCTGGAATAGCGGAAACAGGAGTCAATTTTACAATTACAGCACCGGATGGCTATAAAGTACATATTGCAACAAATGACGGTGTTACTGCTTCTAAGGCAGAATGGGGAACCGGGGCTGCCAGCCATACACTTACAATTACGTTGGCAGAGAATACAAAAATTACACAGAGTGATTTAGATGCGTTGATTAATGGTGTGAGCGGAACTCCATCAGAAGCTGTGGGAAAAATTAATGTCAAAGTAAATAAAGATTTTACTACAAAAGATGTGGGTGCAGCAACGGATGTTATGGCTGAAACCGAAGCAAAGGCGGCAAAGCAAGCTGCGCTTACATGGAATAATATTACTGTTACAGCCAATAAAGCTGGTGCAGAATATAATAAAACATTAACAATCACAGGTGCTGTTGGAACCGATACTAATCCAATAGGTGGAAAATTAAATGCTGATGGCACATCGTCTTTAAATCTTTTGAGTACAGCTACTTATACGGCAAATGATATTAATAAAATGCTTGCTGATGCAGGAATAGATTCAAAGATTTCTTTTGAAGGCTCTAAACTTGGCTCAGATTTAGCTCATGCATATGCCTTGGTAGATGGAGCTGGACTTTCAGCAGGTGGCGGATTAAAGTTGCAGATCGGAGACACGAGCGAATCATATAATCAGCTGGATTTAAGTATTGCTGATATGCATGTTAGCGCTTTAGACTTAAACAGCGTAGACATTAGTACAAGAGACGGTGCATCTGCAGCCATGAGCAAGATCAAAACCGCCATCAACACCGTATCCACCAGCCGTGGTAAACTCGGTGCTATTCAGAACCGTCTTGAGCATACCATCAACAACTTAGGTGTTACCACAGAGAACATCACTTCCGCAGAGTCCCGTATCCGTGATGTAGATATGGCAAAGGAAATGATGAATTATACCAAGAACAGCGTACTGGTTCAGTCTGCACAGGCGATGCTTGCACAGGCCAATCAACAGCCGCAGTCCGTATTACAGTTATTACAGTAATTATATTAATATTCATATTCCTTAAGGGGGGCGGTTTGTTTCAGACAGACCGCTCCTTTCAAACAATATAATGTGGGTTAAGATATCACATATTAAAGTTAATTAATATTTCTATGAATCATTTATAGCCTATCCCTATGTCTGTGTCGTTTATCTTAAAAGTTATCATGCATTATCAGCATTTCCCCTATCTGCAAGTCTGTCCAGTCCGGATGCTCATGAATCAAGTCTACCACTTCTTTTACATAGGAGAAATCCAGTTCCAGTTCATCAGAGATAATTTGTAAATTTTTCTTCTTAATATATTTTTTCCTGATTATAGCTACAATCTTAGCTTCTCCGTGAGTCCGTCCCTCCACTCTTCCCGCCTCAATCATTCCCAGTATTGCCTCACACATATTGATTTTCCCCCTTTCATCCCTATATTCATTCTTCATAAGTTCCAGTTCTTTCGAACCGGTTACCGTTGTTATGACGTCAAAGGCCTCCTCGTCCAATTTCTGAAACCTTTCTTTGTTCTCAAATGTAAATTTTTGTTCTTCAGCAGGGTCGCCGGAGCGTTGAATAAATCCGAATACTTCACGTAAATCGGTTTTAAAACGATCGATATCATGAAAACTTCTGATTTCGAGGACGTGTATTTTGTAATTGTTTAAGAAAACTTTCAGTTTATCCGGTAAGGTTTCGTATTCCAGGATTTGATATAGTTCTTTCGCTCCATCATAAGGTTTGTCACCGTAATAAATGCAGATGGTGATGACTGGGTATACCTTATCGCGGATAGAGAAGCCTCCCAGAAATTCATCGCCATGTAAATCTTTTCTGTTCCGGTGATGCTTCTGGATTCGACGCATCTGTTTATCGTAACCGGCTGCGTCTTCCAGCATAATCCGAATGGGCATGGCGTGATGCACTCGATCCTGATTTTCAAGGCCAATGATGGCAAATCCCAGACCCAATACTACTTTTCTTACAGAATCCCGGTATTTCTGAATCTTAAATCCGTCTTTGATCTTTGATAAAAATCCTGTTATACGGGAATCCAGCTCCTGGATATCAGCGCCCGAAACAACCCGTTCTCCGCCAAATATAAAGCCATTAATTAAATCCGCATAGCGGTCCTCGTCTTCAAAGTAACGAACCAGAGAAATATCCTTTTGCCCCATAGAATTCCCCTTTCCTGTTTGGCAGGGAAATAGATCGGCAGACTCCTGGCACATGGCAGGTAAAATAAAAACATTTTCTGGTTTTGTTTTATAAAATACCGTAAAATGCAGCTGTCAGCGGGCCTTTTCCCAGTAACCATTTTTGAAAATACCCGGCGATACTGCCGGTATATGAAATATCATGATTTGCGTATTTGGCAGATGAAATGCCAAAGATAATGTAAATACAAGTGGATTATACCATAAATGAGAGTAAAATGCAATGACTTTTGTTATTGTTTTAAACGTAATTTTATAGGACATTTTATTTTTTACCTATATTTAGAGTGAAAATATTATCGCGCTATATTTCAAATTTCCGGAATTATCTATCATTTCTCATCTGCCTATCTGCCCATTAGCGCATCTCTCCTCTCAACATTTAATTTTTCTATTCCTGCAGGCCGCCGCCGCTATAACTGGACTGGTCATTTTCATATGCTCTGGGTATTTATGACCAGTCCAATATTTGTTATACTTCACTGTAATAAGTATACATATAAGGAGGATTTGATAAATGAAACGAATTATTACTCTACAGGATATATCCTGTGTTGGCTGCTGTTCTATTACCGTTGCGCTTCCTGTTATTTCTGCTATGGGAGTGGAATGCGGTATCCTTCCAACGGCGGTGTTGTCCACGCATACGATGTTTAAGAATTTTACCTGTAAGGACTTATCCGATCAGATTGCGCCGATCTCCGAGGCATGGAAGACGGAGCAGATTTCATTTGATGGTATTTATACCGGTTACCTTGCATCGGCGGAACAGTGCGGGCAGATTTGCGATTTCTTTGATCAGTTTGCCACTGGGGATAATCTGGTGCTGGTTGATCCGGCTATGGCGGACAATGGGAAGCTATATCCTGCATTTGATGAGAAGTTTCCAGCGGCTATGGCGAAGGTTTGTGCGAAGGCGGAAGTGATTCTGCCCAATATTACGGAGGCCAGTCTGCTTACTGGTATGCCTTACCGTACGGATTATGATGAGGCTTATATCCGGGAAATGCTGGAGCGGCTGTTGGAGCTGGGATGTAAAACGGCTGTTCTGACCGGTGTCAGCTTTGAACCTGAAAAATTGGGAGTGGCCTATCTGAATCGTGACGGAGAGAGCTTTTCCTACTTTACTCATCGTTGTCCTCAAAGTTACCATGGAACTGGTGATCTCTACTCCTCGGTGGTATTGGGCGGTGTAATGCGTGGATTGAGCCTGGCGAGCGCGTTGACATTGGCTGCGGATTTTGTCGTTCTCTGTATTGAGGCAACCGCTGCTTCCGGCAGCTCCAGATGGTATGGCGTGGAGTTTGAGTCTCAGATTCCGAGGTTGTGCGAAATGCTGGAGAAACACCTGAAGGAAGTATAAGTGTGCCAAAACAAGCAGTAAATGCCTCTAACCGGAAGAAAAATCCAATTGTATGTTTTCCTGTTTCTTGCTATAATAACAATAATGTCATATTGTGTGGAAAATTGTAAGTTATGGGGGAATTCTCATGGCAGCTACCATTGCGTTGTCAAATCAAAAGGGCGGTGTCGGAAAGACGACATCGGCGTATGTGCTTGCCTCGGTATTTAAGTCAAAAGGTTACCGGGTACTGGCGGTGGATATGGATCCACAGGGGAATTTAAGTTTCAGTATGGGCGCTGAAACAGATGGCTGTGCAACGATTTACGATGTTTTGAAGGGAGAATTAAAGCCTAAGTATGCGGTTCAGAAATCGTCTTTGGTGGACCTGATTCCTTCCAATATTTTGCTCAGCAGTATTGAACTTGAATTTACAGGGGCAAGAAGAGAGTTCCTTTTGAAGATGGCCCTGGATTCGCTGAAGCCCTATTACGATTACATATTTATTGATTCTCCTCCGGCATTGGGAATTCTGACGGTAAATGCATTTACAGCGGCTGATTATATTTTGATGCCGATGCTGTCGGACATTTTCAGCCTGCAGGGAATTATGCAGTTAAACGAGACAATTGAACGGGTGAAAAGCTACTGTAATCCCGATATAAAGGTTTTAGGGGCTTTTTTAACGAAGCATAACCCGAGAACCCGGTTCAGCAGAGAAGTGGAAGGCACGCTTAATATGGTGGCTGCTGATTTGGATTTCCCGGTCATGAACGCCTACATCCGGGAAAGCGTGGCACTTCGTGAAGCCCAGTCGCTGCAGAAATCAGTGCTGGAATATGCTCCTGCCTGCAATGCAGTAAAGGACTATGAGAAACTGGCGGACGAACTCTTCCAAAGGGGGCTTGAAGCAAATGGCTAAGAGCAGATCAGAAATAGATAAAGAGATGATGTACCGGAAGATTATGCCTTCTGCCGCGAAAAAGGGAGGAAATGTCGTTCCCGGGGTGGATGAAAGCGCCGTCACCATGGAAGCGGGAGCTGCCGGACTTATGGGAAATATATCTCCTGTTCCGACTGCCGCCAGTATGGCGAAGGCTATTCGCCGGCCGGCGGTTTCCATGCCAGTAAAGGAAGAACAGAATATGGTTCTGGTCAACCTGATGGAGGAACTGGTTATATCGAAGCTGGATGCAACACTCGACCGCTTTAACTGCTGCAAATGCGATAAGTGTAAAAAAGATATTGCTGCGCTGGCATTGAACCGCCTGAAGCCGCACTATGTGGTTATGAATGAACAGGATGACGAACGCAGAAGAAAGAATGAGGAGATGTTCGCCTCAGAGGTGACCAGCGCACTGATTCAGGCAATCCTGATGGTGAAAAAGGAACCTCGTCATTGAACCACTTCAAAATAAATTATCCTATAAAACTTACTAAACCAAACTATCCCCAAAACGAACCAGTCAAGCGGCGCCGGCCTCAGAATTCATTTTCTGAGCCCTTCCGCCGCCGCAGGTTCGTTTTTTTATCCATAAAAGTACATCACTCCCCCAAAATAAATTCAAAAAAACTAAAAAATATCCCTCAAACTATAAAGTTTCCAGGATACTGTCCGATAAATATTATAGAGTTAGCAGAACAATCAGTGAGAGAAAGGAAGTCGGGGATATGGATGTGAAAGTTACGAGGAATTATTCCGTTTATCAAAACGCGGTAAACAGTGGCAGGCATGCAGAAAAATCCGTTTCTGTCCCGGCATCGGCCGATAAAAAAATGCGTGGTGACGCCATCTGCATCAGCAGTGACGGCGCGAAAAAGAGCGAAGCATCGTCATTTGCGGCGACGCTTAGGAAGTCCATGGACGAGGGCGCCCCGGCGGATAAGATCGCGGCGTTAAAACAGCAGGTGTCCGAAGGCACGTACCAGGTGTCGGCGGAACAGATTGCGAAAAGGCTGATGAGCGGTTTATAGAGAGGGAAAAAAATTGGAAGAGATAATTCGTTTTCTGACGGAATATACAGAAATGCTTGAAAAAATGGAACAGAAGCAGGTGGAAAAACTGGGGCTTCTGATGACAAAGGAACTTGACAAGATCGAGGAATCCATCATGATGCAGCAGGCCATGGATAAACAGCTTCAGAATATGGAGCAGAGACGTCAGGAACTGTTTGGGAGAATGGGGCTTACTGGAAAGACGCTTCAGGAGGTCGCGGAGTCGTGCGGCGGAGAGGAACGGAAACAGCTGACAGACTTATACCGGCGTTTGGATGGGGCGATCGGTAATATCCGTTTTTATAATGAAAAGGCGGAAAGCCTGGCTAAGTCGGAACTGGAGAAGATGGGACTGGATGCGCGGCTGGTGGGAAATCCAACCGGCATCTACGGGAAGACGGTGGGACCCAAAGGCCAGCGGTTTGAGAAAAAGGTCTGATGGGGGACCGGTATAGGAGAGTGAAGAATTGAGACCGACATTTATGGGGCTGGAAACGGCCAAACGCGGGCTGATGGTGAACCAGAAGGCTCTCGATATCATCGGCAACAACATCAGCAATATTAATACAAAGGGCTATACGAGACAACGCCTCGATACCGTTTCCGTACAGGTTTACGGAAGCGACAGGTTCCAGTACAGCTCCATACCGCTGGCTGGCCAGGGCGTGGACGCAAGCGGTGTGAGCCAGATCAGAAATCCCTATCTGGATACGAAATTCCGGGAGCAGTATTCGGACGTGGGTTATTTCGACCAGAAGGCAGCTGTCATGGAGCAGATGGAAGGTATCTTGAGTGATCCCGAGGTGGAAGGGACCGGTATCAAGGATGCGCTTACCGTACTTTCTCAGGCACTGGCGGATTTCAGCCAGCATCCGTACCAGGAGACCAACGCCAATATTGTGCTGAATGCATTTAAGGGCATTACCCAGGTGCTGAATGAATACGATACCAACTTAAAGAGTCTGGAGGAACAGACGAAAAATGATCTGTCTATCGCTGTGGATGACATTAACACGAAGTTAAAACAGCTCAGCGATTTGAATAAGTCCATCGCCCACGAGATATTTGTCAACGATGATTATGACGGCGTGAACTACGGACCGAATGACCTTCTGGATCAGAGAAATACCATTCTCGACGATTTGTCACGATACGGGAAGCTGGAAGTCATTTCACTGGATCAGGGAAGAATTCAGGTGAAGCTGGGCGGGAAGCTGGTGGTCGACGCCAACGGCGGAAATTACAGCAACGATGCGGTGAGAATCGGACTGGATGGAACCACGCTTTCCTGGGGAGACGGGACGACGGCCAATCTGGGGGCCGGAGCAATCAAGGGATTCGAAGATATGCTGACCGGCAATAATTCATTGAACGCAGGAATTCCCTACTATGAGCGAAAACTGGACGATTTCGCGCAGACCATGGCAAATGTATTTAACAGCATGGTTCACGAGGATGATCCGAATAAGCCGGGACCGTTTAAGACTCTGATTCAGGGAGATTTTAATGGAAAGGTCAGCGCCGGCAATATCCGGATCAGTGATATGTGGACAAAGGATTCCGCCTATATTATCCGAAAAAAGAATCCGGATGGAGATCTCGATAATGAGGATATTCTTGCCATGAAAGCGGCTCTGGAGAAGGATTTTGAATTCGGGGAAGGCAGTGACAAATTTACTGGGACCTTCAGTGAGTTCATCACGGGATACACCAATACACTGGGAACCGATAAAAAGACCAATGACTCCAGGCTCAAGGCGTCTCTCGCAATTGCGGAGAGCGTGGAATCGGACCGCATGGGCGTGTCGGGAGTGTCACTTAACGAAGAAGGTATTAACATGATGACCTATAACAAGGCATACTCGGCACTGGGAAGACTGATGACAACCATGGATGAACAGCTGGATATGATTATCAACCAGATGGGGTTGGTAGGAAGGTAAAGAGGGGCATATGAGAATTACAGAAAATATGATGACGGCAATGTATAACAGGAACCTCCAGAGAAATGTAGCGAATCTGGCGTCCTCAAACCTGAAGCTGACTTCTCAGAGGCAGTATAATCATGTTTCCGAGGATCCGGCGGCGGCTGCCAAGGCATTTACCGTGCGTGATCAGATCGCCAGGAGCGAGGAACATATCAATACAGTGAAAAATGCAGTGGGAGAGCTGGACACGGCAGATTCCAATATTGCAACGATTAATTCTATACTGGAGACCGTTTTCGAGAAGGCAACCAGGGCGGGCGGCGCCAGCAGCCAGGACATTCTGGATGCGATTGCCGAGGAGCTGGGAGGACTGAAGGAAGAGATTCTACAGACCATGAATGCCAGATATGGAGATAAATTCCTGTTTTCCGGTTCGGCAAACGGGGAGGCGCCATTTACGCTGGACGCGGATGGAAACCTGCTGTTTAACGGCAAGGCGGTAGACGCTTATGACCCGGATGATCCGGCTACCCATTTCAATGAAAATAAACCGGTTTATCTGGATATTGGCTTTGGAACCTACGCCAGCGGCACGAACACGGCAGGAACCGGAATCCGGATTTCCACATCGGGTGTTGATGTGCTGGGCTATGGTACCGATGATCAGGGACTCCCCAATAACCTGTACAGCCTGATTGGGAAGATAGAAGGCCAGTTAAAGGATGGAGATAAGAGCGGCGCCATGGACACGCTTACACAGCTTAAGAAGAAGCAGAGCAATATTTCGATAGCAACCTCTGAGATCGGTACAAGGGAGAAGCTTTTAGACCGCACGAAGGATCGTCTGGAGAGCGGCCTTGTCAATCTCAAGGAGACCCAGAAGAATCTGGAGGCGGTAAGCGTGGAGACGGAGGCCGTCAATAACAAGTCTTATGAAACAGCCTGGATGGTAACCCTGCAGCTTGGATCCAGCATTATACCACCCTCGATTTTTGATTTCATGAAATAATATCAGGAGAAGAGGTGTCATGACATGAATGTATTGAAAATTACGACAACGCCCATCAGGTTGTCTATGACGTCGCAGCGGGCCAGGCTGGACAGCGAGATCCCGGACCCGGAGATCGGCATCATACAGAACCCGGGGCACCTGAATATGAAATCTGAAAATATTAAAGTAAATATTGATAGCTCACGCTCCAGAGACAGCATGGGATTTAAGACGGCCAGGGGATTGATGAGTGATGCGGCCCAGGCGGGGCTGAAAGCCGCCGCCGATGCAACAGCCCAGTATTCGAGAGTCGGCAACCAGATGATGCAGATTCAGGATGGAGTCACGGTGGCGGATATCATGAAAAATCAGATGCTCGCGCAGACGAATGTGACGACAGGAATCGGATTTATCCCTTCCGTGGGAGCGGATATTTCCTGGACTCCGGCGGATCTGGCCATTGATTTCGCACCGGCCTCCGTGAATTTTGAGCCGAAGGTACAGAAGACGGAATCGGTTTACGTGCCGGGCGAGCTGAATGTAAATGTGGAGCAGTATCCAAGAGTGGATATCGAGTACATAGGTGAGCCCATGTACGTTCCGCCGAGTGCAAATCCGGCTTATGAAGAATAACATGGTGAAAGATGCGGAGGGAAAAACTTGAAGATAGAGACAAGAGATTTTGGAATCCTCGAAATAGAAGAGAAAAATATCATAACGTTTAAGCAGCCGATCTTTGGCTTTGAGGAGTTCACCCAGTTCGTTCTGGTCAATGATTCCAACATGGGAAATGGAATCTGCTGGCTGCAGTCGATTGAACAGAAGAATGTCTGCTTTATCATGTTGAATCCCCTGGAGGTAAGGCGGGATTACGCACCGGTGGTCATGCAGGACGTTCTGATCATGCTTCAGGCAGTGCCCGAGGACGATTTAGACTGCTGGGTCCTCATGGTCATAGGGGATACCTTCCGCAAATCTACAGTCAATTTAAAGAGCCCGATTATCATCAACCACAAGACGAATCTGGCGGTACAGGTGATCCTGGAACAGGATTACGCCATACGACAGCCTATTTTCGATGAGGAAGCGGGGGATGACGAATGCTGATACTATCCAGAAAGAAGGGCGAATCAATCAAAATCGGCGACGATATCGAGATATTCGTTACCGAGGTAAAGGGAGACAAGGTGCGTCTGGGAATATCGGCTCCTGAGGATATGAAGATCTGCCGTACAGAGCTGTATTTGACGGTTGAGAATAATAAAGAGGCATCGGATAAGGTCGACTTATTAAAGGTATTCCAGTTGTCCAGAAATTTACGGGCAATGACGGCCGAAGAAGAGGAAGAGAAGCAGGAGGAAAATCATGGAGATGCTTGATGAGATGCGGAAACTTCTCCATGAGAAGAAAGCCTGCTTTCTTCAGTATGAGGAGGAGACCAGCCGCATCGCCTCGCAGGAATACAGGGAGGCGGAAGAGTTTGAGGCCGGGATCGCGGCCAGGCAGCGCCTGATCGAAGAGATAGACGGAATTGATGAGCGGATGAAGGCGATGAAGCATTTTTCACCGGAGGGCAGGCGGCTCTATGAGATTTCGAAGAACAGGTGGGATTTCAGGACGTTAAATGAAGAGGAACAGGCACTTTTTTCTGAGGGTCAGGAAATCTTCCGTGTGATATCGAGAATACAGGAACTGGAGCCCGGCGCGCGGGCCGAGATGGAACGGGTCAGGGATCTTCTGCAGGAGAAAATCAGGAAGAACAACACAAATACGAAATTTACAGGATATTTAAAACAGATGGACCAGGGAGCGAAGGGCATGCTCTATAATCAGAAAAGATAGGGGGAAGCGCGATGTCATCGACGTCATCGATTAATACCGTCAGCAACAGCGGCAATAAAAACTATATAGCGGGGCTTGCCTCTGGCATGGATACGGAAAGCATGGTACAGAGCATGCTGTCTGGAACCCAGTCCAAGATCGACAAGCAGACCGGACTAAAACAGCAGCTGGAGTGGAAGCAGGATATCTACCGCAGCCTCATAACGAAGATCAATACCTTCAGCGATAAGTATTTCTCTTATTATGGAAGCGGCGACACGAACCTGATGAGCAGCAGCTTATACAATACCATGACCGGTGTCAGCAGTTCGTCGAATATCAAGGTCACATCGGTGTCAGGAAATGCGGTCAGCAGCATGAAGATTGACTCGATTGACCGTCTCGCCACGGCCTGTACTGTGAAAACGGCGGGAAATGTGACCGGAACACCGGTTGGCAGCGGCGCGGAATTAAGGCAGTTTACAAATGGCAGTACATATTCGTTCTCGGCTACGCTGGATGGGGTGAATCGTACAATCACATTTACGGCAGGTGCAGATGATACGGACACGTTAAAGAATATTAACCAGGCGCTGTATCGGAATTTCGGTACTGCGGTTGGTATGAAATATACACCGGCATCGGGAAGCAATAGCGGAACCATGGAATTAGTGCAGTTGGATGCAGCGGGAAATCCAACCTCCAATTCTGTGGACTCTTCGAGAAGAGTGATTATTCAATCCTCAGGAGATGCGGATACCGTGAAAAATCTTGGATTTGGGACTGGATTCTCCAATAAGCTCGATTACGGAACTTCCCTGAAAAATATGAACTTTGCCAATAAACCCCAGGGCGGAAGATATGAGTTTGAGATTAACGGTGTGTCAATCAAGGGGCTGACGGATAATTCCACGCTGAGCGATGTCATCAGTGCCATTAATAACAGCGATGCGGGAGTGAAAGTGTCGTATTCTTCAGCGGCGGATAAGTTTATTATGGAATCGACTTCGACTGGTGCGATATCAAACATTACGATGAAGCAGACCTATGGAACTCTGCTTACTTCAATGTTTGGCGTGGAAGCTACCGGAGTTCAGTCCTCTCTTTTTTCAAAGGAGCTGACGGGAAGCACTGCAATCGGTTTAGACGAGGTCAGGAGAGTATTAAACAGCGGAAATGATGAGAAGCTGGTGTTTCAGGTCGATGGAAAAGATGTAGAGATTACGCTGGAGGGGAAAACCGGAAACAGTAAATATGAGACCTCACAGAGCGTTTTAGATGCGATTAATTCACAGCTGGACCGGAAATTTGGGACAGAGGCGGTACGATTTAGTTCAAGAGAAAATCCTGCTGTGCCTGGAACCGATATGGTGGTGTTGACGTCTGCGGAACATAAGGTTGGTTTTACTGCGGATAATTTGACCAAAGGATTTGCGGCCAGTCTCGGATTCGGCGCGGGTGATAACCTGTTATCCGGGTCTGATCCGGTAGGACTGCGGGGCAAAATTACGGTAAAAGGAACCGCAGGAGACGTAACAATTGATTTAAACAGAAGTATTGATTCGCTGGTTCAGAAACTGAATGCAGTGGCAGGAGTCAGTGCCTCCTTCCAGGATGGAAGGCTTAATATTACCGGAACTTCAGGTCCTCTGGAAATTAAGGCAGGCACAGATTCCACGGGAACGGACAGTGAGGGAAAAAAATCGCTTAAAGCGCTGTTTGGTTCAGAAAATATTTCTTTGGTGCAAACGGCTCGTACCGTTCAGTCCAATGTAGTGTCACCCAGGCCCAATTCTGGATCCATTCAGATTACTTCACCGGATGGCACATTGCAGGTCATTGATCTGTCAGGTTCGAACGCGGATACGGAAATTGTGAATGCGATTCAAGCTGCATCCGGAGCCAGTGTGACATTTTCGAATGGAAAACTGGAAATTTCAGGCGGAGGAGGCAGTGTCTCCATATCCGGCATGGATGATGCCACAGACCAGTACATCAAAGATTTATTTGGTACGTCTGTTTATACTTACGACCCCAAAATGACCGCCCAAATCACCGCTGGTCAAAACGCTAAAATCACCGTCGACGGCGTTACCATGGAGAGAAATACCAATACTTTTGAATTGGATGGAATTACCATAGAATTAACAGGCACAACCAGTGCCGGTGCCCCCCCAATTAGCTTGACTACGTCTCGGGATACTGATAAAATAATAGATAGTTTAAAGAGTTTTGTAGAAGATTATAACACTCTGATTGAAGAGCTGAACAGCTATGTGGCGGAGGAGGCAACCTACAAGAAGTACGCCCCGCTGACAGACGCCCAGAAGAAAGAGATGAGTGACCGGGAGATCGAACTCTGGGAGGAAAAATCGAAGAAGGGGCTCCTTCATAACGATTCCAACGTCTCCAGCTTTTTAAGTGATATGAGAATGGTGCTTTACAGCAGTGTAGAGGACGCGGGGCTTGCGCTTTACGATATCGGGATCGAGACCTCCGATAACTGGCGCGACAATGGCAAGCTGATCATCGACGAGGAGACGTTAAAGTCCATGGTGGCGACGAATGCTGACAATATCCGGAAGCTTTTTACGGATAAGGAGCAGGGCGTCGCGGTAAAGCTGCAGGCGGCGATCAAGGAAGCAGCCAATGTCAGCAGCGGAAGTCCGGGAAGCATGGTTCGCTACGCGGGTACCAAGGATGTGCTGATTACCAGCAACACGATCTATGATGAGATGAAGCGCATATCCGAGACACTGTCGAAGTTAAATACCAAGTATGAACTGGAGAGGACCCGTTACTGGAAGCAGTTTAACGCTATGGAGCAGGCCATTTCCAACATGAACAGCCAGAGTTCCTGGCTGACCCAGCAGTTCTCATCATGATAAAGGAGTAATCATTATGCAAAACCCATATGCAAGATATAAAGAACAGTCTGTCATGACCATGACACAGGGCGACATGATCAATCTGCTGTTTGACGAGGTGATCAACCGCTTGAACAAGGGGCTCGTGAGCCTGGAACAGAACGATTATGAAGGAAGCAACGCCCATTTTAAGAAGGCGCAGGCTATCGTCACCCACTTATCAACCACACTGGATCACCAGTATGAGGTGTCGGGAGGGCTGGCTTCCCTTTATGAATATTTTAACTATCAGATCCTTCAGGCGAACATTAAGAAGAGTCCGGAACCGGTGGAGGAAGTTCTCCCCATGATTACCGAACTGAAGGAGGCGTTTTCCCAGGCGGATAAGCAGGTTCGGATGGGACATACCGGATGAGATAAGGAGCGTACATATGCCATTATTTGAGGACGCAGCGTTTCGGGCGCTGCAGAGCGGGCTGGATGCGATGTGGCTGAAGCAGCAGGTCGCCAGCCATAACATCGCTAACGTGGAGACACCGGATTTTAAGGCGAAAAAGGTGGAGTTTAAGCAGGTCTTAAAAGAGGCGGCAGATGGGAACGGTCCTGTGTACCAGGCGGTTGTCGGTACAGATAACGACACGGAGGCCAGGCCGGACGGGAATAACGTACAGGTGGAAAAAGAGGAACTGGACTTATGGAAGGCGTACACTGAGTATTCAGCGATGACGTCCCGGATGTCGGGAAAGCTTTCCACGCTCAGATATGTGATTAACAATACGGGTAAATAAAAGGAGCGGCTTATGGGGTATTTGGATTCTCTCAATATAACGGGTTCGGCCTTGACGGCAGAACGGTTCCGCACGGATATCATCCTGCAGAACCTGGCGAACCAGAATACGACAAGAACGGCAGAGGGAGGCCCCTACCGTAGGAAACAGGTGGTGCTGCGGGAAAATCAGCTGGATTTTAAGTCCGAGCTGGGCAGGGCTATGACGAAGGCGGACCGCGGCGGAGTCTATGTGGAGGAAGTGGTGGAGAGCCAGAATCCTCTCGTTCCGGTGTACGATCCGGATCATCCAGACGCCAATGAGGACGGGTATGTCATGATGCCGAACGTAAACAGCGCCGAGGAGATGGTGGATTTGATGGCCGCCACCCGCGCCTATGAGGCCAATGTGACAGCGCTGAATATTGCAAAGAGCATGGCATTAAAAGCCCTGGAGATTGGTAAATAACATGAAGAAACGAAGAGAAGAAGGAGGCGGTCAGGAGTGGTTAAATACCTACGCGGATATGATAACCCTTGTCCTGACCTTCTTTGTACTGCTATACAGTATTTCCAATGTAAATATCAGCAAGCTGGAAGAGATCGCGGCGGCGATGCAGCGTCAGCTGGGAATTGAGACAACCAGCGACTTAGAGGATGTACCGCAGGATCTGAAGTATCCCAGCATCAGTGAGGGAGCCAATGCCCCGGAGGGAGAAGGTTCTCAGTTTAACACCGGCAGCGGAGCGGGGGCGCAGTCTGCCTCATCTCTGGCTATGGCCGATATGGCGAAGGACATCCAGTCGTATTTCCAGATGGAGAATCTGGATGCCGTTGTCTCCGACAGCGAGAATGCGGTCTACATACGGTTTAAGAATGATCTGCTGTTCGCCCCGGACAGTGCGGTCTTACAGGAGAACAGCAAATCCATGCTGGAGGCTCTGGGAATTATGCTGAAGGACAGGCAGGATGAGATTATGGCCATCTATATTAACGGGCACACGGCTCAGGCGGCTAATTCTCTGATCAACGACCGGCTGCTTTCCTCTGAACGCGCCGATAACGTGGCGATCTACTTAGAGGAGAATGTCGGGATGGAACCGAAGAAGCTGATCTGCCGCGGTTACGGCAAATACTACCCCATCGCGGACAACAGCACGAAGGAAGGGCGGGAGATGAACCGCCGGGTGGACATGATCATATTGGGAAATGAATATAAGATATCTGAGGATAACATAGACGGTATGGAGACGATGGATCCGCTGTTTCCGGTCGACATGCCGGCGGATATGAGCGGGGGACAGGAAGGTACAGCACAGTGATAAAGACATACGATTTTAAATCGCCCAAGAAATTTACGAAAGAGCGCATGAGTACGGTGGAGAACTTATATGACAGTTTTGCACGTGCTCTTGCACCGTATCTGACGGGACTGATGCAGTCCTACTGCGAAATAAGCGTAACGGGTATTGTGGAGAGACGGTATCAGGAATTCAGCAATTCAGTTCCTGACCGGTCTCTTTTTGGCATGATTACCCTAATCCCTGACAACAAGGATTATAATGAGGCTCCTCTGGTGCTCGAGGTGGACACCAGACTGGCCTTTTTCATGATTGAACGCCTTCTCGGCGGCGCAGGCACGGAGTATGAGCTGAGCCGTGATTTTACAGACATTGAAAAGGCGATTCTCCAGTATTTACTGGGAAAGATCACGGAATTTATCGGTGACTCCTGGAAGGAATATCTGGACGTGGATGCGGCGCTGGCCGGCCTTCAGACGAATCCTCACCTGCTTCAGGTGAGCGCGCCCGAGGACGTGGTGATACAGGTGGAGCTGGAGGTGCTGATCGACAAGCTTTCGGCGGTATTAAATCTGGTGATGCCGGCACCTAATGTGGAGGAGCTGACTTCGAAGTTTGGGTATTCCTACGCGGTCAGCCAGAAGAAGGACGAGGCGAAGCAGCTGGCCAAGAGAGGCTATATCGAGCAGCATCTGCTGGAATCGGAAGTGGAGCTGCGGGCGATTTTCCACGAATTTTCTCTGGATGCCCAGGATATTCTCCAGCTTCAGCCGGGGGACGTAGTGCCTCTCAATAAAAAAGTGGACAGCAGCATTGATATTTACGTGGAAGACGTGGCCTGCTTCGAGGCGAAGCTTGGTCATACGAAGCTGCGCAAGGCGGTCGAGATTAATAAGGTATTATAGCCGGGAGGAAGAGTATGGGATATTTGGATCAGGAAGCGTTGACAGAGCTTTTGGAAATGGAATCGGTGCCTGTCTGCAATACGCTGGCTTCTCTTCTTGGCAGGAATGCCAGGGCGACGGTGACAGAGCTTGGCGAGACGGATATGGAGGCCCTGGTGGAATATCTGCCCCATTTCAATGTGGTGATCGAGGCAGAACGAACGGCTGAGGGGCTGCGTGTTCCGCAGCTGTACGTATTTGACAGGGCGGATATGGTGAAGATCTCCAATTTTATTATGGGACTGCCGGTAAATACGGAGAGTCCGCTTGACGAGATCGCTTTAAGTACATTAAAAGAGGTGGCGTCCCAGTGTATGGGAGCGGCCATGGATGATCTGGGTGATTTCCTGGGGCGTGAGATGGGCGAGATACTGACCCGTGTCACGGCATTTGACAGTGCGGAACGGATTCTGGATACGATCCGCCGGTGGGACAGGGAGCAGCAGCTGGTGCTGATCCGCCTCCATCTGGAGATCGACGGTGTTCTGGCGGCCGAGGTCATTGGAATCGCCACGGAGGAGCTTCAGGAAATCTTCGGAATTCCGGTCATGGGACAGGAGACGGCAGCAGAGGAGCCGGTGCAGGCGGAGGATCTGGCTTTTAAGAAAAAAGAGAAGACTGTTTCGTTCCGGGAAGTGTCATTTCCGGAATTTAAGTATGTGCCTGTGGACAATCAGGTGGAAAACATCGGTGAGGAGAGGAAAAAACTCCGGGATATTACGCTTGACGTGTCTGTCCGAATCGGCGGCACGGTCTGCAGCGTAAAGGACATTCTGGCCCTGCAGAAGGGGCAGATTCTGACACTGGATAAGCAGGCGGGTTCGCCGGCTGATGTGGTGGTCAATGGTAAACTGATAGGAAAAGGCGACGTTTTAGTGACAGATGAGAAGTTTGCCGCAAGAATTATTGAGATAGTCGGCAAGAGGGATTAATATGGCGGTTCTTAAAGTGTTATTTTATCTGATTGTACTGATACTGGTTCTCGTTCTGGCATACATCACCACAAGGATGCTGGGGAGAGGGATGAACGGAAGGCAGCAGTCCGGCGATATGAAGATTCTGGACCGCCTGGCGGTGGGACGGGACAGCTACTTAATGATTGTCGATGTTCAGGGACGGATTCTGCTTGTGGGAGTATCTCCGGCCGGTATCACCAGACTGGAGGAACTGGAGACTTATGAGAAAAAGAGTCCGGCGGAGGTTTCGCCGGACTTTGCGTCTGTATTTACGGAGCAGCTCAAAACGCTGGTCAAAAAAGACGGACGGCAGCAGGACGGAAGACAGAAGAGAAACGGGAGAGACTTATGATGAAGGGGAAAAGGAAAATTGCCAGGGGGCTTATCAGTCTGGCGGCATTTATCAGGGTGTCCGCGGCATGCGGACAGATCGCATATGCGTCGGATATCTCTCTGACGCTGGAGGGAAGCTCCGGAAGCGGAAAGCCCATGGATATGCTGGATATTATGTTCCTGTTTCTGTTTCTGGCTGTGGTGCCGTCTCTGCTGATTATGATGACGAGTTTTACCCGGATTATCATTGTTCTCTCATTTTTGCGCAATGCTCTGGGCACACAGCAGTCTCCGCCTAACCAGGTGATGATCGGACTGGCTCTGTTTCTGACTCTGTTCATCATGAGCCCCGTGTTTGCCAAGGTGAATACGCAGGCTTACGAGCCTTATAAGGCAGGGGATATCACGAGGGAAGAGGCGTTTACCCGGGCACAGGAGCCGATGAAGGAATTTATGTTAAAGCAGACGGAGAAGAAGAGTCTGGATCTGTTTCTCTCCATCTCAAAGTCTGAGGTGCCGGATGTGTCGGGAGGACCGGAAGCTTACATGAAACTGGGGCTGACGGTGCTGGTTCCGTCCTTTATTTTGAGTGAGTTAAATAAAGCGTTCACCATGGGATTTCTGATCTATATCCCATTTTTGATTATCGATCTGGTGGTGTCCAGCACCCTGATGTCTATGGGTATGGTGATGCTGCCGCCTACCATGATCGCACTGCCATTTAAGATTATGATGTTTGTTCTGGTAGACGGCTGGAGTCTTGTAATCAAGACGCTGGTTGCCGGATTCCGATGATGAGGGGGTACATAGTATGACTGCGGACCAGGTGATGGAAGTGATGAAGGAAGCCATGATGGTTGCATTTGAAATAGCAGGGCCGCTGTTAATCGTCAGCATTGTCGTGGGTTTGATCGTCGCTATTTTTCAGGCGGCGACGCAGATTCATGAGCAGACGCTTACATTTGTCCCAAAGCTTTTGGTGATTGCGCTGGTGCTTCTGGCTCTGGGGTCCTGGATGTTTAAGGTGATGGACGAGTTTGTGGTGGAGCTGTTTGCGATCATGGCGTCGCTTTAACGCGGGGAATAGGCTATGGACAACGGCGTTTTAGAGTATTTCGATGTGTTTTTGCTGGTATTTGCGCGTATGGGCGGACTGATCTTTGTCCATCCGGTGTTTGCTAGGAGGGGGATTCCTGCCATGGTGAAGACCGGCCTGGTGCTGACGCTCAGCCTGGTGATCGCGCCGGCGGCGGCTCAGGGAGTTACCGCCATACAGGCCTACAGCACCTTTCAGATGGCGGAGGCTCTGATCCGCGAGGTGATCATGGGGCTGGTGATCGGAAGCGTGTTCCAGCTGTTTTTCTATATGGTTTACGTGGCAGGAGATTTGATGGATACGGTGTTCGGACTATCCATGGGCAAGGTCATGGATCCGGCGGGAGGTGTCCAGACCGCTATCTTAGGACAGTTTATCAATGTGTTCTTTTTTCTGTATTTCTTTGCGACCGGCTGCCATCTTTTGACGGTGAAGCTGTTTGCCTATACGTATGAGGTGATACCCGTGGGGGCGGCCAGACTGGTGACTCAGGATATTGCCTGGTATCTAGTGAGTATATTTGGCAGTGTTTTTCTGATGGTAATCAAGCTGGCCCTGCCTTTTGTGGCAGCGGAGTTCGTGCTGGAGGTGTCCATGGGCGTGCTCATGAAGCTGATTCCCCAGATTCACGTGTTTGTTATTAATATCCAGTCAAAGATTCTGCTGGGTATTTTATTAATGATGCTGTTCGCGCGTCCGATCGGGGCGTTTATTGACTCCTATTACGGGATGATGATGAGTGAGGTACAGAAGGTCATGATGATGTTCGCATCTTAGGGCGTACCAGGTTTTATTCTGTATACAGAAGGGAGTGATGAACGTGGCGGCAGACGAAAAGACTGAGAAAGCCACCCCGAAACGGCGGCAGGACGAACGAAAAAAAGGAAATGTATTTCAGAGCAACGACGTCATCGCCGTCTGTTCTCTGCTGGTGCTGTTTAATTCCCTGAATGCGCTGGCCCCCAAGATTTACCGCACGCTGAAGACGGCTATGGAGTTGTTCTTTTCTTATGCTGCATCCACGACGCCCCTGGCGGCGGACGATTTGTCCGACAAGCTGTTAAAGGCCATGCTCCTGTTCGGACAGGCGGCGCTTCCCTTGCTTTTTATCGGAGTGGCAGTCGCAGTGGTCACGACGTTCTTTCAGACCAGGATGTCATTCTCCACGGATGTCATGAAGTTTAAGATGGACCGGATCAGCCTTTTAAAAGGCTTTAAACGGATGTTTTCCATCCGCTCGGTGGTGGAGCTTTTAAAGGCGCTGATTAAGATTACCATCCTGGCCTGGGTGATTTACAGTTATATAGAGGGGAGAATCCACGAGTTTGCACGTCTGATGGACGGTACGGTACAGGCGGCTTTCGTGTACGTTGGGGACACTGCGGTGTCGCTGGTGAACACGGTGGGGGTCGCCTTTATTTTTCTGGCCGCCTTTGATTACTTATACCAGTGGTGGGAGTATGAGAAGAATCTGCACATGAGCAAGCAGGAAATTAAGGAAGAGTACAAGCAGACGGAGGGTGATCCACAGATCAAGGGACGGATTCGGGAGAAACAGCGCCAGATGGCGTCCATGCGTATGATGCAGAATGTCCCGAAGGCGGATGTGATCATCAGGAACCCGACCCATTTCGCGGTAGCGCTGGGATACGATTCCAATGCGAACCGGGCTCCCGTGGTACTGGCGAAAGGCGCGGATCATCTGGCGCTCAAGATTGTGGAGGTCGGTGAGGCCAACGGAGTTTATATTATGGAAGACAAGCCTCTGGCAAGGGGGCTGTATGCCAGTGTTGAGGTGGATATGGAAATTCCTGAGGAATTCTACCAGACCGTAGCGAAGGTGCTGGCATTTGTTTATAAGCTGAAGAAGAAAGACATCTGATCCCGGAGACAGGTATTGATATTCGGGGAAAGGTATTTGATTTCGTGGATAACCGTGATGGAAAAGAGGAGTACTGTGGATAACACCATGATTTTATTCGACAGAGTGACAAAGACATATGGAACGGGGCAAAAAGCCCTTGACGATGTGAGCCTTCAGATTGAAAAGGGGGAATTCGTCTTTCTGGTGGGCAACAGCGGAGCCGGAAAGACGACGCTTCTGGAGCTGATCCTGAGGGAGACGGAGGCGGACCAGGGAAATATCGTGGTGAACGGCATCGATTTGAGGCAGCTGAAGGAGCGGCAGGTGTGCCGTTACCGGCGGTATATCGGCATGGTATTTCAGGATTTCTGCCTGTTTCCGGATTTTACAGTCTACGAAAATGTGGCATTTGCCCAGCGTGTCGTCGAGGCGGACCATAAACGTATGCGAAACCGGGTCATGGAGGTCTTAAGCCAGGTGGGCCTGGAGAAAAAGGCCGGATGTTATCCGGGACAGCTCTCCGGCGGGGAAAAACAGCGGACGGCCCTGGCGCGGGCGGTGGTAAACCAGCCGGTCCTTCTTCTGGCCGATGAGCCTACGGGAAATCTGGATCAGAAGAACGCGGAAGAGATTATGCGCCTGCTGGAGAAAATTAACCGTCAGGGTACGACTGTGCTGGTGGTATCCCATAACCAGGAGCTGGTGAAATACATGCACAAGCGTCAGATCGCGCTGCGGTATGGCAAGGTGATCAGGGATAACAGCAGGGGAGGTCTGATGTATGGCTTTTAGGACATGGCTGTATTTATGCCGGCTGGGCTTTAAAAATCTATGGCATAACAAGGTTTACACGGCGGCCTCTGTTCTTACTATGGCGGCGTGTATTTTTCTCTTTGGCATCTTTTATATCGCAGTCTTAAATCTGGACGGCGTGCTGCAGAAGACGGAAGAAGAGGTCTATGTGGCCGTGTTCTTTGAGGAGACGGTAGCACCCGAACGGGTGGAGGAGATCGGGGGGGTAATCCGTGAGAGACCGGAGGTCGTGAGAACGGTCTATACTTCCGCGGATGACGCCTGGGAGGGCTTTCGAAATGATTACTTCAAGGATGGCGAGCTGCTGGATGGAATCTTTGATGGGGATAACCCGTTGGCGGCGTCCAATCACTATCAGGTTTATATCGGAGGGATAGAACAGCAGGAGGGCTTCGTGGAGTATGTGAAGAGTCTGGAGGGAGTCCGCAAGGTGACCCACTCGGCGGATACGGTGCGTGCGCTGCTGCGTATCAAGACGGTCATATCAAGGCTGATTGCTGGGAGCGCGGCGATTCTTCTCCTGATCTCCATCTTGCTGATTCACAATACCCTTTCCGTCGGTATTGAGTCTCAGAAAGGGAAGACCAGGGTCATGCGGCTGATGGGGGCCAGGGAAGAGTTTATCAGTGTGCCGTTTCTGGTGGAGGGGCTCGTTATGGGGCTGGCAGGAATGTGCATCCCTCTTTTCCTGCTGTTTGCAGGGTACCGCTGGGGGGTGGAGCTGGTGGCGGCCGGACTCAATCTGTATGGCGGAGCCGTGAGTCTTCTGCCGCCGTCGGAGGTGTTTCCGAAACTGACGCTGGCGTCTGTGTTTCTGGGGCTGGCGACGGGAGTTGCGGGGGGCTGTTCGGTAATGGGAAAATTGAAGAAGTGAGTAAATCAGCGGCAGGATAACCGGATCAGGTTCCCTGCCGCTTAAAATGTGATTGACGCCGGAGTATATATGTAGTATGCTGAATCTATCGTTTCGCACGGACATTCTGTCCGCGAAAATCTGATAATCTATGTTTTAACAAGTCAAAAAATTATCCAAATGCAGTGAAAAAATTGAATAGAGGCGGGTGATGCGGTTTGGTGAATTAAGATGGATACACTTGAATCTGTTGTCATATTAAAATATAATAAAAGGAGAACGGTATGAGTGAAATCGCATATCAGAATAAGGACGTTACAGCGAAAGTGATGGCCGAAACCCTGAAAGGAAAAAGCCTGGCGGCGTTCGGACTTCCGCACTTGAAGATCATGGATATTCTGCCGACGAATCTGCCTGCCATTGAGAGCAATGAATTAAGGCTGGATAATTTATTTTTGCTCAGTGATGGGTCACTGGCGATTATCGATTATGAGTCGTCATTTGACAGAGAAAATTTCGTCAAGTACTTAAATTATATTGCCCGGGTGATTAAAAGGTTTGCAGTCCGCGGAGAACTTAATCAATTAAAACGGGTGAAGATGGTGGTTATCTACACTGCAGATGTGGAATGTGCAGAAGAAATATATGATCTGGAGGGGCTGATTCTGCTGGTAGAGTCGGCGTATCTTGTGAATCGAGACAGTGATGAGATATACAGGCGGCTGAAAGGAAAAATAGAATGGGGACAGCGGCTGACTGAAGAAGAAATGATGGAATTGATGATTTTGCCTCTGACAGTAAAAGGGAGGACTGGTAAGCAGGAGGCTATTGAAAAGGCAGTGGGGCTGGCGAGAAATTTGCCGGAGAAGGAGGAGCAGTTAAAGGTTCTGGCGGGAATTTTAACCTTTACAGATAAAGTGATTGATAAAATGTATGCCAAACGGCTGAAGGAGGAGATGCAGATGACACTGGTTGGACAAATGCTTATGGATGAGGGAATTCAGAAGGGCAGAGAGGAAGGCAGAGAGGAAGTCCTCCGGGCTTTGATTCAGGATAATATTGAGACCGGGATTTCCAGAGAGCAGATCCTTGAGAAACTGCAGAAAAGGTTTCAATTGAGTGAAGCTCAGGCAGAAGAGTATTACAACCGATTTTCAGAAGAGTCATGAATGGCAGGGACTTCCATGATAGAAAGTAAATAGAAGGAAGGCGGTATTTTTGGCGTTTGTTGAACTTAAGGACGTGAGAAAAAGCTATCATATGGGCGAGATCACCATCCACGCGGTGGACGGAATCAGTTTTACTATAGAGAAGGGTGAATTCGTGGTAATCGTGGGTCCCAGCGGTGCGGGAAAGACCACAGTATTAAATATTCTCGGAGGGATGGACACCGCCACCTCGGGGGAAATCCGGGTGGACGGCGTCAACATTGCATCATACTCGGAGAAGAAGCTGACGGGTTACCGGAGGAATGATATCGGCTTTGTATTTCAGTTTTATAATCTGCTTCAGAATCTGACAGCTCTGGAAAATGTGGAGCTGGCGCTTCAGATCTGCAAAAATCCCCTCGACGCGGAGCGGGTTCTGATTGATGTAGGACTGGGGGAGCGGCTTAATAACTTCCCGGCGCAGCTATCCGGAGGGGAGCAGCAGCGGGTGTCCATTGCCAGGGCGCTGGCAAAGAATCCCAAGCTTCTGCTCTGTGATGAGCCAACGGGGGCGCTGGATTATCAAACCGGAAAGGCTATCCTTAAGCTGCTTCAGGATACCTGCAGGGAGAAAAAGATGACGGTGATTGTTATCACCCATAATTCGGCGCTGGCGCCGATGGCTGACAGGGTGATACAGATAAAGAACGGGAAGACGGGGAGTATTGTGCTGAACGAAAGGCCGCTTTCTGTGGAAAAGATCGAGTGGTAGGGGAATATGGTGTTTAAATGAAGAACGCAAAACGCAAGGACTTTATGGTTGAAATAGGGCGCAGCATGAACCGGTTTTTATCGATTCTTTTTATTGTTGCGCTCGGAGTTGCGTTTTTTGCGGGAATCCGCTCCACAAGACCAGACATGGAGCTGTCCGCCGATGCCTATTATGATGAAACGAATTTGATGGATATCCGCATAGTCGGCACCCTGGGCCTGACGGAGGATGACGTGGAGGCGGTGCGCCAGCTCCCGGAGACGGAGTACGCGGAAGGCGCCTATACCACAGATGTGCTCTGCGAAGGCGCGGACCGGGAGAAGACTGTGCGGATTTTTTCGATGAGCAGATCGATCAACCAGTTTACACTGCTGGAGGGCCGGATGCCGGAGCGGGCCGGCGAATGCATGATGGACAGGGGAAAGGCGTATCAGGGACAGTTCGCACTGGGGGACACGGTAAAAGTCTATTCCGGCACGGATGATGCGCTTTCCGACACGCTGAAATACGATTCGTTTACGATCGTGGGTATCGGCATGTCTTCCCGGTACCTGTCTCTGGAACGGGGGACGACGACCATCGGAGATGGAAGTCTCGATACTTTTATGGCTGTAATACCTGATAATTTCAGCATGGAGGTATTTACCGACATTTATGTCCAGACGAAGGAGGGAAAAGCTTTTCTGTCCTATTCGGATGAGTACCAGGACTATATGGACCGCGTAACGAAAGAGATTGAGGATACGCTCTCAGAACCGCGTTCTGCCGTACGGTACCGAGAGGTGACAGACGAGGCGAACCGAAAGCTGAATGACGCCAGAAGAGAGCTGACGGAAAAGACGGCGGAGACGGACCGGAAGCTCGACGACGCGGCCCGGCAGATCGCAGACGCGCAGAAGAAGATTGACGAGGGAAAGACAGACATTTTAAAAGGACGGGCGGATCTGGAAAAGGGAAAAAATGATTTAGAAAATGCAAAAAACGATCTGGAAGACGGAAAGCGGACGCTGGCGGAAAAGGAGCAGGAGTTAGAAGACGCCAAAGTGACACTGGCGGAGAAAGAACAGGAATTGGAAGACGGGAAAGTGACGCTGGCGGAAAAGGAACAGGAGCTGGAGGACGCCAGGAAGGAAGTTGCCGACAAGGAACAGGAGCTGGAGGACGCCCGCAGGAAATTCGACGAGGAGCTGCCGGGAGCCCGTATGGAACTGGATGACGGATGGCTGGATTACGAGATCGGGTTGGAAGAATATGAAGAGGGAAAGGAAGAGCTGGAGGAACAGCAGGAAACCCTGAAGGAGGGCTGGAAAGAGTACCGGAAGAACGCGCCGGAGGTGGAACGAAATTTAAAGAAAGCCTTAAATGGGCTTCTGTCCATGGGCATTCCCCTGGATATAACGCCTTCTGAGATCGGCCGCATCCAGGTGGAGGACTTTTTAATTGATGCGTATGCGCCTTATCTGGAGATGATACCAGGCGGTGAGGGGGCGCTTCTGGTGGAAGGAGTACATACGATACAGGCCTCCTATCAGGAACTGACTTACGGTGACGCGGCCGTGAAAGAAGGAAAAAAGGAGCTGGCGAAGGCGAAGAGGGAGCTGGCAAAGGGGAAAAAGAAGCTGGATCAGGGCGAGATGAAGCTGAAAAACGCCCGGCGCAAGCTGGATGAGGGAGAAGAACAGCTGGCGGATGCCCGACAGAAGATTATAGACGGCGAGCAGAAGGTGACGGATGCAAAACAGGATATTGCCGATGGTGAGGGAAAGATTGCGGACGCTCACCGGGACATTGCCGATGGAGAAGTGAAGATCGCGGATGCCCACCGGGACATAGCAGACGGAGAGTCAAAGATTCCAAAGGCGGAAAAGGATATCGCAAAGGGTGAGGCGAATATTGAGGAGGCGCAGAAGAAGCTGGACGACGGCGAGGCGGATTTGGCGGAGGCGAAGGTCAAGTACGAGGATTCCAGGCAGGAGGCGGAGGAAAAGATCGCGGATGCGGGTAAGAAGATTGACGACGCCCAGAAGGACATTGACGATATCAAGGAGCCGGAGTGGTACGTACTGGACAGAAACGCGATCCAGACGTATGTGGAGTTTGGCAGCGACGCGGAACGGATCGGGGCGATCGGGAAGGTATTCCCCTTTATCTTCTTCCTGGTGGCGGCTCTCGTCAGCCTGACCACTATGACCCGTATGGTGGAGGAACAGCGGCTGCAGATCGGAACGCTAAAAGCGCTGGGATACGGGAAATGGAGCATTGCCTCCAAGTATATCGGCTACGCCCTGGCGGCCACGCTGGCCGGAAGCATTCTGGGTGCGGCGGCGGGAGAGAAGCTGCTTCCCTACGTCATTATGACGGCGTATTTTATCCTGTATGAGAATCTTCCGGTTATGCTGACTCCGTTTAACCTCTATTATGCGTTTCTGGCCTCCGGTCTGGCTCTGGCGTGTACGGTTCTGGCAACCGTATTTTCCAGTTACAAGGAACTGCTGTCGTCGCCGGCGGCGCTGATGCGGCCGGTACCGCCGAAGCAGGGAAAACGGGTGCTGCTGGAATACGTGACACCGCTGTGGAAACGGCTTAAGTTCATACAAAAGGCCACAGTGCGCAATTTGTTCCGCTATAAAAAACGGTGTCTGATGACAATCTTCGGAACCGGCGGATGCATGGCGCTGCTCCTGGTGGGGTTTGGTTTAAATGACTCCATTTCCACACTGGGCGAGAAGCAGTATAACGATATCTGGACGTACGATGTGCTGGTACAGACAGACGACGAGGCGGATGAAGCGGAGCAGAAGGCGCTCCGGTCCTTTGTCTCCCAGGGAGATGTGGACGCGTGGCTCCGGGTGGAGGAAACCATCCTCGATGTCTCGGCAGGCGATGTGACAAAGGAAGCCTATTTATTTGTTCCGGAGGACTTGGAGGAGGTGGACCGGTTCGTCCACCTGCGCAGCAGGGAGAGCCGGGAGGCGTATGCTCTGGATGACGACCACGTGCTGATTACGGAGAAAATGGCGGGGCTGTTGAATGTAAAGAAAGGCGATACCATTTATCTGAAGGAGGATGAGGGGGTGCTTTATCCTGTGGTGGTGGGAGGAATTGCAGAAAATTATCTTCATCATTACGTGTATATGACACCGGCTCTGTATGAGAAGGTCTATGGAAAGGCGCCTGAGTATAACACCATGTTTCTTGATATAAAGGATTTGAATGAGGAGACGCAGAACCGGCTGGGGACGGAGCTTCTGTCTTTCGATTCCGTGATGACGGTGACCTTTATCGGCACGATGCGGGGGCAGATCAGCGATATGCTGGACAGTCTGAATGTGGTAATCTGGGTACTCATTATATCGGCGGGGCTTCTGGCCTTTGTAGTGCTCTATAACCTGAATAATATCAATATCAACGAACGCCAGCGGGAACTTGCGACAATGAAGGTGCTGGGATTTTACAATCCGGAGCTGGCGGCCTACGTATACCGGGAAAATATTATGCTTACCATACTCGGGAGCATGGTTGGCATCGTGATGGGATATTTCCTGCACCGCTACGTGATGACCACGGTGGAGGTGGATATGCTGATGTTCGGGAGGCAGATCAGACCTATAAGCTACGCATATAGTGTTTTGATGACTTATGCGTTTTCCGCGTTCGTAAATCTCGTCATGTATTATAAGCTGAAGGGAATTGATATGGTGGAATCGCTCAAGAGTGTGGAATAATCACGTTTTTTGTGTTATACTAAGGGCACTTAATAAAAAAACAGACGGGAACACCCCGGCAGGATGCGTCCGGCCCGAGGTGTTCCGGTCTGTGAAAGAACAAAAACAGAGGAGAAGCATTATGAAAAATACGGCATTAGTGATTATGGCGGCAGGCATCGGAAGCCGGTTCGGCGGCGGAATCAAGCAGTTGGAGCCGGTAGGACCCAGTGGCGAGATTATCATGGACTATTCGATTCATGACGCGCTGGAGGCCGGATTTAACAAGATCGTGTTCATCATCCGGAAGGACCTGGAGGAGGACTTTAAGGAGATCATAGGGAGACGGATCGAGAGGATTGCCCCTGTAGAGTACGCGTATCAGGAACTTACCGATCTTCCGGCTGGATATGAGAAGCCCGCAGACAGGACGAAACCATGGGGAACGGGCCAGGCGATTCTGTGCGCGAAGCAGGTGATCCATGAGCCGTTTATCGTCATCAATGCGGACGATTATTATGGAAAAGAGGGATTTAAGAAGATCCACGAGTACATGGTGAATCAGATGGATACGGAATCAGAGGTATTCGATATCTGCATGGGCGGATTTATCCTGGGAAACACATTGAGTGAGAACGGCGGAGTTACCCGCGGAGTATGCCAGGTGGACGATAACGGTGTGCTGGTCGACGTAACTGAGACGTATGAGCTTCAGAAGGACGGAGATGTGGCGAGAGGCCGTGACGATGACGGCAATCCGGTGGAAGTGCCGATCGGCCAGCATGTGTCCATGAATATGTGGGGACTCGCCCCGGCATTTTTAGAGGAACTGGAGCGCGGATTCCCTGTGTTTTTAGACGGCCTGAAGGAAGGCGACATCAAGACGGAGTATCTGCTTCCGAGGATTATCGACCGTCTTGTACGTGCGGGACGTGCCCGCGTGACGGTTCTGGAGACACCGGATAAGTGGTTTGGAGTTACTTACCGGGAAGACAAGCCGACGGTAGCGGCGGCGATTAAGGAACTGGTAGCAGACGGCGTTTATCCGGAGAAGCTGTTTGCTCGTTAGGTATGGGGATTCTTTTTTGGGGGGAGTTACGCCGAAAAATCGGGGAGCGGTCAGGGGCGGGGGAACCATGTTTGTTTCGTGTCCGTCTTGCTTCCTACTCGCCATAAGAAAGTCCGAGCCTGGCGTACACACCAAAGGAAGGTGTGTTCGCCAGGCTCGGACTTTCTTATGACTCGTATCCAGATGCCGGCACACTGAAACAAACATGGTTCCCCCGCCCCTGACCGCTCCCCGATTTTTCGGCTGTGTACTGGCTTCGCTGCAGAAAAGAATATATCTAAACTCGCTGTTTGGGAGATTGGCGATTACTGTATGGTGGCTCTGTAAGTGAAGGCGGCGATGGGATTAACGGTTCAGTTCCGTATTGTTCAGGATACTTCCCAGCAGCTTTCGGTCGGATTCGGTGGTGATGATTTCTGAGATTTTCTTCTTATTGAACTTCTTTAAGATGCTGTGTACCTGGGACTTTACTGTGCTCATCTCCACGCAGCGCATTTCGCAGATTTGACGTTTGTTATAGCCGGTGGAGAGCAGATATAAGGTGTCCAGTTCCTTTGGCGTCAGGGTGGAAAGGATGTTGAGCATGAAGAGAAAGCTGCTTTCATAGGTCTTGACCCGGCGGAATTCGCTGCGTATTTTGTCCGCGATCTCCGGGCGGATGGGGGACTGGCCTTTGTAGGCGGAGGTGACCGCGTTTACGATCTCCTCATTGGAGGCGTTTTTTAAGATGTAGTCGCAGGCGCCTAAGCGGAATGCGGAAAAGACCAGTTCATCCTCCTCGTAGACTGTCAGGATAATGATCTTGATATCTGGCATCTCGGCCAGGATTTCTCCTGTGGCGCGGATTCCAGCGTCTTTGGCTTCCATCTCGATGTCCATGAGAATGACGTCGGGATTCAGTTTTCTGGCGGCTTTGCATGCCTCCTCTCCCGTTCCCACGTCGGCCACGACCTCGATCGCGGGACACTTCTTTAAGACCGCCGCATACCGTTTGCGGATGGGGGCCACATCTTCTGCAATAAGTACTTTTATCTTTTCTTCCATGAATGAAACCTCTTTTCCTGTTTGGGGCGGATCTGTCCGCAGATTGTCAGTGAATTTCAGACGCGCTCCGGTGTAATGTTCGGAAGCAGGACCTCCACGGTAGTGCCGGCGCCCAGGGTGCTGTTAACGACGATCTTTCCCTCGTGCGCGTGAATGACCTTATAGGTCAGAGTCAGTCCGATTCCCCAGTGTTTGGAATAGGGATGGGAGGAATAGAAGGGGAGAAAGATGCTTTCTAAATTCTCCTTCGATATGCCCTTTCCCGTGTCCCTGATGTCAATCGCAATCCATTGTCTGGAGCTGCCGAGCGTAACGGCCAGCTCCTTTTTATCGTCCGGTGTGTCCTCCATGGCATCGATGGAGTTCTTGATGATGTTGTGAAGCGCCTGTTCCATGTAGACCGGATCCACCATGGCCAGAATTGGCTGGGGCGGAAGGTTCAGCTGGACATTTATGGACTCCAGCTCATGGGAGAAGATGGCGAGCGTCTCCCGGATCAGAGTCTGGAGAGAGTACTGCTTTAAGCTCAGCTCGCTGGTCTTGGTGCTCCGATGAATTTCGTCGATCCTTCCATAGAGCGTTTGACAGCGCTTCAGGATGCTGTCCGTCGTCTCCTTTACCTCATTCCCATCCTCTGCGTTTAAGGCCAGCGTCTCCACCTCGGACTGGATGGCCAGAATCTCATTTTTAATGTAGTGGCAGAAGATCTTGGATGTCGTCTCGGAGGAACTGATTTCTTTGGAGATACTTAGCTCCTTGAGACTGGCCTGGCCGGAAAGCCGTGTCAGCATGTAGGCGCAGTAGGTTATGACGGCCGCGGCCGGTACCAGAATATAGGGCAGCGCCCGGTAAATAAAGGCATTGCTTCCGAGCTGCAGGGAACGGTAGGAATAAGTTCCTGCGATTCTGGAAACCTTTAAATAAAAGTCCGGCGAGGAAGAGATAAAGTAAATGTATACAAACGCCAGGGTGGCGTAGCTGATGGCCAGAAACAGGTGGTTATAGCGGAACAGCTTCAGCTTTGGTGCCTTGATAAACGCAGCCAGGAGCCCCAGGAAGCACAGGAGAATGACCGCAGTATTGATAGTGTGGGTGACCGCATATATTCTGTCCTCTAAATAAAGGTACTGCTGCACCGTCAGACGGGCCGGGTATAAGAAGTAGTAGGCCTTTAAATTCGTATAGGGATCATAGAGAATGAACTGCAGCAGGCAGTAGATCCATACAACCCGTTTAACCGCCTTTTGAACCCGCAGGGAAAAAGGCTCGTAAAAATGGAAGACGAGATAAACGCTGATGATTAAGATGCTTAAGCTGGAGGCATTCATAATCCGAATGATGTTGCTCTTGCCAATATCGATGAAGAACAGCCATCTCCACAGGAAGTCGGGAAGGTAAAAATAATCCTTAATAAGATTATAATAGTAGGTATCTTTTGAAACGTAGAGAATGATGCTGCAGAGCGCTGCAAAGTACGGCAGAATCAGAATCATGAGAAAATCATGATTACCTTTCAGCCTCTGAACCAGTGTAAACAGGATCAGAATGAACAGTAATAACAGCAGATAGAACATAGTTTACCCCTCCCTTCCATGGCTAAATAGTAACACAAATCATTCCCGGTGAAAAGGAGGATAAAATTTCAACCTGTCCGGGGGTGAGAATACGTGATATCGTATGGGTATCAGAAAACAGGAGGGGATTTGAAATGAAGTTAAGAAGATTGAGCGCGGTACTACTGGCAGCGGCACTGGCAGCGGGAACACTGGCCGGATGCAGCGGGGGAAAAGAAGCGGCCACAGAGGCGGCTTCCGGTGAGAAAGTGAATTTAAAGTTCTATATCTGGAGCGATGGAGAAAACTACACGAAAGAGATTGTGGACAACTACAACAAGAGCCAGGACAGTGTCAATGTGGAAGTGATCAGTATGCCGAACGAGACGTACGACGACAAGCTGAAGGTCATGCTGTCCGCGGGAAGCGACGCAGATTTAGTCAATGTCCGTTCTTTGGACCAGGTTATGCAGTTTAAGGAAGCGGGCGCCATGCTGGATATCACGGATCTGGTGAAGAACAGTGACCTGGATATCAGCAAGTTTGGTTCCATGTGGGATACCTGCTATCCGGATGGCGTGATCACCGCACTTCCCATGAGATCCAGCTGCTGGATGCTGTTCTATAACGCAGATATTATGAAAGAGGCCGGCATTGACATGTCGAAACAGATGACGTGGTCCCAGTATGGGGATATTGCAAAACAGCTGACAAGCGGAGACGGTACGAAGTACGGCGGATGCTGGGTGGACTGGAATATCTACCAGTGTATCGGAACCCAGAAGGGCGTTTACTTAAATGACGACGACATCTCTGCGGTAAAGGACGGGCTGGCTACCCTGGGCAGATTCTTCCTGGAAGATAAGTCCCACGTACCGTTAGCAGAGGTAAAGGCCAACGACAGCCAGTATTTATCCGACTTTGAAAACGGCAGAGTGGCCATGCTTCCCAACGGCGAGTGGCTGATCAATATGCTGATGACAGACGAAAAAGACGGCAAGACGGATGTCAACTGGGAAGTTGCTCCGCTTCCGGTTCCGGAGGGCGCGGACCCCGGCGCTACCTGGGGGGCATTCCAGTTCGCGGCGATTCCAAAGGATGCCAAACACCCGCAGGAGAGCTATGATTTCTTAAAATATTTATGCGGTGAGGGCGGTTCCGAGGTTCTTCCGAAATACGGCATGCTCCCGGCGTACGGCGGCGATGCGGCCAAGGATGCATTTGACGAGGTGGTCGGCAAGGAAAGCGTATCTTCTGTAGCTTTTAATTCCAAGAAGATTCCGGAGGCGCCTTCTTATGAGAAATACAATGATTTAAAGGTTGCATTTGCAGAGAATGCGGAATTGTATCTGTATGGGGAAAAGACGCTGGAAGAGACCATGGATAAATTTGAGCAGCAGAGACAGGACATCATGAGTAAATAATCTGTTGGGGAAGCAATCGAAGATATGATTGTTTCCCCATATGTGTTCAACCGACACGCGCTAGAGAGGATATGGATATGGAAAAGAATAATAAGATTAGGAAATACATAAAAGGATATCTCTTCATCCTTCCGAATTTCATCGGCTTTTTCGTCTTTATGGCACTCCCCATCATCATGGGGCTGGTGATTTCCTTTACGGATTACAACGGATTCAGCCAGTTTAATTTTGTGGGGCTGAAAAACTATATCGACATGTTCCACGATGAATATTTCACGGTATCGCTGAAGAACAATCTGGTCTACACTCTGGTGACGGTGCCGGGAACCATCGTGTTCGCGCTGCTTTTGGCCGTGGGTGTCAATAAGGGGATTAAGGGAAGCAGTCTCTTTAAGACCATGTTCTTCCTCCCCAACATCAGCTCCATGGTTGCGGTCGGTATAGTCTGGGCCATGATCTTCAACCCGACCCAGGGACCTTTAAACCAGGTGCTGATGGCTCTCGGCGTGGCAAATCCGCCGCAGTGGCTGTCCGCGACGAAGACGGCGCTGGGCTCTGTCATGGTGGTCGCCATCTGGAAACAGGCGGGGTACTACATGATCATCATACTGGCCGGCCTGCAGTCCATACCGAGCCAGCTCTATGAGGCAGCCTCCATCGACGGTGCAAACAGCGTGGAAAAGTTCTTCAAAATCACGCTGCCCATGCTGTCCCCGACCATGTTCATGGTCACCATTTTAAGCATCATCAACTCCTTCCAGGTGTTCGATCTGGTCAATATCATGACGCAGGGAGGACCGGGGCGCTCCACCAATGTTCTGGTTTACCGCATCTATCAGGAGGGCTTCCAGAAGCTGCAGTTTGGATATGCGTCCGCAATGGCATATTTCCTGTTCATCATCATCATGGTTATAACCCTGATTCAGTTCCGAGGACAGAAGAAATGGGTTAATTACATGTAAACCGGGGAGGGAAAAGAAATGATGACAAAATCGTATAAAACAAAGACGAAGGTATCAAACGGCATTCTGTTTGTGGTCATGCTGCTTTTGGGAATCTGCATGATTATCCCGTTTGTTTGGACCCTTTCGTCTTCCTTTAAAAATAACAATGAAATTTTCGCCTACCCCATCAAATGGATTCCGGAGGTATTCCGGTGGTCCAATTACGCGGAGGTATGCGAGCGCATTCCGTTCGTTACATACTATTTAAATACTTTAAAACTGGCGGTGATCGTCACCGCCGGCCAGGTGATCACCTGTTCCCTGGCAGCCTACTCCTTCAGCAAGATGCAGTATCCTGGCCGGGATAAGATATTTCTGTGCTATCTGGCAACGCTGATGGTTCCGTGGCACGCAATCATGATACCGCAGTTCTTAATCATCAAGACCCTGGGACTGAACGATTCTCACTGGTCCCTGATCCTGATAAATATATTCAGCGCGTTCGGTGTGTTTTTACTCCGTCAGTTCATGATGGGAATTCCGGAGGAACTGTCCGAGGCGGCCAGAATCGACGGGGCCGGAGAACTGAAGATATATTCTCAGATCGTATTTCCCATGTGTAAGCCGGGGCTGGCGACGCTGGTTGTGTTTACATTTAACTTTATGTGGAACGACTATATGGCTCCGATGATTTACCTGACATCCGATAAGCTGAGAACCATTCAGATCGGCCTGGCATCCTTCCGTACCCAGTACGGCTCGGAGTACGGCCTGATTATGGCAGGCACGGTGTGTGCCCTGATTCCGATGCTGCTGATCTTCATTGTGGGGCAGAAATATCTGGTGGAAGGAATAGCATTCTCCGGTTTGAAGGGGTAAAACGTATGGCATTTTCTGATAAGGTATCGAAGATTTTATATGGCGGAGATTACAATCCGGAGCAGTGGACGCCGGATATATGGGAACAGGACATGGAACTCCTTGAGCAGGCCGGAATCGATGTGGTGACGTTGAATGTCTTCAACTGGGCGTCACTCCAGCCGTCAGAGGAGGCGTATAACTTCGCGGAGCTGGATGCGGCGGTGAAGCGGGTGACGGAACAGGGGATGGCTATCTGTATGGCCACCTCCACCGGGGCTCATCCGGCGTGGATGGCCAAACGGTATCCCGAGGTCCTGAGAACGGATTTTGAAGGCCGCAGGAGAAAATTCGGAGGCCGCCACAATTCCTGTCCCAACAGCCCTGTATTTAAGCAGTATGCAAAGCGGCTGGCCGGGAAGCTGGCGGAGCGCTACCGGGAACAGAAGAATATCGTGCTCTGGCATGTGAGCAATGAATATGAAGGCGCGTGCTACTGTGAAAACTGCGAGAAGGCGTTCCGTGTCTGGCTGAAAAAGCGTTACGGAACCATTGAAAATCTGAACCGGCTGTGGAACACGAGATTCTGGGGGCATACCTTCTATGATTGGGATGAGATCGTGGCTCCCAGCATGGTGAGTGAACATTTCGAGGAAGCCAGAAGCATGTATCAGGCCATAACACTGGACTACAAACGGTTTAATTCGGACAGCATGCTGGCCAATTACCGGGCGGAGGCGGAAGCCATCCGGGCGCAGATCCCGGATGCCTGCATCACCACCAACTTCATGGGCGCGTATAAGCCGCTGGATTATAAGAAATGGGCGGCCAGTCTGGATGTCATTTCCTGGGACAACTATCCGGCGGAGGGGGCCGATCCTGCCGCTATTGCCATGAACCATGATCTGATGCGCGGGCTGAAACATGGCCAGCCCTTCCTCCTGATGGAGCAGACGCCCAGTACCTGCAACTGGCTGAACGACAACCGCCTGAAACGCCCCGGCGTCATGCGGCTCCTCAGCTATCAGGCCGTGGCCCATGGGGCGGACACGGTGATGTTTTTCCAGATGAGGCGCTCCAGAGCGGGCTGTGAGAAGTTTCATGGGGCCGTCATCGACCATGCAGGCCATGGAAATACCCGTGTGTTTAAAGAGTGTCAGGCTCTTGGAATGGAACTGAAGGAACTGGGCAAAGAGGTGGTCGGAGCCCGTGTTCCGGCAAAGGCGGCGCTGATCTTTGACTGGGATACGTGGTGGGCGCTGGAGTGCTCGGCAGGTCCCAGCGTGAGGCTTAAATATCTGGAGGAGCTTCAGAATTACTATCGGGCTCTTTCAAAGCTTCATATTCCGGTGGATATAATCGGAATGGAGGACGGCTTTTGTGGATATGAACTGATTGCCGCTCCGCTTCTGTATATGGTGAAGGACGGCGTCTCCGGGCGGCTGGAGGAATTCGTTGGAGCCGGAGGAACAGCGGTTTTTTCTTATTTAAGCGGATATGTGGATGAGAATGACCGGATTACTCTGGGTGGTTACCCGGGAAAACTCAGAAAACTCACTGGAATCTGGGTGGAAGAGACCGACTCCCTGCCGGAAACGGAGCGGAATTCCTTCTGCTATGAAGGGAAAACCTATCCGGCCGGACTGCTGTGCGACATTATGCACACGGAGGGGGCGGAGGTGCTTGCCCGTTACCGGGAGGACTTTTATGCAGGCACGCCCGTTATCACCAGGAACCGGTACGGAGACGGTCTGGCATATTACGTTGGAACAAGGTCCGGAGAGGAATTCTATCTCAGGTTATTCACGGATGTGTGTAAGGAAAAGGGGATGCGAACAGCCTCCCATGATACGGTGGAAACGGCGGCCGCCTTATCCGAAAAGGGAATCGAGATGGCGGTGCGGAAAAAAGACGGCGTGGAATACCTGTTTCTATTGAACCATTCCGGGAAGAAACAGGAGCTGGCGATCTCTGTCAGCGGAAAGGATTTGCTGAGCGGGAGGGATATCTGTCGAGGAGAGGTGTTTGCGGTTGATGCGGCGGGGGTTATGCTGGTGAAAGTATTTGTATAATACAGGCGAGGACAGGAAAATGGAGCAGAGACAGCTAATAGATTTGTTAAATGATATGAGCCTGGAGGAGAAAGCAGGACAGCTCTTTCAGGTAACCGGCGACTGGTTTGACGGCACGGAAGTGTTGGAACAGACAGGGCCGGAGGCGGAGGAGAATGCCAGGATCAGGAAAAGCTACGGCCATCTGGCCGGTTCTGTGCTGGGGGTCTATGGAGCAGCCAATATAAAAAGAATTCAAAGCGCGTATATGGAACGACAGCCGCACCATATTCCCCTGCTCTTTATGCTGGATATCATCAATGGGTATAAGACTATCTATCCGATTCCGCTGGCACAGGGCGCCATGTTCGATCCGGAATTTGCAGGCGACTGTGCGGCCATGGCGGCAAAAGAGGGGGCGGCGGGCGGGCTCCATGTGACATTTTCTCCTATGGTGGATCTGGTGCGCGATGCCAGATGGGGGCGCGTGATGGAATCCACGGGTGAGGACGTGTATCTAAACAGTCTGTACGCGAAGGCAATGGTGGAAGGCTATCAGAGACAGCAGGGCGGAACGGATTTTCTGGCCGCCTGCGTCAAGCATTTCGCGGGATACGGTGCGCCGGAAGGCGGGCGGGAATATCAGACGATGGAGCTCTCCAATGGGACATTTCATGAATTCTATCTGCCGCCCTATGAGAGCGCCGTAAAGGCCGGAAGCAGAATGGCTATGACCGCCCTTCAGACGGTGAACGGGATACCCGCAACCGTAAACAGAGCGCTGCTCCGGGAAATTCTGCGCGGTGAAATGGGATTTGACGGCGTACTGATCTCGGATTACGCGGCGATCGGAGAGACGGTGGTTCACGGTGTCTCCAAAGACGGGGCGGATGCCGCGCGCCGCGCGCTGGAAGCGGGAGTCGATATCGATATGATGTCCGGTGTATATCCGGAGTATCTGGTCGGACTGGTTAAAGACGGAATACTGGATGAGGCGCTTCTCGACGAAAGTGTCCTGAGAGTTCTGGAGCTTAAAAACTGGCTGGGACTGTTTGAGGATCCCTTCCACGGAGCCGACGAGGCGAGGGAAGCCCGCACGTCTCTCTGTGAAGAACACCGGAAGCTGGCATATGAAGCGGCGGTGAAATCCTTCGTACTGCTTAAAAATGAGGCTGCCATCCTGCCTCTTTTCCCGAATCAAAAGATCGCATTTATCGGTCCCTACACCAATTCTCAGGATATGCTGGGCAGTTGGTCCTTTACGGGAGGCGCCGAGACCGGGGCGGTAAAGACCATACGGGCGGCAGCGGAAGAGGCACTGGCCGGCTGGTCCGTGACGTACCATACCGGCTGTCCCGTGCTGGATCCGGGGACGGTGCTGGAGGGCTTTGACCGGTATAAGCCCTCCGGTGCGACGCAGGAAGAGACAGACCGCTGGAGGGAGGAAGCGCGAAAGGCCGCAGAGGAAGCCGATGTGGTGGTCATGCCCCTCGGTGAACACTGCTTTCAGTCAGGGGAAGCCGCAAGCCGGGCATTTATTGAGATTCCAAAGATCCAGCAGGACTTATTCCGCGCAGTTTCCGAAGTAAATCCCAATGTAGTGGCAGTGGTATTTAGTGGCCGGCCTCTCGATCTGCGCTTTATTTCTGAGCGGGCCAGAGCCGTGCTTTCTGTGTGGATGCCAGGTATGGAAGGCGGCCGGGCAATTATCGATGTGCTGACCGGAACGAGAACGCCATCGGGAAAGCTTCCTATGAGCTTTCCTTACTGTGTGGGGCAGGTACCGGTCCATTATGACAGCCTGATGACGGGACGGCCTTACCGAAAGGGAAAGCCGGAACGGTACGTCTCCAGGTATCAGGACATACCCGCCGATCCGCTGTATTCCTTTGGGTATGGACTGACCTATACGAGCATGGAGCTTTCTGAGGTCCGTCTGAGCAAAAACGAGCTGATGCCGGGAGAAGAGATCGAGGCGTCTGTGACCATAAAAAATACAGGGAAGCGGGAAGGAACCGAGACGGTTCAGCTCTATCTCCGCGATGTAACCGGCAGCACAGCAAGGCCGGTGAAGCAGCTGAAGGGCTTGAAGCGCGTCACACTGCAGCCGGGAGAGGAGGCAAAAGTGGCTTTCTCCATCGGGGAAGACCATCTGAAATTCTTTCAGAAACCGGGCTTATGGGACAGCGAGGCGGGGGCATTTCTCGTCTTCATCGGAACGGACAGCAGGACGGAGCATTCTGCGCCACTCCGGCTGAAAAAACAGGAAGCATCAGAAAATACTTGAGAGGCAGGAGGCAGCGGAAAACCATGAGAACCGTATTGATCCTTATGGATACATTAAACAGAAGATTTTTAAAATCCTATGATGAAAATGCGGTGGGAATCACGCCGTGCATGGATGCATTTGTAAAGGAGGCAGTCCGGTTTGATAATCATTTTATTGCCTCCGCCCCCTGCATGCCTGCCAGGCGGGATATTTTTACCGGCCGCATGAATTTCCTGGAACGCGGGTGGGGAGGAATGGAGCCCTTCGACCGGACGCTTCAGGGGGAACTGCGGAAACATGGAGTCTACACCCACATTACCACGGACCATGCCCATTACTTTGAACTGGGTGGGGAAAACTACTGTTCCCTGTTCGATACCTGGGACTACCACCGCGGCCAGGAGAATGATCCCTGGATTTCGAGGGTTAATCCCCCATTCGGAGAGCCGCAGGCATACGGCCGCAAATCGGTCCAGCATATTTTAAACCGGCAGGAATATGCGCGGGGGGAGGAGACGTATCCGACTCCGGCCACCTTCCTGTCCGCCTGCCGCTGGGCCGAAGAGAACCGGGGAGCGGATGATTTTTTTCTGATGGTTGAGGCGTTTGACCCTCATGAACCGTTTGATGCACCGGACGCCTACCATGAACTGTATGGGGATGATTACAGCGGAAAGGAGTTCAACTGGCCGGGGTATGCACCTGTCACAGAACCGGAGGAGGCAGTATGCCATCTGCGGAAATGCTATCTGGCCACCATGACCATGGCGGACCGGTGGCTGGGCCGTTTCCTCGATGCCCTGAAGGAAAATGGGCTGTATGAGGATACCCAGGTGATCCTGACCACGGATCACGGTCATATGCTGGGAGAACACGGATTTACTGGAAAAAATTATATGCACGCGTATAATGAGATGGCCCACATCCCCCTCTTCGTGAAAATGCCTCACGGAGAATGTGCCGGAGAGTATAGAAAACAGTTGACCCAGAACATCGATCTGATGCCGACAATATTGAAGCACCACGCTGTTCCTGTTCCGGAGACCGTAAAGGGTTGGGATTTGTCAGAGATGATTCTCAGGCATACACCTTCCAGGGAAGCGGTAATCTATGGCTGGTTCGGCCGTGCGGTCAATGTATACGACGGCCGCTATACGTATTTCCGGGCGCCTGCGGCGCCGGACAATAAGCCGTGTTACCAGTACTGTGCCATGCCGACGACGCTGTGCCGGTTCTTCGGTGAGGAGTATGCTCTGGAAATGGAAATGGGGCGTTTTCTCCCCTATACGAGATACCCGGTTTACCGGATACCGGTTCACAATGAAACGGACTGTATGGGGGATTTAAGCTTTATTAAAGACTCCTGCCTCTTCGATCTTGAGCAGGACTACGCCCAGGAGCATCCCATAGAGGACGAAGAGCTGGAGGCGGCCATGTGCAGGAAGCTGGCCGCGGGAATGAAAGAGGCCCAGGCACCGTTGGAACAGTATGAGCGCCTCGGGCTGTCGGAAAGGGGATTTACAGAACGGCTGCTGGAAGAGATGGAGAAGCTGGAATTTGGCTGGAGACAGGAAATAGGTGAGTAAAAACCGAGGAGGAACTATGGAATTTGTAAGAGTAAAGGGAAATGAATTTATTTATCAGGGACAGAGCATCCGGTTCGCCGGGCTGGGCATCGGGAGCTGGCTGAATCTGGAACACTTTATGCTTGGAATCCCAACGCCGGAAAAACAGATGAAGGAAGCTTTTACAGAGGTTTTCGGACCGGAACAGTCGGCCCGGTTCTTTGATGATTTCGTCTGTTCCTTCTGTACGGAGGAGGACTTTAAGCTTTTGAAGGATACCGGCATCAACCTGATTCGCGTGCCGTTTAACTATAGACTGTTTCTGGATGATCAGAATATGGAGCTGCGGAAAGAAGAGGGATTCCGCTATTTTGACCGTCTGCTGGGATTCTGCCGCAAGTATGAGATCTATCTTCTCCCGGATCTGCACAGCGTTCCGGGCGGGCAGAATCCGGACTGGCATTCTGATAATCAGACGGGAACGCCTGCGTTCTGGCATTACGATGTATTTCAGGAGCAGATCATATCCCTGTGGCGGGATATTGCCGCCCGTTACAGGGATGAGCCGTATCTGCTGGGATACGACCTTTTAAACGAGCCGTTTCTCATGCCGGCGGCGGACGGAAAGCTTCAGCAGTTTTATGAGAAGGTGACGGCTGCGGTCCGCGAGGTGGATGAGAACCATATTATATTCCTGGAGGGGGATTCCTTTGCCATGGATTTCTCCTGTTTAAAGGAAATCAGAGATGAGCAGACTGCGCTGACCTTCCATTTTTATCCCACCGTTTGGGAGGCAGACTTATGTGATCCGGGTTATCCGCGGGGCGAAAGGCAAAAGGTGTTTGAACAGCGCTTCCGTACCATGCTTGACGGCCTGCTGCCCTTTAACCGTCCGCTGCTCTGCGGCGAGGCCGGGTACGACATTGCGGGGCACAGCCTGGAGCATGTGATGGAGATGGTGGAGGACACGCTGGGCTTATTCTGCCGGTATGGCGTATCCTGGACCTTATGGTGCTATAAGGATGCGCAGTTTATGGGGCTGGTATATCCGCGGGATGACTCTGAATGGATGAGCTTTGCAGGGGAAATGCGGAGAAAATGGACCCATTACAGGGAAATGGAGATGGGGAAGTCTCTGGTGGAGACCATGTGTGCTCTCTTTCCGGGGGAGGTCGATGAGGCGCTGAAATACAGGCTCCAGTTCCGCCAGCGCGCGCTTCTGTATACGCTTCAGAAGGAACAGCTGTTAAAACCGCAGCTTCAGGCCTGGGGCTGGGAGAGAATCCGTCGTATGCCGGAATCTTTTCTGCTTGAAAACTGCGGTTATTATAAAGAGTATCAGAAGCTTTTGGCTGTTTACGCCAAAGCACTTAAGGAGAGCGGGAGGGAGACCAGGGGTGACGGCCGGGCGGTTTCTTGTTTCTCCAATGGAAGAAACTAAAGCAGAAAGACGAAAAAAGAGGCGGACCGCGGAAAAAGAAAACCGTTGGTCCGCCGCATACATGTCCTTTGGTTTCAGCGGTGGTATTTATCGCTGGCGGATTCTGTATTTGCGGGCGAAGTCTACGGGGCAGTAGGACAGCTTTGCCTGCCTCAGACCGGGATCACCCAGATCATCCTCGCGGTTTATCAGGACAGCGTCGGGAAATTCGTGGATGAGAAACTGTTGGTTGATGAACTGGTACAGCCCTTTTATCTCAGGATTGGCTTTCTCAATGTGTATGACAGCCATCTGCTCCAGGGGATTGTAGCTGCCGATGGTAAAAGCCTCCAGGGTACCGTCTATATAGACTCCAGCCATCGTGATATCGAGGAGAGAGCAGCAGCGAAGAATCTCATGGATGCCCAGAATCTCATGCTCCAGCTGGCCTTCCATGCGTTCTTCCCTGGCGACACCCCAACGTGCGAGAAAACTCTTGATCTCGGAGCCTTCCGCACAGGTCAGCCTGCGGTACTCGAAGCGTCCCTCCCAGGTCCTGACGAAGGAGTTAACCAGATTTTTCTTCTTGTGCAGCTTTCGGCCGGCGAGAGAACGAAGGGCATCTCCGGAATATAAGTAGTCACGGGCATCCTCCAGTTCTTCGACATCGAATTCGTCCTCCGGCAGTTTCAGGAGGCGGACAGCGGCCTCGTCGGCCAGGAAGATATTTAGCTTTAATCCCAGGGTTTGGTTAAAATAGTCCTTCAGCACGCCGAAGGATTGGGACAGGCCGGCCGCTTTACAGATGGGAAGGGCAGCGTACTCCTTTCCATCCGCGGCAATACGAAGGAAGATTGTATTATCATCTCCGACCGCGTAACGTACCTGATAGTAATCTTTCCAGAGGAAAAGGCCTAAGAATACGCTGTCGCAGGTCTTGTTTTCTCTGAAGGTAAAAAGGGGGGCCAGCGTTTTCAGCGCGCTGGAGTCCAGATCTTTAAATTGCAGTTCCATATATTTCCTCACTTTATCGTTCAATGTTCTTGCTATTCTCCTATCATTTCCAGATAAGACATTTGCCATTCTGTAATTATGTGGACAGCCTGATTTTCCAAAAGGCCATTATAAGATAAAAGTGCGATGAAATCCAGTACTTTTTTATGGCAGATCATTCAGAACGGCAGACCGGCCTGTCCCTGGAGGCGTTGGGGCGAAAATACTGGCAAACAGAGAAGCAACAGGAAAAAATTCGTTTTTTCCATCACATCTCGATAAAATGCGCATAAGATGGTTATGTATAGAAAGAAGCAGGGAGTGATAACCGCTGTGCAGGATAATTTAGAGCATACTTATGGGAATAACTTCCAGGTGCTGGAGCCGTATATGTTGTACGGAGACAGAAGCGCTATGGAGAATCTGCCGAAGATGCAGAGGGAACATATGTTACAGGATTTAGAGTATCTGCAGGGAATGTATCCGGGACATATGAAGCGGATTCAGGAATATGTGATGGCAGCCTGCGATCGTCTGGATTATAAAAACAGTCCGCTGTATGATGAATTTCCGGACCGCCTGATGGTGAATCAGGTGTGCGATTCCGTATGCCGCCAGATTCTGGAGGACGGAGTTATAAACGGAGCAGAGCTTGGACTGCAAAATACATCGGAACAGCCGGGAGAAGAGACTGCGGAAACGGTAGAAGAGGTGGAAGAAGTAGAAGTGTACGAGGTAAACAGCGTGAACACCCAGGATGCAGATTGGAGAATGCAGCAGGTAGTACCGCAGACTCCGATGACATGGGGCCCGCCGTCAGGCCAGCGCCCACCGTCAGGCCAGCGCCCGCCGCAGGGACCACCGCCGTGGGGCCCGCCACCCGGCCCGCAGCCACCGCGTCCGCCGCAGCCACCACGTCCGCCGCAGCCACCGCGTCCGCCGCAGCCACCGCGCCCGCCGCAGCCACCGCGCCCGCCGCAGCCACCGCAGCCGCCACGTCCGCCGCAGCCACCGCGTCCGCCACGTCCGCCGCAGCCACCGCGCCCGCCGCAGCCACCGCAGCCGCCACGTCCGCCGCAGCCACCGCGTCCGCCGCAGCCGCCGCGCCCGCCGCAGCCACCGCAGCCGCCGCGCCCGCCTCAGCCACCGTGGGGCCTGCCGCCATGGGGACCGCCGCCGCGCCCGCCTCAGCCACCGTGGGGCCCGCCGCCATGGGGACCGCCGCCGCGCCCGCCTCAGAATCCGGGAAATAATTGGCTGAATGATATTGTAAAGATTCTGCTTTTGAATGAGATGCATCGCAGACGGTGCCGTACAGGGTTCTGTTTTTAAAGCTTTGCTTTTCTGAAAGAGTCACATCCTGGACTGACCTTGGATAACGGACCAGGGATTATGGCAGCAGGATATGGGATAAGGCCCGGGATTTCCTTTTATTACAGGATATCCCGGGCCTTATTCCGTTTCACGTCTGGGAAGCTGGCCGCAGATCTGCTGCGCCGTCGTTGTCACTGTCACGTCTCTGGCGGAAAGCATTATTCAAACATGCTCTAAGTATGAAACAGGTGCGGGAAGGTGAGCTGCCTTCCCTTCCATATATTCTCTTTTCCTTTCAGCAAAAAGAGCGTGTCCCCCTCTTCTTCTGCGGGAACGCAGGTGTCCCCGGATACTGGCGAAAAGTCCAGATCTGCAAATGCAGTGTCTTCTTTTGCCGCCGCGGAGAGAATGGCATCCAGTTCCTGATGGGGATCGCAGAAGATATCGTAACACGTCATTACCATATCCTTATACTCCGCTATTATAACCGCATCAAATTTTTTCAAATAAAATATACAGTTTTTCATAAAACTGATAGAATAAAACATTAGAAGCTCAAAATTATTTACGACTGTCAGCTGTGAAAACGGATTGGATTTCAAATAGCAGGAACGAAGCAGTTCCCTGTCGGCACTGCATTCCATATCCAGCCTTCTCATGCCGCCGGGGGTGGGAATCACCGGCCGGCGGAACTGGTACGTGGATTCCCTGATAAAGCCAAATCTCGGATAGAAGTCCAGAACGGAGTCATTGGCAAAGAGAAGCATGGCATCGCACCGGTCCTTCCAGTCTTTTAAAATCTCACTGATCAGAAAACGCGCCAGCCCTCTGCCACGGTATTCCGGATCCGTCATGACAGTCCCCAGCTGCACATACCTCCGCATTTCCCCATTCCACAGGATATCCATGGGGTTGACGGATACATTTGATATCACTTTCGTCCCGTCGCGCAGCGTGTAAGGGACGTTTTTATCAGTCCAGAACCCCTGGCGGTACCATTCTTCAAACGTAAATCCGAATGTTTTCGCCGTCAGTTCATTGTAGGACGCCCGAACCGCATCGTTTGTCCTCACAGACTTGTCCAGTACATAACGGTCAGTCATTATCCCATCCTTTCCGCGCAGTGCAGCACAATGGCACATGCGCCGGATTAACTCGTTGTTATCAACCGCGCTTCAGAAACCAGAGTCAGTTTTTTGCTGCGGCTTTCAGACTTATAGTATAGAATCCGGATCATGTGATGTCAAATATTTTATGTAGTTGGAATGTAAAATGGCCATCCGCTGCAGAATTCACTATTTTCCAAATCTTTTTCTTAATTCCTCCCTGATTTGTGGAACAATGTTCCTTTTTTTCATCTCTTCAATTATTTTTTCGAATTCACCTTTTGGAGCAGGCGGTATCACTGAGTCACAATACCTGTCCACACGTTCAAATTCCTGCAGCAGCTCCCTTTCTTCTTTTGGTGTGAGTTCCCCCGTGTTTTTTCTTATCATGCCGTATCAATCCTTTCTATATCACTAATATATTACATAAACGGACAAAATATGACTGGATTAAAATAGTAAATGAATAATGCTCCGTATATAGAGCAATTATAGAACCTGGATAAGATAGAATCAATTGAAAATGTTCGTTATAAGGAGCAAAATGAGATGGAGCAGAAGATTAAGCAGGATATTGTAATCGGTTATAATATCAGAAAATTACGGAAACGGGCGGGGCTTACACAGGAACAGACTGTGGCGCGGATGCAGCTGATGGAGTGCAATATAACAAGGGGAAGCTATGCGAAAATCGAAGTCGGCCTGGCAAATATCCGGGCCACAGAAATGATGGCGTTAAAACGAATATTCGGAGCTGACTACAGTGAGTTCTTTGTACCGATTCCGGATCAAAGAAAATCCTGATATTTTCGGAGAATGCCGGCTTTATCTCCCTTCCCGGCTGCAGGTTAATAAACTTTTAAGTTGTAGTTTTGTTGGATATTGTATAGAATAAAAGGGAAACATAGGGAAAATAGAGGAAGTCTGACATGAAACGATTAGGAAAAAAGATAGGAATACTATTTATTATATTTATTGCGGCGATCGCAATCTACTTTGTGTGGAATCAGAAAAGAACGGAAAAACCTGACTCCATTGTTTACACTGCCATGGATGAGGCGGCTCTTCCGGTGGTCTCGGCTACCATGTTCGGGAGAGACGTTAATTTTCTGCACGGTTATACACAGGATATGAAGCAGGCGGTGGCGAGAGATTCGCTTACCGTCCTTCCGTCTGACCGCGCGTTAAATATCAGGATCGCGGACTTTGGCGGCAGCATACGCGGGATCAGTTATGAGGTGAGAAGCTTAAATCTGGAGCGCCTTGTGGAACGCACCAGCCTGACTGAATGGGATACGGCGGATGGGAAGACGACGGCTGTGCTTCCTATTCAGAATCTTCTGTCCAAGGACAGGGAATATTTGCTGATCCTCTCTCTGGACACGGCGGAACAGGGCGAGGTCCGCTATTACACCCGTATCCTGTGGACGGACAATGAGAATGTTAAGGATATGATAGATTTCGCCGTAAACTTCACCACGAAGACCTTTGACTACGATCAGGCGAGAGAGCTGACGACGTATCTGGAGACAAATGCGACGGAGGACAACAGCTCTCTGGGTCACGTGACCATACGATCCAGCTTTTCCCAGCTTACCTGGGCCGGCCTGGACGTAAAGCCTGTTGGGGATATCCGTGTGACGCTGAAAGATTTAGACGGAATTATGTGTACTGTCCGCCTGGATTACCAGATAACGAGGACTGCGGAAAATGGAATCAACGAGCTTTACGAGGTGGAAGATGATTTCACTATGAAGTGGGACAGCAAGCGCATTTATCTGATGGATTTTGAGCGAAATACCAACCAGATTTTTTCCGGACAGCGCGATCTGTTTTCCGGCAAGCGTATTATGCTGGGGATCATGAATGACAGTGAAGTCCGGACGGAAGCGAGCCCGGATGGACGCCATATCGCATATGTGGTCAATAGAGACTTGTGGTCCTATGACCAGTCCTCCGAGAAGGCAGTCAAGATATTCTCCTTCCGCAGCGGCGACGAAGATGAGATCCGTAACGGCTACGACCAGCACGATATCAGGATTCTCTCCATCGGCGATGACGGCGATGTGAATTTTATCGTTTACGGATATATGAACCGGGGGATTCATGAGGGGGCCATGGGAATCGCCATGTACCAGTACAGCAGCGACGAGAACGCCATCAAAGAGAAATTCTTTACGCCCGTGACCCAGTCCTTTGAGATGCTGAAAGGTGATATCGATAAGCTGGCTCATCTGGGAAGCAACGGTATGCTGTATATGATGGCGGACCACGCCGTCTACGGCATCGATTTAAACAGCAACGAATACATGGTTCTGGCAGATTCCCTGACGGATGGAAGCTTCGCGGTGAGCAGAAGCGAACGGCGTTTCGCATGGCAGGAGGGCAGTGATCCCTACGGCTCCAGGGTGATCCATCTGATGGACTTAGATACGGGAAGCAAGAAGGAGATTACCGGGGAAGACGGCAGTCTCTGCCGGCCTCTGGGCTTCGTGGGCGATGATTTCATCTATGGCCTGGCGAGGGAAGGCGATATGTGGATTGAAAACGGACGCGTAAAGGATGCCCCCATGTACCGCCTGGAGATCATGGACGATACGGGAGCGATCGTCAACCAGTACGAGTATCCCGATACGTATATTGCCGATGTGGAGGTAGAGGAGAACCGGATTCGTCTGACGAAGATCGCGGGGACCGGAGACCAGTCCTATACGAAATTAAAAGATGATATTATTGTCTGTAATGAGGAGCTGAAGGAAGATCCGTTAAAGGGGATCGGCTGGTATGCATCTGAAGACCGGAGAAAGCTGTATTTTGTGCAGCTCGATAAGGAGGCTGCATCTCACGATGTGAAGGTTTCTGTACCGAAAAAGATGGCGTATGAGTCCGCCGAGGTAGTGGAGTTAAAATCAAATGCGGGGCCATCGGAAAGCCTGTTTTACGCCTATGGCGCCGGCCATTATCTGGGAAGCAGCCGGAGCTTTACGGAGGCGCTGAATCTGGCATACGATAAGATGGGCGTGGTGACGGACAAAAACCAGGAGATCGTCTGGAACCGTGTAAACCGTTCGCCAGCCCGCAGCATCAAGGATCCGGAGAACAAGGGAGCCCTGCTGATCCGCCATATGGACGAATTCAGCGGAAGCATGCATTACGATGATGGAATCCTGATGCTGGATGCCCGCGGCTGTATTTTAAATCAGGTTCTGTACTTTATCAGCAGGGGCTGTCCGGTGGCCGTCTATACGGAAAACGGCGGTTACGAGCTGATCAGCGGATACGATCAGTATAATGTAACCATTTACAGCCCAACGACAAAGGAAGCCCGTAAAATGGGCTTAAACGACGCCTCTCAGTATTTTTCAAATGTCGGAAATGACTTCGTCTGCGGCGTTTTTACGGAATAAGAAAGTGCGTTCTCTTTACAAATCCGCAGGATATGTTATAATCATTAAAGACACAAAAGAAAAACTTAATAAATTTGTAATAGATTAGATCATAATCAGAGGTGTGGAATGGAACAATATATTATGAAAGGCGGCAATCCGCTGGCTGGAGAAGTAACCATCGGCGGAGCCAAGAATGCTGCCCTGGGTATTCTTGCTGCTTCCATCATGACGGACGAAGACGTTGTTATCGAGAATCTTCCTGACGTCAGGGATATCAATGTATTACTGGAAGCCATCGAGGAAATCGGAGCTGATGTTGAGCGTATTGACAGACATACCGTCCGTATTAATGGGAAGTACATCCACGAAGTTTCCGTGGATGACGAATATATCCGTAAAATCAGAGCCTCTTATTATTTTATTGGGGCTATGCTGGGCAAGTATAAGAGCGCTCAGGTGCCGCTTCCGGGCGGCTGCAACATTGGCAGCAGGCCGATCGACCAGCATTTAAAGGGCTTTCGCGCGTTAGGTGCGGAAGTGAAGATCGAGCGCGGTGCGGTGATTGCGCATGCCATTGATTTAGTTGCCAGCCATATCTATCTGGATGTGGTCTCTGTGGGTGCGACCATTAATATCATGATGGCGGCAACCCTTGCAGAAGGACAGACCATATTGGAGAATGTGGCTAAGGAACCCCATGTGGTTGACGTGGCGAACTTCTTAAACAGTATGGGCGCCAACATCAAGGGAGCCGGTACGGATACCATCCGTATTAAGGGTGTAAGAAAGCTTCACGGCACGGAGTATTCCATTATTCCGGACCAGATCGAGGCGGGCACCTTTATGTGCGCTGCGGCGATTACCCGCGGTGACGTTACCGTAAAGAATGTGATACCGAAGCATTTGGAGGCTATTTCAGCCAAGCTTCTTGAGATGGGCTGTGAAGTGGTGGAATTTGACGACGCGGTGCGCGTGGTAGGCAAGACCCTTCAGAGACATACCGATATCAAGACACTGCCGTATCCTGGATTTCCGACCGATATGCAGCCGCAGATGACGGTGACACTTGCGCTTGCGGAAGGCGCCAGTGTTGTAACCGAAAGTATTTTTGAGAATCGTTTCCGCTACGTAGATGAGCTGTCCCGTATGGGCGGCAACGTAAAAGTAGAAGGCAACGTAGCCGTTATCGACGGCGTCAGGAAGCTTACCGGAGCATCTGTGAACGCGCCTGACCTGCGTGCGGGAGCGGCGCTTGTGATCGCGGGGCTCGCGGCGGAAGGCTATACGATTGTGGAAGAGATCGGATATATACAGCGTGGTTACGAGTGCTTTGAAGAGAAGCTTCAGGGGCTCGGCGCCATGATTGAAAAAGTGGATTCCGAAAAAGATGCGAAGAAATTCAAATTGAAGGTCGGATGAGTGAGTTAGAACAGCAGTAAGGGAAAAAGGGAGGAGCGCTGTGTTGAAAACAGGTCATTTGATTTTCAATACGGCCGCTCTTGTTATGAATCGATATAAAAATCGTGCAGAAACAGGATTGCAAAATTTGGATAATCGTGCTATACTGTGCAAGGTAAGGGGCATTGGCGCAGCTGGGAGCGCGTTCGCTTCGCATGTGAAAGGTCGTGGGTTCGAATCCCATATGCTCCACGGTAAAGGTCTGGTAGATACCAGGCCTTTTATTTTTGTGCTGAACTTTTAACAGCAGGTTCGGATTTTGCTTTTTCTGCTTTACGTGAAAGGGTCCGATTTTTCTTGCCTGTGCAGAAATCTGTACGTGGAAATGCTTTTCTGTGCGTTGCAATAAAGAGAGTGTCACATCAGCCGATATTGTTGGTGTGACACTCTCTTTTTTGCCTATTTCACTCTGTCAAGCAGGGCCAGTGCGCCCTGATAGTCGGCCTGTTTCTCCAGCAGTCCCCGGAAGAGTCCGGCTGCTTTTTCCTTTTCACCCAGTCCCAGAGCTCCGAGCGCCCGCAGATAATTGCAGTACTGTGTGCTGCGCAGCTGGATATCATCCTGGAAAACCTCAATTTCAGGAAGGGATACGGCAAAAAAGTCATAGGCTGCCTCATCAAATAAATGTTTTTCTCCATAAAAGATCAGCTGATGGAATGCCTTTCTGGCGGCTTCGGGCCGTCCCAGCTCCAGATTTGCCAGACCCTGATAGAAAATAAAGTCTGAAGGCTGATCGTTATAGTATAGTACGCTTCCCGGTTCTGAAGGACCCGAGGCGGCCAGGAGAAAATACTCAGTGGCTTTTTCTTCTTCTTTCATTTGACGGTAAGCGATTCCCATGTAATAGTGGGCTTCATTGTCAGGCACGTTGGGCAGCTTTCCCTCACCCAGGTTTTCCGGATAGGAGAGCGTCGCCGTCAAACAGGTCAGGGCATCGTGAGGGCGTCCTGCCTCCAGCTCCCGGTGAGCCAGCCGGATCAGTGCATAACGGTACTGGGCGCTAGCCTTGCCTTCTCCGCCTTCCCATGGATGGAAACGGTGGGTACAGAGCGCATCCAGGGCAGCTTCCCATTTCCCGGTGCAGTTCAGTAGGGTAATATAGCGCAGATACAAATCGTCCCGGTCATGGACCAGATCAAGGTGGGACTCCAGCCGTTCCAGCCTCTCTGTGTTTGACTGGTTCAGTCTGGCCGCCAGCTGGTCATATTCCAACAGAAAACGAGGATAATCAGGATCAATGGCGCAGGCCGTTTTCATCTCCTTTTCAGCCCTGGCCCCATCCTGCAGCTTGTTATAGCAGGCAATGGCCAGATTCCGGTGGGCTAAGGCTAAACCGTCTTTCTGTTCTACGGCTTTCTCCCAGTGTGCGATCGCGGATTCATACTGTTTCTTATCGTATAACAGGTTTCCAAGGTAGTAGTGAGCCATGGGCGCCTCAGGCAGTAACCCGACCGCTGTTTCCAGAATACGTATTTCCTCCACACGATTGGGGAAACAGTAGTCCGGCGAGGCCGCTTCCGCCTGGGTGAAGCAGGATATGGCTTTATCCGGATCGTTCAGTCTGGTATGGATATAGCCCTGATAGTACTGACACATGGGATTGCTGTCTTTGCAGGCATTGAGAACACAGAGCGCATCCTCATAGAAGCCGGCATTTACATAGTCCAGGGAGACCTCCAGGTAATTGTGGGATTCTCCGCGCATCTTTTCTTTCCAGTAGTCAAAACGGCCGTCATATACAGCCTGTTCATAAAGACAGCTCATATAAAGCGGATCGATCTCAAGACTTTCCTTTAACAGGGCGGAGGGATCCAGTCCGAGCTTACGGAGGAGAGCCGCTTTTAAGGATCGGGCCTTCATATTATGCCAGTTTCTGAGCATGGACTTAGAGGCAAAATCCAGTGCATCCTCGTACGCCCCCTTCTCTGAGGCCAGACAGGCCAGCCAGTAAAAGGCGGAGCTTTGTGTTTCCGCGCTCCAGGTGGCCTTATAGAAGGCATCGTAAGCCTCTTCCTTCTGTCCGTCGGCCATCAGGGCCAGACCCAGGTTAAACCAGCACTCTCCCGAATAGGGATTCGGATTCTTCCACGTCTGCTTTTTAATGGCAGCCCGGAAATAAGGGATACTGTCTTTGATACGTCCTCTCTTATAGAGCAGAAGACCGTAGCTGTTGTTCAGACGGATATCCGTGGAATCCCTTTTCAGCCCCTCCAGATAATAATCCGCAGGTTCAAAGGTGGCGTGGCGGTACTGCTCCAAATGAGTCCCGGCCAGATACAGTTCTTCCGTGGACTTCATTTCCTCCGGGGATTTCATCGGTTCCGCTGGCTCTGGTATCGGCTCGGGCTGTTTCTCATAGACGGTGTATTCCACTAATACTTTATTCCCACAGGAAACCGTCACGGTGCAGCCGCTCAGCCTGTCCGGCGCGGGGAAGGAAGCTGCGTAGCTTGTTTCCGGGCTTAAGTCCACGGTGTTCTCATAAAGAAGGGCCCGGGGATTTTTCTGTGTAACCTGGATTTTTGCCTGTTCATATACACCAGTCGTGTAAACTTTTAGAACGGCAGTCCCATCCGTGCCTTCAGACAGGCTTACGGCTGCCTCTCTGGTGGCGTTTCCTACCCGTCCCACCCCTTTATAGGGCATGAAATACTGTACAAAAGTCTTTTCCTCGTGAGGCTTCAGCCATGTAAAATCAGGCTGATTGTCGGTGAATACGCCGGTCATCAGCTCAATATAGGGTCCGTCGGTTTCCGTTAAATTCCTGTCCCAGGTACGGCCGAAGTCGCCGTTTCCCCAGGTCCACTGTTTTTTGCCCGGAGAGACATGGTGATCCGCGACGTGGAGCAGTCCCGCTTCCAGATTCTCATCGTAATTTCCGATAAAATCATAATCGGAGTGAGCGGCCATATAGGATGTCGGAACCTTTACATTCTTATAGCGGGAGATGTCCACGCCTGCGGAATAGTCGCATTTGTAATACTCACCGGTGGCGATGGGAAATGTGGAAACAGCCCGTTTTCCATGGTCCATGACGGCATGAACATCCGGAGGAAAGACAGAAAACGTATCATCATTAACCGGAACCGCGGGATTTGCCCACCACAAAAAGGTCTGGGGAAGATCCGTATGATTATAAAGCTGGCCTTTGATTTCAATATAGGCCTTTCCCGGATAAAGAGAGATAGCGGCCATCCCTTTTGTGCCATACATCTTGTCCGTCTCACCGACATATATGGTGCAGGAACCGTCGTCATTGGAGGTAAATGTATAATCGACTGGAGAGTAGGTGGATGGCCTGTGATGCTGGGGCCAGTTAAATTCGATTCCGCCGGAGATCCATGGTCCGGTGAGCCCGACGAGGGCGGGTTTGATCACATGATTGTAATAGACAAAATCGTATCCGTTCGTCTTATCGTAGGCCCTTTGGATCCTGCCGCCCAGTTCAGGAAGCACACAGACCTTTAGATATTCGTTTTCCAGATATACGGCACGATAGGATACATCCTTTTTATCGTCCAATACCTTTTCAGTGACAGGAAGGGGATATACCTTGCCCGTGCTTCCCTGATAAGCTCTTTTTTCAATAAATAAAGGACTTTTTTCCGGAGGAGCCATCGAATAGGTAGGGATGATACAATCCTCCTCCCAGATTCTTACATGTTTTGCCATAATAAATCCCTCTTTCTACTTTAATTATAACGCTATTTTATCATGGCAAAAATAGAAATAGAAATGCCTTATCATGAATAAAGATGGACAATATTCCGCAAATATGATATTCTCCATTCATGGATAATTTTATGGGATGGAAAAGAGACGGGTTTAAGGGAGAGCGGATGTTTGTGCTTCCTACGGAATCCTTCCGGGATTATGTGGAGCATCCTCAGGTAAGAAGGATGTATCTGACCGATGTGGGATTTTTCCCCTGTGCGGCGCACCATTACCGGGAGAGAAGAGATGGAATTGAAGAATTTATCTTCATTTACTGCATGGAGGGCAGTGGTACCATTGAAGCAGCAGGCAGCAAATATGTGCTCCATGAAAATGAGGCGTTCTGTATTCCGCAGTTTACGGGACACCGTTACTATGCGTGTGAGGAAGATCCATGGAGTATATTGTGGGTGCATTTTAAGGGAGAGGACGTCCGGTATTTCCCCCTTATGGAGTATCGTGTGGTAAAACTGAACTCTCAGAATGCCACCAACCGTATGCTGTTTCTGTTTGAGCTGCTGTTCCGGGTTCTGGAGGCGAACTATACTCTGGGCAATTTCATCTATATTTCACAGGTTCTGTCCCTGATTCTGGCGGAGACCTACGACCGTGAAAAGCACAATTCGACCCAGGAGCAGAACCGGCACGTGACCAATGTGATCCGGTATATGTACAAGCATTTAAATGAAAATCTTACGCTTAAGATGATCGTGGATGAATTTGAGCTGTCCAGGAGTTACCTGAATTCTATTTTTCAGAAATATACCCGCCATGCGCCTCTGGACTTCTTTATACATCTGAAGATGAAAAAGGCGTGCGCCATGCTGCGCACCACCGACATGTACATCTATGAAGTGGCTCAGAATCTGGGGTACTCAGACCAGTATTATTTTTCCCGTGTATTTAAAAATGTGGTGGGGATGTCGCCGAAGGAATATAAAAACAGCGACTATTTTCATTATAAAGAATGACGGGCCTGGAGGGAGGAATGCTGCGTGAAAGTAAACGAAAACCGGATCGCGCCGGAATCGGAATATTTTGTTTATTCTCCCAGTGCGGTGGCACGAAATACATTTTTCTATCCAATATGCACCGGACACTTTATTTATGACCCCCATTATGAGCTGCGCAGGACCTCTTACGACAGCTATTTGCTGATGTACGTACAAAAAGGGCAGTTTATACTGGAATGTGAGGGGAAAAAGCAGACGGCCGGTATGGGCAGCTTTGTCCTCCTGGACTGTTACCGCCCTCATGCCTATTACTCAGACACGGGATGGGAGAGCATCTGGTGTCATTTTGACGGGCAAATGGCCAGGGCGTATTACGACCTGACGGTATCTTATCTGGGCAATATTTTTACGCTTGTCGATGATTATCCTGTGCTGAATAAGATGACAGCCATTTATCAGACCTTTGCAGAGGGAAGGCCCATACGTGAGGCGCTGTTGTCCAAGCAGCTGACCGACATCTGGACCGCCCTTCTCCTGGATCAGGCGGAGCGGCCCGGATCCAGGAAGATCGGGAGAGTCTCCGTGTGGGACGGGGATTCCATTGGAATGGAAAATGTAATTTCTTATATTAATGAGCATTTTACCGGAAAAATTACGATTCAGACGCTGGCAGAACAGGCGATGCTCAGCCAGTACCACTTTATCCGCATGTTTAAGAGCTATACCAGTTTTACGCCTCACGAATACATCGTAAATATCAGAATCAGCGCGGCAAAGTATATGCTGAAGAACACCGGCCTTTCGGTAAAGGATATTAGCCTGGACGCGGGATTTCCCAGTGAGAGCGCGTTCTGCACGGCTTTTAAGAAAAAAATGGGGATTACACCTACGGAGTACCGCAACAGCATGGCGTAGGGAATAACCGCATTTTTTTGAAACAAATTCCGCAACATTAGGAAATACTTCTGTTTTTGTTTATAGTATAGTAAAAACAGTTGCAGCAGTTACAGAAAAAGGCTTAAGTATTTCAGCAGAAGGAGCGGGACATGTATTATTCATTAGAGGGGAATTGGAAAGCGGTTTTAAGTGACGGAACAGAGGGGGATATCAGACTGCCGGGAACGTTGGATGAAAACAGGCTGGGGCATAAGGATCTGGGGCTGAATCAGTGGCATTCTGACGCAGAGAATGGAGGCGAAGGGTTTAATCCCGATGCGCCCATAGCCACGCGTTTTACCAGAAAGTATACGTATGAAGGAGAGGCGCTTTTTTCCCGCAGAATATCCTTTAAACAGGAGGAGGGGGAACGGGTCTTTCTGGAGGCGGAGCGCTCACGCTGCCTGAAATTGCTGGTGGATGGCAATGAGGTGCCTCATTTTATTCCGGCCTCCATCAATACGCCTCAGGTGTTTGAGGTGACGGGAATGCTGGGTGAGGATACAGAGCTGACCCTTGTTTCGGATAACAGCTATCCCGGACTGCCCCATGATGCCATTGTATTTTCCTCGGCGGCCACGGACGAGACACAGACAAACTGGAACGGAGTTCTGGGATACGTGAGGCTCCGCACAGAAAAAGAGGTCTTTTTATCGTCGCTGCGGGTATACCCTGTGCAGCAGACCCTTACGGTGGCAGCTGATCTGTCTGTGAGCGGAAAGGGGCTGAGGGCTGGCACGGGAATGGAGGAGGGTTCCGGTACGGCAGACTGCTCGGGAATGGCGGACTGTTCCAGCACGGCGAACGGTGCCGGTATGCCGGAGGCGGACGGTGCATGGCATGGGACACTGACGATTCGTTCGGAAGCTCTGGCCGAGACGTGTATTACCACTCCCGTCACGCTATCGGAGGGCATGAATGAGATCAGAATAGAGGGACTTCCCCTCGCTGAACATGTAAAACGCTGGGATGAATATGAAGGAAACTTATATGAACTGTCGGCACTGCTGACCGGAGATGAAGAAAAAAGGGTGACCTTTGGTGTGCGGGATTTTGGAGATAATGGAAAGGGAAGACTCGCTCTGAATGGGAGAACCATTTTCCTGCGAAGCGAGGCAAACTGCGCGGAATTCCCGGAAACCGGATATACGCCTATGACGGAAAATGAATGGACGGACATTCTGAATACTTACAAGGCTTATGGAATTAACTGCGTCCGTTTCCACTCTCACTGCCCATCGGAAGCCGCGTTTGCGGCGGCTGACCGGCTCGGTATGATGATGCAGCCGGAACTGTCCCACTGGAATCCCAATGACGCCTTTGAGTCCGGGGAGAGCTTTTCCTATTACCAGCAGGAGCTTGCCCTTACGATCCGATGGCTGGCCAATCATCCCTCTTTTGTCATGCTTACCTTTGGCAATGAGCTTTGTACCGGCGAGACGGGACGTGAGCGGATGAGCCATATGCTGGAGCAGGCGCGCGCTCTGGACAGCACGCGGCTGTACGCGAACGGATCCAACGTACATTATGGAAGAATTGGCTGTGATCCGGACAGCGGCTTCTATACATCCCAGTCCTATTTTGAGGCGCCTCTGCGCGGAACCTTTGCAGGAGAAGCAGAGCCGCAGAAGAAGACCGGGCGTATCCGCGGATATATTAATAATCAGTACCCCAATACCAGAACTAATTATGACGCTTCGATGGAGAAACTGCGGCAGACATTCCAAAAGCCTGTATTCAGCTTTGAGGTGGGACAGTTTGAGGTCCTTCCGGATTTTGAGGAGCTGACTGCTTTCCAGGGAATTTCTGATCCGGCAAATTTCCGTATAATCCAGGAAAAAGCGGACATGCTGGGGCTTTCCCCTGTGTGGAAACGGTACGTGGAGGCATCGGGAGAGCTTTCCCGCATTGGATACCGGGAGGAGATAGAAGCAGCCATGCGCACGAAAGAGCTGTCCGGGATTTCGCTCCTGGGGCTTCAGGACTTCCCGGGACAGGGGACGGCGCTTGTAGGCATGATGAATTCCCATATGCAGCCCAAGCCATATCCCTTTGCCAGACCGGAGCTGTTCCAGTCCTTCTTCAGAGACCAGCTTCCTCTGGTACAGATGGAAAAATATACATACTGCGCGGACGAAGTGCTGAAGGCGGACATTCTGGCGGCAAATTTCGGCAAAAAGGATGTCTGTGAAAGACCGGTGTATGAGTTAAAAGGAAGCGGAATCTCAGTAGAAGGGACTTTGCCCGAGGCTGACTGCCGGATGGGAGAGCTGAGCCATGCCGGGACATTGGAAATTCCGCTGAATATGGTTAAAAAAGCAGCCCGCCTCGATTTGACCGTAAGAATCGGAGAGATGAGCAATACATATCCGGTATGGGTTTATCCTGCCGAAAATCCAGTGTGTCCTGAATCCGTCTATGAGACAGAGCGTCTGGACAGCAGGGCGAAAGAAGTTCTGGAGGCAGGCGGGCGTGTGTACTTAACACCGCCTTCCAGAGAAGAGAATCTACCCCACTCCATTCGGGCTCAGTTTACTACAGACTTCTGGTCTGTCGGTAATTTCGCCGCTCAGGAGGGCGGCATGGGGCAGCTTATAGATGAGAAACACCCTCTATTTGAGGAATTTCCTACGGAATTTCATACAAACTGGCAGTGGTGGCCGATGGCCGGCCAGCGGGCGGTCATTCTGCCTCAGCCGATGAAGGCGATTATCACGGAGATGGACAGCTATGCCTATATGCGTCCCATGATCCAGCTGATGGAATGCCGCTGCGGGAACGGAAAACTGATGCTTTCTTCTCTGGGACTGCAGGAGCTGCAGCAGTACCCTGAAGCGAGGGCGCTTCTGTCTGCCATTTACCATTATATGGACTCAGAAAGATTTGATCCTGAACAGAGTATGGAGGCGGAGATCATTGAGAAACTGGTAAGATAAATATAGTACGCGGTATTTAGAGGAAAAGGGCTGTCTCCCGTATTATGGGAGATGGCCCTTTTCTGAGTGTGGTGACTCGTGCAAAGAGGGGGAACGTGATCATTTACAATGCTGAAATAGTAAGAAAAAATATCTTGTAAATAAGCAGAATGACGAACAAATGACACTTTTAAAAAACGGAGCAGTGTAAAATAATCCATCAAAAGGAAATATACATCATTTCTGTTGTGCATAAATGATGATATACTTGTTTTATTAAAAGCAGGCAGGAACCTTCAGGGGTTCAGCAAAAATTTAAAAAAAATGGTAACTGTTGACAGGCTTTACAAGCCGCTGCACTAAGCGTCCAAAGGACGCCTGAAGAGTGACAGTGGCATGTATCGCACGTAAGAGACCAGAATGCGGCCTCTAAGTGCTCGTAACGAGGAGAAGGAAAGGAGTAATTGTTATGAAGAAAAGAATGTTTGCTATTTTGCTTACAGCGGCCATGGTGATGACGTCTCTCAGCGGCTGCAAAAGCTCTGACAGTGGTGACAGTAAAAAAACGACGGCTGCGGAAGAAAGTACATTATCTGATACCGGGGGCGGAGACGGGGAGGAAGTGACTCTGACTATCTGGGACTGGGACGAAGCTCATCTGACTCATATGACGGAGTGGTATCATGAGCGCCATCCGAATGTAAATTTTGATACACTGGTAGTCTCGACAGACGATTACTTCCAGAAACTGCAGAGCGCTCTGGCCAGCGGAAGCGGCGCCCCCGACATTATATTGAGTGAGATCGGTTACAGAGGCAAAGTGTTCGATTTAGGTATTCTGGAGGACCTCTATAAAGAACCGTACAATGTAAAAGCGGATGAGATGTTTGACTTTGTCACCCAGCTGGGAGCAGGGCCAAACGGTGAACTGTACGGCGTGGAACAGCAGATATGCCCGAGCGGTTTTGCATACCGCAGGGATCTGGCCAAAGAATATTTGGGAACGGATGATCCGGACGAAATAAGCGCCATGATTTCCGACTGGGACAAGGTATTTGAAGTTGGTGAGCAGATCAGGGAAAAGAGCGGCGGCAAGGTAACGATATTCCCTGGAATGACGATTTTTCTGAATGGTATTTTAGTGAATCAGAATGTAAGCAATTATATTGATGGAGATACGGTGGACCTTACAGGACGGTATCAATCCGTTCTGGAAACGGCAGCCCGGTTTAACCAGGCGGGACTTCTGGGAAAGCAGGAGGATAATACACCGGCATACAATAACAGCTATTCATCGGGAGAGATTATGTTCTACCCCTGTGCTCCATGGAGTGTAAAATGGGGAATTGCCAGCAACGATCCCAATGGTTCCGGCAACTGGGGACTGACCAAGGCTCCGGGAAATGGATATACATACGGCGGCACATCGGTAAGTATTTATTCAGGAAGTAAAAATAAAGAAGCTGCATGGGAGTATATCCAGGAAGTCTACTGTACGGGAGACGGTGTGAAGGAAGCATACGAGCAGTATGGCTTCATGACAGGCTTTAAGGCGCCATATGAAGATGAGAATTCCTATTTCTTCTCAGAAAAAGGACAGTATGATGAGTTCTTCGGCGGTCAGAAGCTGGCTGATTACTTTATCAATACAATCGCCGTTACGACTCAGGGCCAGGTTCAGACCAGGCATGAGGCGAATGTGAAGACCGCTCTGAGAAGTGTGGCTGCCCAGATGACTGCCAATTCATCCATGACAGCGGATCAGGCTCTGGAAATACTGAAAACAGAGACCCAGACACTGATTCCGGGCGCGACCTTAAAATAGAACGATTAAGGGAAAGCTGCCGGTAATGGCAGCTTTCCTGATTATCACGGCGACTCATACCAGTACTGCTTTGCATGAATCCTACAGTAACGGCACTCGCTATTCACGTCTGCAAAGCTGTACTGGCAATCGTTCGAACAGGAGCAAGATGTAAAATGCACAGATTGGAGCCAATCATGAATAAAAAGAAAAAAAGCGCCCTGCATAAAGCGGGTAAATGGCCTTATCTATTTTGCCTTCCCTTTCTGTCTGCCTATTTTCTGTTTAGCATGTTTCCCATGCTGTATTCTCTGAAAATCAGCTTTTATGACTGGAATGGTTTCGGGGCAAAGACCTTTGTGGGAATAAAGAATTACCTGGATCTGTTTACGAAAGACCCTCTGTTTCTCAAATCTCTTGGAAATACGATTATTTTAATGGCGTTTTCCACTCCCATTACCGTGCTGCTTGGTTTAGGCGTTGCCTATCTGCTCTTTGATATTGGGCGGGGCAAGAGAATCTATCAAACCGTAAACTTTTTCCCGTATATTACAACGCCTGTGGCAATCGGCTTCATCTTTTCTTACTTATTCGACTGGCAGTCGGGATACGTAAATAAGCTGTTGATCTGGCTGGGGGCTTTAAACGAACCGTTTTTCTGGCTTGGAAGTGAGATCGCTTCTAAAGTAATTATAGTGATCATGATTGTGTGGCGGTATCTGGGATACTACATGACCATTTATCTGGCGGCGATGACGTCCATTTCGTCAGAGGTATACGAGGCCGCGGCTGTAGACGGAGCCAGTAATTTTAAGATATTTACGAAGATTACCGTGCCCATGCTGCGCAATACGACCAGATTCTTAATTATCACATCCCTGATCGGCGGTCTGCAGATGTTTGAGGAACCAAAGCTTTTATTCAGCGGCTGGGCTTCTCTGGGGAACGGGCAGACCGGAGGCCCTGGCCACACGGCTCTTACTACCGTATGGAAATTCTTTAACGATGCATTCAGTCAGGATTCCAGACTGGGTTACGGTTCCGCCATGGCCTACACACTGTTTGTCATAATCATGCTGTTTTCTGTGGTTGGCTTCAGACTCAGCAGGGGAAAGGATGGAAAAGGTGAATAATAAAGCAAGAAGACGTATAGGTTCCGTTGTAAAACAGCTCCTTCTGATTTTTATGACACTGATCATGTTTTTCCCGCTCTACATCGTATTTATCATGGGTACCTATTACAGTGAAGATATATTTAAGGCAATGCCGATCCTGCCGAGCAGCTATCTGTTGAATAATCTTCGCATGGTCATCTCGAAGGGGTATTTTCAGGCGTATTTAAACTCTATCATCGTTTCTGTCTGTTCGGTAGCGATCAGTGTGCTCATCTCCACGATGATTGGCTTCGCCCTCGCAAAGTATAATTTCAAAGGGAAAAAAATCATCTTTGGGTTTGTCATGGCTATTATGATGATACCAGGACAGATTTCACTGATCGGCTACATGCTGGAAATGAGAACGCTGCGGCTTTCCAGTACGCTGCTTCCTCTGATCTTCGCATGGGCGGCTCATCCGCTGGGCGTGTTTCTCATGACTCAGTTTATCAGTGATGGAGTACCTGATGAACTTCTGGAATCGGGACGGCTGGACGGCTGTTCAGAGCCGGGCATCTTTTTCAGGCTCGTTGTTCCCTGTGTGAAGCCGGGGATTCTTACACTCTCCACACTGGTATTTCTATGGTCTTGGAACAATTACGTGCTGCCGGTTATTATGATTAACAAACAGGAACTCTTCACGATTCCGCTGATGGTAAATAACCTGTCCAATTCTTTCAGAAGCGACTATGGCGCCATCATGTGCGCTCTGGCGCTGTCTGTTCTGCCTATGATCGTGATCTTCAGTCTCTGTTCCAAAACATTTATCAAAGGAATAGCGGCAGGCGCGGTAAAAGGGTAGGCGTGTCCAGAACATTATAATATAAGGAGCAAAAATTATGGCATTGGAAAGAATAAGCTTGAACAACTGGAAATTCAATCTGGGAGAAGAAATGATCTGTCCGGAACAGGCGGCAGAAGTGTCGGTTCCCCATACGTGGAATGTGGAGGAAGGGACAGAGGATTACTGGGGGACAGGGTGGTATGGTTATACCTTTATCCCGGAAGAAGACTGGAAGAATAAGAGAGTACAGATTCTGTTTCACGCGGTCTATCATGACGCCTGTGCCTGGCTGAACGGCGAGGAAGTGGTCTGTCACCAGAACTCCGGTTATACGCCGTTTGCGGCAGAGCTTACGGATTATCTGAAGTTTGGGGAGGAGAATCTGCTTTCGGTGAAGGCGGACAATCGTTTCTCTCCTGACATGCTCCCTTATGAGAGGAGCTTCGACTGGGCAAATGACGGAGGTCTGATCCGGCCGGTGGAACTGCTGGTTACGGGCGGAAGTTTTCTGACCACTCCCCAGGTGACGGCCAGGCCTGTGATTACGGTAAGTGACGGCCGCCAGGACGGAGGCAGCGCCGTATTGGGCTTAAAGGCCGGAATCAATGGGAGTACGTCTGAGCAGCATACTCTGGAATGGAAGCTGTACGAGGGCTGCGATGGTGCAGAGACCCTGAAGACCGAAGGCTGCGAGGTATGCAGGGGAAGCCAGGCAGAGATTTCCGGGCGACTTCTGGATTCTATAAGATTTTGGCATTTCGACAGTCCCAGCCTCTATACGCTGAAGCTGGTGCTGAAGGCGGAGGGCACTGTTACAGACCGGCAGTCCATTGTCTTCGGTTTCCGGGACATTCATGTGAGGGGCAGCCAGATTATACTGAATGGAGAGCCGGTCCGTCTCACCGGTACAGAGTGGATGCCGGGCTCAGATCCGGAATGCGGAATGGCAGAATCCAAAGAAGCGCTTGAAAAAATGCTGCTCTGTCTGAAGGAATCCAACAGTATACTTACCCGTTTTCACTGGCAGCAGGATGATTGGGTGTATGACTGGTGTGACCGGCATGGTATGCTGGTGCAGGAGGAGGTTCCCTTCTGGGGGGCGACCCCTTCCGTAGCAGGGGAGCAGCAGTGGAAAATATTTAAGGAACAGCTTCAGGAAATGGTAAGTGCTCACCGGAATCATCCCTCTGTTTTTGCGTGGGGTGTCGGAAATGAGCTGGATGGCCAGGCGGAGGAAACGATCCAGTACATCAAGGATGCAGTGGCTTATACCCACCGTATGGATCCGGACAGGCCGGCAAACTACGTCTCTAACTCGATTTTCAAAGCTCCCGCGCTGGACGGAACTGCACACGGGGATATCATGATGGTCAATGATTACATCGGAACCTGGCACGGAGATCTGGATCAGTATGGAGAATGGGACCGTATTGCTGCTGCCAATCCGGATAAACCGGTCATACCGTCTGAGTTTGGCCTGTGCGAACCAGCCTTTTCGGGGGGAGACAAACGAAGAGAAGAGATTTTCCTGGAAAAATTAAAGTGCTATAGGAGCTATCCGAATATTGCAGGAACCATTTATTTCTGCCTGAATGACTACCGGACCCAGATGGGGGAAGACGGTGAAGGAAAATGGAAGAAGCGGGTTCATGGTTCCACCGGGCTTAAGGGAGAGGCGAAGCCTTCCTATTACGCGGTGCAAAGAGAGTATGCTCCGGTAGAGGTATCCGTCCAGGAGGGTGAGATTACTCTGACATGCCGGGATACTCTTCCCTGCTATGAGGTAAAAGGATGCCGGATGAGAATCGGGACAGAGATGCTTGATATTCCGGATCTGAAGCCGGGAGACCGGTGGTGTGTGCCTTCGAAAGGGATCGGGGCAGAAGAAAGAATTGAAATATTCCGGCCAAATGGCGAACGGGTTATGTAAGGGGAAATGGAGAAAGAGGCCATCTGATGGCTTCTTTCTCCATTTCTTCTTTTGTGAACTGTACCATGGCACTCCTTATTCCAGCCAGTGGTGGCCAAAGGTGTTTAAGAGCGTTTCCGCCTCCCTGGGGCCGCGGGTTCCGGGAAGATAGGGGTGCAGCGGCAGATTCCGGGAGGCCGCAAGCAGTTTTAACTGTTCAATGTAGTTCCAGCTGATCTCGATCTGATCCCACTGGGAAAACCAGGAACGCTCGCCTTCGATGCAGGCGGTGAGGAGCCGTTCGTAGGCCTCAGGTGTATTGACCTGATTTTCTAAAATACAGTTCTGACAGAAGTCCATGCTGGCGGTCACCACCTCTTCCGAATCGCCCGGACGTTTGATGTTAAAACGGAGATAGATGCCTTCCGTCGGCTGAATCTTGATCAGAAGAATATCGGGCTCTGTTTCGGGATCGGGGCGGCGGAAGATGACTGACACCTCGGTTTCACGCAGGCCGGTCCTCTTGCCGGTGCGGATATAGAAGGGCGTCCCGTTCCAGCGGTCATTGTCGATAAAGAGACGCATACAGGCATAGGTTTCCGTACCGGATTCCGGGGATACCAGAGGTTCGCTTCGGTAGCCGTCGTACTGTCCCAGGATGAGGGACTGCTCCAGATCTTCCGGCGTCACCGGCTTAAGTGCCCTTAAGACCTCCAGCTGGCGTGCGTGCATCTCCTCGCTTGTAAATGCGCCGGGCCGTTCCATTGCCAGGATGGACAGTATCTGAAACAGATGGTTCTGCACCATGTCCTTGAGGGCCCCGCTGGCATCGTAATAGCCGCCGCGGTTTTCTACCCCCACGTCCTCCAGTGCGGAGATTTCCACTGCCTCGATCATTTCCCCGTTCCAGGCATTTGCGAAGACCGGGTTGGAAAAACGGATTGTCTGTATGTTTCGTATCATTTCTTTGCCGAGATAATGGTCGATGCGGTAGATGTTTTCCGGGCCAAAGCACGATTCCAACTGCCGGTTTAACTCTTTTGCTGAGGAAAGCGTTTCTCCGAACGGCTTTTCAATGATGATTTTTCCTTCTTTTAAATTGGAAATCGTCTTCAGACCCGCCGCAATGACGGAAAAAAAGCGGGGGGCGACGGCAAGATAGAAGATATGGGACGCAGCCTGCAGTGCCTCATACGCTTGTCCCAGTCCTTCATAGGCTGTCCCGTCGGAAAAATCCATACGGTAATACTCCAGATGCCCGGCAAAGTCTGCAAAGGACTCCTCCGAATAGGGGAGGCGGGAGAATCTGCGGATCCAGTCCCGGGCCAGGGCGGTATAGGAGGCGGTATCGTAATCACGGCGGCCGATCAGAAGGATTTTGCTGCGGGCGGGCAGCTTTCTGGTCCGGCTCATGGTATACAGAGCCGGAAGCAGCTTGCGAAAGGTCAAATCGCCGGTTCCGCCGAAGATGGTAATGCAGGTGTCATACTTCATGGCCGGCCCTCCATTCGTGATGGAATATGCCTTTCCTGTCAGTGCGCTCAAATGTATGTGCGCCGAAGAAGTCGCGCTGCGCCTGAATCAAATTGGCTCCGGACGCTTTCGCGCGGAAGCTGTCTAAATACGAAACTGCGTTAAAGAATGCCGGAACAGGCAGACCCGAGGAGACAGCCAGGCCTGTGGTCTTCCTTAAATTCTCCTGGTACCGGTTGATGCGGGATAAGAAGAAATCGTCAAAGATCAGACTCTCCAGCTCCGGATACTTTAAAAAGGCTTTGGTAATGTCGTTTAAAAACTCGGCCTGAATAATGCAGCCGGCGCGGAAGATGGAAGCGATGGTGCCGAGATCTAAATTCCAGCCAAAACGGTGGGAGGCATCCTGCATCAGCGAGAATCCCTGGGCGTATGCGATGATTTTACCCGTATAGAGCGCCTCGCGGACCATTTCTGCAAAAGCCTGCTTGTCTTCGACGGCCGTGACTGCCGGTGCATGGATGAGGGAAGATGCCTTTTGGCGCCGCTCCAGATGGTTTGACATGACGCGGGCATTGCAGGCAGCGGTGATCATGGAGATATCGACGCCCTGTTTCAGGGATTCGATGCTGGCCCAGCGGCCCGTTCCCTTCTGTCCCGCACTGTCGAGAATATGATCGATGATATCCCCGTCAGCCATGTCGTCGGCTTCGAGGAAAATGTCGGCGGTGATTCCGATGAGATAGCTGTGCAGTTCTCCCTTGTTCCAGGTGCGGTATATGTCCGCCAGCTCCCGGTTGGTAAAGCCGCCGGCGTACTTGAGCAGGAGGCAGGATTCGGCGATCAGCTGCATGTCGGCATATTCGATGCCGTTATGAACCATTTTTACGTAATGTCCGGCGCCCTCAGGGCCGATATAGGCGCAGCAGGGTTCATTTTTTGTCTTAGCTGCAATGGTTTCAAGGATCTGCTGAACCGATTCATAGGCTTCACGGGAACCGCCGGGCATGATGGAAGGGCCGAACCGCGCGCCTTCCTCCCCTCCGGATATACCGACGCCGAGGTAGCGCAGCCCCTTTTCTTTCAGCAGCGCCGCGCGGCGGTTCGTGTCTCCAAAGTAGGAATTACCGCCGTCCATGATAAAATCACCTTCATCCAGAAGCGGAATCAGCTGATCGATCACGGCATCCACGGGCGCGCCGGCCTGAATCATCAGCATGATCTTTCGGGGCCTTCGAAGGGCGGAAACCAGTTCGGGCAGACTGAAAAATGGGATCAGATTATGATGCGGATGTTCTTCCATGACCTTCTGCGTGACTTCAGTACTGCGGTTATAGCCCGCCACCTGGAAGCCGTGATCAGCCATGTTCAGGGCGAGGCTGCGCCCCATGACGGACAGGCCGATCAGGCCGATATCCAAAAGCTCGGGAGTGGGTTCTGTCTTCTTTAAATTTTCTTTCATAGGTTGTACGTTCCTTTCTTTAAAAGCTGTCAACAATGGGTGAGCGATTCGTTTAGACCGCCAGGGCCTCGACCTCAGGAGCCGGGACTACGGCCGGGGGAGAACCTAGGCCTCAGGAGCCAGGACCACGGACACGGCCTCGGGAGCCGGGACTCTGGAACACAGTTCGGTAAGCATGCCGGTGTCAGGATCCAGCCGGAAGCTTACCAGGCCGCCTTCATAGCGGTTGACTGCGAGCAGAAATTTACTGTCACCGGTGATTATGAAATCTCTGGGATAGCTGCCGCCGCTTTCCGTCTGCTGAATCATTTCCGCCTCAAAGCCATGCAGCCGGTAAACGGTGATGAGGTCCGCGTGCCGGGTTGACAGATAGAGAAAGCGTTCATCGGGAGAGAGGCGGATGGCCGCGGATATGGCGGCCGGAGACCAGACTCTGCCCTCCGGAAGCAGCTTTTGTACGCTCTTTAATGTGAACTGGGGGCCGTCTCCGGCCTCGTACAGGAACAATTCATTGGAGAGTTCGCTGACGAGGAAAAAACGTTTGTGGGCCTGGTCGAAGACGCCGTGTCTTGGGCCGGTGCCCTTCGGGAACGTGATGGAACCGGCTTCTGCAAAGTCGCGGTCCATATCGAACAGCAGGATCCGGTCACGAAGAAGGCAGGGAACCATCATAATGCGGCCATGAAACAGAATCTGGTGACAGCCGGCTTTATATCCGGTCTCTATGCGTTTGTAAAGGGGGATGCCGCCAGGTTCTTTCCGGTAAATGAGGATGCTGCCCTCATGGTAATTAGCCGTATAGATAAATGCGTCATCCTGAATGACGTAACAGGCGCTTCCTGTCTCCTCGAATAATTCGCCTGTCAGCCGCGGGCGCTCTCCTGCGGTATCAATAAGGCAGACACCAGCTTTCCCGTCTTTTACGATGGGGGAGGCGAGCTGCCCGTGATATAGGGACAGGTATTTGGAATCGGGTGCTGTATAATACAATTCCGGTCCGGTTATGATACCCGTATCAGAATCAAACTGAAAACGGTAAATACCGTCACTTTGCGCAGAGAAGTATGTTCCGAGATAACCATTTTGTACTTGCAAACTTTTGCCTCCTGACTTATAATAAAATATGTAATAAAAATAGTTACAGTTTCTGACTGTTATTATAATGATTACAGTTAAGGATGTCAATGGTTTTTCCTATAATATCTATAGGAAAGGAGGAGATTAATACGATATCACTCATTTGGGAGTATTTTGGCAGTCATATGGGAGACTATCTTACCGTGCTCCGGGAGCACGTGGTGATCAGTCTCATGGCGCTGGCCATATCCGTGCTTCTGGGAATATCCATAGGATATGTCTGTGTCCGCACTCCAAAGCTGGAAAAATGGCTGGTTGGGACATTTCAGACCCTGCGTATCGTTCCCAGCCTGGCGATCCTGATTCTGCTGATTCCATTGCTGGGAACAGGAGTGAAACCGGCTCTGGCAGCTTTGGTATTGCTGGCGGTTCCGCCCATACTGCTCAATACAGTTACAGGGTTGACGGAAGTGCCGGATTTTATGCTGGAAACGGCGAGAGGATTGGGAATGACAGAAAAGCAGGTGATGTTCCGCGTGAAGTTTCCGATGGCATTTCCCCTCATCATGACCGGTGTGAAGACCGCCATGATCGAGATCGTGGCCAGTGCCGCCCTTGCGGCTAAGATCGGAGCGGGCGGGCTTGGCGGCCTGATATTTACCGGCCTGGGCTTAAACCGCCTGGATCTGCTTCTGGTGGGAGGCATCTCCGTGGCTCTGCTGTCCCTTGCATCGGGAGCGATTCTGGATGGAATCGAAAAAATGCTGACGCCGTATCTTAGGACGGCGCCGCGCAGAAGGAATATAAGAGAGAGAAAGAGAGGAATCATATGAAAACACAGAATAGAATCAAGAAAATAGCTGCCCTGGCTCTTGCCGGCGTGATGGCGGCAGGACTGACCGCGTGCGGGGGATCCGCTTCCGGAGGGGAGACCATCCGGGTGGGCTCCAAAGATTTCACTGAGAGCCTGGTGGTCTCGGAAATCTATGCGCTGGCCCTGGAGAATGCCGGTTATAAGGTGGAAAGAAAACAGGATATCGCGGGATCGGTCGTTCATACATCTCTGATTAATAATGAGATTGATCTGTATCCGGAGTACACGGGAACTGGTCTGCTTTCGATTTTACAGATGGACATGATAACGGATCCGGAGGAAGTATACCGGACGGTTAAGGATGAATATGAGAAGCGTTTCAGCGTGACATGGCTGGATTATTCGAAGGCGAACGACGGACAGGGACTGGTGATCCGGACGGATGTGGCAAAACAGCTGGGGATCAGCACCATTTCTGATTTACAGGAGCATGCTCCGGAACTGCGCTTCGCCTCTCAGGGTGAATTTGATGCGAGAGAGGATGGCCTCCCGGCGCTGGAAAATAAGTACGGCACTTTTGACTGGAAATCCAGCCGTGTATATGACGGCGGCTTGAAGTATGAGGTGCTTTTAAATGGAGAAGCCGATGTGGCGCCTGCCTATACGACCGAAGGGCAGCTGGCAGAGAAGGACAAGTTTATGCTTTTGGAAGACGACAAACAGGTGTGGCCTCCGTATAATCTGGCTCCGGTGGTCCGTGACGACATACTCGCAAAGAATCCCGAGATTGCGGATATCTTAAATAAGATCAGCGCATCTCTGGACACGGATACGGTTACCGCGCTGAATGCAGAGGTAGATGTGGACAAACGGGAGTATGAGGAAGTCGCCCGGGAATATTACGATACGATTAAGTAAGGAGAGGAGGGACTCATGTCTCAGACTGCCATTGAATTTCAGAATGTAACGAAACAATTTGACAATGCCGCTCTTCCTTCGGTGGATCAGGTCAGCCTGACCATCAAAGAGGGCGAGTTTATAACGATTCTCGGATCATCTGGAAGCGGAAAAACCACTCTTCTGAAGATGGTAAACCGCTTATATGAGCCGACAGGCGGAAAGATATTTCTGTTTGGCGAGGACATATCCACGGTGGATGTGGTAAAGGTGCGCAGACGGATCGGTTACGTCATACAGCAGATCGGTCTTTTTCCTCACATGACCATAGCGGATAACATCTCCGTGGTTCCCAAACTGCTCAACTGGGATAAGAAACAGACCGACGAGCGGGTGGATGAGCTCCTTAACCTGGTGGGACTCCTTCCGGAGGAGTTCAAACACCGGTATCCATCCCAGCTGTCCGGCGGCCAGCAGCAGCGTGTGGGGCTGGCCCGGGCGCTGGCGGTGAATCCGAAGATTATGCTTCTGGATGAGCCGTTTGGAGCGATCGACGCGATCACGCGCATGAAGCTGCAGGATGAGCTTCTTCGAATCCACGGAGGGCTTAAGAGGACCTTCCTGTTCGTGACTCACGATATCAACGAGGCGTTCAAGCTGGGAAGCCGCGTGATTGTGATGAATGAGGGAACGGTCAGGCAGTTCGATACTCCCGCCCGTATCGTGAAGAATCCGGCGGATGACTTTGTGGCCTCCCTGATCCGATCGGCCAGGGAGCAGGAAGAATTCTGGAGGATGACCATTGATTGAATATGCGTTAAAATATCCCGAGAAACTGTATGGGGCGCTGGGCCAGCATCTGGTACTGGTCGGCGTCACGCTGGTGCTTTCTCTGGTGCTGGCGGCCGTGCTGACCGTCTGCGCCATGTATTATAAGACCGTGTCGAATGCCCTGGTCCATCTGTTTTCCGTAGTCTATTCGATCCCGAGTCTGGCCATGTTCGCCATGCTGATTCCCGTGACAGGGCTGGGAACAAAAACGGCTTTGATTGTACTTACGCTTTATAACCAGTACCTGCTCCTGCGCAATTTTACGGCAGGCTTAAACGGCGTCGATTCCGCCATCATCGAGGCGGCCGCAGGAATGGGGATGACGACCATGCAGATCCTGTTAAAGATCCGCCTGCCTCTGGCAAAACGGTCCATCTTTACAGGAATCCGCCTCGCCATTGTCTCGACTACCGGAATCGCCACGATCGCGGCTACCATCAACGCCGGCGGCCTGGGCACAATCCTTTTTGACGGCCTCCGGACGCTGAACGTGGTGAAAATACTCTGGGGAACCGTGCTGTCCGCAGGGCTGGCCATCGCGCTAAATGCAGGGCTGGAGCGGATTGAGAGGAGACTTTAGACGGCGGCGTGCGGTCAGCTGTTCACGCCGTCATCCGGTTGGCTCCGGCTCCCGAACGAACTGTATTCCGACAGGCGTCGTATGGAGGTGGCGTACTCGGAAGGCGTCATCCCCGTCAGCTTCTTAAACTGTCTGGAAAAGTAGTGTACCGAGGTATAGCCGAGCCGGTCTGATATCTCAGTAAAATTCAAGTGATTGTCGCGGATCAGCTGTTTGGCTGTTTCGATCTTCATGGAAGAGAAATAGTCGATCACCCCGCACCCGTGCGCCTCCCGGAAAATCTTCTGGAGCTGGGAACGCCCTGTCAGCGTATCGTGGCAGATGGTATCGATGGAGAGACGCTCTCCGATGTGTTCCTCCATGTAGCGCACGATCCGGCTGTAGGCGTCGCTCTTAATGCGGACCTCCGGCTGCCGCCGGGGCCCGAACTGTCCCGGATTCTCAAAATATCTGCGGTAGAGATGAATGATCAGTTCCTCCAGATAATTGGCGATCATCTGCTCCGCCCCGAATGCCGGAGGGGCGGACTGCCGTACCAGTTCTTCCTGATAAGGGTCGTCCATCCGGCCGGAAAATGCGTTGCGGGCTTCTATAATAATTCTCGCCAGCAGTTCCCGTTCCGTCTCTGAAACGGTGAGCATTTTCCCTTCAAACGCCTTCATGCAGGGGGAATGACACTCAAATCCAATAACCACCAGGTTCGGCGCCACTTCTCCGTTAGTAATGATGTTATGGAATTCACCCGGTTTGTGGAAGATAATATTTCCACGTTTCAGAGGGACTCTTTTTTCTCCGGCCATTACGTCAATCACGCCCTTGTCCACACAGACAAATTCCCAAAAATCATGACTCTCACCCGGAAATGAGAAATTACTCATATATTCGAAATAGTGTATGGAAATGACTTTGCGCACAACGGCGCTGGTCCGGAGCACCGTACTCTTGTATTCCATGAACGCCTCCTTTCAGACTGTACGTACCATTCACAGCCCGCGCCACCCCCTGTTTCCCGCCCTGTCCCGGACTGTGAACGGCAACGGCTGTACCTGTGTGAAATGTGAAACGACTCCGTTTCGTGTTTACAGTATATCATATTCTGTGGTAAAATAGTAAAATGTGTACGATAATGCAAATAAAATAGCAGATAGTGCAAATATATTTTCCTGTGTATTCACTATACTGGAGTTAGTAAAACGTGTTCGGCAATCAAGTCACTACGGACTGCCGGGGCGAGTTGAAAATAAGGAGGTAGTTGCGATGACTAAGAAACCAGTTCTGGTAATTATGGCAGCAGGGATGGGGAGCCGTTACGGCGGTCTTAAGCAGATTGACCCGGTAGACCCATACGGTAACAAGATCATTGACTTTTCTATTTACGATGCGGTGGAAGCCGGATTCGAGAAGGTGGTATTCATTATTAAGAAGGCCATCGAAAAAGAGTTTAAGGAGCAGATCGGAGACCGCATGGCGAAATACGTGCAGGTGGAATACGTGTTCCAGGAGCTTGATAAGCTGCCGGAGGGCTACAGCGTACCGGAAGGCCGTGTGAAGCCATGGGGAACGGCTCATGCGATCCTGTGCTGCAAGGATGCGGTAGACGGACCGTTTGCAGTGATCAATGCCGATGATTACTATGGCAAGAGCGCATTTAAATCCATTTATGACCAGCTGGTTGAATATTCAGACAACGAAAAGTATCAGTACACAATGGTGGGCTACAAGCTTTATAACACTCTGACAGAGAACGGACATGTGGCGCGCGGCGTCTGCACCACGGACGAGAGCAGCCATCTGGTGGATATCCACGAGAGAACCAGAATTGAAAAGCACGGTGACATCGCGGAATTTACAGAGGATGACGGTGCGACCTGGACGGAACTTCCGGAGGAGACCATCGTTTCCATGAATATGTGGGGCTTTACGGCCAGTGTCTTAAAGGAGATCGATGCCAGATTTGCCGCCTTCTTGGATCGTGAACTGCCAAAGAATCCGATTAAATGCGAATATTTCCTGCCATTTGTGGTAGATGAACTGTTAAAAGAGGGGAAAGCCGACGTGACGGTGCTGAAGAGCATTGACCGCTGGTATGGAGTTACTTATAAAGAGGACAAGGAAACGGTTGTAAACGCCATAAAGGGGCTCAAGGAAGCCGGATTCTATCCAGAAAAATTATGGGAGGAAGCGTGATGGGAGACGCACAGTGTGGTAAAATCAGAGAGGCCATCGGCCTTTTAAGCTTTGAAGGGGAACCGATTTCCTGGGAACGCTACGGAAGCGGTCACATCAATGACACGTTTCGGCTGGTATGCAGAGACGGGGAGAAGGAGCATTTATACATACTCCAGAGAATCAACCATGAAATCTTTACCGATCCGGTGTCTCTGATGAGAAACATCGCCGGCGTCACTTCCTTCCTGCGTGAGAAAATCATCGCACAGGGCGGTGATCCGTACCGTGAGACATTAAACATCGTAAAGTCCAGAGACGGCAAAGATTACGTGACAGACAGCGACGGAAATTACTGGAGAGGTTACTTATTTATCTCTGGCGCCACCTGCTTTGACAAGGTGCGCAATCCAGACGACTTCTACCAGAGCGGTAAGGCGTTCGGCCATTTCCAGCGTCAGCTGGCCGAATATCCGGCAGAAGAGCTGACGGAGACAATTGTAAACTTCCATAACACACCGGTCCGTCTGGAGACATTTAAGAAGGCGGTGGAAGAGGATGTGTGCGGACGCGCTCATCTGGTGGAAGAGGAGATCAAGTTTGTCATGGATCGCGCCGATGAGGCCGGAGCTGCCATGAACATGCTGAAGGAGGGAACGCTTCCGCTCCGCGTAACCCATAACGATACGAAGTTAAACAATATCATGATTGACGATGTTACGGGTGAGGCCCTGTGCATCATCGATCTGGATACCATTATGCCGGGACTGTCCATTTTCGATTTCGGGGACTCCATCCGTTTCGGCGCCAATACAGCCGATGAGGATGAGCCGGATGTCAGTCTTGTTTCGCTGTCCCTTCCGCTGTATGAAATCTATACAAAGGGATTCCTGGAGGGATGCCAGGGCAGCTTAACCCAGGCGGAGCGCAATATGCTCCCTATGGGTGCAAAACTCATGACCTTTGAATGCGGTGTGCGTTTCCTGACTGATTTCCTGCAGGGTGACACGTATTTCCGTATCAGCCGTGAGAATCATAACCTGGACAGAACCAGAACCCAGTTCGCTCTCGTCGCCGACATGGAGAAGAAGTGGGCCGATATGGAAGCGATCGTGTGTAAATATTAAGGATATCAGGAGGAAAATAAATGAGAATTTTAGTGACCGGAGGCGCCGGATATATCGGAAGCCATACATGTGTGGAACTGCTGAATCAGGGACAGGAAGTCGTTGTTGTCGATAATTTATGCAACTCTTCAGAGGAATCCTTAAACCGGGTAAAACAGATTACAGGAAAAGATGTGACCTTTTATAAGGCAGATTTACTTGATAAGGCTGCTATGGAGGAGATCTTCAGCAAAGAGACAATCGATGCGGTGATCCATTTCGCCGGCTTAAAGGCAGTAGGCGAATCCGTGGCAAAGCCGCTGGAATATTACCATAACAATATTACCGGCACGCTCGTTCTGTGTGACGTGATGAGAAACCATGGCGTGAAGAAGATCATTTTCAGCTCCTCAGCTACCGTATACGGAGACCCGGCGTTCGTTCCGATTACCGAGGACTGCCCGAAGGGAAAGATTACCAATCCATACGGCCAGACGAAGAGTATGCTGGAGCAGATTTTGACTGATTTACATACCGCGGATCCGGAATGGAGCGTGATTTTACTCCGTTACTTCAATCCGGTGGGAGCTCATAAGAGCGGTTTGATCGGAGAAGATCCGGCAGGTATTCCGAACAATTTAACTCCATACATCACCCAGGTTGCCGTAGGCAAACTGAAGGAAGTGGGCGTATTCGGCAATGACTACGATACACCGGATGGAACGGGTGTCCGTGACTACATTCACGTCGTGGATCTGGCCATCGGCCACGTAAAAGCAGTCGATAAACTGGCTCAGTCCGAGCCGGACGTACGCATCTACAATCTGGGAACCGGCAAGGGCTTCAGCGTGCTTCAGATGATCGAGGCATTCTCCAAAGCCTGCGGAAAACAGATTCCATACGCAATCAAGCCAAGAAGACCTGGCGATATCGCCGAGTGCTACGCGGATGCGGCGCTTGCTAAGAAGGAACTGGGCTGGGAAGCAGAAAGAGGAATTGACGAGATGTGCGAGGATTCCTGGAGATGGCAGTCCAATAATCCGAACGGATACAGATAAGATTGATCCCGGGAAGAAGAGATTCTTCCCGGGATATTTATTTCCGCGAGGGTCACGGTGACTCGTGGGCAGAGCTTGCGGGTGATCGTGACGGATTTTTCAGGCTGTCATACCACGCCTCCACTTCTCCCGGCGTTTTGCTGTTGATAAACACGGTGTATTCCGGCAGATAAATGGCCAGTATAGGCCGGACATTCCTGTATATATACAGCCGGCATTCACCGGTTTGATTCCCGTAGAATTTGCCGAGAAGATAGCCGCCTGTGGCGGCGCCGTTGGTCCTGCGTAGCGGTTCTTCCGGGAGGCTGTCGAGGAGCTCCGCCTCCAGAATGTCGTCTCTGGAAAAGGAGATATCATACATTCCCGCGGTCACCTCCACGTTGGCGCCGCGGAGGGAAAGCTGCGGCTGCACAAAATCCATCCGCACAAAGACGGCGCAGATCCAGACGAGGAGAAGGACGGTCCCCGCTGTTATGGTGCCGGTTATGGCTTTTGCAGCCGGTTTTGCCATGTTCATGCTGAAGTTGGCGCTGCACATCCGGTCCTGAACGAAGAAACGTTTATCGTCAGGATTACTGTACCAGCCATTTTTCCAGTACAGGTCATCGTCTACCAGGAGCGGTGAGCGGTCGGCGGACAGGATATCATTCCGTTTATTTTCCAGCCATAGGATGGAGGCAGTAATCAATACGATCACAGTGATCTGAATGGCCAGGAAGAGGAATAATTCCAGTGTAGTTGTCGAACCGCGTACGGCCAGCGGAATCAGCAGAATGGCCATGGAGAGAAGCATAAGGTAATTGGAGGCGATCCACATCCCGGACCAGACACGCTTCGTTAAACGGTTGACTGCCAGATTGATCTTACTGTCATTGCTGTATACCACATTTTCCCGGTGACTGTACCAGACGTGTACGAACCAGAATATCGCTTCCATAAGAAGAACAGCGCCTGGCAAAAGAAAGCGCAGATAGCTGTCTCCGAAATATTCCCGGAGATGAGGAAGGAAAAACAGCGCCAGGATGCTGGCCAGAATTACCGGTAAGTGCCACCAGTGGGAAAACGGCAGCTTTTCAGACACGGAGGAGACTGAGGTATCCACGATCACCGTCCGGACGGGCTCGCCTACTATCCATTTCTTAGAAACTTTCAGGCTATACATGCGGCGGTGGGCAAAAATTAGGAGCCCCATGGACACGATGCAGAATTCCAGGAGCCAGAGTGTCCAAACGATCATAAAGATGGAAAGATGTCCCAGGGAGAGAAGCGCAGCTCCCGTTCCTGCCACCAGATTGATGACGTAAAAATTCCGGTTTACTTTCCTGTAATGAGCGGTTAATGAAGCGGTGTCTTCATCCAGAACCGCCGATTCCGGGACATGGACACCAAATATCATGCCTTCCCGGTAGCGGTGTTTGCCGCCGTATACTGCGGCAGAGATTCCTACGATGCTCCAATCTGTGATTAAGAAAATGACAAATAGTGCAAAATCCATGTCTGTCCCTCCGTTGTTTCTGTCAGTGCTCTTATAAATGTGTCCTTATGAGCGTGTCCTTATGAATGTGTCCTTATAAACGTGTCCTTATGATGGCTCGATCGCCGGTTCCATATGCGCAAAAATTTCTTCGCAGATCGTCAGAAATTCCTTCTTATCCATTCCCTTTAAGCAGGCTTCCGCTCCAATCAGCTCCAGCTCTTCCTTTAGTTTTTCACGGTACTGTAAAGTCGTGTCCTTCATCGGACGCACGGTCGCGCCGTTTCTCCGGTCTATCTCGATAAAGCCCTCCGCACGGAGAATCTGATAAGTCTTGTTTACCGTCATGGTATTGACACCCGCATCGAGGGCCAGCTGACGTACCGTGGGAAGTTTTTCACCAACTTTCAGTTCCCCTCTTCCAATTCCGGTAACAATCTGGTTCCGCAGCTGGACGTATATGGGGACAGTGCAGGCCGTATTCAGACGAATAATCATGGAATAACCCCCTTTCTGAAATAAGTATTATTTGTATTATATATAGTAATACAAATAATACTTATTGTCAATAGAAATAGAAACGGCCGCCGGACAATTCCGACGGCCATTCGTATGACTGTTACAGGGTTGGATAAACCAGTTCATGCAGAAGTTTAGGAAGCTGCTCTTCCATGGTTTCATCGCCAAACTGGCAGGTGCCGACGTTCTTGTGACCGCCGCCGCCGTATTTTAACATCAGGCTTCCGACATCGAGAGATGCGGTGCGGTTTAAGATGCTGTAACCGACTGCGACAGAGCAGCCGATGCCGCCCTTTCCATTGACGATCCATGCGGAAATATTCTGCTCCGGATACATGCTGTAGATCAGGAAACGGTTGCCCGTATAGATGGGATCGACTCCCCGCAGGTCTGAGATGATCACATCCTGTTCCACTCTGGTATGTTCGGAAATCATGGCCATGAATTTCTCTGTCTGCTCAAAATAGACCTCGATCCGCTCCTGTACATCCGGAAGATTTAAGATTTCCTCGGTGTTCATGGTGCGGCAGGCGTCGATCAAACGCTCCATTAACTGGTAGTTGGAGATTGTAAAATTTCTCCAGCGTCCCAGGCCGGTTCTCGGGTCCATGAGAAAGCCGATCAGTATCCAGCCCTTCGGATTCTGGATTTCATCGATGGTGAGGTGACCGGAGTCCACCTTGTCCACGGCCTCCATCATCTCATTAAAATGAGAGAAACGCTCATTTCCGCCGTAGTATTCGTAGATAATCCTGGCACAGGAAGGGGCCAGACGGCTCTCTCCTTTGTATTTACCTTCCAGCTCGAGTCTCTCGAACTCGCTGGAATGATGGTCGAACCAAAGGCCGCAGCCTTCTACAAAGGGGACATTTGCCAGACAGTCATCCTCTGTGATCTCGACGAGACCGTCCTGTAAGTCCTTCGGATGAGCAAATTTCCAATGGTCGATGACGCCTGCCTCTTTTAGAAGAGCGCCGCAGACGAGACCATCAAAGTCAGAACGTGTTACTAATCTCATGGTTTCATTTCCTCCTGCTTTTGACATTTTCGTACATTTTATGTAATTACTGTCTCTATCATATCACTTTTGAGGGCGGATGAACAGTAAATAAAAAAGTTTGCATCCTATGAAAAATGCTTGACAAGGCTTCCTTCATACGATAATATTAATATCGCAACAGAAGTAACAGGAAACAGAATAACAATTGAAAAGTACGTAATATCCCTTATTCAGAGTGATGGAGATAAAAGGATCTGTGAAGTCACGGCAACCCCGGCCTGAATGGCGCACATTGGTGTGCAGTCAGGAGAGGGCGGAAGGTGCCAACCTGAGCGAGAAATCGAGCAATAAGAGGATTTGATACATGATTTATCAAGTCCGCATTGCTGCGGGCTTTTCTTTTTGTTATTCCCGCGGACAACGAGCCAAAGTCAATCTTGTTTGAATTTGGCGACTGCCGTGAGGGTTGGAAAACCGGCAGCTGGCTGCAGGCTATCTGACTCCCCCATGTACATAAGGAGGAAATGACAACATGGAGAAATTATTATTTACATCCGAGTCCGTGACGGAAGGCCATCCGGACAAAATGTGCGACCAGATTTCCGATGCGATTCTGGACGAGATGTTAAAGCAGGACCCGATGAGCCGTGTGGCCTGTGAGACTTGCTGTACCACAGGTCTTGTACTGGTTATGGGTGAGGTGACCACTCACGCATACGTGGATATCCAGAAGGTAGTCCGCGAGACGATTCGCCAGATCGGCTATGACCGCGCGAAATACGGCTTTGACTGCGATACCTGCGGTGTGGTCGTATCCCTGGATGAACAGTCCCCGGATATCGCTATGGGCGTAAACAAGGCTCTGGAAGCGAAGGAACACACGATGTCTGAGGCTGAGCTGGATGCAATCGGCGCCGGCGACCAGGGCATGATGTTCGGTTTTGCCAGCAATGAGACGGAAGAGTATATGCCTTATCCGATCGCCCTGGCTCACAAACTGGCGCTGCAGCTGACGAAGGTGCGCAAAGACGGCACATTAAAGTACCTGCGTCCGGATGGAAAGACTCAGGTTACGGTGGAATACGATCAGAATGGCCGTCCGATCCGTCTGGAAGCAGTGGTTTTATCGACCCAGCACGACGAGGCCGTTACTCAGGAACAGATTCACAAGGATATCAAAGAGTATGTATTTGACGCTATTATCCCGGCTGATATGATCGATGAGGAGACCAAGTTCTTCATCAACCCGACAGGACGTTTCGTTATCGGCGGACCGCAGGGAGACAGCGGACTGACAGGAAGAAAGATCATCGTAGACAGCTACGGCGGATATGCGCGCCACGGCGGCGGCGCCTTCTCCGGTAAGGACTGCACCAAGGTAGACCGTTCAGCGGCTTACGCGGCCCGCTACGTGGCTAAAAACATGGTGGCGGCAGGTCTGGCGGATAAATGCGAGATTCAGCTGTCCTATGCCATTGGTGTGGCACATCCGACTTCCATCATGGTGGATACGTTCGGAACAGGTAAGTTAAGCAATGATAAACTGGTTGAGATCATCCGTGAAAACTTTGACCTCCGTCCGGCGGGAATTATCCGCATGCTCGATCTTCGCAGACCACTTTATAAGCAGACTGCCGCATACGGACATTTCGGAAGAAATGATCTGGATCTGCCGTGGGAGAAGCTGGATAAGGTGGAGCTTTTGAAAAAGTATTTATAAATGGAATAACGCGATCATTCCGGTGTCCGGCCGGGGTGGGAAATTAGTGAGAAAAGACAGGTGAGAAAGAATTGGCAAAGCGTTTCAAAGCGCTTGAAAGATTCTTTTTCACCTGTTTTTGTGTGATAATCCGCCAGGGACTGACAAGTGACTATCCTCTGGAGCGCCGCCGCGTGACTTTCCGCCATGAATATGTTATAGTCAGCTCAACAGATTATTAGAGGAAAATAAGGGATACATGAGCGTACAAGGACGTATGGTATCCATGAGAATGGAGGAATCGCAATGGGCTGTGACATACATCTCTTTGCAGAAGGGTATACCGCCGATGTTCGTGGCAACACGCTCTGGAACAGGGAGCCCGGTAACCGGCGCTGGAAGAACATTGAACACTGGTATCGGGACGATGTGTGGGCGGATTTAAGGATTCAGGGCGATGGCGGCTTCAGCCGTCGTGATTTGATCGATGGGCACCGCGATTATGGGTTGTTTTATCTGCTGGCCGGAGTCCGGGGAGAAGAGGAGGAAAGCTCCTGGCCCCCGATTGCGAAGCCGCGAGGCCTGCCGGAGCAGATGGACGACCTGGTTTTTCGCTATGAAACAGACGAGATGGAGATCGGAAGCATTGACTGCCACGATCTCTCCTGGCTGACGCTGCGAGAACTGAAGGAAAGCGGCTACGGAGGACGGATGCCGTTAAAAGGCTGGGTCAGGGAAGAGGACTACGAGAAAATGCTGGAGTTTGATGCGGCCGGGAAACCTTACCAGCTGGCGTTCATTGATGAAAAGAGCAAGGAGACACCGGATGCCGGGCTGGTCTACCGGGAATGGCTGGGGTACTTAAATCTGAACCTGACCATGCTGATCAGCCGGCTGGAGGCGCTGAAAGAGGAGTGGAGAATCAAAAGTGACGATGAGGTACGCATCGTGTTCTGGTTTGACAATTAGAGAGAGGCGGTGAGACCGGTTATGCCGGCATACTTTAGTGTGGTTTTTCAGTTTCGGAGAAAAGATCTGTATCCAGGTTTTGTATCAGATTTTTACCGTGATCTGGGGCAGGCTGGCTTTGCATTTCAGAGCGGATGCTATGAGGCGGAAAATATGAGTTTTGAAGAGATTGTCCGCTATAATCAGGCGCGCCTGGACGATAATTTTGAGTTGGGATACGAGGAGGATGGCAGGAATGATTATAAGCAGGTCTATTTCAGCCATCTGGAATATGAGGAGGTCCGGGGCTTTTGGATGAATTTCCGCGGAATCCGGGAAATCCGTTTTTGTCTCCTTATTCCGGAGTGGGAGATGATGGAGTGCGAAACGCTCTGGTATTTTAAAATGAAAAAACTCGCTCCGGTACAGCGCATGGCAGTATTGATGTGGTCCCGGGGCAGTGCGGCCGCAATTCAGACGGAACTGGAGCTGGATGACGGAGCCGTGAGAATGAGCGCACTCCAGAGCGGCGCAGAACCGTCAGTCAGACCATTTGCAGTGATTCCGGCCGCATGCGGCGGACATGCATACGTAAATCAGTACACGGTTCGGAATCTGGAGGCAAACGGCCTTCTGCTGACCGATGAAATGATTACAGAAGGGAACGGCAGTTTATAAAGGGACAGGCAAATTTTATAATAGTTTTATAAATGCGGTCTTCATTCTGTGTTATAATATTTTTGTATAAAATGGAATACTATAAGCAGAGGAGAGACGCACGTTGTGAAACTAAAATTAAGAACACGTCTGGCGGTCGCTTTTGTGATCATTACCGTGGTGCCGCTGGCGCTGATTTACGCGGTTGTGGCGGGACTCAGCAATTATCAGATGAAATCGTTCCGCAAGGCGTATAATTTAACGGAGCAGGTAAATCTCTTTTCCGGCAATTCCCTTCAGATTTTTAACCGGATGACGCAGGTTGAACAGAAAGAAATCGAGAAGATTTTAGACAGCAGCCCGGAGAAGTTTAGTGATATGGAATATATGCAGAAGCTGAATGAAAAGCTGTCGAATAAATATGCATATATGATTGTACGAAAAGACGACCAGATCGTATTTGACGGAAACAGTCATGTGACTCAGGAGCTCCTCGATCAGCTGCCCAAGTATGAAGACGTGGACAGCAGCATCGACGGAGCCATCTATCTGGATGGGGATACGCAGCATCTGGTCAAGCAGATGGATTTCCTTTACCCGGATGAGGGAAAGGGCAGTGTGTTCATTGTATCCAATGTAGACGGACTTCTTCCGGAGATCAAGGCCATGATGGCGGAGATGCTTCTGGCGGTAATACTGATCATCGTGTTTACGGACGCGATCCTGATGATGTGGGTCTACAGTTCTGTGGTACACCCGCTGGGGCGGCTCCAGGAGGCCACGAAGAAGATCAGGGACGGCAATCTGGATTTTGCACTGGAAGTGGAGAATGACGACGAGATCGGCCAGCTGTGCCAGGATTTCGAAGAGATGCGCATGAGGCTGAAGGAGAACGCGGAAGAGAAGATCCAGTATGACAAGGAAAATAAAGAGTTAATCAGCAATATTTCTCACGATTTAAAGACCCCGATCACAGCCATCAAGGGCTATGTGGAAGGGATCATGGACGGAGTGGCGTCCTCACCGGAGAAGTTAGACCGGTATATACGGACCATTTATAATAAGGCGAATGACATGGATAAGCTGATCGATGAGCTGACGTTCTACTCAAAGATCGATACGAACAAGATCCCGTATACATTTTCCAAGATCAATGTGGCAAGCTACTTCAGAGACTGTATCGACGAGGTGGGGCTGGAGATGGAAGCGAGAAATATCGAACTGGGATATTTCAACTATGTGGACGAGGACGTGATGGTCATCGCCGACGCGGAGCAGATGAGACGTGTCATCAACAATATTGTCAGCAATTCAGTGAAGTATATTGACAAGAAGAGCGGAATTATCAATATCCGCATCAAGGATGTGGGAGATTTTATCCAGATTGAGATTGAGGATAATGGAAAAGGCATTGCGGCCAAAGATCTGCCCAACATTTTCGACCGGTTCTACCGGACAGACTCTTCCAGGAACTCCTCTCAGGGTGGAAGCGGTATCGGGCTTTCTATCGTAAAGAAGATTATCGAGGACCACGGCGGAAGGATCTGGGCGACCAGCAAGGAAGGGATAGGCACAGAGATACACTTTGTGCTGAGAAAATATCAGGAGGTTATTGCAGAATGAGCAGGATACTGATTATTGAAGACGAAGAGAGTATTGCAGAGCTCGAGAAGGATTATCTGGAACTGAGCGGCTTTGAGGTGGAGATTGAGAATGATGGAGAAGCCGGACTTACGAAGGCTCTTCATGAAGACTTCGATCTGCTGATTCTGGATCTGATGCTTCCGGGCGTGGATGGATTCGAGATATGCCGTAAGGTCCGGGAAGTGAAGAATACCCCGATTATCATGGTATCTGCGAAAAAAGAGGATATCGATAAGATCCGCGGCCTGGGACTGGGCGCCGACGATTACATCACGAAGCCATTCAGCCCAAGTGAGATGGTGGCCCGTGTCAAGGCTCATCTGGCCAGATACGAAAGACTGATCGGAAGCGGAACTCCGGATAATGAGATTGTCGAGATCCGCGGCCTGAAGATTGACAAGACCGCGAGACGCGTGTGGGTCAACGGAGAGGAAAAGAGCTTTACGACAAAGGAATTTGATTTGCTGACCTTCCTGGCACAGAATCCGAACCACGTGTTTACCAAGGAAGAGCTGTTCAGCAAAATCTGGGACATGGAATCCATCGGAGATATCGCCACAGTCACGGTTCATATTAAGAAGATCCGCGAGAAGATCGAGTTTAATACGGCGAAGCCGCAGTATATCGAGACGATCTGGGGCGTGGGATACCGGTTCAAGGTGTAAGACGGGGCGATAACAATGAAGGAAAAACTATATGAAATACCAATGAATGACGCGATGGATGCGGATGACGAATGTCCATTCTGTTACGTGGAACGGAAAACGGAGCAGGAGTTAATGGACTTTGTCCTGGGTTCCTGTGCCTCGTATATGGAGAGTGATACGAGGGAAGCGACGGACAAGGCGGGATTCTGCCGGGTCCATCAGAAGAAGATGTTTGATTATGGCAATGCATTGGGGAACGGATGGATTTTAAAGACGTATTATAAGAAACTGATTCAGGAGATGAAGTCCGAGTTTAAGGATTATGCGCCGGGAAAAACCTCCATGATGGACCGGATTACGGGAAAGGCTGGAAAACGGGACAGCGTGAATGGGAATCCCATTGAAAAATGGGTGAACGAAAAGGAACGGACCTGCTATATCTGTGATCGTTTTAATCAGGTCTATGAGCGATATATCGCCACATTTTTTCATCTGTACAAAAAGGACGCGGCCTTTCGGGAAAAGGTTAAGAACGGGAAGGGCGTCTGTCTCCATCATTTTGCGGAGCTGTGCGCAGGGGCGGACCGGTATTTAAACGACGCCGAACGCAGAGACTTTTATCCCATGATTTTTGATGTGATGCAGCGCAACATGGAGCGCCTGTCCGCGGATGTGGACTGGTTTATTGAAAAATACGATTACTTAAACCGTGATGCAGACTGGAAGCAGTCTAAGGATGCCATTCAGCGGGGCATGCAGAAGATCCGCGGCGGATATCCGGCGGATCCGGTTTACCGTATGAAATAGGATATAGGTTGTGCCGAATCATATAGGAAATAGAATACAGGATATGCCTGTCAGAGATGGACATATTAAACAAAAAGCGGCCTGCCTATCGGAATGATAAACAGGCAGCTTTTTTACGTATAAAGACAGGGAAAAATAGTCGAAAATTATACGATATAAACGAAAAAAATATAGTTATTTCACTTTAATTGACACTAATTACTAAAGGTGCTATGTTAAAAACAAAGCTGACCGTCAGATTTTTAAACCAGGAGGAACGGGTATGGAAAATGAAATGTACCGCTATCAGAAAGTGAAGCAGGATCTTCTGCAGGAGATCAGGCGCATGGCCCCGGATTCCAGACTGAAGTCCAGGCCGCAGCTGGTAAAACAGTATGATGTGACCAGGACTACCATAGACAAAGCCATTTCAGAGCTGATTGGGGAGGGATACTTATACGCAAAAAATGGAAGCGGTACCTTTGTTTCCTCAGGCCGGATGCAGGAACCAGAAAATATGTTTCCGTCTGCCAGCTGGGGGGTAATCATTCCTGATATTCGAAAGGATGTTTACCCGGGCATGGTGAGAGGTATCGAGGATGTGGCAAATCGTTACAATATCAATGTGATAATAGGAAATACGGATTATGAGATGGATAAGCAGGATGAGTATATCAGCAAATTCATCAGGTCCGGTATCGGAGGGCTTATTATCGTTCCCACCATCCATGAATCCGGGCGTATTACCATGTTTTCTGAGGCCAGAGCGGCGGGAGTCCCCATTGTCTTCTGCAACAGAGGGGTATCCGGCTTCGAGGCGCCGCTGGTGCTGTCCAATGATTTTTATGGTGCGTATATTGCCACAAAGCACGCAATTGGCAGCGGGTATCAAAAGATTGCATTTTTAGCCCGGTATTGGTATTCCACCTCCAGGGCGCGCCTTCAGGGATATTTAAGCGCGATGACGGAACACGGGTTGATACCGGAGGAAATATATTACAGTTACAACGGGCAGAACAAGATTGATGTGGAAAAGGCAGCGGAGGAACTGCTGGCGAAACCGGGACGTCCCGATGCGATCATGTGCTTTAACGACAATATTGCAGAAATTGTATACCGGGCTGCAGAGCGGATGAGACTTTCCGTGGGATGCGATTTAGGCCTGATCGGCTATGATAACACGGCTGTATGCGAACAACTGCCCGTCAAGCTGACTTCGGTCAGCTTCAAGACTTATGAGATAGGAGAAAATGCAGCAAATCTTCTGCTGGACATTACCAATGGACGTCAGATATCCGAGAAAAAGATGGTAGTACTGCAGCCGGAACTTGTGGTTCGTCAGAGCTGCTCGGGCAGATGCCGCCGGTCAGGAGAGGAGCCAGCCAGATTGGAGGAGTTTATATGAGAAGGAGTATTTCAATTATAGTGGCGATGAGTATGGTTTTGTCGCTGTGTGCATGCGGCAAAGCAGATGTGAAGGCAACAACTGCCGGGACGGCGGCGGAGACAAAGACGGAGGCCGCAGTAAAGGAGAAAGCATCGGAGACTGCGGCGGAGGCAGCCCCGGAAGAAGAGTCAGGGCTTCCTGAAGGACCGGTGGAAATCCAGATGTGGACAGATTTTAACGTCAGCGAAGAGGTTCTGCAGGGAGTGATTGAACGGTTCGAAGAAGCCTATAAGGACCTGAATTACACTGTCGTTCTGGATAAGTTCGCGGGTTCCGACCGGGCGACGAAGCTGTCACTGGCAAAGGAATCAAAGACTTTGCCGGCCCTGTTCCTGTCTGCATGGTTTACCACCGCAGATGAAGTACATCAGGGAAACATTCTCGATATCGATGAGATTGCACAGACAGCAAAGAGCGACATCTATCCATCCGCTTACGATGCGACATGCATCAACGGGAAGAGTTATATGATTGGATTATACCAGTCGTATTTCGGGCTGCTTTATAATGCAGATTATTTCAAAGCGGCCGGCCTTGAGGAATTTGTTCCTGAGGACGAGCTGGAAATCGCGGCGTGGAAGCTTTCTGATTTCCAGGATAAGATTCTGCCGGCGTTAGGAGAGCAGTTTAAGGGGACGGAAAAATATCCGCTGGGGCTGTTTGCGGCTTCCGTACAGGCAGATACCCACATGATGAACTGGCTCAGTATGTATGGCGGCCAGATGTGGAAGGATGGGAGAAGCAATTCCGGTTCCGATGAAAATGTAATAAAAGCCCTGGATACCATGAAGGCATGGACGGACGCGGGATATACCAATACGGATGTCGCCACCAAGGATGGCACCGAAGTAATGCCGGATTTCCAGAACCAGCTCTGTGCCATTTCCCATGGACAGTATACCAACTATGTGGCCACCAAAGGAAAGATCGATTCCGGAGAGATCGGAAAGTTCGATGTCAGACTGGCTTCCGTACCTGTGGAAGACAATGGAACCGACAGAAATATTATGGCCAGTTACATATACGGAGCCTGTATTATGAATAACGGGAAAGAGGATGAAATCGAGGTGGCAAAGGAATTTTTGCGCTGGCTCCTTCAGGATAAAGAAAGCCTGAAGGCAATCAATACTGCCGGTACACCGTGTTTCCCGTCCATTGCAAAGGCCACAGAGGCGGAGCATCCAATTTACGCGTCTTATGAAAAAATGTCAGGAAATCTCTGGGATTTCACAGGAAACGTTCCAGGCTTTGTAGAGACGAGGAAGGATTTATTTCCTGCGATTCAGTCCGTATATTCGGGGGAGAAGACGGCGGCCGATGCTTTGGCAGAGTATTCTGAGAAGGCAAACAGAGTAATTGATGAATACGCACAGAATTCTCTGGTATTGAATCCATAAGCAGATTGAAAGGGGGACTGCCATGAAACGGAAAAAACTGATGGCAAATTTGCAGGCGTACCTCTTTGTGGGGCCGTTTGTGATCTTGTCGGTTGTATTTATGATTTATCCCATAATCAGCGGATTTATCAGCAGCTTTTATACCACGAGGTTCAGCCGCAATGCATTTGTGGGCCTGGAGAATTACGTAAAGATATTTACGGATGATATTTATATAATTGGAATCCGCAACAGCGTGTTGTTCGTGGTTACCGTGGTGCCGCTGCTCATTATTATGGGAATCTGGATAGCGGGGGCCATTTTCGACAAGATGCCGTCCTATATTTCGGCAGTGAGAGTCTGTCTTTATATTCCGGTGATCGCCTCCATGGTGGTTATGTCCATTATCTGGCGTTTTATTCTGGATTCACAGTCCGGCCTTGTAAAATATTTCAGCATGGTGTTCGGGTTCGAGGCGGTTAACGTCCTGGCGGACAGGACGTGGACCCTCGTGCTCCTGATCTTTATCCTGTTTACCATGAATATCGGCCAGAGTGTGATCCTTTATGTGGCCGATATGATCGGGATCTCAAAGGATCTGATTGAAGCCTGTAAAATTGACGGCGGTTCCAGACTGGATATGTACCGCTGCGTGCTGGTGCCGCTGACGAGGCCTACGACCATATTTATCTTTATCACACAGACGGCCGCGGTGATCCGGGTATTCGTGGTGATCCAGCTGCTCACACGCGGCGGCCCCAGCTATCAGTCCACTACGATGATGTACCTGATGTACCAGCAGGCATTTGAACAGGGCAACACAGGAGTGGGATCGGCGATCGGAGTACTGTTGTTTCTCTTTACACTGGTGCTTGTACTTTTGCAGCAGCTGGTTGCAGGAAAGAGAAAGGGGGACTGATGATGAATGGAAAGCTGTCCGTAAAGCTGAGACACGCGTCTAAATTTGATCTGGCGTCCAATGTGCTGATAATTTTGTTTTGTGTCTTTTCCCTGTTCCCTGTCTACTGGCTGCTCACCGGGTCTTTCAAGTACTCTTCGGATATTGTAAAGATTCCGCCGGATTGGATTCCCTCCAGGATAACGGTGCAGAATTTTCTCCACGTATTTGAGAAGAACCCGGCGTGGCGGTGGATGGGGAACAGCGTGGCAATCACCGTGATTACGGTGGCTCTTCTGGTGCTGGTATCTTCGGCAGCGGGATATGGACTGTCAAAAATGGAGTTTGCAGGCAGAAAGATTATTTTCGCCTTCATCATAGCGGCGCTACTGATTCCAAAAGAGATTTATATCATACCCTTATATAAGCTGATGGTGAAGCTTCAATGGGTGGGGACTTATCGGGCGATTATACTGCCCGATGTGGCAATGCCGTTTGGTGTTTACCTGCTGAAGAATTTTTATGATTCTATTCCAAATGAGATTATGGAGGCCACCGAGGTAGATGGCTGCAGTAAAATGCGGTTTTTTCTGGAATTTGGTCTTCCGCTGTCCAAGCCTGGTATCGGGGCACTGGCGATTCTGTCGGCGGTCCGTGTCTGGAACGGATACTTATGGCAGCTGGTAAATGCAACCGATAAATACTCCTATACGCTGCCGGTCGGTGTGGCCAAGCTGTTTGACACTACGGGAGGCGATGTGGATTACGGACTGAAATTCGCTGGTGCGGTCCTGACGGCGCTTCCGCTGTTTATTATTTTCTTTTCTTTCCAGAAATTTTTTACGGAAGGTGTATCGGCTGGAGCAGTTAAAGGTTGACATAAAATAAAGAACAATGAGGTATCAGTATGAAAAAGAATTTTAAAGGGATTTATGCAGCCCTGTTGACTCCATTCGACCAGTATGGCCAGGTAAACTTAAAAGAAATGAAAAAGCTGGTACGGTATCTGATCGGAAAAGGGATTGACGGGTTCTATGTGGCAGGGAGCAGCGGCGAGACATTCCTGCTCTCCCTGGACGAGCGGAAACGGGTTCTGGAGGCAGTGCTGGAGGAGAACAACGGGGAAAAGACGGTATTTGCCCATGTGGGGCACATCTCTACAGAGTTTGCCAGGGATTGTGCCGTTCATGCCAGACAGGCTGGAGCGGACGCGGTCTCTGCCATCAGCCCATTTTATTATAAATTCACTACCGAAGAGGTTAAACAGTATTATTTTGATATTATGGATGCTGGGGATCTTCCCATGTTTATATACAATTTTCCGAGCCAGTCAGGTTTCTCACTGACGTCTGATCTGCTGGATGAACTGTGCGCTAACGGTCATGTGGCGGGGGTGAAGTTTACTTCCAATGAGTTTTTCCAGATGGAACGCATGAAGGCAAGCCATCCGGAGCTGACTCTGTTTAACGGATTTGACCAGATGCTTTTATCGGGGCTGGCAGCCGGAGCCGACGGCGGTATCGGAAGTACCTATAATGTCCTGGCGCCGGTTATACGGGAAATATATGACGGTTTCTTAAACGGGGACATGGATACAGCCAGACGGAGCCAGGCACGCGTCAATGAGGTGATTTCAATCACCAGAAAATACGGTACCCTGAAATGCCTGAAAGCGATTCTTCAGATGGAAGGTATTGAAATGGGGGAAATGAGGCGGCCATTTTTGCCTCTGCCGCAGGAGGCCATGGCGGAGATGCGGCAGATTTATGAGGAGTATGTCATGCATCCTTAAAAACAGAACGGAGGTGTGGTATGGAACTGAGTAGAATGCCATTTGTACTGAAACGGAATAGAGTTGCCTATCTTATAAAAGGAGGAACCTTATTAAAAGAGTTTTTCAGGTACGAGGACCCGGATAACCGGTATTCCCAGGTATGGCTGGCCTCTACGGTTACATCCTCACTTCGGGAGGGGACGGAGGGTCTGTCTGTGCTTCGGGAAGATTACGGAGGGGGATATTTGAAGGAACTGCTGGAGAGGGAGCCGGTAGCATTTCTCGGAAGAGAACATACGGAAGTGTACGGCGCATCACCGGCAGTGCTGGTCAAGCTGCTGAATTCGGGAACACGTCTGCTGGTGCAGACTCACCCGACAAAGGAGAAGGCAAAGCGGTATTTCGGCCTGCCTTTTGGAAAAACAGAATGTTGGTATGTTCTGGCTGTGGAAAAGAACCGTCCGGCTTACATTTATGCAGGATTTCGTCCAGGGGTGACGCGTGAATGCTTTTGTTCTTATTATAGAAGCGCAGGATACAGAGAAAATACTGAACTGCCTCCACTGTTTTGCTGTCGTGCCTGGAGACGTAGTCTATATCCCGGCGGGTACGCCACATGCGCTGGAGGCTGGCAGCCTGGTGGCGGAGATTCAGGAACCGGTTGACATAACGCTAAGGGCGGAGCGAATCCGCCCGGATGGCAGTGTGCTGCCGGAAGAATCACTTCACGGAGGAAAGGGCATGGATATTCTGCTGGACTGTTTTGATTTTACCTGCATGGAACGGGAACGGGCCAGGGAACGGTTCTTTGTAAAGCCACAGCCTTTGGTTTCTGATGGTGATGCAAGAGCTGTTCGTTTGATCGGACGCGGCACCACAGACCGTTTTTCCATGAACCGGATTTCTCTGTCGGACGGGGGTGGATACAATGCGGAAAATTACCATTTTGTCATTGCCTTTATCGCTGACGGTTCAGGGGAACTGCTGGCGGGTGATCAGTCCTTGAAACTGGAAAGAGGGATGGAAGTCTTTATCCCTCATGGAGTCAGGCAATATCAGTACCGGACGGAGCAGACCCTGGAGGTACTGGAATGCTTTCCGCCTGGGTGATATAGACAGACAGGGGAAGCGGGCGTCCGGTCAGAACACCAACGCCGCATTGAACCTGTCTTTTCTATACGGATCGTAAAAACCGTCGCTGATATCCCAGCCCTCGAATTCCTCCGGAGTAAACAGCAAATGCTCCGTTCTGTGGGAACGGATGGGAAGCTCACCGATCAGTACCCCCTTTTTTGCCACCCGTAAAAGTTCCTCCGCAGCCCTCTGAGCGTATTCCTTATCATCAAAATAAAGAAATACGCCGTAGCAGATGACCTTGTCAAAGGTCTTATCTTTAAACGGCAGATTGGCGGCCTCGCCGACCAAAACCGGATTGTGCAGCAGCTCGATGTGGCGTCTGACAAGTGTAGGGGAATAGTCGATGCCCGTATAATCGCAGTCCAGGTACTGGGCCAGGGCTCCGGCGCCGCATCCGACCTCCAGTACCTTATCTTCCTTCTGAATATTGAGGCGGCGGCTGATCTCAGCAGCCACCTCTTCCATATCAACCTGAGTGCTCTCGTATCCGTCGAAGGCCAGAAGATCCTCTATGCCGCCCTCAGCCCTTCCCTTGCGCGTCCAGATCTGCTTCCAGGTTTCTTCTTCTGCGGGTATGATCTGCCCTGCCTCCGTTTGTATGATGGTGTGATCTGTCTCTGATTTCTTGCTGATGTTCTCCAATCCGTTCATGATTTGTCCTCCTTAAGGTATGCATTGGAATAAAGAAGTTGTTCAAAAATATAATGATTTATAAATTATTGAACATCCTAACAGCAAAAAAGCAGTTTGTCAATAGCATTTTACATTAAAATATTTTTACGCCTTTTTCTTTTCCTTCATAATCAAAAAGATACTGATACACATAGCCGCCAGCTGTGAGACTGGTACTGAGAGCCATGTTCCGCCGATCCCTGTCATTTGCGGCAATATGAGCAGAAGCAGGAATAGGATTATTACTTCCCCATAGATCATAATGTAGGCCTGCATGTCTTTGTCCGTAGCGTAGAAATAGGCCGTCGTCACCCTGGATATGCTGACAAATAAGTAACCGCTCAGGAATACATGGAGAATATCTGCAACGCGCGCTGTAATCTGGGGAGAGGCACCGAACAGCGCGGCCGCCTGTCCTGGAAGGAGAAACAGCACTCCCATACACAGGAGTGAGACCGCGGCGGCAAAGCTATACGCCAGGTTGCGGAACTGCTTTGTACGGTCGTGATGGCCCTCACCGTAGGAGAGACTGATCAGCGGCTGACAGCCGTCACTGACACCATGAAGCAGGAGGATAATGATGGCGGAAATATAGCTGACCGGCGCATAGCAGGTGACGGCCGCCGCACCGCCTGCCCAATAACCGTCGCAACGGCGGCTCCCATCATACCGAAGGGAAGATGCCATACGAACAGGTAATCGAGAAATATGTTCGTTAAAAAACCTGCGATCATAGCGGCCATGGCCGAAAACGCGCCTCCCATATTGCGAATGAAGGGGACGAGCCCCGTTCCCAGAACCTGAAAAATGGCTCCAAAAGCAATATAAAGAATGTACTCCCGCGCCAGCTCCCCGATTGTGCCAGACACTCCAAAAAAGCGGAGGACCACAGGGGCGCTTAACAGCAGAAGAATGGATAAAAGAATTCCGGAAACGGTTAACATAATAAGAGACATACCGAAATACTGGCGGCCCCTTTTATGATTTTCCGTGCCGACGCTGATGGCGTACTGAATCGCGCCGCCCATGCCGATTCCGGTGCCGACGGCCTGCTAAAAAGCTGTCAGCGGGTATGCAATATTGACTGCGGCCAGGGCGCTGTCGCCCAGGGCGTTGCCAACGAAAAAACCATCGGCGATGGCATAGACGCCTGACAGCGCAAAGGCCAGCATGGAGGGAATGATGTAGTGGAAAAATTCTTTATGCAGTTTCATTTGAGTCTGTCTCCTTAAATAGTTTGTTATAGAGCGCGGTGCTCTCTAACAGTGCTCTGGCATTCTCCTGGCCCATCTTTTGCCAGACGGACCTTTCATGGGACTGAAGATCGGAAGCCGTGGCCTCCATAAATAACCTGCCCGCGTCAGTCAGCAGAATGACCTTGCCCCGCCGGTCTTCCTCCGAAGGCACAAGTGTAATCCAGGCGCGCCCGGCAAAGTTTTTCAGGATGGTGTTGACCGTCTGTTTCGGAAGCTGCCAGTGGGTGCAGATGTCTTTCTGAAGACAAGGGCCGTCCGGCTCCATGATGGAAAGGATAACCAGGAGTTCATAATAGGACAGACCGCGTTTTTTGGCCCATTCTTCGTACAGGGCGCTGGTTTCCCGCCAGAGTACGGTGTAGTGTTTTAGCTGTTCTGTCAGAATATCGTACATGATTGAGTTGACCTCCGTTTTATAAATAAATAGTCTGGTAACGGACTAATCGCAACATGCAGAAAGAATTTTTGTCAAGGAAATATTTTCTGAATTTTTTTGTTTAGATGGTTCTGGATTTTGTTTGTCGGGCAAAGGTAAAGCAGGGGATTTTCAGAGTTGGGGTTTGTGACTTGCGGTAGTTTCTTCTATGATATATAATGGGGAGGAATAGGTGCTATGAAATGGAAGAGATATTTTGAAGAGGAAGAGATAGGACGATAGGAGAGAAATACATAAAGTACTGTGATAATAGAAAGGATAGGGGGGATCGCCAATGCGTGAACTCGAAGTTCAGCTTTCAAAAAAGGATATTCTGCGCATGATGTCGGATATGAGGCTTAAGAAGGACGGGATGAAGGAGTCAAAGATCCAGGCTGTCATGCTTATTATTGCCGGAATATCCCTGATCTACACCGTGGGTGTTGTGGCGATCGGCGGTCATGACCCATCCATTCTCTGGTGGATAACCGATCTGTGTGCCGGAATCGGGCTGTGGCTTGGCTTTGCCGTGATAATCACGGTTCTTATTAAAACGGTTCAATACTTCAGAATCATAAAAGGTCCGCTTATGCACCGGCAGTTGGTACGGTTTAGAGAACATCGGATTGAGATGTATACGGCGGAAGGCGTAAGCTGTTATCCTTACGCTTCCATTTTATATGCAGAAAAGACGAGGCATCAGATCCTGGTTTATATGAAACGGATTGGGACGGTAAAGACTCTGCTGACACTTCCGGATTCTGCGTTCACCGGCGAAGCCGAAATGGACTGCTGCCTCGCCTTTCTGCAGGAAAAGCAGCAGCAGGAGGCCTTTATGGATCCTCTGGACCAGCAGGCGGAGATCATATGCCCTGAAGAACAGGTATATTCCTTTGCATTTATTCAGGAGGAGGCAGAATGGCTGGAGGTGCTGACTGCAGGCAAGTATTATATGATGCGGACGAGGTATGCACTTAAAATACCAGAAAGCATGACTATGATACTGTCGTTGTTACTGCTTACAGGCGTTGGAATCTTTTCATTTATACGGGACAGAGATCCGGTGGCTGCTGCGGTTTATGGTATTTTTATTATTCTGTTTATTGGTATGGCTTATCAGATATTTTACAGCAGGAAATGGATTTACCGCGGCGTAAAACGAGCCTTAAAACGCCGAAAAACGGTGCCGGACAGGACTGGCCGTCAGGTGATTTCCTTCGATCGGTCGGGAATCAGCCTCTGTACGGATACGGAACAGTGGAATCTGACTTATCCCACAATTTACAAGGTGGTGGAGAGCAAAAAAGAGGTATTTATTTTTACGAAAGGTCCGTATTTTTTGAATATTCCAGTTTGGGCATTTCAGACAGAGAGGGAAAAGCTGGAGGTCCTGAACTACTTAAGGGCGCGCGGAATTTGTGTGTTACAGAAAAATATATAGTCGGGATATCATGGATATAAAGAAAACTCCTTGACATGAAAAAATATTTCTGTTATAGTTTAAACTTGTGAAACGAGAGGATGAAGGTCTGAAACGTATACCTGACACCTCTCGTTTTCTTTGCGAAAAGTGTGTGTGCGGCCGTCGGCAACAGTTGAACCCGGCAGGCCTAGAAAGGACTTATTTATTTATGGAGACAATGAGATTTGATGAATTACAGCTAGACGAAAGAATTCTGCGGGCAGTTGCGGACATGGGATTTGAGGAGGCTTCGCCGATTCAGACGCAGGCGATTCCGGTACAGATGGAGGGCAGGGACATTATTGGCCAGGCTCAGACAGGAACCGGTAAGACGGCCGCATTTGGTATTCCGCTGTTACAGAAAGTGGATCCGAAATCCAAGAAACTCCAGGCGATCGCCCTGTGTCCCACCAGAGAGCTTGCAATTCAGGTGGCTGACGAAATCCGTAGATTAGCAAAATATATGCACGGTGTCAAGGTTCTTCCAATTTATGGCGGCCAGGACATTGTAAAACAGATTCGCTCCTTAAAGGATGGTACCCAGATTATCATCGGAACACCGGGCCGTGTGATGGATCATATGCGCCGCAAGACGGTGAAATTTGACCATATCCATACCGTAGTTATGGATGAGGCCGACGAGATGCTGAACATGGGCTTTTTAGAGGATATGGAGACTATTTTAAGCCAGCTTCCGGAGGAGCGCCAGACTGTGATGTTTTCCGCTACCATGCCTCAGGCGATCGCGGACATTGCGCACAAGTTCCAGAAGGAACCGGTGACTGTGAAGGTGGTTAAGAAAGAACTGACTGTTCCGAAGGTAACCCAGTATTATTATGAAGTAAAGCCGAAGACAAAGGTAGAGGTTATGTGCCGTCTGTTAGATATGTACGCACCAAAGCTTTCCGTTGTGTTCTGTAATACGAAGAAGGGCGTGGATGAACTGGTACAGGCACTTCAGGGACGTGGCTATTTCGCGGAAGGTCTGCACGGTGATTTGAAGCAGATTCAGCGTGACCGCGTTATGAACAGCTTCCGTAACGGCAGAACCGATATTCTGGTGGCCACCGATGTAGCGGCCCGCGGAATTGACGTAGATGACGTAGAAGCCGTATTTAACTACGATCTCCCGCAGGATGACGAGTACTACGTACACCGGATCGGCCGTACCGGTCGTGCCGGCCGCGAGGGTATTGCATTCAGCTTTGTGGTTGGAAAAGAAGTTTATAAGCTTCGCGATATTCAGCGTTACTGCAAGACCAAGATCATTCCTCAGGCGATTCCTTCCCTGAATGACGTGACAGGCATTAAAGTCGATAAGATTTTAGAGAATGTGGCGGACACCATCGAAGAATCTGATTTAAGCGAAATGATCAATATTCTTGAAAAGAAGCTGTTGGAAGAAGATTATACTTCCCTGGATCTGGCAGCCGCTCTGTTAAAGATGATGATGGGCGAAGAGAGTGAGGATATTGTCGACACAAGAGAACCACGCTCTCTCGATGATTTAGACAGCTATTACAGCGGAGGAAGCCGTAATGGCAACGGACGCGGAAGAAGCAGAAGCGGCGGAGGCCGTGACCGTGACAGCCGGTATGACAGCGGCCGTGAAGATATGGCCCGTCTGTTCATCAACATCGGAAAGAACCAGAACGTGAAGCCGGGTGACATCCTGGGAGCCATCGCAGGCGAGTCAGGCATGCCGGGTAAAATGGTCGGAAGCATTGATATGTATGACAAGTATACATTTGTAGAAGTGCCGAGAGAAAACGCCGATGCAGTGTTAAATGCCATGAAGGATGTAAAGATCAAGGGTAAGAATATTCATATGGAAAAGGCGAACGGCGGCAAGAGCAAATAAGAAGCCGGGGACGAATTGGCGATAGTAGGCTGGTGAAGTCTGGATGGCGGATAGATAGAGCAGTTGATGAAGAACTGATAATTAGAATCGTAAGAGACGGTTGTGTAAGGGCGTAATGAAATGCGCTCGTATACAGCCGTTTTTGATATGAATCAGTGGTTTGGAGGTCTGGCTTGGAGGTCTGATCTGGAAGAATGCTGCTGCTGTGTAGTTTCGATACTTGGCAGGGACGGAGATATTTCTTGCGTATTGAAAGGAAAGAGGATAGAATAAAACTTAGCAAAAAGAAATTCATATATGCTGGATTTAAATCGAATCGTATAGAAGAATCGGGGAGAACGATTAATATGGAATGGAAAAAGAATGACAGGATTCAGGTGACAATAGAGGATATGGGAGATACAGGTGAAGGAATCGGCAAGACCGATGGTTACACCTGGTTTGTGAAGGATGCGGTGATTGGTGACGAGGTGGAAGCCAAGGTAATGAAGACAAAAAAGTCTTATGGCTTCGCCCGCTTAGAGAAAATTATCAATGCGTCGCCAAACCGTGTGACGCCGCGGTGCCCGGTGGCCCGCCAGTGCGGCGGCTGTCAGCTCCAGGCAATGGACTACAAAGAACAGTTAGCTTACAAAGAACGGAAAATCTATAATAATATTACACGAATCGGCGGATTTGATGAGGTTCCGATGCTGCCCATCATGGGAATGAACGAGCCATGGAGATACCGCAATAAGGCACAGTTTCCCTGGGGACTTGATAAGGACGGTAAGATTATAACCGGATTTTATGCAGGCCGGACCCATGCCATTATTGAAAACGGGGATTGCCTGCTGGGGATTGAAGAAAACAGAGAGATACTGAAGATAATCAAAAATCATCTGGAACGCTGCCATATAAGACCATACGATGAGGCATCACATTCAGGCTTAATCCGCCATACCCTGATTCGAAAGGGATTTCATACCGGCGAACTGATGGTATGTCAGGTGATCAATGGAAAAAGCCTGCCCCATCAGGATGAGCTGACTGAGCAGCTGTTAAAGATACCGGGAATGACGAGTATTTCGGTTAACATAAATCGTGATCAGACCAATGTGATACTTGGAAATGAAGTCATCAACCTTTATGGGCCGGGTTATATTACGGATTCGATCGGCGGCGTGAAATACCGCATTTCCCCGCTGTCATTTTACCAGGTAAATCCGGTGCAGACGGAGAAACTCTACTCCACAGCCCTGGAATATGCGGGACTGACTGGCGGAGAAACCGTGTGGGATTTATATTGTGGGATCGGCACCATATCATTATTTCTTGCACAGAAGGCGAAGAAGGTGTATGGCGTGGAGATCGTGCCGCAGGCTATCGATGATGCCCGGGAGAATGCCAGGATTAATGGGATAGAGAACGTGGAGTTCTTCGTCGGAAAAGCGGAGGAGGTACTGCCCCGGGAGTATGAGAAAAATCAGGTATATGCCGATGTGATCGTCGTGGACCCGCCGAGAAAAGGCTGTGATGAGGTCTGCCTGGATACGATCGTGAAGATGGGACCGAAACGGGTGGTCTATGTCAGCTGTGACTCGGCTACGCTCGCGCGGGATATGAAGTATCTGGCGGAGAGAGGGTATGAGGTGGTGAAGGTGAGAGGGTGTGATATGTTTCCGCATGCGGGGCATGTCGAGACTTGTGTGTTGCTACAAAGACGAACTATGTAGAAATCCTTAATTTTAGGCACTTTTTCAAGCATATCGTCTTTACGAGCGAGGGCGATAAAATCAGAAATAAAGAGATAAAGAACTATATCAATGTATCGGTAGTAGTTGATATAGAGTGTGGGAACACAACAAATTAAATATTGAATTTAAGGGGTACTTGTTAAAAAAGTATCCCTTTTCAATGTAAGACGTTCAGAAATGAGCGTCTATTTTTTTACCCAAAATGAAATGAGCATTAGATTTATGAAAAAGATATTAAAACGATTGTGTACGGGCTTCTTAGCTCTTGCAACTGTCGTTACTGCTTTACGGAGTACACCCGTTCATGCAGAAAGCAAGCAATACTGGACGGAAAGTGCAGAGCGTGTCGGTATCATTGAAAAAGTAATGAATGACGGTTCTATCGGTTCTACATTCAATGAGGGCATGATGAAAGTTGAGGGCGAAACTGCCTATTGTATTGACATCAATACAGATTTTAAGAATGGCTACAAGACCAGAGCTGACGCAAGCACACGCATGAGTGCCGACCAGATTTCGGATGTGGCGTTATCCTTAGAGTATGTCAAACAGTATAGCGAAGCTCACAAGGAACTGAACTACAAACAAGTCTATCTGTTGGAACAATGCGTCGTCTGGCAGAGATTGAGCGTACATCTTGGCTGGCAATGTGATAACGTGCGAGCTTCTTATGATGAAATTCCAAAGGCAACGCAGGACGAAGTTTTCGCTGGTGCAAAAGCCTTTGTCAAAGAGAATAAAGGACGCTATGAATGTGGCGGTTATATCTACTCTGGCGAAGGGCAGGAATTGGGGCAATTCTGGGCGAAACTCAATGTTGGAAATGCGAAACTGCAAAAGACTTCCAGTAATGCCAGCATTACGGACGGTAACGGGAATTACTCTATCGCTGGTGCAACATACGGTGTCTTTTCTGATAAGGACTGCACGAAACAGCTTGCCACCCTTACAACTGATGATAACGGAAATACAGATGTTGTAGAGGTAAAAGCAGGTACAGTCTATATCAAAGAATTATCCGCACCAGCAGGATATAAAGTGGATAAAAGAATCTATCCATTGACAATCAAAGCTGGCGAAACAGCGACCTTGAAAGTATCTGATACGCCAAAAGTAACGGACACTTTGATTGAGCTTTTCAAGATTGATATGGAAACACAGAAAGACAATCCGCAAGGGAACGCTTCTCTGGCAGGTGCGGAATTTACATGGAAGTATTATGCTGGTTTCTACAATACAGGAAATCTCCCTGCCGAAGCTACTCGTACATGGGTTACAAAGACAATCGCTGAAACTGACAGCGACGGGACAACCCATTACATCACAAAATTAGCAGACGCATACAAGGTATCTGGCGACAGCTTCTATATGCAGGACGGTAAGTCGGTTCTTCCACTTGGGACGCTAACCGTTGAAGAAACAAAAGCTCCAAACGGCTACTTGTTAGACGGTGCGTATATGCAGGCTGGCGATAAGTCCGAACAGATTAAGGGCTTATATGTAACACAGATTACCGAGGACGGCGACCTTGCCGTACTATCTGGAAGTAACCAGTTTTCCGTATCAGATAAGGTTATCCGTGGCGGTGTGAAAATTCAGAAACGAGATTTAGAAACGGGCGATACCAAACCACAAGGAAGTGCCACTTTGAAAGATACTGCTTTTGACATCATTTCCTTAAATGATAATTCTGTTTTGGTTGAGGGCAAGCTATACAAGAAAAATGAAGTGGTAAAGACAATTCGTACAGATATTGAGGGTATCGCTTCTACTTCTGCCGACCTTTTACCTTATGGAAATTTCCGTATCGTTGAGAGTGAAGCTCCAAACGGTTACTTGACAGACGGTGCAAAGCCGATTGATTTTACAATCACAGAAAATGGAAAAATCGTGGACTTAACCGACGAAGCCCATTCTATCTATAATCAGATTAAGCGTGGAGATATTGAGGGCGTGAAAATTGGTGCAGGCACACACAAGCGTCTTGCTGATGTTCCCTTTAGGATCACAAGCAAGACGACGGGCGAAAGTCATGTTGTGGTAACTGATGATAACGGGCAATTCTCTACTTCTGCTGACTGGGCTTCACATAAGCACAATACCAACGCAGGAAAAACCAGCGAGGACGGTGTGTGGTTTGGAACTTCTGAACCAGACGACAGCAAAGGTGCGTTGCCTTATGATACTTACATCATTGAAGAATTACGCTCTGACAGCAACAAAGGTTTTGAACTTATCCCACCTTTTGAAATCGTGGTATCAAGAAATAACCTTGTGATTGATTTAGGGACTTTGACTGATGAATACGAAAAAGAAATCTCTATCCATACCACAGCGACCAGCAAGGACGGCGAAAAGACTATCCTTGCAGGAAAAGAGGTTACGATTGTTGATACCGTTAAATTGGACGGACTTACAAAAGGCACAAAGTATCAGCTCAAAGGCTGGCAGATGTTAAAGGAAGAAAACGCCGAGCTTATCATTGACGGGAAACGTGTAGAAAATGACTATATCTTTATCGCTGATGATGAAGCTATGAAAGTGGAAATTTCCTATACATTCAATGCGTCTGCTTTAGGTGGCAAGAACCTTGTTACCTTTGAGGAATTATATGATTTAAGCAATCCAGACGAACCCGTAAAAGTTGCGGAACACAAGGACATTGAGGACGACGGGCAGACGGTACTTATCACAGAGCGTATCATCAAAATTCATACGACTGCTACTGATAAGGACGGCAACAAAGAGCTTGAAGCTGGAAAAGACGTTACAATCATTGATACCGTAACCTTAGAGGGCTTGGAAGTCGGTACACAGTATAAACTTGTAGGCTGGCAGATGTTGAAAGAAGAAAATGCCGAGCTTCTTATCAATGGAAAACGTGTGGAAAGTGATTATACGTTTACTGCTGACAGCGAAACTATGAAAGTGGAAGTTGCCTTTACCTTTGACGCTACTTCTCTTGACGGAAAACAGCTTGTAACTTTTGAAGAATTGTACGATTTAAGCAATCCAGACGAGCCGAAGAAAGTTACCGAGCATAAGGACATTGAGGACGAGGGACAGACAATTACCTTTAAGGAAAAGCCAGAAGTCCCAGAAGAACCAGAGAAACCCGAAACACCACAGACACCAGAAAAGCCTAGCAGACCTAGCGACAGTCCCAAAACGGGCGACACCACAAATGTCATGGCGTTTCTTGTGATGTTGCTTACATCTGCTGGTGGACTGGCTGGAACATATCTTTACAAACGCCGTAAAATGAAGAAATCATAAGGCGGTAACGATATGAGAAAAGGAAAATCACGCTCTCCGCCGAAGCTGGCAAACAGCAGACTTCCGCTTATTCTGGCTTGTCTGCCACCCACCTGCAAGAACACGGATAGTCAAGGGAGCGTAAGCATACATTTTACCCTTTACTATCTGTGGGATTGCTGGTACTTCCCGAACCGCCAGAATAAGAAATCACAATCAATCAACTAATCAAAAATAGAAAGAAATGAGGTAAAACAATATGGAAATGAAATATGTCGTGCCAGATATGGCACAGTCTTTTGGAACTCTTGAATTTGCAGGCGAAAGTGAGCCTATCTTTGAAAGGGATAAAAACAACCGCAAGGTCATAGCTAGACGAAGCTATAACCTTTATTCTGACGTACAGAAAGGCGAAAATGTTGTCGTGGAAATTCCCGTGCAGGCTGGCGAAAAGAAGTTCAAGTATGAACAGAAAGTAAAACTTGTCAATCCGAAGTTATACGGCAGAGGTTACGCAATCGGGGATATGGGACATACCGATTATGTGTTAGTTGCTGATGATATTGTAGCAGTTGAAGAAAAGTAAAGGAGTGAAGAAATTATGAGATTATCAAACGGTTTTGTCATTGACAAAGAGAAAACATTTGGAGAATTAAAATTTACAGCGGTGCGTGATGTGTTCTTGCAGAATGAGGACGGGACACCGAGTACCCAGCTTAAAAAGCGTATCTATGATTTGAAGTGCAGTCTGCATGGTGGAATTATCCCCGTATCTGTACCGCCAGAAGTACCGTTAAGGGAATTTCCTTACAATGCAGTTGTGGAGCTTGTCAATCCAGTAGCTGATACGGTATCACGAAAGACCTATACGGGTGCAGATGTGGACTGGTATGTAAAAGCAGAGGATATTGTATTGAAGAATAAAAGTAACCAGAATGCAGGAAATCCACAGAACAACAATCCGCAGGGACAACCGAAAAAATAGACTTGCTAACTAGATTTTCATTGTAGCGGATATATGGAACTGTTATAATATAGATATTAAGAAACGGACAAATTAGAATTTGAGAGGGAATTGAATATGAATAAGGTATGGTCTGAACTTAATAAAACAATGCAGGCACAAATAAAAAAGAAAGATACTTATAAGATGGGTATTGATACTTTATTTAGTTTACGAAGTCAGTTAATGCAAACATTAGTATCTTTCAAAGAGGAATTATGCAGAGAATCTTTTAACTCAATCCCCTTCATAAACGCTGATGGTTACCATAGTAAGACGATTGCTTATTCTATTTGGCATATTTTCCGCATTGAAGATATAGTTGTGCATACAGTGATAAATGAAGATGAACAAGTATTTTTTGCAGGCAATTATCAAGAGCGTATCAATTCACCCATCATTACAACAGGAAATGAACTCATTAAACAGCAGATTGCAGACTTTTCAAAACAGCTTAATCTGGAAGAATTATATTCATATATCTTTGAAGTACGGGAAAGTACTGAGAAAATGCTTGAACGGTTATCTTATGATGAATTGAAAAGAAAAATACCGGAAGAAAGAAAAGGATACTTAGAATCGTTGAATGTAGTAAACGACAATGAAAAAGCAATTTGGCTGATTGATTATTGGTGTAATAAAGATATTTGTGAACTAATTCAAATGCCGTTTTCAAGACATTGGATTATGCACACAGAAGCTTGTTTGCGTATAAAGAACAAGATACATTCATAAGCAAAAATTGGAATTTAGCGAGGTGCTTTGTATGGAAATTAAAAAAATAGATGAAACCCAATTTGATTTTGCCATTGACCTGATTTGGTCAACATTTCTACGATTTGAAGCTCCCGATTATTCAGAGGAAGGTATTCAGTCATTCAAAGATTTTATAGATAATAAAGAAATAATTAAAACTTTAGAATTTTGGGGAGCATACGATAATAAAGAATTAAAAGGTGTTATTGCTACAAATGATAACCGAAAACATATTTGTTGTTTCTTCGTTAAAGCCCAGTACCATAGACAAGGTATTGGTAGAAAACTTTGGGAATATCTTTGTGAAAATAGTCAAAGTAAAGCCATTACTGTTAATTCTTCTCCGTATGCAGTTCCTGTCTATCATAAGTTGGGCTTTGTGGATTTGGACATTGAACAAGTATCTGATGGTATGAGATACACACCTATGAAATATGAGCGTTAAATTAGAACTTGTGGAGGTAATGTAAATGAAATTGAAAAATCCTATGCTGGTAGTAACAGATATAGACAAATCAGTCGAGTTTTACAAAAAGGTTTTTGGGCTTCATGTGATTATGGATTTTGGAGCAAATAAAACTTTAACTGGCGGTTTGGCTTTGCAGACAGTTGAAACATATAAAGACTTTATCGGGAAAAGCGATATTTCTTTTGGTGGCAATAACTTTGAAATTTACTTTGAAGAAGATAATTTTGATGAATTTGCGGATAAGCTGAAAGAATGTGATGTTGAATATGTCCACCCTATTGTAGAACATTCATGGGGACAGCGTGTTGTTCGTTTCTATGACCCGGATAAACATATTATCGAAGTTGGCGAAAACATGAAAATAGTATGCAAGCGTTTCTTAAATAGTGGAATGACACCAGAACAAGTAGCAGAACGCATGGACGTACCTATGAAATTTGTCAATGCCTGTATGCGATAAATTTCAGTTTGACAACTTCATCCCCATATACACAAAGCAGTTAGTCTATACGATTGACTGCTTTTTTCATACCCAGAAAGGAGTGATTGATTTATGAGAATGATTTTAAACAAAGGACACCGTATCAGAGCCAGCGATAAGAACCTTGTCTATCGCTTTTCAATGGGGACACTCCTGTTTGTGTTCGTAGCGGTTATCCTGCTATTAAATACAAAACAGCTCATGCGTACCGACTGGGAACATTTCAGCTTATTAGACAATGGCTTTACGCTTTCCCTTTACAACTTCATAACCATACTGATAGCGACTGGTGTTTGTGCATTGGTCGCTTTTCTGTATTACCGCTTCTGTTACGACAGTTTCAAAAAGCTACTGCACCGTCAAAAGCTGGCACGAATGATACTGGAAAACAAGTGGTATGAAGCTGATACCGTACAAGACAGCGGTTTTTTTACTGACCTGCAAAGCAGATCAAGGGAAAAAATCGTCTGGTTTCCGAAGATTTACTATCAAATGGAAAAGGGACTGCTTCATATCCGCTGTGAAATTACGCTGGGGAAATATCAAGACCAGCTTTTACGGTTAGAGGACAAATTGGAAAGTGGCTTATATTGTGAGCTAACCGACAAGACCCTGCATGACGGCTATATTGAATATACCCTGCTTTATGATATGATAGCGAACCGCATTACCATTGATGAAGTACGGGCAGAAAACGGCTGTCTTAGATTGATGAAAAATCTTGTCTGGGAATATGACGCACTCCCTCACGCTCTGATTGCTGGTGGGACGGGTGGCGGTAAAACTTATTTCCTGCTGACACTCATTGAAGCCTTACTGCATACCAACGCTGTCCTTTACGTCTTAGACCCGAAAAATGCGGACTTAGCAGACTTGGGAACAGTCATGGGAAACGTGTATCACACCAAAGAAGAAATGATAGACTGTGTCAATGCTTTTTATGAGGGCATGGTACAGCGAAGCGAGCAAATGAAACGACACCCGAACTATAAGACGGGCGAAAATTACGCCTATCTGGGACTGCCACCCTGCTTTCTTATCTTTGATGAATATGTGGCGTTTTTTGAAATGCTGGGGACAAAAGAAAGTGTGGGCTTACTTAGCCAGTTAAAGAAAATCGTCATGTTAGGACGACAAGCAGGTTATTTCCTTATCGTTGCCTGCCAGCGACCAGACGCAAAGTATTTCTCGGACGGTATCAGAGATAATTTTAACTTCCGTGTGGGATTGGGGCGTATCAGCGAATTAGGCTACGGTATGCTGTTCGGTTCAGATGTGAAAAAGCAGTTTTTCCAGAAGCGTATCAAGGGGCGTGGCTATTGTGATGTAGGAACAAGCGTTATCAGCGAATTTTACACGCCTTTAGTCCCGAAAGGACATGATTTTTTGCAGACAATCGGTTTTCTTGCACAAGCAAGGCAGGACGGGACGGCGACGTGCGAAGCGAAAGGCGACGGCACGGACTAGCCGTTGCTGGTGTGGCGTAAGCCACGCCAGCAGGTAAAACCCCTCGGTATCTAACAGAGGGGTACGTTTGCAAATAGACAATAGACGAAAAATATAGGAAACATAAGGCTTCTGGCATGATTTTCTAGCAAAAATCAGTTGTGAAGTCGCCTTAAAAAACTTCACACATGACAGATTGGGGGTATGGTTCTGAATGAAGAACAATGGATAAAAGAATTACGGGAGAAGCGGATTGCTTACGGTATCTCACAAGGCAGGCTGGCGGTAGCTTCTGGTATCACAAGGGAATATCTCAACAAGATAGAAAGCGGAAAAATGAAGCCGTCAAAGGAACTTCTTAATACTCTGCATAAAGAACTGGCAAGGTTCAATCCAGAAGCACCGCTTACCATGCTGTTTGACTATGTGAAAATTCGTTTTCCCACGCTGGATATACAGCACATCATCAAAGATATATTAAAACTTAATATCAATTATATGCTCCATGAAGATTACGGACATTACAGTTATACGGAGCATTATTCATTAGGGGACATCTTTATCTATACGTCGGCTGACGAAGAAAAAGGTGTCCTTTTAGAGTTAAAGGGGCGTGGTTGCCGACAGTTTGAAAGTTATCTGCTGGCACAACAAAGAAGCTGGTATGACTTTCTCATGGACGCATTAGTAGACGATGGCGTGATGAAGCGTATCGACCTTGCTATCAACGACCATACGGGCATTTTGGATATTCCAGAGCTTGCGGAAAAATGTAGGAAACGGGAATATATCGGAAAGTCCAGAAGTTATAAGTTTTACCAGTCGGGCGAGCTTATCAAGCACAGAGAGGACGACAGAGAATATATGGGTCGTACCCTTTATCTTGGTTCGCTGAAATCAGATGTGTATTTCTGTATCTATGAAAAGGACTATGAGCAGTACGTCAAGTTAGGGACACCGCTTGATGAAGCCGACATTATCAATCGGTTTGAGATACGGCTTCGTAATGAACGAGCCTACTATGCAGTAAGAGATTTGCTGACCTATTATGACGCAGAACAGACCGCCTTTTCTATCATCAACCAGTATGTGCGGTTTGTTGATGAAGAACCAGATAAGCGAAAAAATGATTGGAAACTCAACGATCGCTGGGCTTGGTTTATTGGCGATAATCGGCAAAGTCTAAAACTGACGACAAAGCCAGAGCCTTACACCTTAGACCGTACATTGCGTTGGGTGCAAAGGCAGGTAGCACCGACTTTGAAAATGCTGAAAAGGATTGACTATGGTAATGGTACGGACTATCTAAAAACTATCGAACAGCAGGCAAAGCTCACAGAAAAGCATGAAACGATAATCAAACAGCAGACGACCCCTGCAAAAGATTTAGTAGAAAGTTAGGAGTGATGAAGAAATGTGGGAATTATTGAAAGAGTTCCTGCTGGTATCTGTTGGAACGGGTATCGGCGTAGCCTTGATGTGTATTTTAAGTGTTGGCAAAGAAGCTGACTGTGAAATGAAGAAATTAAAAGAAAGCGAGGACAAATAACATGAATTTCGGGCAAAATTTGTATCAATGGTTTTTATCAAACGCCCAGAGCTTAGTGCTTATGTCGATTGTGGTTATCGGGATCTACTTGGGATTCAAGCGTGAGTTTTCAAAGCTCATCGGCTTCTTGGTAGTTGCCTTGATTGCTGTCGGTTTGGTGTTCAATGCTGGCGGTGTGAAAGATGTACTGTTAGAACTGTTCAACAAGATTATCGGTGCATAAATTTTTATTGTGGTGCTGATATGTGAATGTTATAATATGGATATATAAAATTTTGATTTATGGAGGGATTCTTTTGAAGAAAGCAATGATATATGTTCATGGTAAAGGTGGAAGTTATCTTGAAGCCGAACAGTTCAAAAATATTTGTTTAGATTTTGATGTTTTTGGAGTAGATTATAATGACTATTTCCCGTGGATTGTAAAAAATGAAATTATGGAAGTCTACGATAAGATATCTGAAAAATATGACTATATATATGTACTTGCTAATAGTATCGGAGCTTATTTTACAATGCACACATTACAGAATTTCAAGATTGAAAAAGCATTGTTCATATCGCCTATACTTGATATGGAACAACTTATAGTAGATATGATGAGCTGGGCGAATGTGTCTGAAAAGGAACTTTCTGAAAGAAAAGAAATACCAACTGATTTTGGCGAAACATTATCGTGGGAATATTTATGTTTTGTTCGGGAAAACCCGATAAATTGGAAAACGCCTACCGAAATTTTGTATGCTGAACATGATAATCTTACATCACGTCAAACGGTAGATAAATTTATTGATAGACATTGTGCAAATCTTACCGTTATGAATGACGGAGAACATTGGTTTCATACTAACGAACAGATTTTCTTTAGAGATAATTGGCTAAGAAAAGTTATACAATAGAATTTAGATTTTATATCCATACACACAAAGCAGTTAGTCTTAGGATTGACTGCTTTTTTCTTACCTAAAATCAGATTGGAGTGATGAAATGAGCGATATTTTTAAGGATATGCAGGCAAACGTCGGCTGTGATTATATTTCTAACCTGCCCTCTTACAAGCGTAAAGTGTGGCATGAAATGAAGCGATTACCGCTTACGAATTATGATATAAAACAGTTAGAAGATTTTTCAAAGTATGTGTTTGGTATGTCGTACCAGAGCTTAAAAGATGTGATGAAACAACAGAAAGGACGTGAGGAACAATGCAGGAAACAAGGGTGCTGGTGGAAACGAGAGGAACAACTGGCAAAGAAACAACATCATACTGGTTCGACCTGCCGATAGATGTTGCCGAGTTTGAAGAAAAGTTAGGTGTCGGTGCAGAAAGTCAAGATTACCGCATTATCGAAAAGGTGTTGCCTTATGCTGATGAAGTCCACGAACAAACAAGCGTGTACCAGCTCAACGAATTAGATTATATGTACCGCCAGCTTTCAAGCGATATGCAGGAAGAATATATTGCACTTCTTACCGTGTTTGAGAATTTAGAAGCACTTTATATTTGCAGGAACGTGATTACCGTTTATCCCGACTGCAAAAGCATGATAGATGTTGCAAGGCAAAAGCTGATGAACGACCCGACATTCAAGCATTTATCCGAGGACTGTCAAGCATACTATTTTGATTTTGAAGCCTATGCTTCTCACTTGCAGGAACACGGGAAATTCTTAGTCACAGAACATGGTATCATTGAACTGCCACAGTAGGAAATGAGGTGGTGCTTATGATTGATGATATGGCGGTTTATATTGCTAATCTTGGCAAATACAATGAGGGCTATTTAGTGGGGGCTTGGTTCACTTTCCCTATTGACGAGGAAGATGTAAAAGAAAAAATCGGCTTGAATGAGCGGTATGAGGAATACGCAATCCATGATACCGACAACTTCCCCATTGCGATTGGCGAGTATGTTTCCATTGATGAACTCAATGAGATGTATGAAATGATAGAGGAACTTCCCGACTATATCGTAGATTGTCTGGACGAATTTATCAGCCACTATGGGACGCTGGAAGAAGTCGTGGAACACAAGGACGATATTTATTATTATCCCGACTGTGAAACCATGACAGACGTTGCCTACTACTACATAGACGAATTGCAGGCACTTGGCGATATTCCACCCAGCTTACAGAACTACATTGACTATGAAGCCTACGGGCGAGATTTGGATATGGGCGGTTGCTTCATTGAAACAAGTCGAGGTATGTGCGAGATACCATATTAACGCTGGAAGATCAGCAACAAGCATGGTTGCTACTGACAGCGTATTTCTCTTTTAAGGGAGGGTCTGAAATGGCTGTCCTTTTCTTTTTGAAGAACTTACGAAAGGAGCTGAAAGAACTTGAAAAAGATTAAATCTTATACGGGTATCTGGAACGTGGAAAAAGTCTTGTATGCAATCAATGACTTTAACTTACCCTTTCCCGTTACTTTTACACAGATTACATGGTTTGTGATTACGGAATTTATCATCATTCTGTTTGGGGATATTCCCCCATTTTCCATGATTGAGGGAGCATTTCTCAAATACTTCGGTATTCCCGTAGCTCTCACTTGGTTTATGTCGCAGAAAACCTTTGACGGAAAGAAGCCGTACAGCTTTTTGAAATCACAGATAACCTATGCCCTGCGACCTAAAATCACTTATGCAGGAAAAGCCGTAAAACTGCATAAGCAGATATTGAATGAAACAATCACGGCAGTAAGGAGTGTGAACTATGTTCCCGATAAAATATATTGACAACAACATTGTCTGGAACAAGGACAATGAGGTGTTCGCTTACTATGAGCTGATACCCTACAACTATTCTTTTCTATCCGCAGAGCAGAAATTTATCGTGCATGACAGTTTTCGACAGCTAATCGCACAGTCCCGTGAGGGAAAAATTCATGCGTTGCAGATTGCCACAGAAAGCTCAATTAGAAGTATGCAGGAGCAGTCAAAGAAGCTGGTAACGGGAAAATTAAAGGAAGTTGCTTACCAGAAGATAGACGAGCAGACCGAAGCGTTAGTATCTATGATTGGGGACAATCAAGTGGACTACCGCTTTTTTCTTGGCTTTAAGCTCATGGTTACGGAAGAACAGCTCAATCTGAAGAACATCAAAAAATCGGCATGGCTGACGTTCAAGGAATTTCTCCATGAAGTGAACCACACACTGATGAATGACTTTGTTTCCATGCCGAATGATGAAATCAACCGTTATATGAAAATGGAAAAGCTATTGGAAAATAAAATCTCCCGTCGCTTTAAGGTGCGTCGCTTGGAAATCCATGATTTTGGGTATCTCATGGAACATCTTTACGGCAGGGACGGTGTCGCTTATGAAGATTATGAGTACCAGCTACCAAAGAAGAACTACAAAAAAGAAACGCTGATAAAATACTACGACCTTATCCGTCCGACAAGGTGTGTGATTGAGGAAAGCCAGCGGTATTTACGCTTGGAACATGAGGACAAGGAAAGCTATGTGTCCTATTTTACCGTCAATGCGATTGTCGGGGAGCTTGATTTTCCGTCAAGTGAAATCTTCTATTTCCAGCAACAACAATTCATATTCCCCGTTGATACTTCTATGAATGTAGAAATCGTGGAGAACAGAAAGGCTCTTACCACAGTACGAAACAAGAAAAAAGAATTGAAAGATTTGGATAATCACGCCTATCAAGCAGGAAATGAAACCAGCTCAAATGTGGTAGACGCTTTAGACAGCGTGGACGAGCTGGAAACTGATTTAGACCAGACAAAAGAAAGTATGTATAAGCTCTCTTATGTGGTGCGTGTCTGTGCTGATGATTTGGACGAACTGAAACGCCGTTGTGATGAAGTCAAAGATTTTTATGACGATTTGAATGTGAAGTTAGTGCGTCCTGCTGGGGATATGCTGGGGCTTCATTCTGAATTTTTACCTGCAAGCAAGCGATATATCAATGACTATGTGCAGTATGTAAAATCAGACTTCTTGGCAGGACTTGGCTTCGGGGCAACCCAGCAGTTAGGGGAAAACACGGGTATCTACATGGGGTATTCCGTTGATACGGGAAGAAATGTGTACCTGCAACCGTCTTTAGCTTCGCAGGGCGTAAAAGGAACAGTTACAAATGCCCTTGCTTCTGCTTTTGTCGGTTCGCTTGGCGGTGGAAAGTCATTCTGCAACAATCTACTTGTATATTATGCGGTGCTGTTTGGCGGTCAAGCACTTCTGTTAGACCCTAAAAGTGAGCGTGGAAACTGGAAAGAAACACTTCCAGAAATCGCCCATGAAATCAATATCGTAAACCTAACAAGCGATAAAGATAATGCAGGACTTCTTGACCCGTTTGTGATTATGAAGAATGTAAAAGACGCTGAAAGTCTGGCAATCGACATCTTGACATTCCTTACGGGTATTTCCTCTAGGGACGGCGAAAAATTCCCCGTACTTCGTAAGGCGGTTCGTTCCGTTACCCAGAGTGAAAATAGAGGACTGTTACACGTTATTGAGGAATTGCGAAAGGAAGATACTGCTATCTCACGCAATATCGCAGACCATATCGACAGCTTCACGGACTACGACTTTGCACACCTGCTGTTTTCAGACGGTACGGTGGAAAATGCTATCAGCCTTGATAACCAGCTCAATATCATTCAAGTAGCGGACTTAGTATTGCCAGATAAAGATACCACCTTTGAGGAATACACGACCATTGAATTGTTGTCGGTGTCTATGCTGATTGTCATTAGTACCTTTGCCCTTGATTTTATTCATTCGGACAGAAGCATTTTTAAGATTGTAGATTTGGACGAGGCGTGGGCGTTCTTAAATGTGGCACAAGGAGAAACCTTATCAAATAAGCTGGTTCGTGCTGGACGAGCTATGCAGGCAGGCGTTTATTTCGTTACACAATCATCTGGCGACGTATCAAAAGAAAGTCTGAAAAACAATATCGGCTTGAAGTTTGCATTTCGTAGTACCGACATCAACGAGATAAAGCAGACTTTAGAATTTTTCGGTATCGACAAGGACGACGAGAACAACCAGAAACGGCTTCGTGATTTGGAGAACGGACAATGCTTATTGCAGGACTTATACGGGCGTGTCGGGGTGGTACAGATACACCCAGTCTTTGAAGAACTGTTACACGCCTTTGATACCAGACCGCCCGTACAAAGAAATGAGGTGGAGTGATGAAAGAAAGGCTAAAGGGGCTTCTGACAAAACGGAAGCTCTTTCATTTTGTCAAAGTGGCTGTGCTGGCAATCTTTATCAGCATAGTGTTTCTCTCTCTGCTTGGGACGGTGGCTCATGCGACGGGGCTTGTGGACGACACTGTCAATACAGAAAATCTGTACTCAAAATATCCGCTTTCCAATTACCAGCTTGATTTCTATGTGGATAATAGCTGGGGCTGGCTACCGTGGAACTGGCTGGACGGGATTGGAAAATCGGTGCAGTACGGGCTTTACTGTATTACCAACTTTGTCTGGACGATAAGCCTTTATTTGAGCAATGCAACGGGCTATGTGGTGCAGGAAGCCTATAAACTGGACTTCATCAACGATATGGCAGACAGTATCGGACAGAGCATACAGACCCTTGCAGGCGTTACCGAGAACGGCTTTTCTTCCACGGGCTTTTATGTCGGTTTCCTGCTTCTCATTATCTTAGTAGTGGGAATGTATGTTGCCTATACGGGACTGATAAAACGGGAAACCAGCAAGGCACTTCACGCTGTTATTAACTTTGTTGTGGTATTTGTGCTGTCGGCTTCCTTTATTGCCTATGCTCCCGACTACATCAAAAAAATAAATGAATTTTCAAGTGATATTAGTACCGCTTCTTTGGATTTGGGAACAAAAATCATGCTCCCCAACTCTGACAGCGAGGGCAAGGACAGCGTGGACTTAATAAGGGACAGCCTATTTTCTATTCAAGTGGAACAGCCGTGGCTACTTCTGCAATTCGGGAACAGCAACGCAGAGGAAATCGGGACAGACCGTGTAGAAGCTCTTGTATCGGCAAGCCCAGAGGACGAGGACGGGAAAACCAGAGAGGAAGTCGTGAAAACAGAAATCGAGGATAACGACAACAACAATTTAACGATACCGCAGGTAGTAAACCGTTTAGGTATGGTGTTCTTCCTGCTGTTCTTCAACTTAGGTATCACGATATTTGTATTCTTGCTTACGGGCATGATGTTATTTAGCCAGATACTTTTTATTATCTTCGCTATGTTCCTGCCTATTAGTTTCTTGCTCTCTATGATACCGAGCTATGAAAGCATGGCAAAGCAGGCAATCGTAAGGGTATTTAATACCATAATGACACGGGCAGGAATAACGCTCATTGTAACGGTGGCGTTCAGCATTTCCAGTATGTTTTATAACATCTCCACAGATTATCCGTTCTTTATGGTGACGTTCTTGCAGATAGTATGTTTCGCTGGTATCTACATGAAGCTGGGCGACTTAATGAGTATGTTCTCTTTGAACGCTAATGACAGTCAAAGCATGGGACGAAGAATTTTCCGCAGACCGTATCTGTTCATGCGACGTAGGGCTAGACGTATGGAACACCGTATTGCAAGGGCTGTAAGTGCTGGCGGTATTTCGGGCGGTGTGGCTGGTGCGGTGGCTGGAAGTGCCGTTTCTGGCAAACGGGCTGAAAGAAAAAATACTGCTTCTAAAGAAAATCGGGGCAATACCATTTCCAGCATGGGACAGCGTGCAGGCTCAAAAGTAGGTGCTGTCTTAGATACGAAAAATAAAGTGAAAGACAAGGCAAATGGTGTCAAAGAGAATATCAAAGATATGCCGACACAGACCGCTTATGCGGTGTATTCCGCAAAGGAAAAGGCAAAGTCCAGCGTGTCCGACTTCAAGCGTGGTATGGTGCAGGAGCAACAGTCCAGACAGACGGGACGATTGGAAAAGCAGGTACAGCATAGACAGAATATTGCTGACAAGCGTATGGAGCTTCAAAAAGTACAAGAAGCAAGGCAGACACAGCGAAAGGCTGACGGATCAGCGACAACGGGAGCTATCCGTCATCATGAGCGACCAGCCACAGCTTCGACCATTCCAAAGCCGAGTGCGGAGAAAATGCAGGAAATCAAACGCCCTGCCACAGCGACCACTTCAAAAGCAAGTGAGCCAGTCAAAGCAAATGTTATCAAAGAGCGTCCGTTATCTTCTGGTACTTTTAATAAGAAAGCAACCCAGCCTACACAGACAGTACATAGGCAGAATGTAGAAAAAGTGGTATCGCAGGAAACACACCAGAATTACACCAAAGACCGCAGGACAAAGGTTCAGCAGACGCAGAGCGTCCAGAAGAACCAACAGACCACAGAGAAAAACCGTAACCTTGTAACGAAGAAAGGACAGAAGAAAAAATGAAACTGAAACATATCGCTCTTATCGGCAGTCTGTTTCCTGTCCTCTTTTCCATAGTTCTTTTCTTTGGGGTACTGATTAGTGCGGACAGCGACGACGAGAACAGCAACTTTTCTTCTGGCATTACGGGTATGAACTTATCCGCAGAAGTTTTGAAACATCAGCCTATGGTGGAAAAATACGCCAGAGAAAACGGTATCTCCGAGTATGTCAATGTGCTACTTGCTATCATTCAAGTAGAAAGTGGCGGTACGGCAGAAGATGTTATGCAAAGTTCGGAAAGTTTGGGACTACCGCCCAACTCTTTAGATACGGAAAGCTCAATCAAGCAGGGGTGTAAGTATTTTGCGTCCCTGCTTTCTTCCTGCAAAAATCAAGGTATCGACGATTTGAATGTAGCGATACAGTCCTATAACTATGGCGGTGGTTATGTGGGATATGTGGCAGGAAAAGGAAAGAAACATACATACAATCTTGCAGAGAGCTTCGCCCGTGAGAAATCGGGCGGAAAGAAAGTAACCTACACCAACCCGATAGCCGTTGCGAAGAACGGGGGCTGGCGGTATCAGTATGGCAATCAATTTTACGTCGAATTAGTCAATCAGTATTTAACTGTTCCGCAGGTATCGGGAGAGCTGGCACAAAAGGTAATGAATGAAGCATTGAAGTATCAAGGCTGGAAATATGTGTATGGCGGTTCTTCTCCTACGACTTCCTTTGACTGTTCGGGACTAACGCAATGGTGCTATGGAAAAGCTGGTATTGCCCTGCCGAGAACGGCACAAGCACAGTATGACGCAACCCAACATCTGCCACTTTCGCAGGCAAAGGCTGGGGACTTGGTATTCTTCCATTCCACTTATAACGCTGGAAGTTATGTAACACACGTCGGTATCTATGTAGGAAATAATCAGATGTACCATGCAGGCGACCCGATAGGATATGCAGACCTAAGTAGTAGTTACTGGCAACAGCACTTAATCGGTGCAGGACGAGTAAAACAATAGAAAGGACTTGAAAATATGTTTAAGAAGAATAAGAAACAGACAGAAACTATCAAAGAACCAAAAGAAAAAAAGGTGCGTACCGTCAAGGTAGGCACACATCAGAAAACCGTGATTGCGTTGTGGGTGGTGCTTATCGCAAGCGTGAGCTTTGGGGTGTATAAGAATTTTACGGCTATCGACCAGCACACCACCCATGAAAAAGAAATCATAGAGCTTCGCTTGCAGGACACCAACGGGATAGAAAATTTCGTGAAGAACTTTGCGAAGTCCTATTACACATGGAATAACAGCAAAGAAGCGATTGAAGCAAGGACGCAGGCAATCAGCGGTTATCTGACAAAGGAATTGCAGGACTTGAATGTGGATACCATTAGAACCGATATACCGACCAGCTCCACGGTTACAGATGTGATTGTATGGCATATCGAGCAATCGAGAACGGACACCTTTTCTGCTACCTACGAAGTAGATCAGCAGATAAAAGACGGAGAACAGACAAACAATGTGAAAGCAACCTATACGGTAAAAGTCCATGTGGACGCTGACGGGGATATGGTAATCGTTCAGAACCCTACCCTTGCACCAGCAATCGAAAAATCAGACTATGAGCCAAAGACACCAGAAACAGACGCAAGTGTAGACGCTGATACTGTCAATGACGCTACCGCATTTCTGGAAACATTCTTTAAGCTGTACCCGACAGCGACAGAAAAAGAGCTTGCCTACTATGTATCGGGAAATGTGCTTGAGCCTATCGGCAGGGACTACTTTTATTCTGAATTGGTAAACCCTATCTTTACAAAGGACGGGGACAATGTAAAAGTCAAGGTTGCCGTGAAGTTCCTTGATAATCAGACAAAAGCGACGCAGGTATCGCAGTATGAACTTGTGCTACATAAGGATAATAACTGGAAGATTGTAGGATAAGCAAATATGGCGTGCATTTCTATAAGAGATTTGCACGCTACCCATGTTATAAGGAATTGACAATTCTTATTTTTCGCATTATACTATTTATGTAAATATGAAAAATATGATTCGTAAATAAATATGATAAGAAGGAGAAAAATGATGAAAAAAGGACAACATATTTTTGGAACGGCAAAAGTTGGAGAACGGGGACAAATAGTTATCCCAAAAGAAGCCCGTGAAATTTTTGATATTAACGCTGGCGATACACTTTTAGTTCTTGGCGACGAAGAACAAGGAATAGCGATTGTCAAGGCGGATGTGATGAAAGAACTGGCAGTAAAAATTTTAAAAGGGCTTGGTAGTTTGAGTGGTGGGTTTAATGATGAAAAATAGCATTTCTCTATTCTTACCATTAGCCTTATTGCTGGATTTAACTATCCCTTTTTTCCTCGCTCCGTTTTATAAAGGTTATAGTCATTCTATGCAGGTAATGAGCGTGCTTGGAAATAACAAATCTCCACTACATTTTATATACAACTTATGGCTAGTTTTATGCGGTATCATTCTTTTAATGAGCGGTTTTAAGGTTTATGAAATTGTTTCGCAGAAATCAAAAAACATAGCTGTTATTTTGTTTATAGTCATATTGATATATGCGATAGGTGGCTGTATTCTCTCAGGGATTTTTTCGGTAGGAGAAACAAAATCTCTCAATACTATCCCTGAAAAAATACATGGTTACGGGGCGGTTCTTGGATTTATATGTTTAACTTTTGCTCCGCTTTTGATTAGCTTATATTGGTTTCGGATTGAGGAAATACCACTTGCACTATTTTCAATGATTTGTTTTCTTCTAGCATTTATCTTTTTTACGATTTTTGTTATGGCAGATAAACCAAACTACAAAGATACAATCATAGCTTTTGAGGGCTTATGGCAACGATTATCACTACTGTTTATGTATTTACCTTTGGGGTGTTTAATATTACTGGAAAAATAAATTATTAGGAGTGAACTCTATGATAGGACTAAAAAAACGAGATATTAAAAAAGCCTTGAAAGCTGGTGCAAAAGCTGGCGGTATGTCATTGGCTGATGTTCGGGCGGATATTGAAGCGACAATTGATGAAGCTATGAACAGCACCGACCCAGAGGTGCAGGCAAATTTCAAAAAATATTTTGGAAATAAACGCCCTGCACCAGAAGAATATATTTATATAATTACAAAGAAAACAGTTAAAGGGCTGAAAGTATGAAAATAGAACGTCTGATAGGAATAATCTTTTATTTAATAAATAGAGAGTGTGTAACAACAAATGAATTAGCACAAAAGTTTGAAGTATCTCGCAGAACGATTTTACGAGATATTGATACACTAACTCTTGCTGGTATACCGATTTATTCTGAGTTAGGTGTAAATGGTGGCTATATAATAAATAAAGATTTTGAGGTTGATGAAAAAATTATTGACAGCAACAATAAAGAATATATTTTGCTTGCTTTAAATAGTCTAAGAACTGTTTACGGAAATAAAAAGATCATTGAAACTTACGAAAAAATGAAACATCTTTATAATGATGTCAATATTAATGCACTTCCAGATGTTGATTTCTCTGTTGTAACTGAAAGTCCACAAATTATGAGGTGCGTAGACTTAATCAATAAAGCAACAAAAGAACAGCGAACTATAAAATTTATATATACTAATTCAGCAGGACATACAAAAAAAGTTTTTCTAAACCCATTACATACATATTATAGGTGGTACTCCTGGTATGTTTTTGGATATGACACCTCTAAAAATGATTATCGCATGTTCAAAGTGGTAAGAATGAAAAATATTTCTTTAACAAAAGAACTTTTTCAAACCAAAGATAATATAGCTGACCTTTTATCTGATTTTGAAAAAAGACGCAACCAGACAAATATTACGGTTACTCTATCTTATAAACAAGAAATAGACACCTTAGTTAATGAATACTTTAAAGGAAAAATTGTTGAAACTGTCAATGACTGTTTTATAAGAGAAATTGAGATTAAAGAAAATGATTTTATGACATTCTCAATCCTTTTAGGACTTTGCGATAAAGTAAAAATATTATCCCCTCAAAAATACAAAGAAAAGGTATTAACTCATATCAGAAAAATAAAGAAAAATTTCACTTAATAGTGACATACATTTGTCACTATTCCTGCTATATAATTTTCTTATATCGAAAATATGAGGAGATGTGAAAATGAAAAAAGTATATGTATATTTATTAGACGACATGGCAGAATGCGAAATTGGTTATATTTTACAAGCATTCAGTATGGAAAAATTATTAAAAAATGGAACTAAAGAATTTGAAGTAAAGACAGTTGGTTTTAATAAAGAACCCGTCTTAACTTTAGGAGGATTAACAATTGTTCCAGATTATAGTATATCAGAAGTTGACTTCAATGCTAGTACAGCTCTGCTTTTACCGGGTTCTTCCACTTGGGGAAGTAAAGAAAATCAAGAAATATTGGAAAAAGCACAAGAATGTTTAAACAAAAATATTTTAGTAGGTGCTATTTGTGGGGCAACACTCGCACTTGCTGATTATGGTATATTAGATAAATTTAAACACACAAGTAATTCTCTAGAATATCTAAATTTCTTTTCAAGAAACTATGCAGGACAGAGCTTGTACGTTTGTTCTAATTCCGTTTTAGACAGAAATTTAGTAACAGCAAATTCAGCAGGTTCATTAGAATGGACGAAAAATATTCTAAATTACCTTAATGTGTATTCTGACAATAAAATTACTGCTTTTTACAATTATTACTCGACAGGAAACGCAAAATACTATGATGAACTTTTAAAATAAAGGTGGTGTTTCTGTAATGAAACAATCATGGGTATTATGCCCATCTGCAATAACAAGACACGAACAAAAATACGGGTAGATACGGAACTGATAAGTTTCCCTTTGTTCTGCCCAAAGTGCAAGCATGAAACTTTAATCAATATAAAGCATGGAAATGTAACGACTATTAAAGAGCCAGACGCTAAGACGCAGAGCCGATAATTTATAGGTTATTGTAACTTATAGATTGTTGGCTCTTATTTGTTACCTGCGGAGCGGATCAGCAAATAAGTTTTGGAAAACATTTATAAAAGAAAAGAAGAAACATGAAAATATTAGTAAGTGCCTGCCTTTTACAATATAAATATACTAAAAAAATCGTAAAAAGATCCTCAATAATTCATATATTTTTACTAATGAAAGATCAATATGACATACCAAAGCGTTATTTGCTTCTATTCAAAAGAGTGTCAATTTCTTCTTCTGATAATTTTTGTTTGAAATTAAACACATTATCTACAGCTGTTCCTAAAAGTCTTGCCAAAGGGCTTAGTAATGAAATATCAGGATATGTATTGTTTGTTTCCCATTTTGACACCGAAGAAGTAGTTATTCCAAGAGCATTTGCAACTTGTTCTTGTGTTAGACCTTTTATTTTTCTTAGTTTCTGAATAATATCACCGATAAATAATTTCATTTTGTGACATCTCCTTTACTTAATGAAAATATTATCAGATAAAAACTTTTTTTAACAATGCAGGTATCGCAGTATGAACTTGTGTTACATAAGGATAGTAACTGGAAGATTGTAGGATAAATCAAAAAATGCCGTAGCTTTATTTTGCATTTATTGCAAGTTACACGCTACGGCTAGATTAAAATATAATATTTTGAAATCTTCATAAAATCTTTAATTTTGCTTTTTATACTTTAACTAAAAAATAAGGAAAGGGTATGAACAATTATGAAAGCAATTTTAAAAACAAATAACCTATGTAAAGATTTCAAAAAGCAAAAGGCAGTGAATAATGTATCTATAACTGTCCGTGAAAATTCAATATATGGGCTACTCGGTCCAAATGGTGCTGGAAAATCTACCACTTTGAAAATGATTACGGGTATGCTCCGTCCTACTAGCGGTAAAGTTCTTTTTAATGGACATGAATGGAACAGAAAAGATTTAGAACAGATAGGAGCTTTGATTGAAACTCCTCCACTTTATGAAAATCTTTCCGCAGTAGAAAATTTAGAAGTCCGTGCAAAATTACTAAATATTCCTAAAACCCGAATAGATAAAGTTTTAAAAATGGTAGATTTGCAAAATACAGGAAGGAAAAAAGCTGGACAATTTTCAATGGGAATGAAACAACGTTTGGGAATAGCTATCGCTTTGTTGAATAGTCCCAAATTGTTGATTTTAGATGAGCCGACAAATGGATTAGACCCTATCGGCATACAAGAATTACGTTCTCTTATTCGTTCTTTTCCCTCTAAAGGGATTACTGTTATTCTATCCAGTCATATTCTATCAGAGGTTCAGCTTATCGCTGATGATATTGGTATCATTTCAAATGGTATTTTAGGATATGAAGGACAGATGAATAAAGATGAAAATTTAGAAAATCTGTTTGTAGAAGTTGTAAGGAAATCACAGGAGGAACGATAAAATGAAAAATTATATATCTTCTGAATATTTAAAACATAAAAATACATTCGCAAAAAAATTAGTATGGTTAGCTCCTATACTAACTTTATGTCTGAATGTACTTACTCCTATGTGGTATCAACAAAATTCGTATAACTGGTGGTATGTATTCTTATATCCTGGTTGTTTAACGCTATTATCTATTTTGATAATTCAAAGAGATAACGGCAAATTAAAATTTAGAGCAATTTTGTCATTGCCTGTTGACTTAAAAAAAGTATGGTATGCAAAAATAATCACTTGTATAATATACATTGTACTTGCAAATACAATTTTGATGTTATGCAATGTTGCAGGTGGTTTTATCATTCAACACATTTTTGATATACCTATGACAATTAGCCCAATGCAGGCATTGTTCGGAACACTTTGCATTATTCTGGCAAGTATATGGAATATTCCATTATGCTTGTGGTTTACAAAAAAAGTGGGTGTATTTGCCACTCTCATATTAAATGTCGGAATGAGCTTTATGTTGGGAACATTAGGGGCAAATACAAGTTTTTGGTTCATATGTCCTTATAGCTGGGTTACTCGCCTTATGGTTCCCACATTAGGAATATTACCGAATGGAGAATCAGTAACAGGAAGTGCTTTATCAACTCCTTTACCGTTGGTTATTATGACAATCTGCTTGTCATTGCTTTTACTATATACAATTTCAAAGTCAACGGCAAAATCTTTTATAAAGCAGGAGGTTCTTTAATGTTTAGTATTATCAGATGTTTTCAAGCAGAATGGCTTAAAAGCAGACATACACCATTACTTTTAGTCCATGTGCTTTTTCCGTTAATAGGAGCTGGTGTTTTTGCAGGATATTTTCATATATCCGGTTGGAGTGAGATGACAAATGTAACGACCTTTTTAGAGGTGTTAGCAATTATTTTTCCATTTGTTATTGGTATCGTTGTAGGTATGATAGTCGAACTAGAAAATGGAGCAGGTCATTTTCAGTTAATCTTAGGTACGATCCGTTCACGTATAGCGGTATATATCGGAAAATTAGTATATCTTATCGTTTTAGCAACCTTTGCAACAATACTTTGTATTTTCTTGTTTGCCGTACTCTATCCAGTTATGCCATTTTCGTTTTATATAAAACCTCTTATTATGTTGATATTGTCTGTAATACCACTTTATCTTATTTCCATACCTGTTGGTTTCAGTTTAGGCAAAAGTGTATCTATGGGCATAGGTATTGTAGGAAGTTTATTATCTGCATTGCTAGTTACAGGACTTGGAGATTTTATCTGGAAATTCCTGCCGTGGGGCTGGGGTGTACGATTTATGGATTATTGTGTTTTAAGATATGTTAATGAGGGGCAGTTTCATTCTAACTTACCCGAATTTCAACTAGGTTTTATACTCATGCTGGTTTTTACAGTAGTGCTGTTTATCATAAGCTTAGTGTGGTTTCAGAGATGGGAAGGAGCAAAAGAAAATGAGTAAAAAAATGATGATATTGCTGTTTGCTGTTATTATATGTTTATCTCTTGCAGGCTGTTCTTTACAGGACAAAATCGGGGACTATTCCAGAGAGCAATGCTATCTGAATAAGGAAAATGTGACGCAATTTTCCTATAAGGGAAATGACTACACGATTTTAGCGGATACTGTCTCTAATAGTGGACTCGGGGAATGGATTGGGTATATCCGACAACTTGCGGCTGTAGACGAATCAGGAAAAATATTACTTCAAGAAAATCTCAAAACTGCTACCTTTCAGACGTTGGCAGATTTAGCAGATTTAGTGGATAAAGCCCCTAATGACGCCTATATTATTCCATTCTTAAATGTGTATGCAGCTCCTAACGCTGACGACTATCTGATTGTAGATATAAATGGAGGGTATCACAAAGCTGTTATAGATGAAAATATCAAAGGCACAGATACAGTTTTTGACTTTAAGGATATAGAGCAATCTATGAGTGGCAAGTTTGAAATCAATCCTCAAAATGCAACGCAGCTTCTTTGTGATGGGACGGTTTATCAAGTAACTTCTGATACTGTATCAAATAATGAATTGGGAAGTTACATTGGTATTCTTGCGGAAAATGTCATATTTAATGCAGAAACAAAAATTCCTTTGTCAAAGGAGGAACTAAGAAAAATTGACTGGTATGGGGAAAACGCCGGACAACATCGGGAACAATGGATTTACAAAGATATTTATGAAATTCATGGTACAGAAAAGACCGAAGCCGTTGCAGTACAGATAAATGACCGCTACTATATTGCAAAGCGTCAATGACCGATTTTTGTTTTTCTGCCTTTATGGATTATGATATACTAAAAAAGCTAGGAGGCGATACTATGGCAACAATCCTTATGATTGATGATGAACGACCTATTTTAGAACTTGTGAAAAATGGACTGCAAAAGGACGGACATTTAGTTACAGTCTATACGTCCGCCGCACAGGTTCCTCTTGATAAACTGAACAGATATGACTTGATTATACTGGACATTATGATGCCGGATATAGACGGGTTTTCTTATTGTGATAAAATCCGTTCATTAGTGGACTGTCCTATCCTATTTCTGACTGCTAAGACAATGGAAAATGATATTACATTCGGTCTTGGATTAGGAGCAGATGACTATTTGACAAAACCATTCCGTATTACAGAATTACGGGCAAGAGTAAATGCCCACTTACGCCGCGAACACCGAGAACGACATATAGCTCTTACATTTGACCGGATAAAAATTGATTTATCTGCAAAAGAATTACGGGTAGATAATATACCAGTGCCTTTAACGAAAAGTGAATATCTGATTTGTGAGTATCTTGCTAGTAACAAAGGACAGGTTTTTTCAAAGGAACAAATATACGAAGCTACATTTTCCCTTTATGGAGAAAGCGATAGTTCTACAATCTCGACACATATAAAAAATATAAGGTCAAAGTTTGAGAAAACGGGTGTTCAGCCAATCGTAACAGTTTGGGGGATAGGTTATAGATGGGAATAAAAATGAAAACATCACTTACAAGAACTTTTTATAAATTTCTTGTTTGTCTACTTGGCGGACTATGCTTGTCCGTTGTCGTCCCTTTTGCCTGTATGATGTTTGCTTCCAGTATAGGGCTTGTAACACTTGCAGATAATAACGAACGGCAAACGAAAGCTTTAGTACCGATACTAACTGCAACACCAAATGTATCAGATATACATTTTCCTACTGGAACTAAATTTCTTCGATTAACTAAAAACTATGGATACATAGATACGAATATGAGTGAAGAAGAAAAAGAAAAGGCTTTAATGTTTGCTAAAACGGGGTTCATGGATACAAGTGGTAAAACACAGTTTATTTTCATTACTCGAGATGATGAATATATTGTTTTACAGTATGTTATAGGTTCTCAATATTTAAATGCACAATTTAATCAGTATTTACCGTCCCCAGAAATTATGATGATTTCTTTAATCACTATAAGCAGCTTAGGGGTATGTGTTTATCTGACTGTTCATTTTGCTAAAGAGCTGAGAAAAGAATTGACACCTATTTTAGAAGCTACCAAAGAAATTGAGAATAACAACTTAGATTTTACTATCGGACATTCTAAAATATTGGAATTTGAAAACGTGATTATATCCTTTGATAGTATGCGAAATAGTTTAAAAGGGTCATTAGAAAAACAGTGGCGAAGTGAAAAAGCACAAAGAGAACAGATTGCATCTTTAGCTCATGATTTGAAAACTCCATTAACTGTTATGCAGGGGAACATTGACCTATTAGATGAAACAGAACTTGACGAAGAACAAAAGCTATATTTATCGTATGCAATGAGTAGCTCTGAGCAGATGAAACAGTATATAAAAATTTTGATTGATATATCTAAAGCATCTGCTGGCTATCAATTACAAATGGAAGATGTAAATTTTCCAGAGTTTTGGAAACATATCTTATCTCAAACTGAAATCATCTGCAAAGATAAAGGTATTGTTATTCAGCAGACACAGCATAATTTCCCACAGAATATAACTGGGGATAGAATGTTACTGGAACGAGCATTGATGAATTTGGTTTCAAATTCTTTAGAGTACTCGCCTGAAAACTCTACATTATATATAGATGTAGATAGCAAGGACAATTACTTGAATATCTGTATTACAGACTGTGGCTGTGGCTTTTCGCAAGAGGCATTGGATCACGCAAAAGAACGTTTCTATATGGCAGACCAAAGTAGGAGCTCTAAACTGCATTATGGAATGGGTTTATATATTGTTGATATCATTATAAAACAGCATAAAGGAAAACTTCTGCTAGATAATTCCACAGAAACCAAAGGTGCCAAAGTTACTATAAAGTTACCATTATAAGAGAACGGCTTATTTGTCGTTCTTTTTTCATATCTTTAAGAAATCTTCAAAATTAGGTTGTATTCTTTGTTTGAAGGTAATGGTTATATGCTATTATACGGGGGATTGTGTATGAAGTGTTTTAAGCAATTTACCAAAAACTCAAGAACAACTTAACAGCAATCCATGCGCTAATACAACTGAATATTTTAATATCTTAGCTCGTACAGACTATATGTTTTGTGCGGGCTTTTTTTGTACCCGAAAAAATTTTTTAACTTTTTTCGGCTTCAGCTTAGCAAATCACACCTTGCTGTACAGATATGGTGCGGAAAGAGGGATAAACACTTTTCAAGTCATAGCTGGAAAGGGGGTGAGATTATGAAGCCGTCTGATTTCCAGAAAACAATACAATGTCAATTTGAATGTAAGTTAAAGAAAGTTACAAAAGGCATTGTAAGAAATTATCAGAAAGAATTAAAACGGAGAAAAAATAAGGAAATTCCTTTTTGTGAACTTCCAGAACTAGTGATTGAAAAATTATCCGTTTTAGACGATTACGACAGCGACTATACATTATTCAATGTATGTGGCGACGATATTAGTATTCTTGATGATGAATTGGCAGAAGCCTTGAAAAAGCTGTCTGACCGTAACCGTGAGAACTTACTCATGTACTACTTCTTAGAAATGAGCGATACCGAGATTGCTAAATTGCAGAATATTTCCAGAAGTGGAGTATTTCAAAATCGGTATAACTCATTGGAACTTATGAAAAAAATACTAAAAGGAGAAAAGTAAGAAATGAAGCACATTTTTAAGAAACCGTCATTTTATCTGATTTCGTCAGCTACGGACGGAGACGAAAAAGCGATTGAAAAGATACTGGCAATTTATGACCCGTACATATCAAAATGTTGTTTGCGTTCACTCTATGATGAATACGGTAATGTTTATATTGCCGTGGATATGGAATTAAAAGGATGTATCAGAGAAGCCCTTATCAAAATGATTTTGGACTTTGATATACCTTTAGAAACCGAGGAAGAATAACAAGCAGTAATAGTAACCGCAGAGCATGATTTGTTCAATCCCCCTCTTTCCTGCTCTGCACTCTGCTTTTACATGAAAGCAATATGCTTTCGCCACAGCTCTTTGACAACTGAATAAAGCAGACAGATACGTTTGTGAGATAGTGAGCCACGGGACTGTACGCCATGACCTTTCCAAAAGAAAGCGAGCGACCCACGCAGTGATCCGAGAGCGACTGTTGGAAAAGTCGCTTTGCCACGACCTATCCTCACAGAATAATGATACGTCCGCATGGTGCGGTTCTGCCCACAAGAATGGGAATAGTTGAGATACTAATGGAGCTTTCCAAAGCCGTCTGCCTGCTTAGAAATTACAAGCAAGGGGGAATTTATATGGAGAAAAAACTAATACGATATAGTATGCAAATTGCTATGTTGAACCAACTTCTTGCCCGTAAAATGATTTCTGAAAAAGAATATGCTTTAGTAAAATCAAAACTTATGCAAGATTATAAAATTGTTTCAGATATAACCGCTTGAATTGTATATTTAGATATTGTATAATAACACTACAAAAGGAATACAAAATGCAAATATAAAAGGAGTGGTTCTGTGAAAGAAGTAAAAGTAATCAAAGCAAGGAATGATTTGCAAACTCGTACAAGAGGAAAAACGATTGAACTTATGCGTGTTGGTGCATATTGCAGGGTTAGTACAGATAGTGCAGACCAGCTAAACAGTTATAAGTCGCAGGTAGCCTATTATACAGATATGATTAAGAAAAATAAAGAATGGGTACTTGCGGACATATATGCTGATGAAGCAATCACAGGTACACAAGTGGCTAAAAGAGAAGATTTCCAGCGTATGATAAATGATTGTATGAATGGAGAAATTGATATGGTTATTACGAAATCCATTTCCAGATTTGCAAGAAATACGCTAGATACCTTAAAATATGTTCGTATGCTAAAGGAACGTAATATAGCAGTATATTTTGAAGATGAGAAAATCAATACTTTAACTATGGACGGAGAATTGCTTTTAGTTGTACTTAGTTCTGTGGCACAGCAGGAAGTTGAAAATATATCCGCTAATGTGAAAAAAGGTTTGAAGATGAAAATGAAACGGGGAGAACTGGTTGGCTTTCAAGGTTGTCTTGGATATGATTATCACAAAGATACAAAAACAATTACTGTGAATGAAGAAGAAGCAGAAATTGTACGTTATATTTTTAATCGGTATATTGAGGGTGCTGGTGGTTCTGTTATTGCACATGAGCTTGAAAATTTGGGATATAAAACAAAGTACGGAAGTTCTACATGGGTACAATCAACAGTCATTGGCATTATCAAGAATGAAAAATATAAAGGCGATTTATTGCTAGGAAAAACCTTTACAGTAGACCCGATTTCAAAGAGGAGATTGGAGAACTTCGGAGAAGAAGATAAATTTTATATTCGTAATCATCACGAACCGATTATTAGCGAAGAAGTTTTTGAAAAGGCACAAGAAATTCTTGCCAGAAGAAATGTAAATAGAGGAAAGATTGGAGAGGGTAACACAAAGAGAGAAAAATATAGTAGAAAATATGCTTTCAGTTGTATGCTGGAATGTGGTTTCTGTGGTGGTACTTTGACAAGGCGTAATTGGCACAGTAGTTCACAGTATAGCAAGGTTATATGGCAATGTGTAACAGCTACGAAGAAAGGCAAGAAATTTTGTAAACATAGCAAAGGTATTCCAGAAACAGCCATTGAAGAAGCCTTTGTAGAAAGTTATCGTTTATTGTGTGATGATAATAAAGATGTTCTGGAAGAATTTTTGCAGAGAATGGACGATACACTTAGTAGTAGTGTGGTGTCAAAACAACTTGCAAAAGCAGAAAAAGAGATAGACGCATTAGAGAAGAAAAAAAGTAAACTTGTGGATATGCGTCTGGAAGAAATTATTGATAAGGAAACCTATGAAAGCAAATATGCTGACTTAGTAAGCAAACAAGAACAGCTTGTCGAGGAAAGAAAAAAATTACAAGAAACGTCTGATAATGAAAAAGACATAAAAAAACGTCTGAAAGAGTTTAAGAAAACTTTGGAGCAGAATGAGGTTCTTGATAAATTTGACCGCTATGTGTTTGAAAGCATTGTTGAGAAAGTAATTGTAGGTGGACTTGATGAAAACGGAAATGTTGACCCTGCACAGTTGACTTTTGTTTATAAAACGGGCTTGAAGAATAGCGTAGATGGTGCTAAATTTAAACCACAAAGAAAAAATGCAAGAGGACGACATAGGACTGACGAATTGTGTTCACATGACAGCAACGAGGTTGATAAAATGTGTTCCGATAGTAGTAACGACACATGTGGAAACAGTTTGCTTGTTGGAACTGAGCATGTTTCCTGTTACCGTGGCGGGGGAAGGAAAATGAATGTTTTAGTTAAATTGTAGAAAGTAATATAATTCCGATGTATTTGGTTTTGTTTTGATATAATACGGGGATAGTATTTATATAGTTACATTAGATAAAAAATAGAAGTCAATTGATGTTTGAATGTGGTTGAAGAAAGTGGTATTAATAATATGAGTAATTACATCAGAAAAACGCCAAGGAAAGAACAGAATTCCGATAAAAATTGGAGTAAAAAAGAAGATCATTTCTTAATAGAAAACTATCACACCCTTGGTTCTAAAGCTGTAGCTGAATTATTACACCGTGTTCCGGCAGCATGTCGAAATCGAGCATATCACTTAAACATAACCCGGGTTTTAGGCTGGTCTTTGGAGGAAGAGCAGATTCTTGTGCAAAACTACGCAAACAAAGGTGCTGGCTGGGTAGCCAAACAACTGGGGCGCTCCAAAAGCTGTTGCATTGCCCGGGCAGGGAAACTGGGTATAAAGCGGGATTACCATTGGACAAAAACACAAACGGATTATCTGAAGAAATATTATCCTATGGTAGGAGCGGTGGGGGTTGCTTCTTTTTTGAAGCGTTCGCCCAACACTTGTCAGGTAAAGGCATCAAGTCTTGGCATTCAGTATGTTGATCAGTTGAAATGGAGTAAGGAAGATGAGCAGTTACTAACGGAGCATTACCCTAGGGAAGGGGTAATCGCAGTGGCAAAACTTATTGGTAAGTCAGAGTCCGCTTGCCGCAGTCATGCAGCTACAATGGGATTGATTTTTGATAATTCATGGACGAAAGAGGAAGAGAATATTATAAAAGAATACTATCCAAGGTTTGGCCCTTCTGGTACTTCAGTACTTTTAAATCGCACCCACAGCGCCTGTGTAAGCCGGGCCAGTAAGCTTGGTATTATCTTTGAAAATACCTTAAAATGGACGAAGGAGGAAATAGGCATCCTTCGGCAGTATTACCCGTTAGAAGGAGCTAAAGTGGCTGAGCGCATCGATGGGAGAAGTGCAAGTGCTTGTATGAATTGTGCAGGTCGCCTTGGTATTAGTTATAAGCAAACAGAATCTATGGGGGTTCATGTAATAAAAAAGTTTCTGGACTACAAAGGAATTCGATATCAGCAGGAAGTTGTCTTTGAAAATTGCAAATATAAAAACAAACTGCGGTTTGATTTTGCCATCTTCCTGATGGAACAGGATTTCCCTGATAAGCCTACGGGATTAATAGAATTTGACGGCCTGCAACATTTTAGGCCAGTACATTTCTTTGATTTTCAGGAATATAAGTATGAGTCGGCGTTGCAGAATCTAAGACTGCGAGATGAAATTAAAAATAATTTTTGTCAACAATTTTGCATCCCGTTGTTGCGTATTCGTTATAATCAAGGAGAACAAATTAATGAAATACTATCCGACTTTATTGCTCATGTGGAAACGTATCTTATCTCTTTTAATCCTTTTTTATCAAATGAAGAGTATTATGGAGGAGATGAGGATGCGAGCACCGCGATAGTCCAACACGAAAATGCTAAGAATATATCTAAATTGCAAACCAAAGGTGCATTTTACAGTTTTAGATGGACAAAAGATGAGTGTACATTTTTGAGGGATAATTATTCATATAAAGATGCCGTGTGGATTGCAAATCGTTTAGGAAGGACTTGTAGTGCATGTGAGAATAAAGCTCGTAAGTTAAAATTGAAACGGAGAAGTCCAAACTGCTATCATCATCGTTGCGCTTGGAGTGTAGATGAAGATAATTTATTAAAAGTGTATTATGAGGAGAAAGGTGCTCAGTGGGTTGCTGATCAAATTGGGCGTACTGTCAGCGCTTGTCAACATCGTGCCAGTAGAATGCAGGTTAAAAAGAAAAAGCACTTTACACATTGGACTAAGGAAGAAGACGATATCTTAATAAAATTCCATAAAAAGAAAACACATCAGGATATAGCACAAGTGCTGATGCGCACAAAACAGGCCTGCGATAATCGGGTGAGGATACTTAAAATAAAAAAGAAAATAAGCTAGAAGTTTTGAGAAGGGAATGATAAGATTGGGAGAGCCCTAAAGTCCCCTTACCCAACATCAACCCCATGAAACCCCAGAAAATTCCGTGCCGCCCGAGACAGCGGATACTCCTTATTAACAATAAATGCGCTGGTAATAAACAGATTGTCATCAGAAAAATGTTTCACTGCCAAATCCTTAATATGCTGAAAGTCGGCGGTTGTCAGTGAGGCCAGCGCGACGGTTCCGAAGGATCTGGCCCACTCGATGGCGGTCGCATTGGAGGAGGTAATGATAGAGATATTCGGCGCAAGCAGGCGGTGGCCAAAGGAAGAGCGGACCAGGTCCAGGCAGTCAAAGGGAACCGCCAGAGGGTAATCTGCCAGTTGAGCGATATCGAGAATATCACCTTTTTGCATCAGAGGATGATCCGGTTTACAGATAGCGACGATCTCCTCTTTTTCATAGGGGTAGACGGCCAGGGAGGCATAGCCGGGGAGGCTGGAACGTATGAGGCCGATCTCCGTTACGTGGTTTAAGACATTGGGAATCGCAAAATCACTGGGAATTTCATAAAAATCAAAATTGACATTAGGGTATGCCGCCCGGAAATCATCGAAGAGATGGTGCAGAAAATAGGCGGAGTTTCCCGCAGGGATTGACAGCTTTAGCAGTTCGGAAAAAGCTGTCTTTTTGTTGTGAATCTCGTTGTGAAGTTTCTCCTCGGCCTGGCAGATCTCTTTGGCATGCAGATAAAAGACTCGCCCCGCATCGGTCAGTTCCAGTTTGTGTCGGTTTCGGATCAGCAGCTTCGCCCCATAATAGGCTTCTATATTTTTTAGCTGATTGCTCAAAGATGGCTGAGCGATCAGCAATTGATTCGCCGCGGCCAAAATACTTCCGCATTCCACAATCGTAATAAAATTTCGGTAAGACTCTAAAGTCATAGAGCAAACCTCCTTACTAATATAATAAAAATATTATATAAAATATGTAAAAATGATAGTTTTATTATATTAAAAAATATGCTACAATGCAAATTGTTTTTAAAAATACATGCTTATAAAAGATACAATATTTATAAGTATAACTAATTAATGAAAATAAGGGGGACTAAAGATTATGATGAATGCTTTACTTACAGATTTACTTGCCGTATTTGGTGTTGTTTTGAACGCGCTTCCTCAGGGACTTTTGGCGCTGTCATTTGGATTTGCAGCTGTCCCGACGGCGATGGCGTTTTTTATTGGAGCAGCAGGGAATGTAATAACGGGAAATGTGGCGCCTATTTCATTTCAGGCGGAGACCATAACCTATGCGGGAACCAGCGGCAGGAACCGCTCGGAGCGGTGTACCATGATCTTTATAGGTGCGGTCATTCTTGCGGTGGTCGGCGCTTGTGGGATGCTCACAAAAATTGTGGATTTTATTGGGACAGATATTGCGAACGGAATGATGGCCGGCGTGGGACTGATCTTGACGAAAGCGGCTGTCAATATGGTGAAGGAGGATCACATTGCCGGCGGAGTGTCGCTGGCTGCGGCTGTCATCACCTATCTTTTGACCAGATCCAGTGCCAATACGCTGGTTTATACAATTGTTATTTCGGTTATCGCTTCCAGCATTGCTTCTGCGGTTTTGAATAAAGAAAAGAAGAATATTGTTATTGCCGACGATAAATTTAAGCGGCAGAAATTTACGATAAACGGAACAGTTATTTTTGGAGCACTCGGTATGGTATGCTTAAATATCGGGTCCAACATTTCCTTCGGGGCGATTACTGCCAGCATGGCGGGGGCAGATACTTTTAATGTGGATCATTTAACCCTGATCTCGTCCCTTGCGGACATCGGTTCCTCCTTCTTCGGCGGCGCACCGGTTGAGTCAATTATTTCCGCTACCGCAAATGCGCCCCACCCGGTATGGGCCGGCGTTGCGATGATGGTAGTGGTAGGCGTGATTCTTTTAAGCGGCCTGCTTCCGAAAATCGGCAATTACGTTCCGTCCTCGTCCATTGCAGGCTTTCTGTTTGTGCTGGGCCTGTTCAAGACATTTGTGCTGGATGCGCCTGCGGCGCTTGCGGTTAATCCGGCAGTGGGCGGAAGTGCACTCGTTGTCACGGCAATCTCCAATCCGTTTCTCGGAATGCTTGCCGGAATTGCAGCCAGAATTCTTGGCATGTAAAGGAGGAAATCATTGATGAAAAACTATGAACTAAATCTATTTGGTGTAAAACGGGAACTGCCTTTTATTGATCTGGAGGATAATCTGGCATTTGCAAGTTTTGTCATTATGGGGGATACGGAGCTTATTATGGCCTGCGCGCCTAAGCTTGCCGAGAAGATCGGGGATGTGGATGTCATTATAACCGCGGAAGCCAAAGGAATTGCGCTGACCTATGAAATCAGCAGAATTCTTGGAAAAAAAGAATTTATCGTTGCAAGGAAAAGCATCAAATCCTATATGAGCGGAGTCGTGTCGGTGTCGGTACACTCTATTACAACTTCAGGAGAGCAGCACTTGTACCTGGACGGCCATGATGCAGAGAGTCTCAAGGGGAAAAAGGTTTGTATTGTGGATGACGTCATTTCCACCGGAGAATCGCTTTACGCGCTGGAGGCACTGGTGGAGAGTGCCGGGGGAATCGTCACCAAAAAGGCAGCAGTGCTCGCAGAGGGAAATGCGGCGGAGCGGGATGATATTATCTTTTTGCAGAAACTTCCGCTGTTTCAGAAAACGGATGATGGCGGATATGAAATCAAGGAGTTATAAGGACAGAAGAAGCTTTAAATAAAAGCAGATATCATATCATTCCAAAGGGAATGGATCATATCTGCTTTTTATTATCAAAACAATTCATAAAAGCGTGTTTTGAAGGAATCGAAGGAATCTCTTTACAACAGCAATCCAGGCAGTATAGAAGTAACAAAAATATACATTGATTATAAGCAAAAACGCTTTATAATAGAACTTAAGACGATTCAAAACCAATAACAGGAGGTATTCTTGTGACAGACAGATTGGAAACAGACCGATTGATTCTCAGACCATGGGATGAGGCGGACGCGGAGTACTTATACAACTATGCAAAGGATGACAGAGTAGGCCCCATCGCAGGATGGCCAGTACATACAAGCGTGGAGAACAGCCGGGAGATCATTAAGAATGTCCTGTCGAAGGAGGGAACGTATGCGGTTGTCTTAAAGGAGACCATGCTCCCTGTGGGAAGTATTGGATTGATGGCTGGCAAAGACAGCAATCTCAATATTCCCGATACAGAAGCGGAAATCGGATACTGGATCGGAGTTCCTTATTGGGGCCAGGGGCTGATTCCGGAAGCGGCACGCGAACTGATTCGGTACAGTTTCGAGGAACTGCATATGGAAAAGCTGTGGTGCGGATATTTTGATGGAAATGAGAAATCCCGCCGTTCTCAGGAAAAGTGCGGCTTCCTTTATCACCATACCAATGAAAATATTCACTGGGAACTGATGAAGGATACCCGCACAGAACATATCACCTGTATGACAAAGGAACAGTGGGAAAAGACAAATACACAGAGAGGTCAGGTAAAATCATGATATTTCAGCTGATGGGATTAATGGCGCTGCTCCTCTTTTATGGGGTTTATTTTGGAAAAATGGCAGCGCAGAGGAAGCAGGGCATACAAACCGATCACATTGCCAAAGGCGGAAAAAAGGGACGTCTGTTCTGGGTGGAAATGACCATGAAGGCGGCGACTTATGCGGTCCCTGCTGTGGAAATCATAAGCCTGCTCTCCGGAACCAGCCGGATGCCTGCTTTGATCAGATATTTGGGGGCGTTGGCAGCATTTGCCGGAGCGGCGTGTTTTGCAGCTTCTGTTTATACGATGCGGGACAGCTGGCGGGCCGGGATACCGGAAGGTGATAAAACGGAGATTGTGACGACTGGAATCTACAGTATGAGCCGCAATCCTGCATTTCTGGGATTCGATCTGGTGTATATCGGCTTGCTGCTCATGTTCTTTAATCCGGTGTTACTGGTGTTTTCGATTTTCGCAATGTTGATGCTGCACATGCAGATTTTGCAGGAAGAAAAATATATGGCAGATACATTTGGCGGCGAGTACGAGAAATACAGAGAACACGTTTACCGGTATATAGGGTCGAAAGGAAGATATGGAGGAAATACAAATGAAACGTGAAATGGGTATAGCGAGATGCGGGCTTGCCTGCTGTCTGTGTTCTGGGAATGAAACGTGCGCAGGCTGTAATTCCGGTGAATGTCCGGGCCGGGACTGGTGCGAGAATCGGAACTGTTCCATGGAAAAAGGAATTGAAGGCTGTTACACCTGTGGCGAATCCTGTTCCAAAGGGCTGCTGGGCAAAATAAAACCGCTTGGATTCCGCACATTTATTCAGCGGTACGGCGTGGAAGCGCTGCTGGACTGCCTGGAACGCAATGAAAAGAATGGAGTCCTTTACCACAGGGAAGGCATTAACGGGGATTACGATGATTTTGAAGATGTGGAAGCACTGATTTCCTTTATCCAGTCTGGAAATAAAGCGTAACAATGGTATACAGGGAGAATCAGAGAGGAACTGCGGTACGAGTCTGAACAGTGCCCGGACTGACAGCGTATAATTTATGGCTGTCAGGGAGAAAATAACAGGGTAACAATCAATTTCAGATCATTCATAGGGGGTGTATTTGCAGCTGCAAATATATCCTCTTTTTACAGAAAGGAGGTGGTCCTGTGGACAATCATAAAAATATACCCAATAGGTTAATCAATGAAAAATCGCCTTATCTGCTGCAGCACGCTTACAATCCCGTGCAGTGGTATCCCTGGGGCGGGGAAGCGTTTGAGAAAGCAGTGCTTGAGGATAAGCCTGTTTTCCTATCTATTGGGTACAGCTGACTTTTCTGCATGGAAGTACATGTCACTGGTGCCATGTGATGGAACACGAATCATTTGAAAACAATACAATCGCGAAGCTTTTAAACAGGGAGTATATCTGTGTAAAGGTGGATCGGGAGGAACGGCCGGATGTGGATGCTGTATACATGTCAGTCTGCCAGGCCATGAATGGACAGGGCGGATGGCCGCTCACGATTATTATGACGCCTGCGTGCAAACCGTTTTTTTCGGGCACGTATTTACCGCCTAAAGCACGGTACGGCCGGGTTGGGCTGGAAGAGCTGCTGACTGCGGTGGCAGGGCAGTGGAAAACAAACAGGGAAAAACTCTTAGACAGTGCAGGACGGATCGAAGCGTACTTGAAAGAACAGGAGCGGGCGACAGTGTCGGCGGAGCCAGGAATGGATCTGGTACATCAGGCATTTCGGCAGTTTGCAGGCAATTTTGATAAGAAGAATGGCGGCTTTGGCGGCGCACCTAAATTTCCGACACCCCATAATCTGATGTTTCTGATGGAATATGGAACGAGAGAGAAGAAGCGGGAAGCTTTGACTATGGCGGAAACAACGCTGGTACAGATGTACCGGGGTGGAATTTTTGACCATATTGGCGGCGGATTCTCCAGATATTCCACGGACGAAAGGTGGCTGGTGCCGCACTTTGAAAAAATGCTTTATGATAATGCGCTGTTGGCGCTGGCTTATGTGGAAGCCTTCGGCCTGACCGGCCGTGAGTTATATGGAGGCGTGGCGCGTAAGATTCTTGCATATGTGGGGGCGGAACTGACGGATGCACAGGGCGGATTCTATTGCGGACAGGATGCGGACAGCGACGGCGTAGAAGGAAAGTATTATGTTTTCACTCCAAAGGAAATATGCAGAGTCTTGGGCGAAAACGCAGGGACGGCATTTTGTGACCGTTATGGGATTACGGAGCATGGAAATTTCGAAGGAAAAAGCATACCGAATCTGTTGGGAAATGAAGCGTATGAGGAAGATGTAAAAGCAAACACAAAAGCGGAATACACAAAAGCGGAACAGGCAGAAAACGATCTGAAAATAGCTGACCTTCAAAAACTATATGAATACCGTATCCAGCGGACCCGGCTTCACAAGGATGATAAAATTCTGGTTTCCTGGAATGGCTGGATGATCTGCGCGTGTGCGAAGGCCGGAGCTGTGCTGGGTGAGACGGAGTATGTGGATCTGGCTGTGCGGGCGGAAGCATTTATCCGTAAAAACCTTGCGAGGAACGGTCGGCTGATGGTGCGCTATCGTGATGGCGATGCTGCGGGAGAGGGAAAGCTGGACGATTATGCCTGCTATATTCTCGCATTGCTGGAGCTTTACAGGGTGACCTTCCAGGAAGATTATCTCGCGCGTGCGTCTGCTTGGGCGGAAACGATGATTGAGCAGTTTTTTGACTGGGAACGGGGCGGATTCTATCTTACAGCAAAAGATGGAGAACAGCTTATCGTGAGGACAAAGGAGACTTATGACGGTGCAATGCCTTCCGGGAATTCGACTGCTGCCCGGGGACTTCAGCAGCTGGCACAGATTACGGGGGAGTCAAAATGGCAGGAAATACTGGATCAACAGTTGCATTACCTGGCCGGCGCCATGGAGGGATATCCCTCCGGGCACAGCTATGCGCTGCTGACAATGATGAATGTTCTGTATCCGTCAAAGGAACTGGTTTGTACGATTTCACCTGCTGTCCGCGATACAGAGCAGAAGACACTGCTTAACCGTCTGGCGTATCTGTCAGAAACGGTGCCGGGACTGGCCGTCGTGGTGAAGACTGCGGACAATGAAATGGAACTGGCAAAGCTGGCGCCATATACCAGAGATTATCTGGTGCCGGAAGACGGTATGCTGTTCTATCTCTGCAGCGGAAGCAGATGTTTGCCTCCAGTAGAAAAACTGGAGCAGTTGACGGAGAAAGGGTTATGAGCTTAAAAGACAGAAATGAAAAAGAGATATACAGGGAAGAGCAATACAGAAAAATAGAATCACATCTCCTTCTGGACGACCGTCCATCCGAGTATCTGGAGAAAGTAGGAGAAACGGAAGAATTTAATCATTTCCCCTTCGATCTTCTGAAACGAATGAAACAGACAGAGCAATCGCCGAAATACCATCCGGAAGGCAGCGTATGGATCCATACAATGATGGTAGTAGACGAGGCGGCTAAGCACCGGGAACAAAGCAAGAATCCGCAGGTATTTATGTGGGCTGCCCTTCTTCATGATATTGGAAAACCATCCGTTACCAGATTCCGGAATGGTAAGATCACCTCCTACAATCATGATAGGGAGGGGGCGGAACTGGCGCGTGAGTTCCTTCTGGTCTTTACAGAAGATGAGGCGTTTATTGATGCAGTCTGCGGGCTGGTGCGATACCATATGCAAATCCTATTTGTGACAAAAGGGACAGCACGCGCACAGCTGAAGGAGATGAAGCGTTCCGTGGACATCCGGGAGGCGGCGCTTCTGGGACTTTGCGACAGGCTGGGACGCGCCGGTGTGGATGTGGAGAAGGAGAAAGAGAGTGTCATGGCTTTTCTTCAGGTATGCGGCGTTCTAGGAAAGGATTTTGATTTCATCTAATAACCGGTCTGAAGATAATACCTCTTATAAAAACAGCAAATTAAGCGGCATAGGCTATATTGGCTATGCCGCTTTGTTTGCTGCGGTATATCGGACTTGAGATTTAAACCGTGATCTGATATAGTGTAACTATTTAGAAAAATGAATTTTAGAAAACTGTTATGAAACAAAAGATAAGCAGGATACCGCCTAAGCCGGATATGCAGGGCTCTTTCCGGCAGTTCTGTGGAAAAAAAGAAGGGGATAATGAAAATGGACGCTGTAAATATCAATATTGAGGAGCTGGAGCACTTTCTCCGGCAGGCAGGAAATCTGTTTCAGGATAGAACGGCCGCCGGACAGATTCAAACAAAGGGTATTGCGGATTACGTAACAGCAGTGGACTACGCGGTACAGCAGTATATTCAGGAGCATTTAGAGGCCTCTTATCCTTATATTCAGTTCTTGAGTGAGGAAAAGGCAAACCAGGAAATCGATCAATCTGGTCTCGTGTGGGTGCTCGATCCGGTGGATGGAACCACCAATCTGATTCACGATTACCATACCAGTTGTATTTCCCTGGCTCTGATGGGCGGGGGAGAGGTGGTGCTTGGTATGATCTACAATCCCTATAGTAAGGAACTATTTCAGGCGAAAAAGGGCTGCGGCAGCTATTTGAATGGGGAACGGATTAAGGTAAGCGGTGCCACGCAGATGGAGGAAAGTCTGATTGCCATAGGTACCTCGCCTTATCACAAAGAGAAGGCAGATGAAAACTTTGAGCTGTTTAAACGCCTGTTCCTGGACTGCCAGGATATCAGAAGGAGCGGTTCCGCAGCTCTCGATCTCGCGCATGTAGCCTGCGGAAGGCTGGAAGGCTATTTTGAGATCGGCCTGAAGATCTGGGATTTTGCGGCAGGTATGCTTTTGGTGCGGGAGGCTGGCGGAAGCGTCCTTGATTACAGCGGAGCCCAGGCAGATACCAGCATGGTTAATAACATTGTGGCGGGCAATTCTGAGGTATCCCGTCTCTTGGCGTCTAAATACCTATAAAATCGAAAGCGTACCGCAGATGTAACTATCGAAAATGAACGAAGCATTTGTAACAGTTCAGCTTTCGCCATAAAGGATATGCAGGAACGCTGTTAGCAGAGTGTGAAGACTGGTCGAAGTCAAAGGGAGGTAAAGAGAGACCGGTCGTGTTACCGAACCAGCAGGAGATTGACTCTGGGCCCGATGGTACAGTTTAGACGGCGAGCGATCATACCCACAAGGACAGCGGCCACAATGGTCCCTTCTCTCACTCCGGCCAGTTCCCTGTAAAGGACGATGCCAATGATGGCGGCGGCAGCGGTGACTGAGGTATCGAAAGCCACCTTGGTTCTGCCAAAATCGGTATGGAATGTCCTGGAAATGGCATTGACGAAGCATTCGCCAGGCAGCATCACCACGCCTGCGGCCATTTCCATAAAGACTCCGAACCCCAGAATGGCACAACCCAGCAGCAGGCATATGACCTTGGCCGGGTAAGCAGCAGGTGAAAGGAATCCCAACAGTTCCATGGTCATGTCAATGAACCAGGAAAACAGAAAGGAAACGGGAATCTGCAGCAGATACTGGCGGGGAAAATCTTTGCGCAGCAGAATCATCTGAATCAGGATCAGCACAATACTCATATACAGGGTAAACATACCCAGGGTAGGGGAAAAACCAAGACTTAACGTATAGGGGACACTGGATATTGGCGAAGTCCCTAAAGCGGCCTTGGTTATAAAACTGACGCCGAATGAGTTAATAAAAAGTCCGGCGAGAAAAAACAGATATCGTTTGCACCATTCTCTGCGGGTCATTGCAGTACCTCCAAATCAGTCATATTGCGGCATAGGGCCGTCAGTGTTTCTTTGAGCGTTTCCGTCTGTGGAACGCTTAGCCCGCCGCAGATTTCTTCTTCACATTTTTGAAAAACTTCCATTACCTCCCGCTGCTTTTTCCAGCCAAGCGGTGTTAAATAGACGTGAAAAGAACGGCGGTCACCGCCTTCGGTCCGGCGTTCAATCAGCTGCTTTTCCTCCATGCGGGTAAGAAGACCGGTCAGTGTGGCCGGATCGATCTGGCAGCCCTGAGCGATCCGGCGCTGCACACTTCCATCATGAAGCCCGAGATAGTCCAGAATCTTCGGCTGCCCGGGACCCAAATCGCTGAGCCCGCTGAATACCTTTTTTTGAAATAGTGAGTGGGTTGCCATCAGTAAATAGTGAAGACTTTTATCCATAAGACCTCCATATGATTTATTCAGATAAAATAGTTTGCATATGAAAAGTTTGTATACAAACTATTGGGAGCCAGATATTAGTCTACCACAAATATCGGAATTGTCAAGAAAGGCTTTTGAGGCGTTAATAGGGCACATGAAAAAGCGACCGGTTATACGGCCGTCTCAGACTGTAGACAAAGTTCATTTGATTGTATAGCAGTGTATTTTCAAAAATAAGTATGCGCCGCTGTATTTCTGGTCTGAACTATTGTATAATTAAGATAAATGGAAATTATCTGACGTCTCTATATATAGAATTAAAACCAATGCAGCTGGCCACATGGAACGTAGAGGCAGCTCAGAAGGGAGTTATAATGGAAATAAATAATAAGAAAAATCATTTGTTCCGTATTTTAATCTTTTTCATTATGATTTTTTTTGCTATGGGCTTAACTATGAATGTGCTCTTTTGTAGTAATTATAATCTTTATGAATTATTAGCTAAGCCAGCTGTAATTGAGTCGATGGCGATTTCTGAAGGTATCGTTACCAGTGAAGACGGTGATGATACTACCCATTTTAAAGCATCATTTTTGAACAAAAATAATTCTCATACGGAAATGATAACAGCAGCTGTTCCAAAAGGATTCGGCCCGCTTCTTTTTCTTATCATAGTTTTTCTGTTTTACTTTTCGGCCTTATTCATATTATTGCCTGATGAGTGGACATTAATTAATCAAAAGGTACGTCTGAACGATTGAATCAAATCTTTTTCCAAGCATTGCAAGTGTGCTGGTGGTTGTAAGCCATTTTTAAAATCAAACAATGGCTTTCTTTTTGTATGCAAACAGATAGTGAGTATAAGCCGCATACTTATTATGAGAGTAAAGAAAAGAAGAGATTTAATTGGAGGAAGGAATGAAAGAAAAGATATATAAATTATTTCTCATCTTAATGGTGAGTCTGTCCTTGGGTTCAGGTTCCCTGGCCCAAAATGAGATACGCAAGCTGCTTGAAGCTCTTTCGGGAACAGGTGATATACAGGTGGTTCAAGAACTCGATGAAGAAGAAAAACATAAAGAGTCCGAAGAAATAAGAAAAAAGAAGAACTTTCTAAATTATTTTCAAGATATTCTATGATAGATATTGTTTGATTCCAGTTTAATGAATAGTATAAAGGACACCAGATAGCTTGAATTATCTGGTGCCCTTTCGTTTTATACATTATAAATATTATACATTTATCAAAAAATTATAAAAACTGTGTTTGTCTGCAGTCTGCAGCGACCGATTATACGGCCCCCATGGATACCTCTGCCTCCGATACTCCCGCCTCCGATACCTCCCAGTTCGATATCTTCCAATCCGATACCTCTCTCCACTACACTTCCCGCCGGTCGAACACCGACGGTTTATTTATGCGTCCCAGAGACACAGCCCTCGAATCTCGGCCAGCGGCCGCAGGGAGCTTCGCGGCTGTAACCCGGCTGTTATCGTAAGTCCTAAAAAAGTATTCCTGCGTGGAAAGATTCATAAATGCAGTATACTGCGTATAATCAGGTGTACCGCGGGAGGTCATGACGGCGCCCTTCGGAATGGTAACGCTGTTCATGATATGAAAACAGGTATTGACGGCTTCCTGTTTGTTTTCCGGAATCGGAGTATGGCTCTTCATCCAGGCCGCCCTCACAAATCTCGAAGGAGGCGTGAAGTCACCCGGAAGTCCAAAGGTGCCGCCGCCCTGTCCGAACGGCGTAAGGCTGACAGAATTCCACTCTTTTTCAGGAGTCTGAACAGAAGTCACGTTCATAAAGTTGCGCAGATTCGTCAGGTGCCATGGGAGGCCGGGGCTGTTAGACAGTACCCCCATGGGATTATCCATTAAATGAAGGCCGGAGGCTGTCTTCTCCGCAACCATACATTTCCCGCTCTTATCCGTCAAAATCCAGTGGAGCGGGGCGATGGAATGCGTAATGGAGTCTTCTACCCCCACGATTCGGATGGTCCGGAGCAGGGAGGCGGCATGATCCACGGAAGCACACAGGCCCAGCAGAAATCCGACAAGCTCGATGGCGGCCACAGAGATTCCCTTCGAATCCGGGGCGGCGATGGGATCATACGCGGCATAATCCGGGAAATATAGAACTGCGGCCGCAAATCCCATTTCATTCACTCCGTCCGCAAAGAAGACCCTGGAAATATCCTGGCCAATCCCCATAAAACTATATTGGTTCCGGATTTTGTGCGTATTCAGAAGATTCTTCCACTCATATCCTTTCGGAATAAAATACAGTTCCGGATCCAGTGGATAAGAAAAATCCATGGTACGGCCAAAATAAACTTCTCTTTGCGGTGTCTGAACAGCGATTGCAGTGCACATATCTCTCCTCCATATTTTGTCCCAACAGATATGGTTAAATATATTCCTGCATCTCTGCAAATATTCAGTCAGCGGGGGAGTATGGATTATCTGCCCGTAACAGTATGGTAGATCGTGATAAATCCCGTGATAGTAACGATCGCCACCATCACCGGCGTAATAAACTTAATCAGGAAAATCCAGGCTTTAGCCAGCTTAAACCGCACTCCGCCGTGTTCGATTTCCTCGACCAGCTTTCCCGGATTCCATTTCCATGCGACGTAGTAGCACATGAAGATGCCGCCCAGAGGCAGGAAGATATTATCCGTCAGCATGCAGACGAAATCGAAAATGTTATAGTTCAGTATGGAGATATCCGCCAGCGGCCCAAAGGACAGGGAGCTGGGAATTCCAAGAAGGAAGATCGCCGTGGTTAAGAGAAGCACGGCTTTTTTTCTGCTCCAGTGCCAGGTTCCCATGACGAAGGAGGCGCATACCTCCAGGAGTGCGACAGCACTCGTCACGGCCGCAAAAAATACCAGCAGGAAGAAAAGGGTTGCGAAAACGGATCCGCCCTTCAGCGCATCAAATACTTTTGGAAGTGTGACAAAGATCAGGCTGGGACCGGAGGCCGGCTCCAATCCGCTGGCAAATACAGCAGGAAAAATGGCGATTCCCGCGAGAACCGCGATTACGGTATCCAGGGCCGCGATGTTGATGCAGCTTTTAGGGATGCTGATATCTCTGTCCAGATAGCTTCCGTAGGTGATGGTGATTCCCATACAGAGGCTTAATGAGTAGAAAACCTGTCCCAGCGCCGCGCTGACGGACGTAATGTTAAATGCATCGAAACGCGGAGAGAAGATAAACGCAAGCCCTTCCCCGGCTCCTGGCAGAGTAACGCCGCGGACAATAATAATTATCAGGATGATAAACAGCGCAGGCATCATGAATTTACTGGCCTTTTCGATTCCACTGACACCGAAATAACAGATCAGGCCGGTAATCAGCATGAATAAGAAAAACCAGACCAGCGGTTCCACAGGCTTCGCCGTAAACGCACCAAAATCGGCCGGCGGCTGAAAGGTGGTGGCATAGCTGGCAAAGTATTTGATGATCCAGCCGCCGATAATGGCGTAATAGGATAAGATGACGAAGGCGGCAAGCACGCCGAAGCAGCCGACGATCCGGGCATGCGGCTGAATCGTATCATACGCGAGAACGGGATTCTTCCCGGTCTTTCTTCCCAGGGACATCTCCGTAATCATAACGGGAACACCCAGGATGCAGATAAAAAACAGATAAGCGATCAGGAACGGAAATCCGCCGTTGCGCCCCATTAGATACGGAAATTTCCAGAGATTCCCAAGGCCGATGGCCGCGCCGGCGGTAGCCAGGATAAAGCCCATCTTGCTGGCCCATTTGTTGTTTGTTTTCATAAGTAGATCTCCCCCAATAATATGTTCTTTTCTCGTGTGTACACGCCGAAGGCCGGAGCCTGGAAAAGGGCGTACGGATACACAGCTTTTCTATTATACTGAATATTGGGGGAAATATCAATTCTTAAGACCTTTTTTTCACTGGAGGCCGGTCGCAGCTTTCCCTGACAGCCAGGTAGAATGGCAAGTAGAGCTTCAAGGGAATGGTGTGCTCTCCCTCAATCCTGTCGATCAGGATTTTTGCGACCATCTGCCCCATCTCATCCACAGGCACATGGACGGTTGTGAGCATCGGCGATAAATACTGTACGGTCTCAATATCATCGATGCTGATCAGGGACAGATCATCGGGAATCCGGATCTTCGCTTCCTTTGCTGCCTTCATGGCGCCGATAGCTGTGATGTCATTTCCGCAGAAGAGCGCTGTCATATTGGGATTCTTTTCGAAGAGAGACTGGGCGCCTAAGTACCCGCTCTCTCCGGAGAGATGCCTGACTGTGTTTACAAGCTTCTTTGATATCAGCAGATGGTGTTTGGTCAGACTGTCCTCATACGCACGGTATAAATTTTCATTTTCCCGGTCTCCGATATAGCCAATGCTGGTGTGCCCCAGAGACAGCAGATGTTCCATGGCACAGCAGCCCGCGCCGTAGGCGTCACAGATAATCTGGTCATAGTTGGCATCTACCGGATTCAGCCCGGTATAGGCTACACAGCGAAAATGTTTCTTTAAAAATTGAAAGAGTTTCTTATCGCCGCGCCCGAGCACTACCACTCCGTCGACCTGATTATCCTCGATCATACTCAGCGTACTGGTGTTGTCGATGTCAAAGGCGCTGAAAGAGTATTTTATGATGTATCCCCGTTTAAATACCTCCTGCTCAATGCTGCGGGCCAGTGACGAAAAAAATATATCGGTAAAGGCGCTTGTACGCGCAAACAGACAGGCGATGTTCCCATTTTTCTTAAGAGGGGCGTCGTCCTGATTTTTTTTGCGCAGATTTCTTGCTGAATCGTTAGGGACATATCCGTATTTTCTGACGACCGTCCAGATTCGTTCCTGGACCTCCTTGCTGGCGGCATTGGTGTGCTTGTCATTGAGAACACGCGATACCGTAGATATGGATACTCCGGCCTCCTGAGCAATGTCTTTCAGTTTCATATTTCCTCACACTCCATTCTTCCGCCCTGCAGCGGTATCTTTCATACTATCTTATTTTAGTATAACAAATGTCTGGAAAAACGCAATATGATTGAGAAAATTAACGAAAAAATGTAAAGAAAATAAAACGAAAACAAAAATAAAATACAAAAACGTTTGCGTAATTCGCTAATGACTTGTGCAAAAATATGTGTTATCATAAAAAATATAAAGAGAGATAATTTTAATATTTTAACGAGTTTTTAACGAAAATTATGCTGGTATAAAATGGAAAATCTTGAAACTAAGGGAAAATATTGCTTAAACGCAAAAGAAGTACCTATTTATTAAAATAAAAAAGGAGGAAGCAACATGAGAAAAATGCATCAACGCAATCTTGCAATGGGTCTTTGTGCAATGCTGCTGTTAGGCAGCACCGGATGCAGCAATCAGGGGGGGAATACGGAGACTAAGCAGGTACCCCAGACGGAAAAGGAGCAGGCGGCAGAAAACACCGTCGCCGGAGAGGAGAGCCGCTTTGACTGGAAACAGTTTGACGGTACCACCATAGTTGCCAGTGTCCCCAACAACGTGCACTGGAATTCCGTCAAGGAGTACATACCGGAATTTACGGAATTGACGGGAATAAATGTAGAGCTGGATGTGCTGGCTAATAACAATCTGCATGATAAACAGCTTCTCGAATTCAGCAAACCGGAGTCCGATTTTGACATAGTGGCTTATATTGTTTCCTGGAAGTCGGAATACAACCGTGCCGGTGGACTGGAAGTACTCGATCCCTATTTTGAAGATCCCTCTATTACATATCCTGAATACGATATTGAGGATTTCGCTCCTGCCTTTTTTGAACTGGCCGGAAAAGTGGACGGTGTTAAGGACTATTTAGATGGTCCGGATGCAAAACTGGTAGGACTTCCGTTTGGAACGGAGACATCAATTATGGCATATCGAAAGGATCTGTTCGAAAAATATGACATAAAGGTCCCGGAGACTTATGGGGAAGTGATGGAAGCGGCTCGTATCATTCATGAGAAGGAACCAAATATGTATGGGCTGTCCATGCGTACCTCCAGCGGTGCGGATTCCTGCCACAGTTGGTTTACACTGGGGAAATCGCTGGGAGCAGAGATGTTTGATGATAACTGGGAACCGGCTTTTGATAATGAAGGTTCTCTGGCGACTCTGGATTTCATGAAAGAAATGCTGGTCTACTCGCCGCCAGGAGCTGAGAGCTTTGACCTGGGAGCCTCTGACAATGCATTCCTTCAGGGGCTGACCTCCATGATTATTGACCGGGACAAGCTTATAGGAATGTGTCAGGACCCGGAGAAGTCGAAGGTGGCCGATACGGTTGGATTTGCGCTCCAGCCAAAGGCGGATGATGGCTATCTTGAGACTGAGGCTGGTGGATTTGCCGTGGGAATTCCGGCTAATTCCCAGAATAAGAAGGCAGCTTTCCTCTTCCTTCAGTGGCTGACAAGCAAGGATACAGACAAAAAACTGGCGCTTAAGGCGGTGACGCCTTCCAGACTCTCCACCTTCAGTGATCCGGACGTATTAGAAGCGCAGCCTGCGTTTGTAGTGGTAAAAGAAGCGGTCAGCCATGCGAATCCGGACTGGCGTCCGGGTATTCCGGAAATCACAAGGATTCAGTCACAGCTTCTCGGTGTTGCGATCAATCAGGTGATGACAGGCGCAAAGGACGCGAAAGCGGCTATGGAAGAGATCAAAGAGCCAGTGAGAAAGATTATGGTTGAAGGCGGATATATAAAATAGGCTAAATGGAGGAGGATACTCAATGAAAAAAGGCATATCGAAAAGACTTGCTCCATACATTTTTTCGGCGCCTACTGTGATTGTAATGACCATTTTTATGGGATTTCCCATCCTGTACGGGTTAATTCTCGGATTTTTCCAGTGGTCTCTGGTTGATTTAAAAAATGCCCCTGCCTTTGTAGGGCTGCATAATTTCAAAACACTCTTTCAAAATCCGCAGTTCTGGTCAAGTATGAAGACTACGCTGATCTTCGTGGTATCTGTTATCTTTGTGCAGCTCCTTCTGGGAATGGTCATAGCGCTTCTTCTGGAGAAGAACCTGCCGGGCATCCGCTTCTTCCGCAGTATTTTCATGCTTCCAGTCATGATCTCCCCTGTGGTGGTAGGCGTTATCTGGAAGTATATCTACGATGCTAACTTCGGGATGCTGAACTATCTGCTTGGCCTTATTGGCGTGCCGGCGGGAACGTGGCTGTCCAGTGAGGGAACGGCTTTGCTGTCTGTAATCATCACGGAGATTTGGCAGTGGACCCCTTTTGTATTTTTAATTCTTCTATCGGGCCTGCAGAGCGTTCCCAGTGATTTGATGGAGGCGGCAGTAGTTGACGGGGCTTCTTATTTCCAGACGCTTGTCCATGTAAAACTTCCATGTATGAAGAATATCATACGCCTGGTACTGACTCTTCGTATGATTGAATCCATGAGAAGCATGGTGGTCATATTTATCATGACGGGCGGTGGACCCGGGATATCGACGATGACGCTTCCGATGTCTATTTACAAGGACGCATTTGTAAATCAGGACCTTGGGTCTGCGTCTGCAACTGCAATTATTCTGATGATTATGCTGATTATGCTGACGGTGTTCGTAAAGGGCGGCAAAGAAGCAGATGACAAGCATTAACGGGAGGAGAGCGATAATGAAGACACGTTCCGCATTATGGACTATGCTGCGTCTGCTGGTAGTTCTTCTGATTGCCATAGTGGTTCTGTTTCCTGTCTATATTATGGTAATCACATCTTTTAAGACCAGCAGCCAGGCATTTGATATGCCGCCGGAATTCCTGCCGGCCCCCGCGCTTTTTAACTATCACGCGGTGCTGACAGAACTGAATTTTACGCGGTACCTTTATAACAGCCTCGTCATCTCCCTTGTCACCACGGCAGTCAGTATTCTGGTGTGCATCATGTCGGGGTATGCGCTGGCCAGATTTAACTTCCGGGGGGTCGGCCTCCTCTCCATGGGTACGGTGCTGATTCGTATGGTGCCGCCGGTAGTGGTCGCGGTGCCGATGTATGTACTGTGGACTAAATTCGGACTGACCGGAGGCCTTAGTGGACTGGTCCTGGCATATTTGGGGCTGACGATCCCGTTAAATGTCTGGATGCTTTCTATATTTATTAAAGAGATACCCTTTGAACTGGAGGAAGCAGCCGCGATTGACGGATGCAGCTATATGAGAATTCTTTGGGGAATTGTGGTTCCGCTTATTAAGCCGGGAATCTCCGTGACCAGCGTCTTTACGTTCCGGACGGCGTGGAATGAATTCCTTCTGGCAATTATTTTGAGCAACCGCAGCACGAGGACACTTCCGGCCGCAGTATCACTGATGATCAGTGACCTTGGAATCAATTGGGGGCAGATTATGGCGATGGCGACCATTATAGCAATACCGGCATTTATCGTGACCTTTGCGTGTTCGAAGAATCTAATAACCGGTATGACGGCAGGAGCAGTAAAAGGATAGAGGGGGATGAGTATGAGCGATATCAGACTGCTTGAGGAGAAGGCAGGAGAGATCAGAAAACTGGTTATTACATCGGTCAGCAGGGCGGGAAGCGGCCATCCGGGTGGCGCGTTATCCTGCGCGGACTTATTGGCGGCTCTGTATTTTGAAGTGATGAACATCAGGCCGGAGGAGCCTCTGTGGGAGGAGCGGGACAGATTCGTCCTGTCCAAGGGACACTCCTGTCCGGCACTGTACGCGGCATTGGCGCTGCGCGGGTATTTCCCTGTAAAGGAAATGGACACGCTCCGTTCACTTGGTTCCATACTTCAGGGACATCCCTGTGCGGAGAAGACACCGGGTGTCGATGTGTCCACCGGATCGCTGGGACAGGGACTTTCCATTGCAAATGGAATCGCCCTGGGGGCAAGACTGGATAAAAAAGAGTTCTACACCTACTGTCTCATGGGAGATGGGGAGACGGAGGAAGGGCAGGTATGGGAGGCGGCCATGACTGCATCCCATTATAGACTGGACCATGTCATCGCATTTGTAGACTACAATCATCTGCAGATAGACGGCTCCATAGAGGAAGTCATCGGAAACCGGAATTTGGCGGCAAAATTCCAGGCGTTTGGCTGGAGGACGATCACGGTGGATGGGCACAGCATGGAGGCGGTTCTCGGTGGAATTCAGGAGGCGAAACGCAGCAGGGGAACTCCGGTCTGCATAATCTTAAATACCATTAAAGGAAAGGGCGTCTCCTTTATGGAGAATCAGGCCGCCTGGCATGGAGGTGCGCCGACGCCGGAACAGGCCGCACGCGCACTCTCAGAACTGGAGGGAAATTAATATGGGGGAAATGATTGCGACGAGGGAAGCCTTTGGCAGAGCATTGGCGGCGTGCGGAGCAGAAAATCGTGACATTGTTGTTCTGGATGCGGATTTATCAAAGGCTACCATGAGCTCTGTATTCCAGAAAGCCTTTCCAGAACGTTTTTTCAATGTGGGCATCGCGGAAGGAGACTTGATCGACACGGCCGCGGGGCTGGCGGCTGCGGGGAAAATACCATTTGCGTGTACCTTTGCGGTATTTGCCGCGGGCAGGGCCTTTGAACAGATACGCAATTCGGTGGCGTATCCCAAACTGAATGTGAAAATCTGCGGCAGCCACGGAGGCATTGCAGTGGGCTGGGATGGGGCTACCCATCAGGCGGTGGAGGATCTGGCCATCATGGCGGCAATTCCCAATATGGTGGTGCTGTATCCGGGCGATGCGGTTGAGATGGAGGCGGCGGTAAAGGCGATGGCATTCTATGACGGACCTGTCTATATCCGGTTTGGAAGGCAGCCGCAGCCGGTTTTATTTGACAGATCGTCCTATGAATTCAGGATTGGTAAAGGCATTGTCATGAGAAACGGGCGTGATGTGACTCTGGTGGTGACTGGTTCCTTACTTGCAGCAGCCATGCAGGCAGCCGACGATTTGGCAGCCGGGGGAATTGAGGCGGAAGTGCTGCACTTGCCGACGGTAAAACCGCTTGATGAAGCACTGCTTGTGGAATCGGCATCCAGAACCGGCAGGGCGGTGGTCATTGAGGAGGGCGTAATACGCGGCGGACTGGGGTCCGCAGTCGCAGTGACGCTTGCACAGCATTGCCCGGTGCCAATGGGATTCATTGGAATGGAAGATACCTTCGGCCAGTCGGGATCACCGGAGGAACTGCTGGAGTATTACCATTTGACCCCGGCGGCTGTTGTGGAGCGGGTAAAGGGATTGATGAAATAAAAGAACAGGGAGGAAGTCGTATGTTTTCTGTGACAAAAAGGGTTTTGGCTGAATTTGACAAACTCTATGCAATCGCCGGAGTGGTGGATCAGGGCCATTTTAAGACGTGTTATGCGGCTTCGGAGGGCCGGGAGGGCCGATGTGTCCAAATCGATCTGGAGGACGGCAGAGTAAGCGAACGATGGAGTTCCCCGGGAGGTACGATGACACTGTGTCCCACCGGGAAGGAAGGGGAGTTTCTGGCGACACAGGGCTTCTGGCCGGTGTTTGACGCGGCGGAATCGGTAATTGTAAGATCTTATAGGGAAGGAAATGGATATGTGACAGAACCAGTGCAGAAGATTCCCTATCTCCACCGGTTTGAGCTTCTGAATCTTTCGTGGGGAAGGGTCCTGCTGGCGGCTACTTTATGCGGCGGGAAAGAGAATAAAGATGACTGGAGTAAACCGGGGGCAGTCTATGCAGGAGCCTATGCGGAGACAGCAGGGATTCACAGGGCAGAGCCGGTGTCTCTGGAGCCTGTTCTGACGGGGCTGACAAAGAATCACGGATTCTGCCAGACCTCATTTCGTGGGAGAGAGGCAGTACTGATCGCGGCTTCGGAGGGTGTATCTGCATTATATCCGCCGGCGGGAAAAGAGGATAAATGGGAAACCGAGAAGCTCTTAAGCAGGGAGTCCAGCGATGTGGTGTGCTGCGACCTGGATGGTGATGGTCAGGATGAGCTTGTGATTATAGAAGGATTTCATGGAAATCTGGTTACTGTAAATAAATGGACAGACGGCGGCTTTCAGACCGTATGGAGTACGCCTGTCACATTCGGACATGCGCTCTGGTGCGGAGAGATCGCGGGAAGGAGATGTCTGATCACCGGCCACAGAAGAGAGGGGATGGAGCTTACTCTGTTTGACTTCACAGAAGACAGCAGAAATCCTGCCAGGCTTACGATCGGAAACGGCGGACCGAGCCAGATCTGTGTCTGCCCCAATGAGAATGGGGCGGAAATTTTAAGCGCAGACCGGGAGAGAGGACAGGCCGTATTATACACAGTAACAGCAGAAAATAAAGGAGGTTGACATAATATGCCGGATATTAAAGATATAACATGGGAGACGTGGGCAAAAGACGTTTTCCCGGAATGGGGAACCTGGTTAAATGAAGAGATTGAACAGACCGTTGTGCCGGACAATCATTTTTGTATGTGGTGGCTGGGCTGCACCGGACTGTGGGTAAAGACGCCGGGAGGTGCCAATATCTGTATTGATTTGTGGCTGAATACAGGGAAAAAGACCAGGAACTGGCCTTATCCGTACGGACAGGGAAGGGATTTCCAGATGACGCGGATTACCGGAAGCCGTGAGATACAGCCCAATACCAGAGTAGTGCCGATGGTTATGAATCCTTTTGAGATTCACGAGATTGACGCGGTACTCTCCACACATTTTCACAGAGACCATATTGATCAGTATGTAGCCGCGGCCGTATGCAGGAATACAAAGGATGTGCCCTTCATCGGACCGGAATACAGCGCGAATATCTGGCGGAGCTGGGGTGTGCCGGAGGAGCGGATCCGTGTAGTGAAGCCGGGGGACACCATAAAGATAAAGGACCTGGAAATCACCGCTGTGGACTCCTTTGACCGGACAGCCTTGATTACAGACCCGCCGCTGGGCGATATCAGAGGCAGAATGCCTGATGACATGGATGTCAGAGCCGTAAACTACGTGATCAAAACGCCGGGAGGAACGATTTACCACAGCGGAGATTCTCATTTCTCCAATTATTACCGGAAGCACGGAAATGATTATGATATCGATGTGGCGCTGGCAAGCTTTGGTGAGAATCCGCCGGGCTGTACGGATAAGATGACTTCTGCCGACTGCCTGAGAATGGCTGAGAACTTACGGGCAAAGGTTCTGATTCCGTTCCACTACGATATCTGGTGTAATATGCTGGCCGATCCGGCTGAAATCGAGCTGTTGTACAACTTTAAAAAGGAACGTCTCGGGTATGTGTTCCATCCCTACATATGGCAGGTGGGTGGAAAGTACACGTATCCCCAGGACAGGGACCATACCCGCTATATGTATCCGCGGGGATTCGGCGATGCCATGGCTGATGAACCGAATATCCCGTTTAAATCATTTTTATAGTGTGAGGTGAGTATGAACTTAGCTGAACTGAAAAAACAGGTGTATGACTGTAATCTGGAACTGGTACGGAGAGGGCTCGTGATCTATACGTGGGGAAATGTCAGTGCGATTGACCGCGGGAACGGACTGGTGGTTATCAAGCCGAAGGGAATTGAGTATAACCTTCTGACGGCAGACGATATGGCGGTGACGGATCTGGACGGAAATCTGGTGGAAGGAAGCCTGCTTCCTTCCGTGGATTTAGATATCCATCTGGAACTATATAAAAAGTTCCCGAATGCGGGCGGGATCGCCCATACCCACTCCACGTGGGCCACGGCCTGGGCCCAGGCCGGCGTGGATATCCCCGTGATGGGAACGACTCATGCAGACCATTTTTACGGGCCGATTCCGTGTGTCCGGCAGCTGTCCAGGGAAGAAGTGGAGCATGACTATGAGCGGAATTTGGGCCGTGTGATCGTGGAACGGTTTGAGGCCATTGATCCGGTTTCTATGTGCGCGGTGCTGGCTCCGGGACACGGTCCGTTTACCTGGGGAAGTAGCCCTGAGGAGGCGGTGGAACACAGCGTAATTCTGGAGGAACTGGCCAGAATGGCGAAGCTGTCTGCAGATATCAATGGCGGAAAGGCTCCGATTCTTCCGGAATATATGGCGGAAAAACACTATATGAGAAAATTCGGACCGGAAGCTTATTTTTATCAGAAACGGTGAGGAGGAGCTTATGAAAAAATCGGCAGCACTCTCTCTGTTTGCAGGCTGGAAGGGAATGCCTGCACTCTACTATGGAACTGATGAAAAAACGCTGGCGGAGATAAGCGGATTTGGCTATACCGGCGTGGATTTATTTGTAGACGATCCGTTTCTCCCGGAAAACCGGGCGGCACTGGGGAAGTTAAGGAGGCACGGTCTTGGGGTTGGAGCGGTCATGCCGGCGCTGCTGGCCAAACAGGGGTTATCTCTGGGGGACAAAGATCCTGAGATGCGTAAGTATGCGGTGGAACGGATCGGTGATATGATCCGTTTTGCCTCGGAAGCCTCCGGCATGGTCTCCCTTGGACTGGTGCGCGGCAGAGCCGGAGCGGGTGCTGGCCGGGAGGAGTTTTTTAAACGTCTGGCCGGAAGCTTTGAGGAACTGCTTAAGACCTCTTTGCCGCTGGAGGTTCCGCTGATACTGGAGCCGATCAACCGTTATGAATCGGATCATTTAAATTCCAGTATGGAAGCCCTTGATTTTATTGAAAAGAGCGGGCTTCCGCTCTATTTGATGCTGGATACATTTCATATGAACATTGAGGACGTGGATCTGGCGGAATGCTTCCGGCGGTGTGCTCCCTATACAAAACATGTCCATTTTGTGGATTCCAACCGGCTGGCTCCGGGAATGGGGCATTTGAATATGGCAGAGCTGTATCGAACGCTGGAAAAGCTGGATTACAGCGGATACCTCTGTCTGGAGGCTCTGCCCCTGCCTTCCGGAAGCGAGTGCGCCCGGATGGGGGCGAAGTTTTTTGGTTCCCAGGAAAGCTCGTCCTGTAAAACAAATAAACTCGTCGTTCCTTATGGCAGCGTCTGAAAGCCGGAGAATGGCTGCCCGGCGAACATTTATATATAAAAATTGTCTGTTATTGAGAAAATGAGAAAAAGGGATCAGTAAGCTGTATTGACTGGTTCCTTTTTTTGTCGTATCATAACGGTGTTATATAACACTGTTATAAAAGTGCTCGAACCAGAGCAGAATTGAGGTAATAAATGGGTACCCAAAACAGAGATACGGCTGCGGCGATTCTGGAGGCCAGCAGGAAAGAATTTATGGAATACGGATACGAGAAGGCATCGTTAAGGCGGATTGCAAAAGAAGCCTCGGTTACCACCGGCGCAATCTATGGCTATTTTGCAGGAAAGGATGCGCTGTTTGCGGCGCTGACGGAAGATGCGGCGGAGGAACTGGTGGAACTGTATACAAAGGTGCACAGCGATTTCGCGTCGCTTCCGCCCGAGGAGCAGCCGGATATGTTGAATGTTGTGACGGAGGAGTGTGTCCCGTGGCTTGTGAATTACGTCTATGACCACTTCGAGGCGTTTAAGCTGCTTCTGTGCTGCGGCGCTCCCGGCTGTGGAGAACGCTTCTTTGACCGGCTGGCCGAGGTGGAAGAGCAGTCATGCCATGATTTTGTGGCGGCGGTAGAGCAGATGGGTTATCCAGTCCCCAAACTGGGAGATGCGTTGATCCATATCGTGTGCAGCACCTTCTTCCGGCAGATTCAGGAGTTTGTAGACCACGATATCCCGCGGGAAGAGGCGATGTCCTGCTCCCTCATCTTAAGCCGTTTCCAGCATGCGGGGTGGAAAAGGATTTTGAATCTCCCTTCATAGTCAGGAATGGCGGACAGATAGGTCAGATGCAATAGTACCTGTAAATGGGAGCGTATTGCGCTATTGGGTTAGTTGAAACTAACTGAACCGCGGGGTACAATGCGAGTTACGATGCGAGTTATAGTGCGAGTTACAATGCGAGTTACAATTCAACAAAAAGGAGGATGAAAAATGGAAAGCAGTAACAGGGAAATCATGACACGGCTTCCGGAGGCAAAGAAAGTCACGCTGATGACCTTTGCCGGAAAGTACCGGTTCCTCACGGGGACCGGCTGTGTCTTATCGGGAATCAGTTCCGTAATTGCGCTGGCGCCCTATCTGTGCATGTGGAATGTAGTGAAAGAGGTGGTTCTGACCTGGAATACCGGTCTGGACGGCCGGAGTCTGGTTCATTGGGGCTGGCTGGCGGTGGCGTCATCTCTGATCAGCATGCTGTTTTATTATGGAGCGCTCATGTGCACTCATTTATCGGCCTTCCGCACAGCCAGAAATATGAAGACCGCGGCGCTTCACCACCTGACAAGGCTTCCTATCGGATATTTCAAGCAGGAGGGGAGCGGAAAGCTGCGGCGGATAATCGATGATGGAGCCGGCCAGACGGAGACGTATCTGGCTCATCAGCTTCCGGATCTGGCAGGGGCTATTGTGACGCCTGTCGCCGTTCTTGTGCTTCTTCTGGTCTTTGACTGGAGATTCGGCCTGATCAGCCTGGTTCCAATGGGCGTGGGCGTATTTTTCTTAAGCCGCATGATGGGAACCGGGATGGCGGAGTGTATGCGGCAGTATCAGAACGCCCTGGAAGATATGAATAACGAAGCGGTGGAGTATGTCCGGGGAATTCCGGTGGTTAAGACGTTTCAGCAGAGTATATTTTCGTTTAAGAGCTTTCACGATTCGATCCTCCGGTATCGGGATTGGGCGGTGAATTATACCATCTCCCTGCGCATTCCCATGTGTGCCTATACAGTCAGCATCAACGGGATTTTTGCCATACTGATTCCCGCCGGAATTCTGCTGGCCGGTGATATTTCCAGAGGAGCCTCCTATACGGCTGCGGCGCTGGACATTATCTTTTATATTTTATTCAGCCCGATCTGTGTGGCAATGATGGATAAGATCATGTGGACCAGTGAAAATACCATGGCAGCCAAAGACGCCATGAACCGCGTCTTAAAAATTCTGAAGGAAGAGCCGCTTTCCGAGCCGCCCGCGCCGAAGAAGCCAAAGGATTATACGATTCAGTTTCAGGATGTGACATTTTCTTACCGGAAGGGAGGAATTGCAGCTCTGGATAAAGTCTCCCTCACGGTTCCGCAGGGGGCTACCGCGGCCGTGGTGGGCGCTTCGGGCAGCGGCAAGACCACATTGGTAAGCCTGATTCCCCGGTTTTTTGATGTCAATGGCGGTAGTATCACCATAGGAGGCGCCGATGTGCGTGAGATCGGTACGGAGGAGCTGATGAAAATGGTCAGCTTTGTATTTCAGGACTGCCACTTATTTAAGGATACCCTTCTGAATAACATACGGGCGGCCAGGCCCCAGGCTGCGGAGGCCGAGGTTAGGCGGGCTCTGGAAGCCGCACGGTGCGAAGATATCATTGAGAAAATGCCGCAGGGCCTCCATACCGTTGTCGGCACAAAGGGAGTCTATTTATCGGGAGGTGAGGTCCAGCGGATCGCCCTGGCAAGAGCTATCTTAAAGGATGCCCCCATCGTTCTGTTGGATGAGGCAACCGCATTTGCAGATCCTGACAATGAGTACCTGATTCAGCAGGGATTTGAGAAACTGGTAGAAGGCAAGACGGTTATCATGATCGCCCACAGGCTGTCCACCGTCTGCCGTGCGGACCGCATCTTTGTGATGGAGAAGGGACGCATTGCGGAAGAGGGAAGCCATAACGCACTTCTCGCATCCGGCGGACTGTACGCCAGGATGTGGGAGGATTACCAGAGGTCGGTAGAATGGAAGGTAGGTGGAAAGGCATGAGTAAATATCTTCAGAAAAAATTTGCATTGAGCGGGCAGGGAGGAAAAGATCTGACAAAGGCAATCTTTTGCTGTGCCCTGACGAATATCAGCCTGATGTTTCCGATGGGAATCCTGTTCCTCTTTATGGAGCGGCTGACCGGCCCTCTCGTCGGCCTGGAAGCCCCGGATATGGGAATCGGCGGACATGTGGGAATCAGCGTGGTTCTGCTGGCGGTGATGGGCTTCTTTGAGCATCTGCAGTATAACGCCACATTTCTCTCCTCCTATCAGGAGAGCGCCAATATGAGAATCAGGCTGGCGGAACGGCTTCGTAAGCTGCCGCTGTCATTTTTCGGTAAAAGAGATCTGGCCGATTTGACGACTACCATTATGGCGGACTGTGCATTTGTGGAGAAAGCATTTTCTCATTTTATACCGGAACTGATGGGGGCTTTGATTTCCACGGTGCTGATCGGAGTCGGACTTCTTGCCGCAAACTGGAGGATGGGAATTGCGGTCTTGTGGGTGGCACCTGTATCATTTCTTCTGGCTGCCCTGACCAGACCGCTTGTGGACCGGATGGAGCGGAGACAGAAGGGGAAAAAGATCGCAGCCTCCGATGGCATTCAGGAATGCATCGAGAATATTCAGGATATCCGGGCCAATAACCAGAGTGCGGATTATCTGGAGAAGCTGGACCAGAAAATCATGGACGTGGAATCGATTACGGTTAAACTGGAGCTGTTAAACGGCACGCTGGTAACCTCGGCTCAGATGATCTTAAAGATCGGCATGGCAACCACGGTTCTGGTGGGAGCGTCCCTTCTCGTTTCTGGCTCTATAAGCTTTATGATCTTTCTGATGTTCATGCTGGCTGCGACCAGGCTGTACCAGCCGCTGAGCGGCTGCCTTCAGAATCTGTCTGCCGTGTATTCCACGCTGCTTGTGGTAGAGCGCATGAAGTCCATCGAGGAACAGAGGATACAGCAGGGGAGAGAGGACGCCGCCTATCGTGGCTATGATATCGTGTTTGACCGGGTGGGATTTTCCTATAAGGAAGGGGAACCGGTCCTGCGGGAGGTGTCCTTTACCGCGAGACAGGGGCAGGTTACGGCTCTCGTAGGCCCATCCGGAGGCGGCAAATCCACCAGCGCAAAGCTGGCCGCGCGGTTCTGGGATATCGATAAGGGAACGATCACCATCGGCGGCTGTGATATCAGCAAAATAGAGCCGGAGACGCTGCTGAAGAGCTTCGCCATCGTATTCCAGGACGTGGTTCTGTTCAACAATACGATTATGGAAAATATCCGTCTGGGCAGAAAGGGCGCCTCCGATGAAGAGGTACTGGCGGCAGCCAGGGCAGCCCAGTGTGAAGAATTTATTAGCCGTCTTCCAGAGGGCTATCAGACACGGATCGGGGAAAATGGCTCCACCCTTTCCGGAGGCGAACGGCAGCGGCTGTCCATCGCAAGGGCTCTTTTAAAGGATGCACCAATCATACTCATGGATGAGGCCACGGCATCCCTGGACGTGGAGAATGAGACGTTGGTCCAGGAGGCCATCTCCAATCTGGTGAAGGATAAGACCGTGCTGATTATCGCCCACCGGATGAGGACTGTAGCGGGCGCCGATCAGATCGTCGTACTCAAGGACGGATGCGTGGCGGAACAGGGAACGCCGGAAAAGCTGCTTGAGGATAATGGGATTTACCGTCATATGACGGAGCTTCAGAATAGAAGTTTGTCCTGGAGTTTGTAAATCTTTAAAGGTGTGAGAGAGTCATTGCCGAACAACGGCGCCTGATGATACAATAAGTAATAATGGGCACGTCTTTTACCAATAAGGCGTAATACGTAAAAGGTCTGTTTTACGTATTACGCTGTTGTCCATGATTCAAAAAGAATATAGTCATCTTCCGTTTCAATCAGATAATCGAAAGCGTTCCAGGCATGAATATCACCGTATCGAATGATAGAAAGAATACGTGACGGAACGGCAAGATCAAGTATTTTATTCTTAATATCGAATCCTTCTATGGTATCCGCCTGTATATATTTGATACTCGAAGTACCTCGACACGAAAAGTATTCTGGTATCCAATCGTTTTTTAAGTGCTGTTTCCATTCACCAGTACTAAAATTATCCTTCCACGGTTTTTCTGTTTTCGGCCATTCTTGATGATCATATAATGAATAGATAAAAAGAGCAGAAACTGCCATTTCCAGGGAATTGCACAAATATTTTGGAATTGCACAAAAATAGGCCCCTTCTTCTCTGGCATCGCGGGAATATACACGATTGCTGCGTATGCTGTCTTTATAATTTTCTATAGCTACTTTTGAGGCTAATTCAGCAAAATAATCTATATCACAAAACAACTTACCTACTGTATTTAATATAAAATCAACCTCCTGTTTCATAGCTATTTCAGGTGTCATAAGACGGCAAACATACCTGCCTTATCGCGCCATATTTGAAATTATCATACCACTTTGCCATTTCAACGTCGCTATCCACTTTTAGTATTTTGAAAATTTCATAAGCAAATTCAACCGCCGCCGTTTCATTTGCAGTAATAAAACCGCCATCCACCACTACCTGAGCAGGAACATAGAGTGCCTGTCCACAATACCCACGTTGACTTTGAAACAGTTCCAGGCTATCACCTGTATGCTTTATATCATTCAGAAAACCATGCCTGCATAAAAATGTTGTTGCACCGCAAATAGCGGCTACAGGAACACTGGCATTTGAAATTCTTCTGATAAACTCCGCAATTTTATCGTAGTCATTTTCTTCCCAAGAAAGACCACCAGGTAAAATAATAATTGCAGTATTGGAAAAATTCAAATAATTATCTATGCTGTAATCAATGTTTACACACAGGTTGCCCATAGAAACTTTAGGACTAGTATCAAGAGCTATCGTTTTTACAACATAATCTGAAAACACGTTGGCAACAGCTATCGCGTAGCTCGCCTCCCAATCGCACCATCTATCGGTCAGCAGTAACAATATTTCATTTTTCTTATTCATTAAATTTCCTTTCATTAACACAGGTAATGTGCCTTATCCGCCTAATGCGTACAAACCCATAATCTTTTTTCATTTTAATATGACCGCATGGAAATGTCAAACAGCTCAGTTTATTTCATTACTTCATGCTACAGCTCATAACTCGGTTTGTTCGCTTGGGCACCATTCGGGCACCATTTTACCCTTTGCAGGACGGTTTCTCACATGGCAGAAATGCTGATTTCATTGGCCTTTCCGGCTGGAAAAAGGATTTTATGGTTTACTTTTTGGTTTCCGGAAATATGAATTTTGCATATAAGTGATCCGCCCCACACATCTACCCGCGTTTTATCAGGAAATATCTGTAAAAAAACAGCATTTGATGGTAGAATGGTTAATAACACAAGCAAAGTGACTATTGCAAAGACGGGAGACGATCATATGGAGAATCAGAAAATCAGAATCATAAAGAAAAACAACGATTTTTCCCTGGAATACCAGCCGGGCGATATTTTTACGGTAGACAGCACCTGGTACGGAGGGGTCAACGTGACCAGCAAATCCGGAATTCCGCTGTCGCTCGACCGGGAAGAATACGAGCTTTATCAGGAGGAAGAGGAGCCGCGCCGCGAGATCGACCGGTATTCCTATCATCTGGGCGCGATGGACAGTTTCTGCGAGATGGTGGCGGCGGGAGTAAAAAAGCTGGCCATGAGCCACCCCTGTGCCACAAAGGAGGAACGGGATTTATTTCTGCCGGAGGTGAAACGGATCTGTGATTCTTACGGGATACGGTTCTATCCGGAGGATGAAGCGTTTCTGACGGACTTATTTCCTGAGGAGCTGAACCGGGGGACGTATAACTATCTGTTTTACAGCGCGGACGAGGTGCTGGAATCGTATCTGGGTCTGAAAGAAGAGCAGAAGCGGCTTATGGAAAACGGCACTTACACCAGACAGCAAAGCTATGAGACTGCCAGGAAGTTCGGACAGCTTCTTTCCTATACGGAGGAGGGAACCAGGCGGCTGATCGAGAAAACAGAGAAGCAGAAGGCGGAAGGAGACACGTGCCATGGCTGATCAAAAGAATCAGGAACGCTGCCAGGAAGTCGATGATTATATCGCCGGTTTTGAGGCTCCGGTGCGGGAGCGTCTGGAGGCGGTCCGATCCCTTGTCCTGGAGACTGCCGCCGGATGCAGCGAGAAGCTGGCGTGGGGCGCCCCAACGTACTACTTAAACGGATATCTCTTACAGTTTGCCGCGTATAAGAAGCATCTGGGCTTCTACACCACTCCGGCCACGCTGGAACATTGGAAAGAGGCGCTTTCCGGTTATAAGACAAATGAGAAGAATACGGTGCAGTTCCCTCATAATAAGGAACTGCCGCTGGATCTGATGAAAGAAATGATTCTGTTCCGGATCCGTGAGAAGGAGACTGATGCGGATGGCTCTGTTAAAATGTAAGATGTGCGGCGGAACGCTCACAATTGATAAAGACAGCAGCCTGGCTGTCTGTCCTTACTGTGGGACGAAATCCACAGTATACGATCAGGACAGAAAACTGTTCGAACAGTTTCAGACCATGTTTGCGGCTCTTTTGAATAAAGATGCAGACGCGGGAAAGACGGAGGAGGGCTTCTGGGTGGAGGCCACGGACGAGGAGCTGGTCAGGGAGGATGGGGAGATCATTGCCATCCGCTGCCTCTGGAGGATGAAGGCCGATTTCTGTACCGTGTATGTGGCGAAGAAGAATGTGATTTACACGTTTGATAAACAGTATGAAGCCTATGCGGACCGTTACATCAAGATGGTTTCGGAGGTGAAGTATCCGAACCGGGAGATGGAACAGGAGCTGAAAAACTACATTCCGCAGGTGGTGACCCACTGCCGCCTGGAAGACGGAGGCCGCATGGTGGCCATAGAAAAGAAGCCGGGCGTCTATCCATTACGGCTGTTAGGCATTCTGCTGGACCGCCATGCGGCCTGGGTGATCAGCCGGCTGGAGAATTTGTGCTGCCTCCTCTCCTATAGCGGAATTGTTTTAAATGGCCTGACACTGGACAATTTATTTGTGGAGCCAGCCACCCATCAGATCTACTTATACGGCGGATGGTGGTTCGCCGGATATCAGAACGGAACGATGAGCGGAATCTCCGCGGACGCAAGAAAATGCATCTACAGGAAATACCTGGAGAGCAAGCGATGCCATTTCTCCACGGACTTGGAATCGCTGCGTCTTGCGGCGGCAAAGCTGCTGGGATGCGAGACAAGGGAGGCGGTGGAAGGCCTTCTGACTCTGCCGGAACCGTTCCGGGAGTTTTTGCTGGAGCCGGCAGCAGGCAGTGCCGGAAGCGATTTTGCCGAGTGGGACAAAGTGCTGGAGGCCTCGTACGGGGAACGGAAATTCATTCCCCTTCCCGTTACGGATGAGGAAATCTACAGCTAGTACTGCGTTGCGCAATTAACTGTGATAAAACACCCGCTATCTACGCCAGAGCCGCGCCTGCAAAGCTAGCCGTAGGGTCCACTACGCCGTCGCTTTGCAGACACGCCTCTGACGCAGATATCAGGCATTTTATTCACAATTAATTACGCAATGCAGTACTAGTACTGCGTATTATCAGGGCAGTATACCGGAATAAAAGATCTATCACATATGCAGGAGGAAACAGTATGGGACACGGAAGTTACCAGAGTAAGGATTGGAATAATTTACGATCAGCAAGAAACATCAACCAGAATTCCACGGTAAACGATATCTACCGTTCCAGGCAGATGAGACCGAACCTGGACCCCAATGGGGTGAAATACCGGGAATCGTGTGATTCCATGGACAATCCGGCGTCCACCGCAATTATTTTCGGGCTGGATGTGACGGGCTCCATGGGATACTTATCGGAGGAGATCGCCAAGGGCGCTTTAAACCGCACCATGCTGGAAATATATGAGAAGGAGCCCGTTACGAACCCGCATATTATGTTTCAGGCCATCGGGGACTCCAAGACGGATGATGCGCCTCTCCAGGTGACCCAGTTCGAGGCGGATATCCGGATTGCGGAACAGCTTTTGGATGTCTGGTTCGAGGGACGGGGCGGCGGCAACGGCGGGGAGTCTTACCTGCTTTCCTGGTATTTTGCGGATAAGCATACGAAGATTGACTGCTATGACAAACGCGGAGAAAAGGGATTCTTATTCACCATAGGCGACGAGCGGTGCCATAAGATTCTGACGAAAGCGGAGATCAAGCGCGTGTTCGGGGATCTGGCTTTCCGGGATTGCAGCGCCGAGGCCCTCTATGAAAAGGCCTCCCGCAGATATGAGATTTTCCATATCGTGATGAAGGCCGGAGCCTACAAGGCACAGAACAGCGGGAAAGACTGGAAGCAGCTGATCGGATCCCGTGCCGTAGAGCTTGATCCGAATGATCTGGATGTGCTTCCGGAGGTTTTTGTCAGCCTGATGCAGGCGGCCAGAGGCATGGAGACAAAGGCAATTACCGCGCAGTGGAGCGGAAAGGCCGCGGACGTGGTTGCAGAGATTATAAAAGGAATCAGAAAAGAAGAGGGAGAGGGCTTCCTGACATTTTGACATGGGTGATTACGGGAAAGAGATAAAAGCGGTTATTGGCAAGAATTTTGGTGACGAGGGAAAGGGAAAATGTGTGGACCTCCTCTGTGCTGAGGCCATGGAACAGGGAAAAAAGGCTGTTGTAGTGCGCCATAACGGCGGCGCGCAGGCGGGCCACACGGTGGAAGGGGAAAATTTCCGGTTTGTATTCCACCAGCTGGGGAGCGGCTGCTTCAGAGAGACGCCGTTTTACTGGAGTGAGACATTTCTCCCCGATCTGGTAAAGCTGGGGGAGGAGGCGGAAGCATTTGAACGGATACGCGGTGACAACGGGGCCGGACATGACGCGGTGGCCGCCTATGCAAGCCCGGACTGCGTCTGTGTGACCGTCTTTGACGTGCTGCTGAACAGTCTGGCGGAGGAGCTTCGGAGGGAGGCGCGCCACGGCTCCTGCGGCATGGGGATATATGAGACGGTCCACCGCGCCAGGTCAGTTACGGGCGGCGCAGTGACCTTCCGTCTCGGTGATCTGGAGGGAAAAAGCACGGAGGAGATTGCCGGGATGCTGAAAAGGATACGGGACTGTTACGTACCCGGACGACTGGAGGAAATATGCAGGGAGCTGGACGGCGGTCCGGAAGCGCCCTTTGACCGTCACGGTGACCCGTGCGCAGAGCGTGCGGGTGATCGTTGGGACAGGCTGTGGGATCATGAGTGGTTCCGCCTTCTGCGTGATGACAATGTGCTCTGGAACGCATCAGATCTGATGCGGGAAAATTTTAACCGCTACGTCATCACGGCAGATCCCAGCCAGGTCCTGGAACCGTTCGATACGGTGATCTGCGAAGGCGCCCAGGGACTTTTGCTGGACGAGGACAATACGGAGTACTATCCTCATTTGACGCCGTCCCACACGGGACTGTTCAATGTGAGCCGCCTTCTGGCATCGGCAAGAATCGAGCCTGCATCGCTGGACGTCCGCTATGTGACACGGTCCTACGTGACGAGGCACGGCGGAGGGCGGCTGGATCATGAGTGCCGGAAAGAGGAGATCAATCCCTTCATCCAGGACTTAACCAATCTGCCCAATCCCTGGCAGGGAGAGCTGCGGTTTGCAAAGCATCCTGACGTGAACGGGTTCTTTGCCCCGCTGGAAATGGATCTGGGGAATTTACCCGCACGGCTTAAGAAGCGCCTGTGTGCGCGGATCGAGGTGACCCATCTGGATGAGACAGACGGGCGGATTCTGTGCTGCGGCCGCCCCCGGGAACTGGAGGAGTTTCAAAAAGAATGTGAGAACATGGGGAAGGAAGTGCTATGTTTCAAAATATAAAAGAAATCTGGTTGACAATCTCTCTGAAGCGGAAGATCGGCTCTTTCGCCGTCATGGTAATTCTGGTCATGGGGCTTTCCGTGGCCTTTAATATTCGTATTATGGATTTCTCTCTGGGCAGTTTCAATGTCATACTCGACGATAATTCACGGTGTCACGATTTCCAGGAGGCGATGGAACTGGAAATAAAAGCGTTTGAAGTGTATGTGAGAGACCGTACACAGGAAAACAGGGATGAGTACGTCCTGGCCTGCGTCAGGTCGGAGCGGTGCCTCCGCTCCCTGCCCTTCGACTATGAGCGGATCGGCGAGGAACGGTATGCCAGGACCTGGAATGTGAAGAACGGTTATGAGGGGTACTGCATGGCCCGCGATCAGCTGCTGGAGATGGATTCCGGCTCTGAGGACTTTATTCCCCGTCTGTACGAAATTTATGATATGCAGTCTTACATTCAGACCTACGCCAGAAGACTGGTGCAGGTAACCTTAAAAGAGGGAAATGCGACCTACCAGGAAAAGGTTCCGGTGTTCTACCAGCTGCCGTATCTGATCCTTCTGTTCTCCGCTGTTATGATGGTGGTGGCTTTATGTCTGACGAAGCTGCTGTCCAGCACCCTGATCGATCCGCTGGTCAAGCTGGCCCACACCTCCAGAAAGATCGCCAGAAATGATTTCAGCAGCAAGGACATAACCGTTGAAAATAAAGATGAGATGGGGGAACTGGTCAGCGCCTTCAACAAGATGAAGCACGCCACGGAGGGGTATATCAACACCCTGAAGGAGAACAACGAGATGGCCGAGCTTCTCCACAAGGAGGAGCTGGAGAAGATGGAGATGGAGAAACGTCTGGACGCCACGCGGCTGGAGGTGCTGAAGAGCCAGATCAATCCCCATTTCCTGTTCAATACATTAAATATGATCGCATGCACGGCAAAGCTGGAGGATGCGAAGACCACGGAGCGGATGATCGCCAGCATGAGCAACCTGTTCCGGTATAATTTAAAGACATCGGAACAGATTGTGCCGCTGGATCAGGAACTGAAGGTGGTGGAGGATTACATGTATCTTCAGCAGATGCGTTTCGGCAGCCGTATCGGGTATGAGTGCCGGATCGATGTGGATGCCAGGCAGGTGATGGTCCCGGCCTTCACGCTGCAGCCGGTGGTGGAAAATGCCATTATCCACGGCCTGTCGCGGAAAGAGCAGGGCGGAAGGGTCTTTTTAAAGGTGTGGAAGGACGGAAACAGCGTAATAATCTCCGTGGCCGACACCGGCCTGGGAATGGACGAGGAGACGCTGGAGGAACTGGTGACCGCGCTGAAGAACAGCCACACGGCAAAGATGGGAATCGGCCTGGGCAATATCTACCAGCGGATTCAGACCATGTACCAGAACGGCGGCCTGAGAGTTTACAGCAAAAAGGGGCGGGGAACCGTCATTCAGATGACAATACCGCAGGAGGAAATATGAGTATGTACCGTGTATTAATCGCAGATGATGAAATGATTGAGAGAAAGGTTCTCTATAAGACGCTTACGGAGAATTTGGGGGACCAGTGCACGATTTTCCAGGCAGAAAACGGGCGGGAAGCCCTGCGGGTCTATGAAGAGGAGAAGATTCAGATCGCCATCTTAGACATCGAGATGCCGGGAATCACCGGAATCGAGGCCGCGCAGAAGATCCGGGAGCAGGATGGGGACTGCTGTATTATTTTCCTTACCGCTTTTGATGAGTTTGCCTATGCCAGAAGCGCCATTACGGTCCGGGCGCTGGACTACCTGTTAAAGCCGTATGACGAGCAGGAGCTGATGCTCGTCCTGGAGGAGGCCATGCGGCTGACCGAGGAGCGGATGGGAGAGAAAGCCGTAAGAGAGCAGATGGCCACAGGGACGTATTCCGGTACCGGATCAGACGGCAGATCTGCTTCCAAGACGGCCGGAGGCGACGGAGGCGGTACGGAAGCTTCCAGAGATGAGGGCGAGGATTTCGGCAGCCTCCGTCTGTCCAGAGTGGCAGAAATCATCGACAAGTATATACATGAGAATTACATGTTTGACATATCCATGCAGGACATGGCCAGGATGATGAATTATTCGGAGGCCTATTTCTGCAAGCTGTTCAAACAGTGCTTCCATAAAAATTTCACATCCTACTTAACCGAATTCCGTGTGGCGGAGGCGAAAAAGATGCTGGAGGAGCCGACGGTGAATGTAAAAGAGATTGGGAAAGCGGTCGGATATGCGGATTCCAATTACTTCGCAAAGGTTTTCAAACGGATTACAGGCCAGAGCCCCACGGAATACCGAATGGTTATTTTTCAAAGAATATAAAGAATGCGTTAAGAAGGTGTTTGTACGAAGTGCATAAAGAAAAGCAAAATATAGGTTAAAATAATACTATGATTCACAATTATTTACCGTTTCCAGGGAAAAGAAATCCTCTTATAATGAACTTAACGTAAAGAAAACGTTAAGAAATACACTGAAATGTAAAAAGAGTGTTAAGAGGAGGAATTGTGACATGAAGAAGAGATTTGTGAGCACAGTGTTATGCGCGGCAATGGTAGCCGGTTCCCTGGCGGGCTGTGGGTTAAAGACACCGGAGACGACGACGGCGGCGCCGGCACCTGAGACCACCACGGCAGCGGCGGCTGAGGAGACGAAGGCAGCAGAGGAGACTTCCGCGGCGGCAGAGGCTTCCGACACGCCGGAAGTAACACTTGTTTATGCCGAGGTAAACCCGTTAGACACCATCGTCGGACAGATGGCAACCGCGTTCAAGGAGAAGGTAGAAGAGCTTTCCGGCGGGAAGATCGCCATCGACATTCAGGCCAGCGGTGTTCTCGGTTCTGAAAACGATGTCCTCGACACCATGCTGGGCGGCGGCGGAACCATCGACATGTCCCGTATCTCCGCGTTCGCTTTGACAAGCTACGGCGTGGAAAAATCCGTACTTCTGTCTATTCCGTATACATTTGTAAACCGTGACCATTTCTGGAATTTCGCCAACAGTGACCTGGCGCCGGAATTCCTCATGGAGCCCCATGACAACAATCTGGGAGTAAGGGGCTTATTCTACGGCGAGGAAGGCTTCCGCCATTTCTTTACGGTAAAAGAGATCAGCGGCCTGGAAGACTTAAAGGGCATGAAGTTACGAGTATCCAATGACCCGATTATGAACGGTATGGTTCAGGGCCTGGGCGCAAACCCAACTGTTGTTTCCTTTAACGAACTGTATTCCGCTCTTCAGACCGGCGTTGTAGACGGTGCGGAACAGCCGATTGCAAACTACAAGTCCAATGCGTTCCAGGAAGTTGCGCCAAACTTAATCCTTGATGGCCACACCCTTGGCGCGGTTCAGGTTATCATCACGGACGAAGCATGGGATAAGCTGACAGAAGAGCAGCAGAACATCCTGATGGAAGCAGGAAAATACGCATCTGATTTCAACAGAAAGATCTCCGAAGAGGCAGAAAACAAGGTCCTGGATGAGCTGAAGGCAGAAGGCATCAATGTCATTGAAGTGCCGGATATCACCCCATGGCAGGAAGCCTGTAAGGATATCATCGATTCCTCTACGGCAGACAACAAAGAACTGTATCAGAAGATTCTCGATATGAAATAAATTCGCAACTATTTAGCCGTGCATCTTCTTGTTTTCGAAAAGCACGAAACCAAGAAGCCCGGGCGTTCAGCCCTATGCCAGTTTGTAAAAAAAAGTGCTTATACAAGCGAGCTTGTAACACTCTTTTCCGTACAAACTGCCGCACGGCTGAATAGTTACATAAATTGTTGCTGCAATGGAAACGGGCACAGAGGATGATTCTTGTTACGCCTCTGTGCCCCGTTTGTTACGGGGCATGTGCGCGGAAGTGTGCATGTGGCCGTATTGGAAAGGGGATCAAGATGCCGGGTATTTTTAATAAAATTGATAAGATTAAACCTGCCTACGATGCTACCTATCAGTCTGTCATGTTCTTATGCAAGCTGCTTCTGGTCGTGGATATCCTCATTACCACCATGTCTGTAATCGGGAGGTACGTTCCGTTTATTCCCGATCCGGCGTGGAGTGAAGAGGTGGTTTTAACCTGTATGTCTTATATGGCGGTGCTTTCGGCTGCTCTTGCAATCCGGAGAGGCGCCCACATCCGCATGACAGCTTTCGACTCGTATCTGCCGAAAAATGTCGTAAAATTTTTAGATTTACTCTCTGACGCGGCCGTTCTGGCCCTGGCGCTGATCATGATTTTTGTCGGTTGGAAGTATGCCAGGGGAATCGGCTCCAAGGGTTCCTATGTGAGTATGCCGAAGATATCCAGATTCTGGATGTATTTTCCGGTTCCTTTAGCGGGGGTGGCCATGCTGATCTTTGAACTGGAGGCTGTATACAATCACATCAAAAGCTTTTTCGTAAAGGAGGCGGACCAGTCATGAGTGGAGAAACATTAGCAATTGTCGTTTTGCTTGTCAGCTTTTTTGTCATGGTTTTTCTGCGCTTTCCGATTGCCTACGCGGTGGCGCTTTCCTCCGTGTTCTGTCTGCTTTCCCAGGGACTTCCGCTGACGACCATCTGCCAGCAGATGGTAAAGGGAATCAGTTCCTTCAGCCTCATGGCGGTACCGTTCTTTATCACCATGGGCTGTCTGATGGGCTCCGGCGGTATTTCGGAGAAGCTGATCGCGCTGGCCAACGCCTGCGTCGGATGGATGCGCGGCGGCATGGCAATGGTAAATATCGTTGCCTCCTATTTCTTCGGAGGAATCTCTGGCTCCGCGGCGGCGGACACCGCGTCCCTCGGTACAATTCTGATTCCGATGATGGTTGACCAAGGGTATGACGACGATTTTTCAACGGCCGTTACCATCACCTCATCCTGTGAGGGGCTTCTCGTTCCTCCCAGCCATAATATGGTCATCTATGCCACCACGGCGGGCGGCATTTCCGTAGGAAGCCTGTTCCTGGCCGGATATATTCCCGGTGCGCTGCTGGCGGTATCCTTAATGGTGGGATCGTATATTATATCGGTCAGACGCAACTATCCGAAGGGCGAGAAATTCAGCATTATCAACCTGTTAAAGCAGCTGGGCGTGTCCTTCTGGGCACTGGCGGCGGTTCTGATCGTGGTATTCGGCGTTGTCGGCGGTGCGTTTACGGCGACGGAGTCCGCGGCGGTCGCGGTTATCTACAGCCTGGTTGTCAGTGTGTTTATCTACAAGGGGCTGGACTGGAAGGGCGTCTGGAGAGTTCTCGGTGACTGCGTCGACACGCTGTCCATCGTTCTGATCCTGATTGCCACCTCCAACATCTTCGGCAACTGTCTGACACGCCTCCACGTTCCGGTTCTGGCGGCGGGTGCGATCATCGGCCTCACCGATAATCCGATTCTGCTGGCTCTGCTGTTAAACTTGATTCTTCTTGTACTTGGATGTATTATGGATATGGCGCCGATTATCCTGATCGCAACGCCGATTCTTCTCCCGATCGCCACGTCGATCGGTATCGATCCAATACAGTTTGGTATTATGGTAATTCTGAACTGTGGTATCGGGCTTTTAACACCTCCTGTAGGCGCGGTGCTGTTTATCGGATCCGCGGTATCCAAGACGCCGATGGAGCGGGTTGTCAAGGCGACGCTGCCATTTTACCTGTGTATGATCATTACGCTGATGCTGATTACGTTTGTTCCGGCCTTCAGTATGTGGCTGCCCACGGTATTGGCGAAATAACAGCGTTTGGCGGTTCGGAGGTGTGAGTGATGAAATATAAGTATACCTACAGGAATACCGCGGGCGAACTGTGGCAGCTTTCCATGTATTATACATACGGTTCAGTGGTCGGGATGTGCAATCTGATCTTCACGGCGGCGGTGATCGCCCTGACCATCAATAAATGGAATACAGTCAGCGGAGTATGGCGGTTCCTTCTGCTCCTCGCCTGCTGTCTCTTTACGGTTATCCAGCCGCTTGCCGTCTGGAGAAAGGCTGAGAAACAGGCAGCAGGGATCAGCAGGGATACGGAGATGGAGTTTGGAGACGGGGGAATCCGTATCCGGGTGGGTGACGAGAACTCTGCAATTCCATGGACCGTAGTCAAAAAGATTTCTAAGAAACCTACAATGATTATCCTGTTTTCCGATACCACTCACGGTTACGTGCTTACGAACCGGGTGCTTGGAAAAGACCGGGATGCGTTTTATAACTATGTAACATCGAAAAGTGCTGTATAGAGGGAACATGGCGGAAAGGAGGGACTGTGCTGTGAAAATAAAGACGGCGGCTCTGTTTGTCTTTGCAATGGTTATCCTGGCTGCGTGCGGCGGCCGGAAGGAAGACCAGACAAAGGCCGTAGATCCGGAATTTGTGTTTACGTATGCAGAGAATCAGGCAGAAGACTACCCCACAACACAGGGGGCCTACAAATTCGCCGAGCTGGTGGAAGAGAAGACCGGCGGGAGAATCGTGATCTCGGTCAACGCACAAGGCGTGCTGGGCGATGAGAAGACGGTAATCGAACAGATGCAGTTCGGCGGTGTCGATTTTGCCCGTGTGTCCTTATCGCCGCTGGCAGAATTTGTTCCCAGGCTGAATGTGCTTCAGATGCCGTATCTCTATACGGGAAGGGAACACATGTGGAAGGTCCTGGATGGGGAGATTGGCGACGATTTCTTAAATTCCTTCGACGGCTCCGATCTGGTGGCCCTGTCCTGGTACGACGCGGGAGCACGTAATTTCTATAGCTCGACAAGGCCGATCACGAAGTTGGAGGACATGAAGGGCATGAAAATCCGTGTCCAGGAGTCGGAGCTGATGGTGGGAATGATGGAGGCGCTGGGGGCCACCGCGGTGCCCATGGCCTACGACAAGGTCTATTCCGCCCTTCAGACCGGGATTATCGACGGGGCGGAGAATAACTGGCCATCCTATGAGTCCACGGCTCACTATGAGGTTGCCAAATATTATACGATCGACGAACACAACCGTGTTCCGGAGCTTCAGCTGGTGTCCCAGGCCACATGGGAGAAACTGACGAAGGAGGATCGGGATATCATACGCGAATGCGCACAGGAATCCTCCCGTTATGAGAGGAAGCTGTGGGAGGAGCGGGAGCGGACCTCTGAGGAAAAGGTGCGGGCGGCAGGCTGCCAGGTGGTGGAGCTGCCTCCGGAAGAAAAGGCCAGATTCCAGGAGGCCGTCACGTCCATGTACGGCAAGTACTGTGCGGAGTATGTGGATGTCATTGATGCGATAGTTGCGGTGGGGAAATAAACGAGGAAGGGAAGTGAGACGCCATATCCGGCATATCACTTCCCTTTCTCGTTTATTTCCCTATCGCTTTTTCCAATTCACTGATCAGCATAGTTATATCCAGCGGTTTTACCAGATAGCCGTTCATGGAGGCCTCAAACGCCTTCTTCCTGTCTTCCTCGAAGGCGTTGGCCGTCATGGCCAGGATTGGTATCGTAGCGGAGTCCTCACGGTTCAGGGCCCGGATTCCCCTGGAGGCATCCAGCCCATCCATGACAGGCATGCGGATATCCATCAGAATGGCCTGATACGTTCCGGGTTTCTGATCGCGGAAGCAGTGGATGGCCGCTTCCCCGTTCCCGGCGACATCTACTGCGGCGCCGTTCATCTCCAGGAGCGTCTTTGCGATCTCCTGATTGAGCTCGTTGTCCTCCACCAGGAGGATTCGGGCGCCCTTCAGAACGGATTTCTGAGTCCGCATCTCGGCTGCGGCCGGTTCCGCGGAGTCTTTTTTGTCCAGCTTCGAAAAGGTATCGTAAATGACCGAACGGAACAACGGTTTGGCGATGAAGTAGTCGATTCCGGCCTCGCGGGCCTCCTCCTCTATGCCGCGCCAGTCGTATGCCGTAATCATGATAATCATGGTGTCAGGGCCAACCAGGCGGCGGATTCGCCGGGTGGTTTCGATGCCGTCCATACCGGGCATCTTCCAGTCAATCATGGCGATATCAAACATCCAGTTCTCCATGATGGCCTTTTCTACTTCCCGGACAGCCCGGATGCCGGCGTCCACCCACAGCGTTTTCGCCCCGATATCGTCGAGAATCAGGGCGGTCTGTCTGCCAATAGAAGGATCGTCGTCTACCACCAGCACCTGAAAGCCTTTTAAGAGATTCTGACGTTTCCGTTCCCATTCTTTCTCCTCATCGTCGGATACCAGCTGGAAGGGAATGGTGACGGTGAACTGGCTTCCCTCCTGCTTGCGGCTCGTGACAGAGATGGTTCCGCCCATCAGCTGCACGAGGCTGTAGACGATGGAGAGGCCCAGGCCGCTTCCCACGTTGTTGCGGGCGTTGCCGGGGGCTTCCTGCTCAAAGGGCTGGAAGAGGCGCTTCATAAAGTCTTCCGACATACCGATTCCGTTGTCCTCAATGATGAACTGGATATAAGCGTATCCGTTGGTTCTCTTTTCTTCCGAGATATTAACGCGGATCGAGCCGCCTGGCGGCGTGAATTTCAGAGCGTTTGACAGGAGATTCATGAGAATCTGCTTCATACGCAGCGAATCCCCGATATAGTGGCTTTCCAGAGGCTCCAGGTGACGCATCTCATAGGCAATCTCCCGTTCCAGCGTCTGCGGATAGATAATCTGGTTGATCTCCTCCACAAATGCCGTGAAATCGAAGAGGTCATGAGCGATCTCCATCTTATCCGTTTCAATCCTGGACATATCCAGAATGTCGTTGATCAGGGAGAGGAGATACTTAGACGAGGTATCAATTTTTTGGAAGCAGTCCTTTACAGTCCTGGTATCGTTAAGCTTGATCTGGCCGATGGTGCTCATGCCGATGATGGCATTCATCGGTGTCCGGATATCGTGGCTCATGCGGGAGAGGAAGTCCGATTTGGCCCGGCTGGCTGCCTGGGCTGAAACGAGGGCCTCCCGGAGCAGCTGTTCCTGGCGGGCCTGTTCCTGCCGCAGTTCATCGAGGAACTTGATCAGACAGATCGTCAGAACGTCGTCGCTGAATGGATTCTCCACGGCAATCGCGTGAATAGACAGCCAGTGGTATTTGCCGTCGACTGCCCGCCCCTGTAGTTCCATATAGACTTCCTGTTCTCCGGCTGCAAAGCGGCGAAGAAGGGCGTCACGGCCGAAGGCATTGGTAAAATCCTCCTGATAGGTGCTGTAGATTCCCGGAATGCTGCCAGCCTGAAGGTCTGTATAGCGGCCTTCCTCAGGAAATTGATACTCCAGCTGGTCATTTACAAAGCAGTGGTACGTGTCATGAGTCAGATTGACGCTCACGATCAGGGGATAGGCGGTGCAGATCGCGGCACGCAGCGAACGGTTTTCCAAAATCCGCTCCTGCTCCTGAGCCTGCTCCAGACGCATTTGTTCAGTAATATCGGTAAACACCGCCTGGATGACCTCCAGACCGTTGCTGTTGATGATTCGTCCCATCACCACATTGATCCAGGCTTCCTCCCCGTCTTTTTTGATGCAGTGGCGCCGGTAGGAGGCGGACTCTCCGTTCAGGGTGAGGCGGTCGAGAAGCGCGGAGATCCACTCCTGGTCCTGTGTGTCAACCTTTTGGAGCGGGTTCCTGACCGCCTCGCGGTACTCCGACTCCGAGGCGTATCCGTAAAATCGCCATACCATGGGATTGACCGAGATGATGGTACGGGAGGGATCGGTGGAAAACTGGAGAATACCGCAGGGGAGCGTATGGTAAAGCTGTTCTAGAAATCGGGTCTGATGTTCGTATTCCTGCTTTTTCGTGTCCAGCGCGGATTTCAAACGCTCGAAGGCCTGGCGGCCCGATTCCACCGGAAAGAGTTCGTCGTCCTGAATCTCCGAAAATGGGACAGAGTTATGAATATGTACCGTTTCCAGGCCGTCCCCCTTTTCACGGAAAATAAAGGTAGCCCTCTGCTGGATATTTAGGCAGGTCTCGGATTCGGGCTTGCTGATCAGACGGCTGACCGCCTCGCATAAGTAGGAGCCGCCTCCTAAATCGATGGAATGATACTGTTCTTCACACATGTCGCAGGCGATCATCCCGTCCCTGCCGCTGCGGAAAACAGCGGCTACTGCTTCTTTTCCCTCCGCCTTCTGGTGTTCTCCGCTGCCAAGCCATACGATGTCATCGGCAAATGTCGAAATCATGAATTCCATGTCAGAGTCGCAAAAGTACGTAGTCAGTATTTTGCGGGCCAGTGACTCTATCTCAGCCAGTGTCTTTTTACCCAAAACAATTACCTCCCGGTTTAAGCCCAAAGTATATTTCTTTTATCATAGCACAGTTTGATACCGGAAGAAAGTGCGTAAGTTGGGAAACCATTGAAAATTAAGGGATTTTGCCTTTGACATCGGAACGATAATTGGATACAATATTAAATATAAAAAGAAAGCCGGGTAAGATCAATGTATATGTGTGCCAAATGTAAAGTTTATGCCTGCAGTGCAGGAGAGAAGAAGGTGCTTCCTAAAAACTGTCCTATGAGAAATGAGCCGCTCTTGAAGGAAGCGCTGTCCGAGTATGAAAAACCGGAAAATCACGATTTTTACGTGACTTCGTCGGAGATAGAGAGTCTGGGATACGGCCAGTGGGTGAGAGTGAGGGAAACCATAGAATTTTGCAGACGTATGGGATACCGGAAGCTTGGCCTGGCGTTCTGCAGGGGCCTCCGGAAGGAGGCGGAGATCGTTTCGGATATCCTGACGAGGCATGGATTTTCGGTGGTATCCGTGATCTGCAAGGCTGGAGGGACAGACAAGAGCCGCATCGGAATCGCCGAGGAACGGAAGGTCCATCCGGGCGAATTTGAGCCGATGTGCAACCCGGTTTTTCAGGCCAGCCTGCTGAATGAGCAGAAGACGGAGTTTAATATCGCATTGGGCCTCTGTGTGGGGCATGATTCCTTCCTGTATAAGTATTCGGACGCATTTGTCACCACGCTGGTGGTGAAGGACCGCGTGCTGGCCCACAATCCGGCAGGCGCATTGTACTGCGCGGAGGGGTATTATAAAGAGAAACTGAACGGCTGATACGCGATACCGGAAGAACAGGAGTGATAACATGGAGACAGTGAGTGCAGTACAGACAAAAGATTATATCGTTTCCGCCATACGCAGCGAGATTCTGGCCGGTAATATGAGGCCGGGCGAGGAGCTGACGCAGGAATTGATCGCGGAACAGCTGGGGGTGTCGCGCATGCCGGTCAGGGAAGCGCTTCAGTCTCTGGCGCAGGAAGGCCTGATTGTGCGCCTCCCCAACCGCCATATGCAGGTTGCGGCCATGGAAGAAAAGCAGGTGAGGGACACCTTTCGCATGGCCGCCGCCATGGAGACGGAGATCCTGCTGATGATACCGGAGGAAAAGAGGGACGAGCTCCTTCTCCGGCTGTCGGAACTGGCAGAGACGGCGGGAAACGGAGAACAGAAGGCCGCCGCCGGGGCCGAGATGGCCTGGCATAGGTATGCACTGGCCAGCCTCAAGAACTCCTATATTCATCAGCTGTTTCTGCGCCTTTTAGACAGCTACGTTTCCTATGCGGTCGAGAGATTAAAACGGGGAAATGCGGCTGCGGAACTGATGACCGATGTGGGGACCGCGCTAGCGAGCGGGGATGAGGGGGCGCTGAGGGCCGCCATGAACCGTTACTACGGCCGTATGGCGGACTGCCTGCTGATCAGTAAGGAGGAAACGTATGAATAATTTGGGTAAGGTAAAGCTGCTTCCGGCCCGGGAGCAGGTAGCGTCTATCCTGAGAAAAGCCATTCTTTCCAGGGAGCTGCAGGAAGGGCAGGAGATCACGCTGGAAGGAATCGCCGAGCTGGTGGGCGTCTCGACGACACCGGTGCGGGAGGCATTTCAGATTCTGGCCAGAGACGGGCTGATTAAGCTGCGCCCCAACAAGGGGGCTGTAGTCCAGGGGATCAATGAAAAGACCATCCGGGATCACTACGAGACGAGGGCCGTCCTGGAAGGGGAGGCCGCGGCCAGGGCCAGCGCCGAGGGCGTGGATTTATCCGCGGTGGATCAGGCGTATCAGATTGCCGAAAAGGCGCTGGAGGACAACGATTCGGCGGAATACTCCAGATATAACCAGGCGTTCCATATGGGAATCTGGGAGGCGGCGGACAACGAGAAGATGAAATCGCTTCTCTCCTCCATGTGGAATGGGCTGTCCATGGGACACAAGGTGACGGAAGAGGATTATGCCAAGATTTCCATCTACGAGCACAAGAAGATTCTCGACGCCATGAAGGCCCACGACGGCAGCCGGGCCAGAAAGCTGATGAATGACCATATTATCAGAAGCATGAAGAACATCCTCACCAGATTCGAGACGGACTGATGGGATTAAATAAAGGCCGGGATTGTTGGAATTGAATAAAAATCATCACTAAAAATCGTACAAAACAACGAAATCAAACAAACGCCTTGACAAATGGATCTGCCGAGGCGTATGATTAGGATAACAAATGGATACATTATCATATATCAAATATCAAAAGAGTATCCAATGAAAAAGGAGGGGCTTTATGGATCCAGTAGTTGTTACACTGTTGTTTCTCTTGTTTGCCATTGTGATGTTCGTGTGGGAACGGATTCCACTGGCAGTCACGTCGATGATCGTGTGTATTGGCCTTGTGCTTACGGGAGTGCTGAGCACGAAAGACGCATTTGCGGGTTTTACGAACAGCAATGTCATTCTGTTTGTGGCCATGTTTATTGTCGGGGGCGCGCTTTTTGAGACGGGAATGGCCAACAAGATCGGAGGCGTGGTTACAAGGTTTGCAAAGACGGAGCGCCAGCTGATCGTCACCATCATGATCGTGGTGGGCCTGATGTCGGGCTTCTTATCCAACACGGGTACGGCGGCCGTATTGATTCCGGTCGTAATCGGTATTGCGGCAAAGTCCGGGTATTCGAGATCCAGACTTCTGATGCCGCTGGTATTTGCGGCGGCTCTGGGCGGTAACTTATCCCTGATCGGAGCACCGGGCAACCTAATTGCCCAGAGCGCCCTGCAGGAGATGGGAATGAGCTTCGGTTTCTTCGAATATGCCAAGATCGGCCTGCCTATGCTGATCTGCGGCATCATCTATTTTGCAACCATCGGTTATAAATTCCTGCCGGACAAGACGCCGACCGACGGGGACAGCACCTTCGATGAACAGGTGGACTACAGCAGCGTTCCGAAGTGGAAGCAGAGCGTATCCCTGGTTGTCTTAGTCTGTACGATATTAGGAATGATCTTTGAGAAGCAGATTGGAATCAAGCTGGAGATAACCGGATGTGTCGGTGCGCTGATCATGGTCTTAACCGGAGTTATCAGTGAAAAACAGGCCTACAAGGCCATTGACATGCAGACGATCTTCTTATTCGGCGGAACGCTGGCCCTCGCAAAAGCGCTGGAGACCACGGGAGCCGGAGCAGCCATCGCCGATTTCGTGATTGGACTTCTCGGTAAGAATGCGTCTCCGTTCCTGCTGCTGGTAGCCGTATTCATGATCTCCTGTGTGCTGACAAACTTTATGTCCAACACGGCGACGACGGCACTGCTGGTTCCGATCAGCGTCTCGATCGCAGCCGGTATGGGCGCGGATCCGAGAGCCGTTCTCATGGCAACCGTAATCGGCGGCTCCTGTGCCTATGCGACACCCATCGGCATGCCTGCCAACACCATGGTCATCTCGCCAGGCGGGTATAAATTTATGGATTATGTAAAAGCAGGGCTTCCGCTCATCGTGGTATCCACGGTTGTGAGTCTGGTGCTGCTGCCCATATTCTTCCCGTTCTATCCGTAGGAACCGGGAAATAATGATTCTAGTACTGTACATAAGCGGCCCACAAACAGCCGCAAAGTGCATATAACAAGGAGGATGTAAGAAATGAACAAGGAACAGGCTGTTGCACAGATGACAGACACCATGGCGAAGTTCGTGGCTTATTCGGGAAAGGTACTGCCCGACGACGTCTATGCGAAATTGGAAGAACTGAGAGAGAAGGAGACCAGCCCGCTGGCCAAAACCATCTACGATACCATGTTTAAGAACCAGACGCTGGCGAAGGAGCTGGACCGTCCCTGCTGTCAGGATACGGGAGTCCTGCAGTTTTTCGTGAAATGCGGAGTCCATTTTCCACTGATCGGAGAACTGGAGGCGCTGTTAAAGGAAGCGGTGATCGAGGCTACCATCAAGGCACCCCTCCGCCACAACAGCGTGGAGACCTTTGACGAGTACAACACCGGCAAGAATGTGGGAAAGGGAACGCCGACCGTATTCTGGGAGATCGTCCCGGACTGCGATACGTGCTGTATCGATACATACATGGCGGGAGGCGGCTGTACACTTCCCGGAAAGGCCATGGTGCTGATGCCGGGAGCCGGATACGAGGGAGTAACCCAGTTCGTCATGGACGTGATGACCAGCTATGGACTGAACGCATGTCCGCCTCTTCTGGTAGGCGTCGGTGTGGCTACCTCCGTGGAGACGGCGGCCCTGCTGTCCAAGAAGGCATTAATGAGGCCCCTGGGAACTCACAATCCCAACGAGAGAGCCGCCTCCCTGGAACGCATGCTGGAAGACGGGATCAATAAGATCGGCTTAGGGCCTCAGGGCATGAGCGGAAGCTATTCCGTCATGGGCGTGCATATCGAGAATACGGCCCGCCATCCATCCACCATCGGCGTGGCGGTCAACGTCGGATGCTGGTCGCACAGAAAAGGGCACATCGAGTTTGATAAGGATTTAAACTATACCATCACATCTCATAAGGAGGTAACGTTATAATGGAGAAGAAGGTATTAACGACACCGCTTCGGGCGGAAGATCTGGAAGATATCCATGCTGGAGATATTATATACTTATCCGGCCATATCGTAACCTGCCGTGATGTGGCGCACCGCAGACTGATCGAGGAAGGCCGGGAGCTTCCGGTCGATGTGAGGGGCGGAGCCATCTTTCACGCAGGCCCTATTGTAAGGCCCATTCCGGGTTCTGATGACAGGTTTGAGATGGTATCCGTAGGTCCCACCACCAGCATGCGTATGGAGAAATTTGAGAAGGAATTTATCGAGGAGACCGGAGTCAGGGTCATCGTCGGAAAGGGCGGCATGGGAGAGAAGACCATGGAAGGATGCCGGGAAGGAAAGGCGATTCACTGTGTATTCCCAGCCGGATGTGCGGTCGTGGCCGCCACCTGTGTCGAGGAGATTGAGGACGCGCAGTGGCGTGACCTGGGAATGCCGGAGACACTCTGGGTATGCAGAATCAGGGAATTTGGCCCCCTGATCGTCTCCATCGATACCCATGGAAGAAACTTGTTCGAGGAGAACAAGGTGGTGTTTAACCAGAGAAAGGACGAGGCTGTGGAGGAAATTAACAGGCACGTCAGCTTTATCAAATAAAAAATAATCAGTTTTCTGCCGGAAGAAGGCCGGTTCGCATCTGCTGCGGACCGGCCTTCTTTTCTGGTTTGCTGTATGGGGCGGAATGGGGGAACGTTCTTCCTTCGGGTCGTTTTATTCAGTGTCTTCCTCTTCATAAGGGATATATTCGCGGGATTCTCCGATTCCCTCATCGTAGAAGTATGCCGGTTCCCGGGGCGTTTTGTTTACATGGAGCTGAAAGACGTCGAACCGCTGGTAGGCTCCTGCGATATCGTGGATTCCCTTTGCCGTGATTTCATTTGCAATGTCGCAGTCGGCGTAAATAATTCCTTCCTGGTTGTTCTCAATCGATGGGCAGCACGGCTGTCCGTTAGGGCCTGCGATCATGGTGAGGGCCCAGGACTGGTTGTGGAGCCATTCCTTTAAAGCGGGATCGCCCATGGACATCTGCTCCATGGCATCCTCATCGAGGGAGGCGGAAGAACAGATATTGAATACCTTTGCCTCAAATGCGTGAGCACAGGTACGGACGCGCAGGCAGTCGGCGTAGTTGCCTTTTTCTCTGCTGGTCGGCCAGCAGGGAGGATAAACGGAGATATGTACCTGCTCTCCCTGGGCTACCAGGGCGTAACGGGCCAGAGTATTGGAATTTTCGCCGCAGATCAGGGAACCGATCCGGCCGATCTCCGTATCATGAATATTGAGCGAAGAGCCGTCGCCGAACGACCATACCAGCTTTTCTCCCCATGTGGGAAGAAGCTTTCTATGGTGGCCGATCATGTTGCCTTCCCGGTCGAACAACAGGGTGGTATTCCACATCGTCCCAAAGTTGGACGTGCTCTTTTCGCAGATACCGACGGATAGGAAGATGCTGTTGTCACGGGCAATTTTCTGCAGTTCATGAAAGGCAGGTCCTGGAACGGTGACTGCATTTTCAAACAGTCTTTTGTAAAATGGATGCTGGTCTACCGGCGGCAGGAACAGGCACCAGAGCGGGAAGGTAGGAATAAAGGATTCTGGGAATACTACGAGATCCGCGCCGTTATCTTTTGCTTCCTTTGTCAGGCGTGCGACTTTCTGAATCGTCGCATCGCGGTTTAGGAATACGGGAGCCGCCTGAACGGCCGCGGCTCTTAATTTAGGCAGTGTATCACCGATTGTGTGAGTAATTTCTTTGACTGCTTCTTTTTTAGACATAATATCTGCACTCCTTTTCTCTTTGTTGTAAGTTTGAATTGTTATATGAGCGGCGGATTATCGTACCGCCGTTTTTCTACGGGATCAGTCCCAGAATCTTCCAGTAGGGCACGCTTGCGGTCAGCGCCAGAATGCTTACGATGTGGAAGACCAGACAGAACGGCACCAGCATGGTATGGCTGAGTTTCTCATCTCCGCCCGCCGAGTTGAACGCGGCGAGAAAGTTGATGTTCTGATACTTGGTAAAGTACGGGTATACCACGCAGTAGGACGCCATGGCCGCAATCCATGGACTCATGCCTGCATGGAGACAGAACGGAGTCAGGATTACGATAAAGAGCGTGTAGCAGGTGGTCATATCTACGATGATGAAACGTGCCAGCAGGGCGACTGTGGCAATGACAAAGACGAATAAAAACGGATTGCTGATGAGACTCGCCATGGAGGCTCCGAAGGTATTACCGAGCCAGGTGTCGATTCCCACGGTGGTGATGGCGTTGGCCAGGTTGATGGCGCCGCCCATAAATGCGATAATGCTCCAGTTGATACGGCTGTTATAGTCCTTCGGCGTAATGACGCCCAGGGCCAGCAGCGTGGACATGCCTAATACGGCTGTGATGGCTGCCGGAATGTTTAAGGTGCGTTCCAGAACCCAGAAGAAGATACAGGCAACGAGCACGATCAGCGTGATCTTTTCATTTCTCGACATGGGGCCTAAGTCGGTCAGCATCTTGTTGACGTCTTCCTTTATCAGCTTCGGAGCCTGTGTGGGCCGGTAAAGGATCCGGATGGCGAAGTAGCTGGCAATGGTACAGATAATGAGCCACGGGAGCATGGCGCGCAGCCAGAACATCCAGCTGAATTGGGCCTGTACATTTTCCGGGAGTAGTCCCATGATGATGTAGGAAAAGAAGGAGGCGCTCAATACCGCCTGGCTTAACAGCGTATAGCCTGCGTACATGGCGGACCACATGCCGGCCATGCCCTTGGAGCGGTCCTCGAATCCCAGTTTCTCGCCGATGTCGGTGGCCATGGCGCCTACGATGGACACCTTGGCAATGGTGGAGGGAATAAACGGGCCGATGATGACACCGGACCCCAGCAGGGCCAGAACCTGCCCGTTAAAGGTCGGCGGGCAGACGCGCATGATCCAGAGCGCGACTCTTGCCAGCAGTCCGCTCTTCGTTACGGCGGCGCCGATTCCCATGGCCGCGATGAGCAGCCAGACCGTGGTTCCCGAGAAACTTCCAAATGCCGTCGTAAACGGCACAATTCCTAAGAGAACCCACGTACAGCACATGATGAAGATGCACACAAAATCGGGGATTGCGTTGGTCATCCAGTTGATAATAGCCCAGATTAACAGACCCATTGTCCACATCGCCTTCTGTTCCAGCCCCCCGGGTGCGGGAATCAGAGCGATGCCAAGGCCCACAGCGATGGCGACAGCTTCGCTTATGAGCTTCTTTTTTGTCTCTTTTGTCATGATAAAAGTACCCCTTCCTTCAAGAAATGAATGACTGGGCACAGCCGTCAGTACTTCTCCGCAGCAGCAGCATCCCCCCGGATAATTATGGTTCCTCCTCTCTTTTGCCCGATAGATTTGCGATAAAAAGTAAGTATCTGTGCCTTCTCCCAATTGCATACTGCAATAGTGACAAAAATATTTGCTATATAAGGAATTATATGTGCAAAACGCCATAATGTAAAATACTAATACATTCATAGACTTATGCCTTTTTTGTTATGTATCAGGGGAAATGATTGATGCTGCAGGTGATATGAATGGAGGTATGATAATAGCCTGAGGCAGAAGCCCCAGGCCGGTGTTGGTGTGTCTATTTTTCAATTCGCCCGGCGAATTGGTGCGAGCGCCCATCATGCCCTGCATGACATAATACCTTGGGGCGCTCTGCACATCCGCCGGAGGCTTCGACATTCAGAAGTGAATTGCACCACCACTGAATAAAATTTGCCTTAACCGCCACCTAAGAGGTGGGGGAATCTGCTTGTAAATGTTGGAATGTCTTAAAATAATCCTGAACAAAGTCGCGGAACAGGATTGCGGCAGGAGAGAGATATCCCTGTGCACGCCAGGATAAGTTGATGTAGCGTCTGCACTGCGGAAAGGAGATGGGGACCAGAACGATGTTCTCCGTGCCCATGCCCTGCCAGGTGATGGAGGGGATGAAGGAGATGCCGATGCCCGCGCGGATCAGTTCCCGGACGGTCTCCGGGCTGTCGCTCTCCAGCACGACGGACGGCTCGAAACCGGCTATCTTGCAGAAGGTGTCGGTGATGGTTCGCAAGCTCTTTCCCTGCTGGAGGCATATGAATTCTTCGCCCGCCACCTCGCTTAAGTTTAAGTTCTCCCGTTTGGAGAGCGGATTGGACTCCGGCAGGGCCAGGAGAATCTCTTCCTCGATCAGGGAGGCGGAATGATCCTGCGTGCACGGCTGCATGGAGGAAAACAGGGTCAGGTCGCATCCGTCGGGTTGATTCTTGGTTAAGTCTTCCTGGATAATCTGAAGCCGTATGGAAGGATATTCATGTTTAAACGCCATGACCAGTTCCGGCAGAAGCTTGGAAGCCGCATAGAGGGAGAGCGTTACGGTACGGCTGCGCTCCCCGGCCGCATCACCGATCTCCTGCTCGATGTCTTTCAGCTCCTGTAGAATCCGGTTCGTATGCTTTAAGAGAATCTCGCCGTAGGAATTCAGGATAATGTTCTTCCCGGAACGCTCGAACAGCTGGACTCCCAGTTCCTTCTCAAGCCGGGAAATCGTGCGGCTTAAAGAAGGCTGTGCTACGTGGAGTTCTTCGGAAGCCCTGGTGATGTGCTGAAGCTCCGCGACTTTCTTAAAATAAGTAAGAGAATGAATGTCCATGAATACGCCCTCTTTTATAACAATATAGATATCATTATGTAACAAAGTATATATTGGACGTTATAAAAAGTCAATGCTATTATTTTTTTATCAGGAACGCATTTTAAGAAAGGGGAGAGCGCATGATTTGGAATAAAGAACGCCGTTCAAAGGCGGAACGGATGGAGAAGGCCGCCGGTTATGCAAGGGGAAAACGAGTCGGGACAGAAGAGATCGTTCCATTTTTAGAGAGTATTTTAAGGCCGGGTGACAGAGTTGTTCTGGAGGGCTGCAATCAGAAGCAGGCTGCATTTTTAGCAGAGGCGCTTAAGGAAGTGAATCCGGAAAAAGTCCATGATCTGAATATGATTATTCCTTCGATTTCCAGGGATGAGCACCTGGATATCTTCGAAAGAGGGATAGCGTCGGAGATCAATTTTTCCTTCGCCGGGGTACAGAGCAGGCGGCTGGCGGAAATGGTGGCGGAGGACACCGTGAAAATCGGGGCCATCCACACGTATCTGGAGCTGTACGGCAGGTTGTATGTGGATTTGACGCCCAATGTCTGCCTGATTGCTGCGGACAAAGCGGACTCAAACGGAAATTTATACACCGGCTACAACACGGAGGAGACGCCCATGCTGTCGGAGGCAGCCGCATTTAAGAGCGGGATTGTCGTCGCACAGGTCAACGAGATCGTGGGAGAGGGGGACCTTCCTCGGGTTGATATTCCGGGCGGCTGGGTGGATTATATTGTGAAGGCGGACGAGCCGTATCCCATGGAACCATTGTTTACCAGAGATCCGGCCCAGATTCAGGAGGCCCATATTCTGATGGGCATGATGACGGTCAAGGGAATCTATGCAAAGCACGGTGTGGAAAGCCTGAATCACGGCATCGGCTACAACGGCGCGGCGATTGAACTTCTGCTTCCTACTTTTGGAGATTATCTGGGACTGAAAGGGAAAATCTGTACCAAATGGGTCTTGAATCCCCATCCCACTCTGATCCCGGCTGTGGAAGCGGGCTGGGTGAAACAGGTATGCGCCTTTGGCGGAGAACTGGGGATGGAGCGGTATACCGCTGCGAGACCTGACATCTTCTTTACCGGAAAGGCTGGCATGCTCCGGTCCAACAGGGCGGCCGCCCAGGTGGCAGGGCTCTATGGGATCGACCTGTTCCTGGGAGGCACACTCCAGATGGATTATGAGGGAAACTCCTCGACCGTGACGGGCGGACGGCTCAGCGGCTTTGGCGGTGCCCCCAACATGGGAAACAGCACCGGCGGGCGCCGCCATACGACAAAAGCATGGCGCGACATGGCTCCGCTGACCGGTTCCATGGCCTCCGGGCGGAAGCTGGTGGTTCAGATGACAAAGAGCCAGAGCAAATACGGCCCGGCCTTTGTGCCGGAACTGGATGCCGTTCGGATCGGCAGAAAGGCCGGCATGGATGCGGCTCCTGTCATGGTCTACGGAGAGGATGTGACTCACGTGGTGACGGAGCAGGGAATCGCCTATCTCTACCAGGCGCAGAACGCAGAAGAGCGCACGAAGATGCTGGGGTGTATCGCACAGGGAACGCCGGTGGGCTCCATGGTGGGCAGCGGGGAGATCGAACGTATGCGGAGAGAAGGAAAGGTAGCGTATCCGCAGGATCTTGCCATCTCACCTGACGCGGCGAAGCGTGAACTCTTAGCGGCGAAATCTTTGGAAGAGATTGCCGATCTGTCCGGCGGTTTATATCGTGTGCCGGAGCAATTTAGAAAAAAGTCTGAGTGACGGTCTGGAGGGAAAGGGAGTTGGCTACAAAAAAACAGGAAGAACTGTTGATTTTAAAGGATAAACTACGGCTGGGCGGCGGTGAAAAGGCCATTGAAAGGCAGCACTCGGCCGGGAAGATGACCGCCCATGAGCGGCTTCTGGCGCTGTTTGATGAAGGAAGCTTTGTGGAGACGGGGTTATTTGTGAAACACCGCTGTACGAATTTCGGCATGGAGAAGAAGCCGTCCCCGGGAGAGGGCGTCGTAACAGGATATGGAACGGTGAATGGCAGGCTTACATATGCCACTGCCCAGGATTTTACCGTGATAGGCGGTTCTCTGGGAGAAATGCATGCGGACAAGATTGTAAAGACGCAGGAGGCAGCCATGAAGGCGGGAGCCCCCATGATCTGCATTAATGACTCGGGGGGAGCGCGCATTCAGGAAGGTGTGGATGCCCTGGCGGGCTATGGGCGTATTTTCTATAACAATACTATGGCTTCCGGGGTGATTCCCCAGATATCCGTGATTATGGGGCCGTGCGCCGGCGGCGCTGTGTACTCGCCGGCCCTGACGGATTTTATTTTCATGGTAAAGAATACAAGCCAGATGTTTATAACCGGTCCTTCGGTAATCGCGGCTGTCACGGGGGAGTCGGTGACAGCGGAGGAGCTGGGGGGAGCGAGAACCCATAATGCGATCAGCGGAGTGGCCCATTATATGGCGGAGGATGAGGGCAGCTGTATCCGGCAGATCAAAGAACTGCTGGGCTATCTCCCTCAGAACAACATGGAGAACCCGCCGGAAATGGATCTGTGCGACGACTGGAACCGTATGACTGACTCCCTAAATGAACTGATACCCGAGAACCCGGGGAAGCCCTATGACATGAAGGCCGTCATCGAAGCCCTGGCAGACGGCGGTCAGTTCATGGAATATCAGGAGTATTTTGCCCCCAATCTCATTACCGGATTCATTCATATGGGAGGACGGAGCACGGGAGTGATTGCAAACCAGCCAAAGGCCATGGCGGGATGCCTGGATATCAATGCCTCCGACAAGGCCGCGCGTTTTATCCGTACGTGTGATTCCTTTAATATACCGCTCCTTACACTGGTGGATGTGCCGGGATTTCTGCCCGGTACGATGCAGGAGCACAATGGAATTATCCGTCACGGCGCCAAGATGCTGTACGCTTACAGCGAGGCGGTAGTACCGAAGATAACGGTAATCACGAGAAAATCATACGGTGGGGCCTATATCGGAATGTGCTCCAGACATCTGGGAGCCGACGCGGTCTTTGCGTGGCCGGATGCTGAGATTGCAGTAATGGGAGCCGATGGGGCTGCTAACATTATCTTCTCCAAAGAGATAAAGAACGCTTCCGACGGAGCGTCCAGGCGGAAGGAAAAGATTGCCGAGTACCAGGAGGCAATGATGAATCCGTATGTGGCGGCTTCCAGAGGATATGTGGATGACGTCATTATGCCGGCCGAGACGAGAAAACGCGTTATCAGCGCGCTGGAGGCGTTCCGCGGCAAGCGGGTTCAGAAAATGCCGAAAAAGCATGGAAATATTCCATTGTAGGAGGTGTGTCATGTTTGGTGATAGTGTGACTGTGGCGGATACGCTGTTGATTTCCGGATTCAGTATACTGATTGTGTTTCTGGTGCTGCTTCTGCTCTCCTTAATGATTGATTTCTGCGCCTGGCTTTTAAGACGGCGGGAGGGTGTGCCTTCCTCACAGGAGCCCGGCGCCGGGCCGACAGCTGGAAACAAAAGCGATGCGGTACTTGTCGCTGCAGCGGTTGCTGCATATCTGGCGGCGGATCCGGACGAAATTGTGGTGCGGAGAATTACCAGAGTGGAAGACTATGACAGCGCGTGGGCCAGAAATGCTCGACAGGAATCCATACGATAAAGAACAGGAAAAGGAGTTAAAACCATGGGAATAAAAATATTTCGGATCGTGCTTGACGGTGTGGTTCATGAGGTGGAAGTGGAAGAGATTCACCGGAATGCGCAGGACGGTGGTTATGCGGCGCCGGCGAGGCCTGTTTCGCAGAATCAATCCGCAGGAGGAACTGGAGCAGCTGCAGAGCAAAAGAGAAACGGCGCCTCCGCAGGCGGTGAAGTGATCACCGCGCCTCTTCAGGGAATCGTTCTGGGGGTTCCGGCAGCTTCCGGACAGACGGTAAAATGCGGCGAAGTGCTGGTCATCATCGAGGCAATGAAGATGGAAAATGAGATTATCGCCCCGCGCGACTGCACGGTGACCTCCATCATTACCTCAAAAGGCGCTTCCGTGGCAGCAGGGGATCCGCTGCTCGAAATCTCTTAAGGAGGCTAAAAGGATGAATGGAATTTTACTGGAGTTCTGGAAGAGCAGCGGATTTTCACAGCTGTTTCAGTGCGATACCGTGCTGTTTGGCCTGCATATGCCCGGCGAACTTATTATGATCGCAATTTCCTGTCTCTTTCTCTATCTGGCGATTCATAAGGGATATGAGCCTTATCTTCTCATTCCCATTGCGTTCGGTATGCTTCTGGTGAATCTTCCGAAAACCGGCCTGATGGCCGCCGCGGTGGGGGACGAAAATGGAGGCCTTCTATATTATTTATACCAGGGAACCAATTTAGGAATCTATCCGCCGCTGATCTTTCTGTGCATCGGCGCAGGGACGGATTTCGGTCCGTTACTGGCCAACCCGCGGAGTCTCCTTTTAGGGGCAGCGGCCCAGCTGGGAATCTTCTTAACCTTTATCGGAGCGATTATGCTGGGCTTTGCGGGAACGGAAGCCGCGTCCATCGGAATTATCGGAGGCGCGGATGGGCCGACGGCGCTTTACTTAACCAGCAAGCTGGCCCCGCATCTGCTGGGAGCCATTGCCATCGCGGCTTATTCCTATATGGCGCTGGTACCTATTATACAGCCGCCGATTATCCGTCTCCTCACGACAGAGAAAGAGCGGAAGATCAAGATGGAGCAGTTGAGAGCGGTCGGTAAAACGGAGAAGATCGTATTTCCTATCGTGGTAACCTTATTTACGGTCCTGCTTCTGCCGTCGGCAGGCGCGCTGATCGGCATGCTGATGCTGGGGAATTTAATAAAAGAATCAGGCTGTGTCCCACGCCTCGTGGATGCATTACAGAATTCCCTGATGTATATTATCTCTGTCTTTCTGGGTATTACTGTTGGGGCAAAGGCCAGCGCGGACGCATTTCTGCGGGTGGATACGTTAAAGATCATTGTTCTGGGCCTGATCGCATTTTCGGTGGGAACCGCCGGAGGTGTACTGCTTGGCAAGGTGATGTGTAAACTGTCTAATGGCAGAGTGAACCCCATGATTGGCGCCGCAGGCGTTTCCGCGGTCCCGATGGCGGCCCGCGTGGTACAGAAGGAAGGCCAGAAATACAACCCCTCCAACTTTTTACTGATGCACGCCATGGGCCCCAATGTGGCCGGTGTCATCGGCTCGGCGGTGGCGGCCGGAATGCTCCTGCTATTTTTCCAGTAGCAGGAAACGTCGTTCTCTGATCCGTATGCCCGCCTTTCCTTCCCAGGGCAGACCGGTGAGAGAGACAGTATGTATGGGAACTATATTTGCCAGTAGATTCTGGCTTCAATCCATTGTATAATAAAATCAGCCGGCAGGTTATGGTATGGCCTGCCTTCTGATTTTATTTTATTGGGAGGAATCCGGAATTCAGTTTTCTTACTATGGAAGGAATTTAATTATGTCAGAGAATAAAAGTGGTTTGGAAATAGAGATGAATACAGATACGGTGTCCCCCAACGGATTTCTTCCGTACGCCCTTTCTAAGGAGATCGTCCGTGCATTGGAGCTCCTGGGGTATCACGAACCAACGGAGATACAGCGGGAAGTGATCCCTGCGGTTCTGGAAGGAAAGAATGTGGCGGCACGGTCCAGGACGGGGACGGGAAAGACGGCGGCATTCGGTATTCCGCTCTGTGAAAAGATTGTCTGGGAAGAGAATCTTCCGCAGGCGCTGGTTCTGGAGCCCAGCAGGGAACTGGCGGTCCAGGTGAGCAGCGAGCTGTTTCACATAGGACGAGGCAAACGCCTGAAGGTCCCGGCGGTCTTTGGCGGCTTTCCGATTGATAAGCAGATACGCACGATCAAACAGAAGTCTCACATTGTCGTGGGAACTCCGGGCCGCGTCATGGATCTGATTCAGAGGGACTGTTTAAAACTCACCGGGATCCGGTATCTGGTCATCGACGAGGCGGATCTCATGCTGGACATGGGGTTCCTGGACGAGGTGAAACAGATCATGGCTCTTCTGCCGAAAGGCGGAACTGTTCTTCTGTTCTCAGCTACACTGGATGAGAAGGTGCGGCTCCTGGTGGATGAGTATATGGCGGACGCCGTCATGATTGCCCCGGAGGCGGATACAGAGGAAGAGGAACCCGCGATCTCCCAGGCGGTATACCGCACGGACCAGGAAGAGAAATACGACCTGCTGAAACAGGTTCTGATTCTGGAAAACCCGGAGAGCTGCATGATATTCTGCGGAACCAGAGAGATGGTAAATGTGCTCCTTCAGAAGCTTAAGAGAGACCGGATATTCTGTGGGATGATTCATGGAGAAATGGAGCAGAGGGAGCGTTTAAAAACAGTGGACGCTTTCCGGAGAGGCGGATTCCGCTATCTGATCGCAACCGATGTTGCGGCCAGGGGGATTGATTTCGATAAGATCGATCTCGTAGTGAATTATGATTTCCCGGGCGGCCGTGAGACCTACGTACACCGCATCGGCCGGACAGGAAGAAACGGAGAAAAGGGGAGAGCCGTAAGTCTCCTGTGTGAGAACGAGGAGCGGATGCTTCATATGGTGGAAGCCTATATGGGGCGCGAACTTCCGGTGACTTCATGCCCCGAACCGGATGAGGAGATGACGAAGGCCTTTTGGGCGCGTCAGAGGGAGAGGCGGGCTCCGAAAGCGCAAAAGGGAGCCGCCTTAAACGCTGGAATCACGCGTCTTTCAATCGGGGGCGGGAGAAAATCGAAGATGCGCGCAGTGGACATTGTGGGGACGATCTGCAATATCGATGGGATTGGGGCGGAAGATATCGGTATTATTGACATCAGGGAAAGCCTGACATACGTGGAGATTCTAAACGGTAAGGGTCAGGAGGTACTGGAAAAGCTTCAGGAAAAACCAATTAAGGGCAGGCTGCGGAAAGTGAGGATCGCGCGCAGATGAGTATGACGCTGGTGGATATGGCATGCATTACGCTGCGGGTGATGTGCTGCTGCTGCGTATTCGCATTTTTCCTGTTTTTCTCATTCAAATCGCGGCTGCGGCTGGGATACTGGAGGTCGGCTGCACTGTTTCTGTTTGATATAACGGTGACCGCGGCAGTTACCATCCTGTTTCTCGTTCCGGGATCGCCGCTGCGGGAATATAACATTTATGGGATATGTCTGTGGCTTCTGGTGTCGGTGGTGGTATTCCGGATTGTGATAAAGGGCAGCGCCTTTGAAATCCTTTTTATAGTGCTGGTGACGCTGAATTTATATGTAAATATTGTGGCGATTGCAAAGGTGATCGGGAATCTGCTGAACCTGGATTCCGCGGCGGAGACGACGAAGATGGTGCTGGTTCTGGCCGTTTTGGCGGCCTATACGCCTCTTTTGCGGCTTTTAATGGCAAAGCTGTATAAGCAGGTGATTGATTTTCGGCTGTCACTTTCTTTCTGGAACTATATCTGGATTATTCCGGCGCTGACGTACTTGATATTCTATGTGAAAATTGTCAATGATTACTGGATAACCGGGGTCCATACGGGGCCGGGTGACGTGGTTTTCGTGATTCTCTGGTCGTTTGCCACCTATGCATTCTTTTACGTGACGCTGCAGATGTTAATTCAGGCGTACAAGGGAATTACGGCGGTACAGCAGGCGGAAACGGTTTCGGCCCAGCTCACGCTGCAGAAGGAGCAGTACGGTAAACTTCTGGAGAGCATCGAAAAAACGTCGCGGCTGAAGCATGACTGGCGGCACCATCTCCTGTCCATCAACGGATTTGTGGAGGCGGAGGATATAAAAGGGCTGAAGGAATATGTAAAAGAGCTGATTCCGGAGTATATAGAGGGAACAGAGACTTCCATCTGCCGGAACCATATTGCCGATGTCATACTGCGCCATTACGCGGCGGCAGCGGAGGCAGCCGGGATCCGGCTGGATATCAGCGCGGATCTTTCGGAGATACCGGATGTTTCCGATATGGATTTGTGCATTATTTTCGGCAATCTTTTAGAGAACGCGCTGGAGGCGTGCAGCGGTATGGAGGACGGCGCCGGTCATGTGGAGATTCAGGCGGAAATGAGAGGGAAACAGCTGGTCCTTCAGATTCAGAATACATATCAGCGGGATGTAATTTTAAAGGATGGGAAGTATTACTCCACAAAACACAGCGGAGTGGGGATTGGTCTCTCCTCCGTGGAGAAGGTTGTGGATAAGTATCATGGAATCATGCGGGTCAGCTTTGACGGCGTAATTTTTAAGGTCCAGATTCTGCTTTTCTGAATAGGATGCCATTAGAACATCATATCAGATGGGAGAAATCTATGAATCGAAGAGTACTGTTGGAACCGGCGGCGGAGACTGTCTGTATTGAGAATTCAGTTCCGCCGCTGATTTTTGAACTGCCGCCGGAAGAGGGACGCCGGGTGCTGGAGAAGGCCCAGGACGCGCCGGTCTACATGTATCCGGCCCAGGTGGAGGCTTCCATGGTCGAGACAGGCCATTGGGGAAGCATTCCCGTATACCGGGTAACACCGATAAACAGTGAATTTGCAGAAAATGTGATTTTCTACATTCACGGGGCCGGATGGGTATTCGGGAGTTTCCATACGCATGAGAAGCTGGTGAGAGAGCTGGCCGCCAGGACCGGCTGTACGGTCATTTTCCCGGAATACACCCGGTCTCCCGAGGCGTGTTATCCGACCGCCATTGAGCAGTGCTACAGTGTACTCTGCCAGCTGCCCCAGCTGTTTGAACAGATGGGAAGAAGGCTGAATGGTAATACATTGACCGTGGCCGGAGACAGCGTGGGCGGTAATATGGCGATCGCCATGACGCTGTTCTCCAAATACAGAAGGGGGCCGGCTATCCACAAGCAGCTTCTCTATTATCCCGTGACCAACGCCTGTTTCGATACGGCGTCGTACTGTGAGTTTGCGGAGTGCTACTATTTATACCGGGCGGGCATGATGTGGTTCTGGGATCAGTACACCACATCGGAATGCTGCAGAAACCAGATCACCGCATCTCCGTTAAGGGCATGTACCGATCACCTTACCGATCTTCCGCAGGCCATGATCTTAAACGGCCAGGCGGATGTGCTGAGAGACGAGGGTGAGGCCTATGCCGAAAAGCTGCGGGCGGCAGGCGTGTCAGTGACGGCGCTTCGTTTCCAGGCGATCATCCATGATTTTGTCATGCTGAATGCGCTGGATCAGACCAATGCGTGCCGGGCGGCGATGGACGTTTCCACGGAATGGATCAACAGGAAGAATATGGAGTGGTACCAGGACAACGAAGAGCGGTCAGCAGATCAGTGATATAGGGAGAGTTCCCGTTTATGTATGAGTATTTCTGCGTAAACGGGAACTCACATGGTGAAAGTGTGTAGTGAATGCACAACGAATAAACATTTCGTAAAATGCGCGATCAGGATAAAATGACATGGAGGTATGTTCAGTTGAATAGAAATACATATTTAAAGCTGCGTCTGGAACGCCAGCATTTTACAAAGCCCGCCGGGAAGAAGGAATATGGAGTGCTGTTTAAGCAGATGTCTCCCGTACTCTGCGTATACTGGAGCTGTCCGGGCTCTCCGCCGGAGCTTTTATACCGCGCGGCATTTGACGACAGGAAGTATTGCTATAAGATGAGGGGAAGCCGTACTATTTTGAAGGGAAGATTCCAGAATGGTAATATTGCCTACATTTATGCGGACGAACTGGAGCTGTTCGCGGCTGTCTATCGGAAGGACAAGCCTCTTACGGATACGGAACTGGAACTCTTTGAACTTCTGAACCGGGAAGGCCCGATGACGATCCATGTGATGAAGGAGTTCACGGGTATGCTGACGAAGGAGATCACGCCCGCCCTGCACCGCCTGCAGGAGAAATTCCTCGTATTCGAAGATCAGGCGGACAGCGAATGGGATCGCGCCTGGTATCCGTTCGAATCTGAGTTTCCCGATGTGAATCTGGAACGGTATACGAAGGAGGAGGCGGAAGAGGAACTGGTAAGGCGGTTTGTGTGGCTGAATGTCTGGATTGACGCGGCCATGGTGAGGTCCTTCTACAGGCTTCCATTAAAGGAAATAAAAGGCGTGCTGGAACGGCTGGAATCAAATGGAACGCTGGCGCCGTATGAAGGGGGATACGTCCGCAGAGAGGACTTACAGCTGCTGGAGGGGGATCCGTCTGATACAGTGGAGAATGTACCAAAGGAAACGGAGAAACATTCCGTTTTTATTCTCCACAAAAATGATTTTCTGGTGAAGTCCAATGAGCATTGGCTGAAGGATACATTTACACACCCGGAATACGATGTGCTGGGATATCTGCTGATTGATGGTGCGTTTAGAGGATGCCTGCTGGGGCATTTCCGGAACGGGCCCTTTGAGCTGGAGGATGTGGCGCTATGGACAGAAACCGGGGGAGAGGAACCGGTTTGCCTGAGGAATGAGGCTGCTGATGGATTAAAGGCGGCATTAAAAGAGGATATTCTAAATGCAGTGGAGCTTCTGTATGATCCCGGGATCAGCCCGCTGAAGCGGTATATGGGGGAAATGCTGTAACAGTTCAGATGGCGGGAGAATATTTCAATTCGGGCTTGACTCTCACACTGTGGTACGGTCTATAGTGATATTGAGCTCAAAAACACATATATGTGAGGTGACAAAATGTTGAAGATTGGTGATTTTTCAAAGCTGTCGAGAATCAGTATCCGTATGCTGCGCCATTATGATGAAATCGGCCTTATGGAACCAAGAGTAGTCGATCCCGCCACCGGTTACCGGTATTATGGGGAGGACCAGCTCTCCGTGGCGGGGCAGATCCAGAGCCTGAAATCCATGGGATTTGGCCTGACGGTTATCCGCGAAATCTTAAACTGCTGCGGCGGACCGGAGGAAATGGAAAAGTTTCTCCGGGTTAAGAAGAAAGAGCTGGAGGACCAGCTGGGCGACATCGGTACGAAGCTGCAGCTTCTTGATAACACCATCGAATGGATCAGAGAGGATGGAAATATGATGGATTATCAGGTAACGTTAAAAACTCTGCCGGAGAGGTATGTCGCAAGTGTCAGAAAAGTGATTCCGGCCTACGACCAGGAGCATATTTTATGGGGAATTCTCCATGGGGAGACGGGCAGTCAGAATCTGCAGATGGCATCCCCGGTGTATGGATTGGCTGTCTTCCACGATGAAGGTTACAAGGAGCAGGATGTGGATGTGGAGATTCAGATTTCTGTTGCAGGAACATATAAGGACACGGAGCATGTGAAATTTAAGACCGTGCCGCCTGTGCTGATCGCTTCCGCTACCTACCAGGGAAGCTATGCACAGATTACCAGAGTCAACGAGGCGGTAGCCCGCTGGATTCACGACAACGGTTACGAGTACGATGGTGCTTCGTTCTGCATCTACCATGTCAGCCCCCACGACACATCGGATCCGGAGAAAATGGTGACGGAGGTGTGTTATCCGGTGAGGAAGAAATAGTTAAGGAAACAAAGGCGGCGCCAGCAGAATCTGGGTCAAATCGCCGCTCAGCCGTATTTCCCATCCATCAAAGCCGGAGGGCGGCTTTAAAAATGATTCCCGGTCCGTCTCGGTCAGCTGCCGGTAGGGAGGAGCCGCCTCGGCTATTACGATGGGAATGCCAGCGTCGTTGGGGCTTACATAGCCGGAGCTGTCAATCTGAATCCTGGAACCGGCGGCCAGCGGCCCTACGATCCTGACGATGGAGTTTTGCGAGGAGAGATAGACACCGTTTGTGATGACCCGTGTGTTTTCGGCCCGGAGCTCTCCGCTGTTGTAGATGCCCGGTGCGTACAGGGCGGCGGTGTTCGTGCCCTCACCGCCGAAATCCCCGGTTGAGGAGAGGGTGACGCTGGACTGCTCTGCGTTATAGATGCCGCCTCCCGCGTCCGAGCTGTTTCGGCTGACGGTGCCGCCGGTGATCAGCAGGGCTGCGCCGGTATCGTTGTAGAAGCCGCCGCCGTAGACGGCGTGGTTATCCAGGATTTCACCGCCGTTCATGGCAAATACACTCCGGTCACGGAGCCAGACGCCTCCGCCGTAGCGGGAGGAACGGTTGTCATGGACAGATCCGCTCAAGAAGGTGAGACGTGACTGCCCGGAAGCGGCAATACCGCCTCCGCGGGAGGAGGCCGTGTTATGGTTTATCTCGGTCCCGTTTAACGTTATGACGGCAGGCAGGTCAGCGGCGGTGTTCTTAAACCACAGCCCGCCGCCGGACCCGGAATCGCCGCTTTGCGCCGTATTGTCAGACAGGCGGCTATCAAGAAACGTCACGGCTCCGCCGAAATTCGTGAGCAGATAGATGCCGCCTCCGGTCCCCGCGGTATTGCCGCTGACAGCAGATTCGGTGATCAGGAGGTCCGCCCCCGCGGTGGGCGCCAGACAGCAGATGCCGCCCCCCGTCCCTGCGGCCGTATTGGCGGCAATTGTGACGCCATCCGTCACGATCATACGGTCTCCGCAGTTTGCTCCGTAAAAGAAGACGGCGCCTCCGTGAACGGCGGTATTCCCGGAAAGAACGACTGATCCATCCAGCACGAGAAGCGAGGGCGCGCTGTCTCCCGGCCGGTATCCCGAAAATGAGATGCCTCCGCCTGTAAAATGCGAAACATTGTCCGTGATCCGCGCCTGTTCCATGACAGCCAGGGTGCCGCCGAGGCAGGGGATTTCGGAAGTGAAACTGAGTCCGCCTCCGTTCAGAGCCGAATTGTGGTCGATCACGGCCTGGTCTGAGATGGAGATGCAGTCGTCGGGACTGCTTAAGGAGACCGCCGCCCCGCCGCCGTTTGCCCGGGTGGAACAGCCGGTGATCCTTGCGCTGCCGTTCATTTCAAAGCGGTTCGTACAGCCGGTGCCGCCGCAGATCCGGACTCCGCCGCCGTCGCTGTAGGATCTGTTATTTTTTAACACGGACTGCGTATCCAGACAGAGGGAGCCGTCCGTCACGCAGATGAGGGAACGCGCCAGCACGGAAGCCGGATCATGGTCCTCTGAACGACCGTCGAGGGTGATGTTTGCAAGCCGGAGGGCGCCGCCTCCGAAGATCCGGAACAGAAAGCCGTCATAGCCCGGATCCTTGAACAGCGTATGAAGGGAATACGGCGCAAGACTTTCTATCGCAACATCATACAGGATATTCAGCTGGGAAGTGAGGGGGAAATCAGCGGTTATCTGTATGGAGGGTTCCTGACGGTACAGCGCGGCGGCCAGCTGTGCCTGATTCGATACGTGTGCCATGTTGCTTCACCTGCTTTCTCATAGATATATCATTTTATGCGGAGGCCGAAGCTCGTGATACCGGAAGGAACAGGGGAAATTGTCATTTTCAGTCCGGGATGCTATAATAGAATCCATTAAAGAATAAATAAGAATTGGATAAAAACTGGATTGGGGAAATATGAAAAAAGTCTGGAAAATGGAACGCTACCGTAACGCGTCCATTCAGAAAAAACTTACTTTATCGACTTGGCTGGTGGCAATTATACCGATTATGATAATTTTTGCCATCGTTTTTTTCGTGTTTATAAATGTCAGCGTGGAGAATTCAAAACGCCAGTCTCAGATGCTTTTGGACAAGACGGTGGAAGAACTGGATTCGTATTTCGCACAGGCACAGGAGGGCATGAATCTGATGGTAACGGACATCAATGTACAAAATGCCATTGATGATTACGTGACGGGAACCTATAAGGAAAAGCTGGATTTAAGGGATTTTATCAGGAACCGCCTGACCAATATGAGCACTGTGGGAAGACGAACAGGCGCGATATCCATCTACATTAAGGAGGCCGATAAGACGTTTTCCAGAGACTTTTCCGACAAGGATCTATCGGCGGCCTGTGCCGGTGCGCCCTGGTTTGAGGCACTGCTGGCGGGGGATACATCCTTTGTCCGGGAGGACGGAGATTCCCTGCAGGACGGGAGGCCGGTCTGGATTCTGGCGTCCAATATAGTCAGCGTCAAGAACGGAGAGGTACAGGGTCTGGTCTATGTGGAGCTGGATAAACAGAAGATGATTCAGCCTTTTTACGATCTGGTGGAGGGCAGCGGGGATGAGATCATCTGCAGTGGAAACGAGATTATCTCCGACTCCTACAGGGAAGGCGGCCATTTCGTCCCGGTGTACTCCCATTCCTCGGCTCTTGGGCAGGACGTGGAGTTCCGGCTTCAGTTAAAGGAACTGCAGAGAGGCTACGGCGCGGCCCTGATTTATTTCCTGATCGGCATGGTAGTCCTTATTATCCTGATCTATCTCAGCGACAAGCTGCTGGCGGACTGGTTTTCCAGGAGAATCATCACGCTGCGGGATGCGACGAGGGAGATCGCCACAGGGAATTTAGACGTGGTCGTCTGCGATGATCATCCCGATGAGATCGGAGAACTGGTACAGAGCTTAAATACCATGGTAAAGGATATGAAGCGCCTGATTGAAAGCGAGTATCTGGTCAAAATTGAAAGCCAGCAGGCTACTCTTAAGGCGCTTCAGAGCCAGATTAACCCTCATTTTATCTACAACACGCTGGAGAGCATCTCCATGCTGGCGCTGATTCGGGATAATTATGAGATTGTGGATATGGCACAGGCATTTTCCATGATGATGCGCTATTCCATGGAGCCGTCCACCCTTGTGGCGGTCAGAGAAGAGGTCGAGAATGTGCGGAATTTCGTGACCATACAGAAAATCCGTTTCCCGGACCGTTTTCTCGTGGAATACGCAATAGATGAGGAGTGCATGGCGGAAAAGATTCCGAGACTGACCATGCAGCCGCTGGTGGAAAATGCATTTAAACACGGTTTCGAGGATACGCCGGAGCACAAGCGCCTGCTGGTTTCCGTTTTAAAGCGGCGTGGGTTCCTTGTAATCAGGATTTTTAACGACGGTATGGCGGTTCCGGCAGAGCGCATCGCCAGAATCAGGGAACTGTTAATGCCGGACAGCCAGGAGGAGACTCTGGATTGTTTTGCGCTGCGGAATTTAAGCAGGCGCCTGAAGCTTCTGTTTGGGGGAAACAGCCGGGTGACGCTGCGTTCGGGAAATGGAATTGGAACGATTGTTTCGTTGAGAATTCCGCTGCGGAAAGAGGGGGAAGAGGACGATGATAAAGATTTTGATCTGTGACGATGAGGCGATCATACGACAGGGGATCAGAAAGATTCTGGAGAATTTCTACGGGGATATCGAGGTGAGGGAGTGCGGTGACGGCATGGAGGGTTATAAGACCATGGCTGTGTGGAATCCGGATGCGGTCATCACGGATATCCGCATGCCGGTGTTGGACGGGCTGGCCATGATCGAGAAGGCGCTGGCCGCGGGAATTACGACCCAGTATGTGGTGATCAGCGCGTATCGGGATTTTGAGTATGCCAGAACGGCGATCCGGTGCGGAGTGCGGGAATACATTTTAAAGCCGGTCAACCGTTTTGAACTGACAGACTGCACCTCGCGCCTCCTGGGGATCAGAGAGCAGGCGGAGACGAAGGAAGAGAAGGGGACGGTGCCGGAGGAGAGCGGAAGCATCGGCAGGGCGGTCCAGTACATAGAAAATAATTTTTACCGCAACATCAGCCTGGAGGAGGTCAGCCAGGTGGTTCACATGAACACGGCCTACTTCTCCACGCTGTTTAAAAAACAGACGGGGAAAAAGTATATCGATTACGTAACGGACTTACGCATGGAAAAGGCGAGAAAGCTGATTTTAAATACAGATTTAAAAATCGTGAATATCGCGGAAATGGTAGGATACAGCAGCACAAAGCATTTTGCACGAATCTATAAGGAGAAATACGGAGTCACACCTAATGGGGAGAGATAAAGTGCACAATAATCATGCATAATAAACTTAAAAACTATAAAAACAGCACTAAAACAAAATTTTGGGTCCCTTCTCTTTTGATCAGCCTCTGTTATAATGAGAGTATAAAAGTTAAGCGGAATGAAGCAAACCGAAATAGAAAAAAGGAGGATTTTTTTATGAAAAAAACGCTTGCTGTTGTACTGTCAGCCGTAATGGTCAGTGGGTTAGCCTTAAGTGGATGCGGAGGTAACAACACATCAGCTACCACCGCCGCGCCGAAGGAGACGACGACTGCCGCACCGGCGGAGACGAAAAAGGAAGAGACGAAAGGGGAAGGCGCATCCGGAGAACAGGTGACGATCACCATGAGCAACTGGCTGGAGGCGGAGGAAGCCACTTCAGATATTTTCAAAGAGCTTCTGAATGATTTCATGGCGGCCAATCCCGACATCAAGGTGGAGTCCCAGGCGATCCCGTTCAACCAGTATAAGGATCAGGTCTTAATCGCAGGAACCTCCGGCAATGCAGCCGATGTCATCATGGGAAATTCTCAGATGATGAGCGCATTTAACGGAGCGGGAATCCTGGCAGAACTGGATGATCTGGCCTCCGGAGATGTGCTGGACGATATTTATCCCGGCTATTTATCGGGAACGACGTATGGCGGAAAGGTAAAGGCCTTATCCTGGGCACCGCATCCCATCGCCATGTATTACAATAAGGACTTATTTACCAAGGCCGGTTTAGACCCGGAAAAAGCGCCGGCAACATGGGAAGAGATGACGGAAGCGGCCAGGGCCATTGCTAAGCTCGGAAAAGACGATGCAGGCAATACACTCTATGGCCTGGGAATCCCAACCGGCAAGGTAGCCCACACCGGTACCGTGTTTAACGGCATTTTCTATACGTACGGCGGTCATTTTGTTGACGACAGCGGAAACGTTGATTTAAATAACGAAGGCAATGTGGAAGCGCTCACGTGGACCAAACAGCTGGTGGATGAAAAAGTAATTCCGGCAGGTCTGGAAATCAAGGATTTAAGAGGTTTATTTGCATCAGGCCAGATCGGCATCATCTTCGATGGCGATATGGGACGCAGCGCATTCAGAAGCAGCAGCGGACTGGGAGAGGATTTTGACAAGAAGATGGGAATCGCCGTGATTCCGACAGGAAAGACCGGACGCAGTGAGACGGTGTATACAGAGCATCAGCTGGGTGTATTTGCAAAATCAGAGCATAAAGAAGCAGCAGTCCGCCTGGTGGAATATTTAATCGGAAAGGATGCCATGGTGAAATACCACAAATCCAACGCAGTGCTTTCCGCAAGAAAATCCATAGCGACTCTTCCGGAGATGAACGAAGATTACTTCATGGAAGTATTTAACAAACAGTCTGAGACGGCCAGCCCGCTTCCGGCTACCAATGCGATGTTTGACAATGCCATGAATGAGGTGACAAAGGCGATCGAACGGATCGTTGTCAATAATGAAGATATTAAAACCGTACTGGAAGAAACCAATAAGACGATCAAAGAAATGTACGGTCAATAAGAATGGAACTGAACTCATCAGTCTGAACGATCACTCGCCCGCACTGCGCGCGAGCCACCGTAGCAATCAGGAGCGGCTGCAGATCATCCTGCATCCGCTCCCTTTGTATCTATTGGAGGTTGTATTATGGGTGAAATAACGCGAAAAAAGAAAAAAATTAACTGGTTCATGGTGATGCTTCTGGTACCCGCTCTGGCGATGCTGACAGTCACCATCATCATCCCGGTTTTTGTAGTGGTTGGAATGAGCTTTTTTCATTACAATCTGCTTGATATGGGTAATATTAGATGGAACAATTTTTCCAATTATAAAGCGGTCTTTACCGACTCGGAGTTTATCAGGACCTTCGGGAGAACGCTGGTCTATGTGTGCGGGACGGTCATCGCCCAGTTTTTTATAGGTTTGGGGGTGGCGCTGCTGCTGAATAGCGGAAGCCTCAGAGGAAGAAAGGTGTTCAGAAGCCTTTTATTCCTTCCGTGGACGATCCCGTCGCTGGTGGTGGCGGTCACCTGGATGTTTATCTTTCAGCCGCAGTACGGCATTGTCAATTACCTTCTGGGTCTGGGGGATTACAGCGTCCTGGGAAGCCCGAAGACGGCCATGCTGGGCGTTATCATTTCGGCGGTATGGAAACAGATGCCGCTGATGATGATCATGCTTCTCTCCGGACTGCAGACCGTGCCGGAGGACTTAAAAGAGGCGGCGGAGATCGACGGAGCCACCGGAGCACAGAAGTTCTGGTGCATCACAGTGCCGTGCATCATGCCGGTTGTGAAAACGGTGACGCTGACCTCCATCGTGTCGAATTTCCAGATGTTCGTTCTGTTCTTCACCATGACAGGAGGCGGTCCGGTCCGCGCGACCACTACGCTGCCCCTGTATACGTATGAGACGGCATTTTCGGGCTTCAATCTGGGCAAGGGCGCGGCCATCGGTGTCTGCTGGCTCGTGTTCCTGGTAATCTTCTCTACGGTTTATAACAGGGTTCTTTCTTCCAAAGAAGTGGAATATTAGGAGGTGGGCAAATGAAGAAGAAAACTTATCGGAAAATTCTTATGTATGCGGCGATTCTGGCCGCCACGATCTGCTTCGTATTCCCTATTTACTGGATGCTGCTCACGTCCTTAAAGCCCAATGAAGCGATTCTGCGTCTGCCGCCCCAGTTTCTGCCGGTAAACGCCACGCTGGCCAATTACAAGGGGATTTTAACCGACGGAAAATTCCTGATTTTCTATAAAAATAATATTATCGTCTCGGGAATTACCACACTGGTGACGCTGACGCTGGCAGTGCTGGCGGCCTATGCATTTTCCCGGTACCGGTTTAAAGGCGACAAGTTCGTGATGATGCTGTTTCTCTCAACGCAGATGTTTCCGGCCATGACGCTTCTAATCGCTCTTTACAACATGTATTTCCGTCTGGGCCTGTTAAATACGTATACGGCGCTGGTTCTGGCCTGCTCCACCAATGCGCTGCCCATGTCGGTATGGATTCTGAAAGGCTTTTTTGATACGATTTCCAAGTCCCTGGAGGAGGCGGCTTACATCGACGGCTGTTCCAAGGGGAGAACCCTGGTGCAGGTGATACTCCCGCTGGTTAAGCCGGGAATTCTGGCTGTGGGCCTGTATTCCTTCCTGATTTCCTGGGAAGATTTCCTGTGGGGCTTAACTCTGGTGAATAAGACGGAGATGAGGACGCTGGCCTCCGGTATTGCCATGACGTACCTGGGGGAATACAACTACGACTGGGGCCGTGTTATGGCCGCCGCCGTGGGAGCCGCAGTTCCGATTCTCGTGATTTTTATTTTCCTTCAGAAATATATGATTGCCGGTCTGACGGCCGGTGCGGTGAAAGAATAGGAGGCAGTTTATGAAACAGAGACAGAACATTGTATTTTTCTTTTCCGACCAGCAGCGGGCGGATACGCTGGGCTGCAACGGCCAGCCGCTTCCCGTATCGCCCAGGCTGGATCAGTTTGCTCGTGGGGACGCGGTGAATTTTGCCAATGCTTTTACGCCCCAGCCAGTCTGCGGACCGGCCAGAGCCATGCTCCAGACGGGACTGTATCCGACACAGACCGGCTGCTACCGCAATGCGGTTTCCCTGCCGCTGGATCAGAAGACGCTGGCTAAATATCTGCGGGAAGCCGGATACCGGGTGGCTTACGTGGGGAAATGGCATCTGGCATCCGATGAAGATGAGAACCATTATGAGACGGTCCCTGTGCCGGCCGAAAGGCGCGGAGGTTACGACGACTACTGGATGGCGGCCGATGTGCTGGAATTTACCTCCCACGGATACGGCGGATATATCTTTGACAAGGACGGAAATAAGCTGGAGTTTACCGGATACCGGACCGACTGTCTGACAGATTACGCGGTGCGCTATATTGAGGAGTATGAAGATGAGAAACCATTTTTCCTGATGGTTTCCCATATCGAACCGCATCACCAGAATGACCGGGCCGATTACGAGGGGCCGGACGGAAGCCGGGAGCAGTTCGCCGGATTTGTACCGCCCTCGGATCTGGAGCCTGGGAGGGGAGATTGGGAACGGTTCTACCCAGATTATCTTGGCTGCTGCCATGCCCTTGACCGGAATTTTGGCCGCGTCGTGGATGCGCTGAAGGAGAGAGGGATCTACGAGGATACCATGGTGATATACGGCAGTGACCATGGCTGCCATTTCCGCACCCACGCAGATGAGGTGGCGGAAGGCGGATATGATGACTATAAACGCAACAGCTTCGAGGGAACCATACACGTTCCGCTGCTGATCAAAGGGGCTGAATTTGAAAAGGGAAAGCGGGAGGAGAAGGTGGTAAGCCTTTTAGACCTGCCGAAGACGATTCTGTCTGCCGCCGGATTCGATACAGAGCTTCTGGGACTCCAGGGGCGGCCGCTTCAGGAGGCGTGTAATCCTGACTGGGAGGAGGCAGTCTATATCCAGATCAGTGAGAGCTTTGTGGGCCGCGCACTGCGCACAAACCGGTATAAATACGTGGTTCACGCCCCGGACCGCGATCCATGGAAGGAGAGCGGAAGCCCGGTTTATAAGGAAAAGTATCTGTTTGATCTGGTCAATGACCCGTTGGAAAAGGTGAATCTCGTCGATGACCGGGCGTATGAAGAGATAAAGAACGCGCTTAAGGAGAGACTGATCAGCTTCGGTGAGGAGGCGGGAGAAGCGTTTATCGTAGAATGTTAATTGGAGATTTTAAGTGAATTGTCAAGGCGGCAGGAGAGCGGGTGAGTTCTTTTGCCGCTTTTCTATTTCACAGGAAAGTTCGTCCTATAAAATAGAAACCCTCCGGGAGGATGCACACTTCGCGCCAAGGAAATATGGTTGCTGAAGCAACCGCGCGCCGGCGCGCCGGACTCTTTGTTCCAGAGAAGCATCGGGAAAATACTTTTAAACATAAAATCAATCATTTGAGACAGGATAAACAGCAGAGTCCGGAATATCTGTTATACTTGGATAGAATAACTTTATGGTGAGGTACAGCGTTAAACTATAGGATTCAAAAGTACAAGCGCAGGAGGAAATGAAGTATGGAACAGAACCATGGCAGGAACAGCCTGTTGGAAAAGGAACTGAAGAAAGGCGTTGTTAAGTCTACCGCTCCGGTCGGACTGATTATAACGGCCCTTGGTCTGGGGATCGTGATGATCATTGGGAGCTATCTGATCAAATATATCCGCGGGCCGCTGCCGCTGAATGAAGTTTATAACACCGAACAGGTTAAAAATGAATATGTGACGCTTCATGTTCAATATGTGCTGGATTCATTTATGGAAACCTACAAGACGCGCAGTGGAATCAGGACGAAGTCCGATACCTATTATCTCATCCTGGATGAGGAGCTGGGAGCCATACCGGTGCGTTCCTCCGTTTCGAGGAGTGAAGAACTGGAACGGATTATGGATGAAACCTGGGATTATTTGAATGGGGTCCGCGAGGCGCCGCCTCAGGGAAGCACTATTACCGGAACCATGAAACGAATGAAGGATGAAGGCGAAAAGTATTACCAGAAAGCTCTGGATTACTACGGGCTGGAGGGCAGCGGCGGGAATTACTACCTGTGGGATGGACTGCTGGACAACCAGACGCCAAGCAGCGCCATGATGACGACTGCTTTGGGCACTGTCCTTATGTGCCTGGGACTCTTCATTTTGTCCAGGCTGTTCAAAAAAGGCCACATAAAGAGTATCCAGTCATTTTTAGACAGCCATCCGGAGGTAACCATGGATTATCTGGAATCTGATTTCCAGAGCGCGGAAAAACTGGCCGGCCGCTTCTGGGTCGGGAGGTATTTTACCTACGGGGCATACGATAAACCGGAGATACTGTCTAATGAGGAGATAACCAGGGCGTGGTATCAGGTGAGAAGTGTTGGGAGAAGTTCCGTCCAGGAACTGGTATGTCTTACCAGAGACGGCAGGGAACACAGCTTCTCCATGAACCAGAAGACAGCGAATCAGGTAATTTCGCAGTATCAGACTATTAATCCTGAACTTGCAAAGAAGATGGGACTCCGCGACAAGGCCGTAATGAGCGGCGGCCTGGAGGATAATTCATGACAATATACGGTATTTCCGTGGGTAAAGCCATCGGCGGGAGATAAGGAGGCAAAAAAATGGAAGATTATTTTAAGCGTATGAATGAGGAATACATAAAGAAGAATTACCCGGAGAGATCCGTTTTTAAAGCATACAAGAAAAGCATGGGAAGCCGCGGCAGGACCAGCTGTATTATTATGGGGCTTTTTATGGCAGGAGGCCTCGCAGGGCTGATCTGGTCCGTCAGGAAGACTCTGGAATTTATGCAGACCGGGGATGATGAGACCATGAAGGTTGGGATTGTGATTGGAATCTTCTTCCTGATCGTGACGCTGTTTTTCGGAGGAATCCTCTTTCTTGTGACAAAGGATATGAGAAGAAGCATGGAAGAATGGATCAGCAGAATTGCCGCGGCAGGTGGCTGCAGCGAGGGAGAGATGCGTGAGTTTGATAACCAGGCTGTAGAGCCGGACAGTCTGATCGTAAATCTTCTGGGAAAGATAAAGGCAGTAACAACAGGTCAGAAAAGCGGCATACTTACCAGGGATTATATTGCGCTTTACAACAGCACCAGCCTTGGCGTATTAAAAGTCAGCCGGATCACAGGCGCGTACTTAACGGACAATGTCTATGATGTGAAAGTAGGCAATTCCATAAAACAGGCCCATTATCTGACGATAAATCTCATCACTGCGGATAAAAAGAATATTTGGGCGGAAACCTCCAAGGAAGCAGGACGGGCACTGCAGGCCATTCTGATGGAACGCTGCCCGGAGATCGATACCGCCGGCGGGGCAGTGCTGCCGGAGTCAGAGATTGCGATGATGAAGAGATAGTGTTTGATAATCCACTTGCATTTCCGGCCTTTGTCTGCTATACTGTTACCCGGGAATGAGGTCTCCCATGGTAGTGTAATATTTACCAGAACCGCTTATGACAGCTGATGGCTTCTGCATTGTGCAGGAGTCACCAGCTTTTTTTGTGTCTGTCCTGCAGGTCAAACACGCCCTGAGAGGCAGCCATTTAGCGGTGCTGCGGGCGGAAACAAAATACAGGAATTCGGAGGTTGCAACGTATGCTTACAAGTTTATCACTGGTTTTTCTTCTGGGAATGCTGCTCAGCCGGGCATTTCAGAAAATCAGACTTCCCGGGCTGCTGGGAATGCTGCTGACGGGCATGATATTGGGGCCATATGCCTTAAACATGCTGGATGGATCTATTCTGGGTATTTCGGCGGATTTGCGCCAGATTGCGCTGATCATTATCCTGACGCGCGCCGGTCTGTCCCTGGACATTCAGGATTTAAAAAAGGTAGGGCGCCCGGCCGTGCTCATGTGCTTTGTGCCGGCCTGTTTTGAAATAATGGGAATGATCCTTTTGGCGCCGCGGCTTCTGGGAATCTCCGTATTGGACGCGGCCATCATGGGAGCTGTGGTGGGAGCAGTGTCTCCGGCCGTGATCGTTCCCAAAATGCTGAATCTGATGGAGAAAGGATATGGAGTTAAAAAGAGCATCCCGCAGTTGATTCTTGCCGGAGCATCGGTAGATGATGTGTTTGTCATTGTTCTGTTTACGGCGTTCACCGGGCTGGCGCAGGGCGGAACATTTTCACCGGCCAGCATCCTGTCGATTCCGGTTTCCATTGGAACGGGTATCGTGGCCGGCGGACTGGCCGGGATCCTTCTGGCACTGTTCTTCCAAAAGGTTCATATCCGGGATTCTGCCAAGGTGGTGATTCTCTTAAGCATCTCATTTCTGATGATTGAACTGGAGAACCGTTTGAAGGGATATGTGCCTTTTTCAGGTCTGCTGGCAGTTATGAGCATCGGCATTGCCCTGCAGAAAAAACGGTATGAGGCGGCGGCCCGTCTTTCCGTCAAATACTCCAAGCTGTGGGTAGCCACTGAAGTATTGCTGTTTGTTCTGGTGGGAGCAACCGTAGACATCAGCTATGCGCTGAAGGCAGGAGCCGCGGCCGTAATTTTGATTTTCGGCGTTTTGATTTTCCGTATGGCGGGCGTTTTTTTCTGTCTGCTGGGGACGGATATAAACCGGAAGGAACGGCTTTTCTGCATGATTGCTTATATGCCGAAGGCGACAGTCCAGGCTGCGATCGGCGGGGTGCCTCTGGCAATGGGACTGGGCTGCGGCAAGATTGTTCTTACGGTGGCGGTGCTTGCGATTCTGATCACTGCGCCGCTGGGAGCGTTTGGAGTCGAACAGACGTATAAGCGGCTGCTAAAGGCTGACTAAATGAGGATTTGAAAGGCAAAACCGGTATGAAGGGCAGGATTAGAGGAAATGTGGCCGGGATAGGATAAAGTAAATAGAAAGAAAAAATGGAATTGTGATGCTTTGCGGTAAATCGAAAGATTTCCGCAAAGCATTTTTTGTTTTTATGGAAGTTTTAAATCTGTGAAATCATAATTCCCAACATCCACCCCTCTGTTTTTCCAGTATACAAATTTTATTCTAAGAAAATGTATTAATTAGAAGTAAAATATTTAAAAGTAATATTTACTTATAAATATAGTGTAATCAGATAAAATATATAATATATGAGATGTTGACACAAAATTGAAAAGCTGATATTCTGAGAATACATTGAAAGATCTATATTTATACAGGGGTATATTTATGAAGAGAATATTGGGGTTTTATATTCCGGATAAGGAAGAACGAAGAAAACGGGATGATGAAGTGCTGCATCGTTATTTCCGCTACGGAGCAAGGCACAGGGACAGGGTAGGAGAGCTTTTGGAAGAACTGATTCCGGGAGAGAAGCGTGAACATCTGATTCTGTATTATATGCAGATCAAAGACCGGCTGGAAACAAACGAGGCGCGGACATTTGAGGAGGCGGTAAAGCAGATCAGGCGTAAGTATATTATTATTTCAGCGAATGATTCAGTAAACCGATATTACAAGGCGGTCATGGAAGCGGATGCGGCGATACATGAGGATCTGTGCTTTCCATGTGCAGACGAGATACGAAAGATGGTTGAACAGGATGGGAAAAATTATACTGTATGATCCGGAAAAACGGCTCGCTGGACTGGGGGATTCGTTTCCGGCCGGAGAAATGGCGGAGCACAGGACCTTACATACGTTTACGGCAGAAGACCAGCTGCTCTTTTACTTAGAAGAAGTGGACGAGGATGTGGATATTCTGATTGTAAATCTGGTGCGGCAGAAGGATAAGGGAGCAGGGCTTGCAAGAGCATGCAAAAATAGAATTCATCATTTAAAGCTTGTTCTTGTGATTGACCGGCTGGAATGGCCGGAGCATTTATTCGAACTGCAGCCGGACTCTCTGCTTTTCTTTCCCTTGGATCAGGATGATTTCCAAAGAACCATTCTCCGCCTGGAACAGATGGCAAAGCAGGAGTACAAGCGGTGCCTGACACTGGTGACGAAAGGGAAGATATACCGGATTCCATACCAGAATATTCTGTATGTGGAGAGCAGGGGGCATCAGCTTAGCGTAAAGACATGGGAAGAAGAGATACGGGCTTATGGGAAGCTGGATGATCTGCTGAAGCGGCTGCCGCCGTATTTTCTTCACTGTCATAAGAGCTACCTGATTAATTCGAACTACGTCCGTCAGCTGGAGATGTACCGGATACGTCTGGAGGGGAAAGAGGAATGGATCCCCGTCAGTCAAAAATATTATAAGATAATCAAAAATACCCTTCTTGCCGAGGCAGAATGATAAAAATGATGTTTCCGCCCTCGATTTTGCAAAACCCCCCATATAAAAATAACAGGATATATAATGACAACAGAATATAGTTTACCGAGGTTAGTAAATAAAGTTTACTTACTAAAAAGCGAGGAACGCCATGAAAGGGCTGAATCTGTACCTGATCAACGGGATGTATTGGATTACAGCATCTCTGTATCTGCCTTTTATTACGATGTATTTTTCACAGAAAGGGATGGATTCCATGCAGATCGGGATTCTGTCAGCACTCCTTCCGATTGCGTCTCTGACAGTACAGCCTCTATGGGCTGCACTGGCTGACCGGACAGGAAGACGGCGCCGTGTCCTGATTCTGCTGAATCTTTGCTGTGCGGCGGCAGTTCTGCTCTTTCCCGGAACGGGTTCCTTTGGTGAAGTCCTGGGAGCGGTATCCTGCTATGCTTTATTTAACAGTGCTGTGCTTCCGATCTGTGACGCATTGGTGGTGAGTCAGGCGGAAGAGAAAGGAATCAACTTTGCATGGGTCAGAATGTGTGGGACGGTCAGTTATGCAGCTATCGTTTTGGGTACGGGATTTTACTTGAAAAAACATATGAACCTCATGTTTTATGGAAACAGTGTATGCTTTCTGTTATTTACACTGCTCTGCCTGACGCTGCCAAAGGACAGAAAAACTTTGAAAGCGCAGGAGCAGGAGAGACGAGACCCGGAAGCTGATCAAACCGTAAAAAAGGCAGGGAAAGGTCCAACCTTCCAATCGAAGGAAATTTATCTGATCCTTCTCTTCGCCTTTGCCATGCAGTTTGGAATCAACTACTATTCGGCTTTTCTTGGGGTATACCTGCTGGAGCTGGGATACAGCCAGTCGCTTCTGGGCGTGCTGAACTGTATTTCGGCGCTCAGTGAGATTCCCGTGTTGCTGCTGATTCACCGGCTGTCACGCCGGTATAAGGAGACCGTGCTGCTGACGGCGGCTGTAGGCTGCATGGCCTTAAGACTTGTATTGCTGTCCGCCGGGAACGTAGCGCTTATGGCGGCGGCGCAGCTTTTGCAGGGGCCTTCGTATATGGTGTGCTACTTTGTCTGCGTCACTTATATCAACCGCATGGTGGTGCCGGGAAAGATATCCCAGGGGCAGAGCACGCTGGCATTCGTCCAGATGGGGCTGGGCAGTCTGAGCGGCAGCCTGCTGGGCGGAGTCCTGGCCAGTGTGTACGGGATAAAAGAAGGATTTTTGATTATAGCTTTTTTACTGCTGGCCATAACGGCCGCGGCAGGCATAACGGCAGGATGGAGAAGAACGTGAAATGAAGATCAGGAGAATGGGAACACTTCCGGATTGTACCGATGTTCAGGAAGTGGTGATTGCGAACGAATCCGGAATGGCGGCCCATATCATTACTTACGGTGCTGTCATTAAGAATCTGAAGGTTCCGGATGAGAATGGGAATATGGCTGACCTGGTGCTGGGACAGGATACGCTGGAAGAATACAGAAGGAATCCATCCTGCAGCGCGGCTGTTATAGGCCGGGTGGCGAACCGGATCAAGGGCGGTGAATTCCATGTGAACGGACGGGGTTACTGGCTTGAACGCAACGACCGGGGCAATTGTCTTCACAGCGGAAGCGCGGGCTACGCATCGAAGAATTTTAATATAGCAGCTGGCGGAGACGACTGGATTACGCTGTACTGGAAGGATTCCGCAGCAGATGGGTTTCCGGGGAGTGTCTCACTTGAAGTCACCTACCGTGTGACGGCCGATGATGCACTCGATATTCGTTACCGGCTCATACCGGAAGAGGATACGCCGGTAAACCTGACCAATCATGTTTATTTTAACCTGTCTGGCGGGGAGGATGCAACTGTTTTTAACCATGAGATGAGAATAATGGCTGATTTCTTTACGCCGGTAACCTCAGACAGGATTCCAACCGGAGAGATCCTGAAGGTAGCCGGAACGAACCTGGACTTCACCAATCGGAGAACGTTAGGCGAGGTGCTGAACGAAACGTTAGGCCTTGATGATAACTATGTGCTGCGCGGCTGGGGCTACCGGAAAGCAGCGGAGCTGTGGCATGAAAAGAGCGGAAGATGGATGGAGGTCTATACAGACCAGCCGGGGATTCAGATATATACGGGGAATCACTTTGACGGCAGCCTCGCCTGTAAAGGCGGAGTACGCTATGAAAAATATGCGGGTATCTGTTTCGAAACACAGGGATTCCCCAATGCAGTCAACTGCAGCCATTTTCCGGGCTGTATTGTAAAAAAGAACACGGTGTTTGCCTCAAGGACGACATACCGGTTTCATATCGGACCGCAGCCGGAAGGGAATGGAAAATAAAGTGAGGATGATTCACCATGCTGGATGCAAGAAAGGTGAAGGCAGAAAAGCCCAGGAATATCAAGCGAAGAAACCAGAAGGCGATTGTCGCACTGCTTCAGAACAATACGGAGATGACAATACCGGAGATCGCTGAGCGGCTGGAACTGAGCAGGACATCGGCCACTCAGATTGTAAATGAACTGTGCAAAGAAAAGGTATTGAAAAAGGTGGGTATCAGGGACGCGACGACCGCCGGGGGAAAGCCCCCCAGAGTTTTTTCCATGAATGCATCATTCCGTTACACCATTATTGTAACTATAGGGAACGATTTTATCAGTTGTAATATTTCCAATATGAAGTGCCGCGTCATTCAGAAAAGAGTGCAGGATATTGCTGATATCAGCAAGTGGAACGGCTGGAATCTGGCGATGGAGGTTACTGTGGCTGAAGTAAGGCTTCTGCTGAAAGAAAGCGGTATCCGCAAGGAACAGATTTGTATGATGGTAGTGGCATGCGGGGGCGTTGTTGACAGAAAAAGAGGAGTATGTTTGTTTCCTATTGGAACAAAGCGCAGGAACGATTTTCCCGTTTGCGAATTTCTTCGGACAGAACTTCAATTTTCATTTCCAATTATTATTGACAATGTGGGGCGTTTTCTGGGGTATGCAGAGTTGTTAGAGGACCCATCCCTGAATCACAAGACAGTGGCTGCATTATTTATGCACTCTGCGGGCAGCGTGGGAGGCTGTGTGATTGAGAAGGGGGAACTTTTGTATGGCAGGCACGGTTATCAGGGTGAATTTGGCCACCTTCTGGTAGAGACACATCAGGGAAGAGCGTGTGTCTGCGGAAACGACGGATGCCTGGAGAGTATGATGTCACCGGAATCCTTAAGAGCGATCTGGAAAAAGCATGAGGCGGCGTATCCGTCTGTCATCCTGGACCGGCGGAAAGCAGGGGATATACGGGAAGTCTTCCGGGAGGCCAATGGCGGTAATCCGCTGGCCAGGGTCATGGTGGATGAGTTTGCCGTATATGTGGCGAGAGCGATTTATAATATTGTTTTGATGTATGATCCGCAGCAGATTATTTTACAGGGGCTGCTGGCTTACGGGGGAGAATATTTTGAAAAGAAACTGAATGATCTGGTAAGGATTTTTCCTTCCTATGGCAACGCAGAGACAGGGATAGTCACATATTCGAAGATAAGCGATTCAGACGGAGGATTTATAACCGGGGCGGCACTATACGCGCTGAATACCTGTCTGTTTGGTGACAAATACCTTTTTGATATAGAGCAGTAAAGAAACTTTGGGGATTATTAAAATTCACATATAAGAAAAAGGAGGAGGCAGTTATGAGGTACAAGCATTTTAAAAACGCCGATGTATCCGTCTCGGCACTGGCGGTGGGCACCTGGGCGATCGGCGGCCAGAATTATGGCCAGGTTGACCGGAGTGATTCGGTAAGAGCGATCCGGACCATGATTGACCAGGGAGTCAACCTCGTAGACACGGCGCCGTGCTATGGAAACGGTGCGTCCGAGAAGATTGTGGGGGAGGCGCTTCGGGGGATTCCGAGAGATCAGATTCTTATTTCCACGAAATTTGGTCTGATCACAGACGTCTATTCCGGCGAATACATAAAACACGCCAGCTATAAGAGCGTCATGCGCGAGGTGGAAAGCTCTCTGATGAATCTGGAGACGGATTACATCGATTTTTACTACGTCCACTGGCCGGATGTGAACACGCCCATTGATGAAACCATGGCGGCATTAAACACACTGAAAAAACAAGGAAAGATACGGTTCATCGGCGTATCCAATTTCAGTGAGGAACAGATTCTGGCAGCAGAGGAATACGCCGATATCGATGTTCAGCAGCCCCCGTATTCCATGGTAAACCAGAAGTTTACCGGTCTGATGAAGTGGGGATATGAAAGAGGAATCGATTCTATGACCTATGGATCTCTCGGCTCCGGAATACTGACGGGTGCGATCCGTACCATGCCTGATTTCGAACCGGGTGATATGAGATTGACATTTTATGATTTCTTCAGAGAGCCGGTATTTTCTAAAATCATGGAATTTTTAAAGACCATGGACCGAATCGCCGAAGGTCACGGCGTCCCCGTGGCGCAGGTGGCGCTTAACTGGAGTACCCAGAAGGATTTCGTGGGAACGGCGCTCTGCGGTGTCAGAAATGAGCAGGAGGCAGCCCAGAACTGTAAGGCGTTTGAGTGGAAACTGGCCGAGGATGAGATCGCGGCTTTGGATCAGGAACTGGTAAGATTAAATATAGGTTTTTAAAATGGGAGGAAGCATATGAAAAAAACAGTTAAAAAGGCACTTGCATTATCCATGACAGCAGCATTATTTATGACAGCATGTTCCCAGAAGGCGGCGGAGACGCCTCCAGCCACGGCAGGAGGGGATACAGGGACGGCGGCTACAGAAGCGGCAGCCGCGGCCACGGAAGGCAAATCAAAGGCAGAGCGTCCGGTTGCAGGCATGACATGCTATATGTATTCCGATACCCATATTGCCAACGTACGCAATACTGTGTTAAAAGCAGCGGAAACAGGCACTGTTTCTGTCGAGACTTCCGATTCCCAGTTTGATGTGGGCCTTCAGATGAACGCCATGGACGCGTTTGTGACAAAAGGCTGTGAATATCTGGTGATTAATAATATCAATACCAATGCGAAGGATCAGGTTATCGATGTAGCACGCAAGGCGGATCTTCCGATTATTTTCTGGAACACAGATTCTCCTTCGGACGAGGAGATGGATTCTTACGGCCCCTGCTATTTTGTCAGCTCTGCGGCCGAGCAGTCCGGTGTGGTGCAGGGAGAGGCTGCAGCTAAATACTGGAAAGAGCATCCGGAGGCTGACCGCAATGGAAACGGCAAGATGGATTACGTCATGCTGATGGGACAGATCGGAAACTATGATACGGAGATGAGAACCAAGTATTCCATCGATACCGTCAAGGAAGCCGGAGTGGAAACCAACTGCCTGCTGGAGGTTGTCTGCGAATGGCAGAGAGCGAAGGCGCAGGATCAGATGGCATCCGTAATTTCCGCTAATGCGGATGATATTGACATTGTATTTGCCAATAACGATGACATGGCCCTTGGAGCAATTGAGGCGCTGAAGGCAGCCGGATACTTTACTGACGAAAGTAATTACATTCCGGTACTTGGCGTTGACGCGACCAAAGTGGGACTTCAGGCACTGGAGGACGGAACGATGCTGGCAACCTCATTAAACAATCCGGTAACCATGGGGAAATGTATCTATAAGATCCTGGAACTTCTGGAAGCAGGAGAAGAAATCACATCAGAAAATCTGGGATACGATATCGACGAACATAAACGGGTATGGCTGGATTATGTGGCGATAACCAAGGATAATCTTGAAGACGCGGATCTTTCAAAATACGAATAGTCGCCAGTCCTTTTTTGGTGGACCGGTATGATACATACCGGTCCACGCTCATTGTCACGGCTATTTCTGCGGACCGTATTCCGGACGGATGTGCCTGCAGGCCTGTCTGGCGGCTGCCGCAAAGGGATGACCGTATAAACAGAAGCAGGAGAAGACAGTATGGAAGATAAGAGTATCATATTGGAAATGAAAAACATCAGCAAAAGCTTTCCGGGTGTAAAGGCATTGAACGGCGTTTCTTTTACGCTGAGGCCAGGAACGGTACATGCTCTGATGGGAGAAAACGGCGCGGGAAAATCGACTCTGATGAAATGTGCTTTCGGCCTGTATGATCCGGATGAGGGAGAGGTGTATTTTAAAGGAGAAAAAGTACACTTTGATAATCCCCGCCAGGGTTTGGAAGCAGGAATATCCATGATTCATCAGGAACTGAATCCAATCCGCAGAAGGAGCATAGCGGAAAATATATGGGTAGGGCGGATGCCGGAGAAGAAGATCGCGGGACTCTCTTTTATAGACCATAAGAAGATGTATGAGGAGACGAAACGGCTTTTTGACCAGCTTCATATGAACGTAGACCCCAGAACACAGGCGATCGAACTTTCGTCATCTGTGCTGCAGCTTGGTGAGATTGCGCGCTCGATCTCTTATGGGGCGAAGGTCATTATCATGGATGAGCCCACATCATCTCTTACAGAGACGGAGACCGCTACGCTTTTTGAAGTAATCCGTAAGCTGACCTCGGAAGGAATTGCTATTGTATACATATCTCATAAAATTGATGAAATTCTCAAGATATCCGATGAAGTGACAATTATGCGTGACGGCTGCAAGATCGGAACGTGGCCGGCGGAAGAACTGACAGAGGAACTGATTGTTAACCGGATGGTGGGCCGTCAGATGGATAACTGGTTTCCGGAACTTGACAACAAGCCGGGAGACGTGGTTCTGGAGGTCAAAAATTTCACCTCCCCCAATCCAATGTCGTTTCAGGACTGCTCGTTTCAGCTGCGCCGCGGGGAGATTCTGGGGCTGGGCGGACTGGTGGGAGCACAGAGAACCGAGCTGATGGAGGCGCTGTTTGGAATCCGCGGCGTTCAGTCGGGCGAGGTCTATAAGGACGGAAAAAAGATTTCCATCAAATCATCGGCGGATGCCATTGCCAATAAAATTGGACTTCTGACGGAAGAACGAAGGGCGACGGGAATCATACCGGGGGCAAGTGTGCTGGACAATACAGTAATTGCAAAGCTTGGAGAATACAGCAATGTCATGGGAATGCTGGATTTGAAAAAATGCCGCCAGGATACGGACGAGTATATTAAAACCATGAATATAAAAACACCGACCAGGGACACGAGAATTGCCGATTTATCGGGTGGAAACCAGCAGAAGGTACTTCTTGCCAGGTGGCTGTTGACAAACCCGGATATTTTAATTCTCGATGAGCCGACTCGAGGAATCGATGTCGGTGCCAAATACGAAATTTATACCATCATGCTGAATCTGGCAAAGGAGGGAAAGTCCATTATTATGATTTCCTCAGAGATGCCGGAACTAATGGGAATGTCAAACCGGGTGATGATCATGTGCGAAGGGCATGTGACCGGTTTCCTGGAAGGACCGGACATTGATGATTCCAAGATTATGCAGTTTGCCAGCAAGGTGAGTTAAATATGCCGGGGACCGGCGGTGGGTACGTCCGGGCCCGGATAAGGAGAAAGGATTGGTTAATATCATGCAGACGAAGCAGTTTGATATAAAGAAATGGGCGCAGAACAATGCGATCTATCTTGTCTTAATCGCAATTATTATATTGATAACAGTAAAGAATCCGGCATTTCTGTCCCTCCGTGTATTTCGGGATATTTTAATGCAGTCTTCAACGAGACTGATTATGGCAATGGGGTGTATGTTTGTTATTCTGTCCGGTGGTGCGGATCTGTCCGGAGGCCGTATGCTCGGCGCGGCGGCTGTCCTGGCGGGGTCACTGGCACAGATGTCCACTTACGCCAATAAGTTTTTCCCAAATCTGCAGGAACTTCCGATTATCGTTCCTATCATTGCCTGTCTTCTGATGGGGATGGCTATGGGGCTGTTAAACGGAATCGTAGTGGCGAAGCTAAATGTTCCCGCTTTTATTGGCACGTTGGGCGTTCAGCTTATCATTTACGGCGGAATCTCCATTTACTATAACATGGAGCCAAACCGTTCCCAGCCGTTAGGCGGTTTTTTAAAGACATACTCAAAGCTGGGTACCGGTTCCTTCTTCGGTATACCATACATATTAATCATTGCGGTCGTTCTGATGATCGCCTGTCATATCGTACTGAATTATCACCGGTTTGGAAAGACGCTGTTTGCCGTGGGCGGCAATCAGGAGGCAGCCAGAGTCTCAGGAATCAACGTCCAGAGAATTATTATGATCGTCTATATTATCGCCGGAGCATTTTATGGACTTACAGGAGCGTTGGAAGCGGCCAGAACCGGCGGTGCTACGAACAATTATGGGCAGGGCTATGAACTGGATGCCATCGCTGCCTGTGTGGTTGGCGGCTGTTCCGTGGCCGGAGGTGTCGGCGCGGTTCCTGGTGTAGCGATTGGTGTTACGGTATTTACCGTAATTCAGTACGGAATGACCTTCGTAGGAATCAATCCATACTGGCAGAATGTTGTAAAAGGAGCAATCATCGTAATTGCAGTAGCTATTGACGTTCGTAAATATGCAAAGAAACGGTAAGCGTTTCTTCGCGGAGAGGATAACTTATGATTCGATATACACAGGACAGAACGATCGTACTCGGTATGGTTCCGGTCCGCAGGGATATGTTCCCGCCGGAACCGGCAATTGCTTTAAAGGACCGGGTGGTAAAGCGGTTTGAAGAGATGGCGGAAAGTAATGGAGATATCCGTCTGGTAACCATAGATGCGGTGGTCGACGGCGGTATGCTTTGGGATCTTCGTGATGTGGAAAAGGTCGTGGCTTTATTCCGGGCGGAGAAGGTAGATGCGATCGTCTTTCCGCACTGTAATTTCGGACAGGAGGAAGTGGTAGCAAAGACTGCTGCGGAGATCGGAAAGCCGGTTCTCTTATGGGGGCCTAGAGATCCTTCTCCGGAGACGGATCAGTCCGGCAAGACCGGCCCGAGAGATTTCGACACACAGTGCGGAATGTTTGCAACCTCCAGAGCTCTCAAGCGTTACCATGTTCCGTTTACCTACGTAGAAAACTGCTGGCTGGACAGCCAGGTGCTGGACCGTGGTTTTGAAGAATTCCTGCGGGTGGCTTCCGTTGTAAAGGCATTCCGTGGCATGCGGATCGGTCAGATCGGAGTGCGGCCGCGGCAGTTTTTATCTGTCAAGATTAATGAATCGGAGCTGCTTTCCAAATTCGGCATTGAGATTGTCCCGATATGGCCGGAGGAGGTAAAACGTACCGTTGAGAAATTAAAGAGAAACATGCCTCTTTCACCGGAAGGCTGTGAGCTACCTATGGGACAGCAGCCTCTTCCGTTAGAAGAGGGAATGTTACCGGATCCCCGGATTGCCAATATCGTGAAAGAGATTGAGGAAGCCGTGGACTGGTCTTCGATCGGCCACGAGGCAGTGGAGAAGATGGCATATTTAGAAGCTGCCATTATGGATCTTGCCTCAGTGAACCGATGTCAGGCGGTAGCGGTGGACTGTTGGGGCTTCTCCCAGGATTCCTATGGAATTCCAAGCTGTTTTGTGCTGGCGGAGTTGTTTGACCGGGGACTGCCTGCGGCATGTGAGACGGATATTCATGCGGCAGTTGGTGCGGTTCTGCTGCAGGCAGCAGCTAGATACGCCACTCCGGCGTTTATCGCTGATGTCACCATACGCCATCCGGAGGATGATAATGCGGAACTTCTCTGGCACTGCGGGCCTTTTGCAAAGTCACTTGTGAGGAAAGGAACGGTTCCGGCTGTCAGAGAGTGCAAGGGAATGTATGAGATCGAAGGCGGACCGCTTACTGTGGTACGGTTCGACCAGGATGATGGAAACTACATGCTTCTGGCTGATGAAGGCGAGGGAACAGAAGGTCCAAAGACGACTGGAAATTACGTCTGGTTCAAAGTGAAGAACTGGGTGAAATGGGAGAAAAAGCTTATGTATGGACCGTATATTCATCATGTAAGCGGAATTCACGGCAGCTTTGCAAAAGTATTAAAGGAAGCCTGTAAGTATCTGGGCCCGGTCGCACATGACAGCGTCGAGCCCGTGGAAGAGATGTAGGAGGGATATGGAATGCCGTACGTAAAAGTAAAAGAACTGCTGGCAATGGGAAAAAAGAACAATGCATGTGTGCTTGCGTTTGACGCCGCGGATGTCAATATGATTAAATCCGTGATTAAGGGTGCGGAGACCGCCGGAAGACCGGTGATTGTCATGTTGTATCCTGGTATGAGAAATATCATGCCCTTCGGTGTGTTTGCGGAAGTGACCAGATATTACGCAGAACGTGCATCTGTCCCGGTAGGGCTGCATCTGGATCACTGCAGCGATTTTGACATGATTCTTGAGGCGGTTCATGAGGGCTTCCCATCGGTAATGGCAGATGGCTCCGTACTTCCGTTTGAGGAGAACGCTGCATTTACAAAAAAGGTGGTGGAAGTCGCCCGGAATTTCGATGTTGATGTGGAAGGTGAGCTGGGACATGTGGGAACGGCAGCTGATTCCGATGAATTCAGCCGGAAGGAGTTTTTTACCAGACCGGACGAGGTCAGGGAGTTTGTGGAGAAGACGGGAGTCACCTCTCTTGCCGTGTCTTTCGGCAGCGCGCATGGGGTATATAAGAGCACACCGAAACTGGATATCGAACATTTAAAGACCTTGAGCGCCGCTACGGATATTCCTCTGGTTCTTCATGGCGGTACTGGTATTCCGGATGACCAGCTGGCGCAGGCCTTTTCCAATGGAATCAACAAGATCAACATCGGAACGGAATTTTTCAATTTAAATACGAGGTTGAATCAGGAATTCTATGCACAGGACTTTTCGAAGGCGGATCCCTTTGGTTTTCCGGAATATATACAGCCAAGGCTGACCGAATATATTGCGGGCAGGCTGGAACTTTCGAAAATCGTATTGTAAAAGGAGTCTGTCATGGAGAAGGTTTATGATGTAATTGGGGTGGAAAATCCAATCATGGATTTTGCAGTGAGCATTGACCGGCTGCCAAAAACGGATTCCATGAGTGTCATGCACGATTATTTATGGCAGTCCGGAGGAAACGCCTCTTCCGCCATTGCGGCGCTGGCCCGTCTGGGGGCGAAGTGCAGTATGCTGGGAGTGGTGGGTACCGACGAATTCGGTACATTCTGCCGTGATGATATGATCCGCCACGGTGTGGATGTCTCTCATTTGTATACACAGGAGGGAGGGACGACCTTTACTATCTGTCTGGCGGAGGAAGAGACAAAAGGCAGGAGCTTTCTGGGGAAAATGGGCGTAAACGGACCTCTGACCGACGTACAGGTTGATGAGTCCTACATCGCAGGAGCAAGGTATATACATACCAGCATGATTGAATGCTCTGCAAAGAAAAAAGCTGTTGAGTTAGCAAGAAAGAACGGGGTTCTCGTATCGGTAGACGGTGGGGCGTATACGGCCGAAGCGGACTTCCTGGTGACAAACTCTGATATATTGATTATATCGGAGGAATTCTACGGCGCGCTGTTTGACGACGGGAATTACGTGGAGAACTGCAGACGGCTGGTTGAGAAAGGGCCGCAGATCGTCATAGTGACGCTGGGATCCAAAGGCTGCGCAGGAGCGGACCGGTCAGGGAATACATTCAGGCTCCCTCCGTTTTCAGGACACAAAATCGTCGATACGACAGGAGCCGGAGATGTATTTCACGGAGGCTTCCTATACGCACACAGTCAGGGCTGGGAGCTGGAATACTGCGCAAAATTTGCAAGTGCGGTATCGTACATCAACTGTACCAGTCTGGGCGGCAGAGTGGGAATTCCTGACCGTGCCATGGTGGAACAGTTTTTAGAGGACAACACGATCGACTACTCCGGTATTGAACCGAGAAAGGCATTCTACCGGAGTGTGATGAAATTTAATAGGGGAAGAGATTTATGAATCGGATTTCTCGAGCTGCCGGAGGTTACAGGCAAAAGGCATTATCTTTGAGACGGAAAAGCTGTTTAGAAAGGAATTCTGGGAACACGGCATGAAGTTCGCATTCTTCCGCGGACCGGATGGGGAACGCCTGGAGATTGCAGAATATTAGGAGGGGCTTCAACATGGACAGAAACTTGTATCAGAAACTATTGGTAAGCTTGAAAGCCGGGGAAAGGCGGATCTGTGCAGACGGAGCAGAGATTGCGGTCCGCAGCTGTTATGACCGGGAGGAAGGCTGTCTCGATCCGAGGACGGAGGCTGCTGCGACGCTGACAAAGGAAGATTTCGAGACGCGGGCTGGCGAGATTGACCCGGAGCTGTTAAGAAATCAGGACAAGCTGCTTGGAATGGATAATCCGGAGGGGCATACCCTGCTGGAACAGCTGCGATATCAGTTCGGCTGGAGGACTCTGGACCGAAGTTCCGGAGTCAGAACCAGATTTGTCTCTATGGATCAGGATGGATACAGAGGTGTGAGGTGGATCTATACACCGGAGAACGGGAAAGCAGAAAAACCATGTCTGATATTTATCCACGGAGGAGGCTTCTTCGGAGGCGATACACTGACCGTGGAGAATCAGTGTAAGCGTTTTGCCGAACTGGCAGATGCCGTTGTTATCTCTGTAGATTATCCGCTGTCGCCGGAAGTGAAGTATCCGGTTTCATTTCACATGTGCTGTGAGACGGTCCGATGGGTATGGGAAAACGCGGGTATGCTCGGCGTGGACAGGACGAAGATCGGGATTTCCGGAGACAGTGCGGGCGGAACCATGGCTGTTACGGTAACTCTCTGGGACCGACAGGAAGGGATTAGCTGCATTTCCTATGCAGGCCTTATCTACCCGTCTGTCGTGTGGGACCCGGATATGAGTAATCCGTACTATGTCTGGAAGAGAGAAATGTTTGACAATCCTGGCGGTAACCGGATTATTGAGGAACAGATTGAGACGACCGGGGCGATGAAAAGAGAAGTATGCGGCTGGTATTTAGAGGATAATGAAGATATCCACACTCCGTATATCAATCCGGTCGAGGGTGATTTTAAGGGATTCCCGAAGACGTTAATTATGACTGCGGAATACGATTACTTAAGACCGGAGTGTGAGCTGTTCACGAAGATTCTGCAGGATGCGGGAGTGAGCGTACGCCATATCCGCTATGGAGGAATTGTTCATGGCACCTTTGACCGTCTGGGCTACGCCCCTCAGGTTGAAGATATGCTGATGGAGATGGCGGCGGATTTCGCCTGCCTGTGAAGGAGGGTACGTAATGAAAGAGATTAAGGTGCGGTGTCTGAGCGATGAGGCGTTTAGAAAATATGGTGTATATCAGAAACTGACAGCCGATGATGAAATGAAGAACAGAGTAATTCCGTGCGGAGATTTTTATCCCGATTTACTGACACTGGATTTTGGAAAAACTACCCTGCCTACGGTCTCCTGCTGTCATGTCTATAAACAGGATCGGATGGTCGTGGACTTTCTGGAATACCATAAATATACGTGTGAAGGCCTGATCCCCCTTGACGATGAGGTGATTATCTATGTGGGCGTACCGGAAATGGGAGAACTGAGGATTGAGAATCTGGAAGGATTTTATGTTCCCAAACACACCTTTGTAAAACTGAATCCCATGATCGTCCATGGAGGACAGTATCCGGTGAATGAACCGGAGGCTCATTTAATCTGTATGCTTCCAGGAAGGACATTTCAGAATGATATGGTGTACTTAAGGATTGAGGAAGAGGACAAAAAGGGCGTACTGATTATGTAGGAGGGAAATGCTCATGTATAAACAGAAGGTTATACTGGGGGTAGCTCCGGTTAAGAGAAGCTTTCTAAGCATGGAGGAAGCTGTTCGCCAAAAGAATCGTTTTATGGCGGTGATCAGAAGAACACTGTCCGAATCAGTGGATATCATTGATATCGATGATATCAGTGAGAACGGAATCTGCTGGAGGACGGAGGAGACACCCAAAATCGTGGAGAAATTTAAGACTGCCGGGATTGATGCGCTTTTCCTCCCGTTCTGTGATTTCGGAGAGGAACAGGCAGCGGCACAGATTGCGGCATCGTTTCATCTGCCGGTGCTGATCTGGGGAGCCAGGGACGAGAGGCCGAATACGGACGTAAGCCGGGGACGGGATACCCAGTGCGGAATGTTCGCTGCGACTAAGGTGCTCAGGCGCCATGGTGTGAAGTACAGCTACATTTATAACTGTGAGACGGAGAGCGATGCATTTGCACAGGGATATGACCGGTTTATCCGAACGGCGGCTGTGCTGAAGGCACTTCGGAACCTGCGTCTGGCAAAAATAGGCGACCGCCCGGTTCCGTTTATGAGCGTCATGACGAATGAAGCCGATTTGATCCGCCGCATGGGGGTTACTGTGATCCCCATCTCCCCTGCTGAGGTAAGCAGACGGGCAAAGGAGATCATGGAAAAGAAAACGGAGGATTTTCTTTCCTACTACAATGATCTGACTGAGCGTATGAACACAGTTGCGATGAGAGAGGAACTGGTGGAAATGGCAGCGGCCACGAAGCTGGCGCTTTCAGAGCTTATGCGGGAAAATGACTGTTCCGTGGGTGCGTTTGAATGCTGGTCCGCCTTTCCTTCCCTGATCGGTGTATGTCCGTGTGTGGCGCTGGGGGAGATGGCGGATGAAGGGTATCCTCTCGCATGTGAGGCGGATGTTAATGGAGCAATTACCCTTGCGATTCTGCGGGCATGCAGTCTGTATGAGAAGCCGCCGTTCCTGGCTGATTTGACAATCCGCAATCCGATTCATGACAATTCAGAACTGCTGTGGCATTGCGGCCCATTCCCCTATTCTTTAAAGGCGGAGGACAGCCCGGCCGCACTGGTGGACGGACAGGAGCGCTTTCGGATGAGGCCGGGTCATATGACCACATGCCGGTTCGATGACGCGGAGGGAAAGTACTATCTGTTTGCCGGGGAAGGCGATACGACGGAAGGGCCGGAAACCAACGGAACCTACGTCTATCTGAAAGTAGACGACTGGAAACGGTGGGAAGAGAAGCTGATGTTTGGTCCATACATTCACCATCTCGGCTGTGCATACGGCTCTTATAAGCCAGTATTAAGAGAGGTGGCCAGATATCTCGATATCATATTTGATGATGCGGATATCCGGGAAATTTATAGCCTGTAAAGGAAATGGTATTATGAAATCTATATAGGATGTCAATTAAATAATTCCCAAAACACAGAAAAGTTCCACTCTTCTCCAAAAAGAGCGGGGCTTTTCTTTATTTACAGAATATTTATAGCAATCACTGGAATCGCCTTGGAATGTTTATACGGAGTGATGATAGAATAAGAATCTGTTACAGAACAGATTAAGGAGGTAAAGGGCATGATGGACATTTGCATGATCGGAACTATTTTAGTCAGCTGTATTCTCATGAAATTGTTCGTAAACTGGTGCGATTCCCAGGTGGATCCGAAGCCAAAGAAATAAGGCGTGTAAGCGAATAAAAGGGAACACGCCCTAAAGATTTACGAATAGACAATTCAGCAGACAAGGAGTGAGCGGTATGGTGATTTTAGGCGTTATCATTGCGGGATTGGCGGCATATCTGGTGTATGCCCTGGTTAATCCTGAGAGACTGTAGGGCAGAAGATATGAGGAGGAATAACTGAAATGTTTCAGATTATGATGACATTGCTTATCTATATGATACTGGTAATCCCCATTGGAATTTATCTGTATCATGTGGCAGCGAAGCAAAAGACGTTTGCAGATCCGGTATTTGACAGGATTGACAATTTGATTTACAGGGTTTGCCGGATCAACCGTGAGAGTATGAACTGGAAGGTCTATGCACTGAACCTTATTATGGCCAACGCGGTAATGATTTTAATCGGATATGTGGTACTTAGAGCGCAGGGGCTGCTGATGCTGAACCCCAACGGAATCGGAGCCATGGAACCAACGCTCTCCTATAATACGATTATATCCTTTATGACCAATACGAATCTCCAGCATTATTCCGGTGAGTCGGGACTATCCTACTTAAGTCAGGTGGCCGTTATAATATTTATGATGTTTACTTCGGCTGCAACCGGTTACTCAGCCTGCATGGCATTTTGCCGCGGTCTGTCGGGGCGGCCTATGGGGAATTTTTATGAGGATATGGTCAGAAATACCACCCGTATTCTGATTCCACTCTCCTTTATTGTCGGCCTGATCCTGATCTGGCAGGGGACGCCGCAGAACTTCCAGACGAATTTCACCGTACATACGCTGGAAGGAAAATGGCAGGATATTGCTACCGGTCCGATCGCGGCTTTGGAATCCATTAAGCACGTCGGTACCAACGGCGGTGGATTTTTAGGGGCAAACTCTTCCACGCCGCTGGAGAATCCGACAATTATTACCAATCTGGCAGAGCTGTATTCCATGATGATACTGCCCGGAGCCTGTGTGATTGCTTTTGGACATATGATAGCTGACAGACCCCGGGGAACCGGTAAAAAAACTGTTTTTGGCAGTCAGGGCAGAACGGTATTTGCAGCAATGGCAATTATTTTCCTGATCGGCATCACCGTTTGCTATACAGCAGAGAAGGCAGGGAATCCCATTCTGGCAGGAGTCGGATTGAATCAGAGTATGGGCTCCTACGAGGGAAAGGAAGTCCGGTTCGGTATCGCCCAGTCAGCTCTTTTTACCACAACGACTACCTCGTTTACCACGGGAACAGTCAACAATATGCACGACACGCTGACCCCGCTGGGGGGCATGGTGCCGCTTCTGCACATGATGCTGAACTGTGTATTTGGAGGTAAGGGCGTAGGTCTTATGAACATGATCATGTACGTAATCCTTGCGGTTTTCCTGTGCGGATTGATGATCGGCCGTACGCCGGAATATTTAGGAAAGAAGATCGAAGGAAAGGAAATGAAGCTGGTTGCCATCTGTCTGATCGTGCATCCGCTCCTGATTCTTGGCTTCTCCGCACTGGCCGTTGCAACGCCGGGCGGATTGGCCGGTATCACAAACCCCGGATTCCATGGGCTGACACAGGTCTTGTATGAGTATGGTTCCTCCGCCGCCAATAATGGCTCCGGATTTGAAGGGCTCGCTGACAATACCGCATTCTGGAACATTACGGCAGGACTGGCCATGTATTTCGGACGTTTTCCGGCAATTATCATTCAACTGGCAATCGCAGGCAGTATCCTTGCAAAACGCAGGGTAAATGAGACAATCGGCACACTCAGAACGGATAATGTGATATTTACACTGATACTCGTATTTATCGTATATATTTTCGCGGCATTGACGTTCTTCCCGGCACTTGCCCTTGGACCGGTCGCAGAACATCTGACGAACTGGTTCCCGTTATAGAGTTGAGTTTAGGAGGCAATTTCAAATGTCAAAAAAGAGACAACAGTCAACAAAGTTTATAACGCGTGACATATTAAAGAGCTCCGTAATCGGAGCGTTTCAGAAGCTTGATCCCAGATATATGCTTAAAAACCCGGTGATGTTTGTGGTGGAAGCCGGATTTCTTATTACTCTGGTTCTCTGCTTCGTCCCCAACCTGTTTGGAGATGTGCAGGCACTTGCCGGTAAGCTTCCAGCAGCGTCCTTAAGAACCTATAATGTGATTGTGACGCTGATCCTTTTTATTACGGTCTTATTTGCTAACTTTGCCGAGTCGGTGGCTGAGGGACGTGGAAAGGCCCAGGCGGAGACGCTGAAGAAGACGAAGAAGGATACGGTCGCCCATTTACTCAGGGACGACGGCTCTGAAACGGAGGTTTCCGCTTCTGAGTTAAAGAAGGGGGACGTGGTCATTGTAAGAATCAATGAGCTGATTCCCAATGACGGAGAGGTAATCGAAGGAATTGCCTCCGTTGATGAGTCGGCCATTACCGGTGAATCCGCTCCGGTTACTCGTGAAGCAGGCGGCGATTTCTCATCAGTAACCGGCGGCACCACGGTGGTGTCCGACTGGCTGAAGATCAGGATAGCAGCGGAGCCGGGCGGCTCCTTTCTCGATAAGATGATTGCTCTGGTCGAGGGGGCATCCAGGCAGAAGACGCCCAATGAGATAGCTCTTAACACCTTGCTGGTCGGCCTGACCATCATATTTCTGATTGTCATAGTCTGCCTCTATCCATTTGCGGTTTACTCCGGTGTTCAAATTCCGGTTGCAACCCTTGTGGCGCTCATGGTCTGCCTGATCCCCACTACCATTGGCGGCCTGCTCTCCGCAATAGGCATCGCCGGGATGGACCGGGTGACGAGGTTTAATGTCATTGCCATGTCGGGAAAAGCGGTGGAAGCCTGCGGTGACGTAGACACCATGATTCTCGATAAAACGGGTACCATCACCTTTGGAAACCGTCTGGCTGCGGATTTTTATCCCGTGGAAGGCATAGACAAAATGGATTTAATCGACCTTTCCGTTCTCGCTTCCTTAGAAGATGCCACTCCGGAGGGAAAATCCATTACGGATCTGGGTTATAAAATGGGCAGCCGCGTTGAAAAATCGATGGCGGGAAAAATGAACTTTATTGAATTTACAGCTCAGTCAAAAATGTCCGGGGTGGACTTATCTGACGGCACCAGGATCCGTAAAGGTGCGGGAGAAGCCGTAAAAGAGCTGGTTTTGGCCGAAGGCGGCAGAATCCCGAAGGACCTGGATAAAATTGTGGAAGAGATCTCGAAACTGGGCGGAACACCGCTTACCGTCTGTGCCGATCATAAAATTTACGGCGTCGTCTATTTAAAGGATACGGTCAAACCTGGTCTGGCGGAACGTTTTGCCAGGTTAAGGGAGATCGGAATCAAGACGGTCATGTGTACAGGAGATAATCCCCTGACTGCGGCCACCATTGCGAAAGAAGCCGGCGTGGACGGATTCATCGCAGAGTGCAGGCCGGAAGACAAGATAACCGAGATTAAGAAGGAACAGGCAGAAGGAAAGATCGTAGCCATGACGGGAGACGGAACCAATGATGCGCCGGCCCTGGCTCAGGCGGACGTGGGGCTGGCAATGAACTCGGGCACACAGGCCGCCAAAGAGGCCGCCAACATGGTAGACTTAGATTCGGATCCGACGAAGATTCTGGAGGTGGTCGAGATTGGAAAACAGCTTCTGATCACGAGAGGTTCCTTAACGACTTTCTCTGTTGCAAATGACGTTGCGAAGTATTTTGCAATCATACCCGCCATGTTCCAGCTGGTGATTCCGCAGATGAACATGCTGAATATTATGAAGCTGACAACCCCGTACAGCGCAATATTGTCGGCTCTGATCTTTAACGCAGTCATTATCCCGAGCCTGATCCCCATCGCCATGCGCGGCGTGAAGTATAAACCGATGCGTTCGGAAAAAATGCTGTTGAAAAATATGGGAATCTACGGTGTCGGCGGAGTGATCGTGCCGTTTATCGGCATTAAACTGATTGATATGATTGTGGCCCCGCTGCTGGCCGTGCTGGGCCTGTAGACTAATGGGCAGAGAACGTATGGAAGGAGATTTGGATGAAATCATTTATGAATTATTTAAAAAATGCATTGATATGCACCATCGTCCTGGGTGTCCTGTGCAGCGTTGTCTATCCGGCGGCGCTGACACTGGCCGGGCAGGCATTTTTCCCGAAACAGGCAAACGGCAGCCTGATTACGGTCCAGGTGGGCGGACAGGAGCAGGTGGTAGGCTCAGAGTTTGTAGGACAGCAGTTCGAGGATTCCCGTTTTTTCCATGGGAGAGTGTCCTCTGTAAACTATAACTGCTACACGGACGAGGAGAAAGAGGACGGCAGCTACGGCGGCGTATCTTCCGGATCGTTTAACTACGCAAACTCCAACCCGGAATTAAAGGCACGTGTGGAAGAAGATATGGCAGCCTGGATGGAGGCGCACCCGGATGTGAAGCAGGAAGACATTCCTTCAGACCTCCTGACCGCTTCCGGTTCCGGACTGGACCCACATATAACGGTTCAGGGCGCGCAGGTACAGGTTGGGGCAGTGGCGAAGGCATCCGGCCTGACGGAAGAGGCGCTTAATAATATCATCGACCGAAACACAACAGGAAAGGTTTTGGGCATATTTGGGGAAGAGACAGTCAACGTGCTGGGATGCAACCTGGACATTGCGGAAGCATTGGGCATGATTACGAGAGAGCAGGGATAGGGTAATGCAGGAAAATGACACGCGCCCTGATCCGGAAGTGCTGCTGGCCAGGCTTAAGGAGGAAGAGCGGGAAGAAGGCGGCCGCGGAAAGCTCAGAATTTATCTGGGCTACGCGGCCGGTGTCGGAAAGACATATACCATGCTGCAGGCCGCCCATGAGGCTGCCGACAGCGGAGAAGACGTGGCAGCAGGTTACATAGAGCCTCATGTCCGCCGGGATACTCAGAAGATGGCCGAGAAACTTGAGACGATTCCGCCGCTGATGGTATCATACAGAGGAACAAAGCTGAGAGAATTCGATTTGGACGCCGCTTTAAAACGCCATCCCCGGATCTGCCTGGTGGATGAGCTGGCTCACACTAACGCTCCCGGTCTGAGACATATGAAACGCTACCAGGATATCGAGGAACTGCTGGACGCGGGAATCCATGTGTGGACGACCGTAAATATTCAGCATCTCGAAAGCTTAAACGACATTGTGGGAAGTATTACCGGAATTACCGTGCGGGAAAAGTTCCCGGACAGCGTGTTTGACTACGCCGATCAGGTTAAGGTCGTGGATATAGAGCCGGAGGAGCTGTTAATCAGGCTCTCAGAGGGAAAGATTTACAAAAAAGAGCAGGCGGAGCGGGCCGTAAACCATTTCTTTACGAGGGAAAAGCTGGCGGCCTTAAGAGAGATCGCACTCCGGCGCACGGCTGACCGGGTGAATCATCTGGCGGTGGAAGAGAAGAAAAATCATCAAAAGACGGGAGACTATTATACAGGAGAGCACATACTCACCTGTATTTCTCCATCCCCGACCTGCGCGAAGGTGATTCGGTCGGCGTCGAGGCTGGCATACGCATTTCACGCGGAATTTACGGCTCTCTATGTCGAAACGCCGCTGACGTCAGGGGCGTCTCTGAAAAATAAGAAGGCTCTGGAAGACAACATACAGCTGGCTAAGGCTTTGGGGGCGAAGATTGCCACGGTATACGGGGAAGACGTCGCATACCAGATCGCCGCCTACGCCAGGATGTCAAACGTATCAAAAATCGTCCTGGGAAGAACGAATCACCGGATCATCCTGGGGCAGACCAAGGGTACCCCGGCGGAACGGGTGGCGCAGTACGTCCCCAACCTGGATATTTACATCATACCAGATGCGACGGCGGCTGGAAAACGGCGTGCGCTGACGATGAGTGACTTCGGGCAGAAAATGACCGCGTATAAACATATTTACATGGATACGCTTAAGATTACGGCGTTTACCTGCCTGGCCACCTTTCTTGTGTTCCGGATATTTGGAATATGGATGGCGCGGGAACATGTGATCATGCTTTTGATTACGGCATTTATCATTGCAACGCTGCTCACAACCGTCAAGCGCCAGTCCCAGGAACTGATAAAAAAGTCTCATCGTCTGGAGATCCTCCTGGAAAATTCTTCCCGGCTCAGAAGGTGCGTCACGATCAGGGATGTAGAGAATGAGGTGGCGGAGCGAATCGTCCAGCTGATGGATTTATCGGTCATCTTTTATTTGCGGGGAGAAGGAGATCATACGCTTTCCTTCAATGGGCCTGATTTTTATCCGAAAAAGGGTGTGGCGGCGTCGGAACTGGATTTTTTTAAGGAGCAGCAGGAGACAGCCACAGCCGGATGGGTGATGAGCAATGGCAAACGGGCCGGATGCAGTACGAGCGCCCTGCCCAGCGCGAAAGCAATCTATCTTCCCGTGAGACTGGATGAGACCGTCTACGCGGTGGTGGGAATCTATCTGGAAGAGGGAAGGGGAATCGCTGAATTTGAGTATGGAATCATCAGTGCTATGCTGAATGAGGCAGCGCTGGCATTCTCGAAACGGTACGGTGATTTCTGGGGACATAATCCCGGTATGTAGGTGAAGCCGAAGAACGGGCAGGCGTCAGCCCCGCTCCGCAGAATGTGAAAAACTCCCGTTATAAAGCGGGAGTTTTCCTCTTATCTATATCAAAGCCTTCATGGAAGTCGGAAGTAAATCACGTTCTCTGTTTATTTGGAGGAACAAAAAACAGCACTTCATGATCTTACACTCTCTTACCGCTCCTGCGGCAGCAGGATAACAGCATACATGGAAAGCTAAGGCAGCAGTCACCCTGCGGAAAGCAGAGTCCGCGCCGGCAAGGAGGATCAAACCGGTAATGCTGTTGTGGCGGCTGTTGCGGAATCACTCACGATAAATCTTCTATAATGATCGGGAAGAAGATCCGCAGGGATTTGTCCTGCTGATATATAGTATGACAGGCTGTACCGTTTGGTTACGGTCGTTCTAAAGAAGCCTGTCCTTCGTCTGCCGCGCGCCGTGAGCCTCCCTCAATTGCCCCTGTTTTGGAGTGAGTATGGTGATTACCAGAAAAAATACTGTCAAATGCCTGCGTGATGTGCTATAATAGAAGTAAATCAAAATTGATGCCTTCGGATGCATTCACTTCTGAAGCATCTTTTTTTTATTCTCAGATGAGGTTTTGTCTCGGAATGATCGATTTGGCAGTATCTGTTGGTTGGTTTCAAAGGAGGTAATAATGTATCAGGTAAATGACCGTGTTGTCTATGGAAATTATGGGATCTGTGAGGTAAAGGCGATTGGAAAGCTGGAGATGGATTCAGCAACGAAAGACCGGCTTTACTATACGCTGGAACCGCTGTATTCGGAGAAAAATAAAATCTATACCCCGGTGGATAAAAAGGACGCTTCCATGCGTTGTGCGATAACGGAACAGGAGGCATGGAAACTGATTGACGGAATTCAGGGACAGGAGATGATACAGGTCGCTGATGAGAAGAGAGCGGAACACGAGTACAGAGAAATTATGAAGACAAATGAGTGCACGGGATGGAGCCGGATTATCAAGACCATCTATTTGAAAAACCGGAAACGCCTGGAGACCGGAAAACGGTACACGGCGAAGGACGACGTCTATTTACGTCTGGCCGAAGACTTTTTGTACCGGGAACTGGCTGCCGCTCTTAACGTAAATAGGGAAGATGTGGAATCAATCATATCGGACAGAGTAAAGCAGCTGAACTGATGTGATAAGACTCCCCCGCAGAAAAATATTTTTCTGTCAACTTTTTTGATGGCAAAAAAGCAAAATGCATGGTAAAATAAGAATAATTATGTGCAGTTAAATCCCCCGCAGCGAACTACGGGGGATTTGCCCCGTGAACGGCAGTGCCCGATAAAAAGGGGCATGCTGCCATCAGACGGAACGACAGGCTCGTTGCTCACGGGAATCAACAAAAGTCGAAACAGAGGGACAAGAACAATGAGGTTTATCGGAAGCAAGACATTGCTGCTGGATCATATCAGAGCGGTTGCAGAAGAAAAGGCGCCGGATGCCCGGAGCTTCTGCGATATTTTTTCGGGAACAGCGGCTGTGGCGAGACATTTTAAGCAGTGGTATGAGGTGTATTCCAACGATCTGCTGTATTTTTCATACGTACTGCAGCGCGCTACCATAGAGAATGACAGTGTGCCGGAGTTTGGACGGCTGAAGGAAGAACTGGGCATTACGGACCCAGTGGAGTACTTTAACGGAAAAGAGACCCGGGACATGGAGGACCTGGTGCAGGAGAGACGTTTCTTTCAGAATACGTACGCCCCAACAGGCGGCCGTATGTATTTAAACGATGACAACGCCCTGCGCATTGACTATGCCAGATGTACCGTGGAGGACTGGAAGAACGCGGGACTGCTGGATGAGAATGAATACTACTATCTTGTGGCCTGCATCGTGGAGGGAATCCCGTTTGTATCCAATACTTCCGGTACGTACGGTGCGTATCACAAAAGCTGGGAACGGCGCAGCTATAAGAAATATGAGCTGTTCCGGCTGGATGTGACGACGAATCACAGGGAGAACCGCTGTTACAACGAGGACGGGGCCGAGCTGTTAAAACGGCTGCAGGGCGATATTCTCTACGTTGACCCGCCCTACAATGAGCGCCAGTATCTTCCGAATTACCATGTTCTGGAGACGGCGGCCAGATATGACTACCCGGAGGTTACCGGCGTCACGGGTCAGAGGCCTTATGAGAATCAGAAATCGGAATTCTGCATGAAGAAGAATGTGACCGACGCCTTCGAACGGCTCATCAGCAACGCCCGTTTTCAGCACATCATTTTAAGCTACAGCACGGATGGTCTGATGACGACGGAGGACATCGAGAGAATCATGAAGACGTATGGAAAACCGGAGACATTTCACATTTATGAGATTCCATACAGGAGATATAAGAGCAGAAAGGTGAAAGAGACCGAACGCTTAAAGGAACTGCTCGTTTACGTAGAAAAGCAGGTGGAACCATGTATATAAAGAGCCCGCTGAACTATACCGGGGGCAAATATAAGATCTTAAAGCCGGTTCTGGGCGCATTTCCGCGGCAGATCGGCAGTTTTGTGGATCTGTTTGCCGGGGGCTTTAACGTGGGGATCAACGTGGAGGCGGACCGCATCTTCTGCAACGATCAGATCACGTATTTGATCGGGATGTTTGGCCTGTTCCGGGAGATGGAGACGGAGGTGCTTCTTACGCGCATCCGGGGCCTGATCGCTGCGTACCAGCTGACCCAGCAGAATAAGGAAGGCTACCTTGAACTGAGACGCCACTATAATGAGAGCAAAGATTTGACTGAGTTATTCGTTCTGACCTGCTATGCGTTTAACCATCAGATCCGATTTAATAACAGCCATGAATTTAACTCTCCCTTTGGGACGAACAGGAGCTCCTTCAACGGAAACATCGAGAAGAATTTAACCGCCTTCTGCCGGGCCTTAAAGGAGAAGGATATCGTATTTTCCACTACGGATTTCCGGGAGATGGATTTGGGATTCCTGGGAGAAAACGACCTGATTTACTGTGATCCGCCGTATCTTATATCTACCGGCTCCTATAACGATGGGAACCGCGGATTCCGGGACTGGCACGAGGAGGAGGAGGCGGCGCTCTTAGGGCTGCTGGACCGGCTGAACGGTCAGGGAACGAGGTTTGCGCTCTCCAATGTCCTGTATCACAAGGGACTCTCCAACGATCTTCTCATCGAATGGAGCCAAAATTACCATATCACCTACATCGATAAGAGCTACGCCAACTGCAACTATCATTTTAAGGATAGGGACGCGGTGACGGTGGAGGTTCTGATTACCAATTACGTGCCGGAGGGGGCAGGGGAATAGAAAGCGTCATGCTATGTGACGCTTTTTTTTTATTGACTTTTCGGAGGCCGTCTTCTATAATTACATTAACGATAACATTAACGTTAATGTAAAGGAGCGGAAATGAGAGAAGGAGTGGTTTTCGATGTGGAGGAGTTTAACGTTTTCGATGGTCCGGGCCTTCGGCAGACCGTATTTTTAAAGGGCTGTCCCTTGAGGTGCAGCTGGTGCCACAATCCGGAGGGGTTAAGCGGCGTTCCCCAGCTGATGGTCAGCACCGCCTCCTGCACTGGCTGCGGGAAGTGCAGGGAGGTGTGCCGCCATGAGACGTGTATCAGCTGCGGGGAATGTATTCCTGTATGTCCGCTGCATTTAAGGCGGATTGCGGGTGAAAGGATGACCTCGGGGGAATTAATCCGGCGGATCCGAAAGAGCAGTGATTACTACGCCCGGTATGGCGGCGGAGTGACATTTTCGGGAGGTGAACCGCTTATGCAGGCGGACTTTTTGACGGAAGTTTTATACGGTATTCCGGATGTGCACCGCGCCATAGAGACCTCCGGCTACTGTGAGGAGGACGTCTTTCGGCGTGTGACCGCCCATCTGGATTATGTGATGATGGACATCAAGCTGTTTGATGCCGTCCTTCACAAAAAGTATACAGGAGTGGACAATGAAAGGATCTTAAGAAATGCCCGGATACTCTGTGAGGGGGAGATTCCGTTTGTTATCCGCATCCCGCTGATTCCGGGCGTGAATGACAACGAGGAGAATTTTAGGAGTACTGCAAAATGGATCGCAGGGGCCAGGGCACTGATCAAGGTAGAGCTTCTGCCCTACCATAAGACGGCGGGGGCCAAGTATGCCATGGTGGAGAAGGAGTACAGGCCGGTCTTTGACCCGGAACAGGCCGTATGGGTGTCACAGAAAATATTTGAAGAATATGGAATAAGGAGCGAGGTATTATGACAGAGAGAATTGAGAGGATGCGTCAGTTTTTTGTGGTGGATAAGGGGCAGAAGGCCATGTGGCAGAAAGAGGAGAACCCTTACGTGCTGGCGGAGCAGTTTGCAGCGGAAAATACTCCGGATGTGGACCGGGCGGCCAGGCGGCTGATCTATGTACTGGATAAGGAAGAGCCGGTTTTATTCGAGGATGAGCGGATTGCATTTACCAGGACGGTGACAACGATTCCGGAGATTTTTACGGAAGCGGAGATGGAAGAACTTCGAAAGGAACACTGGATTCACGAAAAGGGAGACGTGTGTAATATCAGTGTCGATTATACGAAGCTGCTGAATCAGGGCTTTGATGCGAAAAAGGCGGAGCTGGAAGCGCTCAGACAGCAGTTTTCCCAAGTGGGGGAGGCAGCAAAGGCACATTATATAAAGCTACAGATCGATATTCTGGATCATGTGCTTTCCCTTGCTGCCAGATATCAGGAATTAGCCGAAAAGAAAGGGAATGATGTGATCGCCAGGACATTGAAAGCCGTACCGGCGCACGCGCCGCAGAGTTTTCTGGAGGCGCTTTCTATGTTTCGGATCATCCATTTTACGATGTGGTGCGGGCGGAACTACCACAATACGGTGGGGCGGTTCGACCAGTATATCTATCCCTACTTAAAGGCCGATCTGGATAAAGGACTGTATACGGAAGAGAGCGCGCTGGAGCTGCTGGAAGAATTCTTCTTAACCTTTAACCGGGACAGCGACTTATACCCGGGCATGCAGCAGGGAGACAACGGCCAGAGCCTGGTGCTCGGGGGCTTGAATGAAGATGGTTCGGACAGCTATAACCTTCTGTCAGAGCTGTGCTTAAAAGCCAGCCTTGAGCTGAAGGTGATCGATCCCAAGATCAATCTCCGCGTGCATGAGAAGACGCCGCTTGGCACCTACATACTGGGGACACAGCTGACCAGGCAGGGCCTTGGCTTCCCCCAGTATTCCAATGACGACGTGGTGATTCCGGGCCTCATGGAACTGGGGTATAAGAAAGAAGATGCTTACCGCTACGTGGTAGCCGCCTGCTGGGAATTCATCATTCCGGGCGCCGCCATGGATATACCCAATATCGAGGCGCTTTCCTTCACGAAGGCCGTCTCCGACGCGGCTATGGAAAAACTGGAGCAGTGCCGGTCCTATGATGAATTCGAGAAAGCGGTCCGGGATAAAATCGATGCACAGGCCGATGAATTATGTAAACGGGTAAACGGAGTCTACCTTTTTCCCGCTCCGTTTTTATCCCTGATGATGGATGGCTGCTGTGAAAATGGAACCGATGTGTCCCTGGGATGCAAATACAACAATTACGGTTTTCATGGAACGGGTATTGCCACGGCGGCGGATTCTTTGGCGGCTGTAAAGAAGTTTGTCTTTGAGGAAAAGAGCATGGATGCCTCTTCGCTGGTGAAAGCCCTTGGGAATGACTTTGAGGGCGAGGAACTTCTCTGCAACCGTCTGCGTTATGAGTCCCCCAAGATGGGCAACAACGACGATTATGTGGATGAGATCGCGGCCCGGCTGCTGAATGATTTTGCCGATTCCCTAAAGGGGCGGGTCAATGACAGAGGCGGCATTTACCGGGCGGGAACGGGTTCCGCCATGTATTACATCCGCCATGCCGAGAACCTGCCGGCGACGCCTGACGGAAGGCGAAAGGGGGAGGGCTTTGGCGCCAATTACTCTCCCAGCCTGTTTTCCAGATGCAGGGGTCCTGTTTCCATTATCCAGTCCTTCACCAAACCGGATTTAAAACGGGTGATTAACGGCGGCCCGCTGACGCTGGAGCTTCATGACACCGTGTTCCGGACAGAGGAGAGCTGTGCCAAGGTTGCGGTGCTGGTAAAGTCCTTCATGGATCTGGGCGGCCACCAGCTTCAGCTGAATTCCGTAAACCGGGATACCATGCTGGAAGCACAGAAGCACCCTGAAAATTATAAGAATCTGATCGTGCGTGTGTGGGGGTGGAGCGGTTATTTTGTGGAACTGGATAAGGAGTATCAGGATCATATTATTCAGAGGATGGAGCTGATGCTGGCTGTATAAATGACCGGCCATTTTGTTGGAGCAGCCCCCTCCGGCTGACTGCCGCGCCGAAGGGGGCAGTCAACCGGAGGGGCAAGTTAATTCCATTCCGCCATTAAAAGAAATTCTCTGATATTTTTATGCTTAATTCCATTCCGGCCAAAATCAAATTCATCCATGGAAACGACATATTTCGGATAGTTGTCACGGATCAGATCATATACTCCAAATTCCCGGCTTATGGTATCATCCGAAGCCAGCAGATAGGAAACCTGGATATATAATTTTTCTTTTTGCCGGGTGCCGATAAAGTCTACTTCCCGTTCTCCGGATTTCCCGACAGTTACCTGATAACCGCGTCTAAGTAATTCCATATATACAATATTTTCCAGAATCAGGTTAATGTCTTTCAGATTCTCACCGAAGATAGCTTCACGAATGCCGTGGTCTGCTAAATAATATTTTTCATTTACTGTAAGTATTTTTTTTCCCTGGAGATCCTGCCGGCGGACACGATAGAGGAGAAAGGCCTCCTCACAGGCTTTTATATAGTTTAAAATGGTTTCTGTTGATACGGTACGATACTCGCTTTTCAGATATTTTGATATGGCATTGGCAGAAAAGGTATTTCCCACATTAGCGGAAATGTATGCAATAATACGCTCGAGCATGTCTATGTCGCGTATGTTATTTCTCTTTACAACATCCTTCAGAACAACGGAATTGTAAATGTCTGTCAGATATTGCCGGCAGGGTTCCGCTTCAAAACGCAGATTGCTTAGATACGGCATTCCGCCCAGGGTCAGATAACTGGAAAATACTTTCTGCTCCGTCGCCTCCGGGTATATTTCCCGATAAAGCATTAAAAATTCACGATAGGAAAATGGATAAATAACAAATTCCACATACCGGCCAGCCAGGTATGTGGCCAGTTCACCTGAAAGGAGTTTTGCATTAGAACCGGTAATGTATATATCGCATTCTAATTCAATCCGGAGTGAATTGATGCAGCGCTCCCAGTCCCGGACTTCCTGTATTTCATCGAAAAAAAGATAGCTTTTTCCATCGACAGCGGATACTCTTTTTTTGATCTCATCGTGTAGCGCTTCGGCAGTACAATACGGAATATTATTCATATCCTCAAAATTGAATGATAGAAACTGCGCAGATGTCACCCCCTGCCGCAGCAGTTCCTCTTTAATTAATTCGAGCATAACAGACTTTCCGGACCGTCTCAGGCCAGTCAGCACTTTTATAATATCCAGCCCTATAAAGGGGCGGATACGACTCATATATAATTCTCTGTTGATCATAGGGCGAGAACCTCCTGGTAACATGATATTTCATTTTATCAGTTATAGTGAACAAAATCAATATAATTATATAGTATGGCCAGTATAAAAATAAAATACACTACAGTTCACAGCCTCCTACGGGAATTCTGACAAACGCCGTCGTCCCCCGGTCCGGCTCGCTGTCAATCGTAAGCATATAATTATCCCCATAGAGCAGCCGCAGCCTGTCGTTGACATTTTTCATGCCGTAGCCGCTCGTCTGTACGGAAAACAGATGGTCCACAGCGTCCTTTTCCATGCCGCAGCCGTTGTCCTCAATCCAGATGGAGATGAAGTCCATCGTCATGTACACCTCCTTTTTCACGGTGACAGTCAGTTTTTTATCTTTCTTCATACTGTTCTTTAAGCCGTGATCCAGCGCATTTTCCACCAGAGGCTGAAGGATGAAGTTGGGAAACGGGGCGCCGGATAAGGAAGTCTCAATGTTGTATACAACGTCTATGGACTCACTGTAGGAGAAAAGCTGAATTTTTACGTAGGCCTGGATATTCATCAGTTCATTTCCCAGTGTGGTGATATCTTTTCCCTTATTCAGAGCGGTTCGGTAAAAGGTGGACAGGAGTATGACCATCTCGCTGATATCGTTCTGCCCGGAAAGGATCGCCCGGCTGTTGATAAGTGATAAAGAGTTATAGAGGAAATGTGGATTAATCTGTGCGTACAGGATTTTCTGTTGATAATTCTTTTTTTCCAGCTCATGTTTTAAGTTCACCATAATATAATGGTTGATTTCCCCCATCATGCGTGAAAAGGTGTGAAAGAGCGTGCCGATCTCGTCGTGGCGTTCGCTCACCAGGGAAACCGACAGATCGTTCATATCCCCGGAACGCACCTCGTCGATCTTCTCGGTCAGGTTCTCAATCGGAGTGACGATGGAGACGGAGATGATTAAGACCATGACTCCGAGGAACAGCAGGATAATCCAGCCAAAGGCGTAGGTGCCGCGTGTGATCGCATTTACAGCTCTGTGGATCGAGGTATACGTCTTATAGTAGCAGATGTTCCAGCCGGTCTCCGGTATGGAGGAAGTCAGCTTTAGATACTGGGTATCGGACATTTCGGCCAGAAACGGAGTCAGCTCCTCCTCCGGCAGATCGGAGGTGGAAAAGATCAGGCCTCCATCCCGGGCTGTGACCACCACATCGTACTTATCCTCCGAGAGAGATAAAAATGGTTCGAAGAACAGGTCATAGTTGATTCGGAAGGAGAGATAGTTGGAGCTTTTGTACTGTCTGATATCCCCGATCAGTCTGGTGGAATAAAGATACGGCTTGCCGTCCTCCACGGCGGAGACCCAGGTGGGAATATACTGGTTATGCACCTGGGGAAACCAGTCCTTCTGATACAGGCTGTCCAGGTCCAGAATATAGTTGTTATAGGGATGAATATCGCCGGAAGAGTAGATCGTAATCGCCTCCAGATCAGGATACAGGGCGTAGTAGGTGAGAAAAAGGGGCTCGATGGTGTCGGAATACGCCTTGTACATTTTGAAGTAATCGTCATGGTAGCTGGTGTTTAATACCTTCATAATCGCGTTGTTGTTAAACATGAAATTAGAAAGGTTGTTATACGTGACAAGCTTATTGTCAACGGAGCTGACCGCCTGCTCCAGGGCGAGTTCGGTCAGGGAACGCTCTCTTTCCAGGATAATGCGGTTGGTGTAGCGGTTGGAAAGGATGATGTAGCACAGGAACGGAAGCGCGCCCATCAGAAGGAATATGATCAGGACTTTTCTGCGGATCCCCATGTCCAGAAAGCCCCTTCGGATTTGTTTCAGTGTATTTGTCATCAGTAAGTCTCCTTCTGGCGGTAGTTCTCCGGGCTTTCCCCATAGTAATCGCGGAAACGCTGGGAAAAGTAGGACGGATTGGGAAAACCGACGGACTCGGCGATTTTGTTGACTTTCATCTCCGTCTCCAAGAGCAGCCTGGCGGCCTGCTCCAGCCGGTATTCATTGATGAATTTCATCAGGTTGCACCCGGTCTCTTTCTTAAATACGGAACAGAGATAATTGGGGCTTATGTAAAAATGGCTGGAGATGTCGTTTAAGGACAGCGGCTGGGCGTAATTCTGGTAGATATACTGCCGGATCTTATCCGACTTCAGGCAGGTTCCCTGGCTCCTCTGGGCCTGGCTGCGGAGTCTTCCGGCCAGATCGTAGGTCATATCCATCAGCTCCACGATGTTGGTGGAGCCATAGATCTTTTCCGCTACTTTATTTAAATCCGGCTGCTGGTCATCCGGCAGATAGTGGATAATCTCCTTCATCAGCTCCGTAAAACAGTATTTGACGAAAATAAGGGAACGGGTCTTCTCGTGTTTTAAGGATTCGAAGAGATCCTCCAAATGAAGCATCAGGGAATCGTAGTCCTTCAGCCGCAGATCGTCGGACACAATATCAATGGAAATATGACCGGAGGAGGCGTAGGGGTGGTCCGGCCCATCCGGCAGGAAGATATTCTGTTCCGGGAAAAAAAAGTGGTTTTCCAGCCGTTCCTCCAGCTGCGTGTAAACCTGGCTGATGGAGCCGTTGTCAGGAAGCGTCTGAAACGCCACGCAGCATTTCTGATGAAATTCCTTTTCGGCACACAGGCAGACCGACTGCGCACTGGGAAAGAGAAAGGCCCCATCCTTGAAAAAAAGAATGCTGCGGGACGGATCAAGATTCAGATAGTCGAAGGGGGTGCTGAGAAGGTCTGCCAGCTTTTCCTGAAAGGAGATGCCTTCCAGACTGAAAAATTCATTGTCACATTCGACTAACATGAGGCCGGTATAGCGGTCCTTAAAGAAGGGCGCGCTGTCCGCAAGCATACTGGATTTACCGTTGACAGCCAGCCAAAGCATGTGATTTTTCAAAAGCTTTGTCTCACTGCGGCGCGTCCTGATCTGGCGGTTGGTCTCCTCCACACCGTTTATGACGCGGGTCATGACGGAGACGAATTCGTCCGGGATCACCGGTTTCATCAGATAGTCCTCCACTCCAATAGTGATGGCGGTTTTGGCATACTCAAAATCATTGAAGCCGCTGAAAATGATGATTCTCGTATTTGGTGAAAGCTTTCTCACCTCTTTGGACAGCCCCAGACCGTCGAGAAAGGGCATGCGGATATCCGTAAAGAGGATATCATAATGATTTTCAGGTTTTCTAAAAAGCTCCAGAGCCTCCTGACCGTTTACTGCCGTGGCAACCTCGAGAGGCAGTTCGTATTTTTTTATAAGAAATGTGATGCAGTCAACATCGAGAACAGAATCATCGACAACTAAAATCTGATACATGGCTAACACTCCTTCCATTCGTGTAATTCTACAATTTATTCTAGCAGATTTGCCGGAAGGAAAATAGTGGAAGGACATAAATGGATAATTTTGTGATAGGAATGCGAAAAACCTTGTATATACAGGGAAAATGAGAGGGGATATAATAAATACATGAAACAAAACACTGCTTAAGGCGCCGTAAGCAGCCGGGGTTGAAGACTAATAAAAACGGAGGTTACCATGAAAAGAAGGAATCAATTAGTATCATTGTTACTGACCGCATGTATGGCGGGGGGCTGTCTGGCAGGCTGCGGGGGCAATACGAAGGCGCCGGAAGAATCTTCTGTAAAAAATGAAACTACAGCGAAGGAAGTTCAAAATGAGACGGCCGGAGGGGCGGCCGCAGGCACGGAGGAGGTAGATCCCTACGGTCCGGTCAGCGAGGAGAAGACCGTAATCCATGTGGGAAGAGCGGAATCGGCCAACGTTACGTACCCGGACGGTGAAGATTCCCACAACAACTACATCGTAAAATATCTTCAGGATCAATTGAATACCGAATACATATATGATTTCTCCGTTGACGACGCTTCTTATCCGACGAAGGTCGCCATGGCCATTGCATCGGGAGATATGCCGGATGTTATGAACGTAACGTATACCCAGTTGGTTCAGTTAGTGAATGCCGGCGCAGTGGAGGACATGACGGACGCATTTGCAACGTACCGTTCCGACGCACTAAAGAAATGCTTTGATTCGACCAACGGCATGTCGGAAGGTCTTGCAACCTTTGACGGAAGGCTGATGGCGATTCCTGATATCCAGCCTGGTATGGACAGCGTTCCCCTCGTCTATATCCGCGGCGACTGGATGGAAGAGCTGGGACTGGAAGAGCCGAAATCACTGGACGACATTGTGAACATTGCCAGGACCTTTATGGAGAAGAATCCTGGCGGCAACGTCACGGATGGAATCGCTGTGGGCCTCTCCTCCGATAAGAAGCTGGTTCAGAAGAACGGCGGTACGTGGCATGTAAACGGACTGTTTACCTTATTTGATGCCTATCCGAAGATGTGGATCAAACAGGATGACGGCTCCGTGGTATACGGTTCCATCACGGAAGAGGCCAAGACGGCTCTCGGAGAGATCAGAACGCTGGTAGAAGAGGGCGTTATCGATCCTTCTTTCGCAGTCAGAGATTCTGAGCAGTGCGTGGAGATGATCAGCAACGGCCAGGCAGGTATCTTCTTCGGCGCATGGTGGTCAAACCAGTGGCCGGTAGTATCCATGCTGGAAGGCGCGGCTGACTCCGTAAAATGGAATTCCTATGTAGCGCCATTGAACACGGAAGGCAAACTGAATGTCCCGATGAAGAGCCCGACTACCACTTATATTGTCGTGAAAAAAGGCTGTTCGGAAGAGATCAAGGAAGCAGTTGTAAAGACCGTGAATTATCAGTATGATTTAGACCAGTCCCAGGCTGAGAATGTCCGTCCAAACGGTATGGATTCCCCATTCTCCTGGCACTATTATCCCATCAATGTCCTTCACTGCGACTATGATGCCAAGGAAAAACAGATCCAGTCAGTGATGGACTGCATCGACGGAAAAGTGGCTTACGACGATTTAAGCGGCGACGGAAAGACCTGGTACAACGGTTATACCGCGGTTTTAAAAGACGGCTTCAGAAAGACCGTGGAGAAAAATATTTCCACTGCCAACGGCTGGGGCTGGGCCAACGGCGCCTGGACCGTGCAGAGTCAGGCCGACAAGCTGAATCTTCAGTATGCCGCAAGCTACGCGGATTCACCTTCCATGGAATCCTTATGGGCGACTCTGGAGACACAGGAGGATGAATTCTATTTACAGGTACTCACCGGAAATACCTCTGTTGATGAATTCGACAAATTCGTCAGCCAGTGGAAGGCTCTGGGCGGTGATACGATTACACAGGAAATGACGGAACTGTCTGGTGCCAATTAACGACGCCGGGTAAAGGAGAATCAGAAAACCGGAGGCCCAAAACCTCCGGTTTTCAAAATCGGGATGAACAGGAAGGAAGTTTCGTATGGGAAAAGTAGCAGGAAGGAAGAGAAGAAGAAAGGAAGGGAGACACGTAACCATAAGGCAGACATACCAATACCATCTGCTGATGCTGCCGGGCTTTATCATATTGTTTATTTATACGATTATTCCGTTTTTCGGAAATATCATGGCATTTCAGAATTATCAGCCGATTATGGGATTTTTAAAGTCCAAATGGGTGGGGCTTGCCAATTTCAAGCACATGCTGCTGCTGCCCGATACAGCCAGAATATTCCGGAACTCGTTCACCATAGCGGTGGGGAAACTGGTGCTCACGATGGTGCTGTCCATATTCTTCGCCATTCTTTTAAATGAGATCACCAGCGTGAAGTTTAAGAAATCGGTCCAGACCATCTGTTTCCTGCCGCATTTCCTGTCATGGGTGATCCTGGCAACCATATTCAAGAATCTCCTGGACACGGGAGGAATCTTAAATCAGGGGCTTATGAGTCTCGGAATCTTAAAAGAACCGTTAATGTTCCTCGGCTCCAATAAGCTGTTTCAGGGCGTGGTGATCAGCACAGATGTGTGGAAGGAGTTCGGCTACGGGGCCATTATCTTCATTGCGGCCCTCATGGGCATCAATCCGGAACTCTATGAAGCGGCCTCGGTGGACGGCGCAGGCAGACTGGCGAAAATATGGCATATTACGCTGCCCAGCATCCGCGTCACCATCGTCATGGTAGCTACCTTAAATATCGCTAATATCCTAAACGCAGGCTTCGACCAGATCTATAACTTGTACAGTCCGGTTGTGTACCAGAGCGGAGATATTATCGATACATACGTATACCGGTTGAGCTTCGTCAACGCCCAGTACTCACTGGCCACCGCCATCGGGCTCTTAAAGTCGGCGATCAGCTTCATTATGATTGTCACGGCGCATAAGATGGCTAAGAAATTTGCCAATTATCAGATCTTTTAGGGGGGGATAAACCATGAAAAAATATAATACATGGCAGAACCGGGTGTTTGACTTTTGTGTCTTTCTGCTTCTGCTTACCCTGGGACTCAGCTGTTTAATCCCTCTTTTGCATGTCATTGCGCTGTCGCTCAGCAGCAAGACGGCCGCCCTGTCCGGGAAGGTGACGCTCTGGCCGGTGGAACTGACCTTTACACCGTACAAGGTCTTAATGACCGATCAGAAGTTCATGCAGGCCATGTGGATATCCGTACAGCGGGTGGTCTTAGGCGGCGCGATCAATCTGGTTCTTACGGTAATTACTGCATTTGCCCTGTCCCAGGACGAATCGGATTTCCCGGCCAGAAAGGTGTATATGTGGTTCATGATCTTCGCCATGCTGTTCGGCGCGAGCCTCGTCCCGTGGTACTTCGTCATAAAGGCGACCGGGCTTATGGATACCATATGGGCGCTGGTGATTCCCGGAGCACTTCCGGTTTACAACACCATTCTCCTGATGAATTTTTTCAGAAATCTTCCGAAGGAGATCAAGGAGTCGGCCATGCTGGACGGAATCACCCCGTTCCAGATGATGATGCGTATCTTCGTGCCGTTAGCCAAGCCGGCAATCGCCACTGTGACCGTATTTTCCGTGGTGTTCCACTGGAACAACTTCTTCGACGGCCTTCTGCTGATGAATACGCCCAGCAACATGCCTTTACAGACCTATATCCAGACCCTGACCAATACGACAGTCAGCGTCATGAGCTCTTCTTTAACTCCGGCGGAAATCGAAGCGCTCACCTCGCTTAAGACGTTCAACGCGGCGAAGATCGTCGTGGCGTCCCTGCCGATCGTAATATTCTATCCATTTATGCAGAAATTCTTCGTCTCCGGCCTGACGCTGGGGTCGGTGAAAGAGTAGGCGCATCAAATATAAGGAGATTTCATCGTATGAGAATCAATCGTATGGCAAGCGTGCCCCTGCTGGTGCACGATCCCTATTATTCCATCTGGTCGCCGGCTGACTGTCTCTATGACACGGACACCGCTCACTGGAGCGGAAAGGAAAAACGGCTTTACGGCCACGTCACTGCGGATGGAGAACGCTTCCGCTTCCTGGGCGGAGAGGACGGCTGTCCGGTCATCCCCCAGACGAGCCTGGAGGTTACTCCGACCGCGACCACCTGTACCTTTGAAAATGAGAAGCTGAGGCTTTCCGTCCGTTTCCTGTCACCGCTTCTGCCGGAGGATCCGGTTCTGGTCTCCAGACCGTGTACCTACATCGATTTTACCGTAGAGAGGAAGCAGGAGGTCTCCGTGAAGATCAATTTTACCGTCACCGGCGACCTGGTCTTCGATACACCGGGGAAAATCATCGGCGGAAGCCATGAAAATGAGATGTATCATTTCCATTATGGTACTATGAGAAAGGCGTTTCAGACACCTTTAGGCCACAGCGGGGACCGGATTACCATAGACTGGGGTGATATGATTCTGGCTTCGGAGGACGAGGCCGTCACGATCATCTTCGATCCGGAGCACAGCCTGCTGAATGCGTCTGCGGAGCTGGGGACCGATCAGACGGCGTGTACGGTGATCGCCGCCTATGACGATCTGCTCTCCATCTTTTACTTCGGTTCCTGGCAGAAGGCCTATTGGACAACGAGGTATGAGACCATTTTCGACGCGGTTGGAGAGAGCTTCCGCGATCGGGAAGAGGTGACCGAAAAGGCGGAGGCATTTGACCGGAGTCTGGAGGAGCAGGCCAGGAATACAGGCGGGGCCGACTACATGTTTCTCTGCAGTATTTCTTACCGCCAGGTCATGGCAGCCCATAAGCTGATCGCGGACCAGGAGGGGAATCTAATCTTCCTTTCCAAGGAAAATGACTCCAACGGGTGTACGGGGACCGTCGATATCAGCTATCCATCCGCCCCCATGTTCCTGCTCTTTAATCCGGAATACGTGAAGGCCATGCTGCGTCCGGTCTTCCGTTTTGCCGGCTGTCCGGTGTGGAAGTACGACTTTGCGCCGCATGACGTGGGCCGGTATCCGTACGCGGCGGGCCAGGTCTATGGACTTAGAAAAGAAGGGGAGAACCGGGAATTCTGCTATGATAACGGCGCCATTTTCCCGTTTTACTACGAGTATCCCGCGGGGCTGTCCGTCTACGATGTGAGGGACCAGATGCCGGTGGAGGAATCCGGAAATATGATGATTTTGACGGCGGCGGTGTGTGAACTGGAACGCTCGGGGGCCTTTGCTGCGCCGTATTACGAGGTGCTGAAAACATGGGCCGGATATCTGCTCGCATACGGTGAAGATCCGGGAGAACAGCTCTGTACCGATGATTTTGCCGGCCATCTGGCTCACAACGTTAATCTGTCGGCCAAGGCGGTTATGGGAATCGAGGCATTCAGCAGAATCGCCGCCTGTCTCGGAGAGGAAGAGGAGGCGAAGCGGTACCATGAGGAAGCCGTGAGGATGGCACAGAGCTGGGAGACCCGCAGCGCCGCCGGCGATCACTACCGTCTGACCTTTGACTGTGAAGAGTCCTGGAGCCTGAAATACAATCTGGTGTGGGACCATTTCTTTGGAAGTGGCCTCTTCAAACCAGAGGTATTTGAGACAGAGACGGCGTTTTATCTGAAGAAACTCAGCACCTTCGGCGTGCCGTTAGACAGCCGGAAGACGTACACGAAGAGCGACTGGATTCTCTGGTGCGCCTCGTTTGCACCCGATCGGGAGGCATTTTACCGTCTGACAGCTCCGGTAGCGGAGTATGCCAGGTCCACAGAAGACCGGGTACCGTTTTCCGACTGGTACGATGCGGAGAGCGGGAGATACTGTCATTTTATAGGAAGAAGCGTTCAGGGCGGCTTATATATGCCGATGCTGATAGAGAAGAGGAAGAAAAAACAGGAGGCTTAAAGCATGAAAAAAGCGGTAATTAAGATTGACAGGGATTATAAAATCGGCCCGGTCGACAACCGGATCTACGGTAATTTCATCGAGCATATTGGCAGAGCGGTCTATGGCGGAATCTATGATCCGGGCCATCCGCTGGCGGATGATATGGGATTTCGAAAGGATGTGATCGCACTCACAAAGGAACTGAAGGTTCCCATTGTGCGGTATCCGGGCGGCAACTTCGTCTCCGGCTACAACTGGGAGGACGGAATCGGGCCGAAGGAGCTGCGGCCGAGAAGAACGGAGCTGGCATGGTTTGCCATCGAAGACAATCAGGTGGGGACGGATGAGTTCTGTGAGTGGAGCCGCCGTGCAGATACGGATGTGATGATGGCCGTGAACCTGGGGACGAGAGGCGCGGACGCCGCCCGCAATCTGGTGGAATACTGCAACTTCCCGGGAGGCACCTACTGGAGCGATCTGCGAATCAAAAACGGTTATTGCGATCCCCACGGTGTGAAGCTCTGGAATCTGGGAAATGAAATGGACGGCCCGTGGCAGATCGGCCACAAAACGGCAGAAGAGTACGGACGCGCGGCCTGCGAGACAGCCAAGGTCATGAAATGGGTGGACCCGTCAATTGAGCTGGTGGCCTGCGGAAGCTCCAACTCGGGTATGAACACGTGCTATGAGTGGGAGGCCACAGTGCTGGATCATACCTATGACTTTGTGGATTACGTTTCCATGCATCAGTACTACGGAAATGAAAAAAACGATACGCCCAGCTTCCTGGCCAATACCATGGATATGGACCGTTTTATCAACCACATCGTCTCTGTCTGCGACTACATACAGGCGAAGAAGCGCTCCAAAAAGGTTCTGAACATCTCCTTTGACGAGTGGAATGTCTGGTATCACGCATTTGAGGAGAATGCCAAAGCGGAGAAATGGAGAGAGAAACCGGCTTACAATGAGGATCAGTATAACTTCGAGGACGCCCTTTTAGTGGGCGGCATGATGATTACGCTCCTAAAGCACGCCGACAGGGTAAAGGTTGCCTGCATGGCTCAGCTGGTCAATGTCATCGCGCCGATCATGACGGAAAACGGCGGAAGAATCTGGAAACAGACCATCTACTACCCATACCTTCACACTTCTCTCTACGGCAGAGGAACAGCCTTAAATGTGCTGGTGGACGCTCCTAAGTACGACTGTAAGGAGTACACCGATGTGCCGGCTCTCGAGAGCATTGCAGTGGAGAGCGGGGATGGAGCATATGTGACCATATTCGCCATGAACCGCGGCGAGGATGACCTGGAAGTGACCTGCTGTCTGCGGGATTATCCGGGCTGCCGTGTGGAAGAGTTTATCACCATGGCGGGATACGATTTGAAGCAGTATAATACGGCGGACCAGCCGGACCGCGTGATTCCGCAGTCCTCCAGTGCCTATGAGATGGAGGGAGACTGCCTTACGGTTACGTTCTCGTCTTATTCCTGGAATGTTGTGAGGGTGAGAGTGGGGAAATAGATTTAATGAATTGAAGAAGTATCATAATTTACAAAGGCGGCAGCACCATATTCATATAATTGGTTCTGCCGTCTTTTAATCTTATCCTTTCTATTAAATGGTAAAAAATGGATATACCGGCAAAACGAAAAAAGCGGTCTTCTGTATGGTATAGTTATGATACCGGAATACAGAAAACTGCTTTTTATATCTTCGTCTGAATTCTGTCCATCACACATTTATGCTCTTTGTATATCTGTTGAATAATATGAATACTGCTGGATAATGGTTTGCTCAGATACTTATTTTTGTGATAGAGCAGGAGTGTTTTTCTGGTTCCCTGAAATTCCATGACAGGAAACACATGCAGTGATTCAAAACATTTTGGCTGAGTATCATACAAGTGCTTTAAAAGCATGGGGGTACTGAAAAATACACCATATCCTTCCGCGCAGAGAGATACAAGAGAGCTGGTCAGTGATGTTTTTATGCGCATAAACGGCGGTGTGCCATTCTGGACGAGCTTTGATACGATCGCCTCGTGCAGGCGGCTGGAGGCAGGATGTAAAAACATTGGAACATGGGAAAAATCGGATAAAGACACACCCTCCATAAAGGCTGTTTTACAGGCTGGATATTGATCACTGAAATATTTGCGGAGCAGCCCATCCGAGATAATCAGATATAGATCTTCCGTTTCCAAAGGGACGATTTCACATAAATCTGAATCAAAATACTCATATTTTGAGACGAGTGGGAGTGCAAGGTCAATCTCGTTATTTTTAACAGCCGCAGATAAATCAGGAGATGTTTTTTCAACCAGATGTATGGTCATGTTCGGATATTCGCTGGAAAAATGCGGAGTAAATTCGCAGACAAATGCTGTCGACCTGTTTGGCGGCAGTCCAATGGTAATTTCGCCAACAAATTCGTCCTGCATGGTAATAAACTGGTTCAGCAGCTGATTCTCCCGGTCTATAATATCTCGTGCTGCCTCCAAAAGCATCTGTCCGGAGGGCGTCAGCTTCAGAGATGGTTTGCGTTCAAAAAGTTGTACCTTATAGGTACTTTCGAGATGCTTGATGTGAAGACTTACAGCCTGCTGAGAAGTATAAAGAGCTTCAGCGGCCTTTGTAAAGCTCATTAGTTCCGTCACCTTGATAAAGCATTGAATATCGGTCATATTCATAATTAGGTTCTCCTTGCATAAAGACAAGTTTTTTGTTGTGACTTTGACAAAAAAAACAATATTTTCTTTTAATTTTAAACGAATTATAATGGAAATACAATAAAAATTTTTGTTGATAACAGAGAATGAGAAGGAGAAGATTATGATAGTCGGTTTTATCGGTTTTGGCGAAGCGGCATCGTCCATCGCGCTGGGGCTGCGCGGAGAAGGTATCGACAGAATGGTGTGCTATGATGCCATGCAGGATGATGAACGTATGAGTGAAATCATGAAGGAGAGGGTAGCAGCCTGTCAGGGAGAAAAAGTGGAGAGTGCTGCAGCGGTATGCCGGAAATCGGATGTGGTGATTTCAGCGGTTCCTTCCAACTATGCGGTATCCGCTGCTGAAGATGCAGCGGCGGGAATTAAAGAAGGACAGCTCTTTCTGGATGTGTCTACAGCGACACCTATAGAAAAGAAAACGATCAGTGAGATGGTAAAGGCCAGGGGAGGCCGGCTTATTGACGGAGCGATGATGGGGGCATTGCTAAAGAGTAAGCATCAGGTGCCGATGTTGTTGAGCGGCGATGGTGCGAAAGCCTTTCGGGATAAAATGGAGCCATACCATATGTGCCTGGAAGTCGTGGAGGGGGAGGCCGGGACTGCGACGAGTATTAAGTTCATACGCAGCATTACAGCAAAAGGACTTAGCTGTTTGCTGATTGAATCACTGCAGGCGGCACAGCGGTTTGGCGTGGAGCAGACGATTGTAGACTCGTTTGTGGATACTTTTGGGCCAGAATTCATTGGAATTATCAACGGATATGTCTCGGGGGCGATTATTCATGCGGAACGGCGTGAACATGAGCTGAAAAATGTTGTTGATTTCTTACAGAGTGAAATGCTGCCATATACAATGGCCGAAGCTACTCGGACAAAGCTGCAGTGGCTGGCCGATCATCATGTAAAGGATAACTTTGAATCCGGTGTTGCCCGTGATTGGAAAAAGGTATTGGAGGGATGGAAGCTGTAGCACATACCGGTAAACGTGTTCAAAAGGAGAAGTGAGTGATTTGATAAAGATTAATGTTCCGTTTAGAGACAAAGAATGCAGTCTCAAAGCTGGTGATCTGATTGAGATGAGCGGAAAAATATATTGCGGCTGTGATGCGGTACTTCCACATGTCGTGGAGCTGGCGAAGAGAGGGGGGCTATCGGAGCGCGGTATTGACCTGGAGGGGGCTGTAATTTTTCATACTGCTGTAAGCTGTGCCGGCATAGCGCCAACTACTACGAGTAAGCCGGAAATTGAGGGATCGATTATACCATTATCAGAAAAAGGAGCTAAGTTCCATCTTGGAAAAGGCAGGCTCCTTCCTGAGACCATTGAGGGTTTAAAAAAAAATAGGGCGTATTTTCTGATTACTCCGCCGGTATCTGCATTACTGACTGCTTCGATGAGTGAATGCCGCGCGGTACTGCATCCGGAATTTGGGATGGAAGCATTCTATGAGATCACGGTAAAAGATTTTCCGGCAATTGTTGCAGTGGCTGACGGAGAAAGTGTTTTTTCGAATTAGGGGGGCATATGGTATTTTTAAATAAAGTGACAGATGATGTCGCTCGGATGGTGGTAGATGCAAGCTCTCACTGGCGAGACGATCAGGTTGCCTGCTGGAAACAGGCATGTGCAGAGGAAGAGATTCCACATGCAAAATGGGCAATGGAAAATTTTATTAAAAATGCAGCTGTTGCAGATAAAAAACATTGTGCATTATGTGATGACACAGGGACGCCGCACCCGTTTCTGGAAATTGGAGATGAAGCCGTCCTTCCGGCTGGATTTTTGGCGGCAATGGAAGAGGGGATTAGAAAGGGATTAAATGACCTGCCGGCGCGTCCGATGGGAGTATGCGGAGACGAATTAGAGCGCATTTCACAGTGCAAAGGCCTATATGACGAGCCTGGTATGTTAAAACCCGCTCCTACACAAATCCGCCGTATGGCGGGAAGTAAAATTCGTTTCACCGTCCTGATGCTTGGAGGAGGACCAGAGATCAGGAGCAGAACCCAGGCTTTATTTCACATGCATTCTCTGGATCATGTAGTTGAGGAGATGATTGCATGGGCGGTTCCGCAGGTAGCAGCGCTTGGATGCCAGCCGTGTACACTGTCATTTGGCCTTGGGCGTACGGCTGTGGAAGCCTCTTCACTCTCTCTTGAGGCAATGAAAGACGGACGCTATGATATGCAGAGTGAGATAGAGAAACGCATCACGGACGCAGTCAACGGAAAGGGGATTGGACCGATCGGTTTGGGTGGTGCCAGTTCGGTGCTTGCTACATTTATTAAAATTGGAGACATGCGTGCGAGCGGCTTCCGGGTGGTTTCGATGCGCCCGAACTGCTGTATGGAGATTCGTAAAGCATCCTGTGAATGGGAGACTTTATGATAACGGAAACAAAGTCACTGCACTAAGCTCGTGAAAGACCTCACTAAGTGCCAGTGACATGTATCGCACGTAAGCGGCTAAAAGACAGCCGCTAAGTGCTCATAACAAGGAGGAGAGTATGAGAGAACTAATTCAAGGGGCATATGATCTTCATGTGCATACAGCCCCGGATGTGCTGCCAAGAAGACTCGACGATTTCGAGATGGCACAGCGGGTAATGGACAGTGGGATGGCTGGATTTGCAATGAAGTCTCATTACTTTTGTACGGGAGAACGCGCTGCAATGACCAGGAAGCTTTATCCCGCATGCGATGCAGTGGGGACAATTACACTAAATGGTTCGGTAGGGGGAATCAATCCTGCAGCTGTGGAGATGGCAGCACGCGCTGGTACGAAGCTTGTCTGGTTTCCAACCAGTGATTCTGCGCATGAGCAAAATCTTACATTGGGTGGAGACCGGAATCCGGATAAAAAACTTCCGTACTGGGCGCAGGTAGTTCTGCAGATGCGTGAAGAGGGAATTGACAATCCTGTTATCCGCGTGGTCGGTGAAGACGGGAGGCTGACAGAAGCGACGCATCAGGTTCTGGAGGTGATTGCAAGACATCAAATGATCCTGGCAACGTCGCATCTTTCACATGAGGAGACATTTGCTCTTGTAAGGGCGGCGAAAGAACACCGGGTAGAGCATATTATTATTACACATGTGGACTTCCCAACCACATTTTACACGGTAGAAGAACAAATGGAACTGCTGCGCTGCGGTGCTTATATGGAACATTGTTTTGTTACATACAATTCTGGAAAAGTAGCCTTTGAAGTAGTGTTGGAACAGATACGTGCGATTGGAGCCAGCCATATCATTCTCTCTACGGATTTAGGACAGAAAACAGGAATATATCCGGATGAGGGTCTGGAGCAGTTTGTGACATGCCTGTATGATCGGGGTATTTCAGAAGGGGATATAAAGAAAATGACAAGTCATAATCAGCGGATACTGCTAGGAAAAGCATAACTGACATCACACGCAGTATTTATTACAGAGAGAACAGGGGGTTTCAAATGAAGAGAAAAAATACAGGTTTGGCGATGCTGGTGTTGGCAGCTGTTTTCATGACTGCGGCATGCAGCCCGACAGGTGTAAACAGTACAACGGGGAAATCCGGCAGTACGGCGGCCGAAGGTGCTTCAAGTGGCGGAACACATTATGACCTGACACTGGGAACCGCGGCCAGTACTGGTACTTATTATGTTGTCGGCGCTGCAATTGCTAATGAAGTCAATACAAAGAATCCCGACTTAACGGTTGTGGCACAGACTACAAATGGAGGGGTGGAGAATGTAAACCTTTGTATGTCAGGAGAGATGGATCTTGGCATGACAAATGCAGATGCTGCCTACTGGTCATCGCATGGCGGCGGCAGTGGTTTTTATGAAATCTATGCAGAACCAGGCAATGTAAAAGGCGTTATGCGTCTGTATGAGAGCCAGGGGCATATGATTACAACGGCAAATTCAGGCATAGAGACGTATGAGGATTTAAGGGGCAAGACAGTTTGTCTTGGACCGCCAAGCAGTACGATTCCCGCTATGTCTATCGCAATTTTGGAAGCCTACGGTATCAATACTGATTCGGATATCAAAGCGGTTTACTACTCCATTGACGAGGGGCTCGAGAAACTGACGGATGGTGTGATTGATGCTACATTTTTTGTCGCCTCGGCACCAGCATCTGGTCTTACGAGTGCTTCTGCTACCTCTGATTTAAAGTTTGTTGACGCAGGAGAGGAGATCCTTAAGCAGGTAGTAGAGAAGTACCCATACTATACCGCTGCGACTACAAAAGAGGGGGCATATCCAAATATGAATTCCGTGAGTACACTGAAAATATATACGGAAATCATTGCATCCGGAGATGTTCCTGAAGAGGCGGTCTATCAATTTGTGAAAGGGGCACTGGAAGGACAGCCTGATTATGTAGACGCACATGTGGCATGTCAGGAAATAAATGCGGAGACTGCAGCTTCTGCGGCGGCCAAACTGCATCCTGGTGCGGCGCGTTACTACAGGGAGCTGGGATTGATTGACTAGAGCGTTAACTTGTGAAAGGAATTGTTTATGACAGAAAAATTAAAACACCAGAAGATGGTAGATATGATCGCACTTGGCATGTCTGTAGTACTTTGCCTGTTCCATATGTTTTCTGCCTCCTACGGAACTTGGACCTCCTACGTCCTGGCGGCGGTTCACTGGGGCTTTATTGGAAGTTATATTGTGCTCAGGAAGCCCACAAAACTTAAGTATATCGGACCAGTGTACGATGCCGTTATTATTATGCTGACGATTTATACCTGTTATCATCAGGTTGCCATGCAGGAGCGTCTGGTCACGCAGGCAGGACTTTATACCACAGAGGATATCATTGTAGCGGTAATAGCTGTACTGCTTGTGCTGGAAGTCGGACGGCGGGCTGTAGGGAAGATTCTCCCTTTAATCGGGGTTGCGTTTCTTCTGTACTGCTATTTTGGGAATATGGTACCAGGGCTGATGAAGACAACCAGGTTTACAGTGAACCGAATTGCGATTTTTATCTATACCTCCAGTGATGGAATCTTTGGACAGACCCTGTACGTGAGTGCGAAGTATATATTCCTGTTCATTTTGTTCGGGAGCATTCTGGAACTTACAGGCGCCGGCGCATTTTTCGTGGATCTGGCATTTGCGTTTGTGGGTAAGGCGAGGGGAGGCCCGGCACAGGCTGCGGTTTATTCCAGTATGCTGATGGGAACTATCAATGGTTCAGGGGCCGCAAATGTAGTAACGACAGGTACCTTTACCATACCACTGATGAAAAAAATTGGCATTCGGCCGAGTACTGCGGGCGCCATAGAGGCAGTTGCATCGTCTGGCGGCCAGATTATGCCGCCGGTTATGGGGGCTGTGGCATTTCTGATGGCTGAGATGACAGGGATCGACTATGCCAAGATTGCATTGGCGGCGTTGGTTCCGGCAATTCTTTATTATATGACATTGTCATTGTCAGTATATTTGATTGCCCGCAGAGATAATATTGCGGCCGGCAATCCTGAGGATATTAAAAAACCGTGCGAGGTATTGAAAGAGGGCTGGTTGTTTATTGTTCCTTTGTTTGTACTGGTGGCACTTATCATTTCAGGCATGAGTGTTCAATTATCTGCGTTTTACAGTATTATCGTAACATTAATTGTTGGTTTTATTAAAAACCGCAGGAATATGACTGTTGGAAATATATTAGGAGCCTGCGAGAATTCGGTGAAAAGTATCGCCCCGGTAGCGGCTGCATGTATATTGGCAGGTATCATCATGGGCTCCATGAGTCTTACCGGTTTTGGACTTAAGATCAGCAGCCTGATCGAAATGATATCCGGAGGAAATTTATTGTTTGCACTATTGCTTTCCATGGCAGCCAGCCTTCTGCTTGGTATGGGACTTCCGACATCGGCGGCATATATGGTATTGGCGGTATTGGTTGCTCCTGTATTGCTGAACCTTGGAGTGAGTAAAATGGCGGCACATTTGTTCTTGCTGTATTTCGGCGCGATTTCTACAATTACACCTCCTGTTGCACTGTCGGTATTTGCTGCTTCCGGAATATCAGGGGCGGGGGTATGGGAAACTGGCTGGGATGCGCTGAAGCTTGCATCAACCGGATTTATTATTCCATTTATCTTTGCCTTTGATAATAGTCTGCTGCTGATGGGAAATCCGGGAATGATTGTGATTGCAGTAGTCACCGCAGTCATAGGCTGCATGATTTTGTCAGTGGCAGTGTCGGGATGGCTGGTACATAATTTGAATGTAGGTACAAGACTGCTTTTGCTGGTTGCGGGTGTGTGTATGATTATTTCAAATCCGTTATGGATTAATGCGGCAGGTTTGGCGCTTGCCGTTATCGTAATAGTTACGGTTTTAAGAGCAAATCAAAAGAATACAAAAACTGAGGGGGTATGTTAATTATGAAAAATTATTATGAGTTACCGGAATTAATTTCTGAAGATCTTATTGAGCGCGCATCTAAGCTGAGCTCAGCAAATATTTGTGATGGTCTAAGCAAGCTTGGACTTCTTGCGGGCCGTTGTATGAGCGGACAGATTAAACCGGTTTCAGATAAAATGAGTGTTGTCGGGACCGCTTGTACTGTGGAAACAAAAGATGGTGACAATCTGCCGCTGCATGTTGCAATTTATAACTGCAGGCCCGGATACGTAATTGTTGTAAGTGGAAAGGCCTTTGAAGAGAGGGCTTATATGGGTGACTTGATGGGCGGCGCGGCAGAGGCAATCGGTGTGTCAGGTATTATCGTCGACGGATATATACGTGACAAGACAGGTCTTGATGAAATCGGAATGCCGATGTTCAGCAGAGGTTATAAGCCGGCGAGTCCGGCAAAAAAAGGACCAGGAGGATTAAATATCCCGGTCGAATGTGGCTCTGTCCTGGTAAACCCGGGAGATTTAATTGTTGGAGATTATGACGGAGTGGTGGTTGTACCGAGAGAAAAAATAAAAGAAGTTTTAGAGGCGGCAGAAGTAAAAGTTGCTTACGAGGAAAAAAGGATGGCCGCTATCAATGAGTACAGGAGATGCAAGACAGAAGGTTCTGATTTGCCGGATTTGACACCTGCATGGGTTAAAGAAATGATGGAACAGAAACGGGAGGCGTAATTATGCCGCGAATTCAGATTCAAATGCTTAAGGGACGAACAGCAGAGCAAAAACGGCGACTTGCTAAAGGTGTAACAGAAGCGGCGTCGGAAGCGCTTGGAATATCACAGGAGCGCATTTCACTCATTATGCTGGAGGTGGAAGAAGACCAACTGGCACACGGTGGCCTGTTATGGTGCGACAGAGAGGTGAAGCCTCCGATTTAATGATGGGGATAATACCTGTTTTCCTTTTTTATGGGGAGTGCAATTAAATTTGTCCGTTTCGGCTGGAATAATGACTCTGCCCTTGTGTTTCCACATGGAACAGGATATAATTTTTATATCGTATGTGGTGTGTAAGGAGGATTTCAATGCAGAAAAAGCCTTTGCCTGTAGGAATTGATGATTTTGAAAAGTTAATTAGAAATAATTACTACTATGTAGATAAAACTCTTTTTATCAAGGACCTGCTTGATAAAAAGGGGGAGGTAAATTTGTTTACCCGGCCGAGAAGGTTTGGCAAGACCTTAAATCAAAGCATGATCCGCTTCTTTTTTGAGAATACCGGAAGCCTGGAAGGAAATGAAGCGAATCAGGCCCTTTTCAAGGATCTGCAGATCATGAAGCAGGGAGATCGTTATACGCAGGAGATGAGCAGTTATCCGGTTATCAGTCTGTCTCTTAAATCCTCTAAGCAGCCGGATTGGGAATTGGCCTATGGCTGTTTGAAGGAGGAGATAGGAAGAGAATACTTAAGACACCGGATTGTGCTTGATTCTTTGAAGGTACCAGAGCAGAAAAGAAGATATGAGGATATTATGAATCTGAGTGGAAGCCAGCAGGACTTTGCCACATCGATTCGCTTTCTTTCCGAGTGTCTGTATCAACACTGGGGGAGAAAAGTCATCATTCTGATTGATGAGTATGATGTACCGCTTGAAAATGCCTGGTTTTCAGGATTTTATGATAATATGATAGGATTTATCCGATCGGTGTTTGAATCTGCGCTTAAGACGAATCCCTGTCTGGAATTTTCTGTTGTTACAGGCTGTTTGAGAATTACAAAGGAATCTATATTTACTGGACTGAATAATTTGAAAATGATTTCTATATTAAGCCGTTCCTATGATGAGTACTTTGGTTTTACTCAGAAGGAAGTTGACCGAATGCTGCAGTATTATAATCTTGATACGAAAAGGGATCAGATTAAACAGTGGTATGACGGGTATATGTTCGGTGATACAGAAGTCTATAATCCCTGGAGTGTGGCAAACTATGTGGATGCACTGACTGTTTTTACCGATGAACTGCCGACGCCTTACTGGGCAAATACAAGCTCCAACAGCATTGTTCGCAGTCTGGTAGAACGGGCGGATATCTCTGTAAAGGAAGAACTGGAGATTCTGTTAGCCGGCGGAACGATAGAAAAACCTGTCCACGAAGAAATTACGTATGACAGCGTATACGATTCAGAGGATAACTTATGGAATTTTCTGTTTTTTACGGGGTATTTAAAACAGATATCCAGGAAGATGGAGAATGAAACCCAATACCTGACAATGGCGGTTCCAAATCTGGAAGTTAAGTATATTTTTAATAATACAATCACCAAATGGTTTCGCGATCAGATAAAAGTAAAAGATTTATCGCAAATGTATGCGGCCATGCTGGAAGGGGATGCCGATCAGTTTCAGGCAGAGTTATCCGGCCTGCTTCAGGAGAGCATCAGCTATATGGATACCCAGGAAGCTTTTTATCATGGCTTCATGATGGGTGTATTAAATAATCTAAGGGATTATCTGGTAAAGTCGAACCGTGAGAGTGGAAATGGGCGTCTGGATATACTGGTACGCAGCCACAATGTGTCAAAAACGCCAGTCATCATGGAACTGAAAGTATCCGAGACCTATAAAGGCATGGAAAATGCCTGTGACACAGCAATGCAGCAGATTGAAGAAAAAAAGTATGATTCCAGCCTGCCTGAGGAGGGATACACCGATGTTCTGCTCTATGGCATTGCATTCTTCAGGAAGCAGTGCAGAATTAAGGTACATCGCAAACGATTTTAAAAAGTACCAGTTCAGACGGCGGGAAAATTATGATTGCGTAAGGACATATGGAACTGCAGTTTCGCTTTGTAGAGGAAACTGCAGTTCCTGTTTTTTAACAGATAATATTCCCAATCTGCGCTCTAATTTAAAGCGTACTTCCGGCTTTCTGCTTGACGCACAGTGGAAAAAAAGATATACTTTCATTAACGTTAATGGAAAGGAAGTACATCATGAAAAGAACCATATTTGGAGCAGCAGAAGGAGCGCAGGAAGTCAGCCTTTTTACACTGAAAAACAGAAACGGCATGGAGATCACCATGTCGGATTTAGGAGCTGTGCTGACCAGAGTTATCGTGCCGGACCAGGAGGGCCATCCGCGCGACGTAGTATTGGGATACGAGAGCCCGGAGGAGTACCGGAAGAATACGAATACATATTTCGGCTCAACAGTAGGGAGAAATGGTAACAGGCTGGAAGGCGCCGCAGTCACACTGGAAGGGAAAGTCTATCATATGACGCCCAACGAAGGGGAGAACAATCTTCACAGCGGCCCTGATGGATATCAGATCCGTATGTGGGACGTGAAGGAGACGGCAGAGGACAGAAATGAGGTTACGTTTGTCCTGGAGAGCCCCGACGGTGACCAGGGCTTCCCGGGTAACTTAAAGCTGGAGGTCACCTATGCGCTGACCGATGAGAATGAGATCCGCATCACCTATAAAGGCGTGTCGGATGCAGAGACTGTCTTTAACCCGACGAATCACAGCTATTTTAATTTAGGCGGCCACGACAGCGGCACGATTTTGAACCATGTGCTGACTCTGATGGCAGATTCCTATACGCCGGTCAGAGATTCCGCCTCGATTCCCACCGGTGAGAAGGCGGATGTGACGGGGACACCCATGGATTTCCGACAGGGGAAAGCGATTGGCCTCGATATCGATGCAGATTTTCAACAGTTACAGTATACCGGAGGATATGATCACAATTTCGTAATCAATCAGAATGCCGTTACAGACGATACCACCACAGGTCTTTATAGAGCCGCTGTCGTTGTCTGTTCTGAGAGTGGGATTACCATGGAAGTGGATACGGACAGACCGGGTGTCCAGCTGTACGCAGGGAATTTCCTGAAAGAGGAGCCTGGAAAGGGCGGCGTGAAGTACGGAAAAAGATGTGGATTCTGCCTTGAGACCCAGTATTTTCCCAATGCAGCCAATGAACCGGCTTTTGCATCTCCCATCATAAAGGCCAATGAGCCGTGCGTGACGGAGACCGTATACCGCTTTAAAAGCCAGGGGCTTAAACAGGGCGGAGAAGGCAGATGAAGAAGAGAAGACCGGCCGTCACGTTAAAGGATATTGCTGCGAAGACCGGTTACAGCGTCAATACGGTTTCTAGGGCGCTGAGGGATAAAGACGATATCGCAGCCCCGACAAGAGAGATGATTCAGAAGACTGCGCAGGAAATGGGACATGTAAGCAACACGCTGGCGGCTTCCCTGCGTCTGGGATATACGAATACCATCGCGGTGATTTTAGGAGACATCTCCAATCCTCATTTTTCCATTATGATGAAGGAGATCGAGGGCCATGCGTGGAAAGCCGGATACACCTCCATTCTGTTTAACACCAATGAGAATGAGGAGCTGGAGCTGGCGGCGATTCAGTCCGCCCTCAATAAAAATGTGGACGGCATTATCATCTGTCCGGCGCAGAAGACACCGGACAACTTAACTTATTTAAAAGAGTCGGGCGTTCCCTTTGTGCTGATCGGGCGCCGTGACGAGGCATACAGCTACGTGGTCTGCAACGATGAACTGGGCGGGTATCAGGCGACGAAGGAATTACTCTCGGCCGGCCACCGGGATATTCTGCTCCTTCATGGGGCCACCTATATATCCAGCGCCAGGGAGCGTCTGGAGGGCTACTGCCGGGCGTTTCGCGAGGAGGGGGTTCCCGTGAATGAGCGGCTGATCCGCCAGGTTCCGGTGGTTTCCGACGGATGCGAGGCTGTTTTGACGGACTTAGAGAACGAGGGACAGGAGTATACTGCGATCTTTGCCTTCAGCGACATGCTGGCCTGGGAGGCCTGGTGCTGTCTGTTAAAACGCGGCAAAATGGTGCCAAAAGACTGTTCCATCATTGGCTTCGACCATATTGAGTCGCGGTTAAAGCTGCCCCTGGGCCTGACCTCTGTCAGCTCCTATAAGGGCAGGATGTCCGCCATGGCCGCACAGATTCTGGTGGAACAGATACAGGGAAGTGCAGAGATCAGGCAGGCGGTGATCGATACAGCGATTGCGGCGGGCGAGACGGTCAGAAATAGAAACGAGTATAATTAGGCGAGGACAAATAAATGGGGATTATGCATTCGGAATACAGAGACAGAATCAATCATTGGATCAGGACCCTGAAGGAAGATTTTTATACCCCGGCAGGTACGCTTGACTGGGAAGTATTTAAGACGATGGAGCAGCTGAGCTTTGAGGAAGCCGGCGAAAGAACGTATGAGAGGGTGGAACCCGGCTATACCTGGGGAGATACCTACGAATATGCGTGGTTCCGCACAAAACTCACGCTGCCGGAAGAAACTGCCGGAAAGAGAATTGTACTGAACTTATGTCCGGGCGGAGAATCTACGGTGTTTGTGAATGGCTCGGTGTTTGGCACGTACCGGGCTGACTGGGTGAAACAGCCCCACCATTTTCTGGTGGATAATACACTGACCCGGGAGGCGAAACCGGGAGACGTATTTGAGATCTGCATGGAGACATACGCCGGCCATTTCTACGCAGAAGCCCAGGACAGCGGCTGTTCCACCGGTCCGGTTCTTCCCGGACTTTACAGGGACGAGCTGGCTGAGGGAGCCAGAAGGACGCTGGGAGAAGGAACCTATGGAATCTGGGATGAAGACGCATACCAGCTTTTTATGGATGTGGAGACACTTTCCAGCCTGCTTAAGACCCTGGATGAGGATTCCCTGCGGGCGGCCAGAGTCGCGGAGGCGCTGGAACAATTCACACGGCTTGTGGATTTTGAGCAGGAGAAGGAGGCCAGGAGCCGGGATTACCGGAAAGCCCGCGCCATGCTGGAGCCGGTGCTTTCCGCTGTCAATGGTTCCACGATGCCGGTATTTTCCGCGATTGGAAACGCCCATCTCGATCTGGCATGGCTGTGGCCCATGGCGGAGACCTACCGGAAGACGGCCAGGACATTTGCGGCACAGCTGCGTCTGATGGAGGAGTATAAAGACTACAAATTTATCCAGAGCCAGCCGGCGTGTTATGAGATGTGCCGGAAATACTACCCGGAGCTGTTTGAGGAGATCCGAAAAGCGGTGAAAAACGGCCAATGGATCGCTGAAGGAGCCATGTGGGTGGAGCCGGATACGAATATGGCGGGCGGTGAGGCGCTGATCCGCCAGCTTCTGTACGGCAAGGCATACTATAAAGAAATGTTTGACGTGGACAGCAGGATGCTCTGGCTGCCGGATACCTTTGGCTACACTGCGGCGCTTCCTCAGATTCTGAGAAAATGCGGCGTCGATTATCTGGTCACGCAGAAGATCTTCTGGTCCTACAACGAAGGCGAGCAGTTCCCCTACCACTATTTTTCATGGAGAGGAATGGACGGAAGCGAGATAGAAGCCTTCCTTCCTACCAACTACACGTATTATACGTCCCCGGAAGAGATGAACACCGTGTGGAAGAAGCGGGTTCAGAAGCGGGATCTGGATACGTTCCTGATTCCGTACGGCTACGGAGACGGGGGCGGCGGTCCGACCAGAGATCACATCGAGTTCATAGAGCGTCAGAAGGATTTAGAGGGCGGTGTCCGCATCGAGATGGAGAACCCGGTCGATTACTTTGAACGCATGGAGAGCCGGGGGGGCCCGGCCAATACGTATGTGGGAGAACTGTATTTTACGGCCCACCGCGGCACCTACACTTCACAGGCCGCCATCAAAAAATGGAACCGGAGAGCAGAACTCACCATGAGAGACTTAGAACTGTGGGCGTCCGCCGCCGTATCCATGGCAGCAGGGCACGGCACAGAGCGCATTTCCGGGAACAATACGGAAAATGCCGCGGGCAGCGCTTACCAGTACCCCGCAGAGCAGACGGAACGCTTATGGAAGGAAACACTGCTGAACCAGTTCCATGATATTCTCCCCGGCTCCAGTATCCACCGGGTATACGAGGAAGCGGAGCGGTCTCTTGGCCGCGTCTGTGAGGAAGCGGAAAAACTCTGTGGAGAAGCGGTTTCAAGTCTTATAAAAGAGGGCGATGGAATTACCGTGTTTAACTCCCTTTCCTTCCCGCGCATCTGCCTGATCGATGTTCCGGAGGAGTATGAAAAAGGGTGCAGGACTCTGGAGGGAGAGACAATCCCTGTGTATACCGATGGAAAAACAGTTACTGCCAGAGTGGCAGTTCCGCCGATGGGAGCGGTTACGGTTGTTCCATGCGAATGCGATGAGACAATACCTGGGGCGGTGAAAGAGACAGCACCCGCGGCGGTGAAAGAGACCGGATCCGTTCCAGCCCCATTCCCAACTCTGGCCGTAGTCATACCACAGGGGGACGGCTTCGTGATGGAAAATGACCGGCTCCGGGTAACCCTTGCCTCCAACGCGGAGATCACCTCCTATGTGCTGAAGGAGAGCGGAAGAGAATTTGCCAGGACACCGATGAACCATTTCCGCCTGTTTAAAGACGTGCCGAGAAAATTCGACGCCTGGGATATCGATTCCAATTATGCGGAACAGGAAATCGAGGGCGCCTTCGATGTGCACGTAGAGATTGTCTGCGCCGCAGGCGCCAGAGCAGTCCTGAGGGCGGCAGGAAAGATTGGCAGTTCTTCGTTCCGCCAGGATATCACTCTGGCAGTGGGAGAAAGCAGGGTAGAATTTGCGACAGAAGTTGACTGGCGTGAACTGCACAGGCTGTTGAAGGTCAGTTTCCCTACTGTTTTATATGGAGAGTATGGGATCAATGAGATGCAGTTTGGCTATGTGGAGCGCCCGATGCACCGGTCCAGGGCGTATGATAAAGACCGGTTCGAGGTGTGCAACCATCGGTACAGCGCCGTGTGTGACGGCGGCAATGGCTTCGCTGTCTTAAATGACTGTAAGTACGGAATCAGCATGGAGGACGGAGCACTGGAGCTGACGCTTCTACGCGCGGGAGCCTGCCCGGATATGCGGGCGGATAACCGGATTCATACCTTTACGTATGGAGCGGCGGCATGGAATGGAAGCTTCCATGAGAGCGATGTGGTCAGACAGGGGTATGAGATGAATGTAGCACCTCTTGTCGTAAACGGAAGAACAGATACTTTCTCATTGGCAGAGACCGGATCAGACCACGTGGTAATCGAGGCCGTGAAGCTTGCAGAGGATGGAAGCGGAGATGTAGTTTTCCGGCTTTATGAATGCAAGAAACGGATGGATTCAGCCGCTGTAAAGATCAATCTTCCGGTGAAATCCGCATGGCTGTGCGATATGCTGGAGAATAAGGAAGAGGAAGCCGCTGTGAGGGACGGCGTCATCAATCTGGACTTCAAGGCATTTGAGATAAAAACAGTGAGAATTGCTTTAAAATAATGGAAACAGGAGGCATCTCATGACGATTCAACAGCTCCAGTACGTATTGGAAATCAGCAGGACAGGTTCCGTATCGAAGGCGGCAAAGACGCTCTACCTTTCCCAGCCCAACTTAAGCAACGCCATTAAGAACCTGGAAAATGAGCTTGGAATTACCATATTTGAACGGACACCCATGGGGATGCAGCTGACGGCCAGCGGGATGAAGCTGGCGAAAAAGGCCACCTCCATCATGTCGGATATTCAGGAGATTACCAGCGGGATAAGCGCGGAAGAGGACTGTCTGTTCCGGCTCGTATATCCCCGTTACGTGCCTGCCTTCGAGGCATTCTGGGATTTGTGCACCGATTACCAGGAGATGGCTCATCTTCATTTTTCCTGTTATATCGGCGACGGGGAAAAGCAGGTTGAGGCGCTCTACAGAAATCTCTGTGACCTGGTAATCTATCTGGAGACAGGATCGTCCAGCTTTGCAAGGCTCTGTTCCGATCTCCACGTGAAATTTGTAAAGCTGAAGGATGTGTGCTTCTATGTGCAGCTGGCCGAAAACCATCCGCTGCTCCAGAAGCCGCATTTTGATATCGAAGAGCTGAAAAACTATCCCTATGTGGCGTTTTCGGATATCTATGAGAGAGATGCCAACTGGATGCCCTGGCAGGATATTGTTAATCCGAACCGGCTGATCTGCGTCCAGTCCACCTCCTCCCGGGTATCGCTGGTCTCCAATTCCCTGGCATTCAGCATCGTACTGCCCCATTCGGAGGAATATAACCGCGCCCATCACGTAGTCAGCATACCCTTTGACAACCGCCAGCTGGAACTGGGATACCTTTATCCCATGGATCGTGGTTTGAGCGATTATGCCAAAGAGTATCTGGAGTATTTTAAGAAGAGAATCAATTTTTAATTATAAAAACGCTGTGCAGAGACTGTCTGCCGGCGTTTTTATTTTATAAATGTGCAGTCTGTAATACAATGATTTTCAACATTATTCAATATCACCATATAGATTGTTTATATATCTCCATAAATGAATCATATTTCCTCCTAAACCCGAGTATCTGATAATATTAACTATAATAAATGCACAGAAGGAGAGGGAAAATGGAAGAAAAACAATTTATTCATGACATTGTGGCAGAAAAGGCAGATATCATTGCCGGAATCAACCGGGCCGTGTGGGATTATGCGGAATTTGGTTATCAGGAAGATCAGAGTGCGGAGAAGATCAAGGCGGTTTTAAGGCAGGAAGGCTTTGAGGTGGAAGAAGGGGTGGCGAAGATCCCTACCGCATTTGTGGGAAGATACGGAAGCGGTAAGCCTGTCATCGGAATTTTGGCCGAGTATGATGCTTTACCGGATTTAAGCCAGAAAGCCGGATGTGCGAAGCCATGTCCCATCGAAGGAAAAAAGTACGGACATGGATGCGGCCACAGCGCCCTGGGGGCAGGGGCTGCAGGGGCGGCGATTGCGGTGAAGGAGTATTTACAGAGGAGCGGGGTGGCGGGAACCGTGGAATTATACGGATGTCCGGCCGAGGAGACTGGATTCGGCAAGGCATTTATGGTAAAGGAGCACTGTTTTGACGGCATCGACGCGGCGTTCAGTTGGCATCCGATGGACGGCAACATGTCCATGTCGGTGAGAACGGTAGCCTATTATAAGGTCCGGTTCGATTTTAAAGGGACGACCGCCCACGCGGGAGCAGCTCCGGAGCTGGGGCGCAGCGCGCTGGATGCCTGTGAACTGATGAATGTGGGTGTGAATTACCTGCGGGAACACATTATTTCCGACGCCCGCGTGCACTATGCGTATTTAGACTGCGGCGGACAGGCTCCCAACATTGTACCGGATCACGCCTCACTTTTATACTTTATCCGTGCACCAAAGCTCGTTCAGAGCGGGGAGATCCTGGAGCGCATGAGAAAGATCGCGGAAGGGGCCGCGCTGATGACAGAGACGAAGGTAAGCATCAAGGTCCTGGGCGGCTTAAGCGACACAATTCCCAATCCAACGCTTTCCAGGCTTTTGTCCGATGCCTACTTAGAAACCGGCGCCCCGGATTTTGGGGAAGAGGAATTCGCCATTGCGAGAGACTTCCTGGCCGCCATGCCGCAGGAGCAGAGAGCGCGGGTGGTGAAAAACGGAGCAAAGCAGAACGGTATCAGCGAGGAAGAATTTGCGCAGCGGCCTCTCAATACCTTTATTATGCCTTACACGCCTGCCATGAGAGACAAAGTTATGACCGGCTCCAGTGACGTGGGAGACGTGAGCTATCAGGTGCCGACCGCTCAGATTACGGCGGCGGCGGGAATACCGGAGACTGGCGCGCATACGTGGCAGATGACGGCACAGGTAGGAACCTCCATCGGTGATAAGGCCAGCCAGGCGGCAGCGCGTGCGATTGCCCTGGCCTGTGCGAAGATCTATGGAAATCCGGAGATCCTCGATACCGCAAAGAAGGAACTGGAGGAGGAAACCGGCGGAGTATACCTTTCACCGATTCCCGAAGGAGTCCAGCCAGGAGCGATTTCCTAACCAGGAGAGAGTTCCTGACCGGGTGATGATCCCTACCATATAAAAAGGAGAAAAGAATCATGACATTTAACGAAATAATGAACAGTCCGCTTCTCTACGCGTTAGTCGGGGCGGGAATCGTATATATCCTGATATTCTGCGTAATTACACTGAGAAAAGCATACCGTCACGGTCTGGAAATCGGCCTGACAAAAGAGAAACTGAAGACGGCTATTACCTCATCGGCCATCTATTCCATCGTCCCCTCCATTTCCATCGTCATCGGTCTGTTCAGTCTTGCGGCTGTTCTGGGGGTCCCGTGGTCATGGTTCCGCTTATCCGTGGTGGGCTCCGTTACGTATGAACTGATGGCGGCCGACATGGTAGCCACGGGAGCCGGCTATGAATCCATCGCTGCGCTTAACGCGGCGGGAGATGCCTCCATTGTTGGTACAGTCATGTTTGTTATGAGTATTTGTATTCTGGGCGGTATTGTCGGCGTCCTGATCTTTGGAAAACGTGTGCAGACCAGTCTTCAGAAGGCGAAAAACACACATGGAGCGATGGGCGCTCTCCTGACAGGCGTACTGTCCCTGGCCATCATCGAAGCATTCCTTCCGATTCAGATCATGAAGGGACCGGTCTATCTGGCGGTAGTCGTCACCTCCTGCGTGATCGTCATGATACATATGGCTGTTATTAAGAAATTTAAGATTCTCTGGCTGCGAAATTTCGTTATGGCAGATACGCTTTTGCTGGGCATGGCGTCGTCCCTTTTGTGGGTCAGGATACTTGGTTAATGGGGAAAGGGAAAGGAAGGTATTATCATGGATAAAAATTACGAGACAAGCATCCACCGGACCGGGCGTATCGGCGTCATCATAGCAATCGGATTTATGCTGGGAATTCCTGCGGTCATATCCACGGTCTATGGCGTATGGCCGGAGAGCATCGGACAGATATTTGCGGTGGGAGGCGGACTGCTGGCGGTCTTTCTGCCCACAAATATAGCAGAGGTACTGAGCTACACGCCGATCCTGGGCTCCTCCGCGTACTTAACCTTTTTAACCGGTAATGTCATGAACTTAAAGATACCGGTAGTCATCAACGCCCAGGTGCTCACAGACACCTCGCAGGGCACGGATGAGGGAGACACGATTGCGACGATCGGCGTTGCGGTTTCCTCCATTGTTACCACACTGATTATTGTGCTGGGAGTTATTCTTCTGGTACCGCTCCGTCCGCTGCTTACGAGTCCGGCGGTTCAGACGGCGACTCAGTACCTGCTTCCTGCACTGTTCGGCGGAATTCTCTTAAGCTTTGTCAACGACGACTGCGGAGAATACGAAGCAAAGGGAAAATCACTCACCATGATCTTTCCGCTGATTCTGGTGTTTGTCATCAATGCATTTTACCCGTTGGGGGGTAAAGAGGGATTCGTAGTACTTTTGTGTATGGGTGTCACAGTCGTCTGTGCCCTGGTGATGTATAAGGCAGGGATCATCAAAATGACACTGAAGAGCGAATTAAAGGCTCGAAAGAAAAAATAATGAAAATGCAGGGGTGTGAATAATACCCTGATTAAAAAAGAGGATTGTCCACTCATTCGATTGAGCGGGCATTCCTCTTTTTTTGGGAGACATACTATATTTTTGTCTAATTTGTACAATTATTACTCTGTATATCGTATATCCTTCACATAGACATCATATCTTCTGCGTGTTATGATAGGTTCAAATAAAAGGTAATACCTATTACCTAATACTATTTACAGGAGGATTTTATATGAGTTACCAGAGCCATGAATACTACTTAAGACGTGCAATTGAGATATCCAAGGAGGCCCGTGCTGCGGGCAACACGCCCTTCGGAGCGCTGTTAGTGAACAAGGACGGAGACATTGTGATGGAGCAAGGGAATATCGAGATCACAGACAAAATCTGTACAGGTCATGCGGAAGCAACTCTGGCCGCACGTGCATCCCATGAATTTACAAAGGATTTTCTCTGGGACTGTACCTTATATACCACAGCGGAACCATGCGCAATGTGTGCCGGCGCCATCTACTGGGCCAATATCGGCCGCGTAGTTTATGGCATGACCGAGCGCCGTTTGCTGGAGCTGACTGGCAGCAATGAGCAGAATCCAACCTTTGACCTTCCCTGCCGTGAAGTATTTGCCCGGGGACAAAAGGCAATTGAGGTGGTGGGGCCTGTTCCGGAAGTGGAAGTAGATGCAGCCAAAGTTCATGAAGGCTATTGGGACTAGCAGGAGGACTCAATATGGATATGTTTTCAGAGAAAATAAGCCCTGGCAAGAACCTGCTGGTAGGATTTCAGCATGTGTTAGCCATGTGCCCCGGAACCATAGCGGTTCCTCTCATTATGGGCGGCGCCATGGGGCTGGATGCCAGGACCACTGCGTTTCTGGTATCAGCCAACCTTTTTACCAGTGGAATTGCCATTCTGATCCAGGTATTTGGTTTGAGCAAATACATAGGCTCCAGATATCCTATCATTCTGGGCTCCTCCTTTGCACCTCTGGCTCCCATGATCATGATTGGCAATACTTACGGCCTTCCCACCCTGTTCGGAGCCATTATGGTATCCGGTGTCCTGATCTTTCTTCTATCCTTTTTCCTGGATAAGATTCTTATGCTGTTTCCGCCGGTGGTCGTTGGTACTTTCGTTACACTGATCGGCGTCAGCCTGGCCCCTACGGCTATCCAGGATCTGGCTGGCGGAACCGGCAGCAGTACTTATGGATCGGTGCAGAATCTTCTGCTGGGATTTGGCGTTTTAATCTTTATCATCCTGGTGGAGAAGTTCGGCAAAGGAATCTGGCGGGCCATGTCTCTTCTGCTGGGTATTATTGGCGGAACGGTAGTCGGGGCTTTCCTGGGAATGGTGGATATAACACCAATTCAGGAGGCAAGTGCATTCCGGCTGGTGACACCCTTTTACTTTGGTGCACCGCAGTTTGAGGCGGGTTCCATATTGATTATGACCATTTTCTGTATCATAAATATGATTCAGTGCATTGGCGTCTTCTCCGTATTGGATGAGATCGCCGGAACGCATACAGACAATGCCACTAAGATTAAAGGCATCAAGGCGCAGGCAGTATCACAGGTTATTACAGGAGCCTTTAACTCCGTCCCTTCCACCATGTTCAATGAAAATGTCAGCCTGATTGACCTCACAAAGATAAAAAGCCGCTCGGTCATTGCGACGGCCGGAGTGATGATGCTTCTTCTTGGCATATTCCCCAAGGTCTCTGCGGTGATAACGGTTGTTCCGAAGGCAGTTCTGGGAGGAGCCACCCTGGCTTTGTTTGGCGTCATTACTTCGTCAGGAATTTCCATACTGTCCAAGCTGAATTTCTTTGAAAACAATAATTTCACGATTGTAGGAACCAGTATTGCCATCGGCGTTGGTGCCACCTTCGCCTCAGATATCTTTGCAGGTCTCCCCTCCACGCTCAGCATGATCTGCAGCAATGGCCTTTTTATGGTAAGTGCCAGCGCCATTCTTCTAAATCTTCTTTTAAATGGAAGCAAGGGCTTGAAACGTTGACAAAGAGCCTCCTACCAACTATGATTATAGAAAAAGGCAGGAGGCTATCACATGGAGTACCAGAAGCTGAACACACTGACACTTTCCGAGCAGGCAAAGCGTGAAATATATATATATCAAGAACATGGATCTTACCCGTAATAATAAGCTTCCCAGAGAAGAGGTGATGGCTGAGATGATCGGTGTCAGCCGCATCACCATACGACAGGCGTTCAATGACCTGGCCTCAGAGGGCATTATCTTTCGCCGCCAGGGAAAAGGTACCTTTGTAAACGTAGATTCTCTCAATATTAAGGTTAAATTCAATCCCTGTATGGAGTTTACTCAAATGATTGAGAACAGTGGCTATACACCTTCTGTCAGACTGCTGAACATTCAGAAAATCGACCGGGATGAAGCCATCTGTCAGCAGCTGCAGATGGAGAGCGGTGAACAGCTCGTAGTAGCGGAGAAGATGTTTTTGGCCGATGATACGGTATGTGCTTTCTGCCGTGATTATTTTAGTTTATCTCTTATCGGAGGGGAAGAGGCATTTCGAGAATTCAGCAAATATGAGAATTCCATTTTTCAATACATCTACAATCTTTCCGGTGAAAAAATCGAATGGGACAAAGTGGAGATCGATACCATTCTGACGACAGAGATCGAAGGGCTGGACCAATATGCAGATATGAACCAGCTGGGCTGCAAACCTTTTTTATACTTGAAGGGAATAAACTACAGTTCATCGGATCGGCCTCTGATTCATGCCAATGAGTATATAAACACAGCTATTATAAAGTTTAATATGATACGGCAGAAGAATATACGGTACTAAAAAAAGAGGAATTTCAACTCAATGAAATGAGCTGAAATTCCTCTTTTCTATTCCATATTTATTCGGATTCCCGTTCCACCTTGATTTCCCAATGGATCAGGAATGTCAGCGCCGCCCTTAGGGCGATAATCGCGGCCACCACGGCCACTTCCGACAGCTGGCGGACCACTACGGTACGCAGGATCTCGCTTCCCAGCTTAAATTCCAGCCCCAGAGCCATGCCCTGGGCCAGATTCAGACGAATGGAGGGGTTCCTTTTCACGTAATCATAAATCCCGCGGAGCCCTGCCGCGATGATCACCAGAACTCCCATAAATTCAAACAGGAGAATGGTGATATCGACCACCTGCTGTAAAATTGTTTCTAATGCGTTTACCACGATACGTCCTCCTGACTCCTGCGGGTACTGTCATGCGTAAGCGATGCAGCCCTAATTCGATTTCACTTCTTTCCAGTATTCATTATAGATAGAATCTACATCGGTTCCAAGATACTGAAAGACTTCGCAGTTTTTCAGAGAATCCGTATCCGGGAATACAGCCTTGTTGTTCTGAAGATCAGAATCAAGCAGATCAAAGGCGCCCTTGTTCGGTGTCGGGTAGGTGATGTATTCAAAATTCTTCTTGGCGATATCCGGGCGGCAGAGGAAATTGATCCATTTCTCTGCATTTTCCTTATTCGGAGCATTGGCCGGGATTACCCAGGAATCCAGCCAGAGATTGGTTCCCTCCTCGGGGATTACGTATTCCAGCGAGTAATCCAGTCCGAGATCGGCCACCTCCTGCTGAATGTAAAGCATTTCACCGGAGTAGATGACGCCCATGGCAGCTTCGCCGCCGATCATTTTGTCGCGGACCTGATCGATCACATACGCCTGAACCAGAGGCTTCTGCTTGATCAGTAAGTCTCTCGCCTCGGCGATTTCCGCCTCATTGGTGGTATTCATCGAGTAGCCCAGCGATTTTAGTGCCACCATGAATGCATCGCGGACGCTGTCCTGCATCAGGATATTGTCCTTAAATTTCTCATCCCATAGATCGGACCACTTCGTCGGTGCATCCTCCGGAGCCACCATGCTGGTGTTATAGAGAATTCCCACGGTACCCCAGCAGTAAGGCACGGAATACTTGTTGTCCGGGTCAAAGCTCCTGGACATATCCATATACTTGGAATCAATTTCCTTAATGTTAGGAACATTGTCAAAATTGATTTCGGCAAGCATGTTATTCTCGATCATCTTCTGAATCATATAATCGGATGGGCAGACTGCGTCGTATTTCACGCCGCCGGCTTCAATGACGGGATACATCTCTTCATTAGTCTCGAACATATCGTAGATGACCTCAATCCCGGTCTCCTCTTTAAACTGGGCGATGACATCCTCATCGATATACTCCCCCCAGTTGTAAACGTAAACTTCTCCGGCGCCTCCTGCTTTTTCGGCAGATTTGCCGCAGCCGCTCATGGTGACGGCGGATAATGCGGCCACGGCTGCAACGGCCATGATGGAACAAAACCTCTTTTTCATAATCTGTCTCCTTTTAAATGACCATAATAAATGGTCTTAATGTTTCTTCCGCTTCGGTGCAAAATTGGTAATCAGTAAGAGAATCAGCACCGTTAAGAAGATAATAGTGGACAGCGCGTACATGGAGGGCTTGATGCCGCGGCGTACTTCGCTGTATATTAACGTGGATAAGGTGTTGATGCCGGCGCCGCGGGTAAAATGGGTGATGATGAAATCATCCAGCGACATGGTGAAGGCCAGCAGAAAACCGGAGAGCACGCCCGGAAGGATATCCGGAAATACAACCTTGAAAAAGGCGTAGACCGGAGTTGCGCCCAAATCCATGGCGGCCTCATAAGTACTCTTATCCGTTTGTTTTAACTTCGGCATGACACTTAAAATGACATACGGAATGTTAAAGGTAATATGTGCAATCAGAATCGTTTTAAACCCGAGGGAGATTCCGAAGGCGATAAATGCCAGCATCAGGGAGATGCCGGTCACAATATCTGCGTTCAGCATGGGAATATTGGTGATTCCCATCACAATACTGCGGGGAACACGCTTCATATTATTAATGGCGATAGCCGCCGCCGTGCCGATGATAACCGCGATGATCGAGGACAGAAAGGCGATCAGCAGCGTATTGTAAAGCGCCGTCATGATGGTATTGCTGGAGAACAGCTCCGTATACCACCGTGTGGTGAAGCCGCCCCACTGAGTCCTGGACTTGGAGCTGTTAAAAGACAGCACCGTCATGGTCGCAATCGGAGCGTACAGAAATACCAGGATGAGGACCAGATAGAAGTCCTGAACAAAACGTTTGAATATACCAGTCTTTTTGCTCATCAAAATGCAGTCCCCTCCCCATTTTTATCGTATTTGGCGATCAGCGCCATACTGATTAAGATAAATATCATCATGACAAGAGAGAGGCCGGAACCCAGGTTCCAGTTGCTTCCCTTGGTAAATTCCTGCTCGATGACATTGCCGATTAAGAGAATCTTGCTTCCGCCCAGTAAATTGGAGATAACGAAGGTGGTAAGCGCCGGCACGAACACCATGGTGATTCCGCTGACGATCCCCGGGATGCTTAACGGGAGCAGAATACGGAACAAGATCTGAAAAAAGTTGGCTCCCAGGTCCTGGGCGGCATTTATGACGTTGTCATCGATCTTGGACAGTACATTATAAATAGGAAGAACCATAAATGGCAGAAAGTTGTATACCATGCCGAGAATAATGGCTCCCGGTGTGTTGATTAAGCCCTGAGCCGGCAGGTGGAGCGCCGATAAAATTCCGTTGATCACTCCGTTCTTCTCCAGAAGCGTCTGCCATGCCAGTGTGCGCAGCAGGAAATTCATCCACATCGGCAGGATGAAGATGAAGACGATAAAGCTGCCCTGGCCGATGCCCCGCGACCGCAGAATGAGGGCCAGCGGATAGGCGAGGATAAAACAGATAATGGTGCTGATTAAGGACAGCCCGAGGGACAGCCACAGAGCCTTACTGTGTTCTGCCGTGGCGATGGATAAGACGTTCGCCAGGGTGAATGCCCCGCTTCTGTCTGTCAGACCGTAAAATACGATCAAAGCCAGCGGAATGATGGTGAAACCGATCATCCACATGAGATAGGGACCGGATAATAATTTCTTACTCATTGACTCCCACGGCCTCCTCATCCTCTGAAGCCGGCTTGTTCATGATCTGGATGTCGAATGGATCCACGTGGATATCCACTTCCTGTCCGACCGGGAACATATCCGTGCTGTGTACGAGCCATTCGAAGCCATCCGGTGTGGTGACTTCCATCTCGTAGTGAACGCCTTTGAAGATTAAATGGGTTACCACGCCTGAGATCGAGCCCTGTCCGGGAGCCACTAAATCGATGTCCTCCGGGCGGATTACCACGTCGACCGGCTTGTTGTTGCCAAAGCCCTTATCGACACAGACAAACTTCGCGCCAAAGATTTCCACCAGCTCATCCCGGATCATGATGCCCGGAACAATGTTGCTTTCCCCGATAAAATCGGCCACGAAGGCGTTTTCCGGTTCATTGTAGATGTTTTCCGGAGATCCCATCTGCTGAATATAACCCTGGTTCATGACGACGATGGTGTCGGACATGGTGAGGGCCTCCTCCTGATCATGGGTCACGTAGATAAAGGTGATTCCCAGCTCATTCTTTAAACGGATCAGCTCATACTGCATATCCTGGCGGAGCTTCAAATCCAGCGCTCCCAGCGGTTCGTCGAGGAGCAGGACACGGGGTTCATTGACGATGGCCCGTGCAATGGCGATTCGCTGCTGCTGGCCGCCGCTTAAAGAGTCCACGGTACGGTTTTCGAAGCCGTCTAAGTTCACCAGTTTTAAGGCGTACTTGATCTTATCCTGAATATACGTCTTCGGTTTGTTTTTGATCTTCAGTCCAAATGCGATATTTTCCGCAATGGACATATGGGTGAACAGCGCGTATTTCTGGAATACGGTGTTCAGCTGGCGTTTATTTGGCGGAAGGCTGGTGATCTCCTGGCCGTCAAAAATGACCGTGCCCTGATCCGGCCGTTCGAATCCGCCGATAATCCGGAGCGTTGTGGTTTTACCGCAGCCGCTGGGTCCAAGCAGTGTGACAAATGTATTTTCCTTTACGGAAAGATTTAAATCGTCCAGCACAACCGTGCCGTCAAATGCCTTCGTAATGTTTTTTAAATCAATTAATGGCTGACCCATGACCCTTTATCCTCCTCGTTATGAGCACTTAGCGGACGTCTTTTGGCCGCTTACGTGCGATACATGTAATTTTAAAAGCTAGGCGGAGAGCTGACCCAGATTAAGACTGCGCCGGCCTTGCTGCTTAAGTAGTGCTTTTTATCTGAAACAAAGTAAAAGGATTCCCCTTTTTTCGCTTTATATGTCTTGCTTCCTATATGAATGGAGATATTGCCCTGCAGGACATAGCCAAACTCTTCTCCCTCATGCGGATTGTCGGGGTACGTTTCCCCGCCCGGCTCCAGTGTCAGAAGAATCGGCTCCATCATGTTCTTCTGTGCGTTGGGAATGATCCATTTGATATCATTTTTCAGTTCCAGATCGTGCTTTTCAAAGTAATCTGTCTTTCCAAAGACGATCTGCTCCTCCGGAGTCTCGTTAAAGAACTCTCCGATGGAGGTCCCAAGGCACTGCAGGATGTCCATGAGAGTTGCGATGGAGGGGGAAGTTAAGTCCCTTTCCAGCTGGGAAATGAATCCCTTTGACAGCTCCGCACGGTCTGCCAGCTCTTCCTGGGTTAGGCCTTTTAAGATCCGCAGTTCTTTTAATTTCGCACCGATATCCATACGCTCCTCCTTTTAATAAATATAAGCCTGGAGTTTAGCTATACTAACTGACTATAATAATAATCTAAAAGTTTAGTAATAATAAACACACGGCAAAATACATTATACCGGATTTTATCCGTATGTCAATAGTTTCTCCTTAACAAAAATACATTTTTATGATATGATATTTTTAGTTTATACAAGGAACAATCCAGGAGGACGCGAATATGAAAGGAAAGTATATGGCATACGTAGGTTCCTACTCCTACAACGGCCAGGCAAAAGGGATTACGGTGTACGATGTGGACGTGGCCAAAGGCCGTTTTATACCGAGATGCGAGATGGAAGTGGACAACTCTTCTTATGTCATCGCATCGAATGACGGAAAGACCCTGTACTCCATCGCGGACGAGGGTGTCGTATCATTCCGGATTCACGAGAACGGGGCGATTACAAGGCTGAATTCCGCTAATATCAAGGGAATGAGGGGCTGCCATCTGTCTACGGACGCAGAGGACAAGTATATATTTGTATCCGGATACCACGATGGGAAGTCCACAGTGCTGAGACTGAACCCGGATGGAACGGTGGGGGACATCGTAGACGGAGTGTTCCACAAGGGGCTGGGCAGCGTGGCGGAGAGAAACTTCCGGCCGCACGTAAGCTGTACGAGAAGGACTCCGGATGGCCGATTCGTAATGGTGGCCGATTTAGGGATCGATCAGGTAAAGATATACCGGTTCGATGAAAAAGAAGAGAAGCTGATGCTGGTGGATGCACTTCGCTGTGAGCTGGAATCTGCGCCCAGATGCTTCCGGTTCAGCTCAGATGGCAGATTCTTCTATCTTTTATATGAGTTAAAGAACGTGATTGACGTATACTCCTATGAGACGGGCGAGCGCCAGCCGAAGATCGAGAAGATACAGACCATATCCACGACGGGGCCAAAGGCGTTATCCCAACTGACCGCGGCCAGCTCCATGCGCTTATCCACTGATGAGAAGCACATGTTCTGCGGCAACGCAGGCGATAACACGGTAACCGTCTATGACCGTGATCCGAAGACGGGCCTTTTGGATTATATCTGCTGTCTGCCCATCAGCGGAAGCTACCCGAAGGACATCTGTGTATTCCCGGATGACAAGCATATCGCTTCCATTAATCATGAGAACGGCAGTATTACTTTCTTTTCCGTGGACTATAAGAAGGGCCTGCTGATCATGAACGGCAAAGAAATCAGAGTCAATGAACCCAACAGCTGCGTGATCGTAAAGGTCGGAGAGTGATTGCAGAAAATGGTATTTGAGAACCGGGGGCCGGTCCGTTTGCACAATGGACGCGGGCCCCGGTTTTGACAAAACAAGCGTGGATTGAAACAAGAATTGAGATAAGGAGAGATCATACATGGCAGGATCAACACTTGGGACCATATTGAAGGTAACAACCTGGGGAGAATCACACGGAAAGGGTATCGGTGTCGTGGTGGACGGATGTCCGGCGGGGCTTCCGCTTGCGGAAGAAGACATTCAGGCGTATTTAGACCGCAGAAAACCGGGGCAGAGCCGTTTCACCACCAAACGCCAGGAGGCGGACCGGGTGGAAATCCTTTCCGGAGTGTTTGAGGGGAAGACGACGGGAACTCCTATCTCCATGGCTGTGATGAATACGGACCAGAGATCGAGGGATTACGGGAATATCATGGAGGTGTACCGTCCCGGCCATGCGGATTATACCTTTGACGAGAAGTACGGATTCCGGGATTACCGGGGCGGCGGCCGCTCCTCGGGCCGGGAGACCATCGGCCGTGTGGCCGCGGGAGCCATAGCGGCCAGGCTTTTAAAGAGTCTGGGTATCACGGTATGCGCCTATACGAAGGCCGTAGGACCGTACGAAGCAGATCCCGCACAGTTCGATCCGGAGGAGATGTACAGAAACCGTCTCTACATGCCGGATGCAGGAGCCGCTGCTTTAGCCGAAGCGTATTTGGACCGTATGATGTCGGAATGCAACTCTGTGGGCGGCGTGGTGGAGTGTGTGATCGACGGACTTCCCGCCGGAGTGGGTGATCCGGTCTTTGAAAAGTACGACGCATCTCTGGCAAAAGCCATTCTGTCCATCGGGGCCGTGAAGGGCTTTGAGATCGGAGACGGATTCCAGGCCGCGAAGTCGGTCGGCTCGGAAAACAACGACGCGTTTCGCATGGACGAATCCGGTAAGATAAAGAAGGAGACGAACCACGCGGGAGGAATCCTGGGCGGCATCAGCGACGGAAGCCGGGTCGTGCTGCGGGCGGCCTTCAAACCGACGCCGTCTATCGCACAGCAGCAGAAGACCGTGACGCGCGGTATGGAGGAGACGGATATCGCGATCAAAGGCCGTCACGACCCGATTATCGTACCGCGGGCCGTGGTGGTGGTGGAAGCGATGGCGGCGCTGACGACGGCGGACTTACTCCTTCTGTCCATGACCTCCAGACTGGACCGGATTCAGGGATTTTTCGGTGTGCATAGCGCGGAGCATTTATAAACCATACATCTATAAAAACAGGAGAGAAGAAAATGAAAATAGCAATAGGAAATGACCATACAGCCCTTGAGATGAAGAATGAGATGAAGAAGTTCCTGGAAGAAAAAGGATACGAGGTAATCGATTACGGCACGAATTCCACGGAGAGCTGCGACTACCCGGTTTACGGAGAAAAGGTGGGCAATGCAGTGGCAAACGGCGAGGCGGATCTGGGGCTCGCCATCTGCGGAACCGGCGTAGGCATATCGCTGGCCTGCAACAAGGTAAAGGGAATCCGCTGCTGCGTCTGCAGTGAGCCGTATACGGCGAAGCTTTCCAGAATGCACAACGATTCCAACGTCCTCGCCTTCGGTGCCAGGGTGATCGGTGTGGAGATGGCGAAGATGATAACGGAAGAATGGCTGAATGCAGAATACGAAGGCGGAAGACACCAGAGACGTGTGGACCAGGTGATGGATATCGAGAGACGTAACCAGAGCGCGCTGTAGTCCGGTGTATGGTATGAACGGATGAAAAAAGGAAAGATTACAAAGAGTCTCTATCTGTGGGTGCGGTCCTTTATCATCGTATCCGTCGTCATGATCGGCATGCTGGTGGCGCTCACGACCTGGATGGTAAAAGAGTTCTCCGGAGAGATTGAAGAGTTGAATCACGGCCTGACATCCGTGCTTCAGACCAGCATCGATATCCGCCTGAATGATATCGACAGTTTTGCCGCCCAGCTGCAGATGAACGCTGTGAACCTGAAGCTGAGCCGCTCAAAGGAGCTGAGTGAAATTGACAAGGATTTTATCGTTCAGTTTTCACGCCAGCTCTATGATTACAAGCTTTCCAATACCTTTATTAAAGAAATATACGTCTATTATCCCCATTTGAACTATGTGGTCGGTGATCTGGGATACTTTGGTGCGGAAAAATACTATCTGCTGAAAAATGAATTAAAGCTGGACGGATATGAGGAGTGGCTGGAGACTGCCGGCGGCCAGAAGAGAGACGGCTACAGTTTCATGCCTCAGAGCGACGGTAGTCTGGAGCTGTGCCTGTTCCGCCAGCTTCCCTACGACTTATCCAGCGATAAAACAGCCATTTTGATGATTCTCATTAATAAATCGGAGGTGGAATCCATTCTCCGGAACGCAAATGAGGGGATGGGAAACACCATGACCGCGGTAGTTACCGAAGATGATTCCGTCTATGCCAGTTTCGGTTCCGGAATTGACCACGCGGACTTAAAGGAAAGCCTGCAGGCAAACGGCGGAAAGCCCTTATTTAAGATGGAGGGCAACTACGGTTCCGTGATGGACTCGGATTATTACGGCATCAGATACGTCACCTTAATCGAACGGCGCAAGCTGCTGGACTCCGGTTACTTCATACGGAATATCGCCTATGTGTCCATCGGTCTGTGCATGATATTCGGTGCGGTCTTATTTGCACTTCTGGGACGACGCAACGCAAAGCCGTTGAAGGACATTCTGGATAAGGTTGTGAATAAGACGGAAGAGGGTGGCCGTTTCCTGGATGATTACGATTTGATTGACAACGGAATCAGCCGGATGCTGAAAATGAATGTGGAGAGCACCCGGAAGCTGGAGGAACAGAGGGAGGCCATAGAGGCCCTGTTCCTGTGCAATCTCTTAAGCAGCGAGGAACGCAATAATTCCGTGATTTTCGCCTCCATGCAGAAATTCGGAATTCAGATGGAATACTCCCTGTTTCAGGCCGGACTGATCCGAAACCCCATGGGATTCAGCCAGGATGAGATTCGCGACGCGGATGTGCGGATCCGTGGGGTGCTGAAGGAAAAAGAGGATATAGCCGTCATGACCGCCGAGTTTGACGGAAGCCTCGCACTGCTGTTCCATATGGAGCCGGAGTACGGAAAGGCGGAGATGCAGGCCATTGCCGCGGAAATATTAGACAGTCTTCACTCGCTGGTGGAATGCAGGGTTATGCTGGGCGGAATCTATGATTCCATGTCTAACATCATAACCAGCTTTCATCAGGCGCAGATGGTTGCGGAATTCTGTGAAAATGACAGGGGCCGTGTGTTCTTCTATGACGAAACAATGGTGGGAAGGCAGGAGAACGCCGCCTATGTAAGCGTGATGCCGGAGTACGAGATGGCCATGCTGGAGGAGAAGTACGAGGAGGCCGACCGGCTGCTGGATCTTCTTTTTAATCAGTATATCGGCACTGACCGCAACGTCTACACGAGCAGGGCGAAAAAATACGCGGTTATCAATCCCATTCTGATGGCTCTGGAAAACCATGCAGGGAGCTGTACCGAGTACCGCATGGAGGAATACACCAGGAATTTATCTGAAGCAAAGGATGGACAGAAGCTGCTGAAGCTCCTTCACGAAGGCTTTGGCTATCTGATCCGGTGGCAGCAGAAGCGCCAGCTGGACCAGAAGGAATATTGCGGAGCGGGCCAGACAGTACATCAACTTAAATTTTGAAGATCCCATGATTGGACTTTACAGTATTTCCGACATGCTTGGCGTGAGCAATACGTACTTATCCACCACCTTCAAGAAGAAATACGGAATCGGAATCGCACAGTACATCAACAGTCTGAGGATTGAAAAGGCCAAACGGCTCATTGTGAATACGGACGAAAATATAAAGGAAATAGCGCTGTCCGTGGGCTTCTCCAGTGACGCCGCCTTTATCCGGGTGTTTAAACAGTTTGAAAATACGACACCGGGCCGTTATAAGAAGAAATAATGCATAAAAAACTGATTAAAATGGAGATATTTTAATCAGTTTTTTTGATTTCCACCTAAAAAATTGAGAATCAGTGAAAGAAATGTATATCACAGTGCCTCGAAATCTCTATATAAAGCATTTGAGAATTAGAAAAACAGCACAAAAATAGAAAATATACAGGGGGTATTTTCGGTGTTATGATAGGGCCATCATCAAACCGATTGGAAAAGGAGGCAAAAACAATGAAAAAAAGAATGAAGAAATGTCTGAGTCTGGCACTTGCAGGGGTGATGGCCGGGATGCTGGCTGCCGGGTGCGGCGCCAATGGACAGAAGGATGCAGCATCAGCCGGGGGCAATGAGACAGGGGGAACACCTGTTAAGGAACATGCGGCTGCCGATAAGAGCACAGAGGGGGAGAAAGCCAGCGGAGAGAAGACGAAGCTGGTGCTCTGGATGCCGCCCTTCGGCACGGAGGAGTCTCTCGACAAGGAAGTATGGGGAGAGATCTTAAAACCGTTCGAAGAGGAAAACAACGCCCAGGTTTCTATAGAAATCATTCCCTGGAGCAATTACGAAGAAAAGTATTTGACCGGAATTTCATCGGGACAGGGGCCTGATGTGGGATACATGTACATGGAGATGATCAACGATTACATAAAAGCAGGCGCCATCGCACCGTTTGACGACTTTTTGACAGCAGAGGACAGAGACAATTTCTACTATCTCGATAAAGGTGTCATTGACGGAAAGCAGTACGCCATGCCGATCGTGGTGGGCAGCGCCCGCGTTATGTTCTATAACAAGGCAATCTTAAAGGAGGCCGGTGTTCAAAGTGTTCCTGAGACCTGGGATGAATTTAAGGATGCCTGCCAGAAGGTGGCGGCAATCGGCAAGACTCCGCTGCTCCAGCAGTGGGGAGACAAATCCAAGGGTGCCATGAACTCCATCTTCTTCCCCTATTTATGGCAGGCAGGCGGAGAGATCTTCAATGCAGACGGCACAAAAGCAGAGTTTGACAGCGAAGCGGGCATAAAAGCGGCCCAGTTCCTGGCAGATTTACGGTTTAAGGATGGAATCATGCCGGAATCCATTACCTCCATGTCGGAAGACCAGGTATTTGCAGAATTCAAGGCAGGCAACACGGCGTTTGTCATGAGCCCGACGAATCAGGGAGCGGGATTTAAGGAGGCCGGTATCGACTGGGGCTTCTTCACTTCCTTGAAGGATCAGAATATGGGGACATTTGCGTCAGCGGATTCTCTTGTCCTGATCAGCGCCAGCAAGAATAAGGACCTGGCAGTGAAAATGGTGAAATACATGCTGAGCGGCCCTTCCATGACGAAGTTCCATGAGATGGCGGCATTTCCGCCGATCGCCAGGGATGAGGAGTATCACGATGACCCGGCGTTTAAGGCTGTATATGAGGACAACAAGGACGCTCTTATTACCCTTCCTGCCGTACAGGGTTCCGCAGCGGTCTACGATAACCTGTATAAGAACCTTCAGCTTATGATGCTTGGACAGATGACGCCCGAGGAGGCCTTGAAGAATGCGGCCGACTATGCAAACAACACGCTGTCACAGAACAAGTAAGGGAAGAAAGAATCTCGGTGTCGCGGAAACATTCGCAGAAAATGTTCCGCGGCATCTTTTTAGAAAGGGGATCATTCGTTTGAAGGCGATATCTGAATTTATCAAAAAAAACAATGGATTTTTGTATGTGCTTCCCAGCTTTCTTCTGCTGGTGCTGTTTTCTCTTCTTCCGCTGTGCATGACCGGATACTTCAGCTTTACGGAATACAGCGTGCTGAAGCCGCCGGTGTGGGTAGGCCTGGACAATTATAAGAGTATGGCCGGCGATCCGTTTTTCCGTCCGGCAATCCGCAACACTGTGATCTACACGCTTGTGACGGTTCCGGTTCAGACTGTTCTGTCGCTGGTGATAGCCAATCTGCTGGCCTCCCGGTTTCGGGGAAGAGTCGGCAATTTTTTCAAGAGCGCCCTGTTCATCCCGGTGATCTCCTCCATGGTCCTGGTCGGAACCGTGTGGAAGTTCATGCTTGCCACGGAAGGCGGAATCATCAATAACATCCTGGGGCTCGTCGGCATCGGCAAGGTAAACTGGCTGGGCCGGTATAATCTGGCTCTGATCAGCGTGAGCATTGTAGCAATCTGGAAAAATGTTGGGTACTTCCTGGTAATCTATTACGCTGGACTCATGGACGTGCCGAAGAGCCTTTACGAGGCGGCGAAGGTGGACGGCGCGTCTCCACTGCAGCAGTTTCTCTATATTACGGTTCCGGCTCTGAAGCCGATTACGTATCTGGTCATCACGCTGGGGACGATCTGGTCCTTCCAGGTGTTCGATCTGGTCTATACGATGACCGGAGGCGGCCCGGGAACAGCGACAATTACCATGGTAATGTCCATCTATCAGTCCGGCTTTAAACAGTATAAGATGGGGTATGCCAGCGCCATGGCGTTCGTTCTGTTTTTGATTGTCATTGTGATCTCGATCCTTCAGAAGAAGGTATTCAGCGGAAAAGGAGGGGAATAAGATGGAAAAGAAGGTACAGCCCGTTCTCTGAGCGGAAGCGGTTCTCCTTGCAGTGCTGGCACTGGCGGCGTTATTTCCGTTTGTCTATATGGTATTAACCTCCATGCGGCAGACGTATTCGATGGAACTGAATTTCGGTCTGACTGGATTGAATCTTAGAAACTATTCAACCATTTTCAAAAATTTCGAATTTGGCAAATATTTATTCAACAGTGTCTCTGTGGTGGTGATTGCCTGCTTCTTCAACGCCGTGATCTCCTCGACCGCGGCCTACGGCTTCGAAAAAAAGAAATTTGTGGGAAGCGAGCTTCTCTTTGCGGTCTATTTAGCCACGCTCATGGTGCCGTCCCAGGTGATCTTAATTCCGCTGTTTCGGATTGCGCAGAAGCTTCATCTGCTGAACACCTACTTAATCCTGGCGCTTCCGGTGGTCAATGCCTTTGGCGTGTTCCTGATCCGCCAGTTTATCACCAGTGTGCCGGATGATCTGATCGAGGCGGCACGGATTGACGGCTGCAGGGAATTCCGGATCTTTTATTCCATCGTCGTTCCGCTCATCAAGCCGGTCCTGGTGTCGCTGACCGTGTTTACGTTTATCACTACCTGGAACGACTTCGTGTGGCCGTTAATTGCCATCACGAATACGAACCGGAGCACCCTGACGCTGGCCCTGGCCTCTCTCCAGGGAAATTACGCCACGAATTACGGCTTGGTCATGGCGGGCGCTACTCTGACATTTATGCCGCCCTTCATCCTGTACATTTTCCTTCAGAAGGAGTTTGTGGAAGGAATCGCCTTGAGCGGCGTGAAGGGCTGAGAAAGGAAGAAAGTATGGCCAATTATGAATTTATGCTGACAGACAGTCTGGAGAAGGTGTTCCCGGACAAACGGCCGGAGCGGCGCCTAGGCAAAACCATCACGGCCCTGGGTGGAGAGAGAATCTCCATGCAGCTGGCCTATTATATGGAGTATGGCGGCTGCGAACTGAATGAACAGGAGATCACGGTAACCTTTGACTGCCACGGTGACTTGTGCGCAGAGCGCGCGAGTGATCGTTCGGAGATTGCGGACCGCATCCGCATGCGAAAGGTGGAGCTGGTTCCGGCGGCCATGGCGGCGTACCGGGAACAGCTGGATGACAATTACTTATTCACAGAACCGTGCCTCTGCCCCGACCTTCTGACACCGGTGCGCGGCGGAATCCTGCGGCCCTATGCATCACAGTGGAGAGCCGCATGGATCGATCTTTTGGTAACGCCGGAAATGTGCGGCGGCTCTTATCCGGTAACTGTCTCAGTAAAAAGAGGGACAGAGCTTTTATGGTCTGAAACAGTTACGATTTCAGTAGTTCACAGCGTTCTGCCGGAGCAGAGGCTGATCTATACGGAATGGCTGCATGCGGACTGTCTGGCCGATTATTATAAGGTGGAACCATTTTCGGAAAGATACTGGGAGATTCTGGAGCAGTTTGTGCACACGGCGGCGGAGCATGGCGTGAACATGCTTCTGACCCCGGTCTTTACCCCGCCTTTAGATACGCAGGTGGGCGGTGAGAGAACTACGGTACAGCTGGTGGGCGTGAAGAAAGAGGAGGGCGGCTATACCTTTGATTTCTCGCTTCTGCGCCGGTGGATAGCCATGTGCAGGAGAAACGGGATCAAATATCTGGAGATTTCCCACCTGTTCACCCAGTGGGGGGCAAAGCATGCACCGAAGGTGATGGCCCTTGTGAAAGGGGAGAAAAAACAGATATTTGGCTGGGACACAGAGGCGGCAGGTGAGGCGTACCGCGGATTCCTGAGTGCTTTTCTGCCGGAGCTGAAAGGTGTTCTTAAAGAAGAGGGGATGTTTGAACAGACGTATTTTCATATCTCAGACGAACCTCATGGGGAACAGATGGAGACCTACCGCGCGGCGAAGGAGAGTATCTGGCCGCTCCTGGCGGACTGCCATGTGATTGATGCACTGAGCAGCTTTACCATCTATCAGGCCGGAGTGGTGGAACATCCCATTGTCTGCAACGACTTCCTGGAACCATTTCTTGAGGCGGGAGTGGAGGATCTCTGGACGTATTACTGCTGCGTTCAGGGCCGTGAGGTGAGCAATCAATTTATGGCCATGCCGTCCGCCAGAAACAGGATTCTGGGAGTTCAGCTGTACTTGTACCGCATGAAGGGATTTCTGCACTGGGGATACAATTTTTATAATTCCCAGCACTCCGTTTCCGCAGTGAATCCGTATCTGGTCACAGACGCAGGGGGCGGTTTCCCGTCGGGGGACCCATTCGTCGTCTACCCGGCAGAAGACGGGACCCCTTATGAATCGCTGCGCTTTATGGTTTTTACGGAGGCAATGTATGATCTGAGAGCCTTCGAAAGGCTGGAGGAGCTGGCCGGGCGGGAATACGTGGAACGCCTGATTCATGAGGGGCTGGAGTATCAGATTACCTTTAAGAAGTATCCGAAGGACGCGGAGTATCTGCTGCGTCTGAGAGAAAAGGTGAACTGGGAGATACGCATTATTTCCATGCGCTCGGAATTGTGGTAGAATAAAAATATCAAAAAACAAAACCGCATGGGCAGATCCAGCGAGGGCTGAAATCATTTCCTGGATTGCGGAGAGGGTTTGGATATGTGTTCTTATGGACTTGATATGATGAAAATTAGAAAAAGAAACTTTTTAGTGGTGTTTTTTCTAGCTTTAATACCACTGACATTGTTGACTGGTTATCGGTTGTTTTCGCTTATTATAGAGTTAGCAGGCTCGATGAAAGATGGGGATATTATTTCAGGCGTAATAGCTTTTCTTTTGAGGATATTTGTTGAAACGATTGTATTGATAATCATCTCTGTGATATGGATTGCAATCTGTTGCTACATCCCATTAAAAAAGCTGCATAATTTTTATTGTGAAAATATTTTTACGCAGGCGGTTTTGCGCAACTCCGATTACTCCTATGTGCGCTATACTGAGCGATTGTTGAATACAGCGGAACTGGTGAAAGCGAAGATTATACCTCCGTATACCGACTATAAGCAAAAAGAAGCGGAATATCTGGTGGGCAGATACAAGGACGTCGATTTTGAAATCGCGCCGCTCACCTTATCCTATGGAAAAGGTCCCAATGAGGAGATTAACGGCTGCATCGTTGTGTTTACCGGGTTGGCAAGTCTGTTTCATAACGAAGATTTTGTGCAGGTATCTTGCAGCACAGATGAGGATGTCTTTGCCGAATACCTCCCCCAAAAGCGAGGGCTGGAGGTTAAAAAGAAGATTGCCATCAATCATAATAGAAACTGCTTGTTTATCGCACCAAAAAATCAGAGGATTTCCGAGGAACAATTTGTATTGCTGGAGCATCTTGTGGGGGAACTTTCCGAACAGGTGAGAACACATTTTTATATAATATTTGCACAAAGTCAGGTGTACTTTATCAACAATGATAAAACTCTTATTATTAATCTTCCTTTGTGGCACAGCATAGAAAAAGAGATTCAGGAGGTGGAGAAAAACGGGATTGTTAACATAAATCTGTTTGTCAACACATTTATCCGTGCAAAAGACGGGCTATCAGCTTATCGCTGATAGTCCGTCTTTTGGTGTCATATCCCGCTTGCTGGCTGCACAATTTGTATGTTCTTAAATATTGCCTCATTGGGGGCGGCCTTTATGAGGTAATATTTTTCGCATTTTACTCCATATATCCGCCCTTCATAGGCGAAACGGCATGTTCAGAAAAGATCTTCAGCACGCCGGAGGTGTATTTGGCCGGTTTTGGTGTCCAGTTCTTCAGACGCACGGCCAGTATGGCGTCCATTTCCTCCGGTGTTTTCTTCTCGCCTCTGACTCCGATTATCCGGAGAATTCTGGCGGGAATATCGATCTCGATTAAGTCATCCTCTTCGATCAGGGCGATCGGTCCGCCCTCCGCGGCTTCGGGGGATACGTGGCCGATGGCCGGTCCCCTGGAAGCGCCGGAAAAACGTCCGTCGGTGATGAGCGCAATGCTCTTAGACAGCTCTTCATCGGAGGAAATAGCCTCCGTGGTGTAGAACATCTCCGGCATACCGCTTCCCTTCGGGCCTTCATAACGGATGATGACGGCATCTCCTGGCCGTATGGTTTTGTCTAATACGGCGGCGATGGCCTCCTCCTCACAGTCGAAGGGTTTTGCCTTTAACACGGCCTGAAACATCTCTTTCGGAACAGCGGAATGCTTCACCTCCGCACCCTCGGGCGCCAGATTGCCGCGAAGGATTGCTATGGTGCCGTTGTCCCCAATGGGATTTTGGAAGCTTCGGATAATGTCGGTGCGTTTCCTTCCGACCTTCGCCAGGTATTCATCACATTTCTCATAGTAACCGTTTTTCTTTAAGTCTTCCAGATTCTCACCCAGCGTCTTGCCTGTGACGGTTAAGACATCGAGGTGAAGCATACTCTTAATCTCCTCCATGATCCTGGGAACACCGCCGGCATAATAGAAATACTGGGCCGGCCATTTGCCTGCGGGGCGGATATCCAGGAGATAGTGGGCGTTCCGGTGCATACGGTCGAAATAGTCTGCGTCGAGTTCATAACCGAACTCATGGGCCGCGGCCGGTATGTGAAGCAGGGAGTTGCTGGAACCGGATATGGCGGCGTGCACCATGATGGCATTTTCAAAGGACTTCATCGTTACGATATCAGTGGATTTAAGCCCGGTCTCTGCCAGCTTTACCGCCTGTACTCCGGCATCGTAGGCCGCCTTCTTCAAATCTTCACAGGTAGCAGGCATCAGGGCGGTGCCAGGAAGCATGAGACCCAGCGCTTCGGCCATTACCTGCATGGTGGAAGCCGTTCCCATGAAGGAGCAGGCGCCGCAGGAGGGACAGGCGTGCTGCTTGTACCAGGTCAGCTGGTCCTCTGTGATTTCCCCTCTCTGGCATTTGGCGCTGTACATTCCGATCTGCTCCAGCGTGAGGAGGTCGGGACCGGCGTCCATAACGCCTCCGGTTACGACGATAGACGGAAATTTCAGCCTCCCAATCGCCATCAGATGAGCCGGAACCGCCTTGTCACAGCTGGCTATGAAGACACCCGCGTCGAATGTCGTGGCGTTTGCATGGATTTCGATCATGTTGCAGATGGTGTCCCGGGAAGCGAGAGAGTAGTTAATCCCGTCGTGTCCCTGTGCCATGCCGTCGCAGATATCGGTGGCAAAATACCGTGCTCCCTTGCCTCCGCTGTGACCTATTCCCTTCACGGACTCTTCCACAAGTTCCAATAAATGAGCGCTGCCCGGGTGGCTGTCTCCAAATGTACTCTCTACTATAATCTGAGGCTTCGACAAGTCATCCACCTTCCAGCCCATTCCCATGCGCAGCGGATCCATCTCCGGCGCCAATGCACGGACTTCCTGACTCTTTAGTTTCATAGCGTTTCCTCCTGAATTCTATGTTTTTCCTGGCAAAGGCATAATACGTATGATGTATTTTATAAAACCAAAATACCATACTCGCAGGACAAAGTCAACAAGGCGTTGGAAAAATATATGAAGTGCTTAAAATAATAATTCTGTGAAGGAAACTACGCGGGCTTTGACATAAGGGACTTTTGCGGAAACACAGACAAAAAGAGCAGCTGCTGAAGCCAGAAATCTGTGCTTTGGCAGCTGCTCTTTTATACTGGGATCAATTTTTAAGATCTATTAATTCCTTAGCCATGGCCAATAAATCATCTTTGGAAACAGTTTTGTTAATATCCATCAAAATATAATGAATGTCACCATCTGTCCATGAAACAGAATTGGCCTGCTCATTGTTATAGAACAGCTCATGTTCACCGTATTTTGTGACAGAAGCGTTTTCAGGTCCGGAGTAGTATTCGGCCGGCTCGGCTGACAGGCTCACCGTTTTTTCAACGCCATTTTGGGTCTTGACGTATTTGAAACTGATGCCTTTGCGGCGATTGACTGCGGAGCCGTTGCTGTCAATACTAAAGGTTTCTGTTATAGACCCGCTGCTGAACTTATACTCCAATGCAAAACTGTCAATGAGTTTTGGTACAAAGCCCACATCTTCCTTAAGGGTGTCACCGGTTGGAAGACTGGTATAATCTGCGGCAGCAGAGGCTGAGGGAACGCTGACTTTAAAGCTGGGGGCTGATTGGGCGGCATAACAGGGAATGGCGTTCAAAAGCAGCGCGGCTGCAATGAATAGAACAGCGAGTTTTTTCTTTTTCATATAATATCCTTTCTTTTCTGAAGGCTTATAATGAGTTCCTAAATAAAAGTATAGAGAATAAATCTCTAAAAGTCCTCAAAAAACAGGAATATATTGGAATTTGATAAAAAAAGGAAGGTGGATCTTGCTATGCTGCCACGAGCCTTTTTCCTGAATCCCCTGAGCAGGAGTCTGCGTACCTCCCTCCCCTTTATCGAAGAGGCTTCTCTTCTTTTTCTAACTGCCGGAATACTCTCCGGTTGTAGATCAGATGCATGTACATCGCGCATTTTGCGCCTTCTGCATCACGTTCTGCGATGCAGTTTACGATTTCACGGTGAGTCTCGATGGTCTCCTGGCCCAGAGCGCGGTTGGTTACATCGACAAACACGGCGATGGAGGAATTGATGACCGGAATCAGTTTTTCTACTACACTGTTGCCGCTGCAGGAGGCGATCATCGTGTGAAGACGGATATCGGCCTCCATGTGGTCACGGCCGGATTTGATCAGCTCTTCGATCTGATCGCACTGGAGCTTCATCTCCCCGATCTGTTCCGGTGTCGCGTGATCGGCCGCCATCATGGCGATCTCAGGTTCCAGCATCAGACGTACGCTGACTAAGTCCAGCGCCAGCTTGGTCTTGTCTTTTACAAAGGTAAGTCCCAGCGGATCGTCGGTGATTCCCTGCCTCTCGGAGACGAAAGTGCCGGCGCCGCGCCTGATCTCCAGGATCTGCCGGGATACCAGGATCTTGATAGCCTCGCGAATCGTAGTACGACTGACGTTTATCATCTTGCCGAGTTCGAATTCGTTGGGGATCTTAGCCCCTACTTCCAGATTGTTATCTATAATATAGTTTAATATGTAGTCGGCTACCTGCTCTGCCAACGGTTTCCCATTATAAAATTCTAAGCTGCTCACCCATTTTACCTCCCTGTTGAATTGAGTTTATTTTAACATAGAACCGGCGTTTTGTCACCTGATGGCCGTTGAATTTAAGGCGTTGAGGGTTCAGAATGCGTCAAATCGATATCTAATGAAGAGATCATACGTATTTGAAGAAAATATGCACAAAATAGATTGGGATAATTTGTGTAAAAAGTAAAATTATATGAAAATACTTGACATATTTATCCGGTAATGATATTTTATAGAGGCAAAGACATCATACGTATTATGAAAAAAGATAAAATGAAACAGGGAGGTATTTTTATTATGGATTATGTAGCAAATCCGGCGCAGCTGATAACTGCCACACTGGTGGGGTTCGTGGTACTCTTGTTCCTGATTATTAAACTGAAGCTTCATGCGCTTCTGTCGGTTCTCATAGCGGGAGTCATTATCGGAGTTGGAAGCGGTATGCCGTTTTCACTGGTTACTCAGGCTGTCACGGATGGTATGGGAAACACCCTAAAGGGGATCGCGCTGATCGTCGGACTTGGTTCCATGTTTGGCGGCATTCTGGAAGTCAGCGGCGCGGCGCAGGCGATTGCCGACAAGCTGGTTAAGGTATTCGGTGAGAAGAATTCTGCGTTTGCACTGGGGCTAGCGGGCGTTATCATCGGTATTCCGGTATTCTTTGATCCGGCTTTCATTATTCTTATGCCAATCGTTTATTCCATTGCAAAGAAGACGAACAAATCCTTACTATATTATGTTCTTCCGATGACGGCGGGGCTCGGTATCGGATCGGCGATTCCGCCCACGCCGGCTCCCATGCTGATTACGGGAAGCCTTCCTGTGGATCTGGGAACGGTCACGATCCTGGCGCTTGTACTTGTTATTCCGAAATATTTAATCAGCTATGCGGTAGCTGTTCCGTTTGCAAAGAAAATGTATGTACCGGTTCCTGAAAATGCCGTTATGGCTCCTGAAAAGAAAGAGGGCACCGCAGGTGGGCCGTCCTTCGGCCTGGTTATCTCCATCGTGCTTCTGCCGATACTCCTGATTTTAATCAGCGCCTCCGCAGGCATGATGACTGCGGAGGGGGCCGGAATGCAGAGATTCCTGGATTTCTGCGTATTTATCGGCCAGCCGTATCTGGCATTGATCATCGCCAATGTGGCCGGAATCATCTTCCTGTGTGTGCGTAAAGGGATTACCATGGAGACGGTGGAGTCCGTTCTTGCAAAATCCCTTCAGCCTGTGGCCATGATTGTCCTGGTTACCTCGGCCGGCGGCGTGCTGCGTTACGTTCTGGATTATTCCGGGATGGGAACCCTGATTGGCAATGCCCTGCAGAATGCCAACCTTTCCGTTATCCTTGTAGCCTATATTATTTCTACTCTGATGAGAATCGGAGTGGGCTCCACCACGGTGGCGCTGACTATGACACTGGGAATTGTTGCATCGTTTCCGCAGATTTCCACCTACTCTCCAATGTATCTTGCCTGTATCGGTATGTCCGCCATGTTCGGAGCGACCAGCTTCTCTCATGTCAATGATTCCGGTTTCTGGCTGACAAAGGAGTATATGGGAATTGATTTGAAGACAGCGTTTAAATCCTGGACCCTGTATGGAGGCTTCTGCTCCATCCTGTCATTTATCGTATTGTATGCCATCAGCTTTATCTGGGCATAGACGCAGAAAGAAGGGAGAATACATATGGCACTTTTAAATGTAGATTTTTACTCATACTACCTCGGAATGGATTCACCGCTGACTGTTCTTCTTCCTGAAAAAAGGGGGAGGAAGCCGGAGGCGGCTCCTGATAAAAAGTATCCCGTCCTGTATCTTCTGCACGGCCATGTAGACGACAACACTGCGTGGATCAGAAAGAGCGATTTGGAGCTGCTGGTCCGGGATCACGATGTCATCGTGGTTATGCCTTCAGCACACAGAAGCTTTTACACAAATGGAAAACACGGGCACCTGTACTTCGATTACATCACAAAGGAGCTTCCCGTCGTTGTGAGCAATTTCTTCCCGGCATCCACCAGGAGAGAGGATACGTTTATCGGCGGTCTCTCCATGGGCGGTTACGGTGCCTTAAAGGCGGCGCTGTCCTGCCCGGAACAGTACGCAGGTGTCGCTGCAATGTCGGCGGCCAACAGTCCCTTCGAGGCTATGAAGACAGCCGGAACCATGTTCTTAGTTTCTGATTTTATGGACAATGTTTACCGCATTTTTGGCGACGAGGAGGAGTATAAGGGATCGAAGGACGATCTGGAGTATCTGGCGAAACAGACAGCCGCATCCACAGGACCCAAGCCGAAAATCTACCACAGCTGTGGACAACAGGATCCCCTTTACGGTCTGAATGTGGAATTTAAGCAGTTTATGGAAACAAATTGCCCGGAACTGGATTACCATTACTGCGAATGTGAAGGGAACCACAACTGGGGCTTCTGGAATCCACAGCTGAAATGCATACTGGAATATTTCGGACTGATTCCGGCCAGCCGGGAGAAGCCCGGTACGTGAGAGCAGAAAATCGGGAGCCGGTCCGCTGCTTTTGACGAATGAGGCAGCCCGTGGTACAATCGCAGTATGGAGGGGCGCTATGATACATACAATCGATTTTTTATACGAGGTAAGAAAGTCAAAAGAGCTGGAGCGGAGACTGCTGGATAATATGAAAAACCGAAAAGAAGCGCATCTGCTGATTGGCGATTTCTCGCTGAAATTCGATTTCGACAGACGCATGGTGAATATTTCCTGCATGAATCCACAACACCCCTTTTTCCATAAATGCCCTCCGTTAGACTGGACGTTTGAAGAAATGGAAGAGGCTGTGAAGGTTGTTGTGGGAGATAAAAAATAATGAAAAGTTTTTTTGAGAGTATTTAAAATGCTCCTGCCGGATATGGCGGCGACAGGCATTTTGATACTCTCATTTTTGATTCATATGCAGCGGCGGCTTATAAAAAAGAAATTCCCCGGGAAGGTGTACTTTGTCTACCTGAATTTCGATGCAAAAGCCCGGACGGCCGTACGATTCTTTACAGACATCATGGGTTCTAATTACCATTGTGAAAAAAATATTAAAATATTTAATAATAGTTATTGTTATTATTTTAACGGCGTGATATAATGAGACCATATTGGAGATACTCTAATTATCTGAAACATTTTTTAGAACTAAGGTTTTACTCATTTAAATCATGAACAGGAGGATATTCACATGAAAGAAACTATTGTAGTAATCGGGGCAAATCATGCGGGAACGGCGGCGCTCAACACAATCCTGGATAATTATAAGGATAAAGAGGTGATCGCCTTTGATTCCAACAGCAACATCAGTTTCCTGGGCTGCGGTATGGCGCTCTGGATCGGCAAACAGATATCGGGACCGGAGGGACTGTTTTACTCGGATAAGGCGGCGTTTGAGGCAAAGGGCGCCAAAATATACATGGAGACTCCGGTGACCTCTGTCGATTACGATAAAAAGATCGTCTATGCGGCCGACCGCGAGGGCAACACGTATGAGCAGCATTTCGACAAGCTGATCCTGGCGACCGGTTCACTCCCGATTCGTCCGGCCATCGAGGGAATGGAGCTAGAAAATGTACAGTTCGTAAAGCTGTTCCAGAATGCTCAGGATGTGATTGAGCGTTTGAAGGATGAGAGTGTAAAGCGCGTCGCAGTGGTCGGCGCCGGTTATATCGGCGTGGAGCTGGCGGAGGCATTTAAGAGAAACGGCAGGGAAGTGGTTCTGATCGACTGTGCGGAGACCTGTCTGGCCGGATATTATGACAGAGAATTTTCCGATCAGATGGCGGATAATTTGAAGGAGCACGGAGTTACGCTGGCCTTTGGAGAGACTGTGAAAAAGCTGGAAGGTTCCGTTCGCGTGCAGAAGGTAGTCACGGACAAGGGAAGCTACGATGCCGATATGGTAGTGTTCGGAATCGGCTTCAAGCCCAATACTGCACTGGGCGGAGAACAGATCAGGCTGTTTAAGAACGGCGCGTTCTTGACGGATTTATGTCAGGAGACCAGCATTCCGGGCGTCTACGCGGTTGGAGACTGTGCAACGGTTTACAACAACGCGATTCAGGCCACAGACTACATTGCGCTGGCGACAAATGCGGTCCGCTCCGGAATTATAGCGGCTCACAATGCCTGCGGCACGAAGCTGGAATCCGTGGGCGTTCAGGGTTCTAACGGCATCAGTATCTGGGGCCTTAACATGGTGAGCACGGGAATCAGCCTGGCAAAAGCCGAGAAGCTGGGAATCGAGGCGCTCACCACGGATTTTGAGGACTGGCAGAGAGCGGAATTTATGGAAAATGGAAACTATAAGGTAAAGCTGCGCATCGTCTATGACAAAAACACGAGAGTGATTCTGGGCGCGCAGATCAGCTCGGACTACGATATTTCCATGGTGATCCATCTCTTCTCGATGGTTATCGAGGAGCAGGTGACCATCGATAAGCTGAAACTGTTCGATGCGTTTTTCCTTCCTCACTTTAACAAACCTTACAACTATATCACCATGGCTGCGCTGAGCGCGAAGTAAGATGGCCGGGAACGGCAACCGGGAATCCCGAATGACTCCAAAAAGTTTCCGCCGGTAATTTACAACCGCCATGGCTCGTGTTAAAATCGGAATAGAAGATGGACAATACGAGAAGGAGGATAAGGATACATGAAAAAGGTGGGATTTATCGGAATTGGGATCATGGGGAAATCCATGGTGCGCAACCTGATGAAGGCTGGTTTTGAGGTGGCGGTTTACACGAGAACAAAGGAAAAAGCAGAGGAAGTGATCGCAGAGGGCGCAGTTTGGTGTGAGGACGTGAAGACCTGTGCCGCCGGGCGTGACGCGGTGATTACCATCGTGGGATATCCGAAGGATGTGGAAGAAGTATACTTCGGGGACGATGGAATCGTCGCCAGTGCAGATCCGGGCACGTTTCTGATTGATATGACGACGACGAGCCCGAAGCTGGCGGTCAGGATATACGAGGATGCCGCAAAAGCGGGGCTGAAGGCCCTGGATGCGCCTGTAACCGGCGGAGACACAGGGGCGAGAGAGGGAACGCTGACGATCCTGGCCGGCGGAGATGAAGCGGACTTTAACGCGTGCATGCCGCTCTTTGAGGCCATGGGAAAGAACATCAAGTATGAAGGAAAAGCGGGAAATGGCCAGCATACGAAGATGTGCAACCAGATTGCCATAGCCGGCGCGATCTCCGGCGTATGCGAGGCCATGGTCTATGCGAAGGCCACCGGACTCGATGTGGCCCGGATGGTGGATTCGATCGGAACGGGAGCGGCGGGCAGCGCACAGCTCAAGACGGTAGCGCCCCGTATCCTTGTTGGCGATTTTGATCCCGGCTTCTTTATCCGGCATTTTATTAAGGATATGAAGCTTGCCTCCGAGGAAGCGGAGAACGCAGGCGTTCATCTGGGAGTGCTGGATTACGTGCTTTCCATGTATGAAGATATGGAGGCGCAGGGAAAAGGAAGTCTGGGGACTCAGGCGCTGGTTCAGTACTACCAGTGGTAGAGGAAAATGAAGATATAGCAGAAAATGCGGAGGTCTGCCGGGAACAACCGGCGGACTTCCGCATTTTCCATTACTTATTTAGAAAGAGTTCAGCCTTCGCATACGGCAGCCGCCGCCGTATGTGAAGGCTGAACTCTTTCCTTATTCGATTTTTCCGATGCCTGGATAATACCGGAACAGTACTTTTGCAATGATTTTATCACGCTTTACGTATTTATTCTCCCAGCGCCTGGCGTCTGCGGAGAAATTACGGTTATCGCCCATCATAAAGTAGGAATCCTCCGGCACTTCGAAGCGGGCCGGTGGTTCCGGGTCCATGGGCTCCCGAATGTAAGATTCGTCGAGAGGCGTCTCCGATCCGTTTAAATAGACCTTTCCATCGATGATATCTACGGTGTCTCCGGGCAGACCGATAATCCGCTTTACATAGTAAATGGTACCGGTCGGATCATCCGGAAAGTGAAAGATAACGATGTCGCCGCGCTTTGGATCGCTGAATCTGTAAGACAGCCTGGAACCGATGACACGGTCTCCGGTCATGATTGTATTTTCCATGGAGCCGCTTGGAACCTTGCTGTTTGCGATGATGAAGTTGTTCAGAACAAAGGCGATGACGGCCGCCGCTATAATAATTTTAATCCAGCTTATGATCTCGGCCTTCCAGTCAAATGCCTCGCTCTTCTCCAGTCTGTTATCTTCCTTTTTCATTGAAACCTTCTTTTCTATCCATATATTTTGTCCATAACAGAGTTTAAATGAGTTTCCGGGATTCCGCAAGGGGTTTTCTTAAATGGTAAGAAAATATTCACAAACATTCCACGAAATGTCCATAAAAATATGGTACCGTTATTTTAAACAATCCGCTGTGTGGGGCATGGCGGAAGACTTCGGGGGGAAGACGTATGGGAGAGACAATTAAGCAAAAGAGTATGAACAGCGGCGCAGAGGGGAATCCTGCACAGAAGCGGCGGGAGATACGGCTGCTTCTGGCATCTGGCGTCCTGTTTGCGTTATCACTGCTTTTTCAGCTTCTGGCCCGTCTTGTACCGGGATTTGGAGAATGGTATGCAGTAACCGTTTATCCGGTTATCGTGGGAACACTGGGACGATTATCCGGGATTTTTCCATTTTCCGTAGTAGAGTCAGCCGTTTATTTCCTTATAGCATCAGCGGTCTGGTATACGGCCACTCATATCAAACGGATTAAAATGGTGCTTGTGAGGGCGCTGTTTCTGCTGACGGGGATTTTTTTTCTGTTTACATTTAACTGTGGTATCAATTATTATAGAAAACCGTTCTCCAGCTACACCGGTCTGGAAGTCAAAAAGTCTTCAAAGGACGAACTTACGGAACTGTGCGCTGCGCTGACAAAGACCGTGAATCAGTACTGTGAAGACGGCGTCGGTGCGGCCATGGAGATGAAGGATGCCAACCGGGAAGGCGTGGCAGCCATGAGACGGTTGGGAGAACGGTATCCTCAGCTTGCAGGCTACTATCCCAGGCCGAAGCCGCTGGCGTGGTCATATTTCTTTTCCGTTCAGCAGCTGTGCGGCCGGTATTCACCCTTTACCGTAGAGGCGAATTACAACCGGGAGATGCCGGATTACAACATTCCCCACACGATCTGCCATGAGCTGTCCCATCTGCGGGGATTTATGAGGGAGGACGAGGCGAATTTTATCGGTTATCTGGCCTGTATTGGTTCCGATTCTCCCTCCTACCGTTACAGCGGATACTTAACCGGATGGGTCTATGCGACCAACGCCCTGGCGAAGACCGATATGGAGGCGTATCTGGAGCTGTGCGGCGCTCTGGACGAGCGGGCCTGGGTGGATCTGAGAGGAAATAATGAATTCTGGGCAAGATACGACGGGAAGGCGGCGGAAGTGTCCAACCAGCTGAATGATACGTATTTAAAAATAAACAGTCAGGCAGATGGTGTGAAGAGCTATGGCCGCGTTGTTGACTTAATGCTGGCTTATGCCAGGAAACAGGCGGATTCCCTGGAGGAAGAACAATAGGAAAACGTGTAGATTTCGGAGGTTTTTTGTCGGAAAAATACGGAAAGTGCTGTTGGATTCTATTGTAAAATACGCATATGAATGCTAAAATAGACTCAGTCGCAAACCCCGCCGCAGACAGCGGGGAATCAAAAATGCAGCGTCGTGAGCGGCGGGGGTTCCGACCCTCGCGGCAGTCGCCGGATGGACCCGCAAGCGCGTCCGCCCGGCTCGTTGCACGCGGGAATAAACAGGGACCAGGAGGATATTGTATGGACAAAAAGTTGTATGATTTGATGGATTGGGCCGGGATTGAAGAGATTGTATATTCAGAAGCGGCGGACCCCCACAAGCTGCTGGGACCGCATATCACGGACGATGGACTGCTGATCTCCGCATTCATACCGACGGCAGTCATGGTGACGGTCAGACTTGCCTCCTCGGGAAAGGAATTTCCGATGGAACTGGCAGACGAGGCGGGCTTTTTCGCAGCGCTGATTCCGAGAAAGAATATTCCGGAATACACCCTGCTTGTGGTTTACGATAATGGCACGTCGGAGGAGCTTTACGATCCGTACGCATTTTCACCGCTGTACACAGAGTCGGACTTAAAGAAGTTTGAAGCGGGCGTTCATTATACAATCTATGAGAAGATGGGCGCACATCCGATGAGTGTGAATGGTGTGGAAGGTGTCTATTTCTCCGTGTGGGCGCCGTGTGCCATGCGCGTCAGTGTTGTCGGAGATTTTAACTTATGGGATGGAAGACGTCATCAGATGAGGCGCCTGGGCGATTCCGGGATTTTTGAATTGTTTATACCGGGTCTGGCATCGGGACTGATTTATAAATATGAGATTAAGAACAGCCATGGAGAGCCGCAGTTAAAGGCGGATCCATATGGTAATTTCTGCGAGCTGCGTCCGAACACGGCTTCTGTCGTATGGGATACGGGCCGATATGAGTGGCAGGATAACGTGTGGATGGAAAAACGCGCGAAGATGGATTCTAAAAATCAGGCTATGTCCATATATGAGATCCACCTCGGATCGTGGATCAGGAAAGAGACGGAGCGGGATGAGAACGGGAACGATATCACCGGTTCTGAATTCTATAATTACCGTGAGATCGCGGTAAAACTGGCGGAGTACGTGAAGATGATGGGTTACACCCATGTCGAGCTGCTTCCGGTCATGGAGCATCCGCTGGACGCATCCTGGGGCTATCAGGTGACCGGGTATTACGCGCCGACCAGCCGGTATGGCACGCCTGATGATTTCATGTATTTTATGGATTATATGCATGGACAGGGCATTGGCGTGATCCTCGACTGGGTTCCGGCACATTTCCCGAGGGACAGCTTCGGACTGGCTAACTTTGATGGGACATGCGTCTATGAACATAAGGACCCGAGACAGGGAGCTCATCCGCACTGGGGCACGCTGATCTATAACTATGGCCGTCCGGGAGTATCCAACTTCCTGATCGCCAACGCGCTGTTTTGGGCGGACAAGTATCACGCGGATGGAATCCGTATGGATGCTGTGGCTTCCATGCTGTACCTGGATTACGGAAAGAATCCGGGGGAGTGGGTTCCTAATATTTACGGCGGCCACGAGAACCTGGAGGCCGTGGAATTCTTAAAACATTTGAATTCTGTATTTAAAGGAAGGGCAGACGGAGCCGTTCTGATCGCTGAGGAGTCGACCGCATGGCCGGAGATCACCGGCGATATCAAGGAAGGCGCCCTGGGCTTCGATTATAAATGGAACATGGGCTGGATGAATGATTTTACGGGATACATGCAGTGCGATCCCTATTTCAGAAAGCACCATTACGGAGAATTGACATTCAGCATGCTTTACGCATACAGCGAAGATTTTATTCTTGTGTTCTCACACGACGAGGTGGTCCACGGAAAGGGATCCATGATCGGTAAGATGCCGGGAGAGGAACTGGAGACCAAGGCTGCGAACCTGCGTGCTGCGTACGGTTTTATGATGAGCCATCCGGGTAAGAAGCTGCTGTTCATGGGACAGGAGTTTGCACAGGTTCATGAATGGAATGAGAATGCGGAACTGGATTGGGGGATTACAGAACAACCGGTTCACAAACAGATGCAGGAGTATGTGAAGTCCTTAAATGAAATTTATGTAAACTATCCGGCGCTGCACCAGATGGATTATGAGCCCGAAGGCTTTGAGTGGGTGAACTGTACGGATTCGGAAGAAAGCATTGTGGTATTCCTGAGAAGGACGAAAAAGAAGGAGGAGACACTTTTGATTGTCTGCAACTTCGATACAGTACTGCATGAGAAATTCCGGGTTGGCGTTCCGTTTGCCGGAAAATATAAAGAGATTTCCAACAGCGACGCGGAAAGCTATGGCGGCGAAGGACGCACCAATCCGCGTGTGAAGAGCTCGAAAAAGGCAGAGAAGGACGAGAGGCCGGATTCCATCGAAATTACGGTGGCACCGCTCTCTGTGATGATCTTTACCTGCACGCCGGTGGAAGAAAAAGTGGTTAAGAAAGCTGCCGGAGCGAAGGCTACCGCTGCAAAAACCTCCGGAGTAAAGACGGCTGGAACAAAAGCAGCTGTGAAGAAGGCACCGGCGAAAAAAAACGCTGTAACAAAGGCAGTGGAGGTGAAGCCTGCGGCAGAAAAGATCGAGGACAAGAAGCCGGAAACTAAGAAAATCGCAGATAAAAAGGTCATGGCGGAGAAGCTTGAGGATAAGAAGCCCGAGACAAAGAAAATCGCGGATAAAAAGGTTGTGGCGGAAAGAATCGAGGATAAGAAGCCCGAGACAAAGAAAATCGCGGATAAAAAGGTCGTGACGGAGAAGCTTGAGGATAAGAAGCCAGAGACAAAGAAAATCGCGGATAAAAAGGTCGTGGCGGAGAAGCTTGAGGATAAGAAGCCAGAGACAAAGAAAATCGCGGATAAAAAGGTCGTGGCGGAGAAGCTTGAGGATAAGAAGCCAGAGACAAAGAAAATTGCGGACAAAAAAACAGGGGTGAAAAAGATCGAGGATAAGAAGCCTGAGACGAAAACGGCTGAGGACAGGTAACATAAGAATTGATTTGATTGGAGAGATATAAGAATATGATCACTGGCAGTTCAAACGCGAGCATTCCGGAAGAATCTCTGGCGGCCCTGCAGCAGGAGGTTCAGCAGAATTTAGAACAGCTGAAGCCTAACGTTATGCTGGAGACGATGAAAGGCTGGATTCCGGGACTGATCGCATTTGGAATCAAGCTGTTGATTGCACTGGCGATCTTTGCCGTTGGTTCCAGAGTTATTAAAGTTATTTACCACATGCTGAATCGTTCCTTTACAAGGATGGATATGGAGATCAGCTTAAGGAAGTTCCTGCTGTCCGTGCTGAACGCGACCATGTACTGCCTGCTGGGCTTCATCATTGCCGGGCAGATCGGTGTGAACTCCGCTTCCATTGTGGCTCTGCTGGGATCGGCCAGTATCGCCATAGGTCTTGCCGTCCAGGGAAGCCTGGCGAACTTTGCAGGCGGGGTATTGATCCTGATGATGAAACCATTTCGGGTAGGTGACTATATTGTCTCTAAAGACGGAGAGGGAACGGTGCATACCATTGGTCTTGTCTATACAGTGTTGAATACGGTTGACAACAAGCAGGTGGTAATTCCCAACGGAACACTGTCCAACTCGCCTTTAACCAATGTGACAGCCATGGACAAGCGGCGTGTCGATATTAAAATCGGCATTGGTTACAGTTCGGATCTGAAACGGGCAAAGGAGATTTTAGAGCAGATTTATGTAAATCATCCGTCCGTCTTAAAAGAGGAGTCTATTGATGTCTATGTGGACGATCTGGGGGCCAGTTCTGTTACGATCGGCGGCCGCGGATGGGTTGCCGCGGAGGACTACTGGTCTACGAGATGGGATATGATGGAGCAGATTAAGCTTCGCTTTGATGAAGCGGGAATCGAGATTCCCTTTAATCAGCTTGATGTGCATATAAAAAAGGGAAATGTGGAGACGCGGGACAGTTAGATGCGGGATTCGGATTTCTTTTAAGAAAGTAACAGCAGGGGCGCTTCCCGAACGGTGCAGAACCGGCGGGCAGTGCCTCTTTTCTGCATTTACTATGGTGTCCGGGGCGGGAACTGAACTGTTACCGGAGAGTGAACTGTAACCTTCAAAAGATTGCTTTTTCCAGTGCACTTTGTTATACTCGACATAGTATGTTTTTTAATGATTAAATAATTACAGATACTGTCCGGAAGGAAGTTCCGGCGAAGGAGTGCGGATGATGAAACGAGCATCGGTCGTGAAACGGTTCCGGCTTTGTGCTGTGGTAAGCTTTGTGATCATGATAATGACAGCGCTTTGCATTACCTCAATGGCCGCGGAGAGTCAACCGCGGGTGCTTCGGGTAGCATTTAGTGAAGCAAAAGGGATTACGGAAAAAGATGCGGATGGAAGCCGCCATGGACTGGTGGTGGATTACCTTAATGAGATAGCCAAATATACAGGATGGGAGTATGAATATATCGATACAGTTCCGGAGACTATGCTTGAAGAATTTGCCAACGGTGAGTATGAACTGATGGGCGGTAATTATTATCTTCCAGGAATGGAGGAGTATTATGCCTATCCGGATTATAACATTGGTTACAGCAAGTCGGTGATTTTCGCACGGGAAAACGATGATTCTGTACAGAACCATAATCTGAGATCGCTGAATGGGAAAACTATAGGAGTTTATGACCGCGCTGCAGAAAACATCCGTCGGTTAAAAGAATATCTGTCCATGAATGATCTGGACTGTACCTTGATCTACTATTCCTACGACCAGCTGGTGGATGGGAATCTTTATCCGTATTTGATAGAGGGAGAGGTGGACTTACTGCTGGGAAACAGTGTGGAACAGAGACTGGGCATCCGTGCGGTAGCTTCTTATGATTCGCAGCCATACTATATTGTGACGAATGTGGGAAACCAGGAGGTTCTGGATGGCCTTAATATGGCCATGGCGAAAATTGCGGATTCAAATCCTGATTTTGCAGCAAGCCGCTATGCCGCCAATTTTATGAATCAATCTCCTGTTGATATACATCTCACCCGGGAGGAGACAGACTACATTCGGCTGAAGGGCATCGTAACAGTGGCCATGCCGCATAATTTTCATCCATTGGCCTGCGAAAATCCGGATGATATGCATGATGGACTGTCATATGATATTCTAAAAGAGGTCGCTGAATTTACCGGGTTGGAGTTTAAATATGTTTCTGCTGAATCTTATATAGAAGCGCTGGACCTGGTGCGGCAGGGGAAGGCGGATATACTCGGATTTTATCTGGGGGACGAAGCGGATTCGCTGAATCAGAAAATGGTGCTTACGGCTCCGTTTGCCAGTATGAACAGTATTATCGTGCGCAACAAAGCGTCCGGCTTTCCGGGAAGCGAGCTTGTGGGGGCGGTGATTGAAGGAAGGGCGCTGCCAAAGAGCATACGGGCTGCCGAGGTAAAAAGCTATCGCAATATCAATGAGGCGTTAAAGGCGGTGAACCGTGGGGAGGCAGATTTTGCTTACGGTCTGGCCACGTACATGGAACATGAAATTCAGAAGAGTCATTTTGCCAACGTCGTACCTGTGACGCTGATTAATGACCGCATGGATATCTGTTTGGCAATGGCAAGACCGGCGGACCCGGAGCTTCTGACGATTATGAATAAGGCAATCAACAGCATACCCAGCGACAGAAGCGCAGAACTGCTGGATCACAATATGGTTTCCGCGGGGACGGGCGTGCTTTCCATAACAGAACTGATTTATGCCAATCCCATGATGTTTGTGGGGATTTTAACAGCTGTCCTTCTGATTCTGGTTATTGTCATTCTGTGGGTTAACCGTGTCCATGTGAAGGCCGCAGTTATGCAGAGTGAATTAAAAAAGGCTGAGGCAGAGAGCCGGGCGAAGGGCGAGTTTCTCTCCCGCATGAGCCATGAACTCAGAACCCCTATGAATGCTGTGGTAGGGCTGGCGGATCTGGCCGTAATGACAGAAGGGGTGCCACAGAATATCCGGGAAATGCTTGTGAAGCTTCGGGCTTCTTCCCATTATCTGTTGGATCTGATCAATGATATTCTGGATATGAGCCGCCTGGACAGCGGGAGGCTGACCATTGCCAGCGAGCCCTTCTCTCTGGAACGTATGCTGAATGAGCTGCGGACAATGATGGAGACAGACGCGAACAGGCGTGGCCTGAATTATCGTATCGAGACATATATTTCTCATGGCGGAGTGACCGGTGATGTCATCCGCCTGAGACAGGTTCTGACGAATCTGCTTTCCAATGCGTTTAAATTTACTCCGGAGGGGGGCACTGTGATTCTCCGGGTGACGGAGAAGAGGGACCCCGGTGAGCATGTGGACAGTGAGAATGCACTTTATGAATTCCGGGTGCTTGATACTGGAGTGGGCATTGATCTGAAAGACCAGACGCGTATTTTTGATACCTTTGAACAGGTGGGGACGAATTATGCCAAGAGCCAGGGAACCGGGCTCGGGCTGCCGATCAGCCACAATATTGTGCAGCTGATGGGCGGAGAACTGCGGGTGAAGAGCGAACCGGGCCGCGGCAGTGAATTTTACTTTACGCTTACGCTGCCTGTTGGCAGCCCTGTATACGATAGCGTGAGTGTGAACGAACCCCATATCGGAGAAGCGCTGTTGAAGGAAGTCAGGATTCTGCTTGCGGAAGACAATGATCTAAACGCCGAGATCGCCATTCAGCTTCTGGAACTGAAGGGAGCGGTGGTGATCCGGAGTGAAAACGGCAGGCTTGCGGTGGAGCGGTTTAAAGAGAGTGAGCCGGGAGAAATCCAGGTGATTCTCATGGACATTCAGATGCCGGAGATGAACGGCCTGGAGGCGACGCGGGCCATACGGGCCATGGACAGGCCGGACGCAGCCGCCATTCCCATCATAGCCATGACTGCGAATGTATTCAAAGAGGATGTGGACGCAGCCATGGAAGCCGGTATGAGTGGATTTGAAGGCAAGCCATTGGATGTGGAACATCTTTATCTCCAGATTTGCCGGCTTCTGGGACTCGAGGCAGGCGGATTAAAGAGTGAATAGAAGAAAGAACTGAGGCTGGAAAACAGTAAAAAACCCCCGTTTTGGAATGTTGAATTCCCAAACGGGGGTTTTGTTGATTGGAACGTTAGACGGTATCCTCTTTTTACGGACGGTATTTCCCATCTATTTGGCGGAGATTCCGCTTTCTTTCTGCATCTTTTTGTAAAAGAACAGCAGGTGGTTCATGTGAGCTGTGCTTCTCTGGAATCCGCCGCTTCGGTTTCTGGCTGTCCAGAGAGAGTAATGAATCTTCAGTATTTCGTCCAGGTCATCGAAGAGTACCGCCATCTCCCGGGAAAATGCTTCCGGATCGTCCCGGAGTGCGGTCATCGTATGATACAGATGCAGTCCATGGCGAACCATACGCAGGCCATTTGTCATCTCTGCGCGAATCAGTGCGGCATCGGCGCAGCATAGGGAAATATCGGAAATTTCCGTCTCCACCCGGTCCAAATACTCTTTCATAGCTGTAAAATCAATTCGAATAGCCGGTTCTCTCGGCGGAATGGAGTTCGTCCGCGCAATGTTGGCGGAAAGTGTCAGGAGCCGCTCCATTTTTGCATCAAATTCCTCTATGGATTCAAAGGTGTATTTGCTGGACATGACTGCGAACGCCAGCGTCGTGTTGTACAGCGGCGCATGTTCCAGGTGGTAATAATTGCCCAGATCCCAGGCGGCCTGGAAGGCGTTTTCAGCGGGGCTCTCATAGATGAAACGGTTGCAGAACCAGGCCGTTAAATCGGAATCACTTTCGGGGCCAGTCCAGGAGCAGGCAGCAGTATAGGCGAATCCTGGATAGCTGGCACTTAAGTACTGCCAGTGGCCGAGATCGCCCCAGTCAGTTGTGATAATACCGCGCCCGCCATATTGGATGGCACAGGAGGCAGCATCCCGGATATTTTTCGCCATATTGTCGGAACGGCCTGTTAAGGAACCCCAGGAGCTGGTTCCGGGGCAGAGGCAGTAGTTTAAGCCGGTTTTCTGCATCAGTTTGGCGTGGTCCTCAAAATGGGCGTCACCCTCATAGATCCAGTCCAACAGGACCGCATCCTTTGGAAAACGGGATACACAGTCCGGGTGATGAAGAATTTCATCGCCCCACATGAGCATCTTCCTGCCCTGTGAGGTGCAGTAATCATGAAGCTTTTCCACATATTCAAAGTACAGGCTCAGACGGCCTTCCTTTTCTGCGGCCTCCTTGTTTTTTCCCATGCCCAGTTCGAAGGGCTCATCCATGTTGACGTTGATGTAGTTGGAGACGGAGGCCTCCATCAGCGTGCCCAGGAGCGTTTCCGCCAGTTCAAAGCTTCGGCTGTCACGGACATCCAGGGTCATCGGCGGGCGCCAGAAGAGATTTTCAAAGATATAGCCGTCCTCGCATTCAGCCAGGCTGCGAAACTGCGGTTTCTCCAGCCATTTCTCCATGTGTCCCAGAACATTCTGATTGGGGACGAGATCGATAAAATGTGCCCTGGCATACAGGGAGAGTTCCCGGAATTCCGCTGGAGTCATGGGTGTTTCGTTGGTGAAGAGGTAGTGGAAATCCTCGTAATCGAAACTGAATCCCTCCATATACATCTGAAGATGGTTGATTCTCATGGAGGCAAATAAATCGATCAATCCACGAAGTGTCTCCATGGAAGGTATCTTGTCACGACCAATATCCAGCATGATACCCCGGACAGAAAGGACAGGCTCATCTGCAATCTCTGCACATGGAAGGGTACCGCCTGCCTGGGCAGCCAGCTGAACCAGCACACCCAGTGCGTAGAAGAATCCGGCGCCGTCTCCACAGGAGATCCGTATACCGGAAGGAGCGATGTTCAGTTGAAAGCCTTCCGGCGCACACGATACGTACTCGGCTGTCAGTGTGATCCCTTCCGGCGAAAAACCACCTGGAAATACAGAAGCCAGTAGCGGGGCTGGATCGAAGCCGGCAGCCTGGCAGGATTCCTCGATTTCAGGCGCTGTTGTCACGGCGCCGCAGCTGGTGCAGGACAGCGTATTGTGATAAAACGTGCATCGCTTCGGTGATGGGAAAATTCGGTACATTGTAAATACCTCCTAACATTTATCAAGGTGAGAGACGGATAGCGGCAGCGGGAACCAGTTTACGGAAAAAAGTGGGGAGGACGGATCTCGGCCATAGAACGAGGCCGGAGAAAACAGGAGATCCACTGCTTCCACATCGTTCAAACAGAGATCCGGCGTGTCACAGCATGGCTCTATGGTGATAACTCCGGAAGAGACTGCTATGGCAAATGCAGGCCTGCCGCCGATTTTCAGTGCGAGACGGCCGTCAGTTAAAGGCTCTGTCTCCGATTTGATGGAAAGGAAGAACCGAATCGCGTCGCTGTAGTTGAAAATCCGGTAATTATCTTCTTCCCGCACCGAAAAACGCTCATAGAAACCGGACACTCCCCGGATTCGTTCCGTATCATAGGAAGGGACCGCCAGCGTAAATGATTCGCAGCCTTGGAGTGAGGACCATGCTTTCAGAGTCGGGAAGAGCAGTGTTTCATCCGATAGAACCAGTTCGTAGACATGGTCCTTTGTGCCGCAAATGTAACCGGCTGTGGGCTGTGCGGATTTTTGCAGACCCGAGGCGTCTGCCGGATTCTCAGTTTCTTCCATATCCACTGCGTACAGGTTGCTGCCCCAGCTGGTGCAGATATTAAAGAAATCCTGGACGGAGCGGGAGGTGTGTACGGGAAGCTCGGAATACATGCGGCTCAGTACCCCAATCCGTTCGGTATCCCCGGCCGCGACCGGGCGCAGTGTGAGTGGGGGATCAGGATAACGGGCCGCACAGTGGCGGAAGTTATCCTCGTTGAAACGGTATTCCAGATAGTGGCCGCCGGGCTCATAGCCGTAATACTGATAGCGGTGGCGCCTGCCGTCCAGAATGCTTAGGGTGATGCCCTGGCGTTCCATATCTTCGGCAGCCATAGCCATCAGCTGCTTCATATAGCCTTTTCCGCGGCTGTAAGGATGGACCGAGACGCTGCCCACGGTGGCGCAGGTGATCGTATGGCCGCCATGCTCCAGGGTGATGGGGAGAACGCAGACGACGGCCCTTATCTTGCCGTCCTCTTTTGCCAGATAGTGGCACCATTCAGTCTGGCGGTCCGCACCGTAAAGTTTGGGTAAGAGGGTCCGGAAGTTATGAGGGGCCTGGTGCATGCTGAATACCATGTTAATAAAGTCCAGAATCTCCGGAAGTTCTCCCGGCTGGCCCTTGCAATAGACTGTCATGAGGCAAATCTCCTTTCTTGACTGCTGTTATCCTGTTGCTGTTATCAGGTTACACCAAAAGAAAAATATTCCTAAAAGTATGAAAAAAGACATAAAAACAGATTAAAATTTAGATATCATCCATGTTAGCACAATTTAGGATGTAACACAATATAAAAGTAAAAAAATCAAAAATATTAGGAATATTCCATAAGATGAGGCGGGTAAATACGGCATATTGACTATATTGACAGAAACTGGAGAAACGTGTACGATAAAGAAAAATATTAAAAAAAGTATGAAAAAGGAGATGCAATATGTCAAAGATTGTATTTATCCCTTTGGACGAGCGGCCCTGCAATTACATTTATCCGGACTATATTGGAAGAATGAGCGGGCTGGAGCTGAGTATGCCGCCAAAGGAGATTCTGGGAGACTTTAAAAAGGAGGCTGACGTAGAGGCTGTCTGGGAATGGACCAAAGGACAGGTAAAAGGAGCTTCCCATCTCGTGGTATCCATGGATATGCTGTTGTACGGAGGGATTGTGCCGTCGAGGCTCCATCACCTGCCGGACGCGGTCTGTGCTAAACGGCTGGAGCGTTTAAAGGAGATCAAGAGGCTGGAGCCGGGGATTCAGATATACGGTTTTCAACTGATTACCCGGGCGCCGGCCAGGGACGGCAGCGGGGAAGAACCGGATTATTATGAGGATTATGGCTACCGCATTTTCCGTTACGGCGTGATCCGGGATAAGGAGTCGGTGAAGGCGGCGTCTCCGGAGGAACTGAAAGAACTGGAGACCATCTGCCGGGAAGTGCCGGAGGAATACTTAAACGATTTCTTAGAGCGCCGCCGCATCAATTTTAACAACCATATCCGTTCCATCGAACTGGTGGAGGAGGGCGTCATCGATTATATGATTATTCCTCTGGACGACTGCCGGGAGTACGGTTACGCTCCCTCTGAACGGAAAAAACTCAGCTCCGTTATGGCAAAGAAAAATCTGCTTTCCCGTATTGCCATGTATCCGGGGGCTGATGAGATCGGCTGTACGCTGCTTGCCCGGGCGGTCAATGGGCAGAGCGGTCTGGCGCCTGCCGTTTACGTCGATTACTCCTCCCTGCGCGGAAAGACACAGATTCCATCGTATGAGGACCGCAGTATCGGTGAGACGGTTTTGTCCCACCTGCTGGCAGCCGGATGCGGCGAGGCAGAGACGTCTGCGGAGGTGGATTTCGTACTGGCGGTCAATCCGCCTACACCATTCAGCTTAAAGCTGGAAAAGGAAATCCTTACCGACGATATTATTCTGGAGAGTGAGCGAAACCTGTCCGCATTTCTTGCAAGAATCAGGAAATACAGGAAAAAAGGGCTGGCAGTGGGAATTGCCGACTGCGCGATTCCCAATGGGGCCGACCGGGCGCTGATGCAGTTTCTATATGAGCAGGACATGCTGAAGGAGTTGGCCGCCTACGGCGGATGGAACACCTCATCCAATACCCTTGGAACGGTGCTGTCCCATCTGTGCGCGTGGAACGCGGCGGAGAAGCTGGGGCGCTTATCGGAGGCGGTGCGGGAAGCGTCCGAAGAATTCCTGTTCTTCCGGTATCTGGAGGACTGGGGCTATATGGCGGAGGTGCGCAGAGATGTGACCAATCATCTGACGGATATTGATCCGGCTCTGAACCGTCTCGATTTAAGAGATAAGGAGCCGGTCGTTCGGGAAATTGTGAAGAAACGGCTGGAAGAGTTCCAGGCGAAGTATTTTCCGCAGGAACCGTACCGGTTTGACCTTTGGATGCCATGGAACCGGATGTTTGAGGTTGAGATTCAAATATATTATGTATAATTGATATGAAAAGAAGATGCGGTATTTAAGGGAGAGCTGCCCTGGCAGTCAAATCGCAAAAATACGCATCTTCCATCATTTATTTCAATCGAATGTAGCAGGTTGCTTTTCCTGCGCCTTCACGTTTTAATTCACCGTACTTTACCAGCTTTCACAAAGAACCCTCAATGGAACTGATGCTTAGGGACGGGCACAGCTCCCGGATATCCTGCTTATTAAATCTTCCGATTTTGTTTTGAGTTGCTTTTCTTACCATGTCAATCGCAGGTAATTCTGTGCAATTTTAGACTCCAGTGAGATGTACTTTCCAACATAAAAACCATTTCGGTATAAAAGCAGTGTCGTGAGTAAGCGGCTCATTCGGCCATTTCCGTCATTAAAGGGATGGATGCATAAAAAGTCATGAATAAATACCGGTATTGCAATCAAGGGCTCAACTTCCATGTTTCCGATGACTCGATTATATTCTTCGCAAATTCTATCAAGGGCTTCCGGCGTTTCGAAGGGAGCAAGTGGAGTAAATAAAATTTCTGTGTGTCCTGCAATCGGGTTATTCATGTGGCTGTACATGATTTTGTGCAGCTGCAGAATGCAGTTTCTGGAATTCGGAATAACATCAAAACTCTCATGATTCTTTATAGATGGCTGCTATATATCCAAGGATGTCAGAGTCCCATTTTTGTTCTCTGATTTGTGAGTAGTTGAATTCTCTCATTCCCTTAGTCTCCTTTCAATTCCCTTAAATACTAATATAAAATAAGGGAAAGATCAATCTACAAGGATTGCTTTCCCTTAAATCAGGTAAATAAATTTATGCCCCGAGAATTATAAACGGATTCATTCGGGGAGTTTTACGAAAGAAAAATCAGGGCAGCCCGAGGCGCGGTTTGATTTTTTTGCGGTAGTAGATTCCCATACAGACCGCGGCGGTTCCCCAGGTGACGGGATAGCCGAGATACAGTGTGTAGATAGATGGGAAGAGGGGGATCATGATGGTCAGCCACAGGATTCTGAGTCCGCATAAGTTCAGGATAGACAGAAGCATGGTGCTGAACGTATTCCCTGCGCCCCTGGCGGTTCCGATCAGGATCTGGCATGTAATCAGCAGAATATAACCCGGTCCGAGAACCTGTCCCATCATAGCTCCGAAATGGACGACCTCCGGGTCGGAGGTGAAGAGCCGGAGCGGGCCTGCGCTGAAGAAGCAGAGCAGGATTCCCATGACGACTGCGTAGAGGTTGCCGAGCCACAGAAAGCTTTTAAAGCCCTTCTTCACACGGTCAAACTTTCTTGCCCCCATGTTCTGAGCAATGTAGGTGGTCGTGGTCAGGGACAGGCAGTTGGCGGGGAGCAGAGCAAAGCTGTCTACCTTCCCGTAAATGTTGCTGCCAGCCATGGCCAGGGAACCAAAGCCGTTCAAATAACTCTGTACAATGACATTGGACAAGGAGGTGATGGCGGTCTGAAGCCCGGTGGGAATGCCGAATTTTAATATCTTTACCAGCATGGCCCGGTCGGAACGTATCTGTGAAGGTACCAGACGGTATATATCATCGGTATGAGTCAGCTTCCATAACACACAGACAGCCGAGACCAGCTGGGCGATTAAAGTGGCCAGAGCAACCCCAGGCACCGCCATGTGGAAGACGGTGACGAAGAGTATGTCCAGCACCACATTGACTACAGAGGAAAGGCAGAGATAGTAGAGCGGATGCTTCGTATCTCCCGTCGCCTGCAGCGTACCGGCTCCCATATTGTAAAGGATATTGAAGAGTGCCCCGAGGAAATAGATGCGCAAATAGATGGCTGCGTCGGGAATGACCTCGGCCGGGGTGTTCATGGCAGTTAAAATAAGGGGGGAGAGAAGACAGCCTGCGATAGAAACCAGAATTCCTCCCAGGATACAGAACCAGAAGGACGTATGGACGGCTGAGTGAAGACGGGTGCCATCCCCTGCGCCGTAATACTGTGCGATGATGATTCCCGCACCGGTGGTCAGGCCAATGATGAAACCGATGAACAGATTGATAATCTGGGCGCTGGCGCCGATGGCGGCCAGCGCACCGCTGCCTACGAAATTGCCTACGATAAAGGAATCCGTGGTGTTGTAAAGCTGCTGGAACAGGTTCCCGATGATGAGGGGGCCTGTAAACAGCAGAATCGACCGGGTGATGGGCCCTTCAGTCAGTGAAGTTGATGAGCGCTCCTTCATATTACAGTCTCCCGCATGTCCTGTCAGGTCTGGTCGCTGTCAGAAGAATCGGACTGGCTGCGGCTGATTTCGAGGTAATTATAAAAAGTGAATTTGCTGATTCCCAAAAGTTCGCAGATCTGTTCCCCGGATTTTGTGATGAGGAACGCGCCCTTTCGGTCGAGAAAACGGATAAATTCGATCTTCTCGTTTTTGTTCATCTCCAGGGCAGGCTTTCCGATCTGTTCCTGTCCCATCTGAATCAGATGGCTGAGAAGATTGTTCACGTCGGGAGCGAAAATCTCCTCGTCGTTGGAGGTAAAGTTATCAAATTGGTTGAACTGGCGTAAATAGCCTTCAAACTGAAGCGTCTCCGTGATATCCAGATTCACACAGATCGATCCGATGACGTCTCCCTGATCATTTTTAAGATAAATGGATGAGGAGCGCAGGATCTTTCCATCCTGTGTGGTGGTAACATAGTTAAAACGGTCCCCGTCCAGCACGGTGCCCCGAAGGACCTCCAGTCCTAAGTTGCTTCCGCAGCCGCCTATGGAACGGTGCGTAATGTCTCCGTTGCGGATATCGACAATAGTATGGTTGTAATCCTTCGTGAGATCGTGGAGCACGACTTCACATTTGTTGCCAAAGTGCTGTTCCACTAATGTGAGGAGCTGCTGAAGTACTGGCATAATTTCATCAAGGGTTTTCATCGTATCACCTCTCAAATATGAAAAAAAATAAGAATATAGTTCCAAATACTGTTTGTAAATTCAGTATATCATATTAAAAGTTTTCTAACAACAGAAAAATCAGAAAAAAAGTATGAAGGTTACACCGAAACCTAATGCTACAGATGTGACCCGCAGCTTTCACCGATAATCAGTTCCGGGGGGAAGGTGATGCGGGCGTTTTCGGTGGAGCCCTGGACGGCCTGGATCAGGGTGCGGACGACCATCTGTCCCCAGCGGCGGCTGTGATGATGGATGCTGGTGAGGCGGGGGATCGTATAGTCGGCGAAGTAGAAACGGTCGCAGCTGATGAGGGCCACGTCGCGCGGGACTGAGAGACCGTGGTCGGCGAATGCGCGGATGGCGCCGAGGGCCACATTGTCGTTCATGGTGATTACGGCGGTAAATGGCGCATTTCTGGATATAAGGGCTTCGGCGGCCTGGTATCCATCCGGGAGATAGTAGTCGGAGAGGGATATCAAATCCTCACGTACCCCGCGGCCTGATGCGGCAGCAGCTTTTTTGTATGATTCCAGGCGGGTCTCTGTAATGGTGACGCCGGGCTGGCCTCCGACGAAGGCGATATCTTTATGTCCCAGTGAGGATAGGTAGTTGTAGGCAGTCGTGACGCCGCTTCCGTTCTCTGAGTCAATAAAGATGCAGCCGGCGCCGGGAATCTCCCGGCCTGCCGCCACGACGGGGAGCGAGGCTGAAAGCTTGTTCAGTGCCTCTTTATAGGCGGGAGTGATTTCGACCATGTCCAGCTGTCCGCCGATGATCAGAATTCCATCCACCTTTTTATCCATCATCATACGGAAATATCCGGTCTCGTCGATTGGGGCATCTCCGTGGTGAAAACGGGTGTTGCACAGATAGACGGAGTATCCCTCCTCAGCGGCGCATCTCTGGACTTCCTGAAAAATGGTCGCAAAATAAGGATTGGTGATATCCGGCAAAATGACACCCAGCGTCATGGTTCTCTTCGATATTAACCCGCGTGCCAGTGCGTTGGGCGTAAAATCATATTTCCTGACAACCGCTTCGATCCGGGCTTTTTTATCAGCGGAGACCGGTACTTTTCCATTTAAAAAACGGGAGACGGTGGCGACCGAGACGCCGCTTTCCTGGGCGATCTGGGTAATTGTAATCGTTGATTTCATAATCTGCCCCTCCTAAAGATCTGATTGTTTCCCACGAATAAAGAACCGGGGGTCCTCCCAGTATATCACGAACGAAATGAAATTGCAATGAAACCCTTTTCACAAAAATACGGGATCAAATTTATGTGATATCACGAATTGACAAGCGGATAACCGGATGGTATTGTAAAAATATGAAAACCTTTTCATAAAATTCAAGCTTAGAGAGGGAGTAACGGTAATGAATACGTATCTGGGAATGGATTATGGGGGAACGAAGCTCATCATCGGAGAGGTCCGGGAGGATGGAGAGCTTCTGCGCTACAGGAGATATCCGACCGGGCTGACCGGGCAGGAGGAAATAGCGGCTCATCTGCTTCAGTGTCTCGATAACTATGTGGCAGAGGAAGCCCCGGGGGACAGAATCCGGGGAGCGGGTATCGGCATAGTAGGGATCAGCGATTTTAGAAATGGAATCTGGCATTCTGTGAATCATGAAAAAGGAATTCCAATTCCTTTGGCGCAAATGGCTGCCGATCGGCTGGGAGTGCCGGCGGGAATTGATAACGATGTCAGGAGTGCGGCAACGGCGGAGCTTCTGTGGGGCGAGGGAAAGAACTGTTCCGATTTTATCTATGTGAATGCGGGAACGGGGCTGGCTGCCGGATTCGTGATAGACGGAAAGGTGCTGCATGGGGCCCACTGTGATGCCGGGGAAATCGGGCACATGGTTGTGGATTACAGGAGCAGCAGAGAGTGTGTCTGTGGACGAAGGGGCTGCTGCGAACTCACGGCTTCCGGAATCGGAATTCACAAAATGGTCAAAGAGAGGCAGGCGGAGGCTCCGGCGGAACTCCTGGAGCTGGGACGGAACGGGAGATATCCGGCGGCGGCCGTATTCCGGCTGGCCCGGGAGGGCAATGATTTCTGCCTTTCCATTGCGGAGGAAGCCGCTGCGGTGCTCAGCTGTACCATTATGAATCTGGTGCGCATGTCAGATCCCGATATGGTGGTGGCCGGAGGCGGCCTGATGTCAGATCCGTGGTTTTTTAAACGTGTGGAAAATCTCCTGGAGAAAGTGACCATGCGCCACGTATCAAAAGGATTCCGGGTATCCGGCTTCGATGCAGCCTTTTCCGGTGTAATCGGTGCGGCGGCCGTAGGGTGCCTGAAGGCAGAATAGTTGGAAGAAAGGGAACGAATAAACAGCATTTAATGACAGGAGAATAAATCATGAAGATAACTATTGCAGAAAATGAAAAACAATTTGACGAAATCGCTGCCTGGAGAATTATCGGACAGATTCTGAAGAAGAAGAATTCCGTAATCGGCCTTTCCACAGGGCAGACGACTACAAATATGCACAGAATTGTCAGCGAGCTGTATGAGCTCCATCCCTTTGACGTCTCGAAAGCCGTGTTCTTTAACGTAGATGAACTGACGAATCTCCCGCGGAGCTATGCGGGCAGCTGCTATGCCATGATACGCAGCCAGCTGCTGGACCATTTAGGCGTGCCGGATGAGCGCTTTTTAATGCCGCTCACAGAGAGTGATGATTTTGAACTGGAAAGCAGAAAATTCGAGGACAGTATCAGAGAACACGGCGGTGCGGATCTGCAGATACTGGGCATCGGCTGGAATGGCCATATCGGGATCAATCAGCCGGGAACACCGTTTGGCAGCGATACCTGGGTATCTCCTATGGACGAGATATTCGAGGCAAGGGTGAGAAGAGAGACGGGAGTGCCCGACGGGCACGAGCTGGGCGGCCTGACACTGGGGATCAGGACGATCATGCAAAGCAGGCGGATTATTCTGGCGGCAAAGGGAGCACATAAGGCGGAGATTATAAGACAGGCCCTGCAAGGACCTGTGACTGAAGCGGTACCGGCCTCCATTCTTCAGCTGCATCCGAACTGCGAGGTGCTTTTGGATCGTGAGGCAGCCAGTACAGCGTTGCGCAAGTTCCAGTGAATTCTGCACTCGCTATTCACGCCAGGACCACGCCCGCGAAGCTAGACGTAGGGTCCACTACGCCGTCGCTTCGCGGACGCGCCCCTGACGCCAATATCAAGTGCATAATTCACCGAAACTTACGCAATGCTGTACTGGTACAGCATTAGCTTTATAAGTGTTACCAGATTTTAAGCTTTACAGAAATATAAATCCCGGATTCCCGGCGAATTGCGGAGTGATGACAGAAAGGACGGAATATGCGGATGAATGCAAAGTTTCAGCAGGAACTGATGGAGAGTGGTTACATACACAGACCGCTGCCTCTCCACGAGGAAGCATCTCTGGAACAGACGGAGAGAGAAAAAAAGGTGACAGCGAGGCGGGCCGTGTGGAGCGGAGGCGGGGAGGGCTGCTGCGGCAATCCTGTGTCCATGGAGCGCGGAACGGTGGAAACTGTCCGGATAGAAGCGGAAAATATGCTGGCTATGGAGGCCCCTCTCCTGTGCCCGTGCTGGCCCGAAGGGATGCCGCAGGATGGCGACTGCGCATATTACGGCCATATTCATGCGGCATTTCCGGTGAAGGAGGCGGACTGGACGTCGTTTCACCGCGTACGCGCCCTGATCAGGCCGGAGTGCGACGGATCGAGAACGGTCAGTCTCTCCATGTATCTGGAAAATGACGGAGAGCGCAAAGTGCCGGACCGGTACCGTCGACAGGGTTTTCATATGATGAACTTAAATAACCACCAGTGGAACGACTGTATATGGGAGTTCCCGTCTCTGCCGCGGGACTGCGTGAGCGGATTTGGATTTCGCTACCGGATCAATGGCCGGGATACCGCCAGCGGCGAGAACGCTGTCTTCTATGTAAAGGAAATCTGGCTGGAGGCTGTGGAAAATCCGGGAAAGGAAAGCGGCTGGCTCCCGGAGTCAAATCGATTCTGCTATTCCACCTGCGGCTATGAGTCAGGTGCATCTAAGAAGGCGGTGCTGGCTGCGGGAGCGGATACGGATACATTTACAATTGAGGACCGAAAGGGACAGATTTGTCTGGAGAAACGTCTGGAAAATGTGGCCTGGAAGGGAGAAAACTTCCAGATCGCGGACTTTTCAGAGCTGATACAGGAGGGGGAATACCGAATCTGTGCAGGCGGCATGGCCGGAGACTGGTTCCCGATAAGGGACGGTGTTCTGGAGGACGTAACGTGGAAAGGAATAAACTTCCTGTTCTGCGAGCGGTGCGGTTATCCGGTTCCAGGCAAGCATGGCCTCTGTCACATGGACACATACGCGGAGCATAAAGGCCTGAAGCTTCCCTACTGCGGCGGATGGCACGACGCGGGCGACATGTCCCAGCAGACGGTCCAGACCGCGGAGACTGTAGAGAGCCTTCTGGAGCTGGCTGCAGAGCGAAGAGAGAGCACGCTGCTCTGCCAGAGACTGATGGAAGAGGCCATGTGGGGACTTGAATTCATCTTCCGGACGAGATTCGGAGACGGTTACCGGGCCACCAGCCTCGGCCTGATCCGGTGGACCGATGGAAAAATAGGCAATGACGATGACGCTTCCAACGTGCGGGTTCATAACCACGCCCTTGAGAATTTTATCTGCGCCGGAGTCTTTGCGTTGGCCGCCGAGTGTCTGGGCGATTACGACCGGGAGCTGGCCTGGCGGTGTGCGGGGGCGGCAGAGGAGGACTTCGGATTTGCACAGGAACGCTACCGGACCCATGGCATGGAACTGCCTCTTCCGTGGGAGCACACATACTCTTCCTCTGCGGCGCTTTATTATGGAGAGATTGTGACCGCCGCCGCCAGAATCTGGAAAGTGACGGAGAAGGAGGCGTACGCGGAGGCGGCGGCAGAGTATGGAAGGAAACTCCTGGACTGTCAGGAAAAGGATTCCTCAAAGACGGGAATGCGCGGCTTTTTCTACAGGGACGAGACCCATCAGGATATCATCCACTACAATCACCAGGCCAGGGAACACGTTCCGGCCACGGCCCTTGTACTGCTGTGCCGTGTGCTGGAACACCATCCCGACAAGATCTTGTGGGAAGAGGGAATCCGCCTGTACGGAGAATATCTAAAGAATCTGCTGGGGTATGCCTCCCCCTATGAAATGTTTCCGGCCGGACTCTATTCGGAGACAGCGGAGGATCCGGATATTTTCCACCTGCTTCATTTGCAGGCGGATTATGAGACAGAGAAAGATAATCACACGCTTCAGGTGAAAGCGGGAACACGAGTGAAAACGGGCTATGGAGTGCGCCAGTTCCCGGTATGGTTTTCCTTTCGGGGAAATACGGCGGTGATGCTGTCCGCGGCCAAAGGCGCGGCTGCTGTGGGCGGATATCTAAAGGATACATTTCTGATGAAGGCCGCGGCCTCCCAGACGGACTGGCTGTTCGGCAAGAATCCATTCGGCCGCTCTCTTATGTACGGTGCAGGCAGGGGATATCAGCAGCTTTTCTCCACATTTCCGGGTACCTGTGTGGGACAGCTGCCCGTGGGAATCGAGACGGACGGCAATTCCGATGTCCCTTACTGGCCCGGCGGCAACCAGTCTACCTACAAAGAAGTCTGGGTCACATCAGTTGCCAAATTGTTTGGAATAATTGCGGAAATATACAAAAATCAGACATAAAGTATGAAATAGCAAACTAAAAAACATATAAAAAAAGAGGAGGAATTAAAAAAAGTAAGCGGTTAATTAAAAAAAGTGATAAAAAAGCTGAATAAAAAGAAAAAAAATACTTGAAAACTAACAAAAAGTATGATATTCTAAAACCACCAAAAGAAAAAATGATTTGAAAAAGCATAAAAAAAGTTTGAAAAATATGAAGAATATTAATAACTGCTTTTATGCAAAGAAAAGGAGGAGAATTAAATGAAGAAGAGATTTATGTCCTGCCTGCTGGCGACTGCTATGGTGATTACCTCACTGACAGCGTGCGGAGGCGGAAAGAGCACCACAACTGACACCACTGCGGCTGCAGGCGGAGACGCAAAAGAGACAACAGCCGGAGAGGCAGCGGGGGATACAAAGGCAGAGAGTGGTGACAGAAAGAAAGTTGTTTTCTGGTATTCCCATACAGGTGATGAGGCAACCTGTTTTGAGAATGCGATTAAGGCTTATAATGAGAGCCAGGATAAGTACTTTGTAGAGGGGTTAAGCGTATCCGATAAGCAGAAGATCATCGTTTCCATTTCCGGCAATGAGGCGCCTGACGTTATTGAGGTATCCAACCAGGATGTTCTTTCCTACGCCACCAACGGTCTGGTAGAATCCATCTCCGATCTGGCGGCGGCTGATAATTACGATTTGCCGGGCGTATTTTCAAACCAATCCCTGGAAGCCAACACTCTTGACGGCACCGTATACGGCGCCCCGCTGGCATCCATGATTATTCAGATGTTCTATAATAAGGACATTCTTGAGGAGATCGGCTACACAGAGCCTCCGAAGACCATGGAAGAACTGTATGAGATGGCGATAAAGGCCACTGAGGTTGACGATAAGGGGACCATTACAAGACTCGGCTATCCGTTATTCCCGCTGGCAAGTGCAAGACAGGAACTGATTTACGCTTTCGGCGGAAAGTGGTGGTCAGATGACGGATTAACCTTAACACCGGATGATCCGGCGATCCTCGACAGTCTTAAGATGAACATCGACTTCAGAAGCCAGTACGGAATTGAGAAGGTTCAGGAATTCGTAGCAACCGCCAATACCAACCGTTATACAGAGAACGATATGTTCTTCGCCGGAAAGCAGTTATTCCGTTTTGACGGAACCTGGATGGCAGCCATGATGAAGAATTTCAACTCCGATGTGAACTATGGCGTAGCGCTGATCCCTGGAACCGAAGCACATCCGGAGATCGCAGGAACCAGCCGTTATGAGACCAACTCCTTAAGCATTCCGGTCGTAGCGAATGAAAAAGAGGGAGCATGGGACTTCGTTAAGTACTTCACAAACTCTGAGGCGACAAAAGAACTGTTAATCGGTATGGCAAACCTGCCGACACAGCTTGCATTATATGATGATCCGGATATTCTGGCACAGCCGAACTTCGATATGTTTATTGAAGCGCTTAAGACAGAAAACGGCATTCAGTATGCGAAGATTGAAGATCTTGCAAAATATACTTCCTTAATTGAAGAGTATCTTGACTATGCTTACAACGGTATGCAGACGCCGGAGGAGGCCATGAAGGGCCTTGCCGATCAGGCAAAGATGCTTCAGTAACCCATAACTCAGCGGGTCACCGTGACAATCAGAATATCACATATGATGCCGCAGCACATATGTGATATTCGTATTTATTCAGCTATACAGCTGAATAAGTACTGATATCCGGATCGTTTTTGCGATCTCACACATCAGAAAGGAGTAGTCCAATGTCAAAACCGACTGCCAAGAAAATGAGCAAATCAGAACGGCGGGACAATATCAATGGATTTCTGTTTGCACTTCCATGGATTATTGGATTCGTATGTTTCAGCCTGATACCGCTGCTCACCTCGTTTTACTACAGCTTCACGTCCTTTAACCCGGTGAAGCCGCCGGAATGGATCGGCCTTGAGAACTTCAAGTATATTTTCCAGGACCCGCTGGTTTTCAAGAGCCTGAGAAATACTCTGTTCATGGCCTTTGTATCCACTCCCATCAACTTATTCATTGCAATGCTCCTTGCTTCCTTATTAAATAGTAAGTTTAAGGGCAGGGGTGTGGCGAGAACCATTTTCTTCATGCCTTCCATTATCCCGATGGTTGCGGCTACCATGGTATGGATCTGGATGTTCGACCCTACATACGGCTATATCAACCGTGTCCTGGAGATGGTCGGCATCAACGGGCCGTCCTGGCTGGTTAATCCGGCCTACACGAAGTGGGCGCTGGTATTAATGGGTACCTGGTGTACCGGTACGACCATGCTGATCTGCCTTGCGGCGCTTCAGGATGTGCCGAACAGCTATTATGAAGCTGCCGAGATTGACGGAGCCAATGCCTTTGACAAGTTTTTCCGGATTACGATGCCGTGTGTGGCGCCGGTTCTGGTTTATCAGGGGATTTTGAATATCATCAACTCGTTCCAGTATTTTACACAGGTATATGTTATTATTAATGCAAGCTCCGGCGGCGGCGCCAGCAATGCCAGCGGCGGGCCGGCCAACTCGATTTTAATGTATCCTCTGTATCTGTTTAATACGGCTTTCTCCTATATGAAGATGGGGCGGGCTTCTGCGATGGCATGGCTGTTGTTTGTCATTGTATTTGTACTGACGCTGGTAATGACCAGGATCACGAAGAAGGTATCCGAGAATGGCGTAGGGGGTGAATAAGAATGAAAAACAATAGTGCGTATTATAAAAAACGTTTAAAACCGATTCCGAAGTATGTACTTGTCATCGTGCTGAGTCTCGTCTTCTTTTCACCGTTTTTAATTATGGTGACGACGGCCCTTAAGACAAACGCGGACGCCTTTCAGCTGCCGGTCAGACTGTTCCCGAGAGAGATCATCTGGAACAATTTCCCGGAGGCCATGGCGAAGATTCCTTATGTCAGATATATGATGAATACCATTTTTATCACGCTGCTTTCCGTAGTGGGACAAATGATAGCTACCCCTCTGGTAGCCTACTCTCTTGCCAAGATCAAATGGAAAGGCGCTCCCATCATATCCGCTCTGATTATGGGAACGATGATGATCCCCTATACGGTAACCATGATCCCGTTATATAAAATCTGGTCCAGACTGGGCTTCACCAATACATATGTACCGCTGATTCTGCCGACATTCTTTGGCAGCCCGTTCTACATCATTATTATGAGACAGTTTTTTGCGGGTCTTCCCAACTCCTTAATGGAGGCGGCAAAGATTGACGGCGCAGGTGAATTTAAACGCTACATCGCCATTGCACTTCCGCTTTCAAGACCTGCGCTGACAACCGTCGGTATCTATGCGTTTATCAATGCCTGGTCCGATTACCTGGCGCCGCTTATTTATATCAACAAGACAGAAAAACTGACGCTGTCCTTAGGTCTTCAGGGTTTCCTAAACCAATACTCGGTTGACTGGACGCACCTTATGGCGGCGGCGACTATTTTCGTAATTCCGGTCGTAATCTTCTTCCTGTTCTTCCAGAGGAACTTCGTAGAAGGTATTGCAACGTCCGGTATCAAGGGCTAGTAGGAGCAGATTATGGAACATAGAATTACACTGAATGGCACCTGGAACTGGTGCGATATGGAATCGAAGGAATGGCATAAAGGAACTGTACCGGGAACTGTTTTGACCGATATGATGGATGGCGGTCTCATAGAAGATCCCTATTGGCGGACGAATGAGTATGAGACCAGGGAGCTTTCCCGCAGGGATTACCGATATGAAAGAGAGTTTGAAGTGCCGGAAAGCTTTTTCCGGGAAGAAGAACAGTGCCTTGTGTTCGAGGGACTTGATACGATCGCGGACATTTATTTGAACGACGAACTGCTCCTCGCGGTAAATGATATGCACCGCACCTGGAGAATTGATGTAAAGGGAAAGTTAAAGGCTGTAAATCGGCTGGCTGTTGCGTTCCATTCCCCCACCGCCTTTATCGAAAAGGCGGACCGGGAGGGCGATATCTTTTATGCGTCTACCGGCTGTATGAAAGGAAACGGAGCGCTCAGAAAGGCTCATTATATGTTCGGATGGGATTGGGGTCCTCAGCTTCCCGATGCCGGAATCTTCAGAAATGTCTATCTATCCGGCTTTTCAACCGCCCGTCTCGATGATGTGAGAATTCGCCAGGAACACGGAGCCGGCGGGGTGAAGCTGTCGGTTGAAAGCAGTGTAAGGAAGCTCAGCGAAAGTGACACGGCTGGAAGTGGTACGCTTGCATGTAAAATCACAGCACCGGACGGAACCGTGATATCCGTGGAAAAAGAGTTATGCATAAATGATACCATCGAAGCCCTGATCGAAGCCCCGCAGCTGTGGTGGCCGAACGGATACGGCGCGCAGCCGCTGTACGCGGTCCGTGTGGAGTTAAGGACGTCGGATTCTATTCTCGATGTGTGGGAGAGAACGATTGGTTTAAGGACCGTCACGGTCTGCACCGACGCGGATGAGTGGGGGAACCAGTTTGCCTTTGTGGTCAATGGCCAGAAGATATTTGCCATGGGTGCCAACTACATACCGGAAGACAATCTCCTCGGCCATTTGAGTGAGGAACGCAGTGAACGGCTGATCCGTGACTGCGCCAGGGCCAATTTTAACTGCATCCGGATCTGGGGAGGCGGTTACTATCCGGAGGACTACGTATATGACGCCTGTGACCGTTACGGAATTCTGGTCTGGCAGGACTTAATGTTCGCCTGCAATGTCTATAATTTAAACGATGAATTTGAAGCTAATATTCTGGCTGAGACGGCCGATAATGTGAAACGAATCCGCCACCATGCATGCCTTGGCTTATGGTGCGGCAACAACGAGATGGAATGGGGCTGGCGTGACTGGGGCCGTCTGGAGGGACACAGACCGAAATACAAGGTGGATTACACGAAGATTTTTGAAATGCTCCTGCCCCGTCTGGTAAAACAGGTGGATGGCCAGACGTATTACTGGCTTTCTTCTCCATCGTCAGGCGGTTCATTCGATGATCCCAATGATTTCAACCGGGGCGACAACCATTACTGGGAAGTGTGGCATTCAAACAAACCGTTTACGGAGTACCGGGATTTTTATTTCCGGTTCTGCTCGGAGTTTGGCTTCCAGTCATTCCCCGGAAAGAAGACGCTGGATAGTTTCAGCCTTCCGGAGGATCAGAACATCTTCAGTGAGGTCATGGAATCTCATCAGAAGAACGGCCTTGCAAATACCAAGATATTCTCCTATATTTCCGGCTATTATAAGTATCCGAAGGATATGGAGAGCATCGCTTATATTTCCCAGATTCTCCAGCTGAAGGCGATTCAGTACGGCGTGGAACACTGGAGAAGGAACTGGGGCCGGTGCATGGGTTCTATCTACTGGCAGCTTAATGACTGCTGGCCGGTGGCTTCCTGGGCCAGCATTGATTACTATGGCCGCTGGAAAGCGCTGCATTACGGAGCGAAACGGTTCTATGCCCGTTTCATGGCTACTGCCTGTGAGAAGGAAGAACTGAGTACAGAGATTGACTATTACATTCATAATGAATCCTTTGAGGAGAGGAAGGCCGTATTAAGGGTCCGCCTCATCGACCGGGATTTCCATACCCTGTATGAGACGGAAACGGAAATCACGGCGGCGGCCTTCGAAGTGAAGAACGTGCTTCCCATGGACTTCGCCCCCTTCCTGGCAGAGGCCGGGATGAAAAAGAGGGCGGTGGCGGAATACAGTCTGATCGAGGATGGCTGTGCAGTAAGCCGCGGAACCACGCTGTTTGTGAAGCCGAAATACTTTGATTTCAAGACTCCGGAGTACCGGATTTCCGTGACAGAGAAGGCGGATGTATTCTGTATTCACGCAGACGCTGATACGTATGTGAGTTATGCGGAACTAAGCCTGGATGGGTATGATGTGGTATTGGAAGACAATTTCTTCGACATAACATCGGAAGAAGGCGTGGATATAAATGTGGATAAAAAGGAATTCCCGAACCAGGTAACGGCGGAGGAAGTGGCGGCTGCACTTCACATCAGGAGTGTGGCAGACAGCTTTTAAAGGGAGGAAGAACGTATGCAGAAAGAATTACTGGATCAGTTGGAGACACCCTGCATTGTCATTGATATGGCCAGGACGGAGAAGAATGTGATCCGGATGCAGGCGGAAGCGGATGTGGCCGGATGCAGGCTGAGACCGCATATCAAGACGCACAAGATGCCGCTTTTTACCAGAATGCAGCTGGCTCACGGGGCCGCCGGCATCACCTGTGCGAAGGTCTCCGAGGCGGAGGTCATGGCAGATGGGGGAGCGGAGGACATTTTTATCGCTTACCCCATGGTTGGTGATTTCCGCATAAAAAGAGCCATCGCACTGGCCGGGCGTTTAAAACGCCTGATTCTGGCGGTGGACAGCATGGAATGCGCGGTGCCGCTTAATGAGGCGGCAAAGGCCGCCGGTATTACCCTGGAGGTCCGGCTGGAAGTGGACACCGGAGCGAAGAGGACCGGCGTCCAGAGAACAAAGGCCGCAGAACTGGCGAAGGAAGTCTATCAGCTTTCCAATTTGAATCTGACTGGTATTTATACCTTTAAGAGTCTGGTTTATCACGATGAGCCAACCGAGGATAAGGTCATCGCGGGAGCCGAGGAAGGCGATATGATGGAGGCTATAGCGGAAGAGATCAGGAAGGCTGGCGTTCCCATTGCCGAGATCAGCGCAGGCTCCACACCTACGGGCGTGGAGGTTGCGAAGACGGGAAAGGTGGATGAGATTCGCCCGGGCACCTATATTTTCAAGGATCACATGCTGTGCAAGGAGGGGGCTGCTGAGCCGGAAGACATTGCTGTCCGGATCTATGCCACAGTGGTCAGTACGCCATGCAGGGAGTATGCGGTGATCGACGGCGGCACGAAGACATTTCCCATGGATATTCTTCTCGATACGGCTCCCTACTATTACCCCGGATACGCACTGGTTGCCGGAAATGATGATCTTCAGCTTCGCCGTATGAATGAGGAACACGGAATTATCACCAGCAAAAAGGGAGACACCGGACTGAAGGTCGGCGACAAGGTGGAACTGATTCCGATTCACGTCTGCACCGCCATCAATATGCAGAATAAAGTTTATCTCTATGACGGGGAGGCGCTGCGTCAGGAAGTGGTGGCTGCGAGAGGGATGCTGGTATGAGAACACTGATAAAAAATGGACTGGTTTATGACGGAAGCGGCGGTACGCCTTTCCGGAAAGATGTGCTTATAAAGGATGGATTTATCGAGGCGGTGACAGAGAGCACGGAAGCGGCCGCAGCGGAAGTCATCGACGCGTCGGGGCTTGTCGTGACGCCGGGCTTTATCGATACCCACAGACACTGTGATATCGATGCCCTGTATAATCCTGAATTCGGCAGACTGGAGATGGCTCAGGGCCTTACGACGGTCATTGGAGGAAACTGTGGTCTGGCGCCGATTCCGGCACCAAAACAGTACCGCCGGGATATTTATGATTTTATCGAGCCGTGTCTCGGTATTGCGCCTGAGGAGATGGCCATCGAACGGTTTGGCGATTATCTGGAGGAACTGGGGAAACGGGAGCTTCCGCTTCATGTGGGCAGCTTGCTTGCGACAGGGACGTTGAAGGCGGCAATCAAGGGATATGGGAAAGGTCCGTTTACCAGACAGGAGATGGACCAGGCGAAAGCCTATATCCGTGAAGGGCTTGAGGCTGGGGCCGCGGGCCTTTCCATGGGCATTATGTACCAGCCGGAATGCTATTCCGCCCGAGCCGAGATGCAGGAGCTGATTAGCGCAGCCGCACCGTTCGGACGCCCTTTGTCCTGTCACATTCGAGGTGAGGGGGATAACCTGGTCTCTTCTGTGAAGGAGATTATCGAGGTCACAAAGGAAGCCGGGGTCCCCTTGAATATCAGCCATTTCAAGGCAACCGGAGTGAAAAACTGGGGCAAAGAGATCTATCAGGCGATCGAACTGATTGACGCGGCCAGAGCGGCCGGCCAGGATGTGACTGTGGATTTCTATCCCTACTGCGGCGGTTCCACCACGCTGATCAGCCTTCTGCCTCCTTCCGTGATGGAAGACAGCGTGGAGCTGACCTTAAAGAAGCTTAAGACAGAAAGCGGAAAGGAAGAACTGAGGCGGGAGATCTACCGGGAGCATACAGGCTGGGACAACATGGTGACCGCCATAGGCTGGGAGCGTATTCTTCTTAGCTCCGTTACGAAGGAGGCGAACCGCAGGTTCACAGGAAAGAATTTCCGGGAAGCCGCATTCCAGGCCGGATACGAAGAGCCGGCTGATTTCTGCAGCGACCTGCTGGCAGAGGAACAGGGAAAGGTGGGAATCATCGTTCTCTCCATGTCCCAGGAGGATGTGGATACGGTAGCCCGGCTTCCATACTCCATGGTAATTTCGGATTCCCTGTACGGCGTGAGCGACTGTCCGCATCCCAGACTTTACGGTTCCTTCCCGAAGATTATCAGGGAATACGTCAGAGAACGCGGCGTTCTGACAATGGAGGAAGCAGTTAAAAAAATGACGCTTCTGCCTGCGAAGAGGCTTTCCCTCGATGGCCGGGGTATGATAAAAGAAGGTTACCATGCGGATATTAACGTGTTTGACCCTGCAAAGGTAAGGGATTACGCGGTTTACGAAAATCCAAAACAGCTGTGCAGCGGATTTCAGATGATTATGGTAGATGGAACGGTTGCCGTTTCAGACGATAGGATATTGAAAAGAAACTGCGGCAGTGTTATAAAATTATAGTATAACGAAAAATCAGAAGAATGAGGGAATGAATCATGAGTGATGTATATGCAAAGTTAAAAGAATTAGGTCTGGAACTGCCGAAGGCACCTGCAAAAGGAGGCGTTTACTCATCCTCCAGAATGTTTGCAGGCAATCTCGTTTATATCTCCGGCTGCGGCCCGGTAATCGACGGTCAGGTGGCTGGCAAGGTTGGCAAGGAATTTACAAAGGAAGAGGCGTACGTATTCTCCAGGAATTCCATGTTAAATGTTCTGGCTGTTTTACAGGACCGCATCGGCGATTTAAACAAGGTAAAACAGGTTGTGAAGATCCTGGTTTATGTGGCAAGCGAGGATGATTTTTATGAGCAGCCATACGTTGCAAACGGAGGTTCCCAGCTTCTGGTGGATTTATTTGGCGAGGAAGCGGGAGCGCCTACCAGATCTGCAGTAGGCATGAACGTGCTGCCGGGGAATATTCCGGTGGAGACAGAGGCTATTTTCGAAATCGAAGAATAGGTAACAGGAATACGAGATGGAAGCGGTATATTTGGATGAGAGCAGGACAGATGAAGAGAGGGTACGGGATCTGGTGTCACAGATGACGCTGGAGGAAAAGGTATCGCAGCTTCGTTACGATGCCCCGGCGGTAAAACGTCTGGGGATTCCAAGCTATAACTGGTGGAACGAGGCGCTGCACGGAGTGGCCAGAGCCGGAGCGGCTACGGTATTTCCGCAGGCCATCGGATTAGCGGCAATGTTTGATGAGGCGCTTTTGCAGAAAATCGGTGATGTGACCGCTCTCGAGGGGCGGGCAAAATATAACGAGGCGGTGAAGAACGAGGACAGGGGACTCTATAAGGGAATCACCTTCTGGTCTCCCAATATCAATATTTTCCGTGATCCGAGATGGGGGCGGGGTCATGAGACGTACGGGGAGGACCCGTGCCTGACAGGACGCATGGGAACAGCCTACATTAAAGGGCTTCAGGGAAATGGAAAGAGGCTGAAGGCGGCTGCCTGTGTGAAGCATTTTGCCGCCCATTCGGGACCGGAAAAGGGACGTCATTCCTTTAACAGCGTGGTGAGTAAAAAGGATCTGGCGGAGACGTATTTTCCGGCGTTTGAGCGTTGCGTGAAGGAGGCCGGAGTCGAAGGAGTGATGGGAGGCTACAACCGTTTGAACGGCGAGGCGGCCTGCGGGAGCCATCATCTGATCACAGAGATTCTGAGGGAAAAATGGGGCTTTGACGGTTATTACGTTTCGGACTGCGGGGCGATCAAAGATTTCCATATGCATCACGGGCTGACGGACACACCCCAGGAATCGGCGGCTCTGGCGCTTAAGAGCGGCTGTGATTTAAACTGCGGCGCCGTCTATCTTCATGTGATGAGTGCCTGTAACCAGGGGCTGGTGTCTGAGGACGATATCGACAGAGCAGTCACCCACTTAATGATGACGAGGATGAGGCTGGGAATGTTTGACCAGCATACGGAATTCGATGAGATACCCTATGAGGTCAATGACTGTGCCGAACATCACAGTCTGGCCCTGAAAGCGGCGGAGGAATCCATGGTGCTTTTAAAGAATGACGGAATTCTCCCTCTCGATAAGGCGAAGCTTAAGACTGTGGCGGTAATCGGACCCAACAGCGACAGCGAAGAGATTCTGAAAGGTAATTATAACGGCACAGCAACGGAGAAATACACGCTTCTGGAGGGAATACGGGCCGTACTGGGGAAAGATACCAGGATTTTCTGCTCGGAAGGCGCCCATCTTTACCGCGACAATGTGGAAAATCTCGCTGAGGCAGATGACAGGATCAAAGAGGCTGTTTCCATGGCAATGCGGAGCGACGTGGTATTCTTATGTCTGGGCTTAAACGGCACACTGGAGGGGGAAGAAGGCGACGCCAACAACAGCTATGCCGGTGCGGACAAGGTGGATTTAAGTCTTCCTGAGTCCCAGAAGAGGCTCTTAAAGGCGGTCTGTGAGACGGGAACGCCGGTGATTCTGCTCCTGTCTACAGGCAGTGCCATGGCGATAAGCGATGCTGATGAACACTGCAGTGCGATTCTGCATGTATGGTATCCCGGACAGATGGGCGGTCTGGCGGCGGCAAGGCTGTTGATGGGAGAAGCAGTGCCTTCGGGCAGACTGCCGGTCACATTTTACCGGACAACGGAAGAACTGCCGGACTTCACAGACTACAGCATGAAGGGCAGGACATACCGCTACATGGAACATGAGGTGCTGTATCCGTTCGGATATGGTTTGAGCTACGGCGATTTTGAATACAGCAATTTGAAGGCAGAACAGATCGAAACGGGACAGGGGGAAGCCAGACATTTAATGCTCTCTGTGGAAATTACGAACCATTCGATGTTTGAATGCGACGAGGTGGCGGAGGTTTACGTCCGGATTACGGATTCGGAACTGGCGGCGCCTGGGGGATCCCTGGCGGACTTTAAGCGGATTCATTTAAAAGCCGGGGAGTCTGCGGCGGCCACGTTTATCCTTTCTGCCAAAGCATTTATGGTGGTAAATGAGGAGGGAGAGTTTGTATTTGACGGAAGTGCGGCGGTTGTCACCTGCGGAGGGAGCCAGCCGGACGGCCGCAGCGTAGAACTGACAGGAAAGACGCCTTTAAAACTGGAATTAAAGCTGGAGGACATAAGATGGTAGAGCAGTACCAGGCCATATTGTCAGCGGAGGCGGCAGAACTGAAAAAACGTCTGCCCGGGGGCAAGCTGGCGGACATGTTTGAACGGTGTTATTTAAATACAATCGATACAACTGTAAAAGAACTGGAAGATGGAAGCCTGTTTGTCATAACCGGCGATATTGAGGCCATGTGGCTGAGAGATTCGGCGGCGCAGGTGCATCACTACTTACCAGCCGCGGCCCGGCATGAGGAAATCTATGATCTGATCAGACGGGTTCTTCAGAAACAGGTCTATTATATGAATAAAGATCCTTATGCCAATGCATTTAACGTCACAGCCAACGGACGTCACTATGCGCCGGACCGGTCAGGCCAGACAGACTGGACCTGGGAACGAAAATACGAGGTGGATTCTCTCTGCTTTCCGATTGCACTGGCCTTTGAACTGTGGAAGACTACAGGGCGTACGGACCATCTGGATCATGCTTTTAAAAGCGCCTGTGAGAAGGTCACAGACCAGTGGGCCGCAGAACAGAACCATGAGGCAGAATCCCATTACCGGTTTGAACGGGATACGGATAAAGAGACAGAGACTTTAAAACGCTCCGGACTGGGAACACCGGTTGCCTATACAGGCATGACCTGGTCAGGATTCCGGCCCAGTGATGACGCCTGTACTTATGGATATCTGATCCCTTCCAACATGTATGCGGCTGTGGCTCTGGAACAGATGTCTGAAATTGCAGAGACGGTATGGCAGGATCATGCGCTGGCCGGCCGGGCAAAGCTTCTTAGCCAGGAGATTCGGGGCGGAATTGAGCGGTACGGAATCGTGGAGCACGGAAAATATGGGCGTGTCTACGCTTACGAGGCGGACGGATTGGGAAATACACTTTTAATGGATGACGCAGGAATCCCGGGGCTTTTGTCTATGCCGTATTTTGGATACTGTGATGCATCCGATCCGGTGTATCAGAATACCAGGAGATTGGCGCTCAGCAGTGAAAATCCGTACTATTTTGAAGGAACCAGACTCACCGGAATTGGAAGCCCCCACACGAAACCAGGCCACGTATGGCCGATGGCTCTGATTATTCAGGCTCTTACAACGGAAGGCAACGCAGAAATTGACCGCTTGATTACTATGCTGGTGGAGAATGATGCGGGCACGGGATATATTCATGAGAGCATTTATAAGGACGATGAGATGATTTATACGAGGCCCTGGTTTGCATGGGTGAATTCGCTGTTCAGTGAGATGCTGATGAAGAAGGTTATTAGATAAAAAGGGGATTTGAGACAGGCTTGCCTGTCTGGTTGACTGAAAGAAGTCTTCCGGGCGGACAAGCCTGTTTTTTGTTTCATAGGAAAGTGTGCGCTATGAAACAAAAACCCTCCGGGGGGATTCGCACTCCGCGCTAAGGAAGTATAGCCGCTAAAGCGCCCGCGCTCCGGCGCGAGAGTCTGCCATGGCAGACTCTTTATTCGCAATGAAATACAATTGGAAGTCATTTCCCTTACTGAATTTCAAACTCCACCGTCACCCGCGCTTCGACGCTTAACTGTCCCGGTTCGACGCTCATGGAGGCCGCGCCTGCAGCCATATCTTCAACGGCTGCATTCTTATAGGTGGAGTAGCGGGCGATCTGGTTGTCGTTATATTCTTCCACGTGGACGACCGGTCCCAGCGTGCAGCCGCCCGCTTCCGCAATGGCTTCAGCCTTGACTTTGGCAGAGGCGATGGCATTCTTAAGCGCCTGCTGGTACGTCTCGTCATACTTGCTGGAAAGGTAGGTGACCTGGCTGATGCTGTTAATTCCGGCTTCAACGCTGGAAGATATCAGGGTTCCTGCCTGATCGATCGGAATATCGGACACGGTAATGGTGGTATTCATCTCGTAGCCTGTGATCGTTCTTCCCGAATTCCAGTCGTAAATCGGGTCAAGCCCATAGTTGGAGGTCTGAATCGAAGTTTCCGCAATACCGGTACCCTTTAAAAAGCTGATTACATTGTCCAAATCTTTGCTGTTCTGTTCCTGGCATGCCTTCGCGTCTGCCGCCTGAGTGGTCACTGAGAAGACCAGCTCCGCCATGTCGGGGACGACCTTTACCTCCTCCGTACTCTGTACGGTGATTACATTATCTTTTACATTTTCAACTTTAATTGTGTCTGGAATGGGAGCGGTAGTGCTGCCCTGTGTGCAGGCCGTAAGGCCTATGGCCGAAACCGCGGCCAGAATAACTGCTGTCTGTGTGAAATGTTTTCTCATAATAAATCTCCTCCTTATTCTGTCGTACCTTCATTTTACACTAAATGCAAGAGTTTACTATTTCTTTTCTCTTAACATTACAGGTCGAATTCTTGAATTATTTCGTCGGTGTGGCACAACCGGATGAACTCCCTGGCAGACGGCGTTAAATACTTATGTTTGTGGTAAATAATAGAAAATTTACGGGAGAGTGAGATACCTTCCACCTTTTTTTCCAGGATAACACCGTTTCTGATGTCATCGGCGACCAGGAGATAGGGGAGAATGGAAATGCCAAGCCCCTCGGCCACTGCCTTGACAATGGCCTGCGTGCTGACGCTCTCCCAGACGGCATTCAAATGAATCTGAAAGCCGGTTAAGAGACTCTCCAATATCTCACGTCCCCCGCTTCCCGGTTCTCTTAAGATAAAATTGTGCTGCTCCAGTTCCGCCAATGGAACCGCGTCTCTCGATGCAAGAGGATGGGCTTTGCCGCAGATCAGGCAGAGACGGCCGTTCATGAAGGGGTCCCTTACAATTTGAGGAGATTCCGGAATTCCTTCGATCAGTGCAAAATCGATCCTGTTGTTTAAAATACAGTCCTCAATATAAGAAGAGTTATGAACCGATACATTTACATTCATCTCCGGGTGTGTGGTCGTAAACTTCTTTACGAGGCCGGGGAGAAGGAAGTTGCCAATGGTGATGCTGGAACCAATGCGTAGCGTACCCATGTGTTCCCAGTTACGGATCCCCAGCTCCATCTCATCGAACAGGGAGACGATGTGGAGCGCGTAATCGTAGAACATCCTTCCCTGTTCTGTGACATAGAGCCTTCTGGAGATACGGTCAAACAGGCGGATTCCGTAGTAATCCTCCAACTCCCGGATAGCCAGGCTGACGGATGGCTGGGCCAGATGGAGTTCTTCAGAAGCCCTGGTAATTCCATTGTTCTGGTAGACTGATACAAAGATTTTCATATGGCGGAGCGTCATAAAAATACCTCCTTTCGATCGGGTAAATTTGCGATACATAAGAAATATGTTATATATTTGATATAATAATACTATTTTACTTATTAATCAAGTGGAAATATACTGTTGGTAAGAGGAGGGAAGCAAAATATGAAACGAGAAAAAGGAATTTTATTAAAGCTGTTTCTATCCATGATATCGCTTGGAACTTTTACTTTTGGAGGCGGCTACGTGATCGTGACTCTGATGAAAAAGAAATTTGCCGATGAATATCACTGGATTGACGAAAAGGAAATGCTGGATCTGATTGCTATTGCACAGTCCGCACCCGGAGCCATCGCGGTCAACGGTTCCATCGTAGTAGGCTATAAGCTGGCAGGCATACCAGGGATGCTGGTGTCCATACTGGGAACGATTCTTCCGCCGTTCGTGATCCTGTCCCTGGTCTCGATGTTTTATATTGCATTCCGCGATAACATCTGGGTCCATTCCATGCTGACGGGAATGCAGGCAGGCGTCGCGGCAGTCATTATCGCCGTGGTAATCGAGATGGGACATGGAATTCTGGTGGAAAAAAACAGGGTGTCCGTACTTATTATGGCAGCGGCATTTATTCTTACGTTTTTCCTGAACATCAATGTGGTATACGTGGTAATCGGCTGTATCGTATTTGGAGCGGTCAGAACCTGGAGAGCGATGAAGAAGGGGGAGGTACAATGAGTTACATTCAGTTGTTTTTAAGCTTTTTGCAGATTGGAGCATTCAGCTTTGGCGGAGGTTACGCGGCAATGCCGCTGATTCAGAATCAGGTGGTTACGCTGCACCACTGGCTGACGGCGGGGGAATTTAATGATCTGGTTACAATCTCCCAGATGACACCGGGACCGATTGCAGTTAATTCTGCTACCTTTGTGGGGCTTCGTATTGCCGGGCTTCCGGGAGCGGTTATAGCAACCGCCGGGTGCATTCTGCCGTCCTGTATTCTGGTGTCGGCTCTGGCATACGTCTATACGAAGTATAAGAAACTCACGATGCTTCAGGGGATTCTGAATACCTTAAGGCCGGCTGTAGTGGCAATGATTGCGACTGCAGGAATGAGCATCATCATCACCTCTTTCTGGGGGGAGGCCGGATTTTCTCTTCCGGCGGTTATATCCGGACTGAAGGTGGACGCGGTACTGATCTTTGCGGCGGCACTGTTTGTGCTTCGCCGGTTTGATATCAATCCCATTTATGTCATGGTACTGGCAGGTGTCTGCCAGACCGTTATTACAGCGGCAGGAGGTATGATAGGATGAAAATCAGGATTAAAGAATGTGTGGGAAATTCCAGAATTTACGGAGAAGATGGAAGTATGGCAGGAACCATAGAGGGATGGCCCAAGAACGGCCCTGCCCGTGAAATATGTGGAACAGACGGCAATGTCCTTTACCGTGTAAGAAAGGAAAAGGGCGGCTGTCTCATAGAAAACAGGACAAAGCCGCAGATGAAACAGGAAGTTCCAATCTCTTATCAATATGAGGAGAGGAGGGAGAACAGCGGAAGCGGTAAGGGATATGGAGCGGCGGTCCTGTTTCGTGCACCGCTGGCCGTGAAGGCGGTGATTCCCCTGACGGCAGGTGATGTGATGGTACGGCAGAACCGGAAACGGGAAATAGTTCTGGAAGATCAGAACGGACGGATCGGGCGCATTACCCAGATCGCCTCCTTGACAGGACATGAGGTGGAATGGGAGAAAACACTTGATGTATACGAAGCGGCTGTGGTGTTTGCGGTGGCGGAATATATGTATCATGATGATGATATTGACATGGTGTAGAATCAGGATACGTGAAGCTCCTCCAAAGAGGCACAACTCTTAGGGGGAGCTTTTGCTCCCTGTGAAGTAAAACAACTCTTAACTTCAAGCTTTTTCTCAACATCTCCATAATCATACAATTCGACGCTTTTACCAACAATCTCCTCTGCGTTTTTAAATAAAAGGAATAATAATTGTGACATATGCATAAAATTATAAAATAATATTGTGGTATAGTGACAAAAATAGAAAGGGAATTAAAAAAACTCTTGCATCTCCTCGTACACTGTGCTATAGTGAAAACAAGGTTATTGGAAACGTTACCGATACCGTTACCGAGAAGGTTCCCGGTAACAGTTCCAAACGTAACGCAACACATAATATGGTAAGTACCTGCGGCAGAGAACGCAGATACGGAAGGAGGATATATATTATGAAACTAAGAAAACTGGCAGCACTTTCACTGGCAGCCGCTATGGCGGCTGGAACACTGGCTGGATGCTCTTCCAAACCGGCGGAGACAAAACCGGCAGAGACCACAGCGGCTCCGGCTGGCGAGACCACCGAGGCGGCAAAGGCGGAGGACACTACTGCAGCACCATCCGATGCGAAGGGACAGATCTATTACTTAAACTTTAAGCCTGAGGTTGCGGATGTATGGGTAGAGCTGGCTGAGAAGTACACGGCTGAGACCGGAGTACCGATGAAGGTTCAGACAGCAGCAGCCGGAACGTATGAGCAGACATTAAAATCCGAAGTAGCAAAGAAAGAACCGCCGACACTGTTCCAGATCAATGGACCGATCGGATATAAATCATGGGCTAAGTACTGCCGTGATTTAAAGGATTCGGATATTTACAGCCATCTGGTTGATAAGAGCATGGCAGTGACAGACGGCGACGGCGTATACGGTATCCCGTATGTAGTAGAAGGCTACGGCATTATTTATAACGATGCGGTTATGCAGAAGTATTTCGCACTGGACGGTGCAAAAGCAAAATCCATGGACGAAATCAAGAATTTTGATACATTGAAGGCAGTTGCCGAGGATATGCAGGCAAGAAAGGCTGATCTGGGCATTGAAGGTGTATTCGCTTCCACATCCTTCGCACCTGGTGAAGACTGGAGATGGCAGACCCACCTTGCAAACCTTCCGATTTATTACGAATACAAAGATGACAATGTAAGCGATAAAGATGCGATCGACTTCAAGTATTCCGATAATTTCAAGAACATTTTCGACTTATATTTAAATAATTCCTGCACAGATCCGAAGATGGTAGGTGCCAAGACCGTAGAGGACTCCATGGCTGAGTTCGCACTGGGCAAGGCTGCCATGGTTCAGAACGGTAACTGGGGATGGAGCCAGGTAGCAGGCGTAGAAGGTAATACCGTGAAGGAAGAAGATGTTAAGTTCCTTCCGATCTATACAGGCGTAGCAGGCGAAGAGAAACAGGGCTTATGTATTGGTACAGAGAACTTCTTCTCCATCAACAGCCAGGCCAAGGAAGAAGATCAGCAGGCATCTCTTGACTTCTTAGCATGGCTCTTCAGCTCTGATACAGGAAAAGACTATGTGACAAATAAGTTAGGCTTTATCGCTCCGTTTGATACTTTCGCAGCAGACGAGAAGCCAACCGACCCGCTGGCAAAAGAAGTTGACAGATACATGAGCAATACCGATTTATATTCCGTATCCTGGAACTTCACATCATTCCCGAGCCAGACCTTTAAGGATAACTTTGGCGCATCCCTGTTACAGTACGCTCAGGGCGGAAAAGAATGGCAGGCCGTTGTGGACGACATGAAGGCCGACTGGGCTAATGAAAAAGCGATGACCAAATAAGACTAAGGCAACAGACATGAGATGGGTGAGCGTAAGGGAACTTCCTCACCCATTTCTTTACTTATCACGGTGACTCGTGCGCGAAGCGTCCGGGTGATCGTCAATAGCTAAGAATCAGTATGAATGTTCAAGGAGGGTGCGCCATGCAAAAATCCATCAAACGGTATTTTCCGATTTTTGTGCTGCCGACGCTGATTGCATTTATCATTGCATTCCTGTATCCGTTTATCATGGGTATTTATCTTTCATTTACGGAATTTACCACGGTAAAGGATGCGACGTGGGTAGGCATTAGCAACTATAAAAAGATATTTCTGGACCAGAACTTTTTAAACGCATTGGTATTCACTGTGAAATTTACCATAGTGTCCGTTGTTACAATTAATGTGTTTGGATTTTTGATGGCGTATGCTCTGACAAGGGGAATCAAGGGGACGAATTTATTCAGAACCGTGTTCTTCATGCCTAACTTAATCGGCGGTATCGTTCTGGGCTATATCTGGCAGCTGTTATTAAACGGTATTTTGGCGAAGTTCGGAGTTACACTGTCCTTCGATGCGAAATACGGCTTCTGGGGTTTGGTTATCCTGATGAACTGGCAGCTCATCGGATATATGATGATCATCTATATCGCTGGCCTTCAGAACGTTTCTCCGGACCTGATCGAAGCGGCCAAGATTGACGGAGCAACGAAGACACAGACGCTGCGGCGTATCATTATCCCGATGGTTATGCCATCTCTTACGATCTGTCTCTTCTTAACCCTGACCAATTCCTTTAAGCTGTTTGACCAGAACCTTGCTCTTACTGCGGGAGGACCGGGCAGACAGACCAGCATGCTGGCACTGGATATCTACAGCACGTTTTACGGCAGAGTCGGATGGGAAGGCGTCGGTCAGGCGAAGGCGGTTGTCTTCTTCCTGATGGTGGCGATTATCTCTCTGACACAGCTGTATCTGACAAGGCGTAAGGAGGTGGAAAACTGATGAGCGGGAAAGCTAAAAAAGTGGAAAATCAGCAGATGGAAGTCAGCAAATCGACTGGCGCTGTGATGACGGCGTTCTTCAGCGTACTTTCACTCGCATTTCTGTTTCCCATTTTCCTGGTACTGGTAAACTCTTTTAAGAGCAAGCTGTATATCAGCGATGCACCGTTTCAGCTGCCTAAAGCGGGAACCTATGTGGCCCTTACGAACTATTTTGAAGGCGTAAGGAAGACCGGATTTTTCCCGGCGTTTGGACGGTCTCTGTTTATCACGGTGTGTTCCGTGGCGGTAATTGTGCTGTTCACCTCCATGACCGCGTGGTACATTACGAGAGTAAAATCGAAATTTAACAGTATTCTCTACTATGTTTTTGTGTTTGCCATGATCGTGCCGTTCCAGATGGTCATGTTTACCATGTCCAAAACGGCCAATGACTTATATTTAAACTCCATGTATGGACTTGTTCTGCTGTACCTGGGATTCGGGGCGGGGCAGGCGGTGTTCTTGTTCTGCGGATTCGTAAAGGCGATTCCGCTGGAGATCGAAGAAGCGGCCATGATTGACGGTTGTTCTCCCATTCAGACTTACTTTAATGTGGTATTTCCGATGCTCCGGCCAACCGCTGTTACAGTAGCGATTTTAAATGCCATGTGGATTTGGAACGATTATCTGCTTCCGAGCTTGATTCTTCCACAGGAAAAGGGTACAATACCCATGGTTATCCAGAACTTAAAGGGCGGCTACGGTTCTATCGACATGGGAGCCATGATGGCCATGCTGGTTCTGGCGATTGTGCCAATTATTATTTTCTATTTAAGCTGTCAGAAATACATCATTAAGGGTGTGGCTGCCGGCGCAGTAAAAGGATAAAGGAGACACACGATGCGGGAATGTGGTATGTTGCTTCCGGTTGCCAGTCTGCCGTCAAAGTACGGAATCGGAGCATTTTCTAAAGAGGCATATGAATTTATTGATACATTGAAAGAGGCGGGGCAGCATTACTGGCAGATTCTGCCATTGGGACCGACCAGCTACGGGGACTCGCCCTACCAGTCATTTTCTGCTTTTGCAGGCAATCCCTATTTCATCGATCTCGACAGGCTGGTGGAGGAAGGTCTCCTTACAGAAGAGGAATGCGACGCCGCGGATTTCGGAGATAATCCGAGGGATATTGATTATGGAAAGATCTATTTTAACCGCTTTCCACTGCTTCGCAGGGCGTATGAACGCTGGCTGAAGGATGGACACACAGCGGCCGAGGCCAGGGAGAAACTCTGGCCGGAGACCGTAGAATACAGCTTTTATATGGCGGTTAAGAACCATTATAAGGGAAAGAGCTGGACGGAGTGGGATGAGGATATCCGCCTTCAGAAGCGGGAAGCTATGGAACAGCTCCAGTATGAACTGGCGGATGAAGCGGGATTTTACGCCTTCCTTCAGATGAAGTTTGAAGAACAGTGGAGCACGCTGAAATCTTACGCGAATGAAAAGGGAATCCGTATCATTGGGGATATTCCCATCTATGTGGCCTTGGACAGCGCGGATACGTGGTACCATCCGGAGCTGTTTCAGTTCGATGAGAACAGGGTGCCGGTGGCGGTAGCAGGATGCCCTCCTGATGGATTTTCAGCCACAGGACAACTTTGGGGGAATCCGCTGTACCAGTGGGAGTACCATGGTAAAACCGGATATCAGTGGTGGATGAGGCGTATGGAATACAGCTTCCGCATGTATGATGTGGTGCGTGTGGATCATTTCCGGGGCTTCGATGAATACTATTCCATACCGGCCGGGAGTGAAAATGCCATTCATGGAACCTGGGAAAAGGGACCCGGAATTGAGGTTTTCCAAAAAATGCAGGAAAAGTTTGGTAAACTCGATATTATTGCGGAAGATCTTGGATTTTTAACGCCATCTGTGTTAAAATTAGTAAAAGATACGGGATTTCCTGGAATGAAGGTTCTGGAATTCGCGTTCGATTCCAGAGAGGAAAGCGATTATCTGCCGCATAACTATACGACTAACTGTGTTGTTTATACGGGGACTCACGATAATAATACCATCCGCGGGTGGTATGAGGAGATGGACGAGGCCGACAGACAGCTTTCCGTGGACTACATGAACAATGCACACACCCCCGGGGGCGAGATTCACTGGGATTTCGTACGCCTTGCACTGTCGAGTGTGGCGAAGCTTGCAGTGATACCGGTTCAGGACTATTTAGGGCTTGGAGGGGAAGCGAGGATTAACACGCCTTCCACTCTGGGGGAGAACTGGAGATGGCGCATGCTTTCCGGGGAAATAACTGACGAGATCGCGGTAAAGTGCCGGAAGATGGCAAAGCTTTACGGCAGGGTATGACAGGGGATGAGTATTTCTTATGGATTCTATCAATATTAAGGACATAGCCAGAATCTGCGGGGTTGGCGTAAGTACGGTATCACGTGCTATTAATAATCATCCGGATATCAATCCGGAGACGAAGAACATGATTATGCAGGCGATTAAGGAACATAATTATATTCCTAATAACAGCGCCCGGAATTTAAAACGCACGGATTCGAAGGCCATTGCGGTATTGATCAAGGGAATCAGTAATCCGTTCTTCAACAAGATGATCCGCGTTTTTGAAGAGGAAATCCAGAAGAAGAAATACTTGTTTATCATGCAGCGTGTGGACGCCAGTGAGGATGAGGTGGACGTGGCGCTGGAACTGATTAAGGAAAAGAAGCCGAGAGGAATCGTGTTCCTGGGCGGATTTTTCTCACACAGCAGGGAGAAGCTGGAGCAGCTGACGGTTCCCTTCGTACTGAGCACCATCGGAATGACGGATTCTCTGGAGGAATCCTCTTCCTACTCCTGGGTTTCCGTGGACGACTACGCGGAAAGCTACAAGATGACGGATTATTTATGTAAACTTGGACATAAAAGAATCCTGATTCTGGCGGCAACACAGGATGACGAGAGTATCGGAAGACTGCGTCTTGAAGGATATAAAAAGGCCCTGGAAGACAATGGGATCGAGCCTGATGAGGAGCTGTGTGTGTTCTCTGATGCAGGCAGGGACTGTTATACCATGGATTACGGATTTGCGTCTATGAGCCGGATTCTGAGGGAGAATATAGTGGATTTTACGGCAGTCTACGCAATATCGGACAGCATCGCCATAGGAGCCTGCAAGGCGATTACCGAGTGCGGCGGGAAGATTCCGGAAGATTATTCCGTGGCCGGATTCGACGGGCTCGATATCGCTCATTACTACAATCCGACGCTGACTACCATAAGACAGCCGGTGGAGGAGATGGCCGAAAGCACTATAAAGATTCTGTTCGATGTAATCCGCGGGAAGGCGGGCCATCAGAAACGGGTGTTTAAGGGTGAACTGGTGGAGGGAGAGTCGACCAGGAGAGTTTGAGGCTGGTGGGAAACGAACTGTAACATTTATTGTGTATGCTGTACACGGATTTTAAATTGTGATTGACATATCATATTTATAAGGTTTATAATAAAGGTACAAAAGGCAGTCCACTCCACAGAGTGGCTTCCAAAAGATTAATTTCTATTAAAAAATAGTCACTTACCTTTGGGTTGGAGGGTGACTATTTTTTTGTACCATTTTTTCTATCTATGTAAACGAGAATAGCAACGATAAGCATCGCTGCATTTATGATAATCATAAATTCTTCATAAGTAGACATATTATAGAACCACCTCCTTTCGGAGATGGAAGTCACCCGGCAGATGGACTGCCTGATTGCATTATATCAAAATACGGTAAAAAAAACAACTAATTAAAGTGATGAATATTGATACGAGTATGATAAGATTGAATTGGGATTATGTGATATTTCATATATTTTACTGAGGGACAGTGGACTTATATAGAACACTGTCCCCACTTTTTTACATTCTTTTGTCTTATTTGCTTTTTTATCAGAATCAACCGGCCAGCCGTCTTCTTAGCAGTTCCAGATACGGCTCGTTTACCTGACAGTTTAAAAGCGCAAAGGATCTCATGATTCTGGCAATGTCATCGGCGGAACAGTTCTGAAATGCCTTGGCGTATTCCGGCTGCAGGACTCCGGCGCAGAAACTGGTGAGAAGGGCGTAGTTCATGCATTTCTGGAAGGTGCCAAAGGTGTAGTTTGACGACTCGCTTAAAAGTGACATGACGTAGCGGGTGAACTGTCCGGTGACCTCCTTGCCGGGGCAGGCGCTTCGCCAGGCGGTGAAGTTTTCTGCGCCAAGCAGACCTTTCATACGCTGCACATCAGAGACCGTTTTCATGTATTCGCTCTCGGGATCTAAAGTGACCCAGCCCATGGTACCGCAGTCCTTGTACGTCCAGGTGGTCCAGTGAAGCCCCAGTTCATTAAATGCACGGAGCTGATCATCCATGGAGGCCAGCCGGTAAGGGATGTCATCGCCTCCGGTGCAGTACTGGGAACCGAATTCCCCTACCCACAGAGGAACCTGGTGGGTCTCGGAAAACTGCCAGCCTTCCGTCTCCTTTATGTGGCGGATCTGTTGTTCATAATCCCAGTAACAGCCGGCTTCGACGCGGTCGTTGTGAAGCATCTCATACTGGCCGGGATAGGCGCCGGGACCGAAGCTGGAGACAATATAGTCGTGGGAAGAGTATACCAGGTTATCGTCAAACGGAGCCTCTAAGCCGTTAAAATTATGGCCGTAGGAGTCCCCTTCTATGAAGATGATGTGGCGTTTGTCTATCTCTCTGATCCGGTCTACGGCAGTGTGAATGATCCGGTTGAAGTTCTGATAATCGGAGGTAAAGTTTTCATACATATTAAAGGGATAATCTCCGCTGCGGCAGCTTGAACTCGGTTCATTGAGAAGCTCATAGCCAGCCACGGCCGGACAGTCTTTAAAGCGGGACGCAATTTCCTGCATCAGGGCGTAATAGCGCCTCTGGTAACAGGCGTCAGACCAGAACAGGGAGATTCCCCGGTCATTATCGCTGTGCCAGTGGGTGTTCTGCCAGCCCTGAACCGCATGCATGTCAAAGATTACGTAAAGACCGTGTTTTTCACAGAGATTCACGGTCTCCCGGAGAAGACGGAAGCCCTCTTCTCTGTAAACAAATGGAGCGTCATCGGTCTCAAAATGACGGTAGTTCAATGCCAGACGCACCACAGTAGCGCCTGTGGAAGCAATAAATGCCAGGTCTTCCTCTGACAGAAAATTGCGAATCATTTCCTGGAAGAAGTAAGTTCCGTTCTCCTCCCCCAGCCTTTTTTTCATATGCTCGCGAAGCGAGATCTCTGTTCCTGGGAATCCGTTGATAAAATTCTCCATGTTCATCCAACCGCCTACACAGGTGCCCCTCAAGTAAACCGGCGTTCCGGATTCCGTTACAATGTTCTTTCCTCTGGTATTAAGGAATTCCATACAGTATAACTCCTTTCTAAAAACAAATATTTATATAATTTTACTATGAAGAAGTGGTTGGGACAAGATGAAAAAACATAAACATTAACAAAAAAATGAATAATAACGAAACAATAAACGGAAATGTTGATAAAAAATCATACTTATTTTTTCAGGAACGATGTGCTAAGATGCAATCATGAAGTTCAGATGACGCCGGCGCTGGCAGCAGAACTTGTAAATAAAAAATGGAGGAGTCTATCATGAAATTAAAAAAGTATTTAGGGGTTTTACTGAGCGGAATAATGGTACTTTCCATGGCGGCCTGCGCCGGTACGGATAAAGGGCAGACGGCAGCCCCGGAGAGTGGACAGACTGGGGGGACAAAAAAGGAACAGGCGAAAGGGGAAGAGGGAAGCGGCGATATAACTAAGATTACCATGTGGTCCAATGACCAGCATGATCAGGCGGTTTATGAAGAAAGAATTAAAGAGTTTAATGAAACCATTGGAAAAGAAAAAGGAATTTCCGTGGAATACACAGTTTATGGGAGTGATTATTATACGACGCTTGATGTGGCTGTAACTGCCGGAGAGGGGCCGGACATTTTCAAATGCAATAAAATCGGCAATTATGCGGAGGCGGGATACATTATGCCGTGGGAGGATGAAGACGGTTTAAAGGGTCTGGTGGATCGTTTTTCGGAGTATAACGCTCCAGGCTATGGAGAATTTGGCCAGAAGACGTATTCTATTCCGATCCGCGTGACGACGTATGGCCTTGCCTGCAACATGGATATTTTTAACAAATACGGACTTAAGACGCCTGAGACATGGGAAGAAATGAGGGCGTGTGCCAAGGCAATCACCGAAGGGAGCAGGGAATCGACTTACGGATATGCACTGGCCATGGGATATACATCATACAACTATTTCTATTTGAATTTACCGAACGCAGCCAGCGTGGGTGATGAATATTTCAATCACACTACAGGCCGGTATGATTTTGAATCCCTTGGCGGTTTCTTTGACCATCTTCAGGGGATCATCGACGACAAGAGTATGTTCCCGGGCTTTGAGACGATGGATGGGGATACTGCAAGAGCTCAGTTTTCGGCAGGAAATGTAGGAATGATCGGTGTTATGTCTTCAGATGTGACGACATTTAAAAATCAGTTTCCATGTGATTTCGAGTGGGTCGTAATTCCGTATCCGGTTCAGGATGCTTCTAACCGTTATAAGGAACCGATTGGAGTTTCCATGTCCTATGTCATTAATTCCAGGGCGGCAAAGGAGGGATATGCGGACAAGGTTGCAGAGTTTGTAAATTACCTGTATTCCGATGAAATGTTTGTTGCTACAAATGATGCACAGGTGGATATCAGTATTCTGGGTGACGAGATTACCAGCCAGTCGAAGGCAGAGAGTCTCGATCCGAACTGGATTAAATTCTCTGATATGGATGTGTATTGTATCAAGTATCCAAATCCGGATGGTGATTTATCAATTGAAGGCGACAGCTATCAGGACGTTTACAATAAGATTTTGACCGGAATTGTCACAGATGTGGATGGTGCGCTGAAGGATTTGACGGAACGCTATAATAAGGCCCTGGATGAAGCCATTGCCTCTGGAAAGGTGAACATCGACGACTATATTGATTCTAATATTGCCGGGAAAATGAAGTGGGGTCAGTAACAAATATGATAAAAACGAAGAAAAAAACGAAAAAACTGCATTCCGCAAACAAAATTCAGGAAATCCTGATGATTACGCCAATGACGATCGGCTTTCTTCTGTTTTCCGTCTATCCGATTATCTGGGTGCTTCGGTGGTCATTCTTTAAGTATAATGGATACAGTGAACCGATTTTTGTGGGGCTGGGTAACTTTATCCGGGTGTTCACACGTGATCCGGCATACTGGGATTCGCTGAAAAATACGTTCCTGATTGCCGGTATGAAGATGGTATTTGAAATTCCGCTGGCCCTGGTTTTAGCGGTATTCCTGAATAATAAGATTAAGGGAAGCTCTTTCTTTCGCGTGGTATTTTTTCTGCCCTCCGTGTTCAGCATTGCTGTAGTAGGTTTGATTTTCTCTATCCTGTTTGGGGCTTACAATGGAATCGTCAACGCGATACTAAAAAATATGGGGCTGATCACGCAGAATATCAGCTGGTTCAGTGACAAAGGACACGCCATGTTCGTCATAATCCTGGTGTCGCTGTGGACTACCTTCGGATTAAATATGATTTATTTTCTGATGGGGCTTCAGAATATCTCCAAATCGTTGTATGAATGCGCTGCCATTGACGGAGCCAATGAAATGCAGCAGTTCTTTTACATTACGCTGCCCCTGGTAGCCCCTATCCTGCAGCTCGTACTTATGCTGAGCGTATTGGGGACCATGAAAATGACGGATTTAATCCTGGTGCTCACGAATGGAGCGCCGGGAGGTTCCACCGAGGTGGTTATGACGTACATCTTTAAGTATTTCTTTTCTTATGGGGAAAGCGCCGCTATGGAAGTGCAGTTCGGTTACGCTTCCTCCATGGCGGTCGTCACGGCGGTGATTCTGGGCATTGTCACGCTGATCTACTTAAAGGTATCGAAAAAAATGCAGGAAGTGGAAGAATAGGAGGCGCTATGAGAACAGTCAGTAAGAGCTTCTGGAAAGCAGTGATCTACGCGTTTCTCCTGGTGATTGCCGCATTTGCACTGTTTCCGGTTATTTACATTTTACTAAGCTCCTTTAAGTCCAATAAGGAGATTCTGGTTGGAGGACTCGGAATCCTTCCGACGGAGTGGCATTTTGAAAACTATATACAGGCATGGAAGCTGGCGGATTTTGGAAGGCTGACCTTTAACAGTTTTTTTTATGCGGTTGTGGTGGTAGGCGGATGTGTCGTTACATCGATTACGGCGGGGTATGTATTTGCCAGGGGGACGACCCGGTTTTCCAAAGTGGTGAACACCATGGTGCTCTGCTCCATGTTCGTATCCATTGGAACTCTGTCGCTCTATCCGCAGCTCAGTCTGGCCAAGGTGTTCGGGCTTAGCGGGACGTTGTGGGGACCCATCATCATCCGCGTGTTTGGCATGAATGCGACACAGGTTTTTATCGCTACCGGTTTTGTGAGGCAGATATCCAGGGAGATCGATGAGGCAGCACAGATTGACGGATGCAGTTTTTTTAAAATATTCTGGAGAATTATTTTTCCGCTCTGCAAGCCGCTGGTGGCAACTACAGGCCTGGTAGCATTTCGGACAGCCTGGAGCGATTATCTCCTGCCTTACGTATTTACCATTGCGGCAAAGGACAAATGGCCGCTGGTCGTCGGTGTTGTCAGTCTGAAATCCAGCGGCGAGGCTGTGTCCTCCTGGAATCTGATGCTGGCGGGAATCAGCATTTCCATTTTACCGATGCTTATTGTATACTTATTTTTAAACAAGTATTTTATTTCAGGTTTGACGGAAGGCGCCATAAAAGGATAGGTGACTGTTAAGCCGGACGGGGATTGTGGGGGAAGAAGATGTTTTATACAATTGGATTGCTGGTGGCGTTTTCTGTCATACTGCTTATTTTTGACCATAAGAGCAGATACTCCTATTTATTTGTTCTTATGGCGACAGGAGCGACCCTGGCCTTCTTCTCCATCATTCTCCATATTAACATGTTTGCCAGTTATGGAGAATACTACGGCAGAAATATTTATTACCGGCTGGACTATATGATCTATAAAGTAATAACCGCCAGGCTGGCGCTTCCCATCGTCATGAACATCCGGCTCATGAACGTGGGGATCGCCCTGTTCCTTCTGGCTGAGACGATTTTTAACTATGAATTTCAGAAAAACCTGGGAAGAGGGAAGACGAAAACAGAAAAGGATAGCTGGACGAAGCGGCCGCGCTCCGGCGCGCGCTTCCGACATGCCGGACTCTTTATTCTGGTCCCCCTACTCTCCCTGATTCTTTATGATCCGGTAACTTCCACAAAAATGTATATTTTGTACCATACCAGCGGGAACAAGCCGCTTGTGTACGCTTTGTTCTGTTTCTTAAATGTTGTATTTAAGCTGGTGGTTCTGCTGTTGCTGCTGCGTCCCATCTGTGTTCTGATCCGGTATGTGATGGTGACGTCAGTGCGGTTTTTGCGCAAACGGATACTCCTGTTTTCCATGGGGCTTCTGCTTGCCGACGCAATCTTTTATGTGTTCTTTTATATCGGGCCGTTCAGCGTGTCTGTGGATAAGGTAATCCGCAGCGGTTTCTGGATTTTTGAAAATGTCCAGGCCCGGATTCAGAAGGTCTATTTGACCGCCCCGTCACTGGTACTGGTGGTGATTTCTTTTTGCATGTTTATCCTGCTGAGTTTCCGGATGGACATGTCGGCGACGCCGTTTGTGAAGCGGAAGATCCAGAAGAATTTAAACATTATGAACGAGGTGCTGGGAGAAACGCTTCACTCTCAGAAAAATCTCTTCTTTTCCCAGCAGATTCTAATCACGAAGATCGAAAATAAGGTGGAGAATAAGGAGGCGATACCGGAAATCGGGCGCATGAGAAAGCTGATCGACGAGTCGCTGGGACGGACGACGCAAATGCTGGATGAATTGAAAGAGATTAAGTACCACTACTTAAATAACAGCGTTACCAGCATCATCGATGAGGCGTTAAATGAGGTTACGCTGCCTTCCTACATCACGGTGGAGTGGAGCAGCGAGGGTTACGAGGATATTTGCGGAATGTACGACCGGTATCATCTGTGCAAGGCGCTTGTTAATATTTTGAATAATTCAGTGGAGGCCATTGAACAGTCGGGAAAGGAAGAGGGGAAAATCGCAATCCGGCTGGAATTTCTGTTCCGGTGGCTGATTATCATGATCCAGGATAATGGGAAAGGAATCCGTTTCCGTGACCGCGGCCGCATATTTTCACCGCACTATTCCGGAAAACAGGGGAAGATGAACTGGGGGTTGGGTCTTCCTTACGTATACAAGGTGATCAGGGCACATCTGGGACAGATTAAGATTGACAGCAGATACGGAGTGTATACGTCGGTGTTTCTTCTCCTGCCCATGAGCAGAGAGGAGAAGGCTGGTCCTGCATTGCAGAATGCAGCGCTAGTGCCTCCGAAGGCATTGGCGCCTGGAGACACCAAGTAAAAGGGGGAGGAAAATGGAGAAGATTAAGCTGGTCATAGCGGATGATATGGAGGAGATCAGAATTCATCTGGCGGAGGAGATTGCCGCCCACTCGGACGATATCGTGGTGGTGGGGCAGGCGGCTACCGGCCATGAGGCGTTTATCATGGTGGAACGGCTGCTTCCCTCTGTTGTTCTCATGGATATTCAAATGGAGACCAGAACATCCGGCATTACGGCGATCGGCAAAATTCACGAGCGTTATCCGGGGGTGAAATGCATCGCGCTGACCATTCATGAGGACGAAGAATTTATATTTCAGGCATATCTGGCCGGAGCGGTCGATTATATCATAAAGACCAGTTCGATTGAAAAGATAGTCAAATCCATTCACGATGTGATTGACAATAAGCTTCTGGTCCGACCGGAGGTGGCGAAGAAACTGATCGACGGGTACCAGAGAGTCTACGAGAAGCAGAGCCGGTTAAAGGAGACCTTTCAGGTCATGCTTCTGATTAACACGACGGAATATGAGATTCTTAAAATGGTATATGAAGGCTTTACTTATAAGGACATTGCATCAAAGCGTTTCGTGGAGGAAACCACGATACGGTCCCAGGTCAACCATATTTTAAAGAAATTCGGCAAGAAGCGGATGAAGGATGTGGTGGCACAGTTAAGGGAACTGAATATTTTTGACGAGTGATTTTACAGATAGAAATGGGGATGGATAACGATGGAATACAATATATTTGGCAGGACCGGCATGAAGGTGTCGGATATCGGATTTGGCGCCTGGGCGATCGGCGGGAAAGGCTGGGGTGATGGAAGCAGTGACAGGGATGCGGTCGAAGCTTTAAATGTTTCATGGGAAAAGGGGGTCAACTTATACGATACGTGCGACGCCTATGGAGATGGGCACAGCGAAATACTGATCGGAGAGTTTTTGAAGGGACGAAGAGAGGCGTCCGTTATCGTGACCAAGGGCGGTACGAACTACCGTCTGCCGGAACGCAGCAAGAATTTTAACAGAGATTATCTCATGATGTGTCTGGAGGAGAGTCTGGGACGGCTTCAGACGGATTATGTGGATGTCTATCTCCTGCATGTCCCGGATGCGGATTGGCAGGACAGAGCCGCGGTAATGGAGACGCTGAAAGAGATGAAGCAGTCGGGTAAGGTGCGGTTTGCAGGACTGGCGATGTGGGGAGCAGGAGATACGATGCACGCTCTGGAACGCGACCATGACCGCGTGATCGATGTGCTGGAATGTCCGTTTAATATCCTGAACAAATCCAATCTGGAGGTCGTGAAGCTGGCAAAGGAGCGGAATATCGCGGTGATGACCAGTCAGCCGCTGGCCAGCGGAATACTGACTGGAAAGTACCGGGAAGGCGCCCGTTTTGCGGAAGGCGACAACCGGAGAGGATTCTGGTCAGAGGAACGTTTCGAGGCGGTAAGACCGGACATGGAGATTGTGGAGGCGTGTACCGCGGAGACGGGACTCTCCATGGGGCATCTGGCGCTGGCGTATAATATGACGTATCCGGGTATCAGTTGTGTGATTCCGGGAGCGAAAAATGCGGCCCAGGCACTGGATAACGCAGCGGCCACAGGACTGCGTCTAAGCAGTGAGATTATGGAGCGCTTAAGCAGTACAAAAGGCTTTGTTTTTTAGTCTGGTGCCGCATAAAGCTTGAGGGAGACTGTCATGAAGAAAATAAATTTGCGGGAGGGCTGGCTCCTGAAGCGCTTTCCCGCGGGAACGGAGTATCGTCCGGAGGAATTGGAAGCTGCTTTTGGAGCGCCTGGCAGCGGGAAGGACCGCAGTTTTTCTGTCAGGGATTTTCCGGAGCAGGTACACGATGTGCTTCTGGATTACGGTGTGATAGAGAATCCCAATGAGACGGGGATTAACCGTGATTTATGGATTGATGAGTACGACTGGGTATACCGGCTTGAATTTACCGGCGGTACTTTTGCGGGAGCAGGGGGATCAGTCTATCTCAATTTGAAGGGAACAGATACCTTTGCTTCGGTCTATTTAAATGGAACGTTAGTTGGCACATGCTGCGATGCATTTCTGGATTACCGGTTTCCTGTGGAGGGAGTGAAGGCGGAAGAAAATGTGCTGCTTATCTGGTTTCGGTCTGCAAAGGAAAAAGTGAACGGGGTCAGGCTTCCGGAACGGTATGAGGGGCGTGTACCCACTATCTCCGCAGTGCGGGCATTCCGCTCTGGTTTTCATGAGTACTGCGGCCCGGTTCCGAGCCTGATCCGGTGCGGGATCTATGGTGATGTGACTCTGGCGCGGGAAGATCCTCTTCTGTTTGATGAGGTGACCGCGGACAGCAGGCTTTCTGAAGACGGGGAAACAGGTATGGTTGCGGTTACAGCCTCTTTTCTGGGGGCTTTGGAGAAGTACCGGGGAGAACTGCTGCGGGCCAGGATTCTTGATGGGGACGGCTGTGTGAGGGCGGAGGAAATACGGCCAATCACGAAGCGGTCAGAGACCGTGGAACTCATGGTACCGCATCCCAAACTCTGGTGGCCGTGGACAATGGGCGAACCGGCGGTATACCGGCTGGAGCTTACGTGCGGCAGCGGGACGGTGGATTCGTGCGGCAGCGGAATGGCGGATTCGGTGGAAAAGGTGATCGGATTCCGCAGAATATCCATGGTGGGGGATATGGATTTCCAGATCAATGGAAAGCCGCTTAAGCTGTGGGGAGCCAATCTCGTCCACCCTGATACACGGAGCAACCGTTACCGCCCGGAGGTGATGGAACGGCTGTTTAATCTGGCGGAGCTGGGGAATTTTAATATTCTGCGGGTCTGGGGGGAGAGCGAACGTTATCCTGAGGCATTTTATGAGGAGTGTGATAGACGGGGGATACTTATCTGGCAGGATTTTTATTTCTGCTATTCGGCATACCCGGAGGAACCGGAGTTTCTGGAACTCTGCCGCAGAGAGGCAGAGCAGATGACGAGACGGCTGAAATCCCATCCGTCCATACTTCTCTGGTGCGGCGGTAATGAGACACTCTTATGGAGAGATTATGATAATCCCGGCGGTCCCTGTTTTGGTGAGGAGATCGTTTGCCGCGTACTTCCACAAGTATGTGCGGAACAGGACCCGGATCGGTACTACCATCCGTCTTCTCCGTGCGGCGGGGACTTTGCCAATGATCCTTCCGCGGGAGATACCCATGGCTACACCCATCTCTGGTTTGTGCCAGGGAGGGAATTCCCCGTCTTCTTAAGTGAAAACTGCCGTGTCTCTACACCATCCATGAAGTCCATGAGACGGATGATGAAGCCGGAAGAACTCTGGCCCCCCGGATATACGGGGTGTGTTAGCCGGAGGCAAAGGAAAGAGTGGCCGGAAAGCTGGGAGCTTCACAACACGAATCAGGGCGTTATAAAGCTTGGGCCTGTGGAACATTATTATGACGCGGAGACGGCAGAGGAACTGGTCTATCGGATCGGCGCCGCTCATGCGGAGTATATTCACGGGCAGGTATGCCGGTTTCGCAGGGGCTTCCGGGGAGATGAAGCGTCTTCCACCGGCACAGTCAGGAGGACGAACGGCCATATACTCTGGAAATTTAACAATAACAGCAATATTATCTCCTATGGAATTGTGGACTACTATCAGGAACCCTACTATCCCTATTACGAGCTGAAACGGTGTTACTCGCCATTTCTTGTGTCGTGTGAGCTGGGGGATCATGGGTACATCTGGGTGACGAATGATACGGGGTGCGCCGTAAGCGGACGTCTGGAAATATTTCTGTTTGACATAGTAAAGAATGAACGGCAGGCGGTATTTTATGAGAACTTTCAGGCGGAACCGGATGAATCGAAACCGGTCTGTACGATTGACCGATTCGGTCAGTTTAAAAAAACCAATCTGGTCTGTGCCGTCGCATATTCCGTGGAAGGCAAAATTCTGGGAATGTGTGCAGAGCCGTGTGAGATTGAACGAAGAATGGAGTACCCGGAACATACGGGGCTTCAGATCAAGCAGGAGGGAGATGACCTTGTCGTCACTGCGAGCCGGTTTGCCAGATGTGTAGAGCTGACCGGGGATGAGGACGGCGATGAATTTGGCTGGCTGTTTGAGGACAATTACTTCGATTTGCTCCCCGGAATGAAAAAAAGAATCCGGGTTCTGGGGCGCCATGAGAGGGGAACGGTGAAGGCGAAAGCCATCTATGATGACGATGAGGGGAAAACAGAATATCAATTACTCATGTCTTCTACCTCAAACGTTGGCTACAATAGGCTGATTGATAGCAGCCTGCCTGCTTCGGACATGCCTGACAGGCCTCTGCAAACAGAGTATTATATCCTCCCCTCCATAGCGGGACTATAGTTTTGGTACGATTACCGGACCAAAAACATACCTGCTCCATACCGTGAGATAAGTGCCTTTGTAACTGTGCAGTTAAAATAAAGTAAATAGCAAGCGAAAATTTTGGAGACTATTATTGTATCATTAGTTGGAAAAGAGAGGAGGCTAAGTGGAGATCACGAAAGAGTCAAGAGGGGTACAATTCCTCTCATGTCTAAAGATATGAATTTCCATGTACATTTTATGAAAAGAGAGATAGAGGAGCACAGGAAGACTCCGGTGAGATATGACTGTGATGTGGTCGTCTGCGGGGGCGGAACTGCAGGCTTTACGGCGGCGCTGGCAGCAGCCAGAAACGGAGCGGATACCATACTGGTGGAACGGTTTGGCCATGTAGGGGGAACTCTTGTGAATGGGGCCGGACCGCTGCACAGCTTTTTTAACCTGTATAAGGCCTATGCGGATGCGGCAAAGACTCAGGTGGTCCAGGGAATTCCGCAGGAAATTGTGACGCGCATGATGGAGGCATCGGGATCGCCGGGGCATCTGGAACAGGATAAGGGCGGGAACTACGATTCTGCTATTACGCTGATAGACTGGGAGATTTTTAAGGATGTCGCATTTACCATGCTGGAAGAGGCAGGTGTGAGGATTCTGCTTCATACGGTGATCGCAGACGTGATAAAAGACGGCGGGCGGCTGGAGGGGATTATCATCGAAGGGAAGTCCGGAAGAGAAGCCATACTTGCCCGCACCGTGATCGATTCCACCGGCGACGGCGATGTGGCGGCGCTGGCTGGAGCAGGATTTGTTAAAAAGCATGATACAACCTCAGTGGGAATGCCCTTTGGCATGACAAATGTGGATATGCCCCGGCTGGTGGAATTCTGCCGGGAGAGGGGCCTTGTCAACCAGCTGATTGAGGGGGATAAGGGGAGCGTGACCGACCATGTGATACGGCTTGGCTTTGAACTGAAAAAGGTGCCTGAATTTACGGAGTTTATGGAGCAGACAGGGATGTGGGGACCCCTTGGGTTTTCTCTTCATGAGGGAGAATTCACCTACATTAATTCGGCGGCGCTGCCCAGTGTGGATACCACCGACACGGAGGCTTATTCAAAGGCGGAGATCGCGCTCCGTCATCAGATTATGAAACTGGCGGCAATGCTGAAACAGTATATTCCAGGCTTTGAACACGCTTATGTGAGTTGGACGCCGGCCAGTATCGGCGTGAGACTTACGAGAATCGTGGAATGTGAGTATGACCTGTCCCTTGAGGAGATTGTATCCGGAAAACGGTTTGGGGATGAGGTGTATTTATATGGATTCCATGACTGCGCCCCAAGAATTACCATTCAGGGAGGCGGATATTACGGCGTTCCATACCGGGCGCTGCTTCCAAAGCATGTGGAGGGACTGCTGGTGGCGGGAAGATGCATTACCAGCACCTGGGAGGCACATATGTCCACGAGAAACACCGTGTCCTGTATGGCTCAGGGCCAGGCAGCAGGAACTGCGGCGGCGATGTGTGTAAAGGAAAATATCCTGCCGAGAGGTCTTAATGCGGAGAAACTGCGAAAAACGCTGAGGTCGCAGGGTGTATTTTTGGGTGATGCTTCATAAGAAAGGAGAACAGGGATGAAAATTAAATTACTGGAGCCTATAGGGGTTCCCGCGGAAACAATCGAGGAATATGCCCGGAAACTGACGGAGATGGGGCATGAGTTTGAGTGGTTTGACACCGTGGCGACAGATCCAAAGGAGCTGGCTGTTCGATCTGCAGGGAGTGATATTGTCATGATAGCCAATCATCCCTACCCGGAATCGGTGATTCTGTCTGATCAGGATTTAAAGATGATATCCGTGGCATTTACGGGAATTGACCATGTAGCAGCGGAGGCTTGCAGGGAAAAAGGAATCATGATCTGCAATGCGGCCGGTTATTCCAATCAAACCGTGGCAGAACTCGTTATCGGGATGGCGGTGAGCGGACTTAGAAATATAAGGAAGGCGGATATCCAGCTTCGCAAAGGCGGGACAAGCGCGGGAATCGGCGGCCGGGAGATCTGCGGCAGAACGGTGGGAATCATCGGTCTGGGACGCATCAGCCTGATGACCGCAAAGCTGTTCCTGGCATTTGGGGCGAGAGTGATCGCCTATGGGAGAAGCCGTTCGGAAGAGGCGGAGAAGATGGGGATTACCTACTGTTCCCTGGAAGAGGTTCTGGCGGAGAGCGACATTGTGTCACTGCACCTTCCGCTCAATGGAGAAACCAGAGGCTTTCTGAATGCGGACTGCATCGCACTTATGAAAAGAGATGCCGTGTTTATCAATTGTGCCAGAGGTCCGATTGTGGATAATCAGGCACTGGCCGACGCACTGAATGAAGGGCGTCTTGGCTATGCGTGCATTGACGTCTACGATATGGAACCGCCGCTTCCGGAAGATTATCCTTTGCTGTCCGCAAAGAATACGCTGCTGACACCTCATCAGGCGTTTATTTCGGAAGAGTCCATGCTTCGGCGGGCGGAGATCGTGTTTGAAAATGTCTTTGCCTGGCTGGAGGGGAAGCCTCAGAATGTTTGTAAGATATAAATTTGCAGGATAATAAAGGGATTATAAAAATGCAGGCTGATGCAGATCGGCCAGATATGTATAATTTTCCGCATATTGACATCTCTTTCAGCGTAGAGAGGATCTCTGCACAGATATATTTCTTATCCAGTTAAGCGCCAGAGCAGAAAAAATTCTAATTGACACGATGGAATAGATAGGTTTATAATAAAGGTACAAAAGGCAGTCCACTCCACAGAGTGGCTTCCATGCGATTAGTTGCTATTAAAAAATAGTCACTTACCTTTGGAGGGAGGGTGACTATTTTTTTGTACCATTTTTTCTATCTATGTAAACGAGAATAGCAATGATAAGCATTGCTGCATTTATGATAATCATAAATTCTTCATATGTAGACATAATATAGAACCACCTCCTTTCGGAGATGGAAGTCACCCGGCAGATGGACTGCCTAAATGAATTATATCAGATGGTAGTTGGAAATACAATAAAAAATGGTGAAAAGTAATTCGCTTGAAGTTACATGGATCAACGATGAGAATATACAGGTTGTATGTGAAACGAAGATGGTAAATGGGAAACAACGCCTGATTTAAGAAATAGTTTTCAATTCTCCATAATCAAGACAGTACTTATTATGTTAACTATATATATCAGATTAACCTCATTCATCAGATGCAGAAAGCCTGACAGGTGAGAAAATGTGTTTGACACATTAATTAGGTCCAGATGGTTTATAATAAAGGTAGAAAAAGGCAGTTCACTCCACAGCGTGGCTTCCAAAGATTCGTTATATTTTAAAGAAAATAGTTGCTGCTTTTGGAATGGTGGGCGACTATTTTTTTGTACCGTTTTTTCTATCTATTTAAACGAGAATAGCAATGATAAGCATTGCTGCATTTATGATAATCATAAATTCTTCATAAGTAGTCATCTTATAGAACCACCACCTTTCGGAGATGGAAGTCACCCGGCAGATAAACGGCCCAATAAAATTATATCAGAGAAAAATTCTGACATAAGGAAAAAGTTGATATAATCCTGTAAAATGATATGGATTTCAATCGTAGCCCAATGTATATACAACTTAACATAGGCGTGACTAAAGACGAAGATAGAAGATAGAATAAAAAAATCGAATGGTACAATACGCATTCATAACGTGGAGACAGCGGTTTATAGAAGCCGCTGTCTCCACGTTTTTTATGTGAAAAATATCATACCACAGCCACCTTACAAAATGTAAGTATATATAAACTTACAAACTTGTGACATGTGTGCAAAACAAAGCGCTTGTGTTTGTGGAAAAGGTAAAATAACATAATAAAGCACCGAAAATGGAAAATTAATATTGCATATTGCATAAAAGTATAGTACCATGTAACTATCAAAGGAAATAAAATGTATGCATACAAAAATGACCGTATCATGAATGAAGTAAGAGGAGGGGCTTATGGAAAAATTAAAGGCAAAGGAGAAGGACAGGCGGATCAAGCGAAGCACGATTGAGGTGGCGGCCGAGTACCTGATTATAGCGATTCTGGCACTGGCGTTTATCGTTCCGTTTATCTGGCTGATTCTGAGTTCTTTTAAGACGAGTCAGGATTTATTCCGGACACCGCCGAAGTGGCTGCCTGAAACATGGACGATAGGGAACTATATCCAGGGATTTACCGGATTTCCATTTCTCAAGTATCTGGGAAATACGCTGTTTATCATTGTATTTAACGTGATCGGCGGACTGTTCTCCAACTCTCTTGTGGCCTATGGATTTTCCAGAATCAAATGGAAAGGAAGAAACGCGGTGTTCTATCTGGTGCTGATGACGATGGTTCTGCCGTTCCAGGTAACCATGATTCCGTTATTCCTGATGTTTCAAAAGCTGGGCTGGATCGGAACCTTTCTTCCGCTGATCGTTCCGTCGTTCTTTGGTAATGCCTTCTTTATCTTTCTGCTGCGGCAGTTTCTGGTCGGGGTGCCGTATGATATCTCGGAATCCGCCAAGATAGACGGGGCAAGCGAATTTACTATTTTTTACCGGATTATTATCCCACTGGCGAAACCGGCGCTGACGACGGTGGCGATCTTTACCTTTATGAACTGCTGGAATGACTTTATCGGACCGCTGGTATTTTTGACGGATAACAAGCTGTATACCCTGTCCATTGGAATTCAACAGCTGATGAGCACGAACGACCCGAGGTGGCCTCTGGTTATTGCGGTTGGAGTGTCGATGACACTGCCGATGCTGGCGATTTTCTTTATCCTTCAGAAATACTTTATCGAGGGAATTTCATTTTCCGGTATCAAGGGGTAATACTGGATTTGATGCGTAAGGTTTGATGCATAAGGTTAGATGCGTGAGAGGTGACACGCAGATAGGAGTGAGATATGAACAGGAAAAAAACGAGGAGCAGATCGAAGGCGGACAGACGGAGTCTTCTGACGGGCCTGGCGTTTATCAGCCCGTGGATCGTGGGATTTTTATGTTTTACTTTATATCCGATCATTAATTCTTTGCGGTATTCGTTTACGAACTATTCCGCACTTAAGGCCCCCAGATTCGTAGGCCTCGATAATTATAAGACGCTGTTTACCAGTGATCCTCTGTTTATCAAGTCCATTTTGAATACAGGGTATATGATGGTGGTGGGCCTTCCCATAATTATCATCGTAACATTTATCATTTCAGCAATTGTAAATGACCGGAGACTGAGAGGCGTTTCTTTTATCAGGACATTATTTTTCATGCCGACGCTGGTGCCGATGGTGGTGCTTTGCATTCTGTGGATCTGGCTCCTTAAGGACAATGGGGCGGTAAACCAGGGGCTGGCACTGATCGGGATCGACGGACCGGGCTGGCTGGCCAGTCCACGGTGGGCGAAGCCGGGCATGATTCTGATGAATTTATGGTGCTCCGGTAATCTGATCATTATATTCCTGGCCGGTCTGCAGGATGTACCGACGAGCCTTTATGAGGCAGTGGAGATCGATGGAGGCAATATCCTACATAAGTTCCGGTACATTACCATTCCTTTTATGAAGCCGATTATTGTGTACAATGTGGTCACTTATATGATCAAGCTGCTGCAGCAGTTCACAGAATCCTTCGTTATGACGAACGGAGGTCCCAATGATTCGACGACCTTCTTCGGATATTATCTGTATAACAATGCGTTCAAGTTTATGAAGATGGGGTATGCATCCGCGATGGCCTGGATCATGCTGGTGGCTGCGATGATTTTGACCTTTGTCATGCTGAAGGTAACCGGTTTTGGCAAAGAAGAGTCTTAACATATTTAATAAGAAGAAAGATAAATTTAAGGAGAAAGCGAGGAAGTAAAATGGGAAGCGTAATAGAAACAAATGTGGTGTGTCAGATTGGACTGGTAGTCAATGATGTGGAGAAGACAGGGCAGGCCTTTGCAGATTTCTTTGGAATCGAGAGGCCGGAGGTTGCGGATTCCGGCCCCGATGAGATTGTAAAGGCGGAAGTCTGCGGGGAACGGTCCACGGCCTCCTGCAAGATGATGTTTTTCGATACGCCAACGGTACAAATTGAGCTTATTGAACCGGATGAGAAGCCCAGCGCTTGGCGGGATATTCTCAATGAAAAGGGGGAGGGACTTCATCACATCGCCTTCCAGGTAAAAGATGCCGAGGGCAAGATAAAGACTCTTGGTGAAAAAGGATTTCCGCTGATGCAAAAGGGCAATTACGGAAATGGTTCGGGAATGTACGCCTATATTGATGCAAGAAAAGATCTAAAACTGATTTTTGAGCTTCTGGAAAGCTTTTAAGAGAAGGAGATACGAGATGGGGAAGAGAAAAGGAATCATTAATCCAAAGACCTGCTGTCAGGTAGGACTGGTCGCCAGAGATATTGAAAAGACGGCGGCGCTGTACGCGGAAGTGTTCGGAGTCCCTATGCCTGAGATCAATTCGATGCCGCCGGTGGAAATAGCGCAGACGAAATTCAGGGGAATCGCTTCAGGCACGCAGGCCAGGCTATGCGGATTTGACATGGGCCAGCTGTTCCTGGAGATCATGGAACCGGATGAATGCGACAGCTCCTGGAAGGAAGCACTGGGGGATAAGGACGTGGTATTCCATCACGTGGGCTTTATGGTCGATGATCTGGAGGAAGCCGTCGCATTTTTCGAAGACAGGGGCTGCCCGGTCAGACACCATGGAAAATATCCGGGGGGCGAGTATCCGCTTCCGGAGTCCATGGAGAAGTATGGAATCCTGTTCAATTTAAAATATGAGCCGGAAGGCTGAAATGAATCATTAAAATAAGAAGGAGGAGCATTTCATGAGAAAAAGAGGAGTAGCACTGGTTCTTACAGCGGCAGTAGCGTGCAATCTGGCCGGATGCGGCGGTACAGCGGCCACAAAGAATGAAACCACAAAGAGTGATACCACACAGAGCGAGACCACGAAGGAGGCCGGAGCACAGACGGAGGAGAGCAAATCGGAAGCAGCGCAGATGCCGGCGGAAGGAGAGGTTGTAATCAAATACTGGTATCCGTGGGGTGGAGATTCGGAGACCTGGGATCTGTGGCGTATCGAGGAATTTGAAAAGAACAATCCGGGCATAAAAGTAGATGCTACGTATGTGCCGCCGGATGCGGGAATTACCAATGGAAAGCTGATGGCGGCCATCGCCTCCGGCAATGTACCGGACGTCATCTGTGCACCGAACCTTCTGACCTATCCTATGGCGGCCCAGGGCGCCTTCGAGGACGTGTCTGCGGCTATGGAGAAGCTTGGCCGATCCAGAGACGACTATCAGCCCAGCGTTCAGAGCCTGATGGATATCGATGGAGCATGGTACATCATGCCGATGGAGACGGACACGCAGATGCTTTTCATTAATAATGAAAAAGCGGCTGCGGCCGGCCTGGACGTGAGCAATCCGCCGAAGAGCATATCGGAACTGGATGAGTGGGCGGATAAGATGACGGTGAAGGAAGGCGACGACTATACGACAATGGGCTTTATCCCATGGATTGACGGCGCGGAGACCGACGTTTACAATCAGGCATGGTACTTTGGCGCTCAGATTTATGAGGATGGGAAGATCAACCTTACCGATCCGGACCTTGTCGAGATGATGAACTGGCAGAGAAAGTATGCAGAAAAATATAACCCGGAGAAGATTAAATCCTTCGCTTCCGGTTTTGGAGGCGCATTCTCGCCGGATCACGCGTTCTTTACGGGAAAAGTGGCCATGACGATGAATGGAAACTGGTTTAACAACGCGATTAAGCAGTATGTGCCGGATATGGACTATACGGTAGTGCCGATGGTAGTAAGCGACAGCCATCCGGAGCTGTACGGCGGTTCCGTTTTGGGCGTCAATACGTACTGCGTGCCTAAGGGGGCAAAGAACATCGATGCGGCTGCCCGGTTTGTCGATTACATTGCCAACGCATATATTGCGGATGACAACAACAAGACATGGTACAGCACACCTACCAGAAAAGACGTTATCGACGAGCTGACTCTGGTAAAGGAGAATGACGAACGCTATTCAGTTATTAAGAATATGGTCTTTAACGAGCACTCCAATACTCCGGCGCTGTGCAGCATTCGAAGCGTCATGGGCCAGGAACTGATCTCCGTCCGTGATAAGTGCCTTTATGAAGATAAGGACCCGGAGCCGCTGCTGGCGGATCTGCAGGGAAGAATGGAAAAGGAATTGCAGAACACGCAGTAGAGCAATGTTTAAATACGCTCTGGTGAAAAACGGGGCTGCTGCACTGAATCAGTGCGGCGGCCCGTTTGTACGCGGATGGAGGTAGAAGCGATGGATGTATTGGTATCGGGGGCGCTTATGGGACTGGGCGCCGCGTTATGCAGAAAATTTTTAAGCGAGGGACACCGGGTTTTCGCAGGTGTGCTGCAGACAGAAGATTTGATGGAGCTGGAAGAACTGAAGGGCAATCCCCGGCTGATTCCCGTCTTGCTGGACATTTCGGATAAAGACAGTATTGAGGCGGCGAGAGCGGCAGTCGGGAAATACACGGACCGTCTGGAAATCCTGATCAATGTGGCCGGAGTGCTCTTAAACAGGGAAGGAACCATTCTGACGGACCGCTATGAGGAGCTGGAGAAGACCTTTAAAGTAAATACCATAGGTCCTGTCTATATTTGCAGCCGCTTTTTCGACCTGCTGACGGAGAGCGGAGGAGGAACCGTGATTAATATTTCGTCTGAGGTGGTCTCGATTGACGGAGTGGGGCCAAAGTACGCCGCCTACTGTATGAGTAAGACGGCAATTGCACAGTATGGCTTTATACTGAAGCAGACGGTTGCTGCGCTGGGTATACCGACCCGCGTCTTTTCCGTTCACCCGGGGCGTATGAAGACGGCCATGGGGGCGGAGAACGGCCAGATTGAGGCGGCTGAGTCGGCCGAGGAATATATCGTCTGGCGGTAGGGGAAGTGCTTGCGGATAACAAGGAAATCTATGTGGATTACCGTGGAACTGCTATGCTGCATCAGGCTGGAAGAAAGGAGTGACAGGATGGGATTTAAGGATGGATTTGTGTGGGGAGCGGCAACGGCTTCCTATCAGGTAGAGGGGGCTGTGACGGAAGGCGGCAGAGGTTTAACCGTATGGGATGAATTTGCCCGCATGCCGGGAAAGACATTTTCCGGGCACACGGGGGATGTGGCGGCGGACCACTATCACCGCTATGCGGAGGACGTGGCGATTATGAAGGCGCTTGGGTTAAAGGCCTACCGCTTCTCCGTGGCCTGGAGCAGGATTCTGCCGCAGGGATACGGGGCGGTGAATGAGGAAGGCCTCCGCTTTTATAAGAACCTGGTGGATGAACTCGTTAAGAATGGGATTGAGCCGTATGTGACACTGTTCCACTGGGATCTGCCATACGGGCTTTACCGGATCGGCGGTTGGCAGAACCCTGCGATCACAGATTATTTTGCAGAGTATGCGCGGATCGTGGCGGAGTATCTGGGCGATAAAGTGAAACACTATATTACGTTTAATGAGCCTCAGTGTTTTATAGGTCTCGGCCACGTGACCGGCGAGCATGCCCCGGGAAATATCATGTCCCGGAGAGCCGTTCTGGAGATGGCTCATCATGTGCTTCTTGCCCATGGAAAAGCCACAAAAGTATTGAGGAAAGTGGCTCCGCATGCTAAAATTGGGTATGCGCCGACGTGCAGCGCCCATTATCCGTATACGCAGAAACAGGAGGATGTGGAGGCTGCGAGAAAGGCAACTTTTGATTTATGTCCGGATCCGGATAATTTTATGTGGAATATTCCCTGGTGGAGCGATCCTGTTCTCTTCGGGAAATACCCAGAGGAAGGGGTTCGCCTGTACCGGGATATTATGCCGGAGATCGGGGCAAAGGACATGGAAGTGATCTCTGAGCCGATCGATTTCTACTGTCAGAATATCTATAACGGGAGCGCGGTACGCGCGGATGGAAACGGCGGATACCGCTATGTCCCGCGTGAGCCGGGATACGCCCGCACATCCATCGGATGGCCGGTGACGCCGGAGAGTCTGTACTGGGGTCCCAGGTTTTTATATGAGAGATATCAGAAGCCGTTTTATATCTCAGAAAATGGGATGGCGGCTCACGACAGTGTTTCGCTGGATGGAAAGGTCCATGATCCGAACCGGATCGATTTTCTGCAGCGGTATCTGCGCTGCTTAAAGAAAACGGCGGAGGAAGGGACTCCTGTTGAGGGATATTTTTTGTGGTCCCTGATGGATAATTATGAATGGTCAAAGGGTTACTCTGAGCGTTTTGGAATCGTTCATGTCGATTACAAAACACAGGTGAGGACTATCAAGGATTCCGGATACTGGTACAGAGACGTAATTGCCGGCAACGGTGTTCATTTGTGATAAAAGGTTACTGTGCACAGCGTGAACCGTAACAATAAAAGAGATTGTCAGAACCCAGGGGGTACGAAGATGAGGACAACACAGCAAGACATAGCAGATTATTTGAAAATATCCAGACTGACTGTTTCCAAGGCGTTAAATTATGCCTCGGGAGTCAGCGAGGAGACGCGGAACCTGATTTTGAGCACGGCAAAACAGCTCGGATACCGGCATATTTCTGAGAGACAGATGCAGGAGGCAGAAGTCCCTTCGGAACAGGAGGGAAATGTGACGATGTCGGATTTAAAACAGATTTGCCTTTTTTCAAACTTAAACTGTACAACGGACTCTTACTGGGCGCCTGTCATCAGCGGAATGGTCAGGACTCTGACGAAACGCGGCTATAATCTGAATCTGTGTTTTCTGGATCTGTCGGAGGATACGGATTTTGAGTTCCCGATTAACTTTAATCCCAGGACGGCCAGCGGAATCATTCAGCTGGGGAATTTTAAGAAACACCATATCCGCCGGATCAGGGAGTGCGGACTTCCGGTGGTGGCTGTGGATACGGTGGAAGACGCGTGGACGGAAGGGCTTTTCTCAGATGTTATCATGGGCGTAAACGAAGAGCCCATGAAGGTGCTGATCGGCCATCTGGCAGATCTGGGACATACGAGAATCGGTTATGCCGGAGCCATAAACGGCCAGCTGACGAATAAGGAGCGGTGGCAGGGCTACCGCCGGGGGCTGGCGGCCGCGGGGTTAAACGTGGGATCGGAGGACTGTTTTATCGGAGAGTTCCAGGAGATCGTACAGAAGATTGAGGCAGAGGAGCGGCTTTCGCATTTGAAGAATTTCCCTACGGCGGTGGTGTGTTTTAATGACGTGCTGGCCATTTCGTTGATGCGGTATTTCCGCGCAGCGGGGGTAAAGGTGCCGGAGATGGTGGCGGTGGCCGGTTTTGATAATCTGAGCGAATCGCTGGCCGCGGATTTGACTACGGTGAGTGTGAACCGGGAGGAGCTGGGGATGAGCGCTGCGGAGACGATCCTGTGGAGAATTGAGAATCCGGAACGCCCGTACCGGGTGATCCGGATATCGGGGGCGGAATTGATCGTTAGAAACAGCACCAGTGCAAAGCTGTACTAGAGCGTGGGGGAAAGAGAAAATAGAACTTATGGATAGAGTGAAAACAGGTATTTTAGGCTGCGGTGTGATCAGCAGTACCTACATAAAGAACATACAGGAGCTGTACCAGCCTCTGGAAATCGTGGCGTGTGCAGACGTGGATACCGGGAAGGCAGAGGCGCGTGCCAGAGAGTTCGGGATAGAAACGTGGTCCGATCCGGACCGTTTGCTTGAAAATAAGGACGTTTCCATGATTATCAATCTGACGCCGCCTAAGTTCCATTATGAATTAAACCGCCGGATTCTGATGGCGGGTAAGAATTTATTCTGCGAGAAGCCATTTGCCTTTACCTGGGAACAGGCGAGGGAGCTGACGAAGCTGGCAGAGGAGCGGGGAGTGCGGATCGGCGGTGCTCCGGATACGTTTTTAGGACCGGGGCTGCAGCGGACCAGACTGCTTCTGGAGCGGGGAGCCATAGGACGGCCGCTCTACTTAAACGCGGCGATGATGTCCTGCGGAGTGGAAACGTGGCATCCGGCGCCGGCTCAGTTTTACCAGGAAGGGGCCGGGCCGCTTTACGATATGGGACCATACTATATAACTGCTGTCGTGGCCTTGTTTGGACCTATTGCGGAGATCAGAGCCATGGCGGCAACCGGATTTGAGAAGCGGAAGATATACAGCCAGCCTTTGGCGTGCGAAGAGCTTACCGTTGAGACTCCCACTTATTATACGGCCCTTTTAAAGCTTACCGGCGGGCTGATTGCCAATCTGACCATCAGCTTCGATATCTGGAAATCTACTCTGCCGATGTTTGAGATATATGGAACAGAGGGGACGCTGTCTGCACCGGATCCCAATATGTCGTCGGGAATGCCGGAGGTCACCAGGAAAGAGACAGTGCTGGCGGACCGTACGGCCGCAGCAGAGCCGTTAAACCGCAGTTTCCCGGATGAAGAGGAACTGAGACGGCTCTATCCCGAGACTGCGGAGTATATAAGAGGAGGCGGGGCGCTGGATTTAGCGATGGCCATAAATGAAAACAGGCCTGCAAGAGCCGGAATGGATTTGGTCTGCCACGTGTTGGAAGCTATAAACGGAATCATGGAAGCTGCGAAGAGCGGCGGGTGCTATTATATGAAGACAACCTGCGGGAGGCCGGAGCCTCTGATGGAGGGGGATTCTGCGGGAGAAGTCAGACAGGACAGAAAGTGAGAATAGAATATGAGGCTGGGATTAGCGTCGCCGCTGAAACATGAGACTCCAAAGGAGTGGGCGGCCAATATGAAAGCCATCGGCTGCGGCTGTGTTGTATTTCCTGTGGATTATATGGCGGGAGAGGCGGTTGTCGGTGCGTATGCCGAAGCCGCAGAGCAGGAAGGGCTTACAATCGCTGAGGTAGGGGCGTGGTCCAATCCGCTGTCACCGGATGAAGATGTGCGGAGTGAGGTTTTCACCCGCTGTGTCCGGCAGCTTCAGCTGGCAGACCGGATTGGCGCGTCATGCTGCGTCAATATAGCTGGAAGCGCGGGAAGCCGGTGGGTTGGGGCTTACAAGGAGAATTTTACAGAGGCGCACTGGAAGAAGACGGTGCGTTCCATTCAGAATATTATTGATGAAGCAATGCCGGAGCGGACGTATTATACGCTGGAACCGATGCCCTGGATGGTACCAGCCGGTCCGGAGCAGTATCTGCGGCTGCTGGAGGATGTGAACCGGGAGCGGTTTGCCGTGCATATGGATCTGGCAAACTGGATTACAAGCCCGGATAAGTATTTTAACAATCATGAATTTATGGAGCAGTGCTTTGCGATGCTGGGAGACCGGATAAAAAGCTGCCATATTAAGGACGTATCCCTGCGGGAGGAATTTACGTTCCAGTTAAAGGAGACGGCCTGCGGAGACGGGACGCTGGATTTAAGGAATTATATCAGGCTGGCAGAACACGTCAATCCGGATATGCCGATTATCATTGAGCACCTCAAAGGGGATGAGGAATACTTAGAAAGCCTGAAGTATGTCAAGTGTTTTGGTTCTGATATCCCATAGGAAATACCTATATAATACAATACAAAATCTATATTTCCCTATGCTTTCGATCTATGCTATGATTATGTTCATAAAATCAGAGCCGCCAAAGGCGAAAGGGGCAGCTGCCCTTTGCATATGGCCCAACCGGCAGGGAGATAGAAACATGAAAACAACAGATATATTTGCAAAGAAACCGGTGCTGTCCTTCGAGGTCTTTCCTCCGAAGAGAACCAATCCGGTCGAGACGATATACGAGACACTGGACAGTTTAAGAAAACTGAATCCGGATTTTATCAGCGTTACATACGGGGCGGGCGGCAGTGAAAACTGTAAGGCGACGACGGAGATTGCCTCCAGGATCAAGAATGAATACGGGATCGAGAGCGTGGCGCATTTGCCATGCATTGGCCTTAAGAGAGACGATGTAATCAGCCTGCTGGGCGGATTTAAGAGAGCAGGAATCGACAATATTCTCGCTCTGCGCGGGGATATCCCCGAGGGAGGCCGCCCGGACGGCGACTTCGAGCATGCCAGTGACCTGATCTCCTTTATAAAAGAACACGATGAGTTCAGGGAATTCAATGTGCTGGCGGCCTGCTATCCGGAAGGCCATACGGAATCGGAAAACATCCTGACTGATATCCGCAGCTTAAAGACCAAGGTGGACGCAGGCGCCGACCATTTGATTACACAGCTCTTCTTTGACAATGACTGTTTCTACCGGTTCCGGGAACGCGCTTCTCTGGCGGGAATTCACGTCCCGGTGGAGGCGGGGATCATGCCGGTTACCAACAAAAAGCAGATCGAGCGTATGGTATCTCTCTGCGGCGTAAGCCTGCCTTCAAAATTTACCGCAATGATGGAACGGTATGAGCATAATCCCGAGGCTATGCGTGACGCCGGTATCGCCTACGCGGTGGACCAGATCGTGGATCTGATTGCGCGTGGCGTCGACGGCATTCACCTTTATACCATGAACAATCCTTACGTTGCGGCAAAGATTCACGAGGCTGTCTGCCGCCTGCTGGCCGCATAAGTAATCTTACCGGCCGGCCTCCGGCAGAATGGTGAAACCTTCTTCCAGAATCAGCTTCTTCAGTTCGCTGATATAGGAAAGTGAAATCGGGCTTAAGGGGAATTTATCGCTGCAAATATAGCCCACCCGCATCCATTCCTCCGTTTGAAGCGGTACGGACACGATGTTATCACCATTTAGATTGCTGTTTAGTATTCCGCTGCAGATCGTGTAGCCGTTCAGACCAATCAGCAGGTTAAACAGAGTCGCCCGGTCGCTTAAGTGAATGGTCTTCTTATGCGGGGCGGTGCTTAAGATCTCCTCTGAGAAATAAAAGGAATTATAGGTTCCCTGTTCAAATGCAAGAAACGGATAGTCCTCTAAGTCATCGAGAGTGACCGCCTCCCGTTTGGCGAGCGGATGGGCGGAACTGATAAACACGTGGGGAGCCGCCTCGAACAGGGGCACAAAGGCCAGATGATGCTCCTTCAGCAGCTTTTTCAGCACCTTTTCATTAAACTGGCTGAAGTAGAGAATCCCCACCTCACTTCGGAAATTTGCCACATCTTCTATGATCTCGTACGTTCGTGTTTCCCTTAATGTAAACTCATACTCATCCGTATCGATCCGGGAAATTAAGTTGACAAAGGCGTTGACCGCAAATGCATAGTGCTGCGTGGATACGGAGCAGAGCCGCTTCGCCGGCTTTCCATTTGTATAGCGCTGCTCTAAAAGCTGCGTCTGCTCAATGATCTGGCGCGCATACGATAAAAATTCCGTGCCTTCGGCTGTCAAGGATATCCCTTTCGCTGTCCGGTAGAAAAGTTCAATTCCAAATTCTGATTCCAGTTCTTTTAAAGCCGCGGAAAGGCTGGGCTGCGATATGTACATCTGCCTCGCCGCCTCCGTGATCGATCCGCATTCTACGATTTTTATGATGTATTTCAGCTGCTGAATCGTCATAGGACACCTCCCATAGTTTTTTTCTATAATATACTGTATTTTTACCAAAAGTGCAAATAGTAACGTAAAAATGAGCTTTCCGGGCGATTTTTCGACCCATCAAAACTGTAGAATCCGTCCGTCGGTCCCAAATTCCGACAAAAAATGACTCTGGAAAAAATTACCATTTTTGGAAATTACCAAAATATGGTATGATGAAATAAGGTTTTTAAATTCAGGAGGAGAAAAATTGAGAGGCTTACGATGGGATTATGACTTGCAGGAGAGAATTTATCAATTTATCGTGTACTTTGTTTCTGAAAATCTGTATTCTCCCACCATCCGCGAAATCTGTGACGGTGTGGGAAAAAACTCAACGGCTACGATCAGTCTTTATCTGGAAGGACTGGAGGATATCGGGAGGATTATTCTCGGCCATGGACCGCGGACGATTAAGCTGGTAGGATTTAAGGTCGTGGAGGAGTGTGAGCATTAAAACTGTATGAGAACTGAGGGGGGAGTCAAAAACCCGGGAGAGTATTTCAACTGATGGATTCAGCTGAAATGCTCTCCCGGGTTTTTGTATGGCAGTTATGTTGTTATTCTGCTGTTTCCAGATTGGCGTCGTTCTCAGCGCTGTCACCGGCATCCGCATCACTGGCCTGGGCTGCTTCCTGGCTGGCCTGGGCAGCCGCTTCCTCCGGGTCCAGATTCTCGCCCTGAGGTGTGATCGTTACACGGGCCTCGTTGCCGATTAAGTCCTTTACACAGATGGTCAGATTCTCCTTCTGCATATCGAACGTGACGAGTCCGGTGCTGCGGTCGATAGAGAGCGGAAGAATCTCCGGCGTGTCATCATCGTATGCGTATATGGTGTCATAATTCACTCCGGACTGGGTATCCTCCAGACGGAAGGAAAGAACGCCGTCCTCGATGATGGAATCCTTTATGCTTGGCGGAGTGTCGTCCAGGACATTGACCTGTTCGGAAAATATATTTTTCATGCCGTTAAAGGCAGTTAAACTCACTTTTACGGTTCCGTTGGAGCCGAGCGTCGCCGCGTAGGTCTTGGAGGCGGTTTTGGTGAGCTCCACTGCGTTGCCGTCCAGCGTCACAGTCAACTCCTTGATGGGAAGCAGTGATTTTATCTTTAATTCCATGGTCGTTGTCGTAAAATTGGTGGCCTCCCCGATGGTCAGATCGCCCTTCGGAGCCGCGGTGACGAGAATAAAGATAATGGAATTGACGACAATAAATGGAAGCACGTAAAACAGGAGGACCGTCATAAAGTCACTCCGTCCGGAATCGTGCCGGTTGGAGCCTCCTCTCCCTCGGTTCTGCCTGGAATTGTTGGTATATGGACTCATATTGATTAAGGTTCCTCCTCATGTTTTTTACGTTTCCTAGCATAACAGAAAAAAGCGTTTCTTACAAGATGATCTGTTAAATCGTAATAAATTGTGGTAATATATTAAGAAAGAGCTTAGAAGGAGATGCCATATGGTTGACGAGGCCGTTGCATTTGCGATGAAGGCCCATGAGGGGGCCTTCAGGAAAGGAACCAGAGTTCCTTATATCGTCCATCCGCTGGAGACGGCAGTGATCGTTTCCATGATGTCGGAGGACGAAGAACTGATTTGTGCGGCGCTTCTCCATGATGTAGTGGAGGATGCGGGAGTATCGGAGCAGCAGCTGGAGACCTTATTTGGTCCGCGGGTAGCGGCGCTCGTGATGGCGGAGACGGAGGACAAGACGAAGTCCTGGAAGGAACGCAAGGCGGCGACCCTTGATCATCTGGATACGGCTCCGAGGGAGAGCAAGATCCTGATTCTGGGGGATAAGTTAAGCAACCTGCGGTGCACGGCCAGAGATTATATGGTAATGGGCGAAGCAATCTGGGACAGGTTCAATGAAAAGAGGAAGTCGGAGCACGCCTGGTATTATAACGGAGTGGCGGAACGGATCAGGGAACTGGCCGGGTATCCGCTGTGTCAGGAGTATTTTGAACTGTGCCGGAAGGTGTTTGGAAGCTAGTGAGTGGTAGCGGGGATGAAAAGACTGTTTGGGGGAATATCAAAGTTTTCGGTTAAGATGTTTTTGCTGATTGTGATCTGCGTGGTGATCCCGTTCGCGGGCGTATGTCTCTATATACGGATTAACATGGAGAACTTTATTCAGGAAAAACTGAGCGAAAGGATTATTCAGGATATATCGAGAGGAGAGCGCAATATTACAGAGGGGCTGGAGGAACTGGCCTCTCTTTCTGATGTCTTCGTATTCGATAAGGAACTGATCGAACGCATAGGGGATGAAAACAGAACGGAATTTGAAAATGTAGTCTATTTCAACCAGCTTCTGGATCAGCTCAGCATTTACAGAGGAAGAGCCGGCATGGAGGATGTAAAGGTCATTCTGTTTGACAACTATGGGCGTGTCTATTCCAACTGGAGCCTAAACTATAGAAATTATGAATTCCTTCTGAAGCAGGACTGGGTTGCCGAGAGTATGAACCAGTGGGGCCATGTGACGTGGTCCATGTTCAGTCCGCCGTATATTGCGGAGGAAAAGGATAAGGGAGAGACGTACATATCGCTTGCAAGATCCCTGATGGAAGACGGAACGACAGGGGACCGGGCAGGTACACTGATACTCAGTATGGAACAGTCCCGGTTCAGCGAGATGATGATGACCTATGCCTATGAGGATGATGTCGCTTACGTATGTGTGGATGACGGCCAGATTCTGCTGAACAATGACAAGGAGAGAAAGATTGGTGAGGACGCTTTAGATGCGCTGTACCGGCAGACCACTGGTAAAAAAAGCGGGAATTTACGATGCAGCGCCAATGGAACAGAGTATCTGCTGAATTTTTATACAATACCGAGGCCCTGGGTATTTAACGGGCAGCAGATGAAGGTTTTTCATTTTACCGGGTATCAGGAAGTGCTGAGTGAGGTCAGCATGGTGACGAAGCGGATTAATGCCGTAATTTTAGTCATGCTGGTGTTGATAACAGCAATCTCTTATGCCGCGGTGCGGCTCCTGGTGAGGCCAATCGTGGTTCTGACGAAGAAGATGGGAGACTATACGATCGAGAGCGAGATTTCCGGGATTGATACGGAGCGGAAGGATGAGATCGGCCATTTAAACCAGGCATTCTGCCGTCTGGATGGCAACATTAAGCAGTTGTTCGCCCGCCTGCAGGAGGAAAACAAGATCAAAGAGCAGTACCGCTATGAATCGTTGAGAGCGCAGTTGAATCCGCATTTTCTGTTTAATACCCTGACCACAATCCGTTGGATGGCGATGATACGCGGCGCTCATAATATTGTGGAAAGCATCGACGCCCTGGCCAGCGTGCTGAATTACAGCATGAGCCGGGATGACCGCCTGGTGACATTGGAAGACGAGCTGGACAATATCCGTAACTTTGTATACATTCACAATTACCGGTATCAGGACTATTGCAGTCTTGACATTGATATTCCGGATGAGATGAAACAGCTTCGAATGATGAAATTTATTCTTCAGCCTGTGGTGGAAAACGCGCTGATTCACGGGTATGACAAACAGCGGGAACAGATCACCATCCGGATATACGGATACACGGAGGATCAGATACTCTATCTGTTCGTAGAGGATGACGGCATCGGAATATCAGACGAGGTGATTGAGCAGTTTGAGACGTTTCGCCAGACTGCTGGAAAGGGAGATAGTCTGACGGGGATTGGCCTGACTAATGTAGACTCCTGTATCCGCATCACCTTTGGCGCGCAGTACGGACTGACACTGGAGCGCGTGGCGACACATGGAACATCGGTAACATTTACACTGCCGGTCATAGAGGGGGAAGACGATGAAAAAGGTCATGATTGTGGATGATGAGGTACTGGTGAGAATCGGCATAAAGTCCATGACATCCTGGGAACAGTATGGATATACGATTGTAGCAGATGCCTCAGATGGAGAAGAGGCGCTTAAAAAGATCCGGCAGTATGAGCCGCATATTATTTTGACAGATTTGAAAATGCAGCCTATGGATGGATTTGACCTGATCGCCAAATGTGCGGCGGACTATCCAAGAATACGGTTTATCGTTCTGAGCAATTACAATGATTTTGAAAATGTCAGAAAAGCAATGAAGCTGGGGGCTTATGATTACATTTTTAAACTGACAATTCATGTAGATGAACTGCTTAAGATTATGGATGAAGCCAGTATGGACCTGGATGAGGAGGAGATGAAGCCGAGGAGCGATACGAGCGAGGTGGTTTATAAGAACCTGGATGCCATCAAAAATAATCTTGTCAGGCAGGCATTAACGAAGAAAGACGGCTTTCTCGGCGGTGTGCAGAAGGGCTTCGATGATATTCACTTAAAGATCGATTTCCGCAGACCATACTGTGCTGTGACAATACAGCCGGACAGTCTTGAGATTGTTAGAAAAAGAGGAGATTTTCTGGAAAATGATCTCTTTGTGTTCTCCATGGAAAATATTATCACCGAAATTTTAGGCCGGGGCGGCCGGGCCGAGGTGTTTCTGGATCCGGACCAGGACTTTCTGGTGGTGATAAACCAGGGAGAGGCCCAGGACTGGAAGGGATTTTTTGAGATCCTGGAGCTTAAATTCGGCACGCTTGTAAAATATATTAAGCAGTATTACGGGATAGGAATCAGCGGCGCCGTGAGCGGAGAACTGTGCGGCATCGAGAAGCTGAAAGCAGCGGCAAAGCGGAACAAAAAGCTTCTGGGAGAGCGGTTTTTCCGGCAGACAGGAGAACTGGCCGCCGGACCAGTACGCGAATATGAAGATATGGTACTTCCGGAGGAGTACCGGACCGCCCCGCTGGAGCAGCTGCTCTTAAATGGTGATTTCCATGGAATGGAAGATTATATGGAAAAACTGCTGCTGTTTTTTGAGGACAAGGGCTGCTGGCGCCCGGAGGATATTCGAAGACGACTGATGAAGGCGTATAAAAAGCTGAACCTGGGACTGTCAAGGTATGGGATTGACGTAGAGAGCATCAGAGATGAAAACGGGGCGAATCTGGAAGATGCCATCGGCGGCTATGCGTGTTATGGAGATATTGAGTGCGCGGTGCGTGAGCTGCTTACACTCTATCGGAAGGAATATGAGAGTATGACAGGCAAGCCGTGCAGACGGGAGATTGCCCGGGTCAAGAGCTATGTCTGTGATCATCTGTCGGAGGAACTGTCCATTATCAGGATTGGGGAGGTGGCCGGAATGAGCGAGAGCCGTTTTTCCCACGTATTTAAAGAGGAGACGGGAATCAGCTTCATGGAATATGTCGGCATGGTACGGATGGAGAAGGCGAGAAAGCTTTTGCAGAATACGGATTTGAGAATCAATGAGATCGCAGAGCAAATCGGTATTTCCAATCCCAATTATTTCAGCGCCCAGTATAAAAAAAGGACGGGACAGTCACCGAATGAGTTCCGTAGATCCCTGATGGAGCAGAATATGAAAGAAAAATAGCAGGATATGAGAGAACGTGGGAGAAGAAACACGTCTTAGATTTGCCGGATGGCAGAAATCGGTAGAAAGACAGCAGGCAGGAATATGGTTCCTGCCTGCCTTTTTTGTTATAGTATAGACAGAAACAAAAGGCCGGCCAGAGTATGATAATAAACAAGGAGGACGTAATCGTGAGAAATATGAAAAAAGTATGGGCGTTGGTTTTAACTACAGCAATGGCACTGTCCGTATTATCGGGCTGCTCCGGTTCCCAGAAGCCGGAGGATGCAGCAGCATCCGGATCCCAGGAACAAAAAACAGAGGAACAGAAGACAGAAGGAGAGAAAACGGAGGCTGCGGGAAACAGCGAGAAGGAGACGGTCATTCTGAGAATGTGGGGCGGCGTTCCTGCCGAGGCAGGTCCTCAGGCGGCCTGTGATAATTTCAATGAGCTGTATAAAGACAAGGGAATCCAGGTGGAGTACGAGCGGTTTGTGAATGACGACACCGGAAACCTGAAGCTGGAGACAAACTTACTGTCCGGCACTGGCGTGGACCTTTATATGACCTATGCCACAGACGTTCTGGCCAAAAGAGCAGGCGGCAATATGGCGCTGGATCTCACCGATCTGATGGCGAGAGACGGATTTGATTTGAAACAGTATTTCGGCAATATGGCGGAAGCGTACTTTGTGGACGGCAAGCCTTACTCCATCCCGACGAAACTGGACCAGTATGGAATCGTTATCAACAAAGACATGTTTGATGCGGCCGGCATTGAGATTCCGACCGAATGGACATATGAAGAATTTGCAGAGACCGCCAGAAAGCTGACTCATGGAGAGGGACAGGATAAAGTGTATGGAATGTTCTGGAATTCCCAGCAGGATCTCACATATTTGTTTACCTATCTGGTAGCGCAGACGAACGGCGGGGATCCGATGTATTTAAGCGGGACGGAAACCAGCTTTACCGATCCGGTCGTTGTTAAATCAGTGGATTTAATCAACAGCATGATGAATGTCGATAAGACATCCCCGACCCATACGGATTCCGTGACACAGAAGCTTTCTCAGGAGGGAATGTTCCTTACCGGAAAATCGGCTATGACAGTCGGCCCGTGGATGGTCCGGAGCATTAAAGACACTGCCACGTATCCTCATGATTTTACCACGGCATTCGCACCGTATCCGGTGGTGGAAAAAGGACAGAGAAACTATACCCAGGGCGGTTACGGCGATCATTTATGCATCAATCCGAAGTCGGAGAATATTGACGCGGCATGGGAATTTGCGAAATGGTACGCAACGAAAGGCATGATTCCGGTCGTGGAAGGCGGAAGAGTACCCGCAGCCAATACGTATAATCCGGAAGAGGTAGCAAAAGCATTTTTAAATGGAGCCGAAGATCACATTGACTTAGATTCCGCCATGAAGATTTTAATTACACCGGCCGATAATTACGCGGTTCCCTCTATTACGAACCATATCGCCGAAGTGAAGAAGGTTGCAACGGAAGAGCTTGAGAAGATCTTTATCGGACAGCAGACTGTAGAAGAAGGAATGGCAAAGGCCAAGGAACGCGCGGATGCCCTCTTGAAGTAGAGGCGGACTACGCAGATTTCTGAAAGCGGCCGGAGGCTGGAAAGCCGGTCTCCGGCCATTCTGCGCAAAAAATCAGAGAAAGTGAAGGAAAGGAGGAAGGAAACCGTGAAAAGAAAGATGAGCAGACAGTTAAAAACAGATCTGGTGGGATATTCCTTTATCCTTCCCAATATTATCGGTGTTCTGTTGTTTACGCTGATTCCCATGGTATTTTCACTGGTGATCAGCTTTACGGACTGGGATTACACGCAGGGCCTGGGAAACTGGACATTTGTTGGAATTCAGAACTTTATCGATATGTGGAAGGATGAGTGGTTTATCAGTTCTCTGATCAATACGATCATCTTTGCGGTTACAGTCGTTCCGCTGACCATTTTCCTGGCATTAATACTGGCTGTTGTGATCGACAAGTACTGTGTCGGCAAGCTTCCAATACGACTGGCCCTGTTTATGCCTTATATATCCAATATTGTGGCGGTTGCCATTGTATGGGTGATGATGTATTCTCCCTGGGGACCATTTACCCAGCTGGTTAAATTCTTCGGAGTGGAGAATCCGCCGCAGTGGCTGGGAGACCCGAAGTGGGCGCTGCCCGCGTTAATCATAATGACCATATGGTCGGGTGTAGGCTATGCCAACATGATTTATACCTCCGCGATCCAGGGGCTTCCGAAGGATGTCTACGAGGCGGCCGATATAGACGGTGCGGGGGAGATTACCAAGTTTTTTAAACTGACGGTACCGTTTCTGTCTCCAACCACATTTTTCCTGGTAATTACGACGTTTGTCACGTCTTTCCAGGTATTCGCACCCATTCAGATCATGACGAGAGGCGGCCCGGGAACGGCTACGAATGTGCTCGTATATTATATCTACACGTCTGCGTTTACCTTTTATAAAATGGGATATGCGGCGGCCATGTCATGGATTCTCTTCCTTATCCTGTTTGCAATCACCATCATACAGTGGAAGGGGCAGAAGAAATGGGTAAGTTATTAAGAGGGGAGGCGGAAATATGGAAAAACAGGTACAGTTTAACCGGGATAAAATGAAACGGACCGCTGTGAAAATCTTTTTCACCGTGTTGATTGGACTGGTGGCGCTATCCATGGTCACTCCGTTTATCTGGATGGTGTCCGCTTCCATGAAGCTGCCGCTGGATGTTATGAAGCTGCCGATCAAATGGATACCAGAGTATTTTTATCCGGATAACTATAAAAAAGTATGGAACATAGGAGGAGTTGCTGCGCGGGATTACCATTTCGGACTGGCGTATTTCAACTCGATCAAAATCGCTGTCATCAACCTGACGGGCTCTGTCATCACAAGCACTCTGGCCGGATATGCGTTTGCAAAAATTAAATTCCGCGGAAGCAACGTGTTGTTTCTCCTGTATTTAGCGACGATGATGATTCCGAGTCAGGTGACGCTGATCCCCAAATTTGTGCTCTTTAACAAAATGGGGCTGACGGGCACGCATCTGACCCTGATTCTTCCCGGACTCATTACGATCACGGGAACCTTCCTGATGCGTCAGTACTTCATGCAGATTCCGGATGAACTCCGGGAGTCCGCACGGGTAGACGGGGCAAATGAGTATGTAATATGGGCGCGGATCATGGTGCCGATCGCAAAGCCGAGTATGGCGTCACTCGCCATGGTGGTATTTTTATGGAACTGGAACAGCTATCTGGAGCCGCTGGTATTTTTAAGCGACTGGAGATTGTATACAATTCCGATCGCATTGACGAACTTTATTGAAGAAAGCGTAACAGAATATAATCTGGTAATGGCAGCGGCCTCCTCCGCCCTGATACCGGCGTTTCTGGTGTTTGTTCTGGGTCAGAAATTCCTGGTAAAGGGGCTGGTGGCAGGGGCCGTTAAGGGATAGGAGGTATCCATGAACTACATAGAAGAACCGAAGAGAGAGATTCCGGTCGCTTGGGAAACACAGGTGCTGGTGCTGGGGGCAGGACCGGCCGGAGTGGCGGCGGCCATAACGGCAGCCAGAGAAGGTGCCCGCACTGTACTGATTGAACAGACCGGGGATGTGGGCGGAATTGCCACCGCAGGACTGATGAGTCACTGGACGGGCAATACAGAGGGCGGTATTTATGAGGAAATTCTGGACCGTTCTGCGGAGTGTATGGAGCGGGAAGGCCATCTTTTCAACGGCGGAGCCAGGCAGATCATCAATCCCGAGAGGCTTAAGACTGTGCTTCTGGAAATGCTTGTGGAAGCCGGAGCCAAATTGCTCCTATACACCTTTGTCAGTGATGTGGTCATGGAAGGCGATATAATTAAGGGCGTTATTGTGGAGAGCAAATCGGGCCGTCAGGCAATTCTTGCAGATATCGTGATTGATGCCACCGGAGACGGTGATGCAGCAGTGAAGGCAGGAGTCCCCTGCTTTAAGGGCCGCGAGACGGATGGAAAGATGCAGCCCGCCTCTATCATGTTTAAGGTAGCTGGCGTCGATGTGGAACGGGGAGTATTTCCCGGTGGCTTTGAAGAGACGTTCCAGATTCCCGCCGGGGACTTACAGACGCTGGGCCGTCAGTATCTGCCGGAGCCGGCCGGCCACGTACTGCTTTACAAAACCACTCTTCCTGGAGTAGTCACCTGTAACATGACAAACTGTACCGGAATTGACGGAACGAAGGCAGAGGATTTGACCAGGGCCACATTCGTTTGCAGGGAGCAGATGGACCGTATCGTCGAATTTTTGAGGATGATCGTTCCGGGGTTTGAAAACTGCTATTTGATCAGCTCCGCCTCGCTGATCGGAATCCGGGAGACGCGGCATTTTGAAGGCGAAAGCACCATCACGGAGCAGGATATTCTGGAGGCCAGAGTATTTGACGATTGGGTGGTGGCAAGGGCGAGCTTTAACTTCGACGTTCACAATTTGACGGGGAACGGCCTGGATGAAACGGGAAGCCAGAAGACATTTAAGCAGAAAAAGGGATATACCATTCCCTATGGCTGCTTTGTTCCGAAGAAGGTGGACGGTCTGTATCTGGCAGGGCGTGATATATCGGGCACACATATGGCGCATTCCAATTACCGTGTCATGCCAATTTGTGCCAATATGGGGCAGGCAGTGGGAATCGCAGCAGCGCTCTGTGTAAAAAATAAAAAACTGCCCAGGGAGCTGAAGGCGGCACAGGTACAGGAACGACTGTTGGAGCTTGGAGTGAGACCGTGACCGCGCGGAAACTATAAGGAGGGAAAGCTTTGGAACGGATGCTTGAAAAACAGTATGATTTCGTCGTCGTTGGGGGCGGACTCGGTGGAATCTGCGCCGCCATAGCGGCGGCCAGAGGCGGAATACGGACTGCACTCGTACATAACCGGCCGGTACTGGGCGGAAATGCCAGTTCGGAGATGCGTATGCATATCTGCGGGGCGGACCACCATATGAGCCGCCCTGATGCCAGGGAAACCGGCATTTTAGAAGAAATCCTTTTGGAAAACAAACGGCGGAATCCGGAGATGATCTACCCGATCTTCGATGCGGTTCTGTGGGAAAAAGTCCATTATCAGGAGAAGCTGGAACTCTATCTGAATACACAGATGACGGATGTGGTCTGTGACGGGGAGAAAATTACGGCCATCTGCGCGGAGCAGCTGACGACCGAAAAGAAGTTTTATATAAAAGCGAATATGTTTATGGACGGAACGGGTGACGGTGTTCTCGGAGCGAAGGCCGGAGCTGAGTACCGGATCGGCAGGGAAGCAAAGGGGCAGTACGGTGAGGAATTGGCGCCGGAGGAGGGGGATCACTGTACCATGGGAAATTCCCTGATGTTCTCCGCACGTGATATGGGCCATCCCGTCCCATTTGTCAAGCCGTTCTGGGCGAACACCTATACAGAAGAACAGTTGAAATTCAGGGATCACTGCGATGTGACCTCCGGATACTGGTGGATCGAGCTGGGAGGCGGTGTGAAACGTACAATTGAAGATGCAGAACTGCTCCGCGATGAGCTGTTAAAGGCTGTCTACGGTGTGTGGGACCACATAAAAAACGGCGGCAGCCACGGCGCGGAATGTATGGAACTGGAATGGGTTGGCTTCCTTCCTGGAAAGCGGGAGAGCCGCCGCCTCATTGGTGATTACGTGCTGACAGAGCATGACTGCCTGGGGGAACAGGATTTTCCCGATACCGTTGCATACGGCGGGTGGCCCATGGATATCCATACTGTCGAGGGCTTTTTAAATGAAGAGGATGATCCGACGGTCTGGAACAAGGTAAACGGGATCTATCCGATTCCATACAGATGCCTGTATTCCAGGAACATAAAGAATCTGTTTCTGGGCGGAAGGGCCATAAGCTGTACCCATGTGGCATTTTCTTCGACCCGGGTGATGGCTACCTGCGCTGTAGCAGGCCAGGCGGCGGGAGTGGCGGCAGCGATAGCTTTGAAAAGGGGCTGTACTCCATCCGGTGTTCTGGAGTTTATAGATGAACTGCAGCAGGAACTGTTAAAGCAGGACTGCTATCTGCCTGGGGTGAGGAACACAGACCCCAAAGATCTGGCAAGAACGATGAAGGTGAGTGCTTCGAATCAGACAGAGGGCTGTCCGCCGGAGAATGTGGTAAATGGAACTGCAAGAAGTGAAGGCGGGGCTTCCAATTGCTGGAGAGCGCCTATAGAAGGAAAGCCGGTCATCACGCTCACGGCAGAACAGCCGATGCTGGTGAAACAGATCAGGTTGACACTGGATTCCAATTTAAGCAGGGAGATCACACCTTCGATTAACCGTGCGGTCCTGGGAAGACAGGAGATGAATCCGCCGTCGGAGCTGATCAGGAAATTTACTGTGGAATTTTTTCTAAACGGAAATTTCGTTAAAAGGCTCAGCAGGGAATCCATGGGCCAACGGCTTCAGATCATCGGATTAGAAGACGAAATACGGTGTGACAGCGTCAGTATCAGAGCGGAGTCGACGTACGGAAGCCCTCTGGCCTGTATTTTTGAAATTCGCCTGTATGACGGGGAAGAATGCGAAAAATAACAAAATGGTATGGTCTGCCCTGAAACTGTGATATCAGGACGGCACCATACCATTTTTTTTCGGTGGAACCATTACAGCGTGTTCGCTCGATCTGCGACATTTTTGTTGAAATTAATCACCTGATGCTCATAGGTTGCGCCCATCAGCGGAGAGGTGATAATAAAATCCGCGGTCGCCCTGGTATTGGCGATGGGAATATCATAAACCTGAGCGATACGGAGCAGGGCCTTCACATCGGGGTCGTGGGGCTGTGCGGTCAATGGATCGGAGAAGAAGATGACCAGGTCAATTCTTCCCTCCACGATTTTTGCGCCGATCTGCTGGTCACCGCCTAAAGGACCGCTGTTGTAGCCCTTCACCGACAGGCCCGTCTGGTCTGTGATCATGCGCGCTGTGGTGCCGGTTCCGCATAAGGTGTGCTGGCTTAAGATGTCTTTATGTTCCTTGCACCACTCGATGAGGGAATGCTTTTCATTGTCATGGGCGATGAGAGCAATATTTTTCTGTTTCTCCAGTGTCAGTGTGATAAAATCTTCCTGTATCATAAGATTCCTCCTGTAAAATATAGATTCTGATGTCTTATCTGGTGGTATTTTCCTTTTTCAAACTCCCTTTTATCATAAATGATTTTTAAACAATTGAATAGTGTAAAATGGTAAAATTCTTTAAAAGAATGGAATTGTAAGGGGATATCAACCGGTATTGTAGGAAAGATTTAAGGAATTCAGGAGTTATTTGCCCGGAATCTATGCTATACTTAATATATCAAAATTGAAGATGCTTGCGGAGGTGGGAGAAATGAAGAGTATTAAATGGAAGATTCTGAGAAGAATCGGGGCGTTTGTTCTGGCAGCCGCGCTGGTGGCCGGTGGACAGCCCTTCTGTTCCTGTGCGGACGAGGCTGCGGCAGAAGAAGAGATCGGACCGGGAATCATCCCAAAGGTGAATCCGGAGGATTTGACGCTTCTGGTGGTGAACTACAGCGCCTATCAGGACAGCGTGGGCTGGAGTGAGGTTAAGGCCGACAACGACCCGCTGAAGGTTCAGACGGGAAGCTTTGCCAGCGCCATCCGCATGACGGTCTCCGGACAGCCGGAGGTCCTGAAGGGAACGCTCGCCTATCAGGTGAATATCATCGGCAAGGGCTGGCTTGACTGGGAAGAGAATGATGTGGAGATCGGAGCGGCTCCGGAACAGCTTCCGATTGAGGCGGTTGCCATGAAGTTTACCGACAGACTGGCTGAGTATTACGATATCTATTATTCCGTATGGGAAAATGGCGCATGGACCGAATGGGCCATGAACGGCGCAGCGGCGGGAGCGGAAGGCTCCGGTATCCGTGTGGAAGGCTTAAGGGCCGCGGCTGTGATCAAGGGGGCCGCTCCGCCGGAGATAAAACCGGAGGGAATCGATCCTGCGAAGCCCATGGTGGCCCTTACTTTTGACGACGGGCCAAGCACGCCTGTGACCACGAGGATCTTAAACAGCCTGGAAGCGAATGGAGGCCGGGCCACCTTTTTCATGGTGGGCAACCGTGTCCCCGGAACGCAGGCGGTGGTTCAGCGCATGAATGCCCTGGGCTGCGAGGTGGCAAACCATACATATGAACACAAGTACTTAACAAAGGTGGGGGACTCAGGAATCCGTTCTCAGGTAGGGCTGACGAATCAGAAGATCGCCGAGGCATGCGGCGTGACTCCGACTCTGGTAAGACCGCCGGGTGGCTTTTATAATCAGGCGTCACTGGACACACTGGGCTCCATGGGAATGGCGGCTATTATGTGGGACATCGATACGCTGGACTGGAAGACGAGAAACGCGCAGAACACGATCAATGTTGTATTGAATCAGGTAAAGGATGGGGATATTGTGCTGATGCATGATATTTACAGCACTTCGGCGGATGCCGCGGAGGTGATTATTCCGGAACTGGTGAACCGGGGATATCAGCTGGTGACAGTCAGTGAGATGGCCCAGTACCGGGGCGGAATTCAGGCCGGACACGTATATAATCGTTTCCGGCCCTGAGAATTTAGTACTAGTACAGCATTCACTGGAACTTGCGCAACGCTGTACTAGCTTGGTATAATGCTCTGAAGTGAATACGTAATGGATAAGTCTTTTCTGGAATACGCTTTTTTAAAATTCTGGATAATCCGCTTTAATACCATCTCTCCGTTTTCATAGGTGGCTGTCGGAAGCAGCATAAGGTACTGGCTGACGCTGTACCGGCTGTAGATGTCGCCCCGGCGGAGAGAGGTGCGGATGGACTCACCCAGCTCATCCATGGCCCTCGTCTGTACGGAGGGCTTTAATAATTCTCCCTTTAAGTTGCTGATGGTGATCAGGCATAAGAAGATGGAGTCGCCGGTACGCTCGATGGCGCGGGTCTCCAGCTGATAGACATCCCGGAATACGGAAGGTTCACAGCAGAATGCGCCTTTTTCCTTGGCTCCTTCCATCAGTGTCTCCTGGATCGTGCTTAAATCCATGGTGATGCCGTGCTTCTTGTCGCTGATCAGCTTATAAAGCTCTTTAAACCGCGCGGACGGAGTGATGGCGAACTCATTATAAAACATGTCATTGACATGCTGATAGTGTTCCATGGCCATATACTGATTGCCGCTCTGGTAGAGGGCGTAGATCAGATAGTAATGGGCATCCTCCTCATACTGGTCGATCGCGATGGCCTGCTGGCAGACGTCGATGATCGTCGGATAATCCTTCTGCTCATCAAGCAGCAGCAGTGTGCGGTGAATCAGGTTCTGATAGAGGGTATGGTAATACGTATGGATCGGTACGACCCAGGATTCCCACTCAGATTTTGGAAGAAAATTACCCTTATAGATGGCTACCGCCTCCAGACAGAGGGAGAGGCATTCCTCGCTGTTTATATCCGTCGCTTCGGAACGAAGGCATAAATCCTCAAAACGATCCGTGTCGGTGATGGTAGTCAGTTCTTTGGTCCAGCCGTAGGCCTTCCTGTTCTGAGTAATTAAGTCCTGAGGCGGAACTCCCAATGGCTCTAAAAGCTTCCTGACACGGAACATCAGGGTCTTCAAAGCGCCGGCCGGGTTATTGCTGGCCTCATCCTTCCAGAATAAATCGATCAGTTCCTCAACCGGGATGTTTCGGTCGCGGAAGGTAATTAAATACTCTAACAGGCTCCAGGGCTTTTTGGACTGATTGTTCCGGTCCATGATCGTCTGGCTGCCTATCGTTATGGAGAATTCCCCCAACATATTTACATATATGATTTCATTCTTGTTATTCATGAGTATCTCACACTCCCATTTTCTAATATTAGTATAAAGAATAAAAGGAAAAATGTCCAGTACTGCTTGTGAAACATTTTAAATATGAAGGGTGGGAGCGGAAAAAAGATTGAGATTTCACCAGAAATCATATATACTGTAGGAAAAAATACATAAAACCGAAGGAATGTGACAGTATGAAGAAAAAACGTATTGCATCGGTCCTCCTACTGCTGGCCGTGGTGCTGGCGGCGGTAGCGGGAATAAAAACTTATGTGGATTACCAGGTGCGGGCTGCGGCTGAGCGTGAGTATGAGAGTCTTGCGGAAATGGCCAGAGAGACAGAAGCACCGACCGAGATTTCGACCGAGGCCGAGACGGAAGAGACAGAGGCGCCTTACGTGTCGCCCATCCAGTTTGACGAGCTGCGAAAGATCAATCCGGACATCGTAGGTTGGCTTAAAGTCGAGGGGACTGAGATCGATTACCCTATCGTCCAGACCGGAAATAACGAAACTTACTTAAATACGGACTTCGAGGGCAAAAAAAGTGTGGCCGGAGCCATATATCTTGATTATGAGAGTGAACCTGATTTTTCCGGCAGGCATAATATAATTTATGGGCACAATATGAAAAATGGAAGCATGTTCAAAGACATCGTAAAGTATAAGGACGAGGAATATTTCAAGGAACATCAGGATATCACCGTCTATACTCCGGAGCGCGAATACCATTTACGCCCCATGTCTGTGCTTTACACGGAACCGACCGGCATGAGACGGAAGACGAAGTTTGCCACGGAGGAGAGTTTCCAGGCGTATGTGGAAGAGATGACGAAGGGCTGTGATTTTGCACAGATCCCGGAGAAACCGCTGGAGCAGCTCTGGTCCTTCATCACCTGCAGTTATGAATTTAACGACGCCAGAACGATTCTGTACGCATATGAGGTCGCGGAAGAATAGTCTCAGCGGCGGTCTGTAAAATTATAACAGTTCAGACGTGGATCGAAATAAGAGAAACTTAATTGAAAAATGGGAACATGTGTGCTATAGTACATTCTGATTCTGGAAAATCAGTTAGCAGTACTCGTATTGAAAAGAGGAGATAAAAATATGGGCAAGTATTTTGGAACTGACGGTTTCCGAGGGGAAGCCAACGTAACGCTGACAGTAGAAGATGCTTTTAAGGTAGGACGGTTTCTGGGCTGGTACTACGGACAGAGGAAGAAGAGCGATGTATGCAGGATCGTCATCGGAAAAGACACGAGAAGAAGCAGCTACATGTTCGAGTATTCCCTGGTGGCGGGATTAACCGCATCCGGAGCGGATGCCTATCTGCTTCACGTAACGACGACTCCCAGTGTGTCTTATGTGGTCCGCACAGAGGATTTCGACTGCGGCATCATGATCTCAGCAAGCCATAATCCTTATTACGACAATGGAATTAAGGTAATTAATGGAAACGGAGAGAAGCTGGAAGAGAGCGTAATCGTTGAGATCGAGAAATATCTGGATGGGGAGACTCCTGAGGTTCCGCTGGCTAAACGGGATAAGATTGGAAGAACCGTTGATTTTGCCGCTGGCAGAAACCGCTATATCGGATACTTAATTTCCATTGCTACCCGTTCTTTTAAGAATAAGAAGGTGGCGTTAGACTGTGCCAACGGCAGCGCTTCTGCTATTGCCAAGAACGTGTTCGACGCTCTGGGAGCGGAGACTCATGTAATCAGCAACAGTCCCGACGGCCTGAATATCAATACAAACTGTGGTTCTACCCATATCGAGGTACTGCAGGAGTTCGTGAAGGAGATCGGAGCCGATGTGGGATTTGCCTACGACGGCGATGCGGACCGCTGTATCGCGGTAGATGAGAACGGAAATGTCGTGGATGGCGATGTGATCATGTTCGTCTGCGGCAAGTACATGAAGGAGCAGGGCGCGTTAAAGAATAACAAGGTGGTTACCACCATCATGTCCAACTTCGGCCTATACAAGGCGCTGGACCGCGAGGGAATCGGCTATGAAAAGACGGCGGTCGGTGACAAGTATGTTTACGAGAACATGGTAACTTATGGAAACTGTCTGGGCGGCGAGCAGTCCGGCCATATCATATTCAGCAAGCATGCCACCACGGGCGACGGCATCTTAACGTCCTTAAAGGTGATGGAAGTCATGCTGGAGAAGAAGGAGAGCCTGGCGAAGCTGGCTTCTGAGATTGAGATTTATCCGCAGGTGCTTAAAAATGTCCGCGTGAAGGATAAAGCAGCGGCTCAGGACGACTCCGTGGTGAAGGCAGAAGTTTCCAGGGTGACGGAAGCTCTCGGAGACAGCGGAAGAATCCTGCTTCGCCAGTCCGGCACGGAGCCGGTAGTCCGTGTCATGGTCGAGGCGGCCGATTTGGAGACGTGTGAGAAGCACGTGGATCAGGTGATCGAAGTGATGAAACAGCAGGGGCACATCCTGTAAGCGCATGTGACCGGAGGGGCGGTGCCCCGGAGGCCCGCGGCCCGGGGGAGAGGAAGAAAAAGTTTGTTCCTCTCTTCCGGGCCGCGGGCTTTCTGTTTTTCCGGGAAGTGGCCTGATTTTAACAGATTTTAGCCGAGAACTCCCCCGTCCTCTTAGGCGGTGGGGTGAATCGGCTTCGGTTGTAAGGTGTGGTTACGTTCTTTGTAACTATATCGCAACAGCCGATAAACAAAGCTTGAATAGAACGGATAAAAAAGGTATTATATAATGGAGTTGGACAATAATGCGCACTCAGTATTCTTGCGGCATTATCACCCGGTTCTTGTTGTAAAATAGCGGAGAAAAGTCTTTGATGATATTGTTTACGAAAGAACAAAATCCATTTTTGAGTATATTGCTCCTAAATATCATAACACATTGATGGAATGGAATCATGACCATGTGCATGTGCTTGTGCTTTTCCGGGCACATCCTAAATCTGAAATCAGCAAATTCATCAATGCCTGTAAAAGTACATGCGGCAGGCTGATTAAGAAAGTGTTTCCGAGCATAAAGACAAAGCAGTGGAAAGAGTATTTCCGGAGCCAGAGTTTTTGCCTTATTACAGCAGGCGGTGTACCGCTTTCTGTCATAAAGCAATCCATAGAATCGCAGGGAGGTAAGCAGAGCCGGCAGATAACCAATGCTTACGATGCCGTTGTGGTGGAAAATCTTAACATGAAAGAAATGTATGAGGCATTACGGTTTGGAAAATCTGTTCACGATAATGGATGGGGGAGGTTTATCCGGTTCCTGCAGTACAAGCTGACAGAAGCAGGAAAACAGCTTGTAAAAGTAGATAAATGGTTTCCGTCAAGCAAAACCTGTTGTGTGTGTGGAAAGAAAAAAGATGAACTTGCCTTGTCAGAACGAGTGTATCTATGCGAGTGCGGGAACATCATGGACAGAGACCAGAATGCAGCAATAAACATAAGGCAGGAGGGGCTAAGAGTGTTAGGCATAGCCTGAAACCTTATAGCAACCGTGGGACACACGGGGATAGCTTGTTGATACTGTCGGGATTACCCGGCTTGAACAGGAAGCCCCCACTTCAAGAGAAAATCATCCAGTGAATGATTTTCTCTAAGTGGGGGGAGTATGTCACATTGTAAACGGGCTCAATTCATGATATGATAGGTAGTGCTATGAAGGATGCAAATGTTGAATGCATATGGAGAAAGGCCATTGTTTATGGATAATAAAGACTTTTTAAATTTAGGAGATCAAATCAGGGATTCTGTGCAGGATGCCATAGATTCCATGGATTTTAAACAATTGAACAGAACGATTTCGGACACGGTGAATTTCGCGCTCGATGAGGCCAGAAGCCAGATGCGGGGAGGGATGGACGCAGCCCGAAGGATGGATACCGGCAGCAACGGACGAAAAGGACAGGGCACAGGGCCGGATACAAACGCAGGCGCTTATGATACGGCCGCAGCTGCGGACGCAGGAAGATATGCGGGGAGAGACCGCGGCAGCTGGACGGGATCGGCAGCCGGCAGCGGCCGTACCGGGGAAAGAAGGCGGACAGGCTATGAGAGCCGCCGCTACACCACGGAGAGAACCACCACACGCGCGGAAAGTCCGGGGTACCGCGCCTTTCAGACCAGCGAGACGGCAGGAGAAGACCAGAGGGCATACCGCGTTAGAAAAATGGCTCCCAGCCCGGTTGCCATAAAACTGAATCAACCCGGGCGCATTTCCGGGATTCTGTTTACTGTGTTCGGTGGAATCGGGCTGGGCGTGGTTGGAATCCTGTTTCTCGTGACATGGATTCTCGCCCTCGTGGTAAAACCATTTTGGGGAGCTATTCTGGGATCGTCAGGACTTCTTCTGGTGCTGGGCTGTGTCTTCGGCACCATGCTGGGGACCGGCATCTCAACGAGAGGCCGTTTAAAACGGGCCGGCCTCTATTTAAAGCAGGCGGGCAGCAGGATGTTCTGCGATATCGAGGAGCTGGCGCGCAGCATTGGGAAGTCAAAAAGATTCGTTGTCCGTGATTTACAGAAGATGATTGAAAAGGGGATTCTGCCGGAGGCCCATATCGATGAGCAGAAGACCTGTCTGATGTTAAACGAAGAGACGTACAAACAGTATTTAAGCGCCCAGCAGTCCTTAAAACAGAGGGAGAAGGAGATGGCTCTTCTGGCTGAATCGGAAAAGAAGCAGAAGAAGAGTACAGCGGCTCCTGAAGGAAAGAAAAAGGTAGAGGAAGATGAAAAACAACTTCCGGAGGGCTTAAGAGAGATGATGGCCCAGGGCCATGAGTATTTAAGAATTCTGCGGGAAGCCAACGATGCGATTCCGGGAGAGGCGATATCCGGGAAGATATCCAGGCTGGAGAATGTCATCAGAAGAATCTTCGAGACAGTGGAGCGTCAGCCGGACCAGATGGAGGAGATGGAGCGTTTTATGGAGTATTATCTCCCAACCACGGTGAAGCTGGTAACTGCGTACCGCGATTTCGACAGAATTGAGATAGAGGGCGACAACATCGTCTCGGCGAAGCATGAGATTGAGGAGACTCTGGATACGATCAATACGGCGTTTGAGCGCCTTCTGGATGATTTATACCAGGACGCGGCGATTGACATCACCACTGACGCATCCGTGCTTCAGACGATGCTGAAAAAAGATGGATTCGCAGAAAGCGATTTTAGTAAAAGCGACTTAACAGGAGGGAAGAATCATGAGTAAAGACATCGAAACGATGATAAACGAGGCGCCGGTGCTGACCCTGGACCCATTCAGCACATCGGCGCTTCCGGCGGAGAGCAGCCAGGCGGTGCCTGCGGAGATGAAGGAAGAGAGCTTGACAGAGTCCATTCCCGAGGCGGAGCTGACACCGGAGGAGCGAAAGATGATCGACAGTTTCGCGGCGAGAATTGATTTGACGGATTCCAACCTCGTGCTTCAGTACGGAGCGGGAGCCCAGAAAAAGATCGCCGATTTCTCTGAGGCGGCGCTGGATAACGTTAAGACAAAGGATTTGGGCGAGATCGGCCAGATGTTAAGCAGCGTGGTGACGGAGCTTAAAAGCTTCGAGGCGGAGGACGAGGATAAGGGCTTCTTCGGCTTCTTTAAGAAGAGCTCAAACAAGCTGGAAAGCATGAAGGCAAAATACAACAAGGCTGAGATCAATGTGAATCAGATCTGCAAGATTCTTGAGAACCATCAGATTCAGCTTTTAAAGGATATTGCGCTGCTGGACAAGATGTACGACTTAAACACGACTTACTTTAAGGAACTGAGCATGTACATTCTGGCGGGCAAGAAGAAACTGAATGAGGTTCGCGGAAGCGAGCTGCCGGCTCTCATGGACAAGGCTCATAAGACCGGCCTTCCGGAGGATGCGCAGGCGGTCAACAATATGGCGTCTCTCTGCAACCGGTTTGAGAAGAAGATCCATGATCTGGAGCTGACACGTATGATCTCCATTCAGATGGCTCCTCAGATCCGTCTGGTGCAGAATAATGATACACTGATGTCGGAGAAGATCCAGTCGACCATCGTCAATACGATCCCGCTCTGGAAGAGCCAGATGGTTCTGGCTATCGGAATCAACCATTCCGAACAGGCAGCCAGAGCCCAGAGAGAAGTCACCGACATGACGAATGAGCTGCTGAGAAAGAACGCGGAGGTCTTAAAGACGGCTACCATCGAGACGGCCAAGGAGTCGGAACGCGGAATCGTGGATATGGAGACCCTTAAGATTACCAATGAATCCCTGATCACCACGCTGGACGAAGTGGTCCGTATACAGACGGAAGGCCGCCAGAAGAGGAGAGAGGCGGAGACGGAGCTGGCCCGTATGGAAGGCGAATTAAAGCAGAAGCTTCTGCAGCTGAGCAATTAAACTTAACGAAGATTTTTGTTGTAACTCAATTCTGAACGTGCTATAATAGTATAACACTTTACCTCGGCAAATTCCGGGAGGGTGATTCTTATAGTAAAGGAATGATGAAGATGGGGTTAGACCTGTAAAAACCACGTTGTTCATTGTCAAGAAGTATAGCGTGATTTATCGACTCCAAAGCCCTGGATGAAGATAAAAGGGAATGAATCGAATAAAAATTATAATTTGGAGGAGAAAGACATGTTAAACTATCAGAGATATAAGCGGGTACCAGTAATCAATTATCCGGAGAGACAATGGCCGTACAAAGAGATTGAAAAAGCACCGATCTGGTGCAGCGTTGACTTAAGAGATGGAAACCAGGCGCTCATTGAGCCCATGGTTGTGGAAGAGAAGATTGAGATGTTCAACCTTCTTGTGAAGCTTGGTTTTAAGGAGATTGAGATCGGATTTCCGGCCGCTTCCCAGATTGAGTTTGATTTCTTAAGACAGCTCGTAGAAAGGAAACTGATTCCTGATGATGTGGTAGTCCAGGTTCTGGTTCAGTGCCGTGAGCATCTGATTAAAAGGACATTTGAGGCTATTCAGGGAATTAAGAAGGCGATTGTACATATTTATAACTCCACCTCTACTCTGCAGAGGGATGTGGTATTTCACAAGAGCAAAGAGGAGATCAAGGACATTGCCGTAGAAGGCACAGAGATGGTAAAGAAGTACATGGACGGGTTTGACGGGGAAGTGATCCTCGAATATTCACCGGAAAGCTTTACCGGAACGGAACTTGATTTCGCGCTTGATATCTGTACGGCAGTACAGGATACATGGGGAGCGACTCCCGAGAAGAAGATCATTATCAATCTTCCTTCGACCGTGGAGATGACGACTCCTAACGTTTACGCAGACCAGATTGAGTGGATGGATCGTCACTTCAAGAACCGTGACAGCATCATTTTAAGTGTTCATCCCCATAACGACCGCGGTACCGGTATCGCGGCCACGGAGCTTGCGCTCCTGGCAGGCGCTGACAGGGTGGAGGGAACTCTGCTCGGCAACGGCGAACGGACCGGCAACGTGGATATTCTGACCGTGGCATATAATATGTTCTCCCAGGGCATCAATCCGGAGTTAAATCTGGAGAATATCCGCGAGATCGTGGACGTATGTGAGCGGTGCACCAAGATGGAGGTCGAACCGAGACATCCGTACGCAGGAAAGCTCGTCTTTACCGCGTTCTCCGGTTCCCATCAGGATGCCATCAACAAGGGCATGCAGGCCATGCACGAGAGAAACCAGGAACACTGGGAGGTTCCGTACCTTCCGATCGATCCGGCGGATATCGGCAGACAGTACGAACCAATCGTGCGCATCAACAGCCAGTCCGGCAAGGGCGGCGTGGCGTTCGTCATGGATACATTCTATGGTTTCAGGCTTCCGAAGGGAATGCACAAGGAATTTGCCGATGTCATTCAGGCAATTTCTGAGAAGCAGGGTGAGGTTGCACCTGAGCAGATCATGGATGAGTTCAAGAGAAACTACAGCGAGCGCAAGGAACCGATCCATTTCCGTAAGTGCCAGATTACAGAGGCCGAGGATGATACCGAGTTCTCAACACTTGCCAAGGTCCGTTATACCGACCACGGCGTGGAGAAGGTCTTTGAAGGCGTCGGAAATGGTCCTATCGATGCGGTACAGAAGGGACTTGAGAAAGAGCTGGGAATTGAAATCCGGGTACTGGATTACAACGAGCACGCACTTACTTCCGGTTCAGGAGCACAGGCGGCTTCCTATATCCACCTGCTGGATGTGAAGTCCGGACGCGCCACATACGGCGTGGGTATCAGCTCCAACATCACCAGAGCCTCAATCAGAGGTATCTTTAGTGCGGTGAACCGTCTGTTTTATTAAAAAGAAACGAAATAGCAGCAGGGTTGCTGCAGAATGGCTGAGTGATCAGTTGTTTTGCAGTAGCCCTGCGAGACTTTAAGAGTAAGCGATAGCCGTCGCTTCGCAGACGCATATCTGACGCGGATATCAGGCACTATTACTCAGTTATTTATGCAATGCTGTACTAGCCGGATTTAGCGCGCAGTTCGCTATGGGTCGGATATGCATGGAGGGCAGAGCTGCCCTTATAATCCAGGTCAGGAGTCACCAGGAGAAGCTTTGATTCGTACTCCATCCATTCATGCAGAGGAGAAGGAACCAGAATATCGGAAAATTTGCTTCCATCCTCCGTAATCAGTGTGATCCACACGATTGTGCTGGCCTTTGACCGGAAGTAACGTTCTTCTTTTTTCCAGACACAGATGGCATTCTGTACGTACAGCATGTTCTTCAGAAGCCGGCATTTTTGCAGATATGCATTACAGCAATACAGGCCATAAAAGATCGATATAGAAAGGTTGCCAAATATGTAGGGAGATACGGCAGGTGCGGTACTGCCCGCCATGATTAAAGAATTTATCAAAAGAAAGGCTGCAAAAGCCCAGTACAATCCCATGACATATCTGTGTTTCAGTATTTGTTCTTCCATCCTGCATATATGATAATATTCATTTCGATGGATAGGTCTCCACATATCACTTACCCCCAAGAATGGGAATCATATCAACAGTATTCTTTCGCATAATAAGGTCTCCTTAATAGTTAATAAGTTTATTATGCAATAAAATGGCTAATAATGGAAGCATTAATGTTATTACAGATGGAAAATGCAGCAAATGATAAAACTTTTGGAATTGAAGTAAAGCTGGCAGGTCCGAAGGTAAAACAGCACAGTTGCTGTTGGCTGACGGAAAAGTAGAGGCTGTATATTTCCTAAAGGGAGATGCTTATGGGGGGATAGCGGGCAGAAAAATCACAGTGTCTGTTTATCTGGCTAACAGAGTGAAGTTTGATTATCAGAGAGATGATAAAAACCAGAAGCAAGGCGGATATTAAAGCTGAGGATCAGAGTACCGGAGAATTGGAATGAAATATAATGCAGAGACTGCGGCAGCCTGTTAGGAAAGGCGCCGCAGTCTTGCTGTTATTGCTCTGGAATATGATCCAAGGTGTATGTTTGTTTACTTTAACGGATACTCTGTACCGTTGACTGAAATGGACTGTATCTCGGATACCAGGATAATCCGGCCGAATTCACCGGCTATTGCAAGCTTTCCGCTGGGATTTCTCTGCCCGTATGTGGTGGTGACAAGCGGTCCGGTCATAGGATCTTCTCCGATGACAACGCCGCCGCCTCCGGTTATTGTACCGCCTTCGCCGGAGTCGAAGGACATGGGCGTGATTAAATCTTCCTGTGATCCGTCCTTAAAGGTAAGGCTGATGGAAGGCGTGGGAAGCCCACCGGAGGCAGCGCCTTCACTTCCAATTACCAGGAAGCCTAAGGGGGAGATCTGGAGCGTCTCAATCGTCAGACTGTTGTCGATGGCCTGATTGATGGTAAGCTCTGCAGCGGCCGCTGAGCCTTTGATATCCGATTCCAGAGTCAGGTTTCCCAGACTTTCGGACAGGGAGACTTTGATATTCCAACCGGTACAGTCGGTTAGGGAATCCAGCTGAATGTGGTAATAATGCTGGCTTTTCGATGAAAATTCCGTCAGTTCCGTGCAGGTAAAGGCCATGGTTTGTTCCTCCTGCTCAGAACCGGAGACGGGAGGCTGAAGCTCTACCTGGAACAGATTGAAAGGATCTGTTTTTTCGATGTCTTTGTCGGCCTTGCCGGATACGGTCTTCAGCGATACAATAAGGTTGATCTTGTAGCCGTCTGTCAGCATGCTGTCCAGCGCCATTTGCCGGGTGCCGTCCGTGACGGTGATTTCAGGTGTCAGAATATCCTGTCTGGCATTGTCAACCGTGTCTCCGTAGATGGAGCGGAAATACTCGAATCCTCCTGCCATGGCAAACGCAGTCGTTGCAAACAGGCAGAAGACAGCGGCGATCGCCGCAATTTTCCATGCCTTCTTTTTCATATTTACTCTTTTCCCGGCTGGTGCGGCCGTTTTCTGTTCTGGATGCAGCTTCTGAAATACGATATCTTCTATTCGCTGCTCCGAGGGGTGTAAGTCTGTCATATTGGTCACTTCCAGGTCTTCCATATATTGCGGGTTCATCCGGGAACATAAATCACTGATTTTTATCTTTTTATTCATATTGATATCCCCTTTCTTCAAAGATCCCTTTTATCCGTTTGCGGCACCGGTGCAGCTTTGTGCGGATTGTCGACTGGTTCATGGCCAGCCGTCTGCCGATGGCCTCGATGCGCTCACCCAGAAAGTAAAAACGGATAAAGATTTCCCTGTCTGGCTCGCCGAAGGCCTCCACTGCCGAATTGATAATCTGTGTCTGTTCCCGTTTGATGGCCAGTTCATCGGGATTTTCCCCGGCCTGCAATGTGATGATGTCATCGTCGAAGGGAAGGGCAGCTTCTCCGCGCTTTCGCAGTCTGCTGATCGCTGTATTGCGGGCGGCCTGAGCCAGATAGGGGCGCAGCGGCCTGTCCTCCATGAGGCCGGCCGCATGGTTCCAGACGGACAGAAACACATCGGCGGACAGTTCCTCCACATCCTCCACGCTCAGAATCCCCTGGGAAATGTTGCAGACAATAGCCGCTACATAGCCGGAATACTGCTTCATTAACTCCCGGAGGCCGTCCTCCTCCCTGCGCTTTAGCTTTTGGATGATTTCGTAGTCATTCATGATATCCTCCTTTTTATGTATCTCACCTATCAGTACGCAGTCTGTCAGAAAATGTTTCAGTTTATTCAAATTTTTTATTTCCGCGCAAGGCAGAAACGCAGAGACCGCGGCAGCCTTCCGAGAAAGGTGCCGCGGTCTCCAAATGGGTTAGCTGATCCAGGGCCTGTTTGATAATTCATTTCTGCCATCTGCACGCCCCATTTTGCGGTATATTTACCCCTCATTCGGTCAACGTAGCCCACTACGCGTCCCTTATTCGGGGCAAATCTCCCACAAAATGTGACGCACATCTGACAGAAAGCAATTTTCAAACATGCCCTATAGCGGATAGATGTTCAGCCGTTTTATTTTGCCGTTCTCATCCGTCTCGGATAAGAAGGCGGTAACCGGTACGACGTGATCGTGGTAGGTAATAAAGTACCATACGGTATTATCCCCCACGTATTTTACACTGTGAATGGGAAATGGTCCCCCGTTGAATCCGAATTTGTGGTGGAACATCATTTCCACGGCCATCCTTCCTTCCAGGTGGATGGTGTCCATGCCGGCCTTTATAACGGACGAATCGTGAAGAACACCGTACTCATTAAACAGATCGGCCAGTGCCACTTCATCGCCCTTTTTCATGCATTCAATATACTGCTCTAAGATTGTCATCGCTTTATCCTCCTTATTTAAATCTGCTCTGAACGAAGCAGGGCGTCAATACCGCCGTCAACGAACAGAATGACTCCGTTGATGCCGCTTGCCAGCGGAGAAGCCAGGAACACAATTCCATTGGCGATCTCCTGGGCGTCCAGGAATTCCCTGCGCCCGTAGCGGGTCGGTATCGGGATTAATAAGGCGGCTTCCATCTGGGCGTCTGTCATACCCTGGGTCATCGGTGTCGTCGTGTTGCCGGGGGCCACAGAGTTGATTCTCAGTCCGTCTACGGCCCAGGAAGGAGAAATCCGGCGGACCCAGCGGGCGAGTGCGTGTTTGGAGGAGCTGTAGCAGGACGGTGTCTGATTCCTGGGGATATCGTCCGCCAGTTCCAGAATTCGGTCTTCATCCATGACATTGGAAAGCATATCAACCCAGTCCATACGCACTGTCATGTTGGTGATGGAGTTGGAGGAGGTGATGACACAGTTGCCGCGTTTCTTCTTAAGTAATGGTCTTAAGCCTTCCGCCAACTGAATGCTGGCAAAGAAGTTCAGGGCAAATATCATCTTGGGCGGCGCGGTCGGGCCGACGCCTGCATTACAGATCAGAACGTCGATTCCATCGGGATACTTCTCAAAGACCGCCTCGATGGCGCCCTGGCGTCCCTCCTTCGTGGACAGATCGGCCAGGTAGTCTCCGCCCTTATAATCAATGTTAAATACCTCATGGCCCTGGTCCAGTAATGTCTTTCGTACCGCTGCTCCGATTCCGGTTGTTCCGCCGGTAATTACATATGTACTCACTGTTCTTACCTCTCTTTCTCCCATCTGTTTCATGGTGATACCTAAATAATAGTAATTATTATTAACTTATGAAAATAGCATATCATGTCATGAATTGATTGTCAATTAAAATAAATATTTCACAATCTACGGTTAAAAAAAGGACAAATAGGTATTGTTGTTGCACAAAAATGGTGGTAAACTGGGACTATAAAAAATCCTGCATAAGAAAAGCGGGAAAGAAAGGAGACAGAATATGGTGAGATTTCAGTGTGGTGTGTGCGGATTTGTTTATGATGAGGAAAAAGAAGGGAAACCTTTTGAAGATCTGAAAGAATGTCCGGTGTGCAGGCAGCCGGCCTCCGTGTTTGCCCCGTTAAAGGAAGCAGAGGAGGAAGCTGCATTGACGAAGGAGGAGGCAGTATCCGCGGAATCTGTGGATATCGGTGAAAATCGGCCAAAGGGCCTGGAATACGATCCAAAGTATGCGAGACAGGACAGCACCTGCCGCTATATGAAAGAGATCCATGAGATGGCGGTGAGCGGGAAGACGATTATCGATGCCATGGGCACAAAGATGGCCATGCCAAATTGGGATGATATCCTGATTCTGGGTGCGCAGCTGAATCCGCCGCCTTTGATGGAGCACGATCCGGTGAATATCACTACGGTGATTGGCAAGCGCGCGAAAAAGCCCATGGTGCTGGACGGACCGGTCTACATATCCCATATGTCCTTCGGAGCGATGTCAAAGGAGATGAAGGTGGCGCTGGCAGAGGGAAGCGCTATAGCCAGGACTGCCATGTGCAGCGGCGAGGGCGGAATACTGCCGGAGGAGAAGGCCGCGGCTTACAAGTATATCTTCGAGTACGTACCCAATAAATACAGCGTGACGCCTGAGAATCTCCAGGAGGCGGACGCCATCGAAATCAAGATTGGCCAGGGAACGAAGCCCGGGATGGGCGGCCATCTGCCGGGAGAAAAGGTAACTCCCGAGATTGCTGCGATCCGTAATAAGCCGCTGGGCAAGGACGTGATCAGCCCTTCCAAATTTGAAGATATCCGTAGCAAAGAGGATCTTAAGGACCTGGTAACCCAGCTGCGCCTTGCGTCTGACGGACGGCCCATCGGGATCAAGATCGCGGCGGGAAGAATTGAAAAGGATTTGGAGTACTGTGTGTTCGCAGAACCTGATTTTATCACCATAGACGGCAGAGGAGGCGCTACGGGAGCCAGTCCGAAGCTGGTACGGGATTCCACCAGCGTTCCCACGGTCTTCGCCCTGTCGCGGGCGAGAAGGTATTTAGATGAGGCAGGAGCCGACATTGATCTGGTGATCACAGGCGGACTGCGGGTCTCCTCCGATTTTGCAAAGGCCATTGCCATGGGCGCGGATGCCGTGGCGGTAGCGTCTGCGGGCCTGATTGCGGCGGCATGTCAGCAGTACCGGATCTGCGGAAGCGGAAACTGTCCGGTGGGAGCGGCCACGCAGGACCCGGAACTGAGAAAAAGGTTTAATGTCTGCGCTGCGTCTGCACGTGTCGGAAACTTTTTAAAATGCAGCTTTGAGGAACTGAAAACATATGCGCGGATTACCGGTCATGAAGATATCCATGATATGACGGTGGACGATCTGTGCACGATTAACCGGGAGATTTCGGAATTTACGGATATCCGGCATGCATAAGCCGGAAGACACATGAGATACATAAGATACGGTGACACGATACGGCCGCCGGGGCAGGGAACTGAAAGGACTCTGCTCCGGCGGCCGTTGTTTACATTTCCGGGCAGATATAGTACAATGATGGGCAGATGATTACAGAACAGGAGAACACAAAACATGAAAAAGTATGATTACGTCCTGGTAGGCAGCGGACTCTATTCCGGAGTCTTCGCATATCTGGCGGGAAAAAAGGGCAAGAAGTGTCTGGTGGTGGAAAAACGGGATCATATCGGCGGCAATATTTACTGTGAGGACGTGGAAGGCATCCATGTTCATCGTTACGGCGCGCACATTTTCCATACCAGCAACCGGGAGGTCTGGAAATTTGTGAATGAACTGGCAGAGTTCAACCGCTACACCAACAGCCCGGTGGCAAATTATAAGGGTGAAATGTACAATATGCCCTTCAATATGAATACCTTCAGCAGGATGTGGGGCGTATCCACTCCGGCGGAGGCGAAAAAGAAGATTGAGGAACAGAAGGCTTCCGTAAAGGGAGAACCGAAGAATCTGGAAGAACAGGCCATCAGTCTGGTGGGCATGGATTTATACCAGAAGCTGATCAAGGGCTATACGGAGAAACAGTGGGGCCGTGACTGCAAGGACTTACCGTCCTTTATCATCAAGCGGATTCCGGTGCGTTTTACGTATGATAATAATTATTTTAATGACTTGTTTCAGGGAATTCCGGTAGGCGGCTATAACGTAATTATAGACAGGCTGTTTGAGGGATGCGACATCGAGACGGGAGTGGATTACCTGGAGAATAAGGAGCGGTATGACGGTCTGGGCGAGACGGTAGTCTATACGGGGACCATCGACGCTTACTTCGGATACCGTTACGGAAAGCTGGAGTACAGAAGCCTGCGATTTGAGAGCGAAACGGTGGACACCGATAATTATCAGGGTGTCGCTGTGGTAAACTACACAGACAGGGAGACTCCGTATACCCGGATTATCGAGCATAAGCATTTTGAATTCGGAACCCAGCCTAAATCGGTGATCACCCGGGAGTATCCGGTGACCTGGAGTGAGGGCATGGAACCGTACTATCCGGTCAACGATGAGAAAAATCAGGAGCTGTTCCAGAAATATGCGTCCCTGGCAGAGGGCGAAAAGAACGTGATCTTCGGCGGCCGGCTGGGCGAATACAAGTATTACGATATGGATAAGGTGATTGAATCGGCGATGAAAAAGGCCGGAGAGGTGCTGGGAGTATAAATGGAATCTCGGCGGAATAATATAGAACGTGATAAAAATTCAGAGTGGAGGCCGCAGGAAACTGCTGCCTCCATTTGACACATTCGGGCAGGAAGCAGTTTCGATCCGCCTCCATTTTAAAGAGTTTTGGTAAGATAATACCGTTTTCCCGTGAGTGGATATTCTTCCAGCGCAAACACTTCACGATAACCGTGTTTTTTATAAAAATCCGGCGCCTGGAAGCTGAACGTATCCAGAAAGGCGTATTTGCAGCCCCTTTTCCTGGCTTCTATTTCTGCTTCCTCCAGAATCCGGCTGCCGATATGCCGGCCTCTCAAGGATTCAGCCACCCATAAAAACTTAACCATAAGCCAGTTGCCATGGGTCTCTCCAATCAGCCCCGCCTGTTTCCTGCCCTGCTCATCTTCCAGATAGATGCCCAGTTCCTTTGGATTTCTGTCCTCGATTCTGTCCAGATTATATTCCAGCAGTCCCTGAAAGATTTCCGATCTGTCCTTTTCTTCTATCTTTTCTGTTATTTTAAAATTCATTCTAATCCCCTTTTCTGATGTATGCTCCGCCTTCTGTGAGGCGGAATGGAAGTGCGGTGTGGGAGGTACCCTTACAGTATAGGGGAAAGCCGGGCGGAGTGCAATGGTCTTTCTAAAGAATTCATGACATTTCCAGATGGCTATGGTAAACTGTATATATCAGCGGAAATGGAGGTGAGGCCATGCCTGAGAAAGGACCATTGCATGCAGCCGCGATACCAATTGAGTACTCAGCAGTAAGGGGGGAAACGATGAAAAGAAATAAAAACTGTTTCATAATTTTTTACACGGTTGTAAACATAGCTCCAGTTGTATTAACGATTCTTACAGATATGATACTCAGAGCATACAAACGGTATGCTTTTCCCGCTATGCCTGTCTATTACATGTATATTTTTACTCCAATCGTAATTTCAATTCTGTCTTTTATAAAGATAAAAATGCAAAGCGGAATGCCGGTTAAGCTTAGCAGACTTCTTAATATCATAGTCATTATATTTTTTGTTATTGCGGTAAAGCTTTTTTATCATACGCTGGGATTCATGCATTTTATCAGCACGTACGTCTTCACTTCATTTGTCTTTTATTTACATTTGTGTTCCCTGGCCTTTGATATTTTCATTCGAAAAAGTGAAGATAATAAATGAATTGATTATTTGTATTCGACGTAATGAAAGAGAGCAGTATCTTTCCTGCCGGAGGCCCAGCCCGGCAAGAAGATTCCCTGCATAAAACGGCCGGCGGCATGGAACCATTGAGTTCATATGCCGCCGGCCGTTTTATTCCTTGCAATTTACAAGGCTTCTGCACCGTCTGCCATCGTCTTAAGCGCCGTGATAAGCCTTAAGTTATCTTCTCCATTTCTGACTGCGATCCGCACATACTGTCTTCCGTTATGCAGCTTTGAGGTCAGATCCTTGATGAAAATATCGTGTTTCAACAGTTCGCAGGCAATCTCCCTGCTGGTACGGCCTTCCATGACCTCACACATCACATAGTTGGCCTGAGAAGGGATCGGCCGGAGAAATGAAACAGAGCTTAACTCCTTCATCAGCCTTCTTCGATCTGCAGCCAGTTTTTTTAAGGATTCCCGGTAGTCTTTTTTATACTTTTCGCTGTTCTGCATAAAGAATTCGCCAAAAGAGTTGATGTTCCAGATCGGCGCCTCTTTCTTTAACAATGCGATCGCGGCCTCGTCGGAACTTGCCAGAACACCGAGGCGGATTCCGGGAACTCCATAGGATTTGGAGATGCTCTTTACGACAAAAAGACCGCTGTAGGACTGCAGCACCTCCTCGTTAAGCAGGGATAAGTCCAGAGCCTGCGTGTCTCCCGGCAGCTCTGCAAAGTCAGAAAAGCTTTCATCGATAACGAGGCGTATGGAACTTGTCCTTGCCCAGTCAATCAGCTTTTTAAGGCCTTCGCAGTCGATGTAATTGCCGCTGGGATTATCAGGGTTTATGAGAACCAGCGTACCGACCGTGTGGCCAGGACTGTCGTAATACCGGATTAAATCTTCCGCCGTGTAGGAGAAATCTTCATTATCCGGTGTAAAGACAACCGATAAAGCGCTGTCATAGCGATTGGGATATTCTTCAAAGGTCGGGCGGATAAAGCCTACAGGACCTTCCGTGTGTTCCATGAGTACCTTAATCAGTTCCGCGGCACCATTGCCGATCACGATGTGCTCCGGCCGTACGCCGAAGTTTCTGGAGGCCAGCAGGCTGTTGATCCGCATGCCGGAGGGATATTCCGAGATCAGGATCTCAAAATTGGATTTCATCTCGTCGAGCATCTTCTGAGGCGGAAAATAGGGATTGACGAGATAGCAGAAGTCCAGCAGCTTCGGATAACGCCAGTGGCCGCCGTAGCGGGAGGCAATGGCGTCATACCGCTCCTGGATGGTGCCGGCAAAAAGGCTTTCCGCAATATCCAGATCCTGAATGTCGTCGATCTCATACCAGACCTCGCCGCTCAGCCTTTTAGCCTTGATCTCCTTTGTCTCCAGAAGAGCGATGAGTTTGATGACGGATTCGTAGTATTCGTTGTTGCCCATGGCTTTCGCATACGCTTCCAGGAAGGGAACGTAGGTGTTGGCGGAAAAATGCTGACTGAATTTATAGATATTGACGGTCTTATAGTAACCGCCCTTGTCTTCGAACTTTAAGTATTTGCCCGGGATAAAATCCTTGATGGAATCGTCGTTATCCAGCACCATACAGGTTCCGTCCATCCAGCTGGCGAACTTGTCCACCAGAGCCAGGGTCTCTCTGGAGTCTTCCATCAGAATATCTACCAGGGCTTCCTCAAAAATGATATCGGATTCAAAGAGCAGCGTATCCTCGGATACGAGATACTGTTTGGCCAGAGCCAGGGAGTAGATATTGTTCGTTTTGTCATAGACCTCATTATTGATAAAGCAGACGGGAGTCTGTATGGCCAGCGTACCGATATAGTCCATGAGCTTCCGGCCTTCATAGCCTGCCACAATGACAATTCTGGAAAGCTGTTTTTTATCGAGAATGCGCAGCGCGCGTTCAATTAAAGTGGTTCCATTCACCTTTACCATACATTTTGTATTTTCCGCGGTATATTCCTTCAGTCTCTTTCCCATACCTGCGGCCAGGATGATTGCCTGCATCGCGTTCCTCCAATCTGCGCCCGTCGCGGGCACTTCAAAATTCAGCTTCATTTTATCACAGGCAAGAGATGATTACAATGCGGAAACGCTGGGAGTGGGCTGAACTGTTACATGAATGCATCTTAAGATATTAAGAATTCTTACGATTTTCTTATAAAATTACGATTTTTCCGGATGCTTTACTTTTAAAAATCGCTATAGTATAATGATACTATCTGCTTTTTAGAGTATGGAAAGCCCGTTTCTTTCGGGAAAAAACGGATGTATCAGGAGGATAAGGATATGTTACAGGCATTGAAAAAGGTAGCAGGTGCCGTAGCGCTTGCCGCTTTCATGGTGTTAGGATGCATGACGGCATTTGCCGACGATGAGGTACAAAATCCACCGTCTCCACATGTTGTATATCAGGTATTTACCGATGGTCAGTGGAAGAGTGAAGCCATGGACAAGCAGTCGGCATCAGATTCAGCATCGCCGGTGGAGGGCCTTAAGGTATGGCTCACCGGTGTGGACGGGAGTATTTCCTACCGCGTATACTTACACGACGGCGGCTGGCAGGGCTGGGTTTCTGACGGCGCTGTGGCAGGCGGAGAGAATACCGGGAATCAGATTGAAGCGATTCAGATGAAGCTTTCAGGATACGCAGGACAGGTATTGGATGTCTGGTACCGGGCTACTGTTTCAGGCAAAGAAAAACTTGGCCTGGCCATGACAGGAAGTCCGGCCGGAACCGTAGGAGAGGGAAAACCCTTGACGAGCCTGGAGGCGTACCTGACAGAAGTGAATCATAACGAGAGCGACGGGACACCGTCTGTCAGAACGAATCTTCCATTTGGATTCTATGATGACAACGGCGTAACACGCTACACGGATGTTCCGGGCGGTATTTATACCGGTTGGATTGATCATGACGGAGCACGTTACTATGTCCGGGACAACTCCTTCTTAACGGGCTGGCAGTATATAGACGGACTGAAGTTTTACTTTGATGAACAGGGAAAACTGGTTCAGGATCTGGATCCGATTATTGGAATTCAGAGCTCTTACGTGATTAAGATCAACAAGCAGTTAAATACACTGGTTCCATACGCCAAGGATGGCGATAACGGATACATAATTCCGGTTAAAACGATGTTATGCTCCGTGGGAGACGATACTCCGCTGGGGACCTTCCACACACCGGAAAAATACCGCTGGCGTCTTATGGTGAATGATACTTATACACAGTATGCGACCAGAATTACCGCTGGACAGGGATTCCTGATCCATTCGGTCTGCTATGACAAACCTGATATTTACACGATGCAGTCCGTCGGATATAACGGACTGGGCGTGGTACGCTCTCTTGGCTGTATCCGTCTGACCGCGGAGAATGCCAAGTGGGTATATGACAACTGCGCGATCGGCACTACGATCGAGATTTTCGAGGACCCGGTAAATGTAGGACCCTACTATAAACCAACCATTACTCCGATTCCGGTTGAACAGACATGGGACCCGACCGATCCGCTGGTAAGCGATGAGGTAAAGAATCAGGCCGCAGCGCAGCAGCAGGAAGAAGCTGCACGCCGTCAGGCGGAAGAGCAGGCAGCGGCACAGGCCGCAGCCGAGCAGAAGGCAGCAGAAGAAGCCGCAGTGAAGGAAAGACAGGAAGTCGGACCGGGCTTTGGACTGTAAAAGATGAAAGAAGTGCAGCATCAGAATCTGTTTAAGGCAGATTCTGATGCTGCTTTTTCGTTACTCCATCATGGCCAGCCGTATAAATTCGTCCATTTCCCGCGTCTTCCATTTATCCTTGTGGTAGAAGATCTGGCGGTACATGGAGGCGTGAAAATCGGTGACATCGAGGACACAGGTCTGCCCCTTTGCGGCGCTTTCCATAACGGCGAAGCGTGGAAGGAAGGAGAGACCCTTGTTCTCCTCGATCATTTTAATGATAAATTCGGTATTGCTGATCTCCAGAAATGGGGTCAGCAGTATATTCTTCGTTGCCAGATAGCGGTCAAATGCGCGCCTGTAATTGGCATTCTTCTCCGTCAGGAAGAAGGGCTCATGAAGCAGCTCCTCCAGTTTAATCCCTTTCTTTCCGGCTAAAGGAAAGGAGGGCGAGGAGAGGAAGACCACCTCTTCCTTCTGTTCCATGGCCTTATACCAGTTGCTGTCATAGCGGGGCTCGTCCAGAATATAGATAAGATCCAGCTGGTTGTGTTCCATCATTTCGATCAATTCTTCCGGCGGCGCGGTGGTGATCCGTATCGCTACCTTCGGGTGATGTTCCCTGAAACAGCGCAGGATAGAGGGGAATTTCGAAAAACAGAGGGACTCTATGGTGCCGATATGGAGGGGATTTTTGAGTTCCGTTTCATCGCTGACGGACAGCTTCGCCCGATTGACCTCATAGAGGATATCGTAAGCGCTGGTCAAAAACTGCCTTCCCTGTGGTGTGAGTGTGACCTTTCTTCCGATCCGGTCGAAGAGTCTGGTGCCCAGCTCCTCCTCCAGCAGCCGGATCTGCACCGTGACAGCGGACTGAGAATACCCCAGGCTCTCGGCTGCCTTTGAAAAGCTCTGAAGCTGTGCCGCCCGGATAAATGTGCTCAACTGACGCAGTTCCATTTGATTTATGCCCCTTTCCAAGGATGATTCCGGAATATAATCTATTAAAAATATTCAATAAGTACATAAAATATATGAATTGGATTCATACATAATGCCATGATATAATGAGACCATAAAGATGTCAACCGTGAAATGAAAAAACAGGAAACGGTGCAGGGAGGTTATCATGTCGTTTATCAGTGTTTTTGATGTATTGGGGCCTAATATGATCGGCCCATCCAGTTCCCACACGGCGGGAACCGCTGTCATTGCCTATCTCGCCCAGAAGATGATCAATGGGCCGCTTAAGAAGGTAGAATTTACCCTTTACGGGTCATTTGCCAAAACCTACAAAGGCCACGGTACGGACCGGGCTCTCTTAGGCGGAATTATGGGATTTTCCACGGATGATACCAGGATCCGGGAATCATTCCGTATTGCTGACGAGCGGGGCCTTGAGTTTCATTTCATTGTAAATGATACGGAAACCGATATTTACCCAAACACCGTGGATATTCGCATGGAGAATGAGGCTGGCCAGGTTATGACTGTGCGCGGGGAGTCTCTGGGGGGCGGAAAGGTGCGGATCGTGCGCATCAACCAGGTGAAGGTGGATTTCTCCGGCGAGTACAGCGCCGTCATCGTCGTCCATCAGGACAAGCCGGGTGTCGCCGCCCATATCACAAAAGTATTGAGCGACTGCAGCGTCAATATTGCCTTTATGAGAATATTCCGCGAGGCGAAGGGACATACGGCTTACACCATTGTGGAGTCTGACAGCCGCCTGCCCGAAAATATAACTGAAACCTTAAGAGAAAACAGCCACGTTCATGATGTGATGATCGTACAGTCATAGGAATGGCGCCGCCGTGTATCTGAAGCAGGCGGCACAGGTGAGGAGAAGAGAAATGATGGATTTTAAAAATGCCAGAGAGCTTCTGGATTTATGCAGTGAAAATCATTGTCCGATATCAACGATTATGCGGGAGAGAGAATGTGACCAGGGAGAGACGACATCCAAGGAGGCGGACGGCCGTATGAGGCGTGTCCTGGAGATCATGCGCTCATCCGCCACAGAGCCGATTGAAAAGCCAGGGAAATCCATGGGCGGCCTGATCGGCGGAGAGGCCCGGAAGCTGGCCGTACGCCGGGAACATGGACAAGCCGTATGCGGCACAGTCATGAGCCGGGCGATCACCCACGCCATGGCTGTCCTGGAGGTGAACTCCTCCATGGGACTGATCGTAGCGGCTCCCACAGCCGGTTCTTCCGGCATCGTCCCGGGACTGCTGCTGGCCCTTCAGGAAGAGTACGGCCTTACTGACGAACGGCTTATTGACGCCCTTTACAACGCCGGAGCCGTCGGCTACCTGGCCATGCGCAACGCCACGGTGGCGGGAGCCGTAGGGGGCTGTCAGGCCGAGGTCGGAATCGCCTCCGCCATGGCCGCGTCAGCCGCTGTAGAGCTGATGGAAGGAACCCCGGAACAGTGCCTGTACGCCGCCTCCACGGTTCTCATGAACATGCTTGGCCTCGTCTGCGACCCCGTAGGCGGCCTTGTAGAATATCCCTGTCAGAACCGCAATGCATCCGGCGTGGCTAATGCCCTGATCGCCGCAGAGATTTCCTTGAGCGGAATCAGGCAGCTGATCCCCTTCGATGAGATGCTGGCTACCATGTACTCTGTGGGCAAAAAGCTTCCCTCTGAACTTCGCGAAACCGCTTTGGGAGGCTGCGCCTCGACTCCATCGGCCTGTCAGTTGTGCCATTTATCCAGTTAATTGAGAGGCTTTACTTTTCCGCCCCAATATTGTAGAATAAAACGGAACATTGTTAGAAATTGGAGGCAGACGGATGGCAGGTTTTTATGAACCGGAGATCCTTTCCCGTGTACAGCAGATGGAATTGGAGATACTGAAGGATGTCATGGATATCTGTGACAGCCACGGGCTTCTCTGCTTCGGCATGGCGGGAACGGCGATCGGAGCGATTCGGCATAAGGGATTTATTCCGTGGGATGACGACATTGACGTTGCCATGCCAAGGAAGGATTTTGAGTGCCTTTTAAAGCTGGTGGAAGAAGAACTCGGCGATAAGTATTACGTCCTGAACTGGCGGACCAGTGAGAATTATCCGTTGATGACGACGAGGATCTGCCGCCGCGGCACCAGATTCGTGGATTCTCCCATGAGGGATGTGGACAGCCCTCTCGGAGTATTTTTAGATATGTATGTATATGACGATATACCGGATTCCGGGTTTCTCATGAAGCTTCAGGCATGGGAGGCCTGGTTTTTCAGTAAACTTTTAATTCTGCGGTCGATTCCCCGGCCGTATCTGGCCCAGACCGGCTGGAAGGCCAGGGTGATCACCGCCGTCTGTATTGCGGTGCATAACGTGCTGAAGGGGCTTCGCATCTCAAAGCGGGGACTGGCGGCCCGCTGTGAGAAGATCTGCCGCCGCTACGAGGGGAAAGATACAAAGCGCATGGCCTTTTATCCGGATACGAACCCGTTCTGGAATGTAGTGGAAAAGGCGGCGTTTTCGCCGGGCATGAAGCTTGATTTTGAGGGCTTCAAGCTGGTATTTCCAAGAACAGAGCATGACATTCTCACCTATATGTATGGGGACTATATGCAGATGCCTCCAGTGGAGAAGAGGAAGACCCATTATCCCTACATTCTTGATCTGGGCGACGGAACAGTACTGTCGGGAGAAACGGTCACAGACAGAGGAATGAAGAAGACATGAAATGGCTCAGACAAAGGATGTTCGGCAGTCTCCGTACAGGAACTGCCGAGGTAGAACGGCAGAATATTGCCTGGAACATGATCGGGAGCCTGATTTATGCCGGCTCCAGCATGATTCTGACTGCTCTGGTCAATCATTTAATCGGCCCGGAGCAGGGCGGTATCTTCGGATTTGCGTTCAGCGCATTCGGTCAGCAGATGTTTCTGGTGGCCTATTTTGGTATGCGTCCGTTTCAGAGCACCGATGTAAATCAGACCTACACCTTTGGAGAGTACCGGCGTGTCAGGCTTTATACGTGTGTGGCGGCCGTTATATTCGGCATAATCTATATTTTCGTTAATTCGTTTATCGTACCGGATGGATATTCACGCCAGAAGACGGTGGTGGTTTTTCTGATGGTAATTTATAAGGTTCTGGATGGCTTTGCCGATGTCTATGAATCGGAATTCCAGCGGGAAGGACGTCTCTATCTGACCGGGAAAGCCATGGCATACCGGACGATTCTGTCGGTAATCCTGTTTCTGGGCGCGCTTTATGCGACACAGGATCTGGTATTTTCCTGTGTAATCGCAGTACTGGCCCAGGCGGCCGGGATTCTGTTATTCGACTGGAACACCATGAAGCTGGTGCCTGGCGTGAACCTTTCGCGGGCGGCAGGAAAATCCCTGGCTCTGATCCGGGAATCCTTTCTTCTGTTTCTGTCGGTCTTCCTCGACGGTCTGATCTTTGCTATGGCGAAATATGCGGTGGATGCACAGATGACCTCGATGGACACCGCCATTTTCGTGGCTGTCTTTATGCCGACCTCTGTCATCAATCTGGCGGCCAACTTCGTAATCCGGCCGTTTCTGACGAAGATGTCTTATCAGTGGGAGGAAAAGAAGTTCGACGAATTTACCCGGGATTTAAAGAGACTGGTGGCCATTATACTGGTCCTGACAGTCATCGCACTGGCCGGCGCCTGGGCGATCGGTGTGCCGGTGCTGGGAGCGATCTCCAATGTGGAACTGGCGCCATATAAGTCCGGACTTCTGTATATTATTCTGGGAGGCGGGTTCTTTGCGGTTATGAATCTGTTTTATTATGTGCTAGTTATTATGAAATGCCAGCGCAGGATCTTCTTTGGATACGTTCCTGTGTGCCTCCTGTCCGTGGTTCTGTCGTTTCTTCTGGTTAAGATCGGTGGAATCAACGGAGGGGCATTTTCTTATATGCTGGAAATGCTGGTGCTCATGATGTGCTTCATGGGTCAGGCATTCTATGTATTTCACAGAGCGAAGAAAAGACAGGGAGGGGGTTGACCATGGACAAGGTGCTGGTGATCATACCTGCATATAACGAGGCGCTCAATATTGAGCGTGTCGTGACGGGGCTTCAGGAGGAATATCCCATCTTCGATTACGTGATTGTCAATGACGGCTCTGCGGATGAGACTGCGGCTGTCTGCCGGCGCTGCGGATTTCATCTGATCGATCTGCCTGTAAATCTGGGGCTGGCCGGGGCATTTCAGACAGGACTCAAGTATGCGTACCGTAAAGGATACCGCTACGCGATCCAGTTTGACGGCGACGGACAGCACAGGCCGGAATATATTGAGGCAATGCGGGAAAAAATGGATGAGGGATACGATATTGTGATCGGGTCCCGTTTCGTCACGGAGAAGAAGCCGAATTCCATGCGTATGCTGGGAAGCAGGCTGCTGTCGGCGGCGATCCGGCTGACAACTGGAGCTTCAGTCACGGACCCGACCTCCGGAATGCGCATGTTTAATGAACGCATGATCCGTGAGTTTGCAGAAGGCTTAAACTATGGCCCGGAGCCGGATACGATTTCCTATCTGCTGAAGCAGGGCGCGCGGGTGGCGGAGATTCAGGTGACGATGGATGAGAGAATCCTCGGAGAGAGTTACTTAAAGCCTGTGAGCGCCGCTCGTTACATGGGGAAAATGATGTTTTCCATCCTGCTGGTGCAGAATTTCAGGAAACGCGACTGAGTTTCCGAGAGTACTCAATAAGAGAAGGGAGAATGTACGATGACCGTTATACTTCGGTGGGTACTGATAATAGTTTCCATACTGCTGACATTTTTTGTGCTGAGAAAGATCCGTCAGTCCAAGGTAAAGATTGAGGACTCCATATTCTGGGTGATGTTCGCTCTGATGATGGTTGTGTTCAGCATATTCCCGGGATTAGCCGACATTCTGTCTGATTTCGTCGGAACGTATTCCACCTCTAATTTCATCTTCATGTTTGTGATCTTTATTCTGCTTGTGAAGGTGTTCTTTTTGTCTCTCAAGATCTCACAGCTGGAAAGCAGGGTGACGGAGCTGATCCAGCAGATGGCGCTCGACAGAAAAGAAGATGCAGACAGAAAGGAAGATGGAGACAGAAAGGGCGTGGAAACCTATCCGGATAAGAAGGGAGAAACGCGCGATGAACGCAGATACTGTTAAAGTCGGAAAGAAGAGAAATCTTCAAACTGCAAAAAAGATTGCGGGACAGAGCGGTCTGTGGATGGCGGCGGCCGCAATCCTTTTTCTTCTCATCGTCTTCGTAAAGCCGTATCACAATGTGATTGACGCCATTCCTTCTCCGGAATACGAGTCTGTGCGTCTTTTTTATATCTGGGTTTTGCGGCTGGGGATCGTGTTTCTGGCAGTTCTTGCCGGAATACTCTGGATATACGGGAAGAAACCTGGCTGGTTGCTTCCAGCTACGGTCATCTGCCTGGGACTCTTTTACATGATGATTTTGCCGCCGTTTTCGGCTCCGGACGAACCGCGCCATTTTGTCAGCGCATACCGGCTGTCAAACCAGATTATGGGGAAACAGGCAGTGGCGGACGAGGTATTTCTTTCATCGGCGTCGGATAAGGAAAAGGAATACATTGCCCGGGGCGGCAACGTTCTGGTGCGGGAGCAGGACGGACGGGAGGAACCGTATTCCAGCGTGGGGCGGGATTCCTATGCGCTGATGCTTAGGGAACTGTTTACGAAGGATGCAGGCAGCGGCACGACGGTTCGTTTCGAGGCGCCGGTGAATACGACGCCGGTGGTCTATTTACCGCAGGCGCTGGGCATTTCCTTTGCAAGAGTACTGCATCTGGGATATATTCCGCTCATCTATATGGGGCGTCTGTTCAACCTGCTGGCATTTGCCGGCATGGCATGGCTGGCTGTCCGCATTATGCCATTTAAGAAAGAAATGTTCATGGCCGTGAGTCTTCTCCCCATGACCCTCCATCTGGCTGCCTCCTTATCGTACGATACGTCGCTTATCGGCCTGTCTCTCCTGTTTTTCGCATGGTGCTTTTATCTGGCCTACGAGAAGAAACAGATCGGAATCCGTGATACGGTGATCCTTGGACTTCTTCTTGTCCTTTTAGAACCATGTAAAATTGTATATCTGCCGCTGGCGGGGATCTGCCTTTTGATTCCGGCATCGAAATTTGGTGAGAAGAGACGGTACTGGATCTCGGTAGCCGCAGTCATTGGAGTGATGGCGCTGGCTATCTTCTTAATCAACAATGTGGTACTGTCCGCCTGGATTCAGGATACGGAAAATATAATCAGCTGGGAAGGCGGATCGGCCGGATATACGATCCAGGATATCTTAAAGGAGCCGTACCAGGCGTTCCTGATTTATTATGAGACACTGGTGACACAGTTTGACTACTATCAGGCCACCATGCTGGGCGGGTATCTGGGAAATCTGGATCCCAATCTGACGGTTCCGTATTTCTGTCTGTATCTGTTGTGGGGAATATTGATTGTAAGCTCTGTCAGGAGGACTGGGGAATATACTCCGTTTAAGTCTGGTCAGAAGGTGTGGATCGCGGTTCTTACATTACTGAGCTTCTGTCTGGTGCTGACCTCCATGCTTCTGGGCTGGACGCCAAAGGGCTTCACCTATATCGCGGGAATCCAGGGGCGGTATTTCCTGCCGATTCTTCCGCTGATTCTGCTGATGATTTATGGAGACAATCTGACTATTAAGAGGGATTATTCGAAGGGGATTTATTATCTGGAGTGTTTTGTCAGCATCTATGCGCTTGTGAGAATCTGCACTGTGACGTGTATCAGATGATGGTAGACTGTAGACAGATGATGGATAGCAAACAGATGGTAGATAGCAAACAGATGATAGATAGCAGACAGATGATAGATAGCAGAAATAAATAACAGAAAGGCTGGACTATGGCAGTAGAAACGATTGAAAAAAAACGAACGGTGGATGTCATTATTCCGGTATATAAACCGGATGCGGTATTTGAAACGCTTTTAGAGCGGCTGGGAAAGCAAAACTATCCGATCCGGCGTATTATTATTATGAATACAGAACAGTCTTTCTGGAAAGAAGATATTTATGAGACTGTCCCAAATCTGGAAGTACACCACGTGACAAAAAATGAGTTTGATCATGGCGGAACGAGAAACCAGGGAGCTTCATATTCGGAAGCCGATATCATGGTATTTATGACGGACGATGCGATCCCCGCGGACAGGGAGTTAATCGGAGCGTTGGTAAAGGGGCTGAGTCAGAAAGGGCCGTCAGGGGAATACGTGGCGGCGGCCTATGCGAGACAGCTGCCAAACCGTGACTGCGCTCCGGCGGAAAAATATACCAGATCCTTTAACTATCCGGCGGAAAGCTATGTGAAGACGAAAGGCGATTTAGAGGAACTGGGAATTAAGACATTCTTTGCTTCCAATGTCTGCTGTGCCTATGACAGAAAGCTTTTTCTTGAGGCAGGCGGATTCACGAACCAGACGATCTTTAATGAGGATATGATTTACGCAGGAAATGCAGTTCTCTATTGGGGGCAGGCGATTGCCTATGTTGCAGAGGCCAGGGTGATTCATTCTCATAATTATGGGTGCAGCGCTCAGCTAAAGCGCAATTTTGATCTTGCAGTTTCCCAGACAGACCACCCGGAAGTATTTGACGGGATCCGCTCAGAGAGCGAGGGAATCCGTTTGGTGAAGAAGACGTGTAAATGGCTCGTAGAACAGAAAAAGCCATGGCTGATCCCCGGAGTGATTGTAAAAAGCGGATTTAAGTATCTGGGATATCTGATGGGGAAACGGTATAGGAAGCTTCCGAGGTGGGTGATTATGAAAATAACGATGAATCGGGAATATTGGGGGAAAGTATCGGGATAATAAGGAAGTAAATAAAAATAGAGTATATAATACCGCTTTTTATTGTAAAACATTGCTATATATGTTAATATAAAGTTGGGTGCTGCCAAAACGGTAAGCGGTTCACCTTTCGCCGAAATGAGTACATTTTGAGAACTTCCCGTATTTTCGGAGGTGATACATATGTGGAAAATAAGAACGAAAGGGACAGATGATGCCAGTACTCCATCCAGCCAGTAATCATAGTTCCAGCACTGCCTATTTTGCCATCTGCCGCGTTGTCGTCGGTCAGCGGAGGAACCACTCCGCTTCCCTCCTCCGCCTTGCAGACTGACAAAATATTCAGCACTGGAATTATGATTACTGACTGGATGGAGCACTGGGTATTGTTGTCGGAATTGTCGGTATCATCGTGACTGTGATCAGTATTGTAGTAACAGTCGTGAGTATCAGACATGATGACAAAAAAGACAGAATAAATTGACATCAAAAAAGCAACCGCTCGACTTCCCAAAGTAGTAGTTGCTTTTTTTGATAGTAACTATTAACCAAGGTGAACCGTTTGCTATGGCAGCACCTTTTTGTAATTACATTGTAGCAGAGTAGAATGATTGTGTCAAGGATTCTAAAATATAAAGTGGAAAAAATAAGAACGAAAGGACAGATGATGTTAGGTATTGTTGTTGGGATTGTCGGTATCATCGTGACTGTGGTCAGTATTGTAGTAACAGTCGTGATTATCAGACATACTGACAAAGAAGACAAGAAAGACTACTATCAAAAAGCAACCGCCCCTTCACCAAAGTCGTGGTTGCTTTTTGATAGTAACTGTTAACCAAGGTGAGCCGTTTGCTATGACAGTACCTTTATGTGTTTACATTGTAGCAGAGTAAATATCATCTGTCAAGATGGGAAGATACACGAAGTGTTCTGTTATGGGAAGCCTGCTACGGCATCGGATCTATTTAAATAGCTTGATGAGAATGTAATGATTGCCAGCATAATTCACCTGTTTAAGTAAGAACTAAACATGCCGTGCTGTCAATCCATTCTTAATCTGGATATACCTTTCAGGGCGAAAATATTGTTGGAAGAGACATTTATATTCGTAGGGGTAAGATGAAATAGAGACTTTAAAGCTCTGATATGCTCCTTCTTATTAAGCTTCTGCAGACCGGTAATGAGAGTGTGCTTAAATTAGTAATTTTGCCGCCGATGATATCAAGAATATAGATAAATCTGATTGCCGTTACAATAATACATTTTTCAATAGCCCAACAGATTACTCTTTTGATTTATTATTTTCTTAACTGTTAACAGATCTTTTTTATCAGATACCATATATGCTTAATCTATAAGCAGGTATTCCTAAGTAGTCACATAGAAAAATATTATGTTAGTGATTCGAAATTCAATAGAAATTAGTATATACGAGGATAACAGTCATAAGATGCATATTTAAGGGACATAAGCCATATATACAATGAAAATGTGGTATATTCTTTAGAAAAAATAACTGTATGTGGTGGAAATGTAAGCTTCTATGGTGCTGATACTAAAACTGTGGAATTAATACAGGTGGATACAGGCAAATACATAAAAATGCAAGCTAATATCTAAATAATATGCAATAAGAGCATTCAATGTAATTGGTTTATTAAAACGTATCAACCTATGAAAGGTATTAACTATGTTAATTAAAGGGCAAAAAGATCTTCCTACCGGTATTAATTCATGCAATTTTAAATTATCCTTATGAAAAGCAATCTACAGGTATATACCTTACAGTCATTCTTACTATATAGTTTGCTACTTCTGTTTATTAGTACATATTATGAAGTAAGTGCGAAAGAGAAAAAAACTGATATATAAATCATCACTATTTTATAATATGGTATTTAAGCAGGGACAGTCGCGTTAAAGCATTGTTAGTATACCATATCTTTCATAGCAACAGTATTATTGTCTTTCAGTTGGACATTTAATGTCCTTATTTTACCTTGTACCAAGCTGCAAGGCATTGTTTTAGATATTAAGAATAAAGCGTTCTGTCATATTTATTTCCTGATATGATTGAATACTTGTTGGTGAGAGACTATAATTATCTGAAATGGATAGAAAAATAAATTTGTTGAGCTGGAGAGAAAATGTACAGAATTGCAGTGTGCGATGATGATGAGAATTTTTTAAAAGATATTACCCAAGATATAACCGCTTATTTTGAAAAAGAAGGGGTATATCATAAGTGTGTCGAATATAAATCAGGATTGGCTTTACTGGCGGATATAGAAGATAAGAAACTATATGATATTTATATTTTGGATATTGAAATGCCTGTATATTCAGGCATCGACATAACAAAGGAAATCACACAATATGATCCCACTCCTTTCATTATTTTTGTGACCTCCCATTTGAAATACGCTGTAGATTCCTACAATTATAACATATTCAGATTTATACCAAAGACTGAGTTAAAGGGCAGGCTTACTCTCGCCCTCAGAGCAGCATTTTCTAAACTGGATGAACAAAAAGAAAATTATTATTTTATCAGTAATAACCGGAGATTTGAGAAAATATCTTACAAAGACATTTTATATATTTATAAAGATGGAAAAAATTCTGTTTTTGTTTTATCGGAACAGGGGATAAAAGTAAGAAAGACACTGGAAATGGTATATAGGGAACTGGGAACTGGGGATTTCATTTTTATAGATAGGTGTACAATTGTAAATATTCAGTTAATTAAAAAAATTGATTGTAAAGCGGCAAAGATTAAGATGAAAAATGGCAAAGAGATCGATGTTGCCAGAATTAGAATACGTGAATTAATGAAAGAACTGAATTCCTATTGGGGGAAGCATATATGATGGCATTATTCTGGATAATCGAAGGTGTAGCTACATATTGTGAAAGTTTTGTTTGCTATTATTTGGGAAATGCTCTGTTTGATAACGAAGGACTACGAAAACATGGCTGGAAGTTGGCTGCTGTATTAACTTTTTTTATTTTATTGTTAAATCATGTCAGACTTTTTACTATATTTACACTACTGTTTGCGGTATTATTTGTTTCGTTGACAGAACATATTATATTTAAGATAAAGTTTATTGAAGCACTGGAAGTGGCCGGAGTTTATGTGGTATTTCTAAATATCATAGATTCATTTTCCAATTCTTTGTTAGGAGTTTTATGGGATGACTCTGCCTTTTTGGCAAATATAATCTCGGGTTTTTCCATGCAGCGGGTTGTTAGTATACTAGTATCAAAAGCGATATTGGTGCTGTTTTATCTATTACTCAAGCGGTTTACAAGGAAGTTTTTACCTGTGATTAGGACAAGAAAAACATTTGCAATTATAATAGGTGGCATACTTGGCTGGGGGTGTTTGAGAAACCTGTCGATAAAATCTATCAGTATTTCTACAACAATAAACTGGGCTATGTTCTTTTTTGTGGTGTGCACTGTTTGTTGCATATTATACGTCTCTATATGCTATAGAGACGAAAAGAATAGCAGAAGTTTTATTCAATTTTATAATTCGGTATTTACGGAGCAATATCGCGAACTGATGAAAAGCTATGAGAAAAATTCAAAAAATTTTCATGACATGCAGAATCATATGCTGGCTATAGACTGTCTGTTGGAGAAGCATGAGATTTCAAGAGCACAAGAGTATGTGAAGGCGTTGACGGATACAAACGATTTTTTAGAAACCAGTTGGACCGGAAATGAAATTATGGATCACATTCTTAACATAAAAAAGTTGAAGGCAGAGGAAGCACAAATTAATTTTACCATTGATGCGGATATTATTAGATACCAAAAGCTTAATGATCAGGTACTATGTATAGTTTTGGCAAATCTTTTGGATAACGCGATTGAAGCAAACTGCAGAATTAGTACCGGGGAGAGAGTTATCTGTGTGGTCATACGGTCAATTAATGATATGCTGGCAATAAAAATTATAAATGCCGCGGAAAAACCTAAAAGACAAGGCAATATACTGATGACTGCAAAATCTGATTCAGAAAGGCATGGCTGGGGGCTGAAAAGTGTTGAGGAGGCAGTGAAAAGTCATGATGGAGAGATTTCCTGGAAGTTTGAACAAAAGAGATTTATTGTGAATATAATATTTGTTTAGGCGATATTTTAGGTGCCAGATCCTGGGCGATTGAAGGATATTTACTAATATTAACATTATTTTATGGTATATGGGTGACAATATTATGTTAAGAAGAGTTGCAATTTATTGGACAGAATGTATGATTTCAGATGGGATCGTAGAGCGGAATAGGGAAGCGATTTATATATATGGAATTGAATTATTCTTGTCTACTATGGGTACTGTACTGAGTATGATTTTAATTTCTATACTTACGGATAATTTTCTGAATGGCATTCTTTTTTTGATAGTATCTATGTCACTTAAAATGACTGCTAACGGTTACCATGCAAAGACATATTTAGGCTGTTTCTTATTAACAAACGGCATTTTTATTTTTTACATCTACCTAATTAGCTTATATCCTATAAAGGGAGCAGGGCAGGTGCTGACAGCTTTCTTTGTAGTATCTGTGGTCTATATCTACACAAAAGCTCCGGTCGAACACCCAAATCATATATTGACAGAAGAAAAAAGAAAGAAGAACAGACGATATGCACATATAATACTAGCAATAGATTGCATGACAACGATTTTTCTATATGTTTTGGGACAAAAAAAGACAGTATATTCCTTATACATAACCATAATACTTTCGGCGTGTATAATGATGATAAAAAATAAGCCTGCAAATAAAAAGTCAATAGGAAAATGAAAAAAATTAAAATTTCTTATTGATTGAGTTTCAGGCACAACAAATAGACCACCGTTATCCGCTGGCCTGAAAGTATGTAGTATTCCTTATTCCGGAAGGGACATAAGATATTCCTTTACTCTTCCGTAATAGATACGCAAAAACTTATTGGCACCTGCAGTCATGTAGATATAGTAAGGCTTTCCCTGAGCACGTTTCTTATCTATAAACGCATATACAGGGTCATCTTGAGGTTTCGTTTTGACGAGACAGTCCATGACCTGAAACAAGGTTTTTCTAAGAGACGATGAACCGCGTTTGGAAGTTGGAACACTTTTTTGTTCATAGTTTCCCGATTCATTGACTCCCAGATCTACGCCAACAAATGCAGTGATAGCACTTTTGTGTGTGAAACGTGTGACATCTCCAATCTCAGCCATAAGCTGAGGACCAAGAGACGGACCAACACCCTTCATGCCCATAACAACGGGATATTCAGGCAGCTTGGCGGCTGTTTCATTCATCAGGGTACGGAGTGCTTCCACGGCCTTGGAGGCAGTGTTCAATTGTTCTATGGCCTGTTTCACAATCAGCTTGGTTAAATCATCTTTTGGAAGTACAGGAACAAGCTCCTTGGCAGCTCCATAGATTTCTTCAGCTTTGTCTTTGCTGAAGTAGTACTTCCTGCGTTTGCACCATTTCTGATAATGGTCGACAAATGCGTTTAATGACAGTTTACGAACACCGTCCACATGCCAGTATGCAGTGGCAAAATCAACCCACTTCTGGCTGCCGTCCTCACGTGCAGGACTATCAAAGTAAGTATTAACACCAGGGTAAGTCTGATCGAGGATGCCGATGAGGTTATTCTTCATAGCTGTTCTATGTTTCATATAGAAGCCAAACTGACGGTTCATGGTCTTTAATTGATTACGTATTTCGTCCATAAGACTATACTGTTTCAATTCCGTCCAACTGTCAAGAGTGTAACGGGCAATTTTTACAGCATCAGCTTTATCAGATTTTACTTTGCGGAGAGAATTATCTCCAAAATCTTTAATGAGCTTAGGATTTATGGCAGTTACAAAAAGCCCAGCCAGGGAAAGCTCACGGGCGAGTGGTTCGTAGTAACGGCCAGTGTGTTCCATAACAATGCGGGATTCACCTTCAATCGATTTGATCATTTCAATTAAGGATTGGATATTACCGGAAGTATGCTCGATATCAAAGGGAGAAGAAACGATTTCTCCATAAGGCCTTAGAATGAAGGCCATACTTTTGCCTTTGGAAACATCAATACCAACTGCGTTTATGTTCATAAATAAATCACTCCTTAAGATTATTGCAATAGATAGGTACCAGTTTTACTCATTGCCTATTCAATCTACTGTGGTGTGACACGAACGTACCGGAGGCAGTTCAACCTGCATAAAACGAACGCTGCAAATGAGGAGCTGGTTATCAGTCTTATTTACGGACGCGAAGTCCAGGGAGGAAACCGATATACCGATTGCTCCATCATTATAACAGCTTAAGCAACAAGATGGATAATTCCTTACTGGCTGTAAGGGATATTAACCATAAATACATTGTAGTAGGAGGAATGAAGGGTGAGGATTTTAAATGTTTTAGCACATATCGCAGAATTTTTTGCTATATCAGGTGCAGGGTTGGCATCATGGGGGGATAATTATCAACCAGAGGTCCCAGAGGAACTGAAATAATTCTTATAAAAGTCACCTTTATCCTTGTACTAGGAATAAAGGTGACTTTTTTATCGAATGGGCTGTTTTTATAAATTTGATTTTGAATTTAGCAATTTATAAGCGTTATAAATAGCTCGATTAAACAATTACTATTTTAAGCAGTGATTAATATTATGAATAATAAGAACTTAAGAAAGTAAGGAATGCATTGAGGTGTTAGGAGAAGAAATGTTTTGATTATTGTTCACGGACAAATTAATAGTGTTAGAAGGGCATTTGTTAACGAACAAAGATTCTTGTGATAAATTAGAAACAGTTATTTGTATCTTTTGTATTCAAAAACAATATAGGTCAAATAGAAAATGAAGATTGTTTAAATGTAATTAAACTAAAGAGGTGATTCCAATGGGACTCTAAGAACATATAATTACATTTTGTAAAACTTTATAAAGTTACTTTATACCCTACTGCATTATTGCTGTAGGCTACATAGATCCTAAATCTTTAATTAATTAGTTTGAGGATCAGATTCACTTTTGAAAGGAGAATATACTATGAAGATAGCAAGAAAGTTTTTAATGCCTCTTATTATGATCTGTATGGTAATGATACAAGTATTTCCTTCGTTTGCATCAGAAGATATTAATGCAAATGAATTTATTCCTTTGGAAACATTAAAAGGTATAACAACTTTTATAGATGAACCTGTAAAAGCTGTGAATCAAAATGTTAGTGCATTAGCCTCTAAAAGTAAAACAGCCAACATTGTTGGGAATTATGGTGGTAAAAAAGTAGGGACTATTACGCTTAACTATCAGACACAAATCATTGGAGGAAGACCGCAGTTTATATATGATACATGCGAATACGAAATCAGTTCGGTAGGTTTAAACGTGATAACAATAACTGACGTAGTATATTCAAATGATAATATAAGAATCACATTTTCTATAAGGCTTGGTCCGTCATATGATGTTGCAACAGTTAATTTTACACCGTAATTCAATCATCACATATTTTAATAATTGAGATAATGAGGCGTTGAAAATGATAAAGTGCAATTATTGTAAGTTTGAAAATCTAAATGGTACCAGATATTGTCAGAAGTGCGGGAAGAGACTTTCCGGTCACACCTCATTATTTGGCTGGAAGGCGTTGCAACCACTGGCTGGAACCGGTGCGCGAGGTACATCGATAGCTCCTATTGCGGCGCTTACAATTGATGAACAGGCTCAAGAACTGGGGGTTGATAAAAGCCCTGCGAATGTACAAAGAGTCAACGTTATACCACTACCGGATGGATCATGGTTTTGTCCTGAATGTGGAGACCATAACAAACCTTATTCACGGATATGCAGTGGCTGCGGTAGAGACTTTGAATAACTGAATAGATTAGGAAAATATCACTTTTTGTTCTGATACAAAGGCAAGAGGTGATATTTTTTTACGTAAACTATAGTAAAAATCCCCCATCCAGTGGAAATCCGGTCCGAGTTGTGATAGAATGCTACAAGACAAGAAATGACAAAGTGATGTAAAGGAGCATGAAAATATGGGAAAGATAAAAGTAACACCGTGTGATATTAAAGGGCTTTATGTGATTGAACCGTCTGTATTTCCGGATTCCAGGGGATATTTTATGGAGACTTATAACCAGAATGATTTTAAGGAAGCAGGACTTAACATGGTATTTGTGCAGGACAACCAGTCCATGTCTGTGAAGGGTGTGCTTCGCGGCCTTCATTTCCAGAAGCAGTTTCCACAGGGAAAGCTGGTGCGGGCCGTGCGCGGAAGCGTCTTTGATGTGGCAGTGGATCTTCGTTCTGATTCCGAGACGTATGGGAAATGGTTTGGCGTTGAACTGACTGCAGAGAATAAAAAGCAGTTTTATATCCCGGAGGGCTTTGCCCACGGTTTCCTGGTTCTGTCCGATGAGGCGGAATTTGCTTACAAATGTACGGATTTCTATCATCCGGGCGACGAGGGCGGAATTCTCTGGAGCGATCCGGAGATTGGCATCGACTGGCCGATTGAGGAAGGTATGGAACTGATCATTTCCGATAAGGACCAGAAGTGGAGCGGTATTCGGGATACATTTAAATTTTAACCGGAGAGGAGCGGACCATGGATTATCTGGTTTCCTTATGTAAAGAAATTGTACACAAGAGAAAATTGATTCTGGATCTGGCAAAGGCGGACTTTAAGAAGCGGTTTGTAGGTTCTTATTTCGGTATCGTGTGGATGTTTTTGCAGCCGCTTGCGACTGTGATCGTCTATTTTTGCGTATTCCAGCTGGGATTTAAGAGTGTGCCGCCAGTGGACTACCCTTACGTGTTGTGGTTGATTCCAGGCATTATGCCATGGTTTTACTTCAGTGAGGTGTTAAACTCGGGAACTAATTGTTTGCAGGAGTACAGCTATTTGGTCAAGAAGGTGGTGTTCCGTGTGGAGATACTGCCAGTTATCAAGATGCTGTCCTGTATGATGGTACATGGAATTTTCGCCATTATCATGATTGTTGTCTTCCTGGCATACCGTATACCGCCCAGGTTCAGCTGGTTACAGATTATTTATTATACATTTGCATGTTCCATGCTCTCGCTGGCTGTGACGTATTTCACCAGCGCTATCAATGTATTTTTCAAAGACATGGCGCAGATTATAGGAATTATGCTGCAGTTTGGAATGTGGATGGTACCCATTATGTGGGCGCCGGAGATACTACCTAATGCGCCTGCGTGGCTGACACCACTGTTAAAATTTAATCCATTCTACTACATCGTGGCCGGTTACCGCGACAGCATGCTGACCGGGGACGGATTCTGGATGCGGCCGACACTGGGAATCTACTTCTGGGCGGTGACCATCATTTTGATGCTGATCGGACTGAAGGTATTTAAAAAGCTGCGGCCGCATTTTTCCGATGTACTGTAAGAGGCCCGAAATGGAGGACTAAGATTCGTGAAATCAAAAAATAGTGCGATTTCGGTAAAGGATGTTACAAAGATTTACCGGCTATACGAAAAGCCCATCGACCGTTTAAAAGAGACGATGAGCATTACCCATAAAAATTATCACAGAGATTTCTACGCGCTAAACGGAATTTCCTTTGATGTAAATAAAGGCGAGACGGTGGGAATCATTGGAACAAATGGTTCCGGTAAGTCCACCATCTTAAAGATTATTACCGGGGTTCTGACCCCGACGACCGGCGAGGTGGAGGTGGACGGAGTGATTTCCGCCTTACTGGAGCTGGGAGCCGGATTCAACATGGATTACACTGGCATTGAAAATATCTTTATGAACGGCACCATGATGGGCTTCTCCAGAAAGGAGATGGAGGCGAAGCTTCAGGATATTCTGGAGTTTGCCGATATCGGAGATTTCGTCTATCAGCCCGTTAAGACGTATTCCAGCGGTATGTTTGTTCGGCTGGCTTTTGCGCTTGCTATTAATGTGGAGCCGGAGATTCTGATCGTTGACGAGGCGCTGTCAGTGGGCGACGTCTTCTTTCAGGCCAAGTGCTACCGCCGTATGGAGGAGATCAGGAAGAACGGCACCACCATTCTGATGGTTACCCACGATATGGGCGCTATTATTAAGTATTGCGACCGCGTCGTGGTGCTGAACAAAGGCGCATTTATCGCCCAGGGAGAACCGGGGAAGATGGTTGATTTATATAAGAAGATTCTGGCGAATCAGATGGATCAGCTGGAAGACGAGCTGGTGGAACTGAATTCAGAGGAGATGAGTGATTTCTCGGGAGACAGCGCTGCCGGACAGAGGCGGAAGGCGGAAGCCCACAGCGGCCTCATGAAGGAAAAACTGACGATCAATCCCGCAAAGACAGAATATGGCGACGGACGGGCGGAGATCGTGGATTTCGGCCTTTTTGACGAGCGGGGTAATTTGACGAACCTGCTTTTAAAGGGCGAGATGTTTACGATTAAAGAACGGATCCATTTTAACACCAGTCTGGATACCCCGATTTTTACGTATACGATCAAGGATAAACGGGGAGCTGATTTGACGGGAACCAATACCATGTATGAATCGGCGGATGTGAAGCCGGTGAAGAATGGCGACGAATACGAGGTGGAATTCAGTCAGAAGATGAATCTTCAGGGAGGCGAATATCTGCTATCCATGAGCTGTACCGGATTTGAAAATGGGGAGCACGTGGTATATCACCGCCTGTATGATATTGCAAATATAACGGTAATTTCCAATAAGAACACAGTGGGCGTCTACGATATGGAATCGGAAGTGAAGGTGGCCCTGAAACGGGGAGTCGCTGTACTAAGCGGTCAAAGAACGCCCGCTAAGTACCAGTGACATGTATCGCACGTAAGAGACCAAAAGACGGTCTCTAAGTGCTCATAACAAGGAGGAAAATGATATGGGGAGCATCAGTTCCGAAATAAAAGATCTCCTGATAAAGTATCACGGCGACACGAAGCTGGCGATTAAGGAAGAGCCGGAGCCCGCATACTTTTATGCGTTATCGGATACCCGGGAAAATGTACTGGAATGGTTTGATTTCAAACCGGAAGCCTCTCTTCTGGAGGTCGGATCCGGCTGCGGGGCTTTAACCGGCCTTTACAGCAGACGGGTGAAGGACGTGACCGTTCTGGACGAAGATCTGGAGGATCTGGAAGTGAACCGCCTCCGCCATGGCGCCTGCGGGAATATTCAGTATGTGAAGGGCAGCCTTGACACGTATGAGGGCGGCGCATTCGATTACGTGGTGATGGCCGGATCCCTGAAAATGCCGTATGAAGCGCAGATTAACAGGGCTAAATCTCTGCTGAAGCCGGGCGGAACCCTGATGGTAGCGGTGGATAACCGTCTTGGCCTCAAATATAAGTCGGGCGTGAAACCGGATGAGACCTGCCTGCTTAAGACGGAGCTGACGGAGCTTCTGTGCAGCGCCTCTGACGGAAAATGCGGCAAACTCGAGTACTATTATCCCATGCCGGATTACCGTCTGCCCGTGACCATCTATTCGGATGAGCATCTTCCTGCGAAGGGAGAGCTGGCTCACGCGGTTCTCGCTTACGATTATCCGGAGTATATCCGGTTTGATCCGGGAAAATTTTTCGACGAAATATGTGAAGCCGGACTGTTTGAAGCGTTTGCAAACTCATTTTTAGCCATATGGAGCAGCTATGAAGAATACTAAGTATATTAAATACAACAGGACCCGCCGGGAAGAGTTTCAGATACGGACCTGTATCGTGGAAGAGGACGGGAAACAGTATGTGGAGAAAACGGCTTTAAACGAGCAGGCAGTCTCCCATATCCGGTCGATGAAGGAAAAATATGACCGTCTGACCGATCAGAGTCCTCTGGGCGTGGCCCTGGTGACGCTGGATCAGGAGGGACGCACTGCACGTTTCCCATTTCTGAAGGGGGAGACCATGGCCGAGATCCTGGGCCGCAAAATAAAAGAGGAACGTGTCCCGGTGGAGGAACTGAAGAAAGCCATGGAACTGGTCCTGGAGGTTCGGGAAGGTTTCTTAAGACCGTTTGTGGAAACCGCTGAGTTTGTCACGGTGTTTGGCCGGTATACGGGTTCAGAAGGGAAGGCAGAAGCGGGCTTCGACGGGAAATCAGTAGCTGATTCGAGTGTGGAACAGGACGAGGCATTTGTTGCTTCCAATGTGGACTGCCTGTTCGAGAACATCTTGGTAACCGAAGACGGCCCGTGCTGTCTCGACTATGAATGGGTGTTCTTTTTCCCGATTCCGGTGCGCTTTATCCGTTACCGTATGCTGTATTATTTCTATGAGCAGTACAGAAGCCTTCTGGGAGAGACGACTCTGCCGGAGTTTATGGTGAATTTCGGCATCCGGCCGGAGATGATTCCGGTTTATGGAGAGATGGAACACCATTTCCAGGAGTATGTTCATGGAGAGAACCAGAAGATCTATCTGACGAATTACATGCACGATGTCCATATAATTCCGGAAGACATGAACGAGGTAAAGCGGGCGGTAGAAAAGCAGCGGGAATGGGTAAAACAGCTCCATCTGGAGATTGAGGAAAAGGATTTGTCCATCCGCAAGCAGATCGAGCTGAAGCGTCTGACGGACAATCATGTGACGAATCTGGAAGTGATGATCGGTAATCTCCGCCAGGATAACGAGAACATGGCCCAGACGATTGCAGTCTTAAACCGCCATGAAGCCATCATTTTCAAGGTGAAGAGAAAGCTGGGAGAGAAATTCAACCAGAAGTTTCCCAAGGGAACCAGAAAAAGGAAGATCCTGGGATATGTGAAGAATACATTCCGCCATCCGGTGAAGTCCTTTCACTTATACACCACTCCCGAGGGGCGGAATCTCATTGAGGGAGACATGAAGATCGGCGAGGGGTACCGGATTCATGGAAAACTCAGGTTTAAAGAAGAGAACGAGCCGATGGTATCCATCGTCATTCCGGTATACAATCAGATTGATTATACGTATGTCTGCCTGGCCTCTATTTTGGAACACACCACGGATGTATCGTATGAGGTGATTATCGCGGATGATGTCTCGACGGATGCCACTATGGAGCTGTCGAAATTTGTGGAACACGTGACCATCTGCAGAAATGAGACGAATCAGGGATTCTTACGCAACTGCAATCAGGCGGCGAAGGCGGCCCGCGGAAAATACGTGATGTTCTTGAATAACGACACCCAGGTCACACCGGGATGGCTTAAGAGCCTGGTGGACTTAATCGAGCGCGATCCGTCGATTGGTATGGTGGGGTCCAAACTGGTTTATCCGGATGGGCGGCTTCAGGAGGCGGGCGGAATCATCTGGAGCGATGGTTCCGGCTGGAATTACGGCCGTCTGGACGATCCGGATAAGCCGGAATATAATTACGTAAAAGATGTGGACTATATTTCAGGAGCCGCAATTCTCTTATCCAACAATCTGTGGAAACAGATCGGCGGTTTCGACGACCGGTTTGCGCCTGCGTACTGTGAAGATTCCGACCTTGCTTTCGAGGTGAGAAAGGCTGGTTACCGGGTGGTATATCAGCCGCTTTCGAAGGTAATCCATTTTGAAGGCATTTCCAATGGAACCGATGTGAGTGGCAGCGGCCTTAAGCGGTACCAGGTGGAAAATTCCGTGAAGTTAAAGGAAAAATGGGCGGATGAATTCAGGAAGCAGTGTGTAAACAACGGTAATCCAGACCCATTCCGGGCACGCGAGCGGAGCCAGGGAAAGGATATTATCCTGGTGATCGATCACTACGTTCCTACATATGACAGGGACGCGGGGTCTAAAACCACCTTCCAGTATTTAAAGATGTTCCTGGAAAAGGGATATGTGGTAAAATTTTTAGGCGACAATTTCCTTCACGAGGAGCCGTATTCCACTGTACTGATGCAGATGGGTATAGAAATCCTCTATGGACGCGACTATCAGGTGAAAATCTGGGACTGGCTGAAGGAGCATGGGGGTGACATCACAGCCGCCTATTTAAACAGGCCTCATATTGCGGAAAAATACGTGGACTTTATGGAGGAACACACCAATATCAAGATGATTTACTACGGCCATGATCTTCATTTCCTGAGAGAGGGCCGTGAATACCAGCTGACCGGGGACGAAAAGAAGCGGGATGCGTCGGAATACTGGAAAGCCATCGAATTCCGCATCATGCGGAAGGCGGCGGTATCGTATTATCCGTCCTATGTGGAGCGCGACGCGATCCATATGATCGATCCCACAATCCGGGTAAAGGCAATCGTAGCCTATGTATTCGAAAAATTCTTAGAGTCGGTCCCGGATGACTTTGAGAAGAGGGAAGGGCTGCTGTTTGTAGGCGGCTTCGCCCATCCGCCGAATGCGGATGCGGTTCTCTGGTTCGCGCGCGAGATATTCCCTAAGATCCGTGAAAAACTGGAAGTCCCCTTCTACATCGTCGGATCAAAGGTGACAGAGGAAATCCAGTCCCTGGAGCAGCCGGGAAACGGTATCATTGTGAAGGGCTTCGTCTCTGAAGAAGAACTCTCCGAGCTGTACCGTACCTGCCGGATCGTGGTAGTTCCCCTGCGCTACGGCGCCGGAGTCAAAGGCAAGGTCATCGAGGCGCTTTATAACGGCGCGCCTGTCGTTACAACCTCGATCGGCGCGGAAGGAATCGCGGAGGCTGAATCGGTCATGTGCATCAAGGACGCCCCGGAAGAATTTGCCGAAGAGACGGTCTGCCTCTACCAGGACCCGGAGAGTCTCCGTGAACTGAGCCGGAAAACGCAGGATTATATTCGCGAGTATTATAGCGTGGATGCGGCGTGGAGTGTGGTGGAGGAAGACTTTAGAGGAATGGAAAAGATATAGCGTAAGTATATGCGTAAGAAGATGTGAAGTATAAAATATTATAAAAAGCCAGTGACTCCTGTTATTTAAGAGCCACTGGCCTTTTTTGCGGTCAGACAGGCGCTTTACAGTCAGACAAGCGTTTTGCGGACTGATTTTACGCGGCACTGTTTTTTGAAAAATGCAATTCCATAGTTAAGAACTTCTGTGTAGCCTTCCTCTGGCAGCCAGTCGTTGTAATGGTTTGCTTCGATCTGTTTCAGAGCGGCGTCACAGGCGGTCTCCATACCTTTGTAGGTATCGGACACCTTCAGCTCCAGAATAATGGGGGGCTTCGATACATTGAGACTGCGTATCGCAATGTCGTATCGCCCAAGTCCGGCCTCTCTGTTAGACGTTACAAGGTATTCCTTCAAATTCTCTAAAATTCCCAGAAAAAAACCGTGGTAGAATGCTTCGCCTCCATCCATATAGCTGATGGAGTTTATTAGCAGCTCCGACAACTCCTTCTGGAAGCTTTCCGCCTCACCGCTTAAAAGTGCCTGATAAAGAGCGGTCATATCCCTTGTTTTTATCAGATCACGAAACCAGTTCATAACTGTGCTGTTATAGATATACCGTACCTCTCTGTTGGGAATGGCCAGGCGGACATATGGGATATCCTCTTCCAGCCTGACGGAAATCTGTTTCAGGTAACCGGTAAAGAACAGAAAATTCCAGAGATTATCCTCAGAATCATAGATATCTCCGTATGTGATGTCTTCGTGAACCGGTTTTTCTATGGTGCCGTCGGCTATAAGATTTTCGATTTCAGCTTTTACCTGGAAGTCCGCCCGCTCTACCAGGTCCTTTACTATGGCATTGGAACTGGTATTTTTCCAATAAGGGGACGGAAATGCTGCCGGGTTTATTGACAGAGCTTTTACGTAATTAATCACGCTCCAGGGATTATAAACTTCGGCATTCCCGAACAGGTATCCATCGTACCATTCCTTTAGTTCCATCTGCTTTTCCGCTCTGTGATAATCCTGGAGCATCTGATCGGCTTCCTCCTGCAGGAAACCAAAATGTTCTCCGTAGGCATCAGACAGAATGGAATGAATCTCCAGATTGTTCAGACCTGTAAAAATGGATTCTTTCGAAACCCTTAAACAACCGGTCATCACTGCAAATTCCAGGCATGGATTTGTCTTGAGCGCCGATTCAAAAACGGAACGGATAAAACTTATCATCTGGTCATAAAAACCCGCGAACCAGGAGTTTTCCAGAGGTACATCGTATTCATCGATGAGGATAACGGTTTTTGCATCATAACATTTCGTCAGACATTCAGAGAGAAAACGGATTGAGGTAGCGTATTCCTGTTCACTGCCTTCTTCTTTTGCTATTCTCATATATTTATCCTTTTCCAGCTCTAATTTTCCGCTGTCAAGAATCGATATATGGCGTTTGTATTCTCTGGCGATTTCTTCACGCAGGCAGCCGAAGGCCAGTTCATAGGAGGGCTGTTTTCCTGATTTTAAGGAGAGGTTTATGACTGGATACGCATTCATTTTTGCCAGATAAGTGTCGCCGGCTTCCATAATTTTCATTCCATGAAATAAAAAACGATTGCGTTCATTCCATTCAGCTTCCCCTGTATTTTCAAAATAGTACTGGAGCATGCTTATATTCAGGGTTTTGCCGAATCGGCGGGGACGGGTAAATAAGTTCACTTTCCCCCTCAGATCGAGCAGTTCCTTTATGAACCAGGTTTTATCTACGTAGTAGTAGCCACCGAGAATTAATTCATCAAAGCGGTCAATTCCGACAGGCAGTGGTTTATATTTCATAAAGACGACCTCCTTTTGCCAAGTCAATGGTATCGTATCCTTTGCTAATTATATCAGAAAGCCAGGGGGTTCTCAATCGTTTCAATCAGGTATTATGTAGAAGTACACTGCAAAATTATTTCAAAATCCTTAAGATGGTGGATTGTTCCCCGCAATCTATGGTATAATGTGATGCAAAATGGATTATTATGCAGTTTTGCAGCTGTTACAGATATTTTTATATAGCAGGAGGAAATCATACGATGCAGGCAGTATTACTGGCAGGTGGACTGGGAACCAGGCTTCGTTCCGTGGTGGCTGACCGACCGAAGCCCATGGCGCTCATTGGGGATAAGCCGTTTATGGAGTATGTGGTGCGGGAGCTGAAGAATCATGGAATCACGGAAATCGTTTTCGCTGTTGGATATAAAGGCTCTATGGTGGAAGAATATTTTGGTGACGGAGAACGTCTGGGAATCAAGGTTTCCTATGCGTATGAGGAGACTCTGTTAGGCACTGCAGGTGCCATTAAGAATGCCGGCCATCTGGTGACGGATGAGCGTTTTTTCGTCTTAAATGCGGATACCTTTTATCAGATTCAGTATGACCGTCTGGTGAAGATGAGCCAGGAGAAGAATCTGGACATGGCGCTTGTACTCCGTGAGGTACCCGATGTGTCGCGGTATGGCCGGGCTGTCCTGGAAGGAGACCGTCTGACTGCGTTTGATGAAAAGACGGAAGGTGCCAGTCCGGGGACGATAAACGGCGGGGTTTATTACATGAAACGCGCCCTGCTGGACGAGATACCGGAGGGAAAGGTTTCCTTAGAGCATGATATGATTCCAAAATGGCTTTCCGGCGGGGAGAAGGCTCTCGGCGGAATTGTAAACGACGGATATTTCATTGATATCGGAATTCCGGAGGACTATTACCGTTTCATAGATGATGTGGAGAAAGGGGCAGTAACTGTATGATAATCAGAGGAAGAGCGCCGCTTCGGGTCAGTTTTGGCGGCGGAGGCACGGATGTGGCGCCGTTCTGCGTGGAGCAGGGCGGAGCGATCATTGGAAGCACGATCAACAAGTATGCGTATTGTTCCATCGTTCCCAGGAATGACGATCAGATAATCGTCCATTCGCTGGACTTCGATATGACGGTGAAATACAATACAAAGGAAAACTACGTTTACGACGGCCGCCTGGATCTCGTAACGGCGGCGTTAAAGGCCATGGACATCAAGCAGGGATGCGAGGTATACCTGCAGTGCGACGCACCTCCAGGATCCGGTCTTGGAACGTCTTCGACGGTTATGGTGGCGCTGCTGATTGCCATGGCGAAGTGGAAGGGCGTTTATTTAGACGGTTATGCCCTGGCCGATCTGGCATACCAGGTGGAACGGGAAGACTTAAAGATTGACGGCGGCTATCAGGATCAGTACGCGGCTACCTTCGGCGGATTTAACTTCATTGAATTCCATGGACGCAACAATGTGGTGGTGAATCCGCTGCGCATTAAGAAGGAAATCATCCACGAGCTGCAGTATAATTTACTGCTGTGCTATACGGGAAATATCCATGTGTCCGCCAATATCATCAAGGATCAGGTGAAGAACTACGAGAAGAAGGACGCGTTCGACGCCATGTGTGAGGTGAAGGCGCTGGCTTATGCCTTAAAGGACGAGCTTTTAAAGGGGAACTTATACAGCTTCGGCAAGCTGCTGGACTACGGATGGCAGAGCAAGAAGCGCATGAGCAGCAAGATCACCACTCCGCAGATCAACGAACTCTATGATGAGGCGCTGAAGGCGGGGGCTCTTGGCGGGAAGCTGCTGGGCGCGGGCGGAGGCGGATATCTGCTGGTATACTGTCCCTACAATGTGCGCCATAAAGTGGCGGCCAGGCTGGAAGCGGCGGGCGGTCAGCTGACGGACTGGAATTTCGAACTCAGAGGCGCCCAGGCATGGGTGACGGATGAGGAACGGTGGAATTACGACAGTGTGAAGGTGCACATGCCTAACGGAGACTACACATTTAATCTGTAAAACGGGAACCTATGTAATTTGAATAAAAAAATATATTACAGGAAGACGATGCATGGACAGAGTTATTTTTTTAGACCGGGATGGAACCATTAACGAAGAGGTGGAGTATTTACACAGGCCGGAGGATTTAAGACTTCTTCCCGGTGTGGGAGAGGCCATCCGGCGTCTGCGGGAGCATGGATTTGCCGTCGTTGTGGTGACGAATCAGGCGGGAGTCGCAAGAGGGTATTATGAGGAAGAAGACGTAACTGTGCTCCATGACTTTATGAATGAGCAGTTAAAAGAGCAGGGCGCCTGTATAGACCATTTTTTCTACTGCCCCCATCACCCGGTTCACGGAATTGGAAAATACCGGGTGGCATGCCATTGCCGTAAACCGGAGACCGGAATGTTTCTCATGGCGGAGCAGTTCTATCAGGTGGATAAGGCCAATTCCTATATGATCGGCGATAAGCTGCTGGATGTGGAAGCAGGCCATAACTACGGCGTGAAATCCGTGCTTGTGGGGACCGGATACGGCGCAGAGACTGTGGCAGACATGACGGAGGAGGAACAGAAGAACGCATTCGAACACTACTCCCCGAATCTGCTGTCTGCGGCGGACTGGATAATCGGAGAAACCACGACAAAACGCCCATAACAAAATGCCCTTAAAAAGGAGGAACGATAAGATGGAACCTATGAAGTATTTAGAGGAACTGGTGGAGCGGTATCCGGTACTTGATGCGGTAAAAGATGATGTGCAAAAAGCGTATGAACTGCTGGAAGCCTGCTATGAACAGGGCGGGAAGCTGCTGATTGCCGGTAACGGCGGAAGCTGTGCCGACGCGGAACACATTGTCGGTGAACTGATGAAGGGATTCGTGAAACGCAGAGAGGTATCCGATTCTTTTGCCGAATGCTTAAGAAACGCTGATGAGGTCCGGGGAGCGGAACTGGCGAAGAAGCTGCAGGGCGGCCTTCCGGCCATTGCCTTAACCGGCCACGCAGGACTTTCCACCGCCTATTTGAATGATGTGGACGGGGATCTGATCTTCGCCCAGCAGACGTACGGATACGGAAGGCCTGGCGATGTGCTGATCGGTATTTCGACCTCCGGCAATGCGAAGAACGTGATGTATGCCATGACCGTTGCAAAGGCCCTGGGCATGAAGACCATCGGACTCACTGGAAAAGACGGCGGAGCGCTGAAGAGAGAGGCCGATGTTTCTGTCGTCGTGCCTGAGACGGAGACATTTAAGATTCAGGAGCTGCATCTTCCTGTTTATCACGCCCTGTGCCTGATGCTGGAAGAACGCTTTTTCTAAATTCGGGACAGATTGGAGACTGCTATGACAGAAAAGCACTTTATGGATGGAATCGGTAAATGGAAGGATGAGATCATTGCTGCGGGACTTCTTATGGCGTTTGCCTTCTTCATAAACAGAGGAATTGAAATAAAGGGGCTTTATATGGATGACCTCTATCTGTGGTCCTGTTACGGAGAGCAGACCTTTGGGCAGTTTATATTTCCCATGGGGAGTACGCGGTTCCGTTTCCTGTATTATCTGGCCGCATGGCTGGAGCTGGCGGTAATCGGTAATCATATCGGATGGTTTGTACCTCTGAACATCATCTTAAACGGCTGTATCGCCTATTCGGTATACCGGTTTGGAAAGCGGCTGTCGAGAAGCTATCTGATGGGACTCGGATGCGGGTTTCTGTACCTCTTATCCAGAATGTCCTACTACCAGATCAGCCAGGTGTACGGGCTGATGGAGAGTCTGGCTCTGTGGGCGGCGCTGGGGATTCTTTACTGTCTGCTTCGTTACGTGGATGAGAAGGGGGAGGGAAAGAAGTACTTAATCCGGTCGTGCGTGCTCTATTTTGCAGTCTGCTTTATTCATGAGCGCTATCTGGCGCTGCTTCCCCTCATTTATCTGGCGATTCTTTATAAAAAGGGAAAAAAGAAGGCGTTCTGGTTTCTTCCTGCTGGAGTGTTCGCAGTGGTCATGGCGATCCGTGTGCTGACGACCGGAGGTGTAGCGCCTGCAGGCACGGGAGGGACCAATGTCGCCGAGACGTTCAGCGTGATGACCTCCATACGCTATGCGATCGACCAGATCCTGTATATTTTCGGCATCAATGCCGGACCGGGCCATCTAAGCGGCGCCAGCTGGACCGAGTCGCCGTCATGGATCCATGTGCAGATCATTGCCGCGGACCTGGTGCTGCTGGTGCTTGTGATACTGGCAGTCATCCGTTTGATCCGGGATAAGGAAGGCCGCCTTAAGTATCTCCGTGATATCAGCCTGTTCCTTGTATTTATCGCCCTCTGTATCGGCGCATCCAGTGTCACAATCCGTGTGGAGACGAGATGGATCTATGTGTCCATGACAGCTGCCTATCTGCTGGCCGCCTATTTATATGGGATGATAACGGCAAAGCCGGAACACGGCAAGGTCGTTGATATCAAGCGGGAAGCGAGAAAGGCAGCCGATAAAAAAGCGGGACGCCAGAGCGCGGTTCTCTGCGGCGGCCTGTTTCTGGTCTATATTATCATCATGTTTCCCGTGGAGAATTACTACCGGGGACAGTATCCCAACCTCTATTTCTGGGCCGACCAGCAGCGGTATAATTCGCTGGCGGAGGAGACGTATGGAAAATACGGGGATGATATCTTCGGCCGGAAGATCTATATCATAGGTAATTCATACCAGATGAGCGATTTCACGGCGAGGACCTTCTTCAAGGAGTTTGACCGTGACAGGAAGGCGGAAGGAACGGAAGTTCATTTCATCGATTCCATCCATAATATCGGCCTGATCACCAATAATATGCTGGTGCTGAAGGAAGATCCGGCCCACAACGCGTTCCAGGATGTCACCGACTTTGTACGTAATTTAAAATGCGAGGCGGTATACGGATATTACCGGGATGGCTGGATGGACGAGAGCGCCGAAGTCAGGGTTATGACAGGAACCAGCGGAGTGATCAAATTGGAGATCTATTACCCGGGAGAACTGACGGGATTGGAGATTTCGAAGATTTCCCTGAATGGGGAACCGGTCAAAGATCTGGTCATCAATCAGAATACCATGAAGCTGGAGATTGAGGCGGAACCGAATCAGATCGCCTGCCTCCGGTTTGATAATAATTTTTATTTAAAGGACGCGGGAGAACAGAGAGGGGAGAAACGTTTCTCCATGATTGTGAATTTTGCCGCAGACTAGTGCCGCCGGGAGGCATTAATACAGCATTACATTAGAATGAATTACCTGGAAAGGAACTTTATGAAACGCAGATACTATTTATCCATCCTTCCCCTGGCCGGAATCCTGTTCGGCATGTGGTATATCCATATTGCGGCTTCCGATGTGATCTATTCCGATTATATCAGACTGGTGAACAGTTATCTTCCGGATGTGTGGAACCCGGCCAAATTCTTTGTGCCGGATGTTCTCACCAGAATTCCGGTAAATTATCTGTCCCGCATCATCAATGTGGCGTTTTTCGGATTCAACACCATGTTTGACCGGGTGCTCGGCGTTCTTGCGCTGGGACTTTCCGGATTTGTCCTGGGAAAATACTGCCGGTTAAGAAAGGTGGGGGCCGTCTGGTTTACTATCCTGATGGCGCTGATGTTCAGCCTGAATAAATGGGAGATGCTGATCAATGGAAGCGGCTGGGCCCATTTCCTGGCTTTTGCCGGATTCTATTACCACTACCTCGTCATGGACAGGCTGTGGACCGGGGACGAGAAGCCGGGAGACAGAAAGCTTCTCGTGATCCTTCCGTTTGCCATAACTATCCTGACGGCCGGTCCGTACTGCGCTGTCTATTCTGTGGTGGTCATGATGGCATATGGCTTCATGGCGATTCTAGATTACCGGAAAACGAAGCGGTTTGAGAAAACGTATCTTCTCTATGCTCTGTGTACACTGGCGGCTCTGCTCCTTTATATGTGGAGTAATTCGCTTACGGTGGAGGATCATGCCGCGGCGGCCGAGGTGGGGCTGTTCACACAGCTTGCGCAGACTCCGGGCTTTTTTGTCCGGTTTATCCTGATCTCCTTTTCCTCCATGGTCGTTGGAATCGAGGAGGCAATTGCCGCATTCAAGGGGAATATCGTCCCGTTTGCGATTCTGGGATTCCTTGTGATAGCGGCTTACTTATACGCGCTGTATTTAAATTTCCGGTACCGGCTGTATGAAAAGTCAATGGTGCCGCTCATACTGATTGTATCGGGAGGGCTGGGCCATGTGCTGATTCTCCTGTCACGGTGGATTTTTCTGGTTGATGACTATGGCGCCAGCTCGAGATACGCCCTGCAGTTTCAGGCGGGGATATTTGGAATTATACTGACTTTTGCGCTGTGCCGGAACGAAATGGTGATGAAAAAAATGGTGCGCGGAAAATACAGGCTGTTCTCTGCAGCGGTTGTTTCTTTCTGCCTGCTGTTTCTGGCCGGTAATGCGTATACGACATACCATGAACTGAAAAAGGCTCCAGATCGGAAAGGAACCTTTGAGATACGGGCGCAGATGGCGCTGAACTTCGAAGAGATGACGGATGATGAACTGAGGGCCGGGTTTGAATACCGGACGACCCGCCCGGAAAGCGGGGCGCAGGTCAGGGAGGCGCTGACGATCTTAAAAGACAACGGGTGGGGTGTCTTTAGGCCAAATAAATAAATTTGTAACTGAGGTGGAGAAACTAATGGAACGGACTCATAAATCTCCCCGCGGGAGGCGGGGCGGCTGCTTTCTGCAGAGCATAGGGCTGGTTTTACTTCTGTGGGTGTGCGCCCTGGGGGCGATCGCGTATTCCGCGGACCAGTTGTTCGTAAAGGGAATCCTGTCATGGCACAGGCAGCAGAAAGAATATTACGATATGATGGCAGAAGTAACTGCGCTCTTCTGCGTTTTTACTGTCCTGTATGGACTCATAAGAAGCCGGATTTTAAAGGCGGTCGGGACCGTAGCAGTTCTGTCCGTCTTTTTCTGGGGGCATATGGTATTTCTCCCGGTGGTGACGGCAGGCGTCTATCTGGCCTACTTGACTGTATTGGGAGAATTTTTTTGCAGAAGGGTCCTGAGGTTTAAGGCGTCCGACGGCGCAGCGGTACATTTCCTATGCGGCTCTCTTCTTGTGATCCTGGTCTTCTGCCTGATGTCGGCCGTGGGAATCGGCGCCATCGGGTATCTGCAGGTATTTGTGGCAGCCAGCGGAATTCTTCTGGTGTTCTGGCGGTGTGCGCGGTGCGGTAAGAAAAATGTGGAAGAACCGGCTGGAAATGGACGGGGAAATAACTGGAAAAATAGCTGGGGATATAGCCGGAGGGCCGGGAGGGAGAGTGAGAGCGGAATTTGGCTCATGGCGCTCTGCTTTGCGTTTATCGTGACCATGTTCTGTATACAGGCCGGGCGCATGAATACCGCTCTGGATTTTGACAGCCTCTGGTACGGCGTCCGCTCCCGGTACGTGCTGGACAATGGAAACGGAATTTACGAAAATATGGGGACCATCGGAATCGTCTACACCTATTCCAAGGGCTGGGAAGTGATGACGCTTCCCCTCGCAAATCTGCCCTCATACAGCTTCCTTCTTGCTTTTAATCTGTGGCTGACGGCGAGCGTCATATTTATGGCGTACCAGATTGCCCGTTTCTATATGGGAAAAGGCCACTCGACCGTATTTGCCGCTCTTTTAGCCGGTGTGCCGGGTATCATGAATATGGCCATCACTACAAAGACGGATATTGCCACGCTTCTCTTCCAGGAAATCATGATCTGTTATCTTCTCAAGTATTTGAAGGAGGGCAGAAGGGAGTGGAGATATCTGGCATATGGATTTGCCGCCTTCTTTCTGACGTGGACACTGAAGCCGACGGCTCTCGTATTTTCTACCGCTATTCTCGGTATGAGCGTGCTGTTTCTGTTGTGGAAACGCCTGCTTCCGTTGTGGGGCAGGAAAAGAAAGGCTGGACAGGCCGGTGGGAAAGGGAATGCTGGACAAGGCGGCGCTCTGGGGCTTTTTCTGCTGTCGATTCTGGCACTCGCCGGAATCTGGGCTAGAACGGTAATCATCACAGGGCTTCCGGTGACCTCGGTGTTCTCCTCCATTCTTACGAAGCTTGGGCTGGAGATGAAGTATCCCTTCAATGTCAATAAAATTCCTAACAGCGGGGCGGAGCTGCCTCTTGGCGAACAGCTTGTGAATTTTATCGAGCGGGCCTTCGGCTTCCTGCTTCGGCCGCTGGGCGTGGATATGGACCATGTGATTCTGGCCTGGGGTGGATTTCTGCTGTTTATCCTGCTTCTTTTGTGGATATTCAGTTTGTTTTACAGAAAAAATGTGGAAAATGATAGTGAAAGGCTGCTTTCGTCCTGGCTGAACGTTGTGTTTATCCCCTTTTTGATCGTCTGCGTAGTCAGTCTCTATATGCTGGTCCAGGTGGACGGAAATTACTTTATGCTGCTGTATGTCCTGGCTGCGCTTTACGTGATGCGGCTTGTGGTCCGGATCTCGGATAAGGCGGTGAGAAATGGGCTATGCGGTATACTGGTTCCTGTCATGTGTTTCTGTGCGGTGGTGTCCTCCCTGACAAACTGGAGCTGGGTCGTAGGATTTTCGCCGGTTTCCTGGAATCATCACGGGTACTACGACCACCAGGAGGCGAAGCACCAGGAAATGGTGGAAAAAGGAAACGGGCAGATCTGGGATATTCTTGCGGAAGACCCCGAAAACCGTCTGATTGCGGTGGGAGACCATCCCGGAGTGCTGGGATTCCCCTGCAATGCCCAGTCGTACGATGATATCACCGGTTCCTGGGGAAATGTGGTTCTGGTGAAAACCATGGATAATTTCGTGGAATTTATGGACTATGCGAAGACGGATTACGTCTACACAGAGGCGGGATATATGGAAGAGGAACAACGGTGTTACAGCCTCGTTCGCACGCTCATTGAATATGGCAAGCTGATTCCTGTCTGTTATGAGGAGGGAAACATGCTGGCGCGGGTGGATATCGACGGAGAATATACGGAAACCAGCCGGGCAGCATTGACAGAATTTGACAAATGTTATATAAAGAAGAATGTGGAATAGGCGGAAAGGTTGGAGTAGGAAATGAAGAAAGAAGTTAAAATAGGAATCGGGCTGGTATTTCTGGCGTTTTACGTGTTTCTGATCATGCAGTTTGGCAAGGTATTCGTGTATTATGACGACTTCGGATATTTATCGCTCAGCTATGGAAACACGGTGCCGGATGTGATTGGTTCCAATTATACGTTATCCCAGCTGCTTTCCTTTATGGGGAAACACTACTTCTATTCGAATGGAAGGCTGTTCTATTTATTCCTGTTCAGCTTTTTAAATATGATAGGCGGACTGGCTGCGGTCCAGGCCTTTATGGCGACCAGTGTTCTGACGATTCTGATTCTGGTCCATTACGTGGTAATGCGCCATATAAAGCCTGCGGGATGGCGCCCTGTGTTTCTGGCTGCTTTTATCTGCCTGCTCTATGGAACCATCGGAATTCTGATTCAGCGTCTGGGAACGTACTGGTATGCGGCCAGCTTTCTGTATGTTGTACCTACGGTTACATTTCTGGTACTGGCGGTTCTTTACTATGAGACAATTGGGGAAGAACCGGAGACCTGGAAAAAGGCAGTCTGCATCGTGCTGGCATTCTTCGCAGCATTTTCTCAGGAAGAGTGGCTGGTGGCCGTGATCGGATATATCTGCATGGTGATCGCCTGGAAGACTTTGAAAAAATACCGCGTCCGCGCTTACGATTTCGGAACGCTGGCAGCGGCTGTGGCCGGGGCGCTTCCGATTCTGACCTCACCGGCGGTAAAGTTGCGTATGGACAACAACAGTGAGTTTTCCAATCTGCCGTTTATCCAGAAGGTAATGACCAACTTAAGAAATTTGATGAACCTGTTTTTTTCTTCCGATAATCAGAATTACCTGGCAGTGCTCTTAATGGCTCTGATGGGGCTTGGAGCCTATATGATCTGGAAGAAGATGAAGCTGCCTGTTTTAAATATCGTTTATCTGGCATTTTCCGCGGCCATCACCGTGTACCTGTTCCTGAAGCTGAACCGCCATGTCCTGGGGGCTGGCGGCCATTCTCAGGCGATGATATGGGTTCTGTTTCTCTACCTGATCGTGACTGCGGTACAGGTGATCCGTATTTTATATGACAGAGACCAGATTTTGATGGGAATGATATTCCTGGCGGCGATTCTGACACTGGCTTGCCTTGTGGTGGTGCCGGAGCTTCCCCAGCGGGTGCTCCTTCCGTTTATCTATCTGTCCTATACACTGTTCGGGTACTTATTCTGCCTGATCCTGCTGGAACGGAAGAGTGTGGTATGGGGGCTGGCCGGGCTCGTCTTCGTGGCGGCCGTCAGCATTCCCAACCTTAAGAATATTTACCGGGGGTACAGCATCAACTATGAAGTGCTCATGTACAATGACGGTGTCATCCGGGATGCCGCGGCGCGAATCCGCGGAGGAGAGGAGATAAAGAAATTAACTCTTTATCAGAATCCCGACCGTCTGTGCAGCTGTGAGATGGTTTATGATGAGAATTTTAAGTATATGATATACTGGATGGACGAGTATTACGATTTGCCGTCCGAAGTGGAACTGGAGTATGAGCCAATCACTGATTTGAGTGCATGGCAGCAAACACACTGACTTAAAGGAGTATAAACTGTGGAGAAAAAATTATCGGTCGTCGTATCCTGCTATAATGAGGAACTGGCGCTGCGCCAGTTTTACGCGGAGACGTCGAAGGTACTGAAAAGCTTAAGCTGGGATTATGAACTTATTTTCGTCAATGACGGAAGCCAGGATGGCAGCATTGAAATTCTGAAGGAACTGGCGGCTGGGGATGAGAAGGTGAAGGTGGTGGATTTTTCCCGCAATTTCGGCCACGAGGCCGCTATGATTGCGGGCATGGACTACAGCAGCGGGGACGGAATCGTCTGTATGGACGCGGACCTTCAGCATCCGCCGGAATGCCTGCCTGGAATCATTGCAAAGCTGGACGAGGGGGACGATGTCATCAATATGGTCCGTACGAAAAATGAGTCTGCCGGCTGGTTTAAGAACTTTGCCGGAGCGGCGTTTTACCGGCTGATTAATATTCTCTCCGATGTGAAATTTGAACCGAACGCCTCCGATTTCTTTGCTGTATCGAAGAAGGCGGCAAAGGTGCTTAAGACAAATTACCGTGAAAAGGTTCGTTTTCTTCGCGGCTATGTGCAGAATATCGGATTCAGACGGACAACCATTGAATACGAGGCCAGAAACCGTGTGGCCGGGGAAAGCAAGTACAGCATCAAGAAGCTGATAACATTTTCCATGAATACGATCATGTGCTTTTCCAATCTGCCGCTGAAGCTGGGCATTTACGCCGGCGGATTTGCGGGAGTCCTGGGAATTATTATGATGATCTACACGATTTGGAGCTGGGCGGAAGTTGGAACACCCAGCGGCTATGCGACAACCATCGTGCTGATCTGCTTCATGTTTGCAATTCTTTTCCTTATTGTCGGAATCATCGGGAATTATATTGCGATTCTGTTTGCGGAGTTGAAGGACAGGCCGATCTATATTGTGGGTGAGACGAAGAATTTCCCGGACGAGAAGGAATAAGAAAAGATATAAGTGTTTGAACAGTTCTGCGAAAATAGAGAAAAGCGGGGAAAGTAAAGATGACATGTAAAAAAGTGGATACGATGAACTATGTAGTGGCGTTTCTGGAAAAACTGGTCAATACGCCGAGTCCCAGTGGATTTACGGATGAAGTGATGGCTCTGGTGGAGAAGGAGGCGGCCGGTTTGGGGTTCCTGTCCCATTACAGCAGAAAAGGCGGTCTCATCATTGAGGTTCCCGGGAATACGGATGCGGTTCTGGGGCTTTCCGCCCATGTGGACACGCTGGGGGCTATGGTCCGTTCCATCAGCTCCGAGGGAATGCTGCGCATCGTTCCGGTGGGCGGCTTTATGATGGAGAGTATTGAAGGAATGTACTGTAAGGTGCATACCAGAACCGGAAAGGTATATACCGGTACGATTCTCACAAAGGAACCGTCGGTTCATACGTATGATGATGCCAAAACCCTGGAGCGAAAACCGAAGAATATGGAAGTTCGCCTGGATGAGAGAGTGAAGAGTGAAGATGATGTCAAAGCGCTGGATATCTCCGCCGGTGATTATATCAGCTTTGATCCGATGTTTGTCTATACGGAAAACGGTTTTATCAAATCACGCCATCTCGATGATAAGGCCTCCGTGGCTGTGCTGATGGGGGTATTGAAGGAGCTGGGGGAATCCGGTGTGAAGCCGGAGCGCACACTTAAGATCGTAATCAGCAATTATGAGGAAGTCGGTTTCGGCGCAAGCTGGATTCCGGAAGATATCGAGGAATTTATCGCAGTTGATATGGGAGCGCTGGGTGATGATCTGGCTGGGGATGAATACCGGGTATCCATCTGCGCACTGGATTCTTCCGGGCCATACGATTACAAGATGACAAGCCGTCTGATCGAGATCGCAAAGGAGCGGGAGATCGGGTATGCCGTGGACATTTTCCCGCATTATGGCTCTGACGTGGGAGCGGCTCTGCGCGGCGGTCACAATATCCGCGGCGCGCTGATCGGACAGGGTGTTCATGCGTCGCATGGAACGGAGCGGACGCATGTGGAAGGGCTGGAGCAGACACTTCGGCTGATTGAAGGGTATCTTGGACTGAACTAGGACGTGCAGATGGGGAGGTCAGAATGAAGATGGTTACATTAACCAGGGAGCAGGCGCGGCGTTTTTTGCTGCGGAGACATGGCCTTTTGGGCGGATACCGGTTTGAAGGAAAACGGGGAGTCCTGGAGTTTGTAAAACAGGAGGGATGTATACAATTCGATCCGGTAAACGTATGCGGAAGGAGTCCGGAACTGGTCCTGTTGTCCCGGGTAAAGGGATTTACGAAGCAGATGCTTTATGAGCTTCTGTACCAGGACCGGGTGCTGATTGATTACTTCGATAAAAACCTCTCCATCTTTGCCACGGAGGACTGGCCCTATTTTGAATGCTACCGCGACCAGCACCGGCAGTGGGAACGGAGCCATGCCGATATCGAGACGGTGAGTGAGCAGGTGAAAGGGATCATTGCGGAGCGGGGAGCGGTCTGTTCCGCCGACTTGGATATGCCGGGGAAGGTGCACTGGTACTGGAGCGATACGAAGCTTTCCCGGGCGGCGCTGGAACATCTGTATTTTACCGGTGATCTGGCTGTTCATCACAAAAAGGGTACGGTAAAATATTACGACTTGATCAGCCGCTGTGTCCCGGAGGAAATTAGAAACCGGAAGGATCCGCTGCCGAATGAACAGGAACACCAGAAATGGCGCATTCTGCGGAGAATCCGTTCCGTCGGTTTCTTATGGAACCGTCCGTCAGATGCATGGTTGAATATTACAAACTTAAACGCTGCCGGCCGCCGGACTATTTTCGAAAGCCTGCTGAAAGAGCATGCCATCGTTCCCGTTTCGATAGAAGGAATCCCGGAAACTTTTTATATGGCTAGCGAGGATCTGGAACTGGCGGAAGCGTGCGGAGCAGGGAAGATCTGGAAGAAAAGGTGCGAGTTTCTGGCGCCGCTCGATAACCTGCTGTGGGACCGGAATTTGTTTCGCATGATCTTTGACTTCGATTACAAATGGGAGATTTATACTCCGGTGGAGAAACGGAAATACGGCCATTACGTGCTCCCGATTCTCTACGGCGACCGCCTGATCGGACGTATCGAAGCACCATACGACCGGAAGGAAAAGCAGCTGAATGTGAAAAATATCTGGTATGAGCCGGGAGTCAGGAAGACGACAGAGATGCAGAGGGCGCTTAACGGTGCAGTGGAGCGGCTGGCTGAATTAAACCGGGGAGAAGTTAGCGGTTTTACCTTTCCGCCGCCGTAAATATATTTGCGATTCAGAATCATCTATAGTATAATTATATTTATGAATAAATATCAATGGTTCCTATAATGGCACTTATGAGAAGCGTATTTTCTTATAGGTGCTTTTTTTCATCAGATCTGATTCCGCCAGATCTGTATTTTTTTGGAATTTTCCGAAAATTCCTGTTAATTTTCCGCACGTTGATAAACATAAGTGCCATTATAGGAAAAATATCCAATAACGGCGTTTTTATCAAACGTTTTGTGCGAAAGGAGCTCCTCAAAATGACTGAGAAAGTATGTTTTACCAATCTGGAGACAGATGAAAAGTTAAATTATCTTTATGATGAGATGAGAGGATTGGCAAAGAGGCAGGACCAGATGATGGGGGATTTGGAATACATAGGAAAGCAGCTCAGACGGATAGAGATTATTCAGGATGACAATATTGCGGACAGCATTGCGGCCATGGTATCGAATTTTTCGGACATATCAAAAAAAATGGATCGTTTCATTAACATGGAAGCGGTCCTTCATACAATAAAGTCAGATGTGAAGATCATAAAAGAGCTTTAGAGTGTGTTCCTAATGCAGGGCCGGCTATTTGCCGGCCCGCTCCAGGTCTTTCTGAAATACGTTGAGATCCTGTCCCTTCAGAGCCCGTTCCAAAAGCTGGGGAACCTTCTGCGGATTGCACGCAAAGCAGGGGATACCCATGGAGGCGATCCGTCCGGCGATCTGTTCGTCGTAGTAGGGACGGCCGCCGTCAGCAATGGCGAGAAGGCAGATGACTGACACCCCGGAATCCTTCATTTCGCCCAAACGGCGCAGAAGGCCGGCGCGGCTTCCGCCTTCCATCAAATCGCTGATAAGGAAGAACAGGGTTTTCTTTGGGGTATCAATCAACTGTTGGCAGTAGGCCACCGATTTCTCGATGTCGGTGCCTCCGCCTAGCTGGAAGCCAAACAGAAGATCCACCGGATCATCGCATTTTTCTGTTAAGTCCACCACATTCGTGTCGAAGGCTATGATATGCGTTTTTAAGGACCGGAGACTGGCCAGAATGCAGCTGATCACGGAGGAGTAGATCACCGATTCTCCCATGGAGCCGCTCTGGTCCACATCCAGGATCACTGTGTAGCGGTTGGACATATTTTTGGATGTCCTGTCATAAAAGTAAAAGCGTTCCGGGACCAGCTTCTTCAAATCGGGATTATAGTTCTTCAAATTCCGGCGGATTGTTTCCTTATAGTCGAGGGCAGCGGCTGATGGGATCGGGCTGTGGCGCCTCCGGTCAACCGCGGCGGTAACGGCTCTGCGGATATCGTCTGCCAGCAGGCGGTTAATCTCTTCCACGATCCGTTCAATAAAGGAACGGACCTGCTCCTTGGAGCGTTTTGGTATCTGATCCTTCAGGGTCAGCATCATGGAAGCCAGATTTAAGTCCGGTTCCAGCTTTTCCAGGAGCTCCGGCTCGAACATCAGCTGTTTTAAGCCGCAGCGTTCCATGGCATCTGCCTGGATGATCGATACCAGTTCCTTGTCGAAAAGCAATCTCACATCGCCCAGCCATTTGGAGACAACGGGGGCCGAAGGGCCTTTGCCTGCGCCGCGGGCGCCGAAGCCTCCGCCGGAGGAGGTATTGTCATAGATGGCGGCAAGCGCCTGATCCATCAAATCCTGTTCCCCGCTTAAGGAGGTGTCGCCCATAGCAGAAAATCCGGCCTCACTCTCTTCACCCAGAATTAACCGCCACCTTTTGATTCTATCTTCCAGTTCCATATATGTCACCTCCCATGTAACTTTTGAGCACTCTCGGAAACTCCTGTTCAGACGGCTCATCTTCCTGGCCGAAAAAGCCGGTCATATTCCGTCAAAGTCAAAATCATCCAGCGAATCTATCATTTCCAGTTCTTCCGTCTTTAAGGCGCGGGTCACGGTTTCGGAGACCTGATCCTTGTTCACCTGCCAGATTTCTCCCAGATTCTCTGCCACATCGGCTTTTTCGCCTGGAGTAAAATCAGAAAATGCCCGCCGGAGAAAAAGTAGCGCCCGTTTAAACTCTTCCTCATCCAGAGTATCTAAGTAGCTGCTTAGTTCCTTCCACAGGCTGAGCCGGGCGATAAGGGCGTATCGATTCTTTTTCGACAGCCCTGCAAACCATCCGGCCCCCAGTTCGGCCGGAATTCCCTTTGAAAGCCGTCTCTGGACTTCCCGACCCAGCTCCTCATCCTGCATGCGGCTGCGTTCCAGAAGAACAGCCGTGCAGAAACCGGAGATTCTGGTGTTTAAATCATCCCGCGAGGCGATCTCCTCCATGAGGCGGACGAAACGCTCCTCATCCAGAAAATCGTGGTGAAGGCAGACAGAATTTAACCGATCCACACTTCTTACAATCTGTTCCGCGGCGGGATCGTCGCAGAAACAGGCAGAGACCAGCAGCAGGCAGGCGCGCAGGAAAATCTGTTCCAGAACGGGAACCAGCGGGGATGAATCGAGCCGCCGGATATCTCCAAAACGCATGACCACGGAGATGCTTTCCGCCGAAGCCGCAAGATCGGTCAGAGCAGAAGAGTCCGCGGCCAGGTGCTGCAGAATATCCGTGATATAAGCGACCATCTCCGGCATGCCGCAGAGGTAAGATTCCTCCAGAAGCTTTGCGGCGGCGCTGATTTCCGTGGCTTCCCTGGCCCGCTCTCTCATGGAAAAGGAGGCGGCCCCTGTGACCGTGTCCCCCTTCAGCGTGGCTTCAACCAGCTCGATCTCGACCTCCGGCGTCCATTTTAGTGTCCAGGCCTCTGCCCATGTGGCGTCCTCCTGCCTGAGCGGCTGCAGCGTACCGAAGCCGACATTTAACACCCTTAAACGGTGCAGAAAAAAAGAACGGTTCAAGTCGCGGAATGCGGCCGCTTCGGATTTTACATTTAGATTTTCGCGAAGGTCCAGGGATATGCTTTCCGCCACCTCGGACCGGTATTTCTCCAGCTTTAAATCCCGCAGATTCCGGTAAAAATCATCCTGAAGGCTGGTGCGGCTCACCCCCTGGGGAAGGGAGCCTGTCACAGTCCCGATCTCCGTGGCTGCGGCGGCGAGGGCGATTTCAGAAAAATGTCCATGCCCCATGCAGGTTACGGCAGCGTCGCGCAGATCACAGAGGGCAGGCAGACTGTGTCCGCCTAAAGCGGCCAGAGATTTGGAAAGTTCGACCGCTTCGATGACTTCAGCGGACGAGACCATGAAGCCATGCTCTCTCTGGTAGGTGGAAATGGAGGTCAGGTACGTATAGAGCGCCAGCTCCCGGTCCTGTTCCAGGAAAGAGCGCCAGACCATTCCGTAATAGAAGGGGGCCTTGTTACCGGCGCCGTATCCGGATCGGGAGGAGAGGCGGTAATAGGAGTAGGGCATCAGCGTCACGCTGCACTCCACGGCCGGAAGCTCTCCCCGCTCTTTGTCGGTCATGGCAGGGGCGTCGCTTAAAAGGCCTGCCGTATGGTACGCTCCGGTGACCACCACCGTGCGTTCCGGCGCGAAGCCTTCTGCGGCAGCCCGGGCAATCTGGCGGCGCATGTAAGCCTCGCGGACGAGGATTTCGGGCCAGTCGCTGTCATTTCCCGCGGTCAGGCTGCGCAGCTCTTCACCGAATACCGCCGCCCCGGCCATATATTCCTCCGGAGTCTGGCTGTGCTCCATGGTATATTCCCAGAATGCCTCATGACCGCCTTCTCCGCACTGGGAATCCAGCAGCCGGTATACGTCGCCATAGCCCTGATTCTCTGAATCATCGGAAAGAGTGGTCTCCGTCACCGGTCTCTGAATGCCCAGAAATACGCCTGAAGGCAGATCGATGAAACGGCAGGGGACGCCATGGTCCTTCGCCCAGAGCACCGCCTGATACTCCGGTGAATATTCTGCAAACGGGTACAGGATCGTGCGGATAGGCGACTCTTTTGTGTAGGCCATGACCGCGATCGGCGGTTTTGTCTTGGCCCCTGCAATGTCGCCAAGGAGAGCGGTAAAATCGGAGGGGCCCTCCACTAATATCAGTTCCGGTTCCCTTTCGTCCAGGAGCCGTCTCAAATGGTATGCGCCGGCGGGCGAAAGATGACGGATTCCAAAACAAACCGGATGCTCCATCTATTTGTTCAACTCCTTACACTCTTTGTAAAGGCCAAGCCACTGGCTGCCGCGTTTTTTCATGATGTTTTCCAGATACTCCTTAAAGACCATGCTGTCCTTGTCCTCGTCCTTTACGATGGCGCCCTGCAGAGCGGCCGCCAGATCGTAGTCGGTAATCGTTCCGTTTCCGAAGCTTCCCGCCAGAGCCATGCTGCCGGCAAGAAGGGAGATGGCCTCAGCCGTGGAGAGTACTCCGGAGGCCGGCTTTAGTTTCTGTTTTCCATCCAGCGTCATCCCGCTCCGCAGTTCACGGAAAATGGTGCAGACCTTTTCCACCACGTCTGCTTCCGGGAGTCTGGCGTTTAATTCCAGATTGGCCGCCATCTGATCCACCCTGGTTTTTACGATTTCCATTTCAGAGGTTAAGTCTGAGGGCGTCGGAAGGACCACGATGTTGAAACGCCGTTTCAGGGCGGCAGACATCTCGTTGACACCTTTATCGCGGGTGTTGGCCGTTGCGATAATGGAGAAGCCTTTTTTTGCCGGCAGCTCGTAGGCCAGCTCCGGTACCGAAATCCGTTTTTCGGACAAAATGGAGATCAGCGCATCAGAAACCTCGGAGGCGCAGCGGGAAATCTCCTCAATTCTGGCGATACTTCCGGTTTCCATGGCGCGGTAGACCGGACTTTTGATCAGCGCCTCGTCGGAGGGCCCCTGGGCGATCAGCATGGCGTAGTTCCAGGAATACCGTATGTGTTCCTCCGTGGTGCCTGCAGTTCCCTGTACTACCTTCGTAGAATCTCCGTTAATGGCGGCCGTTAAATGTTCCGACAGCCATGATTTGGCCGTTCCCGGTTCGCCGATTATAAGCAGGGCGCGGTCGGTGACAAGCGTGGCGATGGCGATTTCCACCAGGCGTCTATTTCCAATATATTTCGGTGTGATTTCTATTCCGCCGGCCCGGCCACCTGTGATGTAGGTGAGCACGGAGCGGGGGCTCATACGCCATCCGGACGGCACCGGATCTTTTTCCGATGCGATCAGGGCGTCGATCTCTCTCTGATACATTTCCTCGGCGGGCATACGCTGTACATTGTCGTTGTCTTGTCTGTTCTTTTCTGTTACCATCATTTACCTCCCGGCAGTTTGGTACTGCTATACAAGCCCAGCTGCCTCATCAATCATTTTTCTCATCATGCTGCTGGAATCCCAGTTTTTACGGACCGCGCTCTTCACGGGATACGTGCAGATAAAATTGTCGATTTCCCGAAATTCCTGCCGCTTTTCTTCTTCTGTCATGGGTAGTTGGTCGATCAGCTGTCTGACACGCCAGAAGCTGATGCCGGAATCCTCATTTTTTTCCACGTAACGGGCCACCAGTCCTTTAAAATCAGTCCAGCCGCACTGGATAAGCGGTCTGTAGAGGACGCTGTTATCGGACACGATAAGAGCCTTTTTATAGAGATGACTTCCCAGAAGAGGCCGAACCTCGGGAGCGGCCATCTTGGCAAGCAGATGATCGCTGTCCAGCTTTTGCGGCGTTCCATTTTCGGCAACGCAGCTTATGCCTTCCCGGACTGGAACCATACTGCCGGTAAAGAATTCAAACCATCGGGGATCTAAGTTTTCTTTCAGCGGCCGCTGAAGCTTTATAAGTCGCTGCCGTCCGCCGCCTTCTCTCAGGGGAATGAAATACTCGTGGCGCCCGGAGCGTTCCACGTAATTGATCTGACCGAACACTGCCATCAGAGCAGTGGTGGCACGGCTTTTCTCCTCTTTCCCGATGCCAAGAATACTGGTCTTAGGGAAACGTTCCCGATACTGGTCGTAAACTGTTTTTGCTGGCATGGTCAGCAGATCTGCTGTCAGCGAAGCGGGATACCAGGCTTTTCCGTGTGTTTCGGCCAGCGCGCGGGCACAGGTTATGAGCCGCTCATCGAGGCCGCGGGCGATGGATTTCGATAAAAGCTCCGGGAATCTTCCATAATAGCTCTTCTTATTCCAATCGGCTGCGGCTGCACGTTCATACAGGGACAGGACAGAAGAGTCCGCTTTGCCGGTCAGGGCCTCGAGGAGAAGCTCCAGATGCTCTTTCTGTTCCTTTTTTTCTTTCTGCTCCTTCGTCTTATTTTCGGAACTGAGGTCAAGCTCATCAAAGAAGGTATGGGCTAACGCTCCAAGGCGGCCCGAAAGGTGGTCGGAGCGTGAAAAATTTAAATATTTCATGGCCTCCCAGGGAGTGCTGTCCAGAAGTGTTTCTAAATACTGTTCTGACTCTGCGGTATCCATATGAACCAGAACCTGTCGGGCCACCTCGAGGCTGCTGCCTTTTTCTGTCTTCAAAAGGTCGAGAAGCAGGCCGGAATTCCTCTTGTCGAAAAGGAGTGCGGATACAGCCTCCTCCCTCAAGTCCTTTTTTGCCCAATCCAGCAGGCTTATGTAGAAATCATTTTCCTTCTCTCCGGAGATCGCCTCGATGACACGAAGACGGCGTACCCGGCCTCCGTCACTGCACTCTGCAAAGCCCTGTTTCAGGAGAGGGAGGAAGCTTTCACCCTGATGGGAGAGCCAGTCCTCCGCCAGAGCCGCAATCTCATTGTAGCGGTCAGACAGGGCAAGAACCATGGCGGCCTGTACACGGTAATCGTCAAAAAGCTCCGGTGTGTTTTGAAGCGCTTCTGAAATGACGGCATATCTCCCGCCTCCTGTGCCTGTGAGGGCCTCCAAGAGAGGTTTTACTGCACGGAAGGGCTGGCAGGGGGAGAATGGCCGCACGGCCAGCTCCAAAGGAACGAGCGTGCCGGGAACGCCGCACCCGGCCTGCGTGCAGAGAATGGCTTCGGACAGCGCCAGCGTATCGAGCAGGGTCCCCGCCCGGTCTTTGCAGTCCGGGGAGATGGTCTGGGCGGCCATCAGATAAAGCTTTTTAATTACCGGTGATGCGTCGGCCAGAGGGGCGATGCTGTCTACGGCTCTTTTCAATCGAAAGTCTTCTCCGGCAAGCCGGACGCCTGCCGCCGCCGCGGCTTCCAGCCGTTCCTGAAGATCATATAATGCCTGAAGTTCCATAATTGTTCCTCCCCATATTAATAAAGCAGACGTACGACAGTCTGATCTGTAATGACCGCATACGGGTGCAGACAAATGGCATGAAGTTCTGTGCTGTGCCATAAGACACCGAAAAGTACCTGATTTTCTAAAAACCCGGGATCGGGAAGCTGGTTAAGTCTGAACACTCCCGGCTGGTCGCCGGGACGGTCCGCCAGCCGGATGACAGTATTGTCGTGGTCCATTAGTCCCAAGGTGGTCTCGTCGGCACTATGACCAATCAGAGCATAAGAAAGCAGACAGCCGTACCGTCCGGAGGAGAGTGTATTTTTCAGTTCATTTTTGGCAGCCTTAACCGCTTCTTTGACGGATGCACAGGCATGGGCCCGGACTTCACTCATAACGGCACTGGTGACCGGTCCGAATTCCTGACGGTCCCAGCGAATCCGGCGGTTTCCCGTACCCGGATAGTAGGAGAGGCAGGGAACCCGCACCATATCGGATACCGAGTCTTCTTCCTTTACATATTTTAATGCCTTCAGCGGGCGGTAATGACAGGTAACGGATAGCTCTCCGCTGTCTAAGTCGATCCACCAGCCCTGGTCTACCAGTTCTTTTCGGGCCATGTCGCAGGATTCCTGGAAGGAAAGCTGCAGGAGACGAGCGTTCTCCTTCTTTAAGCCCAGTTCATTTAAACGGTCAAGGGTCCAGATTCCGCCAAGTTCCTCGTAAAGGACGCTGTTCTCGTCTTCCACATTTCCCTGTTCCAGCTTCTCGGTCAGCCATGCTCTGGATTTCCGGATCAATGCGCGCAGCCGTACCAGCGTTCCGGCGGATTCAGCGATACCTCTTTCCCGAATGCCGTTTTCCACACCTGCCTTTTCCAAATCCTGCATTTGCAGAATGAGCGTGCGGATCAGGCGCTCCGGGCCGGGCAGATAGTAGTCACCCAGCTGCTTTGCCAGATCCTGATACGTCTTTAAGGAACTGCCTTTTAATGTGGCAAGTCCGGCATCCAGAAGTTCGTTTACCATGGATTCCGCCATGGCGAGGCCGTCCAGCTGTTTTTTCAGTTTCTTTGTGCGGGCTGCAAGACTCGCTGGTTTTGAAGCTTTCGTGGACTTCTTTGCCTCACCGTCCGTGCGGCCTTTCTCTTCTTTTTTCTCCTCGCGGGCCTCTTTCCTGGCGCGTTTGTCGAGGATGGTCTGCGGAATCTCACAAGTTTCCCACGGCTCATCTTCCAAAAGCTTAAACATCAGAGCCAGGCCATGTTTACAGGGAAACTGACGGCTGGGACAGCTGCAGCGGCAGACAGGCGCTGCTTCATCTATGAAATCGACGGATACGCTGTAAACGGAACTTCCGCTTCCCTTGCAGTCTCCCATGTAAAAGGTGTCGTCGGCGGAACGGGCCAGGTGTGTAAATCCGCCGCTCTTTACAATCTTCTTTGCATTGGCCACAGCACTCGCGTTCGGCGCCATGGCTGCGATCTGTTGTTCGGTCAGATGCTTCATGATGCGGTCCTCCTGATTGGTAGATTCTTTTATTGAAAATTTATCGCAGTGAATGAAAACGACAAAGATGGCAATGGCTTATAGAAATATTCTAATTAATATTGACTTCATTGTCAATAAGAGTTGAAATAGACCAGATGAGATATAGAAAGTCTGAATTCGAAAAAAATAAACAACGCTGTAATCCTTTCTGGAGAGAGGTTACAGCGTTGTTTTTGGTGATTCCATGGGGGACTGTAATACCGTAGTTATATCCAGGCATTATAAATTCTTGGTTAGTTTCAGAATAGTTGGCGATTATTTTTACAATAGTCCTAACTTCATCGACCCGGAAAATAGAAACTTTTAAATCCTGATAGCAGCTCACAGTATTGCTAAGATTTACTGCCTGAGTATATCATAATTTCCAAAATGATATTGCGCAATATGTTTTGACTAAATCAGGTTTTATTATGGTCATTTTTATTCTGAACTTTCTTTTATCTTTTCCAAACCAATATACTATTCACAAATTTGCTGAGAAAAAGGGTAGAACATATCAGTGCTTCGGGTTGAGCAAAGATATTGGTATGAATTTTTTTTGATATTACAAATAAATATATGACCACCACAAAGGTTGTTATACCATCTACAATTACTCTGAAAATTAGGGTAACTTTCTCCCGGAAGTGTTGACGGAAGAATAGTAAAAGTCCTAAACTACAGGGAAAGAGCAACTTTATAGTCATAATTTGATATGCATAAGGCTGCAGGTATTGCTGATAAAGCCGAGTAAAATGTTTTACTAACTCTGTACCACAAATCAAAATGATCAAACACGCTAGTGAAATAAGAAAATAGAGAAATGTGTAAGATGTATTCTTTTTCATTGATGCCCCCTATGGTGTAATGCAGTTCCTGCAATAGCAATTTATAAAGCATGGTTCTCAAGAAGGTATGATTGAGAACTGCCGCCAGGTCTTCACACCTGACAAAAAATGTTAGCACCTGCGGTTGAGACTCCCGTGGGTTCCATAATAATTTCCTTCCAATAAGATGGCGGAGTTATCGTCCGGGGATTAGAACCACCGAAAAGATTGTAACTTTGTTGTTGATTACCCATAAATCCAGATCCATCGGCAGCATTACCAGACTGTATGATTGTCATAGTCCATCCTTCTGATATAGTGCCGTTAGAAACCGTTAATCCGGCATTCACAGAAGTAATTCTTATAGCTGGGAAATCAAATTCAGGGACATTGCGAGTTGAAAAATAAACAGTGGAGTACATATAAGCAGACGAGCCTAAATAATAATCTTCTCTATAATATTATTTCTACAGTACAAATAGCAAAAATGAATCCAAGTATTGGAAGAGAAAAAGTAATATAATGATTGGTGGTCAGAGAAATGCCCCATATTCCGGTCATGCACAGAGTACAACCGATATTACTTTTAACATGTCGGCCTCCGGCTTGTAAGCGGAACATATAAGTGGATGAATATTATAATTTTCAGAGCGATATTACGCAACATATCATGAATAAATTAGGCATTATGGTCATCTTTATTCTGAACTCTCTTATATCTTTTCCAAAACAATATACTATTCATAAAAGTGTGGAGAAATAGGGCAGTGCATAACATTGCTTCAGGGGAGCAAAATATTATGGTGATAAATAATATTTTCATACTTGTTCTCAATGTAACACATCATATTGGGGAACTTTTAATACTTTTACATTTATTAAAAAAGGCAAATTTTATTAGAGCTTCATTAAAATACTCTTTAAAAATGGAGGAGGGGTGAGAAACACCTGCTTCATACCAAATATGTTTAAAGTTGAGTATTTTTCTTTTTTTATCAACAATAAGTTCAATGCGGCCTATAAAATTATTACCATAAATAATTGGTAATACGTAGTAACCAAATTTTCTGTTAGCTACAGGGGTATATACTTCCCATTTATAATCAAAATTAAATATTGCTTGTATAAGTTTTCTATCCCAAAGAAGATTATCAAGAGGGGCTATGAATTCACAATGCTCATTTAACTCTTTACCATGCAATATACTATTAAGCAGATTTAATTCATCAACACAGCAATATAATATATCTTTTATGCCATCTACCAAAACTTCGGCAATGACATTTTCTTCCAACAATTGTATAAAAATGTTGTTTCTTATGCGCGAATTAAGCCCCCAAATATTAAGCCATGCGTCTGAAGAACGATTCCATAAAAGACCAATAGAACGAATTCTTCTTATCATACGCCATTTCTGATGTTTAAATTCATCGTCAAAAGGATCTTTTATATTCCAAAGCTCATGATTAATATAATTTGATGCTAAATCATAATATTTTCGATTCCCATCTTTATGATGAATAATTAAAGTGCCCATTGAATATAATTGCTCTAATACTGCTCTGGATAAGTTATTACTATTACTCCAGTGAATAGATGATTCCCAATAGATATTCCCTTCAAATTTCAAATCACTTGAACAAATTGCACCATTTTTTTCTATAAAAGAAATAGTTTTTTTCATTAATACTTCCATTCCTGGATAACGTGCAGCATTAAATTGAGCAGCTATCCGATAACGTGAAAAATAGGGCCAATCTTCAGTAAGTATAATAGATAAGTTTTTGTCAGGATAATCGATTAGAGCCCGATCTGAATATAACAGTTCATAAAGTATATCTTTGTTAAAATTTTTTATTCTCGATTGACAAACTAAGTCCGCATTTTTTCCACAGATATCAATTGGATCATATTGAATACAGCCGGCTTGATGAATAAAATCAAGTATTCCCTGCTTTCCGGTAAATATATAGTCTCCACTAAGTCCCTGCCTAGATAATAAAAAATCTCTGGCCTGCCTGTTTGTAAGCTTTATCATGGTAACTTACGTTCCTTTCAAATTAAGTCTTAATGTTTTGAGAATATTTGCTTTTCTATCTTTATCCCATGTTAGGTTTAGTCCGTTATTAACTGCTTTTAGAGCTTCAGGATCTTTGATACTGGAATATATACAAGATAAACCCAGAAGAGCCTGATAAGATATTACATTCATTTTAACTGCTTTTAGCAAATAATGCATAGCCTTATCATAGTTATTTGTATAAAAATATATTAATCCTAAGTTGCAATTTACATTCACATTACCAGGATGTATATTCAATTGTTCTTCAAGTAATGATTTAGCGCAATCGAATTGACCTAACTCTATAAGTAAAGTAGCATAATCATTTGTTATTATAAGATGATCTTTTACTAACATATAGGATTTATCGTAATTGTATAATGCACGTTTAAAATCATTGTTTTGGCGTAATAATTTAGCTAAAATAAAATATAGACTGGGAAAGGCAAAACCTTTTTTTTCCAAAAGAATTAGCTCGTCGATACATTTGACGGAGTTATTAGGAATATTATTTATTTTGTATTGAATATCGAAAAAATTATTTAATGATGATGGATATTTTAATTTTGACTGTTGTATGTATTGTATGCTGTTTTGGTACTTAGATATATATGTCCAAAAATCATTTCTGGCTTTTTTACTAATATAGCCACCCTGATAAGATAAAGAAATATATATATCTGAGATTCCCCTTTTCTCAGCAGTATTTAGAATGTAATCAATTTGCGGACCAATTGGCAGATTATTATCAAAGTAATCCAAATCTACTGTTAAAATATACTTATTAGGATCAACAATAGAATTAAAATTAAAATTCTCCCCTGGTAATTCCCATCTTAAGCCATATGATGAAAAAATTAAATTATTATCTGGCAATGAATAAACGTAATCACTATTATTAATACCTCCCCTCTGTGAAAAAAAAGCATACGAAATTTTATCGCGAACAACTGGATTATTAAAATCTTTACGACACCAAATAATGTGATTAATTGTATAAAATTATATATGTCTTTTTGACTATCTTTTTATATCTTCTTAAATGTCCGCAAAGCCTTATTTTATAGGCTCTACGGGCATTTTTCTTTTGTGGTAAACCTCACATATCTAGGTCTATCTTCTTATATTTTCGCTATCAAGCGTGGTTAAAATCGTGGTAAATACTTCTTATGCGATTAGACGCTGAACCTCTGATTTTGCGGTATCTATGGACGCATGAGCATACCAGTTCATTGTGATACTGATATTTGAATGCCCCATGATATACTGTAAATCTTTCGGGTTCATGTTCTTGCTTGCCAGCCTTGTGCAGAATGTATGGCGTAGCGTATGCGGTGTGATATGTGGCAAGGGATTGTCCTTGTGGTGCTTGTTGTATTTCTTTATCATACGGACAAATAAGGCGTTGTAATCAATCGCAACTTTGGGCTTGCCTTTATGATTGACAAATAGGAAATTGCTCCGTCCGTCTATCACAAATGGTTCTGCCTTTGGGTGTTTCTTCATAACCCGTTGAAATGCCTGTATTGTTTCTCTGCTTAATGGCACTTGCCTTATTCCGCTCTTTGTCTTAGGCGTTTCAATATAATAACCCTGTTCCTTGCTCTTTAGTAACTGGTGGTCGATAACCACAACCTCATGGATAAAATCAACGTCCATGATTGTCAGTCCGCACAGTTCCGAGATACGAAGTCCTGTCTTTAACAGTATCAGCACATCATCATAATACTTGTGATACACATTGTCCGTCTTGATGAATGAGAGTAGGGCTTGTTCCTGTTCCTCTGTCAATGCGACTTTCTCTTTGGTATCATTTTCTAGGACTTCACTTAACTTGAAATCAAAAGGGTTTTTCCTTACACAATCGTCTTGTATGGCGATATAGAATGACGCTTTTAACGAGCGTTTATGGTTGTTAATGGTGTTATAGGAAAAGCCTTTGTCTTTCATGCGTAATGCCCATTCCTTAGCGTCAGAGGGTTTTATCGTATCAATGCTCCTAGCACCTAACTTGTCCTCTTTCAATAACCGCATGAGCTGTTCCCGTTGTTTCTGTGTGCTTTTCTTCACGTTTGCCCTCTGTGTGTTCTGTTTAGCGTAGAGTTGGCAAAGCGTCATTTTCTTGCCTGTGCTGTCGATACCGTCCTCAATATCCCGTCTTATCTGCTGTTCCAGTTCACGAAGTGAGGGTTTTTCCCGTTTTCCCTTTGGTGTCGGGTCTGTGGGTGTCAATCTCCAAGCATACACATATTTTGTGTTTCCAAATGCGTCCACATATTTATATAAGTATTTTCCGTCTGTTCGTTGGCTCTCTCCAGTATGCAGGATACGTTCTTTGCTATCCCGTCTTTTTTCTTTCATGGTGTCTGCTCCTTTCCTTGTTGGAAAGAGCCTTGATATGACTTGTGTTCATCATAACACATACAAGGCTCATTTGCATTAGATTGCGTCCAATTTGTCAATGACCTTTTCAAATTGTCGGCGTTTAATCTGTATGCGGTTGCCATTCATAATGAGCCAGCCAGCGTCCTTGTTTTCCTCTGCCAATCGTCTTAACTTGTTTTCTCCGATACGGAAATATTTTGACGCTTCTTCAATGGTAAGGGTGTACTTTTCCCATACAGGAATATCGTTGTTATTCATTAGATACCCCCTTTCCCTTGTTTTGTGTCATACTGGATATAGGGGATAAGGTCGGTGCGGTTTATCCTCTGTAAGTGGGCGGTTAGTTTGCTGGAAAGGGAATTACTGTATCTTGCCTTATCAAGCATAGTTCCCACTTTTTCCAGTCCACCTAATGCGTCATGTTCTTCTAAGAAGTAAAAACTTTTGACAGCGGAAATCACGCCACCCTCTGTGAGCCATTGCTGTGTTTCTTCAAGAGAATTATGTAGTTTCGGTACTTGCACTTTCAAGACTTCCACAGCCCCTAAAAAGCGTTCCCAAAACCGACACGTTTTCCATCTGCTCTTATTACTTTCATTTCTGTTTGGCACGACAAAGCGTAGGTTGTTTGCCAATAGCCCGAAAGCCAGTTCCCCAAGTTCCAGCGGTCTGTCTTTGAATGTCATGGCAAAAGCATGAGCCTTATCATCACGCAGTTGCATTTCTGTCCGTTTCCAACTGCCAACTTCATCAAGTGTCTTATTATGTTTTGAACAGACTTCCTTATCTTTATCATAAAAGCGGTAGGACAATCCCGATTTACCAGCACCGATATAAACAGTCTTTGCGGTGTCGAAATCATCAAACTTGCTTTCGTCAAAGTGGTAGCCCTCACTATTAGAAATAAATTCCTCTTTTTCGCATTTCTTCTTTATCTGCTCTATGGTAAAGAATGGCTTTTCGTTCTTATCATCAATGGCAATATCAAGTCTTGTAAAATGGAAGTTATCCAGTCCGTATCTTCGCTCACAACGTCGGAACATATCTCCAAAGGTACAATTCCTACTATCGAGAATACGGAAAATATCATCACAACCTCTGCCAGTCATAACAAGATAACAGCCTAGCCCCTGTGGGTTGTCCTCTGTCTTTCTTGCGTCCCCCGATACATAAATATCTCCAATCTGCCAGCGTGCTTGATAAGTCTTGAATTTTATCGTTGCTGGATAAACATTGAAAATGTCAGTCGGTAAACCTAAAATGTGCATGATTACATCTTCAGCGGTTGCAGTATCAAATACAATGCTGATGTAATCAATCTTAACGGATAAATTTTTGTGTGTAGTTATAGTGCATTACTCCTTTCGTACTTCCCGTTTTTTTGCGGGGTAAAAATCGTGTTTTGTCCTTTATTTATCACAGTTTCTAGGTACTATGACATGTATGCGCAGGGCGGTGTTACATATACGCCCTCTGCGAACGCCTTTAGGCGTTCCTTTTCCAAAAGGAACTGTCTGTCCGAACACGTCTGGGGGACGTGCCCCGTCCAGCCAGCCCCTTTTGGAAACCACTATTTTCGGTCTGATAGTCCATGCTTATTCATGCTATCAAAGTGAAAATATATCTTCTCTATACTTACTCAAGCGTGTGATTGACCTTATCGTGCTTAATCACTCTATCTGATACGATAATAACGCCATTAGAATTACTTGTCAAGAAGTTTTTGTTGACTTTTAGATGTAGATTAAGTATGATATGCTTATAAATACCAAGAAAAGCAACGAAAGGAGCGGTTATACTAAGTTATGGAGCATTACGAAAAGAAAATCAGTTTCTTAGGAGAGAACATACAGACCATAAGAAAACACAGAGGAATGAAACAGCAGGAACTTGCGGATAAAATCGGTATCAATATGCAGAGCCTTTCCAAGATTGAACGAGGTGTGAATTTTCCTACCTTCGATACATTAGAAAAGATAATGGACGTGCTGGGTGTAATGCCCAATGAATTATTATCGGGAGAATGGAAGTATGTTAATCAATCCGAAAAGGAAGTCTGCCAGTTTTTAAGAATTGAAGAACGATTAAATGCAGAACTAAAACATGGACATTATGACAACTTCTTTGACAGCGAGGAAGAATGGCTGGAATATGAGTTGGAAAAGTTACGGGAATATATTACCGACTACATCAACGGGAAAAGTATTGTAGCGTCCGACCTTTATCCAATCAAAGAATTTATCCAGCATTTGAAGTTTCAAAAACTGTTAGACCGCTATGATGATTTATACAGCATGGATATGTTCGGGGAAAGCATAGAGGGACATAAATATAGGACACCTTATCAAGTCGTAAAAATGATAAACCCCAATTCAAAAGAAGATATGGAATTATTACGGGAAGTATTGAAAAATAACCATTTTGATGATGAGGACGAATAACTTTTTCCCTCTTTGTAGAAGATACAGCAAACAAAAAGCCCAGTAAAGAGTGCAAAGCACCACCAATGGTGGCAAGGCTCTTGACAGGGCTTTTTCTTTTCTGTGGAGGGTAATCAAGAGGAAGAAAAGATAAAATTTGATTTGTGGTAAATCGGATAATATCAATGAAATTGTCACGGTACAAATTTGGGCTATATAAGGAATAGTAACTGGAAGATTGTAGGGTAATCAAAAAGGCGTGTATTTTAAATCAGAGATACACGTCTTTGAAATGAATGAAATTCAATGAATTTTATTCATTGACAATCGTTCATTCACGAGATATAATTTTAGTGAAAGGAGTTGATTACATGAATATTACGAAACAAAAATCACAAAAGACTTTTGATAAGCAAGCTGCCGATTATGATACAAATATTCAGGGGGAACATGCTCGAAAACTCTATAAGCCGATTATAGAAAATTTAAAAAATAAGAATATACATTCTATATTAGATTTAGGTTGTGGAACGGGTGCGTTACTTAAAGAAATAAAAGAATTAAATATAGCAGAACAACTATTTGGAATAGATATATCTCCCAATATGCTTGAAATTGCAAAAAATAAACTAGGAAATGATGCAACACTTATCTTAGGCGACTCTGAGAGATTACCTTTTGAAGATAGTTCTTTTGACGCCATTGTATGTAATGACTCATTTCATCATTATCCACAACCAGATATTGTAGAGAAAGAAGTGTCTAGGTGTTTAAAGCAAAATGGAGTTTTCATTATCGGTGATTGTTGGCAACCAATCGGAGCAAGACAGATAATGAATTACTATATGAAACACAGCAATAGTGGAGATGTAAAGATTTATTCAAAAAAGGAAATGTTGTTATTATTATCAAAAGACTTCCACGAAATTGAATGGAAATCTTTTGGCACAAGATCTTGTTTAATTATAGCATACAATAATTAAACCGCAAGAAAGGAAAGAAAACAATGCGTATTTCAAAAGAACCAGAGGAACGTAAACAAGAAATTTTAGAAACAGCCATTAAATTATTTAGTGTAAATGGGTTTGAAAAAACTTCAATATCAGACATAGCAAAAGAAATTGGAATAGCACAAGGATTATGTTATAGATATTTCCCATCAAAAGATGTACTTTTTCAGTCTGCTATCAATGAATATTCAAATATTTTAGTCGCCAATATGACAAAAAATATAAATATAAAAAAGGATAGTTTAAAAGATATTTTGCGGAAGATGATACTTTTTGCAGAACAAGAAGATGATACATATTATCCAGTTTTTCATAATAACCAAAATAAAAATTTCCATAATTTATTAACATTGAATGTATGTGAAAAACTTTTTCCTATTGTATCTGAAATTATTGAAAGAGCAAATTACACAAATGAAATACAAGTCAATGATGTTGAAATGTATGCCAGTTTTTGCATATATGGACAACTAGGAATTATTTTAAATACCGATATATCAATTAAAGAAAAGAGTTCACGGATAAAGGCATTTTTTAGGGACTTGTTTAGGCTTTAAATCTTCCCCTGCCAAAAGGCAGGGAATATTTAAATAAATTAAATGAATAATTTTCATTCAATAGGAGGAATTAAAATGAACAAAAATATTGATTTTGTAAACGGAAACACAAAAAAATGTTTACTTGAAATGACTGTTCCTATGATAATAGCTATGTTTTTAAATATGGCATATAATCTCGTAGACAGTCTTTGGATTGGAAATTTGTTAGGTGAGCAGGCATACGCAGCGTTAACAAACTCGACACCTATTATTTTAATCTTAACTTCAATTGGTATGGGAGCAACAAACGGGTTAGCCATTCTATTATCACAGGTAATTGGTGCGAAAAATGAGCAAAAGAAAAAGAATATTATAGTTACTTCTTTTTTTGTATCTATAATTCTTTCAGTGTTTATGACAATTGTGTTGGAGATTTTTTTAGAGCCTATTTTGATAGTTTTAAATACACCGACTGAAATTTTTGATATGGCAAAAAATTACTTATCTATATATGCTTTGGGATATGTAGCAGTTTATTTGTATTTATACTTTACAGCCATTTTAAGAAGTTTTGGCAATACTATGTTTCAAGCAGTTGCAATGCTTGTGTCTACTTTATTGAATGCTATTTTAGATCCTATTTTCATTAACATAATTGGATTTCACGGAGCGGCAATCGCAACCTTAATATCACAGATTATTTGTTTGGCGTTTATGTGCATTTATATTTATCGTAAAAAATTATTTAACCTTTCACTATCTGATTTTGATACAAAAGAGATTATGCCGTTTGTAAAAAATGCTGTGCCGTCTGTCATTCAACAAAGTATTCCTGCTATTAGTACAACATTTTTAACTGCTATTGTTAGTACTTATAGTATTTCTGCTATTGCTGGCTACGGAGTTGCTGGAAAATTAGAAATGATATTATTTTATCCTGCTATGGCTCTTAATATGGTGTTGACTTCAATCGTAGGGCAATGTATTGGAGCACAACGTATCGACAGAGCAAAGAATTATCTGAAATTGGCGTTAAAATATGGTATTGTTGTTTCAAGTGTATTATCAGCAGTTGTTATTTTCTTCTCTAAACAGTTGGCAAAATTGTTTGTTTCCAACGTAGCTGTAACAAATGTTGTCAGCCATTATTTTTTAATTGTTAGTATCGGTTATGTTCTTTACACTATTACTAGTTGCTACTTAGGTACTTTAAATGGTATAGGAAAACCAACAAAAAGTATGATACTAATGATATTCTACTATATTATTATTCGTATTCCTTTTGCCTATCTATTATCTTGGCTGGCAGAAAATTTAAATGGTGTTTGGATAGCGATTTTAATCAGTCACATAGTCGCCTGCATTATAACTATTTTAACAAGTAATCAAATTATTAAGCGGTTATATGGAAAACTTTATGATAGGACTAAAAAAGCAAGATATAAAAGCATTGAAAGTAACTGCTGTGGAAAGTTTTAGGAATAATCTTATACGATTATGCACTACCTAACAGCATTTTATCAACAACTAAATATTTTACAATATTAAAAGTTCGTACAGACGGTATATTTTGTACGGACTTTTTTCTTGTTCTTCTTTTTGTATTTTCCAAAGATATAGACGGTATCTCCGTTTATATATTTCAGCGTATGCGGAAAGGAGGTGAGATTATGAACCCATCTTCTTTCGAGCATATCGTTAGAATACAGTTTAATGCTTTGATGATGACTGTTATTAAATGCACAGTAAAAAACAGAAACAGACAGTTTGCAAGACGTTCTAAGCGTGAAGTTTTATTCTGTGAATTATCAGATACGAAAAATGTTGAATGTGTAACTAAGGATAACTATTCTTGTGATTACATTTCGTTTGAAGTCTTGAATTTTACAATTCAAATATCAAATGAGAAACTTGCTGTTGCTTTATATAAGTTATCGAATAAAGAGCGTGATGTAATTCTATTACGCTATTTTCAAAGTATGAGCGACCAAGAAATAGCCGAATTATATCATGTATCACGTTCTGCTATTTATCGCAGAAGAAGTAACGGATTGAAGAAACTAAAAACAGTATTGAAAGAAAGGAATTGAACCAATGAAAAAAGAATATGGCTACCCTACATTAAAAGTAATATGTCAAGCGTCTGCTGGAAATGAAACTGCCATAAGAGAGATTTTGAAGTTTTATGACGCTTATATATGTAAATTATGCTTGCGTCCGTTTTACCACTCTGAAAGTGGTAAAATCATTATGCAGGTTGATGAAGAATTAAAAGGTCAAATCCATACAGAAATGATGAAAGCAATCTTGAAATTTGAAATCAGAGTAAAATAATCATACTACATGAATGAAAAACGGGAGATACACAGATATTTGTGCTATCTCCCATGTTGTTTTTGTGTCATATCAAGGCTCATTCAATCGTGGTAAATTCGTGGTAAAATGAATAGTTTTCTATACTTCAAAATGTTTGAAAGTATAGTGTTTATGCGGATAATCAAAAATCAGATATAAAATTTATATCTAATTTCCCCATTACATTTACATAATCACTTAAACTATAATTCCCTTCACTCAAATAACAAACAGCATCAGTTTCTATAAGAGTATTATAATTATTACTGTAGATTATATCTGCATCAGGATGTGCATCATATAATAATAGAGTTTTATTTTTCAACCCTTTATCAATTAAAATTTGAAGTATTTCACAATGACGTTCAAACAAATAAAGATTAATAATAATCCTCCTTTCTTATTTGAGAGAGAGCACAATCTATTCGCCAGCAAAGATCTTCAATTTCGCGATATGTGATAATAAACGGAGGACCTAAATTAATTTGATTTCCGACACGAGTTATAACACCATGATTAAGCAGACTTAATTTTATATCATCTGCAAACAATGCTGGCATTCTTTCCTTTGTCTCTTTGTTTTTTACTAATTCTATTGTACCCAAAAGGCCAAATGTACGTATTTCACCTACAAAACTATATTTAGATATTGTTTCTTCAAGTAGTTGTTTTAAATATATGCCTTTTTCAAAAACTGATTCAACTAATTTTTCATCTTCCAGTATCATAAGATTTTTTAGTGCAGCCGCACATCCAATAGGATGTGCGGAATAGGTATACCCATGAACGAAACCAGGAGTGAAAAGGCGTTCATAAATTGTATTGGATACAGTTAACGCAGATAATGGGGCATATCCACCAGTAAGTCCTTTGCCTAACACGATAATATCCGCATCAATATTCCATTGTTCATATCCGAACCATCTGCCAGTCCTTCCAAAACCAGTAATTATCTCATCCAGTATAATAAAAATATTATTTTCGTGGCAAAGCTTTGTGACTTCTTTCCAATACTCGCGGGGTGGGATTGCAGTACCGGCTGACATGGAAACCGGTTCAGCTATAAAGGCTGCAATTGTGTCGGCTCCTTCTGCCTGAATGATTTTTTTCATCTCAGTAACACAATAAAGATCACACGTTCCTGTTACATCATTTTTATGCACACATTTATAACAATAAGGATGTGGTGTATATCGAGCACCTGGTACACCCTTCCCAAAGGGATATCTCCACCCGGTTATTCCGGTAAAGGTCATTGCTCCAAAGGTCGCTCCATGGTAAGAATGCTGACGGCTTAATATTTTGTTCTTTTTATAGTTACCTTCCATAAAATAGAACTGTTTTACAGCTTTCACAGCACTTTCAATACTTTCTGATCCACCACATGCAAAAAGACAATTTGTAATTTTTCCTGGTAACATTTGAATAATTTTTTCTGCCAGATTTTGAGCGGGTTCATTCACATATCCCTCTTGTAAAATATATCCCAATCGCATTGCCTGTTCTTGCATGGCATCAGCAATTTCTTTACGACCATGCCCGGTATTAACTACCCATGCTCCCGACATTGCATCAAAATATTGCTTGCCGTTTGTATCATACAGAAATACCCTATTTCCATAAGCAATATTAAGAGGGCCTATTCTACTCAGTAAATCACCACTGATACTTGCGCTCCAAAGTGCATTATTCTTCATAGCCATCTTCCTTTATAAGTCTATTAATATTTTTCAATATAATTATTCCTGTCACTATAGTGATAAATGCACTTATTTCGACTACATAACCAACGTATAAAAAATCTGTTAGCAGTGGGGCGCCTATTGATCCCAGCAAATAACCTATAGTGCCAATAGAGCTAATTATACTAATACATTTTCCGAGATACTTTTCTTCCGGTAATGTCTGTTCCAATGTCTCTTCAATTGTATTGGAAAACCCATAACCAGTTGAATATGCACATAAAGCCACTATAATTAGAACAATGTTACTAATACTACCCATAATACATAACGCAATTCCACCTAAAACATACCCTGATCCCATTAATAGTATTTCTTTTCTTTTGGTTATCAGTATATGCACAGCATAAGGAGCTAAAAGATATCCCAAAATGTTACCAACAGATATAATTGCTTCACTATATCCTACATAATGTTCTGGTAAATGCAAGGCTTCTGATACGAATAGTATTTGTATTGAAGAAAAACTACCAAGTCCTAACCAAATCAAAGCTACAACAAATGCTAATACTAATAAATATTTATTGGTAATCAAATACTTCCAGCCATCAAAAGTTTCTTTCCAAAAACCTGTCTCTACTTTAGGAAATTCTGTAATTTTATATATTGGATTATACTTTTTACGTTCAATTGGTAGAATAATCAGTAAAACGATAGTACCGGCAATCAATAAGCATATAGTTCCAAATATATTCAAAAATATATTTGCATTAGCAAAAATACTTCCTATTAAAATACTTGCAGTTATTGTAGTGATTTCTTCTATAACCATAATAACAGAATTTACTTTTAGTAAGGTTCTTTCGTTCAGCATGATTGGTTTTACCACACTTTGAGCTGGTTTATAAAATGAATGAACCACCATATACAGAAAAACAATTATGTATATGTCAATCGCATGTTTGGCAAAAAGTAAAGAAAAGGCCAAAATAGCTTGTACAATCAGGCTAAAGCCTATTAAAGCACTTTTTTTTGTATTGTCCACTATTGTACCTGCAAAGATTCCAATAACAATAACCGGAATATTCTTAAGTGCCAATAATACTGCGATTCCTGCGCCGGATTGTGTAAATTGGAATACAAGGATGTTGGCGACAGTTGCAAATATACAATATCCCAACATATAAAAACCACGTGATATCGCTAAGGTATAGATTATTTTACTTTCCTTCGAACATTTGCAGTACATCAATAGCGATTCCTACCTCTCCATTCCCGTAAGGGGTTTCCAACCAGCTTTCTACGATTTTAAACATTCTTTCTTCATTCATTTCTTCTAAAGGAATTACTAATATATTAGCATGATTATAGAACTTTGCATATTGTGACATTAATGGTGAAGTGCAAAGTGCCGCCCTGCATCCCTTCACTTTATTAGCTGCTATAGACATACCTGTTCCAGATGAACACATTAATACTGCTTCATGATACTCTTGTGTAGAAACTTTATATGCAACTTTTAACGCTACCGATGCCCAGTTATTTTCTTTCATTACCTCAGCAGTAATACTGTGGTTTTCTAAATAGTCACATAACTTTCTTACCAGGCAACTTTCCTGGTCAACACCAATAATATATTTCATAGGTAATCCTTCCTCATTAATACGTTATCTACTGTTACTAAAATTATATTATGCATAGGCTATCGCCATATTCTAAAAAGTGATATTTTCGTATAACAGCTTCATTATAGGCTTGCATTATCAGTTCAGTTCCTCCAAAAGCACATGCCAGAATTAGTGTGGTAATTCCGGGACTTTGGAAATTAGTGATTAAGACATCGATTGCTCTAAACTTAAATCCTGGATATATATATGTTTTAGTCCAACCTGTACCCGGGTGAATAATACCATTATCGTCAACAACAGTCTCTAACGTTCTTGTTACGGTTGTTCCTACACCAATAATTTTATGGCCATTCTTACGGGAAGAGTTAATTATTTCAGCAGCTTCCGGAGTAACATTATAATATTCTTCATACATTTCATGCGACTCAATGTTGTCTATGGGTAAGCGATTATCCAGACGGCCTACGTGCTGTGTTATTTCTACTATCTTAACTCCTTTCTGTTTAAGCGATTCAAAAAGTTTATATGTAAAATGCATTCCTCCCGTGGGCGGTTGCAATGATCCTTTTTCTGCGGCATAAACAGTTTGATAATCTTCCTCATCAGTCATTGATTGCGGAAGATGCAAAGGGATAAACAGCTTACCATATTTATCTAATACTTCATCTATACTAATGTTTTCAGAAGAAAATTCTATAATCCAGCCGGTATCACACCAATTTCTTTTGATAACTCTGCCAACCATTTCATTATTACCGAAAATAATTTCGTCATTAGGTTTTATTTCTCGTAAAGTCTCCACAATACAATCCCATGTGTGGAGATCCTTTCGTGATACCATCTTTATTTGTATATTTCCACCACCGATTTTCTTTCCATTAAGGACAGCATGGATTACTCGGGTATTGTTAATTACTAATACATCACCTGAATCCAAAAAATCGGGTAAATCGTAAAAATGATAATTTGATATAGATTTATCATTACGTCTGGTTATCATTAATCTGCTACAATGACGGGGTTTAATAGGTTGCTGTGCAATAAGGTTTGCTGGCAGATCATAACGGAATTCATCTAATCTCATAACTGGTCTCCTTTAAAAAATCCATAGCCATATGCAGTAATCAGGCTTATATCAAGTTACTTTATAAAAATTGTATTATATTAACACTTTACAGAACTATAATAGTATTCTTCTTAAATGAACTATTAAATGGAAATAGCACGTTGATATAATAACTCTGTCCAAAGCGGACGTGCTGTCAATACGGGTTTTGTATAAACTTTCCTCATCTGAATACCTCCTTTTGTTCTGCACATGTCTATGGATTTACGCTTTCAATTAAATCATATTCCAACATGCTATTGATCATTTCTTCTACATCCCTTTCCGCGACATCTTTTGTAACAGCAAAGCATCGTGTTATTTCCTGTATAATATCCTCTTTTTCATTAACGCCATCAATCATATCCCATATAAGGCTCCCAACATCATTAAGAGGAAAAAAAAAGCCTGAAGCTTCATCTTTTATTGTTACTTTATTTTCGTTAAATGCCCAGCTAAGGCTTTCTCTTTTTGTATATAGCATTATAGACTCCTCCTTTCCTATAAATATAAAGCACAATCACCAAATTCTAAAAATCCATATTCTTTTTTAACAGCTTCTCTATACATATTTAAAACGCCTTCCACACTTTTTCCAAATGTACAGGCCAATATTAGGTTAGTTGTTAAAGGTGGCTGAAGATTACTTATCATAGCATCTGAAAAGAATGGTGAATAACCGGGGTAAATATATAAATCTGTCCAATCTGCTTCAGCAACTATCTTTCCATTATGCTTTTTCGCAACACTCTCGATTGTTCGCATGGCAGTTGTGCCAATTGCAAAAACTTTTTTACCACTTGCTTTAGTTTTATTTAGTATTTTAGCTGTTTCATCATTAATGCAGTACCATTCTTCATACATTTTATGTTCGGCCACGCTAACCCGCTCATGTATGACATCCATCTTGTCTAGCCTGCCTACATGCAGGGTTACAAAAACAATATTAACACCCATTTTACGTATCCGCTCAAGCAATTCATTTGTAAAATGCATTCCGGCTACAGGCGGTTGCATGGATCCCCATTTTGTGGCGTAAATCGTTTGATAATCTTGTTCCTGATTTAACTTTTGTGGTAAGTATAATGGAAGATAAAATTCTCCATTCCTGTTGGCCCAGTCCTCAAATTCCTCTATCTCATCGAATTGAAACAAATAACCTGTTCCAAATGAATTCTTTTCAATTACAGTGGCTTTCAATTTTTCGTTTTTTCCGAACAAAAATAGAGTCCCGGGTTTTATTGAGCGGACACTCTCGATGCTACAATCCCAAAGAAGCCTGGACTTCCTTGATGTTAATTTTATCTCTAACTGGGCTCCTGTTTCACAATTAACTCCACGCAGTACACAGGGAAATACTTTTGTATTATTTAAAACAATACAGTCTCCTGGTGAAAGATATTCTACTATATCACTAAAAATTCTATGTTCTATTTCCTGGGAATCACGATGGTACACTATCATTTTTGCGGTATCTCGCGGCTCGCAAATCTGTTTGGGAACGAGATTTGTGGGTAGGTTGTATGTGAAATCTTTAATATTCATTTTTGATTTTTCAGCCTCCTTATTTTTTAGATAAAGCGAATTTAATTACCTCATCTGGAATTTTCCTTTCATGCATATTTACCGGGAAACTCCTTCCAACGGAATCCGTGGAAATTTGCTGTAACATTTTTTGAATACTTTCAACAATTTTTTCTTTCATCATTTTGCACCTCTTTTTCTTTATGTTTAGGAAGCAACGTTATCGCTTCAAGAATAACTGGAGATATGATCACTCCTCTTAGATCAGGGAAAAGAGCAGAAACCAGTAAAATACAAAATAAAAATGTGAATGAATATAGTTTTTTCTGAATTATTTCTTTACATGAAAAATATTCGATATTGATGCTTTGAGGTACCCATAATATTATTTCTACAGTACAAATAGCAAAAATGAATCCAAGTATTGGAAGAGAAAAAGTAATATAATGATTGGTGGTCAGAGAAATGCCCCATATTCCAGTCATACACAGAGTACAACCGATATTACTTTTAGCATGCCGGCCTCCGGCTTGTAAGCGGAACATACAAAATGTAAACAATATTACAAGCGTTTCTCTGCCTTTCCCAATTAACAGGCCAGCAATGGAAATGATAAGGAGCTTGATTGAGTTTTCTAAGAACAGCTCCATGCCATATTTTATTACTGCTGTTTCTTCGACTGATTTTGGATTTATGCTATTCAGCCATAAAATGAGTTTTGAGGACATGGTTGAAATATTCACTTATATCACCTCTTTGTTATTACTATATCAAAAAAATATATATAATAATATTTTCTCAGCGAATGTAGAATTTTTCTGCCTCAGCGAAAACTGTGTTAAAAATAAAAACAACTCGACAAAAAATAAAAATGTATTTTCTTTACATTTCAGAGGGAAAAAGATAGAATAAAAAATATGAAGGGGCTGAGTTAAGGAGTGGACTATATTATTTATTTAATTAGCGGTAGCTTATGTAGTTATTTTTCGTGTGTATTTTTGTTGCCACACCAATTGCAGATGAAACAACGGCTGGCAGTTTTTGCATATATTTATATAATTAACAGTTTTTTTTATTGGATAATCGGACAAACTGTCACTTTTTTGGCTGTTGGAGGTGCAGTGCTGTTGATCCTGGTTTTTACCAAAGGTGATCTCTTTAGCATTATTTGTTCCTTATGGGGATACTTGTATTCTGTTACTTTTAATTATTTGTTTCAATGGTTGATAAGTCTTATTTTTAATTTGAATATAAAAACGGTGCTGTCTAACGAAGTTCTGGCTATAGGTTTTGCTGTTTTTTACTGTATTTACTGTGGCATAACAATAAAGCTTTTAGGGAAGTTTATGCGTCCAAAGCTGAAAAAAATTAAAAATGCATTACAGTCAGACCGGGAGCTGACGATGGAAGTATTTCTTTATATGATATTACTTACGTTTTTGTTTATTCTTAATATTTCATACGGTGATTATCTGGGCTATAGTTACGGTATGATTGCTTTATCTGGGATTATATTCCTCATGTTATTTCTGATGACAGGTTTAGTGGTGTTTACTATATACAAGAAGACTTTATTAAACCAACAAATGAAGAGTAGAGAGGCACAGTATGAGAATTCGCAGCGCTATACAAAAAAACTGGAAGAATCCTATAGGGATATGCGGAGATTTAAACATGACTATCTGAATATTCTGATAACCTTGGAATGTTTTATCAATGACAACGATATGCCTGCTCTGAGCACATATTTTTACAATAAAATCATGCCGACGGGACGCAGACTGGAGGGAAAGGATACCAAACTTGATTCTTTAAGCAGGATAGAAAATATGGAATTAAAGAGTCTGATTTCTTCAAAACTGATTTACAGTGTTGAGCTTGGAATCTATACAAAAATTGAGGTAAAAGAGTCAATTGCAGAACTTTTTATGGATTCTATGGATCTGGCAAGGGTCCTTGGGATTTTTTTTGATAATGCTATTGAATCTGCGTTAGAAACCGATGAGAAACTCTTGAGATTTTGTATGACCTATAAGGAAAATAGTTTAGTGATCCTGATTCAAAATACATCAAATTCTTTGCATGTAAGTATATCGGAGATTAATCAGCCGGGGATTTCGGGTAAGGGCGAGAACCGGGGAATTGGCTTATCAAATGCCGCAGAGCTTCTGGAAAAGTATACAAATGTTATCTGGGATACCGATTTTAAAGAACCTTTTTTTACACAGTGCCTGACGATAGAGAATCCTGGTTGATGAGGGAAAACTATGATAAATATTTACTTGTGCGAGGATGATGACGCACAGCTGAAGCATTGGAAGGATATTATTAATAAGTATTTGATGATGCATGATGTGGATATGGAATTGTTTTGTTGGACAACACGACCTGAAGAGCTTCTGAGATATTTGAAAAGGGCTGATTCTGTAGGGCTTTATTTCCTTGATATTGATTTGAATACGGAGATGGATGGACTGGAGCTTGCCCGAAAGATACGCATCTATGATCCACGCGGTTATCTTGTATTTATTACTACTCATGATGAAATGACCTCTATGATATTTAAGCTTAAGGTCGAAGCTATGGATTTTATATTAAAAGATGAACCGGAAAATCTGGAGGAAAGAATGAAGTCCTGTATGGTGGCGGCTGTTAACAACTATCAGAGTTATTTAGCGGCGAGTAACAGAAGACTGGTCATAAAGGCGGACCATAGTTCTATTCAGATGGACCAGGATGATATCATTTATATAACAAGCGGGAAAAATTCCCATACGGTAGAAATTTATACATGGAATGGTGTCCGGCGGCTGTCAGGTACGCTGAAAGCAGTAGCCATTCAGCTAAACAACTGGTTCTGCTTCTGTAATAGATCCACACTGGTGAATGTAAGGAATGTGAAAGAATATTGTGCAGAGAAAAGGACAGTGATCATGAAAAACGGTGAAAGCATTCAAGTTTCATATCGACTGGTAAAGAGTATTTTGCGGATTTTAGAGCAGCAGGACAAAAGTATATAGAGATTAGCGGAAATAAACTGAAACGGTCAGTTTATTTCCACTAATCTCTGCACATATGTTCAGCGATCAGAACGAGTTGTCCAGTATCTTCATTGATTTTAACCTGCCTAAAAGGAGGAAAATGAAGATCGTGGCAATTCCAAAATAGAAATACGTCTGCACGATTGATAAAAATGGAAAGATCATTGCCAGCAAGAAAGAGCCGACAGGGATTGAGGAGCATGCGATGGCATTGAAAATACTACCCACTCTTCCAATATATCCATCCGGAGTGCTGGACATAAAAGCAACCTGTACCGACATGCCTATTAAGGAATTAATAAATCCGAAGATACCCAAAATAGCGGCATAGGCCATATAACGCATCGGTATAAAGGAAATAAGGCCAATATACATTAGGCTGAAATATAAAACGCCGATCAATGCTCCGCAATAAATCAGAATTTGCTTTGTCGTAAATTTTTGGCTTATGTATACAAATACAATTGTTCCTGACAGGAGACCGCAGGTCATGAAGATACTGCCTACTGACATTGCATTTACCCCAAGACGAAGACACTCGTTTACATAGGCTGCCTGCAGCTTTTCTAAAGGTACTGCGGTAATATTCAGTAAAAATCCAATAATACAGATGACAAAAGCAGCATGATTTTCTTTAAAATACAGGATACCGCCATACAGATCATTAAAATAGTTTTTCACACTGATATTTTTTCGCTCAGTGTTTTCTGAGCGATATCACATAATATAACCGAGGTTTTTTATCAAAAAATTCTACCAGCGCACCGGCTAACGGCTGAAAGAGAATGGTGGGTATGGAATTAACACCATAAATGACGGCCAGCCATGATTTTGAGCCGGTCAGCTCATAGACCATCCAGCCATAGGCAATCGAGTCGATGGAATCGCCAAAACGTCCAATGATGTTGGAGAGTATAATTTTTAAATACTCCCTTTCTGTTTAAAAAATGACCTGTATACATTCACTTTTTCCATGATATCCCCCTTTATTACTATTTTATCTGTCAGTCAGCCTGTCCGTTTCCTCCTCCCCAAACACATACTTCCGTATTGCCCAGGCCACGCCGTCTTCAGCATTGGATTTCGTTACATATTTGGCCCGCTCACGGATACAGTCCATGGAATTGTCCATAGCCACGGTCCAGCCGAATTCCGGAGTAAACATGGAGATGTCATTGTCGCTGTCGCCGAGAACCATGACGTCATCCAGGGAGATTCCCTTTGCCGCAGCGTAAGTCTTCAACGCGTTGCCCTTCTGGGCGGCAGTGTTGGTCAGTTCGATATTATTGGGAAATGAGGAGGCAGCAGCTAAATCCGGGTAGTTTGTAAATGCCTCTTTCATGCGGATTACCAGATCGCAGTCCAAGTCGTTCCCACAGATTTTGTAGATATCCGCATCTGCGGGAATTTCACCCAAGTCCTGGACGAAGGTCATGGTGTCCATGCGCTCTTTGGCGGCAGCCCGGATTTCGTCAGGAATTTCTCCAGAAAATGGAGCGCGGCCATTTAAAAAGTCGTAAAGCTCCAGGATTTTTCTCTCCGGATCGGCAGTGGAGTAGCGGCCATGAGAGGTCAGAACATCCATAGCAGCCCCGAACTCTCCGAAAACGTGGCTGATATCCTTTAAATTCTGTTTGTTCATTGGAAGATTGACCATTTGTGCTCCGGTCTGGTCATAAATGACGGCCCCGCTCAAACAGATATAGCCACAGGTAATGCCGCAGCTGTCCATCATTCCTTTTGCATCGTGGTGGTCACGGCCGCTGCAGATTAAAAATTCTACGCCATAGTCGGGCAGACGGTGAATTGCGTCGATGTTGGCCTGAGAAATATTTGTATATGGGTCAAGAAGGGTGCCATCCATGTCGGAGGCAATCAGTCGAATGCTCATTGGTACATGCTCCTTTATTGGTAAATGCTGATAAATAAGATTCCTTTCCATAGCTTATACTAAAAAGAGATATTCGTCAATGAAGAAACTGGTTCTGGCCTCAGCCATAGAAAAAACAGATTACAATTCAGAGGCCGGCAGGGCCGTGAACGGCAGTAAAAAATAGTGCTTGACCGTGACCTGACGTCACCCTGTATACTCCAGTTAGCAGAGTAAATGGTTAGCCACATAAAGGGTTAGCTGAGTATAAGCCTGGCTATGTAAAAATCAGGAGGAAAAGGAATGGCCGGTTTTAAGTTTGAGCAGTGCGGGAACATAGAAGGGCTTTATCTCGTGGAGCCTCAGGTGTTCTCGGATGAGAGAGGATATAACCTTGAGGCATACCATGCAGGCAGCTTCCGGGAGGCGGGGCTGGACATGGTATTTGTGCAGGACAATTTATCCATGTCTGCGAAGGGGACACTCAGAGGGATGCATTTTTAAAAAAAACTATCAACAGGGAAAGCAGGTCTGTGTCGTGAGCGGAGAGGTGTTTGACGCAGTGGTCGATATCAGAGACGGATCCAGGACGTATGGCCAGTGGTTCGGCACCGTACTTTCCGCAGAAAAGAAGAATATGCTGTATGTACCGGAAGGTTTTGTACATGGCTTTCTGGTGCTTTCAGATACTGCTGTTTTTTATGGTTTCATAGGAAAGGGCATCCAATGAAACCATAACCCTTCGGGGGATGTGCACTCCGCGCTAAGGAAATAGAGCCGCTGAAGCGACCGCGCTCCGGCACAAGAATCCGGCAAGCCTGATTCTTTATGCTAAGCTGTCCGATTATTACCATCCGGAGGATGAGAGCGGCATTCCGTGGAATGATGAAACCATTGGAATCCGGTGGCCCATTCCGGAGGACATGACGATTCTCACCTCGGAACGGGACAGCCGCCATCCGGCTTTTGGTGAAGGAAGCGCTTTGAAACCGAAAAAGAACCGGAAAACAATGGCGGCGGCGGTCCATGCATAAATGTAATGGCTGAGACAAGCTGTGGCAGGAATTAGAAATTCTTTCAAAATAATGAATAGGGTAGATTGTTTGAGGATGTTTATGGTATACTAGGAACACTTAGTGAGGTAGAAAACCACGCATAGAAAGAGTAAAATATAATGAATCCACATACATTTGCAGTCTGCGCATACCGCGATTCTCCATATTTAGAGGCGTGTATCCGTTCCCTGAAGGGGCAGAGCGTGCCGTCGGATATTATTCTCTGTACTTCCACACCCAGCCCCTATATTATGGATATGGCGGACAAGTACGGCATTCCCGTTCATGTGCGCGAAGGAAAGAGCAGGATTATGGATGACTGGAATTTTGCGTATCACATGGCAGATTCCCGTTTCGTGACCATTGCACATCAGGACGATATGTATCAGAAGGATTATGTAAAGCTGCTTCTGGAGTCCTGGAAGCGGTATCCCGATATGACGCTGTTTACCGGCGGGTATACGGTGGTGAAGAAGGATACGCTTGTAAAGTTTGAAAAAGTAGAGTTCATCAAGCGTTTTCTGCGGCTGCCGCTGCGGCTCCGTCCGCTCAGCCATCTGCGGGCTGTCAAGAGGAGCGTGCTGCTGTTTGGAAACTCCATCTGCTGTCCGGCATGTACGTACAACAAGGAACTTCTGGGAGAACCGCTCTTTGATTCGCCGTACCAGTTCGCATTGGACTGGGACACGCTGTGGAAGCTGGCGGAGCGGGGCGGCCGCTTTATCTGTATAGAACGGCCGTTAATGTATTACAGGGTCCACGAGGAGGCCACAACGAAGGCCTGTATTAAGGACAACAGCCGGGCGCGGGAGGAAGCGGAGATGTTTGCAAAGATGTGGCCTAAGCCCGTTGTGAAGCTTCTCATGCATTATTACCGCAGAGCATATGAGGAATATGAGTAACAGCAATGAACCACTAAGTGGAGATGACATGTATCGCACGTAAGCGGCCAAAAGACGTCCGCTAAGTGCTCATAACAAGGAGGATATACAGATGAAAGTAGTACTGCTGGCCGGTGGATTAGGAACCAGAATCAGCGAAGAAAGCCATTTAAAGCCGAAGCCTATGATCGAGATCGGGGGCAGGCCGATTTTATGGCATATTATGAAATACTATTCCGAATTTGGCTTTCACGATTTTGTGATCTGCCTTGGATATAAGCAGTATGTGGTGAAGGAGTTTTTTGCGGACTACTTCCTTCACACATCGGATGTGACCTTCGATCTTGCCAATAATAAGATGGAGGTTCATAATAACTATTCTGAACCGTGGAGGGTGACTCTGGTCGACACGGGCTTAAACACGATGACAGGCGGAAGAATCAAGCGGATTCAGCCGTATATCGGCGATGAGCCATTTATGATGACGTACGGCGACGGTGTGTGCACCGTGGATTTGAATGCCCTTGTGAAGTTCCATAAGGAGCATGGAAAGACGGCCACCATGACGACGGTGAACATCGCGCAGATGAAGGGGGTTCTGGACATCAGCGATGACAACGCGGTCCGTTCCTTCCGTGAGAAGGATGAGAAGGACGCCAGCCTCATCAACGGCGGTTTCATGGTCCTGAATCCGGACATATTCTCCTATCTGGAGGATGACACCACGGTATTTGAGAAAGAACCGCTGCAGCGTCTGGCCGCAGAGGGACAGCTGATGAGTTTCCATCACACCGGGTTTTGGCAGTGCATGGATACGCAGCGTGAGATGCAGAAACTGGAGGCCTTATGGCAGACAGGAGCGGCACCCTGGAAGATCTGGGAAAACTGATACAGGGGAATTGAATACATGTGGGAGAATCGAATTGATACAGGAGAATAGAATTCATATGACAGAATGGACAAAGGAAATGTGGCAGGAATTCCGCACATTTTATAAAGGAAAAAAAGTACTGGTGACAGGACACACCGGTTTTAAGGGCTCCTGGCTTGTCCGGATGCTTGAGGAAGCAGGGGCAGCGGTGACGGGATATTCTTTGGAGCCGCCGACAGACCCCAGCCTCTTTTACGTCGCAGGGCTTCATAACACCATGGATTCGGTGATCGGGGATATCCGGGATCTGCCCCATCTGATGGAGGTGTTTGAGAGAACACAGCCGGAGCTGGTGTTTCATCTGGCGGCACAGCCCATCGTGCGGGATTCCTATAAAGAACCCGTATATACGTACGAGACGAACGTGATGGGCACGGTTCACGTGCTGGAGTGCATCCGGAAGAATCCGTGTGTGAAGTCATTTTTAAATGTGACTACGGACAAGGTATATGAAAACAGGGAATGGGAATACGGCTATCGGGAATGCGATCCCTTAGATGGATTTGACCCCTACTCCAACAGCAAATCCTGTTCCGAGCTGGTGACACACAGCTACGCGAAGTCATTTTTTGCGGACGGCCATACGGCGGTGTCCACATCCCGGGCGGGGAATGTCATCGGCGGAGGTGATTTCGCCAACGACAGGATCATTCCCGACTGCATCCGCGCGGCGACGGCCGGCAGAGAGATCGTAGTCAGGAATCCATACTCCACGCGGCCATACCAGCTGGTGCTGGAGCCGCTGGCGATTTATATGGCTATCGCCATGAAACAGTATGAAGATATGAACTTTCAGGGATACTATAATGTGGGCCCGGACGACAGGGACTGCGTGACCACCGGTGAACTGGCGGATTTATTTACGGCTGCCTGGGGCGGCGGCATCACGTGGGTGAACCGGTATGACGGAGGCCCTCATGAGGCCAATTTCCTGAAGCTGGACTGCTCCAAGATTAAAAAAACCTTTGGCTGGAGCCCCCGCTATGGCGTGAAAGAGGCCGTGGAGAAAACGGTGGAGTGGACAAAGGACTATCTGGCAGGTGAAGATATGCTGGCTGTGATGGACAGGCAGATAAGAGAATTTTTTAGAGAGGAAAGATACCATGTTTGAAAATAAGACAGAACAGGAAGCGAGACAGCAGATTCTGGAGATGGTGGGAGCTTACTGCGATACTTACCATAATAAAAAGGAGCCATTTAAAACGGGAGACAGGATTCCCTACGCGTCCCGCGTGTATGACAGAAATGAGATGGTGAATCTGGTAGACAGTTCCCTGGAGTTCTGGCTGACTTCCGGCCGGTATACGGATGAATTTGAAAAGGAGCTGGCCGGATATCTGGGTGTGAAGTACTGTTCTCTGGTGAATTCCGGTTCTTCCGCGAACCTTGTGGCCTTTATGACACTGACGTCTCCGCTTCTTGGCGAACGCCGGGTGAAACGCGGTGATGAGGTTATTACAGTGGCCGCCGGTTTCCCAACCACGGTGACGCCGCTCATCCAGTACGGCGCTGTGCCGGTATTCGTGGATGTGACGATTCCGCAGTATAATATTGATGTGACGATGCTGGAGGAGGCGTACTCCGAGAAGACCAAAGCCGTAATGATTGCCCATACCCTCGGCAATCCCTTCGATCTGGCGGCGGTGAAAGCATTCTGTGACCTCCATAATCTGTGGCTGGTGGAAGACAACTGCGACGCACTTGGAACGAGATACACCATAGACGGACAGGAACGGCTGTCAGGCACCATCGGAGATATCGGTACCTCCAGCTTCTACCCGCCTCACCATATGACGATGGGAGAGGGCGGCGCTGTTTACACGAATAACCCAATGCTGAACAAGATCATCCGGTCGTTCCGTGACTGGGGCCGTGACTGTGTCTGCCCATCGGGAAGAGACAACATGTGCGGTCACCGTTTCGACCGAAAGTTTGGAGAGCTTCCATTGGGGTACGACCATAAGTACGTTTACTCGCACTTTGGGTACAACTTAAAGGCGACAGACATGCAGGCTGCCATTGGATGTGCCCAGCTAGGGAAGTTCCCGACCTTTGTGGAACGCCGCCGCCATAATTTTGACCGGCTTCGTGCCGCGCTTTCAGCGGTGGAAGAGCAGCTGATCCTTCCAGAGCCGTGCCCGAATTCAAAGCCAAGCTGGTTTGGTTTTCTTATTACCTGCCGGGAAGGCGTGGACCGGAACGGAATCGTGCAGTATGTAGAGTCGCACGGTGTGCAGACCAGAATGCTGTTCGCGGGCAATTTGACAAAGCATCCATGCTTCGACGAGATGCGTGCGGAAAAGACCGGATACCGGATCGTCGGAGAGTTAAAGAACACTGACCGGATTATGGCCGATACGTTCTGGATCGGAGTCTATCCGGGAATGACGGATGTGATGATTGATTATATGGCCGAGACTATTATAGAAGCAGTAAAGAAAAACAGTTAAACGAAAGAAGCCCGGACGTGGGGATTCATGGGGAGAAGGAAACCAAATGGAGAATTACGATCTTAAAAAAGTCCATGAGGCGAACCTGGCTATTTTGAAGGAAATTGACCGGATTTGCCGGAAATACAGGATAAAGTATGTCCTGGATGCGGGAACTCTCTTGGGTGCGGTGCGCCATAAGGGCTTCATCCCGTGGGATGATGATGCGGACGTGGCGTTCACCAGGCCGAATTACGACGCATTTTTGAAGGTGGTTAAAAGAGAACTGCCGGAGGGAATGACGTTGGTGGAGCCGAAGGATCTGCGGGACGGGAAGGCATTTTTCGATTTTACGGCCAGGATAATCTATGAGAAGAGCCAGATGCATGAGGATACGGAGGAGATGCAGTATTACGGAGGTAAGCTGAATCACCTTTGGGTGGATTTATTTACGATTGATGAGCTTCCAGCCAACAAGGCGGCATCCACCTGGACTCTGTTTCTGCACACGGCGATTTACGGACTGGCCATGGGACACCGCTATAAGCTGGACTTCGGAAAGTACGGCGTGATGGGAAGAATCTGCGTGTGGATACTGTCCACCGTGGGCAGGCTGACTCCCATGAGCGTCATCAGAAAGCTGCAGCATATGGCAGCGGTGAAGGACAGAAAAGGAAAGAGCCCCCTGCGCTATTACAGCAACTACCAGCCGGATTACCTGTATGTGACGCTTCAGAAGGAGTGGTGCGAGGAGACGGTGGATTTGCCGTTCGAGGACACCTTGCTCATGGCGCCTAAGGGATGGCATGAGGTTTTGACCTGGGTCTACGGAGATTATATGACCCCGCCGCCAAAAGAGAAACAGATACCCTCTCACTCCAGCATGAAAATAAAAATCATGGATTGATTACTTAATGTCTACTGGGCGTATAGATTGCTGGAAAATATTTCCAATCGGACATTATATCGACCGAATTCTACAATTTTTTTAGTTACACTAAAGAAAAAAGGAGGGATTCGGTCATGACGATATGTGAAGCAACCAGTAAGAGGATTGAACAGCTATGCAGGCAGAAGCGTCTGACGGGATATTCTCTGACCTTTCAGGCAGGGATACCGCCATCAACCTTTAAGAGTATTATGAATGGAAAGAGCAAGAACCCCGGAATCTGCAACATTAAAAAAATCGCCGATGGCTTTGGGATGACCATCCGCGAATTCTTTGATTCCGATATATTCAATGATCTGGACCAGGACGATTAATTCGCCCTGGTCTTTTCTTTTTCGATTTCATTTCCAGGTATCTCTCCGCTTTCACAGTGGTCTAAATATTCCCTCGCATCCTTAAAGAAGCTGAAGAGTATCAACAGAATAATGATTCCGATGGGGAATGCCGCGATGATGGATACGGTCTGCAGATTCGCCATCGAGTTCTCTGAAAAAATGAGGGCAATAGGGAACAGCATCAGCAGTATGGCCCAGAACAGCTTCACGTGCTTATCGGGTTGGGCGTCGGACGGCAGTTCCTTGTAGGAATAGGACGAAGCCACCATGGTAAGGGCATCGAAGGAGGTGGCATAAAAGGCGATCATGGTGACTGCCAGCAGGATAAGCCCCAGCTTCGCCAGCGGAAGCGTCTCGAAGATGGCCATGATAGTCTGATATAAATCCCCGGTGGCTGCGTAGATGCCCATGACATCCAGATGTCCCTTCGTCTGCAGCGCCAGGCTGTAGTTGCCGAGTATGATAAAGGAGGTAAATGTTCCCGACAGTCCGAAGCAGTATCCGCCGAGCACTGTCTGGCGGATGGTGCGTCCCTTGCTGATGGTACCGATGAAGAACGGGGTGGCTACGCACCACACCATCCAGTAAGCCCAGTAGAAGATGGTCCAGTTCTGCGGGAAAGACGAGGTGCGCAGCGCGTCGGTCCATGTGGATAAGCCGATAAAATTCTGCACCATGTTGCCGATAGCCGTAACTCCCGTCTCAATGGTATAGCGGGCTTCTCCGCCGCCGATCAGTACGTAGAGCAGCAGGCCGACGAAGAGCCAGGTACAGGAGGCCGCCAGCTTGGCGATGCCCTTCATACCGAAATAAACGGTGATGGTGTAGACGACACAGATGATGACAAGGATTACAATTGTCAGCATGTTGGACTCCGGGATCCCGGTTACGCGGCTGACCGCCATGGAGAGCAGCGGAGTGGCCAGGGAAAATGTGGTAGCCGTCCCTGCCAGCAGCGCGAATACGGCAATCAGGTCGATGACTTTTCCCCCGATCCCATCCACGTGTTTTCCAAGGATCGGGCGGCAGGCCTCAGAATACTTCTGTTTGGTGCGCTTCCTGACGTGAAGCATGAAGCCGAAAGCCACGGCCAGCACCATATAAAAGCTCCAGGGAATCGCTCCCCAATGGAAGAGGGGGTAGGTGGAAGCCCAGTCCTGAAATGTTCCCATGTCTGCAATGTGCGGTTCATTGGCATAGAGCACCCACTCGCAGAGCGAGTAGAAGAGAATGTCGGCCGCAAGGCCTGCCGTAAACATCATGGTTCCCCATTTAAAATTGGAGTACTGCGGCTTTTCTATATTTCCCAGCTTAATCTTTCCGTATCTGGAAAATGCCATGTAGAGTGAGCAGAGAAAGACGCCGAGTCCGATCAGTAAGTAGTAGCTGCCAAATTCATTGCCGAGGAAGAAACGGATCGACGAAAGCGTATCGGTCGATTTCTGCGGGAACACCATAAATAAAAGACAGAGTATAAGAACACAGACGAACGGGACGATGGTCGTAACCCAGTCCAGCTTCTTCATCAAGTATTTTTTTTCATCCTGGTCCATGATAGTACCTCCTAAATGTTCAAAAAAGTAAAAATAAATTTGATATTGAACATAATACCATGGTTATCCAGAAAATGCAAGAATTAATTGTGAAGATTTTCTGACTTTTTTCCAAAACCACTACAAAAATGAAGCCGCATCCGATATAATAGCCTCGTGCAGAAAAAAGGAGGACTGAAATTGATCATGAAGAAAAAAGTGTTAATTATATGTGGAATTACGGCAATGCTGCTGGCTGGCTGTACCAAAAGCAATATTGTGACAGGAGGGCCTGCGGAGCCGGTATTTGAAACTCAGGAAGGGATTGTGCTGGACTGGGGACAGATCGGAGATGATCTGGATGAAGAGTACTTAAATAACGAGGATTACCCGAAGGCGGTGAGCGTCAATTACAGTGTGGATCCGGATAAGAAGACTATCGATTTAACGCTGATGATGAACGCGGGAGCCACCCCGGAGGAGGCCGTGGCCTTTGCCAATGCGGTTGTGAGAACGATCAACGATGAGGCAGCAGTACAGGACTTCTCCATTGAGACCTCTACCGAGGATTCCTATGGCGGATTCTTCCAGGACTATACGCTTAATCTTATCGTTATGCCGGACGGCATGATGACGGATAAGTCCGTATGGCTGGTGAATATGACGATCCCGGCCGGTTCCAACGAGGCTATTGTGCCGGTAGAAGGCGCAAAGATTATGGAGCCAACGTCTGCAGAAGAGGACATGGGAGAAGAAGTGGAAGACAGCGATGAGGAAAACCAGGAATAATCGATTTACCGAGACCGTACAGATACGAGAAATAAAAGGTGCAGCAGCGAATTCCCTATTCGCGTCTGCACCTTTTAACATCCTGAGAATCCCAGAGCGTGTTTGAAAATTCATTCCCGCCATCTGCCCGCCCCACTTCGCGGCATATTTGCCCCCAATTCAGTCAGCGTAGCCCACTACGCCTCCTTCATCGGGGGCAAATCTCCCACAAAGTGTGACGCACAGCTGACGGAAAGCAATTTTCAAACGCGCTCTAAGATACTGCCAGGCCGCTGTGGTAGGAGTAGTTGCCCAGTTCCTTTAACAGCGCTCCATGGTCCTGATGAGAGAGCGGAATGGTTGATATCAGCTCTTCATTAAATAAGTAGAATACGTCGCTGCATTTCCGCATGGACTGGTGGAAGAGATCCGGGAACGATGCCTGGGAAGCCAGACGTTTATCCCATGGATTACACCAGGTCTCGTGATCTAAGTTCATGGCTCTGACCGGATCCGGCGGTATGTCGGTTACCAGCTTTTTGGAAGCGATGGGATTCTTCAAAAGCAGATTTTCTACCACGGCGATGCTGTTTCTTTTGCGGCTCCTGGGATCGGCCAGTGTGCGGCATCCGATGCGCATGGCCAGAATGGAGCGGGACACCATCCGGGGCGTTACGCGGAAATTGTTCCGGTAGTTGATCGGATAGTAGGCTTCATTGATGCAGGACGAGAGGAAACCGGAGATAAACTGCATTTCCAGTCCGTTTAAACAGATCGTGGCCGCCTGGTTAAACTGGGACGGCTTTTTCTTTTTGTATTTCATAAGAAGAAGGGCGTCGATGTCATTCTCCAGCGTGGCGTGAAGGCCATGGTAATAATTACCTGAATTCTTAATGTCGTATTCGATCCGTCCATACACGTAGGGATGGCAGATGGAATCCGCAACGTAGTGACAGAAATAGCCGCTTAAGTAGGAGATAGCCTGCTCTCGCTGCTGCTTCGACTCGATGGTGGCCAGATGGTTTAAGCAAACGGCGAAAAAGGCGCTCACGTGGTTCTCGTGCATGTAAGAACCTACGTTTCGGTAGTCACGGTGGCGCAGGATTGGAATGTTGTAGAAAAACATATCGGGGCCCTGCAGCCCTAACTGATAGAGCCAGCGGTATTTGGAGATGATTCTTCTTAGCTGGTTGTTCGGAAGATCATTGTATGCTTTGACGCCGAGTAGATAATGGGTGGTAAATCCAGGCATTTGATCACCTCTTGATGGAGTATTTTGGGGGATAGTCAGCGAAAACCGGTGAGTGAATCGAAGAGACTGACGATCCCGGGCAGAGAAGCTGAAACGCAGAAATTTCAGATGCCCTGCCCTATACGCACATTATACCACATCCCGCCTCGCATGGTGTAATATATAGTGTGATTTTTAATGGAAATTTTATTCCTGTTTATTTTTTATTATTATATTCCGTGATCTCTGCCTGGGAAGAGGAATAAATCACGGGAAACAGGTGCTCACTCTGCAGTATTGTGATAATATTACTTTTGAATAAGAGAAAGGGGTGTGAGACCATGTTTCATGGAAAAATGAAGGCACTGACCTTCAGCTACGATGATGGCGTGACACAGGACCGGCGGCTGGTGGAGCTGTTTGACCGCTACGGGTTAAAGGCGACCTTCAACATTAATTCCGAACTGCTGGGAAAATCCGGTACTCTGTGGCGGGAAAATATGTGGGTAAATCACAATAAGATCCGGCCGGAGGAGGTCGGTGAACTTTACAGGAATCACGAGGTGGCTGTGCATACACTGACCCATCCGCATTTGACGGAGCTGGAGGAACCGGAGATCATCCGTCAGGTGGAGGAGGACCGGATAAACCTGGAGCGTCTTACCGGAAAGGCGGTTGTGGGAATGGCTTACCCTGGCGGCGGTATCAACAACGACGAGCGGGTGGCGTCAGTCATAAGAAATCATACGACTATGAAATATGCCAGGACTATTACCTCCTGCTGCCGCTTTGATGTGCAGCAGGACCTTTACCGGTTTCAGCCATCCGTTTATCATATCGAGTTTGACCGGATGACAGAGCTGGGAGAGGCGTTCCTGAAAATACAGCCGGATACGCCGCAGATATACTATATCTGGGGGCACAGCTACGAGTTTGACTACCATGACACCTGGGGGAAATTCGAGGAATTCTGCCGGATGATGAGCGGCCGGGATGATATTTTTTACGGGACAAATTGTGAGGTACTGCTGTCCGATGTAACCGACAGCCTGTACCATGCATAGAACGTTGTCTCTCCGAATAAGTCTTAATAAAAGCAAATTGGAGCGGCATCGATGATACATAGAATTCATGAGCTTGTCTGGGGGCCATGGCTGCTGGTCCTGTTTCTGGGGATCGGCATTATTTATACGGTGAAGTCCGGTTTTTTCCAGATCAGAAGGCTGCCGTACTGGTGGAAGATGACCATCGGAAGCATACGGGAAGAGGAACTGGAAGAGGAAGGCGCCGTGACAAAGTTCCAGACGGCCTGTACGGCTCTGGCGGCTACCATCGGGACCGGAAATATCGTGGGAGTGGCGACCGCACTCACCGCAGGGGGGCCGGGAGCACTCTTTTGGATGTGGGTGTCCGCCGCCATCGGCATGATGACAGGCTATGCGGAGACCATGCTTGGTATCCGTTACCGTTACCGGGATAAGAAGGGCAAATGGATCTGCGGTCCCATGGTTTACCTGGAGCGCGGAATGCATATGCCGTGGCTGGGAATGCTGTACAGCTTCTTCTGTGTCATGGTATCGCTGGGGATGGGGAGTATGGTACAGTCCAATTCCATCGCGGAAACCTTCCAATATACGTTTGGGAGCCGCCCGGAGGTGGTGGGAGTAATCCTGACCGGCATCGTCTTTCTCGTGATTTTTGGCGGAATCGGCCGGATCGCCATGGTTTCCGAACGGCTGGTTCCCATTTCAGCCGGGATTTACATGCTGTTTTCCATGGTGGTCATCATGTCGTGCTACGACCAGATCCCCGCTATTTTCGCCTCGATTTTTCACGATGCGCTGAAGCCTGGTGCGGCTGTATCCGGGGCTGCGGGATATGGAATCTCCAAGAGCCTTCAGTATGGCATGTCCAGAGGCGTGTTTTCCAATGAGGCCGGACTGGGCAGCATGGCTGTTCTGCATGGAGCGGCTGAGGAGACGACGCCGGAGCAGCAGGGCATGTGGGCCATGTTCGAAGTGTTCTTCGATACCATTTTGATCTGTACTATGACAGCCCTTGTCATCCTCTGCATGACCGGCGGAGACGCGGCAGGCTCCGGATACGATGGAGCGGCTCTCACGGCCTACTGTTTTTCCAAACGGCTGGGCGGCCTAGGAGAGTATCTCGTGTCGGCAGCGATGATGCTGTTCGCATTTGCCACCATTATCGCCTGGTACTATCTGGGACGGCAGGCGTCGGGCTATCTGGCCGAACGGCTGAAGGAGCACGGTCATTTCCTGCTTCTCTCTCGGATTCTGCGGGGAAAGGCGTATACGTTCCTCTATCTGGGAGCGGTGTTCTTAGGCTGTGTGGCCAGACTGGAAACGGTGTGGGAGCTGTCCGATATCTGGAACGGCCTGATGGCGCTGCCCAATATTGCGGCTTTAATCTTTTTGATGAAGGAAGTAACCTTTCCCAAGGGAAAAGAGGAGGAAATACAGACCGGAAAAAACTGATATGGCAGCAGCCGAAAAGAGCCTCTCCGCAGCGGAGAGGCTCTCTTTAATATATTTGTTTGAAAAAGGGAGGAGAGCTGATAATAAATTATCAGCTCGAGTATTATGAAAAAAATCTTATAAGCTATTTATTTGTTTACAATTAAAGTATATCCACGAATCATGAAGAAATCATGTTATTTGTGTAAAAGGTTTTTGAATGAAATTTAAACAAAATGTGAACAAAAGCCTGGCATGGCCTTTACTGTTCCGAAAAGAATTGTAAATACTGTCAACCGTCTTGAAAAGCCGGGACAGATTTGGTAAAATACTTTCAGGTTGTACAGAATGCATGGTACAGAGAAAGGAAGTAATAATAATATGAATAATCCGGTTGTTACAATAACCATGGAAAATGGCGATATCATGAAGGCCGAGCTCTATCCTGAGATTGCTCCGAACACAGTAAATAATTTTATAAGTCTGGTAAAAAAAGGTTTTTATGACGGACTGATTTTCCACAGAGTCATTAACGGCTTTATGATCCAGGGCGGCTGCCCGGACGGAAACGGAATGGGAGGCCCGGGATATTCCATTAAGGGTGAGTTCAGCCAGAATGGATTTAACAACGCGTTTAAGCACACCGAGGGCGTGCTGTCCATGGCCAGAGCGATGAACCCGAACTCCGCAGGCTCCCAGTTCTTTATTATGCACAAGGTTTCCCCGCATCTGGACGGTTCCTACGCGGCATTCGGCAAGATTACCGAGGGAATGGATATTGTGAATAAAATTGCCGATGTGCGCACAGATTACAACGACCGCCCGATGAAAGAGCAGAAGATCAAATCCATGACAGTGGAGACTTTCGGCACAGAGTATCCGGAACCGGAGAAATGCTAATTAGGAAGTACTAATAAGAAGTACTGATTAAGACAGAGGATGATTGTATGACAGAGAAACGAACCGTATTCATCAGCGGTACGCCGTATACTGTCACCATTTCCAGCGAACAGGAGGTCCTGTCGGCCGCGTATGCGGCTGGCGGGGCCATCATTGGTTTATGGGACAAAAACAGAAGCGGCCAGAGCCTTGCCCCTGCGGACTACGTTGTGGAGTGTGCGGAGGATGCCGATGAGGAGTTTCTGGAGCGGGTGGTGAGAAGAAGGCTTCATATGCCCTGGATCATCGCAGAGACGGAGCGGCTGGTGATCCGGGAATTCACGGCGGAGGATGCCGCGCACATGATTTCGGAAGATGCGGGGCCCGGTGATACGATTTTTTACAGCAGAGAGAAACTGGCCGCATATATCGACAACCAGTACCGGTTCTTTGAATACGGAATCTGGGCGGTGGTGGAAAAGGAGAGTATGACCGTGATCGGAAAGGCCGGGCTGTTTCAGCCAACCGCAGAATTCCTGAATGGGGAAATCCAGCAAACAGAGTCCTGGCAGGCAGAAATCCAACAAACAGAGTCCCGGCAGGCAGAACCTTCTCCGCCGCAAAAAAAAGAGGATACCCCGCTGGAACTGGGATATCACATCTTCACTCCCTGGCGACGCTCCGGCTATGCGAAGGAGGCGTGCAGGGAAATCTTAAATTATGGTACCGACCGGCTGACCGGTTGTATCTGCGCGGTCATTGAGGAAGGAAATACGGCCTCCATACGTCTGGCCGAATCACTTGGCTTTCGTCTTACTGCTCAAAAATGTAGCGAATCAGCTGGATTGCTGTATCTGTATGAGGCGAGTTGCTCATAATGGTGAGAACCGGATTTTCCAGGATCAGGCCGGTCTTCTCGCCAAAGGAGGTATCTCCGATGCGGATGCCGCAGAACGCTTCTTGGCCGGTCTCGGCATTGGTGACCGGATAGAGGTAATCCTTTATCTGCTCGTATAAATCCGCCGGGAGGGCTTCTTCCAGATTGAGAAATCCGTCCATCTCTCCGTAATGGTCAATGACATCCGGGCGTCCGATCATGACGTCCAGTCCCTTGCTGGAGATCATGGCAGTCAACTTTGCCAGCTCCGCGTAGGAGTACTCGTTCATGGCCGATTCATCAAAAGAAGGGGACATGGAATAGTCCACATCGATCTTCGTATTTTCGTCGAGTCCGATAAAGGCGCGGAAGCCCTCGTTGAAATACTGGTCCACGGTCAGCGTCTCACTGTCATAGCGGCTGTTTAAGACGGCACAGCTCAGCGCGGTGTCAAAACGGTTGTTATACATGGCGCCTCCGATGGAACCCACCAGAAAAACCGCGATCACAACCCCGATGATAGGAAACTTATAGTATTCCCAGATATACCAGAATTTGTCTCTGAAAGACATCTCTTTAAGCTTGGCGGCTTCCTCATGCAGCCGTTCTTTAAAAGTAACATTTTCATAAGGTGTCATGGATAGTCAAACCTCTTTCGTGAATTAGTCGGCCCGGATTAATCCGGTTCCGGTTGAGCGGGGGCCAAAGGCCCAGGCAATTGCTCATTGTATACCACATTATACCACAACCCCGGCATAATAATTGTGAAATTTTCATGAAATAAAGAAGAATGTTTGCTTTTTGGGACAGGATTCGCTATAATACTTTGTAATGCTACTAGAGCGTGTCTGTATACTCATTTCCACCGGACACACTCAAAGGAAAGAGAAGGGGTACGACTTATGCTGTCTGGTTTTTTTAATTATGATAATCCTGTCTGGCGTTTTATCGGAAAGTTTGGAGATCTGATCATACTGAACGTACTGTGGTTCGTGTGCAGTATTCCCATTTTTACAATCGGGGCGTCTACGACCGCTGTATATTACGTAACGCTGAAGCTTGCGAGGAATGATGACGGATACACAATCCGGTCCTTTTTCAAGTCCTTTAAGGAGAACTTCAGGCAGGCGACTATTATCTGGCTGATCATGCTGGCTGTGGGCCTTATTCTGGGCTTTGACATGCTGTTCTTTACAAGGGGCGGGTTTAACATGTCCCAGCAGTTTAAGACAGTCATGGTAACGATTTTCCTTGCGATGTCCATTATTTATCTGGCGATTATAACCTACATATTCCCGCTACAGTCCAGATTTTATAATACCATAAAGAGAACGTTTTTCAATGCGTTTTTCATGTCCATCCGTCATTTGTTTCAGACAATCGCGATCATCGTCATCGATGTGGCTGTGGTTGTGGCGATGGTGATGATTCCGCAGATCATGATGTTTGGCGTGCTCTTTGGATTCCCGCTTCTTGCATTTATCAACTCCTATATCTTATCTCCGATCCTTCAGAAGTATATGCCGAAGGAAGATCGTGAAGACGGCGATATGAGACCGATCTTTGCCGATGAGGAAGAGGCATTAAAGGCAGTGGGAACGGTAAAAGAGGAGGAAGTTAAGAAAGAAGAGCCGGCAGAACAGTAATCGTTGATAAGACCGGCTATATTATATAGAAGAAAGCGTTGTGATTCTGATCAGAAAAAGTTCAGAAAGCACAACGCTTTTTTTAGAATTTGGACATGGGATGGACACAAAAATGAGGTATAATAATCCCCAGTATGGTTGGTTTTGAAAAATCCGGGAGGTGGCATATGACGGAAGAGGAGTATGTTGTGTTTATCCAGCCTTATGAGGACGCGCTGAAGAACATTCGCGTCCGCGTCGAAGTGTTGAATGACGATTACCGGCGCAAATACCAGAATTATCCCATTCACCATGTGCAGGACAGAGTTAAAAAGAAAGAAAGCATAGAACAGAAACTGATCCGCAGAGGCTACGAGAGCGACGTGGAATCCGCCAGGGACTGCCTGACTGATATTTCGGGAATCCGCGTAATCTGCTATTTTGTGCGTGATATTTACGCTGTGGTGTCTTTGCTTAAGAAACAGACCGATATCGTAGTGATCAAGGAGTGTGACTACATCAGCAATCCCAAGCCTAACGGCTACAGAAGCTATCACATCGTGTTCGGCGTCCCCGTCTATCACACGGACGGCATGGAGTATTATCCCGTGGAGATACAGCTTCGGACCATGTCCATGGACTTGTGGGCGAGCATGGAACACCGCATCTGCTATAAAGGCAGCCAGAAGCTGGAAGAGAAGGCGGCTCAGGAATTCAAGGAGTATGCAGAATATTTAAAGAACATGGAAGAAGAGATGGAAGCGTACTTATAAGGAGAGTCCCAGGACTTAAGTTCACAGTCATAACCCCCGCCGGCGGTGTACTGCCGGCGGGGGTTATGAAGTATATAGATAATATGAGGGAAAGCGTGATTATTTATCGATCCGGAATCCGGAGTATGCGGTCATGCCGTGCTCATGCATATCCAGTCCGTCCAGCTGTTCCTGATCGGATACCCGCAGGCCGATGGTCAGGCGGATCACTGTGAAGATAAGGAATGCCAGCACCGCCGCGTACACAAGCACGGATACGACTCCGGTCAGCTGTGTGACGAAGCTGCAGCCTTCGCCGAATACACCAGTCAGCAGAGTTCCCACCAGACCGCAGCAGCCATGTACGCCTACGGCGCCTACCGGATCATCCACACGGACCACCTTGTCGATGAACTCGATGGCGAGTACGACGACAAATCCGGCGATGACGCCGATGATGATGGCCTCATAGGGAGTGACGACATCGCAGCCGGCGGTGATGGCCACGAGACCGGCCAGCGCTCCGTTCAGAGTCATGGAGACATCGGGCTTGCCGTAACGGGCCCAGGTGAATAAAAGGGTAACGAGAGTGGAGGCGGCAGCCGCCAGATTCGTAGTTATGGCGATATCTCCCAGGGAGGTGGAGGCGGCGGTGGTGGAACCGCAGTTGAATCCGAACCAGCAGAACCAGAGGATGAACACGCCCAGGAAGCCCAGGGGAATGTTATGGCCGGGAATTGCGTTCGGTGTCCCGTCACTGTTGTATTTCCCGAGCCGGGGACCGACGATTTTTGCTCCGACAAATGCACATACGCCGCCAACCATGTGAACGGCCGTGGAACCGGCAAAATCGTGAAAGCCTATCTCTGCCAGCCATCCGCCGCCCCAGATCCAATGGCCGGTCACCGGATAGATGAAGATACTGATCGCTGCCGAATAGACGAGGTAGGAAGAGAATTTCGTCCGTTCCGCCATGGCGCCAGAGACGATGGTCGCGGCAGTGGCACAGAACACCGTATGGAAAATCATGAATACGCCGATGGGGAGTCCGTTGATCATCCCGTTTGCATCCGCCAGGGAATAGGGATTTAGAAAACCGGATCCGCCGATGATGCCGGCGATATTCTTTCCGAACATGAGAGGGAAGCCGAGAATGAAGAAAAAGAGGGAGCCGAGAACGAAGTCCATCATATTCTTCATACAGATGTTTCCCGCGTTTTTTGCCCTGGTGAAGCCCGTTTCCACCATGGCAAAGCCTGCCTGCATGAAATAAACGAGAAAAGCGCCGAGCATGGTCCACATAATATTCATCAATAAGGTTGTTTCTTCCATAATTTTACTCCTCCTGAACTGTTTTGGTAAACGCCGCCAGAATCCCGGGAATGGATGCAGGAAGGGGATAACCGCTTACCGGCCGGTAAGCAATTATCCCCTTTGATAATTTTATATGTTGGATTCTGTATGGAGTTTAAAGTGGTACGGTTAAACCGCGGCCGCATGGCCGGTGATACGGGATAGCAGGGGGCTAAAGAGCCTCGCGTCCGTGCTCTCCGGTACGGATCCGGATGGCGTCCTGAACGTCGTAGACGAAGATCTTTCCGTCACCGTAATTTCCCGTGTTGATCTCATCGACGACCGCATCGATGATGGGATCCGCCAGTTCCTTTGGAATCACGGTTTCCACCTTTACCTTTGGAAGCAGGTTCACATTGTATTTGGTACCCCGGTACATCTGCGTATACCCCTTCTGATTGCCGTAGCCCATGACATTGCTGATCATGATGCCGTTGACCTTGCAGCCTTCCAGAATCGCTTTTAAATTCTCCAGCTTTTCCGGTCTGATGATGATTTCCAGCTTTTTCATACCGCATATCCTCCTTGTTATGAGCACTTAGAGACCGTATTTTGGTCTCTTACGTGCGATACATGTCATCTCCACTTAGTGAGGTCTTCCACGAACTTAGTGGAGTGACTTTATGGTGTTGACAACAAAAACGAGGGCCATTCCTTAAGTGGAACGCCCTCGTTCGATATTAAACATTATACATTTCTGAAAATAAATGTCAAATACATTTTGTAACGGAATAATTAGAAAAAATTGTGAAATATTGACAAAAATGAGCGGCCACAAAACGTAGAAAAGACTTGTGCTTTTTCCTCTTTCGTACTATACTTAATACTGTATACAAAATAACGAAAAAGTACAATCTGAAGAGATTAAGAAAATGCGAGGTATTTATGCCTATGATAAGACATCTTGGACTTAAGGCCTATGGGAAGATTAATCTGGGGCTCGACGTTCTTAAGAAGAGAGAGGATGGATACCATGAGGTCCGTATGATTATGCAGACAGTCGGACTTTATGATAAGATTGATCTTTACTTAAAGGAGACGCCGGGGATTACCGTCCAGACCAATTTATACTATCTTCCGGTAAACGAGAATAACCTGGTGTACAAGGCGGCGAAGCTTTTGATGGATGAGTTCCACATCAACCACGGAGTCACCATTCATTTAAAGAAGTTTATTCCGGTATCCGCCGGGATGGCGGGGGGCAGCAGCGATGCCGCGGCCGTGCTGTTCGGAGTGAACAAGATGTTTAACTTAGGGCTTTCCATGGAATCGTTAATGGAACGCGGCGTGAAGATCGGGGCCGATGTTCCCTACTGCGTGATGCGGGGGACGGCGCTATCGGAGGGAATCGGTGAGATTTTAACGCCTCTGCCGCCTATTCCCCAGTGCCAGGTTCTGATTGCTAAACCGGGCATCAGCGTCTCCACTAAATTCGTATATGAGCATCTGGATGCCGCGTCCCTGCGTCCGTCGGACCATCCGGACATTGACGGCATGATAGCAGCTATCCGGGAACGCGACATTTACGGGGCTGCCTCCCTGCTGGGCAATGTGCTGGAGACGGTCACAATACCGGAATACCCTGTGATTGCGGAGATCAAGGACCGGTTAAAATCACTGGGAGCCGTAAATGCCCTGATGAGCGGAAGCGGACCCACGGTTTTTGGAATATTTACAAGCCCGAAGGCGGCGGAAGAGGCCTACGAGGAAATGCGTTACGGCAAGTCGGCCAATCTGGCGAAATCTGTATATCTGACTAATTTTTACAATACAAAGGAGGTTTCCCATGGGAAATGATCTGAAGGTGAACATGAATGAATATCTGCCGCTGCGCGATGTGGTTTTCAATACGCTGCGCCAGGCTATCTTAAAAGGAGAACTGGCTCCGGGCGAACGTTTAATGGAGATTCAGCTGGCGGAGCGTCTGGGTGTTTCCAGAACACCGATCCGTGAGGCGATCAGAAAGCTGGAGCTGGAAGGTCTGGTGCTGATGATTCCGAGAAAGGGCGCCGAGGTCGCGAAGATCTCCGAGAAGAGCCTTCGTGATGTCCTGGAGGTGAGACGTTCCCTGGAGGAACTGGCGATAGAACTGGCCTGTCAGAGAATGACTGAGGAAGAGGTAGATGCCCTGGAACAGACCCAGGAGGAATTTAAGGCTGCGGTGGCCTGCGGAGATGCCATGAAGATCGCGGAGAACGATGAGACGTATCACGATGTCATCTATAAAGGCACCGGCAACGACAGGCTTGTACAGATTCTCAACAATCTAAGGGAGCAGATGTACCGTTACCGTCTGGAATACATTAAGGACGAGGATAAGCGTCAGATTCTCCTTCTTGAGCACGACAAGATCTTAAAGGCTGTGAAGCTGCGCCGGGTGGAGGAAGCCAAGGAGGCCATGAGGGAGCACATCGATAACCAGGAAATCACGGTTTCCAGAAATATAAAGGAGCAGGAGGGCTAAAGATATATGATGACGTTTAAGGACCGGTATTTGGCAGGTGAAGTCGAATTTGAGGCGATTGACGATTACGTGGAAGAGTGGAACGGCAGCGACGATCCCCGTACTCTGGCCCGGTTTCTGGGGCTTAATGAGGAAGAAGAAGACATCTGGATTGAGGAAAGTGATGAAGCTCTGAAAGAGCTTCTTGACAGCAAAAAATAAATGAGCATAAAATTTATAAAAAAAGTATAACCTTTATTGACAAGGTGACAACATGTCATTATAATAAGTGACAGGTTGTCACCTTTTGCGCTTAAAATTATGGCTGGCCGGAAAAAGGGTGAGAACGGATAAAGAGGGGTGAGAATATGCCGACAGAACGATTTAATAAGTTGCCGGAGGAGAAGAAAAAAGCGATACGTGACGCGGCCATGGAAGAATGCATCCGGGTTCCTTTTGAAAAGGTCTCCATCAATAAAATAATTCAGAATGCAGGAATATCCAGAGGAAGCTTTTACACTTATTTTGAAGATAAGCGGGATTTGGTGAGATACATATTCAGCGACACTGCGGATAAGCTGAAATTCTTCTGGACGAAGTCCGTGGTCACACACGGCGGGAACCTGTGGATTGCCTCGGAGGAACTGCTGGATCAGGCGATTATCTTTGCACAGAGGGGGAAGATGTTCCAGATGATGCAGAGCATCGTTCTCTACCAGGACTTCGACAAGCTTTTTGCGGAAATCCATGGAAGCAATGGTGTGGGTGAAGAAAAGGGCAACGAAATCTTAGAGGCACTGTACGAGGTGACGGACAAGGAGAAGTTCTGCAAGAACGATATGGATTCCTTTGCAATTCTCGTGTCCATGATCATGGGATGTGTAATGGAAAGCATATGCTGGTATAACCGGCATATGGAGAGTGAGGAAAATATTAAGAAAATTTTCCGTGAAAAATTAGAAATACTGCAACATGGAATTTGTAAACAGTAACTAGAATAATCTTTGTAACGAAGTGAGGAGTTCAGCATGAGTAAGAAGAAAGTAATTACAATCGCAGTCAGCGTAGTGTTGGTGGCTGCTGTGGCAACCTTAATCGTAACCAATGTTGCCGGAGGAAAGAAAGAGGAGGTCGTGGCGGAGGTGCCGCCGGTGGTAGCCGCAGAGAATCCGGAACTTCGTTCGATCGAGGTGAGCACAGAGCTGATCGGTACGATTGAACCGGACAGCATCGTGTATGTAACACCGAAGGGAGCCGGAGAAATCATAAGCGTCAACGTGCAGACCGGCGATCAGGTGACGGCGGGCCAGCTGTTATGCGAGATTGATACGAAGCAGGTGGAAGCGGCAAGACTTACCATGGAGACGGCCCGGGTATCGTATGAGGATGCGAAGAGCAATCTGGACCGCTATTCCGTGCTGCATGCGGCAGGGGATATGGCTGAAGCTGATTTCCAGAAGCTGGCCGATAATGTAGAACTGGCAAGACTGCAGTATGAGAGTGCAAAACTGGGGTATAACCTTCAGCTTGAGAGCAGCCAGGTTACATCCCCGATCGCAGGACGTGTGGAGAGCTATAATGTAAAGCTTCACGATATGGTTTCCCAGCAGAGCCAGATCTGTGTCATCGCCGGAGCGGGCGACGGCAAGGCGGTTACCTTCTACGCTTCAGAACGGATCGTAGGGGGCCTGAAGGCTGGAGATCCTGTCACAGTTGAGAAAAATGGAACAGACCATGTGGCGTCGATCATGGAGGTGAGTTCCATGGTTGATCCGCAGAGCGGCTTATTTAAAGTAAAGGCATCCATTCCGGATGGAGGCGCCCTGGCTACAGGAACCTCCGTAAAGCTTCGTGTGATTTCCGAGAAGGCCGAAAATGTGCTCACTGTGCCGGTTGACGCAGTCTACTATGAAGGCGGCAGTCCCTATATTTACACATACGGAGACGGTGTTCTCCACAAAAATGCGGTTACGGTTGGAATTGCTGATAACAGCTTCATCGAAATAAAAGATGGAATTAACGCAGGCGATCTGGTTGTTACCACATGGACAACAGAGTTTTATGACGGATCCAAAGTCACCTTAAGTGAAAATCAGACATCAGAAGACGGGACACCTGACGCTCAGACCGAAAGTTTCAGTCAGACAGAGCCGGCTGATGCGAATCAGTAAGGGGGCGGAAGAATGGGAATTACAAAAAGTGTTTTAAAGAGACCCATCACCACCGTTTTGGCCGTTCTATGCCTTCTGGTCTTCGGTTTGTCTTCCGTGTTCTCCTCCAAGATGGAGCTGACACCGGAGATGAATTTCCCGATGATGATGATCACCGCCGTATACGCGGGAGCCAGCCCGGATGATGTCAATGAGCTGATTACAAAGCCCATCGAGGAATCAGTTGGAACCCTGTCCGGCATTAAGAATATTCAGTCCATGTCCCAGGAAAATATCTCTATTGTCATGATGGAGTATGAATACGGCACGGACATGGATAAAGCGTATTCCGATTTGAAGAAAAAGATGGACAGCATCACCATGCCGGATGATGTGGATTCGCCAAGTATCTTCGAATTTAACATGAATGACATGCCGAGTATCACACTGTCAGTCAATGATCCCTCGGCGGATAACTTATACAATTACGTGAGCGATGAGATCGTTCCGGAATTTGAGAAAATATCATCCGTAGCCAGCGTGGATTTAAGCGGCGGCCAGGAGGGCTATATCAGAGTCCGCCTGATCCCTGAGAAGATGAATCAGTATCATCTGAATATGAATTCCATCAGCCAGGCCATTAAAAGCGCGGATTTCACCTACCCGGCAGGAAGCACAGGGGTAGGCAAACAGGATTTATCGGTCAGCACCTCCGTGAAATTCGATACAGTGGAGAGCTTAAAGAGAATTCCGATCGTAGCCGGAAGCGGAAAGACCATCTATTTAGAGGATGTGGCTGATGTGTCCGAGACAACCGGAAAAGATACCAGTATCGGCCGTTATAACGGAGAAGATACCGTGTCCCTGTCCATCAACAAGCAGCAGAAGAGCAGTGCGGTAGACGTATCGAAGTCGGTAAAACGGACGATCGAGACGCTGAAGGCAGAGCATCCGCAGCTGGAGATGATCGTTGTCAATGATACCAGCGAGCAGATTACCTCCGCGCTGAGTTCTGTGACGACCACCATGGTTATGGCGGTTATCATTTCCATGGTTATCATCTTCCTGTTCTTCGGAGATATCAAGGCGTCCCTGATCGTCGGAAGCTCCATTCCGGTATCGATCCTGGCGGCTCTGATCCTGATGTCGGTTATGGGATTTTCCCTGAACGTTGTTACTATGGGAAGCCTGGTTCTCGGCGTCGGTATGATGGTCGATAACTCCATCGTTGTGCTGGAAAGCTGTTTCCGTTCCCACAAGGGGCAGGGCTTCCGGGAATACATGGAGGCGGCGTTGGAAGGAACCGGTAAGGTTATCCAGTCGATCTTCGGCGGAACCGTTACCACCTGTGTCGTATTTATCCCGCTTGCACTCTTAAAGGGTATGTCGGGACAGATGTTCGCACCGCTTGGTTTCACCATCGTATTCTGTATGGCGGCCTCACTGATCTCCGCTATGACCATTGTTCCGCTGTGCTACAGCCGGTTCCGTCCGGTGGAGAAGAAGAATTCTCCAGCCTCCGGTATGGTTCGCTGGCTGCAGGAGGGCTACCGGAATATCATCGGAAAGCTGCTGAATAAGAAAAAGACGGTTATGGCGGTTTCCGTACTGCTTCTGGTGGTATCCTTTGTGATCGCCGGCCGGCTGGGATTCGCCCTGATGCCTGATGTAGACCAGGGAACCGTAGCAGTGACGGTAGAGGTTCGCCCCGGTCTCAAGATAGAAGAGGTAGATAAGATTTTAAGCAAGGTGGAGGCGATTGTCAAAGCCGAGCCTGACAGGAAGTCCTACATGGTTACATACGGCGGCAGCGGATTGTCCCTGGGCGGAAGCAGCGCTTCTCTGACCGCATATTTGAAGGATGACAGAGAACTCACCACAAAACAGGTCGTGGATAAATGGAAGAAAGAGATGCGGGATATCCCGGACTGCAACATAACCGTGGAATCCAGCTCCATGATGAGCTCCTTCAGCAGTTCCAACGATTTACAGGTTATTTTACAAAGTTCCCAGTTAGATGACTTGAAAGAGGCCTCCGACAATCTGGTCGATGAGCTCACACAGTATCCGGGCCTTATCAAGGTGCATTCCGATCTGGAAAACGCAGCTCCGGTAATTAAGGTTCATGTGGACCCGATTGAAGCTGCTGCGGACGGCGTCGCTCCGGCCTCTGTCGGAGGATTGCTTAACAACATGTTAAGCGGTGTGAAGGCGATGACCATGGACGTGGACGGCAACAACGTGGACGTTAAGGTCGAATATCCGGATGGCGAGTATGATACGCTGGATAAGGTAAAGGGAATCACGATTCCGACACAGACAGGCGGTTCTGTGGCGCTTACCGATATCGCTGATATCGTTTATGAAGACAGCCCGGCCGGAATCACACGTAAGAATAAACAGTACCAGGCGACCATCACGGGCTCCTTTACCGACGAGGTGTCCAGCGACAAGGAAAAGACGGAAGCCCTGAAGAAGATCAATGAACAGGTGGTAAACAAATACTTGAACAGCTCGGTTACAAGAGCGAAAAACAGCGTTGACGAGTCCATGTATGAGGAATTCAGCGCCCTGTTTAAGGCCATTGCCATCGCAATCTTCCTGGTATTCGTGGTTATGGCGGCTCAGTTCGAGTCACCGAAGTTCTCACTGATGGTCATGACGACCATTCCGTTCAGCCTGATCGGTTCCTTCGGTCTGTTGGCGGCAGCGGATGTCATGATTACCATGCCTTCCTTATTAGGCTTCCTGATGTTAATCGGTACGGTTGTGAACGCCGGTATTCTTTATGTCGATACAGTCAACCAGTACCGCTCCACAATGGATAAGCGAACGGCCATGATAGAGGCGGGCGCGACGAGACTTCGTCCTATCCTCATGACGACTCTGACCACCATCGTGTCCATGATCCCGATGGCGATCGGATACGGAAGCAACGGAGAACTGATGCAGGGGCTTGCCCTTGTCAACGTCGGCGGCCTGACGGCTTCGACCATTCTGTCCCTCCTGATGCTGCCGGTTTACTACTCGATCATGAGCGGAAAAGTGGATACGGAGCCAATGCCGGACTAAGTTATATGAAAACTGGAATAATGTGTCTTTGAACTTATTGCAGTTATATGGTAAGATAAGGATACGAAAAAAGAGCAGAGGATTCAGACTGTAACATAAAATCCATCCGGTACAAGGTTAGGAGGACCAATTGATGAAAAAATGGAAACAGATTAGTGCCTGCTGTCTGGCAGCAGTTCTGGCGGCTGCGGCTCCGACAGGGACTGCCTGGGCCGGAAGCCCGGAATTCGCCAGAAGCGCCGAGGAGTGGGCAAAGCTTCGCGATAATGTTATGGAGTATGACGAACTGGCGGGGCTGATACATGAATATAATGTGACGGTACAGAATAATCAGCGTGATTATAACGAGAAAAAGAATAAAACAAGCGATGAAATCGCACAGGATTACCGGGATGCGGCTGACGCGGTCCGGAGCAGCATGTCTGGGGACGACAGTCCCCAGGCTATCATGCAGGACAGCATGGCGGAAGCGCAGGCTTTAAGCCTGGAGCAGCAGGCCGATGACAATGTGGAGGACAGCGAGATTTTCAAGATGACCTATGATCAGACAGAGGCCACGCTTGTATCCAACGCTCAGACCAATATGATCTCCTACCACCAGAAGGCCCGGGACCTGGATTTGAAGAAAAAGAACAGGGAACTGCTGGCCGCGACCTATGACTCAGTGGTGCTTAAGATGAATCACGGCATGGCCACGCAGATGGAAGTGCTGACTGCCCAGGAGAATTTACAGAACGCGGATGCGGCGATCTTAACCGCCGAGTCCGATCTGGAGAATACACGGCAGAAGCTCTGTGTTATGCTGGGCTGGAGATACGACGCTTCCCCGGAGATTCGGGAGATCCCAGCCGTGGATTTAAACAGAATCCAGTCCATGGATCCGGCGGCAGACAAGGCCAAGGCCCTGGAGAACAACTACACGCTTCGCATCAACAAAAAGAAACTGGCAAACTCCTCGAATAATTCGAAAAAAGAGAGCCTTCAGATGACCATAGACGATAACATCCAGAGAATCGGATCGTCCGTGGATTCGGCATATAAGAATGTCATTCAGAGCCAGACCGCCTATCAGCAGGCAGCGGTATCCTTAGAGGTGGCCTCCAAGAACATGGAAGCGGCTGAGAGGAAGATGCAGATCGGTACGCTCAGCCGGCTGGATTACTTAACCCAGCAGTATGCGTATCTCCAGGCTCAGGCAGCCATGGAAGACGCGAGTATGGCGCTGTTCCAGGCTGTGGAATCTTATGACTGGAACATTAATGGCCTGGCGAGTGCCAGCGCAGGCATGTAACCGGTGGAGGGGATAGCTTACAGCCGGAAGGAGTAAAGGCATGAAAAAATGGAAAATGATAATGTGTATGGTTCTGGCCGGTACACTTTTAGCCGGAGGAAGTTTCTCTTCCTGGGCAAAGCTGTCGGATTACGATGCGGAGACGGCGGCGCGGCTTCAGGACGATAAAATGGAGTACGACGAACTGGAGAATCTGATCAGGGAGTACAATCCCGAGATCAGCTACGCGTATAAGCAGCTGGATTTCTCGGATGATGATACGGCTTCGACAGTCAGAAATCTGAAAGATTCGATAGAGAAAAATGATTATAAAGATACGGCTAAGGCGCTGAAGGAACAGAAGAAACAGCTGGAAGCGATGCCGGATTTCGAGGGCAAGGATGCCGCCCTACAGGAATTGAAGACGACAATTATGGGGCTGGAGTCCATGCTGGACGCCCCGTCGACCACGACGAAAGCAACGGATAAACAGCTGGACAAGGCGAGAAAACAGATTGACACGGGAGTGAGATCTGCGTTAAAGGGCATACAGACCCTGATGATCACGTATGACAATCTCCGCGCCCAGGTGCAGACCCTGGAAAAGGTGGAAGAGCTTCAGAAGGAAGCGCTGGAAGCCGCGAAGCTGCAGGCAGGGCTGGGGATGGCCACGGACACTGGCGTATTGCAGGCCCAGAGCGATCTGCTGTCCAGTCAGTCCCAGCTTGACAATCTGCGCAATCTCTCTAATAATCTGCGCAGCCAGCTCTGCCTTTTAACGGGCTGGAAGGTGGACGCCACACCGGACATCGGTACGGTTCCCGCTGCGGACCCATCGAAGATCGACACCATCGATCTGACGGCCGATATTTTAAAGGCCATCGGTAATAACCAGACCCTGATATCACAGCGTCATGCGTCATCTACAAAGTCCACGGCCGCCATCGACAACCGTCTGAAGAATATCGACGTGTCGGAACAGCAGCTGACGGTGGAAATGCAGCGACTGTATTCGGTCATGCAGCAGAAAAAGGTGCTCTACGACGCGGCCAACACGGCGTATCAGAAGGCTCTTCTGGCCAAGGGCGCCGCAGAACGCCAGTATAACTTGAAGATGCTGAGCAGACTGCAGTATCTCGGTGCAGAGGCCCAGTTTTACCAGGCGGAAGGCGCGAGAAAATCGGCTGACACCGCGCTGCTTCAGGCTATGCTTGACTATGACTGGGCAGTTCAGGGATATGTGTCCATACCACAGTAGGATTACAGAGCAGGGCGCGCATTTATGCCCAACAGTAGGATTACAGAGCAGTGGACGCATTTAAGCTCAGCAGTATTAATTATCCAGCAGCTCTAGGAATTTTGAACGAATCCGGATATGGACCTCCGGCTGCTTCTTAAGAAGCGCCTGATAGTCCGCGGCATCGAGGGATTCTCTTAATATTTCACGGGAAGAATCGGGAACGACCGCGTAGGTCGAATCAACAAAACAAAGCGGAGGATAGAGGACACACCACCAGTTGTGTCCTTTTCCTTTGCCTATTTCCACCCGCACCGCGTCGTAGGTACCACAGGGAAATACCATGTCGCCGTAGGTTTTTGTGGGGAAATAGCATTCTGTTACTTCCATATGTGCAGGATAATCATATCCTTCCGCTTTCATGTAATCTTCTGCCTCCTGCTCCAGGCTGTCCTTATTGGCAAGGACATACTCTTTCGTATCATCCAGTGATGCATTTTCCCCCAGTTTCTCATATATTGAATCGAGGAGCAGGGTTCGCACGCGCAGCTTCAGCTGCTGGTCTTCGTCGGAATCGCTGTTGGCCAGAACGTGGAAACGCAGAATTTCCGGGGCGATCCGGGCGGCCATGGCTTCGTCGCTCTGGCGCTGGCCGGCCATGGTGAATAAGAATGCCAGAAGAAGGCAGGTTAAGCACAGGAATAAATCACGTCTATATTTCATAAGGGACCTCCATTTTACAGTCAGGAATTATCTATTTGTTGTAATTGTAACCATATGTGCTATAATATAAACACTGTAAAAAGGAAATTCCTGCAGCAGCAATCCCGCGGGAAAAGGAAAGTATGAGGAGAAAGTAAAATGAACAGGAAAACAGCGGTTGTCTTATTTGGCGGCCAGTCATCTGAGCATGTGGTATCCTGCATGTCTGTGGTCAACGTCATCAATCATATGAATAGAGAGAAATACGACCTTCTTTTCATTGGAATCACGGAAGAGGGCCATTGGATCAAAGTGGAATCCGTGGAGGCGATCGAGTCAGGCAGCTGGAGAGAGGGGACGGTAAATGCAGTCATATCCCCCGATGCCACGAAGCAGTGCGTCATATTAACAGAGGGAGACCGTGTGGAGTTTGTGAAGGCGGATGTGGTATTTCCGGTGCTTCATGGGCTGTATGGGGAGGATGGCACCGTTCAGGGACTTCTGGAGTTGGCCAGAATCCCGTACGTGGGCTGCGGCGTGCTGGCATCTGCCGTATCCATGGATAAGTTGTATACAAAGATCGTGGTAGACGATTTAGGAGTGCGCCAGGCCGCCTACGTCCCTGTCATGCGGTCTGACTTAAACGATATGGCCTCCGTAGTCGGCAGAGTGGAAGCGAAGTTCTCCTACCCCGTATTCGTAAAGCCGTCGAATGCCGGTTCGTCGAAGGGCGTGGCACGTGCGGACGGCAGGGAGGAGCTGGAGGCAGCGCTTCGCGAGGCGGCAAACCACGACCGCAAGATTCTTGTGGAGGAAATGATCAAGGGCCGGGAGATCGAGTGCGCGGTATTTGGCGGCGGACTGATTCCGGTGGAAGCCTCCGGAGTCGGAGAGATTCTGGCGGCCGCGGAGTTCTACGATTTTGACGCGAAATATTACAATTCCGATTCCAGAACGGTTGTGAATCCGGACCTTCCGGGAGACGCAGTGAATCAGGTTCGGGAAGCGGCAAAGGCCATCTTCCAGGCGGTGGACGGCTACGGCCTCGCCCGTGTGGATTTCTTCGTTAAGGATGACGGAACCGTGGTATTTAATGAGATCAACACACTGCCTGGCTTCACGGCCATCAGCATGTATCCTATGCTCTGGGAAGCCGCAGGAGTCACCAAGGATCAGCTGGTAGACCGCCTGACGGAGCACGCATTTGACCGCTTCCGGCTTTAGAAAACGGATCAAAACTTAAGGAGAGACACTATGGCAGACAGGAATTCACCCATAGGGGTATTTGACTCCGGCGTCGGTGGTCTGACCGTTGCGCGGGAGATTATGAGACAGATGCCGACAGAGCGGATCGTCTATTTCGGCGATACCGCCAGAGTTCCATACGGCAACAAGTCCGGTAATACGGTAATCCGTTTCACGAGACAGATTATCCGCTTTCTTCTGACTCAGGATGTAAAAGCCATCGTTATCGCATGCAACACCGCGACAGCCTACGCGCTGGAAGCGGTGGAGGGGGAGTTGGATATTCCCATCATCGGTGTAATCCACGCCGGCGCCAGGACGGCGACCCAGGCCACGAAAAATGGAAAGATTGGCATTATCGGCACGGAAGGAACGATCCGCAGCGGCGTCTACACAAAGGTGATGAAGGGGATGCGCTCCGATATCGAGGTGACCGGCAAGTCCTGTCCCCTCCTGGTCCCGCTGGTAGAGGAAGGGCTGCTTCACGATTCCGTGACAGATGAGATTGCGTCCCGTTACTTAAGCGAACTGAAGGGCAAATATATAGACACTCTGGTTTTGGGCTGCACCCATTATCCGCTGCTGCGTTCGACGGTAGGGCGTCTGATGGGACCCGGGGTGACACTGGTGAATCCGGCGTATGAGACGGCCCTGGAACTGAAACAGGTTCTGGAGGATGCGGATCTATTATGCGGAGGTCCCCAGGACGGCCAGGAGCAGTATCGCTTTTATGTCAGCGATCTGGCAGAAAAATTCACCAGCTTTGCGGCGTCGATTCTTCCCGGAGAGGTGAAGGAAACGAGACAGATAAACATAGAGGAGTTTTGAGATGACAAGAGATGTACTGATTACCATAAGCGGCATTCAGCTGGCGGACGGTGACAGCAATGAAGTCGAGATGATCACCGCCGGCGATTATTTCCAGAAAAACGGCAGCCATTACATTCTGTATGATGAGGTAATGGAAGGCCAGAATGATATTATCAAAAACACAATCAAGATCCGTCCCGAGGGTCTTGACATCATAAAACGCGGAAGCTCCAGCGTCCACATGACATTTGAAAAGGACAAGAAAAACCTTTCCTGTTATGCGACGCCCTTCGGAGAGATGATGATCGGCATCAACACCAACGACATTCTTATCGCCGAGGACGAGGACAGCTTAAAGGTCCGCGTATCCTATTCGCTGGATATTAACTACCAGCATGTTTCTGAATGCAATATTAATCTGGATATTCACTCAAAATCTACCGCCAGTATTCATTTATAAGGTGCGTGACGCCCCATGCCTTCCGTGCGGTCCGGGGAACTGGGAGGGGAGGGGGCTGTGTACTGGCTGTGTGAGAAAAGCAAAACAAACCCCATCCCCAAAAAACTGATTTATAAATCCAATCAGAAAGCAACCGCTGTCTGAATATTACTATAGATTTACCAATTTCAATTCATATCTATTCACAGATGATGTCGCGTTGCGTTCATATCCACTAGCGGAGCCAATACACAGCCCCAGTACTTGCGGAGAGGCGGAGCCTGGCGGGGGAGGGATCGTGAACGGTTTCCTTTTCTGAGGTTCGCAGGAACTTAAGTGGGAAGAGATGAAAATGAGGGGGTGAAAGCTGGCCTCCAAGCCAGCTTTCAAGTGAACACGGAGGCGAAGTCCTTCAGGAGTTCGGCGGAGTTTTCGCGATCCCCCTCATTTTCGTCTCTTCCCGCTTTAGTTCCTGCCACCGAAGAAACAAGAAACCGATCGCGATCCCTCCCCCGCCAGGCTCCGCCTCTCCGCAAGTACTGGGGCGTAACTCCCACAATAAAAAAACCGCCCCATCAGCCCAAGGCCAATGAAGCGGTCTCCAATTTACTTTTTGTCGTTCTTTTCTTTTTTCCCTTTTTTGAACCTGTCCATAAATTTCTTCTTCTTCGGTGCAACCGGAACCGCACCGCCGCGAATGCTCTTGATCTCGGTTATGTAGATACCGCTCACTACGACCTTAGCCTCCGTCTTGACTGGAAGAACATCGAATACCTTCGCATCTGCGATCAGCGTCATGACCTTCGGACCAATCTTGGCCTTTACGATCGGTACCTTCGCACGCCTCATGTATTTCGGCGTCTGCTCGTAAACGATCTTTGGAAGTCCGGCGTCCTTCAGCTTCATCTTTTTCTTGTCGATGACCAGCATGGATACGGTCTGTGCTGCCGCTTCCAGAGCCTGCTGCTGTTCAACCTGGCGTTTTTCCAGCTTTCTTCCGAGAAAATAGAGAACAGCCAGTACTACCACTAAGATGAGAAGAATCACCAGTAATACGTTTAAAAATGTGCTCACGGGGAATACCTCCAATAGTTCATTTTGTAAATAAAGTCTATCTGTAATAGTATAGCATTATATTATGGAAAGTGCAAGCAAAAAATGCTTGACACCTTGACAGGGCTATGATATTATGGAATGTGCACTATTGTGGCATCATGTGCCTTGAGGGACATTTATGCCCAAAAACAGAACCAATAGAAAGAAAACAGGGGTGAAACGTCAATGGAAAAAAGCAGAATGCGTCCGGTCCCAGCCGGTAAAAGCCTGAGAATGAGCTTCTCGAGACAGAAAGAAGTCCTTGAGATGCCTAACCTGATCGAGATTCAGAAGAATTCCTATCAGTGGTTCCTTGATGAGGGATTGAAGGAAGTCTTCGAAGATATCTCTCCGATCGCAGACTTTGCGGGTCACTTGAGTCTGGAATTTGTTGACTTTACATTATGTAAAGACGACATCAAGTATACCATAGAAGAATGCAAGGAAAGAGATGCAACTTACGCAGCTCCTTTAAAAGTCAAGGTAAGGCTTTGCAATAAAGATAAAGATGAGATTAATGAACATGAGATCTTCATGGGTGATCTTCCGCTTATGACAGATACCGGTTCCTTCGTCATTAACGGTGCCGAACGTGTTATTGTCAGCCAGTTAGTACGTTCCCCAGGTATATATTATGGTATCGGACATGACAAGGTAGGTAAGGAGCTCTATACCTGTACAGTAATTCCTAACCGAGGTGCGTGGCTGGAGTATGAGACAGACTCCAACGACATTTTCTACGTACGTGTAGACAGAACCAGAAAGGTTCCGGTTACCGTGCTGATCCGTGCCCTTGGTTTCGGAACGAATGCCGAGATATTAGAGCTGTTTGGCGAGGAGCCAAAGCTTTTAGCCAGCTTCGGTAAGGATACGTCCGATAATTACCAGGATGGCTTATTAGAGTTATATAAGAAGATCCGCCCAGGTGAACCTTTATCTGTTGATAGTGCAGAAAGTTTATTAAACAGTATGTTCTTTGACCCGAGAAGATATGATCTTGCAAAGGTCGGAAGATATAAATTTAATAAGAAACTTCATTTCAAGAACCGTATCGTGGGCCACGTGCTTTCAGAGGATGTGGTGGATACCACAACCGGCGAGATTCTGGCGACTGCCGGCACGACTGTAGACAAGCAGCTTGCCGTAGATATCCAGAACGCAGCCGTACCTTACGTATGGGTGGAAGGTTTGGAGCGCAAGCAGAAAGTCTTATCCAACTTAATGGTAGATTTAGGCGCTTACGTATCCTTCGATCCGAAGGACGCAGGTGTTACGGAGTTAGTATTCTATCCGGTACTTGAAAAAATTCTGGAAGATGTTGGCACAGAAGACGAAGAAGTATTAAAGAGCGCGATTCACAGAAGTTTGGGCGAACTCATTCCGAAGCATGTCACAAAAGAAGATATTCTGGCATCCATCAATTACAACATGCATTTAGAGCAGCAGATAGGTAATGCCGACGATATCGACCATTTAGGAAACCGTAGAATCCGTGCGGTCGGCGAGCTGCTGCAGAACCAGTACCGGATCGGTCTTTCCAGAATGGAACGTGTGGTTCGTGAGAGAATGACAACACAGGATATGGAGGGTATTACTCCCCAGTCCTTAATCAACATTAAACCGGTAACTGCGGCTGTAAAGGAATTCTTTGGAAGTTCCCAGCTGTCCCAGTTCATGGATCAGAACAACCCGCTGGCTGAGCTGACTCATAAGAGACGTTTATCCGCATTGGGACCTGGCGGTCTGTCAAGAGACCGTGCCGGATTCGAGGTTCGAGACGTACACTACACCCATTACGGTCGTATGTGCCCGATCGAGACACCTGAAGGTCCTAACATCGGTCTGATCAACTCCCTGGCGACGTATGCGAGGGTAAACCAGTATGGATTTGTAGAAGCGCCTTACCGTCTTGTAGACAAGACCGATCCGGCCAATCCGATCGTTACCGACGAGGTCGTTTATCTGACTGCCGATGAAGAAGATAACTTCGTTGTCGCGCAGGCGAACGAACCGCTGGATGAAGAAGGCCACTTTATTCATAAGAATATTTCCGGACGTTTCCGCGAGGAGACATCCGAATTCCAGAGAAAGAGCATCGATTTGATGGACGTTTCCCCGAAGATGGTATTCTCCGTGGCGACAGCTATGATTCCTTTCCTGGAGAACGATGATGCCAACCGTGCGCTGATGGGATCCAACATGCAGCGTCAGGCCGTGCCGCTTCTGACAACGGAAGCGCCAGTCGTTGGAACCGGTATGGAAGCCAAGGCAGCCGTTGACTCGGGTGTCTGCGTTGTGGCGAGAAATGCCGGTGTGGTAGAGCGTTCCGCTTCCAACGAGATCATCATCAAGAGGGATGCTGACGGCGGAAGAGACGTTTACCACCTGACCAAATTCAAGAGAAGCAACCAGAGCAACTGCTACAACCAGAAGCCGATTGTATATAAGAATAATCATGTGGAAAAGGGAGAGGTCATCGCTGACGGCCCGTCCACACAGAATGGTGAGATCGCCCTTGGCAAGAACCCGCTCATCGGATTCATGACCTGGGAAGGCTACAACTACGAGGATGCTGTTCTGCTCAGTGAAAGACTGGTTCAGGAGGATGTTTACACCTCCGTTCATATTGAGGAATACGAGGCGGAAGCCCGTGATACCAAGCTGGGACCGGAAGAGATCACCCGTGACGTTCCTGGTGTCGGTGAAGATGCGTTAAAGGATCTGGATGAGAGAGGTATCATCCGAATCGGTACGGAAGTCCGTGCCGGAGATATCCTGGTCGGAAAGGTTACTCCAAAGGGAGAGACCGAGCTGACAGCCGAGGAGAGACTGCTTCGTGCAATTTTCGGTGAGAAGGCGAGAGAAGTCCGTGATACTTCCTTAAAGGTACCCCACGGCGCTTACGGTATTATCGTGGATGCCAAGGTATTTACCAGGGAGAATGGTGACGAGCTGTCTCCAGGTGTGAACCAGACAGTCCGTATCTACATTGCTCAGAAGAGAAAGATCTCTGTAGGTGATAAGATGGCCGGCCGTCATGGCAACAAGGGTGTTGTTTCCCGTGTACTTCCGGTTGAGGATATGCCATTCCTGCCGAATGGCCGTCCGCTGGATATCGTTTTGAACCCTCTGGGCGTACCTTCCCGTATGAATATCGGGCAGGTTCTGGAGATTCACTTAAGTCTTGCGGCCAGAGCCCTTGGATTTAATATTGCAACACCTGTATTCGACGGTGCAAACGAGATCGATATCATGGATACCCTCGATGTCGCCAATGACTACGTCAACATGACCTGGGAAGAATTCCAGGATAAATATAATGACACTTTGAAACCCGATGTGATCGAGTATCTGGGTGAGCATCTGGATCACAGAGAACTGTGGAAGGGGGTACCGCTCAGCCGTGACGGTAAAGTAAGACTCCGCGACGGACGTACCGGTGAGTATTTCGACAGTGCGGTTACGATCGGACACATGCATTATCTGAAGCTGCATCATCTGGTTGACGATAAGATTCATGCCCGTTCTACAGGACCATACTCCCTGGTTACACAGCAGCCTCTGGGTGGTAAAGCCCAGTTCGGCGGCCAGCGTTTCGGAGAGATGGAGGTTTGGGCTCTTGAGGCGTACGGTGCATCCTACACACTGCAGGAAATCATGACTGTGAAGTCGGATGATGTGGTAGGCCGTGTGAAGACGTATGAAGCGATTATCAAGGGCGAGAACATTCCTGAGCCGGGTATTCCCGAATCCTTCAAGGTACTGCTTAAAGAGCTTCAGTCACTGGCTCTCGATGTACGTGTACTGCGAGATGATAATACCGAGGTACAGATTGCAGAGGCAATGGATTACGAGGAGACAGATTTACGATCCATCATCGAAGGTGACAGAAAATTCAGGGAAGAGGAACCTCTTGCTGACTACGGTTTCCAGAAGCAGGAATTCCAGGATGATGAACTGGTTAGTATTGATGAAGAAGAGGATGCAGACGGTATCGACGATTCTTACGAGGATTTCGATGACGCCGAATTAGACGATTCAGACGAAGAATAGTTGTGTATGTTAGGAAGGAGAACCGCTCATGCCTGAGAATAATGAAACTTATCACCCAATGACGTTCGACGCTATCAAAATTGGGTTAGCGTCTCCGGAAAAGATTCTCGATTGGTCCCATGGCGAAGTTAAAAAGCCAGAGACGATCAATTACAGAACCTTAAAACCGGAAAAAGACGGTCTTTTTTGCGAGAGAATCTTCGGACCGAGCAAGGACTGGGAGTGTCATTGCGGTAAATACAAAAAGATCAGATACAAAGGCGTTATCTGTGACCGATGCGGTGTCGAAGTCACGAAGGCCAGCGTTCGTAGAGAGCGTATGGGCCATATTGCGCTTGCAGCTCCGGTTTCCCATATCTGGTATTTTAAGGGAATCCCGAGCCGTATGGGCCTGATTCTCGATATTTCACCGAGAACCCTTGAGAAAGTACTGTACTTCGCCTCCTATATCGTACTGGATGCGGCGGATACAGGACTTCAGTATAAGCAGGTGTTATCTGAGAAGGAATACCGTGAAGAGATTGACAAATACGGTTACGGCGCATTCCGTGTAGGAATGGGTGCAGAAGCAATCCTGGAACTCTTGCATGCGATCGATTTAGAGAAAGATTCCGAAGAGTTAAGAAAGGGACTGAAGGATGCCACCGGCCAGAAACGCGCCAGGATCATCAAGAGACTGGAAGTTGTAGAGGCGTTCCGTAACTCCGGCAATAAGCCGGAATGGATGATCATGACCGCGATCCCGGTTATCCCTCCGGATATCCGGCCGATGGTGCAGCTGGATGGCGGACGTTTTGCCACCTCCGATTTAAATGATTTATACAGAAGAATTATCAATAGAAATAACCGTCTGGCCCGTCTTTTAGAGCTGGGCGCGCCGGATATTATTGTCCGCAACGAGAAGCGTATGCTGCAGGAAGCCGTTGACGCCCTGATCGATAACGGCCGTAGAGGCAGACCTGTTACCGGACCTGGTAACCGTGCTCTTAAATCTCTTTCTGATATGTTAAAGGGTAAGCAGGGACGTTTCCGTCAGAACCTGTTAGGAAAGCGTGTTGACTATTCCGGACGTTCTGTTATCGTCGTAGGACCGGAACTGAAGATTTACCAGTGCGGTCTTCCGAAAGAGATGGCGATCGAGTTATTTAAGCCGTTTGTTATGAAGGAACTGGTTGCCAACGGCACCGCTCACAATATTAAGAATGCCAAGAAGATGGTGGAGAGACTGCAGACCGAGGTTTGGGATGTACTGGAGGACGTAATCAAGGAGCATCCGGTTATGTTAAACCGTGCGCCTACACTGCACAGGCTTGGTATCCAGGCATTTGAGCCGATTCTGGTGGAAGGTAAGGCGATCAAGCTGCATCCGTTGGTTTGTACCGCGTTCAACGCGGACTTCGATGGTGACCAGATGGCCGTTCATCTGCCTCTGTCCGTAGAAGCACAGGCGGAGTGCCGGTTCTTACTCCTCTCACCGAACAACTTACTGAAACCTTCCGACGGTGGCCCTGTGGCCGTTCCGTCTCAGGATATGGTCCTCGGAATCTATTACCTGACCCAGGAAAGACCTGGCGCCAAGGGCGAGGGCATGGTATTCCATAATGTAAACGAAGCGATTCTTGCCTATGAGAACGGAGCCGTAACCTTACACTCCAGAATCAAGGCGAGAGTGACAAAGAAAATGCCGGATGGTACCATGAAGACCGGTTCCGTAGAATCCACGGTGGGCCGTTTCATTTTCAATGAGATCGTTCCTCAGGACCTGGGCTTTGTGGACAGAAGCATTCCGGGCAACGAGCTTCTGATGGAGGTGGATTTCCACGTCGGCAAGAAGCAGTTAAAGCAGATTCTTGAAAAAGTTATCAACGTTCACGGTGCAGTTCAGACTGCTGAGACGTTAGACGATATCAAGGCGATCGGTTATAAGTATTCCACGAGAGCGGCCATGACCGTATCCATTTCCGATATGACCGTGCCGGAGAGCAAACCGAAGCTGATTGCGGACGCCCAGGCGACCGTTGACCAGATTGCCAAGAACTTCAGACGTGGTCTGATCACGGAGGAAGAGCGTTATAAAGAAGTTATCGATACCTGGAAAGAGACGGATGATCAGCTGACTCACGATCTGCTTACCGGCCTTGACAAATATAACAACATCTACATGATGGCGGACTCCGGAGCACGAGGTTCTGATAAACAGATTAAACAGCTGGCTGGTATGCGTGGACTTATGGCCGATACAACCGGTCATACCATCGAACTTCCTATTAAGTCCAACTTCCGTGAAGGTCTGGACGTACTGGAGTACTTCATCTCCGCTCACGGCGCCCGTAAGGGACTTTCCGATACGGCTCTGCGAACAGCCGACTCCGGTTATCTGACGAGACGACTTGTAGACGTTTCCCAGGATATGATTATCCGCGAGGTAGACTGCTGCGAAGGAAAGACAATTCCTGCCATGGAGATCAAGGCTTTCATGGATGGCCAGGAGACGATCGAGGGTCTCGAGGAGAGACTGACAGGCAGATATATCGCTGAAACCATTACCGACCCGGATACCGGAGAAGTAATTGTGAAGGCAAACCATATGTGTACACCGAAGCGTGCGGCTGCGGTTATGAAGACCTTACAGAAGATGGGACGCGATTCCGTCAAGATCCGTACCGTTCTTACCTGCAAATCCCATCTGGGTGTCTGTGCGAAATGCTACGGTGCCAACATGGCTACCGGACAGCCGGTACAGGTTGGTGAGGCAGTCGGTATTATTGCCGCTCAGTCCATCGGTGAGCCTGGTACACAGCTGACCATGCGTACGTTCCATACCGGCGGTGTTGCCGGCGGCGATATCACACAGGGTCTTCCCCGTGTCGAGGAGCTTTTTGAGGCGCGTAAGCCAAAGGGACTTGCGATCATCGCGGAGTTCGGCGGCGTAGCCACGATCAAGGATACGAAGAAGAAACGTGAGATCATCATTACAGATAATGAGACCGGCAACTCCAAGACGTATTTAATTCCTTACGGATCCAGAATCAAGATCCAGGATGGCGTCTATTTAGAGGCCGGCGACGAGCTGACAGAAGGTAGTATCAACCCGCATGATATCTTAAAGATCAAGGGTGTCCGCGCGGTACAGGATTACATGATCCAGGAAGTTCAGCGTGTTTACCGTCTGCAGGGTGTTGAGATCAATGATAAGCACGTTGAGATGATCGTCAGACAGATGCTTAAGAAGATCAAGATCGAGGAGAGCGGAGACAGCGATGTGCTTCCGGGTACCTCCATGGACGTTCTTGATTACAACGATATGAACGAGGCACTTCTTGCAGAAGGCAAGGAGCCGGCGGATGGAAAGCAGGTTATGCTGGGTATCACCAAGGCATCTCTGGCTACCGATTCCTTCTTATCAGCGGCTTCCTTCCAGGAGACCACCAAGGTTCTGACCGAGGCGGCGATCAACGGCAAGGTAGACCACTTAATTGGCTTAAAGGAGAACGTAATTATCGGTAAACCGATTCCGGCAGGTACTGGAATGAAGCGTTACCGTACTGTTAAGCTGAGCACGGACGGGGAAGAGATGAATGAAGATGAAATCATCCTTGGCGACGATCTTGCGATTCCCGTTACGGAAGAGTATTTAGAGGCTGAAGAAGTTCTGGACATCGATGATATTGATGAAGAGGACGTATAAAGCTGTCTGAGAATAATATAAGTCCCGGCGGACGGAGCCGGTTGGGCGTATGCTCAGCCGTCCGGCCCGCCGGGATTCTTATTTCTGCGGGCCACGAACCATGCGGAGCCTTCCGGCACATAGAAGAATACTTCAGAGGGGGAGATAAACAGAACAGGCTGAATTGATGAATCAACTGCATTCACAGGAGGTGGAGTTCATGGCAGATCTTATGATCGGAATCATTCTGATAGCAGCGGTCGGCGCGGTGATCTGGAAGAAAAGACGGGATAAAAAAATGGGGAAATCCGGCTGCGGAGGATGCTGCGGCAGCTGCGGGATGAACTGCCATCAGAGAAAAGACGATGGGAATGAGGAGACGGGGAACAGTAACTGACTGCCATATCGTTACAGTTCACTTTCCACCAGTGGCACCGCAGTCCGGTTCGGCCGGGCAGGCTTCCTCAGCCTTTCCCGTTCCGGTTTCGGGCATAAGAAGTTCTAAACGTGCAGAATTTTTCTAAAAACCAGGTGAAATTCCCAAACTCGCTGCGCTCAGACAAGTGAGAATCTCACCTGAACGAAAAATTTTACGCGTTAAGAACTTCTAATATCCTGCAAAGTCACAGGAAAGACTGAGGAAGCCTGCCCGTCCAAACCGGACTATGGTGCCATTGGTGGGGAGTGAACCAATGTCATTTAGTTACCTATCCAGGTTGAATTCTAACATAGGGTCTAACTCAATTTTTTAATATATTTTCCCAAAAAAGGTTGACACAGCGGCAAAAATGTGCGGCCGCTCTCGCTGCTGATTCGATTTTAAGTGGTAGCGAGAGCGGCCCTTGAAATTGTATATAGTAACATTATTTCAATTTCAAGGAGGTACTCTTATGTTATTTCCACAAAAAGTTAAGTCCACACTCTGGGCAATCGTGGACTCCATGTCTTTCAACCTCTCCCCTTTTGTAAAAAGGCCTGGGAAGGATTTTTCCCGAGAACGAAAGTTCGGCTTCGTTCGCATGATTCGTTTCTGTATCTCTATGCAAAGCGGCTGCATGAACCACGAACTGCTTAAATATTTTTACTTCAACCCGGACGAGGTGCCTACTGCTTCTGCTTTTATTCAGCAACGGGCAAAACTTTTGCCGGAAGCTTTCCTATATCTTCTCAGTCAGTTTAACCAGCGGTTTCCCACCAAACTTTTTATGGGGAAGTATTCTCTGATCGCCGCTGATGGTTGTGAATTTAATATCGCACGCAACCCCGATGACCCTTCTACCTTTCATCCGTCTAATGGAAAGTCGAAAAGAGGGTTTAACATGATCCATACCATCTCTCTTTTCGACCTCATTTCAAAGCGGTATCTCGATATCGTTGTACAGCCGGGCCGCAGGAAAAATGAATTCGCCGCTTTGTGCCAGCTTATAGACCGCTATTCCTACGGCGGCTTCCCCATTCTGGTCGCTGACAGAGGGGTTTCCTGTTACAATGTGTTCGCTCATGCTCTGGAAACAGGCTTTTATTTTGTAATCAGGGCAAAAGACATCAACACAAAACGCCTTCTTGTCGCGGCTTCCCTGCCGGACCGGCTGGATCAATGGACCGATGTGATACTAACCCGGTCTAATTCCAAAAAGAAAAGGGCGCATCCGGAGTTGGCAGCCATGTACCGTTACATATGTAAGGCAGTTTCTTTTGATTTTATAACAGACAATCAGCCGGAATATCATATGCGGCTGCGGGTTGTCCGTTTTAAAATTGCGGAAGGGATATACGAAAACATCATCACAAACCTTCCGGACAATGAGTTCCATACAGAACACCTCAAGGATATTTATTATCTGCGCTGGGGGATCGAAACCGCCTACCGTGACTTAAAGCATACACTCGGAACTACAAATTTCCATTCCAAATCCCCGAAATATATCGAATATGAAATTCTCTGCAGGATAATTTTATACAATTTCTGTACGATAATAACAATGGAGGTTCCTATAAAGAAGCAAACAGGAAAATGGGAATATCAGGTGAATCTGTCAATGGCAATCAAGATATGCGTTGCTTTCCTGCGGGACGAAGCAGCCCCAGGTAATGTAAATGGCCTGATCAGCCAATACATACTGCCAATCAGGCCGGATAGAACCTATGCCCGCCAGCTGAGGTTCCAGGTACCAACCAGTTTCGCTTACCGTTTCGTATAAAGCGAGACTGTCAATCATAATATAGCACATTTTGAGACAGATGAGCAATCTGTCTGTTTGTTATCCCCTGAATTTTCCATTTCCTCCTATTCTCTGCATGTCCCGCATAGGAAACTGTTTATACCCTCTCTTAAGCCTGTTACGCAACTATCTGACAATGAATAGTCTCTGTTGACCCTCATAAACTAAATGACATTGGGAGTGAACTGTAACGCCATATCCATATAAGAACGACAAAACAGCTTGAGTTTCCGCAAATTGTAATTGAAAAATGAATATAGTAATCAAAGGTGCCAATCTGCCGTTTTTTGAAATGCTGGCGAGTGGCAGAATAATGAGTAGAGGCACTTTAACAAGCCCCGCCGGAACCGGACTTTGGGAGATTTATTCTTTTATCTATTTAAGCGGTCAGCTTAAGGCTGAGTTGACGGTATGCAGGACGTTTTGTCCTGAACCAGAGTCTGACGCCCTCTTTTGCATACGACAGTATGCCGGAGATCCCTTTTGCCAGCCGATAATAGCAGAAATGCACTTTTTCTTTCACCGGATCTGCTGTCTTTATAATGGAAACCTTAAGGGCATTCGTCTCTGATTTCATGGTGATCTGTGCAAGGAATGCCATGCATAAGGTAATATAAAAATTTAATGCGTTTATGGCTTTGAGTTTTCTTACCCTGAAATTTTCAAACTGGAACATCTGTTTTTTACACCGGAAATATTCTTCGATCCGCCACCTGGAAAAGTATTGCTTTGCTACAGCGATCACATCCTCTTTTGAACGGATTGGTTTATTTGTGGCAAGCATCATAGGATGCTCTGTGATACCATAAACCAGCACCAGATAAATGTCCTTTCTGGAGGCGGTGATCTGTACCTTCACATGGGAAAGATAAGCTTCGTGTTCTTTTCCTTTATAAAATAGAGGGAGTTTTACTTTTCCTTTCCTACGGTTACGCAGCTCCGTTGCAAAAGTCCATTTATTATGGTAGAGCAGCTTACGTTTGGCAGTAAGGCGTATGACATAGTCCTGTCCCATGGAATCCAGCTTGAGAAACATCTTGTTATCATCATAGCCACGGTCCATGACAAAAGTCGCTTTTCCAAACAGGGAATTGGCCCGCTCCATAGCGGAGAATGTGACATCGTTAATGGAGGTAAAGTTTTTTTCACTGGAAGAATGGATCTCGGAAAAGAGACTAAGCGGATGATTGTTGTTGGTGAGGACCGTGGCTTCGGTAACATGATAGCCCTTTTTATAGAGATTTTTTGTGGCAGTGCTTTCGGAACCATCACGTACCCATCCAAGCGATTCAAATTTGTAACCATCAGGCTTGACAACATCACTGTCGTCGATATGGATAACGGGCTGAGCAGGACACCATTTTTTAACCTGTGTGAGGTAAGCTTTCAGAGCTTCCCCGGGAGTCCCCTTGGCAAGGTGGTGTGAAAGGCGGTCAACAATGTTGATTTTTTTGGAAGTTTCATGGAGCTGGTCAACAATATCCGTAAGCAGGCAGCTTTTGGAAGCGAGGATACCATAATTCATTTCAGCAATAAATTTGCGTTCCGGTTTAGGAAGCTTTCTTGAAAATTTATTTGAAAAAGTTAAAATTTCCCGTTTCATTTGGTAAGTATTTGATGTAAAATAAGCCATAAGGAATCCCCTTTCTTTTTGTTTAGTAAGATTTTTGTTTGGTAGCTTAATTTTACATCAAAAAGGGATAGGATTCCTTATATTTTGGGCATTTTTTTAAAGTTGTGTATAAGTATAAACAGTAATGGTGCTTCTGTGGACAGAACTGCGGAAACTCGAGCAAAACAGAGATTGCGTCTTTCCAGAAAATATGATATCCTTATAATACGGTTTAAGAAACAGCGGTTCCGCTGACTTGCCAGGTCCGGTCATTTCGACAGAAGTTCCAGAATAAACCTGTACTATGATAACTGTATATCGATGGACTTTGCCTGTTTTTCATGTTATGATAAAAGACGAAAACTTGCCTGTCAATTAGTGAAAGGGGAGGGATAGAATGGCAGATCAGGAAACATTAGATGCGATTGCCGTCATGCTTGACGGACTGGAGACGCGGCTGTACCAGAAGCTGGACGAAAAGTTAGAAGAAAAGTTAGAATTGAAATTAAAGCCGATCCGTACCGACATACTGACTTTGTATGGAGAGGTACATGGTCTGAAGAACGAGATGGCTGATGTGCGTGATGATATCTGTGAACTTCGGAAGGATATGGATATTGTAAAGAAGCAGACTGTATACAATTATGATAAGATTATCGACAATTACGCCGCCATACGGGAATTGCAGACTGTAGTGGAAGGAAAAGTGGATAAACCGAGACTCGTTCAATAGGACGAATGGTATAAATTGAGAAAAAAGGCAAAGTCCGGACGGGCCGGAGCTGCCTTTTCTCGTTTTTTAGAATGTTTTAAAGAATTTCCTTGACAGAAAAATGCAAAGTGTATATAATAATTAGGCGTGCATAAACGCGTCATGTTTTTGTGCAAGCAATCAGGCTGAAAGAAATACAGCAACCACAGACAATATCACAGGAGGTGAAAAGAATGCCAACATTTAACCAGTTAGTTAGAAAGGGAAGACAGACATCCGTAAAGAAATCCACAGCTCCGGCTCTGCAGAAGGGTTATAACTCTTTACAGAAGAGAGCTACAGATGTTTCCGCTCCTCAGAAGAGAGGTGTCTGCACAGCAGTTAAGACTGCTACACCTAAGAAGCCTAACTCAGCGCTCAGAAAGATCGCCAGAGTACGTCTGTCTAACGGGATCGAAGTAACAAGCTACATTCCAGGTGAGGGTCACAACTTACAGGAGCATAGCGTTGTTTTAATCCGTGGCGGAAGAGTAAAAGACTTACCAGGTACCAGATATCATATCGTTAGAGGTACACTGGATACCGCAGGCGTAGCCAACAGAAAGCAGGCTCGTTCCAAATACGGTGCTAAGAGACCAAAAGACAAAAAATAATAATTAGAACCACATGATTGAATTTCTAGTGCCGGATTGATGATATTGAACCTGTAGGTTGCAGGATAATATATAAGAGAACCGAGCGCGAACGCAACTTCAATGTTTGTGAGTACCTAAGATCTAATGAAAAGCTGTGGAACCTGCATCATGCAGGCTCGGGCGGCGATATTAAGGAGGGAAGTAACGTGCCACGTAAAGGACATACTCAGAAGAGAGATGTATTAGCAGACCCGCTTTACAATAACAAGGTTGTTACCAAGTTAATCAACAACATCATGTTAGATGGTAAAAAGGGCGTTGCTCAGAAGATTGTATACGGCGCATTCGGCCGAGTAGAAGAAAAGATGGGCAAACCGGCTGTCGAAGTATTCGAAGAAGCGATGAACAACATCATGCCTGTACTGGAAGTAAAGGCAAAACGTATCGGTGGTGCTACCTATCAGGTGCCGATCGAAGTTAAGGCTGAGAGAAGACAGGCATTAGCACTCAGATGGATCACTCTGTACTCCCGTAAGAGAGGCGAGAAGACCCAGGAAGAAAGACTTGCTAATGAGATTATGGATGCTGCCAACAACACTGGTGCTTCTGTAAAGAAGAAAGAAGACATGCACAAGATGGCAGAGGCAAACAAGGCATTTGCTCATTACAGATTCTAATAGGAGGAAAAAGCTTTGGCTGGAAGAGAATATCCATTGGAAAGAACCAGAAATATTGGTATTATGGCCCATATCGATGCTGGTAAAACAACATTGACAGAGCGTATCCTCTATTATACTGGTGTAAACTATAAAATCGGTGATACTCATGAAGGTACTGCTACCATGGACTGGATGGAGCAGGAGCAGGAAAGAGGAATCACAATCACTTCAGCTGCTACAACCTGCCACTGGACCCAGCAGGAACACTGCAAGGTAAAGCCGGGTGCTCAGGAACACCGTATCAATATTATTGATACTCCAGGCCACGTTGACTTTACAGTAGAGGTTGAGCGTTCCCTTCGTGTACTGGACGGCGCTGTGGGCGTGTTCTGTGCAAAGGGTGGAGTTGAGCCGCAGTCTGAGAACGTATGGCGTCAGGCGGATACCTACAATGTACCACGTATGGCATTCATCAACAAGATGGATATCATGGGTGCTAACTTCTATGGTGCCGTTGATCAGATCAGAACCAGACTTGGCAAAAACGCAATCTGTCTTCAGCTGCCAATCGGCGCAGAAGATGAATTTAAAGGTATTATTGATCTGTTCGAGATGCAGGCTTACATCTACAATGACGAGAAGGGTGAGGATATTTCCATCGTTGAGATCCCTGAGGATATGCAAGTCGATGCCGAGCTTTACCACACCGAATTAGTAGAGAAAATCTGCGAACTTGATGATGATCTGATGATGCAGTATTTAGAGGGAGAAGAGCCTTCTGTAGAGGAACTGAAGAAAGCACTGAGAAAAGCGACATGCGAATGTACTGCGATTCCGGTATGCTGCGGTACCGCTTACAGAAACAAAGGTGTTCAGAAACTTCTTGATGCAATTGTAGAATTTATGCCTGCTCCAACAGATATCCCGTCCATTAAGGGTGTGGATATGGATGGCAACGAAGTTGAGAGACATTCTTCCGACGACGAGCCATTCTCAGCGCTGGCATTTAAGATTATGACAGACCCATTCGTGGGTAAGTTAGCATTCTTCCGTGTATACTCCGGAAGCATGAACTCCGGTTCTTACGTTCTCAATGCCACCAAAGGCAAAAAAGAGCGTGTTGGACGTATTCTTCAGATGCATGCCAACAAGAGACAGGAGTTAGATAAGGTTTATGCAGGAGATATTGCTGCTGCTGTAGGTTTCAAGACCACAACAACTGGCGATACTATCTGTGACGACCAGCATCCGGTAATCCTGGAATCCATGGAGTTCCCGGAGCCTGTTATCGATATCGCGATCGAGCCGAAGACCAAAGCTGGTCAGGGCAAGATGGGCGAGGCACTTGCAAAGCTTGCAGAAGAAGATCCGACCTTCAGAGCGAAGACAAACCAGGAGACCGGCCAGGTTATTATTTCCGGTATGGGCGAGCTTCATCTGGAGATCATTGTAGACCGTCTGCTGCGTGAGTTCAACGTAGAAGCCAACGTAGGTGCTCCTCAGGTTGCTTACAAGGAGACATTTACAAAGGCTGTTGACGTAGACAGCAAGTATGCGAAGCAGTCCGGCGGACGTGGACAATACGGACACTGTAAGGTTCACTTTGAGCCGATGGATGCCAACGCAGAAGAACTGTTTAAGTTTGACTCCTCCGTTGTCGGCGGTGCTATTCCGAAGGAATATATCCCGGCAGTCGGTGAAGGTATTGAGGAAGCTTCCAAGTGTGGTATTCTTGGCGGATTCCCTGTACTGGGTGTTCATGCAACCGTATATGACGGTTCCTACCATGAGGTAGACTCCAGTGAAATGGCATTCCACATCGCTGGTTCCATGGCGTTCAAGGATGCGATGCACAAAGCCGGAGCTATCTTACTTGAGCCGATTATGAAGGTTGAAGTAACCATGCCGGAAGACTACATGGGTGATGTTATCGGTGATATCAACTCCCGTCGTGGCCGTATTGAAGGTATGGACGATTTAGGCGGCGGTAAGATTGTTCGCGCATTCGTTCCGCTGGCAGAGATGTTTGGATACTCCACAGATTTACGTTCCAAAACACAGGGACGTGGTAACTACTCTATGTTCTTCGAGAAATACGAGCCAGTTCCAAAATCTGTACAGGAGAAGGTACTTGCTGAGAAGAACGGTAAATAATCCGTCACTCCCAAAAGGGACTTCAGCAGACCAGAAAATCCGGGTACTAAATGGACTCCGAGCGGCCTAAAACCGCCCGGAATCCATCAAATAGGCTTGAAAATAGTGCATAAATAGCATATAATAAAAGACAGCCTAACATAAAAATTAAAGCTCAAAAGAGCACAAATTAAGGAGGACGTTATAAAATGGGCAAAGCTAAATTTGAAAGAAACAAACCACATTGTAACATCGGTACCATTGGCCACGTTGACCATGGTAAAACAACTTTAACAGCTGCTATCACAAAGACTCTTCATGAAAGATTAGGTACCGGTGAGTCCGTAGCTTTCGAGAATATCGATAAGGCTCCGGAAGAGAGAGAGCGTGGTATCACTATTTCTACTTCTCACGTTGAGTATGAGACAGAGAAGAGACATTATGCTCACGTTGACTGCCCAGGCCATGCTGACTATGTAAAGAACATGATCACTGGTGCTGCTCAGATGGACGGCGCTATCCTTGTTGTTGCTGCTACTGATGGTGTTATGGCTCAGACAAGAGAGCACATCCTGCTTTCTCGTCAGGTAGGCGTTCCTTACATCGTAGTATTCATGAACAAGTGCGATATGGTTGACGACGAAGAATTACTTGAATTAGTAGACATGGAAATTCGTGAACTGTTAAATGAATATGAATTCCCGGGCGATGATACACCAATCATCCAGGGTTCCGCTTTAAAGGCTCTTGAGGATCCGTCCAGCGAGTGGGGCGATAAGGTTCTTGAATTAATGAAGGCTGTTGACGAGTGGGTTCCAGATCCAGTTCGTGAAACAGACAAGCCTTTCTTAATGCCAGTAGAGGACGTTTTCTCCATCACAGGTCGTGGTACTGTTGCTACAGGTAGAGTAGAGCGTGGTACATTACACGTATCTGACGAAGTTGAAATCGTTGGTATCCATGAAGAGACCCGTAAGGTAGTTGTTACAGGTATCGAGATGTTCCGTAAGCTGTTAGACGAGGCTCAGGCTGGTGATAACATCGGTGCATTACTTCGTGGTGTTCAGAGAACTGAAATCGAAAGAGGACAGTGTCTTGTTAAACCAGGTTCTGTAAAGTGCCACAAGAAATTTACAGCTCAGGTTTACGTTTTAACAAAAGATGAAGGTGGACGTCATACTCCTTTCTTCAACAACTACAGACCTCAGTTCTACTTCAGAACAACTGATGTAACTGGCGTATGTGATCTTCCAGAAGGCGTAGAAATGTGTATGCCTGGCGATAACGTAGAGATGACTGTAGAACTGATTCACCCAGTAGCTATGGAGCAGGGTCTTCGTTTCGCTATCCGTGAAGGCGGCAGAACTGTTGGATCAGGAAAAGTTGCTACAATCATTGAGTAATCATGCGTAAGCAATGAGCAGTGCAAATAATGCGCAAGCATTGAGCAGTGCAAAAATAAATGTGAAAGTGCCCAGAGGAGAGCTAGCTCTTCGCTGGGCACTTTTGCATTTATTTTTATAGGGCGAAAGCCCGGAGCTTCTTGTCCGCCGAATTTGCGGGCAAGAAGATGCACTGCGGAGTAGCGGGAGGCCAAGGGAGAGCTAGCTCTTCGCTGGGCACTTTTGCATTTATTTTTATAGGGCGAAAGCCCGGAGCTTCTTGTCCGCCGAATTTGCGGGCAAGAAGATGCACTGCGGAGTAGCGGGAGGCCAAGGGAGAGCTAGCTCTTCGCTGGGCACTTTTGCATTTATTTTTATAGGGCGAAAGCCCGGAGCTTCTTGTCCGCCGAATTTGCGGGCAAGAAGATGCACTGCGGAGTAGCGGGAGGCCAAGGGAGAGCTAGCTCTTCGCTGGGCACTTTTGCATTTATTTTTATAGGGCGAAAGCCCGGAGCTTCTTGTCCGCCGAATTTGCGGACAAGAAGATGCACTGCGGAGTAGCGGGAGGCCAAGGGAGAGCTAGCTCTTCGCTGGGCACTTTTGCATTTATTTTTATAGGGCGAAAGCCCGGAGCTTCTTGTCCGCCGAATTTGCGGACAAGAAGATGCACTGCGGAGTAGCGGGAGGCCAAGGGAGAGCTAGCTCTTCGCTGGGCACTTTTGCATTTATTTTTATAGGGCGAAAGCCCGGAACAGGAGAAACACTATGAAAATATTCATCAGCGCAGACATTGAAGGCTGCGCCGGACTAAGTTTCACCGATGAGACTCATAAAAATGAGTCTGTTTACCAGAGGTATGCAGAGGAGATGACAAACGAAGTCGTCGCAGTCTGCGAGGCGGCTCATGCCGCCGGAGCGACCGCTATTGTCGTAAAGGATGGCCATGGCGATGCATCTAATATTAATCCTCTCGCGATGCCGGAATATGTAACGCTGATCCGGGGAAAGAGCGGACATCCGTATAACATGATGTTCGGCCTTGACGAAACCTTTGACGGAGTATTTTTTCTTGGGTATCATGCGGCCGCCGGCAATCCGGAGTTTGCCATCAGCCACACCTCCACAGGAAACAGCCAGTACATTCGCCTCAATGGCCGCTATATGAGCGAGTTTATGCTCAATACATACACCGCGTCTTCACTCGGAATACCAGTTCTTTTTCTCTCTGGTGACGAGGCCGTGTGTCGGGATGCCAGAGAACTGGCACCGCATATTTCGACTGCCGAGATCAAGCGCGGTGTAGGCGGTGCCACCTTCTGCACTCCGCAGAAGCTCGCAATAGAACGTCTCTGTGAAGCTGCCAAAACCGCTGTAGAAAACCGGAGAAAATCATCAATCCCTATAGTGGATTTACCGGAAGAGTTTATTTACGAAGTGACCTACAAGGACTGGAAGAAGGCGTATCAGATGTCTTTTTATCCAGGTATGGAGCAGGTGGACCGTTTTACAAACCGTCTCAAAGCAAAATGCTGGACGGAGGTTATTACTGCCCACAGTTTTGTTGTTTATTAGTCATAATATCCACAAAGCGACCTTTGATTGAGGTGCTCGTGGAGTTCCAGATGGTACCAATATTGTAAGTAATTTTAGAATTCCGTAATAAAAACTTTATTGCAAATGGTATTGCAATTAGGTATCATGGTAGAGTACATAAAGTTAGACATCACGGAGGGAAACAGGAATGGATAGTAAGATGATAAGAAGAGGAGCGGCAGGCATTCTGGCTACAGTGTTGTTGTGCTTTACCGGTGTGTTTGCTTCATTCGCCAGCGTGGACACTGAGACTTCTGAAAACGCTGAGACACAGGGACCCAAGGTGGAATCATCGATCACCTCCTGCCTGATCAATCCGGATAAGAAAAGTGTGACGGTCAAGGTCACCAGCAGCGGAGACATGACCGGTACGGACGGAGTTCTCTATCTGGTGGAACAGAAGCCGTATCAGAAGAATCTGGAAGGACGCCTTGATTACGCGGGGGCCGCTTCATTTGGAACGGAGGTAACGTATCAGTTCCCGTTGAATGAAGGCACTGCGGAGGACCGGTTATACAGCAGATTTGTGGTAGCGGTCTGGGATGGTGCGAAATACATCGAGGTCAGCGACCCGCACTATATCACAAATCCGGAGGCGGTAGCTCCGAACACAGCGGCATTTAACGATCCTTTGACAAAAAAAGGGCTTAATATCGAGCTTAATATGCTGGCAGACGCATTTGATCTGGGTGTCAAACATGTGGGAACGAATATTGCCTTTCATCAGATTTTAGGTCAGGGTATTGACTATCAGTATGACGGTAAGACGTATCATTTCGACAAGCGGGTCATTGAAGATTACGACAGAACCATCAGTGCGCTTTCCGGTAAAGGTATGACGGTTACGGCTATCATCCTGAATGGATGGAATGATGCTACGCCGGATCTGATCTATCCCGGTACGAAGAAGTCTTCAAAAGCATTCTATTATTTATTTAACGCGGCAACAGAAGCCGGTTTTGAGCAGACTAAGGCTATCGCTTCATTCCTTGCAGAGCGTTATAATGGAACGAATCCGGATCATGGAAAGATTTCTAACTGGATCATTGGCAATGAGATTAATAACCAGCAGTGGAATTACACTGGAGCCTGGGATTTAAACAGCTACGTTCAGGCGTATCAGGATGCATTCCGCGTGTTCTATACGGCAATCAAGAGCACCAGTGCAAATGACAGGGTCTATTTCTCCCTCGATTATAACTGGAATGCGGAGATCGACAACAAGTTAAAATACGGCGGAAAAAATATTGTGGATACATTTAATTCTATCGCCAACACGCAGGGACAGATGGACTGGGGATTGTCTTACCATCCGTATCCGGCGCCTATGACGGAACCGGAATTCTGGGATGATGCGCAGACCGGATGGATTACCAATGACTTTAACTCCCCTGTCATCAACTTTGCGAATTTAAGTGTTCTTACAGACTACATGGCACAGGCTGCATTCCGTTCACCGACTGGAGATGTCCGCCATATTATCCTTACAGAGGAAGGATTTACGGCGAAGAGCCCGACAAGAGGAGACATTCCTCAGATTCAGGCGGCGGCATTTGCCTATTCCTATTACCTGGTAGATAGTAATCCATATATCGACGCCTATATCTTAAGCCGTCAGGTGGACGCGCCGTTGGAGGTGCGCAGCGGATTGGCATTTGGTCTGTGGGAGTGTGATATGAATCAGGGAGATACCATTGTGGCCACGAAGCGCCGTAAGATCTGGCAGGTGTTCCGTGACATTGATAAGAAGAAGTATACGCTGGAAGCTACGGAATTTGCAAAGCCGATTATCGGTGTCAACAAGTGGTCTGATCTAATTCCGAATTTCAGATGGCGTTCCATGGAGTAGAAGAGACGAAAGTGAATGAATAAGAAGTGGAAGTGCTTCCCGGGAAGACATGTGCTTCCCGGGTTATTTTTATGGAAAGACAGGAGCAGATTATGAAGAATCGATCAGAACAAGAGGAATCAACCCTAAGAAATAGTATACAGGAAAAACAGAATCAACAGAATCGGGAGTTCCATCGGGAAAATCGGCCAAAGGCTGTAAATCAGGCAGAAATATTTTTGCAGGAAGTACGAAGCGATGAGTTGATCGATCGGCTGACAGAAGTATGGAGGCGCTCTGTCAAGAAAACCCATCTTTTTCTGTCTGATCAGGAAATCGGAGAAATAGAGAAGTATGTCCCGGCCGCGCTTCTTGAAGTTCCCACTCTGGTGACAGCTGTAAATACAGAGGGTGAACCCATTGCCTTTATGGGTACAGCGGGAGAGCGTTTGGAGATGCTTTTCCTTGAACCGGAAATGCGTGGATCTGGTTTGGGCAGGCGGCTTCTTACCTATGGTATAGAGGAGTTGGGAGTACGTGAATTGTGCGTAAATGAGCACAACCCGTTGGCGAAAGGGTTTTATGAGCACATGGGATTTGAATGTTTCAAACGGACGGAGCTGGACGAGCAGGGAAATCCATATCCGCTGTTATACATGCGTTTGACGGCTATGACGGCAGGCGAATCAGGCAATGAGGCTATCGATCGTCTGAAGATTGAGGAGTAAGTTCGATAAAAACATGTAGTTTATAAATAGGCCTTTTGAAAGTCTCATCAAATACATTATAAAATATAGTATGAAAAAGTATAAAAGCAACATGAAGTTCAAATAAAACCGAACATAAAACCACATAAAGCCCAACGCGAAACTCCACATACCTCCCCCATAAACTCCAACCTGCCTCAACATAAAAGGACGCCCCCGCCAAATACCTGACAGGAACGTCCTTTATATAATTGTTCTTAAAATCTAAATTTCTCACTGAATACTGAAATTCAACATCTCCCACCACTGACTCCCATCTTAATATTACTGGTAACTCAGCGCCGCATATGCATCCAGCATTCCGCCGCTCACCATTTTCCCGCTTAACTGGTCCATCTTTCGGCTGGAGTTCAGCAGAATATTCTTCACGTCGGACAGTGAGATCTCGGGGCGGTAGGAGTAGAGCATGGCGGCGACTCCGGTCACCATAGGGGCGGCCATGGAAGTGCCGCTCATAAAACCGTAATTATTGCCCGGCAATGTGCTGACAATATAGGTTCCGGGGGCTGCGATATCCACGCTGGCGGCTCCGTAGTTGGAGTCACGGCTCAAACTTCCGTCGAATAACAAGTTGGCAACGGAGATTACGTTGTCAAATGGGAATGACGCGGGATAGACCGGGTAAATGTCGGTGTCGTATCCCTTTCCGGCAATGCCCCCGTTGCCGCAGGCCACGATGAACAGCATCTTCGAATTCTGCATGGTCTGGGCCAGCGCCTCGTTATAAGCGGAGGTTCCCATGCTTAAGTTACAGATGGCGGCGCCGTTGGCTTCCGCGTAGCGAATGGCCTGGATGACAGAGTCGGGCGAACCCGTTCCGTCACTGCCGCCTAATGCCTTTAAGGACATAATCTTTACGTAATTGTTGTCAGTGATGCCGGCGATTCCGTAGGAACCGCGGACTGCGGCGATGGTGCCTGCGGCGTGGGTGCCGTGGCTGTCTTCTTCGCCGACAAAGATCTGGCTGCTGCCGGAATAGAAGTTCCAGCCGTGAACATCGTCCACGTAACCATTTCCATCATTGTCAATTCCATCACCGGGGATTTCTCCGGGATTCGTCCACATGGCGCCTGAAAATTCCTGATGGTTATAATCGACGCCTGTGTCGATGATGGCTACGACCACGGACCGCTTATTTTCTGACTGGTCATAGAGATCCCAGGCTGGGCGGATATTGATATCGACACCCATTACCGCGTCGGTAACCGTGGACTCGAAGTCACCGGGGCCAAGGCCCGGAAGGCCGAAACCGCCTTTGCCGCCGGAATAGATATTGTCAGCGGCCTGGAACTTTGCTTTTATCTCAACGAGCTGAAATTCCCCGTCATTCTTTAATCCCCATTGATAGGTGGCAAACTGGTCTGCCGGGGATAAATTGACAAGGCCTGGCCCCAATGCGAAGGTCTGCAGGGACTGGCCGCTCTGGCTGACGGACAGCATGTCTCCCTGTGTTGTTTTCCAGGAGGCCGTTCTATCACTTCCCAAATCGGAAATGGATCTGGAATCGGAAGTGGATGCAAAAGTCCATGGGATCACTGCAGACACAGCGATGGCAAGGGCTAAAGAAAGACTGACTGCGCGCGTTCTTTTCTTCATTCTGATGATTCTCCTTATGCGAGGAACATTTTTCTTTAGTATACCATAATCCCGGAGCAAAGGAGTGGAAAAATATGTGAAAATTCCCTTAATATTTTCTCAGCAGGCTGGGAACTGCAACCTCACCAGACCCGCCAGTGCGGTGGCAAGCGCCTCGTGGCCCTCTTTTGTAAGGTGCATATAATCGATTTTATTGTTTTCTTTTACGACGGTATTGGCGTCGAAATAGTGGCAGCCCATCAACTCTGCGATTTTTCTGTATTCTTCGGCGAGCCCTTCTGACTTTTCCGCACAGCCGCGGCCCATAGTACCGCCTACCGCTGTGGCCTCGTACTCTTTCTCGATGTTCTTGGGAGCGATCACAAGGATACCCGGCTTCTTATCCCGCCAGCAGTCGGTGGTGGCGATGGCCTTTGCGATGAGACGCTTGAGGCCCAGCGCAATGCAGGCGGCGGATGCGCCGAAGCGTTCCTTGGTATCATTGGTTCCCAGCATGATGATCAGCAAATCTACGGGTTCGTGGCTCATGAGGCATGGGTAAATATAATCCAGCCCGGACAAGCCCTCGTGGATCGGATCGTTAAAACAGGTGGTCCGGCCAGACAGGCCTTCCTCGAGAACGAGATAATCTTCCCCCAGCTTCTGTTCCAGGAGACGCGGCCAGCGCTCATTTTCATCAAAACGGCCGTCGTTCGCAGCACAGTACCCGTGGGTATTGGAATCTCCGTAGCATACAATGTGTTTTTTCATGATGTCCTCCTTCTAAAAAAGAGAGGATGCAGCCTGCAAGCAGGTACATCCTCTCAGACTGATTCTTAAAGTTTTTATAAATCTTTCGTATCCTCGACAGCTTTTCTGATATCGTGGTAAAGCTCTACCAGCTTCGGATCATCCAATGCAACCGGAAGGAATGGAAGTCTCGGATCGCCCATCGGACAGCCGTCCAAGGAGATGATTCCCTTTACTGCACCGTGCATGGACGGGAAGGAGCAGAGACGGTAAATAAGCGGGGTAACCAGATTCTGCACTTCTCTGGCCTTTTCCCATTCGCCGCGGTTAACCAGTTCATCCATTTTTAAGTATAACTCCGGCATGGCACCGTATGTACCGCCAATACCGGCATCAGCGCCCATCAGGCGTCCTGCGATGAACTGCTCGTCCGGTCCGTTGAATACGATGAAATCCTTTCCGCCGGCCAGTTTAAAGCGAAGGATATCCTGTGCCGGGTCAGAGGAGCATTTTACGCCGGCAACGCGCTCGTTTTCCAGCATGCGGCCGAACAGCCCCATGGACAGATTGAATCCGGTTAGCTGCGGGATATTATAAATGAAGAAAGGAAGATCGGCAGCCTCGGTAATTTTTGTCCAGTGCTGGTATACACTTTCCTCGCCCATGTGGTAATATACACAGGGAACCGCGGATGTAGCATCGGCGCCTACAGCCTCCGCATGTTTGGCGAGTTCGGCGGAATGTCTCGTATCAGGACAGCCTACATGGACGATGATATTCATGCGTCCTGCCGCTTCCTTTACAACAGTCTCCGTCACGGCCTTTCTTTCTTCCGTATCCAGAAGGAAGCCTTCGCCTGTACTGCCGCAGACATACATCTGCTTAATACCTTTGTTACAGAAATAGTTTACAACGGCCCTCGTCGCCTCTAAATCAACATCGCCGTTTTTGTCGAACGGAGTGTTGAGCGCAACAGTAACGTTTTTGAATTTGTTGACATCATACTTGGACATAATACATACCTGCCTTTTCAATTATTATAATAATTCAACAGTATCTGTGTGTATCATATCATCATTACTGGCAGAAATCAATAAAAATAAAAACTTTTTTTTATTTAATGTTTGTATTGAAAATATTTTTTATACGTGCTATGATTAAAACAGTTAAAAATCCCAAAAATCAGTAAAAAATACAAGAGGGGGTATCTAATATGGATTATTCAGTACTGGAACGGGTCAGAGGTGGTCTGATCGTATCCTGCCAGGCATTAAAGGAAGAACCGCTGTACAGTTCTTACATTATGTCCAGAATGGCATATGCGGCCAAAGAGGGCGGCGCGGTCGGCATCAGAGCTAACACGGTCGCAGATATTGTGGAAATTAAGAAAACGGTAGATCTTCCGGTAATCGGCATTATTAAGGAAGTTTACGGGGACTGTGACGTATATATCACACCGACCATGAAGGAAGTTGACGCGCTTGTGGAGTGCGGCGTGGATATTATTGCCACGGACTGCACCAACCGCATCAGACCGGATGGAAAGACTCTGGACGAGTTCTTCGCAGAAGTACGCGCGAAATATCCGGATCAGCTTTTTATGGCAGACTGTTCCTGTTATGAAGAAGGTCTTCATGCCGCACAGATCGGACTTGATCTGGTTGGTACAACGATGAACGGCTATACGGATTATACAAAGGGAGCCAGGCTTCCTGATTTTGATTTGATGAAGCATCTCGTTGAGACCTGCGGCAAGCCGGTTATCGCGGAAGGCGGAATCTGGACGCCGGAGCAGTTAAAGGCGGCTCTCGATACCGGTGTGCTGGCGGCAGTTGTAGGTACTGCGATCACGAGACCGAGGGATATCACAAGACATTTTGTGGCTGCGATACAGTAAAGAATAGTTAGGTATGACGGACAAAGAGGCCAGAAAAGTTAGTTTCTTTGTCCTTTTTCTATCAGGAGGAGATTGTTATGAGGATTGCGGCACTGGATATCGGAGGCACCTCCATCAAGTCTGGAATCTGGAACGGACAGGACATTGTGGGGGTGAAGGAGCATGCCACCAATGCCAGGAACGGCGGAAGGTATGTGATGGAGCGGGCTGTGGAGATTCTCCGTCAGTACGATGACTTTGAGGCCATCGGGATCAGCACTGCCGGCCAGGTGAATTCTGCGGAAGGCTATATCCGATACGCCAATGAAAACATACCCGGTTATACGGGGATGAAGGTGCGGGAGATCATGGAGCGCGAGTTTCGTGTGCCTGTCGCTGTAGAGAATGACGTCAACGCGGCAGCCATCGGGGAAGGCCAGTTTGGAGCGGGAAGAGACTTTCAGGATTTTCTCTGTATCACCTACGGGACCGGAGTCGGCGGCGCCATTGTCATGAATAAGGGAATCTATACGGGAAGTGCCTGCTCGGCGGGAGAGTTCGGCGGTATTATGATCCACCCGGAGGACAGCGTGTACGGGGAACCTTTCTGTGGCTGCTACGAGAAATACGCTTCCACCACGGCGCTGGTGCGGAGGGCCATGGCCTACAACCGGGACCTGGACAATGGAAGAAAGATATTTGCCAGACTGGACGATCCGAAGGTGAGAGACATTGTGAACAGCTGGATCGATGAGATTGTGTACGGGCTGATTTCTGTTATTCATATTTTTAACCCGTCCTGTATCGTCTTAGGGGGCGGTGTCATGGCGCAGCCCTATATTCTGAAAGAGGTGAAGCAGAAGGCTTCTGCGAGAATCATGAGCAGCTTCCGCAATGTGGAACTGCGCCAGGCGGAACTGGGCAACCGTGCCGGGTTGATGGGCGCGGCGTATCTGGCCGGTGCACTCTTAAAAAAGAACGGCCGGACTGAAGTGCAATAAGCAGAACTGAAGTAAGCAAAAGCGAAATTAGCATAATTGTTTCGAAAACAAATGCAATACTACAAAACTGTATACAATATCACGAAGGAATCTTTTGGATATTTGTAAACCGGATAAAAGATACATAAAATAAAAAATGAAAAAAATTTTCTTCTATCCAATGTTGACAAAATAAATTTTCGGTAATATAATGTGTTTATCAACAACAAGGGCGTGACGGATGAAGGACAAATGATCCATTGCGCCTTTTTATTTTAAAAAGGAGGAAGTATTGCATGAAATTGAAAAAAATCTTTTCTTTAGGACTGGCTGCGGCGATGACGGCATCTTTGCTGGCAGGCTGTGGATCCGGTAACCCAACGAGTTCCACTACAGCTGCCACCGCGGGGGGACAGGCAGATACGACAGCCGCACCGGCAGAGCCGGCAGCAGCGGGGGAATCGGGTGTTCTCTACAGCAACGGCGGCCCTACTGAGTTCTTCGAGACACCGTGGCTCAATCCTGGTACATACACATATAACAAAACCCTGTACGCACATCTGATCTTTGCCGATGAGAACCTGGCGCCGGTAACCGGTGAAGGCGATCTGGCTAAATCTTACGAGATGTCCGACGATGGAATGACACTGACCTTTGAGTTAAGAGATAATATTTTCTGGCACGACGGCGAAGCGATTACAGCAGACGATATTCAGTGGAGTATCGAGTATGCGCTTAAGACAACGGTGTTAAACTCCGTATTCCGTTCCACATTTGAAGCATTAAAGGGTGCGGCTGCCTATGAGGACGGCAGCGCCGAGCACATCGAAGGAATTGCCGTGGACGGCAGCAAGATTACACTGACCTTTGAGAAAGTCGCACCGGATGCACTGCTGACATTTACGCAGTTTGCTCCTCTGCCTAAGAAGTATTTGGCGGATACAGATCCGATCTCCTTACAGCAGGCCAAGTATTTCCAGAGCCCGATCGGTTCCGGCCCATTCATGGTAGATGAAGTTCAGATGAATAACTACACCACATTGAAGCCGTTTGACAAGTACTACGGCGGAACCGCGAACTTCACTATTCACCTAAATCCGAGTGCAGGCGACAGCGATGCGAACTTCGTAACGAATGCGAAGGCAGGCAAGCTGGATTACGCTTACACCAAGAACATTGCCGATGTCAAGGCGCTGGAGGGAACACCTGGACTTACCATCGACACTGTAAACGTGCGTTATACCCGTCTTCTGTATTTAAACAAGTTTGACAAAAAGGACGGCAAAAAGGCGCCTTTGGCAGACGAGAAAGTACGCCAGGCCATCGCTTATGCACTTGACATGAAATCCATCTTAGACGGCGTTTTCGAGGGAGCAGCACTTCCTGCAAACAGCCTGACACCAGATGGAGCGGACAAGGCAGACGGACTGAACAATTACGACTACAATCCGGAAAAAGCAAAAGAACTGTTAAAGGAAGCAAACTGGGATCCGAATACAGAGCTTGATGTTGTTTATTACTATACCGATCAGATGACACAGGATCTTATGGCTATCATTCAGCAGTACCTTGCAGAAGTAGGTATTAAGATGAACGCAAGACTGGTAGAAGGCGATCTGGCAACCATTCTCTGGAAAGCTCCGGAAGATCCGGTCAACGGACCGAGCGCAGTAGACTGGGATATGTGCTACGCAGCCAATGCAGCGTTATCCTTACATGAGTACTATGACAGATATCAGACCGGTTATTCCATCAACTCTCATACACCGAGCGATCCGAAGTTAGACGAACTCATCGCAGCCACCAACGCTTCCGTAGATGCAGAGGTACAGAGAAAGGCATTCTTCGAATTACAGAAGTACGAGAATGAGACATTATTCGAGCTTCCGCTTTACTATCAGCCAATCTTCCTGCTTCAGAGCGACAAGATTGTAAAGGGTGCAAAGCTTGGCAACCCGCAGTTTAACTATAACTGGGATATTCAGAACTGGGAAATCAAGTAACACTTAGGAGGTGCTGTTAAGGGATTGTATATCATGTACAGTCCCTTAACTTTTAAGAAAGGTGATAAAATGGCAAAATACACAATTAAAAAAATTCTTGGTATGATTCCCATGCTGTTGATCATTACGTTTATCATTTACTGGCTTCTGGATTTGACACCAGGCGATCCCGTTTCGTACCTGATGGACCCGGAGGCGCTTGCGAGACTGACCGCCGAGCAGGTAGCGGCGCTGCGCGCACAGTATGGACTTGATGATCCTTTTTTTGTTCGCTATTTTAAATGGCTGGGCCGCCTGCTGACCGGAGACTTTGGCTACAGTTCTTCCAGCGGTGTGCCTGTAATCCAGATTATGGCGGAACGGCTTCCGGCCACTCTTGAACTGGCCGTGGCGGCACTCTGCATCTCCACCGTATTAGGAAGTGTTCTCGGTGTTCTCGGCGCAATCTACAAGGGAACCATCGGCGACAACGTTCTGACCGTAGCCGGTATGATCGGCGTATCCATCCCTCAGTTCTTCTTCGGTGTCTGTGCAATCTTAATCTTCGCATTAAATTTAGGATGGCTGCCGGTTGGCGGCCGGACGGATCCGACCGTGGTCAATTTTGCAGGGCGAATCAAGTACCTCGTCATGCCGGCTCTCGTTCTGGGAATCTCCATGACGGCAGGTGTCATGCGTTACGCCCGAAGCAGCATGCTGGATACCATGAACAAGGACTACATAAAGACGGCCCGCAGCAAAGGGCTCTCTGAATTCAGAGTGAATTTAGTACACGGCTTCCGTGTATCGCTGACGCCTGTTATCGTCCTGGTGGGCTTCCGCCTTCCGACCCTGATCGCAGGTTCCGTAGTTATCGAGACCGTATTCCAGTGGCCTGGAATCGGAAGTGCATTCAATACGGCGGTTCGTTCGCAGAACTACAATCTGGTCATGATGCTGGCGCTGTTATTCGTCTTCATGACACTGTTTGCCAGTACTCTGGTCGACATCCTGACTGCCGCGTTAGACCCGCGTATTAAGCTGGAACGATAGGAGGGACGGAAGATGAGTATAAAATCAAAACAGCTGCATTTAAACCGGAAGTTTGACCAGATCCGACAGATGGAGGAATCCGGAGAACTGAAGAACAAGAAGTCCGGCAACCGGGCGTTGCGAAAGCTTTTGAACAACCGTCTTGCCATCGTGGGCGGCGTAATTTTCCTGATCATTCTTCTGGCCTGTATCTTCGCACCGCTTTTAACCGGCTATTCGCCGAAGGCCGTGGATATGAAATCTATTCTGAAGCCGCCGTCAGGCGAGCACTGGTTTGGGACGGATAAGATCGGCCGGGATGTATTTGCGCGAGTCCTGTACGGCGGCCGCATGTCCATCGCGATCGGATTCGGAAGCGCCCTGGGCTGTGCATTTATCGGCGTACTCTTAGGATGCTACAGCGGATACCGCGGCGGCTGGTTCGACAGCCTTATGGTCCGGATCTCCGAGGTGTTCATGTCCATTCCACAGCTGATTCTCGTTATGATGCTGGTTGCGATCATGGGACAGAGCGCGAAAAATATCGTGATTATCTTTATCATCTGCGGATGGGGGTCCTGTTTCCGTATGGCCAGATCCCAGGTGCTCTCCATAAGAGAAGAGGAATACGTACAGTCCTTAAAGGTGTTCGGACTCAATCCGTTTATCATCTGCTATAAGCATATTTTACCGAATGCGTTAAGCCCGATTATTGTCAATGTTACACTGAGTACAGCCATGTTTATCCTGGAGGAGGCTTCCTTAAGCTTCTTAGGCCTGGGCGTTCCGCTGGAGGTCCCGACCTGGGGCAATATTTTAAATGCGGCTCAGGATATGTTCACGCTTCAGAATAACTGGTGGATGTGGCTCCCAACCGGTATTGTGGTTTCCTTATTCGTCATGAGCATCAACTTCATGGGCGACGGCATCAGAGATACCACAGATCCGACACAGCAGGGCTAGGAGGCAGGATATGAGCGATAATGCAGTAATTTCCGTTAAAAATTTAAAGACGTATTTCTATACAAATGAGCGCTGCAACAGGGCGATCAACGGCGTTTCCATGGATATTAAAAGCGGCAAGACACTCTGTATCGTAGGAGAGTCGGGCTGCGGCAAGAGCGTGACGGCTACTTCCATCATGCAGCTGCTTCCCAAGCTTTCCAGGATCGAGGAAGGGGAAATCATCTATCACAGCGGAGACAAGCGCGGTGATATTAAGATCCACGAACTGGAAAGAAACGGAAAAGAGATGAGGGATATCCGCGGCAAGGATATCGCCATGATTTTCCAGGATCCCATGACGGCGCTGAACCCGGTCTACACGATCGGATGGCAGATTGAGGAGATGATCCGCTCCCATAACAAGAACGTATCCAAGAAGGAGGCCAGGGAAACCGCCTTAAAGCTTCTGACCGACATGGGAATCCCCAATCCTCAGAAGAGAATCGACCAGTATCCCCACGAATTCTCCGGCGGTATGAGACAGCGTGCCATGATCGCCATGGCCATGAGCTGTAATCCGAAGGTCCTGATCGCCGATGAACCGACTACGGCTCTCGATGTGACCATACAGGCCCAGATTTTCGAACTGATGGATCATTTAAAGAAGAATTACAACACAGCTATCATGCTGATTACCCACGACATGGGAGTTGTCTGCGAGCTGGCCGACGATGTCGCCGTCATGTACATGGGCAATATCATCGAAAGCGGCTCTGCGGAGGAGGTGCTGGATCACCCCACGCATCCGTACACGAGAGCGCTGTTAAAGTCCATCCCTGTTCTGGGAAGGGGCGCCGAACAGGACATCAACCCGATCAAGGGTTCCACGCCGGATCCGTACAACAGGCCGCCCGGATGCCAGTTCGCGCCGCGGTGCGACTACGCCTGCCCGGAATGCGACAAATGCATGCCTGAAGAGGTACAGCTTGGCGGAACTCACATGGTACGATGTGCACGGTATCAGGAGGTGACAAACGATGGCAGATAAGAATCATGATAAGAATAAAGAAGCGCTGCTTACAATCAAAGGCTTAAAAACGTATTTTCCGGTCAAGGGCGGCTTCATGGGAAAGACCCAGAGCTACGTCCAGGCCGTCAACGATATTGATTTGACCATCTATAAAGGGGAGACCCTGGGGCTGGTAGGAGAGTCCGGATGCGGAAAGACGACGCTGGGCAAAACCATCCTTCAGCTCTATAAGCCGACCGAAGGAGAGATGGTCTACGAATTTGAGAACGGCCCCCGCAATCTGGAGAAGCTGACCAGTAAGGAGATGGATGAGGCCAGAAAGAAGATTCAGATCGTTTTTCAGGATCCTCAGTCTTCCTTAAACCCGTCCTTTACGATCTACCAGTCCCTGTCCGATCCGCTGAAGAAATTCGGCATCAAGACGAAAGAGGAGAGAAGGAAGATCATCGGCGATCTGCTGGAAGCCGTAAATATGCGGCGGGAATACATGGACCGTTATCCCCATGAGTTCTCCGGCGGCCAGAGACAGCGTATCGGCATCGCCAGGGCGCTGTGCATCAACCCTGAGCTTGTGATCTGTGACGAGGCGGTCAGCGCGCTCGACGTATCCATACAGGCTCAGGTATTAAACCTGTTAAAGAAACTGAAGGAAGAGCGCAATCTGACCTATATTTTCATCACCCACGATTTGAGCGTGGTGGAGTATATCAGCGACAGAATCGCAGTCATGTATCTTGGCAGAATCGTGGAGCTGGCTGAGGCGGATGAGCTGTACCGCAATACCGTTCATCCATACACCCAGGCCCTTCTCTCCGCGATTCCGGTTGCGGATATTCATCATAAGAAAAAGAGGATCATTCTGGAGGGCGATGTGCCTTCCCCGATGAATCCGCCCAGCGGCTGCCATTTCCACGGAAGATGCAGCCAGTGTCAGGAAATCTGTAAGAACCAGAGGCCGGAACTTAAGAAATATGACATTGACGGGCGTGAACACTACGTCGCCTGCCATTTTGCAGAGGAAAATATCAAACATGCGGCTGAAAAACGAAATAAAATGTGATGTGCTTGTCATGGGGGCCGGGATCGCGGGCATTATGGCTGCGATCTCAGCCGCCGAAGCGGGGGCAGATGTCTGTATCGTAAGCGGTACGCGCATCTGCTCCGGCTCCAGTTTTTATCCGGGGACATGGGGCCTGGGGCTCGTGGGACCCGAGAGTGAAGCGGATGAGGAAGACCTAAAGTCCGTGATTTTAAAGGTCGGTGAAGGCATGGCAGACCCGGAGCTGGTCTCCGTCCTGGTCAGCCATATCCGCAGGGGGACGGACCGGTTAAAGGCATTTGGAATCCAGCTGAAGGAAGCTGAAAACAAAGGGGAGAAGGAGTTCATCCCCTGTTTTGATTATAAGAACAGAGACTGGCACGGTATTGTAAAAGACAGCGCCCGGGAGGTGTTCCTGGCCCGGTTAGAGGAACTGGGGGTCAGATGCTTTCCGTCCACCCGGATCTTACAGTTTATCATGACGGACGGACGGGTAAGCGGCGCGGCGGCCTTGACGGAGAATGGAGGACTGACCGCGTTTTCCTGCAAAAGTCTGGTTGTGGCTTCCGGAGGCCTGGGCGGACTGTTCCAGTACCGTCTGAACACGGATGACGTCACCGGATGCGGCCAGTATCTGGCGCTCCGTGCCGGTGCGAAGCTGGTAAATATCGAGTTCATGCAGATGATGCCAGGGTATCTGTCTCCGGCACCGAAGACGATCTATAACGAAAAGGTGTTCAAATACAGCAATTTCTGCCGCCAGGAGACGGGGCGTTCCATCTTTGAGGACTGGCGGAAGGCGGATTTGGAAGAGCGGATGGAGGTGCGTTCCACCCACGGTCCGTTTACCACCAGACTTCCGTCCGCGCCGGTAGATATCAGGCTGTTCACGGAATTTTTGAGGAATCCCAAGGGTGTCACGGTGACATACCGGGAATCCTTAAGGGAAAATCAGCCGGAATTCATCAGGACCTACTTTGAATGGCTGAAAGAAGAGAAGCATTTGACGATCGACGATCCCATCCAGCTGGGGATTTTTGCCCACGCGTCCAACGGGGGAATCAGGATCGGACCGGACGGAAGTACGGGAGTTCCCGGCCTGTATGCCTGCGGGGAGGCGACGGGAGGAATGCATGGGGCGGACCGGCTGGGCGGCTTATCGACGGCCAATGGCCTGGTGTTCGGAGAGATCGCGGGGAAAGCCGCGGCCGGCTGGAGCAGCAGCATCTCCGGATCGGAGGAGGAATGGGCGGAGGTACTGCTCTCTGTCATTCCTAATGCCGCTTCCTATTTAAAACAGATTCAGGAAATGAATTTCGAATGCGCCATGGTGATTCGCAATGGCGCGCGGGCAGAGCTTGCATTAAACCGATTGGAACGGATCAGGGAGCTGTGCAGATGTGAAGCGGGATACCTGGAAACGGGAGACGGCACGGCGGGACTTGCGGTATCCTGCCGTCTTACCGCAGCGCTGTATTTATCTGAGTGTCTGATGAAGGCGATTCTGCTGCGAAAGGAAAGCCGTGGTTCCCATTATCGCTGGGATTATCCGGAGAAAAAAGAAAATCTTTCCAAAAGGATTTTATCGGTGTGGGATGATGGGGTGAGAACCGGCTGGGAATAATTTGTCAGTTAAAAAGAAAATTTAAAATTATATAATAAAAAAACTTTTTTTTATTAATTGACAAACGACTGTTCCCTGGTATATTCTAGTAGCAGAGGCGGCGTAGGCGCGACGGAAACGGCATGATGCGGTGCCGTTTCCGGCGTGCCTTTTCTTATTACGGTGATCCGTGCATCATGCATGGGCTTCGTCGTAGGATGGCCGTTGGAAACATAAAGGGGGATTAAACATGCAAGGAGACTTTTTAACAAAAATCAGAGCAGAGTACAATCAATTTACGAAGGCGGAAAAGAAGGTGGCCGATTATATCCTGCAGAATCCGAGAGAAGTGCTTTTTATGTCGATTACGGATCTGGCGGAGGTATGTGAGGTTGGAGATACGAGTGTATTCCGCTTTTGTAAGACCATGAATTTGAAGGGATATCAGGAGTTTAAGATGATGCTGTCCTTAAGCCTTCACGATGGGAAATCGGGGCTTGGTCAGCTGGATGGCGACATCAGCCAGGAGGACAGCTTCTCGGAGATGGCTCAGAAGGTGCTGAACACAAATGTAAATGCGCTGAAGGAGACCTTTTCACTGTTGAATGAGGAGAACTTCGATAAGGTGATCAGATACCTTCATGATGCGGACAGGATCTGCTTCTATGGAGTGGGTGCCAGTATGCTTACGGCCATGAAGGCGGCCAACAAGTTTCTGCGCATCGAACCGAAGGTGTACTGTGTTCAGGATTCTCACATGCAGGCCATGGTAGCCTCCATGATGAGAGCCAATGAGGTGGCGGTGGTCTTTTCCTATTCAGGAGCCACAAAGGACACCATCCATGTGGCGGAACTGGCAAAACGTGCCGGGGCGACGGTGATCTGCGTGACCAGATTCGTCAAATCGCCGTTGACATCATTTTCCGATGTGACGCTGCTGTGCGGAGCCAATGAAGGACCGCTTCAGGGAGGTTCTACTTCGGCGGAGATCAGCCAGCTGTTCCTGATTGATTTAATGTATACGGAATACTATCGTCGATATTTCGAAAAATGCAGCAAAAATAACGAAAAGACCTCTTCGTCTGTCATTGAAAAACTTTACTGACCAAAGATTATTCCTAAAAAAAAGAAAAAAAGAAAAATTTTTTTATTTCAGATTGACAAAAAGAAAATTCCGATATATAATAAATTCATAAACGAGAAAGGCGCTTAATTGCAAAAAGTATACAGATTGACCAAATGCCTTTGGCGTTAAATTGACTTATTATAAGGAGGAGTAGTAATGAAGAAAATTTTATCTCTTGGTTTGGCAGCGGCTATGGTAGTTGGTACGCTGGCAGGATGTGGTGGAAACAAACCGGCAGAGACAACGGCAGCTCCAGAGACGACGACAGCGGCGGCAACAGATGCAAGCAAGGCACCGGAAACAACCGCAGCAGACGGCACCACGGATATCGTATGGTGGGCATTCCCGACATTCGGCGTAGACACTGGATACGAGCAGGAAGTCGTTGATGCATTTACTGCGAAAAATCCTGACATTAACGTTAAGGTAGAGTACATCGACTTTACGTCCGGCCCGGATAAGCTGACAGCAGCTCTGACCTCCGGTACAGCACCTGACATTCTCTTCGATGCACCAGGCCGTATCATTGAGTTTGGAGAAGCCGGCTATCTGGTTCCTTTAGATGATATGTTAGACGAACTGAAGAGCGATTTAACCAGCCAGTCTCTGATTGAGACCTGCGTAGGCGCAGACGGTACCGCCTGGATGTATCCGATTTCCTCCTCTCCATTCTATATGGGTCTGAACAAAGAGGCTCTGGAAAAGGCAGATGCACTCCAGTATGTAAACCTGGAAGGCGACCGTACATGGACGACTGAGAACTTCGTAAAGATGTGTGAAGCGCTTCGTGACGCAGCTCCCACACAGGTTCCCGGCATTGTATACTGCGGAGGACAGGGCGGCGATCAGGGTACCCGCGCTCTTGTAAATAACTTATATGGCGCTTCCATCGTCGGCGATGACGGCAAATGGAATATCAGCGAAAATGGCGTAAAAGCTCTCACTCTGTTAAAGAGCATGTATGACAGCAAGGCAATCGATGCAGGCTTTGACATGGCAGCAGCAGATGAGCTTCAGAAGTTCCAGCAGGAGACTGCAGCGATGACATTCTGCTTTGGTACTTCCAGTGAAATTACATATGCATCAGATGACTTTACACAGCTTTCCGTTCCATTCCCATCAGAGAGCGGCAAACCTTCCTTAGAGTATCTGGTTAATGGCTTCGCTATCTTTGACAACAAAGATGAAGCACGCGCTGAGGCATCGAAAAAGTTTGTGAAATTTATCTGTGATGATGCAGAATGGGGTCCGAAGAGTGTTGTTAAGACCAATGCATTCCCGGTACGTACTTCCTTTGGCGATCTGTATCCTGGAGATGAGCACAAAGCGATGCTGGCTTCCTGGAGCCAGTACTATGGCCCATACTACAATACACGTGCAGGCTTTGCAGCCATGCGTCCGCTGTGGTTCAATATGCTTCAGCAGGTATTCAACGGTACCGACCCACAGGCCGCTGCTGACGAGTTCAACGCGAGTGCAAACAGCAACTAATAAACACTAATTTATGAACAGCAACATTTACATGGCTTCCTTCTTCTGCCGGGTGCAGAGGGAGGAAGCCAATCTTTAGGGAGGGAGTGTAAAACACATGGCAAATACAACTGTTTCCACACAGAAACCCGGGCGTCCAAAAAACAAAAAAGAAAAAATGCCTGCACGAAGTAAGGTGCTTCAGCGTAGAGAGACATTTGTTTCATATATGTTCCTGCTTCCGGCGCTGATTTTCTTTGTAGGCTTTGTTATTTTCCCTATGGCGTCAGGGGTTATCACCAGCTTTACCAATGCCAGTTTTTCAGATCCGAAGGGAACTGCCGTAGGATTTGCCAATTACATACGGCTTTTTCAGGATAAAATTTTCTTAAAATCGGCGGTGAATACCGTTATTATCGTGGTGGTATCGGTTCCTGTTGTAACCGCATTCTCCCTGTGGGTCGGAACAGCCATCTATAAGATGCGTTCCGGTATCCGTTCCTTTTTCCGCTGTGTATTCTATCTTCCGGTAGTTACCGGTTCCGTCGCAGTCGTTGTAGTATGGAAATGGATGTTCGATAAGTATGACGGCCTTTTTAACTATATCATCAGGAGCTTTGGCGGTCAGCCGCTTCCCTGGACTTCCGGTGAGTCCATGGCCCTGTGGTGTATTATCCTGATCCTGTTTACGACCTCCATCGGCCAGCCGATCGTTCTTTATGTAGCTGCACTGGGTAATGTGGATGCCTCTATGGAGGAGGCTGCCAAGGTGGATGGAGCCAATAATTTCCAGGTGTTCTGGAATATTAAGTGGCCGTCTATCATGCCGACGACACTGTATGTGGCGGTTATTACCACCATCAACAGCTTCCAGTGTTTTGCACTGATCCAGCTTCTGACCTCCGGCGGTCCGAATTACAGCACCAGTACGGTTATGTATCTGCTGTATGAGATCGCATTTAAGACCACCAAGGAGTTTGGTTATGCCAACGCCATGGGGGTGGTTCTGGCAATTGTAATTGCGCTGTTCAGTGCCTTGCAGTTTAAGGTTATGAATGGTGGAACATCAGAATAGGAGGGGCGAAAGATATGGGAAATAAAAAGAAAGCAATAAGTCCGTATTATGTGATTACACTTATCCTCCTGGCGGCTATGGCCGTGTTCTTTCTCTTTCCTCTGTACTGGATTATCACCGGTTCCGTGAAGGAGAAGAGCGACATTATTATAAAGTCCGGTGAAATGGTAAAGTGGTTTCCTACAACGATTACATGGGATAACTACAGCCGGCTCTTTAAGAGCGGGACGAAGCTTTTCGGCATAGGCATGCCGATGGCAATCCGCTGGCTGTTTAACAGTGTGTTCATCTCCGTAGTGGCGATGGGACTTACCTGTATTACCTCTTCTCTGGCAGGATACGCACTGGCGAAGAAACGTTTCTGGGGCAAGAGCCTGATCTTCGGTCTGTTCGTATGTGCCATGGCACTCCCGAAGCAGGTTATTCTGATTCCTTTGATGAGACAGATGTCAGCTATGGGATTTTTGAAATCTGTATGGGGCTCCATGTTTGCAGTAATCTTCCCGGTTGTCGGATGGCCATTCGGTGTATTCATGATGAAGCAGTTCTCTGAGAATATTCCGACCTCTCTTCTGGAAGCCTGCCGGATTGACGGGGCAGGAGAGCTGACAACCTTTGTGAATGTGGCATTTCCAATCATCAAACCTGGTTTTGGTGCGCTGGCGATCTTCACATTCATTAACTCCTGGAATGAATATCCGCTGCAGTTGGTTATGCTGACTCAGAATGAATCTAAGACCATTGCTTTAGGTATTGCCAGTAAGCTGAGCGAAATGTCCAACGATTTCGGATTAATTATGGCAGGTGCGGCTCTGGCCTCCGTTCCGATTATCATTGTGTTCCTCTGCTTCCAGAGATACTTTACGCAGGGAATTACGATGGGGGCGGTAAAAGGCTGAGTGTGGATTGAAATAAAACTTCTTCATATAATAAGAAGAGGCTGACCGGAATGAATTCGGCCGCCTCTTCTTTTTTTGGCAGCAGAGTCAAACCAGACGGCAGAGCTTTGGGCTGGGAGGAAACAGTAACTGTCTGGAGGTTTGCTGTGAGGATTATGCTAAATATATTGCCTGTTCTTTTCCGGGTGTGATAGAATAAAATAAGTATCAGGACGGAGAGGGAGGTGCGGTTTCCATGGCAGAGAAAACATTCAGAAATAAAATATACTGGTTTACCTTCCTGTTCAGCGTGCTGGTTATCTGGGTCCACTCCTATAACGCCGTACTGTTCCTGGGAAATACCGGGGCGGCGGCCTCCCTGGTGCGGCTGGAGCGCTTTTTCGGCGACAAAATCGCTCAGATCGCGGTTCCCGGCTTCTTTATGATTTCTTCTTATCTCTTTTTCCGCGGATATAAACCGGAGATTTTAATGCGCAAATGGAACTCCCGTATCAGAAGCGTTCTGGTTCCGTATATCGTGTGGAACAGTCTGTACTATTTGGGCTATGTGATCGGAAGCAGGCTTCCCTACATTTCTGATGTGATCGGTAAGGGAAAGATTCCGTTTGGCCTTTTGGAAACGGTTGATGCGATTCTGAATTATACCTATAATTATGTGTTCTGGTATCTCTACCAGTTGATTCTCCTCATTCTCCTGGCTCCTCTCATCTATCTCGCGGTAAAACGGATCTGGCCCGGAATCGTGTTTCTGGCGATCCTGCTGACAGGGGTCTATCTGGGAATCAATCTGCCGTTTCTGAACCTGGACGCGCTGTTTTACTATTCCTTTGCGGCCTTCGCGGCGGTACACAAAAAAGCGGTGGTGGAAGGCGTCTGGTCACGGAAACGCCTGATTGCGGGTTTGGTGCTTCTGGCGGCCGGCTGCATCTCCCTGCGGACGGATCTGCCTGGCAGCAGCCTGGGGGAGACTGCGTCTGTTACGGTGGTCTACCGGCTTCTGGTCCCGGTTGGCCTGTGGCTCATGGTGCCGGAGGAAAGGCTTTTCGAAGCCAGAGATTTCATGAAGAATAACTTTTTTTTGTATGCGGTTCACTTTGCACTTGTCCGTCTGATCAACAAAACGGGAGCATTGCTGCTCCCGCCTGTACCAGTTCTTGCTTTTCTTCTGTTCTTTCTTATGCCTCTGTTCGCCGTTGTCATCAGCTGGCTGGCAAGCCGTCTGATCCGGCGCTTTGCGCCTGCCGTATGGAGGCTGTTAAACGGGGGTCGATGACCACCGGCCTGAGGCTCCGCACGGAAGTACAAGGCCTGTCCTGGTAACCGGAAGACCCACCTCCTCCGACTGAACGAAGCCGCCGTGTTTGCTGGCCACCTCGATGGACAGCATATAGGTTAAGACGGCGGGAGCCAGTCCCGTGGTGTAGGAGTTGATGAGATAGAAGAGCGGATCATCCGAGAGAAGCTGGGCACAGAGCCTGACCAGCGGATGAATGGATTCCTCGATCTTCCAGATCTCCCCTTTAGGACCGCGGCCATAGGATGGCGGATCCATAATGATTCCGTCATAGTGATTACCGCGCCGGATTTCCCGCTCCACGAACTTGACACAGTCGTCCACGATCCAGCGGATAGGCGCCGATTCGAGTCCGGAGGACCTGGCGTTTTCCCTGGCCCAGCCCACCATGCCCTTGGAGGCGTCCACATGGGTGACCGAGGCGCCGGCGGCTGCGGCTGCCAGTGTGGCGCCGCCCGTGTAGGCAAACAGGTTTAAGACTCTGACTGGCCGTCCTGCCTCCCGGATCTTACTGCCGAACCAGTCCCAGTTGGCCGCCTGCTCCGGAAACAGTCCGGTATGTTTGAAACTGAAGGGCTTCAGCTGAAATGTCAGCTCCTTATATTGAATACTCCACTGCTGAGGCAGATCGAAGAATTCCCATTCTCCGCCTCCCTTAGCGCTGCGGTGGTAATGTCCGTTCCTGTGTTTCCAGCCTTTCTCCGTCTTTGGGGTAGACCAGATGACCTGCGGGTCCGGGCGAACCAGCGTGTAGTTACCCCAACGCTCCAGTTTTTCTCCCTCTGAACAGTCTATCACTTCATAATCCTTCCAACCGTCTGCAATCCACATGCCACTTATCCCTGACCTTTCTGTATTTACCGTATAATGCGTTGTATGATTCTATGATTATACTGGATAAAGGGAAAAGCGTCAAGGGAACAGAGTTCTGAAGGGCAGACGTTTTTTTACATAGTTACGGAGCTGTGCATTATCCATAATTTACTTAAAAATTGTAATAGAATTGAAAGATAATAACAGTTGAATAATTTCAGATAAATTGCTACAATGAATAGAGTAAAAAGGAGAATCCTGTAAGGAGTGACAATATGAAGAAAAAAGGTTTCGTTGTGCTGGCGGTTGCTGCGGTACTGGCTTTAGGAACTGCCACCATGAGCGCATGGGCAGCTGAAGGGTGGGCGCAGTCCGGAAACACCTGGTCATACTATGATTCCAACGGATATAAAGTGACCAATGTGTGGAAAAAAGGCGCGGACAACTTATGGAGATATTTGAACGGCAATGGCGAGATGGCCGTCAATACATGGGTAGATAATACTTATTATATGGATTCTAACGGGATTCTGGTAACGGATAAGTGGATGAAGTTTCAGGAGTCCGGCAGCTCCGAGTATAAGTGGTATTACTTCGGAAGCAGCGGAAAAGCGATTATGGACAACTGGTCCAAGATTAATAATAAATGGTATTATTTTGATTCTAACGGTGAGATGCAGACCGGATGGGTTCTGGATAACATGTACTACTGTGGTACGGATGGAGTAATGAGGACAGGCTGGCAGAAGCTGTTTCCGCCGGACAGTGATTACGATCCGGACCGTGTGTCTCCTGGAGACGAGGATGACGACGGAAAGCACTGGTATTACTTCAGCGACAGCGGCAAAAAGTATATGCCGAAGGAAACCAGCGGAGACTACGGTACTTATAAGATTGACGGCGTAGCATACTGCTTCGATTCGGACGGCGCGCTTCAGACGGGCTGGAAGAATGTCGGCGTTGATAACGCAGATTATGACATTCAGAATTATAAGTATTACGATTCCAGCGGGAAGTTAAGGACCGGCTGGTATTCGATCGAACCGCCGGAGGATTTAAGCGGATACGAAGGTGATGTAGAATGGTTTTATTTTTCCAGCAACGGAACGCCAAAGGCGGGACCGAAGGAAGGAGAGGCCACAACACAGAACTTAACAAAGATCAACGGAAAGACGTATCTGTTCAATGACAGAGGGAATCCGGTCTATGGTCTTCAGAAGGTTCGGATTGGAAGTACTTCGGAGTATACCTCCTATTATTTTGGTGACAAGAAGACGAGTACCATGCAGAAGGGAAAGATCAAGGTTACCGAGGGTGACGGCGATGAAGAGACGTATTACTTCAGCGACAGCGGCCGCGGCTATACCGGCGTTAAAGACGGATACCTCTATTACATGGGCAAGCTGCAGCGGGCGGAGGACGGCGTCAGATATGAGCCGATTACCATCCCGGCCGGAAACAGCTACACGACCTATGTGGTGAACGCATCGGGCAAGGTGGCTAAGAACACGACTGTCAAGAACGCAGACGGTGTGAAGTACAAGACGAGCAGCAGCGGATCCCTTACGAAGGTGGATGACGAAGACGCCTCCGGAAGCTACCGGGATCCGATTGAACCGGTTTGGAAAGAATAAAAAATTTTAGAAGAATGACAGGGAAGCAGGATTGGAGCCGAAGGGATGGTTCTGATCCTGTTTTTATTATACCTGTTTTTAATAATCGCTTCTCCGGGTCAAATGACCTTTCTTACGCCTCTGTAGTGAATTACAATGAGGAAAAAGAAAAGGAGAGAAATAATATGAGAAAATTAATTATTGATACTGATACGGGAAGTGATGATGCAGTGGCCCTGATGCTGGCGCTGTTGGAGGAGTCGGTCGAGGTGCTGGGGATTACCACGGTCTGCGGCAATGTCCCGCAGATGCTGGCAACTAAGAATGCGCTGATGACGGTTGAACTCTGTAACAAAGAAGTCCCGGTTTATCCGGGGGCAGACCGTCCGCTGTTTCGTGATCTGGTAACGGCCGTGCGTGTACACGGAGATGACGGAATGGGAGACTGTGACTTAATCCATCCCACCAGGGCAGCCGAGAAAACACATGCGGTCAATTATATCCTGAACACTGTGCGTCAATATCCAGGCGAGATTGAAATTGTAACGCTGGGACCGATGACAAATCTGGCATTGGCTATTTTACAGGATCGCGAGGCGATGAAAGGAGTAAAGCACATTTATACGATGGGGACATCGGGCTTTGGACCAGGAAATACAACGCCTGTGGCAAGCTTTAATGTCTATGTAGATGCCGACAGCTTCCGGGTACTCCTGGGAGCAGGAATTCCGCTTACGATTATCGGCTTTGACCAGTGTATCGGAGAGTCAGCCCTTCATAAAGAAGATTTGGAAAAACTGGCATCACTGAATAGGCTGGGAAAGTTTGCGGCAGACTGTAACCGCACCCTCCTTCAGTATAATCTGAAGCGGACCGGTGAGTATATGGTGGATCTGCCGGATGCGGTGGCAATGGCAGTGGCGCTATGGGATGATATTGCGTTAGAGCGGGTGAGTGTGCATGCCTATTGCTGCACCGCAGATGAGGTCACCTATGGTCAGGTTATATTCTATGACAGATATGACTTCCTTTCTGTACAGCATGAGGTTCCGCCGGATAATGCAGAGGTGGTCCGTAAAGTGGACGCAGCATTATATAAGAGGCGTCTGTTACAGGCTTTGGAAGGCAGACAGTTAAGATCTTTTGTGCAGCAGTAGCATGTTCTGCAAACCTTCACAGACATCGTGTATCTGCTCTTCATTGACGATCTGAAAGCCGGAAGCGTCGTAGCTGACCAGTTCTCTGTTCTCTGCTACCAGTCGGTTTAAGCTGCGGATAGGGGCACAGATTTCTTCTGCAATACGGGCTTTGCTCAGAGAATCCAGGTCACATGCATTATGATGGTTATAGATTGAAAGAAGGTACCGTTCCCGCATAGTCAGTAAAGACAGCCTGGTCATGTGGTCGGAGTTATCCAGCAGTTTCTCACTCATGCGTTTTAAAAGGAAGAACGAAAAATCGGGATCTTCCTTCAGCCACTGTAGAAAATCACGTTTCGCTACGAGATATACGGTGCAGTCTGTCGTGGCCCTTACCATCAGGGGATAACGCCTGCCGCAGAGCAGTTCTATCTCACCAAAACAGTCTGCACCGCAGTACTCGTAGATATTCAGTTCTTCACCATCGATCCCGAGATTGTATACAGCTGCTTTTCCTGACACCAGGATATAGAGGCAGCCACTGGTTTGATAAGGATCCAGGATTGTTTCTGATTTTTTAAAATTGCGTGTGATGAACGATAAGGTCTTAGGGAGATGGCTTAGCAGATCGTACATGTCAGTTCTTTTCCTTTCAGGGGTAATGGGGTTATACTAATTTTAACTGTTGTTTCATCGAATACCAGCATTCTGTTATTATTATACTACTATTTGAAGCAGCCGGGGAGACTGCTTTTTGTGTTATCCGGAGATTTCGCTTTCGTATTCTTCACTGTTTCCTCAGAACGATTATAAAATGGCTACTACTAATAGGAAGAAACACTGTAAAACCCCTCAAAAGCGGCAGATCAGCCATCGAATAAAAAAAATTAAGAAATAAAGAAAAAAATGCTTGCAATGTAAAAAAAAGTGTGCTATCCTGTAAAGGCTGTGGCATGATAGCTGTGAAGCGTGAGGTTGCTGCCCAAGAGGCAGGTTTTCCGTGGAGCGAATGTCAAGTTAGGAAACTGGCGACAAGTCACTGTACAATTAAAGAATTCTGTTTCAAAAAAACGGAAAATCAGTGTGGGGTCCTGGAGGACACACACGGGAACGTGTACAGTCACCGCTTGTCGTACTTCTACTAAGTGCGAAAAGGAGGCGACTTTTTTTATGGCAAGTCAAGTAATGAGAATCACATTAAAGGCGTACGATCATCAGTTAGTTGATCAGTCTGCAAGCAAAATCATCGACACTGTGAAAAAAACAGGATCACAGGTGAGCGGACCGGTGCCGTTACCAACGAAGAAAGAAGTGGTAACTATCTTACGTGCAGTTCACAAGTACAAAGATTCCAGAGAGCAGTTCGAGCAGAGAACGCACAAGAGACTCATCGATATCATTACACCAAGTCAGAAGACTGTGGACGCATTATCCAGACTGGAAATGCCGGCCGGTGTATACATTGATATCAAGATGAAGAACAAATAATTTTTCTTCATCGCATCAATTAAGGTAATATCCTGAAGGGTTTAGATATAGAAGCAACACACCATTCCGCCGAACCTCGGTGAGGGGAACTCTCACATTCCTCCAAACGAAAGTGAGGAGAGTTACCAGTTCCTCCAAAGGAATCAACATCTCCGGAAAGGCCGCTTTGAAAGCAGCAGAGAAGGCCTGAGATGGAGTCATAGTGTTCCACTTATATTGGACTGTTCTAGGATGATTGCAGAAGGGATCTTTAATCCCGGCAATCCGCTGTAGAATTAACAAACAGGAGGTAAAAACATGAAGAAGGGTATATTAGCTACCAAAGTCGGAATGACACAGATCTTCAATGAGGACGGAGTATTAACTCCAGTAACAGTTCTTTTAGCCGGCCCGTGTGTAGTAACACAGGTTAAGACCGCTGAGAACGACGGTTACAATGCAGTACAGGTTGGTTTTGTTGACAAGAGAGCAAAACTTGTAAGCAAGCCACTTAAGGGCCATTTTGATAAGGCCGGTGTATCTTACAAGAGATACGTAAGAGAGTTCAAGTTCGAGAATGCTTCCGAGTATTCCGTTAAGGACGAAATCAAAGCAGACATCTTCGCTGCAGGCGATAAGATCGATGCAACCGCAATCTCCAAAGGTAAAGGTTTCCAGGGTGCTATTAAGAGACACGGACAGTCCAGAGGACCTATGGCTCACGGTTCCAAATTCCATCGTCATGCAGGTTCCAACGGTTCCTGTTCTGACCCGAGCAAGGTATTCAAAGGCAAGAAGATGCCTGGACAGATGGGTAACAAGCGCGTAACAATCCAGAATCTCGAGATCGTTAAGATCGACGCAGAGAACAACTTAATTCTGGTTAAGGGCGCTGTACCAGGACCGAAGAAGTCCTTAGTAACAATCAAGGAAACAGTAAAAGCAGCAGTTTAATGCTTTTATAAGAAAGGAGGAACACACAGATGGCAAACGTATCTGTTTACAATATGGAAGGTAATGAAGTTGGCACATTAGAGTTAAGCGATGCTGTGTTTGGTGTGAATGTAAACGAGCACCTTGTACACTTAGCAGTTGTCAGCCAGCTTGCTAATAAGCGCCAGGGCACACAGAAAGCGAAAACTCGCTCTGAAGTATCCGGCGGCGGAAGAAAACCGTGGAAGCAGAAAGGAACCGGTCATGCAAGACAGGGTTCAACAAGATCTCCACAGTGGACAGGCGGCGGAGTTGTATTTGCTCCAACACCAAGAGATTACACGATCAAACTGAACAAGAAGGAAAGAAAGCTTGCGCTTAAGTCTGCCCTTACAAGCAGAGTGAACGAGAACAAGTTCATCGTTGTTGACGAGTTAAAGTTTGACGAAATCAAGACAAAGAAGTTCCAGAACGTATTGAATAATTTAAAGGTATCCAGAGCACTTGTTGTTGTTGGCGAAGACAGCGCAAACGCAGTGAAGTCCGCAAGGAATATTCCGGCTGTTAAGACTGCTTTTGTTAACACGATCAATGTATACGATATCTTAAAGTATAACACAGTTGTTGCTACCAAGACTGCTGTTGCAGCAATCGAGGAGGTGTACGCATAATGGCAGATATTAAATATTTTGACGTAATCCAGAAGCCGATCGTAACCGAGAAGAGCATGAACGCTATGGCGTCCAAGAAATATACTTTCACTGTTCATCCGGATGCAAACAAGGCCATGATCAAAGAAGCTGTCGAGAAGATGTTCCCGGGAACCAAGGTTGCCAGCGTGAACACCATGAACTTAGAAGGAAAGACCAAGAGAAGAGGAATGACCTTCGGTAAGACAGCTAAGACGAAGAAAGCGATCGTTCAGCTTACTGCTGACAGCAAGGATATCGAAATCTTCGAAGGACTGTAGGATATTCGCCGTTACGGCAGTATTGGTCCTATACTATGTGATGAACATTATATCACGATAAAATGAAACGCCAGGCGGCGTTGAAGCATTTGCGGGCCATGATAACAAAGGCTCATGTATAAGTGCTTTTAGCAAGAAAGGAGAGTTACAACATGGGAATCAAAAAGTATAACCCATATACCCCTTCCAGAAGACATATGACTGGTTCTGATTTCAGCGAGATTACAAAGACAACTCCAGAGAAGTCCTTAATCAGCGCTACAATGAACAAGCAGGCTGGTCGTAACAATCAGGGTAAGATCACTGTTAGACATCGCGGCGGCGGTGCTAAGAGAAAATATAGAATCATCGATTTCAAGAGAAACTCCAAAGATGGTATTCCGGCAACAGTCATCGGCATCGAGTACGATCCGAACAGAACTGCTAACATCGCTTTAATCTGCTACGCAGATGGTACAAAGTCTTATATCCTCGCACCGGCTGGTTTGACAGACGGTATGAAGATCATGAGCGGCGAGAATGCAGAGGCAAGAATTGGTAACTGTTTACCATTAGGCCAGATCCCGGTTGGTACACAGGTACACAACATCGAACTTTATCCGGGCAAGGGCGGTCAGCTGGTTCGTTCCGCTGGAAACTCTGCTCAGTTAATGGCTAAAGAAGGCAAATATGCAACCTTAAGATTACCTTCAGGCGAGATGAGAATGGTTCCGATCAACTGCAGAGCTACAATCGGCGTTGTAGGCAACGGAGATCACTCCCTTATCAACATTGGTAAAGCTGGTAGAAAGCGCCATATGGGCTTCAGACCTACTGTACGTGGTTCCGTCATGAACCCGAACGACCATCCACACGGTGGTGGTGAAGGAAAGACCGGTATTGGCCGTCCAGGTCCGTGTACACCATGGGGCAAACCTGCTCTTGGTTTAAAGACCAGAAAGAAAAACAAGCAGTCTAACAAGTTAATCGTTAGAAGAAGAGATGGAAAGACCATTAAATAATTGAAGGAGGTTAGAACCTATGGCTCGCTCACTGAAAAAAGGACCATTCGCGGATGCGTCTTTACTGAAAAAAATTGATGCTATGAACACAGCAGGACAGCATCAGGTAATTAAGACCTGGTCCCGTCGTTCTACCATCTTCCCACAGATGGTTGGACACACAATTGCAGTTCATGATGGAAGAAAGCACGTTCCGGTATATGTTACAGAAGATATGGTTGGACATAAACTCGGTGAATTCGTTGCAACCAGAACCTACAGAGGTCATGGAAAAGACGAGAAGAAATCCGGACGTAAGTAATAGATTGATTAGTTGAAAGGAGGCTTCACCAATGGCTAAGGGACATAGAACCCAAATTAAGAGAGAAAGAAATGCTCAGAAGGACACAAGACCGTCAGCAAAGTTATCTTATGCCAGAGTTTCTGTTCAGAAGGCATGCTTCGTATTAGACGCCATCAGAGGCAAAGATGCACAGGCAGCACTTGGTATTGTAACTTACAATCCCAGATATGCTTCTACTTTAATAGAAAAGTTATTAAAATCAGCGATTGCGAATGCTGAGAATAACAACGGTATGGATCCGTCCAAACTTTACGTAGAAGAATGCTACGCAAACAAAGGACCGACAATGAAGAGAGTAAAACCGAGGGCACAGGGCCGCGCTTATAGAATCGAGAAGAGAATGAGCCACATCACCATCGTGCTTAATGAAAGATAAGGAGGCAAATAATGGGACAGAAAGTTAATCCACACGGCTTAAGAGTCGGTGTTATTAAAGACTGGGATTCCAAGTGGTATGCAGAAGCTGACTTTGCAGACAATTTAGTAGAAGACTACAAGATCAGAACATACCTGAAGAAGAGATTATACAGTGCCGGCGTATCTGATATCGAGATTGAAAGAGCGTCTGACCGTGTTAAAATTATTATCCACACTGCAAAACCGGGTGTCGTTATCGGTAAGGGTGGTTCTGAAATTGAGAAGTTAAAAGCAGAAGTTCAGAAGATGACAGATAAGAAATTATTTGTTGACATCAAAGAAGTTAAGAGACCTGACAAAGACGCTCAGTTAGTAGCTGAATCCATCGCACAGCAGTTAGAAAACCGTGTTTCCTTCCGTCGTGCTATGAAGTCCACCATGGGCCGTTCCATGAAGGCTGGCGTTAAGGGTATCAAGACTGCAGTTGCAGGACGTCTTGGCGGCGCTGATATGGCTCGTACAGAGTTCTACAGCGAGGGAACCATTCCGTTACAGACATTAAGAGCAGATATTGACTATGGTTTCGCTGAAGCAGATACTACCTACGGCAAAGTTGGCGTTAAGGTATGGATCTACAAAGGCGAGATACTTCCAACTAAAGGAAATAGGGAAGGGAGCGATAAATAATGTTAATGCCTAAGAGAGTTAAACGTCGTAAACAGTTCCGTGGTTCCATGGCTGGTAAGGCTTTAAGAGGCAATACAATCAGCAATGGTGAATACGGTTTAGTCGCTTTAGAGCCATGTTGGATCAAATCGAACCAGATTGAGGCAGCCCGTGTTGCCATGACCCGTTACATCAAGCGTGGTGGTAAAGTCTGGATCAAGATTTTCCCGGATAAACCTGTAACAGCAAAGCCAGCAGAAACCCGTATGGGTTCCGGTAAGGGCGCTCTGGAATACTGGGTAGCAGTAGTTAAGCCAGGCCGTGTATTATTTGAAATCGCTGGAGTACCTGAAGAAACAGCTCGTGAAGCTTTACGTCTTGCTATGCACAAGTTACCATGCAGATGTAAGATTGCTGCTAAAGCGGATTTAGAAGGCGGTGATAACAGTGAAAATTAATAAATATGTAGAAGAATTAAAGGCAAAATCAGTCACAGAACTGAACGAAGAATTAGTAGCTGCGAAGAAGGAACTCTTCAACTTAAGATTCCAGAACGCAACGAATCAGCTGGATAACACCAGCAGAATCAAGGAAGTTCGTAAGAACATTGCCAGAATCCAGACTGTTATGACAGAAAAGGCTAAACTGGCTTAAGCAGATATTTTTCATCTCAGTATGACACACACGACCGTGTGTAACATTGAAAGGAGTAACGTAGCGTGGAAAGAAATTTAAGAAAAACCCGTACGGGCAAGGTAGTCAGCAATAAGATGGATAAGACTATTGTTGTGGCTATCGTAGACCATGTAAAACATCCTTTATACGGCAAGATCGTAAAGAGAACGTATAAATTAAAAGCTCATGACGAAAACAACGAATGCAACATGGGCGATACAGTAAAAGTAATGGAAACAAGACCGCTGTCCAAGGACAAGAGATGGAGACTTGTTGAGATTATCGAGAAAGCGAAATAAATTATTTCCAGGAAGGAGTAACAGGCATGATTCAGCAGGAGACCAGGTTAAAGGTTGCCGACAATACCGGTGCGAAAGAATTACTGTGTATCCGTGTTATGGGCGGCTCTACAAGAAGATATGCTAATATTGGTGATATTATCGTCGCTACCGTTAAGGATGCAACACCAGGCGGTGTTGTAAAGAAAGGTGACGTAGTAAAGGCCGTTGTTGTGCGTACTGTAAAAGGTGCCCGCCGCAAAGACGGTTCTTATATCAGGTTCGATGAGAACGCTGCAGTAATAATCAAAGATGACAAGACTCCGAGAGGAACTCGTATCTTTGGACCGGTTGCAAGAGAATTAAGAGAGAAACAGTTCATGAAGATTGTTTCTTTAGCTCCAGAAGTATTATAGGGAGGTGTCGACTGTGCATAAAATTAAGAGAGATGACCTGGTAAAGGTTATCGCAGGAAAAGATAGAGATAAACAGGGCAAAGTTCTTCATGTAGATACAAAGAACAACAAAGTTCTGGTGGAAGGCTGCAACATGATTACAAAGCATGTAAAGCCAGGCCCAGGAAGCCCACAGGGTGGTATTGTTCAGAAAGAAGCTGCGCTTGATATCTCCAACGTAATGCTTGTTGTAGACGGAAAAGCAACCAGAGTCGGCTTCGAAGTAAAAGACGGCAAAAAAGTCCGTGTTGCCAAAACAACCGGAAAAGCGATTGACTAATTCGGAGAGGAGGAATAAAAATTGGCTAGATTAAAAGAAACATATCAGAGCGAAATCGTAGAAGCTATGATTAAGAAATTCGGTTATAAGAATATCATGGAAGTGCCGAAGTTAGATAAGATCGTCATCAACATGGGTGTTGGCGAAGCAAAGGAAAATGCCAAGGTTTTAGACTCTGCAGTCAGAGACTTAGAAATCATCTCCGGACAGAAGGCAGTTTTAACTAAGGCAAAGAAATCTATTGCTAACTTCAAGCTCAGAGAAGGCATGCCAATCGGCTGTAAGGTTACATTACGCGGTGAGAGAATGTATGAGTTTGCAGATCGTCTGATCAACCTTGCATTACCTCGTGTACGTGACTTCAGGGGTGTTAATCCTAACGCTTTTGACGGCAGAGGAAACTATGCCCTTGGTATCAAGGAACAGCTTATTTTCCCTGAAATTGAGTACGATAAAGTTGACAAGGTAAGAGGTATGGACATTATTTTCGTTACTACCGCTAAGACCGATGAAGAAGCCCGTGAACTTTTGACATTATTCAATATGCCATTTGCAAAATAACAGGAGGAATATTCCATGGCAAAGACTTCAATGAAGATTAAACAGCAGAGACCTGCAAAATTCTCTACCAGAGAATACAACCGTTGCAGAATCTGTGGACGTCCACATGCTTATTTAAGAAAATACGGTATCTGCAGAATCTGCTTCCGTGAATTAGCATACAAGGGTCAGATCCCAGGCGTTAAGAAAGCAAGCTGGTAAAATAAGGAAGGAGGCAATTCAAAATGACAATGAGCGATCCAATCGCAGATATGCTTACAAGAATTCGTAATGCAAATACTGCCAAACACGATACAGTAGATGTACCTTCATCCAAGATGAAATTAGCTATTGCTGATATCCTTGTAAAAGAGGGCTACATTAAGAAATATGATCTCGTAGAAGACGGTGCATTCCAGACAATCAGAATCACCTTAAAATACGGCAAAGACAAGAACGAAAAAATCATCACAGGTATCAAGAGAATCTCCAAGCCTGGTTTACGTGTATACGCAAACAAGGAAGAGTTACCGAAGGTTCTGGGTGGTTTAGGAACAGCTATCATCTCCACCAACCAGGGCGTTGTAACCGACAAGGAAGCACGCGAACTCGGCGTAGGCGGAGAAGTGCTGGCATTTGTTTGGTAATTTAAGAACTACTGAAAACAGAAGAGGCGCAGACGCTTTTTCCGAAAATTTAAGGAGGTACACGGCATGTCACGTATAGGAAGAATGCCTATCGCGATTCCGGCAGGCGTTACTGTCACAATCGCAGAAAATAATAAAGTGACTGTAAAAGGTCCAAAGGGAACTCTGGAAAGAGTATTACCGGCTGAGATGTCCATCAAAGAAGAAGACGGCCAGATCATCGTTACAAGACCCAGTGATTTAAAGAAGATGAAATCTTTACACGGTCTGACAAGAACACTGATCAACAACATGATCGTTGGCGTAACCGCTGGTTACGAGAAGAAACTGGAAATCAATGGTGTAGGTTACAGAGCTCAGAAGCAGGGTAAGAAGCTTGTTCTTTCCCTCGGTTATTCTCATCCGGTTGAGATGGAAGATCCGGAAGGTCTGGAATCCACAATGGAAGGCCAGAACGTCATCATTGTAAAAGGTATCGATAAAGAAAAAGTAGGCCAGTACGCTGCTGAAATCAGAGACAAGAGAAGACCTGAGCCGTATAAGGGCAAAGGTATCAAATATGCTGATGAAGTTATCAGACGTAAAGTTGGTAAGACTGGTAAGAAATAATTTAAGGAGAGTGTAAAAATGGTTAGCAAACAGTCAAGAAGCGAAGTTCGCGTGAAGAAGCACACCAGATTACGTAATCGTTTTGCAGGCACTGCAGAAAGACCGCGTTTAGCTGTGTTCAGAAGTAATAATCATATGTATGCTCAAATTATTGACGATACAGTTGGTAAAACTTTAGTCTCAGCTTCTACAGTTGATAAGGAAGTAAAGGCTGAATTAGAGAAAACTAACAACGTTGATGCTGCAGCATATGTAGGTACAGTAGTTGCCAAGAGGGCTCTCGAAAAGGGAATCAAGGAAGTTGTATTTGACAGAGGCGGCTTCATATATCAGGGCAAGATTCAGGCATTAGCAGACGCAGCCAGAGAAGCTGGTCTGGAATTCTAGTAGAGAGGAGAATAGGGCGTTGAAACATACAATTATTGATGCAAGTCAGTTAGAATTAAACGACAAAGTAGTTGCTATCAAGCGAGTATCGAAAACCGTAAAAGGCGGACGTACTATGAGATTCTCTGCTTTAGTAGTCGTAGGCGATGGCAATGGCCACGTAGGTGCGGGCCTTGGCAAAGCAGGCGAAGTTCCGGAAGCAATCCGTAAGGGTAAAGAGGCTGCAGTTAAGAATATGGTAACTGTACCGATTGACGAGAACAACAGTATTCCTCATGATTTAATCGGAAAATTCGGAAGCGCAGCTGTACTTCTTAAGAGAGCTCCGGAAGGTACCGGTATCATCGCAGGCGGTCCTGCCCGTGCAGTAGTGGAGCTTGCGGGAATTAAGAATATCCGTACAAAATCTTTAGGATCCAACAACAAGACAAACGTAGTTTTGGCTACAATCGAAGGATTGACTCAGATAAAGACTCCTGAGGAAGTTGCAAAGCTTCGCGGCAAATCTGTAGAAGAGATTTTAGGCTAAGGAGGATAAGAAGATGGCAGATAAATTAAAAATCACATTGGTGAAATCCCCGATCGGCGCAGTTCCGAAGCAGAAAGCAACCGTTGAAGCTTTAGGTTTAAAGAAGCTTCATAAGACAGTTGAGATGCCGGATAACGGTGCTGTAAGAGGCATGATCCAGAACGTTAGACATTTAGTAAAAGTTGAAGAAATTTAAGGAAAACAGTAAGGAGGTGCAAACGATGGAATTATCAAATTTACAGCCTGCATTAGGATCCAAACACAGCGATAGCTTCAGAAGAGGCCGTGGCCATGGTTCAGGAAACGGTAAGACTGCAGGTAAGGGCCATAAAGGACAGAAAGCTCGTTCTGGTGCTCCGAGACCAGGGTTTGAAGGCGGTCAGATGCCTTTATACAGACGTATTCCTAAGAGAGGCTTCACAAACAGAAATACCAAGACTATCATTGGAATCAATGTTAGTGCTTTAGAGCAGTTCGAAAACGATACTGTTGTTACAGTTGAGACTCTGTTGGAGAGCGGCATTGTTAAGAATCCGCGCGATGGTGTTAAGATCCTTGGAAACGGAGAATTAACCAAAAAGCTTACAGTAAAGGTAGATGCTTTCAGCGAAGGCGCTAAGACCAAAATCGAGGCTTTAGGTGGAACCTGCGAGGTGAACTAATATGTTAAAAACGCTCCGTAATGCATTCAAGATCAAGGACATCAGAAAGAAACTTCTGTATACGTTCGCGATGCTGGTGGTTATTAGAATTGGCTCACAGCTGCCGATTCCTGGAGTAGAAACAGCATTTTTCAAAGATTTTTTCGCTCAGCAGAATAACGATGCGTTCGGATTTTTTAACGCCATGACAGGTAGCTCCTTTACCAATATGTCCGTGTTCGCGCTGAGTATTACCCCGTACATCACTTCTTCCATTATCATGCAGCTTCTGACCATTGCGATTCCGAAGCTGGAAGAGATGCAGAGAGATGGTGAAGACGGGAGAAAAAAGATAGCAGAATACACCCGTTACGTAACAGTTGCTCTGGCTTTAATTGAATCCATTGCTATGGCAGTCGGATTTGGCGGCCAGGGACTGTTAAGCGAGTTCAACGCAATCAGCGTCATTATCGCCGTAGTCACTATGACTGCAGGTAGTGCGCTTCTGATGTGGATTGGTGAGCGTATCACTGAGAATGGTGTGGGAAATGGTATCTCCATCGTCCTGTTATTTAACATCATTTCCAGTTTGCCCTCTGACGCATCTACACTTTATACCAGATTCATGTCTGGCAAGTCGGTTGCAGTGTCGGCGGTAGCTGCCATCATCATCGTGGCCATCGTGATTGCAATTGTGGTATTTGTCGTTGTCCTTCAGGATGGCGAGAGAAGAATTCCAGTCCAGTATTCCAAAAAGATGCAGGGACGTAAGATGGTTGGCGGCCAGTCCTCCAACATCCCGTTAAAAGTAAATACAGCCGGTGTTATCCCGGTTATCTTTGCTTCCTCCATCATGTCATTCCCGGTAGTTATCGCCCAGTTCTTCGGCAGCCGGATTAACTATGACAGCATTGGCGGACATATCCTTCTGATGCTGAATTCTTCTAACTGGTTCAAGCCGGAGCGTCCGGTCTACTCGATCGGTATGGTGGTTTATATCGCCCTGATCATCGTGTTTGCTTACTTCTACACATCGATTACCTTTAATCCGTTGGAAGTAGCGAACAACATGAAAAAATCAGGCGGCTTTATCCCGGGTATCCGCCCAGGCAAGCCAACCAGCGATTACCTCAATTCCATTTTGAACTATGTAGTATTTATCGGTGCATGTGGTCTGACGGTTATATGTATCATCCCGATTATGGTATCCGGCCTCTTCAATGTAAGCCGCCTGTCATTTGGTGGTACATCCTTAATCATTATTGTCAGCGTTGTCTTAGAGACACTGAAGGCAATAGAATCTCAGATGCTTGTACGTTATTATAAGGGATTTTTGAATGACTAAAGGGCAAATCCAAGAGGAACACATTATGGCGTGTTTCTCTTGGTCTTTGTGCTATATGAACATATTGCAGGGAGGGACTGCTGATGAAGATTATCATGTTAGGTGCCCCAGGTGCCGGTAAAGGTACCCAGGCAAAGAAGATTGCTGAGAAGTATCAGATTCCACACATTTCCACAGGCGATATTTTCCGTTTCAACATCAAAGAGGGAACCGAGCTTGGAATGAAGGCGAAGGCATTTATGGATCAGGGCGGCTTAGTACCGGATGAGCTGACGATCGGCATGCTGATGGACCGCATCCAGAAGGAAGACTGTCAGAATGGTTACGTATTAGACGGTTTCCCAAGGACGATTCCGCAGGCGGAGAGCCTTACGAGCGCTCTTAATGAGAGAGGACAGAAGATCGATTACGCCGTAAATGTGGATGTTCCGGACGAGAATATCGTGAATCGTATGTCAGGACGCCGCGCCTGCTTAAGCTGCGGTGCTACATATCATATTGTCTATAAACCCAGCAAAGTGGAAGGCATCTGTGATGTCTGCGGTGATAAGCTTGTCTTAAGAGATGACGATAAGCCGGAAACCGTTAAGAAGCGTCTGTCCGTGTATCATGATCAGACACAGCCTCTGATTGACTATTATAAGGAAGCCGGCGTACTGGCAAATGTTGACGGAACACAGGATATGGAAAAAGTGTTCTCCGATATTGTCGCTGTTCTGGGAGCGTAATGTATGTCAGTTACGATTAAATCTGCAAGAGAAATAGAACTTATGAGAGAGGCCGGGAAAATCCTCGCGAAGACCCACGAGGAGCTGGCGAAAGCCTTAAAGCCCGGTATGACAACCTGGGATATCGACCATTTGGGAGAAGAGATCATCAGAAGCTACGGCTGCATCCCTTCCTTTAAAAATTACAACGGCTATCCGGCTTCTATCTGTGTATCGGTGAACGACGAAGTGGTTCACGGAATTCCCAGCAGGAAGCATTTCATAGAGGAAGGCGACATTGTGAGCCTGGATGCCGGCGTGATCTACAAGGGATACCATTCTGATGCGGCGAGGACGTACGGGATCGGTGAAATCTCCCCCGAAGCAGGCAGACTCATCGAGGTGACAAAACAAAGTTTCTTTGAAGGGATTAAATTTGCAAAAGCTGGCAATCATCTGAATGATATATCTTCTGCGATCCAGGCCTATGCGGAAAGCTTTGGCTTTGGCGTGGTACGGGATCTGGTAGGACATGGAATCGGAAGTCATCTCCATGAAGACCCGGAGGTGCCCAATTTCGCCGGAAGGCGGCGCGGCCTAAAACTGAGGCCAGGCATGACACTCGCCATTGAACCGATGATTAATGCGGGAACGCCGGAAGTGGTATGGCTCGATGATGACTGGACGGTTGTAACAGAGGACGGAGCGTTATCAGCCCACTATGAGAATACGGTCCTGATTACAGAAGGCGAACCGGAGCTTCTAAGCCTGGTTTCGGAAGCCCATTAGGGAATTTGAGTGAGGACAGTATGGAGATCACGACAGGAACGATTGTAAAAAGCCTGGCCGGACACGATAAAGAAGAGGTTTTCTTCATATTAAGAGAAGAAGGCGAATATGTTTATCTGGTGGACGGAAAATACCGGACGCTCGACAAGCCGAAGAAGAAAAACAGAAAGCATGTGGAGACCGTTTCCTGTGAAATGGACGGTCCGGGTAAAAAGATCAGGGAAAACCAGAGAGTCACCGATGAAGAGATCGCTCGTTTCATCAAATGTATCAAAAGATTAAAGTAGTGAGTAAAGACACAGGTTGTCAGGAGGTAAGATTTTATGTCGAAAGCAGATGTTATTGAAATTGAAGGAACCGTTGTTGAAAAGCTTCCGAACGCCATGTTCCAGGTAGAACTGGAGAACGGCCATCAGGTGCTTGCGCACATCAGCGGAAAACTTCGTATGAACTATATCCGTATTTTACCGGGTGATAAGGTAACCATTGAGTTATCCCCTTACGATTTGTCCAAGGGAAGAATTATCTGGAGAGATAAATAAAAGTAAAAACAAGGAAAAAGTGCTTGCATTCGTATATGGAAAGTGTTATAATGCTATAGCGACTTTGTTGAAATACCGGGTGTATTATGCCCAAACGGCAGCACTGGTTGGTTTTATATAAAACACATTGCGGGTATACCTGGATGTCCTCATTTTGGGGACGCATAACGGAAAGGAGAATTGCTGTGAAGGTTAGATCATCAGTCAAACCGATTTGCGAAAAATGCAAAATCATTAAGAGAAAAGGCAGTATCAGAGTAATCTGTGAAAATCCTAAGCATAAGCAGAGACAAGGTTAAAAATTATTAATGGAGGTGTACTACACAAATGGCTCGTATTTCAGGTGTTGATTTACCAAGAGAAAAACGTGTTGAGATCGGCTTAACTTATGTCTACGGTATCGGTAGAACAAGTGCAAACCGCATTCTTAAAGAAGCTGGCGTTAATCCTGACACTCGTGTTAAGGACTTAACCGATGACGAAGTAAAGAGAATATCAGTTGTAATTGCTGACAGTCAGACCGTTGAAGGTGATTTACGTAGAGAAATCGCTATGAACATCAAGAGACTTCAGGAAATTGGCTGCTATCGTGGAATTCGTCACAGAAAGAGCCTGCCGGTTCGTGGTCAGAAGACAAAGACCAATGCAAGAACTCGCAAGGGCCCGAGAAAGACCGTAGCAAACAAGAAGAAATAAGCATTAAACTTAATGAAACTAAAACAGTGAATCACGTTACATGTTTTAAAAACAGGAATAACAGGATTCAAGAAATGAAGAAAGTAGGTTAGTTTAAAATGGCTAAAAAAGTGTCCACTACTAAAAAAGTGACAAAAAAGCGCGTAAAGAAAAACGTTGAACGCGGACAAGCACATATCCAGTCATCTTTTAATAACACAATCGTGACATTAACAGATACTCAGGGTAATGCCTTATCTTGGGCAAGTGCTGGTGGTCTGGGATTTAGAGGTTCAAGAAAATCTACTCCATATGCAGCTCAGATGGCGGCAGAAACTGCTACTAAAGCAGCTCTTGTACATGGTTTAAAATCAGTAGACGTTATGGTAAAGGGTCCTGGTTCAGGCCGTGAAGCAGCTATTCGTGCACTTCAGGCATGCGGTTTAGAAGTAACCAGTATCAAGGATGTTACTCCGGTTCCACATAACGGATGTCGTCCGCCAAAACGTAGAAGAGTCTAATTAGGAGGTAATTACAGTGGCAGTAGATAGAGTTCCTGTTCTTAAAAGATGTAGATCCCTTGGTCTTGATCCAATCTATTTAGGAATAGATAAAAAATCCAACAGAGAATTAAAAAGAGCTAACAGAAAGATGAGTGAGTACGGCCTTCAGTTAAGAGAAAAGCAGAAAGCCAAATTCATCTACGGCGTTCTTGAGAAACCGTTCCGTAACTACTATGCAAAGGCTGAAAAGATGAATGGTATGGTCGGTGAAAACCTGATGATCCTTCTGGAAAGAAGACTTGACAACGTAGTGTTCCGTATGGGCTTTGGAAGAACAAGAAGAGAGACCAGACAGATGGTTGACCATAAGAGCATCTTAGTAAACGGCAAGTGTGTAAACATTCCGTCTTACTTAGTTAAAGCTGGCGACGTAATCGAAGTAAAAGAGAAATGCAAAGGAAACGCCAGATTTAAAGATGTAGTAGAGACCACAGCAGGACGTTTAACTCCGGCCTGGGTTGATGTTGACCATGAGAATTTACGTGGTACTGTTAAAGAGTTACCAACAAGAGATGAGATTGATGTTCCAGTGAATGAAATGCTTATCGTCGAGTTGTACTCCAAATAATTGAAAGTCTGTTAAAGAGAAACAACAACTTTCGCCCGGAGTATGGGAAACTGTACTCCGGGCAAGGATTTGAGTATAAGACCCTCGATACAAATTACCCAAAAGGAGGGGCTATTAGTGTTCGATTTTGAAAAACCAAACATTGAGATTGCTGAAATCTCTGAGGACAAGAAATATGGCAAGTTTGTAGTTGAACCGCTTGAAAGAGGTTACGGTACGACTTTAGGCAATTCCTTGAGAAGAATCATGCTTTCTTCTTTACCGGGAGCCGCAGTCAGTCAGGTAAAAATCGACGGCGTTTTGCATGAATTCAGTTCTATCCCAGGCGTTAAAGAGGATGTAACTGAGATCATTATGAACATCAAAAGCTTAGCAATCAAAAATAACAGCGACACCAATGAAGCAAAGGTTGCATACATCGAGTTTGAAGGCGAAGGTGTGGTAACGGCTGCTGACATTCAGGCGGACCCGGATATTGAAATCATGAATCCGGACCAGGTGATCGCGACACTCAGCGGCGGCACAGACAGTAAGTTCTACATGGAGCTGACTATCACAAAGGGCCGCGGCTATGTAAGCGCAGACAAAAACAAGAGTGAAGATTTACCGATTGGCGTGATTGCCGTTGATTCCATCTATACACCAGTAGAGCGCGTCAACATGACGGTACAGAACACCCGAGTAGGTCAGGTTACCGATTTCGATAAGCTGACATTAGATGTATTTACAAACGGAACACTGGCACCAGACGAGGCGGTAAGCCTTGCTGCGAAGGTGTTAAGTGAACATTTAAATCTGTTCATCGACTTATCCGAGAATGCCAAGACTGCAGAAGTCATGGTAGAGAAAGAGGATAATGAGAAAGAGAAGGTTCTGGAGATGAATATCGACGAACTGGAACTTTCCGTACGTTCATACAACTGTTTAAAGAGAGCTGGAATCAATACAGTAGAAGAGCTGTGCAACAGAACTTCTGAGGATATGATGAAGGTTCGTAACTTAGGCCGCAAGTCTTTAGAAGAAGTGCTGGCAAAGTTAAAGGAGTTAGGCTTACAGCTTAACCCGAGTGATGACGCGAACAGCTAATTGCTCGTTACAGGAATTTATGGAGATTAAGCGCAGGATGCAGTAAGACCGAAGAAGCATGCGCCGGCGTTCCACAAATGGAGGGAAATAAGACATGGCAGGATATAGAAAGCTGGGAAGAACTTCCAGCCAGAGAAAAGCACTGATCAGAAGCCAGGTAACAGCATTATTACACAATGGCAAGATCGTTACAACAGAAGCGAGAGCAAAAGAAATCCGTAAAGTAGCAGAAGGACTGATTGCTCTGGCCGTAAAAGAGAAAGACAATTTCGAAACCGTTAAAGTAACCGCTAAGGTTGCCCGCAAGGACAAAGACGGCAAGAGAGTCAAAGAAGTGGTGAACGGCAAGAAAGTTACCGTATACGACGAAGTAGAAAAAGAAATCAAGAAGGATCTTCCTTCCAGACTTCACGCAAGAAGACAGATGTTAAAGGTACTGTACGATGTAACAGAAGTACCGCAGGCAGCTGCTGGAAAGAAGAAAAATACAAAGAGCGTAGATCTTCCAAAGAAATTATTTGAGGAAATCGCACCGAAGTATGTATCCCGAAATGGTGGATATACAAGAATCGTAAAGATTGGCCAGCGTAAAGGCGATGCAGCGATGGAAGTGGTGTTAGAGCTTGTCTAAGCACTGAGCAGTGTCAAAAAAAGTCAGGAGAAAATTTTCGTTGTGCTAGCACATAAGAAAATTTTCTCCTGGCTTTTTTTGTAGGGCGAACGCCCCACACCGAACTGGAGCGCAGCGGAAGTGAGGTGTGCACTGCGGGGTACCGACCGAGAACGACTAACGAATCCCCAACGATGCGCAAGCGAGTCGTCCCCTCCCCCCATCCTCGTCCCCCACATTTTTCTCCCCCCAACATATTCCCCCATCCTCCCAAATGTGTTATGATACAGAAGAACGACAAAGAGCAATTGAAAAAAGAAAGAGGGCGGTTACAATGATAAAATACTACGAAGGCGACATATTCAACTCCAGTGCGGACATCATCTGCCACCAGGTAAACTGCCAGGGTGCGTTTGGTCGTGGAATGGCGGGCCAGGTAAAGAAGTTATTTCCGGAGGTAGAAAAGTCCTATAAAATTCTGACAAAGCAGTGGACAGAAGAAGCGCGAGGCAAGACATCGGCGCTGCTGGGCCGGGTATCGGCCCAGCCGGTAGAGAAAGACGGCCGCTGGTTCCTGATTGCGAACCTCTACGGCCAGGACGACTATGGAAAAGGCGGAGTCTACACTGATTACGAGGCTTTAGAAAAAGCCATGGAAGAGATCCGCGAGTTTCTGACGGTACGCGGCAGAAACGAGACAGCCGCATTCCCGCAGGGAATCGGCTGCGGCTTTGCAGGCGGCGACTGGCAGATTGTAGAATCCATCATCAAGCGGGTATTTGAAGATTACCCAGGAGAAGTACAGATCTGGAAATACGACGGAAAATAAAAATACGGAACACAAAAGTATCGATACATACTCCCCATAAACCACCATATACCACCGTATACCAGCCCCAGAAGGCGTTACCGCCCCGCAGGCATAACTTTATGCCTGCCCCGCATTCTCCCCGTCATACGGCCCGCTACAGCCGTTAAAACGCCTATTCTGCCCGGCCCCTGGTAAAAAATAACTCCCCTGTTCCCCACATCACCAACCGGGGAAATCTACAGCATCAGAAAGGATATTGGATGAAAAATAAATTTGTGATCGTGGATGGTTCTTCCATGCTGTCCACCTGTTACTACGCCGTGCTTCCGCGGGAAATCATGTTCGCCAAAACCGAAGAGGAAAAGCAGAAGCATTACGGAAAGATCCTGCACGCCGCGGACGGAACATATACCAATGCGATCTTCGGCATGCTGAAGACTGTTGCGTCTCTCATCAGGAAACAGGAACCCGGATATATCGCCTTTGTGTTTGACAAGACGAGGGACACATTCCGGCGGGAACTGTACGCGGAATATAAGGGGACGAGGGGGGCGACTCCCGAGCCTTTGAAGCAGCAGTTTGTCCTGATTGAGTCAATCCTTCAGGAAGCCGGATTCAAGGTGCTCTACAGCGACGATTACGAGGCTGATGATTACGCGGGATCCCTGGTTATGAAGTTCCGCAGCCAGCTTCCTGTGGTGGTCATGACGAAGGATCACGATTACCTGCAGCTGGTCAATGACGAATACAACGTCAGGGCCTGGATGGTACAGGCGAAGCAGGAGAAGGCAGACGAACTGTACGAAAAATACTACGGCCCATACGGCCTGACGAAAAAAGACGTGAACCTTCCGGAGAAGACGTTTGAGTTTACCTCGGAGCATGTGTTTGCCGAGGAAGGCGTGTGGCCAGAGCAGATCACCGATTTAAAAGGAATTCAGGGTGACACCTCGGATAATATTCCGGGAGTAAAAGGCGTGAGCAGCGCGGTGCCGCCTCTCCTGGCTGAGTATGGTACCGTGGAGGCGATGTATGAGGCGATCCACAACGCAGAGACGGACAAAAAGCAGCTGAAGGAGCTCCAGGATTTTTGGAAGGAGAAGCTGGGGATATCCAGAACTCCCTACAAAGCGCTGACGAAGACAGGAGAGGACGGCGAACTGTGCGGGGAAGCCGCGGCCCTGCTGTCGAAGCGTTTGGCTACCATTAAGACGGATATTCCGCTGGATCTGGAACTCGCTGATTTTTCCGTGGAACAGTATAAGGAGAAGGTTCTGCGCAAATGGTGTAAGAAACTGGATATCAAGGAGACCTCTGTATTTGGCTGAGCCATCTCAGCTCCGGCAAGAATTTCTGGTAAAAATTGCCATTCTTGCAAATTAATTACTCAATTTTTCCCAAACGCAAGAATAAAGAAAGAATATCGTAAGTTGACGGTGAATTACCCCAGGGGCTATAATAATAGTAGAAAAAGGAAAATGAGGATTGATTATAAAGAGTGGGAGGTATTTTTATGAAACGGTTTGGGAAACTATTGGCTTTGACCGCAATTGTGAGTGTGTTGGGCGTGAGTATACCATTTCAGTCATTTGCCGCGTCGAAGACGATATCATCGGTAACGATCTATGCGGGGCTTGAGGAATTGGAATCCGGAGAGAATCTTCCGGAGGAGACGGCCTTTGAACTTAAGGAAAATTCCAAGGGCAACTATGTATATACCAACAACAGCAGATACGAGGTCAGCGGCGTAGAGTGGATTACCTCTGGGTCGAAAGAGATGACCATCGGATATGAGCCCAAGATGAAAGTGGAACTGCATGCCACCGATTCTGACGAGTATGCGTTTAAAGGCGGATATCAGTCCAGCAACGTGACTGTGAAGGGCGGAACCTATGTGTCAGCCAGCCGTTCCGGCAGCGATACTTTGTACGTGACATTCAAGTTCAAACCGATCAAGGGTACGTACAGCTCCCCGGATGATGCCTACTGGAAGGATTCCGGCTACGGCGGCGCCCGCTGGAGTAAGGTTGACAACGCATCTGACGCCTATGATGTCTATTTATACCGCGGAAGTACGGTTGTGAAGAAGGTTGAGGGGCTTAAGGCTACGTCCTATAACTTCTATCCTTACATGACGAAGGCCGGCACGTATTCATTTAAGGTACGCACGGTTCCATATACCGAAAGTGAGAAGAAGTACGGAAAGAAGAGCGACTGGACGGAATCCGATGAGGTTTATCTGCCGGAGGAGAAGGTATCTGACGGCTCAGGACAGGAAAGCGGAACGCCTGGAACCACCGGTCAGGTTGGATGGATCAAGGACGGCAATAACTGGTATTTCAAGTATCCGGACGGAACTTACCAGAAGAACAATTGGGCTAAGATTAATGAGAAATGGTATTTATTTGATTCAAATGGTGCAATGCTCACCGGATGGCAGCAGAGAAATAATTTATGGTACTATATGAACGACCAGGGCGCCATGGTAACCGGCTGGGTCGTATCGAACAACAAGTGGTATTATTTAAATCCTTCCACGACTACAGGTGTAGAAGGCGCGATGCTTACAGGCTGGATCGCCTACAACAATAAGTGGTACTGCACAGACGCTTCCGGCGCGATGCTTGAGGGGTGGCGTCAGGTTGACGGCAGCTGGTACTACTTCTATCCAGGTGAAGGCTCCAAGGCCGTGAATACCACCATCGATGGTTTCCCGGTTGACGGCAACGGCGTGTGGCATAAGTAAATTCATCAGGAAAGGAAGATGACACGAATGCGAGGTATAAAGGGAAAGGGCAGATGGCTGATACTTCTGGGAGCGGTGCTGACGCTCGGTACCGCCATGACGTCCATGGCGGCGAAAAGTGTTAAGATTCGATTTGATAACGACGTAAGAAGTGAATGGACGGAAGATATCAAGGTACCGAAGGTTACCGTTAATTATGACGAAATATCACCAGAGTGGAGCAAGGATCCTGAGAAATGGGTTCCTGGAAAGAAGGTGACTGCTACCTTCACAATCTCCGGGGACTATGTGAAGAGCAACTGCAGCGTGTACGGCGGCGAACTGGTCTCCGCCAAGGCTTTGGACGGCGAGACGACCATCAAGGCCACCTATGTACCGGTTGCACAGCTGGGAGCACCGGAATCTGCCGGATGGAGCGATGCCGCGAAGACGAAGGCTTCCTGGAAAAAGGTTGCTCACGCTTCGAAGTATCAGCTTCGCCTTTACCGGGAAGATCAGTGGATCAAGACGCTGACAACCGGTTCCACCTCCATCGATTTACTGGAGTATTTACAGGATGGCTACAGCTATTACTATGAGGTAAGAGCCATTGCGAAGGACAGTTCCGAGGAGAAGTATCTAAAAGACGGTGAATTTACCGTTTCCAACGATTCCGTGGTTCAGGAGCTGGGAGACACATCGGGCCGGTGGTCCAACACGCAGACCGGCAAACGGTACCGTGATGAGAACGGAAATTATGCAGCGAACTGCTGGAAGATGATAAGCGGCAAGTGGTACTATTTTAATCAGGACAGCTACGCGCTGACCGGATGGCAGAATCTGAGCGGCAAATGGTATTATATGAATGATAATGCAGAGATGGTGACCGGATGGCAGCAGATCGGCGGCAAATGGTACTATTTTAATACGGATGGCGACATGGCCACTGGCTGGATTCAGGCAGAGCCTGGGAAATGGTATTACCTGTATGAAGATGGCAGCATGGCAGCGGACACAGTGGTCGACGGTACATACCGGGTAGATGCGTCCGGACAGTGGGTGCCGTAAGGGATTCGTAATTCAGGAAAGACATGGTGAAAGGTGCCATGTCTTTCTTTTTTCCTGTCTGACGGAGAAGAATCGGGCTGATTATGAAATCCGGCTTGACTGTTAAGCAAATTTCATCTAAAATTATGTGACATATAAAGACAGTATTAGACGTGACATTGTCCGCGTTAATCGCAGAAAGGTAAGCCATGGGAATTATAAAGACATCAAAGCTGATTTTCGATTATATCAGAAGAGATGAAGAAGAGAATATAGAAGAAGTAAACCGTGCCATAGACGACGTCAGCATCGAGATTAAGGAGGGCGAGTTTGTGGCGGTCTTAGGCCACAACGGCTCCGGAAAGTCCACCTTTGCCAAGCAGCTGGACGCGATCCTGCTTCCGACGGATGGGACGGTGTGGATCCAGGGGCTGGATACCTCCAAAGAGGAGAATCTGTGGGAGGTTCGAAAGAAAACGGGGATGGTATTCCAGAATCCCGATAACCAGATTATCGGTAATATCGTCGAGGAGGACGTGGGATTCGGACCGGAGAATATGGGGATTCCGACCGACGAGATCTGGAAACGGGTTGACGAGAGCCTGGAGGCGGTGGGCATGACGGCATACCGCATGAAGTCGCCTAACAAGCTTTCGGGTGGCCAGAAGCAGCGGGTCGCCATCGCAGGTGTCATGGCCATGAGACCCCAGTGCATCGTTCTGGACGAGCCTACCGCCATGCTGGATCCCAACGGGCGCCGGGAAGTGGTGAAGACCGTCCATGAGTTAAACCGCCAGGAAGGGATCACCGTGGTGCTCATCACTCATTATATGGAAGAAGTCATTCATGCCGACCGGGTTATCGTCATGGACGACGGACGGGTGGTGATGGACGGAACGCCCAGGCAGATATTTTCCAGGGTGGAAGAACTCAAGTCTTACCGGCTGGATGTGCCGCAGGTAACGGAACTGGCATATGAGCTTCAGAAGAATGGCGTGGATTTACCGGATGGGATTCTGACGCTGGAGGAGCTGATGAAATATCTGCTCCCCATATTTGCGGAGCGCTATCCGGACAGAGTGACTCTGGGAGATGGAGGATGCAATGGCAATTAAGATAGAACATTTAAATTACGTTTACGGACAGGGCACCGCTTTCGAACAGCAGGCGCTTAAGGACGTGAATCTGGAGATCCAGGATGGCCAGTTTATCGGACTGATCGGCCATACCGGTTCCGGGAAGTCCACGCTGATTCAGCATTTAAACGGGCTAATCAGGGCGACGGACGGTGCGATCTATTATAATGGAAAGAATATATATGACGACGGCTATGACATGCGGGCGCTGCGAAGCCGTGTGGGACTGGTATTTCAGTATCCGGAGCACCAGCTGTTTGAGATCGATGTGTTTACCGATGTCTGCTTCGGGCCGAAGAACCAGGGACTGTCGAAGGAGGAGACGCAGAGCCGGGCAAGGGAAGCGCTTACGATGGTAGGGCTGGATGAGAGCTTTTATAAGCAGTCGCCCTTTGAGCTGTCGGGCGGCCAGAAGCGCCGGGTGGCCATTGCCGGTGTGCTGGCCATGGAGCCGGAGGTGTTGATTCTGGACGAGCCTACGGCGGGACTGGATCCGAGGGGACGCGATGAGATCCTGGAACAGATTGAACGTCTTCATCATGAGAAAAAGATGACGATCATTCTGGTGTCCCACAGCATGGAGGACATCGCAAAATACGTGGACCGGATTCTCGTGATGAACCACGGGGAGAAGGTGTTTGACGACACGCCGAAGGAAGTATTTAAGCATTACAGGGAACTGGAGGCCATCGGTCTGGCCGCACCGCAGATCACCTATGTGGTGCATACGCTGCGGGATCATGGAGTTCCCATTGACAATAATATTACAACGGTGGAGGAAGCGAGAGATGAGATCCTTGCGCTGTTAAAAAAGGAAGGACAGGCGGCCTGCGGTGACGGAAGCCGCGGACAGGAGACATTATGTTAAGAGATATTACACTGGGGCAGTATTATCCGGTGGATTCCGTACTTCACCGGATGGACCCGAGGACAAAGCTGTTCGGAACCATGGTATTTATTATTTCCCTGTTTGTCGCAGACAGCATCTGGGCTTATCTGGTGGCCACGCTTTTTCTTGCCATGGCAATCAGACTGAGCCACGTTCCATTTAAGTTCATGGTGCGGGGACTTAAGGCCATCATCTTCCTGCTCTTAATCAGTGTCAGCTTTAACTTATTTCTGACCCCGGGTGAAGTGGTCTTTAAGCTGTGGTTTTTAAAGGTGACAAAGGAGGGCTTAATGACGGCCGGATTCATGGGAGTCAGGCTGATCTATCTGGTGGTGGGATCGTCGGTTATGACGCTGACGACCACGCCCAATGAGCTGACAGACGGACTGGAAAAGAGCCTTGGATTTTTAAAGAAGATAGGACTGCCGGTACATGAGGTATCCATGATGATGTCCATCGCACTTCGTTTTATCCCGATTCTGGTAGAGGAGACGGATAAGATCATGAAGGCGCAGATGGCGAGAGGCGCTGATTTTGAAAGCGGTAATATCATTCAGAGAGCGAAGAACATGATTCCGCTCCTCGTGCCTCTGTTTATCTCCGCGTTCCGGCGGGCTACGGATCTGGCTATGGCCATGGAGGCGAGATGCTACCGCGGCGGCGAGGGAAGAACGAAGATGAAGCCGCTTCACTATGCAAAGCGGGACGGTGTGACGTATCTGGTTTACGTCTTTTACCTGGCTGTGATAGTTGTTTTAAGAATCCTGATATAAGGCGGTTTTTGAGAAGATGAAACGGATTAAGCTGATAGTGGCCTACGACGGCACAAATTACTGCGGATGGCAGATACAGAACAACGGGCGGACCATAGAAGAAGTCTTAAACGAGGCGCTGACCGCCCTGTTTCACGAAAAGGTGGCGGTAATCGGGGCCAGCCGGACGGATTCCGGCGTCCACTCCGATGGTAATGTGGCTGTGTTCGATACGGAGAGCCGGATGCCGGCGGATAAGGTCTGTTTTGCACTCAACCAGAGACTGCCGGAGGACATCCGGGTCCTTGCATCGGAGGAGGTTCCCTTAACGTGGCATCCCAGAAAATGCAACTGCGTAAAGACGTACGAATACAGAATTTTGAACCGGAAGATCGAGATTCCGACGCTGCGGCTGTACGCCTATTTCTGTTACTTCCCCCTCGATGCAGAGAAGATGAAGGAGGCGGCGGCGTATCTGGTGGGAGAACATGATTTTACCAGCTTCTGCGCACCGAGGACCCAGGCGGAGGACATGGTGCGTACCATTTACAGCCTGGACGTCGTGAAGACGGGCGATATGATTACGATACGGGTCAGCGGAAGCGGGTTCCTCTATAATATGGTCCGCATTATCGCGGGGACGCTGATGAAGGTGGGGCTGGGAGTCTATCCGCCGGAGCATGTGGAGGAGATTCTGGATGCCAGAAACCGCGCGGCAGCAGGCCCTACCGCGGTGGCCAGGGGACTGACGCTGATCAGCCTGGAGGAAGAGACGGAGCTTCGCCCTGTCATAGCGGCTGAAAATAAGGAATGGAAATATTCTCTGGATCAGACGAAGACGGCAAAAGAGAAGCAGTCGTTTCTCACCATAGAGCGGTGCATCCCGGAGGAGTTTGAACGCCTTCTGTTCCGGGTGGTGCACCAGGCCGTCAGGAACGGAGCGGAGACGGTTTATGTAAACGATCAGGAAGCCGTTGGGCGGATCGAAGCGGGCAAGGCATACGGCTATTACGTGTTCTGGCCTTCGGACGAGAAGGACGGATGGTATGTGACCCACGACGCGCGAGTCTGGGGAAAGAGCGGGGAGGAGACCTGATTTTTAACGGAATTGTTACTTGTATACGGCGGAGGTTTTTGATATACTTGCTAAAATCTCCATGGCAGGAATGCCGGGACGGTTGTGATACAGCCGTCTTTTTTCGTGCAAATGAATATTCTGCGGCGGGCCTTGAATGCGCAGGGAGATAAGGGCGCTGCCGAAAAAGAGGTTTTGATATGACGGCGGACAGAACAAAGACACATGAGATACCGACGAGCGCTGGTGCTGTATTGATCACGATGGGGGTGGTGTACGGGGATATCGGGACGTCTCCCATGTACGTAATGAAGTCAATTGTGGCCGGCAACGGGGGATTGGGAGGAGTCAGCGACGAACTGATCTTAGGCGCGCTCTCCCTGGTCATCTGGACCATCACCCTGCTGACGACGATGAAATATGTGGTGGTGGCCATGCAGGCGGATAACCACGGTGAGGGCGGTATCTTCTCCCTGTACAGTCTGGTAAAGCATTTTGGAAAATGGCTCATCTTTCCGGCCATGATTGGCGGAGCGGCCCTGCTGGCGGATGGTGTGATGACACCGGCAGTGACGGTGACGACGGCGATCGAGGGTCTTAGAAGCATCTCTTCCATGAGTGAGCTGCTGGGAGACGGGCAGAATAAGATCATTATTATAACGATTACAATTATTGCGCTGCTGTTCCTGGTTCAGAGAGCGGGCACCAGTTCCATCGGAAGGGCCTTCGGCCCTGTCATGGCAGTCTGGTTTCTGTTTCTGGCCGCGGCAGGGCTGGGGAACATAGGCGGGAATGTGGCGGTACTGAAAGCCTTTAATCCGGTCTACGCGGTGAAGATTCTGACCAGTCCGGCCAATGATGCCGGGATAATGATCTTAGGCAGCGTGTTTCTGGCGACAACCGGCGCGGAGGCGCTGTACTCGGATATGGGGCACGTGGGAAAGAACAATATTTTCCTGAGCTGGCCTTTCGTCAAGATCTGCCTGATTATCAATTATCTCGGGCAGGGGGCCTGGCTGATGGCCTGTAAATCCAATGGGGCGCTGGCGGCGATACCGGATATGAATCCATTTTTTCAGATGCTGCCGGAAGGAATCCGGCCCTTTGCCGTGGTCCTCGGCGCGGCTGCTGCGATTATCGCGTCCCAGGCGCTTATATCCGGTTCCTTTACGCTGGTATCGGAGGCGAGCCGGCTGGATTTAATGCCTCATATGCAGATTACATACCCTTCCCAGCGAAAAGGGCAGATTTACATTCCGCTGGTGAATCAGGTGCTGTGGTTTGCCTGTACCGGAGTGGTTCTTCTGTTTCAGACCAGCGCCCATATGGAAGCGGCTTACGGGCTGGCGATTACGCTGACCATGCTGATGACAACGGTGCTGCTCTTTCTCTATCTGCGGAAGGTGAAGAAACTGGCTGTGGTGCCTTTCCTTTTCCTGGCCTTCTTCGGCGGTCTGGAGGGGAGTTTTTTCCTATCCAGCTTAAGTAAGTTCAGCCATGGGGGATACGTGGCGCTCTTTATGGCTTTGATTCTGTTTGGGATCATGGTCGTATGGCATGAGGGGACCGGCATTGAGTCTTCCCAGGCGGTGCTCCTGCCCCTGCGGAAGTATCTGACCCAGCTGGAAAAATTAAAAAATGACAGTTCCCAGGAGCTGCTGGCCGACAATCTGGTCTTCATTACAAAGGACAGTGACAAAAATAAGCTGGACAGAGACATTCTGTATTCCATCTTTGACAAGAAGCCAAAGCGTGCCAATGCATACTGGTTTGTGGGCATTACCGTCACGGATGAGCCCTATACCCGGGAATACAGCGTGGACAGCATGGGGACAAATTACATGTTCCGTGTGCAGCTTAAGCTGGGCTTTCGGGAAAATCAGAGGGTGAATGTCTACTTGAGGCAAATCGTGGACGAGATGGTGAAGAGTGGGGAGCTGCCGTCTCAGAAGCGCCGGTATTCCATCTATGAGCCGGGCGTCGTGGGGACATTTAAATTCTGTATGATCCGGAAGCTTCTGGTTCCGGAAAGCGATATCGGTCCCTTTAAACGGGCGGCCATATCGCTGAAATACACGATCCGCCATTTCGCAGGCACACCGGACCGGTGGTACGGACTGGAGAATTCGTCCCTGATCATCGAGTATGTTCCGCTCTTTATCCAGATGAAGCCGGTAAGTCATCTTACGAGGGTATGACAGACGGCGAATCTGAACTGTTCCATACGAAAAAAAATTCTGCTTGTGCGGTTGGGACTGTTCCGGCAGGAGCCTGTGGCAGGATGTATGCCGGGGCAGCCCCCAACCGCACAGGTGAAAAACTTTTGTAAAAAACATCGAAAAAACCTTGATTTTATGGGAAAAAGAGGTTGACACACCCGGCTGAATGTAATATAATGTATAACTGTGACGTTAGACGAAAATGCTTATGCCAATGCCCCGGAGTGAGCGTTTTACGATATAGTTTTAATAATAACAGCAATTTAACAGGAGGTTAACCAATGAAAACTTTTATGGCTAGTCCAGCAACAATTGAGAGAAAATGGTACGTAGTTGACGCTACAGGACATACATTAGGACGCTTGGCTTCAGAAGTGGCTAAAGTATTAAGAGGAAAGAATAAACCGATTTTCACACCACACATGGATTGCGGCGATTATGTAATTATCGTAAATGCAGATAAGGTGAACGTATCTGGAAAGAAGTTAGACCAGAAGATTTACTACAATCACTCTGATTATGTAGGCGGAATGAAGGAAACAACCTTAAGAGAAATGATGGCTAAGAAGCCGGAGAAGGTTATGGAATTAGCAGTTAAAGGTATGCTTCCGAAAGGACCTTTAGGAAGAAGCATGATGACAAAACTTCACGTTTACGCTGGATCGGAACATGATAATGCGGCTCAGAAACCAGAAGTTTTAGAAATCAAATTTTAATTAAGGTACTGAAAGGAGGAAGTTATCATGGCTAATGCAAAATTTTATGGAACAGGCAGAAGAAAAAAATCTATCGCCAGAGTATATTTAGTACCGGGTACAGGTAAGATCACAGTTAATAAGAGAGATATCGATGAGTACTTCGGTCTTGAAACATTAAAAGTTGTTGTTCGTCAGCCGTTAGTTGCTACAGAGACCAACGATAAGTTTGACGTACTGGTTAACGTTCATGGTGGTGGTTTTACAGGACAGGCAGGTGCTGTAAGACACGGAATCGCAAGGGCTCTTCTTCAGGCAGACGCTGATTACCGTCCGATCCTCAAGAAAGCTGGCTATTTAACCAGAGACCCAAGAATGAAAGAGAGAAAGAAGTACGGTCTCAAGGCAGCTCGTAGAGCACCTCAGTTCAGCAAGAGATAATCTGCTGTTCAAACCGTATCAAAATGGTTCAAAAACCCCGGAAAATCAAGGTTTTCCGGGGTTTTACTATATCTAAACGGGCTAATATAGTTTGACTAAATTTGGTAAAACGAGAGCCGTTTTCACCCAATTTTCCGTGGTTAAATATAGGACAACCGGCAAAAATGGGGGTAAAAAAAGGGGTTAGTGGTTAAATTATAGGACAACCGAGAGCTGATTTTTGCGGTGTTTTTGGGGCGCTTTTCAGCTCTCCTTCCCTTTGTTTTGGGCTGTGGCAGTTTGGCATAGCTTGACCTAATTTGGATAATTGAATATGAATTTGATACAGCACTCAGTGTAAAATGACTGGGTGTTTTTTCATTTCAAGAACTCGTATTCCGGCGATAGAAAGAGCCGTCACTTCACTTTTAATTTTGGAGTGGCGGCTTTTTCTATTTCCAGAAGCAACAGCAACAATCAGAAATGAGGTGAAGTCAATGAACACGCAAATCATCGCCATCGCCAACCAGAAGGGCGGCGTTGGCAAAACCACAACCTGTGCCAATCTTGGAATCGGTTTGGCGCAGGCTGGGAAGAAAGTCCTGCTGATCGACGGAGACCCGCAAGGCAGCCTGACCATCAGCCTGGGTTATCCCCAACCGGACAAGCTACCCTTTACCCTTTCCGACGCGATGGGACGCATCCTGATGGACGAGCCGCTGCGACCCGGTGAGGGCATCCTGCACCACCCGGAAGGCGTTGACCTGATGCCTGCTGACATTCAGCTCTCCGGCATGGAGGTTTCTCTGGTGAACGCCATGAGCCGCGAGACTATCCTGCGGCAATACCTGGACACCGTAAAGGGACAGTATTCCCATATCCTGATTGATTGTCAGCCCTCCCTGGGTATGCTCACGGTCAATGCGCTGGCAGCCGCCAATAGGGTCATAATTCCCGTCCAGGCTGAGTATCTGCCCGCAAAAGGATTAGAACAGCTGCTCCAAACAGTAAATAAGGTGAAGCGACAGATTAACCCCAAACTCCAGATTGACGGCATCCTGCTGACGATGGTGGACAACCGCACCAACTTTGCCAAGGAGATCGCCGCCCTGCTGCGGGAGACCTACGGCAGCAAAATCAAGGTGTTCGCCACCGAGATTCCCCATTCTGTTAGGGCAAAGGAAATCAGCGCCGAGGGCAAGAGCATTTTTGCCCATGACCCTGGCGGCAAGGTGGCTGAGAGCTACAAAAATCTGACGCAGGAGGTGACGAAACTTGAAAAGCAGCGCGAAAAAAGTAGAGCTGGCATCGGTAGATGATCTTTTTACCACGGAGCAGGAACGTCAGGAAGCCGACGAAGAGAGAGTTGTCCGTATCCCCCTTACACAATTGCACTACTTTAAAGGGTATCCAGCTATGCAGACCGAGGTGCCATTTACAGGTCAGCCTTACCGTTTCAAGGATGATGACCCCAAGATGCAGGAAACGCTGGATAGTGTTAAAAAGCGCGGTGTTCGTGCGCCTGGCCTTGTGCGCCCTGACCCGGATGGTGGCTATGAGATTATTTCTGGCCATCGCCGCCACCGAGCCAGCGAGTTGGCAGGTTTGGAGGATATGCCAGTCATTATCAGGGATATGACCGATGAAGAAGCGGTTATAGAGATGGTAGATGCCAATATCCAGCGCGAGAAAGTTATGCCCAGTGAAAAAGCATGGGCTTATCGCATGAAGTTAGAGGCCATCAAACATCAGGGAGCAAGAACAGACCTTACTTCTGTTCAAGTCGAACAGAAGTTGAGTGCCCGTGACAAGGTGGCCAAAGATGCTGGTGAGAAAAGTGGCATTCAGATCATGCGTTATATCCGATTAACCGAGCTAATTCCCGAACTGTTGGATATGGTGGATGAAAAGAAAATCGCCTTTAATCCGGCCTACGAGCTGTCTTTCCTCAAAAAAGAGGAACAGATCCAGCTTTTGGACGCGATGGACAGCGAACAGGCCACCCCCTCTCTCTCCCAGGCCCAGCGGCTCAAGAAGTTCAGCCAAGAGGGGCGTTTATCCATTGATGTGATGCGGGCCATTATGGGCGAGGAAAAGAAAAGCGATCTGGACAAGGTGACATTCACTTCGGACACTTTGCGGAAGTATTTTCCCAAGAGTTATACTCCGGCCAGGATGCAGGAAACCATTATCAAGCTGCTGGAACAGTGGCAGAAAAAACGCCAGCAACAGCATGAACGCTGAGAAAGGAGCAGCCTATGAGGGATATTTCAGCCCGTGAGCTGAAAGGACATAACATTCTTGCCGTGGAGCGTTTTCAGGATAACACTCGCCGGATGATTGAGTTTTCTGTCCTGCGTTCCTGCGCCTACGGCAGTCCCGGTGATGAAATGCGGCTGTTTCTTACGGAGGACGGCTATCAGGCCGCCCTCGTAAGCCAGAAGCGCCGGGAAATCAAAATCAGGCGGCACGCCCGTATCATCGAGGGACACATCCTCGATTTTAAGCCGGACAAGCACCGCCGCCACTCATAAACAAGCCATTACTGCGAAAGGAAAGGATTGAAATGTGCACTGTAAAGGAAATCCGGGAAGCAATCCGGGAGGATTGTCGTTCCCAGCATGATATGGAAACCGCCGACATTGACCGCATTTTCCAGACGCTCCCGTTTTCACAGAGGAATAGCCTGCTGGATAAACCGCCCATGCCTAAGCGCCCCTACCGGCGCAGGAAAAAAGAACAGAAATCGTGACCGCCACAATTCTTTTTACAGGAGTGTGGCGTTTTTCATACCCTGAGAAATTTGGAAGGAGTGAGGTCAATGGCCATATTTCGTATTGAACGAACCAGAGATTATACCGTGATGAGCAACCATCATTTACGCAACGGGAAGCTGTCCCTCAAGGCCAAGGGGCTGCTTTCCATGATGCTGTCCTTGCCGGAGGACTGGAACTACACCACCAGAGGGCTTGCGAAAATCTGCAAGGAGGGCGTGGACGCTATCGGCGGCGCGCTGCGGGAGCTGGAAACTGCCGGGTACATTGTACGCCATCAACTGCGGGATCGGCAGGGCCGGATCAGCGACACCGAGTATGTCATCTATGAGCAACCGCAGCCGAAGAACCCGGATACGCCCCAGCCGGATACGGCTTCACCAGATACGGAAAACCCGGATATGGAGAAACCGGATACGGAAAAGCCCGCAGAATTAAATATAGAGAAATCCAATACTCAAAAAATAATAACAGATGGATCAAGTATCGATTCTATTCCCTTCCGGGAGAAAACGGCGGCAAGACTGCCGGAACGGAAAGGAAGGGATGCGATGTCAGTCTCCGAGATAGAAAATTATCGGGATTTGATTTTAGAGAACATTGAGTATGACTACCTGTGCAGGGAGTTTGCTACCTATCGGGAGGATTTGGACGAGATCGTGGAGCTGATGGTGGAAACCGTCTGTGCCAGACGCAAAACCACCCGGATCGCTGGCAGCGACTTTCCCCATGAGGTGGTGCGCTCCCGTTTTTTGAAGCTGGACAGCGAACATATCCGGTTTGTCATGGACAGCTTGCAGAAAAACACCACCGAAGTCCGCAACATGAAGCAATACCTGCTGACGGTGCTGTTTAACGCTCCCACCACCATCAGCAACCACTACACTTCACAGGTCAATCACGATATGAACGCAGGCGGCTGGTAAGGCCGTCTTTTTTCATCCCACAACAATGTCTTTTACAGGAGGTTACGCTATGAATCAGATGGAAATTTTCAGCAATCAGGAGTTCGGCAGTATCCGCACTTTTGAGCAGGACGGCAAAGTGCTGTTTTGCGGAAAGGATATTGCGAAAGCACTTGGATACCAACGTACCGCTGATGCCATCACAGCCCACTGCAAAGGGGTCTGCGTTTTACCGCCCCCTTCTAACGGCGGTATTCAGCGAATGAAATTTATTCCCGAAGGCGATGTGTACCGCCTAATCGTTCACAGCAAGCTGCCCTCTGCGGAACGGTTTGAACGCTGGGTATTTGATGAGGTGCTGCCCTCTATCCGAAAACACGGGGCTTACATCACCAGAGAAAAGCTGTGGGAGGTTGCCACTTCCCCGGAAGCCATGATGAAACTCTGTTCCGACCTGCTGGCCGAGCGCGAGGAAAATGCGGTGCTGCGGAAAGAAAACGCCATGCTGGAGGGCAAGGCAGCCTTTTATGACCTGTTTATCGACCTCAAGCACAGCACCAACCTCCGCACCACCGCCAAAGAACTGGTTGTGCCGGAGCGCCGGTTTGTCCGATTCCTGCTGGAACAGCGGTTTGTGTACCGCGCCCCGTCCGGGAATGTGCTGCCTTATGCAAAGCCTGCCAACGACGGCCTGTTTACCGTTAAGGACTACTGCAATCATGGGCATACCGGCTCCTATACACTGGTAACGCCCCAGGGCAAGCTCTTTTTTGCCCAGCTGCGGGACAGCATCCTGCTGATGATATGATGATGCGGTATCTTCTGCGGCGGCTGGTGGTTCCGCCTTAAATTTTCTGACCCATCCCTGCAAAATCTGCGGAAAGGAGGCGTTATCCCATGCAGGAAGAAGTGGAAAACAGGACTTTAACGCTGGTAGTCAACGGCACAAAGTTCACCGGGCGGCTGTTTAAGGCCGCCATTTGTAAATACCTTGCCCACTGCAAGGAAAAGAAGCTGAATAAGCAGCGAAAACGGGAAATCCCAGTCAAACCCCAGGGCAAGCAGACGGTCAAGCAGCTTGTAGGGCAGAATCAGGGCGTATCCAACATTGAGATCACCGACCCCTCCATCAAGGAGTTTGAAAAGATTGCCCGGAAATACGGTGTGGATTATGCGGTGAAAAAAGACCGCAGCACCTCCCCGCCCAAGTACCTGATCTTTTTCAAAGGTCGGGATGCGGATGCGCTGACCGCCGCCTTTACTGAGTACACCGGCAAAAAAGTGAAAAAAGCAGAGAAAACAGAGCGTCCGTCTGTGCTGGCAAAGCTGAACCAGTTCAAAGAGCTGGTCAAAAATGCCGTGGTGGATCGCACCAGGCGAAAGGAGCTGGAACGATGAAAAAGCAGCTTGACATCAAAAAGCTCCTGATTTTGAACCTGCCGTATATTCTGATGGGACTGTTTGCCACCAACTTCGGAGAAGGATGGCGCAGGGCGCAGGGCGCGGACGCTTCGGCAAAAATGCTCTCGTTCTTCTCCACGCTGCCGGTGGCGCTGGCAAGCTGGTGGCCCAGCCTGCACCCGCTGGATTTACTGGTGGGTCTGTGCTGTGGTGCTGGCCTGCGGCTGGCGGTCTATCTCAAGAGCAAGAACGCCAAAAAGTATCGCCACGGCATGGAGTATGGTTCTGCCCGCTGGGGAACCCATGAGGACATCGCTCCTTACATCGACCCGGTGTTCCAGAACAATGTGATTCTGACGAAAACCGAGAGCCTGACTATGAACAGCCGTCCCAAAGACCCCAAGACTGCCAGAAACAAAAATGTGCTGGTGATTGGCGGCTCCGGTTCCGGTAAGACCCGGTTCTGGCTGAAACCGAACCTGATGCAGATGCACAGCTCTTATGTGGTCACAGACCCCAAAGGCACCATCCTGGTGGAGTGCGGCAAAATGCTCCAGCGAGGCACCTCCAAGCTGGGCAAGGACGGCAAACCCATGAAGGATAAGCACGGCAAGGTCATCTATGAGCCGTACCGGATCAAAGTCCTCAACACCATTAACTTCAAGAAGTCCATGCACTATAACCCCTTTGCCTACATCCACTCGGAGAAGGACATCTTGAAGCTGGTCACCACGCTGATCGCCAATACCAAGGGCGAGGGCAAGGCCGGGGACGATTTCTGGGTCAAGGCGGAAACGCTTTTGTACTGCGCCCTTATCGGGTATATCCACTATGAGGCCCCGGTGGAGGAACAGAATTTTTCCACCCTCATCGAGTTCATCAATGCGATGGAGGTCCGGGAGGATGACGAGGAGTTCAAAAACCCCGTTGACCTGATGTTTGACGCGCTGGAGGCAGAGAAGCCCAACCATTTCGCTGTCCGCCAGTACAAAAAGTACAAGCTGGCAGCTGGTGTTGTATGCTCTAAAAGACTTCTTAATCAATCGGTTGGGAAGTCTCTTAGAACACACAACCTAAAACCGAAGAAAGGAGCGCAAGCTATGAGAAAAAACGAGAAAATCACAGCTCTGTACGAACGATTGAGCCGTGATGACTTTGGCAAAGATGATGACCAACAGCGTGAGAGCAATTCCATTTCCAATCAAAAAGCTATGTTGGAAGAGTTCGCCGCCCGGCAGGGCTTTACAAACATTGTCCATTTCACGGACGATGGCATTAGTGGTACTTGCTTTGACCGTCCCGGATTTTTGGCAATGATGAAAGAAGTGGAAGCCGGGAATGTGGAGTACCTGTGTATCAAGGACATGAGCCGCATGGGTCGTGACTATCTGAAAGTCGGTCAGATTATGGAAATCCTGCGTCAGCGTGGCGTTCGCCTTATCGCCATCAATGACGGCGTGGACAGTGCCAGAGGGGACGATGATTTTACCCCTTTCCGCAACATCATGAACGAGTATTATGCCAGAGACACCAGCCGTAAAATCCGTTCCACTTTCCAGTCCAAAGGCAAGTCCGGCAAGCACCTCACAGGCACGGTCATTTACGGCTATCTCTGGAACGAAGCCAGAGACCAATGGCTGGTTGACCCCGAAGCCGCAGAGGTGGTCAAGCGCATCTTTTCCATGACGATTGACGGCTACGGTCCGTATCAGATCGCCAGCAAGCTGAAAGAAGAAAAAGTCCTCATTCCGTCCGCTTACCTTGCCCGGCACGGCGAGGGCGTGAACAAAAACAAGACTTTCAAAGATGTGTACGGTTGGGGTTCTTCCACCATCTGCAACATTCTTGAAAAGCGTGAGTATCTGGGACACACCATCAACTTCAAGACCCGAAAGCACTTCAAGGACAAGAAAAGCCATTATGTTCCGGAGGACGAATGGACAATTTTCGAGAATACCCATGATCCTATCATTGACCAGCAGACCTTTGACCTTGTGCAGAAAATCCGTGGGAATGTCAGACGCTACCCGGACGGCTGGGGCGAAGCAGCTCCCCTCACGGGCTTGCTCTATTGTGCCGATTGCGGCGGCAAGATGTATGTCCACCGCACCAATAACGGCAAGCGCATTTCTCAATACACCTGCTCACAGTACACCAAAGTTCCTTGCGGAACGCTCTGCAAGACCCAGCACCGTATCAATGAAGATGTGGTACTGTCCCTTGTCTCTGAAATGCTGAAAGCCATTGCCGAGTATGCGAAGCATGACAGAGCCGAGTTTGTCCGTGTGGTGCAGGAAGCGCAGTCCAGCCAGCAGACCACAGAGGTCAGGAAACAGCGGACACGCCTTGCCACAGCAAAGCAGAGAGTTTCCGAGCTGGAAGTCCTGCTCTGCAAAATCTATGAGGATAACATTTTAGGCAAGCTGTCCGACAGCAGATACGCCACTCTGGACGCTCAATACGAAAAGGAACAGACCGAGCTTACCGCTGAAATCTCTGTTCTGGAAAAGGCAGTCAAGAGCTATGAGAAGCATGAAAAGGACGCTGACCGTTTTATCGCTCTGATTGACAAATATGAGAACTTCGACAAGCTGACCATTGCCATGCTCAACGAGTTTATCGAGAAAATCCTTGTGCATGAGCGTGACCGCAAAGGCAGTATACAGACCACACAGGAGGTCGAGATTTACTTCAATTTTGTCGGGCGATTTGTTCCCCCGGCGTTTGGAGAAGTTGAGCTGACCCCGGAAGAATTAGAGGAAATCCGCAAGCGTGAGGAACGCAAGGACAGGCTTCATCAGAACTACTTGAAGCGGAAAGCCAGCGGAGCGCAGAAGCGATACGAGGACAAAATCAAGAAGCGGAAAAAGGCGGAAATCGAAGCCAAGAAAGCCGCCATTCGTGCGGAGGACATTGCAAAGGGAGTGTTCGTCCCTGTCAGCAGTTTACCGCAGAGAGAGCCGATGAAAGGAGTACAAACAGCATGAATATCACTTACACACAGAACGGAGATTACCTTATCCCGAACATCGTTATCCGCAAGACCAAGCCCCTCGGACACTACGGCAGACTTCGCAAGGCGTATCTGGAAAATGCACCGTCCGATACTGTTCAATGAGCTGGTGTTATCAGATAAGCTTTTTGAGCATTGCGCCGAGATTGACGAAGCGGCACGAAACCGAATAGAGCTGATCGTGCGGTCACTGGCAGAGCAAAACGGCGTGACCGAACAGCTGAAAGCCGAAAATCAGATGGAGTGGGTACGGCAGATGAACGCTTGCAAGGCACAGGCAGAGGAAGTTGTGAAAGCGGAATTGATTTATGATTGAGCGAGGAAGTCCGGGCAGAAAACTGTTCGGACTTTTCTCATATCTCACAAAAGTTGAGGTAGAATTGTTCACAAGTTTTATGGTATAATTTGAACACGAAATTGAGCAACAAATTTATAAAGGAGAATATGGATGAAGCTGTTTTTATGTTCGCACTTTTCAAGTGTAGGAAGTTTGATAAAAGAAGAAATTGATAACAAGAAAGTCGCATTCATTCCCACGCCGTCTGCAAGCTGACGGACGTAGACCCGGACACGGGCTGCAAGGAATTTGAGATTGAAAAGGGACGCTTCTCTTTCCGGCTGACCGCCCCATACAGAGAGGAACGCCGCAGCGCGGCGAGCGAAGCGGCGAAAAACGAATAAAAGGGTTTTAGGGCTTCGTTGATTGTTGCGTTGGCACCCCCACCGCAATGGTAGTGCCCTTCTCGGAACTTTCCTCCACCCAAACGGAGCCGCCGTGGAGGTCGGCGATCTCCCATACCAGCGAGAGCCCCAGTCCCGCACCGCCGTACTCGCGGCTGCGGGACTTATCCACCCGGAAAAAGGGCTGGAAGATGCTCTGCTGATACTTCTCCGGAATGCCGCAGCCGGTATCGGAAACGCGAATCAGGAGTTTTTCCGTTTCCTGTGTGACACAGACCCGCACCGAGCCGCCCGGCCGGTTGTACTTGACAGCATTCTCCGTCAGGTTGAAGATCAGCCGGTAGATCAGTGCATCGCTGCCGGTCATAATGCCGTCGCCCTCCGCCGTCAGCGTGACGCCGAGCTTATCTGAGAGCGGCGCAAGATCTGTGAAGATCTCCTCAATCATGGGAGCGAGCTGGATCCGCTCGTTCCGCGCCACCTGCCGCAGATTGCTCATCTCCAGCAGTGTCCTGGTCAGCTGTATCAGCCGTTCCGTCTGCTCACGCAAAAGCGTGAGGAACTCCGCCGTCTCCGGTCGCACATCAGGATGCTCCGCGGAAAACAGCTCCAACTGCGCCTGCATTAGTGCCAGTGGCGTGCGCAGTTCGTGGGCCGCGTTGCCGGTGAACTGCCGCTGGGCGGCAAAGGCATTGTTCAGCCGCTCCAGCATCTGGTTGAACGAGCGGCTCAGCTGCTGAAATTCTGGAATGACGTCTTCATCGATCCTCATATCGGCAAGATTGTTCAGCTGCACCTGCTCCACCTGCGAGGCAAAACTGCGCAGGGGCTTGAGCGCACGTCCGCTGACAAAATAGGTCAGAATGCCGCTGAGCAGCGTTACCGCAGCCGTGATGTACCAGTTGGTGGTGCGGAAGCGCCCCTGCGCCCCATCGATGACGATGGTCAGCTCCTCGTCGGGCGCTATGAGCTGCGGGTCAAAGCTCGCCGCTTCGCCCTCATTCAGGATTACCGTGCTGCCGCCCTGTAAGCTGTCCGCAATGGTGTCCATATAGTACACGCCGGAGGAGCAGAGCAGCAGATTCATGATTACGCAGGTGGCACCGATGAGCAGGACGGTCATCAGGGTGATGCGCCATTGCAAGGAAAGATGCTTCATGCTTCCTCGCCCCCCATCAGATAGCCCTCGCCGATGCGGTTGCGGATGGGATCATAACCCAGCGCGGCGCGGAGCTTTTTGCGCAGGGCGGAGATGTGGACGCGAATGGAATTGCTGAAGCTGTCCACGCTGTTGTCCCAAACGTGATCCATCAGCTCCTCCTGGCTCACGGGCCGCCCCTGATGCACCATCAGGTATTCAAGTATCCCTGTTTCCTTGCGGGTGAGCGTCAGCGTCTGCCCGTTGACGGCGGCGGTACGGGAGCGGGTGTCAAAGGTCAGCTCACCGCAGATCAGCAGCACATCCTGCTGGGTGAACTGCCGCAGGGTCAGGCTGCGAATGCGAGCCTCCAGTTCGGCAAGATGAAAGGGCTTTGCCAGATAGTCGTTGGCTCCCGCGTCCAGTCCCTCCACCTTGTCCTCCACCTCACCCCGGGCGGAGAGGATCAGTACTTTTGTCTCCCGGTCGGTCTGCCGCAGGGTGCGCAGCACTGTCATGCCGTCCTTCCCCGGCAGGTTCAGATCCAGCAGTACCAGATCGTAGCGCTCCACGCCCAGAAGCTCCACCGCCTTCTCCCCGTCGTAGCAGCAGTCCACGCTGTATGCCTGGCGTCGCAGGCTGCGGACGATGGTTTCGCACAGGGCGCGTTCATCTTCAATTACTAAAAGGTGCATAAGAGCCCTCCTTCTTTATTCATTTTCATGTTGTTTTTAATTATAGCAAACCCAGATAAAGTTTGCATTAAATTTTCGTTCTTAACAAGGACTTTAACTCTCTTGCGTTATGATGGTAGCAGAAAAAGTGAAAGGGTGATGGAATTGAGCCATGTAAAAAAAACGGCGGCGCAGGCCTTGTTGCTGGTTGTGGGTATCGCCATGTTGTGCTTCGGCGTATGGCGCGGTGAGGCGGCGACGGTGCTGAGCAAAGCGATTAAATTATGTCTGGAGTGTGTGGGCATTGGGTAAAAAATTTTCGGGCGCGTCACAACTCCTGTCCCGCTTTCGGAGTTGGATACAGGCAGGGGCAGCCTTATTGACCAACCTGCACCTGCCGAACTTTCTCAAAGGAGGCCTGTATCAGGGCGCAGGGAAAACCGTCTGCGTGCCGGGGCTGAACTGCTACTCCTGCCCAGCGGCCTCCGGTGCCTGTCCCATCGGGGCGTTTCAGGCAGTGGTGGGCTCATCCAAGTTCAGCTTCTCCTATTATATCACAGGTTTCCTCATTTTGCTGGGAGTCCTGCTGGGACGCTTCATCTGCGGTTTTCTGTGCCCCTTTGGCTGGTTTCAGGAGCTGCTGCACAAAATCCCCACGAAGAAGCTCTCCACAAAGAAACTCAAGCCCCTGCGATACTTCAAGTACGCCGTACTGCTGGTGATGGTTTTCCTGCTGCCGGCGTTCCTTGTAAATGATGTAGCCATGGGCGACCCGTTCTTCTGTAAATACCTCTGCCCGCAGGGCGTGCTGGAGGGAGCCATCCCGCTGTCCCTTGCCAATTCCGGCATCCGGGCGGCGCTGGGCAAGCTGTTTACATGGAAGTTCAGCATCCTGCTGTCGGTGATCGTGTTGAGCGTACTGTTCTACCGGCCGTTTTGCAAGTGGCTCTGCCCACTGGGCGCGTTCTATGCGCTGTTCAACCGGGTGTCCCTCTTCCAGATGAAGGTGGACAAGAGTAAGTGCGTCTCCTGTGGAAAGTGTGCCAGAGCCTGCAAGATGGATGTGGATGTGACGAAAACGCCCAACCACACCGAGTGCATCCGCTGCGGAATGTGCGTCCGCGCTTGTCCGACGAACGCCGTGTGCTTCCGTTACGGCTTCGGCAACGGGAAAGAAACACCAAAGAAAACAACGATGGAGGAATCAAAATGAACATGAAGAGAATTTTTGCACTGGCTTTTGCCGTGCTGATGGTGCTGGCCCTGGCGGCCTGCGGCATGAAGAACAATGACAAGATGGGTGACATGAGCGGCAACGGCTCCGCCATGACCGGCGAGCCGAAAAACGCCGAGGAGGCGCTCAGCCTGCACAAGGAGCTGCTGGAGCGGGAGAACGCGATCCTGTCGGAAAATACCGAGCTGTGGGAAAAGGTCTTTATGGAGGCCGACAAGGGCATGGCCATGGTCGAGGACGGGAAAAACTACGGCGACTTCCTGCTGGATACCATCGAGACCGCGAAAGAGCAGTTCGCCGACAAGGAGTATGAGTGGCTGAAGGAGTCAGCCACGGAGATCAGCAATATTGAAAACAAGCTGACCGAGTTGGAAGAGAAGTATCCCGAGATCATGCAGAAATCCATGGACGGCGATATGAGTATGCCCGCGGGCGATGATATGAGTATGCCGTCCGATCAGAGCGGCGCGGACAAGATGGCCGAGCAGGGCAGTATGCAGAAGTTCCCCGCCTTTGAGGGGAAAGACCTGGACGGCAACACGGTGAAGAGCGACGAGCTGTTCTCCGGCAACGCCGTCACCGTAGTGAATTTCTGGTTTACCACCTGCAATCCCTGCGTGGGCGAGCTTTCCGAGCTGGACGCGCTGAACAAGGAGCTTGCGAAGAAGGGCGGCGCACTCATCGGTGTCAACACCTTCACATTGGATGGCGATGAAGCGGCAATTTCCGAAGCAAAAGATGTACTGGCCAAGAAGGACGCCACCTATCAGAATGTGTATTTTGACTCAGATGGTGAGGCGGGAAAGTTTACCACCAACATCTTTGCCTATCCCACCACCTATGTGGTCGACCGCAGCGGCAATATTGTGGGCGACCCCATCGTAGGCGCCATCACGGAAAAGAAGCAGGCGGAGACGCTGCAAAAGCTCATCGACCAGGCTCTTGCCGCCGATATGGGCTGACAAACGAATTTATCATCTCAGAATGGAGGGAAACACCATGTATCGGAGAGTATTGCCGCTTCTGCTCACCGCGGTACTGCTGCTGAGCGGCTGCACTGCCGGGCAGAAAAATATTCCGCAGAAAACGGACGAGAAGGAAAGGACCGGACAGCCCTCTGATATGTCCGGTGAAGGAAGCATGTATATGGATACCACGGAAAATGTCATCTATCTGGCGGGCGGCTGCTTCTGGGGCATGGAACAGCTGATGCAGTCCATCCCCGGCGTCATCGATGCCGAGAGCGGCTATGCCAACGGCACCTGCGAGGCGGACGCCGATTACAAGACCGTCTGCAAGGGTGAGACCGGCTTTCGGGAGGCCGTGCGGGTGGAGTATGACCCCGGACAGGTGAGTCTCGACGCCCTGCTGCTGGCCTACTTCTATGTGATCGACCCCACGGTGGAGAACCGGCAGGGCAACGACCGGGGCAGCCAGTATCAGACCGGTGTCTATTACACCAACGAAAGCGCGAAGGAAACGGTGGAGCGCATTGCGGAGATCGAGCGGGGACGCAGTGAAAAGTTCTTCGTGGAGATCGGCCCACTCAAGAACTACTACCCTGCCGAGGAGTACCACCAGAACTACCTCGAAAAGAACCCGAACGGCTACTGCCACATCCCGCGGGCGGAGATGGAGCTGTTCTCCAAGCTTCGCATCGATCCAGGCGACTACCAAAAGCCCGCAGCAGAGTCCATTCGGGACAAACTGACGGAGGAGCAGTACCGCATCACCCAGGAGAACGGCACGGAACGTCCATTCAGCAATGAGTTCTGGGATCAGTTCGAGAAGGGCATCTATGTGGATATCGTCACCGGCGAACCGCTCTTTTCCTCCACGGATAAGTACGAGAGCGGCTGCGGCTGGCCGGCTTTCACAAAGCCCATTGAAGAGCCTGCCGTGGTGGAACTGGAGGACCTGAGCCACGGCATGCGCCGCACAGAGGTCAGAAGCCGTGCCGGAGATTCTCACCTTGGTCATGTGTTCACCGGCGATCCGGAGTCCCCAAATGGCGTGCGCTACTGCATCAACAGTGCGGCCCTGCGCTTTGTGCCTTACGCAAAGATGGAAGCAGAGGGTTACGGATATCTTCTGTATCTGTTCGAGGAATGAGTTCACAAAATACAATGGCTGGATACAAAACGGCTACAAATTCGTGAAGAACCTATGTACAGCCAGAAATACGTGGATTATTTGGACGAAAAGCGTATTGAGAGTGCATTTTATAACCCTAAATCAAAGCCCAAGACTTGTCAGGGAATTGTAATTGATTGTGAAGGTTTAAAGGTTATTTGCAAAGACTAATTAGAAAATTCAAGTTTGTCGAACTGATAAAATCCCTTTAGGAACTAAAGGGCGCACTTCTATACTCTCTTGTCGAGAGTATTGTGCGTCCTGCGGAGCTTCATTCTCTGTCAGCAGAAAGAAACTGCATGACCGAGAATGTTTCGTCACTTCGCTCCGTCAAGGTGGCTACACCCCCTTGCGCCGCTAAAGCAGCTATCCCCTGTGGACTTGCCGTCCGCAAACAGCATAAAATGCTGTTCGCCGCCAGCAAGTTTGAAAAAATAAATACCGAAAATCAGACCGTTGACTGGTCGCACTATGCGAAAAGTTGACGGTCTTTTTTTATCCCCAAAATCAAAAAAGGAGGTCAATCCCAATGACAAAACCGAAAACCCTCGACCAGCTCCGAGCCGAAAAGGAACGAGCCGAGACGCAGCTTGCACAGGAACAGCACAAGCTGGAGCGTCTGGAGAATAGAAAGAAGTATCTGGAGAAAGGTGAACGCACCAAGCGCACACACCGCCTTTGCAATCTGGGCGGCACGATTGAGAGCCTTGCCCCGGAGGTCAAAGATCTCACACGCACCGAAATGACAGAGCTGATGGAACACATCTTTTCCCTGTCCGAAGTCCAGCGAGCCGTCCGTCACATGGCGATTACCCACATCAGCCAAGCAAACAGAGAAAAGGAGTTGAAAGCCGATGGCACTATTTCATCTGAGCGTCACGCAGACTAAGCGCAGCGCAGGACAGTCCGCTATTGCTTCTGCCGCATACCGAGCCGGGGAACGCTTGTATAGCGAGTATTACGGCGAATACAGCGACTACACCCGCAAGGGCGGCGTGATCTGCTCCGATATTCTCCTGCCGTCCCATGCACCGCCCGAATACACAGACCGCCAGACGCTATGGAACGCCGTGGAAAAAGCCGAGCGTGGAAAGAACGCCCAGCTTGCATACAGCTTTGACATTGCCTTGCAGAATGAATTTTCCCTTGAGGAAAACATCGCTCTTGCAAGGCAATTTTTGTTGGAGAACTTTGTGAGCCGTGGCATGGTGGTTGACTTCGCCGTACACCAGCCAGACCGGGAGGACGGCGGCATACCAAACCCACACTTCCATGTGCTTTGTCCTATCCGTCCCATTGAGCAGGACGGCAAATGGGGACTAAAGCAACGCCGGGTGTATGAGCTGGACGAGGACGGCAACCGTATCCGGGACGCAGACGGAAAGTTTGTGTTCAACGCCGTTCCCACTACCGACTGGGGCAGTCCCGAAACGCTGGAATACTGGCGGCAGACATGGGCGGAGCTATGCAACGCCAAGTTTGCGGAAAAGGGGCTTGACGTTCGTATCGACCACCGAAGCTATGAGCGTCAGGGCGTGGAGCTTCTTCCCACCGTCCATGAGGGCGCAACCGTCCGGGCAATGGAGAAGAAAGGCATACGCACCGAGAAAGGCGAGTTCAATCGCTGGATCAGAGCGACCAATGCCGTTATCCGGGACATCAAGAAGAAAATCACTCTCCTGTTTGATTGGATTGCCGAAGCAAAAGCCGAGCTGTCCAAACCGCAATCCCCCGACCTTGTTTCTCTGCTGAACGCCTATTACAGCCAGCGCAACGCCGGGGCGTATTCGCAGAAAGGCAAGGTCAGCAACCTAAAGGAGATGAACGAGACTTTCAATTATCTCCGGGCAAACGGCATTTACACCCTTGAAGATTTGGAACACCGTGTCAACGAACACAACGCCACCACGGAGAGCTTGAAGAAAACGCTGGGCGAACAGACCGCCCGAATGAAAGCGATTAAGCAGCTCTATGACAGCTCCGCTGCTTTCCGAAGCCTGAAGCCTGTCTATGACGGCTTGCAGAAAATCAAGTTTGAAAAGCCCAGAGCCAAGTACAAGGCAGAGCATGAAGCGGAACTGAAACAGTTCTACGCCGCCAGACGCAAGCTGACCGAGGAGTTCTCGGACGGCAAGGTGGATATGAAAAAGCTGTCCGCAGAGTATGACGCTTTGGAACAGGCGCATGAAACCACCTACGGCGAGTTTAAGACTGTCAGAGACGATTTACACCGCCTTTGGAGGGTCAAGTCATGCGTAGATACTGCCGCCCGATTTAACGAGCGTACAGAGGAACAAATGCTCCAAAATCGACCCCAAACACGACAGAAAAAGGAGGAACTATCCCGATGAATTACACCCAAGCACAGATTGACCGGGCAAATGCCGTCAGTCTGGAAGATTTTCTCCGTACACAGGGAGAGACACTAATCAAAAGCGGACGGGAATACCGCTGGAAAGAACATGACAGCTTGACCGTCCGGGGAAACAAGTGGTTTCGCCACAGCCAGAGCAAGGGCGGCTATCCCATTGATTTTGTCATGGAGTTTTACGGAAAGTCCTTTCCCGAAGCCGTCCAGCTCCTGACCGGCGAAAGCGGCGAGGGGCAGACCGAAGCCAGCACAACACCGCCCACAGCGTTTCACTTGCCCTTGCACAACAGAACAGCCGACAGAGCAATTCAATATCTTTGCGAAAGCCGAGGTCTCAACAAAACGCTTGTTGAGGCTTTTCTTCTTTCTGGGGATATTTACGAGGACGCAAAGCGGCACAATGTTGTGTTTGTCGGCAGAGACCGAAGCGGTACGCCGAGATACGCCCATGTGCGAGGAACGGCAGACCCATTCAGACAGGACATTGCCGGGTCTGACAAGTCCTATCCGTTCCGCTATGAGGGAAACGGCAACCAGCTCTTTGTCTTTGAAGCACCGATTGACCTGTTATCGTTCATCTGCCTTTATCCGCAGGACTGGCAGACAAGGAGCTATCTTGCCCTGGGCGGCGTTTCGGGCAAAGCCCTTGACCGTTTTCTTTCTGAACGCAAGGACGCCCGAAAAGTATTCCTCTGCCTTGACAGCGACACCGCAGGAAGTGAAGCCTGCTCCCGACTGGCGCAGGACATTCCCAGCGAGATCGCCGTCATTCGCCTTGTCCCGGCAAGGAAAGACTGGAACGATGTTCTCCGTCAGCAAGGGGATATTCCCAGCCGCAAATTCATAGCCGAGACAATCACGCTGCGAGAGCTGCCCACCGCCCAGCCTGTCCCCATGCTCCGTATGGCAGATGTGGAGCTGACGAGCGTGGATTGGCTATGGTTTCCGTATATCCCCTTTGGAAAGCTGACGATCATACAGGGCAACCCCGGCGAGGGCAAGACCTACTTTGCCATGCGTCTTGCGGCGGCTTGCACCAATCGAAAGCCCTTGCCCGGTATGGAGACCCTTGAGCCTTTCAATATCATCTATCAGACCGCCGAGGACGGTCTGGGCGATACTGTTAAGCCCCGGCTGATGGAAGCAAACGCAGACCTTGAAAGAGTGCTTGTCATTGACGATAGAGACACGCCGCTGACCCTTGCCGATGAGCGCATAGCAAGGGCAATCCGTGAGAACAACGCAAGGCTGGTTATCATTGACCCGGTACAGGCGTTTCTGGGCGCAGATGTGGACATGAACAGAGCAAACGAGGTGCGCCCAATATTCCGCAGTCTGGGAGACATTGCACAGGCTACCGGGTGCGCTATCGTGCTGATCGGACACCTCAACAAAGCCACAGGAACGCAAAGCACTTACCGAGGATTGGGGTCTATCGACATTACGGCGGCAGTCCGCAGTCTGCTGTTTATTGGCAAGCTGAAAGACAGTCCCACAACAAGGGTGCTTATCCATGAGAAAAGCTCCCTTGCGCCGCCCGGACAGTCCCTTGCCTTTTCTCTGGGAGACGAGAAAGGCTTTGAATGGATAGGAGCTTATGACATTACCGCTGACGAGCTTCTTGCCGGGACAGACACCGCCAAGACCGAAAGCAAGACCGCACAGGCGCAAATGCTCATTCTGGAACTGCTGGCAGATGGAAAGCGTATGCCGAGCGCAGAGCTGGAAAAGGCAGTCAATGAGCGTGGGATTTCCTCACGCACCATGAGAACGGCAAAGAGCCGTATCGGGGACAGACTTGTGACCGAGAAAGACGGCACAGCATGGGTCTGCTATCTCCGAGATTGACAACAGGAACACGGCAAGCGTGGCAAAGACGGCAAGGTTTTTATAGATACCTTAATGCTGCCGCCTTGCCTTGTTCCCTCATACCGACACCGCCCGATGATGAACAGTCACCGGGCATTTTTCATTTACAGGAGGATTTTGAATGAACAATACCGCAACCAACACCGCCACTTGCCCTACTGTCAGAAAGCAGATCGGCAAGACAACCTATATCGTCCGTGTGCATTTCAGCCAGACCGCAAAAGAAACGATGGAGGACAAAATCAAGCGTCTGCTCCGTGAAGAAGTCCGCAGAATGTGACTTCTTTGTGAATTTGATGAAAAAGTCCTTGACTTTTCGTCTCTGGCAAAACCGCAAAATCCATCCTGATTTCCTGCGGTGCGCGCCTTGCTGTGTTCGACATTGCGGAGCTGCGGGAGGTCACTTCCTACGACGAGCTGGAGCTGGACACCCTGGGAGACAGGAAAACCGCCCTGTTCCTCATTATGAGCGACACGGACGATAGCTTTAACTTTTTGATCTCCATGTGCTACACCCAGCTGTTCAACCTGCTGTGTGAAAAAGCGGATGATGTTTACGGCGGCAGACTTCCGGTCCATGTGCGCTGTCTTATCGACGAGTGCGCCAACATCGGCCAGATTCCCAAACTGGAAAAGCTGGTGGCCACCATCCGAAGCCGTGAGATCTCCGCTTGTCTGGTGTTGCAGGCGCAAAGCCAGCTCAAAGCCATTTACAAGGACAACGCCGATACCATCATCGGCAATATGGATACCTCCATTTTCCTGGGCGGCAAGGAGCCGACTACCCTCAAGGAACTGGCTGCCGTGCTGGGCAAGGAAACCATCGACACCTACAACACCGGAGAGAGCCGTGGGCGGGAAACTTCCCACTCGCTCAATTATCAAAAATTAGGGAAAGAGCTGATGAGCCAGGACGAGCTGGCCGTCATGGACGGCGGCAAGTGCATCCTTCAGCTGCGCGGTGTGCGCCCTTTCCTTTCGGATAAGTACGACATCACCAAACACCCCAATTTCAAATACACAGCCGATGCAAGCGACAAGAACGCTTTTGACATTGAAGCATTTCTGTCCACCCGGCTGAAGCTCAAGCCCAATGAGGTCTGCGACGTGTACGAAGTAGATACAGAGGGTGCTTAAATCTGTTCCGCTGTGAAAGGAGTGGTCTTATCTATTCGCCGCAACTGCCCTTTTGGGACCATTGGCGTACAAGGCGGACAGTCACCAAAAAATAATGAAAAAAGGAGGACAGCCGGAATCAGCCCCCGGAAACCGGGCGGCGGATTGTCCGGCTTTTGTATGCCTATGAATGACTGAAACTTTATCAAAACGATTCCGGCTAACTATAATTTATGGCATTTTTTAATCAGGCAATCACCGTTTTGCAGACTCTCGTTATCGCTCTGGGCGCTGGTCTCGGCATCTGGGGTGTCATCAACCTGCTGGAAGGTTACGGAAATGACAATCCCGGCGCTAATGCTCATGTACGGTAAGGAAGCAAGCAACCGAAAACAAGAGATAGACCGCCAGCACTACACTATTCCGAACCAAAGACCAAAAGATAAGCATTGTGGGAAAATCTAAACTTTTGGATTTTCCTACAATGCCAACTACGGCGGAATCCCTCCCACTCCTTATATCTTTCTGTATACATTGAATTTGTATTTAGTAAAATGCAGACAACACCACGGATCGGCTTTTGGTTGGACAATTCCAACCAAACACCACAGCAGACAGCAGAAAACATTCTGAACGCTAGGAAGCCGGTATGATTGTTACATATAAGGGGAAGAAAAATTTCTTTTAGGTACTTGCTTTCCTAAAACTGATGTGATACAATGATTTAATCCAGAAAAGGAGTAAAAAATATGCGGCAAGGTATTCTTAAATAAAACTATAATCAAATAGTGGGAACAAAGGATTATGATAGCTCCTTTTGTAGGGGCTTAGTTTTTTGTACCCAATTTAAGAATACTTTTGCCTTATCAATTTTGACATATCCCCAAAAACAGCAATCACAAACAGGTGTATGCTGTATATGTGTATGTCCGCAACTTATAATCCCCAGTGGTAAAAGTATTTTACTGCTGGGGATTTTTATGCCCTTTGGGGCTGTAAAGGGAGGACAATCACATGAAAATAATCAATATTGGAATTCTTGCCCATGTAGACGCTGGAAAGACGACCTTGACGGAGAGCCTGCTATATGCCAGCGGAGCCATTTCAGAACCGGGGAGCGTCGAAAAAGGGACAACGAGGACGGACACCATGTTTTTGGAGCGGCAGCGTGGGATTACCATTCAAGCGGCAGTCACTTCCTTCCAGTGGCACAGATGTAAAGTTAACATTGTGGATACGCCCGGCCACATGGATTTTTTGGCGGAGGTGTACCGCTCTTTGGCTGTTTTAGATGGGGCCATCTTGGTGATCTCCGCTAAAGATGGCGTGCAGGCCCAGACCCGTATTCTGTTCCATGCCCTGCGGAAAATGAACATTCCCACCGTTATCTTTATCAACAAGATCGACCAGGCTGGCGTTGATTTGCAGAGCGTGGTTCAGTCTGTTCGGGATAAGCTCTCCGCCGATATTATCATCAAGCAGACGGTGTCGCTGTCCCCGGAAATAGTCCTGGAGGAAAATACCGACATAGAAGCATGGGATGCGGTCATCGAAAATAACGATGAATTATTGGAAAAGTATATCGCAGGAGAACCAATCAGCCGGGAAAAACTTGCGCGGGAGGAACAGCAGCGGGTTCAAGACGCCTCCCTGTTCCCAGTCTATCATGGCAGCGCCAAAAATGGCCTTGGCATTCAACCGTTGATGGATGCGGTGACAGGGCTGTTCCAACCGATTGGGGAACAGGGGGGCGCCGCCCTATGCGGCAGCGTTTTCAAGGTTGAGTACACCGATTGCGGCCAGCGGCGTGTCTATCTACGGTTATACAGCGGAACGCTGCGCCTGCGGGATACGGTGGCCCTGGCCGGGAGAGAAAAGCTGAAAATCACAGAGATGCGTATTCCATCCAAAGGGGAAATTGTTCGGACAGACACCGCTTATCAGGGTGAAATTGTTATCCTTCCCAGCGACAGCGTGAGGTTAAACGATGTATTAGGGGACCAAACCCGGCTCCCTCGTAAAAGGTGGCGCGAGGACCCCCTCCCCATGCTGCGGACGACGATTGCGCCGAAAACGGCAGCGCAAAGAGAACGGCTGCTGGACGCTCTTACGCAACTTGCGGATACTGACCCGCTTTTGCGTTGCGAAGTGGATTCCATCACCCATGAGATCATTCTTTCTTTTTTGGGCCGGGTGCAGTTGGAGGTTGTTTCCGCTTTGCTGTCGGAAAAATACAAGCTTGAAACAGTGGTAAAGGAACCCTCCGTCATTTATATGGAGCGGCCGCTCAAAGCAGCCAGCCACACCATCCATATCGAGGTGCCGCCCAACCCGTTTTGGGCATCCATAGGACTGTCTGTTACACCACTCTCGCTTGGCTCCGGTGTACAATACGAGAGCCGGGTTTCGCTGGGATACTTGAACCAGAGTTTTCAAAACGCTGTCAGGGATGGTATCCGTTACGGGCTGGAGCAGGGCTTGTTCGGCTGGAACGTAACGGACTGTAAGATTTGCTTTGAATACGGGCTTTATTACAGTCCGGTCAGCACGCCGGCGGACTTCCGCTCATTGGCCCCGATTGTATTGGAACAGGCATTGAAGGAATCGGGGACGCAGCTGCTGGAACCTTATCTCTCCTTCATCCTCTATGCGCCCCAGGAATACCTTTCCAGGGCTTATCATGATGCACCGAAATACTGTGCCACCATCGAAACGGCCCAGGTAAAAAAGGATGAAGTTGTCTTTACTGGCGAGATTCCCGCCCGCTGTATACAGGCATACCGTACTGATCTGGCCTTTTACACCAACGGGCGGAGCGTATGCCTTACAGAGCTGAAAGGATATCAGGCCGCTGTCGGTCAGCCGGTCATCCAGCCCCGCCGTCCAAACAGCCGCCTGGACAAGGTGCGCCATATGTTTCAGAAGGTAATGTAAAGATACATAATCGTCAAGACGGCAACAATCAGAAGTTATGGAGGGTAACAATGGAATATAGTAAGGAAGATTTAATGGAAGCAAAAAAGCAAATTTGGGGAGTGGGAGAGAACATGGGAACAGAGGAAAGTAAAAAAATCTGGGAGGAGAACGCACAATTTTGGGATAATGCAATGGGTGACGAATCTAATGAATTTCACAGAGAGGTAGTGCGTCCCAAAGTAACGGAACTTCTATCTCCTAATCCTGCGGATTACATTTTGGATATTGCGTGTGGCAATGGAAATTATTCTTCGTATCTTGCACAAAGAGGCGCTTCGGTTGTCGCTTTTGATTACAGCAAAAAAATGATAGAATTGGCTAAAAGACGGCAATCACAATATGCAAAACAAATTGAATTTTGTGTGGCGGATGCGACCGATAGAAAAAGTATATTAGAATTAAAAAGAAATCGAGCCTTTACGAAAGCAGTTTCTAATATGGCAATTATGGATATTACGGATATTGAACCACTTCTTATGGCTGTTTATGAACTGTTGCAGGAAAGCGGAATTTTTGTCTTTGCAACGCAACACCCTTGTTTTGTCACGTTGACTGAAAAATATATGACACCGCACAGTTACTATGATATAGCGATTGAAGGGCAACCGAAAGAGCAGATTTATTATCATCGTTCCATACAAGATATTTTTAACCTTTGTTTTAGAGCTGGATTTGTCATTGATGGATTTTATGAAGAATGTTTTAAAACCAACAAAGAAATTCCTATGGTAATGATAGTAAGGCTTAAGAAGGTAAAACGTGATAGCTTAAAATAAATTCAAGTTTGTCGGGTAAATAGCAAACCCAGCCGAGCCAGTCAACGGTCAAGATGAACGGCGCATATGCGCAGCCGTTGACAGCCCCGCCCGCCTTTGCTGGTAGGCAATCAAGGGGCGACAGCAAGAAGTGCCACCGCCCCGCACTATTATTCAGAAAGGGGAATTTCCATGACCGACCAGATAGCCTATCAAGAATATATCCAGCGCAGGTACAACGCCTTTTGCAAGACTGTTATCCGCTGTGCCGCCTTGGACAAGATTTTGAAGCTTAAACGGCAATGGGAACGGCAAGTTTCCCTTGACTATCTGATGAACGAGAAGTTTGTCCAGTTTGCCGCGTCGGAGCCGGACGAGGAATACCCATTTACCGTCTGCGGTCAGACCGTCCTGCTCTGCAACGCCGCCCTTGCCGACGCGATCTCTGTTTTGCCGGAGCAGACGCGGGAAGAAATCCTGCGCTATTACTTTCTGCGCCAGCCGCAGCGCGTGATCGGCGCGTGTATTGGCCGGTCACGCAGCACAGCGGGGCGGCATATCCAGCTTGCCTTGCAGCGGCTACGCGAAGAAATGGGGGTGAGCCGGTATGAGTAGACTTCTCCCCTATGAAACAATCCTCAAAGCCCGTGAGGGCGACCCAGAAGCCGTGAACGCTGTCCTGCTCCACTACGCCGGATATATCCGCTATTTCTCAAAAGTGAACGGGCAGGTCAACGCCGAGGTGGAGGACTATGTAAAGCAGCGGTTAATTGACTGTCAATTCAAGTTCCGGCTTGACGAACCACCGGACAAGTCATAAAAACTGAATACCAGCCGCCACCGACGCGGCCAGCGAAAGCAGTAAGTCTTGAAAAAGATTTACTGCTTTTTTTGTTGTCCGGCTCCGCTCCCGGCCATTTTGCCCCCTGCCGGTTGTAGTAGTAAGCGAGGAGGGAATTTTTCTGCCCTGGTGTTTGGCATTTGGAGCATTTACCCGTAGTAGAGGGCAAAGAGAAAGGATTTCTCCAACACCGGGTAGAAACCACTGCGTCCGGTGTCATTTTAGCGAAAGCGGGCAGGAATGCCCTTTACAGGATTAGTAGTAGCAGAAAAAGAGAAACAAACTTTTGTGGTTGCAGTTTTCCAAAAAAGTGGCGGACGGAAGTGAGAGAAAGTTTGCAGTCACGGAGAGCAAGTTTCTACCACGGTGCCAAAATCCGCAATTCTGCAGTTTTGCCCCTCGCGGGAAACTTGTTGGGGAGTGCCTTCCCCAAACCCTGCTCATGCGCCCTTACGGGCGAGAAAGGAGGTCACACCATGCGAAAGAAATACAACACGCCCCACCGCAGCCGCGTTGTGAAAACCCGGCTGTCCGAAGATGAGTATGCCGACTTCACAGCGCGGCTTGCGCCCTATGGTATCAGCCAGTCCGAATTTCTCCGGCAGGCGATACGGCGGGCGACCATACGCCCGGTTGTCCATGTGTCGTCGGTCAATGACGAGTTGCTTTCCGCTGTCGGGAAGCTGACAGCCGAGTACGGCAGGATCGGCGGCAACCTCAATCAGATTGCCCGGTATCTGAACGAATACGGCGTACCCTACAACACCCTTTCCGGCGAGGTACGCGCCGCCATATCCGACCTTGCCGTCCTCAAGTATGAAGTCCTCAAGAAAGTAGGTGACGCGGTTGGCAACACTCAAGCATATCAACTCTAAAAACGCCGACTACGGAGCCGCCGAGCAATATCTTCTCTTTGAGCATGACGAGTTTACCATGAAGCCCGTCCTTGATGAAACCGGCAGGCTTATCCCCCGCGAGGACTACCGGCTGTCCACGCTGAACTGCGACGGGGAGGATTTTGCCGTTGCGTGTATGCGGGCCAATCTCCGCTATCAGAAAAACCAGCGGCGGGAAGATGTGAAAAGCCACCACTACATCATCAGCTTTGACCCGCGGGACGGGCCGGACAACGGCCTGACCGTAGACCGGGCGCAGGCGTTGGGGGAACAATTCTGTAAAGAGCATTTTCCCGGCCACCAGGCCCTTGTCTGCACCCACCCGGACGGGCATAACCACAGCGGCAACATTCATGTGCATATCGTCATAAACAGCCTGCGGATTGAGGAAGTGCCGTTCCTGCCCTACATGGACAGGCCGGCCGATACGAAAGTCGGCTGCAAGCACCGATGTACCGACGCTGCCCTGCGCTACTTCAAATCCGAAGTCATGGAGATGTGCCACCGGGAGGGGCTTTATCAAATCGACCTCTTGAACGGCAGCAAGAACCGCGTCACCGACCGGGAGTATTGGGCGCAGAAAAAGGGACAGGCCGCGCTGGACAAGCAGAACGCCCCCATGATTGCCGATAGTATCACGCCCCGGCAGACCAAGTTTGAAACGAACAAGGAGAAGCTGCGGCAGACCCTACGGAAAGCCCTTGCCACCGCCGCCAGCTTTGACGAGTTTTCCTCTCTGTTGCTGCAGGAGGGTGTGACCGTCAAGGAGAGCCGGGGGCGGCTTTCCTACCTCACGCCGGACAGGACAAAGCCAATTACCGCCCGGAAGCTGGGCGACGATTTTGACCGCGCCGCTGTCTTTGCCGTTTTAGAGCAAAACGCCGCCAGAGCAGCCGAAGCGCCAGCCAGATCCCCCGATCCCCCACGCACCATAAAAGACCGCTTGCAGGTTGCCAGAGCCGAGATAGCCGCCCCGAAACAGGACGGAGTGCAGCGGCTTGTGGACATTGAGCAGAAAATGGCCGAGGGCAAAGGCCGGGGCTATGAACGCTGGGCGAAGATACACAATCTGAAGCAGGCCGCCAAAACGCTGTCCGTCTACCAGCAATACGGCTTTACTTCCCCGGAGCAGTTAGAAGCCGCCGTTGACACCGCCTATCAGAAAATGCGCCAGACCAGCGGCGAACTGAAAGCACTGGAAACGAAGCTGCAAGGGAAAAAGAAGTTGCAGCGGCAGGTGTTGGCCTACGCCCAGACCAAGGCCGCCCGCGACGGGCTGCGGGCACAGAAATCCGAGAAAGCCCGCGCCGCATACCGGCAGGCCCATGAGAGCGATTTTATCATAGCCGACGCAGCAGCCCGGTATTTCAAGGCGCATGGCATTACCAAGCTGCCCGCCCGGAAAGCGTTGCAGGCCGAGATCGAGCAGCTTATCTCCGAGAAAGACGGCCTGTATAACACCTATCACGAACAGAAACAGCGGTTCAAGGAGTTGCAGACCGTCAAGCGGAACATCGACCAGATTTTGCGCCGGGACGAGCCGCACCGCAGAAAGGAGCAGAGCCATGAGCGATAACCTGCCCCACATGGACTACCGCCAGCACCGGCGGGCGCGGCGGCTGGTACATGAGTGCTGTAACTACGATGAGGGGAACTGCCTGCTATTGGACGACGGGGAGCCTTGCGTGTGCGTCCAGAGCATTTCCTTTTCCCTCATGTGCCACTGGTTCCGTGTGGCTGTCCTGCCCCTTGACGGGGAGCTGGCCGCAGCCCTCTTGTGCCGGGGAAGCCGGAAACGGTGTGCCGTCTGCGGGGCGGCCTTTGTCCCCAAATCCAACCGGGGAAAATACTGCCCCGACTGCGCCGGGCGCATGAAGAAAATCAAAGCCGCCGAGAGAAAGCGGAAACAAAGGCAGAGATGTCACGCTTTAGAGCCTTTCAAACCCGCATAAATCAAGGCTTTTTTCGTGGGTGTCAAAGGGTACGCGATACATTTATCCTTTTCCCCCGGAAACGGCGTTTTAATGCGTGACAATACGCCAAAATCAACCCGAACACAGGGAGGTGATCCTATCGCTGATTATATCAGGGCAGACACGCGGCTGCCCGCCTATCTGCCGTATCCCCGTTTCCTGCTGAAAATGGAGATTTCACAGACCGCCAAGCTGCTGTATTCGCTGCTGTTAGACCGTTCCACCCTCTCCCAGAAAAACAAGTGGCTGGACGACGAGGGCAGGATTTATATTATCTATCCCATCGCGGAGATAGCAGAAATACTGGATAAAGGCAGCACCACCATCAAGGGGGCGCTTAATGAACTGGACACGGCGGGGCTGTTGGAACGGGAACGGGGCGGCTTCTCCGCACCGAACCGGCTTTATGTCAAAGTACCGCCAGTGCCACAGGTACAGTTTTCAGACCAACTGATGGCCGGAAGTCCGCCCCTCATAGAGCCGGAAAACCGTCCTACTGATGGTCAGAAAACCGACCTTATGATGGTCGGAAAACCGTCCCCTAACCAAACTACTATAAACAACCTTACAGAGAGCCAAACAAAGGGAGTGAGTGGGGGGCCGTCCGCGCCCTATGGCCGATATGGAAATATTTTTCTGTCACAGACCGAATACGACGAGTTGCAGGCAGAGTACCCTGACAGGCTGGAACGGTTCATCGAGGAAATGAGCCGCTACCTTGCCGCCAACGGGAAAAGCTACCAGAACTATGCCGCCGCCCTGCGGATATGGGCGGGGAACGACAAAAAGGAAGCCCCTAAAAAGGGCATACCAGACTACTCATGCAAGGAGGGCGAGAGTTTATGAAGAATGAAATCAACGCGGTTTTGGAGAATATGACGACCACCATCCCGGAGCCGGAGGACTACACCGGCGAGGACGGTTTACTGTACTGCGGCAAGTGCCGCAAGCCGAAAGAAGCCTATTTTGCGCCGGATAAGGCCGCTATCTTCGGGCGCGACCGCCACCCGGCAGAGTGCGACTGCCAGAGAACCGCCCGCGAGGAACGGGAAGCCGCCGAAAAGCGGCGCAGACACCTTGACACCGTGGAAGAACTGAAACGCCGGGGCTTTACCGACCCCACCATGCGGGACTGGACTTTCGAGAACGACAACGGCAGGAACCCGCAGACCGGGCTTGCCCGCCGGTATGTGGAGCATTGGGAAGATATGCGGACAGACAATATCGGCTGCCTGTTCTGGGGCGGCGTAGGCACCGGCAAAAGCTACCTTGCAGGCTGTATCGCAAACGCCCTCATGGAGAAAGAAATCCCCGTCCGCATGACGAACTTTGCTCTTATCCTCAATGACCTTGCCGCCAGCTTTGAGGGGCGCAACGAGTACATTTCCCGCCTTTGTCGTTATCCGCTGCTGATCCTTGACGACTTCGGCATGGAACGCGGGACGGAATACGGGCTGGAACAGGTGTTCAATGTGATTGACAGCCGTTACCGCAGCGGCAAGCCGCTGATCGTCACGACCAACCTTACGCTGGACGACCTGCACAACCCGGAGGACACCGCCCATTCCCGGATTTATGACCGCCTGCTTTCCATGTGCGTCCCGGTACGCTTTACCGGCGACAACTTCCGGCAGGAAACCGCCAAGCGGAAAATGGAGAGCATGAAGAAACTGATTACCGACTGAAAGGAGTATTGCCTATGGCAGATAACAAGCAGCACGACACCCGCACCACCCGCCGCCCTGACTGTGTGACGGAAATCCGCATGGGCAATTCCGTCCTTGTCGTGTCCGGCTATTTCAAGAAAGACACCACAACCACAGCCGCCGACAAAATGGCGCGGGTACTGGAAGCGGAAGCCGCTGCTACACAGGAGCCGACTTATCCGGCGTGAACCGGGGCATGGAAAAGCGGCCATGCCAGGGAGCATGACCGCTGGAACGAAAATCGGAAGTGCTTTAGCAATTCTTAATCTCATTCTCTATAAAATAATTTGCAATTTCAAAGGCTTTTATTCTTCTCTTTGCCAATGTGATTTGTGATTTATAACGCTCGGAATTATCCTTTGATTCAAATGTTTTTACTGTTTCTCTTAGCTTGTGCAGAGTTGAATCAATTTGCCTTTTGGCCGCGGTTAATTCATCTATTGTATACTTCATGTTTTCTCCTTTAACTTCTGATTTTTTTGTTAAATCAGAGTATACCACGGAGTTATGAACTTTTCTACTGCAAATATGGGACGACAACCCATACCATAAAAATCGGAAAATTGAAAAGCTGTAAAGAAGCAAATTTAACGCTTTTGCCGCTGTACAGCCCCCGCCGTTCCGTGGTACAATGAAACCACGGAATAGTGGGGCTGGCTGTCGGAAACGGAGGATTTTATGTTAAGACAAGCCACCCAAAACCTCATTACCGCCCTTTATCCGAGATTGTCCCACGAGGATGAATTGCAAGGCGAGAGTAATTCCATATCGAACCAAAAAAGGATACTCGAAACCTACGCAAAACAGAACGGCTTTACCAATCTGCGCTGGTACACCGACGACGGTTTTTCCGGCGCGAACTTCCAGCGGCCCGGATTTCAAGCCATGCTTGCGGACATTGAAGCCGGGAAAGTGGGTACGGTCATCGTCAAGGACATGAGCCGGTTAGGGCGAAACTACTTGCAGGTAGGGTTTTACACGGAAATGCTGTTCCCTCAAAAGGGTGTGCGTTTTATCGCTGTCAACGATAATGTGGACAGTGCCAGCGAGGGCATGGACAACGATTTTACCCCGCTGCGAAATCTGTTCAATGAATGGCTGGTGAGAGATACGAGCAAGAAAATCAAGGCAGTGAAAAAGTCAAAAGGCATGAGCGGCAAGCCTGTTACCAGCAAGCCGGTTTACGGCTATGTGATGGACGAGGACGAGAATTTTATTATAGACGAGGAAGCCGCCCCGGTGGTGCAGCAGATTTACCAGCTTTGCCTTGCCGGGAACGGCCCGACCAAGATTGCCCGTATGCTGACGGAGCAGCAAATCCCCACGCCGGGGACGCTGGAATATCAGCGGACAGGCAGCACCCGCCGTTATCACCCAGGCTATGAGTGCAAATGGGCGACCAACACCGTCGTTCATATCCTCGAAAACCGAGAGTACACCGGATGTCTGGTGAACTTCAAAACGGAAAAGCCTTCTTATAAGGTCAAGCACAGCATAGAGAACCCCGTCGAGAAGCAGGCCATTTTCGAGAACCACCATGAGCCGATCATCGACAAGGAAACATGGGAACGGGTGCAGGAGTTACGCAAACAGCGCAAACGCCCGAACCGCTACGATGAAGTGGGGCTGTTCTCCGGGATTTTGTTCTGCGCCGACTGCGGCCATGTGCTGTATCAGCAGCGGTATCAGAACAAAGACCGCAAACAGGACTGCTACATCTGCGGCAGCTACAAGAAGCGCACCCGCAACTGTACGGCGCACTTTATCCGCACCGATCTGTTGACCGCTGGTGTCCTGGCAAATCTCCGGCAAGTGACCGAATACGCAGCCAAGCATGAGAGCCGGTTTGTGAAACTACTTGTCCAGCAGAACGAGATCGGCGGCAAGCGAAAGACCGCCGCAGCCATCAAGCAGCTTGAACAGGCGCAGGAACGCATTTCTGAAATCAGCCGCATTATCAAGCGGCTGTATGAGGACAATGTAAACGGCAAAATCAGCGATGAGCGTTTCATGGAACTGTCGGCTGACTACGAAGCCGAGCAAGCGGAGCTGAAAAAGAGAGCCGCCGCCCTGCAAGCCGAACTGGACAAGTCACAGGCAGCTACCGTCAACGCCGAGAAATTTATGGGCATTGTCCGCAAGCACCTTGCCTTTGAAGAACTGACCCCCACTCTCTTGCGGGAAATGATCGAGAAAATTGTGGTGCATGAGTGCAGCTATGATGAGAACGGCACCCGCAGGCAGGACATTGAGATTTATTACAGCTTTGTCGGCAAGATTGACTTGCCCGAATAACCGCCCGACCTATCCGACACAATGGCCAAGTGTCGGATAGGAACGGCAAAATTTTTTGCACTTCTATTGCTTCTTTATCACACATAAGCAAAAAGCCAAGGCATGAAGCAGCTCATGGCTGGCGCTGGCGTCGCCGTGGTCGGCATGGTCCTCGTACCCCTGCTCTCCGGTCTGTTTACCGTCTAAACTGTCCCTGGAAAATCCTTGCCCCTCCCGTAATAATCGGGAGGGGCTGAAAGGAGGTCGCACTGTATGGATTTTCTGCTGGACGCGCTTACTGAGTGGCTCAAGGAAATGCTGGTAGGCGGCATTATGGGAAACCTGTCCGGGATGTTCGATTCTGTAAACCAGCAGGTCGGAGATATATCCGTGCAGGTTGGGCAAACACCGCAGGGCTGGAACGGCGGTATTTTCAACATGATCCAGAACCTCTCCAACTCCATTATGGTTCCCATCGCCGGTGTGATTCTGGCGATTGTAATGACGCTGGAACTAATCCAGATGATTACCGATAAAAACAACCTGCATGATGTGGATACCTGGATGATTTTCAAGTGGGTGTTCAAGTCAGCCGCAGCCATACTCCTTGTCACGAATACATGGAATATCGTCATGGGCGTGTTCGATATGGCGCAGAGCGTGGTGGCACAGGCATCCGGGATCATTTCTTCGGATGCCGCCATTGATATTTCCTCTGTCCTTACGGACATGGAACCCCGGCTGATGGAAATGGATTTGGGTCCGCTGTTCGGGCTTTGGTTCCAGAGTATGTTTATCGGCGTTACCATGTGGGCGCTGTATATCTGCATTTTCATCGTGATTTATGGCCGTATGATAGAAATTTACCTTGTGACATCCGTTGCGCCCATCCCCATGGCTGCCATGATGGGCAAGGAATGGGGCGGCATGGGCCAGAACTATCTGCGCTCCCTGCTGGCGCTGGGATTCCAGGCATTTCTTATCATTGTCTGTGTGGCGATTTATGCTGTACTGGTGCAGGGCATCGCTACCGAGGAAGATGTGATTATGGCGATTTGGAGCTGTGTGGGCTATACGGTTTTACTGTGCTTTACCCTCTTTAAGACCGGAAGCCTTGCAAAAGCTGTATTCCAGGCTCATTAAGGAGGAGGGAGTTTCTATGGCCTATGTACCTGTACCCAAAGACCTGACGAAAGTCAAAACCAAGGTTGCTTTCAACTTAACCAAGCGGCAGTTAGTCTGCTTCGGCGGAGGGGCGCTTTTGGGCGTACCGCTGTTCTTTCTGCTCCGTGGCTCTGCCGGGAACAGTACGGCAGCCCTGTGCATGATGTTCGTGATGCTGCCTTTCTTCCTGCTGGCGATGTACGAAAAGCATGGTCAGCCGTTGGAAAAGATCGTGGGCAATATCATCCGCGTCACGGTGATCCGCCCCAGGCAGCGCCCCTACCGCACCAATAACTTCTATGCCGTGCTGCAGCGGCAGGCAAATCTCGACGAGGAGGTGTCACACATTGTTTACGGCAATCAAACGCTGGCTGCACCGGCTGTTCGGAAAAAACGAGGAAAAAGCTGTGCAGCCGGTCAAAACAAAGAAAAAGCTGTCCCGCGCCGACAGAAAGCAGATTGAAGCTGCGATTGCCCGCGCAAACCGCACGGACAAAAAGGAAAAATCGGCACAGGACAGTATCCCTTATGAACGAATGTGGCCGGACGGTATCTGCCGGGTATCAGACGGTCACTACACAAAAACCATTCAATTTCAGGACATCAACTATCAGCTCTCACAGAACGAGGATAAAACCGCGATTTTCGAGGGCTGGTGCGATTTCCTCAACTACTTCGACAGCTCGATTCAGTTTGAGCTGTCTTTTTTGAACCTTGCAGCATCGGAGGAAACCTTTGCCCGCGCCATCAACATCCCTCTCCAGGGGGACGATTTTGACAGCATCCGCATCGAATACATGACCATGCTGCAAAACCAGCTGGCAAAGGGAAATAACGGCCTGATCAAAACCAAGTATCTCACCTTTGGCATTGACGCGGACAGCATCAAGGCGGCCAAGCCCCGTCTGGAGCGCATTGAGACCGACATTCTCAATAACTTCAAGCGGCTGGGCGTGGCGGCGGAAACGCTGGACGGAAAGGCGCGGCTTGCCCAACTGCATGGTATCTTCCACATGGACGAGCAGCTGCCGTTCCGGTTTGAGTGGGACTGGCTCCCCTCCAGCGGCCTGTCCACCAAGGACTTTATCGCCCCCAGCTCCTTTGAGTTCCGCACCGGCAAGCAGTTCCGCATGGGCAAGAAGTACGGAGCCGTCAGCTTCGTACAAATTTTGGCCCCAGAGCTGAATGACCGGATGCTGGCCGATTTTCTGGATATGGAATCCAACCTGATTGTCAGCCTGCACATCCAGTCAGTGGATCAGATCAAGGCCATCAAGACGGTCAAACGAAAAATCACCGATCTGGATAAATCCAAAATCGAGGAACAGAAAAAGGCTGTCCGTGCCGGGTACGACATAGACATCATTCCCTCCGACCTTGCCACTTATGGTGTTGAGGCCAAAAAGCTCTTGCAGGATTTGCAGAGCCGCAACGAGCGAATGTTCCTTGTTACCTTCCTGGTGCTGAACACGGCGGATAACCCCCGCCAGCTGGACAACAATGTGTTCCAGGCAAGCTCCATCGCGCAGAAATACAACTGCCGGCTGACAAGGCTGGACTTCCAGCAGGAAGAAGGGCTGATGAGCTGCCTGCCTTTGGGTCTCAATCAGATCGAAATTCAGCGGGGGCTGACCACCAGTTCCACGGCTATCTTTGTGCCGTTCACCACACAGGAATTATTCCAGAACGGTAAAGAGGCGCTGTACTACGGCATCAACGCCCTGTCCAACAACCTTATCATGGTGGACCGCAAGCTGCTGAAAAACCCCAACGGCCTGATTCTCGGTACGCCGGGTTCCGGCAAGTCCTTCAGCGCCAAGCGCGAGATCGCCAACTGCTTCCTGCTGACTTCCGACGAGGTGGAAATCCTGGATCCGGAAGCGGAATATGCCCCGCTGGTGGAGCGTCTGCATGGGCAGGTTATCAAAATTTCGCCCACTTCCACCAACTACATCAACCCCATGGACCTGAACCTGGACTATTCGGATGATGAAAGCCCGCTGTCCCTCAAATCCGACTTCATTCTCAGCCTGTGCGAGCTGATCGTGGGCGGCAAGGAGGGCTTGCAGCCGGTGCAGAAAACCATCATCGACCGCTGTGTGCGGCTGGTCTATCAGGACTATCTCAACGATCCGCGCCCGGAGAATATGCCCATTCTGGAGGATTTGTATAATCTCTTGCGGGCGCAGGAGGAAAAAGAGGCACAGTACATCGCCACAGCGCTGGAAATCTATGTGACCGGCTCCCTCAATGTGTTCAACCACCGAACCAATGTGGACATCAACAACCGTATTGTCTGCTATGACATTAAGGAACTGGGCAAGCAGCTGAAGAAAATCGGGATGCTGGTGGTGCAGGATCAGGTGTGGAACCGCGTCACCATCAACCGCGCCGCCCACAAGTCCACCCGTTACTACATCGACGAGATGCACCTGCTGCTGAAAGAGGAACAGACCGCCGCCTATACAGTGGAAATCTGGAAGCGGTTCCGCAAGTGGGGCGGCATCCCGACTGGTATCACACAGAATGTCAAAGACCTTTTGAGCAGCCGCGAGGTTGAGAACATCTTTGAAAACTCCGACTTCGTGTATATGCTCAACCAGGCGGGCGGAGACCGGCAGATTCTTGCCAAACAGCTGGGCATTTCCCCGCACCAGCTATCCTATGTGACCCACTCCGGCGAGGGCGAGGGACTTTTGTTCTACGGCTCCACCATCCTGCCTTTTGTGGACCACTTCCCCAAGAATACGGAACTGTACCGTATCATGACCACCAAGCCGTTGGACTTAAAAAAGGAGGATGAACAGCATGACAAAGAAAGAAATTGAAAAAGGCGCAGGTCTGCTTCTGGCCGCTGTCAGCGGATGTGAGCAGATGGTGGAACTGCTTCGCGCCGCCGTCCATTACTGCTATGAGCAGGAAAAGACAGCAAAAAATCTCACGCCCAAGGGCTATGCCGGATTTACCCGGATTCACCATATCTGGACAGAGGGCATACCGGATGTTCCCAAGCTGTTTATGGGCAGCCCGATTCAGGATCGGGACATGGCAAGAGGAACCCTGATGGCGCTTTTCCTGTCCACAACGGTCTTTCCGGCAGAAACCATTCAGATTCCGGTATATGCGGAAACCTGTGTGCTGCTGGATGACCTGATGGCGGGTGGCTGGTATGCGTAAGGAACCGCGCCTGCGCTTTACAGACGAGGAACGGGCTGACCCGGCGCTGGAGAAGCCCATCCGTAAAGTAGACCGGGCCGCCGTCAAAGCAGACAAGGCGCAGGCGAAAATCCCGAAAAAGCAGGTGCGGCAAAAAGCGGTGGACCTGGGGACCGGCAAAGTGACTACCAAACTGGTGCTGGAGGACAAGAAAAAGCCGCCCTCCAAGCTGTCCCATGCGGTCCGGGATGCTCCGGGAGATGCGGCGCTGGGGAAACTCCACAAGGAAATCCGTGAAACGGAACAGGACAATGTGGGCGTGGAGAGCGCCCACAAGTCCGAGGAAGCTGTTGAAACCGGTGCGCGGCTGGTCCGGGAAGGCTACCGCAGCCACAAGCTGAAGCCATACCGCAAGGCGGCACAGGCGGAACAAAAGCTGGAAAAGGCCAATGTAAACGCCCTGTATCAAAAGTCCCTGCGGGAAAATCCCCAGCTTACCAGTAATCCGTTTTCACGCTGGCAGCAGAAGCAGGCCATCAAAAAGGAATACGCCGCCGCCAAGCGCGCCGGTCAAGCTGCCGGAAACACCGCCAACACCGCAAAAAAGACCGGCAAGGCCGCCAAGACGGTCAAGGAAAAGGCACAGCAGGCCGGAGCATTTGTTATGCGCCACAAAAAAGGCTTTTTGCTTGTGGGCGCGATTTTTCTGCTCATCTGCCTGCTGCTCAACACCATGTCCTCCTGCTCCATGATGGCGCAGAGCATTGGTTCTGCCATTTCCGGCTCTACCTATCCGTCGGATGACCTGGAGCTGGTGGCGGTGGAGGCCGATTACGCCGCCAAGGAAGCGGCGCTGCAAGCTGAGATCGACAACATTGAGATCAGCCATCCGGGATATGACGAATACCGTTATGACCTGGATATGATCGGGCATGACCCCCATGAGTTGGCGGCTTATCTGTCTGCTGTGTTGCAGGGCTATACTCGCCAGAGCGCACAGGCGGAGCTGGAGCGTGTGTTTGATGCACAGTATCAGCTTACGCTCACCGAGGAAGTCGAGGTGCGCTACCGGACGGAAACCCGAACGGACAGCGAGGGCAACAGCTATACCGTTGAGGTTCCCTACAACTACTACATCCTCAATGTGAAGCTCACCAGCAAGCCTATATCCTCTGTGGCTTCGGAGCTGCTGACCCCGGAACAGCTAGAGATGTATCAGGTGTACCGGCAGACACTGGGCAACAAGCCGCTGATCTTCGGCGGCGGTTCCACGAATACCAGTGATTCCGAGAGTTTGGAGGGTGTGGAGTTTGTAAACGGCACACGCCCCGGCAACCCGGAGCTGGTGGAACTGGCCAAACGTCAGGTAGGAAATGTGGGCGGTCAGCCCTACTGGAGCTGGTACGGATTCAATTCCCGCGTGGAATGGTGCGCCTGCTTCGTGTCCTGGTGCTACGGCCAGATGGGGCTGTCTGAACCGCGCTTTGCGGGCTGTCAATCCCAGGGTGTACCCTGGTTCCAGTCACATGGGCAATGGGGCGCGCGGGGCTATGACAACCTCGCCCCCGGCGATGCCATCTTCTTCGATTGGGACCTGGACGGCAGCGCCGACCATGTGGGCATCGTCATCGGCACAGACGGCAGCCGCGTTTATACCGTAGAGGGAAACAGCGGCGATGCCTGCAAAATCAGAAGCTACGATGTGAACTATGAGTGCATCAAGGGCTACGGCCTGATGAACTGGTGACAAATCTTTTGATAGGAGTGATTGATTATGGCTACGAAAATTGAACGCATTGACCGGGAAATTACGAAAACCCGTGAGAAAATCGCAGAGTATCAGGAAAAGCTGAAAACGCTGGAAGCGCAGAAAACCGAAGCGGAAAATCTGGAGATCGTCCAGATGGTGCGCGCCCTGCGGCTGACCCCGGAGCAGCTGAACGCTATGCTCTCCGGCGGTACGGTCCCCGGCATGGCCGCTGCCTCCGCCGACTACAACGAACAGGAGGACACCGCCCATGAAGAATAAGAGAATTTTCAAGACCTTTTCGGCCCTCTGCGCCGCCCTGGTGCTGATGATGGGCCTTTCCGTGACCGCCTTTGCCCAGGGAACGGAGCAGCCCCCGGCAGAGGATGCCACCAACGATGAAAATGTGGTGGTGGAAAAAACCGAGGACAGTCCTGCCCTGACCCCGGAGGGCAACGCGGCGCTGGTAGATGATTTCGGCGGCAACAAGCAGCTGATTACCGTCACCACCAAGGCGGGCAACTACTTTTACATCCTCATTGACCGGGCCAACGAGGACAAGGAAACCGCCGTCCATTTCTTAAATCAGGTGGATGAAGCTGACCTGATGGCGCTGATGGAGGATGGGCAGTCCGCCGAGAAACCACCCGTTGTCTGCAACTGCACAGAAAAATGCGAAGCCGGTGCGGTCAACACCAAATGCGAGGTGTGCAGTACGGACATGACCGGTTGTACCGGCAAGGAAGCGGAGCCGGAAACGCCTGCGGAACCTGCGGAGCCTGAGAAAAAAGAATCCGCAGGACTAAACCCGGTTGTCCTGCTGCTGGTGCTGGCTGTGATGGGCGGCGCTGCCTTTACCTATTTCAAATTCATTAAGGGTAAGGCCAACCACAAAAACAGCAGCAATCCAGACGATTATGACTATGAGGACGGCGAGGAACTGCCGGATGAGGAAGAAATCGAATTGGAGGACGAGGAATCGGGCGAGCCGGACGCTGACGGGGGCAGCGCAGAAGAAGATGACGAGGACAGCGTGAAATGACTCGTTTCACAGACAGTCCCTATGAACGAATGATGACACGCAGGCCGGAGGGCGGGAAGGAAACTTCCCGTCCTCCCTCTTTGCCCCAAAGCCACCCCTGTTATGGCTGCGGGAATTATGGAAGTCCCTGCGTGGGCATTTGCCACCGTGAGATGGAACGCTGGCTCAAAGAAAGGAAACGGAAAAAATGAGTATTCTGATTACATTTATCAAGCTGCTTGCGGTTTTTGACCTGCTGGTGATCGCCGCGTATTTTGGCCGCGACATTCTCTCAACTGTGTGGAGCAAATTTCGGAAAAAGCCCAGACGGGAGGAACCTTTTGATTTCTCCCTGGATGCCGCAGCGGTTCCCCTGTCCATAGATTCCATCCGTCAGCTTTATTCAGGAGACGCGGCGGATTTTGTGGAAGAAAGGCTCCTGCCGAATGCCGCACAGACAATGGCGGTTTTGACAGACCGGGAACAGACAGCCGCCCGCCTGCTTTTGTCTGCACTGGTAGGTTTTCTGGCAGAAGAAGCCCCAATGGATGAACGGAGCTTTCCTATGGTGATGGAACTTCTGAACTGTATGGAATGTGAAAAAGAGGACGGCTGCCAGGACCCGGTGGATATTTTGTTTGAGGAAACCGTCCGCCGTACCTGCCGCCATGAGGAATATTACAGCAATTATCAACGCTACCGGTTGATGCAGGTGGACAAAACCCGTGTCATTCTGGCCTGCCGTATCCTTATCAACGATCTGCTGGGGAAACTGTACCGCTATGACTACCGGTTCGGCTATGACCTGCTGCTGGATGAGGAAAACAGCATTGAGAAAAAACTGCACACATCTGTGCGGGAAGAATGGGAGGATGAAGATGATGGGATGTAAACTGGTAATCGCTGAAAAGCCGTCGGTTGCCCAGAGTTTGGCTGCCGTGATCGGCGCGACTGTCCGCAAAGACGGCTATCTGGAGGGCAACGGCTGGCGTGTCAGCTGGTGCGTGGGACATCTGGCCGGTCTTGCGGATGCAGACAGCTATGACCCCAAGTACGCCAAGTGGCGATATGATGACCTGCCGATTCTGCCGGAACATTGGCAGATGGTGGTGGACAAAGATAAAAAGAAACAGTTTGATGTTCTCAAAAAGCTGATGAACGCCCCGGATGTGACCGAGGTGGTAAATGCCTGTGATGCCGGACGCGAGGGCGAACTGATTTTCCGCAGCGTCTATGAGCTGGCAGGCTGCCAAAAGCCCATGAAACGCCTGTGGATTTCTTCGATGGAGGACTCCGCCATAAGGGAGGGCTTTGCAAATCTGCGCCCCGGTGCGGACTATGACGGTCTGCATCAGGCGGCCCTCTGCCGCGCCAAGGCGGATTGGCTGGTGGGTATCAACGCCACAAGACTGTTTTCCGTGCTGTACCACCGCACTTTGAATATTGGGCGCGTCATGTCCCCGACGCTGGCCCTCATCGTCCAACGGGAAGCCGAGATCGACACCTTCAAGCCGGTTCCGTTTTACACGATAGTCCTGGAGCTACCTGAGTTTTCCGTTTCCGGGGAACGCATGGCGGATAAGGCTGCCGCCGAGCAGCTGAAAACTGCCTGTCAGGGTGCGGATGTGACAGTGAAAAAGGTGGAGCGCAAGGACAAAACCGAGAAGCCGCCCGCCCTCTATGACTTGACTACCCTCCAACGGGACGCCAACCGATTGTTGGGATATACGGCCCAGCAAACGCTTGATTATCTGCAAAATCTGTATGAAAAGAAGCTCTGCACCTATCCCCGCACGGATAGCCGCTATCTGACTTCGGATATGGCGGAGGGATTGCCGGTGCTGGTCAATCTGGTTGCCAACGCCATGCCGTTTCGCAAAGGGATCGCCATTTCCTGCGATGAGGCTCTGGTCATCAACGATAAGAAAGTGACCGACCACCATGCGGTGATTCCTACCCGCAATCTTCATGGCGCAGACCTGTCCGGCCTGCCGGTGGGTGAACGGATGATTTTGGAACTTGTAGCTTTGCGCCTGCTGTGCGCGGTGGCGGAACCGCATACTTACTCAGAAACTGCTGTCACCGTGAAGTGTGCCGGTGCGGAGTTTACCACCAAGGGCAAAACGGTGAAGCGCCCCGGCTGGCGGGCGCTGGACGCTGCCTACCGCGCTGGGCTGAAAAATGCGGAGCCGGACAAGGAAACCGAGGACAAGGCCCTGCCGGACGGAGGCCGTCTGCCAGAACTGTCCGAGGGTCAGACGCTGCCCCTTTCCAGCTCTGCCGTTAAGGAGGGCAAAACCAGCCCGCCCAAACACTTCACCGAAGATACGCTGCTTTCCGCGATGGAAACTGCCGGATCAAAGGAAATGCCGGACGATGCCGAGCGCAAGGGTCTGGGGACCCCGGCCACCCGCGCCGGTATCCTGGAAAAGCTGGTGTCCACCGGCTTTTTGGAGCGAAAAAAGAGTAAGAAAGCTGTGCAGCTCATGCCATCCAAAGATGCGGTGTCCCTGATTACCGTTCTGCCGGAACAGCTGCAATCGCCCCTGCTGACCGCTGAATGGGAACACCGTTTAAGCGAGATCGAGCGCGGCGAGCTGTCCCCGGAGGACTTCATGGGCGGGATCTGCGCCATGCTCCGGGAGTTGGTAGGAACCTATCAGGTCATCAAGGGGACTGAGTACCTGTTCACGCCGCCCCGCGAAGTGGTGGGCAAATGCCCTCGCTGCGGCGGTGATGTGGCGGAACTGCAAAAAGGGTTCTTCTGCCAGACAGAATCCTGTAAATTTGCCATCTGGAAAAACAACAAGTGGTGGGAAATGAAGCGTAATCAGCCTACCAAGGCTATTGTGACAGCGCTGCTCAAAGAGGGACGCGCTCATGTGAGCGGCTTGTATTCGGAAAAAACCGGCAAGACCTACGACGCAACGGTGGTTCTGGTGGACGATGGGAAGTATGTGGGTTTCAAGCTGGAGTTTGACCGGCAGAAAGGCGGCAAACGATGAAACTTTCCCTCTACGAACAGGAAACCATCCTCCTCTACAACCAGGCCGAGGACACCGCCGAAGTTTATACCCATGACCGGAAACTGATGGAGAAGCTGACCCGCCTTTCCAAAAAACACCCGGAACAGGTCTGTAAAAAAGATAAGCACAATTTTACGGTCCCCAAACGCTGTGTGTCCGTCCGGGAGCCATACAGTGCCGAGCGCCGCAAGGCTGCCAGTGAACGGGCCAAGGCTGCCGGGTACAGACCGCCTGTTAGAAAAGCTGACAGTGAGTAAATATGGACAATCTTTTTGAAACGGTCAAGCAGTCTATCACCATTCGGGAGGCCGCAGAACGATATGGGATTGAGGTCAAAAGGGGCGGCATGGTCTGCTGCCCCTTTCACGATGACAAAAATCCCAGCATGAAGTTGAACAAGGAATATTTCTACTGCTTCGGTTGCGGAGCCACCGGCGATGTGATCGACCTGGCTTCCCGGCTCTACAACCTGTCCCCCAAGGAAGCCGCCGAGAAGCTGGCGCAGGATTTTGGCCTTATTTATGACAGTCAGGCCCCTCCCCGGAGGAACTATGTTCGCCAGAAAACCGAGACGCAGCAGTTTCGGGAGGACCGGCAGCGGTGTTATCGCATACTGTCCGATTACTACTATCTGCTGAAAAAATGGGAGAATGCCTATTCTCCTCACACACCGGAGGAAGAACCACACCCCCTCTTTGTGGAAGCGATCCAGAAGAAAACCTATGTAGAGTACCTGCTGGACCTTTTTCTTTACGAAAATGAAGAAGAACAAAAGGCATGGATTACAGAACACACAGCAGAAATCACACATTTGGAAAGGAGACTGAAAATCATGGCTGAGAATAAATCCACCAACCGAGAGCGGCTAAGGGAAATCACAGATGGCATCGAGCAGGGCATCAAGGAACTGTTCGAGAGTGAAAAGTATATGCGCTATCTGTCCGTTATGTCCCGCTTCCACCGCTATTCGGTAAACAACACCATGCTCATCTATATGCAGAAGCCGGACGCCACTTTGGTGGCCGGGTTCAACAAGTGGAAAAACCAGTTTGAGCGCCATGTGAAAAAGGGTGAGCATGGCATTACCATCATCGCCCCCACGCCCTACAAAAAGAAAATCGAGGAAATGAAGCGCGACCCGGATACCCATGCCCCCATTCTGGATGCAGACGGCAAGGCGGTCATGGAGAAAAAGGAAATCGAAATCCCCATGTTTCGCCCGGTCAAGGTGTTTGATGTGAGCCAGACAGACGGCAAGCCGCTGCCGGAGTTGGCATCCAGCTTGTCGGGGACTGTGCCGCATTATGAAGCGTTTCTGGAGGCGGTGCGGCGCTCTGCCCCGGTTCCCATCGAGTTTGAGCCGATGGCGGACAACATGGACGGCTATTTTTCACCCGAACGCCAGCGCATCGCCATCCGGGAAGGCATGAGCGAGGTGCAGACTGTTTCCGCCGCTGTCCATGAAATCGCACACAGCAAGCTCCATAATCAGAAAAAGATTCAGATTGACAATGACCAGCAATATCAGGAGGTGGAGTTGTTTGAGAAACCCGCCCTGTTTTCCAATGGGCGTATTTCCCATGATGATCTGCCCGAAGGCGTTTATTGCTATGACCTGCGCGGTTCGGATGATGACCCCGGTTTCCCGATTTGTGTTGAGGAAAGAGTGGTGGTGAACCACGCTGGCTCTGTTATTTTGACTGCTCCGTTAGAATTTTCAGAAGAAGGCAGGCTGTATTTTACAGATGAGAACGGACTGAATTTTAACGGCGGTATGCTTACCCTCTCGCAGTTTTTGCAAGAACAGAAAAAAGACCGTCGCACAGAGGAAGTCGAAGCAGAAAGCATTTCCTATGCAGTCTGCCAGTATTTCGGCATCCAGACCGGGGAAAACAGTTTCGGTTACATCGCTTCCTGGTCCAAGGGCAAGGAACTGAAGGAGCTGCGAGCCAGTCTGGAGACCATCAACAAGACTTCCTGTGAGCTGATTAACGACATTGAACGCCACTATAAGGAAATCTGTAAGGAGCGCGGCATTGACCTGACCGCCAAACAGGAGCCGGAACAGGCGGATATACCGCAGAAAGCCCTGTTTCTTCTGAACGATGCCACCTATCTGCATATTCAGCCGTGCGATACTGGCTGGGACTATACCCTCTATGACAAGGAAACCATGAAAGAACTGGACGGCGGCCAGCTGGATGAACCGGAACTGTCCCGTTCCGCCGCTGTCCGGCAGATTTGTGAGGGGCTGGAACTGGAAAATCCGTCGATTCAGGATGCACCGCTGTCTATGATTGAGACCTTGCAGGATGCAGCCTGTCAGCAGATGCAGGAACAGGTCAGCCAGCAGACCGCAGAAACTGCCGCCACCCAGCTGCCCGATGCTCAGGAGCAGTCTTTGGATGAGTACCCCATGCCCGACAGCGAAGTATCTGTTTCGGATATGCAGGAATACGGCTATCTCTATGACGGGATGCTGCCTGTCACCAGAGAACGGGCGCTGGAACTGGACGCTGCCGGTCTGACCGTCTATCTTCTCCATGAAGATAACACGGAGAGCATGGTGTTTGACACCGAGGAAATCATGGAGCATGGCGGGCTTTTCGGTGTGGAACACGAGGAATGGGAGCAAAGTCCGGCGTTCCATGAAAAGGTGCTGGAACGACAGGAACGGCAGATGGAACGAGAGCAGGCATTTCTTGCCCATGAGGGCAGCTGCTTTGCCATTTATCAGGTGAGCCGGGACGATCCGCAGAATGTGCGGTTTATGAATCTGGACTGGCTGCAATCGCACAATCTGGCTGTGGACCGAAACAATTATGACATGATCTACACCGCCCCGCTGAACGGTTCCGGCAGCGCCATGGAGCAGCTGGAAACGCTGTATGAGCAGTTCAACCTGCAAAAACCGGTGGATTTTCACAGTCCGTCCATGAGCGTCAGCGACATCGTTGCCATCAAGCAGGACGGTAAGGTATCCTGTCATTACTGCGACAGCGTTGGTTTCACCGAGATTCCCGGATTCCTGCCGGACAATCCGCTGAAAAATGCGGAAATGATGCTGGAGGATGACTACGGCATGATTGACGGCATCATCAACAACGGCCCAAAAGAGCGGACCGTGGCGCAGCTGGAACAGCAGGCCCGCAGTGGCCAGCCTATTTCTCTTATGGATTTGGCTGCCGCCGCCCATCGAGAGGAACGGGACAAGAAAAAGTCCGTCATGGAGCAGCTGAAAAGCCAGCCCCGGACGGAACGCAAAAAGGCAGCGCCCAAAAAGAGCGCGGAAAGGGAGATTTGATATGGGAAACTTTACTTTTGAGGAAATGAACCTGATGTGCATTTACAACACCGGCAGCCGCACCGGGCTGATGGAGGCTCTGACCGAGATGCGCGGCGAACTTTCGCCGGAGGAAACGGAACTGCGGGAGCTGACGGACAGCGCCCTGATGAAGCTCCAGGCTATGAGCGACGCCGAGTTTTCCCAGCTGGAACTGTACCCGGATTTTGATGAATAAGCAAATACTTGATAATTACTGACTGTTGTGGTATATTTATAGTTAGTTAATGCTAACCGGTAATATCTTCGGATATAAAAAGAGGTAGATGCTATGAAAAAAACACTAATTGGCGGTTTTTTAACTTTGAGTGGAACGATTGGCATTGTTATTCTGCTGGTGGCTTGTATCTTAAATCCCGTAACGAGTTGGATAACACCACCGGGCAGATTGATTTGTACCATGCTTGAACATGGTATTGCTGTTCCCATCGGTTGTTTTTTAATCATATTTATCACTGGGTTGTTTATTTTAGGAATCGAATACAGGAAAAAGATATAAATATATCAAGAACGGGTTGGAAATGGGAAATGGGAATTGTAAAAAAATTATTTAATAGCACAAGAAAACCAGAAGGCTTGCTGGGCGAACTTATGGTGAAAAGTATGAATAAAGGCCACGCTGCTGTTTCGGATTGGGGGATGGAGCATATTACAAAATTGCACCCATCTAAAATCATAGATCTGGGGTGTGGAGGTGGGCGAAATGCAGCAGAATTATTAAAGCGATTTCCGGCTGCAACGGTGCATGCTTTAGATTACTCTGAGGTTTCTGTCCAAAAAACAAAACAGTTCAATCAGCAAGCGATTAAAAACGGAAGATTGCAGGTTACTCATGCAAATGTTTTGAATCTTCCTTTTAGTGCAGACACTTTTGATTTGGCTACAGCATTTGAAACCGTATATTTCTGGCCAGGACCTCTTGAAAGTTTTAAAGAGGTGTACCGAATCCTCAAAAAAGGTGGCTGTTTTTTAATTGTGAATGAATCCGATGGTACAAATAAAGCGGATGATAAGTGGTTGAAAATCATTGACAACATGAAAATTTATACTGTAGAGCAGTTAGAATTTTTTCTAACTGAAGCAGGATTTTCAGAAATCACCATCGATCATAAAAACAAAAAACATCATATCTGTATTCTGGCAAAAAAATAGGTAATAAACGTATAAGCAGCAGGAAATCTTTCAAGGTTTCCTGCTTTTCTTTTACCCAAAACTGAAAGGAGGACAAAACACCATGCCATCCAAAACAGAATTTTACCGGCAGATGGCCGACCATGTGGCAACCCAGCTCACAGGCAGCTGGCAGGAATGGGCGGGATTTCTGACCACCGCTGCCCGCCTTTACAAGTATCCATTCCATGAACAGCTGCTGATCTATGCCCAACGCCCGGACGCTACCGCCTGTGCAGAGTACGACCTGTGGAATGAAAAGATGGGCCGATATGTAAGGCGCGGTTCCAAGGGGATCGCTCTGGTGGATGATTCCGGGGACAGACCCCGCCTGCGCTATGTGTTCGATATTTCCGACACCGGAACCCGTGAACATTCCCGTACCCCTTGGCTGTGGCAGCTGGAGGAGCGCCATCTTGATTCCGTGCAGGCCATGCTGGAGCGTACCTATGATGTTTCCGGCGATGACCTTGCCGGACAACTTACCGAGGTAGCCGGGAAACTGGCTGAGGAATACTGGACGGAGCATCAGCAGGACTTCTTCTACATCGTTGACGGTTCCTTTTTGGAGGAATATGATGAGTATAACATCGGAGTGCAGTTCAAGGCAGCCGCCACCGTCAGCATCACTTACGCATTGATGTCCCGCTGCGGACTGGAGCCGGAACGCTACTTCGACCACGAAGATTTCATGGCGATCTTTGATTTCAATACCCCGTCCACCATCGGGGCGCTGGGAACAGCGGTCAGCCAGATCAACCAGCAGGTGCTGCGGCAGATCGGCGTTACCGTCCGAAATGCAGAGCGCGAAGCCAACCAAGAAAGGAGTAAGCAAGATGAACAATCCCATGACCTACATCCAGAACGGAGACTATCTGATTCCCGACCTGAAGCTGAGCCAGCAGCCGGAGAAACCCCTGGGCAAGTACGGCAGGATGAGGAAAACCTACCTGAAAGAACACCGTCCCATCCTCTACAACCAGATGCTGCTGAGCGAGAAGTTGTACCAGCACCTTCTGGAGATCGACGAGACCGCCCAGAGCAGACTGGAGCAGATGATGCCCCAGCTGGCGAAAGAAGCGGGAGCCACCGAGCAACTGAAAGCCAGCGATCCCATGAAGTGGGTGGGGCTGATGAATACCTGCAAAGCACAGGCAGAGGAGATCCTGATGGCGGAGCTTATCAACAGCTGACCCTAAACCTGTTCCTCTCCGAAGCAGAACAGATCCAATCTATAGATGAGGCAGAGAATGTAGCGCATACATCCTCTGCTTTTTCTTTTGCCCAAAATGATATTGACCATGTGCTGCGTTTGGGCGGCAATACAGACCGCCAGAGAGAGCGCGTGGTTGCAGCCTTTGAAAAGCAGAAAACCACCGCTGAGATTGCCGAGATACTGAAAACGCTGTATCACGGCGGCAATGGCCTTGGCAGCGTGAGCGCATGGTATGCCGAGGATGGTATCCATCTTTCTCATGGGAAGTCTGTCCGTTATGACAGGTCTGCCAAGGTCATTTCCTGGGAGAGCGCCGCAGAGCGTATCGGGGAGCTTTTGGAGAGTGGCCAGTTTGCCTCCAATGTGGAGCTTGCAGAAGCGGCAGGCTATGAACGCTCCCTCCTTGCGGAAAAACTTTGGCATTTGTACCACGATTTCAGCGATAAAGCCAGAGATTCCGGGTATCTGTCCTGTCTGTCCGGTATTCAGAGGACCGGGTTCCCGGAAGAAACCGCATGGCTTACTGAACAGCTGAATAGCCCGGAGTTCCGCCAGACCCTTGCGGAAGAATACGCTGCTTTCTGGACGGCCTACCAGCAGGATCGGGAGTTGCTGCGGTTCCATTACCACAAACCGAGAGAGATTTGGGAAAGTCTGCAAGACCTGTCCCTGCCCCGCAAGAGTTTTTCGTCTGAAATGCAAGATGTTCCTGCGGTCAAGCAGTTCATCACAGAGGACGAGATCGACGCAGCCATGACCGGCGGCAGCGGTATCGAGGGCGGCAAGGGCCGCATTTTCACCTTTTTCAAAAATCCCCATACGGATAAGGAAAAGGTGGATTTCCTGAAATCTGAGTACGGCATCGGCGGTCACTCTCACGCCCTGTCCGGCGCTATGGGCAGTAATGAAGATCACGATGGAAAGGGTCTGCACTATAAAAAAGACGGCTGCCCGGATATGCATTTCACATGGGAGAAAGTTGCCAAACGGATTACCGGCCTGATTCAAAAGGGACGCTATCTCACTGAACAGGAACAGGCGCAGTATGACAAAATCCAGGCAGAAAAAGCGCTGGCCGAAGAAGATGCCCTGCAAGCCCAGCAGCCGACCCCGGAGATATGGGAATACAACGGGGTCAAGGAGCGTCACTCGGATGACATAGTTCTCTATCAGATGGGCGATTTCTTTGAACTGTATGGTGAAGATGCCAAAACTGCCGCTGCGGAGCTGGACTTCCATCTCACGACCCGCGCTATCCCCGGCGGTGGCCGTGTGGAAATGTGCGGCTTTCCGGCAAACCGGCTGGAGCAGGTTGTAGAACATCTGCGGGATCAGCATGATGTAACTATTTCCGCTGTCCCGGAGGGCGGCAGAGAGCGTCAGGAGTATTCCATGCTCTCCATCGACCATGAGGCAGAACAGCACATCAATGCTCAGGAAGCAGAGTTTGGCGCAGATGGAACCAGAGTGTTCCGGGATATGGAGCCGGAACAGGCAACCCCTACGATTCGGGAACTGTATGAGAAATACAAGCCCATCGTGATGGAAGCTGTTACCCAGGACACCAGATACCGCAACGCCTGCGGCCATAGTGATTATGAAAACGCTATGATCGAGTGTAATGCTGCTGTGCGCCGCACCATTCTTGATTCCCACGATATAGAGCTGATCCGCCTGTTCTCTGATGTGCCGGAGTTTCGCCAGTGGCTGCACCGGGAAGTGGCAGACGAAACCTATCCCAAACTCCATGAGCTGCTGCGTCCTCTCTCTCAGGAAGATATTGATTCTGCCCTTTGTGCATGGAACGGCAATATCGAGAGTAAACACGCCGTTGTCCGCTATATGAAGGACCATGCAAGGGAGAAAGACACCGCCGCATGGCTGGCTCAGGAATACGGCGGCAGTAACAGCCTGTTTGTTGTCCGTGCCGGCAGCCCGGAGGAAATGCAGCTGCCTTGGCCCAAGGTACAGCGCAGGCTTGCCCAGCTTATTCAGGAGGACAGGTTCTATACCGAAGAAGAACAGGACCGTTTTGACAACATCGACCCTATCGCCATCCGGGAAGCCTTGGAGGAAAGAGGGATCGTCAATGGCCAGGTGGCAGACCCGGAAAAACTGGACAATGACCCGTTTATCCAGCGAGTAATGTCGGATGCAGAGCAGATTGCAGCTGCTGAGGCAGAACAGACTTCCGAGGTTTCCATTTCCGATGAGGAATATGACGCCGTTCGCAGCCCTATTCCGCAAAGAACCTCCTATGACCCTGCTACCCCGGTCTATGCCGTGGGAGATACCGTGTATATCGAGGATGACGCCTATCAGATCACCGAGCTGCGGGATGACACCGTGCAGCTTCTGCCCACCGGCATGGTATATCCCATCTACCGGGCAGAGCGCAAAGAACAGTTCGAGCAGTTGCTTCGGGCAGACCGCCGCAATGCTTACTATACCGAGTTTCTTCCCATTGACCCGGACAAGGCAGATCAGGACTTGCGGGATGTATTGGCCCATGGACTGATGGATGAAGCAGATAAAAAACAGGTTTCCACGCTGCTGCAATCCGGCAGGAGCAACAGTGAGATCGCCTACTGGCTGAGCAGAGCCTATCCCCGTGAGATCGAGACGCTGGATCTGGAGACCGGTGATATTGCCGATTACCGTACCACGGCACAGGGCATGGAGCTGGAAGTCCTGGACGCAGAGGAAAAGCGTCTGGCTGTGCTGTATATTCGCTGGGATGAGGTTGCGCCTTTGCTGCGCGGGATGTATGCCCGTCAGCTGGATGGCTTTGGACAGGAACAGCCCCAACCGTCTGCCGAATCCCCGGCCTTCCATTCCGAGACCGTGGCCGTCTATCCTGGCGACAAGAACAATCTGCCTTATGATGTGGTGGTGGAACGGCTGCATATCGAGGAGCCAGAGCCACCAGCCCCTGTGACAGAGCCGGAGAAAACCTTTGAGGAAGTGCTGGACGAACACCCGGTTTCCATTCCGGTAAACGGCCAGTGGCAGACCTTCCCCAATGCCAGAGCTGCCGAGGAAGCTTCTTATGAGGAATACAAGGCTAACCTGCGCCACAATGCACAGAACTTCCGTATTACCGATGCACATTTGGGCGAAGGCGGTCCGAAAGCCAAGTTCCAGGCCAATATCGAAGCAATCAAACTGCTGAAACATCTGGAAGAAACCACCGGACAGGCAACGCCGGAGCAGCAGGAAATCCTTTCCCGCTATGTGGGCTGGGGCGGTCTTGCTGATGCCTTTGACCCGGAGAAACCCGCATGGGCTGCGGAATATGCCCAGCTGAAAGAGCTGCTGACCCCGGAGGAATATGCTGCCGCCAGAAGCTCCACCCTGAACGCCCACTACACCAGCCCTACGGTTATCCAGGCCATCTATGAAGCGGTGGGGCGCATGGGCTTTGAGACCGGCAACATTCTGGAGCCGTCCTGCGGTGTGGGCAACTTCTTCGGTATGCTGCCGGAGAAAATGCGAAACAGTCGTCTGTATGGCGTGGAGCTGGATTCCATCAGCGGACGGATTGCAAAACAGCTCTATCCCAAGGCCGACATCACTGTGGCTGGGTTTGAAACCACCGACAGGCGGGATTTCTATGACCTCGCCATCGGTAATGTGCCTTTCGGCCAGTATCAGGTTCGGGACAAAGCCTATGACAAGCTGAATTTCAGCATTCACAACTACTTTTTCGCCAAAGCACTCGACCAGGTGCGTCCCGGCGGCGTGGTGGCCTTTGTCACCAGCCGCTACACGATGGACGCCAAAGATTCCACCGTGCGCCGGTATCTTGCCCAGCGTGCTGAGCTGCTGGGAGCCATCCGTCTGCCCAATGACGCTTTCAAAAAGAACGCCGGTGCCGAGGTGGTTTCAGACATCATCTTCCTGCAAAAGCGGGACCGTCCACTGGACATCGTGCCGGAATGGACGCAGACCGGACAGACCGAGGACGGTTTTGCCATCAACCGCTATTTCCTGGACCACCCGGAAATGGTGCTGGGCCGACAGGAACCGGAAAGCACCGCCCATGGTATGGACTACACCGTGAATCCCATCGAGGGACTGGAGCTTGCCGATCAGCTGCACGATGCGGTGAAGCACATTCGCGGCACTTATCAGGAAGCCGATCTGCCGGAGCTGGGTGAGGGCGAAGCCATCGACACCTCCATCCCCGCCGACCCCAATGTGAAAAACTACTCCTATACCGTGGTGGACGGCGATGTGTATTTCCGTGAAAACAGCCGCATGGTACGCCCAGACCTGAATGCCACCGCCGAGGCCCGCGTGCAAGGGCTGGTGGGGCTGCGAGAATGTGTCCAGCAGCTCATTGACCTGCAAATGGACGCTGCCACACCGGACAGCGCCATCCGGGATAAACAGGCCGAACTGAACCGGCTCTATGACAGCTTTTCCGCAAAATATGGCCTGATCAATGACCGGGCGAACCGGCTGGCCTTTGCCGATGATTCCAGCTACTATCTGCTCTGCGCGCTGGAAGTCATTGACGAGGACGGCAAGCTGGAGCGCAAGGCAGATATGTTCACCAAACGGACCATCAAGCCCCACAAGGCGGTGGAAACCGTGGATACCGCCAGTGAAGCCCTTGCCGTTTCCATCGCGGAGAGAGCCTGTGTGGATATGGCATATATGTCGGAGCTGACCGGTAAGACCAGCGACGAACTGGCTGCCGAGCTGCAAGGCGTGATCTTCCGTGTACCGGGACAAGTGGAGAAAGATGGCACACCCCATTATGTGACCGCTGACGAATACCTGTCCGGCAATGTGCGCCGCAAGCTGCGTCAGGCACAGCGGGCCGCACAGCAGGACCCATCCTTCGCCGCCAATGTGGAAGCCCTTACCGCCGCCCAGCCCAAAGACCTGGACGCTTCGGAAATTGAGGTGCGCCTGGGTGCAACATGGATCGACAAAGAGTACATCCAGCAGTTTATGTACGAGACCTTTGATACCCCGTTTTATATGCAGCGGAATATTGAGGTCAACTACACCCCATTTACAGCAGAGTGGCAGATCACTGGCAAAAGCTCCATAAGCCAGAACAATGTGGCGGCCTATACCACCTATGGAACCAGCCGCGCCAACGCCTACAAGATTCTGGAGGACAGCCTGAACCTACGTGATGTCCGTATCTACGACACGGTGGAGGACGCGGACGGCAGGGAGCGCCGGGTGTTGAATGCCAAAGAGACCACCCTGGCCGCCCAAAAGCAGCAAGCGATCCGGGACGCTTTCAAAGACTGGATTTGGAAAGACCCGGACCGCCGCCAAGCTCTGGTCCGCCAGTACAATGAGGAAATGAACTCCACCCGTCCCCGTGAATACGACGGCGGACACATTACTTTCGGCGGCATGAACCCGGCCATCACCTTGCGGGAACACCAGAAAAACGCTATCGCTCATGTGCTGTACGGCGGCAATACGCTGCTGGCGCACGAGGTAGGCGCTGGCAAAACCTTTGAAATGGTGGCTGCCGCCATGGAGAGTAAGCGTCTGGGGCTGTGCCAGAAATCCCTCTTTGTTGTGCCGAACCACCTGACCGAGCAGTGGGCTTCGGAGTTTCTGCGGCTCTATCCCTCCGCCAATATCCTTGTGACCACGAAAAAGGACTTTGAGACCCACAACCGCAAGAAGTTCTGCGCCCGGATCGCCACCGGTGACTATGACGCTATCATCATGGGACATTCGCAGTTTGAGAAAATCCCCATCAGCCGGGAGCGTCAGGAACGGCTCCTATATGAGCAGATTGATGAAATCACGGAGGGGATTGCCGAGGTACAGGCCAGCGGCGGTGAGCGTTTTACGGTCAAGCAGCTGGAACGCACCCGCAAATCGCTGGAAGCCAGGCTGGAAAAATTGCAGGCCGAGAGCCGCAAGGACGATGTAGTGACATTCGAGCAGCTGGGCGTGGACCGCCTATTCGTCGATGAAGCGCATAACTACAAAAACCTGTTTTTATACACCAAAATGCGGAATGTGGCAGGTCTCTCCACCAGCGATGCCCAAAAGTCCAGCGATATGTTTGCGAAGTGTCGCTATATGGACGAGATTACCGGAAACCGTGGCGTTATCTTTGCCACCGGAACCCCGGTCAGCAACTCCATGACCGAGCTTTACACCATGCAGCGGTATCTCCAGTATGACCGCCTGCAAGAACTGAACATGACCCATTTCGACTGCTGGGCCAGCCGTTTCGGAGAAACCGTCACGGCGCTGGAACTGGCCCCGGAGGGAACCGGCTATCGGGCGCGCACCCGATTCTCCAAGTTTTTCAACCTGCCAGAGCTGATGAACCTGTTCAAAGAGGTGGCGGACATCAAGACCGCCGACCAGCTGAACCTGCCCACCCCGGAGGTGGAATACCACAATATTGTGGCACAGCCCACCGAACATCAGCAGGAAATGGTGAAGGCACTCTCCGAGCGCGCTTCCGAAGTACACAGAGGAAGTGTGGACCCGTCCGTGGATAATATGCTCAAAATCACCTCGGATGGCCGCAAGCTGGGACTGGACCAGCGCATCATCAACCAGCTACTGCCGGATGAACCCGGCACCAAGGTCAATCAGTGCGTGGACAACATCATGCAGATCTGGCGGGACGGGGACGCAGATAAGCTGACCCAGCTGGTATTCTGCGACATTTCCACACCCCAGGCAGCCCCCTCCAAAAAGGCAGCCAAACAGCTGGACAATCCGCTGCTTCATGGGTTGGAAGAAGCAATCCCACTGGATGAGCCGGAGCCTGCCTTTACCATCTATGAGGACATCCGCCAAAAGCTCATCGCCCAGGGGATGCCTGCCGACCAGATCGCCTTTATCCACGAAGCCAACACAGAGGTACGGAAAAAGGAACTGTTCTCCAAGGTCCGCACCGGGCAGGTGCGCGTCCTCTTAGGCAGCACTGCCAAGATGGGCGCTGGCACCAATGTGCAGGATCGCCTTGTAGCCCTCCATGACCTGGATTGTCCGTGGCGTCCGGGAGACCTTGCCCAGCGCAAGGGGCGCATCGAGCGTCAGGGCAACCAGAATCCGCTGGTTCATGTGTACCGCTATGTCACCGAGGGGACTTTTGACGCTTATCTCTGGCAGACAGTGGAAAACAAGCAGAAATTCATTTCGCAAATCATGACCAGCAAAAGCCCAGTTCGCTCCTGCGACGATGTGGATGAAACGGCTCTTTCTTTTGCTGAGATCAAGGCCCTGTGTGCCGGAGATCCCCGTATCAAGGAGCGCATGGATTTGGATGTTGAGGTTGCCAAGCTGAAGCTGATGAAAGCCGACCACCAGAGCAAGCAGTACCGTCTGGAGGACCAGCTGCTCAAATACTTCCCCCAGGAAATCGAAACCAACAAGGGGTATATCCAGGGCTTTGAAGTCGATTTGGAAACACTGGTTGCCCACCCACACCCGGCAGATGGCTTTGCTGGTATGGAGATCCGGGGCGATGTGCTGACCGACAAAGAAAACGCCGGTGCAGCCCTGCTGGATGCCTGTAAGGAGGTCAAAACCTCCGATCCGGTACAGATTGGCAGTTACCGTGGATTCATTATGTCTGTGGAATTTGAAGCATGGAAACAGGAATATACGCTCCTGCTGAAAGGACAAATGACCCATCGGGCGACCCTGGGTACAGACCCGCGCGGAAATCTCACCCGTATCGACAACGCACTGGCGCAGATGCCCCAGCGTCTGGAAGCGGTCAAAAACCAGCTGGAGAACCTTTACCAGCAGCAGGCCGCTGCCAAGGAGGAAGTTGGCAAGCCGTTCCCCTTTGAGGACGATCTGCGGATCAAGTCCGCCCGTCTGGTGGAACTGGATACCTTACTGAACATTGACGGCAAGGGCCACGCCCAGCCGGAAACAGTGGCTGCCAAGAGCGCGCGTCCCTCGGTGCTGGACAGCCTGAAACGCCCTGTGCCGCCCCGCAGCCCTGAAAAGAAACCAAAACAACACGAGGAGGTACGATGATTATGAATACCAACGATCTGAATACGGCTCTCTATGAAAAGATGGCCGCTGAACAGGATAAGTACAGGGACTGGCTGAAAAGCCAGCCCCCGGAAGAAACCCTGCACCACACCTATGAGTACGCCATCCGTGAGGACATCGTGATGGCGATGGAGGAACTGGAGCTGACCGATGCACAGGCACAGGCACTTTTGGAGTCTCCCTCTCCGCTGGCAGATGTGTACCGCTATTTTGAAAAGCTGGAGACCGGCTATATGGATGCGATCCGGGACAGCATTGAAAACCGGGCGGATGATGCGTGCAGGGCGCAGGAAGAATTACGGACTGCCCCTCTCTACCCCCATTCTGCCGCCTATGCGTCCCAGCATGGGGAGATGGCACAATATAACCGTTCTTATCAGGCAAACAGCGCCTGCAAAGAAGCCATTGAGCAGACCATCAGCGCTCACTATGCAGAGAACCGGCTGGATACGGAGGCGGCGGTCAAAGATGTGCTGGAAAAGTTCGGGGCGGAACGGGTACAGTTTATTCTTGCCAACACCATCCAGCACAAGAACCGTGACGGGCGTATTTCTCAGGACAATAAAGTCTGGGCAAAAACCATTCCCATGCCGGAAGACAGCGGTACTTCCCGCCACTGTGCCTATCTGGTTGTGGATGGGGTCAATCCCGGTCTGACCGACCTGTTTACCAGACAAGCCAGAAAAACCATGCAGGAACAGCAGAAAAGCTCTGTCCTGCAAAAGCTCAGACAAGAACCATCAATTCACAAACCTGCCGCCCCGAAGAAACGGGAGCCGGAGCGATGAGCAGCCCCAAACGCAAGCGAGATGTGCCGGTTCTGTTTTGGGTATCCGCTGATGAAATGGAATTGATTCAGCAGAAAATGGCGCAGTTTGGAACAAAAAACCTGAGCGCCTATCTGCGAAAAATGGCTGTGGACGGCTATGTGGTGCAGCTGGATTTGCCGGAACTGAAAGAACTGGTATCCCTGCTGCGCCGGAGCAGCAACAACTTAAACCAACTGACCCGCAAGGTGCATGAGACCGGGCGTATCTACGATGCCGATCTGGAGGATATATCTCAGCGGCAGGAACAGCTATGGGACGGCGTTAAGGAGATACTGACCCGGCTCTCCAAACTTTCGTAACCGGGACAAATACCCCATCTGCGGAGGGAGGAACGGCGTTCTTTTCGCCGCGCCTTCCTCCGCTTTTTCTTTTTGCCCGTATCCTTGCCTTTTGGCTGTGAGACAGGGATAATGGAATCAGGAACAGGAACTGTGATTTTGGGAGGAGGCATAACAATGAGGGCATTGGTATTTTTGCTGAAACTGTTGTTAAAGATTTTAGTGGCTCCGGTGATTTTGGCACTGACCCTGTTTGTATGGATTTGTGTGGGAATCGTGTATATCTCCGGTCTGGTGCTGGGGCTTATCAGCATGGTGATCGCCCTGCTGGGTGTGGCGGTTCTGATTACCTACTCCCTGCAAAACGGCATTATCCTGCTGGTGATGGCATTCCTTATTAGCCCGTTTGGTCTGCCGATGGCTGCCATCTGGCTGCTGGGCAAGGTGCAGGATTTGAAGTTTGCCATTCAGGATTTGGTTTATGGATAAAATATGTCACTGATGTTATTTTACTTTCCCTAAAAAATAGGATATACTATATAAGAATATATTCTGCCGCCGAGTGCGGATAGTTTTAGATAAAGGAGGGCGTGTATGGAAAATCAATTAACGCCAAACAACTCCATGATTTTGGAAATCCGAGAGCTGCTGGAAAACGCCAGAAAAAATGTTGCACAGCAGGTTAATACGCAGCTTTTGACAACCTACTGGAACATTGGCCGGATTATCGTGGAGTATGAACAGCAAAATCAGATTCGCGCAGACTATGGAAAACAAACCTTAAAGGAACTTTCCAAAGAACTAACACGGGAATTCGGCAAAGGCTTTTCTCGTTCTAATCTACAAAATATGCGGGCATTTTATCTTGCCTATGAAAAATGCCAGACAGTGTCTGGCAAATTGTCCTGGTCCCATTACTGCGAGCTTTTGAGTATTACCGATGAGAACAAGCGCAGCTTTTATGAGAAGGAATCTGTCAATTCGGGCTGGTCAGTTCGGGAGTTGAAACGGCAGATTGACAGCTCGCTGTATGAACGGCTGCTGCTTTCCAGTGAAGATGTGAATAAAGAAAAGGTTCTTTCTTTGGCTCAGAAAGGGGTTGAGATCAGCCAGCCAGCTGACATCATCCGTGATCCCTATGTGTTCGAGTTTTTGGGTGTGCCGGAGAACAAACCCATGTTGGAAAGCGATTTGGAAAAGGCTCTTGTGGCACAGATTGAAAAGTTTCTTTTGGAACTTGGACGAGGCTTCATGTTTGTCGGAACCCAGCAGCGTGTGACCCTGAACAATACCCACTACTATGTGGACATGGTGTTTTATAACAAAATCCTCCGCGCTTATGTGCTGATTGAACTGAAAACGAAAAAACTGACACCAGAGGCTGCCGGTCAGCTCAATATGTACTTAAACTACTATGCGGCGGAAGTCAACGACCCTGACGATAACCCTCCTATCGGTATTATCCTCTGTACGGAAAAAGACAGCATCGCGGCAGAATATGCCCTGGGCGGTCTGTCCAACAATATCTTCGCATCCCGGTATGTTCTCTATATGCCGGATAAGGAACAGCTGATTGCTCAGGTAGAGGCTGTCTTGAAAAACTGGCACGAAAAGAAAGACAACCGCCATGACTGAAAAAGAACTGATTGGAAAAGTACATTCAGCGGTCTATCATCAATGCCAGCGCCGTGGTTATGCGGCTCCGGTGGATGTGCTGATGGAGGTCGGTGTCCTGCCAAAGCAGAAATATGAGGACTGGCGGTTTGGACGGGTGGACTATTTGGAACGGGTCTGCACCGTCAATCTGCGCAAACTCTCATTCATCATGCACCAGATGCGGGTGTACGCACAGAAAACCGGCTTAAAACCCTCCTTCTGTTACTACAAGCAATGGGGTGTAAAAAAGAAAAATGGGCAGGGACACAAGCCGGTGATTCCGCTGCGGTTCAGCAAAAGCGGAAACTCGGAAATTGAGAAATGGTATGCAACTCATTTTGTGGACACCAAACGGATTGCAGCCTTAAAAGCACAGCAGCCTGTTGAAAATTCAGATTAACCAAAGGACAGCTCACACAGCTGTCCTTTTCTTTTTGGAAAGGAGGTTCCCCCCCTATGGCAACCACACGCATCATGCCGTTGCATATCGGCAAGGGCCGCACCGAAAGTCAGGCAGTCAGCGACATCATTGATTATGTGGCAAATCCGCAAAAGACCGACAACGGAAAACTAATTACCGGCTATGGCTGTGACAGCCGGACTGCCGATGCAGAGTTTCTGCTTGCGAAGCGGCAGTATATCGCCGCCACCGGGCGGGTGCGCGGGGCGGACGATGTGATCGCTTACCATGTGCGCCAGTCATTCAAACCCGGAGAAATTACCCCGGAGGAAGCAAACCGGCTGGGCGTGGAGTTTGCCATGCGGTTCACCAAAGGTAATCATGCCTTTGTGGTCTGCACTCACATAGACAAATCGCACATTCATAATCACATCATCTGGTCGGCGGTCAATATGGATTGTGACCGAAAGTTCCGCAACTTTTGGGGCAGCACCAGAGCCGTCCGGCGCTTGAGCGACACCATCTGTATCGAGAACGGACTGTCCATTGTGGAGAATCCAAAGCCCCACGGAAAAAGCTACAACAAGTGGCTGGGCGATCAGGCCAAGCCCTCCCATCGGGAGCAGCTGCGGGTGATGATTGACCGTGCGCTGGAGCAGAAACCGGCAGACTTTGATGCGCTGCTGAAGCTGCTTTCGGAAATGGGCTGCGAAGTATCCCGGCGCGGGAAAGCGATCCGTCTCAAAGCACCCGGCTGGAAGAATGTAGCCCGTATGGATGACAAGCTGGGGGCCGGGTACAGTGAAGCAGAAATCCGTGCGGTACTGGCCGGAGAAAAACAGCATACGCCCCGTAAGAAATCCATCGTGCAGCCGGAGCCGCCCAAGGTCAATCTGCTGGTGGACATTCAGGCAAAATTACAGGCTGGGAAAGGCGCTGGGTATGCGCGCTGGGCCAAGGTTTTTAACCTGAAACAGATGGCGCAGACTGTAAATTTTCTTACCGAACATCATCTGCTGGACTATGCGGAACTGGCAGAAAAAGCGGCGGCAGCCACCGCCCACCACAACGAACTGTCGGCGCAGATCAAGGCAGCGGAAAAGCGCATGGCGGAGATTGCTGTCCTGCGTACCCACATCGTAAATTATGCCAAGACCCGCGAGACCTATGTGGCCTACCGGAAAGCTGGTTACTCCAAGAAATTCCGCGAGGAACATGAAGAAGAAATCCTGCTTCATCAGGCGGCAAAAAACGCCTTTGACGAGATGGGTGTGAAGAAGCTGCCCAAGGTCAAGGACCTGCAAGCCGAGTATGCCAAGCTGCTGGAAGAAAAGAAGAAAACCTACGCCGAGTACCGGCGCTCCCGTGAAGAAATGCGGGAGCTTTTGACGGCCAAAGCCAATGTGGACCGGCTGCTGAAAATGGATGAGGAACAGAAAAAAGAACAGGAAAAAGACCACGGCCAGCGGTAAGCCGGTCATGGTCCAAAGCGTTCGCAGAACGCGCAGCCGCAGAATGAAATTCTGCGTTCAAGGGGGTTTGGGGGCGCTGCCCCAGGCAAGCAAAGCGGAGGGGAAAATCACGGCAGGATTTTTCCCTCTGCGGGCCGAGTGTATTAACACCGGCATTGCTTGCCAGATTTACCCCGAATTCGGGACAAGTACTACAAGCAATTTGATAAGTACTTTATTTTTGTTGAGCAGGCTATCAGAAAAACAAAGGATGCAGGCTACATTTGTTATATTGTCCCAAACAAATTTTTCAAAGTTGGTGCAGGAGAACATCTGCGAAGCTTAATTGCAAAAGGCCGATACTTGGTAAGCCTTGATGATTTTGGGGATGCACAGTTGTTTGAGGATAAGACTATTTATAGCTCCATCCTCCTTTTATGTAAGTCTCCACAAGAGAAATTCCGTTACACTGGCGTGGATTCTGCCGATAAGCTATGGGTTGGAGAGGAAGTCAGTTCCATAGAATTTGGCTCCTCTATTCTCAACAAGCTTAGAATGGCAATAACACAAGGGAGAGACGGCTCAAAGAGCTATCTCTCCCTGTTTATCATTACGGCCAACAACCCTTTTAATCCGAAACAACTTCGTTCAGCCATTGCTGTATCAGTTTTCGTTTTGGGGAAGTAGGTTTATAAATTACGTAGTTCTTCATTGAAGGTATCTCTTCATTCAAAATTGTAACCTCAAACAATGATTCGTTGGACAATTCCTGCTCCACCATCTTTCGCGGCACAAAGGCATAGCCGTCATCATTCAATAAGTATGGAACGATATTTTCCCCTATATCTATATCGAGCTGAAATGCCTTGTATCTTGAAAAAATCCTGTTATGTGTATCCGCATATAGGAAATTTGAATTGTAGATGCGCAGCGTTTCCATGTCTTTCAGTGTTATGCATTCATTTAGATCAGTAGGTTGTTTACTGGTAACAAGTATGATTTCATCTTCACACACAAGATCACACTGGAAACCGGTATGCCTAAACGGGTGATGTGAATAGCCTATATCAATCTTTCCTTGGTGCATAGCAGAAATAATATGTCTTGAATGCCCGAACTCTATGCGAACAGAAATGTCACTATGCTTTTCCAAAAAACGTCTGGTTCCTTGCACCAGATAACACTTGTGGAAAGCATAAACCGTTCCGATTGTCAATCGCTCAGAAAACTGACCAACCAAGCCAATTCTATCAATTGCTCTGTTCTCTAATTCCACTATGTTTTTTGCATATTCCAGAAAGGCCTGCCCTGCTAAAGTAAGTTCGGCGTGGTTGTAGCTACGAATAAAAAGACTCTGCCCCAACTCTTTTTCCAGTTCCTGTATTCGGCTGCTGACCGTGGACTGGACTACAATGTGCTCTTTCGCCGTTTCGGAGAAGCTTCCATTCTCCGCAAGTGTTAGAAATGTTCTCAGGTAATCTATATTCATGTACTCCTCCACGCTATCAATAATTCCGATTAAGTTTGTAAAAACTATTCGTTGGACAAATTATATGGCAAGAACTACAATATGTCAATAGGAGCGTCATAACCACATTGACTATGATGCTCTCTATTAAAAGAAATGGAGGAATAGCAATGGCACATTTGCTTATGATTGAAAGCTGGGTCGGAGCAAGCGGAAACCTCTTACCACCTTTATTGAGGGAACTCGGACATAGCTATACTTTTGTAACCCGGAAGGCATCACATTATCAAAATCCGATGAGCTCGGAAAAGCACGCTGTTTTCCGTTATGCTGACGATGTTGTCGAAACAGAAACGAACGATCTGCAACAGCTGATCGAATCGGTTAGGCACGTGCGGTTCGATGGTGTGATAACGGTGTGTGATTATTACATCGAAACGGTTTGTGAAGTTGCAAAGGCTTACAATGTACCGTGTCCGTTTTCAGCCAACGTTAAGACCGCACGACAGAAACATTTAATGCGGCAGGCTGTAGATCGTGCTGGATTGTCCAATCCAAAGTACATGCTTGCTTATAATTGGGAGGAAGTTGAAAAGGCAGCGCAAGAAATAGGTTATCCTCTTGTTCTTAAACCTGTGGATTTAGCCTCAAGCGCATTTGTTAAACTTATTCAGACTTCAAATGATCTGCAACAGGCATATCGTGATTTGGAGAATTTCCCGCTTAATTTCCGTGATCAAGAAAGAGAGCGAGCATTTTTGATTGAAGAATATATATGCGGAGAAGAAGTCAGTGTGGAGACGGTTTCAAATAACGGTGAGATTACCGTTGTAGGTATTACGGACAAGTCTGTGACTGGCAGTCCGTACTTTATAGAAAACGGACATATGTTCCCGGCAAAACTGGATGAGGACGTGAAAGAGGAGATAGGCGATTATGTGCGCAATGTATTGCTGGCAACAGGATATGACCACGGAATCGCTCACACAGAGATAAAACTCACGAAGGATGGTCCCAAAGTGGTGGAAATCAACCCTCGTACAGCAGGAAACTATATCGTGGAACTCATTGAATATGTGACCGGCGTAAATATGCTTAAAGCCTTTGTATCCCTTGCTTTAGGACAGCAACCGTCCGTTACTGTATCTGATACCAACGTGAGCAGTGCTGCGATTATGTTTATTGTTCCGGATTGCGGCGGCAAGATAAGGCAGATTAAGGGCGCTGACACGTTAAGGGAAGATTCAAATATCATACGGTATAGAATCGAGGACTGTGTGGGTAAATCCATTGAAAAACCAATCGACAATGCCTGCTATTTGGGACACGTTATAACGCGAGATTGCGATGGGTACGGCGCTCGCATGTTCGCTGAAACTGCATTGAGAAGGTTGGAAATTGAGTTTGAGGAAACGGAGCGAGTACATGAAGCAATATAAAAATGTTAATGAATTATGGGGTGCTATCGTGAATGGAGATATGGATCCCTCTGTTTCTGATTTTTTCGTAACAGGAGCGTCTTATATTTATCAGACAACGCAATTTCCAAACTCCATTAATAAATACCACAACTATTATCTATTACTGAGAGTCGGGACATACTTTGGAGCATGCTCTCATGTGCCGGAGCAATTAGGCATTGAAGCAGGAAGAGAGTTTTCAGGCAAGTCTCTCAAAAGCTGCGTGATTGACCCGCGTTTGCCGGTTAGAATTGCAGCAATGGACGCTTATCTTGGCACAGTATATCCTCACGAAAGGCAATGCAGCGATGCTGTGGAACTACCGGGGGGAACCCCGGCCGAGAAAGCGGATTTTCGTGACAACCTGATTGCTGATATTGCCAACATAGAACAGGGCATGAGGATTGCGTTGATTGGGGTTGTAAACCCGCTTATAGCTGCAATACGAAAGCGCGGAGGAACCTGCCTTCCCTGCGATTTGCAAATGGAAAGAACACAATGGGGCGACCCCGTAGAAAAGGATATGGAAAAAGTATTGGATTCTGCAGACGGGGTAATCTGTACAGGAATGACCCTAAGCAACGGAACCTTTGATCGAGTCGTAGAACGGGTACTGGAGCGCAATATTCCGCTGACTGTTTATGCGCAAACTGGCAGTGCTGTTGCTGCGAGGTTTGTGGGCAACGGAATCACCTCTCTCTTAGCGGAATCGTTTCCTTTTTCGCAATTCAGTGCAAACGCGACCCGTGTTTTTTGCTACAAAGGATAAGGTGACTAGAATTGATTCGTTTAAAAACAAATACCGACAACTTGCTGCACTCCAATCCGGAACTGTATGCTGTGTTTGAAAACGATAAGTCTTTTGAAATGGCGCGTTTTATACACGCGATACTCCAAAAATACGAAACAGGAAAAAAGGTATTGGATGTTGGATCGGGTTTGGGGAGAGAAGTAGCTTTTCTAAGAGAAAAAGGATACGATGCTGTAGGCATAGATGCTTCGGAAGATATGGTTGCCTGGTCACAAAAGCACTATCCAAACGCCAATTTTTATATTGGGCAACAGGCAATGTTTGACCTAAACCAGACATTTGATGCTCTGGTTTGCGTTGGGAGCACCTTCCTGTATAACTACACCAACGAAGATGCTGGTTCTACTCTGACGAATTTCCGAAAGCATCTTAAAGATGGCGGCATTTTGTATCTTGATATGAGGAATGCAGCTTTTTTCTTAACAAAGGAGGGACAGAGATGGTTGACGGACGAGCTTTTGGAGGAAGCGATATTCGATGGTAAACCAGCAATTGTAAAAACACGCTTTTACATTGATTTAGCAAAACAGATTTTAAAACGTGACTATAATTGGAAAATTGGAACTCGTGAGGCGATTATTGAGCACTTGGAGCATCGTCTTTTCTTCCCGCAGGAAATAGCAGGGTTGTTATCAGCAAATGGCTTTGAGGTTGTTGAGTTGTTCGATAAACCGGAACCTCATATCAGTTCATTTACTGATATCCGTCCATTTCAATTTGGATATGAACTAAGTGGGCGGAGGCTTCAAGTAATAGCAAAAGCAATCTAAGGCAGTAAGGAGGTGTTAGGAAGCGTGGAAACGCAGATCAATCAACGCCGCGGCTTGCTCATACTTTTATTTTTTACGTTTTTCATGGTGGTTGGATTTGATATGATTATGCCGCTGGTTATCGGGCATTATGTCAACAACGTTGGCCTTACTGCGACTGCCGTCTCAGTAGCGCTTGCAATACGGCAGTTTTCGCAGCAGGGTCTTGCGATGATCGGTGGTGCCTTGGCAGATCGGTTTCAGGTCAAAACACTTATCAGCGTGGGCGTATTTCTAAGAGTTCTTGGATTTCTGACCCTGGCATTTTCAAGTGCCTATGGGATGCTGATTGCTGCCATGATATTGATCGGCCTAGGCGGAGTTCTTTTTGAAATGCCATATCAGTCTGCGATTGCAATGCTCACAACAAATGACAATCGTCCTAAATATTATTCGCTGAATAACACAATTACGGGGATAGCAAGCGCAATCGGCCCCCTTTTGGGAGTAGCCCTGCTTCGACTGGATTTTAAAGTTGTCTGCTTTGGCGCAGCGAGTTGCTTTATGATTAATTTCGTATTATCACGTGTTGCCATGCCACCGATTATGCGGCAGGCAAAGTCGTATGCGGTTATGCCTGCTGTCAAAAGAATTGCAAAAGACAGACCATATCAAATATTCGTCCTTTTGATGATGGTGTTTTGGCTGGGAGCGTCCCAGATTGATATTACATACCCCCTAAGAGTCCAGGAAATTTACGGCTCAGCTGATGGTGTGGGTATTATGTATACGGTGTATGCCGTTGTCATGGCAGTATTACAGTATCCTCTGGTAGCACTTGCTTCCAAACGATTCTCGTCTCGGGCAGCGGTAGTAATCGGAACCGGAATCATCACAGCGGCATTGATTGCTACCCCGTTCGCCGCCGATGTAAAGTCGTTTATGGCAATTGTGGCCTGCTACGCAGTGGGCATGATACTGGCGAGGCCGAACCAGCAGAATATCGCTGTATCAATGGCAGATACACGAGCGTTGGGAATGTATTTAGGGGTGAATTCTACAGCTTTTGCGATTGGCAAAGGTTTTGGAACGATTATTGGCGGCGCGTCCTTTGATATGGCAAAAAAATACACTCTAGAGAATGCGCCGTGGTACTTGTATGGCGTTCTGGTAGGAACGGCAATGATTGGATTTATGTTGTATAAGAATTTCGGCACCCCAAAAGATGAAACAGAAAAACAAAAACAATAGATACGGAGGAGGCAAAAAATGACTGGTACGAAAAATAGACAAAAATCGATCCTTATGATTTGCTGCTTGCTGGCAGTTTCAATGCTTGCTGGCTGCGGTGCAAAACCGACCGATGAGAGCAGCAATGCTCTAACTGAAAGTAATGCTACTATTTCTGCATCTGAACTGGTAGTTGCGGGAAATGAAATTGCCATTGGCGTAGATCCTACCGTATATCCTGCGGCGGATTATCTGCTGAATATGGGCGCTGGAGAAATTCTATTCAAAGCGGATGCAAACGGTGTGATTCAACCCTATTTTGCCAAAGATGTTTCACAACTTGATGAATATACATGGGAGATCAAACTGCATCCCAATGCCACGTTCTGGAGCGGCGACCCGGCCGATGCAGAAGCCGTAATCGCTTCCTTGATGCGATCAAAGGCGCTTGATCCAAAAGCCAACCCCTTCTTACAAGGGATTGATTTTACTGCGGTAGATTCCGAGACCATACAGGCCGTGACAGAAACTCCTAATGTGGATATTACTTTGAATTTGTCATCCCCACAGTTGCTCATTCATAATACCGCAGAAAAATATACTTATGAGAGCATCGAGACAGCAGACTATACCGGTATGTACCGAATTGTAGAGTTTAAGCCTGCACAGTGCATGGTTTTTGAAAAGAATGAAAACTATTGGGGTACAAAACCTGAGATCCAGAGGGTCGTACATGAACAGATTGGTGATGCGGACGCCCGTGTCATCGCTGCACTGAGTGGACGATACCATGTGGTAATGGATATTCCTCAGTCGGCTTATAGTCAGTTTGATAACAGTGAAGAGGCGAAGATTGTACTGGTTCCGGGTGCGCAGACCCAGACAATTTATCTCAACTGTGAAAAAGAGGCACTGAATGATTATCGTGTGCGTCAGGCTTTAGGTTGGGCTTTAGATCGTGAGGAGCTGATTGCTCTGGGTATGGAAGGATTAAGCGAGCCGGTTACTACATGGCTTGGTTCCAATCCCACATATGAAAAAGTAAAAAATGCGTATTACGATTCCTGCAACGTGGAGAAGTCCGCGCAGCTATTGGATGATGCTGGCTGGATTCTGGACGAGGATGGCTTCCGCTACAAAGATGGACAGCAGCTTACCATCCTGCTTCGTACTTTCCGAAACGATCAGGCACTCGGCGAAACCATTCAGATGCAGTGGAAGAAAATCGGTGTTAATGTTTCTGTGCAACACGGAGATTATTCGTTAATCACCACAGCGCGTGAAACGGGTGATTGGGATGCATCTGTCGAAGCATGGGGGACGTTCGGAAATGTGTCGGCGCTTCTGAACGCCCAATACGCTGCCGACGGCGCAGCCAATTACGGACGATTCCAGGATAAAAAATTGGCAGGAATGCTAGAGAGTCTGGCGCAAGCGGCAACCACGGAAGAACGCATAAAAATCGGTGAGGAGATTTCTCTTTACGTAGCAGAGCAATCCCCTGCGCTCTATATTGCACCAAGGCCGCAAATCACTGCTGTTAGCACCTCACTTGAGGGATTTGTCCCGCATTTCCGTCAGTTTGAAAATGTGGTGAATGCCAATCTTAGGATTAAATAATATCGAAAACGGCAGCAGGAGATACGGAACTGGACTCCTGCTGCCATTTTTTAAGTGAGGTGACATGATGATCAGAAATATGGTTCTGAAAAGGATTGGCAGTGCTCTTCTTGCTCTGCTCCTGTCCTCAGTTGTTATTTTTTTATTAGTTAGACTTGCTCCGGGCGACCCGATCAACCTGGTACTTGGAGAGGGGCCGGGCGATATTGGCGTAAACACGGAACTGCTTGAAGAACGTAGAGAATCTTTACGGGAAGCGCATGGATTAAATGACAGTATTCCTGTTCAGTATGCAAACTGGTTCAAAAAGATCATAACCCTGGACATGGGGACTTCTATTCGTAGCGGCAGACCCATCACTCAGGAACTATGGAGTAGAGTGCCCGCAACATTCACTCTCGCTCTGGCGGCATTATTTATCGAAACGATATTGGGTGTGCTGTTTGGTATCTATTCGGCAGTCCATGCCGGCAAATTACAGGATCGCGCAATCCGTCTGTTTTGTGTTATCCTTGCTTCGCTTCCTGCTTTCGTGTTGTCGTTGTTGTTTCTGTTTTTATTTGCTGTTCGGCTTCATTGGTATGAAATTAGCAGCCAAATGGAGTGGGGCAGATTGTGGCTGCCTGCAATTACACTAGGGATAATTGGAGCGCCCAGATGTATCCGCATGGTTCGTGCAGCAATGCTGACTGAGTTGGGTCAGTTATATGTTTCCTCGGCACTTTCACGAGGACTTACCTCCAAGATGGTTCTTCAGGGAGCGTTTCAGAACGCACTGCTCCCTGCCATTACAACCGTAGCCCTGTCCTTTGCACATATGATAGGCGGCTCCGTTGTGATTGAAGCTATTTTTAATTGGCCGGGAATTGGAAATTACGCAATCAACAGCATATTGGTACATGATTACCCTGCTGTTCAAGGATATACTGTGTTGACGGTTGCTACAGTCATTTTGATCAACCTGACTGTAGAAATCACCTATATACTTAGCAACCCGATGGTGCGCAGAGGCGGAATTTCCCGCCCTACTGCACAGCAATAGGAGGTGACTTTGTATGGGAAACAGAAAAATTCCAAGCACTGTTTTACTTGGCTCAATACTATTACTGGTTATTATCCTGCTTGTTATCGCTGCCCCTCTTTTTACCAGCTATGCGCCCGATGAAGCAATTGCGGAACGATTGCAGGAATTTAGCTTTTCACATCCCTTTGGAACGGATCGCTATGGGCGTGATATTTTCTGCCGAACGCTGTATGGCGGCAGGACTACCCTCACTGCGTGCTTTCTTGCCCTTGTAATGGCGTTGTTTATAGGCACGTTCTTTGGTATTATCACCGGCATGAGAAGTCGCGGCCTTTTGGATACGATCATAATGCGGGTTATAGATGTCCTGATGGCGTTTCCCTTCATGGTGTTTGCTATGGTGTTTGCCGCGCTGTGGGGCACTGGGTTGGCCAATTTACTTATTGCAGTAGTCGCAGTCTGGTGGGTTCCGTTTGCGAGACTGGCAAGAAGCATCGTTCTTCAGGTAAAGAATGACCCGTCTATACAGGCTGCTCGTGTGCTGGGAGCGTCTGGGTGGCGGATGGGAGTTTTTGAGCTGCTCCCCAAGATGATTGGTTCTCTATTGGTACTGGCCACGTTTGAATTGGGCACACTGATACTCTCTGTTTCGGCCCTTTCATTCTTAGGCATGGGAGCGTTACCGCCAACCCCGGAATGGGGAAGCATGCTGTCTGACGCCCGGGCACATTTCTTTCAGGCTCCGCACATTTTATTGGGTCCTGCTTTGTTCATTGTTCTTACGGTCCTTTCGCTTAATTTGATTGGAGAAGGTTTGCGGGATATGCTGGACCCGTATGAACATATTGATATTTTGAATTAGGAGGTCGCTATGGATAATTATTTGAAAGCCGCACTATCTGTCGAGCAACTCAAGGTTAGCTATGTGCAAAACAAAAAACGACTTCCCGTGCTGGACGGAATTTCTTTTGTATTGGAAAAAGGAAAGATTCTTGCTCTGCTCGGAGAAAGTGGTTCGGGGAAATCCACTTGTGGGAAATCGCTCATAGGCGTATTGCCGCCATCGGCAAAAATTGATAGTGGTACTGTCCGTTTCGGGAACGGTGATTATGTGGATATTTCTGACAATGATATCAATTGGAAAACAATACGTGGAATGCGTATTGGGATGATTTATCAGGACGCACAGCTTGCACTTAATCCCGTGAAAACAATACGTGTGCATTTTGAGGAGACTCTAAGAAACAAGCCATTTCCATCAAAAGAAGCTATGGAGAAAGTTTGTTATGATATGCTCCGGTTACTGAACTTTGATGATCCTGAGCGGGTACTGAATGCTTATCCTTTTGAGCTAAGCGGCGGGATGTGCCAGAGGGTTTATATTGCGATGATACTCAGCCTTGAGCCGGAAGTTCTTATTGCCGATGAGCCTACTTCTGCGCTAGATACAGTAAGTCAAAAAGAAGTGCTGCAGTTACTTCGGGACACACAAAAAAAGCTGGGATTATCTATTGTTTTAATTACCCATGATATTGGTGTCGTTCATGAAATCTGTGACCGCGTAATTGTTTTAAATGAAGGGAAAATTGTGGAACAAGGGGCAGTACAGGATGTTCTTTTACACCCAAAGGAACATTATACAAAACAACTGATTGAGGCGCGAAACTTACCCGCTTTTTCGCTGCCATGCTCAAAATGCAAAGAGCCGCTGTTGAAGATTGAGTGCATCAAAAAAGCATTTCAAAAAGGAAATAAGTGCAAAAACGTCTTAAACCAAGTAGACTTGCTTGTGCATAAAGGGGAAACTATTGGAATATTGGGATTTAGCGGTTGTGGGAAATCGACATTAGCAAGGTGCGTCACCGGACTGGAATTGCCTGATCAGGGAAAGATTATGTATAACGGCCAGGATATTTCCATGCTGCGAGGAAGGAAGAGACAACACATTTGCAAATCATTACAAATCGTTTTTCAGGACGCAAGAGCCAGCCTTAATCCTCGTCGCTCTGCACTGGAGCTTGTGCAGGAACCTTTGAAATACCTGAAAATAGGAACGACGAAGGAACGCACAGAAAAAGCTCGATTTTATTTAAAGAGTGTAGGGATTGATGGAGATGCCCTGCACCGTCGTCCTCCCCAACTCAGCACGGGGCAGTGCCAAAGGATTGCTATCGCCCGTGCCCTTATTGTGGAGCCTGAGCTTCTAATTTGCGATGAAGCCGTATCGGCACTGGATATGATACTGCAAAAGCAGATTTTGGATCTCCTGTTAAATCTCCAAAAATCCATTGGCTTTGCATATATTATGATTTCCCATGACGCAAGAGTCATCCGTCATTCCTGTGAAAGAGTTGCAATTATGAACAATGGGGTTTTTGTAGATATGGTTTCGACAGACAGGTTAGCCGCTCAGTCGGAAAACGAGTTTACACACTGCCTGTTGAGCAGCGAACTACACATAGCAGAGGTATCATAATTTAGCAGGCTGGTATAAATGGGTAGTTTTCGATGTACAGCCTAAAAGAGCAAATAATAAATAAGGTGGTGATAGAATGCATTTGCTGGAAACAATAGGAAATACTCCGCTGATTGAACTTAGAAACACTACCGCTTCTACGGAAGGACGACTTCTGTTTAAATATGAGCGTGGTAATCCGGGAGGAAGCATAAAAGACAGGCCGGCGTTGTTCATTGTGACAGAAGCTGAAAAACGAGGATTATTAAAACCCGGGGGAACCATTATAGAATCCTCAAGTGGAAACTTCGGAATATCCTTGGCGATGATAGGAGCTGCTAAGGGGTATCGAGTTATTATTCTGGTCGATCCTAAAACCACTGCGACTAACTTAGCTCTCCTGAAATGCTTTGGCGCAGAGGTTATTGTTGTAACAGAACAAGATGATTCCGGCAGTTATCACAAAACAAGGATTTCTCTTGCGAATAAATTGGCCAGTGAAATCCCTGATGCATTTCGTCCAGATCAGTGCTTCAACCTGTTAAACAGCACTGCGCATTACCAAGGAACAGCACGTGAAATCTTTGCTGATTGCCCAGATAATGTCGCAGCTATTGTGGCCGCAGTAAGCACTGGCGGACAACTGGGTGGGATTTCACGATACACGAAAACATATAGGCCGGACGTAAAAGTGATCGGTGTTGATGCTGTTGGGTCCTCTATTTTTGGCGGTGAGTCACACTCATATCTGATTCCTGGTATTGGACTGGCATGGACACCGTGCAATGTTGCAGTCGAGAATATCGATTCTGTGTATAAGGTCACTGATGAGGCGGCTTTTGTAGCAGCAAGATGCTTTGCCAGAAATGAAGGTGTTTTGATGGGGCCGTCCGGCGGAGCTTGCGCTTTGGTCGCATTAACAATCACTAAACAGCTTTCTCCGCACGATTGTGTCGTGTGCATTATTTCTGATGGAGGGGATCGTTACATTCAAACTTTACTTGATGATGCTTGGATGCAATCCAACAACTTTTCAATTGAAACAAGCTTAGAAAAACTTTTGGCACTCACAGGAACTATTACACCTTGGAGCATACATCCTGATCAAAATGCAAATTACAAACCTGAATTGAAAAGTCAGTTATGTGTTCCTGCATCGACTCAGACTATCAATGAGAATATAGATGAAATCAATGAATCAGCGTCTAGAATTTCTTTTATTGATTAGCATGGTGTTTATTTCGTCTGTTTGAAATCCCTGTTTGATCATGGGAATAAGATGAGGGAAAACCTGTTGCGAAAGAGAATTAAGAATTTATCCTGAAGTGCAAGAAATAATTTTAAAAACATAAGTTCCTCTTTGGACGTTGCGAAGAAATATAATAACGCGCAAGGGTTAGCTCGTGCTAACTTGCTTTTAATCAAATCTGATCACACGGTATGAAAGGAGTTTTGTCTATGTTTGCAGTATACAAAAAACTGCTCTATTATGTGCCCAAGCAGCGACCTTTGGCCTATATTGCAATCGGCCTGACGGTGGTGTCCACATTGCTCAATGTAGGCGCTTATTACTACCTCTATGAGTTTTTGAAACGATTGGTGGTAGACGGAGATATGGGGCATGCTCAATATAATGCGTTTCTGGTTGCGGGGCTGTTGATTGGCGGTTCGCTCTTGTATTTTGCAGCCGTGCTTTTGACGCATATGTTGGGCTTCCGGCTGGAGACCAACTTGCGCAAGCGTGGGATTGACGGCCTGACCAATGCCAGCTTCCGCTACTTTGATCTGAACTCATCGGGAAAGACACGTAAACTCATTGATGACAACGCGGCCCAAACGCATTCTATTGTAGCCCATCTGATTCCTGACAATGCTGGAGCAATTCTGACACCGTTTTTGGCGCTTGTGGTGGGGTTTTTGATCAGTCTGCGGGTAGGCATTGTTCTATTGGTTCTGTTCCTACTGAGTGGCGTGCTCCTTGTCCTGATGACCGGGGAAAAGAAGTTTATGGAAGTCTACCAAAAGGCGCTGGAGACAATGAGCAGCGAGACCGTGGAGTACATACGCGGGATACAGGTGCTCAAGATTTTTGGCATAGACGCTACATCTTTCAAGACGCTGCATCGGGCAATCGCGGATTATGCACGGCATGCCTTGAACTATTCCATGAGCTGCCGCAGACCATATGTGTTATTCCAGCTGATTCTATTCGGCTTTATTGCCGTACTCGTTTCAGTGGCAGCCTTAACGCTGAATCGGATGCAAGACCCTGCCGTGTTGGCGGTGGAACTCATTATGACGTTATTCCTTGGTGGAGTAATGTTTACCGCCTTTATGAAAGTGATGTATGTAGGTATGTATGCATTCATGGGAACTTCGGCGGTTGAAAAACTGGAGCAGGTGTTTTCAGATATGCAAAAGGATCGGCTTACATTTGGGAACAAGAGCACATTCAAAAACTATGACATTGAATTTGAACGGGTATGCTTTGGGTATACAGACCAGATGGTGCTGGAGGATGTTAGCTTCACTCTGAAAGAAGGCAGGAGCTATGCTCTGGTGGGATCTTCTGGAGGAGGAAAGTCCACGATTGCCAAATTGATTTCTGGTTTTTACAAAGTGGATGGAGGAGCGGTCAAGATTGGGGGAGAGCCCATTGAAGCCTATACAGAGGACGCCTTAATCCGCAATATCGCCTTTGTGTTCCAGAATGTCCGTTTGTTTCACATCAGTATTTACGAGAATGTCCGTCTGGCGAACCCAGACGCTCAAAGAGCGGAGGTCATGGAAGCGCTGCATCAGGCAGGTTGCGACAGCATTCTGGATAAGTTTAAGGATCGGGAAAATACGGTGATTGGCTCCAAAGGCGTATACCTGTCGGGCGGTGAGAAGCAGCGGATTGCAATCGCACGGGCAATGCTAAAGAATGCGAAAATCGTGATCCTTGACGAGGCCAGCGCGGCAATCGATCCGGAGAATGAGCATGAGCTGCAAAAGGCGTTTGCTCACTTAATGAAGGGAAAGACTGTCATTATGATTGCACACCGGCTGTCCAGCATTCGAAATGTGGATGAAATTCTGGTTTTGGAGGACGGGAAAATAGCAGAGCGAGGAACGGACGCAGCGTTGATGGCGACCGATACCAAGTACAGAGAATATCAAACGCTCTATGAACAGGCAAATGAATGGAGGGTTGTAAGATGAGAGAACTGTTTAAAACGCATTTTGCCCTGACCGACAAGGGGGCCAAAGATTTGCAAAAGGCCAGCGCGGCCTCCTTCTTCGTCTATGTGATCAACTTTTTCCCTGCAATGCTGCTGCTTCTCTTGGTGGATGAGTTGCTGTTGAACAATGTCAAGGAAACAGGGCTGTATTTGTGGGGATCTATCCTGGTTCTGGCTGTGATGTGGATTCTGCTCCGAATTGAATATGATGCGCTGTATAACACCACTTATCAGGAGAGCGCGAATCTTCGCACGGAGATTGCAGATATTCTGACCAAGTTGCCCTTATCCTACTTTTCCAGGCATGACCTTTCGGATCTGGCGCAAACCATCATGGCGGATGTGGCAGCTATTGAGCATGCTATGAGCCACGCTATGGCAAAGGCAGTGGGATTCCTGTTCTTTTTTCCGTTGCTTTCGGTTCTGCTGCTCCTTGGCAATGTTAAATTGGGGCTTGCTATCATTCTGCCAATTCTGCTTGGATTCGGGCTTCTTTTATTGTCGAAAAACCTTCAGATTCGGGAGTCATTCAAACATTATCAAAAGCTCCGGGACAACTCTGAGAGCTTTCAGGAGGCCATTGAAAATCAGCAGGAAATCAAGAGCTTTGGCTTGACTCAGAAGATCCGGCAGACTCTTTATCAAAAGATGGAAGAAAGTGAGAAAATCCATCTTCGTGCAGAGATTTCAGCGGGTATTCCTATGTTGTGCTCGAATGTCATTCTGCAATTTGCCTTTGTGCTTGTGATCCTGATAGGCGTCCAAATGCTGCATACAGGAGAGATCAATATCCTGTACTTTTTAGGATATGTACTGGCCTCCATTAAGGTGCGGGAAAGCGTAGAAGCGGTCAGCATGAATGTGGCAGAGCTGTATTATCTGGATTCCATGGTCAAACGTATCCGGGAGGTGCGGGAGACAAAGATACAGCAGGGCAAGGATCAGACAATCTCAAGTTATGATATTGAATTTGATCAGGTGTCTTTTTCTTACGATAAGGATACGGAAGTGCTCAAGAACATCAGTTTCACCGCGAAGCAAAACGAGGTGACTGCCTTAGTAGGGGTATCCGGTTGTGGAAAAACCAGTATCTTGCGTCTGATGTCAAGACTTTATGATTATGACGGCGGAAGCATTCGAATCGGCGGGCTGGATATCAAAGAAATCTCTACAAAATCCTTGTTTGAAAAGATAGCCATCGTGTTCCAGGATGTAACGCTGTTTAATGCATCTGTTCTGGAAAATATCCGTATTGGGAAAAAGACGGCCACAGATGAGGAAGTCGTTCAGGCAGCACGATTGGCCAACTGCGAAGAATTTATCCGGAGGCTTCCGGATGGGTATAAAACGATGATTGGAGAAAATGGAGCAACACTCTCTGGAGGAGAACGTCAACGGTTATCCATCGCCAGAGCCTTTTTGAAAGATTCACCTATTATCATTCTGGATGAGATTGCAGCCTCTTTGGATGTGGAAAACGAAAAAAAGATCCAGGACAGTTTGAACCGCCTCATTCTGGATAAGACCGTTATCATTATTTCCCACCGTCTCAAATCCGTTGAAAATGCAGATAGAATCGTGGTGATTGACTGCGGGAGAGTGGAGGCGTCCGGTACTCATCTTGAACTGCTTAAAGCTTCTCCAACCTATAACAATTTGGTGGAGAAAGCAAAACTGACGGAAGAATTCCAGTATTAACGTAAAGGGAACGGGGTGACCGTCATTCCTGGCGCGCCTTGTCCTCTCATTCATAATGAAGAAAGGAAAATCATATGAAAACAAACAACAAATGGACAGTCAAGGATGTGATTACAACAGTATTATTGACGGTGCTTCTCATCGGCATTCATTTTGTAGTTATTACTGTCTCTATGGTAAATCAATTTTTCAACTGCGTTTTATCTCCTGGGGTATCAATGTTTTTCTCTGCCCCGGTGTACATGCTGATGGTCAGCAGGGTAAATAAAAGATTCGTTTCTTTGACGTATCTGACGATTCTGGGCGTGTTTTTTTTGCTGACAGGCAACTTATTTCGTTTTGGTAGGCCTACTATGCGAGGTGGTACTATGGAAGCGGGGATCCTGTCGCAACGCAAAGAGATTAACCTTCGCATGGGCGATGGTGAGCCTGTTTTATAATGGAGGCAATCTTCTTCCGCTTTTGTTTTTCTGGGACACTTTTTACGCGTTTGCCGTCGCAAGCGGCATGGATCAAAGCTATATTGACAGTTACATACAATATTACACCTCCCCCGGCTGGCTGATCTTTATTGTATCTTTCTCTGTTATCTGTGGCTTTTTAGGCAGTATACTTGGGAGTCGGCTGATTGGGAAACACTTCAAGAAAGCGGGTGTTCTATGAGAGGTGAGCACTCCTTTGCTGTCCCGACCAAGTTTTTTGCATTGCTCTGCGCCATGCTAGGTATTTTTCTGGTGAAAAACATTCTGTTTACCACCGTTTTGGTGATATTCTGCTTCGTGTATGTTGGATTCCAGAGAAACTACCGATTAATGACATCCTGTGGAGCCTTTTATCTGCTGTTGTCATTGCTTTTGTACGCGATTCGGTTCTGGGGATATCATACGGTCATTATTTCCGAATTCCTTGTGTTGTTTTTCTGGAGCAGTATGGTAATGCTCATGCTGTTTTGGGATTTGTTTATGACGCCTCCTGGAGAACTGTCGTCGTTCTTGTCAAGTATCCACATGCCCACTGGCGTCATATTGGGACTGATGGTCATATTTCGATTTTTCCCCACCATGAAGGCTGAGCTTAAAGCAGTGGGCCTTTCGATGAAAAACCGGGGCCTTACATCTGTAAGACAATTTGCAGTACATCCACTTGCAAGTGTTGAATATGTCCTTGTCCCACTTCTGCTACGTATTTTGCAGATTGCCGACCAACTGGCCGTTTCCGCTGTGGCAAGAGGCGCTGAGTGCCCTGGCGTGCGAAAGAGTTACTACGAAACAACGATGCATATGCGCGACTGGTGTTTCCTTGCGCTTTGGGGAATCGTTACAGCAGCAGTTCTTTGCGTTGGAGGTGTGAAAATTTGATCGAATTTAAGAACGTATCCTTTCAATATGAGGGGAGCGAACAGCAAATTTGGAACGTAAATCTATCCATAGCACAGGGAGAATGTGTGGTACTCACAGGAGTGTCCGGCTGCGGGAAAACGACTCTGACCAGATTGATGAACGGTCTGGCTCCATCCTATTTCAAAGGCTCCATTTCCGGAAGTATTTGTATAGATGATAGAGACATTACAGGGATGACAGCCTGGGAAATCGGAACAATCGTCGGAAGTGTATTCCAGAATCCTAAAAGCCAGTTTTTTTCATCAGAACTTGTGGGTGAGGTGGCCTTTGGATGCGAAAACCACGGCTTCTCCCGGGAGGCAATTCAAGAGAGGACGGATAAATCCATTGAAACCTTTTCTCTTTCCTTAATAAGAAAAAGACCTCTGGATGTGCTTTCCAGCGGAGAAAAGCAGCGCGTGGCAATCGCTTCCGTCTATGCCATGCGCCCCAAAGTATTCGTTTGTGATGAACCAACTGCGAATTTGGATTTAGGGGGGATCGAGCAACTATTGGGAACGCTTTTTAAGTTGAAAGCCCAGGGCTACACGTTAGTGATCGCAGAGCACCGTCTCTCATGGCTTTCTGAGCTTGCTGATCGGATTATATATATGGAAAAAGGGAGGATTGTACGCGAATACACTCCCAAGGAGTTCACAGCTATGCCGGAAATGGAACGGCGCAACAAGGGGCTTCGGACGATGCACCGTGTACAAACACGCGAACCGCTACCACTTCCGAAACTTTTCGAGCGTGGGTCGCTGATTATGCACGACCTGTGTAAAAAATGCGGAGAAATAGAGGTGTTTACAAATCTTTCAGGAGCTTTCCCCCAAGGTTCTATCACTGCTGTCACCGGGCGAAATGGCGCCGGAAAAAGCACTCTGGCTTTAGTGCTTGCAGGTCTCTCTAAGAAGAGCGGCGGTGACATCATCGTTTGTGGGAGTAAAAATCATCTGTCTAGAAGGCGAAAAAAAGTATACTACTGCGGCAATGACACGACAACACAGTTCTTTACCGCAAGTGTTTCAGAAGAGCTGCTCTTGAATCAACCGTTGTCAGAGGAGCGAATGGAAAGGGCAAGGCAGTTGTTAAAGAACATGAATCTGTACGAGTATCGGGATGTACATCCGGCAGCCCTGTCAGGGGGACAGAAACAGAGACTTGCCGTTGCCTGCGCTATATTTTCGGAGCGTGAGATACTCTTGTTGGATGAACCTACAAGTGGATTGGATGGCGCAAACATGAGGAGAATATCCGATGCATTGAAAGCCGCTGCCAGCCGCGGAAAAACCGTGATTGTTATCACACATGATCCGGAGTTTATGGAAGAATGCTGTCAATATTGTTTTTCTTTAAAGTAGTTTTGTATCAGTATGCAAAGGAGCATACCTACATCTAGCAGATATTGGCTGCGGGGTGCCCGAAAAAATCTATGAGTGCCATTAATTCTTCATGGAGCAGTTAATAACCGCAGGCGTTAATCCTAAGACAGCGGAGGCCGATGCTTGCCATATGGAACATACTATCAGTATAGAAGCCTTTGAGAAACTCAGGGATTACTATTCCTCTCAAAAGGAAAAACAGTTTGCCCGTATAGCAACGGACAGATAATGCGGCTGGGCAATACACCCGACCGCATTATTTGTTATCTTTCTTCTCTTTTGTATCCAGCATTTTATCAATCAGGGCGAGCAACAGCTCCTGATCTCGCTGACTGCATTGTGGGACCAAGCGCCTAATCCGATCAACGATTTCGCTGTCTGTGATCATCTGCGGCGCAAGGATTTCGTCAAACGAAGCGCCGATGGCATTGACAAGACGAATCAGGACATCCAAGCTAGGCTTTCGCCGGCCGCTTTCTATGGCCGCCAAAAAACGAGGACTGATTTCTGCACGTTCCGCAATCTGTTCTCTCCTGTAGTTTCGCTTTTCCCTGGCATTCCGTAAGGATGCCCCAAACGAAAAATCTATATGTCGCATTTTTTTGTTCACTCTCCGTCACCTCACATAATTATATTTTACGGGGTAAAAGTATTATGCGAAATGATTGAAGAGTGGCTTTTTTATAGCTACTATGCGTTGTTTTTTTGCTTAGGAGGAGATGATTATGTGGGAAAATAATGACCTGTCCGCTTCTGGCAGGTCCTCTTAACGAAGAAAACCTGGTTGTAAAACTACGCCAGAACCCCAAAATTCCCGCTTCTTCCCTGCCAGTCTTTTATGGCCTTTATGGGAACTATTAGTAGCAATTAGAAAGCGACAAAACAGAACGGACACCGACATGGGATATTCCTGTGCCTGTGTCCGTATTATTTTTCCCTTATTCCCACGCTGCCGTTCGCCGCCTTCCGAGAGTTCGAAAACGATCCACTTTTCAAACTCTTGGAGGTAACGGCTGTGAGCAAAAATCGTGAAGAAAGAGCGAATTATTATCTTTATATAGATGGACAGGCTGTACCGGTAAGCGAACAGATTTACCGCGTGTATCAGCACTACGAGCGAAAAGAAGAATACTTTTCCTACGATCTGAAAACGGAAAAGTTCCAGAAAGACACTGCATCTTTCCTGCCCAGCAGAGAGGATTCCTATGAGCGTCTGTTGGAAAAGGACAGGCAGTTTGCTGCGCCCGGAAAAAACGTAGAACAGCTTGCATTGGAACATCTGGAAGCGGAACAGATACGCTTTTGTTTGGCTCAATTAAACGAAGACGAACAAGAACTGATTTTCCTGCTTTTCTATCAAGAAAAGACAGAACAGGAAGTCGGGAATATATTGCACATTTCGCATCAGGCGGTCAATAAGAGAAAACGGGTTCTACTGTTGAAGCTGAGAAAAATTTTTGAAGAATTTTTCTAAAATCGGTTGCTAAACTGCTCTCCCAACGGGGAAGTAAGTGAGAGGGTCTATCTCCCTCATGCAGCTTGACAACTGAATAGACGGCATTTCCGGTACATAACCCATGTACGAGCGAATCAGGCGCGCCGCGAAGATGACAGTCCAGGAGGTGATGAACAAGACTGTTCTGAGCAATCTACGCAAGCCTGAAACCCGAAAGCGGCATTTCGGGGCGCGATGACTGCATGGGGGCTTAAAGATACTTCCTCACGGCCTCCTAAAGACTTGGGGGGAACCCTGCGGCGCACGAGTAAAACGACGCTGCGGAGTTATGACAGCCGCGCCAGCGGAGACCGGAATGTCCCCATCGTCAGGGGTGCGTGGCAAATGTGGCGAGAATTGAGTTGCATTAAAAATAGGAAGCGATTACTTTCTTAGGTGGCCGTTTTCTATTCAAAATCAGATACCATGCGCTGGCAGTTTCGGTTGCCAGCGTATTCATGTGGTTTTGAAAGCAAGATGATAACCTTGACAGATTGGAGGGAATATGGTCTATGGAAAAACTCATTACACGAAAAGAAGCTGCTGAAATCTTAGGAATCAGCATAGCAACGCTGGATGCCGCCCGTAACAACGGCTTGATCTCTTATGTGCAATATGTTCAGAATGGCTGTGTATATTTTACTGCGGCAGGTCTCCAGGAGTATATCGCCAAATGTACGCATAGAGCAAAGCCAGTTGAGAGAAGCACAACTTACCGTAAGCCTCGAAGCGGAAGATCGTGAGCCGATCCGTATCCTTGATGGAATCAGAGAGGTCTGATAAAACAAAGGTACAGCGCTGGAGATTATTCTTAGGAGGTGGAGGAATTGGCAAATAGAAAACGAGCGATTCCACAATACGGTACAGTTACGCTGAACGGTCTTGACTATTACAGGACAAGAGTTCAGGATGCAGATGGAAAATTGAGGGCTCTTTATGCAAGGACACCTGAAGAATTATATGATAAGGAACTGAATGCGTTGGAGCAGATCGACAATGATACATTTTGTCGGAAGTCTCCTACCGTAGCAGAATACTGTGAGAAATGGCTGCTGATGCAGTCGGTTCATGTGCGGGCTACCACAATGACTGACTATACATCTAAAGTTAGAAGGCACATTATCAAAGAGTTGGGTGATATGGGGATGGCGGATGTGACTTTGGATGACATCCAGCTTGCCCTCGTTCCTGTTTCAAAAAAATCGGCTTCGGTTTATAAGTCTGTGGTTGTTCTTTACAAATCTATTTTCCGGGCAGCAAAGGAAAGCCGGATCATTGATAAGAATCCCACGGTCTATCTGACCTCAAAAGGCGGAGGGGTTCCGCAGAAAGAAAAAGAAGCTCTGACAGATGAGCAGGCAGCCCGCTTATTGGATGCCATTCAAGGGCTTCCGCCGTATGTATTTGTGATGCTTGGTCTGTACGCGGGCTTACGGAGAGAAGAAATCCTCGCCCTGCAATGGGATTCTGTATATCTGGATACGGATACCCCATACCTGACAGTACGAAGGGCATGGCACACAGAAAGCAACCGACCGGTCATTCTTGATGAATTGAAAACAAAAGCAGCGGAGAGAAATATTCCTCTCCCTATCTGCTTGGCTGACTGCCTGAGAGAAGCAAAAGCAAACTCCGCTTCGGAGTATGTTGTTCCAAATCGTGATGGCGATCCGCTGTCCTACACGCAGTTCAAGCGGCTCTGGCAGTATATAGTTACCAGAACAACAAAGGAGAGGGTTTATTACCGATACGAAGATGGGAAAAGAGTAAAGCATACTGTCACACCCGTCTTGGGAGAAAAGGCTGCTCATAACGGAAAAGTGGTTTACAGCTTGGACTTTGAGGTAACACCCCATCAGCTCCGGCATACATATATCACGAACCTGATTCATTCATCGGTAGACCCCAAAACAGTACAATACTTGGCAGGCCATGAGAGCAGCAAGATTACAATGGACATCTATGCAAAAGTCAAATACAATCGACCGGATGAGCTGGTTAAAAGCATGGGCGGTGCATTTGCTCAGTGGGATGGTGTTTGAGCCTAAAGTGCAGAAGCAATGAAACATCATAATTAGTTAAGAGCGAGGCAAGGATGTCTCGCTCTTCATTTTCCTCAATCCGTATCTTTGATTAAATTCATGCTTTCTGATAAAACGAGAGTGTAAGTTGTAAACGCTCATTATCAAGAAAGGAAAAACTATATGGCAAAGAAAAATAGAAGTGTTCCGCAGTACGGAACTGTTATGAGAAAAGGAATCCTATATTACAGAACACGGATTCAGGATGCGGATGGCAAGCAGGTCAGCTTGTATGCGACCACTTGTGAAGAACTATATGAAAAACAGCAGGCAGCAAAAAAGCAGGTCGAGGAGATTGTTTTTCGCCGAAAGCATCCGACGGTTGCTGAATATTGTGAGAAATGGCTGCTGATGCAATCAGCAAAGGTATCTTCAGCTACGATGAAAGCATATACCTCTGACATGAGGAATTATATCATTAAGCCTTTGGGGGATATGTATATGGAGGAAGTAACCGCAGATGATATTCGTCTGGCGCTTGTGCCGCTGACCAACAAATCGGAGGGGTTATACAATACGGTAAATATGCTCATTAAATGTATTTTTTACTCGGCAGAGCGTAGTGAGCTGATCACTTATAATCCCTGTGTAGGAATATCTGCAAAGGGCGGAAAGCCAACGAAGAAGAAAGACGCATTAACCGACCAGCAGGTTGAGGTGTTATTGGATACAGTCAAGGGGCTGCCACCCTATTTGTTCATTATGATTTGCTTGTATTCTGGGCTTCGCCGGGAGGAGGCACTTGGATTGCACTGGGATTGTGTGTTTCTGGATGCACCTACTCCGTATATATCCGTGCGGAGAGCATGGCGGTCAGAGCATAACAGACCCGTGGTTTCTACGGTGCTAAAGACCCCGGCAGCAAAAAGGGATATTCCGATACCGAAGTGCTTGGTAGATTGTCTGCGAGAAGCGAAAGAAAATTCTATATCAGATTATGTGATCGCTGACAGCAAAGGAGAGCCGCTTGCATATTCACAGTTTCAGAGGGTATGGCAGTATGTAGTTGTCCGTTCCACTAAGCCCCGGAACTACTATAAGTATGTAAATGGGGAGAGTATCAAATATACGGTTACTCCAACGCTGGGCATGACACAGAAGAACCAACCCAAAATCAAATACACGATAGATTTTGATGTGACACCACATCAGCTGCGGCACACTTACATTACCAATCTTCTCTATGCGGGAGTGAATCCTAAGACGGTTCAGTACCTTGCAGGGCATGAAAACAGCAAAACAACTATGGACATCTATGCAAAGGTAAAGTACAATAAGCCTGAGGAGTTATTTGAGGTGGTAAATGATGCGCTACATCAGAGGGGCTTCTGATTGAAAAAACACCTATTTTTGTGGTTAAGGAATAGGACAACCGAGAACCGAAAGGGCAAAAAAGCCTAGAATATCAAGGAAAAACGGCAATCAAAGAATTTCTGAACGGCTTAAAGGCAGCTCGTCGTGCTCCACAGTTCTCAAAGAGATAATCAGACAAATTACGAGTTCATTCAAATCCCGCAGGCGGTTTCGTCTGTGGGATTTTTGATACAGCGGGAAAGTGCGGGAGGTCTCATGCTTCAGATTGCCATTTGTGATGATGAAAAATATTACCGGGAAACCATACGGTCGCTCCTCACGAAATACTTAGAGAAGCGTGGGCTGGAGTACACGTTTTCCATATTTCTGTCCGGAGAAGAGTTCTTGAGCCTGCCGGAAAACGCCGTGAAATATGACGTTGTGTTCATGGACATCAACATGAGCCGTGTGGACGGGATTGAGACAGCAGCCTGGATGAGGTCCCTTCATTCAGAGACGGAGATTGTGTTTGTGACGGCATTTATTCATTATGCGCCGGAGGGATATAAGGTAGACGCGGTGCGGTTTATCATGAAGGATACCCTGGAGGCGGCTCTTCCGGAGTGTATGGATGCGGTTCTCAAGAGAAAACGGCTGGAACAGGTGGAATTTTCCTGCGTGGAGGGGAATGTGAGGCTGTTTACGGATCGGATTCTCTACGTGGAGAGCCGGAAGCATAAGTCCATCTTCTGTTATCAGGGGGCGGAGCCGGCAGCCTATCAGGTGTATTTGAAGCTGGATGAGATCGAAGGGCGGCTGAAGGAATACGGTTTTCTGCGAATCCATAAGAGCTATCTGGTAAATATGAAGCACGTGAGGCGGATCAGCAATTATGAGGCTGAGCTTGACAGCGGGGAACGGCTGCCCATTCCGCGGCTCCGGTTCCAGGCGGTGAAAGAAGAGTATGCAGTATACAAAGGAGCGCTGTAATGGGGATTGTGATGCGAAATATCCTGTTGTGCCTGATGCTGGGGGCTGGCTGCAGCATTTACTATGAAACGATTGTGCCGGTGCGGGTCTGGCGCACAGTATGGGTGAAGTATACGGCGGTTCCGGCGTTTGCGCTGGGATTTCTGGTGATCGCATTTACGGAGGTTCCGCCCTATATCCTGCAGCCGGTGAGAGTGATCGCCGTCCTGTGGCTGGTCTCGTGGATTTACTTTCAGATGAAGGCGGTGCAGAGTTTGATTCTCTCCGTGCTGTTCTGCGCGGCCATGTGGATCGTGACGGCCATTGTCGTGTCGGCCGTATACGCACTTCCCCCGGAATTCCGGGGACTTGAGATGATCGAGGAAGAGTTGTCCTACAGTGTTTTGCTGTGCCTGATGCTGTTGTTTCATTTCCGGTACCGGAAGAAGCTCGGCGGTCTTACTGGGGCGCAGTGGGCCAGGTTTGGGTATTTTCCCATATTCAGTATGATCGTGATTATGGCAATCAGTATGATGATGGGAAGCGGGGATACGGAGCGGCTGGTGGCGGTGGCCGGTTTTGGCGTCCTCAATGTGATCGCCCTGTATTTTATTGGAAATATTCTGGAGAAGGATGCCCAGGTACAGGAGATGAGACTGCTCCAGGAACGCACACAGAACCAGATGGAGATGTACCAGAACATGCAGCAGAACTATGAACGGCAGAGGCGTGACCTGCACGACTATAAGAACCAGTTGACCTGCATCCAGGGCCTTCTTCTGGAGGACCGCAGGGAGGAGGCGCTCCATTACGTGGAAACACTGAACGGAAATCTTCGAAAAAACGCGGATTTTGTAAACACAAACCATGCGGTTGTCAATGTGGTGCTAAATCAGAAGTATCAGAGCGCGCTGGAAAGAAATATTACGATGCTTCTGTCTGTCAACGATCTGTCTGGGCTGACGATGCGTGAAGAGGATTTAGTCACGCTGCTTGTCAATCTGCTGGACAATGCCGTGGAGGCCTGCGAAAAGCTGGAAGAGAACCGGGTGATCCGGTTTAAGATGGTACTGGAGGAGGGGGAGCTGATCCTTTCGGTCAGAAATCCTGTGGCGGTGCCTGTCATCATTGAAGGAAAAAGAATTGTTACCACGAAAAAGGATGGGGGCAATCATGGAATCGGCCTGCTCAATGTGAATAGCGTGATTGAACACCGCGGCGGAACTTCTGCGCTGCGATGTGAGGACGGTTGGTTTTGCTTTTCTGCGATGATTCCTGCTGCGGAGTAAAGGGGGGATTGGCGGAGTCAGTATTGTGAAGTTTATGATACGCAGTACTGGTTGCCTGTTGAGGGGAAAATAGAAGGAGGTGCCGGAAGGCGCCTCTTTTTGCTGCCGCACCGTCTGTTTGTGCTCGGGGTATTGTTCTGTGAGGCGAAGATTCCTATAATTAGGAAGATGAATCAGAGAAGAGGCTGAATTAGAGAAGCGGCTGGATCAGAGAAGCGGCTGAAACACTGAATCAGACATTTCACAGAAAGGAGAGATGACAAATGAAGGGACTGAAAATGAGGATTGTAGTGGCAGCAGTGGTATGTGTCTGCCTGGCAGCCTGCGGCGGGAAGAGGAGTACGGCCAATGCAGAGACGCCGGAAGCGGCGGTTAAGTCGGCCATGGAGGCTTTACAGGCACTGGATTTAAGGACGTTTAATGCCTGCACGGATAATTATGTCAGCACCGACAGAAACTGGCTGGGGATACCGGTGGAAAGGAGGTACCGGGTGTTCAACGAGCTGCAGCAGCCGGGTATCCTGCAGGGAGCGAAAGAGCGGTTTAATCAGGCGTTTGCGGAGAAGATGGTGGAGAATCTGTCCTGGGAGATCATTGGGGAGACGACAGAGGGTCTCCAGTCTGTCATTACCTTGCGCATCACGAATACGGATATGTCCAATGTCATGGGATATTATACGGTTCATATTCTGGAGAAAATGGCGGGCGGCAGGGGAACCGGGCTGAAGGAGCTGTTTGAGGAGATCGCGGAGTCTGATTACGACAGAGGCGGAGTCCTTCCATTTCTCGATGAGGCGGAGGGAAATGTGACGACCGATGTGGAGGTGACGGTATGCAGGGAAAGTAATAGATGGATTATGAAGATCACAGATCCATTTATTGAGGCGTTTATGGGGAATTTCGGAACAGGGGAATTTTCTGATGAGGTGAAAGTGCGTATCAATGAACTGGAAAAGGAGTATGAAAAGAAGATGGACCAGTGGGGAGAGGACTTCGGCAGCCGGATTGAGCAGTGGGTGGAAGGGGTTTTTGATTAAAATACCGCTTGAATTATGGGCCGGACTGTGCTAAAATCTATTTTTTCCTAAAACGCAGGAGATGGATGGAGCATCGGAAAGGAACCGTATGGAGTGGGAGAAATTGCTTTCAAAGGAACGTTTTTATCATTCGGGAGACAGGGAAGAGTCTGACCGGAATGATTATGATACGATTATCAGGAGTACGCTGTTTCGGCGGCTCCAGGACAAGGCACAGGTATTCCCGCTGGAGGCGGACGATTATGTCAGAACGCGTCTTACGCATTCTCTGGAGGTATCTGCCATCGGGAAAAGGCTGGGAGAGCTGACATTCCGGCGGCTGAAGGAGAGACGGATAGACGCCTGGTTTGAAGAAAACCCGGAAACAGAATTTTCAGATACGCTTCTGTGTGCGGGATTGGTGCATGACATTGGAAATCCGCCCTTCGGTCATTTTGGAGAATATGCGGTCCGGGAGTGGTTTCAGCGTTATTTGAAGGACATGGAGCTGGGCGGACGCAGCGTCACGGAGGTGCTGGAGCGTGAGATGGTGACGGACCTTTACTGTTTTGAGGGCAATGCCCAGTCGCTGCGGCTTCTTTCCAAAACACCTCATCTCGGGAGGCAGCAGGGGTTCAATCTGACGTACCGTGTGCTGGCGTCCATCATCAAGTATCCGGTCTCCTCCTTTGCCATAAAGAATGGCAGTGGGAGCAGCCAATACGGAAAGTTCGGATATTATGTGGCGGAGCGGCCGCTCTTTCTGGCAGTCGAGGAAGCTGTGGGGACGGCCGGGGCGCGCCATCCGCTATCCTGGCTCCTGGAAGCGGCGGACGATATCGCTTACCGGACCTCGGATCTGGAGGATGCAATGGTAAAAAAGATTCTGACATTTTCCCAGATTGCAGATGAGCTTGAGGAGTATGCGGCCGGAGACGGCATAATGGGAGACGGGAGAGGGGAGATGACGGAGGCAGTTCTTCTTCTGAAGCAGATGTATGAAGAGGAAATTGCACACGGTGACCGGAAAATGGGAGGCGCTGTGGTCAGGAACCCGAAGCCGGAGCTGACAGCCATCCAGCGCTGGAACCGGTACGTACAGGAGATGATGATCGGGGACGCGGCCAGTTCGTTTGAGAAAAACTATGATGCGATAATGAACGGCACCCTTGAGGGAGATCTGCTGTCGGGGACGCCGTCCGGGTGCCTGGTGGAGGCCATCTCCAGGCTCTGCGAGGAGGTGGTCTATACCAGCCCTGTGAAAATAAAGGCGGAGCTGTTCGGGCGCAGAGTCATCGATTCCCTGATGGGCCAGTTTATGCCGGCGGCAGTCAAATATGATACCGGCGAGGCAATGACATTTATCGAACGGCGGATTATGGATACGGTGTCGGACTTTTATAAATCCATGTACCACGAACAGGCGGCGGGAAAGGGCGAAGAGGAGAGGCTGTATCTCAGAATTCTGATGGTAACGGATTATATCAGCGGGATGACGGATAATTATGCCAGACGGCTGTATCGGGAGTTGTTTTCCTGAGGCGGATGCGGGATTTAAAGCTATAGGCGATTGAAAAGGTAATTCAGAAGTAAGAAAGATGTAAGGTGCCCCAACCGGAGATGGGATTATCGGAATTTGATAATCACTGTTTCGCCCTCTTTTCTGGTATTATTTTCTAAAATATGTTAATATTTCTATTAGCGGTACATGACCCGGAAGGAGGCGGAAGATGGAGAAGAACGATATCGGTATCATTCACGGTACAGAATACCGGGCGATGACGAAGAAACTTCTGGAGTGGGCGGATCTGGCGGGAATGATTGGAAGTATGGATAAAAAGATCGGTTTAAAGCCGAATCTTGCGGTGGCGAAGGCGCCGGAGAGCGGGGCCACCACACACAGGGAGCTGCTGGAAGGGACCATAGAGTATTTGCAGGAACATGGATTTGGACGGATTTCCATTCTGGAAGGTTCCTGGGTGGGGGACAGCACGAAGGCGGCATTCCGGGCGGCAGGATATGACCGGGTATCTGAAAGGTATGGTGTGCCTCTGGTTGATTTACAGCGGGATTCTTTTACGGAGTATGACGCGGCGGGAATGAAGATCAGCCTTTGTGACGCGGCGGCGGAAGTGGATTTCATGATTAACATGCCGGTGCTGAAGGGCCATTGCCAGACTGCGGTCACATGCGCATTAAAGAATCATAAAGGAGTGATTCCCAATTCGGAGAAAAGACGGTTCCATACTTTGGGTTTACATAAACCGATCGCGCACTTGAATACGATAGCGAAAAATGATTTTATTCTTGTGGATAACATTTGCGGGGATTTAGATTTCGAGGAAGGCGGGAATCCGGTGGTGATGAACCGGATTCTGGGATTTCTGGATCCGGTGCTGTGCGATGCCTGGGTCTGTGACAGTATGGGGTACCGGACGGAGGAGGTGCCGTATATTGGGCTGGCAGAGAGACTGGGAGTCGGAAGCAGCGATACAGGGAGCGCCAATGTCGTCTTACTGAACGAAGATGCAGCGGGAACAGCGAAATTTACCATGACCGGACGGGTGAAAAGGCTGGCTGGATATGTGGAACCGGAGGATGCGTGCAGCGCCTGTTATGGATCCCTGATCTATGCGCTGGACCGGCTGAATGACCGGGGACTGCTCTCGAAAGGGGAGGGCCCTGTCTCAATCGGCCAGGGCTGCAGGGGAAAAACAGGAAAGACGGGGATCGGACGGTGTACGGAGCTGTACGAGCACTCTCTCGGCGGGTGTCCTCCGAAGGCGGTGGATATGGTGAAGTTTCTGGAGGAACATTGGGTTTCAGAACAGTAACAATAAGCAGAACAGAAAGAAGGAAACAAGAATGGGACATTTGACAACGCGGGACGCATACCGGAACTTAAGCGACCGTATCAATTGGTTTACACAGGGCGCGCCTACATCGGAGACCCTTTATAAAATACTGGAAGTGCTGTACACGGAGAAAGAAGTGAAATGGGTGGCACTCCTGCCTGTGCGCCCATTTACGGTGAAGAAGGCGGCGAAGATCTGGCAGACGTCAGAGTTTAAGGCGGAGCGGCTGCTGGACCATTTATGCGAGAAGGCGCTTCTGGTGGACTCTTACCACAATGGAATCCGCAAGTTTGTGATGCCGCCGCCAATGGCTGGATTCATTGAATTTGCGTTGATGAGGACGAGAGGGGATATCGACCAGCACTATCTGGGGGAGCTTTACTACCAGTATATGAACGTGGAGGAAGATTTTATCAAGGACCTGTTCTTTGCCACGGAGACAAAGCTGGGCCGTGTGTATGTGCAGGAGCCGGTTCTGACCAACGACAAGACGAATCATATCCTGGATTACGAGCGTGCCACCCATATCGTGGAAGAGGCGGAGTACATTGGCCTGGGGCTTTGCTACTGCCGTCACAAGATGTTCCACGCGGGCCATCCGTGTGAGATCAATGCTCCCTGGGATGTCTGCCTTACGTTTGACAATGTGGCGCGTTCTCTGGCGCAGCATGGCGACTATGCGCGGTTAATCTCCAAGGCGGAGGCACTGGATGCCCTGGAACGCTCTTACGCCAGCAATCTGGTGCAGATCGGGGAAAATGTAAGGGAACATCCGGCATTCATCTGTAACTGCTGCGGCTGCTGCTGTGAGGCGCTGCAGGCGGCAAGACATTTCAGTCCGATGCAGCCGGTGGCAACGACGAATTATATACCGGAAATATCCCTGGAGAACTGTGTGGGCTGCGGTAAGTGTGCCAAGGTCTGTCCGGTTCTGGCCATTTCCATGGAAGAAGGGGAGAATGGAAAGAAAAAGGCAGTGGTGAACAGGGAAATCTGTCTGGGCTGCGGCGTCTGCGCGAGAAACTGTGCGGTGAAGGCCATCGAACTGAAGAGACGCCCGGAGCAGATTATCACGCCGGTTAACAGCACTCACCGGTTTGTTCTTCAGGCGATTGAAAAGGGGACTTTGCAGAATCTGATTTTCGATAACCAGGCATTTGCCAATCACCGGGCGATGGCGGCTGTGTTTGCATCTATTCTGGAGCTGCCTCCGGTCAAACAGGCGCTGGCGAGCAAACAGCTGAAATCTGTGTATCTGGACAGGCTGCTTTCCCATCATAAGAAGTAATGGAATAGAAGATGCAGAAGGAGATACAAAAACTCCGGAAAAGGTTCTGTGACCCTTTTCCGGAGTTTTTATGTGTTGGTTGGTTATTTAAGTGGTACCCGCCGGTTTTAGCGGATAGCAGTGATGCAGCAGCAGCTTGTCTTTAATCGCAGCCGTCTCCGCGTAAAAGGTTTCGGAGATTCTGTTGGCGATCAACTCCGCATTCTGATTATCCACATCGGAGACCATGACGAGGTACTGGCAGCTGCTGTACTGGGTGAAGACATCGCCGAGGCGGAGGGAATGCTGGGTGACAGACTTTAAGGTATCCATCTGCAGCTCCCGCGTTTGAAGCAAGGGGAAATCTCCGTTTTTGTCGGTCAAAGTAAAAAGAATAATGTAGGCGCTTTCGCCGCTTCGGCGCAGCCGGCGCTCTACAAAACGGTATATGCTTTTAAAGGTATCATAGTCCTGGCAGTAAGCCCCGGAGGTCAGCTCCTGTTCCGATAATTCGGAGCGGATTAACGCCATATCGATGTCGATGCCCTTTTTGGCGGCGGAACGGCGTTCCTCGGCGGCGGTCAGAGCCGGTTTCTTATTTTTCTTCCGCTTTTCTGCCAGAAGCAGCTGGTCGGCACGGTCAAACAGACTTTTATAATCATCACCGGGCTGATAGAGGCTTCCGCATACTGTGACGGAGATACCGTTGATAAGCGGGCTGGTCATCTGGATTCCTAAAAGGCGGGTCCGTATCTGCCGGCACCGCTCATCTGCAAAACTCTGGTCCTGCGCAAGCGGCATATAGATGACAAACTCATCTCCGCCTACACGGCCCAGTATATCATTTTTAAAGGTCATGAGACTCAGGATCCGGACAACCTCCTGGATCACGGAATCTCCTCTGATATGGCCGTATCGGTCATTGATCTGCTTGAACTGGTCCACGTCAAGCACGAAAAGGACACCGGTCTTTTTTTCGGCCAGCAGCTGGTTGATTTTTGTTTCTGTAGCACCTCGGTTATAGATGCCGGTCAGCCAGTCGTGGCTGGCCAGATTGCTTAATATTTTGTTCTCCTCTTTCAAGGCTTCCAAATCCCACTTCATATGTTATTATGCCCCCTGTCACTCTGCCTTAATGATACACAGAACCCCCCTGCAAGTCAAGAAATATAACTTGAAATGTATGAAAAGAGACACGGAGTGCCTGTACCATGGAAGCTCCGGCTTGCCGTTTTGCAGGAAAGAAGGTAGAATAAATGATAATGGGAAGGTGCGGTGAAGGTGGAAATGAATCCGGCAATATGATATACTCATAAGATGGCAGAATGACAGAAAGGAATGCAGAATTATGTATGATAAGCTGACAAAGAATGATATTCAGAAAATGCAGGAAGAGATAAATCACAGGAAGCTTGTGGTCCGGAAGGAAGCGCTGGAAGCGGTCAAGGAAGCGCGGGCTCACGGAGATTTAAGCGAGAATTTCGAGTACCACGCGGCCAAGAAGGATAAGAACCAGAATGAGAGCCGGATCCGATATTTGGAGAGAATGATCAAGACGGCGCAGATTGTATCCGATGAATCCCGGGAAGATGAGATCGGCCTTTACAATACGGTGGACTTGTATTTTGAGGATGACGATGAGGTGGAGACGTATAAGCTGGTGACCACGGTGAGGGGGAATTCCATGAAGGGGCTTATCAGTTCGGAATCACCTCTGGGCAGCGCCATTATGGGGCACAGGGTGGGAGACCGGGTCTATGTGAGGATTAACGAGAAGGCGGGATACTATGTGGTGGTGAAACGTCTGGAGAATACGACGGACGACGGGAGTGACAAGCTGAGAAGCTATTAAGGCCGCGGGAGGCGAAGTATGAAAAACACACAGGGTGACGGCGGTCTTACGATAAAATATGCGGCGCTTCAGGGAAACTACTGGATGCTGTTTGGTTCGGTCTTTACGTTTATAGCGGTATTTCTGCTGTCCCGGGGATTTTCGGCGGGCGGTGTCGGTGTTCTGATGGCCCTTGGAAATATCACGGGGGCAGTCCTGCAGCCGTGGATTGCCGCTGTGGCGGATAAGAGTGAGAAATATACGCTGAAACAGATGATGATGTGTATCACCGTCCTGGGAATTATTCCGGCGGCAGCGCTGGCGCTCGTACCGGGATCCCGGTATTTGGCAGCAGGGCTGCTCATGGTGGTTATGGCTGTAGTAAGCGTTCAGCAGCCTCTGGTCAATGCGGTGAACGGATATTACTTAAGCCGCGGGAAATCCATGAACTTCGGGATTGCGAGAGGAACGGGCTCTCTGGGATTTGCGGTTCTTTCCTGGATTATGGGGTATTTTGTGGCATCTTTCGGTGAAAATGTGATCCCCATTGCCATCTGCTTCCTGCTGGTCACCATGCTGGCAGTGCTTTCCTCATTTCGGATGGAACGGGGAAGGGAAAGTGCCGCAGAAATGGCTGAGAGTGCGGAGAAGCCTTCGGAGATTTCGTCAAAAGGAAATGTCATTTCCCGTACACAGGGCAGCGGCTGGGGGCTCATCAGGAAATACAGGAAGTTTTTCCTGGTGCTGGCCGGCATTGTATTTTTGTTCGCTTTTCACAATATGGTTAATACCTATTTAATACAGATTATGGGGCGGTTCGGCGGGGACAGCTCTGATATGGGAACGTCCATAGCCATTGCCGCGGTCTGTGAGATTCCAGTGATGGTGATGTTTTCAAAGATTGCAGAGAGAATCAGGCCCAACCGTCTGCTTAAGATCGCAGGACTCGGCTTCCTGCTGAAAGCCGCTGCAATCTGGATGGCCGGCAGTGTGCTGCTGGTCCATGCAAGCCAGCTGCTTCAGGCCCTGTCCTTCGCGATCCTGATCCCGGCCTCCGTCTACTATTCGGATGAGGTGATGGAAGAGCAGGACCGGGTAAAGGGGCAGGCCTTCATTACCGCGGCTATCACGGTCGGCGGAATGGTGGGCAATCTCTTTGGCGGAAAGATTATTGACGCGGCAGGGGTTCCGGCTATGCTGACCATCGGTGTGGCCTGCGCGGGAGCCGGCATGCTCTTCGTCTGGATCGGCGCGGTCCCGGCGAAAGAAAGGGGATCAGACGGCGCATTATGATGAAGGACATGACAAAGGGGAAGATACCGTCGGAGCTGATCCGGTTTTCTATTCCGCTGATTCTGGGCAACTTGTTTCAGCTGACCTATAACGCGGTGGACTCGATCATCGTCGGCAGATGGGCGGGGGAGAATGCCCTTGCGGCGGTGGGAACGGCGAATCCCGTGATGAACATTGTAATCCTGGGGATTACCGGTATCTGTATAGGGGCCTCGGTATTAATGAGCGAATTCTTTGGGGCGGGCCGCAGGGAACAGCTGAAGCGCCAGGTATCCACCACGCTGATCTTCGGCTGCTTCTTTTCGGCTGTCGTGGTTCCCTTGGGAGTGCTACTTTCGGTTCCGGTTATGAGGGCACTGCGGGTGCCGGAGGAGATATTCGGGGATGCAGTGGCGTATTTGAGGATTATCTTTCTCGGAATGCCGTTTACCTATCTGTATAACGCGGTGGCGTCCGCCCTTCGGAGTGTGGGAGATTCCAGGACACCGGTCCGTTTCCTGGCAATGGCCTCGGTGCTTAACGGCTGTCTGGATCTGGTGTTTGTCGCCGGCTTTGGCATGGGAGTCGTGGGGGCGGCGCTGGCCACGGTTATCGCGGAGGCGGTATCCGCTGTCCTGTGCGTCGTCTACGTTTACCGGAAGGTGCCTCTGCTGCAGTTAAAACGGGAGGATATCCGCATGGATAGAGAACTGCTGAAGCTGACACTGAAGCACGGCTCCATCACGGCGCTGCAGCAGTCCTGCCAGCCCATTGGCAAGCTTCTGATCCAGGGAGCCATCAATCCGCTGGGGGTCAGTACGATAGCGGCATTTAATGCGGTGAACCGGGTGGATGATTTTGCATTTACTCCGGAACAGAGTATCTCGAGTGGTATGATGACGTTTATCGCCCAGAATCGGGGGGCAGGGAAGAAAGAACGCGTGAAGAAAGGATTCCGGTACGGTCTCCTCGTCGAAGCGGGATACTGGGTGATGATCTGCACAGCAATCCTGCTTCTGAAGGAGCCTCTGATGAGGCTGTTTGTATCGGAGGGAGATACGAAGATGGTGGCGCCCGGCGTGGAGTATTTGAGCCTGATGGCATTCTTTTATCTGATGCCGGCATTTACCAACGGAATCCAGGGGTTTTTCAGGGGAATGGGGAATATGTCGATTACGCTGGTCTCCACGCTGATCCAGATCACCTTCCGTGTTGTCTTCGTATATCTTCTGGTGCCGCGGATGGGAATGACAGGGGTCGCCTGGGCCTGTCTGATTGGCTGGAGTTTCATGCTCATGGCGGAAGTTCCGTATTACTTCTGGTTTAAACGCCGCCACGAGCTGTTAAAGAATTAAATCAATCAACTTTTGCCTAAATCGCTGCTTCTGTCTATGTAGGAGGTGTGAAGCATCTCCTCCGCGAGAGGGCTGAGCGGTTTTTCGTAGAAATTCTTATAAATGGCTTTTATCTCCGGGTTTTCATGGGATAAACGCAGCTTCATCTGGCGGTCTCTCGCGTAGAGGCCGTCAATTCGTTTCTGGCGCAGCCCGTCGCCGGAGAAGTTCTTGTCCTTCGGCTGTCCGCCGCCGCCGATACAGCCGCCCGGGCAGGTCATGACTTCGATGAACTGATAGAATTTTTCACCGCGTTTGATGCTGTCCAGCAGCCGTCTGGCGTTGGCTGTGCCGTAGACGACGGCAATCTCCGGCCTGGTTCCCGCGATGGTCAGAGAAGCCTCCTTTGTGCCAGCCAGTCCACGGACTTCCTTAAGGTCATAGAGATCATCGGGCACAGGTTCGCCTGTGAGGGCGGCATAGGCAGTGCGGACCGCGGCCTCCATGACGCCGCCGGTATTGCCGAAGATCACACCTGCGCCGGAACCCTTTCCCATAAATGGATCATATCCAGCCGGTTCCAGGGCGAGGAAATCGATGCCCTCCGCCCGGGCCCACTGGGCCAGTTCTCTTGTGGTGATGACGTAGTCCATATCACGCATGCCTTCAATTCCCAGCGTTTTGCCTGCGGAACACATCTCCTCACGGCGAATCTCGAATTTCTTTGCGGTACATGGGGTGACCGCCACGTTTACGATCTTTTTCGGGTCCAGGTTTTCCTGATTGGCAAAATACGTCTTGATGGTCGGGCCCTGCATACCGATGGGGCTCTTGGAGGTGGAGAGATTTTCCTTGAATTCCGGATAGTACGTCTCCACAAATTTTACCCAGGCGGGGCAGCAGCTGGTGAGCTGGGGAATGGGGATATTGCTGCTGGTTAACCGGCGGATCAGTTCGTTGGCCTCTTCCATAATGGTCAAGTCGGCCGCGAAGTTGGTGTCCAGAACGTAATCACCGCCCAGGGCGCGAAGCAGCGCAACCATGCGGTCTTCCACAAAGCTTCCCTCTTCCATGCCGAATTCCTCACCGAGCGCCACGCGCACAGATGGCGATGTGGAGAAGATGACGATTTTGTCGGGGTCGTTCACGGCCGCTTTTACGCTTTCCCATTCAGGAACTTCCGTAATACAGCCGACAGGACAGACATTGGCGCACTGACCACAGTGGATGCAGATGGCGGTGTCACCTGTCTTTAACAGATCATAGTAGCCTGCGACTCCGATGGACTCGGTACAGACCGTTTTACACTGGCCGCATTTGATACACAATTCCTCATGCCGCATGACAGAGGGATTATCCGGCTCGATGGGGACCCGGATGTCGGTAAATAGGTGTTTGCTCATGTGAATATTCCTCCTGGGTATGAATTAATAACAGTAACTATTATTGATTATAAAACTTCTGACATATTTTGTCAATGGCGTTCTTCTGTTTTTCAAATTCTTTGCTTGTTCCTTTTGCGATAGCGGATGACAGCCGGAGAACATCGTAAAGAAATCGTGAAGATTCGGGAAATGCCATTGTAAGAAAGGCGCGGAGGCGGTATAATTTTCTTGTAATTAAGGAAGCAGCCCCCCCCAATAATAATGTTTCCAAACAACACATTTCCCCGTCCGGGAACCACAGCTGTTGATTCAGCCGCTGTGGTTTTCGGGCGGGGGATTTTTTATTTCATTGGAAAGTTCATCCTATGAAATAAAAAACCTCCGGGAGGATGCGCACTCCGCGCTAAGGAAGTATGGCCGCCAAAGCAGCCGCGCTCCGTAGGTTTTCTTGACGGATAGGGGAATATTCGATACAATGTAGACATCTGTAATTACAAGAGACGGGAGATAAGAAGATGATAAAGAATATTGTATTTGATATGGGTAAAGTGCTGGTCGGGTATGACGCGGACAGAGTCTGCGGCCATTACATGGACGATGATGAGGAGAAAAAGGCGGTCAGCACCAGCGTGTTTGTGTCGCCGGAATGGCTGATGCTGGATATGGGCGTGATTTCGGAGGAAGAGGCTTTAAAACGGATGCAGGCCAGACTGGAAACGGATCATGCGAAGGAGATGGCGGCCCTCTGCCTGGCGCACTGGCATGAGTATAACATGTGGCCTATGGAGAGTATGGGGGAACTGGTCCGGGAACTGAAGGCGATGGGGTACGGAATCTACCTCTGCTCCAACGCGTCTGAACGGCTTCTGGAATGTTACCGGATTATCCCGGGCATCGAATGCTTTGACGGAATCCTCTTCTCCGCGCAGGTGAAATGCGTGAAGCCGCAGAAGGAGATGTACCAGCATTTATTTGAAAGGTTCCATTTAAAACCGGAGGAATGCTTCTTCATTGATGATATGATGTTAAATATCGAAGGCGCCAGAGCCTGCGGTATGGACGGATACTGTTTTGCGGATGGCGATGAGGCGGCGCTCCGGGCTGCTTTGAAGCGGTTGAACAGGAATGCGGATTAGATTATGTCTGTGTCTGCACCAATAGAATGGAGACCATGAATGTACAAGACAGAGATTAAAAATATGGATTTGGACCAGCTGGCGAAGTCCGGCCAGTGCTTCCGTATGCGGCTCGCTGCGGAAACGGAGCATGGCGGAATATGGTCCGCGGCCGCCGGGGGACGGTATGTGGAAGTCATGCAGGATGGGAGCCATTTTCTGTTTTCATGTGAGGAAGACGAATTTGAAGGGGGCTGGCGTACGTATTTTGATATGGATACGGACTATGAGGCGGTAAAACGTTCGGTGGATCCGGAGGATGAGTACCTGCAGGCGGCCATGGCCTTTGGCGGCGGCGTGCGGATTCTCCGCCAGGATCTGTGGGAGATGATCGTCACCTTCCTGATTTCTCAGAACAACAATATCCCCAGAATCCGAAACAGCGTGGACGCACTGTGTGCGAAATTCGGGGAAAAGAAAGCTGGTATCGGGCTGGTTTTGGAACCGGATGGCTGTGTGAAACCGGTGGAGAAGACGTATGACTCATTTCCGGAGGCCGGGGCGGTGGCGGCGGGCGGTCTGGAAGGGCTTGCCGGCCTGGGACTCGGATACCGGGATAAGTACATATGGACCATGGCGGAGAAATGCAGCGGCCCGGACGGCGCAAAGTGGCTAGATGACCTGCGCTTCGCCGACTATCACACGGCTCACGGCATGCTCACAGCAGAATTCGGCATCGGCAGAAAGGTAGCTGACTGTGTCTGCTTATTCGGGCTTCACCACGTGGAGGCATTTCCGGTGGACACTCACGTAAAACAGATTGTGAACACTTATTATCCCGGCGGTTTTCCACTCGAACGGTATCGGGGATACGCAGGGATTCTGCAGCAGTACATGTTTTATTATAAACTGAACGATAAGTAAGGCAGGGGATCTTATGGAAAAAGAGATGAGTTTTCATATCCTGGGTATCGAAGAGACGAAGGATGAGAACGCCGTGAAAATGGCTTACAGGAAGCTTCTGAAGGAGACGAATCCGGAAGACGACCCGGAGGGCTTTAAGCGCCTGCGAACTGCGTACGAGACTGCGGCGGCATTTGCCGCGAAGCCGGATGACGGGACGGAACCGGAAAATGGCGGCGGTACGGAGGAAAAGACTGCGGTTGACGCGTGGATCGACCGGGTCGACGAGTGCTACCGTGATGTATACGACCGCGCCGATGAGCAGGCGTGGAGGGAACTTCTGGAGGATCCGGTCTGTGACGGTCTGGATACGTCACTGGAGGCCAGAGAGCGGCTTCTGGCCTATCTGATGAATCATGTCTATCTGCCGCAGAAGATATGGAAGCTGCTGGATAAAAACTTTCAGATTGTGGAAGACATCGAATTTCTGGAAGAGAAATTTCCAAAGAATTTTTTGAATTACGTCGAATATTACGTGGGTCATGAGGGCTTCATACGGTTCGAATATTTCCGGCGCAGGGGCGTGGGGGAAGAGAATGTGGACGGCTATCTGGACCACTATTTTGCGGTGAAGAAAAGGATGGACAGGAATGAGTTCGAGGGATGCGGGCAGGAGCTGGACGACTTGGCAGCGTTTGGTGTCTGGCATCCTTATGAGGAGGTGGAGCGTCTGCGTCTTCTGCTTGCGGAGGAGACGGCGGCCGGCGCGGTGCGTCTCGCCGATGAGCTGGAGGAAACATGCAGCGGTTCCATGAGAAATGACCCTTATATCTGGTCCTATATCGGACGTGTCCGTTACCGGGAAGGAAAAAAGGATGAAGCCTATGCTGTCTGGACCCGAGTGCTGAACGAATATCCGGACTATTATCAGGCCAAAACCGGCGCAGTCTCCTGTCTGATGGAGAAGGGGCGGTACTGGCAGGCGCGGGAATGGATGATGGAGATCCTGGAGCTGGACGGGCGCGATGAGGAGATCCTTGGCCGGCTGAAGGAGGCCAATGAGGCACTTATCACAAGGCTTCAGGAAAATCCGGAGTACCATGAAGAGGGAAAGGACATCCCGGCAGGAGAGGGGGCCATTGAGCTGGCCTGGTGCCTGTTCCAGAATGAAAGGCTCGATGAGACGATCCGGTATCTGGAGAACTATACACCGGAAGAGGGACAGGAATACAGCTACACCAATCTGTTCGGCCGTGTTTTATATCAGGCAGAGCGCTATCAGGAAGCGCGCCCCTATTTAGAGGAGTGGCTCCGTATGATTACCGGGACCGTGGATGACGGGACGCAGGAGAATCAGAGGCGGAGATCCAGACTGGGGCGGGCGCTCTATATTCTGGGCGGATGCTGTTACCAGCTGGGGGAACAGGAGGAGGCGGCCGCGTATGTGGAACGGGCGGCGAAAGAAGCGGACAGCCAGCAGGAGCGGATGGGGTACCGTCAGTACCTCGCCCACATTCTCTGTGAGTCGAAGCAGTATGAGCAGGCGGTGGACGTCTGCGATCAGATTCTGGAGGAAGATGAGAATTACTATCCGGCCTATTTAATCAGGCAGGAAGCGTGCTATGAGCTGAGAAAGGGTCAGCAGGTCGTGGATGATTACCACCGGGCGGTAGGTATTTTCGCCGGATATTATAAGCCGTATCTTATGGCGGCACAGGTATTTTTCTATCATAACCAGTTTGAGGATGCCAGGGGAGTCATCGACCGGGCAAAGGAGAACGGAGTGGAGTTTTCCAGCTGCTTAAAGCTGTATGAGGTGAAGATTCTGCGCAATCTGGCCGGGAAGAAGGAGGAGAGGGAGCTTCCCTTAAAGCTTTGCGGGGAGTTAATGAAGGAGATCGAGGGTGAAACGGACATTGAGGATACTTCCGAGGTGGAATTCGAGACGGCCCTCCTCCACTGGGATAACGATGAGTTTCAGGAGGCCCTGTCCCACATGGCCGAGGCTATTCGGAAAAATGCGGACCGGATGCAGTACCGGCTGGTGCGCGGGAACATTTATCTGGATATGAAGAAATATAACGAGGCCCTGAGGGAATACGCCGACGCCGAAGATTTTTATCGCGACTCGCCCTCCCTCTATTATAACCGGGGACTGTGCTATGAGGGAAAGAAGATGAAGGTGCAGGCCGCCGAGAACTTTGAAAAGGCGCTGGAACTCCAGGAGGGATATCGGGATGCCTGCGAGAAGCTGGCGGATTACTACCGGGAAAAATACGAGGATCAGTACAAACGGGCTGATTTTGACACTTCTATCGCCTATATCAGCCGTCAGATCGCGGTTACGGAGAACTGCTACTATCTGGTGCACCGCGGCCTGATCTACATGAACGCCATGGAACTCGACCAGGCCATACGCGACTTCGAGAAGGCGCTAGAGTATGTCCCGGAGGACTGGGCGGCGCATAACAACCTGGGATGCTGCTATAAGTATCTGGGCCGTTTTGAGGAGGCCATCGGATATTTCGAGAAGGCCGTGGAATATATGGAGGACAGCAAAAGCCTGCTTCCGTACAGCAATATGGCCGACTGCTATGAGGCGCTTGGGGATTACCGGAAAGCGATCGAATGCTATCAGAAGGATCTGAAGCTGTTTCCGGATTACACATCGTTCTGGAAGGAGATCGGGCAGTTATACGCCTATCTTGGGGAGTATGACAGGGCGGAGGAGGCCTACGGCCATACGACGAAGATGGACGACTACTACAGCCGTATGGGTGATTTGTGGTTTTATCAGGGAAACGGTAAAAAGGCCCTGCATTTTTATAAGAAAGGGATTGAGAACGCGGCGGCGGATAAGAAGGCGGAGCGGCAGTCCGATTTAGGCCAGGCTTATATGGACCAGCTGCAAAACTATCCGAAGGCGGCGGCCTGGCTGAAACGGGCGATTGCCAGAACGACGGATCACGGCGATTTATTCGACTATGAGCGGTATCTTGCGCGGGCGTATTACCTGATGGGCAAATATGGCCCGGCAAAGGAGCATGCGAAGGCGGCGCTGGAGCATTTTAAGCAGTCCGGAGAGGGAACGGAGGAGGACTATTTGGCCTACGGCCCCTACAAACCGGCCCGGGAAGGTGTGATGGGCTGGCTGTATCTGGCGATGGGAGAACGGGAGAAGGGCATGGAGCTGTTCGGGCAGATGGACCGGGGATACCGGTGCAAGGGCTGCCGTTACCAGGGCTGCTATGAGAAATACCTTTTCCAGGGCTGGTGTTACGAGGCCATGGGCGATCAGGAGAACGCGCTTCTCATGTACCAGGAGGCGGCCCGGCTGAATCCCCATTCTATCGCGGTGATGTGTGCGCTGGATAATTTACAGAAGAAGGTGGACAGAAAGAAATGATCATTGGAATCGATTTGGGAACGACCAACAGCCTGGCGGCTTATTATACAGATGAGGGTCCGAAGATCATCCCGAACCGGCTGGGGAGGCGTTTGACGCCTTCCGTAGTCAGTATGGATGTGGAGACTCCCCCTCACATTCGTTCGGCGGAATGTGTGGAGACTCCCTCTCACATTCGTTCGGCGGAAGGGAAGGAATATCAGATTTATGTGGGGGACTCTGCGGTGGAACGCGGACTGCTCCATCCGGAGAGTACGGCCAGCGTCTTTAAACGTGATATGGGAAGCGGGAAGCAGTTTCATTTGGGCCATAAAAGCTTTCTGGCGGAGGAACTCTCCTCCTTTGTGCTCCGGGCGCTGAAGGAGGACGCGGAACACTATCTCGGGGAAGAGGTGACGGAAGCGGTGATCAGCGTGCCGGCCTATTTTAACGATGCCAGAAGGCGGGCGACGAAGCGTGCCGGGGAACTGGCGGGCCTTTCAGTGGAGCGGATCATCAGTGAGCCTACGGCGGCGGCCATCGCCTATGGACTGTACCAGAACCGGGAACATGCCAGATTTCTGGTGTTCGATCTGGGCGGCGGGACGTTTGACGTATCCATTCTGGAGCTTTACGATACCATCTTAGAGGTGCGCGCCGTGGCGGGCGATAATTTCCTGGGAGGGGAGGACTTCACGGCGGTTCTGGAGGACATGTTCTTCGAGAAATACCGGGAGCTTGACCGCCTGTCCCTGGATGAGAAGACGATTCGCCATATCCATAAACAGGCGGAGCTGTGCAAGATCGGATTTACTGATGCCAGGAGCTCCTCGATGCGCTGTAAGATCGGAGAGGAGATCATGGAATTTACTGTGGAGCTCTCCCGATACGAGGAGGCGTGTGAAGACCTTCTGGAGCGGATACGGAAGCCGGTGAAACGAAGCTTATCGGACGCCCATATCCGGCTCTCTGATATCGACAAGGTGGTGCTGGTGGGCGGCGCCACGAAGAGTCCGGTGATCCGCCGGTTTGTGAGCCGGTTGTTTAAGATGCTGCCGGACACCAATGTAAATCCCGACGAGGCCGTGGCTCTGGGCGCGGCGATTCAGGGCGCCATGAAGGAGCGGAGGGAATCCATCAAAGAGGTGATCCTGACGGACGTGTGCCCGTTTACCCTGGGAACCGAGGTGGTGCGGGAATGGGAGAAGGGCGTGTTTGAAAACGGCGTGTTCTGCCCGATCATCGACCGGAATACGGTGATCCCGGCCAGCCGTACGGAACGGCTCTACACCGCCGGCGACAACCAGACGAAGATACGCGTCAATGTGCTTCAGGGGGAGAGCCGCTTTGCGGCCAATAATCTGTCACTGGGAGAGCTGATGATCGATGTTCCTGCCGGCCGGGCCGGTGAGGAGGCTGTGGACGTGACGTACACCTACGATATCAACTCGATTCTGGAAGTGGAGGTGAAGGCGGTTTCCAGCCAGAAGCAGGTGAAGGAGGTATTTAAGGGCAGCGATGTGGATATGACGGATGAGGAGATTAAGGAGCGGTTCGAGACGCTGTCCTACTTGAAGATCCACCCGAGAGACCGGGAGGAAAACAAGTATCTGCTGCTGCGCGGTGAACGGATCTACGAGGAAAGCATCGGAGAAAAACGGCTGTATGTGGAGGCGGCGCTTCATAAGTATGAGAAGGCACTGTCCTCGTATGATACGGGTCTTATTGATGAGGCGAAGGAAGAGTTTAAGAAGTTTCTGGAAGAGATTGAGGAACTGTAGAGACAGGGGAAATGCGGCTGAACGGCTGCATTTCCCCTGTGTTTTTCTGGTTAAGCTATGAGATGGCTCCGAGTGCACACTCATCAATTCGCCGGACTACGCCACTGGTATACGGTTCAAAGTATTTGGGCCAGAAATGTGCCGCGGTGGAATTTATACTTTCGTAATCGACGCCCAGATGGGTCCAGCCTTCCGCTTCCAATGCTTCGATCCCGTCGCGGTCGTGTGCGTAAAGGCTGACTGCGTGCGACACAATCTTATGTTCCACCCAATTTTCGGCGGCTTTCTGATACATCTGCCTGTAAAGGAAGGCCCGGTTCTCTTTGAATGCGTCATGTTCCCTGATTAGTTTCCCTATACTCAGCAGTGGTAAAGTCAATTGATATATGCTAGAATGGTGTCAAACTGTTAAGGAGGAAAATCCATGAATCGAATTGAGAAAGTGCGGGAAGCCGTTGACGCTGTCCTTCTAAACATCGCCGATGCCGGTGAAAGAAGATGCGGATATATGCATCTGTACGGGGTCTCCCAGGCCTGCGTGCTGATTGCCTTAAAGAGAAATGAGAACGCCGAGCTGGCGGCGGTTGCCGGGATGCTTCATGATATTTATACGTATGCCACGATGGATCCCAGGGATCACGCGCATAAGGGATCGGCCATGGCCAGGGATTTACTGAATTCCATGAAGTGCTTCGAGGCTGGGGAGATTGATGTAATCTGCAGTGCAATCTATCATCACAGCAGCAAGGAGATATCCCACACATCGTTTGACGAAGTGTTAAAGGATGCGGATGTCATGCAGCACTGCCTGTACAATCCCCTGTTTGATGTCATGGAGCATGAAACGGAGAGATTCGGGAAGCTGAAGGAAGAATTTGGGCTGACAGGAAGGGAAACGTAGAATTTTTCAGCCATTAGTTCGGAGGAAATACTGAAAAATAGCTAAAAATCCCCTTTGGATTTTGTTACGTATCCGTATTGTGAAACAGTTCCATAAATGGTATGATAATACAGAAGAGGCCGGCAGCATGATGATGCATGAGCCGGAAACCGATGACAGAGACTAAAATGACAGAGATAAAAGGAGTGGGAAAATGGCAAGTATCAGAGAGGTGGCCAGACTTGCCCGGGTGGCTCCCAGTACGGTCTCCCGCGCACTAAACGGGAGCGGATATGTGGCAGAAGAGACGAAGGAAAAGATCAGGGAAGCCGTGGATGAACTGGACTATGTGCCGAATCAGTGGATACGGAATCTGTATCAGCAGAAGACAGGAATCATCGGAGTCATGGCGCCTGAGATCGTGCATCCTTACTTTTCGTCACTGTGGAGTTTTTTGGAGCTGGAGCTGAACAAATACGGATATAACATGATGCTTTGCAATACGTCCGGCAAGAAGGATATTGAACGGCAGTACTTAGACACGCTGGAACGAAACCTGTTCGACGGGATGATTGTCGGAGCGGCCTTTCTTCCGGATAAATATTATGAGCAGATTCAGAAACCAATTCTGTCCCTGGACCGGATTATCCCAGGAATCCCCCTGGTGACCTCGGATCACACACAGGGCGGCTTAATCGCGGCGGATAAGATGCTGGAGAAGGGCTGTAAAAAGGTGCTGAATTTAATCGATCCGCAGGCGAAGACTGTGGCGTCCTCCCGCGGCGGATTGAATTTCATCAGGAAGATGCAGGAGGAGGGAGCGGAGGTCATCACGGAGGAGTTCCTGTGGGATGATGTCATCCACTACCCCAGAAGCATTCAGCGGACCAGAGAGATTCTGACGGAATATCCGGATCTGGACGGAATTATGGCCAATGACCTCTGTGCGTCGTCATTTTTAAAGACAGCAAGGGAGCTGAGTATCCAAGTGCCGCAGCAGCTTAAAATCATAGCATACGATGGGACATACATTACTGACTTCAATTACAGGACGATCGCGTCGATCCAGCAGGACGTGGCCCTGATTGCAAAGGAGGCCGTCCAGGTACTGGTAAAGCTGATTAATGGGCAGCCGCTGGCAAACGAGGCGGTCTACGTGCCTGTGAGCTATAAAGAGGGGGATACGATATAGAAGGGCGGAACGCCGCTGCTGACGGGAAATGTGTCTGGCGCTGGGGACTGAGGAGTGGCAGCGCGCTTTGCTTTCTTTACTATGTGCTGTGCGCGGACCAGTACGGAGCCGGTATATCCGTGCTGTGGATCTGGATCGTGGCAGGAGCCGGTCTTGCCGCTGCCGCTTTTATCCCTCCGGGATTAAAACAGCGATGGAAGATCAGGAACAGACTGATGAAAACGGCAGTTTCGGCAGGGGCGATTCTGTTTTGCCTCTATTTCTTTCTTGTTGAGTTAGGTGTTCTTATCTGTCTGCCATCACAGGGGAAGGAGAACCTTGATTACATTATCGTGTTGGGAGCCGCGGTTTATGGAACAGAACCCAGTCCGGTGCTGCAAAAACGGCTGGAGACTGCGGCGGCATATCTAAAACGGAATCAGGATACCGTCGTCATAGTGTCAGGTGGACAAGGGCCTGGGGAAGATATCAGCGAGGCCGGGTGTATGGAAACATTTCTTTTGGAAGAAGGGATCTGCAAAAGCCGCATCATTCGGGAGGAAAAATCTGAGACAACGGTGGAAAATATCAGGTTCAGCGGCAGTCATATCCAGGAGCAGGAAGCATCAGTCGGCATAGTCAGCAGTAATTTCCACATCTTTCGCGCGGTCGTAACCGCACGGAGTAATGGGCTGAAGCACGCCTGTGGAATTGCCGCCCCGTTTGGAGGGCTGCTCCTTCCCCACTACGCTGTAAGGGAATTTTTGACATTTACCTTTGATTTGATCAGTGGAAATCTGATTTGAACCGCGTCTGGCCGGGAAACGGAAGTTCCCGGAAGCAGGCGCGGTTTTTAGATACAGGATGGGGCGGTCGGTACACGTAAAATATAGATCAGGAGGCTCTTTTTTGTAAATGTGCAATAAAATGACTGCTCAAATTTAGTAAAAATGATGATTGTAGGAAAAATGTAAAAAAGTACTTGAAAAAATGCTTTGAAAGTTGTATATTAAGCACATGGAACAGTTCCACACATTGTGGAACTTTAAAAATAGGAAAATATGGAACAGTTCCATATTTGAAAAAATCACTTCACCAGATTCGTGGATAATCTCATGATACCCGGGGAAACGGAACACACTGAGTGGAGATGACATGTATCGCACACAAGTGACTACAAGAAGGTCACTGGGCGCTTATAACAAGGAGGATATTTTTATGAAGGCAAAAAGAACAGCGGCACTCGGTCTGGCAGCGGTAATGGCGGCATCACTTCTTTCCGGATGCGGCGCAGGGGGCAGTAAATCGGCAAAAACAGAGATTACGATTTACCAGAGCAAGATTGAAGCAAACGAGGGCTACAAAAAGGCGATCGCGGCTTACGAGGAGTCCCATCCGGATGTGAAGATCAACCTGGAAGCAGTAACCGGCAACGACTTCGCTGCCTCCTTAAAGGCAAAGATGCAGTCCGATCCGCCAACTATCTTTTCCGTCGGCGGTTTCCAGGATTTAAAGGACTACGGCGATATTCTGGAGGATATCTCAGATCTGGAGGTGCTTAAGAATGCGCTGCCGGGAACCACGGATATGTTTACAAAGGATGGCAAGGTGCTTGCGGTTCCGCTTTATATGGAAGGATACGGATTTGTTGTGAACCGCCAGATGTTTGAGGACGCGGGCGTCGATTTTGAATCCATGATGACGTATGAGGGCATGAAGGCCGGTTTCGATACGCTGAAGGCGAAGATCGACAGCGGCGAGATGAAGGAGAAGTATCCGAATCTGGAAGCGGTTATGGAGTATCCGACCAAGGAGCTCTGGATCGCAGGCGACCACGACGTGAATGTGGCGCTGACTCACGACTTTGACACGGCAAAGGCTGCTTACGACTCCGCAGTTCTTCCGGGCACCGGTTTTGCCGACTATAAGACGATGGTTGATTTCCAGGCCAGCTACACCACCAACGCGGACAATACCGCAAACTTAAACTCCGTCGATTATACGGCTTCCCTGGAAGGCGGACTGGCGATTGAGCGTGTGGCATCTATCAAGCAGGGCAACTGGATCGCACCGGCAGTAGAGACGACGGATCCGGAAGTGCTGGCAAAGCTGGATATGCTTCCATACTCGGTTCCAGGATACTCAGACGGCAAGTATTTCGTAGGTGTGTCCGGCTACTGGGCGATCAACAGCAAGGTTACCGACGAGCAGAAAGCTGCGGCAAAGGATTTCATCAACTGGTTATATAAAGACCCGGCAGGACAGAAGATTGTAGTGGAAGATTGTAAATTCGTTCCCCCTTATGACAACTTCGGCGATTTAAAGGCAGGTGATCCTCTTTCTCAGAGAATCATGGATGCCAACGAGGCGGGAGATACCATGAACGGATGGGTATACAGCGGAGCTCCGAATACATGGGGACAGCAGGCAGCAGGTGTCGAGGTGCAGAAGTATTTAGCCGGACAGGCGACATGGGAGGAAGTGACGGAGAGCAGCATCAAGCAGTGGGCGTCCATGCGCGAGTCTCAGAACTAGCACAGCGTTGCGCAAGTTCCAGTGAATTCTGCACTCGCTATTCACGCCAGGGCCATGCCCGCGAAGCTAGACGTAGGGTCCACTACGCCGTCGCTTCGCGGACGCGCCCCTGACGCCAATATCAAGTACATAATTCACCGAAACATACGCAATGCTGTACTAGCACAGCGTTGCAACGCTGTACCGGGATTCCCAGAAAGAGGAAGGTGGTTTATAAAATGAAAAAGAGCAAAGCAAGATTCTGGATATTTCTGGCCCCTGCATTGATTTCTTTTTCCCTGGTTGTTTTGATTCCAATGCTGATTGGCTTCTTTTACGCCTTTACAGACTGGAACGGAATCGTGGGAAGTGAAATTACATTCGTAGGCTTTCGGAATTTCATTGAAATATTTACGAGAGACAGTTCCTTCATGCACGCGTTTGGCTTTACTGCGCTGTTTTCCATTTGTGCGGTGGTGCTGGTCAATATCGTCGGATTCGCCCTGGCGCTTCTGGTGACGCAGAAGTTCCGCGGTGCGACGTTACTTCGCGGCATCTTCTTCATGCCGAACCTGATCGGCGGCCTGCTGTTGGGCTTTACCTGGCAGTTCATCTTCGTCTCTATCTTCGGAGCCATCTCCAAGGCGACCGGATGGCAGGCACTTAACGGATGGCTTGCCGACCCGGTCACCGGATTTGCGGGACTTCTGATTCTGACTGTATGGCAGTTATCCGGCTATATGATGATTGTGTATATCGCGCAGATTCAGCAGATTCCCGAGTCCGTGAAAGAGGCGGCCCGTATCGACGGCGCCGGTTACAAGGATATGTTAAAGAGCATTATCATGCCGCTTATGATGCCGGCTTTTACGATTGGCCTGTTCTTATCCATCTCCAACTCGTTTAAGATGTTTGATCAGAACCTGGCGCTGACTCAGGGCGGCCCTTATAAATCAACGGAAATGCTGGCGCTGAATATCTACAACTCCGCATTCGGGGCAAATGAGTTCGGATTTGCACAGGCAAAGGCAATTATTTTTATGATCGTGGTGGCAGCCATCGGTGTGACACAGCTGGTGCTCACAAAGCGGAAGGAGGTAGAGATGTAATGGCAGAGACGAAGAATGTAAAACGTGATTCCAAAGGTGCTCAGAGGATTATCATGGGAGCTGCCGGACTTTTTCTCGGCTGTCTGTTCCTGTTCCCGATCTATATTCTGGTTTTGAACTCATTTAAGAATACGAAGGGAATCTTCACCGATGTTATCGGATTCCCGAACGCGGCTACCTTTACACTGGTAAACTACCCGAACGCGTTTGAGGCGCTGGAGTACATCAGATCTTTTGTGAACTCCCTGACGATCACGGTGATTGCAACGGTTTTGATCCTGCTGATCTCGGCTATGGCGGCGTGGGTTTTAGTCCGGTATAAGACAAAGACCAGCAAGATCATCTTCTTCCTGTTCGCGGCCTCCATGCTGATCCCATTCCAGTGCGTGATGCTTCCGCTGGTGGGATTTGCCAGCCGCATCGGAATCATGAACCCACAGGGGCTGATCTTTATGTACATGGGCTTCGGCAGCAGCATGTCCATCGTTATGTTCCACAGCTTCATCAAGAACATTCCGGAGGAACTGGAGGAGGCAGCTACCATCGACGGATGCGGTTCCTTCCGGCTGTTTTTCTCCATCGTGATTCCGCTTATGAGAACGATTTTAATCACGGTTGCGGTGCTTAATGTGATGTGGATCTGGAACGATTATCTGCTTCCGTCCCTGATTATCAACAAGCCGGGCTGGCAGACACTTCCGCTGAAGACCTATCTCTTCTTTGGACAGTTTGCAAAGCGTTGGGATTTAGCGTCCGCAGGACTGATCATGTGTATCATACCAATTATCATCTTCTATCTGTGCTGTCAGAAGTATATTGTTAAGGGCATTACAGATGGCGCGATCAAATAAATAGTAACTCATTAAAAGGAGAGAATTATGGCGGCAGAATGGTGGAAAAAGGCAGTAGTCTACCAGATTTATCCCAGAAGCTTTAAGGACAGCAATGGAGACGGAATCGGGGATTTAAACGGCATCACGGAAAAGCTGGATTATCTAAAGAAACTGGGAGTGGATGTGATCTGGGTCAGCCCGATGTATTGTTCTCCCATGGATGATAACGGATATGATATCTCTGATTACTATAAGGTAGACCCGATGTTTGGCACAAATGACGACATGGACCGGCTTCTGGCCGAGGCGGGAAAAAAGGGCATGAAGGTGATCCTGGATCTGGTGGTCAACCACTGTTCCGACGAACACCAGTGGTTTGTAAAGGCGAAGCAGGACCCGGACTGTGAGGAAGCAGGATATTTCTACTTTAGAAAGAAAGAAGACGGCGGGGAGCCGAACAACTGGAGGTCCAATTTCGGCGGCTCCGTGTGGACGGAGCTTCCGGATGGACGGTGGTATTTCCATACGTTTTCAAAAAAACAGCCGGATTTGAACTGGGAAAACCCGAAGCTGCGGGAGAAAATCTATGAGATGATAAACTGGTGGCTGGAAAAGGGCGTGGCCGGATTCCGGGTGGATGCAATCACCTTCATCAAGAAAGACTTAACTTTTGCTTCCAGGGAGACGGAGGACGGTCTTCGCTACCCGATTGAAAACCTGACAGACTATCCGGGAATCGGGGATTTCCTGGCGGAAATGAAGGAGAAATGTTTCGACCTGCACGACTGTATGACCGTGGCGGAGGCACCGGGAGTGGGAGAGGAAACGTTCCGCAGATATGCCGGAGAACATGGATATTTCTCTATGATCTTTGATTTTACCTGGGAGAACATGGAAGGCGAGGCGGACAAATCTTCCGTGGAAGCCGTGGAACGGTGGAAAAAGAGGATTTTAAAGAGTCAGCGGTTTACCAGTGAGATTGGCTGGAACGGGCTGTTTCTGGAGAATCACGACCAATCCCGCTGCGTCAACAAATACCTGGAAAAGGATCAGATTGGATATGCAGGCGCTTCGGCCCTGGCGGTCATGTATTTCTATCTCTACGGGACCCCGTTTATCTATCAGGGGCAGGAGATCGGTATGACCAACGCGGTGTGGAACTCCATCGAAGAGATGGACGATGTGCGTGCAAAGGGAATGTACCGGGAGGCACTGGAGCAGAAGCAGGATCCACAGAAGGTCCTGGAATACTTCGGAGAGCTGGGCCGTGACAACGCGCGGACCCCGATGCAGTGGTGCGATGAAAAGAACGCCGGATTTACGGAGGGAACGCCGTGGCTGAAGGTAAATGAAAACTATCAGGACATCAACGTGAAAGAGCAGGAAGCACGCGGTGATTCCCTTCTGGCCTTTTACAGGAGGCTGACCGCGCTGCGCCATCAGGAACCGTATGCGTCCGTGTTTGCAAAAGGCACGGTCCGGCCGGTGATGGAAGAGCTGCCTGCGGTGATCGCCTATGAGAGAGAATGGAACGGGCGGACCGTAACTGTGGCTGTGAACTTTAAAAAGACGGAGCAGGAGATCCCGGCGATTCACGGGGCCTTGTCCGCGGCTGGGAATCCCACGGAAGGGACGTGCCTGCTGAGCAACGAGGGAGAGCCGGAACGGATTGGAGAGAGGTATTTGCTGAAGGCTTACCAGGCGGTGGTGTTCGATGGAAAAATGGTATAATCGAGCAGGCGTGGAATTACGTAAATCCGGCGAATATATTTCGGGGGTGCAGCGCTAGCTGCCGTCTTTTCTGAGCTTAAATCGAAAAAAGTGACAGGTGATTGCGAAAAATCACCTGTCACTTTTTTCGTTATAGAAAAGCCTGCTCTGTGAAACAAAAAAACTCTGTGAGTTCTGCACACCCCGTAAAAAATGTAGCTGCTGAAATATCCAGGCACCGATGCTGGAGTTTAAGTAAACCAGACTCTCTATTCATGCAAATGTAAAAAAATAATGGCTTTTGGTGGCAATATATTGTTATATTTGCATAAGAAAACAAGATTTTTACAAAAAAAATAGTGTTATAATAATAAAAAATAAAAGGAGGACCTGGAAATGAAGAGCTTTGAGCAGAAAATATTCCCGTATCTTTTACTGGCTCCGACCATGATTATCTTCGGCCTGTTTCTGTTTTTTCCGGCGCTGAACGGCCTGTGGATATCGCTGACGAAATGGGATGGCGTTAATCCCCAGGTATTTGTGGGAGTAAAAAACTATGTGACGCTTTTTGGAGATAAGAGCTTCTGGAACTCGTTTGTGAGGACGCTTATATTTACTCTGGTATCCGTCCCCTCGGTCTATGTGGCGGCCCTCGGACTGGCAGTTCTGCTGACTGGAGGGATTCGCGGAAGCAATTTCTTCCGGGCGGTGTTCTACTGGCCGACCATGATTTCCACGATCATCGTCGGACTCACCTGGCGTTTTTTGCTGGGAGAAGATTTCGGCCTGGTCAACTACCTGCTGACTGCGATGGACCGGTCTCCGGTTAAATGGCTGACTGATCCGAACAATGCCATGGGAGTCGTGATCTTTGTCACGGTCTGGAGCATGGCAGGCTACTACATGGTCATGTTCGTGTCGGGAATCAAGGCGATCTCTGAGACATACTACGAGGCGGCCCGAATCGACGGTGCAGGCGCGTGGCAGCAGTTTCGGTTCATCACGCTTCCCCTGCTGAAACCCACCAGCCTACTGGTACTGGTTTTATCTACGGTATCAATCATCAAGACGTATCCCCTCGTATATTCCCTGACCCAGGGCGGTCCGGCCGGGGCTACGAAATTCATGGTGCAGATGCTCCAGGAGACGGGCTTCGAAAAGAATAAGATGGGCTATGCCAGTGCGATGACCATGGCGCTGTTTCTTATCCTAGCACTGTTTACGATTATTCAGTTCAAACTGAATCAGGGAGGTGAGCAGGATGCAGACTAAAACAAAGAAAATCTGTACAGAGGGGCTCAAATGGATTCTTCTTCTGGTTTTGACCTTTTTGTTTCTGATGCCGGTAGTCTGGGTGATCTGTTCTTCCTTTAAGAGCGTCGGCGAGCTGTTTTCCTGGCCGCCCAGCCTTCTGGGGAAGAATCCGTCTCTGGATAACTACACAAAGGCCATGGCGGAAGGCCGCTTTGGCATATACTTTTTCAACACGGTATTTGTCAGCCTTGTAGCCACATTTCTGACCATAGTGGTAAATGTGATGAGCGGCTATGCATTTGCCAAGTACCATTTCAAGGGGGACAAAATCCTGTTTGGAATCGTCCTTGCAACGCTGATGGTACCGCTGGAAGTCATTATGATCCCCATTTTCAAGGTGATCGTGGCGACTCATCTATACAATAATTTGTGGGGGCTTATCATTCCGGCGGTCGCATCCCCGACGGCAGTGTTCCTGGTGCGCCAGTACTATGTGGGGATTCCCGACGCCTATATGGAGGCGGCCCGAATCGACGGCGCGTCGGAGTTTAATATCCTCTTAAAGATCATGCTTCCCATGGCAAAGCCGGTCATATCGGTTCTCTGTATCTTCTCCTTCATGTGGAGATGGAACGACTATCTGTGGCCGAAGCTGGTAATTAACGGAAAGGAACGCTATACCATCCAGCTGGCCCTGGCCAACTATTCGGGTGAGTATTCTGTGGACTGGAACAGCCTTCTGGCCATGTCCGTGATCTCGATGATACCGGTGATCATTGTATTTGTAACGCTTCAGAAATATATTATCGGCGGCATGACTGCCGGAGGAGTAAAAGAATAAGAGGAGGGTCTGCTATGAAGTACTTGGAATATCCGCTGCTTGCGGAAGGTTATGTCAACCGATTTCTGACCGCCGGTGTCTTCACGGAGGTTCAGCAGTTTGACAAGGTGAAGCTGCACGGCCGGGTGAATGAGTGGCTGAAAAAGGGATTTGCAATCCATGAAAATCCGTGCAGAAAAGAGTTTGTCAGGAAGAGGCAGGAGAATATACCGGATTATCTGGAGCTTGACGGGGCCGCGGACGGGAAAAATGTGGAGGTCTTCGGACAGAGGCGCCCGCTCATTCCGTACTTTCCGTTCGGCAACACGGGCGTGGATGGCTCTGGATTCTATTACTGCCCGACCTGGCTGCGCATGTACAGTTATGTGCTTCTGGAGGCGGAAAGGGATTGCGATGTGGAGTTTGAGCTGGAAACCTGCGGCGGTGTTACAATCTGGGTGGATGGGGCGTTTGTCACGGATTTTACCCCATTTACAAGGAACATGGTGAAGCAGACGACGGTCGTTTTGCCGCTTAAGGCGGGAAAAAACCGGCTTCTGGTCTGCCTCGATGATCTGGCGGAGCGGGACACGGACTACTATTTCCGCTTGAAACGCCTGGGAGACGCGGCGCTTACCATGCTGGTGCCGGTGAGGGATGAAGTGGATGCAGACGTGATCGGGCGGATGGAAAATATGCTGGATCAGATGTATTTCGATAAGGAAGCGTATATCAGTGAGACGGTGAAGCTAAATATATCGAATCCATTTTCCTGTCCTCTGCCTGTCGCGGTTGCGGTTGCTCCGGGTGAATTTATCGAGAAAATGGAGGGGCAGGAAGGTCTGGTGCGTACCTTCCACTATGGACTGGAGCAGGATCAGAAGGTTCTGGAGCTTTTCGAGTCGGACGAGATCCCGCCGGGATACTGTTACTTTACGGCATGCGCAAACCATCAGGGGATTTCTCTGAAACGTAAGATTGGAAATCAGCTGGTTCGGAAAGAATTTTTAGAGTATCACGAGGCGGATTTAGAGGAGAGAAAGCGCCATATCCTGGAGGTGATCACAGAGTATGCGCCGGAAAATACATACAAGGCGGCTGCGCTTTTAAAGCTGGGCCGCGAGACGGAACGTGCGGAGCGGATCCTTCTCACGGAACTTCCCGGCGTGTGGGCGAGAAAGGACTGTTCGGACTTCCATTTTATTATCATGCTGTATATTTACCGTACATTTTATGAGCGTCTGTCACCGAAGATGCGGGATGAGCTGGAGCTTGCCATGTGCGGCTTCCGGTACTGGATCGATGAGCCGGGAGATGACGTGATGTGGTTTTTCAGTGAGAATCACGCGCTTTTATTCCATTGCTGCCAGTACCTGGCGGGAAGCTGGCTTCCGGACAGAATCTTCACATGCAGCGGGAAAACCGGGCAGGAGGTGAGCGCCAGAGGCGAGGAGCTGCTTCGCGAGTGGTTTGAGGGCTTCTTCGAAGAATTTATCACCGAATGGAACTCCAACGCCTATATTCCGGTAGACGTGCTGGGCCTGGGCACACTCTATAATCTGACGGAGCCCGGAAGCGAGTTCCATCAGAAGGCTAAACGGGCTTTGGACATGATCTTCTATTCGCTCAGGGTGAATGCCCACAAGGGAGCCGTGATGACCAGCTTCGGCCGCTCCTACGAAAAGGAATTGAAGGGGAATTACAATGCCGGCACGACGTCTCTCCTCTATCTCGCCTATGGAGACGGGTATTTGAACCGTGCCTGCAATGGCTGTATTCCGCTGGCTCTCGGAGACTACGCGGCGCCGGAGGTGTTTAAGCCTTACGGAGCGTTAAAGAAGAATCAGGAACTGATATTTAGGAATACTCAAGGGTTTGAGAAGCATGTGAATCTCTATCTGTATAAGAACGCTTATGCCCTGCTCTCGACTGCGGTGGGATTCAAACCATTTCAGAAGGGGTATCAGGAGCATATTGTACAGGCGGTGATTGATGAACTGGCTCAGGTGTTTGTAAACCACCCGGGGGAGTCATTTCCATACGGCAGCGGCCGGCCTAACTTCTGGGCCGGGAATGGGAGCCTGCCTCTGGCGGTCCAGTACCGCAATACGGCGATTCTCCGGTATCGGATTGGCAGGGAGGAACGAATCGGCTATACTCATGCTTACATACCGCTCTCTGCGTTTAACCGGTATCTTGGGGAAGATGGCGTCATTGTCCTGGAAAAGGACGGCGCTTACATTGCGGTGAAGGCGATGAACGGGCTGACCATGCAGCAGGAAGGACCAAACTGTTTCCGGGAATTCATGAGTCAGGGCCGTGATAATGTGTGGGTTATCCGGGCGGGCCGTATGGACGAGTACGGCGATTTGGATGCGCTGCTTGCTGCGTTTAAGAAAATAGAGATCCGGACAGACGGGGAGGAGACTGTGGTAAGGGATGAAAGGGGAACGGAGTTCCTGATCGGCCCGGATTTCCTTATGAAAGTAAACGGAGATACGGTCTATGACTATCCGCTGGACGTGGAGGGCAAATTAAATCTGGAGGAATGCGATCGTGGTTGAGAAGCAGATTATGGAAGAAAAGCTGAATCTTGTATCTGACAAGATGATGATACTGAAAAATAATGGAATGAAGGAGAAATATCCGGTCAGCTTAATCGACATCAATTGTTGGGAATGGCCGCAGGGGGTGGGACTCTTCGGCCTTTACCGGTATTATGAGATGAGCCGGAAACCGGAACTGCTCGCATTCCTGACGGATTGGTATGACAGACGCATGGAGGAGGGGATCGTTGAAAAAAATGTGAATACGACTTCCCCCATGCTGACACTCACCTACCTTTATGAAATTACGAAAAAGGAGTCCTATCTCTCCTTTATTGGGGAATGGGCGGACTGGATCATGGAGGAAAAAGGTCTGATTCGGACCGGAGACGGCTGTTTTCAGCATATGATCACCGGCAATCCCAATGACTCGGAGATCCTGATCGACACACTGTTTATGGCGGTGCTGTTTCTGGCCAGGGCTGGCAGGCTCTTAAACCGGCCGGACTATATCGAGGAAGCAAAGTATCAGGTTTTGTGCCACATTAAATACCTTCTGAATAAAAATGAGGGGCTGTTTTACCATGGCTTTAATTTTAAGCGGAACGACAATTACGGCGGAATTCTCTGGGGGCGGGGAAATTGCTGGTATACGATTGTGGCAATGGAGCTGATCCAGGAAATTCCCATGGAGGAAGGGCTGAAACGCCATTTCCTTACGGTCTATGAAAATCAGGTGGAGGCACTGAAACGGTATGCAGATCCGGAAACTGGGCTGTGGCACACGGTGATCGACGACCCGGATAGCTACCTGGAACTCTCCGCCAGCGCGGCATTTTTAAGGGGTATTATGCAGGGTGTGAGGCTTGGAATTCTGAAGCGGGAAGCGTACGAGGGGCTCATAGAAAAGGCCGTGAAGGGGCTGCTGGACAACATCGACGATGACGGAACGGTGAAGAATGTATCTTATGGCACACCAATCGGGCTTGATAAGGAATTTTACAATAAAATTCCGTGCTGCCCCATGACGTATGGACAGGCACTTATGATACTGGCCCTTCAGGAGGCATTGACGGATTACTGGCATTAGAATGGAGGTTGTGACAATGAAAGAACGCGTATTTTTTGAAGAATTTGAATCTCTGTATTATTTTCATGGAAGTACACAAAACTGGTCGATGCAGGGCTTTCATTTTCACAACCAATATGAGATTATTCTGTTCTTAAGCGACGGGGCGCTGCTGGAAATTGGTGACCGCGTCTACCGTGTGATGAAGGGCGATCTGTTTTTTATTAACAACCGGGAATACCACCGCACCAGCGGGGCGGAGGGGCAGGAATACAACCGATACGTCCTGATGTTTGAACCGGAACTGCTGGAGCCGATGACAAAGGCGTTTGGCTATGACTTTACCATGTTTTTCGAGAACAGGGGGGATGATTTCGTCCACAAGCTCTATCTGGAGGGGGAAAATCTGAAGCGGGTGGAGCGGATGCTGGCCAGAATCGAAACGAATATAGGCAGCGGCAGCAGTGATGAAGCGTCTGTAAAGATCCGCCTCTCCATTTTGGAGCTGATTACCGCCATCAATGAGATGTATAAGTTTTTTACGAAGGAGAAACACACTGCCGCGGATCCGGAGGAACGGAAACGGAAAGGGGACGAGGAGAAGTTCCGGGACCCGATTCTGTACCGGGAGCGGGTGGAACAGATCAAGAAATACATCGCGACTCACGTGGAGGAAAAGCTGGATTTAGATGAGATTGCGGGAAAATTCTATATGAACCGTTATTACTTGAGCCATTATTTCAAAAAGGAGACCGGATTTACGGTTCTGCAGTATGTGACGAACCAGAAAATTATTGCGGCCAAAGCGCTTTTGAAAAAGGGAACTTCGGTCACGGATGTGGCGCTGAAACTTTCTTACAACAGTGACAGCCACTTTATCTCAGTGTTTAAAAAGAATACGGGGATTACACCGAAAAAGTATGCACAGAACAAAAAGAACAATAATGTATGATATTTGAAAGGAGAAAATCTTATGAAGAAATGGTTATCAGTTCTGTTGGCAGGGGCTATGGTATTGGGGACGCTTTCCGGCTGTTCCGGCGGGGGCAGGAAGGCCGAAAATGAAGTAAAGACGTTGGATGTCGTCTGGTTCAGTGATGGAAAAGAGGGGGAATCCTTCATGAAACTGGCCGACAAATATATGGTGGAGCATCCGAATATCAAGATCGAGCTGATCGAAGTTCCGTATGCGGACCTCGAAAGCAAGATCAAGAACATGATCAACGGCAAGGAAGCTCCGGCGCTGGCCCGGCTTACGAATATCGGGCCGTTCCAGAACCAGCTGGTGGATTTGGGCGGATATGTGTCGGACAAGGATGCGTTCCAGAACAGCTTTGGCGAGGGGTTAAAGTTTATATTTGACGGAAAAATCCTGGCGGCGCCCATGGATGTAACGGCCAATGGATTAATTTATAACAAGACAGCATTTGAAAAAGCAGGTGTGGCTGTACCGCAGTCAGAGGATGAGATCTGGACCTGGGATGAATGGAAGGAAGCCATGAAGACCGTGATGGATAAGAGCGACTGTAAATACGGACTGGTCTATGACAAGTCTCCGCAGCGTTTCACCACTCTGCTGTACGAGGCTGGAGGCAGCATGTTAAACAGCGATTTGACGGCGTCGAATTTCAATACAGATGAGACGAAGAGGGCGGTAAGCTTCTTTAAGGATCTGCACGACGAGGGAATTATCCCGACTTCTGTATGGCTGGGCTCGGAAAATCCCAACAACCTGTTCCGTACCGGTCAGGTGGCCATGCATTTTGCAGGAAGCTGGATGATTGCAAACTATAAGGAAGAGATTACGGACTTCGACTGGGGCGTCACCTATCTGCCAAAGGAAGCGATCCGTTCCTCCGTACCGGGCGGCAAGTACCTGGCTGCTTTCCAGAATACCGGTGTGGAAAAGGAAGCTGCGGAATTCATTGAATGGATTTCCAAGGCGGAGAACAATGCGCAGTACTGCGTGGAAAACAGCTACTTATCTCAGGTTAAGGGCAATGAGAGCCTGGACTATGAATACGGAAAAGAATTCTTCACGATCTTCTCTCAGGAGCTGGCAGCTACAGGACCGCAGCCGGGTGCAGAGTGGGGCTACCAGGCATTTACCGGGGCGATTCAGAATGATTTGAGAGATAAGCTGATCGAGGTGCTGGCCGGCCAGCTGACGGTGGACCAGTATGCGGAAGATATGGATAAGCTGATTACGGATACGCTGGAGGAATTGAAATAGTTGGAAGAGGATGTCTGAGGGAAAAGAATAATAAACTGGGATCAAAGGAAATGGGTTTGTGAACCAGTGAGATGAGCTGCCGTACCGGATGAGGGGATCAGATGGGACGGCGGTTTTTTTAGGGGGAAGAGGGGACTGATAGATACTGCGTATCTTATTATTATGAATGTTTTGATTTCTATTTATGATAGAAGACAAGAACATCCTTAAGGAGGGATTAAGGATACTGAAAGCGGCATAGAATAGAAAAAAGAAGTACCGTCGGAACGCCGGGAAGTACGCCTGTGGAGACAGAGGATGCGAAGTCGCAGAAGCAGGAATCACGCTGCTTTAGTGGCGTGAGGTTTAAAATAATTCAAGAACTTTCGTAAAATACCATATCTAAAACTTTAAAGGATAAGATTCAATATATCCAGATTGCTTGTTTGTCCGACCGCCTTAGCGAGGTGGTCGGACAAACATATAAAATATTTCTTCATTTCCTCCTTGCATTTCTAAAATATAATAATTAAATTTCCCCAAAGGATTTTAGAAGCGATAATTTGTAATATTTGACCGAAGACGAGGACGGTATCATTAAGTATAGTATTTTCGTCATTGACAACATTTAGGCTATAAAAAATGGAAACAGCCTGTTGAATGATTGATAGAAACAAAATAGTTAAATAAAATATAATAACTATAAAAGCAAAAATAACAGCAAAAGTAAAAAATGATAAAAATATTTTTTGATATAGTCAATGACGTTGTATTATGCAGATTTTACAAAATATATTTGTTGGTTTTGTTCAAAATAATGAAAAACTAGATATTAAACTTAATTTAATAAATAATGTTGACAATGCCATGTAAGAAGCGTATATTAAAAAGCAGGAAGAGTATTGGAACTTCTAAGGAGTAAAAATTAAACTTAATTTAATGGAGGAGAAAGGCATGAGAAAAAAACTGATCGGATTATCAATCGCCACAGCACTTGGGATCATGAGTCTGACCGCATGCAAGAGCCAGCCGGCTGAAAACGCGAGCACCAATGGAGCCGCGGATACGACGGCCCAGGCAGAGGGAATGAAAGAGGAAGGCACGTCAAAAGAGGCGTCGGGGGATCGCGTTAAACTGGAAATATGGGACTGGTGGGGAGATGGTCAGTATAAATACGTAATTGAACAGCTCTGTCAGAACTTTAATGAGTCTCAGGATACATATGAGGTGGTGCATGTCAACTATCCATGGGGAGATGTGTGGACAAAGGCATTGGCAGCCACTGCAGCAGGGAATCCGCCTGACGTGATTATTCAGGATATCCGAACCGTTACGCACAGGGCGGAAGCGAAGCAGGCGACGGACTTGACAGATCTGATTGCAAAAGAGGGCGACGGTTTTACAGACCAGTTTTATCCCCAGCTGATGGATGCCATGATGTATGATGGACATGCCTATGGACTGCCTTACGTAACAGATACCAGAATTCTTTACTATGACAAGGATGCATTTGCGGAGGCGGGACTGGATCCGGAAGCACCGCCGGAAACATGGGCGCAGCTTGTGGAGTATGCCAGGAAGTTGGATGTGAAAAAGGACAACGGTTCCTATGAGCGCCTTGGATTCTTCCCGGGAACCCTGGAGTGGAATGCATGGGCATTTACCGCTGACGGAAAAGATTATACAGACGCAGACGGCAATGTCTACGTGAACACACCCGAAAAGGTAAAGATGTTTGAGAATATTTATAATGATTTTTACCAGTATTATGGAAAGAAAGAACTGGACAGTTTTTCGGCTGAATTTGGTAATGGTATGACGAATCCTTTCGTCGCCGGCAAAGTGGCGATGTGGGTGAATACACCGACCGAATTTACAAAGGTACGCGACTACGCACCGGATAAGAATTACGGTGTGGCCCTGCTTCCTGCACTGGAAGAAGGCGGCGAACAGTATTCCTGGGGCGGCGGTTTCTCGGTTGAGATCCCTTATGGAGCCAAGGATACAGAAGGTTCGTGGGAATTCGTAAAATTCATCACCAGCAAGGAGTCACAGATTTACTGGGCATCTGAAGTTTACGATACCGTAGCAAATATTGAAGCATCACAGGATCCGTCCCTGATGGAGATCCCTGTATTTAAGATGGCACTGGAGGCCATGCCGACCACAGTCGTTACTCAGGACCGTCTGACTGCACCAGGCGCCTCTGACATCGTGCTTCCGTATCTGGATGAGATCATTCTGGGTAACAAGACACCGCAGGAGGCACTTGACGAGGCTCAGGCTTCAGTTGAACAGTTGGTTCAGGACAGCAAATAACGGCGCTGGTAACTTTCTGTCACGGAGACAGGGGAAGACACAGGGGGTGTCAAATGACAAAGATAAAACACACCATGACGAAGCGTGAAAGCAGAGAGGCGCGAGCGGGCTGGCTGTTTATCAGTCCGTGGCTGATAGGCTTCCTCTGTCTGACAGGAGGACCATTGCTTTTTTCGCTGTATGCATCATTTACTAATTATAATATGACTTCCAGAATGGACTTTATTGGGCTTTCCAATTACATAAAGATGTTTACAAAGGATCCTGTATTCTGGAAGTCATTGGGAAATACACTTTACTACGTGGCGCTGGCAGTGCCCAGCTCCTGTATCTGTGCGATTTTTCTTGCGACGCTGCTGAACCAGAAGGTAAAGGGTACACCGCTGTTTCGGATGCTTTTTTACCTGCCTACCGTACTTTCTGGTGTGGCGGTATATCAGCTCTGGATGCAGCTGCTGGCGCCTCAGAGCGGACTGATCAATTCCGTGCTGCGGCTGGTGGGGATCGAAGGGCCTTCCTGGCTCTCCGATCCGGCCTGGACGAAACCGTCTTTGGTTATGATGCGGGTATGGGCGCTGGGAACCAGCATGCTGTTATACTTATCTTCTATGAATTCGGTTTCCAAGGATTTGTATGAAGCGGCCGATATTGACGGCGCCTCTTTTTTACAGAAATTCCGCAAGATTACACTGCCGCAGATTTCACCAATTATCTTTTTTGACATCATCACCAATATGACGGGTGCATTTCAGGTATTCCAGGAGGCGCTGGTCATGAGCAAGAACGGAAAGGGAGATCCGGCAGGTTCCCTTCTGTTCTATAATCTGCATATTTATCAGGAGGCATTTACCCATTACGACATGGGATATGCGTCGGCGATGGCATGGTTTTTGCTCCTGATTGTTATGTCGATAACTGTGGTCAATCTGATTGCATCAAAATACTGGGTACATACGGAAGAAGGTGAGACGTAATGGCTGCTGATACGAAAACAGGAAAAAGGGGCGGACTGACCAGCAGACGCAGGAAAAAGACAATCGTCAATGTGATCTGTTTCATTCTTCTGGCGGCCGCGTCCCTGACGGTGCTCATGCCCCTGTGGTTTATGGTGTCCACCGCCTTAAAGAGCATGGATGAGATATTTACGTATCCGATTACGTGGTATCCCCACGAGCCAATATGGAGCAACTTTAAGGATGCCTGGGTAAGCGCGGAATTTACCCGTTGGTTTTTCAATTCCGTATTTGTGGCGGCATTTGCCATTCTTGGCGGTGTTCTCGCTAATTCTCTGGTAGCCTACGGATTCGCAAAGATACGGTTTCCAGGCAGAAACATCATGTTCTCCATTATACTGGCGACGATGATGATTCCGGAATTTGTGACGATGATCCCCCAGTATGTCCTGTATGCGAAGCTGGGATGGGTCGGCACGTATCTGCCGCTTATTGTACCGCAGTTTATGGGATCAGCATATTTTATCTTTATGCTCCGGCAGTTTTACGCGGGGATTCCCAACTCGGTCATTGAGTCGGCGCAGATCGACGGCGCCTCCCATTTCCGGATCTGGAGAAGCATCATGCTTCCTATGGCCAAGCCTGCAATCATGACAGTGGTAGTACTCTCCTTTAACTGGAGCTGGAATGACTTTTTGAAGCCGCTGCTGTACTTGATGGATACGAAGACTTTCACCTTGCAGCTGGGGCTTAAGATATTTGTGAGCCAGTCCAATACCCAGTGGAACTACTTAATGGCGGCTTCCTGTATTGTTTTACTTCCGATTATTGTCGTTTTCATGTGCCTGCAGAGATACTTTACAGATGGCATGAATATTGGCGGAGCGGTAAAAGGTTAGTTTATTGATGCTGTTCACTCTGTTGAAGCCTTTGGCGAATTGAAATATCATTTGCCCTGAAGTATAATGGTACTATGAAATTCAGACAAATGAAAAAGGAAAAGGAAGAAATATGGCAGACCAGAATAATCAGGTACAGCTCAAGAATTTTAACAGAAGAACAGTGCTGGGTTACATCAGAAGGAACGGCACGGCTACGAAGGCAGGACTCGCCAGCGTTACCGGCCTGACGTTTATGGCGATCAAGAAGATCCTGGCAGAGCTCCAGGAACTGAATCTCATCCGTGACGGACAGATGGAATCGGGCGGCATGGGCAGAAAAGCAGTATCCTATGTGATCAATGAGAATTACCGCTACACCATAGGCATCCATATCAATAAATTTATTACCGGTATTGCCCTCTTAAATCTGCGGGGGCAGATTCTGGCCATCGAGCGGTATTCCATGGATAAGGAATTTGAGAATCAGAACGATTTTGTGACCATGCTGGTTGAGGCTGTGAACAGAGTGATAGAAAAATCCGGTGTAAAGCGGGACGATATTCTGGGGATTGGTGTAGGCGCTCCAGGTCCCTTGGACTGTGAAAGCGGCGTAATCCTGACTCCGCCCAATATGCCGATGCTGGATTACCTTCCTTTGAAGGAAACGCTGGAGGGAAGAACCGGTTTTCCCGTCTTTCTGAATAAAGATACGAATGTAATCGCATTTGCCGAGTACTGGTACAGAAATAACCGGGACTGCTCCAATCTCGCATATGTGGAAGTGGATATGGGAATCGGCAGCGGTATCATTATCGATGGAAAGCTGAACGTAGGCGCCAACTGTATCGCCGGTGAGTTCGGCCATATCACCATTGATTTAAACGGTCCGCTCTGCAACTGCGGGAACCGCGGATGCCTGGAGGCCATGAGCTCCGGCATTGCTGTACTGCGGATGCTGGGAGAACAGCTTGAGAATCAGAAGGAGCACCCGCTTTACCATAAGAGGAATTCCCTGACGATTGAAGATGTGTTTGAGATGACGGACAAAAAGGATCTGCTCACCATTTCCATCTTAAACCGCTCCGCTTTCTATGTCGGAGTGGCGGTCAGCAATCTGATCAATACCTTTGATCCCGAGATGATTATTCTGGGCGGAATCCTGATACAGAAGTATCCCATGTATTTTAATATTGTCCAGGATGTGGCGAATCAGAGGAAGGTGAAGGGAGCAAAGGAAAACTTTATGGCGGTATCCGTATTAAGGGAAAATGCAGGTGTCATTGGAGCCGGCGAGATTGTGACGGATCACTTCTTCAATCAGTTTGTGAACGAAGTGTTCCATTAAAAAGAGAAAAAGAAGAAAAAAGGGGTTCTATGTTTAGCAGCAGAAAAATAACTCAGTGTGATCAGATAGAAGTGATTTGGGATGACAGAGTAGTTTTTCTGCTGTCTCTTTCTCCAGAGGAAGGGACGGCGGGAGAACTGCAGGAGACAGCAGCGGAAGATACGGTGCTTATTACGGTGCGGGCGGAAAAGGAGACGAGGGAGCCCTGTTTTGGACCACAGACATATTTTGATCCCCAGGAAGGCTTTGTATACCATATGGAGCTTCCAGAGACGGAACGTTTCCTTGCCGTCTATCAGCATAAGGACTGGTGGGTCAGACCCGCTTTTTTTTCGGACATAAGATCGCTTCCGGACAGGACGCAGCTCCTTCTGTTTCAGAATGGAGCCACGTATTTCGTCATTCTTTCCGTATGCGGGGAGAATTGCCGGACGGATTTATGTGGGGAGGAATCACACGAGGGAGATCATTCCTGGTCCGAGAACCGTTTGTCAGTCCGCATGGCGTCAAATGCGGGAAACAGAAACCGCATGGAAGACTTAAGTATGGTGCTTGCCGGAGGAACTGACCCGTATCTCTGCTGTGAGAGAGCGGTTAAGGCGGCTCTTAACAGGCTGGGGAGAGCTTCCATGTTCCGAAAAAACAGGAGGTTTCCAGAAAAACTGGATTCCTTTGGCTGGTGCACCTGGGATGCCTTTTACCACAAGGTCTCTCATGAAGGCGTGATGAAAAAAATGAGAGAGTTCCAGACGAAGCAGCTTCCGGTGAAGTGGGTGCTGATTGACGATGGGTGGCTTGACGCAGATTACGATAAAAAGGTGCTGTTTGATTTGGACGCAGATAAAGAGCGTTTTCCGGAGGGCTTGAAAGGCTGTGTAAAGGAGCTGAAGAAAATCTGGAAGGTGGACAGCGTGGGTGTCTGGCACGCCGTCATGGGCTATTGGAACGGTCTGGCCAGCGGTTCTCCGGCCGTCCGGAAACTGAAGATAGGTTCCAGGAGGGTGCCGGATGGGCGGATTCTTCCGGAACCGGATGCCGGAAAGGCATTTACCTTTTTTGAAACGTGGCATGAGTATTTAAAGAACCACTGCGGCATTGATTTTGTAAAGGTGGACGGACAAAGTGCAGTCTCGCTGGCTTACAAAGGGTTAGAGACGTATGGACATGCCTCCCGGGAGATTCAGAAAGGGCTGAACGCATCGGCGGCGCTTTATTTTGACAACTGTATCATCAACTGTATGGGGATGGCCTGTGAGGATATGTGGAACCGTCCCAGCAGCGCCGTAGCCAGAAGCAGCGACGACTTCGTCCCGGAGGTACTTCACGGTTTCCGGGAACACGCGGTACAGAACAGCTATAATTCACTTCTTCAGGGTCAGTTTTTCTGGGGAGACTGGGATATGTTTTTCAGCAGCCATGAGGAAAACTGGCAGAATTCCATTCTCCGCGCGGTAAGCGGAGGCCCGGTCTATGTGAGCGACCGGGTGGGAGAGACGGATCCGGACTATATCCGGCCCCTTATCACAGGAGCAGGGCGTGTGATCCGGTGTGAGGACGTGGGGATGCCTACGACGGACTGTCTGTTTGAAAACCCGGCAGACACGCTGCGGCCGCTTAAGATATTTAACCGGTACGGAGAAAACTATGTGATTGGCGCCTTCCATATCTGCGGAAAAGAAGAAATCTGCCAGGGGAAGCTTGATAAGACTGACATTCCGGCACTTTCTGGACGAAACTGGCTGGTATACGATTATAAAGCGAGGACGGTATGCAGACTGGGAGATGCCGGGATAAGCTTTTTGCTGCCGGAAGGCGGGGCGAATCTGTTCCTGCTCGTTCCGGACTGCGGCCGGGGCAGGCTGATCGGAATACTGGAAAAGTATATTTCCTGTGGCGGCCTCCGAATCCTGCGCGAAGAGGAATGCCGTGTGACTGCGCTCGTTTGTGAGGCCGGCACGCTTGGCTTTGCAGCGGATCAGGGACCGTACCGGGTGCGGATTGACGGCAGGGAATGTGAGGCGGTCTGCCGGGGCGGGATGCTCTGGACTGTTCAGTGTGAAAAAGTGGACTGCCTGGTGGAGATAGAGTGGTATGGGAAAGGTGAGGTTGTGTGATGATATCTTTGGGAATTGATATAGGGACCACTTCGATCTGTGCGGTTCTCTATGATCTGACAGAAGATAAAATAATGAGGAGTGTAAGTGCACCTAATTCCTTTGTAAATACAGGAAGCTATCTTCAGGATCCGGATAGAATTGTATCGGTGGTAAAAGAGTTATATAAAGAATTGATGATGGAATTAAAGCTGTGGACCGGGGAACGTGGAACAAGAAAAGATATGACGCTGGCCGGAGTGGGAATATCCAGTCAGATGCATGGTATTTTGTATACAGACAGTATGGGGAAGGCGGCAACCCCGCTTTACACCTGGAAAAATGAAGACGGGAATAAGGAGTACCGTGATGGCCTGACCTATGCCCGTTATCTGACGAAGAAGGTGGGACTGCCCTTTTATACGGGGTATGGGAGTGTCACACATTTTTACCTTCAGGAGACCGGACGGATTCCGGATAACGCGGCCGCATTTGTTGGGATTGGAGATTATCTGGCCATGCAATTAACCGGAAGCCGAAAGGCGGTCGTTCATAAGACGATGGCGGCCAGCTTCGGTGGCTGTCACCTGGAGGACGGCCGGTTTGAGCTGGAAAAACTTGCAGCAGCCGGCGTGGATATTTCCTATTATCCCGTTGTTGCAGGGGCGAAAGATCTGACTGCCGGATCTATGAAAGTGGAGAGTGAGACGGATTTGCCGGGCGGGGGTCGTGCTGTGCCAGAATCGGTTCCGGTGCTTTATGCGGTAGGGGACAATCAGGCCAGCTTCCTGGGGGCTGTCAGGGATCAGGAGCATAGCGTCAGCATCAATGTGGGAACCGGCTCTCAGGTGTCCGTTTACAGCAGAGAATTTAATCCTATAGCGGGAAATGATATACGCCCCTGGATTGGAGACGGATATTTATATGTGGGTGCCTCTTTAAATGGAGGAAAAGTGTACGAGCGTCTGGCTGCATTTTTTGCGGAAGTCTGCGAGAAATTTACGGGACAGAAGACCGATACCTACAAGATGATGGAACACCTGGCGGTGAAGAAAAAAGAGACCGGACTGCGCGCGGTACCGACTCTTTATGGAAGCAGGAAAGAGACGGAATCGGGGCAGGTAGCGGGAATCTACGGGTTAAACCCGGATAATTTCCATCCGGAAGACTTCATCCGCAGCTTTACGGCGGGTATGGCCCGTGAGCTGTTCTCCCTATACAGCACATTTCCGGACATGGTATGTGTGGGGAAGACGCAGATTGTAGCGTCCGGCAATGGGATTCGGAAAAATACGCTTTTGAGGGAAGATGTGGAACGTGTATTCGGTTTGCCGGTTATTTTTACGGATCGGGAAGAAGAGGCGGCGTCCGGCGCGGCGCTGTACGTCCGCCGCGCGGTCATTGAGGGGGGAGCAGAATGCAGATAATTGCAGGAATTGATATTGGAGGAACGAAGAGCGCCGTCTCCTTTGCCCGTTATGCGGACGGAGGAATCGAGATCCTGGATAAGGTGAAAAGGCCTACGAAGACAGATGATTACAGGTCAGCTTTTGAAGAGTACATCGGAATTATCCAGACACAGTTAAAAACGAATCCGGACTGGCGGCTCTGTTCCATCGGTATTTCGTGCGGAGGGCCGCTGGACGCGGAAAAAGGAGTCATCATGGCGCCTCCTAATTTGCCCAAATGGGATAACGCAGATATTTTTACACCCTTACAAAACGCATTCCGCGTTCCGGTTATGCTGCAGAACGACGCGGATGCGTGTGCGCTGGCAGAGTGGAGGCTTGGTGCGGGAAAAGGGACGAAAAATATGGTGTTTTTAACCTTTGGAACCGGAATGGGAGCGGGTATGATCTTAAATGGCCAGTTGTATCAGGGATCCACCTGTATGGCGGGCGAGGTGGGGCATATCCGGCTGGAAAAGGACGGGCCCTATGGGTATGGAAAAAATGGTTCCTTTGAGGGCTTTTGCAGCGGCGGAGGAATCGCCAATTTAGGAAGAATGAAGGCGAAGGAAGCCCTGGAACATGGCATTGTCCCCTCCTTCTGCAAATCAATGGACAGGCTGTCTGAAGTGGACTGTAAGAAAATCGGCAGGGCACTGGAGGAAGGTGATGCCACGGCCAGGGAGATATTTGATATCGTGGCGGAGTATTTAGGGAGAGGCATTTCTATCCTGATCGATATTTTAAATCCGGATATGATCGTACTGGGCAGTATTTACGCCAGACAGAAGGAGGCCCTTGAGCCGGGAATGCAGGCTGTGATCGCCAGAGAAGCTCTGGCCGCCTCGGGAAGAGTCTGCAAGATTGTACCGGCCACCCTGGGAGAGATGATTGGGGACTACGCGGCTGTTTCGGTAGGAATGAAAGCCTACGATGACTTTTACAGATAAGGAAATGATACGATGAAAAATAAAATTATGCTGATTACATACGCCGACAGCTTCGGTAAGAACTTAAAAGAGATGAAGGGAGTGATAGACCGGTATTTCAGAAGGGAGATTCATTCCATTCATATTCTGCCCTTCTTCCCTTCCTCCGGAGACCGGGGATTCGCACCGATCAATTACCGGGAGGTGGATAAAGCCTTTGGTACCTGGGAGGACATAAAGGATATTGCCGGTGATTACGAATTGATGTTTGACTTCATGATCAACCATCTGTCCAGGAGAAGTCCGGAATTTCTTAATTTTGTTGAAAAACATGACGAATCGGAATATGCGGATATGTTTCTGCGTTTCTGTAAGTTCTGGCCGGGCGGGGAGCCAACGGAGGCAGAAGTGGACTTACTCAATAAACGGAAGCCGTGCGCACCCTGTGAAGAAATCACATTTCGGGACGGGACCACGGAAAAGATCTGGTGTACCTTTGATGAGGAACAGATGGATCTGGATCTGCAAAACGAAGCGGCCTGGAATTACGTGGAAAGCACGCTGCGTTTTCTGATGGACCAGGGGCTCTCCCAGCTGCGGCTGGACGCATTTGCCTTTGCCACGAAAAAGGTGGGAACCACCTGCTTTTTCCTGGAGCCTGAGATATGGGAGATGATGGATCGGATTCAGCGTGTGCTGGATGAGAAGGGGATCCCCATGCTGCCGGAGATTCATGACCATTATACCGTGCAGCTTAAAATTGCAGAACATGGCTATGCAGTTTACGATTTTGTCCTGCCAGTCATGGTGCTCCATACTCTCTTTTCAGGCAGCAGCGCCAGACTCAGGCACTGGCTTTCCATCTGTCCCAGAAATCAGCAGACGACGCTGGATACCCATGACGGGCTGGGAACCGTGGATGTCGTGGATTTACTCTCCCCGGAGGAGCTTCAGGCCGTGGTCCGTCAGACTGAACAGTATGGGGCTAATTTTAAATGGGATTACAGCAGCGGAAATAGCGGCGAAAAGGTGGTGTATCAGATTAACTGCTCCTACTATTCAGCGGTGGGGGAGCGGGATGACAGCTACCTTTTGTCCCGGGCAATTCAGTTTTTTACACCGGGGATTCCTCAGGTTTACTATATGGGGCTTCTGGCAGGGGAAAATGATTATGAGCTGATGGAGCGAACCAACTATGACCGGAACATCAGCAGACATAATTATACAATAGAAGAGATTGACCGGCTGGTGGAGAAGCCGGTCGTAAAGAATCTGTGTGTAATGATGCAGTTCCGAAATGAATATCCCGTGTTTGACGGAGAGATGACGGTTCACGATGCACCGGACGAGCATCTGTGGATTTCCTGGAAGGAGGGGCAGTACCGGGCGGACTTAAAGGCGAACCTTAAGGATCATTCCTTTGTGATCACCTATCTGGACCATGAGGGCGTGGAGAAGATACTGGATCTAAATGTCTGCTAATCGGTGGAGAGAGACCACCTATCTGATAACCGGCAATACGCTGGAGGCGGTAAAACGGTCTGTATGTCTGGCACAACAGAGAAAAGCGGTTCTGCTGGCGGTGGAGGAGACGTTTCTGGCCGCAGATATAGGCAGTTTTTTAAACTGTGAAAGCAGGGCGGAATGGAGGGCATTTTTCCAGGATTCGCTGTGGGAGAACGGTTATCTGCATCCGGATGGATATAAAAAGTATCTGGAGCAGTTATGCCGCGAACAGGGAGCGGCCTTCTTATACGGATTATATTTTGTGGATGCGGTCCCTGTGGAGAAGGAGGGCATCGAGGTAAGGTTTGCCTCCAAGGGAGGGCTGTATGGAGTCCGGTGCCAATATCATGAGGCCTATGGACTGGCGAAGGATTCGGAAAAGACCGCTTATGCCGCCTGGATAACCGATGAGACTACCGGTGAAAACCGAATCCTGAAGGCGCCGTTTCGCTGGAATCCGGCGAAAACGGAAGCGGAGAATCTGCTCGCCGGACGAAGAGAACTGCTCCAGGCCTTTGGACGGTCAAAGGCGGAAAATCCGGCGCTCAATCTGGGGCGGTTTGCTTTGCGGGCGGGAGACGGCTTCCTTGCCAGTACAAAGCTGACAAGGACACATTTTGACGTGATCATAGCAGGAGGCGGCACTGCCGGAGCCATGGCGGCCCTGTATGCCGCCCGGGGCGGTGCAGAGACGGTTCTGATCGAACCGCAGTACGACCTGGGAGGAACCTCCACATTAGGAGGCGTCAGTACCTACTGGTTTGGAAACCGTTACAGAGATATGGAAGAAATTGATCGGGAGACGGACCGGATCGAGCGTAAGCTTGGAATCAGGAGAGGACCAGGGCTGTGGAGTGAGTATGACGATTTTCATGCGGGAGTCAGGGGATACGTACTGCTGAAGCTGTGTCTTGACGCTGGTGTGGCCGTGGTATTCGGGCAGATTGTCTATGATGTGGTGAAAGAGGGGAAACGCGTATGCGGCGTAAAAACCGCGGGGCATGCGGGAAAACAGACTCTGTGTGGGGCGCTGGTCATCGATGCGACCGGTGATGGGGATCTGGCGTATTATGCCGGAGCGAAGACGGTCTACGGCTCCGGCCGTGACTGTTTTACTTATTGGGCTTCTCTGGCTCAATACACGGGAACAGACGGATACCGGAATAATTTTTCGTCTATGGTGATGGCAGCTGACCCGGAGGACATGACACGGTTTACCGTTCTTGGAAGGCTGAGAGGGGAAGGGATGTTTGACCATGGGGCTTATGTGAGTATGCGTGAGAGCCGCCATATCATAGGGGAAAAAGTAATCGATCTGCGGGATTTATGCATGTTCCGGACGTATGACGACGGTATCTGCACCTTCTTTTCCAACTTTGATCCAAAAGGAAAGCTGGATGCAGATATGGTATACTGCGGCTACCTTCCGCCTCAGGTGAAAATGCAGCTTCCCTTAAGGGCGCTGATCCCGATGCACCTGGAGGGTTTTGTCCTGGAGGGCTTGTACGTGGCGGGAAAGGCAGTCTCCGCTACTCACAACGCTTTTCCCGGGCTGCGTATGCAGCCGGACCTGATGCATCAGGGGGCGGTATTGGGGCTGCTTGCGGCCAGGGCGGTATTTGAAGGCTGTCTGATTGAAGAGCTCCCCACTCCGCAGAGGAGAGAATGGATCAGGGAGACGACGGGAGACAAGCTGACTCTTCCCGGGAAACTCCGGTATCCATGTGACGGCGGAGACAATCCTGACTTTACATTTTATGCGGAACAGGTAACGGGAGACAGCCGCACACACTGGATTGATGTTCCATTTACGTATGAAGAGACGGAGATAAGTCCTCTTCTGGCTCTTGCGTGCGGTGAGAGTGATAGGGTACTGCCCTGTATCCGGAAGCGGATACAGGAACTGGAAGAGAAGGAAAACGGGCGGAACCGTGAAACACTGGCGGCTCTGAAACGGATGGCTCTGTTTCATGGCTGCGGGGATGATATGGAAGAGATTCAGCAGACTATTATGAGAAAGATAAAGGAGACTGCTCCCTGTCTGCCGATGAGAGAAGGATCTGTGATGTGTGCACAGCTTCTGCCGGATCATGGGGTAATGCCGGAGCTTGTATATGACTTAAATCTGCTGTCATGGGGGACTGGATTTTCCATGGAACCATTTTGCCTGGTGTTTGAAGCGCTGAAAAAGGAAGAACGGGATTACATGGATATCAGAAAAGGGACGTATTCCTATCTGGAATGCTTTGCCTATGCGGCCGAGAGAAGCGGCCGTACGGAATTCATCCCTCTGCTGAGGAAACTGACGGAACTGCCTGAATTTGAAGAAGCGCTGCGGGAAGAAAATCAGGTATCGCTGCTGGCGGAACGTCTTCAGACACTGCTGCTCCTGCTTTACCGGGCGTTAGCCGGGCTGGGAGCGGAAGAGGGGATAAAAGGCCTGGAGCAGTTGAGCACGGTTCGCTGTCTGGCGATCCGCAAATCTGCGGAGATGGGACGGAAAGCCGTAAAAGAAGGGACTTTCGACAGAACAGAAAAAACATGGTGAGTGTGTACGGAGGCGTGATGGAGAAAAAACAGCTCTATATGATAGGAAATTCCCATATTGATCCGGTGTGGTTCTGGGAGTGGGAGGAGGGGATGCAGGAGGTAAAGGCTACGTATCAGTCTGCACTGGACAGAATGCGGGAGTTTGAGGAATACAAATTTACCTCCACGTCCACAGCTTTCTTTCAGTGGATTGAAAAGCTGCTGCCCGATTTATTGAAGGAGATCAGGCAGCGGGTTCTGGAGGGCAGGTGGGAGATAACCGGAGGCTGGTTTATTGAGCCGGACTGTCTTCTGCCCTGCGGAGAAGCGTTTGCCCGCCATGGCCTGTACGGCCAGCGCTATTTAAAAGACCGTTTCGGGGAAATCTGCCGGATTGGCTCCAATGTAGACAGCTTTGGCCACAGCGGAAACCTTCCGCAGATATTGAGGAAAAGCGGCATGGATTCCTATGTGTTCATGCGCCCCAGGCTGAATACCCCGGTTTTTCGGTGGGAAAGTCCGGATGGAAGCAGTGTGAATGCCATATGTCTCCCAGCGGAGTACACCACCTGGTTCAGAGAGCCTACCCTGAAAAATATAGATGATACGCTGAAACGAACAAAGGGATACGACAGAATGGTCTGCTGCTATGGCGTTGGAAATCACGGGGGAGGACCGACGATCGAGAATATCGAGACGATCCGTGAACAGACGGAGGACTTTGACGGAGCGGATCTGCATTTTTCTTCCTTTGGGGAGTTTCTGAAAGATATCAGGGACTGGGAACTGCCTGTGAGAAAGGGACCGTTTGAACGAATAAATGAGGGCTGCTATTCCAATGATTCGGAATTTAAGCGTCTGAACCGCCTTGCGGAGGGCCTGCTCATAGCGGCCGACACATATCTGGCCATGGCGGCTGCGCAGACAGGGGAATGGCCGGAAGAAACTACAAAGATAGAGGAGCTGTGGAACACGCTGCATTTCAATGAGTTTCATGACACCATGGGCGGCACCACCATTAAGCCGGCGCGGGAGGAAGCGGTGATGCAGCTTTCGGCGGTATGCGCAAAAGCCGCTTTCATCAGAGAGACGGCGAAGCAGAGAATCGTAAACAGTCTGGATACCAGCGGCGTGGGATATCCGTTGTTCCTGTTCAATCCTTATGGCAAAGACTTTTCCGACTGCGTGGAGGTGGAACTGGAATGGTTTTGCCAGAGCCCTCTTAAGGTGTCAGATCCTTTTGGTAATGAGGTTCCGTACCAGAGAATTCATACTGCGGCCAAAGTCCGCCATACGGTGCTGGGAGGCAGACGCCGCATCGTCTTTTATGCATCGGTTCCCTCCTGCGGTTATGCCGTATACCGGCTTTCTAAAGAGGCCCCGTCTCTTGGGTTTAATCAGAAGATGGAAATTGATAATCCGGATCCCTATACGCTGGAAAACCAGTTTCTACGGGCCGAATTTGATAAGAAAACGGGAATGCTGTGTGTCCTGATGGATAGAACCACAGGATACGACGCCTTAAAAGGCCCGGCTTCGGTCCGGCTGTATGTGGACGAGCGGGACGCGTGGGGCGGTCTGCAGGGCAGGCGTTACGAGGACAGAAACGTATCATTCCGTCTGGAATCCATCGACAAGGTGGAGAGCGGAAAGAACCGGGAGACCATCCGGGTCAGGCTTACCTATGAGGGGACGAGGCTGGAGCAGCTCTATACTCTGGGAGCCGGTGAACGGGAGCTCCGGGTAGAGAACCGGCTGTGCTTTACGCAGCCGCGCGCACTCTTAAAGGCTGCCTATCCGACCGGGGAAGACTGCATCGCGACCAGAGCGGAGACCGCGTATGGAATTGTGGAGAGAGTGCATGAAGCGGATGACGGGGAATATAGTATGCAGCGTTTTCTCGATGTGGCGGATAAAAGAGGCTGTGGACTCGCTGTCGCCAATGACGGAAAATATGCATTTAATCTGACAGAGGGCAGAACACAGATAACCGTGGCCCGGAGTGCTATTTACGCTCAGGGCAGCAGTCCTGACTGGGAGAACGAAATTGAGAGCTATGAATATATGGATATCGGAACACAGACGTATCACTTACTGTTAAGGCCTTACGGGGAGCGGCTTCCTGCATCTGAGCTGTACCGCATTGCAGAGAAAGCGAACGGTTCTTATGAGTATCTCATGGACAGCGCGCACATGCCGCTTACCAGGAACGGTCGGAATTCTCTTCTCTCTTCTTTTGCAGCAACTGACCGGGATAATGTGGCGGTGCAGGTTGTGAAGAAGGCGGAGGATGACGATGGCTTCATCATACGGCTTCTGGAACTGCAGGGAGTAGATTCGGACTATCACCTGTTCCTCATGGGAAATGTGTATTCCCTGAAAATCGGGCATTATGAGATACAGACCATCAAAACGGACCGGGAAGGCAGAAACATAAAAACGGTGAATTTACTGGAATGGGAAGAGGAAAGGGATCAGAATGGAGAAAGATAAAAAATTATACATGATAGGAAATGCTCATATTGATGTTGTCTGGCTCTGGCGGTGGCAGGAGGGACTGCAGGAGGTGAAGGCAACTTTTAAATCCGTACTGGACCGGATGAAGGAATACGACGACTTTATCTTTACCGGCAGTTCTGCCGCTTATTATGAGTGGGTAGAAGAAAATGATCCCGCCATGTTTGAGGAGATCTGCATGCGGGTGAAGGAGGGCAGATGGGTGATCGTGGGCGGCTGGTGGACTGAGCCGGACTGCAACGCTCCCTGCGGGGAATCCTTTGTGAGACAGGGGCTTTATGGCCAGAGGTATTTTGAGGAGAAATTTGGTGTGAAGTCAGTCTGCGGTTATAATGTCGACAGCTTCGGCCATAACGGGAACCTTCCGCAGATCCTTAAGAAATGCGGCATGGACAGTTATGTATTCATGCGCCCTGGCCGCCACGAAAAGGGGATTGCAGGAGAAACCTTTGTCTGGAAGTCCGCCGATGGTTCGTCAGTGCATGCGTTTCGGCTTCCCTTTGAATACTGCACCTGGCCCGACCAGATTGAAGAACATGTCAGACGGTGCGCCGGTGAGATTAAGAATTCCGGAGGCGGTATCATGTGCTTTTACGGTGTCGGCAATCATGGAGGCGGTCCTACAAAGAGAAATATCGACAGTATTCACCAGATGGATGCCAGACCCGATCTGCCTGTGCTTAAGCTGTCTTCCCCTAATGAATATTTTGAGGACGTGAAAAAGAGCGGGAGGGATTTACCTGTGGTCTGCGGAGGACTGTTCCATCATTCCAGCGGCTGCTACAGTGCAGAATCGAGAGTGAAGGCATTAAACCGGGAGGCGGAGATGCGCCTGCTTATGGCGGAGCGCGTTTCCGTGATGGCAGGGCTCCTTGCCGGCGGAAAATATCCGGCAGAGGAGTATCGGAAAGCCTGGAAGAGCGTGCTGTTCAACCAGTTCCATGATATTCTGGCAGGTACCAGCCTGCGGGAGTCGTATGAGGATGCCGCAGAGGATTACGGCTATGCGCTTCACATTGCGGGAAGAGGTTTAAACAGTGCTGTTCAGTCCTTGTCCTGGCAGATAAATATTCCGATGGAAGAGGGGATGAAGCCTCTTGTCGTGGTGAATCCGAATGCGTTTGAGGCGAAGGCCGAGGTACAGGCAGAATCCTGGACGTTTCAGGAGGGAACGGTGCTGCTGGACGAGCAAGGGAACCAGATTCCCTATCAGCTGGTGCAGTCCAGCGCATCTCTGCAGGGCAGATGCTGTATCTGCTTTGTGGCGGATCTTCCTTCCCTGGGCTGGAGGACGTACCGGTTTGCAGTCAGGGAGAAGGCGGAGACATTTCCGGAGGTGACTGCTTCGGAGTGCAGTGCAGAAAATAAGTGGTTTAAACTCACCCTTGATCCGGAAACAGGATATATTACCTCGTTGTTAAAAAAGAGCGACGGCACGGAGTATTTCTCCGGTCCGGCGGCAGTCCCGGTTGTGATCAGGGATGAGAGCGATACCTGGTCACATGCAGTGCGGATTTTTGACGATGAAATCGGCCGGTTTAAAGCCATTTCTGTGCGTCTGATCGAGAGTGGTCCTGTTAAGTGCTTATTCCGTGTAACCAGCGTCTACGGTGTCTCCAGAATGATTCAGGACTTCTCTGTTTTCCAGGATCTGGATTATATTGCGGTTAAGACTACGGTAGACTGGCATGAAAAACTGGCTATGTTAAAGCTTCAGTTCCCAATGAATATGAACTACTTACGGACTAGCTGGGAAATCCCATATGGGGTGGAACAGAGAGAGCCGGACGGTGAAGAGTACCCGATGCAGATGTGGATGGATCTGGAGGGAACGAACCCTGGCATGGAGACTTCCATGAATGGGCTGTCCATCTTAAATGACGGAAAATTTGCAGGCAGCGTAGCAGGAAAGACGGCGGCGCTCACCGTGCTTCGGAGTCCGGTCTACACCCATCATGAGCCATACCAGCTGCAGGAAAACCTGGAATATGTCTATGTCGATCAGGGAACGCAGACGTTTACATACGGTCTCTATCCCCATGACGGAAGCTGGGAAAACGCGGCGACCGTGAGACGGGCAAAAATGATGAACTGCCAGCCAACAGCCCTGTTCGAGACGTACCATGAGGGAAGCCTTAAGCAGACCGGTTCCCTGCTGGAGGTCAATCAGGAAAATATCGTTGTGGAAGTGCTGAAAAAAGCGGATGACAGCAGTGGAGATGTGATCCTCCGGGCATATGAGACGGCCGGCAGGTCGGTGAAGGCAGAACTCACAATTGATGTTCTGAGACAGACCATAGAGGCGGATTTCCAGCCATTTGAAATTAAGACTCTGCGGCTGCCGGAGGTGCCGGGCAAAAAAGGCGGTGAGGCTGTCTGGACTAACATGCTGGAGGAATAGAGGATGGATCATTTGAAACGGCTTCTGGAGCGGTATCCCGCTTTATGCGGCATGAAAGAGGAGATAGAACGTGCTTATGGCCTGCTGGAAACCGCTTATTCACAGGGGGGAAAACTGCTGGTCTGTGGAAATGGAGGCAGCGCGGCAGATTCCGACCACATTGTGGGGGAACTGATGAAAGGATTCTATAAAAAGCGCCCGCTGAGTGACGCAGAAAAGGATGGGCTGGGAGATCTGGGAAACCGTCTGCAAGGCGCGCTCCCTGCGGTCTCGCTGACAGGGCACAGCGCCCTGTCCACTGCCTTTTTAAATGACGTAGACCCGGAAATGGTATTTGCCCAGCAGGTGTACGGCTACGGAAGGCGCGGTGATGTGCTGGCGGCAATCAGTACTTCCGGCAATTCCGTAAATGTGGTAAATGCCGCCAGGGTGGCAAAAGCAAAGGGCCTTTCTGTCATTTCTCTGACCGGAAGCGCCGGGGGTGTCTTAAAGGAAATCAGTCACGTATGCCTTGCGGTGCCGGCGGAGGTGACAGCCGACGTCCAGGAACTGCATCTTCCCGTCTATCATACGCTGTGCGCGATGTTGGAGGAACACTTCTTCCCCGATACAGACGCCCGGTGAAGCGCGGAATATGAGGTGAAAGAAAATCAATTTATCCTGACGGTAATGCTTCAGAAGAGAAACACGGAGAAATGACGCTGGAAGGTGGTTATAAAGCAGAGGAGGCTTGGACGCGGATGCGTTTCAGCTGCCTCTGCTTTTTTGGTTCACACTTTTATCACAGAAACATCAAAATATGAACACAGAATCAACACATTTATTTTTTACCCTATGTATTAACACCGAATATGCGAGGCGTGCAGTGAGGCCAGATGTCAGCGGCCCTTTCCCGCGCCCGTGTAAATATAGAATTCAGGAGGAGAACGAGTTGATAGAAGTAAAGAATCTCGTAAAAGATTACGGCGGCCATCTGGCAGTGGATCATCTGAACTTTACCATCGAAGACGGTCAGATTTACGGCTTTTTAGGACCTAACGGCGCCGGAAAATCGACTACCATGAACATCATGACCGGTTATATCGGTGCTACGGAGGGAGATGTCCTGATTAACGGACACAACATACTGGAAGAACCTGAGGAAGCGAAGAAATGTATCGGCTATCTGCCGGAGCTTCCTCCTCTTTATGTCGATATGACGGTTATGGAGCAGCTGGATTTTGCAGCGGAATTAAAACGGATACCGAAGAAGGAACGAAAAAGTGCCATCGGCGAGGTGGTGGCGCTGGCGAAGCTGGAAGACGTGCAGGGAAGGCTGATCCGAAATCTGTCAAAAGGCTACAGACAGCGTGTCGGGCTGGCCCAGGCGGTGCTCGGTATGCCTCCTGTGATCATTTTAGATGAGCCGACTGTAGGCCTCGATCCAAAACAAATTATCGAGATCCGGGATATGATCCGGGAACTGGGAGAAAAACACACAGTGATATTAAGCTCCCACATCCTTTCCGAGGTCAGCGCGGTCTGCGACCACATCCTGATCATAGACCGTGGAAAGCTGATTGCCAGCGACACGCCGGAGAATCTGGAGCGTCAGATGGCCGGGGCCGCCGGCATGGAACTGCTCGTCAAGGGACAGGAAGAAGAGATCCGGGAGATTCTCGAAGCGATTGACGGAGCAGAGGAAATCGCGGTGAGCGAGAGCGGCGAGGAAGGCGTGAGGAAGGTGAGCTTCCAGCTGATGGGAGAGAATTGCCTGGAAGATGGGGCTGAGGACGCGGAGAGAGAGGAGAGCGAAGAGAGAGAGGAAAGTGAAGAAAACGAAGACATGAATATCATTCCGCAGACGGACATCAGAGAGACTATTTTCTTTGCGTTTGCAGACCGGAGGATCCCGATTTTATCCATGCATACTTCAAAGGCATCTCTGGAAGAAGTATTCCTGGAACTGACTGCGGACAATGCTTCGGGCGCGGAAGGAGAGGAAATTGATTCCAACAATGCTTCGTACGCGGCAGAGGAAAATAATCCCGACAATGCTTCGTACGCGGCAGAAGAGAAAAATGATTCCGACAATACCTTGTACGCAGCAGAAGAGGAAAATAATCCCGACAATGCTTTGTACGCAGCAGAAGAGGAAAATGATCCTGACAAAGACTTCACGGCGGAAACAGAAAAGGAGGAAGTATAAATGGCGGCGATTTATAAAAGGGAATTGAAGTCGTATTTCCAATGCATGACCGGATATGTATTCATCGCGTTTCTGGTTCTGTTTGTCGGAATTTACTTCATGGCTTACAATCTGATGAGCGGTTATCCGTATTTTTCCTATACATTGTCCGGCATGGTAACGATCGTGATGATCGGCATTCCGGTTTTGACCATGAGAAGCTTTGCAGATGACAGGAAGACGAAGACGGACCAGCTGCTTCTCACAGCACCGGTTTCCGTACCGAAAATGGTTCTGGCCAAATATCTGTCCATGGTTACTGTTTTTGCGGTTCCGGTCCTCATTTCCTGCCTTTGCCCGCTCATAATAAAGATGAACGGAACGGCATACTTAAAGACGGATTACGCGTCAATTCTGGCGTTTTTCCTTCTGGGCTGTGTTTACATTGCCATTGGAATGTTTATATCGTCCACGACAGAGAGCCAGATTATTGCGGCGGTGGGAACCTTCGGAGTCATTTTGCTGCTGCTTTTATGGCCCAGCCTCGTGAACTTCCTTCCGACCTCGGCCTCCGGCTCGCTGGTGGGCTTCCTGCTTCTCTGGACACTTTGCGTGGTGATCCTTCATCGGGTAACGAGCCATAACCTTCTGGCGTTTGTGCTGGAGGCGGCGGGAATCGTCGCCCTGGTGGGAGCGTATGTTGCCAAAAAGAGCATGTTTGACCGCGCTCTCGTAAATCTTGTAGAGAAGATTGCGGTTACGGATGTGTTTCAGAATTTTGCCAACAACTATATTTTTGATGCGGGTGGTCTTATTTACTATGCGAGCATTATTTTTCTGCTGGTATTTCTGACCGTGCAGTCCGTGGAAAAACGCAGATGGAGCTAATTACTCAAAACTAGGAGGCTGGAAATGACAAGAAAACTAAAAAAGGGCGGCTACGCGGCGATCCTTTCTGTGATCGTAATCGCAGCTGTCGTGCTGTTAAATATGATCGTAGGCCGTCTTCCTGAAAAGGTACGCCAGTGGGATTTGAGCGGTACACAGATTTATACGGTGGGAGATACGACGAAGGAGCTTCTCGCATCCCTCGATAAGGACGTAACGATTTACGTGGTGGCAGATCCATCGGCGGTGGATGACAGAATTACGAGCTTTGTTAACCGGTATGCGGATCTTTCGGATCATATTAAGGTAGAGAATGTGGATTCCGTCCTGCACCCGGATCAGGTAAAGCAGCTGAACGCAGAGAACAATACGATTCTGGTGATGTGTGAGGATAATGGAAAAACAGAAACGATCCAGATGAGCGATATCATTAAATATGACCAGATGTCTTACTATTATTACGGCCAGGCAAAGGAGACGGAGTTCGACGGAGAGGGCCAGCTTACCAGCGCTGTCTCTTATGTAACAAATGATGTGCAGAAAAATATCTATGTGACGGAAGGCCATGGGGAGGCGGCGTTAGGTACGCTTACTTCCGATATGCTGGAAAAGTCAGGCCTTACGGTAAATACCATCAACTTGCTGACTGGAGGCGGGATCCCGGAGGACTGCGAACTTCTCATGATAAATGCGCCGGCAAGTGATCTTGCTGACGATGAGAAAACCATGGTGACAGACTACCTGGATGGCGGCGGAAATGTACTTTTAATTGCCGGATATTCCGATAAGGACCGCCCCAATCTGAATGCCGTAATGACCGCCTACGGACTAAATATGGAAAATGGCCTGGCGGCCGATACAAAGAGCTACTACCAGAATAATCCCTATTACATTTTCCCGACTCTCGTATCCGGCAGTGAGATTACGACGGGAATTGACAGAAAAAGCACTGCTCTGATCCTTCAGTCCGCTGCATTTAGCCAGCTGGAGACACTTCCCGATGAGGTTACGGTAGAGCCGTTTATGGAGACAACGGATGGCGGCATGCTTGTCACGGAAAACGGGCAGACACCAGGCACCTACATTCTCGGGGCAACGGCGGTGAAAACACTGGATTCCGGTACTGCGAGACTGACGGTATTCGGTACGCCTTCTCTGATTGATGACGGATTAAACAGTACCTTTACGAATCTTACGAATCTGGACCTGTTTATGAACGCGGTAACGGCCAATTTTGAAGATGTGACCAACGTTTCCATACCGTCCAAGAGCCTCGAGGTGACATACAACACGGTGACACATGGCGGCATGTGGGGAATCGTCTTTATTCTCGTTATTCCGGTGATAACCGTGGCGGCGGGCCTTATGGTATGGCTGAAGCGGAGGCGTTTATAGAAAGTAATTATTTAGCCGTGCGGCAAAATAAAAATGGAGGCGTGGCAATGAAGAAGAATTACGGACTGCTTACAGGCTGTCTGGTGGTGGCGGCGCTGGGCGTTATCTATGCCGGTGTCGGGGCGTATCAGGCACATACAAAGGAAAAGGAACAGCAGCAGGCGGAAAACGAAAAAATATATATGACTGATTTCTCTGAAATAAAGGCTGTTTCCTACGATAATGACGGTAATGTGCTGGCATTTACAAAGGATGGCGATTCCTGGACGTATGACGGTGACGACCAGTTTCCGGTGAATACCACCCGCATGGATTCACTGGCAGGAACGGTGAAGAAGCTTCCGGCAGTGAGAAAACTGGAGGGCGGGGACGATCTGACCGCATACGGCCTGGATACACCGGTGCGGCGGGTAACCGTATCGGCAGATGAAGGGGATACGACCACCATTCTCATCGGTGATAAGACGGACGACGGAAACTATTATGCCGTTATCGACGGGCAGAATGTGCCTTATCTCATCAGTTCCTCCCTGTTCGATGAGACTGCTTACGGACTGGAGGATATGATGGCGCTGGAAGAGTTCCCGGCTGTCCTGGGGACGGATATCCAGACGATCACAATAGAGAAAAACGGAGTCAGCGAACATTATGTGAAGAAGACACTGGATGAGGACGGAACCATTGCCTGGTACCGCGGTTCGGGCGATACGGAAGACAACAAACTGCCGGACAACGCGGCACTCAATGTGCTGGCAGATTCGCTGAGCGGCCTGGTGGTTAAGAGCTGCGCGAATTACAAGGTTACGGACGAAGAGCTGGCAGGCTACGGGCTGGATCATCCACAGGCGGTGCTGACCTATACGTATGAGAAGAACGGAGAAGAGAAGACATTTACGCTGGCGGTAGGAAATACCGGCGAGGATGGAACCACATACTATACGAGGACAGAGGATTCCAAATATGTGAACGAGATCGATAAAACGACTCTGGATAAATGCATGACGGTTGATACCGGGGGTGAGGAATAAAAAAGGATAATGAAAAAACGCTGATGCGCACTCCGCGCCGGACCCTTTCCTGGTTCTCCTCTTCCCCTCCGAATATCGTAAGAATAACTTAGTAAATAATTTCTAACCGCAGTCTGCAAATGTAGTATGATAAGGATAGAAAAGGATAATCGGTTTTGGCAGACGGAGGTGAATGAAGATGATAAAACAGAAGCGGAAACTGTCCCAGAAACAGGTTCTCCTTATATTCTGTACAGTACTTATCATTCTGACCTATATAGCGGCCACCTTTCCTCAGCCCTTTCTTCGAAGGGGGACTGAACTCTATGGAATTTATTTCGCCTATACGGAAGACGTTCAGAATCAGGGTCAAGAGAAGGCGCCGGGATACCTGGCGGAGGGAAGCCGGCTTCAGCCCTGTATAGACATACTGGGGGCGTATCAATACCGGCCCTATGTTTATAAGCGCCGGAATGAGTTTGCAAAGGCAACGAAAGAACTGAGTGTTACCGTGTATTATACGGAATTCGATTACGATACGTATCTCTTTTATTCAGATGGAACGATTATGAAGTACCGGCAGGAGGATAAATGGATGAAGCAGGTTCATATCGGTTATGGATTAGGCGGAGAAAAGGGCCGGGAGCTGTTTGAAAAGCTGGCCGGGATCGCAGTACCGTTTGTATCGGATGAACAGGGCCTTCCGTGAGGAGGGAAATACGTAAAGGCAGAAACACGGGCAAGGCCATATTGACAAACACAGGTCTTTCCACTTACAATAAAGGAAGCAACAGGGAAGAGAGTGGGGCTATGGGCGTAGATAAACGATATGAATTATTTTGTGAATTGTTAAAAACAATGGATGAAGGCGTCGACGCGATTGATGAATACGATTCTCTGCTCCATGATTATCAGGGAACCATCCTCTACCAGGCAGAGTCTCAGATTATCAAGGCTGTCGGAGACCAGCCGGGAATTACGGCCTCGGAACTGTCCAGGGAGTTTCATAAGACCAACAGCGCCTGCTCCCAGCTGATCCGCAAGCTTAAGAAAAAGGAATGGATCAGGCAGGAGCGGAACGAAAAGAATAACCGGGAGTATAACCTTTATCTGACAGATGAAGGGAAAGTTATCTATAAAAAGCACGAAGATTTTGAAAATGCCTGCTATGAAAGGACGTATCATATGCTGGACGAGATCTCTGAAGAAGAGATGAGGACGTATATCAGAATCCAGAATCAACTGAACCGGGCATTTAAGCTGGACGTGGAGGAAAGCCGGCAGCTGTCGGGAAACGGCGGGGCCGATTAGATAGCCAGTACAGTATTGCGTGATGATGTAGTACTGAGGGCCGCTGCGAAAGAATACTTACTTTCGCAGCGGCCCTTTCGACTCTGTTACATATGGATTAAGTGCGATGCTTTATCATAGTCCTTTTTTAGAACATAGATTCTGTATTCGGTGCTGGCAGTGATATTCTCGCCAAACTGCTGTATGGCGGGCCCGCGCGCTCCCATATTGCGCATGACTGTTCCTTTGGTGTCGATGATATAATCAATTCCTTCTGCGGTTAAGATATCGCGGATTCGTGCCTGCTCATTCATGGAATAGGTAATGGCCAGTTCTTTTCGATTAAATATGGTAATCATATCGGTATGTCCTCCATTCTCTGGTGACGGTTCGAAGGCTTCAAATGAATGGTTAATGCTCTGAATTACATGTATCATACCATGCCTTACCAGCAGATTCAAGCACTGAACGGTTTAGATTCAAACACAGATAGATTCCTGTTGACAAACGGCGGGAGATGTATTAATCTGATGATAGAATAAACGGTTAAGCAGATTAAATATTAATTGGCTTATACGAAGATGAATTAAAAAAGGAATCGGAGTAATAAGTGAGTAAATAACAACAGATGACAGGAGGCTGCAATATGAAGTATGATTTTGACACACTGGTAGAAAGAAGAGGCACACACTGCTGCAAGTTCGATACCATACCGGAGGAAGCCGGGAAAAACGCCATTCCGGTATCCATCGCAGATATGGACCTGCCTTGTGCAGAACCCATTATCCGTGCCCTTCATGAGCGGATAGACCAGAGAATTTTCGGTTACACGGTTTATGAAAATGAAGACTGCAAAGAGGCTGTTACCGGCTGGTACCGGAAACGGTTTGGATGGGAGATTGACAAAAATGATATATTCTTCAGTCCGGGTGTCGTTCCTGCGCTGGCATTTTTGATTCAGTTCCTGACAAAAGAAGGGGAGGGAGTCATTATTCAGAGGCCAGTTTACCACCCATTTACGGGAAAAGTGGAAGCCAACGGCAGGAAAGTGGTCAATAGTCCTCTGGTTAGAAAAGGCAGCACCTATGAGATGGATTTCGATGATCTGGATAGAAAATTCTCCGATGAGAATACGAAGGGAATGATTCTGTGCAGTCCTCATAACCCGGTTGGACGTGTGTGGAGAGAGGATGAATTAAGAAAGATTGTCGATATTGCAAAGAAGTATGATAAATGGATTATTTCCGATGAAATTCACGCAGACTTAACTAGAATCGGAGTCACCCATACGCCGTTATTAAAGATTGCGCCGGACTACAGTGACAGAATCATCGTCTGCACCGCCCCCAGCAAAACCTTTAACCTGGCCGGAATGCAGTTTTCCAACATTATTATTCCTAATAAGGAGTATCAGAAGCAGTGGACCGATGTGGTCTCTAACCGTTTATCCGTTGGCATGTGCAGTCCTTTCGGTCTGACTGCCATCATCGCGGCTTACACGGAAGGGGAGGAGTGGCTGGATCAGGCCAGGGCCTATATCGATGGAAATATCCGTTACATAGAATCGTTTGTAAAGGAGAATCTGCCCAAGGCAGTGGTAATGGACTGCCAGGGAACTTACCTGGTATGGCTCGATTTAAATGAGTACTGCTCCGATCCTGAGAAACTGGAGGAGCTGATGGTCCAGAAAGCCGGAATTGTATTCGACGAAGGCTATATTTTCGGACCTGAAGGCAAGGGGTTCGAGCGGATCAACGCAGCAACCCAGAGATGTACAGTGGAAGCGTGCATGAATAGAATGAAAGCAGCACTCGATACGCTGTAAGGCAGAGAAGCAGAAAAAGAGGAAGTACGATCAGTCATGTGTGTACAGACCGTCGGACCTCCTCTTTTCGATTACAGAAGACCGATCAGATGCCAGTATGGAATTCCAATTACCATCAGATACAAAAATGCCACCGCCATTTTCATGGCAAGCCCCTTCACAAAATCCTTCAACGACATCATGCCATAGGAAAATGAGATCAGGTAGAGCGCATATTCATAGGGCAGAAGGATCTGATCCAACCCCTGAAAGAAGGAATACAGCACCGGCTGGGGATTGATTCCCAGAGTCTGGGCAAGCTGGGCCAGCGGCGCTCCGAGGGAGGCCATGGCGGCCAGCGGCGTCAGCAGGAAATTCACAATCACAGCCACAAACCATACCGCGCCCAGGAGAACCGTCTCGTGCATCTGATAGAGGTATGGGAAGAGCATATCCGCCAGGATCTGGCCGAAGCCCAGTTCCGTTGCAACCATACCGATGGTCATACAGCCTGTGATAAAGAACAGAAACGGGTAATTGACCGTCCGGAAATCTTCTTCCCTGGAAATGCCGATAACCGGAATAAAGCCTGCAAACGCCGCCAGGATGAAGCCAAACATCATTTCCTGGCCGCTGATTAAGTACAGGAAGAGGCAGATGATAATGACAGTCGCCTTCTTTTCAGCGGAGGTAATCTTTCCCAGTTTTCTCTGTTCTTCCTTATAATATGCCTTTCCGCTGACGGCATGTTCCGGCCGGAACATCTTAGAGAGGATGAAAACCAGAAGGGGAATGAGCGGCAGGAATATGAGATTCTGTTTTAAATATTCCAGGTATGTGATCGATAGTTCCGCAGATCCCATCAAAACTCCCGTATTGCTGGGATCGAAGATGAAGTAGCCTGGCACCAGGGTCGAGAAGACACCAGTCAGCATGATGCCTGCGCCGGCCTTTGACTTCTGAATGCCGAGCGCCTTGCAGATACCGTAGGTAAATGCGGCAGTAACCGGGACAAAGCCTCCGGGCATGACTAAGTTGGAGATCATGCCAAACAGGAAGATTCCCCACAAAATACCGGTGTAGGTGCCACCGGTTTTCACAATGCACCAGACCGCCACTCGCTTCAATAGTCCGATACGTTCCAGTGTATTCGACAGGATAAACGCACCCAGGACCATCCATGGAATGTTGGTGGTCCACGGTCTGAATACAGTCTCAAAGCCGGTGAGCGACAACATGACATAACCGACGGGCAGAACAATGGCCGGTACGATATTGGGCAGAAGTTCCATGGCAAATGTCATGACACCCCACACGGTAAGGCATAAGAAAAGCTTGATCGGATGACTGAAAGCCCCGGATTCCGGCATGCAGAAGATAAGGAGCGGTACTCCCAGAACCGCCGCCCATTTAAGAATTTCTAATTTTTTTGTACTCATTTTTCCCTCCGTCTGGCTCGCAAGCCCCGGAGCTTTCCTCACAAATAACGGTTGGAAAAAGAGGTTACGGCCATTCTTTTGTTTGTCAAAAACATAACAATTATGGCCATATGTTATCAAAATGCGGGAGGTTTGCATATCAGTATCCCTTTGGGGGGATACAACAAAAAGTTGTAACCTGCCTACTGATGAGATTCCAGAAGCGCAAACCGTTTTCGGACAATGGTTAAAAACGCGGCAAGACATGGGGACAGCCGGTCCTCTTTACGGTACAGAAGCTGGTATCGGATGGCGGCGTGCGGGTGGCTTACGGGAATGACCGACAGCTTGCTTTTCTCCGCAAAGGAATAGTCTTCCTGCCAGTCCAGACGGTTGGTCAGCCCGTACCCCGCACCGTCCTGTACCATCTGGCGGAACAGCTCCGTACTGCTGGTCTCCAGAAGAATTCTGGGATTTCCGTATCCTTTAAAGAATTTTTCTGTGATAGACTGGTTCTCATATTGAATCAGCGGTTCTGTCAAGAGTTCCTCCGGCCGGATGACGCGTTTGGCGGAAAGGGATGATTTCTGGGAGACGCATACAAGCATATCCGCCCGGTATAGTTCCTCGCAGATCAACGAATCCGAAAGAGACGGATTCTCCTCCTCCCAGTCCCCGAACAGCGCCAGGTCCAGTTCTCCATCCATCAGCGCTTGACGCATCCATTCCATGCTGTGTTCGCTGACGGAAAAGCGGACGCCGGGGTTCTGACGGACAAAGGTATGGACAATGGTATGGAGAACTTCATTAATTATATGGTAATTAATGCCAAGACGGAGCCGGCCGGTAAACGCTTCGGATACGGGCTCTAAGTATGGCAGCAGCGATTTCCTCATGGCATAGTGCTCTTTTACGATGCGTCCCGCGTATTCGGACACAATTTCCCCCACTTCAGTCAGCTCGACCCCGTAATAGTGGCGTTTCAGCAGGGGCGCGCCGATCTCTTCCTCCAGAGTTTTGATGGCGCGGCTTAAGCTCTGCTGGGATATATAAAGCTGCTTTGCAGATATATTAATAGAACGGGTCTGCGTCACATTCAGAAAATATATCAGATAGTCGATTCTCATACCTTCCTCCATTCACGGGGGATTCCAGTTCCCGTTTTCCTGTTTTCTGCTATCATATCATACTGGGTAGAAAACTGCTGAAAAATCGCAGTGAATAAGAGAGAGATATCATACCGGGCCGCCGCAGTGACACCGGTTTCCATACCATGGCAGAAACATAAACGCGTTCTGAGCCCCATTTCTATAACTTCCATTTATAGTACTAATTCCAATCTCATATAGTATTTTGCAGAAAAATCCTGTAATATAGTTGAAAAATCCCTCTAAATGTTCTATGATGAAGAGAAATACATCAGCATGGTACAGTGACAGAACAGAATTGTGAAGAGGGAGATAGAAAAATGAATTATAATATAGCAGTAATTCCCGGGGATGGTATTGGACCGGAAATAATCAGAGAAGCTAAAAAAGTCTTAGACAGGGTCGGAAATGTGTACGGCCATGTGTTTTCCTATACCGAGGTTCTGATGGGCGGCGTATCCATCGACGCATACGGTGTCCCTCTTACGGACGAAGCATTGGAGACAGCAAAAAAAAGTGATTCCGTTCTTCTCGGAGCAGTCGGAGGAGACGTGGGAAATTCGAGATGGTACGACGTGGCACCGAACCTGAGACCTGAGGCGGGCCTGCTGGCAATCCGCAAGGGTCTTAATTTATTCGCCAACATCCGACCGGCCTATCTCTACGAGGAGCTGGCTGAGGCGTGCCCCTTAAAGAAGGAGATTATCGGTGACGGTTTCGACATGGTTATTATGAGAGAATTGACCGGCGGCCTGTATTTCGGAGAGCGCAGTACGAAGGAAGTGGACGGCGTTATGACCGCCGTGGACACCCTTACATATAACGAGAATGAGATCAGAAGAATAGCCATTAAGGCATTTGATATTGCCATGAAGCGCAGGAAGAAAGTGATCAGCGTGGATAAGGCCAATGTGCTGGATTCCTCACGGCTGTGGAGAAAGGTCGTGGAAGAGGTTGCCAAAGATTATCCCGAGGTAGCGCTGAGTCATATGCTGGTCGACAACTGTGCGATGCAGCTGGTAATGAATCCGGGCCAGTTTGACGTAGTCTTAACCGAGAACATGTTTGGAGATATCTTATCCGATGAGGCGAGTATGATTACCGGTTCCATCGGAATGCTGTCATCTGCCAGCATGAATGAAGGCAAATTCGGCATGTATGAGCCGAGCCACGGTTCCGCTCCGGATATTGCGGGACAGAACATTGCCAACCCGATCGCCACGATTCTGTCAGCGGCCATGATGCTTCGGTTTTCCTTCGATCTTGACCGGGAGGCGGATGCAGTGGAAGCGGCTGTTCAGAAGGTATTGTCCGAGGGCTTCAGAACGGGCGATATCATGTCGGAGGGCTGCAGGAAAGTTTCCACCAGCGAGATGGGAGATTTAATTGCGGAGCGGATTTAAGAACGCACAAAGAAAAGGAGTGACAGATTATGAAGAGTGATTCAGTAAAAAAAGGCATGCAGCAGGCACCGCATCGTTCCCTGTTCCATGCCCTCGGAATGACGGAAGAAGAGATGGAGCGTCCGCTCGTCGGTATCGTCAGTTCCTATAATGAGATCGTACCGGGCCACATGAATCTGGATAAGATCGTGCAGGCGGTTAAGATGGGAGTCGCCATGGCAGGCGGAACTCCGGTCATGGTTCCGGCTATTGCCGTCTGTGACGGAATCGCCATGGGCCACATCGGCATGAAGTATTCCCTGGTTACGAGAGATTTGATCGCAGATTCCACAGAATGTCTGGCGAAGGCACATGCATTTGACGCTCTCGTCATGGTTCCCAACTGTGACAAGAATGTACCCGGACTTTTAATGGCAGCGGCGCGCATTAATGTACCCACAGTGTTCGTCAGCGGCGGACCAATGTTAGCAGGCCATGTGCAGGGCCACAAGACCAGCCTTTCCAGCATGTTTGAGGCGGTAGGCGCCTATACGGCCGGCACCATGACAGAAGAAGAAGTCAGGGAGTATGAGTGCAAGGCTTGTCCGACCTGCGGCTCCTGTTCCGGTATGTATACGGCCAACAGCATGAACTGCTTAACCGAGGTCCTGGGCATGGGCTTACAGGGAAATGGAACGATTCCGGCGGTTTACTCCGACCGGCTGAAGCTGGCAAAACACGCGGGCATGCAGGTCATGGAGATGTACCGCAGAAATATAAAACCGAGCGATATTATGACAGAGGCGGCCTTCCGGAACGCGCTCACCATGGATATGGCGCTTGGCTGCAGCACCAACAGCATGCTTCATCTGCCGGCGATCGCACACGAGGCCGGAGTGGAATTGAATGTAGATATTGCCAATGAACTGAGCGCAAAGACTCCGAACCTGTGCCACTTAGCACCGGCGGGGCCTACTTACATAGAAGATTTGAATGAGGCAGGCGGTATTTACGCGGTTATGAAGGAGATCAGCAAGCTGGGACTCTTAAACCTGGACTGCATGACCGTAACCGGCAGGACAGTCGGCGAGAACATTAAAAACAGTGTCAACTTAAATCCGGAGGTGATCCGTCCGGTAGAAAATCCATACAGCAAGACCGGCGGCATCGCTATCTTAAAGGGCAATTTAGCCCCTGATTCAGCAGTGGTAAAGCGATCCGCAGTGGCTCCTGAGATGCTAAAGCACGAAGGGCCGGCGAGAGTCTTCGACTGTGAAGAAGACGCGGTGGCTGCGATCAAAGGTGGAAAGATCGTGGCGGGCGACGTGGTCGTGATCCGTTATGAGGGACCGAAAGGCGGTCCTGGCATGAGAGAGATGCTTAACCCGACCTCGGTCATCGCAGGTATGGGACTTGGCTCGGAAGTGGCGCTGATCACAGACGGCCGTTTCTCCGGCGCGTCGAGAGGCGCATCCATCGGCCATGTGTGTCCGGAAGCTGCGACAGGCGGTCCGATCGCACTTGTCGAGGAAGGGGATATAATTCTCATTGATATCAACAACAACCGTCTCGACGTGAAGGTCTCCGATGAGGAGATGGCGGCGAGAAAGGCGAAATGGCAGCCAAGAGTTCCGGAAGTAACGACAGGATACTTAGCGCGTTATGCGGCTATGGCAGCACCGGCAAGCAAGGGGGCTATCCTGGAGGTACCGGGGAAATAAGGGCATTCTCAAAGTTTTCGAGAGCGCTCAATAAGAGAAAGGGAGTAAGGCGTATGAATAAATTGACAGGAGCAGAAATCGTAATTGAGTGCCTGAAAGAACAGGGTGTAGACACGGTATTCGGATATCCGGGAGGAACGATTCTCAATATTTACGATGCACTTTATAAACACCAGGATGAAATTACCCATATCCTGACCTCTCACGAGCAGGGCGCGGCTCACGCAGCTGACGGCTATGCGAGAGCTACCGGCAAAGTGGGCGTCTGCATGGCGACATCAGGACCTGGCGCTACCAACCTGGTAACGGGAATTGCGACCGCGTGTATGGATTCCATCCCGGTTGTGGCGATCACCTGCAACGTGGCTGTCAGCCTTCTCGGCCGTGACAGTTTCCAGGAAATCGATATTGCGGGCATTACCATGCCGATTACGAAATATAATTTTATTGTCAAGGATATAACGAAGCTGGCGGATACCATAAGGCGTGCCTTCACGATTGCACAGACCGGAAGACCTGGCCCTGTGTTAATCGATATCACCAAGGACGTTACCGCCAATTCCTGTGATTACGAATACAAGGCTCCGGAGCCGATCGAGCGCCAGAATTCGACAATCACTGAAGAAGACATGGAAAAGGCGCTGTACTTAATCCGCAATGCGAAAAAGCCGTTCATCTTTGCCGGCGGCGGCGCGGTGATTGCGGACGCGGCGGATGAGCTTAAGTCCTTCGCCCATAAGATTCAGGCCCCGGTGGCAGACAGTCTCATGGGAAAAGGCGCGTTTGACGGAACCGACGAGCTCTATACCGGTATGGTAGGGATGCACGGGACAAAGACCTCCAATTTCGGAATCACGGAATGCGACTTGCTGATCGTAGTGGGAGCGCGTTTCAGCGACCGTGTGACGGGCAATGCGGCCAAATTTGCGCCGAATGCGAAGATTCTCCAGTTTGACGTGGATCCGGCTGAGATCGACAAGAATGTGAAGACGTACGCCAGCGTGATCGGAGATGTCAAAACGATTCTCAAGAAGTTAAACGCACGGCTCGATCCGGTCAACCATGACGAGTGGCTGGCTCATATCGACCGTATGAAGGATATGTATCCGCTCCGCTACGACAAGAACCTCTTAACCGGTCCTTATGTGGTGGAACAGATCTACGAACTGACCCAGGGCGATGCGGTCATCACGACCGAGGTAGGCCAGCACCAGATGTGGGCCGCCCAGTTCTACAAATACAAACATCCCAGAACCTTTGTCACATCAGGGGGCCTTGGAACCATGGGCTACGGCCTTGGTGCCGCGCTGGGCGCGAAGATGGGATGCAAAGACAAGGTTGTTATCAATATCGCCGGCGACGGCTGCTTCCGTATGAATATGAACGAGATCGCAACTGCGACACGCTATAATATCCCGGTTATTCAGGTGGTATTAAATAATCATGTGCTTGGAATGGTACGTCAGTGGCAGACCTTGTTCTATGGAAAGAGATATTCCCATACAGTATTAAATGATGCGGTTGATTTTGTTAAGGTAGCAGAAGGAATGGGGGCGAAGGCCTATCGGGTAACCAGCAAGGATGAGTTCATGCCGGTTCTTAAGGAAGCCATCGGGCTTAACATTCCTGTTGTTATAGATTGTCAGATCCATTGTGATGATAAGGTATTCCCGATGGTTTCTCCGGGAGCGCCAATTCAGGATGCGTTCGACGAAAATGATCTGAAGATTTAGAACCCTATCAAAGAGGAGGAAAGAGATATGAGCAGAGTGTACAATTTTTCCGCAGGACCGGCAGTACTGCCGGAAGAAGTCTTAAAGGAAGCGGCCGACGAGATGATGGATTACAGGGGCTGCGGCATGTCAGTTATGGAGATGAGCCACCGTTCCAAGATGTTCGAAACCATTATCAATGAGGCGGAAGCCGATTTAAGGGATTTAATGGGCATTCCGGACAACTACAGGGTGCTGTTCTTACAGGGCGGCGCTTCCCAGCAGTTTGCCATGGTTCCGATGAACTTAATGAAGAACCGTGTCGGCGATTACATCATCACGGGACAGTGGGCTAAGAAGGCGTATCAGGAGGCACAGCTTTATGGAAAGGCGAACGCCGTTGCATCAAGTGCCGACAAGACCTTCAGTTATATCCCGGATGTTTCCGATCTGCCGATATCTGAGGATGCGGATTACGTTTATATCTGTGAAAACAACACGATCTATGGTACAAAGTACAAAACGCTGCCGAATACAAAAGGAAAAACACTGGTAGCTGATATCTCCTCCTGTTTCTTATCAGAACCTGTTGACGTGGAAAAATACGGTCTGCTCTTCGGCGGTGCCCAGAAGAACGTAGGACCGGCTGGTGTGGTGATCGCCATTATCCGTGAGGATTTGATCACGGAAGACGTCCTTCCCGGAACACCAACCATGCTGCGCTACAAGACCCATGCGGACGCGGCGTCCTTATACAATACTCCGCCGGCATACGGCATCTACATCTGCGGCAAGGTCTTCAAATGGTTAAAGAACCGCGGCGGCCTGGCAGCGATGAAGGAGTACAATGAGAAAAAGGCGAATCTTCTGTACGATTTCCTGGATAACAGCAAGATGTTTAGGGGCACGGTAGAGAAGAAAGACCGCTCCTTAATGAATGTGCCGTTTGTAACCGGAGACGCCGATTTAGACGCTCTGTTTGTAAAGGAAGCAAAGGCGGCGGGCCTCGAGAACTTAAAGGGCCACAGATCCGTAGGCGGCATGCGTGCAAGCATCTACAATGCTATGCCGATGGAAGGCGTGGAAACGCTGGTTGCCTTTATGAAGGATTTTGAAGCCAGAAATGGTAAATAGGAAAGGGAGAGACGCGAATATGAAGAAGATATATTGCCTGAATGCCATTTCCAGCAAAGGAACGGCTTTGTTAAATGAAGAGTATGAGTTAACCGAGAATATGAAAGAGGCCTCCGGCGTGCTGGTAAGAAGCGCCTCCATGCATGAGATGGAGCTTCCTGATGATCTGCTTGCCGTAGCCCGTGCAGGTGCCGGAGTCAATAATATTCCGCTGGATGCGTGTGCGGACAAAGGAATTGTGGTATTTAATACTCCGGGAGCCAATGCCAACGGCGTAAAGGAACTGGTAATTGCCGGACTGATGCTGGCCTCCCGTGACGTGGTAGGCGGGATCAACTGGGTAAAGGATAATAAAGAAGACGAAAATATCGCCAAATCCGTGGAAAAGGCCAAGAAGGCATTTGCCGGATGCGAGATCAAGGGAAAGAAACTGGGTGTCATCGGACTGGGAGCGATCGGCGCGGAGGTGGCCAACGCGGCTGCATCCCTCGGTATGGAGGTCTACGGATACGACCCGTTTATCTCGGTCAATGCGGCGTGGATGCTTTCCAGAAATGTCAGGCATATCACCTCCGTGGAGACAATTTACCGCGAATGCGATTATATCACCATCCATGTGCCGCTGTTAGACAGCACCAGAGGAATGATTAAGAGTGAATCCATAGCCCAGATGAAGAACGGCGTGGTGATCTTAAACTTCTCCCGCGACGTGCTGGTGAATGAGGATGACATGGCGGAAGCGTTAAAGGCCAGGAAGGTAAAATGCTACGTAACGGATTTCCCGAACACAAAGTCTGTCAATATGGAAGGCGCCATCGTGATTCCGCATCTTGGAGCGTCCACAGAGGAATCCGAGGACAACTGTGCAAGAATGGCAGTTGAGGAGATCGTGGATTACATAGACAACGGCAATATCCGCAACTCCGTTAATTTCCCGGCGTGTGATATGGGCGTGTGCCAGATGGCAAGCCGTGTTGCGGTTATGCATTTGAATATCCCGAACATGATTGGCCAGGTAACCGGAACTCTCGCGGCCGGAAATGTCAACATTTCCGATATGACCAACAAGAGCCGTGATAAATACGCGTACACCTTACTGGATCTGGAGTCCACACCGGATGCAGTGACGATTCAGAAGCTTAATGCAATTAAGGGCGTTTTGCGGGTACGTGTAATTAAGTAATGAAGCAATTAAATGCAGCAGTTCGGACGGGGCATGGAAGGATCCATGGCCCGTTTGGACGCTAAAGTGCTCATAGAAGAAAAGGAGAAAAAATGGCTGTAGTAAAACCATTTCCGTGTGTGAGACCGGATAAAAGGTATGCTGCCCGTGTGGCCGCACTCCCTTATGACGTGTATAACCGGAAGGAGGCGAAGGTAGTAACCTCCGCCAATCCGAAATCATTTTTAAATATTGACAGGCCGGAAACCCAGTTCCCGGACGACATGGACATGTATGACGACCGCGTCTACCATAAGGCAAAGGAGATGCTTGAGAGCTGGATCGCAGACGGGACTTTCGTGCAGGATCCTCTGGCGGCCTATTATATCTACGAGCTTACCATGGATGGAAGAAAGCAGACGGGAATCGTGGCGTGTTCCTCCATCGATGATTACGTGAATGGAGTGGTAAAAAAACACGAGAATACCCGTGAAGAGAAGGAACTGGACCGAATCCGGCACGTGGATACTACCGACGCGCAGACCGGCCCGATCTTCCTGGCGTACCGTTCCAACCCGATGATCAATAAAGTGGTGAATTTAAAGACGGGTACAGAGCCTCTGTATGACTTTACCGCAGAGGACGGGATCCGTCACCGTGTGTGGGAGATCGACAATGCGGATTCCATCCAGACGGTGGAAGAGGCATTTGCGGAAATTCCGGCCACGTATATCGCGGACGGCCATCACCGCGCGGCTTCCGCGGTTTCAGTTGGTTTGAAGCGGCGAGAAGAGAATCCGGACTATACGGGAAAGGAGCCGTTTAACTATTTCCTGTCAGTCTTATTCCCTGATGACCAGCTGATGATCATGCCCTACAACCGCGTAGTGAAGGATTTAAACGGCATGACGGAGGAAGAATTCTTAACCCGTGTGGAAGAAGCCGGCTTTTTAGTGGACTCTATGGGGACAGAAGGCTTTGCGCCTGTGGAAAAAGGAACCTTTGGAATGCATTTATGTGGAAAATGGTACCGTCTCACAGCGGTGGAGCGTTTACTTGACAGCGACCCGGTGAAGGGGCTGGACGTCTCCGTTCTCCAGGATCACCTGCTGGGCCCGGTTCTTTCAATCGGTGATCCGAGAGTCGATCAGAGAATTGATTTTATCGGCGGAATCCGGGGGATTTCGGAGCTGGAAAAAAGGTGCAGAGAGGATATGACAGTAGCGTTTTCCATGTATCCGACCTCGATCGAAGAGCTGTTCCATGTGGCCGATGCGGGCCTGTTGATGCCGCCAAAGTCCACGTGGTTTGAACCGAAGCTGCGGAGCGGGTTGTTTATACATCTGCTGCGCAGGAGGTAGAGTAAGCAGAAAGAGCAGAAAGTGTGAAAACTTTCCTGCTCTTTTTTTGATTAATTGCTGATTTAGTACGATTAAATACAGTAACAATGTTTACGCCTGCACAAAAAATAAAACATTTTGACGATTGAAAAATACAACTGTATATGGTAAAATAGAAACATCGATAAATATCGGGAATACTGTAAATATACTTTCAATAAGCTGTTCAGAGATTGGAGATATTTTATGGTATTCTTTTGATTGCAATGTAAATATGGAACTGGTTGATTTTATGTCATTGCCGGCGCTGGCGGGCGGGGAGAAATCGGTATCCCCCACTGACGTAAAGTCAAGCCGCGGGAGGGAAAGCTATGAATAATTTTGAATACTGTGTCCCCACAAAAGTGATTTTCGGCAGGGACACGCAGAAGCGTGCAGGAGAAATCATCAGAGAGTACGGTTTCCGAAAGGTTATGATCCACTATGGCGGCGGCAGCGTGAAGCGAAGCGGCCTTTTGGATCAGGTGACGGCATCTTTGGAAGAAGCAGGAATTGAATTCATACTCTTTGGCGGTGTGCAGGCGAATCCGACGCTGTCTAAGGCGCTGGAAGGCATGGAGATCTGCCGCCGTGAGAACGTGGACTTTATCCTGGCGGTAGGAGGCGGCAGTGTGATCGACTCCGCAAAGTGTATTGCAGATGGGACACCGAATCCGGAGATTGACCCATGGAAATACTTTATGAAGGAAGCCGTTCCTCCGAAGGCACTTCCCCACGGTAATATTCTGACGCTGTCCGCCTCGGGAAGTGAGACGAGCCAGTCCTGCGTGATCACCAATGAAGAGAATGGTCTGAAACGAGGCTTTAACTGTCCGACCCATCGGCCGCTTTTTGCTGTCTGCAATCCGGAGCTGACCTTTACGGTGAACAGATTCCAGACCGGATGCGGGACTGTGGATATTCTGATGCATACGCTGGAACGGTATTTAGGCGGCACTACAAAGGATACGGCGCTGACAGACCGTATCGCAGAGGGGCTTATGAAGGCCGTCATAGAGGCAGGAACCGCAGCGGACTTAAACCCTGAAGATTATGAGGCGAGAGCGACCCTGATGTGGGCGGGAAGTCTTTCCCATAATGATTTAACCGGATTGGGACGGGAGGTCATGATGACGGTTCATCAGCTGGAACATGAGCTGTCGGGGAAATATCCGGAGGTGGCTCACGGCGCTGGTCTTTCCGCGCTCTTCTGTTCCTGGGCCAGATACGTCTGCGGTGACGATCCCATGCGGTTCGCCCAGCTGGCTGTCCGTGTCTGGGAGGTGGAGATGAATTTCGAGAACCCGCTAAAGACTGCGCTGGATGGCATTCAGCGGATGGAGGATTATTTTAAGAGCCTGAATATGCCGGTTCGGCTGACGGAACTGGAAGCCGACGTGAAGGAAGAGGACTTTGACGAGATGGCTGAAAAGTGTACGAACTTTGGCAGACGGGTGCTTCCGGGAATCAGAGAGTTGGGGAAGCATGAGATGATGGATATCTATCGAATGGCACTTTAGGGGTGAAATAAGGCAGACGGTAAACGCAGCAAATCAGCGCTTTCCGCCTGCCTTATATACATCCCGGAATGCCTCCACCATGCGGTCATATGCAGCCCTTTCAAAACACCAGCCAGGTTCTGCGATCCACTGGATATGAGCCTCGTTTTGCATGTAGGGCTTCGTATAGTTGCGTCTTCTTCGAATCAGTTCCTCATCCCAGTGTGAGGAAATCCACTGCCGGTATTCTGCGCTGTCACACGGCTCACAGGCGATATTATCGCCGTACTGTTCCCAGTCTTCATCCGTATATGCCTCCAGGCAAAGGATTCCGGAACGTTTTTCCAGATTGAAGTCTTCGTTCTCATGAGTCAGACGTCCCAGCTTTTCCCAGAAGACGAGATTTTCTGTTTTTCGTATTCTGGCCAGGATGACGATGCAGCTTAGATCGCAGTCGTCTTCACAGACCAGAATCGGTACATTGAGCGTTTCCGGCGAGTCGATCATTTCCCAGATGAAACGGTTGTCCGCCTTCCATATCAGTTCGCCGGTCCAGGCCGGAAGGAGTCCGGTGAGAGAACCGAAGGGCTCTAAATCGGGACAGCCGCCTGCATGCACCCACTCGTCCAGATAAGTGACAATCGCCTTGCCGTCGATAATCCAGTAATACTCTTTATAATCATAGGCGGTCCGAATAAGGTCCATGCGGATCGTATGAAGATGAGAACTGCGTATGGCAGTGAGCCTCTTTCCATACATCAGTTCCATCAGGGACAGGCCCAGCGGCCCGGTCAGCCTCTTTAAGACAGAGGCACGGAAAAGAGCCGTACCTTGTTCGTACGACTCCAGTAATTCCACAGAGATTCCGGCCTTTTCGGCCAGCTCCTGTTCCGTTAAATGATTTACAATTCGCTGTTCTCTGATCAATGCTCCGGTTTTGACTGGATTCATGACTGTATCCCCTTTTTCTGTATGTGTGGATGCAGCCCCTTTTTTAGCTAATCGGGAATATGCTGTTCCTCCGGCAAAGGGGCGTGGGGCACAAAGTTGTTCGGAATATCCGGGTCCTTCATGTCGTAAATGCGGTCGTACTCTTTGGTTTCCTGATTCTTAAGCGTCTCTGAGCGGTTCATGGACAGGAACTTCGTGAGTTCGTAGCAATCCACCCAGATCTCGTTGTTTCCTTCTTTCTGAGACTCATCAAAAATAAGCTGAAGGCCGAAATGCAGGTGCGCCTCATCGATATTGTTGGTGTTCTCCGTCCGGCTGTAACCGGTCCTTCCCAGATAGCCGATGACATCGCCGGCTGTGATAATACTTCCCTGCTTGAGGGATTTATGATAGGGATAGTTTTTCCGTAAATGCGCGTAATAGTAGTACCGCTTTCCGTCAAAGCTGCGGATACCGAGTCTCCAGCCGCCGTACTGGTTCCAACCGATGGCCTCCACATATCCCGATTCCACGGCGATCACGGGAGTACCGACCTGACCCATCATATCGTGACCCAGATGCTGGCGCTTGTAGCCGTAGGAACGGGAGACACCGAAGTCGTCGTAATCCTGATAAGGAAATCCCTTGGCGATGGGAGAAAACGCTTTTAAACCATATTTTGTGACCCATACGCGGTCCGGGTCCGTGGTCCCGTCGGAGTTGACCGCCGGAGTGGCGAATAAGGGCGCATTTTCCGCGGCGATCTGAATGTCGTACTGACCGACGAGACCGTCTAAAACGGCGCCGTAGGCCTGGCGGTAATATGTGTAATACTTCATATTTGCGGTCAGCTCCTCCAGCGTTTTACCGGATAAGAGCTGTTCTGCCAGCGTATCTAAGTCCTTGGTGGAGTATTTGGAAAAATCTCCGCCGTACCGTGTCCCTAAATAGGAGAGCAGATCCACCCAGTTTAGATGGGGGCTGGACTGGCAGGTGTTGACATCGTACCGGAACGCCTCCTGCATGGCCTTGGCCGTTACCTTAAAGTCTACCCACTTGATATACTTCTTCGCCTCGGAGGAGGTGGCTTTTCCGTCCTGGTTCGACGCCGGAAAAGAGAATTTTCCGCCTGGGGTGATCAGAAAAAGGGATACTAAAAGGAGTGTCAGTACGATGACCTCTATGTAAATAATAATATGGTGCAGAGTTTCTGGCGATTCTGCAATTCGTTCTTTCCATGTTTTCATAAGAAAATCTCCTCCATCTCATCCTATGCGGAGAGTGGAGAGAATATGAAATTTTATGAAAGAGGGATGATATCCCCGTCACGCGGCACAAAGATACCGCCATGGAACAGTGCTTCCGCTTCTGCCGTATACCGTTCCCTGCGATGTTCCAGATCCGTGTCCTCGGTGTGCCACAGCACGATATTTTCCGCGTTCATGTCTCTGGCGGTTTCGGCCGCGTCTCTGGCGGTGCTGTGGTGCTTTTCATACGGTTTAAAACGGTCCCTGTCTTCATACAGGCAGAAGGCCTCATGAAGCAGCCAGGTGCTGTTTTCCACATAGGGGGCGCAGAGCGTATTCAATGGCTCATCCCCGCAGCAGGTGAGTTTCTGCCCGTCTGAGAGTATGGCGGTAAAGCCGAACTGTTTTGCCTTGGTGGAGTGGATGTCGTAGAAGGTGACGTCCATGCCCAGTATCTGCCGCTGTTCTCCGTCAGAGACGGGAATCAGTACGATGCGGTCCCCGATGAGGCGGCACAGCTTTTCCTGAAGCGTCAGACGGCACAGGGTCTCGATGGCCGGCAATAAGTCCTTGTGGCTGTATAAATGCAGCTTCCCCTCATAGGAGCCGTTTAAAATCTTCGTGCCGATGAAACGTACCATCCAGACGATTCCCAGTATGTGGTCTGTGTGGCTGTGTGTGACGAAGATATGGTGGATGTGGGCCATATTCACATCCATGTCCTGGAGAACTCTCAGAATGCCGTTGCCGCCGCCTGCGTCCGTCATGAAAAATTCCCCGTTCTTTTCTATGGCAAAGCACGTATTATAACACCGTGTCACAGCGGCGTGACCGGTTCCGAATACATATAACTGTTCCACTTTCTGCCTCCTGATTACAGACAGCCGGATCTGGGCTGTCCTGTGTATTGAATGCCATATGCGGCAAGATTCCCTGCTCCGGGGCCTTACGCCCCTCTGTAAGTATGTTACTACAACTTAAAAAAATCTGCAAGTCCCGCGGGGCAGTATGGGGCTTTCAAAAGGCCATATTTTGTGTTACTATTACTTTATTAGAGATGCGGCTGCATGGTATGGAAAGGGAAAGGAGGGACGGTCTGCATGGACTCAGGCAGCGGCATGATGGGTGAGGAGAGAGGATTATGAGAGACTTAGCTTACTTGAAGCTGATGTCGCGGGAGTATCCGACGATCAAGGCGGCCTCCAGCGAGATCATTAACTTAACGGCGATTCAGGGGCTTCCAAAGGGAACCGAGTACTTTTTCAGTGACCTGCACGGAGAGTATGAGGCATTTATCCATCTGCTCCGCAGCGCTTCCGGTATTATCCGGGAAAAGATCACGGAGACATTCGGACATATTATTCCGGAAAAAGAAGAGGTGGAACTGGCTAACATGATCTACTATCCCGAGCGGGTGGTGAGCCAGATGCAGTTGAAGGGTCTGGCTACGGACGACTGGCAGAGAGTTGCCATATACCGTCTGGTTCAGATCTGCAAGGTGGTTTCTTCCAAATACACCCGTTCCAAGGTGAGAAAGAAAATGCCGCCGGAATTTGCCTATGTGATCGATGAACTTCTTCATGTGGATTATAATGACGACAATAAACGGGTATACTACAGCGAGATTATCCGTTCGATTATCGACATCCGGGTCGGAGATAAATTTATTATCGCGCTGTGTGAACTGATTCAGAATCTGACGATCGACAGTCTGCATATTATCGGCGATATTTTTGACAGAGGCCCCAGGGCGGATATTATTATGAAAGAGCTGATGCAGTTCCATGATGTGGATATCCAGTGGGGAAACCATGATATTTCCTGGATGGGAGCGGCAACCGGCAACCTGGCCTGCATCTGCAATGTGCTGCGTATTGCGATCAGCTACAACAGCTTCGATGTGCTGGAAGACGGCTACGGAATCAATCTCCGTCCGCTGTCCATGTTCGCGGCCAGGGTTTACCACAATGATCCGTGCGAGCGCTTTGTCCCGCAGATCCTGGATGAGAATATCTACGATGCGGTGGATCCGGGTCTGGCGGCCAAGATGCACAAGGCCATCGCCATCATTCAGTTCAAGGTGCAGGGCCAGATTATCGGGCGCCATCCGGAGTATGAGATGGATGACAGGAGACTTCTGGAGGCTGTTGATTTCGATCGGGGTGTGGTGGTGCTGGAGGGAAGGGAATATCCGATGCTGGATCTGTCATTTCCAACGGTGGACCCTAAGGATCCGCTCCGATTAACGGCAGAGGAGGAAGACCTTCTTCATACGCTTCAGCTGTCATTTAAACACAATGAGCTTTTGCATAAGCATATCCGTTTCCTCTATTCTCATGGAAGTCTTTACAAATGCTATAATTCCAATCTGCTTTACCATGGCTGTATCCCGATGAAGGAGGATGGAAGCTTCGACGAGATCGTGGTGGGCGGCATTTCCTATTCAGGACAGGCGCTGATGGACTATGTGGACCGGAAGGTGCAGAACGCGTATTTCATGGCGGAGGAATCGCCGGAAAAGGAAGATGCCATGGACTTCATGTGGTATCTGTGGTGCGGGGCTAAGTCACCGGTTTACGGAAAAGGCAAGATGACGACCTTCGAACACTATTTTATCGAGGACCCCGCCACTCACAAAGAACCGATGAATCCGTATTACCGGCTCAGCGTTAAGGAAGAGACGTGTGACCGGATCCTGGAGGAGTTTGGGCTTCCAAAGTCGGGTTCCCATATTATCAACGGCCACGTGCCCGTTAAAATCAAGGAGGGAGAGTCTCCTGTAAAGGCGGGAGGGAAGCTTTTCATCATTGACGGAGGCCTGTCGAAGGCGTACCAGTCCAGGACCGGAATCGCCGGGTATACCCTGATTTATAATTCCAATCACCTGGCCCTGGCCGAGCACAAGCCCTTTGACCCGGAAAAAGAGAGCACGCCCCGGGTATCCATTGTGGAGAATATGCATAAGCGGGTCATGGTGGCGGACACGGACAAGGGAGTGGAGCTGGCTGGGCGCATTGCGGATCTGAAGGAACTGGTAGGCGCTTACAGAGAAGGCATATTAAAGGAAAAAGTAGAATAATTATGAAATTTTAATAATTAATTTACAGAAGATTCCTTTACGTAGCCTGGGGGAAATGGTATACTAGGAAAGGTCAGTTACTTTACTGAAGGAGGCTTCAATGAGCAGACAGGAGTTTTTACAGCGTTTGCGGGACACGCTGACCGGCGAAGTGCCTGGAAATGTGATTGAGGAAAATATAAGATACTACGACGATTATATCAGAACGGAGACGGCGGGCGGCCAGACGGAAGACGAAGTGACCGGTGCGATCGGAGATCCGAGGCTGATCGCTAAGACGATCATGGAGGCCACGGAGAATGCCAGAGAGGGCGGAAGCTACCAGTCTGCGTATGATACGTACCGGAACGAGGGCCAGACGGTATATGAGGAAGAGGCCGGACCGGGCCGCCATTTCCACTTTGTCGATTTGAACAAGTGGTATTGGAAGCTTCTGGCTGTGGTTGTGACAGTGCTGTTCTTCTTCATAGTCGCAAGTATTGTGACCGGTTTATTCAGTCTTCTGATACCTCTCATGGGACCGCTTCTTCTGATTCTTCTGGTGGTCTGGTTAATCCGGGGCCCCAGGCGGTAAAAAGAAAATTATTAAAAACAGATTATAAATATTACAAAAGTGTAACGGCAGTTATACCGGTGTTTTCGGTATAGCTGCCGTTTTTGCCTGATTTTTGCTTGACATATGACGATGAGTAGAGTATACTAATTTTTGTAACATTTATGTAACATATTACATAATGATAAACAAACGAAATAAAAACGTAAGAATCAGGAGTTGGAAAAACATGTGGAACAAAACTTGGAAAGTGCTGGGGGTCATCGGCCTCTATGCGGTTCTGGCCTGGCATTCACCGGTTACCGTAAAAGCGGCAGAGATCGAAGTGGAAACAAGTACAACACTGTATGCGAAGATAGATGCGCCGGACGTCGTGGTACGGAAGGCAAAGAACGCGGGCGGAGAGGCAGTTACAAAAGTCTTACGGGGGCAGACTTATGAAGTTGCCGCACCGGCAGAAGGCGGCTGGGTAAAGATCAGCACTGCGGAAGGCGAGGGGTACATACCGAGCAATCGGGCGACCCTGATCGAGAAGACAAAGGAAAAAGTGGATGAAAGCGTGAAGCTGCGTCAGGATGTGGTGAATTATGCGCTTCAGTTTGTTGGAAACCGTTACGTATATGGCGGGACGGACCCGAATACCGGAGCCGACTGTTCCGGATTCACAAGATATATCATGCAGCACGCGGCAGGCGTTTCCTTGAGCCACAGCTCCAGAGCACAGTCGGGAGAGGGACGCAGCGTCAGCTACAGCGACATTAAACCGGGTGATTTGATTTTCTACGGCGGCAAGGGCTATATCAATCATGTGGCTATGTATATCGGCAACGGACAGATTGTACATGCCTCCACGGAACGGACGGGAATCAAGATATCCAACGCGACGTACCGGACGCCTGTCAAGGTAGTCAGAGTGCTGAATTGATATGGAAAATAATGGAATGTTATCGGAATGAAATAATACTTGACTGAAAAGCAAGGTAAATGTATAATAAACGTAATGATTTTAACAATTACGTAATAATTAGAACGAAAAAGTAAAAAACAGGAGCAATGTCCCAATGATAAAGAATACATGGAAAACATTAAGCCTTTTGGCTTTCTGTGGAGCAATCGTACTTGCAAATCCGGCAGATGCCAAAGCGGATGAAGTTTCCGGACCAGGACTCAGTTCAGGTAATTATATCGCAACAGTTGAAGCAGAGACCGTGAATATCAGCACGGATGAGAGCGGCCAGGAAGTATTGATGGCAGCTTCCAGGGGATCATCATTCCAGGTCGTGGAAGACATGGGTGACGGATTCGTGAAAGTGAAGGTTAAGGATACATACGGTTATCTTCCGGTCGACGGAAACGCAACAGTTACCCAGACCGACGAGGCGACGATCGCCGCACTGGAAGCAGCATACGATGCTCCTGCGGAGTTCAGACAGAGTGTTGTCAATTACGCACTGCAGTTTGTGGGCGGACGTTACGCCTATGGCGGCAGTGATCCTCATACCGGAGTGGATTGTTCCGGATTTACAAGATACATCATGCAGCATGCGGCAGGTATTTCTTTAAACCGTTCTTCAGGCGGACAGGCTTCCCAGGGAGTAGCTGTGAGTTCTGACCAGATGAAGCCCGGTGATCTGATTTTTTACGGGAACGGAAGATCGATCAATCACGTAGCCATGTATATCGGCAATGGACAGATCGTACACTCCTCCACCTATAAAACGGGAATCAAGATTTCTCAGTGGAATTACCGGACTCCCGTCAAGATTGTCAATGTCATTGGCGAATAATGGACAAGCGGATAACTGGATTTTCGATAAGGGATATAAGACTCCCGGCACTGGCTGCCGGGAGTCTTTTGCGTCCGTCGGGATTAAAAATATGGTCAAAAAAGGAAGAGCCCGGATAGGGGAGCTATCCGGACTCTTCTGAGGGGAGTATAAATAATTAATAAGGATGAGGAAATCTAATTCCTCACTCTAATTATAATATAGGCAGATGAAAAAAGCAAAGTTATTTTTTATAATTTTTTGTATAATATTTGAGGAATCAGCCATACTAACCGTGTAACAAAAAATCCGACAGGAGGTATCATAAGATGTCTAATAACAACTACAATGATAACTACAACGATTGCAGCAATTCTTCCAAGAACAGCAATCAGAACAACAGCCAGAACAGCAACAAGAATAACAGCCAGAACAACAGCCAGAACAGCAACAAGAACAACAGCCAGAACAGCAGCCGCAACAACAGCCAGAACAACAGCCAGAACAGCAGCCGCAACAACAACCAGAATAACAGCCAGAATAAGTCTGACTATTAATCTGTCTGGTGGTACGAAAATAAGGACTTGCCAATAAGTTCATGATTTCGTCGAAAAGCACAGGGAAACGATGCGAAAGCATATCTCCCTGTGCTTTTTGATTGTAAGGACGCCTTTCATGCAGTCACGATCAGAAAGATAAACTTTTCACGGGTCGTGAATATAATGGTAATAGAAAGGACAGGTGATTGTATGTTCAAGACAATACCGATTGGTGAAGTCGATTATTATATAGAAAATGAGTACGATATGATGCTGATTGATCTGCGAAATGCCGCATCGTATCAGAGAGCCCATTTAAATGGGGCTGTCAATATTCCGTATGAGGAAATGGAGCAGAGAGTTTCCGAACTTCCAAAAGATAAACTGCTGGTATTTTACTGTGCGAGAGGCGGACAAAGTATGATGGTATGCCGCTATCTGGCCCGTATGGGGTATTCTGTGCTGAATGTGGCCAACGGAATCGCCTATTACCGCGGAAAATATCTGGTTCGAGGGTAAATTTATTGACAGATACGCCCTGTAAGACTTAAAATATACCTATTAATGCAAGAAGGAGAATTTACTTATGAAATATATGATTGCGTCCGATATCCACGGTTCCGCGTTCTATTGCAGAAAGCTGCTGGAAGCGTTTGAGGCATCCGGAGCGAATCGCCTTGTTTTACTGGGAGATATTCTTTATCACGGACCGAGAAATGATCTGCCGAAGGAATATGCTCCTAAAGAGGTGCTGGCCATGTTAAACGGCTGTAAAGACAGAATCTACTGTGTCAGGGGAAACTGTGACACGGAGGTGGACCAGATGGTGCTGGAATTTCCCGTGATGGCGGACTATGCGCTGCTGGCGATTGATGGAATCACCATCTATGCCACACATGGCCACGTTTATCATGAGAATCACCTTCCACCCATGCAGAAAGGGGATGTGCTGCTTCATGGGCACACCCATGTGCTCCGGGCGGATCAGTGCGGGGATATCACCATCTTAAATCCCGGCTCTGTATCCATACCGAAGGAAGGCAATCCGCCGACATACGCGATTTTGGAGGCTGGGGTCTTTCGGATCCTGGATTTCGAGGGCCGCGTGATTAAAGAAAAGAACCTGGGAGAATAAAGTGAAAAAAACATTTGAACTCATTGCGCCGTGTCACTTTGGCATGGAGGCTGTTTTAAAAAGAGAAATTACGGATCTGGGATATGATATCACTCTGGTGGAAGACGGCCGTGTGACATTTATCGGAGATGAAGAGACCATCTGCCGCGCGAATCTGTTTTTGCGCACGGCAGAGCGTGTCCTGTTGAAAGTGGGAAGCTTTCATGCGGAATCATTTGAGGAGTTATTTCAGAATACACGGAGTATTCCGTGGGAGGAATATATTCCTCAGGATGGAAAGTTCTGGGTTGCGAAGGCGTCCTCCATTAAGAGCAAGCTGTTCAGCCCTTCCGATATCCAGTCAATCATGAAGAAAGCCATGGTGGAGCGGCTGAAGAAGGCGTATGGCCTGGAATGGTTTCCGGAGAGCGGAAGCAGCTATCCGCTCCGTGTATTTTTGTATAAAGATGAGGTGACGGTAGGGATCGATACTTCAGGAGATTCACTCCATAAAAGAGGCTACCGTACCCTTACCAGCAAGGCGCCTATCACGGAGACCCTTGCCGCGGCTCTGATCATGATGACACCGTGGAACCGAGACCGGATTCTGGTGGATCCCTTCTGCGGAAGCGGTACATTTCCGATTGAAGCAGCCATGATAGCGGCCAATATGGCGCCTGGAATGAACCGGTCCTTCCTGGCGGAAGACTGGAAGAACATCATACCGCGGAAGTTCTGGTATGAGGCCATGGATGAGGCCTCGGATCTGCTGGAGACAGAGGTGGAGGTCGATATCCAGGGGTACGATATCGATGGCGATATTGTGAAGGCGGCGAGAGCCAATGCGGAGTCTGCCGGTGTGGATCATATGATTCATTTCCAGCAGAGGCCATTAAGTGCGCTCAGCCATCCGAAGAAGTACGGATTTATCATTACGAATCCGCCTTATGGAGAGAGAATTGAGGAGAAGGAGAATCTGCCGGCGCTGTATAAGGAGATCGGTGAACGGTACCGCGCGCTGGATTCCTGGTCCCTCTATATGATAACCGCTTATGAGGATGCGGAACGGTACGTCGGGCGAAAAGCGGACAAGAACCGGAAGATATACAATGGTATGATGAAGACGTATTTCTACCAGTTTATGGGACCGAAACCTCCAAAGCGGAAAACAGGAGATTGATTAGTTGAAAGCAGGAAAATGGCTGGGAACGGCGGCCGTTCTGGTGCTCACCGGAACCGCTGTACTCTGGATTAACGGCCGGTGGCCAACAGGCGGTTTCCGAGTGCCGGAATGGGCATTTACGGGTACCGGGGAGAATGGCAGAGATGCCGGTAAGGGCAGTGCAGATCAGGGGGATGCAGATCGAGACAATGCGGATCGAGACAATGCGGATCAAAACGATGTGACCCAGGGCAATGGAAATGCGGAGATGGGCGGCAGAGAATTTAACAGACCGCTGGAGGCGGAGGCGGAAAGAGACGCCGGAACTGATGGGACGGGGAATACCGCGAATCCGGTGCCGGAGGTGCTTCCTGTGGCCTATGACGGCCGTACAACAGGCCGGGCGCCTTCGATAAAGAACCAGGGCTCTCTGGGAACCTGCTGGGCCTTTGCCTCTTTGATGGCGCTGGAAGCGCGTCTGCTTCCCAATGAGGTATACGACTTTTCAGAGGATCATATGTCCCTGAATAATGGTTTCTGCATTCCGCAGAGCGACGGAGGGGAGTATACGATGTCCATGGCGTATCTCCTGTCCTGGAAGGGGCCGGTCCTGGAAGCGGATGATCCCTATGGAGACGGTGTCTCTCCCGCGGGCTTAAAGGCGGTCAAACACGTCCAGGGAGTCGAACTGGTGCCGGGAAAAGATTATGAAAAGATTAAGCGGGCCATTCTTCAGTATGGAGGCGTACAGAGCTCCCTTTACACTTCCATGACGGACGAGGAAAGCCAGTCCGTTCATTATAATGAGGAGAAATACGCCTACTGCTATATTGGGTCTCAGCCGCCGAACCATGATTCCGTGATCATTGGCTGGGATGACGAGTATCCGCGGGAGAATTTTAACACGGAAGTCAATGGCGATGGAGCGTTTATCTGCATGAACAGCTGGGGAGACGGCTTTGGCGATGACGGATATTTTTATGTGTCATATTACGACTCCAATATCGGGCTGAATAATATTATCTACACGGATGTGGAAGATCAGGATCATTACGATCATAACTACCAGACAGATTTAAGGGGCTGGGTGGGGCAGCTGGGGTATGGTTCCGATACGGTATGGTTCTCCAATGTCTATGAGGCGCAGGGAAAGGAGACTCTGGAGGCGGCTGGATTCTATGCCACAGACAGACATTCTTCCTATGAAGTCTATGTTGTGAAAAATATCGGGGACGAGGAGTCCATAAAGGCCGGAGAAGGTTTCAAAAACCGGAAGCTGGCGGCGTCAGGAAGTCTCGACTATGCAGGATTCTATACGATCCCTCTGAACGCAGATACAAGGGCTGGGCTGGATCTTGAACCGGGGGAGCGGTTTGCCGTGCTGGTGAAACTGACGACTCCGGACAGCGTCCATCCGGCCGCAATCGAATACGATGCAGGGGATGGAAAGACGATCGTGGACATCAGTGACGGTGAGGGGTACATCAGTCCCGATGGGGTGAATTTTACCAGGGTCGAGGAGGAGCAGAAATGCAACCTCTGCCTGAAGGCCTATACCACGGACAGGAAGTGAATCCGTTTTATGAAGGAGAATATACAGATGAGTAATAACAGGATCGTATTTGCCACTGGCAATGAGGGAAAGATGAAGGAGATCCGGCTGATTCTAGCCGATTTGGGAATGGAGATTTTATCCATGAAAGAGGCCGGGGCCGATCCGGAGATCGTCGAGGATGGGAAAACGTTCGGTGAGAACGCGGAGATCAAGGCGAAAGCGGTGTGGGCTGAGACTGGGGGGATTGTCCTTGCGGATGATTCCGGCCTGGTGGTGGACTGCCTAAATGGAGAGCCGGGTATCTATTCAGCCAGATATATGGGCGAGGATACTTCCTATGAGATCAAGAATCAGACCATTATCTCCAGGGTCAATGAGGCGGTCGGTGACGACAGAAGCGCCCGGTTTGTGTGCAATATTGCGGCTGTGCTGCCGGATGGAAGTGTTGTCCATACGGAAGAGACCATGGAGGGAATCATTGCAGAAAAAGCGGCGGGAAATGGCGGCTTTGGATACGATCCGATCCTCTTCCTGCCGGAGTTCGGAGTGACAAGCGCGGAGATTACCATGGAGCAGAAAAACCGGATCAGCCACCGCGGAAAAGCGCTTGAGGCGATGAAGCGGAAGCTGGAAGAGATCTATAAGGGGGACGTGGGATGAAGATATTAATTGTGAGCGATACACACAGAAAAGACGATAATCTGAAAAAAGTGATTGAGAAGACATCGCCGCTCGATATGCTTATTCATCTTGGCGATGCGGAAGGCAGCGAAACGAAAATCGCGGGCTGGGTTGGAGAAAACTGTGACCTGGAAATGGTGCTGGGGAACAACGACTTTTTTTCCAATTTAGACCGGGAGAAGGAATTAAAGATCGGAGAGTACCGTGTCCTTCTGACTCACGGTCACTATTATAATGTGTCTTTGGGCGTGGAGCGCTTAGAGCAGGAAGCGAGAGACCGCCGTCTGGATATCGTCATGTACGGACATACCCACAGACCTTTCTATGAGTTGCGGGGCGGTGTGACTATTTTGAATCCCGGAAGTCTGTCTTATCCCAGACAGGATGGAAGGAAACCGTCGTTTATGATTATGGAACTGGATGATCAGGGGAAGGCGCATTTTACTTTAAACTTTCTGGAGCCGCAGTATAATTAGTGGGTGGAGAATTAAGAAAAAGAGATTGCGGAAGAAGTGCCTGTAGTGAAATTAGTGGGAAGAAATGTGTAAAGGTGTGTAAGTGAATTTGGGATGTTACAGAAAAATGGAAAGTTAGAATACGAAGGTCTGGTAGTCCGTACTGCCAGATACCTGTTTGTTTATAAAAACGCTCCCGCAACGATATGCCGGAGCGTTTTTCATTTCAGGGGTTATAGGGGCGATAGGGCAGACTCCAGTCTGCAGACCCGGAAGTCCAGCTTATTCAGATAGGAATAAATGATGCCGAAATCATTGTCTTTCGATCTCAGCGAGGATACGTCCTTCTGGAGCTGCTTCAGCTTTTTGGAGTTTTCCCATACCTGCATGTGGATGCGCTCAATTTCATCGAGAAGCATGGCTTCGCTCTTGGCAATACGGGTGTCTATTTCTGACAGAAGGTATGCGGTGGTTGATTCGAAGCGGAAATCGAGTTTAGCGTCGTAGTCGGCGAAACGGGAGTCAAGCTTGGCGTCGTAGTCGGCGAAACGTGAATCGAGTTTAGAGTCGTAGTCGGCGAAACGGGAGTCAAGTTTGGCGTCGTAGTCGGCGAAACGTGAATCGAGTTTAGCGTCGTAGTCGGCGAATTGTGAAACGAGTTTAGCGTCGTAGTCAGCGAAACGTGAATCAAGTTTGGCGTCGTAGTCAGCGAAACGTGAATCAAGTTTGGCGTCGTAGTCGGCGAAACGTAAATCAAGTTTGGCGTCGTAGTCGGCAAATTGTGAAACGAGTTTAGCGTTGTAGTCAGCAAAGCGGGCGTCTAATTTCGCATCATATTCAGCAAAGCGAGCGTCCAGTTTCGCATCATATTCAGCAAAGCGAGCATCCAGCTTCGCATCCAACCTCGCGTCATACTCAGTAAAGCAAGTCTCCATTTTTTCGCCAACCATACATCCGATCGCCTGTAATAATTCCTGGTTCTGTGTATTTAACATGATCTTACCTCCTTTCCGTGAGAGTATCTATATTATACTACGAATAGGAGTAAAAAACCACGCTTATTGTTGTGAAAATTCATTAAAAATAATTATAAAACCGGCTTCTATTATCTCCGGGCTGCTTGTCGCTGTATACGTTACCTGGCGGCAGTGAAAAGCCTCTGATGCAGCCCTGCCTCCAGCGCCAGCACCTTTTTATAGTCCTCCGGCGTGTCCATATCTATGATGCAGGTCTCATCCTTCGCTGAAAAATATTTCGATTCGCTGTTAAATGGTGTCAGTGCTCCTTTTAGTCCCGCATCGCCCTGATAAGACAGTATCTCCGGAATGCAGGCGGCCGAGATCACAGGAGGATGGCCTTTCCGCATTGAAAAAGAGGGATACAGGACGGGAGCTCCCGAGCGGTGGAATTCTTCTATCAGGTCTTTTATCAGCGACCGTGTTACCAGCGGGTAGTCTACCGGCAGAATCAAAAATGCCGAAACCTCCTGGTCCAGAGCCAGAATCCCGGCCTTTACCGAGGTAAACATACCCTCCGCAAAGGCCTGATTTCTGACCGTTGTCACGCGGCTTCCGGATAAATGTGCTTCCACTTCATCTCCACGGTAACCGGTCACCACGATGGTCCGGTCGGTCAGGCCGTCAAGTACTTCGGCCTGCCTGCGGATCACCGTGGTCCCTCCTATGGGCAGAAGAGGTTTTAAACGCCCCATCCTGGAAGAATAACCCGCGGCTAAAAGTATTGCTTCAATTCTTCCCATAAGCATCATTCTTCAGTGGAGTTCTGGCGTTTAACAAGGAGTTCCGTACCAGAGTCTTGGCAATCTGTACTTTATAGCCATTTTTGGAAAGCGGAAGCGCTCCCTGAAGGGCGATCTCAGCCGCTTCAGAGGCCAGCTCCTCAGTGACTGTTTTTCCGATGATATAAGCTTCCGCCTCCTTGGCGCGCAGCGGAATCGGGGCGACGGCGCCCAATACAATTCTTGCATCTGTGACGACGCCATCCTGTACCTTGCAGGCAGAGGCAACGCTGACTACGGCGAAATCATGGGAATCCCTGACACGGAACTTATCATAGCCGATCCGGTAGTTCTTTGCGGAAGCCGGAATTCGAATTTCCGTTACAATTTCGTCCTCTTCCACCAGCCGGCAATGGGATTTCTTCATCATTTCCCCGATTGGCTCTCTGCGTTTGCTGGTTACGATCTCTGCATCCATTGCGGTGAGGACGGTTGCCACATCGGAGGGGTTCACGGCGAGACAGCCGCAGTTAAAGCAGCGTTTTGCCTCTTCCTGCACCTGTTCCCACGTAAGTCCATAGGAATCCTCCAGATGAAGTCCACGCTCCTCCTTCGGGCGTTCCGGCAGCCTGGCGGCTGTCGAGTGACCGGTACAGGAGGCGTCAAAGGTAATCAGCCCGCCAAGCGGGTGTCTCGCGTCCCCTTCCGTCTCGCCGGTCATAAAGCAGTGGACTGCGACAGAAGCTTTTTTGCCGTCTGCAATGGCGTCCACCACCGTTTTCGGTCCGGTCGTGACATCACCGACTGCAAAGACTTTATCTACACTGGTTTTCATAGTCGCAGGGTCTACGGATATCAGCCCGCGGCTGACCTCCAACTCCAGCGCCTCACCCAGGAAGGAGAGGTCGGTTTTCTGGCCTACCGCCATGAGGATGGAACTGCCGTGAAGTGTGGTAGTTTCATTTTCATCGTAAGATGGGGCAAAATGACCCAGATCATTGAAGACGGCGGTACAGCGTTTTAAGACGAGCCCTACGATTTCCCCATTGCCGCGGAGAATCTCCTTAGGCCCCCAGGATGGGAGGATCGTGATGCCTTCTTCTCTGGCGCGGTTCAATTCCTCTTCGCTTGCCGGCATCTGATTTTCCGGTTCCAGACACGCCATAACCACGTTTGCAGCGCCCAGACGTTTGGCTGTGATTGCCACGTCCACCGCCACGTTTCCGCCGCCGACAACGATGATGTCTTTGCCGATCTTGCTTTCCATCCATTTATTGACTTCAATCAGGAAATCCAGGCCGAAGGTGGTGAGTTCTTCCCCATCGAGCCCGATCAGAGGCCGTTTCCAGGCGCCCGTATTTAGAAAGACGCTGTCATACTGTTCCACCAGATCATTCACCGGGATGTCTTTTCCGATCTCAACGCCTGTCAGGAATTCGATCCCCATGTGTTCCATAGCGGAGATTAAGCTTCTGACGATCTCCTTTGGCAGACGGTATTCCGGAATCGCATAGCGGAGAAGTCCGCCGGCTTCCTCCATTTTATCGTACACCCGGACGCTGTGCCCACGGCTCCTTAAATAGAATGCTGCAGTTAAACCGGCGGGGCCGGAGCCTACGATGGCAACGCGCCTGCCGCTGTCTGTTTTCGGCGGCACCATAAACCGGTCGCTGTGTTCCAGGATATAGTCACCCACGTACCGTTCCATGCCTCCAATGTTGACATTGTCGTCGTACTCCTTCCGCTTGCAGTTCATCTGGCAGAAATGGGTACAGACACGGGAGGTGACGGCCGGAATCGGGTTAGCCTCCAGCAGGATCGCCGCCGCGCCGTCCATATCGCCGGCGCGCAGCTTTGCAAGGTATTCCGGGATGTCCACATGGGCGGGACAATTGGAAGAACAGCCGCTTAAGTTTACCTTCCTGGCTCCGAAAATGGAATGGTTCTTATTTTCGCCGGTCATGGCGTTGCAGGTATCGCCTCCCTTGCGGAGACACTGGATTCTGCCGCCGATTTCATCGGGATAGCGGTAGTACCAGCAACGGACTTCCTGACAGAGATTGCCGCCGATGGTGGCAAGGTTGCGGATTAAGGGAGTCGCCACACTTCTTGCGGCGTCGGCCAGCGCACCGTATTCCTGCTGAATCAGAGGCGAGGACGCAATATCACAGAGTTTGGCAGTCGCACCAATCTTTAAGCCGTCTTCGTCCTCCTCGATGTGGTTCAGTCCTTCAATGGATTTGATATTCACAATTGTTTCCGGGTAATCAGGTTCTAATTTATGCTTTAAGACACTGAGCAGATCCGTCCCGCCTGCGATAATTCGGGCATTTTGCTGTTCTTCCTTTAAAATGCCTGCGGCCTGGCTTAAGCTCTCTGCATCCGTATGGTTAAAATTTTTCATTTAGTGTTCACCTCGCCTTTCCTAACGCCTTAAGGATCTGATCCGGTGTCAGAGGATAATCCATAAGCTGAATGCCGATTGCATTGGAAACCGCCATTATAATAGCTCCCGGTAACGGAGCACCGGATATCTCACCGACTCCGATTCCTCCAAATGCGCTTAAATCATTGGGGGTTTCTTCAATATGAGTTTCAAAGGTCGGAAGATCCGGGAAGACTCTCCACTTAAAATCAACCAGGTTGTTAGTCAGGAATTTTCCGGTCTTTTCGTCCAGAATCATCTCCTCGTTGATGGCGCTGTCGCTTCCGCAGCTTCCCAGTCCGCCTTCTAACTGCATCTTTAAGGAATAGGGATCAATGACCTGACCAACGTCGGTTCCCTCTACTATGCGAACAATTTTTACGTCTCCGGTGTCGGTATCCACTTCCACCTCGACGAATGAGATCATGAAACATGGCTTGGAGTGATCCATTTCGAAGACGCCATGGCCTGTAATGGTGTTCATCGGCCCTAACACGGCAATCCATGGAAGCGCGACTTCCGGATTGTCCTTCATGAAAATGATTCCGTCACGCGTATCCAGCATTTCGGCAGGGCAGTGAAGAATGGCGGCTGCGCCTTCCAGCAGCTGTGTTCTGGCACTTCGGGCCGCGTCGCCTACCATGCGCCCATATACAAGAGTCCCTCTCGATCCGGCCAGTCCCCAGTCCCATGGGTTATCCTGGCTGTCAGGCGTAGAAATGGTTACTTTATCCAATGGAAGATTTAGAATTTCAGCAGCCATTTTCACAACGGCTGATCTTTGTCCCATTCCGGATTCAGCGATACAGACGTTGATATTGGCCGTTCCCCAGCCGTCCAGTTTGACGAAAGCCTCACCGTGCAGCATACCACAGTCGGCACTTCCGTGAACACAGCAGCCCACGCCATACTGCTTGCTTCCGACAGTCTTGTAAGGTTTCAGCCAACCGGCGAATTTGTCCTTCCAGCCGAAGTGTTCGGCTGCATGATCCATGACATCGTTATAGCTTAAGAAATGGTTTTCCCACCAGTGTCCCTCGACCCAATAGTAGCCGCCGTTGATGTCACACATATTCTTCTTGAAAAAGTCCACAGGATCCAGATTCATCTTCGCCATGGCCATGGACAGAACCGGAACGAGAGATGCATAAGATTCCTGTCCGCCGAATCCACGGATACCACCGGAACGGCAGCGGTTGGTGGCGACCAGATGGGGCTGGTAATTCCAGTGTTTGCATTTGTTGAGCAGCAGCATGGCGCGTCCTAAACCGTTGGCGATCTGACCCTGACCGAAATCAGAGTGAACGCCTGAACCGACAAGCCAGGTTCCTTCATAGGTGTGAACCGTTCCGTCGGCCAGCAGTCCGACTTTGGCAGTCAGACGGCTGCCTAAACGGAGCATATAAGTGGACAGATGAGCTTCCTTGGAAATGACCAGCTTCACCGGTCTGCCGGAAGCTTTTGCCAGCGCGGCACAGTAGAGCCCTTCCATGGGAACCGTGTTCTTGCTTCCAAAGCTTCCACCTACATTGGTGGAGGTGACGCGGACGGTGACACCGGGCATGGCAAGCTGCATGATCATTTTCTGGATGTTTGGGCTCTGAAAACTGCCCTTCATGCTGCACTGGCTGGGTCCATCCCACCAGGCCACGAGTCCCGGACTCTCAGCAGGAAGCGGATTGGATATTGTCTCATACTTTGAGGTGCCTTCTACGACGACAGCACATTCCTCAAAGCCCTTTTTTGTATCTCCCATGACCAGCTCCTGCAGGGCCTTGGGGCCGAAAGGCGGGCAGCCGCGCTCGATAATATTGCCCGGAAACTGCTCGTATAACTGCGGGGCTCCGTCAGCAATGGCCTCATTTAAGTCATGTATGGCGGGGAGTACTTCATATTCCACTTCGATTAAATCAGCCGCCTCTTCAGCAGTCCGGTTTGACGTGGCGGCAATCAGCGCCACCGGGTCGCCGACGAAACGCACATGACGGTCCAGAATCCTTTTCTGAGCCGGCATCCCTGTAATCCAGTCAAAGACATTTTCATAGGTCAGGATGGTTCTTACTCCAGGAAGCTCCAGGGCTTTGCTCACATCAATTTTCTTTATCATGGCGTGAGGATGTGGACTCATTTTAATCCGGCCGTAGAGCATTCCGTGCATATGTATGTCGTTCGCGTACTCCGCGGATCCTGTAACAATGGCTTTGCCGTCTATTCGGGGAGTCGGCTTGCCCACATATCTGAATTCCTTACCCATATCATTCACTCCCTTCTTCGGCAGCCTGCTTCACGGCCTCCAGCACCTGGTAATGGCTGATGCATCTGCAGTAATTTCCGGCCAGAGCTTCCTTGATCTCTTCCTCATCCGGATGTGGATTTTCCGCCAGCAGTGCCTCGGTCGTCATAATGATTCCCGGTGTGCAGTATCCGCACTGAAACGCGGAATGGTCGACAAACGCCTGCTGTACCTTATCCAGTTCGCCTGTATTCGGGTCCTGGAGTCCCTCGATGGTACGGATGTCGGCGCCGTCGCACTCGATGGTCAGCACCGTACAGGACGGTATGGCTTTCCCGTTCATGATGACGGTACAGCAGCCACAGGCGCCGTCATCACAGGAAATCTTGGTTCCCGTCAGCAGAAGGCGCTCACGCAGCGTTTCTGCCAGTGTGTCCGCGGGAGCAATCTCACCCACCGCATTCCCCACACCCAGCTGGTACACATCACCGTTGACGGTGATTGTGACCGATTTCTTGTTTTCGCTCATAAATTTTATAACCTCCTTACATTGGTATTTGCCGAACTATAATAATGAACTAAAAAAGTAAAACGTTATTGACAAAAATATATCATTATGCCTAAAATAACTATAACACAGGTGTGAGACAGGTAATCTACAAAAAGTAAGCCATGTTTTTGTAGGGAAAGGAGCTTCACCGGAAATGAAATTAAAATTGGAGTATTTGGCCAGATGCGGGACTTTTTCAGAGTGCTGTTTTCGAACGCCTTTTTATAAGAAAGAGGTCAGCGGCCTGGCTTTTATTTGCAGGTCCGGGCCGGCAGTATGGGAGCCGCAGAGTCTGCTTCTGGTATACGGCGGCCTGATTCCCAGTGGGAGAGAGCAGCTGGCCATGTGGCTGGAGAAGCTAAAAGGCCGCGGGGCGGCAGGATTTCTCGCGGATTTGTCCGGGGAGGAAGATGAAAGGATTGATGCGCTGGCAAAGGCATGCTGTGAGAGGGAACTGGTCTTCGGGACTGCGGCAGCGGAACATTTCGCATCACTGATAAATGAGTATTCTCATCTGATCGCGTCCAGGACAGATGGAACCGTAAGAGCGTATGACCGGGTATTGGAAGATCTTCAGCACCGATTTTACACCAGCGGAACGGATTCTCTCTTAGATGGACTGAATTACTGGACCGGCTGCCAGGCGGCGCTGATTGTAGGTCAGGATACCTTTGTGAAGCCATCGGTTCCAGTGTTGAATGAGGCTGTTTTCTATCCTGCTTATTGGCGGAAGGAGCCGCAGAAATCTTCGTTGTCTCATGTAAGCCTCTATTTCTCGTCGCGTTCGAAGAAAATGCTGCTGCAGGCGGAGCTGTTTAAAAACCGCCTGCCATTTGGCGTGCTCTGCCTGATTGGAGAAGAGGGAATATTCGAGCCATCGGATTACATACTTTTAAACTACGCTTCCATTCTTTGTACCGGTATTGACGATTACAAACGGCGTTCCCGCCGGATTGAGGCCGCGATTGAAATGATCTGCGGCGGGCAGATGCCGGATTCGTCGGTGACGAACCTGTTTCCGGAATCAGGATATGCGCTGGTTCTTCGGGATCTGGAGGCAGACGGCACAGCGGACGGAAAAAAAGGAGTATTTGTCCTATCTGATCCATCATTATTTTCCGCAGAAGCTCTGTTACAGCTTTTCGGCGGAAGGGAGTCTGCGGCTGTTTGCATCGACGGAAGACGTGGACCATTTTGGCCGTCGTCTGCTGGATATTTTAGACCGTGCCGGCAAACGGTGCAGGGCGGGAGTGAGCCGGTATTACACCATTTCCCAGGCGGTTACCGCTTTCTTTGAGGCGGAAAGTGCAGCCCATATCGCCGGACTTCTGGAGTACGGCGAGCGGATCTGCTATTACCACGATTTAGGAATCTACCGGCTGCTCAACTACCCGGAGAATTCATGGCCCATCAACCAGATGCTGGGGGAAATGGACGAACTTCTGAATCAGATGGATGAGGAAAAACGGGATGTCCTGGCGATGACCGTAAGGGTCTTTGTCAAATGTAAGTTCAATTACCAGAAGACGGCGGACAAACTTTATACACATGTTAATACTGTCCGTTACCGGATTAAGCTGATCGAGGATTTGTGGGATGCGGACCTCTCCAGCGATGAGGGACGGCTTCTGTTCAGCGTGCTGGCGAAGCTGCTTCCGCTGTGGATGAAGAGCGGGTGTTATAGTGGGACGATACCAAGAGAAGGGGAGTGAGGATGGGGACGCCTCAGAGCTTGTGGAGAGCGGGAGTGAGGCTGGGTACTGGCTTTGTAAGGAGGTAAAGCGTAGTTTTTGGATTGGGGGGATTAGCTTAGATTAGGTTAGTTTAGGTTAGGTTAGCTTAGATTAGATTAAATGGTGGAAGGAAAAAGGGTGCTCCGGCCTGGGGGTGACAAGGCGGAGCATCCTTTTAATAAAAGTTTAGTTTTAGTTTTCTTTCCAGCCGTCTGGCAGGTAGTTTAGGGTGTTGGCGATCATATCGTTTACCAGAGTTTGTACTTCTTCCTCTGATGCGCGTCCTTTGACAAGCGGGTCGGCGAGGAAGGCTTCGCAGACGAGGGCGCGGTCGTATGTAAGTGCAGCTTTTAAGATTCTTTCATGATTTTCTACATGAGGAGCAATTAAGGTCTTTACCTGCTCCGGTATGGTGCCGGCGACGATGGGCTGGATGCTGTCTAAGCTGAATACGGCATTGGTTTCTACCACGGCGTCTGCCGGGAGATTGGCAATCTGAAGGGCAGTATTCGGGATGTTGACATTGCTGATGGAGCGTTCCAAGCCGCATAAGGACTTGATTAACAGGATACCTTCCTCTCCTGAAGGTTCAAGCTTTATCTCTTCCTCACCGGATACGAGGCGGTGGCTGCGGTCGAGGCGCTTCTGTAAATCAGCCTTTCTCCAGTCTACTGTGGTCAGGCCGAATTTCCAGGAAGATACGGTCTCGGGATCTTTTAAGTATTCGCTGCCCGGCATGAACTCTGCCAGATGACGGTCGCCTGCGGCAGCTATGAGACCATAGCGGCGGAATAAATCAAATTTAACGCGGTGGGCACAGTCAAAGGTGCTGTTGGCCCAGTTTTTGTCTGGCTCGTTGTAGCCTTCTTCGTAGTGGCTGTCGATGTAATCACGGTAAACCGGGAACAGATCGATTCCTTTATAGGAAGCCTTGTCGAGCCATGTAAAATGGTTGATGCCCAGTACGTTGATGTTGATGTCATGGCGGTCGATATCGGTCAGACCAAAGGTTTCCTCGCAGATCCCCTTTAATACCTTCTGGGTGCCAAATACTTCGTGGCAGCATCCAAATGCCTTGATCTGCGGGAATACATGGTACAGCGTCTTAACGCATAAGGTCATGGGGTTGGTGTAGTTGATGACCCATGCTTCCGGAGCGTACTCTTTGATGGCCTCCGCAATTTCTACAAACATGGGAATGGTGCGCAGGGCGCGGATCATTCCTCCAGGGCCTGCGGTGTCGCCGACGGACTGGTAGATGCCGAGGCGTTCCGGCAAATGAACATCGCTTGCCATTTCATCAAAGGTGCCGGGCAGAATGGAGATTACGACGAAGTCACAGCCGGTCAGCGCTTCTCCGATGGTGCTGCACGTAACGTAATTCCATTTTCCAGTTGTATCCTCTCTGGAAGTCAGCTTATTTCCGATGATTTCATTATTTTTGGCCGCAGCCTCATCGATGTCGTAAAGACGGATGGTTCCGCCTAAGGAATCGTCCATGGACAAGTCGGTCATGAAGGTCCAGGCCCAGCCTCTGGAGCCGCCGCCGATATAAGCGATGTTCAAATCACGGACTTTGTTGTTTTCGTATTTCATGGTAAAATCCTCCTTCTATGCATTTTCTGCTTTCGTGTCTCATTTCTTTCTATTGCTAATTATACAGCAGTATAGTATTATAAATCTTATAGAATCGATGCTTTTTATGGTATTTTCGTACTTTTGGCTACTTGTTTTTAAAATGAAGGAAGAGGCAGAGGATGGAACAAACGGTATTTTCAGAGAAAATGACGGGGCTCACCATTGATGAGGTGATCCGCGACTACGAATTTACGATGCAGACCAAACATTTTCATGACAGCTTTGAATTGTATTTTCTGCTGGAAGGAGAGAGGTACTACTTTATTGACCGGGAGACCTACCATGTGAAAAAGGGGATGGTGGTTCTGGTCAACCGCCAGCAGATTCACAAGACCAGTCTGGCCGGGAAGTCGTATCACGACAGGATCCTTCTGCAGATCAGCCAGGAAGGCTTCAGCCCATTGCTGGAGCAGGCGGGGGTGGTTCCGTTAACCAGGATGTTCGAGGAGAACTATGGCGTAACCGAGCTTCCGGAAAAGGTGTGGGAGCAGGTGAAGCGCCTGCTGTTCGAGATTCGGGAGGAGTTAAGGGAAAAGCAGGGAAAATACGATGGGATGGTAAAGCTGAAACTGGCGGAGATTCTTCTGCTCATTTACCGCTGCCGCAGGAACCGGGTATTTAATAAGCAGGGCGGGGAGATTTCCACAGTGCAGACGGCCAGACACCAGAAGGTTCATGAGGTGGCCGACTATCTGCTTCACCATTATGACACAGACGAATCGCTGGAGGACCTGGCGGAACGGTTCTTCATCAGCAAGTCGTATTTGAGCCGGATCTTTCGGGAGGTGACTGGTTTCTCCGTCAATGAGTACCGGAATATCACCCGGATCCGGAAGGCAAAGGAGCTGCTGGCGGGCAGTGAGTATTCGGTGACAGAGATTTCGGAGCTGTTGGGATTTGAGAGTGTGACGTATTTTGAACGGGTGTTTAAGAAATTGACGGATAAGACTCCGCTTAAGTATAGAAGGATTTGCTGTGGGGATATGAAGGAGTAGGGGTAAGATTCATTTGAGAAAGGCAAGCAGGGGGGACTTCATTTCCCCGCCTCCCTGCCGCGATCCTATAACCTCAGTTATTCATGATCCCCAGTCTTATAATCGTCTCTGGCCCAGTTGGGTGCATGGATGGGGCCGGCTTTTGCATTACCATTTTTAGCGGCGCCCTGAATTTCGGGTACCTGGGCCTGCTCATTCTCAGGACGATTCATTTTATGATGATTTTCGGTTCCATGATTATCCGCATCATAAGGACTGGGTCTTCTCATTCCTGCTTTTGCCATGATCATACCTCCTGTCTGCAGTAGTTTCTGTATCATTGGGAGAAAATATGCAGGAAACTTCTGCTGACAGATGAATGGACCGGGAAAAGCCGTTTGGCAAGGCGGCAGGAAAGAAGAGGAACATAGAAAACACCGGGAATTCCAGTAAATATATGGAATCCCGGTGCTTTTTAACATTTTTATTACTGCGCATATCTGTACCGTGCTTAAACCATTCGCTGGAAAAAGCCGTGACTTACCGCTCTAAGATTCTTGCGATTAGTGAGAATTATTATATAGCCTGATCTTTTTATCAAAATGGTGAAACACGTTCTACCGTAAGAGTAGCGTTCGTAAGCGGAGTCAAATTAAAAGATGCGGATCCTGTGGAAGAAAACGATAGATCAACGGTACCGCTTAGGAACTCAATGACGCTTCCTTGTAAGATCGTATTATCAGTTGTGGATAATGTGCTGTACTGCAATGTGGAATCGATGAAGCTGCCGTTTTGCCGTACTCCCGCCGAAATTGTCTGGTCTGGCGTCTCAACTGGGGCTATACGGATCATATAATTAATTTCGTATTCACCTGGAATAAAAATTTGCAGTTCGTTTGGATTTGTCCCAACATCAAAAGAAGGCATAAAATTATTGAGTTGTACCTGTTCAATCTGGCCGCTGGTGGTAAAAACAAATGTTTGATCAATATTGGAATAAAGACCGCCAAATGCATTTTGCGTTGATTTACCATCAATTTCCACAGTTGCTGGATTGTCAAATAAATTAATATTTAAATTGGGGGATATAAAGTTTAAATCCTCTCCAAACCTAATGGGGATTGGGCCACCATTACCGTTTATATAAAACAGAACATCTCCCGGATTAAAGGAGCCCTCCGGTCCCTGCTCACCCTGTGGGCCTTGTACCCCTTGCGGCCCGGGTTCACCCTGCGGCCCTGTTACCCCTTGTGGTCCCTGTTCGCCTTGCGGACCGGTTACGCCCTGCGGCCCGGTTACGCCCTGCGGCCCGGTTACCCCTTGTAGTCCCTGTTCGCCCTGAGGTCCAGGTACCCCTTGTGGTCCCTGTTCGCCCTGAGGCCCAGGTACCCCTTGTGGTCCCTGTTCACCCTGTGGTCCAGGTGCACCTTGTGGTCCCTGTTCGCCTTGTGGCCCGGTTACCCCTTGTGGCCCCTGTTCACCCTGCAGCCCCTGTTCGCCTTGTGGTCCGGTTACGCCTTGCGAACCGGGTATGCCTTGCGGTCCCTGTACGCCCTGAGGTCCAGTTACGCCTTGCGGTCCCTGTTCGCCTTGTGGTCCAGTTACGCCTTGCGGTCCTTGTTCGCCCTGTGGTCCCTGTTCGCCCTGTGGCCCAGTTACGCCTTGCGGTCCCTGTTCGCCCTGTGGCCCGGTTACGCCTTGCGGTCCGGTTACCCCTTGCGGTCCGGCATCGCCCTGCGGCCCAGTTACGCCTTGTGGTCCCTGTTCGCCCTGCGGCCCAGTTACGCCTTGCGGTCCCTGTTCACCCTGTAGCCCCTGTTGGCCTTGTGGCCCGGTTACGCCTTGTGGTCCCTGTTCACCCTGTAGCCCCTGTTGGCCTTGTGGTCCGGTTACGCCTTGCGGTCCCTGTACGCCCTGTGGTCCGGGATCGCCCTGTGGTCCTGTTACGCCTTGTGGCCCGGGATCGCCCTGTGGCCCAATTACGCCTTGCGGTCCGGGATCGCCCTGTGGGCCTGTTACGCCTTGCGGTCCCTGTTCGCCTTGTGGTCCGGTTACGCCTTGCGGCCCTTGTACGCCCTGTGGTCCCTGTTCGCCCTGTGGCCCGGTTACGCCTTGCGGCCCTTGTACGCCCTGTGGTCCCTGTTCGCCCTGTGGCCCGGTTACGCCTTGCGGTCCTTGTTCGCCTTGCGGTCCCTGTTCGCCCTGTGGCCCGGTTACGCCTTGTGGTCCCTGTACGCCTTGCGGTCCTTGTTGGCCCTGTGGTCCGGTTGGTCCCTGTTGGCCTTGTGGTCCGGGTACCCCCTGAGGGCCAGGTACACCCTGTGGTCCTCGACAGCAAGAGCAGTTGCAGCAGTTATTACAGTTTTTATGGTAATTTTCATCCATGCAGTTATATATATTCATGTTTGTATCCCCTCTTCCATTATGAATCTTAGAAACCAGATGAGTATCAAGCTTCTAATATAATTTTATTCTGGATAGTGGAAATAGTTCACCTGTTATGAATGGTAGCTATGTTCATTTTGCTTCATAATTACATGATATGATGGTTTGGCATAGAGCTTGGAATCGTCAACATTTCTGTTATATTTAAATAGCGTCAGGTCATTTTCGATAAGGAAGTTTCGGTTCACTCTGGCCAACGGCGTCGCTTTTGTCACTTATACACATCCATTCTACAAAACCCTGGAAGCGTACCTAATCAGGTCATAGCGTTGCCCAACCATCCGCTTCGATTCCATTTGTCTGCAAGAATCAAACGGAACATGCAAAATCTGAACAAAAACTGACTAATACATTTGAACTTCTGGATGAATGTGGCAAAGTCTATAAGCTGGCTGATGATTTACAAAAAAGAATGTTTATTCAGGCTGTAAGCGGATACTGGTTTCTGAGGATTTGACGCTTGATGCTGAGTATAAGGAACCGTTTGATTCAATCCTTTTCCCCGAAATGTTACGCTGGAAGGTGAGTTTGAGAAATGTGGCCCAAAAATGAAAGATGGGCTACCGAAACCGGCTGCCCATCTTTCATTGCTTAGATCTATTGAATTTGCTAATACCCAAACCACCGTAAATTTTTACAAATGGTTTAAGTATGGACTTTCTGGTGCACCGAAGCAGGATAAATCCGAACCCTCCACCTCGGCAAGCGTCACAGTTTTAGAACCGTCTTTATAGTTGAATGTCATAATAACCTTGTCCTCATAAAGATACACTGCATTCACAAAACTGTCAATCAGTCTTTGCCGCTGTTCCCGTTTTGTTGTGTCAAACTTTCGGAACCGGTAAATGAAAAATGCTATCTGTTCCCTTGTCAACATGGGCTTCTGCATTTCTTCCTGTAAAATACTAACTTCAAGCTGGCCCTTGGTTTCTTCCAATTCGTCTAACCGCTGTTTTGTAGACGGGGTAAAAATCCCGGCTTGGATAGCATTCAGCATATTGTTGATACCTTTTTCCGTTTCTGCAAGCTGTTTCTTCAAAAGGGGCAAATTTGTACTTTCCTTTTTCTGTAATTCCATAAGCGTATCAACCAGACGTTCCATGACTTCATCATTCATGATGGCTTTCATTGTATAGTTAATGACCAAATCTTCAATCCAATCTTTCTTGACCGCTTTCTTAGTACAGAGTTTCTTTTTCTTGGTATTCACACAGCGGTAATAGTGATGTACTTTCAGTGTATGGCTTGTGCCGCTTTCCCCCACCATAAAAGAGTTACACTTGCCACAGTATAATTTGGTAGATAACAGATAATCGTCCTCGGCTTTGTGGCGGGCAGGAGCTTTCTTGTTCTTGGCTAATTGCTCCTGTACTCGTTCAAATAATTCTTTTGGGACAATCGCCGGGATTCCATCTTCTTTTATAACATCACGGTAACTGTATTCCCCCATATAGCGGCGGTTCTTTAAAAGGTGGTTCATAATATTCAGTGTTATCTTACCGCCTCGAATAGAGCGCATACCCCTGTCATTCAATAAGTTTACAAGTTCCTGCATGGTGCTGCCCTCACTATAACGTGTGAACATTTCCAGCACGACAGGGGCGGTCTTGGGGTCAATCTGATAATATTGTTGTTCATCAATATAGTAACCCAAAGGAACAGTGCCGCCATTATATTTACATTTCAGCGCATTATCAGTAAGTCCCCGGATAACCTTTTCTGATAGTTCCGCAGAATAGTATTCCGCATATCCCTCAAGCATAGCTTCCAGAATAATTCCCTCGCTGCCCTCTGAAATATTTTCTCTTGCGGAAATAACCTTTACTCCATTCTTTTTCAACATATTCTTATAGCGTGCGCTGTCATAGCGGTTCCGGGCAAAACGGTCTAATTTCCATACAAGTGCAACGTCAAACAATCCCTTTGCGCTGTCCTTAATCATGTGCTGAAATTCAGGCCGGTTATCTGTTTTTGCTGACAACGCCCGGTCAATGTAGGTTCCCAAAATTGTAATGCCGTTACGCTGGGCGTATTCCTTGCATTCCCTTAACTGTCCCTCAATACTCTCTTCCCTTTGGTTATCAGATGAATAACGGGCATAAATGACACCATTCATTTTGTATCCTCCTCCATCAATTGAAGAATCGTTTGTTTTAGCTTCCCATTCATAGGTGATTGTGGGTCAAAACACATTTCAATAAACTGCTTCATTTCCTCACTTCCGGCTGTAATCCTGGGACGATATTCATATAGCTTGCCCTGTGGCTTATCTGTACGAGCAAAAATATAATCCATAGATACATCAAAATAATCCGCATACTGTAAAAGTGTTTCTAAAGAGGGTGCCGAAAGCCCCTGTTCATATCGGTTAATGCTGGATTGTTTTACTCCCAATAACTCTGCCATTTTTACCTGTGAGAGTTTTACACTTTCACGCAATGTCCGCAGGCGTTCTCCTAATTCTTTCATGATTTTTGCCTCCTGTCCTTTGTAATTATTATATCATAACTACGCATATTATTCAACCCTGTTTAAGCATACATTCAATCACAAAAACACATAGAGCAATCATAAAGACAGAACGGCTTGCAACAAAATAAGCGGTCAATTCTGCTATATTTATAACAGCAGATTGATACCGCTTATTTTGGCATTTTGTCGGAGTGTGGACACACTCCGGCAAAATGGGGTTTCCAAAGGGACACCCTTTGGCACACGACTTTGCGAAGCAAAGTGTAGTGTGTTATACGCTCTGTCGGCGTTGCCGCGAAAATGCCATTGCTGCCGGAATAGGCAATGGCATTTTGAAGCGGCAAGAAAGCGGGCCAGGATTTGCGACTGTTAAGGAGAAAATTGCCGCTTGCTTTCATCAGCCGACAGGGCGTATATGAAAAACTCTAGCTTATGTAATTCTTCTGTCTTCGGGACAACTTTGCGCGAAGTGGCTATAATAATTCGGCTTTATATAGTTTCTTTGGCATCTATATCACTGTTGAAACCTTTGATATCATTACTATTCAAGCAAAACACCCGAATTTTTTAATAAGGTGACTTGCGCAATCAGGTCATTTATAATTACGTCTTTTATTGCCTCCCATGTAACATTGGAGTTTGAATTGTGCTCAGTTTTACAACGCCAAAGGCATTTTTTCAAAACATCTCTTGTTATATTTTCGAGTTCGTGCAATTCCGAATCTGTAATATTAGAGCCATTCCCTTCGTGTAATGATTCAGAACGAAATCTATAAAAATCCAGCACCTTTTGATGAATCTGTTGGACTTCGGTAGGTGTATTTCCTAATAGCGCACTTATTCTATTAGCCAACATTTGCTTTTTTCCAGGTTGGTTTTGCGGTAAAAGAGTCATTTCCAATGCCGTTGTATACTGTTCAAATCCAGTCGGGACATCAATCTGTTCTAATCCCCATGAAAACTCATCAATGCTATTTTTCAGCAAGGCATACGGTGCATTGCAGTAATCATTAAGCCACTGATTGCACGAAACGACTTCCGATTCGTTTAATGTAAATCGTTGACTCGCAATTGTATTTCGCGTTTGATTATGATTGCAATGGTCTACAGTGTTTTTAATAAATCCCATTACAGTGAACGAATAATGGAAGAAAACATCTATAAATCCGATATTACCAGACTTAAAAAGTCTGAGAAGATTGATTCGTTCATTTAGGTATACCATTTCGTTGTTCATGTACTGTGAAAGCTCATCTTCGCACATACAATCTTTGTCTGATATCACGCGTTTAGACGCACTAAAGCTTGGACCTTCTATTTGTATAATATCGTCCTTTTTTAAACAAATAAACGATACCTTCTCATCTTCAATGATTCGTGAGCCAAAATAGTCTGTGTTCAAATTGCCTCTGCCATTAGTTATCTTATCTTTGAAAAATAGCGTATCAAGACCACACTTTTCTATAGCATACCCTCTGTCCAAAGTTATGCCACAGAGACTTTCATCACAACACATGATGATACCTGAAATAGATACATTCACATCAATCATGTTCGACCTCCTTAATACTTTCAATCAGAGAAATTGTTTTCACTTTATTATTCCTCCCAATTCCGATTTACCGCTTGCTTTTTTCATAAACCTTGAGTCAACTTGGCCCGAAGTAATCTAATCACACCTAAAACATAGCAGAACAGTCAGGAACCGTCAAGGCTAAAATGAACGGGATTTCGCCCGGCCTTGACGGTTCCTGACTATTCTGCAAAATGGTTGACAAGACGGACAATTCCAGACCGTGATTGTCCGCCAATCAATCTATTTAAAAAGAGTTTTTTAAGAATAAAAGTGGGGGAAAGCCACTCTAAGGCTTTCCCCTTGATTACCCAATAGCAAAGGCAGGTGAGACTGTCAACGGCGGCGCGATAGCGCCGTTTATCTTGACCGTTGACTTACTCGCCTGACTTTGCTATTTGCTTAACGCTAGTGACACAACATATATAATATTTCAACCCTTGCACTTCTCGCTTGTATTTTCTTCTGCCTCTGCAACTTTGGTAACAATTATCTTATCATCGGAATACTCCACTTCAATCTGATTACCGATTGAAAAACCGATTGCCTCTAACCATTGGCCGGATAAAATAATTTTAGGAACAGATTTATAATTCCTCTGACTGCCTTCATAAACTTTTAGCTTTTTATACAGTAGTACCCCTCCTTGTCAATAGATGCTTAAATGCTATGTGTTGTTCTATTGTTGTCTCACTTTTACAACCGATAAGCCGTCAGTTTTGGGATAAACTAAAGTGCATATTATGATACAAAAGGTGGGGAAATCATATGCCAAAGCCACGAACCAAAACAGGCGAGAAAAATTTAATCAGTTCACGCTTGAAAGAACTTAGAGAATCGCATGGGCTGTCACAACGGGATTTAGCCCGCGCATTACAGTTATCTGGCACTGATATGGATAAGAATGTCATTACCCGTATCGAAACCAACAAAAGATATGTCACAGATTTAGAACTGAAAGCATTATCGGAATTATTCCATGTCAGCTATGCTTATTTGATTGATGGAGAAGAAAAGAAAACGCCATAGTCATACATTTTCATTGATAAATATTTACCAATGTCTAATAAGTTATTGATGATAAGTTCCACGTCGTTGTCCTCATCAATATCAACGCCCAGACGTTCACAAATGCGGCAGTTGGCATTATAAATTTCTTGATATGCCTTGTAACAAAATTTTTCTTCCTCGTATTCATTTGATACATATTGACTTTCTTCGATTGGATAATGCTCTAAATCAAACGCTCCAATCATTAAATTGTAAATTATTTCTTTAAATTCTTCACTACCTTTAATCATGTTATTCCTCCCTTGTCTCACTTTTACAACCGATTATATTCCATTCCTGATATAAAATCAAGAGGATTGGTGCAAAAAGTGATACAAACTTTTTATTGATAGAGGGAGGGAATTAGATGGCAAAGATACTTTCTAAAGATGGACAAAAAAATCTTATAGGTTCACAACTTGTTGAGTTACGCAAGCACTTTTCGCTATCTCAAAGAGACTTGGCTGATAAATTACAATTAGCCGGATATAATCTTGATAAGAATGTCATTACACGAATTGAGAATTATCAGCGGTTTGTGACTGATATCGAGCTGAAAGGAATCTGTGAAGTGCTCAAAGTCAGTTCTGATGTTCTGATTGATAACCAGAATAAAAGTAATCCATAATACAGTAAAAAGAAGGCTGCTCAAAGTATTACCGTTTGAGTGGCCTTCTTCTTACTGTATGGAAATATCTATGGCAGAGATCAGCGTCCGCTTTAACTGCTAATCTAATGATTTCTTTTTCCCTCTTTGCGGGATAGAAGTTTTTAGCAGTTCAGATTTCTGTGCAATTCTGGTCAGCCATTGCTTTTCTTCCTCTGTCAAACGGCTGTACTTTAATTTCGTTTGTTTGCAGAATAACATAATTAATTGTTCCAAACGGCTCCCCTTGAAGTCTGCTATTTCGTCCAAACTTTTTTTGAGTTCAGCGGCGGCTGAATTTTCCGAAACGCTTTCATTTCGTCCCCGATGGACTTCTTTTATATCCTCCATGATACAATCAATGTCATTATGCACCCGTTGGCTGAAATATTCGCCCTCCTGTATATGGATTGCGTTCAGCAGGTGGGCCGTTTTATCATGCTCCCCTGGCTGGTACTTGTCCATGATTTCAGCCCGCACAACGTCTACCCATGTATTCAAATTCTGGATTTGGGAAGCGGCGATACCATTCACGTATATTTCAATATCCGCCAGCAGCTTTACAAAATCCTTATGCGTCGCTAATTCACAGAGTAGGGCCGTATCAATCCGCCCACTTTTCAGTAAATCTATCATTTTGTCGCTCAAACGAAGTTCAGCAAAATCAGCGTTTGAGTGGCTTCTTGTTTCTGTCAGCCCCAGCAGGTAGTCAGCGGTAACAGCATAAAACTTTGCCAGCTTAATCAGGGCATAGTGGCTTATATCCTTAAAGTCGTCAGCCTCATAGCTGCCTAGCGCGGATTTAGACAGGTTCACTTCCTCTGCAAGCTGTTCCAGCGTCAGCCCATGTTCCACCCGCAAATCTTTTAGCCGTTCCTGTATAGTCAACGCCATTTCCCCACCCCCATTCCTATGATTTTTTAATTCTACCATATTTCCGAGAGCGTGGAAATATCTACTTTTCCAAACGAATTTCCGACTTCTTGGATATACGGGACGGACGGTAAAAAAAGTATACACTTATGTTAGTTCATCGGTGAACATAAACAAGTGAATTACCGTCCAAAAGAGATACCACCGACAGGGGAAGTATCGCCATGACACCACTTCGGGCCAACTTGGCCCGAAGCTGCGGAGAGCGTACCAACACCGGGAAACGCCGCCGGAAGGGGGCAGGAACAGCTTTCGGGGAGAACGGAAAAGAAGCGAACAGGATAAAAATAACCAAAACGGAGGATTGATTATATGCAACTACAACCAATCGAGCGTGGGCCGGGCGGCTCTCTGCCGCGTATGACGCCGACGCAGAGAAAACGGGCCAATGCGCTGATACGGAACACCTGCTGTAACTATGAAAGCGGCCATTGTCTTTTGCTGTACGATGGGGAAGCCTGTACATGCCCGCAGATAATTTCCTATTCCGTATGCTGTACATGGTTCCGGCGGGCAGTCTTACCGCAGGACAAAGCGTTAGAAGCAGAAATTTTTAGCCGCGATAATGTAAAGCGGTGCGCAAAATGTGGTGCAGCTTTTGTTCCCCACTCCAACCGGGCTAAATATTGCGGCCTTTGTGCCGTAAAGGTGCATCGGGAACAGAAGAGCGCCAGCGACAGGAAACGGAGGGGCCGGGCGGACAAATAGGACCTTGAAAAGCCTTATTCTACAAAGAGATGCGGGCGGTGTTCCGGGGAAAGTGGTATGTCAGTACCTTTTCCCCAGAAAATACGCTTCTAACCGTCCGCAGGAAGGAGGATTGACAGATTGCCGCAATATGCCATTTTACGGTTTGAAAAGCACAAGGGCAATCCGGCGCGCCCGCTGGAAGCCCACCACGAAAGGCAGAAAGAAAAGTACGCCAGCAATCCCGACATTGATATGTCAAAAAGTAAGTACAATTTCCATATCGTAAAGCCGGAGGGCCGGTATTATCATTTTATCCAGAGCCGGATAGAGCAGGCCGGGTGCAGAACACGCAAGGACAGTACCCGGTTTGTCGATACGCTGATAACCGCCAGCCCGGAATTTTTCAAGGGAAAGACACGGGAGCAGACAGAAGCCTTTTTTCAACGGGCGGCGGACTTCCTTATCCAGCGCGTAGGCCGGGAAAATATTGTATCGGCAGTTGTTCACATGGACGAGCGGACACCCCATATGCACTTGACTTTTGTGCCGCTGACGAAGGATAATCGCTTGTGTGCGAAAGAAATTTTAGGGAACCGGGCCAGCCTGTCAAGATGGCAGGACGATTTTCACGCCTGTATGGTTAAGGGTTTTCCCGACTTGGAACGAGGGGAAAGTTCCCGGCAGACGGGACGCAGGCATATCCCTACCCGGCTGTTTAAACAGGCTGTGTCATTATCTAAACAGGCCGCAGCCATTGAAAAGACGCTGGACAGTATCAATGTGATGAACGCTGGTAAGAAAAAGGAAGAGGCCCTCTCTATGCTGAAAAAATGGTTTCCGCAGATGGAGAATTTCAGCGGACAACTTAAAAAGTACAAGGTTACTATCAATGACCTGCTGGAAGAAAATAAAAAGCTGGAAACGAGAGCCAAAGCCAGCGAAGCCGGAAAGATGAAAAATACAATGGAAAAGGCGAAGCTGGAAAGTGATTTATATAATATGAAACGGCTTATAGAGCGGATTCCCCCGGAGGTATTGGAACAAGTACGGTCGGAACAACGCCATTCTACAAAGGACAGGTAATGATATGTTTTAAAATTCACACCGCTGTATAGCGGCATTGTACATTGAAAATTAAATATTGAGAAAGGGGATTTATGACCAAAAAGCAGCCGGACACAAATATCCCACAACACGAGATAGAAGCCCTTGCCCGGTGCTTACTTCCTGAAATACAAAAATTCTTTGAAAGCCCGGAGGGTAAAAAAGAGTTTGAGGAATGGAAGGCGCGGAGGGCAGGAGAAACAGACATAGAAAAGAATGTATGACAAAAGCGGCGGTATCACTCACGATACCGCCGCTTTTGCTGACATACGCTTTTTGACATTTCATTATCAGCCGATTCCAAATGCTGATTCTATTTCCGAAAATGTCATTGTTGGTATTAATGTTTCAATCGTTTGTTCAGGTTTAGAATGAATTCTTTGAAAAATAATTTTAGTGGGTTTGCATACATAAGTTTCATTGTATTTATTTGCCTTATCACAATGTGTTTCACATGGTACAATAATTTGCTCGTATTTTTCCTTGAGTATTCCAAAGTTCCAATACTCCGAATCTTCAATTTCTTTTCCACATGGCATTATTGTAATAACTTTGAGTAAAATGAAATTATTGTTACGATATTCATGCATCTCATTTATGACCTGATTTAATAAATCAATTAATTTGAGAACATCCATTACAACAAAATTCAAATTTTCAAACGGATGTTTTGGAAAAAAGTATTCCATTTGAGGCTGAATTTTACCATTTATATTCCTATGAAAAAAATAAGAAGATGTTGCCTCAACAGAGTGAGTAAAAGAATTCCTTAAAGTTTCTCTAACCATTTTGTGGTCAGAACTATTGATATAATTTAAAATACCGTTGACCTTATCAACACCAATTTTATTTTTATTTTCCCTCAAAAACTTGTAAATACTAATATTATCACTTTCTGAAAATCCGCACTCATAAAATTCATTAAGTAGTTGCCGAAATATATCCCAAAGTACTAAATTACGGTAAACAGCATCTTCCAGATAATATGAGTATAGTTCTTTGTTATCTGTTTCTTCTAAAGGCCATGTCATAGCTTCAGCATATTTTAAGCACCTTGTTAAAGCATATTTAACATTTTTAATCACTTGATTTGAACGAATAATCCACTCAATACAGTTTCTAAAATGAATCATTTCATCAGTTAACTGTAGTTGCTCTTCTTTATATAATCTACATTCATTTAAACTATCTATTTTTTCCAATTGTCCCTCTAAATATTGAATAATTTCTTTATCGTTTCTAAATGTGTTTAAATCCATAATCTCTCCCTCCATACAATCACTCCCTATTACATCAATTTTTGTCGTGTAAGAATTGTTATTTAATTGTACCATATAAAAGAAAAAAAGACTTGATACATAAATTTATTTTTAATAGCTTCCTAAAATTTAACTCCGTTAATAGATTAAAAAGCGGCGGTATCACTCACGATACCGCCGCTTTTGCTTTGCACTAAAAATAAATTAAAAATCCGAAGCCGTCCCCTATTGGAACCGGGTTCGGATTATCATGATTCAGTGCGGGTAACAGGACTTGAACCTGCACGGTCTCCCACCAGAACCTAAATCTGGCGCGTCTGCCAATTCCGCCATACCCGCTGACACCAATGGATGATACCATCTGAGGGCGGAAATGTCAAGAATTTATAATTAAGCTTTGTGAGCACCTTTGCGGATAATCGGATAGATTTCCAATGCCAGCAGTGAGAATACTACGATATATGCTAAATATGTCATATGTAACACCTCTCTTTCTTTGATACCATTATTATATACAGGAGGAGGAAAAAGGGCAATCCGCATAGTATCTAAAAAATATTTAGGAAAATACTAGATTGAATACAGAATATACAAAAATATTTAGGTAGCCTAAAAGTTTTTTAGGTGCCGTATGTTGCGTCGCACAGAGTGATAAAATAATGTCAAATGAGAACGTAAAAAGAGGAAGCTTTACTCCACAAAAAAAAGTCGTACTCGACGACTTTTTTGGATGGTCTTTACATACCATATCATTACTGAGACACCGGGGACTCGAACCCCGGACAACTTGATTAAAAGTCAAGTGCTCTACCACCTGAGCTAGTATCCCAAAGCTGGGCCAGCCAGATTCGAACTGGCGACTGCAGGAGTCAAAGTCCTGTGCCTTACCGCTTGGCGATGGCCCAATATCGTATGATAATTCCAGATAAAAAAAAATTCCCTATAAGGGAAAGGTGAGTAGAGGGATTCGAACCCTCGGCCTCCAGAGCCACAATCTGGCGCGATAACCAACTTCGCCATACCCACCATAAACAAATCGCACACATCGCTGGTTAATTGATGTGAAACGAGCCTGAAGGGATTTGAACCCCCGACCCACGGCTTAGAAGGCCGTTGCTCTATCCAACTGAGCTACAGACTCACAAGCGGGTGATGGGAATCGAACCCACGTATCTAGCTTGGAAGGCTAGTGTTCTACCATTGAACTACACCCGCAGATAAACATGAGAGACAGTAGTTAAAATAACAAATGTTATCTTTTTACTATCATCGGGGTGACAGGATTCGAACCTGCGACCTCCTGGTCCCAAACCAGGCGCTCTAGCCAAGCTGAGCCACACCCCGTAAACAGAATTTCTCTGTAATTTTTATCCACCGTCTCGCGACGCAAGAGTTATTATATACGATACTGCAAAACTTGTCAACCGTTATTTGAAAAAAATAAAAAAAAGTAGCAGTTCAGCCTTAGCTTCCAGCTGCCGCTTCCCGGTCCGGCGCTTTCGTTTCCTGGACCTTTCCAGTTCCGGTTTCGGGCATAAGCATTTCTAAATGTGCAGGATTTTACTAAAAGCCAGTGAAAATCCCCAAACTCGCTGTGTTCAGACAGGTGGGGATTTTCACTGAACGAAAATTTTGCGTATTAAGAACTGTTAATGCCCTGCAAAGTCACAGGAAAGGTCCAGAAAACGAAAGCGCCGGACCGGACAGCGGCAGCTGGAAGCCAAGACTGAACTGCTATAAAATAAAAAATCCCCCATAAATGGGAGGGGCCGGCAGTAACCATCGGGTTACTGCCGGCCGAGTATGAAAAATAAAAAGTCAATGTTAAAAGGGTGGGGTTCCTTTACATTATTTAGTATAGGAGAAAATTGTGTCATAAATTTGTCCGCACCATAAACATTTCATAAAAAAACTTAAAGAAATATGAGGAAATCTTGAAAAATGGGAGAAGAAATATAAAATCCGGCGGGAAGCCGCCAAATGGGTGCCGAAACCGCCTGTTTATGGTATACTAGCCGGTAGAAGACATCGATCGCGGACTGCGATCGAAGAGAGCCACAGATGATATCCATAGAAAGGAAAATCCCCATGCTTTATTATGAATTTTACGAATCCGCACTGGGTCCGCTCACCATAGGAGATACGGACGGCGCGGTGAGCAGTATCAGCTTCGGCAGAATCCCTCTGAAGGAGGGCGTTCAAAAGGAAACAGACTTAACGCTCCAGGCCGCCAAAGAGATTGCGGAGTATCTGGCCGGTAAGCGCACGGCATTTGATCTGCCGTTGAGACCGGAGGGAACACCATTTCAGAAAAGAGTCTGGGACGCGCTTCTGACCATTCCTTATGGGGAGACGAGAAGCTACAGGGACATTGCGATCCTTGCCGGAAGCCCGAAAGGATTCCGGGCGGTGGGGATGGCCAATAACCACAATCCCATCCCGATTCTGATTCCGTGCCACCGGGTAATCGGTGCGGATGGGAGCATGACCGGGTATGGGGGCGGACTTCCTATTAAAATAAAGCTGCTGGAAACAGAGCGGGGAGGAAAGTAACGTGCAGCTGCCATTGGTGAGTATAATTGTTCCAATTCATAATTCGGAGAAGACACTGAAGCGGTGTGTTGACAGTATTTTAAAGCAGGATTACCAGGAGCTGGAGGTATTTCTGGTAGATGACGGAAGTGAAGACGGGAGTCTGGCAATATGCCGTGAGTATGCAAAGCAGGACGCCAGGATCAAAGTAATCCGCAAGGAGCAGTCCGGGGTATCCGACGCCCGCAATCTGGCAATGGACCAGGCAGAGGGGAAATACCTGCAGTTTGTGGACAGTGATGACTGGGTCACCCCGGATGCCACGAGGATGATGGTATCCGCGGCAGAGCATAGCTCCTGCGATATGGTCATCACCCATTTTTTCCGTGTCAACCATGATAAAATAAGAAGAAAAGGCCATATCAAGGAATACGAGGTTATGACCAGGGAAGGCTTTGCGGAGCACATGATGGAAAAACCGGCCAACTTTTACTACGGAGTCATGTGGAATAAACTGTACCGCCGGGACATTTTGAACACACATATGCTTCGATGCAGCAGGGAATTGAACTGGTGTGAAGATTTTCTATTCAACCTTCAGTACCTCTGTTACGCGGAGCGCATCTGTGCGCTGCCGTATCCCACCTACTATTACGTGAAGACGAAGAACAGCCTGGTGGCGAAGGAAGCCACGATGAAGAATACGATTCAGACGAAAAAGTTTATATTTACCTATTATAAAGAACTTTATGAAAATATTGACCTCTACGAGGAAAATAAAGGGAAGATCAATCGATTCCTGATCTCCATCGCTTCGGACGGCCATTGAGAGGCCTGTTTTCCGGCTCCGCATGGCGCGGATTCCGGCCGGTAACAAAAGGAAAATAATGAGAACATGATAAACAGAACATAAAGTTTATTAAGAATTGTTTGTGATTCTTTCGGTTCTTTTAATACACTATACAAAAGAATCTGAACATGTTATAATCCTCTTCGTCGCAACAAGTTAAGACAGATTATGAGGAGAGATTATTATGAGAAAGAACAGCAGGATCATTACGCTGGCAGTGGCGGCAGCCGTTATGATGGCAGTAACTGCGTGCGGATCAAAAGATAAGACAGAGACAACCGCTTCCACAGAGGCAACGACAGAGGCAGTAACCACTACCGGGGCAGAGACGACAGCGTCAGAAGCTGAAAGTACAGAGGAAGAAGACCAGGCAGAAGAGGAAGAGATGGATGAGGCTGATGAGGCCGCGGAAGAAACTACCGCATCTGCAGCGGGCGAGATTGGTTCCGACGGCGTATTTAAGGCAGCCAACGGCAAGTTTGAGATCAAGGTCCCGGCCGGCTGGACCATCGATGAGGGAAGCGACGATGAATATGTGACCTTCCTTTCCGCAAGCGGTGACGACATGCTGGAAATCATGACGATCAGCGGCAGTTCCGCAGACTCTATCCGTGAGATTTATCCGGATACAGCGGAAGAATACAAGAATATGGTGAGCCGCGGCGATGACATGGCGATTCTTTCCTACGATGTGAAGACGAAAGATGACGGAAGCCAGACCTTCCAGTACTCCATGAAGTACACGAATCCTAACGACGGGATTCACTACCTTGCTGAATCCGGTTCTTATGACGCGGCAAAGCAGACCTACTCCTGTGCGACAGGAACGGTTATGTCAACTGATGAGGCCGTTTCCAAGCAGGTTGAAGAGGCAGTAAAATCATTTAAGATTAAATAATCCGGTTTTGACGGATTGGAACAAGTAAGAGAAAAGGGATATGACCCGGAGTGATGGGGTCATATCCCTTTTTCTTCTGCCGTAAGGCGGATCAGACTGCCGCCCAGAAGGGGGACATCCTCCTCCTGATGGGTACTGATAATCGCCAGCTTTCCGGCTGTCTTCTGTTTGACAAATTCGATGACCTTTCTTCGTGTGTCCTCATCCAGACCGGTAAACGGTTCATCCATAAGGACCGCGTCAAATGGCACCGCCAGCGCCCGGCAGACGGCAACACGCCGCTTCATTCCGCCGCTTAAGGTGGAGACCGGCCGGTAGATGGATTCTTCGGGGAGAAGTTTACATAAATCTTCCTTTACGGACTCCCGTATTTCCTTCGTTACCTTCGGGAAGACCATCAGCACATTATCGAGGGAAGAGAAAGATTCACACAGGCGGTTCTCCTGAAAGACCGCCGAGAGGAATGCGCCCTCTGTCCCGGATACCGTTCCGCTGTCAGGCTGGTCGAGTCCGAGGAGAATCCGGAAGAAGGTGGTCTTTCCCGAGCCGGAGGTGCCCATGAGGCAGTATATGTCTCCGGTCCGGAAGGTCTGGCTGACCTGGCTGAAGACTTGTCGCCCGTCAAATGATTTTGAGAGATTCGTTACTGTAATTTCCATAGTGATTGGCTCACGCACCCCGCTTTCTTTTCGCTCTGTTCTGGCGTTCTGCCGCCTTTAGAAGCTCGATGAAGACCTTTTCAAACAGGCCGCTGATGACAATGATTACCAGAGTCCAGGCAAATAGATCCGCTGTGCTCAAATAGATTTTTGCCATGTAGAGTTTTTCACCGATGGAGTGGTCTGGCACACCGATGACCTCGGCCGCGATACCGGATTTAAAGCTCATGCCCAGACTGATATTGGCGCCGCTTATGAGATAGGGAAGCAGGGCGGGCCAGTAAATGTAACGGAATTTCTTCCAGCCCGACATATGAAAGACCCTGGCCATCTCCAGAAGCTGGGGCTCCGCGCTGTGAAGCCCGGCGATGGTATTGATGTAGATCATGGGAAATACCACCAGAAACGCGATAAAGACCGACAGGTTTCTGGAACCGATCCAGATCAGCGCCAGAATGACGAAGGAAGCCACCGGCACCGATTTGACCAGAACCATGACGGGTTCCAGCAAATCCTTTAAGAATGGAAAACGGCAGGCGGCGCTTCCCGCCAGGATGCCGGCCAGGAACGCACCTAAGAATCCGGTGCTGATTTTGCCGAAGGTAAGACCAATCGTCCTCCAGAATTCCGCCGTGGAGATCTGGGCAATCAGCGCCCCCGCAACCTCCGCGGGGCCGACCAGGATAATGGAATTGTGAACGGCAATGCTGATAAACTGCCAGAGCACCAGCCAGAAACAGATGATGCCGGCTTTTCGCCCCAGACCTGATGGTTTCATGGTGTGACCCTCCTCGCTTATTTTGTCTGAACTTAACCGTACTAAATTTACCAGACAGCTTACTGCAAAAATTCAGCGGCCGGAGACCGGCCGCCGGATACATACTTAACTATTCATTATTTATGGCATATAAAAGAAGTCTTTCGCAGGAAGCTCGCCGCCCACTGTGGTCGGGTCCATTTCATACAGAGCGGAAAGATATCCGTAGAGCATGTTTTTCATATCGCTTCCGTCAATATAGGTAATGCTGCAGTATGGAATCGCCTTTTCTGCCACCGGGGCCTTTTCGATGATGCCCGCGGCTGCTACGAGTTTGGCTGTCTCGGCTACGTTCTCATTGGCAAATGCGGCAGATGCTTTCTGTTCTTCCATAAATGTTTTGACTGCATCACCATGTTCTTCGAATAATTCACCGCGGCAGATGGTTACACCCGTTACGAGGCTTCCGCCGTCCTCACCGGATACGGCTTCCCATTCCCTGGTCAGATCGAGCACCATCTTGAGGGTGTCATTCTGGGCCATGGCCACTGTGACGAATGGCTGCGGAAGAAGTCCGATACCATCCGGCTTTTCTTTTAAGAGAGCGGCAACCTCGGTCGGCTCTGATTTGTATTCGAGAGTGACATCATCCGTGGTCATACCATTTGCCTTCAATAAGTACTGAAGTGCGTAATCCGGTGTCGTTCCCTTGCCGGTTAAGTAAACGGTTTTTCCTTTTAAATCCGCGATGGATTTGATGGAGTCATCGGACGATACTACGTACAGAACTCCCAGAGTATTGATATTTAAAACATTAACGCCGTGGTTGGTCTTGTTGAAAATGATGGAGGCCATGTTGGAAGGTACCAGAGCGATATCGAGATCTCCGCTCACGATCTTTCCAAGCAGTTCATCGGCTGCGGTCACCATGGTGAATTCATAGGAACCTTTTGCCTCGCCCTTTGACGCCTGATCCATCAACTTGACCAGTCCCATGGAGGTAGGCCCTTTTAAGGAACCGATGCGAAGCGTAAAGTCAGAAGACGCAGCGCCGGCGCTTTCCGTCTCCGCTTCCGTTTCAGGAGCTGTTGTGGTTTCTTCTTCAGTTGTCTCGGCAGCAGCCTCTGTGGCAGCCGCTGCTGTGGTTTCAGCCGCTGTCTCACCGCCGTTCTTTGCACAGCCGGTAAGAGCCGCCGCCGTCATGGCAAGAGCCATGAGTACAGGTAATACTTTTTTCATAATTATCATCCTCGCTTTCTGTCCGTATCAATAACCCGGCGGCATAGTCACTTGACTATGAAATAAAAAAACCACACCAAAAAAGGCATGGGGAATCCCGCGATCGATGATTTCTCCTCGCCTTCTCCGTCAGGTAATCCTTTCGGGTTAGAACGAACAATTCCAGTATACCATTACCTGGCAGGTTTTGTCAAAATGTTACTGGTTTCCATTTTACCTGTTCAGATCTATTATAAATTGTGATATACTGTAATTACTTATACTTATATCACAGAAAGGAAATGAAGGAGGATAAAGACAAGATGAACGAAGTATATGAGAAACTGCAGGGCTGTTTAAAGAGTGTGCGGGAAAAGACAGATTTTAAGCCGGAGATTGCACTGGTTTTAGGCTCTGGTCTGGGAGAATACGCGGAGGAGATCGAGGTTGCCGCGGCCATTGATTACAAAGATATCGAAGGGTTTCCGGTATCTACGGTGCCGGGACACAAGGGCAGATTTATCTTCGGCTATGTAAACGGCGTTCCGGTCGTGATCATGCAGGGCCGTGTTCACTTCTATGAGGGGTATCCGATGAGTGATGTGGTGCTTCCCGCACGGCTCATGGGACTTATGGGGGCGAAGATCCTGTTTCTTACCAACGCTTCCGGCGGTATTAACGGCACATTCCATGCGGGCGATTTCATGCTGATTCGTGACCATATCGCAACCTTTGTGCCGTCACCGCTGATCGGCGCTAACATCGACGAGCTGGGGCCGAGATTCCCTGATATGAGCGATATCTACAGAAGAGAGCTGCGTGACATTATAAAAGAGACGGCGAAGGAAGAGGGCATTGAGTTAAAAGAGGGCGTGTATTTACAGCTTACCGGCCCCAGCTATGAATCCCCTTCCGAGGTATCCATGTGCAGGACGTTGGGAGCGGATGCGGTCGGTATGAGCACGGCCTGTGAGGCTGTGGCGGCAAATCACATGGGAATGGCTGTCTGCGGTATTTCCTGTATCACCAACATGGCGTGCGGTATCAGCAAGGAGCCTCTGAGCCATACCGAGGTCCAGGAGACAGCAGACCGTGTGGCACCGCTGTTCAAGCGCCTGATTACGGCCTCTGTCACAAAGCTGGCAGGCAGATAGCCAGAGGAACAGAAAGGGGAGTATTGATCTTATGGATAAGAAACTGTCAGAGCGGATTCTGGCTTCCGCCGGAGCGAAGAAGGCGTCTCTGGTACTGAAGCATGGAACCGTTGTAAATGTATTTACCGCCGGACTGGAACAGGCAGATATCGCCATCGAGGACGGCTGCATCGTGGGACTGGGGGATTATGAAGGGGTAACGGAAATAGATTTAAAGGGAGCAGTCGTCTGTCCCGGCTTGATAGACGGCCACATTCATCTGGAGAGCTCCATGGTGGCGCCGGGAGAATTTGAGCGCACTGTCATTCCCCACGGCACCCAGGCCGTCATCACCGATCCCCATGAGATCGCCAATGTGGCGGGCACCCAGGGAATCCAGTTTATGATGGAGCGGACGAAGGGGCTGACGCTGGATGTCTTCTTTATGCTCCCATCCTGTGTGCCGGCTACCGGTCTGGATGAGTCTGGAGCCGTGTTATCGGCAGATAAGCTGGAACCATTTTATAAAGAAGAGCGTGTGCTGGGCCTTGCGGAGCTGATGAATTCCTACGGCACCACGAGGGCGGACCGTGGGATTCTCGACAAGCTTTCGGGCGCTCTCGACAGGAATAAGCTGGTGGACGGCCACGCCCCCGGCCTTTCCGGCAAGGAACTGAACGCCTACGTGACAGCCGGTGTGAAATCGGATCACGAGTGTTCCGATGCTTCCGAAGCGATCGAGAAGCTGAGCCGTGGCCAATGGATCATGATCCGGGAGGGCACGGCTGCCAGGAACCTAGAGGCGCTGATTCCGCTGTTTCAGGAGCCATACTACCACCGGTGCATGCTGGTGACGGACGACAAGCATCCGGGCGATTTACTCCGTCTCGGCCATATTGATTATATCATACGGAGAGCCATAAGCCTTGGCGCCGACCCGGTTCACGCCGTGATTATGGGTTCCTATAACGCGGCTCAGTATTTCGGGTTAAAAGACAGGGGGGCGGTAGCGCCGGGATACAAGGCGAATCTTATCGTAGTGTCGGATTTTGAGAATTTCCGTGTGGAGCAGGTATATAAAAATGGGAAGCTGGTAGCGGAAAATGGTTCCATGAAAGAAGGAATCCTGGCTGCGGAGATAAAGCACATAGACACGCCCGTAAGGGTCGGAGATTCCTTCCATTTAAAGGAGATCGTGCCGGAGCAGCTCCATATAGAAAAAAAGAGTGATCAGGTGCGGGTATTATGTTTAACGCCAGGCGAGCTGACCACCACGGAACGTCTGGTATCATGGACTGAAAATGAGGGATACGCCCCAGGTGTGGACGTGGATCAGGACATCGTAAAAATGGCAGTATTTGAGCGCCACCACGACACCGGCCACATTGGGCTGGGCTTCTTGGGCGGCTACGGACTGAAAAACGGTGCGGTAGCGACCAGCATTGCCCACGATTCCCATAATTTAATCATTGCAGGAACCAACGATGGCGACATGGTTCTGGCTGGAAACACGGTACGAAAGAACCGCGGAGGCCTGGCGGTAGTAGCGGATGGTAAAGTCCTGGGCGAACTTGCCCTGCCCATTGCCGGATTAATGAGTGAAGAGGCGGCGGAAGCTGTAGATGAAAAGCTTGAAAAGCTAAAAGAAGAAGCCGGTAAACTGGGAATATCAAAGTCGATCGACCCGTTTATGACACTGGCATTCGCCAGTCTGCCGGTAATTCCGAAGCTGAGGTTAAACACATATGGACTGATAGATGCAGAAAAGCAGGAGATCGTGGATGTCATGGTTGGATGTATGTGAAAAAGTACAGCACAGATGAAGTTTTCTGATTGATAATAATATGTCAATGTGAGATAATGTACGCAAAGGGCAGAGCCAGGCAGATACACCCGAAGCCGGCGCGGAATATGAAAAGCCGTTTTTGCCTTTCATATTCCGCGCCGGCTTCGGGTGTATCTGTATGGCGAGCGAAGCGACCCTGGAATGCCGGAGGCATTTCAGGGCTCTGCCCGCACCCCCCGCCACTATGAGCGACCATTCAAACCAAGTATTTTATTTACCCATCACCACCACAACCAAACACAAGATATTGGAGGGAGATTTTCATGAGAGTTACAATCTGTATAGGAAGCGCATGTCATTTAAAAGGTTCCAGAGAAATCATCGCCCAGCTCCAGCAGTTGGTAAAGGAGAATCATTTAGAAAGCAAAGTAGACTTAAATGGTTCCTTCTGCAGCGGAAACTGTGTCAACGGGGTCTGTGTAACCGTAGACGGCCAATTATTCTCTTTAAAACCAGAAGACACAAAGGAGTTTTTCGATAAAGAAATCGTAGGGAGGCTGTAATCATGGCGATTATTGATTTCAAGGCTACGAAATGCAAGCACTGTTACAAATGTGTCCGCAACTGTGAAGTCAAGGCGATCATGATTAAAGATGAGCGGGCCGAGATTATGCCGGACAAATGCATTTTATGCGGAAAATGCATGCAGGTCTGTCCACAGTCAGCGAAAACGCTGGTAAGCGATTTAAACACTGTAAAGGGTTACATAGCGAATCACATCCCAACCGTCGTATCCATCGCCCCATCCTATATGGGATTATTAAAATACAAGACCATCGGCCAGATTAATGCAGCCCTTCGTAAGCTGGGCTTTGCAGATGTCCGGGAGACGTCGGAGGGCGCAGCCATGGTGACGGCTGAATACGCACGGCTTCTGGAAGAGGGGGAGATGGAAACGATCATCACCACCTGCTGTCCGAGCGTCAATGACTTAATTGAGATCTATTATCCCCAGCTAATCCCCTACATGGCGCCAATTGTCTCGCCGATGATTGCCCACGGCAAGATGCTGAAGGAAGAGCTGGGACCGAATGTAAAGGTCGTATTCTTAGGCCCGTGTATCGCCAAGAAGAAAGAAGCGGGCGATGTCCGCCACGATTCCTGTATCGACGCGGTCTTAAACTTCAACGATATCAACCGCTGGCTGAACGAGGAAGAAATCACCATCGAGGACTGTGAAGACATTCCGTTCCGCCATCTGGATCCCAAGGTCAACCGCCTCTATCCGGTCACCAACGGAGTCGTGAATTCCGTTCTTGCCACAGAGGAGAAGAAGGACGGCTATCGGAAATTCTACGTTCACGGCGCCAGGAACTGCATCGATCTATGCGAAAGTATGGTGCGCGGTGAGATAAAAGGCTGTTTCATCGAGATGAACATGTGCTCCGGCGGCTGCATCAAGGGACCGACCGTAGAGGACGAGAGCATATCCAGATTCAAGGTAAAGCTGGATATGGAAGAGACCATCGAAAAAGATCCTGCAAAAAAGAGCGAGGTTGAGGAAATCGTCAATAAAATCTCCTTCAATAAGTTATTCATGGACCGTTCTCCGAGAGAACCGATGCCGACAGAGGCCCAGATCCAGGAGATCCTTAAGAAGACGGGGAAGACGAAACCGGAGGACGAGTTAAACTGCGGCGCCTGCGGTTATTCCACCTGCCGGGAGAAGGCCATCGCCGTATTCCAGAAGAAAGCCGAACTGGGAATGTGCATTCCGTTTATGCATGAAAAGGCCGAATCCTTATCAAATCTGGTGATGGAGACATCTCCGAATATCGTTCTGATCGTGGATAAGGACATGAAGGTTCTGGAGTATTCTGCGGTTGGAGAGAAGTATTTCGGGAAGACGAGGCAGGAAGCCTTAAATATGTATTTGTATGAATTCATCGATCCGTCGGATTTCCAGTGGGTCTACGATTCCCATCAGAATATTCATGGAAAAAAGGTGACCTATAGCGAATATAATTTCTCCATGCTCCAGAATATCGTTTATATTGAAAAAGAGGACGTGGTGCTCGCCACATTTATCGATATCACGAAGGAAGAGGAGCTGGCGAAGCAGGAGTATGAAAAGAAGCTGGAGACCATCGATCTGGCGCAGCGGGTAATCCATAAGCAGATGATGGTAGCCCAGGAAATTGCCGGTCTGCTGGGTGAAACGACAGCGGAAACAAAGACCACGCTTACAAAGCTCTGCCGGTCCCTGCTGGATGAAGGAAGTGAAAGCGAGGTCAAGTGATGGGAGTAACAGTAGACGTTGCATACAAAAGCCTGAATAAGTTCAACGAGGTCCTGTGCGGCGATAAGGTGGAACTGCTCCAGACGGAGAATTCCAACATCATGATTCTCGCCGACGGCATGGGAAGCGGAGTCAAGGCCAATATTCTGGCGACCCTGACCTCGAAGATATTAGGAACCATGTTTTTAAACGGCGCGACTCTGGAGGAATGCGTGGAGACGATCGTGGAGACGCTCCCGGTCTGCCAGGTGCGGCAGGTGGCATATTCTACCTTCAGTATCCTGCAGGTATTCCATAACGGAGACGCCTATCTGGTGGAATTTGACAATCCGAGCTGTATCTTTATCCGCGCCGGAGAACTGGTTCCGATTCCCCAGAATATCCGTGTAATTCAGAACAAGAAGATCAACGAGTACCGTTTCCGGGTAAAAAAAGGAGATGCCTTAGTTCTGATGAGCGACGGCACCATCCACGCCGGAGTGGGGCAGCTTCTAAACTTTGGCTGGCTCTGGGAAGACATCGCCGCCTATGCGCTGAAACAGTACCGGATCACGATCTCTGCGATCCGTCTGGCCACGGCCCTCAGCCGGGCCTGTGACGAACTGTACCAGTTCCGTCCGGGAGATGACACGACGGTGGCTGTCATGCGTATCATTGACAGGAAGCCGGTGCATCTGATGACAGGACCCGCCAGGAACCCGGAGGATGATACCGCCATGGTGGCCGAGTTCATGTCGGGAGATGAATTTACCAAGCGTGTGGTCTGCGGCGGCACCAGCGCCAATATCGTGGCCAGAACCACGAAGAAGAGCCTGGACGTCTCGCTGGATTACAATGATCCCGATATTCCGCCGATCGCCTACATCGATGGCATTGAGCTTGTCACGGAAGGCGTTCTCACCTTAAACCGCGTTCTCCAGCTGCTGAGGCGTTATGTAAAGAACGAGGCGGTCACAGAAGAATTTTTCCTGGAGCTGGATAAACCAAACGGTGCGTCCATGGTGGCGAAGATGCTGATCGAGGACTGTACGGAACTGAAGCTGTACGTTGGAAAAGCCATCAACAGCGCATATCAGAACCCCGGTCTTCCATTTGACCTCGGTATCCGCCAGAATCTGGTGGAGCAGTTAAAACACACGGTGGAAGAGATGGGAAAAAAAGTTACGGTAACTTATTATTAATGAGATTTGCTATAGATATCCATTCTGCTTCCGGCAGATGGAAGTTACGAGGAGGAAAATTATGGTAACAAACGATGCAACATTACTTCGCATAAAACATCAGGTATTGTACGAGGTGGCGAAAATGGCGTGGGAAGGCTGTCTGGAGCAGCGCAGGGAAGAGATTCCCTACAAGATGCTTCCGGGCCCGAAAGCACAGTTCCGCTGCTGTATCTACAGGGAACGCGAGATCATCAGAGAACGTGTTCGCCTTGCAGAGGGCTTATGCCCCAGTGGAAAAGATACGAAGAACATTGTACAGGTTATCAGCTCCGCCTGTGAGGGATGTCCCATTGCCCGCTACGTCGTAACCGACAACTGCCAGAAGTGTATGGGAAAGGCATGTCAGAATTCCTGTAATTTCGGAGCCATTTCCATGGGCCATGACCGTGCCTATATCGATCCTGAGAAATGTAAGGAGTGCGGCAAATGTTCCCAGGCGTGTCCGTATAATGCAATTGCAGACCTGACCCGTCCGTGTAAGAGAAGCTGTCCGGTGGACGCTATCACCATGGATGAGGACGGTATCGTTGTAATCGACGAGAGCAAATGCATCCAGTGCGGCGCCTGTATCCACAGCTGCCCGTTCGGAGCGATCGGTTCCAAGACATTCCTGGTGGATGTCATCAACTTAATCAAGGCAGGCAAGAAGGTAGTTGCCATGGTGGCGCCGGCAACAGAAGGCCAGTACGGACCGGAGATTACCATGGCCAGCTGGAGGACTGCGCTTAAGAAGATCGGTTTTGCAGACATGGTGGAGGTTGCTCTGGGCGGCGATTTAACCGCGGCTGCGGAAGCGGCAGAGTGGGCGGAGGCATATAAAGAGGGCAAGAAGATGACGACTTCCTGCTGTCCGGCGTTCGTCAACATGATCAAGCAGCACTATCCGATGCTGCTCGACAACATGTCAACGACCGTCTCCCCGATGTGCGCTGTATCCAGAATGTTAAAGGAAGAGGATCCGGAGACCATCACCGTCTTCATCGGGCCGTGTATCGCAAAGAAGAGCGAGACTCTGGATTTAAATATTAAAGACAACGCGGACTATGCCATGACGCTGGGCGAGGCTCACGCCATGATGGTGGCAAAGGGCGTAGATTTAGAGCCGGAAGAAAATACACTTCAGCAGGGATCCGTATTTGGAAAGCGTTTCGGCAATGGCGGCGGCGTGACGGCAGCAGTTTTGGAATGCTTGAAGGAGACCGGCGAAAATGCTGATATCAACGTCATGAAGTGCAACGGAGCCGCAGAATGCAAGAAAGCCCTGATGCTGCTTAAGATTGGCAAGCTGCCCGACGATTTCGTGGAAGGCATGGTCTGTGTCGGCGGCTGCGTGGGCGGCCCCAGCAAGCACAAGAGCGAGACTGAAGCCAAGAAAGCCAGGGACTTACTGATCGGCCAGGCGGATAAGAGAGAAGTTCATGAGAACTTAAAGATGCAGGGCGCAGAGCAGGTGGCAATGCATCGGCATTAGGGAGTTAGGGACGAATCGTGAAATAGAGATGATAATGAAATAGAGAAGACAATAAATCAGAGAATGAAGAAATGGAAGCCCCGGCGGATGAGCGAATCGGACCGGGGCTTCCATTTCTTTATAAATCAGACCGGAGTCATTTTTTGATTGTATTTCCACTTAAATCGTGGTAAAATAAACACATAATAAGAGTACCTGGAGAGTCATTTTTCCGGGGAGAGCAGCCTGTTCGGCAATGAAAAGGATGAATCTGATGGTCAATCTGTTGATGAAGTGTTTGGTCTGAATATTGATATATGTTTTTTATAACTCCGGGAATATATTTCCCGGAGTTTTCAGCATCCCGTATTTTATACCTAAGCCCGCGAAGCAGTGGAGGCCCTCTCAACCAACTGTACATCCAGCACAATGTTTTCTGCAGGGGCTCCTGCATCCTTGATGTGGCGGAAAAGGATCTCGACGGCTAATTCTGCCTTTCGGTGTACATCCTGTGAGATTGTGGTCAGCTGTGGTGTAAGGAATCTGCCGATGGGCTGGTTATCAAAGCCCATGATCGAATAATCGCCAGGGATCTGGAATCCAGCGTGGTGCAGATCCTGAATAAGATTTGCCGCAATGACATCGCTGGCCGCAAATATGGCCGTCAATTCACCATGACGCCGGCGAATATCTTCCAGGGCCATGGCCATGTGTTCTTCCGTGTCACTGGTATAAGCGGTAATTGCCTCGCTGGGGATTCCCAAATCCTTGAGACCAAGACAGAATCCTTCGTAACGGTGACGAATAACGCCGTTTTCCTGGCTGGATGGGCCGATAAAGGCAAATTGCCTGTGCCCCAGCCCGGCCAGATGAGCCGCCGCCAGGCTGCCCCCTTTAAAATCATCAATTCCGACGTTAATGATCTGCCTCATACTGCTGTAGCTGTCTGTAAAGACGAGAGGAATCTTGTTGTCATTCTGAATTTGGAGCATCTCGCTGTCAAATACCCCTAAAAAAATAGCTCCCTCTGAATGCCAGGAACGAAGGCTGGGGGTAATGTCTTGAAAAGTGTCCACAAGGCGAACCATAAGGCAGTACCCCTCCTGCTGGACTGCGTTAGCGATAACTCCAAGAAGCTCCGCATTATAGGGAGATTCCAATGGGTTTTCATAATGACGTTTGGAAACCAGAACCGTTATAATGTGAGAAGAACTACCCACGAGGCTTCTGGCGGAGGCATTGGGGACATATCCCATCGTATCTATAATTTCCTGTATTTTTGCACGTGTTTCCTCGGAAACGCCGGAGGTGTTACCGTGAATGACTCTTGATACGGTCATGGCACTGACACCGGCGGCTTTGGCGACATCTTTCAGTGTTACCATAATGATGTCCTCCTTACTGTTTATTTAAAGTTAACGATATATCTTTGATGATGCATTTATTATAATATAAAAAAATAAAAAATGCAATAATTACCAATTATATTTAAAAATATTTTAAATTATTACTAAATGTACTTGACATATGTAAGGATTAGTAGTAAGTTATAAACAGTTAACGTTAACTTAAAACGCAATGGACGATTTAAAATCCGCAACCAAGAGTTCAACAAGGATTACAAATCTATGAGAGAGGTAAGGGGTAACATGAAAAAGAGAATTTTAGCAGTACTGCTGGCAGCAGCAACAGCCATATCCACATCAGCCTGTAAAGCACCGGCAGGTCAGGAATCTACTGGTGCAGAGAAAACGGAAGCAGCCGAGTCGGCTGAAAACAGAAGCATGAAAGCGGATCCGGTGACGATTCATTACTTTGGCCATGCCAACAGCAATGGAGCAAATGAACAGATTATTTCAGATTTTCAAAAGGAGTATCCATGGATTACTGTGGAGTTAGTAGACCTGCCTAATGATACGGCGCAGAAGCTTTCCACTATCAGCACCATTCTCCAGGCAAAGGATTCTTCCATTGACGTCATGGTTATGGATGGAACGTGGACAACTAATTTTATGAGTGCGGGTTGGCTGGAACCGTTATCAGGAAAAATTACGGATGAGCAGTTAGGAACCTATGTGGATGGAGCTATTTCCGGATGCTATCTGGGAGATGAGCTTTATGCCCTTCCGTTCTATTTAAATGTCAGCTCACTTCTCTATAGAAAAGATCTCCTGGATAAATACGGATTTGAACCGGCAAAAACCTGGGAAGAACTGATTGAGCAGTGCAAGGTAATTACTGCCGGAGAAGAAAATATGTCCGGTTTCACGGCGGCCTGGAAGCAAAATGAATCCCTGACATGTACGGGACTCGAATACGTATGGGCTTTTGGCGGAGACGTCCTTAATGAAAATGGGACATGCATTATTAATTCCAATGAGACGAAAGCGGGATTACAGATGATGAAGCGTCTGGTTGATGAAGGAATAACCGTTGAAGGAATAACCGGATTTACCTCTGCCGATATGCGGGCTCCATTCTATGCCGGTAATGTAGTGTATGCTAGGGACTGGGCGACCGGTTATGTCGGAGCAACTGACGAGAAGCAGTCAGGCATTGCCGATCAGGTTGGAATTGCACCTCTTCCGGGAGGAGAGGACCAGGATACGAACTATAACTGTTCCGGTGGATGGAATATGGGAGTATCTGCATTTTCGGAACACAAAGAGGAGGCGGAATTATTTGCAGCATACGCCTGCAGCTATGATGCGAATGTGACTCAGACCTCGATGAACGGTGATATTCCGACCAATCTGGAAGTACTGAAGAGTGAGAAGGTATTAGAAGCGCGGCCATATATGGCAGAACTTGCCGACATGACGGCAAAATGTAAGAATCGCCCTTCCTCACCTTATTACGAGGAAGTATCTGCTGCATTCCAGAACGGAGTTGGCAATTATCTGGCTGGTAATGTCGAGCTGGATCCCATGCTGGAAGAAATGCAGAAGACTATTGATGAAATTATGTCCAGATAATTCAGAGGGGCGTCTGACTCTAAGACGCCCCGGATTTTACAGGAGGCTTTTCTATGTATCAGAAAAAACGTCAGCGGGTTGCCTATTTGTTTTTAATACCGGCCATGGTGCTGTTCCTGCTGTTTGTAGCGTATCCCGTGCTCAATACTTTAAAAACCAGTCTTTATTCCCTGCGGATTCAGACGCTCAGTCAGGGTGGTAAATTTGTGGGATTTCAGAATTTTATTAAACTGGCTCAGGATAAGACCATGTTAACTTCGCTGGTGTTTACGGTGGGATTTACAGTCGTTTCCGTAATACTGGAAACGGTGCTGGGCATGGCATGTGCACTGATCATGAACCGCACCTTTAAGGGACAGGGCTTTGTGAGAGCGATGATCCTGATTCCGTGGTGTATTCCCACCATTGTATCTGGTCTTATGTGGTCCTATATGTTCTCGGAATCCTTTGGAGTAATCAACCAGGCGTTAAAGGCGATTGGACTTTCACCGGTCATGTGGGTGACCGGGGCAAAAGGTGCATTTTCCTCCATGATCATAGCCGACGTGTGGAAAACAAGTCCTTATATGTCGCTACTGCTTCTTTCCGGTTTAAAGACCGTTCCGGGAGATATCTATGAGGCGGCCTCCATAGATGGTGCGGGAAAGATACAGCAGTTCTTTTTTATTACACTTCCGGTCATCAAACCGGTAGTTCTGGTCTCTGTTATGTTCCGGACCATACAGAGCTTTCGTATTTACGATCTCGTCAAAGTCCTTACGGACGGCGGTCCCAATAATGTAACGCAGAGCCTGACGATGTATACAATGAAGCAGTATTTTACATTTGGAGACTTAGGATATGGTGCGGCGCTTGCGGTTCTCACATTTGCTGTATCCCTGATGATTGCCATGTTCTTTTATGATGGTATGAAATCAAAACTGGAGGTGTAAAAGGCAATGAACAAGAAAAAATTGAGCCGGATTGGTCTGGCCGTGTTTCAGATTGTGTTTCTTTCCATGATGATACTTCCGTTTCTCTGGCTGATCTTGGGATCCTTTAAAAATATGAGAGAGCTTTCGGCTATTCCGGTTAAGATCTTTCCTGGAGTATGGAGTTTTGACAATTTCAGGCAGGCGTTTGAGGAGCAGCCATTTGCAAGGTATATTTTTAACAGTGTTGTTGTGGCGGCCCTAACGACGGTTCTAATTATTGTCATAGCGTCCATGACGGCCTACTCTTTGGCGAGAACGAAGATAAAGGGTAAAAAGCTGATACTGATTCTGCTTCTTTCTGTATCACTGCTTCCTCCGGTTACTCTGCTGAATCCTCTGTATTATATGCTCAGCAATATGAAACTGCTGAATAGTCTGATCGGGCTATCATTGGTTCTGACTGTGGTAGAGCTGCCCACTGCAGTATGGTTCTTAACCAGCTTCTTCCAGACTGTGCCCATCGATATGGAAGAGAGTGCGATGATCGACGGCGCGGGGATTCTAAAGACATTCACCAGTATCATCCTTCCTCTGATAGGACCGGGGATTTTTACAATCAGCATCATGACGTTTATTAATGCGTGGAATAATTATATCTTTCCGTCAGTCTTCAATCCATTACCGAAGGCGCGTACCGTGACCGTGGCGCTAACTCTTTATTCTACGGAAACGATGGTGCCGTGGCACCTGATCTCAGCCGCCGCCGTGGTGGTGACACTTCCGCTGGTGATCGTAGTATTGCTACTTCAGAAAAAAATCATTTCCGGAATTATGGATGGCGGAGTGAAGGGGTAGGGGGAGAAGGTAAATGAGAAATCTGGAGATATATAAGGAGTATCTTCCTGACTGGGGACCGTATTCCAAGAAATACATGGGGGTATCCCGGGCCTGCGAAGACGGACGGATTCCAGGAGCCAGGTTTGATCTGGTGGTATTTCCGACACTGGCCAACAGTGGTGTGCCGGTACCCAATGTGACCGTTCCAAGCAATTACCATCCGTGGCAGGCTGCGGCCGATCTGCGTTATTACAGTTATCGATACGATTTGGAGTGGAAGGATCAGTGTTACGCGGAGGTATCATTTTCCCAAATGGAAGCAGGGAAGGTAGTGATCAGGACCGAGTTTGTCAACAGGACGAAAAAAGCTCAGTATGGCTGCCTGAATTATTTTGCAGCTATGGAATATCCTTATCCATATGAATATCATCTTGCATTGCCTGATAAGAGCGAGTTTTGGGACGCGGTATCTTATGATGCGTATGAGTATGCCAGACCCAGACCATGGGACTGTTTAAATCCCGATGGAACGAAAAAGGGAGAGTTTTACGATCCCGATTTTATTGGTCATCACGGACTGGGAGACCGGATTAATAAGGATTTCGTCTTTGAAATCCGTCACTGGGATTTCCGTTCCTTCGGGACAGATGAGGGCGATTTTGTCAGGTACCGTAGAAATACTACAAGAGATTATGTGAGTGGAGTGCTGTATGTACGGGCGCTGATCAAAGAGGAGAGAGAAGATGCTTTTTATTTGCTGGAGATCCGGGATGACGAGAGGGACCGGTTGAATTTTCGGAAAAATGTGGTATTCCGGAAAGATGGCAGTGTTATCGTTGATAACAATGATGCAGGAGGCGGGACGGACAGGAAAACAGTGACAGCGGACTCTGAATGCCGGCGGGCAGTCAGAGAAAAAAAGGATTGTTCTGCCACCTTGGCTGAGGCGGCACGGGCCAGGACAAGGGCTGCGGAGCAGGGCTGTCCCGTATTGTATGAAATTCCAATTGGGAGATTACCGGAAGGACTGCATACGATATCTCTGATTTCCCATGGGAATTCGGCTTTGGAGCTGGACTGCTTTGCCCTGACAGAATGGGAGGACCGGGTGGTTGTCCGGGCGGAACGCAAGGAGTACGAGGTTCATCCTGCAATCAGCCATGAGGAGGGGACTCTGATTTACGAATACGGCGCGTGTGATACAAAAATATGTTTTGCTCCGCTCAGCCCATTAGTTAAGTTTCGGAACATCGAGTCAGGGGTCCTGGAAGATGCATGGATATCGAGACTTTCGAATGGAGATAAGACCTTTGACGATGTGCTCGCGCCGTTTGGAAATGCATTTCCCAGAAAACACAGCAGTCCGGGATATTATCATAATTCTATGATCCCCTCCATTTTTATTAAGCCAGGAGAGAGCCGCGTTGAATATGCAGTAATTGGAGATGAGCGGTGGGAGATTTCGAAAGAGGATTGTGAAAGGATCTATCAGGAGTGCCGGGCAGATTCATTTTCTTTTCAGTTAAAGGAAGACGGCAGGCCATATGAACTCAGTACCCGCATTCTGGGAGCGACAGAGCTTACGAATGTGGTGTATCCAATTCATTTAGATGATGGATTTATCAAGCACCATACGCCGGGAAAACGATGGGACAGCCTGTATACATGGGATTCCGGTATGATCGCTATGGGACTGCGTGATATGAATCAGGGACTGGCAGAATACATTCTGGACACGTATCTTGCGGAAGTGGATAACAAAAACTACGCATTCGTCCATCATGGAACCCCGATCCCGACTCACCTGTATCTTTATCAGGAAATGCTGAATCATACAGAGGAGAAGGAACACCTTCTGGGGTATTATGACAGGGCCAGTCGGTATTATGAGTTTTTGGCTGGAAGGGGAGACGGTTCTGTAACGGCAAGATTTCAGAGCGGTCTGACGACGACCTTAGATTACTTTTTTAATTGCAGCGGTATGGATGATCTGCCGCCGCAGATGTACGTAAAGGAGCACGCGGCGGCCGGAAGAATCGCGCCGGTTATTTCCACCTGCCATGTGATTAGAACTGCAAAGATACTTCTTATGGCTGCGGAACACCTCGGATACGGGGAAGACGTAAGACAGTACGAAGAGGATATAAACAGGCTGACCAGTGCGCTTTCACAGGCCTGGGATGGGGACAGCGGATACTTCGGCTATCTGGTTCACGATGAAGAGGGGAGAGCGTATCATATCCTCAGAACAGAGGGAGGAGAAAACTATAATAAGACGGTGGAAGGGATATATCCCCTGATAGCTGGAGCGTGTTCCAGGGAACAGGAGGAACGGCTTCTGGCGCATCTCAAGAATCCGGAGGAGTTATTTTCCAGAGCAGGCATCAGTTCTGTGGATCAGTCGGCGAGTTATTTTATAAAAGATGGTTATTGGAATGGAAATGTGTGGTTTCCGCATCAGTGGTTTATCTGGAAGACAATGCTGGATATGGGAGAAGGAGAATTTGCCTATGAAATTGCGCATCGGGCACTGGAAGTCTGGAAACAGGAGGTTGACCGAAGCTATTATACATTTGAGCAGATAAATATAGAGACGGGACGCGGCGGCTGGTTTCATCATTTCAGCGGACTTTCCTCTCCGGTCTCTGTATGGGCGTCAGCTTATTTCCGTCCGGGGAGTGTCAGCACAGGGTTTGATCTGTGGATAGAGTCCATAAGATTTAATGAAACCACGGAGGAATGCAGCCTGAAATTTCGGAAATATTCCCATCGAACCTGCGTGATTCTGGTTTCTATGGCAGTGCGTATAGAAGGCTATTCGGTGTGCTTTACCGATGATTTCGGTCTTATAGAGAGCCGGGCGGAATTTAAGGAGCGTACGAAAGGGACCCTGGAAATCTCTTTGCCTGAAGAACGGCTGGAGGGAATCTTGAGGATTTTCTGATACAAAGAACAGAAAGAGAAAGAAAAAACTCCGGGAGAACGTCGTTCCCGGAGCTTTTTCTTATTTATGCATTCATGCTTCTTCCTGCTGATACACAATCACATTATTATACAATCACACTATCTTATATTCCCCCTATCTCACAATCACATAAATCAAATACACCAGATACATCGCCAGCATGAAAGCCCCCTCCATACGGCTAATGCGGTTCCGGCTGCGGCAGAGGATCCATGTAATGGCGCTGGCAATGATTAAAAATCCTATGTCATAAACCGAGAACGGGTTGACAAGGAGCGGGTGGATCGCGGCGGAGGCGCCGAGAACCATTAAAATATTAAAGATATTGGAGCCGATGACATTTCCCAGGGCGAGGCCATTCTCACCTTTGCGGGAGGCGACGATGGAGGTGACAAGCTCGGGTAAAGAGGTGCCCAGGGCAACGATGGTCAGTCCGATCAGGTTCTGGCTTAAACCGAAAGACGCGGCAATAGCGCTGGCATTTTCCACGACTAAGTCACCGCCCCAGACGATGGCGGCCAGTCCGCCTACGATGTAGACGGCGCAGCGCAGCGGCGGAAGCGTTTTGACCTCCTCGGTGGTGACGATCCGGTTGACCAGGGCGTCGCGGACGGTCAGCCCGACAAATGCCACAAACAGGACCAGAAGGAGGAGGCCATCCACGCGGCCGACGGTCTGATCGAATAAGATCATTGCGAACAGGACAACCGCCACAGCTGCCGAGGCCGCATAGTCCCAGCGAAGCTTGACGGCAAACGGGCGGATCGCACCGCAGGCTCCCAGTACGACCAGGAGATTAAACAAGTTGGAACCGATCACATTTCCAACTGCGATATCATTATTTCCTGCGATGGAAGCGGATATGCTGACCGATAATTCCGGCGCGCTGGTTCCAAATGCCACGATGGTGAGTCCAATGATGATGCTGGGAATGCGCAGTGCTCTGGCGACAGAGGAACTGGCCTCCACAAAGTAATCGGCTCCCTTGATCAGCAGCAGGAAACCCAGGATCAGAAATACGTACATCATAAATAATTTCCCTCTTTCGTTTGTTAAGTGCTCTTGTTAAAAAAGGAAGAAGGCCGAAAAAAAGCGAGACTTTTATTGCACGATAAACTAAGATCATGCAATAAAAGTCTCGCTTTTTATATGTGCACCGGTTTCCGGCAAAATTTTGTTCCAGGTGGAACAGATATTTTGCGGAAACGGGAATGTCGGCTACACAGGACACGGATTAACGTGCAAGCTACTCCCTTTTACCGGGTATTAGTATATCCAGTTTTCGGCGAAAAGTCAAGCGGCTTTTCATGCAGCAGCTTCTGCAGCTCCTCCGATATTCTTCCCAGTACGGCGATGACTTCTGTAACGTTCTCCCCCCGGTTCTCGGAAAACGCGTAATAGGCGCCGTAGATCTGATAACTCAGGATGAGATTTTTCACCGGATCATCCCGGTAGTCCGGATGGCGTTCATAAATCAGCTTTTTTAAGCTGGATTCGATCTTCTGGATCAGACATCCGCTCCGGCTGCCCGAAAACAGCGTCTGGATCAAAGAATCCCTGGAAAGATAGGCCAGAAAAAGCTCCTGGGTGAACGCGCCGGGATTCTCCACCATGTATTCCGGATGAGCCAGAGAATTGATGATGGAGGTCACGATCTCCGTTTCCAGGGAATCGGATAATTCATAGATGTCCGCATAGTGGAAATAGAAGGTTGACTTGTTGATCTGCGCCTTTTCACAGAGCTCCTTAACCGTGATTTTCTCCAGCGGCTTTCCGGAGCGAAGAGCGATAAATGCGTTGACGATGCTCTGGTGTGTTTTCTCTATTCTTAAGTCCATACCTGTTACACTCCTTTCCGACGATTTTACAAAAACGTCGTATATCCGACGGTTTTGCAAATCCGGTGATGGATAAAATAAAAAAGATTTTCTATAATCAATTATAGTAGGGAATCGGATGGTTGTCTATTTTCTTTGTGATCAGGGATCAATTTTTTACAGGAGGAAACGGGATGGACTATTATGGCTTTTATACGGGGAAGGAATTTACTGCCTATGAGTATCTGGGGGCGCATATTCAGGAAAATGGAACAGTATTCCGCACCTTTGCCCCCAACGCCGCGCGGATATCTGTGATCGGTGAATTTAACGGGTGGCAGGAGACTCCTATGGACAAGGTGTACGACGGTAACTTCTGGGAATGCTTTGTGCCTGCGGCTGAGGCTGGGATGATGTATAAATACAGAATCCATAAACGGGATGGCTCTTTTATCGATCACTGTGATCCCTATGGTTTTCAGATGGAATTAAGACCTCATTCGGCTTCGCTGATCAGCCGACTGGGAGACTATGCATTCAGAGATTCAAAGTGGAAAAAGAAACACAGAATCGGTTTGGACAAGCCGCTCAATATCTACGAAATGCACGCAGGCTCCTGGCGGAGAAAAGAGGGGGCGGAAGGGGAGGAGGCCTGGTATTCCTATACGGAGCTGGCGGAGCTTCTGATTCCGTATTTAAAAGAGAACGGATACAATTACGTGGAGCTGATGCCGCTGTCGGAGCATCCCTCCGATGAGTCCTGGGGGTATCAGAACACGGGATTTTACAGCCCTACCTCCAGGTATGGAACGCCTGCGGATTTGAAGAAATTCATCGATCTCTGCCACAGGCAGGAGATTGGTGTAATTATGGATTTTGTGCCGGTCCATTTCGCTGTGGATGATTATGCGCTTTGGAATTATGACGGGACGGCTCTCTATGAATATCCCCACAGCGACGTAGGACGGAGTGAGTGGGGAAGCTGCAATTTTATGCACTCCCGCGGGGAAGTCAGGAGCTTTCTCCAGTCGGCGGCGAACTACTGGCTGGAAGAGTTCCATTTTGACGGCCTGCGTATGGATGCGGTGAGTAATCTGATCTACTGGCAGGGAGATACCGCCCGCGGGGAGAACCGAAATGGTATTGGATTTCTGCAGGAGATGAACCGGGGACTGAAGAATAAGCATCCGGAGGCTCTTTTAATCGCAGAAGACTCATCCACCTACCCGGGGGTGACGAAGGCCGTGACAGACGGAGGTCTCGGTTTCGACTACAAGTGGGATATGGGCTGGATGAATGATACACTGTCGTATTTTCAGGCGCCGCCGGCGGAACGGAAGCAGAGATACCACCAGCTTACGTTTTCCATGCAGTATTTTTATAAGGAACAGTACCTGCTTTCACTTTCACATGACGAGGTGGTCCACGGAAAAGCGACAATCCTGCAGAAAATGTATGGAGAATATGAGGGGAAATTCCCACAGGCCCGGGCGCTTTACCTATATATGTTTGCCCACCCGGGTAAGAAGCTGAACTTCATGGGTAATGAATTCGGACAGCTTCGCGAATGGGATGAAAAACGGCAGCAGGACTGGGAGATCTTAAGCTATCCGGTCCATGACGCATTTCACCATTTTATGATGGATTTAAACAAATTGTATTCAGAAAATCCGGCTCTGTATGAGATGGACTATGACCCGGAAGGATTCCGGTGGCTGGACTGCCATCAGGAGGAACGGCTGATCTATGCGTTCGAACGACGGAGCGGGAAGCAGCGCATTGCGGCAGTTTTCAATTTCTCAGATGAGGTACAGGAGGGATATGTCCTGGAGGTCAAAGGGGGAGCAAGTCTGTCCCTGCTGATTTCCAGTGAGATGGAGATTCGGGAAAAACAAAAAATTCCGCTTAAGGAAGGCAAAACGATGATCTCTTTGCCTCCATATTCCGGTAGGTATTATATCGTGGAGTAATAGCAAAAATAGAAAAACCCCCGCCGTTCCGGTGCACATAGATGCATACCGAAACGGTGGGGGGTGACTACGATATTGTATTACAATTCATCTGTGAGATTAAGCGCCTTTTTCATCGCTTCCAGTTCCTCATCTACCCGCGATTTTGACTGGTCGCCGTATAGCGCATCCAGTTCCGCGGCCGTGCTGCCTCTTCCGGTCAGCTCTTCTTTGGCTTCCGCTTCGTGAAGCAGCCGGTTGGCCTTTTCTTCCATGCGGTCAAACTGACTCATTAATCCCGCAGCGGTGCTTACGGATTTCATCTGGACTTCTCCTGCCTGATTCTTTACCTTGGCTGTGCGCACCGTGTTTTTCATGGCTTCTGCGCGGGCCTTCGTCTTCTCTAAGCCTGCTGCCAGCTTCCGGTAGTCTTCCTCGGCCTTATCCGCCTGTACTTTGACGGTTACGTAACTCTGCATCAGAGTCGGCCTTAAGTCTTCCTGCTCCTGCTTTAATGTGATAGCCTGCCTGGCTTTCTCCTCATTGCCATCCCACAGGGCCCGCTCGGCGTAGGTGCCGTATTTCTTGATCTCCGCGTCGCAGGCATCCACCTTTGCCTTTGCTTCTCTGGCAGAAGCCATGACAGAGGCAGTGCTTCCTAAAAGATCCTTGATGGCGTCCTCGTACTTCCTTACCATCTGGTCGGCCATCTTCTCCGGATCCTCAGCTTTGCTTAAGAGTTCATCGATGTTTGCTGATACGATATCCTTAATTCTTCCAAATACATCTAATCCCATATATGCTCGCTCCTTTTTAACTCCGGCAGCTAAGGTCTGCGATTAAGGGCCTTTGAGCCTAATTCCGCTTATCCAGAACTGCTTCTACAATCTCCGCATTGGAAATCTCCTGTTCCATGCTGCGCTGGCCGTCTTCCTGGCCTCCGCCGTTAATATTAATATTCGTAGTGGTCTTGCCCAGCACATCCGCATCGATGATCTCCTTGAAATCGATGCCTGTGGTCTCCCTGACGGTCTCGATCGTCTTGGCAAGGACGGATCCTACATTGCTTGCCAGACTTCCAACGCCGCCTTCTCCGGTGCCGTTGCCGCTGTCGATCACGGTGATCTTCTCGATTCTGGAGAGCGGTTCTGCGATCTTGCCTGCCATCTCCGGAAGGATGCCTACGATCATCTCTGTTATGGCTGCCGTATTGTACTTATTGTAAGCCTCAGCCTTCTTTTCCATACCTTCGGCTTCCGCTAACAGGGCGGCCTTGATACCTTCTGCCTCAGCCAGCTTCTTCGCGCGGATACCTTCCGCCTCAGCCAGCTGCTTCGCACGGATACCTTCTGCCTCAGCCAGCTGTTTGGCTCTGGTGGCAGCGGCTTCCGCCTCTGCCTTCATGCGGATCGCAGCGGCCTCTGCCTCTGCTTTTTTCGTCTCGGCGATCGCGTTCGTCTCGGCGGTGGCAAGACCTCTCATTCTCGTTGCCTCGGCTTCCGCGTCGGCCTGTTTCTTAAGGGTCTGGGCGGAGGCGTCGGCTTCCGCTACTTTCTTATATTTTTCAGAATCGGCAATCTGAGCCTGTTTTTCTCTCTCAGCAATAGCCGGCTGTACAACCGTGGCCTGCAGGGAGGCTTTGGCGGTCTCTGCCTGGCGCTCCGCCAGCTCGCGGTTCTTTACTTCCTTGGAAATCTCTACCTGTACGGCGGCCTGCTCGATATCTTTCTGGCGCTCCTGGCGCAGAAGCTCTGCATCCATCTGTGTCTGAATGACATCCTTCTGGGTAATGTTCTTCTGGATGTCGTAAGCCACGTCGGCCTGGGCCTTCGAGGTCTGGATTTCCTTCTGGTAGGCCTGTTCCTTGATTAATTTTTCCTTGTTGGCGGCACTGATCTCCGCCTCGGTTGCCAGCTTCGCCTGCTCACCGTCTCTGCGGGCCTCGCTGACTTTAATCTGACGCTCGCGCTCTGCCTCAGCCTGCGCAATGTCTGCTTCTTTCTTCTTCTCGGCGATCTGCTTCACACCCAGGGATTTGATGTACCCGTTTTCGTCTGTCACATCCTTGATGGTGAAAGACATGATCTCGAGACCCATGGTGGACAGCTCGGTGGCCGCCGCTTCCTGTACGGAGTTGGCGAATTTCTCACGGTTGCTGTACAGTTCTTCTACAGAAAGTGTGGATACTACTTCACGCAGCTTGCCTTCCAGGATCTGCCGGGCAATCTCTTCCATGTTGAGCTTGACTTCCTTGATGTCCTTGCCGTTGAAACGCTCGATTGCCTTTAAGATGCTGGTGGTGTCGTTCTTAACCTTCAGTACGACGGTGCTGACTACATTGATCGGTACTTTCTGGGAGGACATACTGTCTTCCGTCGTAATCTCCAGGCTGGAGGCGCTAAGCGATATGTAATCGATTCGATTGATGACGGGAATCACGATACCGCCACCGCCGGTAATTACCTTTTTCTTGATGCCGGTTACGACGCCCGCCTTATCCTGTGGAACACGTTTCCACCAGGACATGATCACCATTATAATCAAAATGACTGCGGCCACAATAATGATGATTGGAATTAGCTTGTTGATTAGTTCGCTCATTTTCGTTCTCCTTTTCTCGCCTTTTCTTTTCCCGGTTACGCCCACGCGCAGTTATGAAACCGCGGACATGAGGTTACGGAAAGCGAAGTGATGTGATGGTAAAGTTTATGTATAAAGACCGGCGGAAATCACCTCAGCCTCTATTCATCATTCATACTGCCGTACCCGGCAAACTCGTCTTTGGGACGAACCACGGCGATCTCGCCGTCAAATTCAACCAGCTTTACCACGGTGTTCTGCTTTAAGACCTCCGATGCGTCCGTGCTCCGGCACACGAAGGTGGTGGCAATGCCCTTGATATTATCGAACTCTACTGTTCCCAGGCCGCCTGCCAAAACCGTATTGATGATCTTTCCATCACACAGATAAAGCTCCTCACGATTCATAGCCTCATTTTCCACCCGTTTTAACCTCCTTATGACCATCTGTACCGCCATCGCAGCCGCATAGCCGATTACGATGGCGGGAATCAGGCTGTTAAACAAAAGTCCCATGCCGCCGAATGTGATGAGCCCGGTACAGATACTCACTCCCGAGATCGGCAGGAAATTCAAGTCAATATCAAAATCAAAATTAAGAAATGCCTCCAGCGCTCCGGATACATTTTCCAGAAATTCACCCAGAACAGACAGCGAGAGCAGTAAAAAACCGATAACCATACAAATGATGTAGATATCCCTCATGGCGTCCCCCTCCGCGGCTGTTTTAAGGCTTTGCTTTTTCGGCTCAGTGCCTCTGTCAGCCAGCTCCTGTAACGATATCTATTATACCATTTTTCGGTAAAACATACTATCTATCAATTCATACAAATTTCTTAAATTAGTTGAACAAAAATGGTATTAATCCGTTGTAGAAAGAATTTAAAAAGCAGTATGAGAGAAGGTTTTTAGATAAAGGACTGTATAGAGAAATTAAATTTCAATAAAAAAGCATTGCCATGAGAATTGGGCTCATGGCAATGCTTCTTGCTGTGCTGGGATATCTTACATTCCGGCGAATTTGTTTTTCACTTTGGCAATCTTTTCCTGTGGTGCCTGCTCCATCGGATACCAGCCCTTAGCGGACATCTTCTTGTAAATATCATCCTGCATGCAGAGACTGTCGTTTAATGCACAGTCAAATGTCTGATGAACATTAGCTGTCGATGACTCAATCGTTCCGTGCAGGTATAAGTCACACACTCCCTTGGTGGTAAGGAGTAAGTTTTCCATAATACACTTGTCGTCCATGTTTGCGCCTCCTTACACTAAATTAATGAAATTATCAAAAATCTGCTGATGCTTCTGGGAAATCTGTTCCACACAGGTCTTTAATTCCTGATCCTGTAAATTCGTGATTGCTTCCTGACACTGTGTCTTCAAAAACTTCTCATGACCTAATGCGTCTTCAATATACGTTAATTCCTTTGGACTCATATTATCACCTCCACATTTAGTATGTGAGTTTCTGCTCAATCCATTCCGGCAATTGATTCCTTTTGCGAAGGTGGAATAATTTTCCTGTAAAAAATCATGGTGAGCACAGTGGCCGCCGTCCAGCCGAACGGCCATGCCATCCAGATGCCGGTGCTGCCAAAGTGAGGCGTCAGCAGGCAGGCGAACAGAATACGCAGGATCAGATCGGGGATGGTGGCAATGACAAAATATACCATGGCTCCGGAGCCGCGCAGAATACCGTCGGTCATCAGCTTGATCGAGATCATGAAATAGAGGGGCGCTACGATTTTTAAAAACATCACACCGGCGTTTATGGCCTCCTGACTGCCTGAATCCAGAAACAGCCCCATGATCTGTCTGCTGAACAGGAAATAGAGAGCCACAAAAGGCACGGAGGCGATCAGGGAGAGACGGACGCCTTCCCGGAAACCGGAACTGATCCGGCCGCCCTTGCCTGCGCCCAGATTCTGGGCCGTAAAGCCGGACAGACAGCTTCCCAGGGTCATGAAGGAGGTGATGGCAAAGGTATTCAGTTTGATGGCCGCGGAGTAGCCTGCAATGACGGCAGAGCCATAGTGGTTGACGATGACCTGGACGAATAGATTTCCCACGGAAAGCACGCTCTGCTGCATAATGCTGGGGACCGCGATTGCCGCGAACTGCTTAAAGAGTCCCCAATCAAACATGGCGGCTTTTTCGGTACCGGCCATATTTTTCAGGCGTGAACCGAGGGTCACCACTGCCAGAATACAGGAGACACCCTGAGCGAGAAACGTGGCCCAGGCGACACCGGCGACGCCCATGTGAAAGCCGGCGACGAACCAGATGTCGAGCACGATATTGCCCAGAGAGGAGCCGATTAAGAACCAAAGGGGCGTTTTTGAATCTCCAAATGCAGTGAAAATTCCGGTGCAGACATTATAAAGGATCAGGAACAACAGTCCGAAGGTGTAGATGCGCAGATACAGGGCGCCGTCGGAGAAGACGTTGTCAGGCGTCTTGATCCATCTCATCATGGGAGCGCAGAAGATGACCCCGTAGGCGGTCAGAAAGAGGCTTAGAGCGACGCAGGATATGAAGGCCGTATGGATGGCTGTCTTCATTCTGCGGAAGTCCCTGGCGCCGAAGAGGCGGGATACGACCACCGACGCGCCTAAATTGCTTCCGGTGGCGAAGGCCATGAAGATAACTGTGATCGGATAGGAGGCGCCGACGGCAGCCAGCGCGTCTTCACCAGCGAAGCGTCCGGCGATCATGCTGTCCGCGATATTGTAAAACTGCTGAAACATGACGCTTACCAGCATCGGCAGCAGGAAGCGCCACAGGGTTTTTCGTGGAAGTCCCACGGTTAAATCGGTTGTCATACGGTATCCTCCGGAAAAAATAGTCTAAAGAAGAGTATAGCAGGAGTAGGAAGGGAAGGCAATCGGGAAAATTGGTGATAATTTATATTGTGAAAAAATTATTAATCTTTTACAATGATGGATATAGGAACAAATTATAAGAATGGAGGCAGCCATATGAGACGTGTGATCGACGCCCCGTCCACCTACATACAGGGACCGGGAGAGATAAGGAAGCTGGCGGAGCATTACAGGAGCATTGGGGAGGGCGAAGTACTGCTGATTATGGACCGGTTTGTCCATGACGTTTACCGGGATGCGGCAGCGGAGAGCTTTGAGAAAGAGGAGATTTCCTGGAAGGAAGAGGTGTTCACCGGCGAGTGCTGTGAGCCGGAGATCACGAGACTGGCCGGGCTGGCGGAGAACTGCGGCGCCGTATTCGGGATCGGGGGCGGCAAGGTGCAGGATACGGCAAAGGCAGCAGGCCATTATTCCGGAAAGCCTGTGATTCTGGTGCCGACTGCGGTTTCCACAGATGCACCGTGCAGCAGAATCGCCGTTCTCTACCGGGAGGACGGTACCTTTGATCGTTATCTTTCGTTAAAGAGGAACCCTGATCTGATTATTCTGGACACGGAGATCATCGCCCACGCTCCGGTGCGGCTGTTTACGGCGGGAATGGGAGATGCCATTTCCACGTATTATGAGGCTTTTGCATGTCGGAGAAACGGTGGGGTGACGAGGGCCGGCGGCAGCGTGTCCATTGCGGCGGAGGCTTTGGCGAAGGCGTGTCTCGATACGGTCCTCACATACGGGGAACAGGCCAGAAAAGATGTGGAGAACCGGCTCTGTACGGAAGCTGTGGAAAATATTGTGGAAGCCAATACGTATTTAAGCGGAATCGGCTTCGAGAGCGGGGGACTGGCCTGCGCACATGCGCTTCACAACGGCCTGGCCCTTCTTCCGGAGCTGTCTTCCGTAATGCACGGAGAAAAGGTGGCGTTCTGTACACTGGTGCAGATGGTGCTGGAGGGCCGGCCGGAGGAGGAGATCAGTAAGCTTCGCGGCTTTTGCCGGAAGGTAGGGCTTCCGGTCTCGCTGGAAGACATGCATGCGGGAGAAATCCCGGAACACCGTCTGCTCGAGGCCGCGATCAGAAGCTGCTCACCGGAAGAGACGATGAGAAACATTGGCAGGGACGTGGAGCCGGAGGAAGTGGTGAGGGTGATGAAGCGTCTATCAAAATGATCCGTAGTTAAAACATTTTATATGAAATAGAAAAGAGGTCCCCTACAGCAAAACGTCAGGAGACCTCTACTTTCTGTTATTTTTTCCCGCTCCAGCAATAGGTACAGAGCTTGCAGGGAGAAATGCCGATGGAGGCCTGTAAATCATCCAGCCTGTGGTAATGGAGTGTGGTGAAATTTAGTTTCTTTCTGATTTCCTCCACCATCTCCTGATAGTTCCTGCTGTCGGGATCCGCGTAATCGGCCAGCACTTCGTCGGAGATGTTGTCCCCCTCACGGTCGCGGATGATTCTGCGGGTAATCAGATCCAGCTCCGAGTTGGAACGGGAGAAGTTTAAGTAAGGACAGCCAAACATGAGAGGCGGGCAGGCCGGCCGGATGTGGACCTCTTTCGCACCGCTCTGATATAAGAACTCCGTAGTCTCGCCCAGCTGTGTGCCGCGGACGATGGAATCGTCGATCAGCAGCATACTCTTGCCGCGGATCAGGGCATCTACAGGGATCAGCTTCATCTTTGCAATCAGATTCCGTTCTCCCTGATTCTGAGGCATGAAGGAACGGGGCCATGTGGGCGTATATTTGATAAAGGGTCTTGCAAACGGGATGCCGGATTCATTGGCATATCCGATGGCGTGAGCGATTCCGGAATCCGGAACACCGGCCACCATGTCTGCTTTTACATCATCCCGGCGGGCCAGAAGCTTTCCGCACTCATAGCGCATATTTTCGACGTTGATGCCTTCATAGGAGGAAGTCGGATAGCCGTAGTAAACCCATAAGAAGGAACAGATATTCATCTCCTCCCTGGCTGGTACCAGGCTTTCCATGCCTTCCGGCGTCAAAAAGACGATCTCTCCGGGACCCAGCTCATAGTAGTCAGAGTAGCCTAAATTAATGTAGGCAAAGCTTTCGAAAGAGGCACAGAATGCGTCTTCCTTTTTACCAATAACGATAGGGGTGCGTCCCATACGGTCTCTTGCCGCGTAGATTCCCTCCGGGGTCAGGATCAGTATGGTCATGGAGCCGTCGATCCGCTCCTGGGCGTACTGAAGGCCCTCTGTGATGCTGGCTTTCTGATTGATCAGGGCCGCCACCAGTTCTGTCGAATTGATCCTGCCGCCGCTCATCTCCATAAAATGAATATGGCCGTTCTCATAGGCCGACCGGATTAAATCGTCCTGATTATTGATTTTACCTACTGTGGTGATGGCGAAACTGCCGAGATGGGATTGAATTAAGAGCGGCTGCGGCTCATTGTCAGATATGCATCCGATTCCGGAAGTGCCTTCCAGCTCGTCCAAGTCCCCGTCAAATTTTGTACGGAAAGGAGTGTTTTCGATATTATGAATGGCACGGGAGAAGCCCCGTGGCCCGTATACAGCCATACCGCCGCGCTTGGTTCCCAGATGGGAGTGGTAATCCACTCCGAAAAATACATCGAGTGTACAACTCTTTTTAGATACGACACCAAATATTCCGCCCATAAAATTCCCTCTTCTATGTGATTAAGTCGTGTGATCGTGTGAAAATCAATCCGGACGGTCTGACAAATCAGCCGCCCGAGACAATTCTAACACATATGAGGAGATGGAAACAATGGATTTACCCATTAAATATTCTTATGAGGTTTTAGAAGTAGCGGTGGGGACGCCCCAGGACCTGCGGAGAGTCTGAGGGCGGCAAGGGCGCCAGATGTAATCTGATAAAAAAACAGACCGTCTCTTTGGCCTTCTTTAGTTGGGCAAAGGGACGGTCTGGGTAAAGACACTATAAATTAAACTTCATTGATTTTCCGCTTTACATAAGTCGTGTGAAGCAGGTGGTGCGCTTTTTCGCTGCCTGGTTTGCCGAGGTAGGTCTCGTAGAGTTCCTTGATTGCAGGATTCTCGTGGGACTTACGGATGGTTTTGGCTGCGTCTTCGTCGTATAATACTTTGGCGCGCAGGGCTCTGATGTCTACGGTGTTGCGGACGGAGCCTGGCTGCTGGGGCTGGCCGCCGCCGTTTACACAGCCGCCCGGACATCCCATGATCTCGATGAAGTGGTAGTCTGCCTCACCTGATTTTACTCTGTTTAAGAGCTCTCTGGCATTGCCGAGGCCGGAGGCGACAGCAACCTTCACATCCATGCCGGCTACGTTGTAGGTAGCTTCCTTGATGCCTTCGGTGCCGCGTACGTCGGTAAAGTCTAGCTTCTGTAATTCTTCACCGGTCAGGGTTTCGACAGCCGTTCTCAAGGCCGCTTCCATAACTCCGCCGGTTGCGCCGAAGATAACAGCAGCGCCGGTACCAAGGCCTAACGGAGCATCGAAATCTTCATCAGGAAGCTCGTTGAAGCGGATACCGAATTTCTTGATCATTCTGGCAAGCTCTCTCGTCGTCATGGAGTAGTCTACATCCGGGCAGCCGTTGGCATCCTGGTTGTCTCTGCCGATCTCGAACTTCTTCGCGGTACATGGCATAACGCTGACAGATACGATATCTTCCGGCTTTAAGCCCATCTTTTCCGCATAGTAGGATTTGGCGATAGCGCCGAACATCTGCTGCGGGGACTTGCAGGAAGATAAGTTCTCCGTCATATCCGGGAAATAGTGCTCGCAGTATTTGATCCATCCTGGTGAACAGGAGGTGATCATCGGCAGCGTGCCGCCGTTCTGAACTCTCTCAATAAATTCATGTGCTTCTTCCATAATCGTTAAGTCGGCGCTGAAGTTGGTATCGAATACTTTGTCGAAGCCGATTCTTCTTAACGCAGCAGCCATCTTGCCCTCTACGTTTGTTCCGATCGGATAGCCGAATTCCTCACCCAGTCCCGCACGAACTGCCGGAGCTGTCTGTACGATGACATGTTTGGAAGGATCTGCGATAGCGGCGGCTACGTCGTCGATGCAGGTCTTCTCATAGAGAGCGCCTGTCGGGCAGACTGCGATACACTGGCCGCAGGATACGCAGCTGGTCTCGCCCAGGCCCATATCGAATGCGGAACCGATGATGGTGGCGAAACCACGCTCATTGGCACCGATGACGCCGATTCCCTGTACCTTTTCACAGGTAGCAGAACAGCGGCGGCAGAGGATACATTTGCTGTTGTCACGGACCATGTGGGCCGCACTCTCATCGATACAGGACGGAGTCTTCTCTCCATCGTAGTAATCGCTGTCTTCCACGCCCAGCTCCTTACATAAGGTCTGCAGCTCGCAGTTTCCGCTGCGGACACAGGATAAACAGGAACGGTTGTGGTTGGATAAGATCAGCTGAAGCGTCTTTTTTCTGTATTCAACCAGGTCAGGCGTGTTGGTCCATACCTCAAGGCCCGGATTGATCGGGTAAACGCAGGCCGCAGCCAGCTTGCCGCCGTTAATCTTAACCGTACACATACGGCAGGCAGCAATTTCATTAAGATCTTTTAAATAACATAAAGTTGGTATCTCAACATGGGCGAGTCTTGCTGCTTCCAGAATGGTGGAGCCTTCTGGAGCGCTTACTTCCATGCCGTTGATTTTAATTGTAATATTCTCCATGATACGTTCTCCCTCCATTATTTCTTGTAGATAGCGCCAAACTTACACTTCTCCATACAAGCGCCGCACTTGATACACTTATCGCCATCGATAACATGCGGATTCTTGACGGAACCGGTAATTGCGTTGGCAGGACAGTTCCTTGCACAGAGCGTACAGCCCTTACACTTCTCAGGATCAATGTAGAAGTTAAGGAGTGCCTTACATACGCCTGCAGGACAGGTCTTATCTACAATATGGGCTACGTATTCATCGCGGAAGTACTGTAATGTGGAAAGTACCGGGTTCGGTGCTGTCTGCCCAAGTGCGCAGGCCGAGTTGGCCTTTATGTAGTAACATAATTCTTCCAGCTTGTCGAGGTCAGCCATGGTAGCCTGGCCCTTGGTGATCTTCTCTAAGATCTCCAGCATACGCTTCGTACCGATCCGGCACGGGGTACACTTACCGCAGGACTCCTCAACCGTGAACTCCAAGAAGAACTTGGCGATGTCGACCATACAGTCGTCTTCGTCCATAACGATCAGACCGCCGGAACCCATCATGGAGCCGATAGCAACCAGGTTGTCATAGTCGATCGGAATATCAAAATGCTCTGCCGGGATACATCCGCCGGATGGTCCGCCGGTCTGAGCCGCTTTAAACTTTTTGCCGCCCGGGATTCCGCCGCCGATCTCTTCGATGATCTCGCGCAGTGTGGTTCCCATCGGAACTTCTACAAGGCCGGTATTATGGATCTTGCCGCCGAGTGCGAATACTTTCGTTCCCTTGGACTTCTCGGTTCCCATGGAGGAGAACCACTCCGGTCCGTTTAAGATGATCTGAGGAATGTTCGCCCAGGTCTCTACGTTATTTAAAATGGTTGGCTTGCCAAACAGACCTTTCTGTGCCGGGAACGGAGGACGCGGGCGCGGTTCGCCCCGGTTGCCTTCGATGGATACCATAAGGGCAGTCTCCTCACCACAGACGAATGCACCTGCGCCGAGTCTTAAATCGATATTGAAGGAGAAGCCTGAGCCGAAGATATCGTCGCCCAGGAGTTCCATCTCTCTGGCCTGGTCAATGGCGATCTTCAGACGCTGTACGGCGATCGGGTACTCTGCACGAACGTAGATGTAACCCTGGGAAGCGCCGATGGCGTAGCCTGCGATGGTCATGGCCTCCAGTACTGCGTGAGGATCACCTTCCAGAACGGAACGGTCCATGAAAGCGCCGGGGTCGCCTTCGTCGGCGTTACAACAGACATACTTCTGGTCTGCATCGTTGCCCTTAGCCAGCTTCCACTTGAGTCCGGTTGGGAAACCAGCGCCGCCGCGGCCTCTCAAACCGCTGTCCAGCAGAACCTGGATTACGTCGTCCGGAGTCATCTCGGTTAAAACCTTACCGAGGGCCTGATATCCGCCGGTACCGATGTACTCTTCGATGACTTCCGGGTTGATGACACCACAGTTACGCAGTGCGATTCTGTGCTGCTTCTTATAGAAATCGGTATCTCCTAAGGACTTGACGCCGGATGGTGTAACCGTCTCATCATAGAGGAGTCTCTGTACAGGACGTCCTTTTAATAAGTGTTCTTCTACGATCTCAGGAATGTCCTCTTCCTTGACCATGGCATAGAAGGTTGCATCCGGGTAAACGATCATAATGGGGCCAAGGGCACAGAGTCCATGGCAGCCTGTCTGAACGACGGAAACTTCCTCATCCAGTCCCTGCTTCTTTAATTCTTCTCTTAATGATACCATAATCTGCTGGCTTCCGGAGGAAGTACATCCCGTTCCGCCGCAAACTAATACATGTGAACGATACATCTTGTTTCCTCCTTATTTAATGTCAGCTGAACCCAGCGTGTAATTTTCCAGAATATGACCGCCGATCAGATGCTCTTTGTATACTTCTTCCGCTTTCTCGGCATTCATCTTGATATAAGTTACTTTTTCTTTACCAGGCTCGAGAATCTCGACGATGGGCTCATACTGGCATAAGCCGATGCAGCCTGTCTGTGTAACGGAAAAACGGTCTGTCATGTTATTTTCCTGAACGAGTGTGGAAAGTTTATTAAGAACAGGTCTTGCGCCGCTGGCGATTCCGCAGGTTGCCATACCAACCAGTACACGGGTGCGTGCGTGGTCTTCTTCGCGCATGCTGACCTGACTCTGCATTTTCTCTCGGATTGCCTTTAATTCTTCAAGAGTCTTCATGTTATTCCTCCAATTCCGGCCGGTCTAAATGACCGCGCCACCATCTGTTTCAAGTTTGTTTTCTGCCAGATATTCCTTGATATAGGCGGATACCTCTGGAGTGTCAAAGGGGATATCCCCTAAAATCTCCCGAAACTCTCTGGTATCCAGTACAAATGACGCATCGTTATAGCGGTATGTATAGAGAAAATCCGTATCCGGATGGCATGTAATGAGCGTCTCTATCGTTCCGTTCATATCTCCAAGCGGCATCCGGTCAATATGGGAAAGACCGAAAACTGCGGTGACCGTGGTTCCCACACCGGGAGTTGAGTCGATGGTAAAGCTTCCGCCGGTGCTCTCTGCAGCATACTTAAAAAAGGGAATGCCAAGGCCTACCTTTCTCGTCTTTCTGGTCGTAAAAAATGGATCCGTCACATGAGCTGCCTGCTCCTCTGTCATGCCGCATCCATCATCCGCTATGGTGATAGTCAGCAGGTCAGAAGCAGTGTCAACGGCTGCGGTGATAGCGACAAGCGCTGCGCCCGCTCTCGTGGAATTTTCCGCTACATCCAATACATTTAAAGAAATTTCTGTCATCATGGGATTTTAACTATTCATATTTGGCAAGAATGCCAGGGACGTCATCGGGTGTCAGTCTGCCGTAAACTTCGCCGTTGATCATCATGACCGGAGCGAGTCCGCATGCGCCTACGCATCGGCAGGAGTCAAGGGAAAATTTACCGTCGGGAGTGCATTCTCCGTTGGTAATGCCAAGAAGTTCAACCAGCTTATTGTAAATCTCGCCGGAGCCCTTGACGTAACAGGCTGTACCAAGACAGACAGAAACCTGATATTTACCCTTTGGCTGGAGGGCAAACTGGGCATAGAAGGTAGCAACACCGTATATTTTCTCAAGCGGTATGCCCGTTTCATCAGATATCATGGTCTGTACTTCAATTGGAAGATAACCATAAATGTCCTGTGCCTTCTGCATGATCGGCATCAGGGCGCCTTTCGTGCCTTTAAGCTCGGAAATCACTTCTTTTAAAGCGGCTTCCTGCTCCTTTGTCCCGCTAAACAGGACACCTTGTTTTTTGCAAGCCATTTTATAACCTCCTTAAATTGTTGCTTATGCAATGTATCTAACATTCTACCATGATATTGAGAAAAAATCCATAGGTTCGGAGAGATTCGACAAAAAAATAACGATATATATAGGTAAAAATATACTGATTTCGCAATTGAATACATAGAAAAGTAGTAGGATATAGCAAAGGGCTGTAATCCGGCTCCTTTCTGCATCGGCAGGCAGGCCGCACACGGACCAGTTTTTTGTACAATTTTAACAGATAGAGGGCTGAAATATTCTATAAATAAAAGAAATTATATAAAAGGCTTTCCTTTCCTTCGAAAAATTACTATAATCTACTTATGAAATGAAAAGAATATCATAGCTGAAGTGATAAAACCATCAAAAAGGAGAGTGTATGTATGACTGCTAGAGATGTAAAGGATATTCTGGGCGCCAGGGTGCTGGTTGGTGAGGATCATTTGGAGGTGGAAGTGCGGAGTGCCTGCGGTTCCGACATGATGAGCGATGTGCTGGCATTTTCCAAGGATCATTCGGTGCTGCTTACCGGGCTCTGCAATCCGCAGGTGGTCCGTACCGCAGAGATGCTGGATATCGTCTGCCTTGTTTTTGTCAGAGGGAAAAAGCCCGATGATGCCATGCTGGAAATGGCGAGGGAGAGAAACTTAATTGTGATGGCCACCGGCCACCGGATGTTCTCGGCCTGTGGAATGCTTTATTCAGCGGGGCTTCATGGAGGTGCGATCTGATGGATAACGTTATCACTCTGAAGTATCACATATCGCCCGATGACTTCACCAGGGCGGGTGAGGCCAGCAGCGATGTGAAGGGTAAGCTAAAGCAGATGGGCGTGAGCCCTGATGCTGTGAGAAAGGTTGCTATTGCCATGTATGAAGGGGAGATCAACATGGTGATTCATGCAAAGGGAGGGGAGATTACGGTCAACATAACGCCGGAAGAGATCGAGATGATCCTGGCGGACGTGGGTCCCGGAATTCCTGATGTAGAGCTGGCCATGCAGGCCGGATATTCCACAGCTCCGGACGAAGTGCGCTCTTTGGGCTTCGGAGCAGGCATGGGCCTCCCCAATATGAAGAAGTATTCGGATGTGCTGGAGGTTGACACAACGCTGGGAGTGGGTACAACCGTCCGGATGGTGGTGAAGATAGTATAAGCTGGGGGTGAGAAGGTGGATAAATTTTATCATTCAGTCAGGCTGGATGCGGAACTGTGCATGGGATGCATTAACTGCATCAAACGGTGTCCGACCCAGGCGATCAGGGTGAGAAACGGGAAGGCGCAGATCAACAGCAAATTCTGCATTGACTGCGGCGAGTGCATCAGGGTATGCCCCCATCATGCGAAGCATGCGACGTATGACAAGCTGGATGTGCTGAAACAGTACGAGTACACGGTGGCGCTGCCGGCGCCGTCCTTATACAGCCAGTTTAACAATTTAGACGATGTGAATATCGTGTTGAATGCCCTGCTGATGATGGGCTTTCACGATGTCTTTGAGGTGAGCGCGGCTGCCGAGCTGGTCTCGGAGGCCACCAGAGAATACTTAAGTGAGAATCCCGACCGGCTTCCGGCCATCAGTACGGCATGTCCTTCGGTGGTACGGCTGATCCGGGTCCGGTTCCCGAACCTGATTCCGAATCTCCTCCCGCTTAATCCCCCTGTGGAGGTGGCGGCGATCCTGGCGGCAGAGAAGGCCATGAAGGAGACCGGACTTCCAAGAGAGAAGATCGGTATCATTTTCATATCCCCGTGTCCTTCCAAGGTGACGTATGTGAAGTCTCCTCTGGGGACGGACCACAGCGAGGTGGACCGGGTGCTGGCCATCAAGGAGGTATATCCGCAGCTGCTGTCCTGCATGAAGGCGGTGGGAGACGACCCGCCGGAGATCGGGACGTCCGGAAAGATCGGCATCAGCTGGGGACGGAGCGGCGGGGAGGCCAGCGGCCTCTTCACGGAAGAGTATCTGGCCGCCGACGGGATCGAGAATGTCATCCGGGTGCTGGAGGACATGGAGGATCAGAAGTTTACGAACTTGAAATTTGTGGAGTTAAACGCCTGCAATGGTGGATGCGTTGGAGGCGTGCTGACCGTGGAAAACCCATATGTGGCAGAAGTCAAGCTGAAAAGACTCCGGAAATACATGCCGGTGGCGAGAAGCCATATCGAGGGCAACGCCGAGGAACTGGTCAAATGGACGAAGGATGTCCAGTACGAGCCGGTATTTAACCTGGGAAACACCATGATGGAGAGCTTTGCGAGGCTGGGTCAGGCGGAGCGGCTGTGCAAGAAGCTCCCGGGCCTGGACTGCGGCTCCTGCGGGGCGCCTACGTGTAAGGCGCTGGCCGAGGATATCGTGCGCGGGGAGGCAGTGGAGTCCGACTGTGTATACTATCTGCGGGAGAATTTACATAAGCTGTCCGAGGAGGTATCCATCCTGGCGGATGACATTGCCGCGGGCAATGCGGAGGGCTATGAGATGCTGAAGGTGATGACGGAGTACATCCAGAGGATTTCGGACGAGATGTCGCTGCTTGACAGCCGGGATGAGAAGGAAAAAGACCAGGAATAGGGAAGGAGCAGAAAATAGAATGACGGTTCAGGAGTTGATAGACAGCGGTATCTTCGGTGTCGTGAATGCCGGAGAGGGGCTGGAACGGGAAATCACAAAACCGTTCTGCTGTGACTTACTCAGTATTGCCATGGGGCGCGCGCCATTTGGATGCGCGTGGGTGACGGTGATGGGCAATATGAATACACTGGCGGTTGCGTCTCTGGCGGACGCGGCCTGTGTGATCATGGCGGAAGGGGCCGTGCTCGACGATGCGGCCAGAAAGAAAGCGGTCGATCAGGAGATCACGGTACTGAAGACGGAAGAACCTATATTTGAGGCGGCCCTCGCCGTCTGGAATAAGCTTCAGGCCGGGGCGCATGAAGAGCCTTAGCTACGATCTGCATATCCATTCCTGTTTATCACCGTGCGGGGATGACGATATGACCCCGGGCAATATTGTCGGGATGGCGGCCATAAAGGGACTGGATGTGATCGCGGTAACGGATCATAATTCCTGTAAAAACTGTCCGGCTGTCCTGCATTTTGCCAAGGAATACGGCGTTCTGGCCATTCCCGGGATGGAGATTAATACCTCGGAGGAGGTTCACGCCGTCTGTCTCTTTCCAAACCTGGAGGCGGCCATGGCCTTTGATTCCTACGTTTATGACAGGCTTATTCCATTTCCAAACAATGAGGAAATATTTGGTAAGCAGCAGCTATATAATAAGGAAGACGAAGTGTGCGGAACCGTGGCAAATCTTCTTATTAACAGCGTGGATATTTCCTTTGACGGGCTGTGGGAGCTGGTGCGCTCCTACGACGGCGTGATGTTCCCGGCCCATATCGATAAGACTGCCAACAGCCTGATTGCCAACTTAGGCTTCGTACCTCCGGACAGCCAGTTTAAGACTGCGGAGGTGAAGGATTTGAAGAAGCTGCATGAGCTGAAACAGACCAATCCGTACCTGAATGGATGTCGGATCATCAGCAATTCCGACGCCCATTACCTGGAGGATATCCACGAGCCGGAGCTTACGATCGAGGCTGGGGAAAAGAGCATGCAGGGCATTGTAGACTGCCTGCTCCGGCCGTTGGGAGTGTGAGCAGCGGACTATAGAAACGACAGGAAAGAAGCGATCCGCGCAGCAATTGCACAGACCGCCTCTTTCCTGTTTTTTTGTTGAGACATTCCTTCTGCCGTTTACGCTTCCGGGATCTCGAAGCTCTCGGAATGAAAATTGGTGTAGTAACGTCCGCTTAAGGCGGTAAAACGGAGGACGCAGTAATCCGGGTCTGTGACTCCGCCTGGGTAATACATGGTGTCGCCTTCCTGCCAGATCATCTCCCTGCTCTCACTGTCCTCCAAAACCTCCATGGTTCCGGTCAGCATGGCGCCGCGGAAAAAGCGGCTGTCGCAGACGTAGACACACGCCTTCGGGTTTTCACGGAACTGCCCGACCCTCATGGAAGAGGTGTTTGTGGTGAAATAGATGGTTCTGATTCCATCTCGTTTCCGTGGCCGCAGCATGGCCTTGACATTGGGAAATCCATCTGCGGAGATGGAACCGATAAATGAGACACTCTGTTTGTCAAGCATATTTCCTACGGTATTCTGGGCGTCTTTCATATGTAAATCCTCCTTTTTTCTCATTATAGAACAGTGAGACGGGCGTGAACAGTACCCACTTTTTTGTAACTACAGCAGCCCTTTTTCTCTCAGAAAATCTTCCCGCCCATCTTCTGTCATCATGTCGATCCCAACGCTCTGCATGATGGTAACCGCTTCAAAGATCTTCCTGCCCCGGTCGGTTAAGTAGTATTCCACCTTCAGCGGATAGCCGTCGTAGGCAGTCTTGCCAACGAAGCCGTACTGGGCCAGCTCGCTTAACTGCTGGAGCAGCATCTTCTGGGAAATGCCGGCGATTTCTTTTTTGAGAGAGGAGAGGGAGCGGCCGCCCTTATTCAGCTGCCACAGGATGATGGGCTTCCATTTGCCCCTGATTGCATCGTGGGTAAGCTCCAGCGGGCAGGTGTATTCGTTTCTCTGCTTCATATCTGATACCTCCTGAACACGTACGCCCTATGCGGGGCGGATCGATTTTTTGTACTCGGTGGGCGATACGCCGATTTTTTTCTTGAAGATTCTTGTAAAATAATTCACGTCTTCGATTCCTACATAGTAGGCAATATCCTGAATCTGAATATCGGTGGTGTTCAGCAGCTTCAGAGCGGTGTCGATCCGGCGGCCGTTGACGTAGTCGGTCAGGGTCATGCCCATCTCCCGGCGGAACAGGGAGGAGAGGTAACTGGCGTTGACACTGAACATCTGTGATAAGGATTTTAAACTCAGGTTTGAGCTTAAGTTTAAGTTAATGTGGTTTAAGAGGTCTCGGATCAGCGGCGGATAGTTCTTGAGGGACTGATTTTTGACGAGGAGGCAGTATTTCCGCACCATCTCAATCCGCAGGTTTTCCAGCTGTCTGCGGGAAGTAGAGGCCTCAATCTGGACGGCATAATGATGGGAAATCTCATCTAAGTATACCGGATGGACCACCGCCTTCTCCGCGGCCTTGCGCAGCAGCGTATTTAAAACAATGATCAGGTTCTTGCTGTCACGGATGGGGTCCTTATATCTGGGGGCGATACGGAAGTCTAAAAATGTCTCGAAGCGGCGGACTGCCAGCACCTGGTCTCCCCGCATGACGGCATCCAGAAATTCGTTTTCCGCGGCGTAGCGTTTTTCCGTCACGTGGATGGAAAATGCGTGTTCCGGATCAGGAATGTAGTTCCAGCCGCTGTACTGCTCGTTCCAGTCCTCTGTCATATAGCGGATGGTGAGATCGTGATGGTCCTCATACAGGAAGACGGCAATATGGTTTAACGCCGCGGTGATTCGCGCGGGATCTACGATGGATAAGTTCTGATAGTACTGCTTTAACACGGGAAGCGTCTCTAAGGTCAGCCGGTTCCGGTTGATGACTCGGTTATACAGGAACTCGTTGGCTTCCTCCGTCATATAGGGACCTACCAGAAGGCAGCCGGAATGATTCTTTTCCGGAAGAGGCATGAGAATATAGTGACTGAAAAAATGGTCCGTGATGCTGTAGATATATTTCTCCTCGGCTTTTTCCATTATTTCACTGAACAGTTCTCTGGCGTCATGTCCGGTGAAAATGGATTTCCGCAGGGAGAAATCAATATCCGTCAGTTCTTCCGAACCGGTAGAGAGAACGGAGGTCTGCACGCCGAGCGTGGTGGATAGAAGGGAGATCATCAAATCGATGACCGCTGTCTGAGGTTCATGGCTCATATAAGGGGGTCTCCTTTGTAACGAAATCTTTATACTACTTTTTTTTTATATTATACCATACAAAACAAATATTGTGCTGATAACTACAAAAATTATCCTCAAGACTTTTATGTATTTATGGTAAAGTTTGTTTATCGAAAAAAGATAAACTTACCTTTAGGAGGGGAAATTTTGCATGAAAAGAAAATTTGGTTTCAGGGATAAGATCGGTTATATGTTCGGCGATTTCGGCAATGATTTTTTCTTTATGCTGGCCAGCACGTTTCTTATGGTATTCTATACGAAGGTACTTGGCATCAGTGCAATGGCGGTAGGAACGCTGTTTCTGGTTGCCCGGTGTGTGGACGCATGTACTGATATTACCATGGGGCATATCGTGGATACGGCAAAGCCTGCAAAGGACGGAAAGTTCCGACCGTGGATCCGCAGGATGTGCGTTCCGGTGGTGGTGGCCGGCGTCCTGATGTTTAATCCGTTTATCGCGGATAAGTCCATGACATTTAAGATGGTGTACATCTATCTTACATATTTATTCTGGGGAAGTATCTGCTATACGGGAATCAATATCCCCTATGGCTCCATGGCGTCGGGAATCACCGCGGAACCCATCGAGAGAGGCCAGCTTTCCACATTTCGAAGCGTAGGAGCGGCATTGGCCGGCGTGTGTGTCAATGTGGGCGTTCCCCTGTTTGTATACGCCTATGAGGGTGGAAACCAGGTGGTTCTGGCAGACCGTTTCTTCTATATTGCCTGCCTGTTTGCGGTTCTGGCCCTGATCTGCTATATCCTGTGCTACAGCCTGTCAACAGAGCGTGTAAAGCCGCAGGTGAAGGAGACAAACAAAGGCAGCTTTGCAAGAGCTGTGAAAGGAATGATGCACAATCGCAGCCTGCTGGCCATCATCGGAGCGGCCATCGTTCTTCTGCTCTCCATGCTGCTGTCCGGAAGCATGAACACGTACTTATACATGGATTACTTTAAGAGTAAAGAAGCCATGTCGCTGGCCGGATTCTTCAGTACCGGCGCAACTCTGATTCTTGCACCATTTTCAACGACAATTTTAAAGAAGTTCGGTAAGAAAGAAGCTTCCGCATTTTCCGTATTATTTGCTTCCATTATTTATTTCATTTTGTTTTTCTTCAGATTTCAAAACCCATGGGCCTTCTGTGTCATGATCGCCTTTGGAAACCTGGGAACCGGACTCTTTAACCTCTTAATCTGGGCATTTATTACGGATGTAATCGATTACCAGGAGGTACAGACCGGAAGCCGCGACGACGGCACTATTTACGCGGTTTACTCCTTTGCCCGTAAGATCGGCCAGGCGCTGGCAGGCGGCCTCGGCGGCTGGGTTCTGGGCGCGATCGGCTACCAGTCCTCCAAAGCTGGTGAGGTCATCGTACAGACGGAATCCGTCACCAAAAATATCTATACCGTGGCGACTCTGGCTCCGGCCGTCTGCTACCTGATTGTAGGCCTGATTCTGTTGTTTGCATATCCGTTATCCAAGAAAGTGGTAGAGGAAAACAACCGTATTCTTGCGGAGAGACGGGCTGCTGAGAAATAGATGGACTGCTGCGGAAAACAACGGCTGCTGTGAAAAACTAACTGCAAAGAAAGGTGAGAACAATGGGTGATTTATTTGAGAACTTTCAGCGAAAAAAGGAGTATCTGATCTGCATCGATTCTGACGGATGTGCCATGGACACGATGGATATCAAACATTTCCAATGCTTTGGCCCCTGCATGGTGAAGGAATGGGGGCTGGAGCAGTGGGAGAAAGCGCTCCTGGAGCGCTGGAACGAAGTGAATCTGTATTCCATGACCCGTGGAATCAACCGGTTCAAGGCGCTGGCCATCGTTCTCCACGAGGCCTCCGGAAAGTACCGTTCCATAGACGGGATCGATGCGTTTGTCCGGTGGTGTGAGACGGCGCCGGAGCTGTCGGGCGAGGCATTGTCGAAGATGGAGACGGACGAAGCCCACGTTTGTTTTCAGAAGGCGCTCTCCTGGTCGAAGGCAGTAAATGCTGCCATCGGAGGACTTCCGGAGGAGGCGAAAAAGCCGTATGAGGGTGTGGCGGAAGGTATCCGGGCGGCCCATGAGAAGGCCGATATCGCCATTGTCTCATCGGCCAATAAGCAGGCTGTGGTGGAGGAATGGGAGCGGTGCGGACTTCTTCCATTCACGGATATCGTGCTGACACAGACCGAAGGCTCCAAGGCATACTGCATCAGCCGTCTTCTGGAGGCCGGATATGAAAGAGATCACGTCCTGATGATCGGTGACGCGCCCGGAGACCATCAGGCGGCCGGACAGAACGGTGTCTGCTACTATCCGATTCTGGTGAAGAAGGAGGCGCAGTCCTGGAGACAGTTTCGGGAGGAAGCGTTGGAACGTTTTCTAAACGGCAGCTACCGGGGCGAATATGAGAATCAGTGTGCTGCGGATTTTGAGAAAAATTTAGGAAAAGGAGAAAACAATGGTTAATTTAAGAGAAAAACCTTATTATTTAAATGAGGAAGATATGAAATGGGTGGAGGATACCATCGCGTCTATGACAGATGAGGAGAAGATCGGTCAGCTGTTCGTCAATATGGTGACCTCCAGAAAACCGGAAGATCTGGAAAATGCGGTAAAGAACTATCACGTCGGAGCGATTCGTTATCACAATGCGCCGCCGGAGGAGTTATACGAGCAGAACCGGATTCTTCAGGAAAATTCGAAAATCCCGCTGTTGATCGCTTCCAACTGTGAAGCGGGCGGAAACGGCGGCGTGGGCGGCGGTACCGCGGTGGCCTGCGGGGCGGCGACAGCGGCTGCGGACGACGAGGAGACTGCCTGTGAGGTGGCGAGAATCGGGGCTTTAGAGAGCGCGGCTATCGGATGCAACTGGAACTTCGCACCGATTGTAGATCTGCTCTATAACTGGAGAAATACCATTGTCCAGTGCAGGGCCTTTAACAACAGCCCGGAAGATACCATCCGGTATGCGAAGGCATTTTTCAAGGGTACCAGAACTCAGAATATGGCTACCTGTATGAAGCATTTCCCGGGCGATGGAACCGAAGAGAACGACCAGCACCTTCTCATGGGCGTCAATGATATGACCTGCGAGGAGTGGGACAACACCTTTGGAAGAGTCTACAAAGAACTGATCGACGAAGGCGTCATGACCATTATGGCGGGGCATATCGCACTTCCCGCTTATACGAGAAAGCTTCGTCCCGATACCGCAGACGAGGACATTCTGCCGGCAACCCTGTCCCCGGAGCTGATTACGGATTTATTGAAGGGCCGTCTTGGATTCAATGGCCTGGTAGTAACCGACGCGTCTCACATGATCGGCATGTTTGCGGCCATGCCTCGCCGGGATCAGGTTCCGCAGGCGATTGCCGCGGGCTGCGATATGTTCCTGTTCTTCAACGACATGGACGAGGACTTCGGCTATATGATGGAAGGTTACAGAAACGGCGTAATTACGGAGGAGAGGCTAAGTGACGCGCTTCACCGGATTCTCGGAATCAAGGCGGCGCTGAAACTACACAAGCTGCAGGCCGAAGGCCGTCTGATGCCTCCGAGAGAGCAGCTGTCGGTGATCGGATGCAGTGAGTTCCACAAGTCTGCCGCAGAGCAGGCCGACAAGTTTATTACTCTCGTCAAGGACACGAAACATTACCTTCCAATGACGCCTGAGAAGTATAAGAGGGTGAAGCTGGTATTTATCGGCGGAGAGGGGACGGTAATCGCCGGTAAGCTTCAGGCGGACGACAGCGCTCCCATAAAGGAGATGGTCGTAAGGAAGCTTACGGAAGCCGGATTCATCGTGGACGGCGATACGCCGGCTGTAAAAGGTAAGATGGAGGACCTGCGCAAAAAGTATGACGCGTGTCTGGTGGTATTTAACGTATCGGGATTCGCACAGTACAATACCATGCGTGTAAAATGGGCGCAGCCCGCAGACCAGCCGTGGTACGTATCGGAACTGCCCACCATATTCCTCTCTCTGAACTATACAAACCATCTGATCGACGTGCCGATGGCAAAGACTTATATCAATGCCTATCTGAATTCGGAGGAAGCAGTATCCGCCGCTATCAGTAAAATGACAGGAAAGTCCCCGTTTAAGGGCAGATACAGTGAAAATGTATTCTGCGGCCGCTGGGATACCAGAATTTAATCGTAAAACTCCTCTGCCCGAATGAGTTCCATTCAAACGGCAGGGGAGTTTTTGCCTTACGATTTTAAATCTTTCACGGTCAGCCCGTTTTCACGGCCCTGTTTCCTCCAGCCGATTGAAGCAGCGGCTAAGTAGAGCGGGCGGGGGAAGGAGAGGGAGATGAGCTGGTCCTTTCCTTTTTCAAGGCGTCCGATACGTGCAGCCATGTCTTTCAGCGCGGTGCCCAGCGGCTTTTTAATGCCCTTTTGCAGCGGAGCGCTTTTTATCTGAGCCAGCATGGCCCCGGCGCCGCATCCAATGCCCTGTTTGTATTCGAAACCGCAGCGCAGGCACCAGCTCTCCACGATCCGAAGAGCGAGCGCGGCCTGCTTTCCCTCGTAAAATCCACAGTTTATGGCGGCATAAACGGCCAGCGGTTCTTCAGTTGCCAGGAGCCTGTTGTTTTTCTGCTGCCATTCCAGTTCCATTAAAAAGGAAAGCAGATGGGACGGAACGGCATCCACATAGAGCGGGAAGGAGAGGATAAGAAAGCTGGAACCGCTAAGATGTTTTACGTCCTCGGGTGACGGCTCCCAGCGCATACCCGTGTAAGCGGACGAGGCGGCGGGATGGGAAGCGGTAACGGCCATGACGGCCGTCTCTGTGCTGGGATCGAGTAAAGACCTTAAATCGTCCAGCAGCGCGCCGGAGGAGCTGTCGCGTCTCTTCGGGCTGCCGTTTATCAAAATTCCTTTCATGCCATATTCCCCCTTATCTGTTCCGGTATCTGATAGAAATGCACGGTGCAGCCGGAAGCTCCGAAATTGACGGCGTTTGCCTTAGCCAGGCGGTCCGCGGTCTCTTCCTCCAGCTTTGTGATTGAGTCCCCATAGAAATGCGTCGTGATTGCCATACGGTTATCGTGCCGCATGACATGGTGCATCTCTCCGTTAATGATGCGGAAAAATGGCTGGAGATAACCGATGCTGCGGTCCAGAATATTTTTCACATATGGGCTGTAGCCGCCGTAGCAGCAGCGGCTGATGAGTATGAGTTCGCTGGTCCTGGACAGCAGTTTGCCCATCTCCTGATAGGAATCGGGAAGGACGCAGCTGCCCGGAGTCTTGATCCAGCAGCCAAAACAGCCAATACAGGGGCGTGCCGGATACATAGGGGACAGGATGACGGCAGACGGCTCGGAGGTTCCGAGCCTGGTCAGCTGAGCGGTTTCGGGAAACAGTTCTTCAAATACGGCGGAGTCAAAGTCGTGGATGATTGTTTTCACTGAGGGGACCTCCTTTTTGGGTGTTTGCTGTTGTGGTGGAGTTTTCTGTTGCCAGCCCGGAACACCATTCAATCAGCATCTCATAGTAACGGATTCCATAGACGAGCACAGATCCGTGGAACGTGTGGCCGGCGGCCAGATTTCTGTTATTCAGCTCTTCTCTCTGTGCCTTCAGCTCTCCGAGCCCTACGGAGGCGGTCTCCATAAACAACTCCAGATTCTGCTTTGCAGTAATGGGATCTAAATACTCGTAGAAGAAAAACGGCACCAGGTAGTCGAGGCGTGTTTTTACAAAACGCACCGGCTGCTTTAACCAGGTAAGAAAGACACCGCGGCCTTCTTCCGTAATGGAATAGAGCTTCTTAAACTTTCCCCCGGTCACTTTTTCTTCTGAGAGGATGAGTTTTTTCTCTTCCAGCCTCTTTAACGCGGGATAAATGCTCCCATAGCTGGCATCGAAGAAATAGGACGTGCTTTCCGCCATATACTGCTTTAAGTCATAACCGTTGGCGGCGCATCCCATTAAAAAACCAAGAATGATATACTCTAACATAATATTACCTCCTGATATATATCAAAACGATATATATTATGCCGATACTATATCAGGTAACCATTCCAAAGTCAAGGGTATAAAAAAAGTAAGTGACAGTTGACGTACCCTTTTTCTTTCATGTACAATGAAAGAGGATGCCGTCTGTCATCGTGTATAAGAGCGCAGGCGGGAAAGGAAGAGGTATGAGAAATCTTTTCGCGAAATACAGGGAAGTTATACTCGGTCTGTTGATACTGATTTTACTGACCGTGTCGTGGCTCTTATACGCGAGTACTTTGAAACATGATTTTCAGAATGAGATCATCTCTTCTCTTGAGGAGGTTTCCACACAGGGAAAGAGTATTCTGGAAAAAGAGATAAATGGAAAGCTGGAATTATTGACCGAGGTTTCGCGCCGCGTCGGTTTTTACACAGTGGACAATTATGAGGAGGCCGCTGCCATGTTGGCCGCCACCGCGCAGGAGAATGGGTTTAAGCGGATGGGGGTCATCACTGCGGATGGAACGACATATACCACGGATCATGTACGTATGGATCTGTCCGACCGCCCTTATTACAGAAGGGGCCTGGCGGGAGAAAACAGTGTGTCCGATCCCCTGGTGGACCGGGAGGGGAGTGAAACGATCCATGTATATGCGGTGCCTGTCTATCATGATGGAGAGGTGACGGCGGTTCTGTTTGGCACCTATGATATCAACGAGATGCGCAGGCAGCTGGAGGTGACCTCCTTCGGAGGACGCGGATATACGTATATCGTAAATAAAGAGGGCAACTGCATCGTGGATTCCACTAATTCCTACAGTTACTCCAATATGCAGAATATTTTTACGTCCATGGAAGCGGAAGACAGGAAGAATCAGGCGATTGCGGACCGGATGAAGGTGGATTTTGAGAATGGGCAGGATGGATGCGTCAGATTCATAAATAAAGGGGTTCAGTACATGTACTACCGGCCGCTGCCCATCAATGACTGGTATCTGCTCACTGTGGCACCGGCCAGTGTGCTGGACAGCAAAATGAACGCGGTGCTGGGGCGTACGTATCTGCTGGGCGTGTTTATGGTGCTGATTTTCGCGGGAATCCTGGTTTATGTTCTGAAGGATCAGAAACGGAGGAAGGCCGAGCTCATGCACAGCCTCTATACGGATGAGATCACCGGCGGTTACTCCTTTGCCAAATTCCAGGTGGAGGCGGAGAAAAAGATACGCCGGGCAGAGGCGGGGAACCTGTCCCTGGTCAGCCTGGATATCGATGATTTTAAGTTTATCAATGAGCTTCTGGGATATGAGGAAGGAAATCACCTGATCCGGTATATTCATGGAGTTCTGGCGGGATGGTGCGGAGGCGAGGAACTTTTCGCTCATCAGTCTGCGGATATGTTTGTGGCACTCGTTGACGGTCACGACCATGATGCCTTGTGCAGGCGATTAGAGGAACTTTGCAGCCGTCTTCAGTCGTATTCCATCTGGCCTCAGAATAAGCTGGCTATCGTGCCGGCCATGGGGATATTCCAGATTCGAGACAAGAGCCTTACACTGGATTTCTGTCTCGACTGCGCAGGCATTGCCAGAAAGAGCCAGAAGGGACAGTTCGCCGTCCATTACGCGTTCTATGATGAGCGGGTGAAGGAACAGATCTACCGGGATAAGCGGATCGAAGCGGTGATGAAGAGTGCGCTGGAAAATGGAGAATTCAGGGCGTATTACCAGCCCCAGTACGACGCGGAATCCAAGCGGATCGTAGGGGCAGAGGCCCTGGTGCGCTGGGCGAGGCCTGACGGTGAGATCGTGTCGCCGGGCGAGTTTATCCCGCTGTTTGAGAAAAATGGATTCATCAGCGAGCTGGACCGGTATATGTTCCGGATTGTCTGTGAACAGCAGAAGGAATGGGGGAACCGTGGATATGCGGTGGTGCCGGTATCCGTCAATGTATCGAGAAAGCTTCTCTATGACCTGAATTTTGTGGAGAAATACAACCGGATTCTGACAGAAACAGCGGTGGAAGTCCAGAATGTGGAGGTCGAGATTACGGAGAGCGTCTTCTTCGACAACCAGCCTCGGCTATTGGATGCCATCAGGCATCTGCATCAGTCCGGTTACCGGATCCTTCTGGATGACTTCGGTACGGGGTATTCCTCTATGGCTATGCTGAAGGACATGTCGTTTGACACGCTGAAGATCGATAAAAGCTTCGTTGACAATATTGGTGATGAGAGAGGCAATAAGATCGTGGATGGTATCATACGCCTGGCGGAGTCGCTGGAGCTGAGCACCATCGCCGAGGGCGTGGAGACGAGAGAGCAGTACGAGTATTTAAAGGCGCACGGATGCGACGTAATACAGGGGTATTACTTTGGCCGGCCGATGACCGCGGAATCATTTGAAATGCTGCTGAGCAGCCAGACGGCCGGCAGATAGAGTTTTGTAAGCAGGAGCAGGAGCCCGGGAGGTAATCTTATGGGGTCTGCTCCCCTTTTTTATCCTGGGAGAGGATGAGGCGGTTGATCTCATCCGCCTCGTGGCGGTGTACGGCCGAAAAGTATCGGTCGATCAGGAACGCGATAAACACACACAGCAGTGATGTGTATAGAAAGCTGCTGATGGTGAGAACCGTCCAGTTTAAAACAAAGCTTGCAATAATGACAATCGCATACTCTGCTGCGAAGAACGTGGTCTTGTACGCCCTTTCCGACTGAAACGGAATGTGATCGTACACGACCGATACGAGCTGTATGAAAATGATAAGCCCTGTAAGTTCCAGGACAAAGACGCCGCTCAGTGCATAGTTGTTTCCCAGAATCAGGTTATAGATTGCGTTAAACAGGATGACGATGGTAAATGCGATCGCCGAACTGGGAAGATAGGTTCTTAAAAATCGTTTCATGGCATTTCCTCCTTGTTATCGGGATAATTTTTCTTTCAGCGCAGGTATATAATTTCTGCTGACAATGAGCTTTTCACCATTTTTCAGCAGGGCCTCCAGCCTGCGATTCCACAGGGGGGACACGCTCTTCAGCCAGGCGGTGTTGACGATGCAGTTTTTGCTGATCCGGACAAATGTGGTATTGGCCAGCTTTTCCTCAAGGGACGAAAGCGTCTCACGGCTTTCGTACACATTTTTGCCGCTGTAGAGGAATGTGCGTCCGTCAGCGGAGTCCACATAGATAATCTCCTCGGAATGCAGATAGAAGGAAGTCTCACCGATCCGCCCTTCCAGTGAAAAGGAGTACTGGCGGATATAGTCCAGGAGACGCTTAAGCCGCTGGTCGGCAATGTGGCACCGGATTTCGATTTCGGGCTCGGAAAGGCCGAGCCCTTCGTGCAGTGTTATTTTCATGTCATTCTCCTTTTTGAATATCCAGTGCACCGGATTTATGATATCATTATAGAAGTAGCTGGAATAAAGAACAAGGGGAACCGGCCAAGATGCCTTGAGGGGCGATGAAATACATTACAGGGCTGTGACCTGTAACTGAAATACAGAGAGAGGAAGAGAAGGAGTAGATAACATGGCAAAGACGATGGGAGCTGTTATGGGGGATAACATGAAAGAGGAGATCATTCTTCAGACAGAAAGGCTGGCTCTGCGGCGGCTTCGGCGGGCAGATTACGATGACCTCTGCCTGATGTTAAAGGATGAAGAGGTGATGTACGCCTATGAGCATGCATTTGAGGACTGGGAGGCCGCCGACTGGCTGGACCGTCAGCTTATGCGCTATGAAAAATACGGGTTTGGCTTATGGGCCGTGATTTTAAAGGAGACTGGGGAGCTGATCGGACAGTGCGGGCTGACCATGCAGGAGGCCGGCGAAAGAGAGGTGCTGGAGGTCGGTTATTTATTCAGAAAGGATTTCTGGCATTGCGGATACGCGCTGGAGGCCGCTGCCGCGTGCAGGAATTATGCATTTGAGAAGCTGGGAGCGGAGGAGGTGTATTCCATTATTCGGGATACCAACGCTCCTTCCAGGGCCGTGGCGGAGAGAAACGGTATGACCGTTTGCGGCAGTATCGTTAAGCACTACTATGGAATGGACATGCCCCACCTTCTGTACAGAATCAGCCGCTCGGAAGCGGGGGCAGATTCGGCGCAGAAGGCGGGGCAGGATCTGGAGCATGTGTGAAATGCTATTTCTCGTCACATACCTGGAATATGAAGAATTTTAAATAGTAAGAGGTTTCATCTCCGGACCAGAGAATGGGATGATCCGGTGCCTGCGTCCGGTATTCGACCTGGCGGAGGCGCTTGTGGACATTGCCGGCGGCTTCCCGGATGGTCTTTTCAAATAACTCCGGTGTCATGAAGTGGGAGCAGGAGCAGGTAGCTAAGTAGCCGCCGTCCTTTACCAGCTTCATACCTCTTAAATTGATCTCCCGGTAGCCTTTAACCGCGTTCTTTACGGAGTTTCTGGACTTTGTGAAGGCGGGGGGATCGAGGATGACGACGTCGAATTTCTCACCCTGGCGTTCCAGCTCGGGAAGCAGCTCGAAGACATCGGCACAGCGGAATTTGACCGTATCGGAGAGGCCGTTTAAGGCCGCGTTTTCTTCGGCCTGGGCGACTCCCAGCTCGGAGGCGTCCACACCCAGGACGGAGGAAGCGCCAGCCAGACCGGCATTAAGCGCAAAGGAGCCGGTATGGGTGAAGCAGTCTAATACCCGTTTGCCGGCGCAGAGTCTCTGAATTGCCAGCCGGTTGTATTTCTGATCAAGGAAGAAGCCTGTTTTCTGCCCGTCTTTGACATCTACGAGATAATGCACGTTATTTTCCACGATCTCCACCTTGGTGTCGAAGGGATCGCCGATGAAGCCCTTGAAGCGCTCCATGCCTTCCTGGAGACGGACCTTGGCATCACTTCGTTCGTAGACGCCGCGGATCTGGATTCCGTCCTCGGCCAGGACCTTCTTAAGCTTGTCCAGGATAACCGGCTTGAACCGGTCGATTCCCAGGGCAAGGGATTCCACAACGAGTACGTCGGAAAACTTATCGATGACAATACCCGGAAGAAAATCGGCCTCGCCGAAGATGAGACGGCAGCTGGAGGTGTCGGTCGTGGTCTTCCTGTACTCCCATGCGGCGCGCACTCTCATCTCCAGAAAGTCGTCGTCCACAACGGTATCCTTTTTTCTGGTCATTATGCGGACGGTCAGCCTGGAGTTGGCGTTGATGAATCCATGGCCCAGCGGATAACCGTCGAAGTCTTCCACAAATACCATGTCGCCATTGGCGTAATCCCCCTTGATGGTGTCGATCTCATTGTCATAAATCCACATGCCGCCGGCTTTCAACGAGCGGCCTTCGCCTTTTTTTATCCTTACAACTGCAGATTCCATATAGATTCTCCTTTTTGATTGTGAATACTCTTGTATATTAAAACTGGTTTTTCAGTCTGCTCAGCAGACGGTACAGCGGGTCAAACAGCAGGAGTGTGACGGCAAAGTTGCTGATGCCGTGAACAATGTCGAAGGGAATGCCTGCTGTCCACCATGCAAACGCGGCTCCGATGCCGCCTGTAAAGAAGTAGGAGACGGCGCACAACAGCCCAAAGAGCATACCGAAGATCCCCGCAAGCAGTGCGGCCGATATGGAACGTGGTTTTCCGTTCCATCCCATGAGAAATACGGAACCGCAAAGGATCGCCCACACATAGAGATAAGAAAACCACCACAGGCCGAAGCCGTAGATCAGTCCTTCCAGAATGACGAATACATAGAGGATGAACCAGACATGGCGGCGGAATACGAGGGTATACAGAATCAGCAGGAGCGATACCAGCTCGACATTGGGAAGCCAGGACAGGCTGACCTGCAGCACCAGAAGGATTGCGGCAAGAAACGCGTCACGGACAAGTTCCTTTGTTTTCATGTTATCCCCCTTTTGCCCAAAGAAACGGCGGCTCCATTACTGGTCCGCCGGTGTATATACAATACTGTAATTTTCTCCGTCTTTGATGGGCTGCATGCTGATGCCGTAGTTGCAGGGCTCATGATCTAAAAGCAGCGCCCAGTAGGCTCCATCCTGTGTATAGTCCGCCCGCACTCCATTAACGGTAATCATCATGAGGCCGTATTCCTCGGTGGTGGTGCCTTCTATGGTCAGCTTCGGAATGTCATCCACCGCCTCCTTCAAGTACTGTGCCTCGGTAGTAACGTGATAGCTGTCCTCACTGCCATCCTTGTAAATCACATCGATGGTGATGGTTTTACTGCCAACCATGGGAACGGGTTTTGAAAAGTTATAGATAACCAGCAGCAGCGCCAGCACGGCCACAGCCACGCAGGCACCGAGAAACGGGGAGGGACGTTTCAGTCTCTTATGTCCTTGTTTGTCTGTAATCATCATTAAAGTCTTCTTTCTATACTAAGTTCTCATAGTATAGCATAAAAAGGCAGGGAAACTCAAGAAAATTTAGGGATACTGAGAAAATACTTTTCCCAGGTCCCGGGGTGGTGTATAATGAGGGGCAGTTGGCCGCTGTTTATTGGCATGATAACGGGAACGGGGCGGCCGGACAAGAGATGAAACGGAGAGTCAAAATGGAAGAATATCGGAATATCAGACAGGAAATTACAGAGTGTGAGAAATTATTGATCGGTCTGGGGGAAGAGTGGAAGGCGGAATTTGTCCCGGATATAGCAAATGTGTATGAGAAGCTGGCGGAGCTGACGGAGGGCAGGGACTTTTTTATTGTGACGACAGTGACGGATGCCCGGATCTTTGAGTCCGGGATCGATGCATCGAGAATTGTGGCTCCCTGCGGAAATGAAACGTGGCGCCAGTGTTCCCGCTCCTGCACGAAGGATATCTGGGAGCCGGGGGAGATTCCGGAGGATATATGCCCTCACTGCGGCGCGCCGCTGACGGGAAATACCATCAAGGCGGAAACTTATATTGAGGAAGGCTATCTGCCTCAGTGGAATAAGTATACCGCCTGGCTGGCCGGCACATTGAACAAGAGGCTGGTTATCCTGGAACTGGGGGTAGGGTTTGCCGTGCCTACAGTGATCCGGTGGCCGTTTGAGAAGACGGCGGCGCTGAATAAGAAGGCTCATATGTACCGGATCCACGGGGAATTTGCACAGCTTTCCGCTGAAATGGGGGAAACGGCTGTGTCTGTCCCGATGAATTCCGTGGAGTACTTTAGAAATTTATACTTCAACTTTTAACAAAACAAGCTTAACGGCAGAGGCGGGCGGAGAGAAATCGCTATCCCCCACTGACATGAAGTCAAGCCGCGCATCTATAAGATGTAGTCGCACTCTGTGAAATTATCGAGTGTGGATTGAAACAAAGTTGTACAATCAGGGATCCTGTGATAAAATGTTGAAAAAAGGCGATACGAGGTGGCGGCCATGATAGCGATTATTGATTACGATGCCGGAAATTTAAGAAGTGTGGAAAAGGCACTGGATGCATTGGGAGAGCAGCCGGTTATCAGCCGGGATGAGAAGACGATTCTTTCTGCGGACCGGGTGATTCTGCCGGGAGTTGGTTCCTTTGGAGATGCCATGGGGAAGCTCCGTCAATACGGATTAGTGGATGTGATTCACCGCGTGACAGACCAGGGAACTCCGTTTTTAGGGATTTGTCTGGGGCTGCAGCTTTTATTTGAGCGGAGCGGGGAGAGCGTTAGCGTCCCCGGCCTGGGAATTCTTCCGGGAGAGATTGTGAAGTTCCCGGATACGCCGGGGCTCAAGGTTCCCCACATGGGCTGGAACTGTCTGGACATCCGTCCGGAAGCAAAGCTTTTTAAAGGACTGGCTTCGGGGGAATATGTGTATTTTGTCCATTCATATTATTTAAAAGCGGAGAATGAAGGGGATGTGGCGGCGTCCTCCGTTTACGGTGTCCGTTTTCACGCTTCCGTGGAACACGGCAACATCTTTGCCTGTCAGTTCCACCCGGAAAAGAGCGGTACCACGGGATTAAAGATTCTGAAAAATTTCATTGAACTACAATAGGAGGTGGCCGGATGCTGACGAAAAGGATAATTCCATGTCTCGATGTACATAACGGACGCGTGGTGAAGGGCGTCAATTTCGTGAATTTAAAGGATGCCGGAGATCCGGTGGAGATCGCGGCCGCATACGATAAGGCCGGAGCGGATGAGCTTGTCTTTCTGGATATCACAGCTTCCTCAGACAATCGGAATACCGTGGTGGATATGGTGCGCCGCGTGGCGGAAACGGTTTTTATCCCATTTACCGTGGGCGGCGGAATCCGCACGGTAGATGATTTTAAACTGCTTCTCCGGGAGGGCGCGGATAAGATATCCATCAATTCCTCTGCTATCAACACACCGGAGCTGATCTCCGATGCGGCGGACAAATTCGGACGCCAGTGCGTGGTAGTTGCCATCGATGCCAGAAGGCGGGCCGACGGAAGCGGATGGAATGTATACAAAAACGGCGGCCGTATCGACACGGGGCTGGACGCTGTGGAGTGGGCTATTAAGGCCGACCGCATGGGTGCGGGGGAGATTCTCTTAACCAGTATGGACTGCGACGGCACAAAGGCCGGATATGACGATGAATTAAACGCCGTGATCGCAGAATGTGTCTCCGTACCGCTCATTGCGTCGGGCGGCGCCGGAACAAAAGAACATTTTTACAATGCCCTGACGACGGGAAAAGCAGACGCTGCGCTGGCGGCTTCCCTGTTCCATTATAAGGAACTGGATATCATGGATCTGAAGCGCTATCTGGCGGACCGGGGACTGCCTGTGAGGTTATAGGGCAGAGGATTACGATACAGTCAAAAGTATACAGGACAATACGAAAGGAAATAACAGCAAAATGGGTGCGATCGATAATGACTGGCTGGAACCACTGAGTGTGGAGTTTAAGAAGCCATATTACAAGGAACTTTATAAGAAGGTTAAGCAGGAGTATGAGACGAAAAGAGTCTTTCCGGAGGCGGATGACATCTTTAATGCGTTTCAGTTTACGCCCCTTTCCAAGGTAAAGGTGGTGATTCTGGGGCAGGACCCCTACCACAATTACGGGCAGGCCCACGGCCTCTGCTTCTCCGTAAAGCCGGATGTGGATGTACCTCCGTCGCTGGTGAACATTTATCAGGAGCTGCACGACGATCTGGGATGCGATATCCCCAATAACGGCTATTTAAAGAAGTGGGCGGATCAGGGCGTCATGCTGCTCAATACAGTGCTGACTGTCCGCGCTCATGCGGCTAACTCCCACCAGGGAATCGGATGGGAGACATTTACGGACGCGGCTATTAAAATCTTAAACGAGCAGGACCGGCCAATGGTATTCTTATTGTGGGGCCGACCGGCACAGAATAAGAAGAGTATGCTGACCAATCCGAAGCACCTGATTCTGGAGGCACCGCATCCCAGCCCCCTTTCTGCGTTCCGGGGCTTTTTCGGTAGCAGGCATTTCAGCAAAACCAATGAGTATTTAAAGGCCAACGGGCTGGAGCCCATAGACTGGCAGATTGAAAATATATAAGAATGGAGACGGAAAATAAGAGATGAGTATAATTGAGACATTAAAGGTAATCGTACTTGGAATCGTGGAGGGATTTACCGAATGGCTCCCCATCAGCAGTACGGGCCATATGATACTGGTAGATGAAATCATCCATCTGAAACAGCCGGAAGATTTTAAAAACATGTTTATGGTCGTGATCCAGCTGGGCGCGATTCTGGCGGTCGTGGTCATGTACTTCCACAAGCTGAATCCATTTTCACCGACGAAGAAACCCGCACAAAAGCGGGCCACACTGGAGCTGTGGTCCAAAATTATCCTCGCGTGTATCCCGGCGGCCATCATAGGACTTCTTATCGATGACATTATGGAAAAATACCTGATGAATGGTTATGTCGTTGCGGCCACCTTAATTATCTATGGCGTACTGTTCATCGTTATTGAAAACGCGAATAAAAGCCGAAACTTTGAGATGCAGCGGGTGGGAGACATCTCCTACCAGACGGCGCTTTACATAGGCCTTTTCCAGCTCCTGTCCCTGATCCCCGGCACATCCCGGTCCGGTTCCACCATCCTGGGCGCCATGATCCTTGGATGCTCCAGAGGCGCTGCCGCCGAGTTTTCTTTTTTCCTGGGAATCCCCGTTATGTTCGGCGCCAGCTTCTTAAAGATTGTAAAATATGGTCTCCATTTCACCGGCCCTCAGGTCTTCTATCTGATCCTCGGCATGGTAGTGGCTTTCATTGTCTCCGTATACGCAATCCGCTTCCTGATGGGCTACATCAGAAAACACGACTTCAAATTCTTCGGTTACTATAGAATCGTCCTTGGAGTCATCGTTTTAGTCTACTTTGGAATCACAGCCTTTATCGGCTGACTCGGTTTGGCAGCATATAATATTAGAGTTAGAAACGGATTTACGTAAATGAAAAGCTAAATAATTAAAAACGAAAAACAGAGGCATGCCGCAGACCCACCAGGGTTTGCAGCATGCCTCTGCTTTTTATTTAAACTTTCTTATTCAAACTTTTCTTAAATCTCCACGGCTCCCAGGACGATCACAGCCCTCGCTCCAATCGTGACCGAATGGCAGGCCACTTCTTTCCAGCCGCTCACACGTTCCGGAATACTTTCTTTCCCTCTCCCCGTATCGACGAGCAGGTTCCAGCAAAATCCCTCGGGAAGTTTTGGCAGGCCGATTGTCAGCGGTTCCCAGTAGGTATTGACGGCGAGGTAGATGATATCCTCGGTGCCGTCGTCGTGTTTCCCGGCGTACATGATGCCGATGTAGTGGGTATAGGCCGCTGTTTCATTCTTCCATGCCTCTGTTCCGTGGACGCTGACAGGTGGAAATCCGGTGCTGGAAGGAATCGTCTCCCTTCGGATTACCGGATGACTCCTTCGAATGGCGATCATACGGCGGAAGAATGCATGGATTTCCCGGTTCTTCTCCAGCAGTGACCAGTCCAGCCAGGAGATGTGATTGTCCTGGCAGTAGGCGTTGTTATTGCCGTACTGGGTGTTTCCGAATTCGTCACCGGCGAAGAACATCGGAGTCCCGCGGCTGCACATTAAGACTGCACAGGCGTTTTTGATCATTCGGAAACGGAGCGCCAGAATGTCAGGATCATCGGTCTCGCCCTCGATACCGCAGTTCCAGCTGTTGTTGTTACTGTCTCCGTCTGTATTGTTCCAGCCGTTGGCCTCGTTGTGTTTTTCGTTGTAACTGTAGAGATCATAGAGGGTAAAACCGTCGTGGCACGTCAGGAAGTTGACGGAGGAATTATATCCACGTGTGGCCGGCGGATAGAGATCCGGCGAGCCAGTGATTCTCATGACAGCCGCAGCGGCAGTGTTGTCATCGCCCTTTAAAAAACGGCGCATATCGTCCCGGTATTTGCCGTTCCACTCCGCCCAGCGGTTCCAGGAAGAGAAGGAGCCGACCTGGTATAAACCTCCCGCGTCCCAGGCCTCGGCGATCAGCTTCGCACTGGCGAGAACCGGATCGTAAGATAAGGATTCCAGAAGCGGAGGCTTGTGAAGCGGCGTGCCATCCTCGCTTCGCCCGAGGATAGAAGCCAGATCAAACCGGAAACCGTCTACGTGGTAATGGATGGTCCAGTACCGGAGGCAGTCCAGAATCAGCTGCTGGACGATGGGATGGTTGCAGTTTAAGGTATTGCCGCAGCCGCTGAAATTATAGTAGAAGCCTTCGGGGGTCAGCATGTAGTAAATATGGTTGTCAAAGCCCTTGAAGGAGAAGAATCCGCCCTTTTCATTGCCTTCTGCGGTGTGATTGAAGACGACGTCGAGATAGACCTCCATGCCGTGCTCTTTTATGGTGCGGATGAGCGTCTTCAGCTCCCGGCCCTCGTGGTTGTGCTCGCTTTTTGAGGCGTAGCTGGTGTTGGGAGCGAAGAAGCTGACGGGATTGTAGCCCCAGTAATCCAGCAGCATCTTCCCGTCCACGCTGCGCTGGTTGCGCATCTCGTCAAATTCAAAAATGGGCATCAGCTCGATGGCGTTGACGCCCAAGTCCTCCAGATAGGGAAGTTTTTCCATGATTCCCTGAAAGGTTCCGGGAGCGGTGACCCCGGAAGAAGCATCTCTTGTAAATCCCCTGACATGAAGCTCATAAATAATTAAATCCTCCATGGGAATAGGAGGATGGCAGCAGTCGTCCCAGTTGAAATTGTCTGAGACTACCCTCGCTTTATACCGAAAGCCGCTTTCCGGCTTGGAGCCCCATGTGCCCTGTCCGGTAACGGCTTTCGCATAAATGTCCAGAAGGTATTTGGTTTTGTCGAAGATAAGCCCTTTCTTTGGATCATACGGCCCATCAATGCTGAACGCATACTCCAAATCCCGGGTGTCTAAGCCGAACACGATGATGGAATAGACATTCCCGATCCGGTAACGGTCCGGGATGGGGATCTTCGCGTATGGTTCGCTTTCGTTATGGTGAAACAGCAGCAGCTCGCAGGACGCAGCTTCCTGTGAATGAAGCGTGAAACTGACTCCTCCAGGTATCAGACGCGCGCCGAATTCTTCGTACAATCCTGGTCTTACGGAAAAACCGGATATGGTGTCAAGCGGCCTGAAATCATCGGTGTACTGTGGCATATCGGTGTCCTTTCTGACAGATTAAGGCTGAAACAACATCTCAATCCGTCCTTCAGCGGCTTTCTCATCTTTGCCGTCAAAGTAAAATAGTAAATTTCTGTTCCGCGTTACCAGTCCTTTTTTCATCTCATCATAGTCTTTTACATTTACTTTCGATTTGCCATTATCGATATAGATGTCGCAGTCAAAACAATTGGCCGCCGTAATTAAAACAGCTATGGGGATGGGGGTATAACGCTGATAAATGTCAACTTGTTTCGTTCGCATATCCCAGCCTCCTTTTTATGGCGGGCGGATAATCCGTACGTCGGGTGACAAAACATTAAGATACTCTTCCAGAAAATGATTGGTGAACTGTGAAATATAGATAAATCAATCTATCTATATTCTACCATATATTTTAGCGCGATACAAGATTAAAGCAAAATAATAAACAGTTTAATCGTGAAAATTTTGTGAAATATGTGTAAAAACTAAATGCTGACTGCATGTATCCACTAAAACTGGGAATGTGCGGAAACCTTTCAGATAACAGCGCTGGTTATAATATCTGCAATAGGGCCAGGTCACACAGATATAATATGATCCATGCGGCCTGGAGGTTCACAGCCGGCCTGTAATCCAGGAACCTCAGATATATTACTGCCCCTCTCCCTCCTGTCCTTCCGCCTGTCGATCACAATTGCGCACGGCTGGTATCGCAAGGCATAAAAACGACGCGATGAGCACCAGCCACCCGGCGATAATGAACCATTTCTCAACGCCAAAGCGCTCCGCAAATACTCCAGAGACGGATAATCCGACCGGTCCGCTGATCAGCCGGATGCTGCCGGATAACGATAAAACGCGTCCCAGATATTTTGCTTCGAAGCTGCTTTGCAGAAGCGGTGTGTAGATTCCCCAATAAAACGGGCCGGACACGCCCATCAGCCAGGAGCAGAAGACAAATGCGGCAAAACCATGCTCAGGAAGAAGCCCGGATATAAATAAACTGAAGCTCATCAGCAGAAACGAACCGACAATGGTATAAATCCTGTTTTTCGTTCCGCCCCATTTCGATAGTATAAGAGAGCCGAATAACAGCCCGATCGAAAATACGACTTCGACGACGCTTGCATTTGTGCTGGTTCCATGAAAATACGACATGCTCATCAGCGGGAACAACGCACTGGCCGGCATCAGCGCCAGGGTATACAGGGTGCTGATCAGAACCAGACCCAACATGCCCTTATTCGTCTTCAGAATTAAGAAGCCCTCCATAGCCTCCCGCAGTACATGGATCTTTCCCCTGTTTTCCTCTTCAGGCAGTTTCGGTATCTGCGTAATGGCCAGTGTAAAAACCGCGGCCAAGGCGCCCAGGACATCCAGAAAGATGATGCCGCTTAAACTCCAGGAGCTGTAGAATACGGCAGCCAGTACCGGGCTTAGTATCTGTGATACGGATTCTAAAGCCTGGGAATATCCGGCACAGCGGGTCAGCTGATCCTCCGGAACAATCTGCGGCGTAACGGCCTGGAGACACGGTGTGTGAAAGGCAGAACCGATGGAACGGAAAAACAGGACCACGAGGATCAGTTCGGTTGACAATGTCCCCGTCCAGCCGGCGATTACCATGACCAAACTGGCGGCGGAGATGAACAGATCCGAAAGAATCATGATCCATTTTCGGTTATACCGGTCGATGAACACTCCGATAAACGGCCCCAGGACTCCCTGCGGTAAAAATCCCATCATCATGGCGGCTGTCAGTACGAGGGCCGAGCCGGTTTGATCCGTTAGGTACCATACAATGGCAAACTGAAGGACAGCGCTTGAAAATTGGGAAAAAGCCTGCCCCGCCCATATCGTAAAAAAATTCTGTTTCCAGTTTCTCTGTAATGCGTTCATATTATTTCCCCCAGTTGGTGATTAGAAATATAGTATACAATAAATGATGCGAAATTAGTAATATAATTTTGAATCGCTTGATAATCAGGGAAGTACATTGTATAATTGATCTTAGATAATAAAAAATTAATGGAATTGTAAGGAAAATAGTGCAGTTAAAATCCTTACAATCGGGGCATGAAGGGAGACAAGAGATGAAAAGAAACGAATGCTGGCGTTGGCGCTGGCTTTTGTGCTGGTTTGCAGTAATTTTGCGTGGGCAGACGCAGGCAGCAGACCAGAGCATGGCCTTGGATCAGAGTATGTATCAAAAGCGAGGGCAGCCAGCAGCTCAAATGCTGAAAAAGATGAGAGCTATAACAAGGCGACGGATTCAAATGCGCAGAATAAGGCAACCAGGTCCAATGCACTGCTGATGAAGTGGGAAGAAAGTGAGATAATTACGGACATTGCCCTTGTGAATAATTATCACAGATATGTACAGATCAAGTGGACCGTTTCTGGCTCTTATCCGTGCAATCTGTATCGTTCTGAAGACGGCAGTGATTACATAAAGCTGGAGTCAGGGACATGGAAAAGAAACTATACAGATAAAACTGCTGAAAAAGGAAAGACGTACCAATATAAGGTGACCGCAGTGAACCGCAGCTCAGATGGAAACCAGGACCCCCAGGAGACGGAGGGAAGAGTTTTAGAGGTCGTTGTTTCTGATAAAGAAATTCTGATGCAGAATCAGGACGTGACAGTCGGGACCACTGGTCAGGTTAAGATTACGTTTTCCGGCTTTGAAGAAGCTCCTGAAGGGGTATGGCGCAGCGATAACGGAAACGTGATCAGTATCACCCAGGAGGGGATTTTTACCGCAAAGAAAAGAGGCCGTGCAAATTTGTTCTTTCAGACAGCTGACGGATACGAGGTATCCTGCAAGTACCTCTGTTATGATGAAATGGTTCCACCGTCTGAAGATATGTGCACTTCAAGGGAATGGACCGTGTTTCAGATTACCAATCAGAACCGTATGAAGGAAGGACACCTTCCTCTTTCCATGGTTCCCCTTATGCAGACAGGGACTGATATAAGAAAAAAAGAGCTGACTCAGAAGTATTCCCATACCCGGCCTGATGGAAGCAGCTGTTTTACGGTTTTTGATGAGGTCGGCTATAACACCAGTTCCGTGGGAGAAAATATAGCATGGGGATATTCGAGCCCGGCGGCCGTTATGAATGGGTGGATGCACAGTTCGGGGCATTATGCAAATATTATGAATGACAATTTTACTCATTTTGCGACTGGGGAGACTAATAACTATTGGGTGCAGATGTTTTCCGGATGCTATAATGATAAGCTGAACCACATGGAGTTGTTTGTGCCGGCAGACATGACATTCAAAAAGACTTCGGCAATTGAAGATTTTGGCGTTGTTGCGGCATTTAACTGTACAGAACATGGGATTTCGTATATGCCGGTAATTTCGCAGATGTGTACCGGTTATGATGCGAATCAGGAGGGGCAGCAGACAATCGCTGTGAAATACAAAGATCTGGAAGCGTCCTTTACCGTGACCATAAAAGGAGGTTCTTCTTCCAGCAGTGGTGGAGGAAGCGGCTCCGGAGGAAGTTCTTCCGGCGGCGGAAGTAGTTCTGGCGGCGGCTCCCATTCATCCGGTGGCGGCGGTTCTTCATCAGGCGGAGGCGGTTCTTCAGCGGGAGGAACCGGAAAAGGGCCTGGTGCAGCCGGTACATCAGGGGCAGCATCGATCCCTGATTACGTGGTAAAGGGGGATTGGACACAGACGAAGGAGGGCGGCTGGAGATTTACAGATTCTAATGGAATGCCTTACCTCAATCAGTGGGCGGCAGTATACAATCCATATGCCAATCCCACGTCAGGGCAAAATGCCTTTGACTGGTTTTTCTTTGATGCGAATGGAAACATGGTTACCGGATGGTATCAGGACGGGGAGAATCTGTTTTACTTAAATCAAAATTCGGATGGAACCAGAGGAAAGATGGTTACCGGCTGGTGCTGGGTTCCGGATCAGAATGGCGTGCAGAAATGCTATTATTTCAACCCCAATTCAGACGGCACCCGCGGGAAAATGATGCGGAATGGTGTGATTGATGGGAATACCGTGAATGAGAACGGTGAATGGACTGTAAATGGAGTCGTTCAGACAAAGTAAGGGCAGAGTGAAACAGCCGCGCACAGGATTAAAACCTTGTGCGCGGCTGTTCAATTATTTTTATACATTTTCCGCTATCTCATAAAGCAGTCGTTCAGAATCTGCCCATCCGAGACAGGGATCGGTGATAGACTTCCCGTAGCAGTGCTCGCCGACTTTCTGGCTGCCTGGCTCAATGTAGCTTTCGATCATCAGGCCCTTGACCAGATCCTTGATCTGAGCCGCATGTCTTCTGCTGTGAAGAACTTCCTTGGCGATGCGGATCTGTTCCATGTATTTCTTGTTGGAATTGGAGTGGTTGGTATCCACGATACAGGCTGCGTTATCCAGGCTGCGCTTGGCGTAAAGTTCCTGAAGCAGAACCAGGTCTTCAAAATGGTAGTTCGGAATGCACTGGCCGTGTTTGTTGACTGCGCCGCGGAGAATGGTATGAGCCAGCGGATTGCCGCCGCTCTTTACTTCCCAGCCGCGGTATGTAAAATCATGGCCCTGCTGTGCCGCTACGACGGAGTTCAGCATAACGGATAAGTCGCCGCTGGTAGGATTCTTCATGCCGACGGCCACGTCACAGCCGCTGGCGGTAAGACGGTGCTGCTGGTTCTCTACGGAACGGGCTCCGATGGCCACGTAGGACATAATATCATCCAGATAAGTCATGTTCTCCGGATAGAGCATTTCATCGGCGGTGGGGAAGCCTGTCTCGGCAAATACGCGCATGTGCATCTTGCGGATGGCGATGAGTCCCTCGTGCATATCCGGTTTCTTCTCCGGGTCTGGCTGATGAAGCATTCCCTTGTATCCCTCGCCGGTGGTACGCGGCTTGTTGGTGTAGACACGCGGAATGATGATGAGACGGTCCGCGGTCTTCTCCTGAACCTTGATTAAGCGTTCTGCGTAGTCGCACACGGAATCTTCATTGTCCGCAGAGCACGGACCAATGATCACGAGAAATTTATCGCTTTTGCCGGTCAGAACATCGCTGACCTCCTGGTCCCTCTTTGCCTTCCGCTCTTTTAATTCAGCCGGAAGAGGGAAGCGTTCTTTGATTTCATCCGGGGTCGGAAGGTTGTTTACATATTGAAATCCCATGGTATCCTCCTGAAGATAAGATTCTTCTCTTTTGTTGTTGCCAATTATATACCAGAATATCGGAAAAATCTATACCTGACCGAAATTTTAGGAAATGTGTTCAAACAAGGGAATCCGGGTGTTCCTTTTTTTACAAAAATAGTGTATGATATGAGAGAAGATTTGAGAAAAGGGAATGGTGTGAGAGTATGGATAGATTCTGGACCTGGGGCGGTAAATACGTGGGAGTCAGACAGAAGGAGTATCTGGTGGCCTGTGACGGCACCGTGCTCGGGAAGTTTTACGGCAGAGATATTTATGATCAGGACGGATATTATGTGGGAGAACTGGGAAAGGGCGGCCGGCTGATTAAGAACAGAACAAAGTCTGCCACACGCAGACCGGCATTCAGCAGAGGCGTGAAGGGAACGATCCAGGCCCCCCTGCGGGACTGTGCGCCTTATCCGCTAATCTATGGGTTTGATGATTTTGAATTTTGATACGCCTGTACATCGCCTTATTTGACCTGGAATCATGGAGGTAAGGGATGTGCAGGCTTTTTCATTGCAGTATGGCTGATTTCATTTGATGAAATGACGGGGAATGAAGGACAGGGAATGAACTGACGGGCCGTAAGAGAACCTTCAGTATTTCGTAGGAGATATGCTATAGATATCTGGCCGGTTCTATATTATAATGAATCCGCGTAAGTAGAACAGATAAAGGAGAAATTTATGAGAAAATCAGTATTTGTAACCGCGCTGGTTCTGACAGCGATAAGCCTTACGGCCTGTGGAGGCAAGAAGGGCCCGGATAACGGCGGGTCAGGAACTGTGGCAGAGTCCACACAGGCGATTACGGTGGATTTGGAGAAAGTTCACCAGGCAGTAAAAGATGTATATGGAGAAAATTATATACCAAGCGCAGCCTATGACGCACAGGCATTAAATGATATATTCGGAGTTCCGGAGGATTTATATGAGGAATTCATCGCGGAGGGACCGATGATCAGCGTCCATGTGGACACCTTTGTGGCCATCAGGGCGAAGGAAGGAAAGGGCGGGGATGTGGAGAAGCTGCTTGGCGATTACCGCACCCGTCTCGTGGAAGATTCCATGCAGTATCCGATGAACATCAGCAAGGTGCAGGCGTCTGAAGTAGTCCGTCACGGAGATTATGTGTTCTTCGTTATGCTGGGAACGGCTTCTGAGGAAGCGCAGGAGCAGGGCGAAGAGGCTGCCCTTCAATCTGCACAGGAAGAAAACAAGAAGGCAGTTGACGCAATTAACGCATTCTTTGAGGGGTAAACATGGTATTTTCCAGCCTGTTATTCTTATTCCGGTTTCTGCCGGTTATGTTAATTGTATATTTTGCTGCTCCAAAGAGGTTCCGCAATGGGGTTCTGTTCATTGGGAGCCTCATTTTTTATGGATGGGGAGAACCGGTGTACATCTCCCTGCTGCTGTTTTCCACGCTGGTCGATTACGTCCACGGACGTCTGGTGTGGCGCTTTATGGAAGAGGGAAAACAGAAGCGGGCCAGGCTCTGTGTGGCTTCCTCGGTCATCATCAATCTGGGGCTTTTAGGCGTCTTTAAATACGCGGATTTCCTTTTGGAAACCGTGGGGCGGCTGACCGGGCTTGCGTTCCCTCTTTCGGGACTGGCGCTTCCTATCGGTATTTCTTTTTATACGTTCCAAACCATGTCATACACGATCGACATTTACCGGAAGGAGGCCAGCCCGCAGAAGAATATCATCGATTTCGGTGCCTATGTCTCCATGTTTCCCCAGCTGATTGCGGGACCAATCGTGCGGTATCACACCATTGCAGAGGAATTGCGGGAGCGGACTGAGAACTTCGCCGGATTTTCCAGGGGAGTCTTTCTGTTTGCCGTGGGCCTGGGTAAGAAGGTATTGATCGCCAATACCATAGGAGCGCTGTGGACGCAGATTTCGGGTGTACCGGATGCAGAGCGGACCGTCCTGATGATGTGGATGGGGATTCTGGCGTTCGGCATGCAGATCTACTTTGATTTCTCCGGTTATTCGGATATGGCCATGGGGCTGGGGGCGATGATGGGCTTTCACTTCCCGGAGAATTTCCGGTATCCCTATACGGCGAAGAGCATCACCGATTTCTGGCGCAGGTGGCATATCACCCTGAGCACCTGGTTTAAGGAGTATGTGTATATACCGCTGGGCGGAAACCGGAAAGGCGCGGCGGTGCAGGTGCGGAACATCGCGATCGTCTGGCTGCTGACAGGAATCTGGCACGGAGCGGCCTGGAATTACCTCTTATGGGGGCTCTATTTCGGTGCGCTTCTGCTGCTTGAGAAGTTTATTCTGAAGCCGTATCTGGAGAAGATGCCATCTGCCGTCAGAAGCGTATACGCCATGATCTTCGTCTTTCTTGGCTGGGTGCTGTTTGCACATGAAAATATGGCGGAGGGGCTTCAGTACTTCACCCAGATGGCCGGCGCCGGAGGTATCGCCTTTGCAAGCCGGAGAACGTGGTATTTGCTGGTGACCAATCTGCCGTTATTTGCGGCGGCTGTCCTGGGTTCTACACCGCTTCCGGGGATCTTGTGCAGGAAGTTGTCGGGACGTGTGAGAGAGACGGCCGAATTGCTGTTTGTGGCGGTTATTCTTGTACTGTCGGTAGCATTTCTGGTAGATGCCAGTTATAATCCGTTTCTGTATTTCAGGTTCTAGTGCCTCCCGGCGCTGGCAAATGAGGAGAGTTTATGAAGAAAGAGAGACATAGTGACAGAGCCATGACCTTCCTGTTTCTGGGCTTTTTGGGGATTGTATCCCTGGCGGGTATGATTATGCCGCAGAAGGCGTTTTCAGACTCGGAGAACCGGTATCTGCAAAAGAAACCGGAATTTACGGTGAAGTCTCTGCTGGATGGAAGCTATGGAGAGAAGTACGAACAGTATTTGAGCGATCAGTTTCCGGGAAGAAACGGATGGATCGGTCTGAAGGTTACGTCAGAGCGTCTGGCCTTTCAGAAAGATGTAAACGGCGTATACTTCGGGAAAGACGGCTATCTGATCGAGAAATACGATACAGAGGACGTGGAAGGGGAGCAGCTGAACAAAAATATGGAGAAGCTGGCCGCATTTACAGGGGCGGCAGAGAAGTCCCTGGGGAAAGACCATGTGCGGGTGATGCTTGTACCATCGGCGTCCCAGGTCATGACGGACCGGCTGCCATTTCTCGCCGCGCCCTACGATCAGGGCCGGGTAACGGAGCTGCTTTCCGAACGCCTGAAAGAAACAGGGAACTCCCCGGAGATGGTGCTTCCGGCAGAAGACTGCTTAAAATCGTTTCGTGACGAGGAACTGTACTACCGGACGGATCACCATTGGACCGCCAGAGGGGCGTTTTTGGGATACCGGCTGTGGGCGGAGTCCATGGGGCTTATCCCTTGGACGGAAGACATGTTTAATATCCGGAGGGTCAGCAGCGAGTTTCATGGAACGGTCTATTCCAAACTCAATGTTCCGTGGCGATACGATTCCATCGAAGAGTGGCAGCCGAAGGAGCCGCAGGATTACCGGGTGTCCTTCGATGGGGAACCGAAGGAATATGATTCCCTCTACTTTCCTGACGCATTAGAGGGAAAGGACAAATACGCCGTGTATCTCGACGGCAACCATGCCATAACCAAAATCGAAAACAGGAGCATACAAGGAGATCAGAAGGAAAAAAAGCTTTTCATAATCAAGGACTCCTACGCCCACAGCTTCGCCGTGTTCGCGGCCAACCATTTCGGAACCGTGTATATGGCGGACCTGCGGTACCTGAACCTGAATTTGAAGGAGTGGATGGAGGAACAGGGAATCACGGATGTTCTGGTGATGTACCAGATTCCGGGATTTGCAAAGGAAAAAACGGTATCACGGCTGGTTTATAAATAGCAGGGGCCGTGAACTGCAGCGAGGCGTATGATGAAGGAGATACAACAGAAGGCAGCAGGCAATGTGGACTTGGGAACAGAAGAATGGATTGAGCAATATGGAAGGTTCGTGTATGGGCTTGCGTTCCGTCTGACAACGGATGTGCAGGAGGCAGAGGACCTTTCCCAGGAGACGCTCTTAAAGGCGTGGCTGCACTGCCCGGAACTTAAGAATCCGGCGGCGGTGAAGAGCTGGCTGCGAACGATCTGTGTCAATGAATTTCGGATGAAGATCCGTAAACAGGCCAGCACCCCTCTCAGCTTTTCAGATGATCTGGAGGCCCTGGAGTGGGAGGGGAATCTATTTACTGAAAACATTCCGTCTCCTGTGGAAGAAGTTATCGTGTCGGAGGAGGTTGGAAGGCTTCGGGACGGCTGCTTTCTTGCTATGGCGGGGAAGCTGCCTTTGAATCAGAGGGCTGCATTTTCGCTTGTGGATATGTTTGGCCTGTCCATTCCGGAGACGGCGGAAATTCTCGATGTTACGCCCAAGGCGGTAAAGGGGCTTTTATACAGGGCGAGGCTGAGTCTGGAGTCTTTCTTCCGTGACCACTGCGGCATCCTGGATGAGAAAAATCCCTGCAGATGTTCGGCATGGATTGAATTTTCAAGTAACAGGAATGCTCTGCAGAGGGAGACGAGAACGCGGATCACCGTACTGGACTACCGGGATACCGGGTATCAGCCGGACGAAGAAACGAGGAGACAGATTCTCCATTATTACCGAAACATTCCGGACCGCGTTCCGCCGCGGGAATGGTATGATACGGTGGCGTCGGCAATTGGAACTTTTTTTAAAAATAATGCTGAAAAAACGGGACTTTCATAATTTCGCAGCATCTTACTTTATAGAAGCGGTTATAGGGGCTGGCAGCAGGCCGTGTGATCGTTTCAATACCATAAAACCAAAATAGAGAATGGAGAATGTGACATGGAGAAAAGTAAGATGGGAAATGGATTTAAGATTTTGCTGAGTGAGACTGGAGAAACCGGGAAGGCGTACATGGAAATGGTCATGAAAGGATCACAGGCCAGTGCACTGGACAGAAAGACGCAGGAGCTGGCCTACTTATCCGTACTGGCCGCTCTGCGCATGACCGGAGGCATTGCATACCATGTGGATTCTGTAAAAAAGCTGGGAGCGACAAAGGCTGAAGTCATGAGCGCAGTTTTAGTCGGCCTTCCGGCCGTGGGAATACAGGTGATCGATGCGCTTTCGGCAGCCGCAGAGTGTTACGGAGAATCGTGAGATATCCGGGTGAAGGAAACTTGAGAAGCGGTTAAAAAATGCAGTGCCCCCATACAGGACAAAGAAGTTATATGTCCCGTATGGGGCGCTTTTTATTTTACCATACGTCTGATCCTATTCCTCTTCCTGCGGAGAAAAGTCGTAACAGTTCAGACGGCTCATCTTCTTGACCGAAAAAAGCCGGTCAAGAAGCATCGGATATCCATCCGATGTAAAAATCAGCGCAAAAACGGTCTTATAAGCAAGCTTAACGTCCGCCTTTGCACTGAGTTTTCCGCCGTCTGAACTGTTACGAAAAATCACCGATTTCATGTGGATTTTCTGCAAGATACTTTAACTGTTCCATATCACAGATTACGGTCTTGTGGCCTTCCTTTTCAATCACCTTCATTTTTTTCAGTACCAGCATAATTTTGGAAACGGTTACCGAATGGACTCCAAGGTATCTGGCCAGTTCAGTGTAGGTAAAATATTTCTGAAGTTCATATCTTCCGTTCTTTTCATTTGCCAGCTCAATCAGAGTCCGGCAGAGGCGCCCCGACGTATGATCCTCCTTCGAAGAATGTACATGGGAGATTTCTTCCATAAAATGCCGGGCGATTCCTTCGCTGATCCAGTAGCCGATTTCCGGCTCTTCTTTTATCTTTCTCTCCAGTACGGAAAAAGGAATTTTGTATAGAATGCACTCTGTCTTTGTATACAAAGAACAGAAGCTATAGAGTGTATTAATCTGGGCTGCCCCTTTGTGGGATAGAAAAAACGGCACGCCGCCGATCAAATCCTTTTCCCTGAAATAGTGATAGATAATCTCTTCCCCGTTTTGGGTGAAACGCAGCAGGGCGCATACGCCGGATATCAGACAGTAAGCGGTATTTTCATGATTGATAATCGAAGAAAAGTACTGGTTTTTATCCAATTGGATCCTGGTGCCCTCTCTGCATAGAATTTCTAAAAAATGATCTCTTTCGTTCTCCTTCACAGTCCCTCCGGTTGTACAACATGCACATAAATGATGCTGCCTTTTTAAAATTTATAAGCGATGTTTAGTGATTGCTATTTTTTTAACAGCGACCGTATGTTATTATCTTAACAGAGTACTCAGACAAATTCAATCGATAAAAGGAGAAGCACCATGAAATCAGGGGTTAAGTATTATATTCATTGTATTATTGGCATATTGATTATGCTGGTTTTCCGTTTTATTTCTCCCTTTGGACCAGTTACGGAAGTCGGAGTCAAGGTATTAGGCGTCTTTCTTGGAACGATGTATCTATGGACCTTTGTCGATACGCTCTGGCCCAGTCTGTTCGGTGTCCTGATGTTAGGACTCACCGGTTTCGGTAGTTTTAACGGCCTTTTGAGCTCGACCTTTGGAAATCCGATCGTCATCATGCTGTTCTTTGTCATCATGCTGACAGGAGCCATAACAGAAGAAGGAATTTGCGAGTACATTTCCCGCTGGTTTATCACCCGCAGGATCAATAACGGACGCCCATGGGTATTTACCGCAATGCTTCTACTGGGAGTATATCTTTTATCCGTATTGACCGCTCCGAGTCCCACCATATTCATCTTCTGGCCGATTCTCTACAGCCTATTTGCAGTAATCGGCTATAAAGAAGGCGACCGGTATGTGACCTTAATGCTGATCTCTGTGGTAATGGCGGCTTCCTTTGGGTTTGCGACAACACCTTTCAAGGGCGCGCTCCCGGGGCTGCTGGGCAATTATGCAAAGGTGACCGGGACGGCGATCGAATACCTCCCCTATATGGTAACCGCAGCGGCGATTTCGCTGACGGCGCTGGCAGCCATCGTTCTGCTCATGCGTTTCGTACTTAAGCCGGACGTGACGCCGCTGAAACAGATCGATGCCAGTCTTTTTGACAAAAATCCGCTGCCGCCCATGAATCTCCGCCAGAAAAGCTTAAGCTTTGCCCTGCTCTTTTTTATCATCTGGGTGCTGGCTCCCTCTCTTTTGCCGGAAGGGGCTCTGCAGCAGCTGTTAAAGGATACACAGAATGCAATCCCTGTCTTTATCATAACCGTATGCTGTCTGATCCACGTAGACAAAAAGCCGCTGGTTAATTTTAAGACGATTGTTTCCAAATATATGATCTGGTCCGTTGTGCTGATTGTAGGCTCCGCATTGACCATTGGAAATGCCCTGACCGATGAAGCCACGGGAATCACCGTGTTATTGAAGCAGATTTTAACGCCTGTATTCGAGGGACAGAGTCCGCTGGTCTTCACCATTACCATTGTTGTCATTGCGTGTGTTCTCACCAATATCTGCAACAATATGGTGGTAGGCATGCTGCTCATACCAATTATCCATGTATTTTCGCAGCAGATCGGCGCCGGCTCCGCGGCCACCTCCTGCTTGTCCATGTATATGGTGTGTATTGCCGTTGTGACGCCGGCCGCCTCCACGACATCGGCCATCCTGCACGGAAATACGAAATGGCTGAAAATTGGTGATATCTATAAATACGGAATCCTGATGAGCATAATCAGTCTGATTGCCGTCTTGGCCGTGGGCCTGCCCATCGCTAATATTTTCTTTTCATAAATAACAGGAGGAACAGGATGAAAACAATAGAACATTTTATAGACCAGCAGGCCGCAGCAGAACAGGAATTTATAGAGAGCTTTCACCGGGAACACCGTTCTTTTGAAAATCCGCTCGTTACGGTAAATCCTTACGGCATAGCGCCTCTCACCGCCGTGATCGCTTTTTTTACGGAGGAGAAGGTGAGTGTGAGCATTACGGTGAAAGGGATGGAAGCCAGCGGAGATATCTCGAAAGCATTTCCGGAGGCGTATGAACACGTAATACCGGTGCTTGGCCTGTATCCGGGAATGGATAATACTGTGGAACTGAGGTTGTCAGATGGTCGGCGTAAAGAAATCATTATCACCAGCGGCCCGCTGGACAGTGCCGTCAAACTGCCGGAGTCCATTGACACGACAGCCGCGTATATGGATGGAAACGTGATGTTCGTCATACCCGCCATGGGCGCGCTTCCGGCCGCTTACGATTACCGCGGAGACTGCCGCTGGTACTGCACGGAAAACATCACCTTCGCCATAAAGGAACTGCAGAACGGCCGTTTTTCCATCGGTTCCCCCCGCCTTCTGGAGAAACCGTATTATACGACAGGGCTGTGGGAAATGGACCTGATCGGAAAAATCTATGCGGAATACCGTCTTCCCGGCGGCTATCACCACGACCAGTTTGAGATGGAGGATGGGAACCTCCTTGTACTGACGGAGTGCTTTGAAAATGGCACGGTGGAGGATATGTGCGTCCTGATTGACAGGGCGGATGGTTCCATTTTAAAAACCTGGGACTTCAAGGACATTCTGCCTCAGGATGCCGCTCCTTCCGGAAGCTGGAGCGCTCACGACTGGTTCCACAATAATGCCCTGTGGTATGATAAAAAGACGGATTCCATCACACTATCCGGCCGCCATCAGGATGTCCTGATCAACATCGATTTTCAGAGCGGAAAACTGAACTGGATTCTGGGGGATCCGGAAGGCTGGCCGGAGGACATGAGGGAAGCGTACTTCTTAAAGCCAGTGGGCGATCTGGAATGGCAGTATGAACAGCACGCCTGTCTCATAACCCCGGATGGTGATGTAATGACCTTTGACAACGGCCATTACCGTTCTAAAAACCCGGAGCATTACCGCCTGGGAAAAGACAATTACTCGAGAGGCGTGCGTTTTAGCATCGACCGGGAGAAACGGACCGTCCGACAGATCTGGCAGTACGGAAAGGAACGGGGAAATGAGTTCTTCTCGCCCTACATCTCCAACGTGGACTACTACGGAGAGGGGAATTATCTGGTACATTCCGGCGGAATTGCCTCCCTTGACGGTATCACCTGCGAAGGTGTCGGCTCCCGCAGATACTTTGAGAACAAAAATGTCCGGCTTGAGTCAAAGACCGTGGAGCTTCTGGACGGCAGAGTTGTCTACGAAATGTGCCTGAACGCCAATTATTACCGCGCAAAGAAAATGTCCCTTTACAGCGAAGGGGAGAACTTGACGCTGGGACGCGGAAAAATACTGGGGACATTAGGAAAAACGCCGGAATTCGAAACCGCCGCCGAGACGGAATATAGTAAAAGCACCATTCCGGATCAATACCACTTAGAAATCAGCGAAGAGTTTGACCGTTACACCTTCCATGGAACCTTCGAAAAAGGGCAGCTGGTGATGCTGGTCTTAGAAGATGGGGAGGGAAACTGTCATAACTATTTCATATCCACTTCCGCAGTGTCATTTACCGCCATGTGCGTGGGCACATTCCAGAGTTCCGGGCGTCAGGTGGACTTCCGGCTGAATAAATGCGGTCTTCAGGGGGAATACGCCGTTTCTCTGATTATCGATGATACAAAATACAGCCTTGGCCTGACTTTAAAAATTGATGGCTGAAAAAATAAATTTAGGCTCTTGACAAACAAACCGAAACCTCATATACTAATCAATAACTTCATAAATGCAAAAAGGCGTTGATAAGAACAAGTAATAATGCGCAACAGCACACAGAAAGTAGCCGGTTGATGAGAGGCGCGTGGAAAGCGGATTGTGAATACATCTTTGAGCTTCACACTGAAAGCAGATCTGGAAAGGACGGAGAGTCCTATGGATCGGCGAGTAGACTGTGACGGATTCCTGCACACGTTATCGTGCTAGAGTATGGTGATCGTACTCGAAGAGGTAAGCGGCGCGAGCCGTTTATAAATTAAGGTGGTAACACGGGATTACAGTCTCGTCCTTTGAACAGGACGGGACTTTTTTTTATGTAATAGGAAAGTATCTGCAAAAATTAAAGAAAAGGAGAAAACAATTATGACAGCGTACGAAGAACTCAAAGCCCGCGGCCTCATTGCCCAGGTAACGAATGAAGAAGAGATCAGCAAAATGATCAACGAAGGGAAGGCTGTATTCTATATTGGCTTTGACCCAACCGCGGACAGCCTTCACGTAGGACATTTTATGGCGCTTTGCCTGATGAAGCGTTTACAGGAGGCGGGAAACAAACCGATCGCGCTGATCGGCGGCGGTACCGGAATGATCGGTGATCCGTCGGGACGCAGCGATTTGCGCCAGATGATGACTGTGGATACGATTCAGCACAACTGCGACTGCTTCAAGAAGCAGATGAGCCGTTTTATCGATTTTTCCGAAGGAAAGGCCATGATGGTCAACAATGCGGACTGGCTGCTGGATTTGAATTACGTCGATTTCCTGCGTGAAGTGGGAACTCATTTTTCCGTAAATAACATGCTGAGAGCGGAATGCTACAAGCAGCGTATGGAGAAAGGCTTAAGCTTCCTGGAGTTCAACTACATGATCATGCAGAGCTACGATTTCTATGAGCTGTTTAAGCGTTACGGCTGTAATATGCAGTTCGGCGGCGACGATCAGTGGAGCAACATGCTGGGCGGTACAGAGCTGATCCGCCGGAAGCTGGGCAAGGATGCGCACGCTATGACAATCACCCTGCTGCTTAACTCCGAGGGCAAGAAGATGGGCAAGACCCAGTCCGGCGCTGTATGGCTGGATCCGAACAAGACCACTCCGTTTGACTTCTACCAGTACTGGAGAAATGTGAGCGACGCAGATGTCTTAAAATGTCTTCGCATGCTGACATTCCTGCCGATCGAGCAGATTAACGAGATGGATAAATGGGAAGGAAGCCAGTTAAACCAGGCGAAAGAAATTCTGGCATACGAGCTGACAAAGCTGGTTCACGGCGAGGAAGAAGCTGAAAAGTCTCAGAAGAGCGCCCGCGAACTGTTCACTGGCGGTAATGCGGCCGATATGCCGACCTGCGAGCTGACGGATGAAGATTTCAGAGAAGGAACCATTGATATTCTCGATATTCTTCATAAATCCGGCCTCGCCGGCTCACGTTCCGAGGCAAGACGCAACGTGGAACAGGGCGGCGTATCCGTTGACGGCAATGCAGTAAATGACGTGAAGGCCGTCTTCGCCAAAGAGGGCCTGGAGGGCGAAGGCGTCGTTGTGAAGCGCGGAAAGAAGAAGTTTGTTAAGGTTATTGCGAAATAGAATTTAGGATATGGTGAGAGCGGTGAATGCTTATGGCGTTTGCCGCTCTCCTGTTGTTGGAGTATAACTGTCCCAGAGCCTGCGGCAAAAAAAACGCTGATAGAAATGACATCGGAATACTTGACAAAACCGGCAGCTGAATTTAGAGTAGAATGATAAATCAGGTTGGGACCGGAAAACAGTCAAAGCAGGAAACGCAGAATCAGGTAAGAACGCAGGGAGGAATACTGTGGAAAGCATAAATGTGATAGTGGAAACAGAGCGGTTGATTTTAAGAAGATATGTGGAAGGAGATGCGCAGGATTTGTACGAATACTTATCCAATCCGGAGGTCGTTAAATACGAACCTTATAAACCGATGGATCTGGATGAAGTAAAGAGCAGCCTTGCATGGAGAATCTCGACTGATGAGATGATTGCCGTCGAACTAAAAAGCAATCATAAGATGATAGGAAATGTATATTTGGGAAAGAGGGAGTTTGACGCCCTCGAAATGGGATACGTATTTAATCAGGATTATTGGGGAAAGGGATATGCTAAGGAAAGCTGCAAGGCTTTAATCGAGCAGGCATTTTCCGGTGGAATACATAGAATCTTCGCTGAGTGTGACCCTCAAAATCAAGGCTCCTGGAAACTGCTGGAGTCATTGGGATTTGAACGGGAAGCTTACTTGAAACAAAATGTGTATTTTTGGAAGGATGACGATAACAAACCTCTTTGGAAGGATACTTATATTTATGCCAGGTTGAATCCGTATATGGAGAGGCGATAAAAGGATGGCGGAGGCTGGGATCGCTCTTGGAAGAATCCCGGTCTCTGCCATCCTTTTTTATGTGGATTGCCTGATTGCTGTGGTGACGCCGATGTTGACATAAGCGCTGCCGTTGGTATCGAATGGCTTAGTGAAGTGCACCATTCTCGTCGGGAGTAAAAGTTTTCGCCTTTGTCAGCATTTTTCCATTTTCCTGCAGGTAATAGGTCTTTCCGTCAACGGTGAGAAAACCTGTCTGCATAACGCCGGTTTCCGGATTTAAGTAATACCAGTCGCCGTTATCATTTAACCAGCCTTTGTGGAGACTGCCGGTGCTGTCATAGTAATACCAGCTGCCATCCTGGGAAGACCAGCCGCGGGGGGCGGCTGCTTCGCCGGAACCGTCTGTATTTACCGAATCGGCAAATGCTACGATTTTATATGCAGTATTGGAACCCGACTGTGTCCAGACGAGACATTTCTTACCTTTCACAAGGTCCTGAAGTGTGACGATATTTCTTGTGAGGTAAGGAAGAATCTGACTGTCGGAGTTAACGGTATAGGTGGTACCGTTATCTGCTGAAATGGTACCGGAAACACCGTCACCTGCAACCGTCAGGGTATCAACTGTTATATATTCCGGAACTTTGAAATCGGCCGGAATGCTGCAGAGAATGATCTCTCCGTGAGACATCGGCGGAAGACTTAAGGTCATGGCCGGGCTGATATAGGCGTAGATGGTCTCGCCGTTTTTAAGCGTATCCAGCGAGGCGGGATAACCGTTTACTGCGTCTAAAATTCTGGTTTCTTCCGATACATTGATAATTAATTCCTGTCCGGCGAAATCCCCGTCCTGCCGGGAAATGGACAGTCGGCCGTCGCTGGTCTGATTTACCGTTCCATAGATCCGGACGGAAGAAGGAGCCGTACCTGTGTCAGCCTTTGAACGGAAAGCAAATCCAGAGGCGAAGACGGCTGTGACGCATAAAAGTGAGAGAAGCAGACTTCCGGTTATTTTTTTCATTGAAACCTCCATTAAATTAAGTTGTGTTTTTCAATTGCTGCCAATTAGATTATAGCAGGTTGGAAGAAAAATGAAAATTAAGAAAGGTTTACAAATACTTACAATGATGGATGGAGTGCTGGGAAGTATGGTATGATAAAATTGTGTGAAAGATGAGAGAAGGAACAGGAGAAAAACGATGCCTAAATTAAGAAAAATGCTTGGTGATGTCAATTCTGCGGAATGTATTGCTCTGATGCGTCTTATTGAAACACAGAATGAAAAAACACTGGCGGGCTGGGCTGTTGGCTATGCGAAAGATAATTTCCTGGGAATTTATGAGAACGAGTGCCCGGGGAATGCGTGTCTGAGGGATACGATACTGGTATGTGAAGAATATTTAAAAGGAAACGGTAAATTAAGTGAGATAAAACCGGTAATTAAGGAAGCGGGGCAGTTTGCCCGGGATCTGGCGGATAATCCGACCGCGCAGGCTGCGGCGCGAGCGGTTTCAACAGCATGTGCTTCGGTCCATACGCCGACCAGCGCGCTGGGATTTCTGTTTTATGGGGCCGCAGCCGCAGCATACAGCCAGGCCGGACTGGAACAAGGTGCTGAGGTTTATGATAAAATAGCTTCCAAAGAGTTGGAAAAAGCCGTAGATTCACTGAAACAGGTCTGCGTGACGGATGAAGCACATCCAGTGAAGGTGAAATGGAATTGTTAGGGGGGCCGATGCAGAAGATTGTTGCTGTTAAGTACAGCCGGCAAAGAAAATAATTTCAACGTGGAAATGCCGATTTCTCTTATCTTTTTAATCGGTATTTCCACGTTATTTTTTTTCGTTCTGTTCCCGCAGGGAAAGGTCTCACATTCGGACTCATCACTATCTGATTCATGGCTGCCTGATTCCAAGCCGGAATTCTGTTTATAATAGAATAAAAGCGCTTTTTCGCCCGTGTAATAAGATCAGATTTCGGGATGGCCATCAGTTTTGCATGTATCGATCTGTTGTATTACAAACGGTAAAAAAATCAAATATTTTGCGATCACAATCTTGTAATAAACTACATCTTGTGGTATCATCTTTTAGTGACGGCATTAATAACAGTTATTAATACTGATTGCTTGATGAATGAAAAATGACAATTAAACTTTGGAGAATGGCGGTAAAAGAAATGGATATCAGAAAAAGAAACGGTCAGCCGGAATCATACGAGTGCGGGAAGATAAAGAGTGCAATCCTGTGTGCGTTTGCCAGTGTGAATCAGGAGCCTGGCGAGGCGCGGATGGACAGGATCATGGGCCTGGTGAAAGAGAAAGTGGACGGCGCGGTGAAGGACGGAAGTCCTCTCAGCGTGGAGCAGATTCAGGATATGGTGGAACAGTCTCTGATGGAAGCCGGCTGCTACGAGGCGCTTAAGAGCTTTATTCTTTATCGGAATGAGCGGAGTAAGGAACGCAGTGTGAGGCAGGATCTGGTCCGGTATTTTAACGATGTTCCTGATATGGAGGCCGTCTTAAAGGAGATTCAGAAAAAATGGACCGGCACCGCGTACCGGCTGGAGCACCTGTTTATGAAATTTTCGGCTTTCTATAAACAGGGGATGACGGAAGCGGAGAAGCTGGCCGCCTTAATCCAGGCCGCTGTGGAGCTTACCACCCAGGAAGCGCCGGACTGGGAGTACATTGCAGCCCGTCTTTTGATGGTCCGCTTCAGAAAGAACTTAAGATCCATGGAGGCGAAGTATCAGATCAGAAGCTTTTACGATAAGCTGTATTTTCTGACAGGAGAACGGCTTTACGGTGACTATATTCTGGAACATTACACCAGGGAGGAGATCGAGACGTGTGAGGGCTTCCTCGACGGCACACGGGATCAGCTTTTTACGTATTCCGGTCTGGAACTGCTTCTTTCCAGATATGTGATCCGCAGCCGGGAGAATGTTCCGTTAGAGTCCCCGCAGGAAATGTTTCTGGGCATCGCCCTGCATCTGGCCATGCTGGAGAAGAACGACCGGCTGGAATGGGTGAGGCGTTTTTACGATATGCTGAGTACGCTTAAGGTTACCATGGCGACGCCGACCCTTTCCAACGCGAGAAAGCCGTATCATCAGCTTTCCTCCTGTTTTATCGACACGGTGCCGGACAGCCTGGATGGCATTTACCGCAGCATTGACAGCTTTGCCAAGGTCAGCAAGTTCGGCGGTGGTATGGGGCTGTATTTCGGCAAGGTCAGGGCAGCAGGAAGTGCAATCCGCGGCTTTAAGGGCGCAGCAGGGGGCGTGATCCGCTGGATCAAGCTGGCGAATGATACCGCGGTGGCGGTAGATCAGCTGGGCGTGCGCCAGGGAGCCGTCGCCGTATATCTGGATGCGTGGCACAAGGACCTTCCGGAATTCCTGGCGCTGCGTACCAACAATGGGGACGACCGTATGAAGGCACACGACGTATTTCCGGCGGTCTGTTATCCGAACCTGTTCTGGAAGCTGGCAAAGGAGAATATTGACGCGGACTGGTACCTGATGTGTCCTCATGAGATCCTCACGGTAAAGGGCTACTCGCTGGAAGATTCCTATGGACAGGAATGGGAGGAACGCTATCGGGAATGTGTCGCTGATCACAGGATTCATAAGCGGGTGATTCCGGTAAAAGAACTGGTCCGCCTGATTTTAAAGAGTGCGGTGGAGACGGGAACTCCATTTACCTTTAACCGGGACCTGGTTAATGAGGCAAATCCCAACAGCCATAAGGGCATCATTTACTGCAGCAATCTCTGTACGGAAATTGCACAGAATATGAGTCCGGTGGAACAGATGGAGCAGCGCATCGAAACGGTGGACGGCGAAACGGTGGTGGTGACAGTGACAAAGCCCGGCGATTTCGTGGTATGTAATCTGGCCAGCCTCTCTCTCGGGAAGATCGATGTGACGGACCGGAAAGAGGTTACCGAGCTGACACGGTACGCAGTGCGTGCGCTGGACAATGTCATTGACTTAAACTTTTTCCCGGTTCCATACGCCAAAATCAACAACATGCGGTACCGCCCTATCGGACTGGGGATCAGCGGTTACCACCATATGCTGGCGAAAAACGGAATTTCCTGGGAATCGGAGGAGCATTTGGCATTTACCGACCGGGTGTTTGAATGGATTAATTATGCGGCGATTGAGGCAAGCTGCGACTATGCCGGGGAAAAGGGCCGCTATGAGCTGTTTGAAGGAAGCGATTGGCAGACAGGCGCCTATTTTGAAAAACGGAACTACCATTCGGAAGAGTGGCTCCGGCTGAAGGAAAAGACGGCGGCAAACGGCATGAGAAACGGATGGCTGATCGCCATTGCGCCGACGAGCAGCACCAGTATGCTGGCGGGAACGACGGCCGGCCTGGATCCGATCATGAACCGGTATTACCTGGAGGAAAAGAAGAATGGACTGGTGCCACGGGTGGCTCCGGATTTATCTCCCGAGACATTCTGGCAGTACAAGAACGCCCACTACATTGACCAGCAGTGGTCCGTCCGGGCGGGGGGAATCCGGCAGCGCCATGTGGATCAGGCGCAGAGCATGAATCTCTATATCACTAACGAATACACCTTAAGGCAGGTGCTGAACCTTTATGTATTGGCCTGGGAGTGCGGCGTAAAAACCATTTATTATATCCGCTCCAGAAGCCTGGAAGTAGAAGAGTGCGAGGTATGCTCCAGTTAAATACGGCCGCGGAAATAACATGCAGCAAGCTGTAAAAAGGGAAAGGAAAGACCATGGAACAATTAACCAGAAAGCCGTTATTCAATCCGAACGGCGATACCGACGTCAGAAACCGCCGTATGATAGGCGGCAATACAACGAATCTCAACGATTTTAACAATATGAAATATACCTGGGTGAGCGACTGGTACCGGCAGGCCATGAACAATTTTTGGGTGCCGGAGGAGATCAACCTGGGCCATGATGTAAAGGATTATCCTATGCTGGACGCCGGGGAGCGGAGGGCTTATGACAAGATTCTGTCATTCCTCGTATTCCTGGACAGCATCCAGACCGCCAATTTACCGGCCATCGGCGAATATATAACGGCCAATGAAATCAACCTATGCCTGTCCATCCAGACCTTCCAGGAGGCGGTCCACAGCCAGAGCTACAGCTATATGCTGGATACCATCTGCGAGCCGCAGACCAGGAACGAGGTGCTCTACCAGTGGAAAAATGATGAGCATCTGCTTGCCAGAAATACCTTTATCGGAAATCTTTATAATGAATTTCAGAAGGACAAGAGCCCGTTTACATTTATGAAGACCGTGGTAGCCAATTTTATCCTTGAAGGGGTTTACTTCTACAGCGGATTTATGTTCTTCTATAACCTTGGCAGGAACCACAAGATGCCGGGATCCGCACAGGAGATCCGGTATATCAACCGGGATGAGAACACCCATTTATGGCTGTTCCGCAACATGATTCTGGAACTCAAAAATGAGGAGCCGGAGCTCTTTACCCCCGAACGCGTGGATGTTTACAGAGAGATGATTAAAGAGGGATGCCGCCAGGAGATTGCCTGGGGCCATTACGCCATCGGAGACAAGGTGCCGGGACTGACGAAAGATATGATAACGGACTATATTCAGTATCTTGGCAACCTGCGGTGTGTGAGCCTTGGCTTTGACCCGATTTATGAGGGGCATGAAAAGGAACCGGAGAGTATGGCCTGGGTATCCCAGTACAGCAATGCCAACATGATAAAGACGGATTTCTTTGAGGCCAGAAGTACGGCTTATGCGAAGAGCAGCGCTCTGGTAGATGATCTTTAAATCTGGCAGATGATCTTTAAAAAAGAAGCGGGCATGAGGACAGTTTTAGAAAACTGCCTTCATGCCCGCGATGTCATCCACGGTCATGGCCTGGGAAATCCGGTCAAAATCCTTTTGTATGAGAACGTAGATATCTAGAATCGGCTGGCACTGAATTCGGGTCTCCTCCATGATCTCATCGTAGTCGGAAATCATGAGCTCCACAATATCGGCGTCGATCAGACCAGCGTCCTTCATTTCTGTGATAATCGTGCATATTTTGTCTTTGGAAAATGCGGTCTTATAGCTTCTCGTGCCGGAAAGGGCGCTGATGATATCGGCGATGGCCACGATCCGTTCTCCGGTGCTTAAGTCGGCGGCGGCCAGGCCTCTAGGGTAACCGGAGCCGTCGAGTTTTTCGTGGTGACGGAGGGCGAGCAATTTGACCGTATCCTTGATGACGTCTCCGAAAATTTTCTCAGTGATGTCCACGTGGGTGCGCATGATATTCATGGCCTGGGGACTTAATTTTCCAGGATATTCCAGGATTTCCACCGGAATGCCGATCTTTCCCAAGTCATGAAGCATGGAACCGCAGATGATCTGGTTGCATTCCTCCTCGTTCATCCCCATGCGTTTTGCCAGTTCGGCACTGATGGTCGTGGTGGTGATGGTATGGGTAACTGTGTGGCGGCTTCGAAAATCAATGGTGAAGATGAGCATCTTTAAATAATCCGTGATTTCGTCCTGTGTGAGGGGAATCTCGGAAAACAGCTGGAAAAATAGAGATTCTGCGTCCGTGTCGCCTTCGAACGGTGTGTGGAAATCGCAGGCGAGGGCAAGATCGGTAATAACGGGCGAGAATTTTGTGCCGCTTTCTTTCTTCAGAAGAACCGCGGTTTCTTCCCATGTCATGTGCTGCACCTCCATGGCGACGTCGATGCGGTCGGCCACATGAATGACCTGGGCAAGAAGCCGGATTTCCTTCGGAAATGCCTCCGAATGCTCCAGAACCTGCCAGGTGGCGTGATGCAGAAGAATAGCTCCGGCAAGATTTTTAAGCGGAGAAAAGTATTTGATGAACAGATAGCCATAAACGGAGTGGGCCAGAACATCATCGGTGTCAAACTGCAGCATCTTTGAAATCTCATCGGTCTTGTAGGCGCCGATGTCGTGGAGAAGGGACAGAAAGCAGACGTCCCGTATCTTCCGGGCGTCTTCATGGAAGTATGGCTTTAACATTTCAGATACAATATAGGCCACCCTGTAGCCGTGATTCATCAGGCGGGCGTCCACATAGCTGCAGGAACGACGGATAATTTCCAGTATTCCCCGGTTGTCAATGGAACCTGTATACTGCATAATTTTGTTCTCCAGTTTTCGTGTTTGATGGTAAATTTAAGTGTAACATAAATGGGGGGAAATGTCATGCTTATGTATGGGAATTTTACAGCAAAATGTGAAAGGATGGTTACAGTTCACTCCCCACCAGGGGCACCGCAGTCCGGTTCGGCCAGGCAGGGAGTGAACTGTAACATAGGATGTTCCATGCGTTCCGGACGGATCGCAGAGTGAGAATGGCGCCCGAACTGTAGACGGATTATGTTCTTTTGATAAATTCGCAAATCATCGTGACAAATCAGGAAAAATCATTTACAATAAATGGAGAAAGGGCTTTCAGAGAGGGGATGCAGACTATGAATATCTACGATATTGCGGCGGAGGCGAAGACATCGATCTCCACCGTATCACGGGTACTGAATAATAAAGGGAATGTAAATCCGGAAATCAGACGGCGGGTGGAGGAGGTGCTTAAGAAGTACGACTATAAACCCAGCGCCATTGCGCGTGGAATGGTGTCGAAGACGATGAAGAGTATTGCGATTCTGACTGTGGATGTCAGGGTGACCCACTACGCCAGAATGGTTTACGTGATTGAACAGATTTTCAGCAATGAGGGGTATAATGTGACCGTCTGTAATACGGGTGGTTCGATCAGCGAATGCGGCCGGTATTTCGAGATCCTTTCCGAAAAACAGGTGGATGGAATTGTGTTGATCGGATCTGTCTTTAATGAGCTGATCCATTACCCGGAGATGACGGCCAGGATTAAGGGGATTCCTGTGGTGGTCGCCAATGGACAGGTGAAGCAGCCGGATTTCTATTCCGTTATGGTGGATGATATGAAAGGAATCCGTTCCGTCGTCGATTATCTCTATGAAAAAGGACACAGAGACCTGCTCTATCTCTATGACCTGGAGACGGAGAGCAGCCGGGCGAAATGTCAGGGGTTTCTGGAAGCCATGAAGCTGCATGATATCACCGGCGCCGAAAAGAATGTGGTGCACTGCCGGTACGGCCTGGAAGGCGGTCTCGAGGCGGCAGAGGAGATCTGCCAGCTCGGCATTCCGTTTACAGGGATTGTGTGCGGTGAAGATATTACTGCCATCGGGGTGATGAAGGGGCTGAAAAAGAAAGGCTTCCGGGTGCCCGAGGATATCGCGGTGACCGGCTGCAACAATTCTCCTGATTCTCTGATCTGTGAGCCGGAACTGACGACGCTGGATAATAAGCCTGAACTTCTGGGAGATATGTGCGCCCAGCTTTTAAAGGATGTTTTGGAAGGCCGGAAAGCCTTATCCAATGTGGCTATACAGCCAGAATTAATGATACGCGGGACTACACAGTGAGAAAACAGAATTGGGAAAACAGGATCGGGAAAACAGGGTCGGGAAAATAGAATCGAGAAAACGGAATCGAGAAAAGAAAATCAAAAAAAGGATCATAAAATTATGATTATGTAAAAACGCTTTCTCAATATAAAAGAGTTTATTTGGACACTAAAATCAAATAAACTCTTCTTTTTTATATTTAAACGTGAAAACGCTTTTATATGAATGTAAAACAATGTAACTTTTCAACAAAAAAGCATGCAGATAAATATGCATTATTAACTAAAATAAAGAGTTTATTACAAGGCATATTGACAAAATAGTCTCAAATGCTATAATGAATCTATAAGAAAGCGCTTTCTCAAAAACAGAAAATGAGATCTAAAAAGTAAAGAGCAGTAATGAAGACAGGACAGGTAATTGAGAAGAAGACAAATTCTTCCGTCAGTCCCCCACCGGCGGAGGCCAGATTAAAGGAGAGAAAAAACATGAGAGTGCAGTATGAGGATTTATTAATGAAGTTCCAGGGAATTTTGATGAGCAGAGGGTTTTCCGAGACTCACGCGCTTGACGCGGCGACGGTGTTTGCAAAAAACAGTCTCGACGGTGTGTATTCCCACGGCGTAAACCGCTTTCCGAGAGTGGTCAGCTATCTGGATAAAGGAGAGATCGATCCGTCGGCTATTGCGACATGCGAATCGGCTATGGGAGCCATTGAGCGGTGGAACGGACACCGCGGATTCGGTCCGTTAAATGCAAAGCTTGCCATGGATCGTGCCTGTGAACTGGCGAAGTTAAACGGTGTGGGCGTCGTGGCGCTGGGCAATAACAACCACTGGATGCGCGGCGGCAGCTACGGATGGCAGGCTGCTGACCAGGGATGCATCGGAATCTGCTGGTCCAATACCATGCCGAATATGCCGGCCTGGGGCGGTAAAGACAGAAAGATCGGAAACAATCCACTCATTATGGCGATTCCGAGAAGCAGCGGTAAGCACGCGGTCATCGACTGTGCCGTATCCCAGTTCTCTTATGGCAAGATCGAGGAGGCGAGGCTGAAGGGCCAGCAGCTTCCGGTACCGGGCGGCTACGACACCAATGGAAATATCACCACGGATCCCGCAGAGATTGAAAAGACATGGAGAGTGCTTCCGATGGGCTACTGGAAGGGAAGCGGAATCTCGATTGCCCTGGATCTGATCGCAACGGTTTTAACCAGCGAGAATTCCGTTAAGAAGATCGGAACCTTCGGCGACGAGGTAGGCTTATCCCAGGTGATGATCGCCATGGATCCGTCTAAGTTTAACACGACTGAGGAAACAGACCGCATTGTGGATGAGATTCTGGCGGATATCAAGGCCTCGGAGCCTGCGGCAGAGGGCGGGGAGGTGTTCTACCCTGGCGAGCTGGAACTGAAGACGAGAGATGACAACACGAAGAACGGAATTCCGGTTATCGAAGAGGTGTGGGAGACGTTGAATTCTTTGGAACGCTAGAAGGGGTTACCCGGAAAGAATGGTAGAGAGGGAGAGAAAAATCAATGGAATATATCATAGGAATTCTGATTCTGGTATCATTTTTCGGCCTGGCATTCTATGCCGCGAAAGGCGGAAACTTAATGATGGGTATGCTGGTCATGGCAATTCTCTGGACCGTACTCCCCATGATCGGCAATACATTTCCGACGAATCCGGCATTTGTTGCGGCTAATGCGGAGAACGTCGGTATCACATGGATCCAGGCATTCTCAAAAGTATTTCAGAGCGGCCCGGAAGGCTGGGGAACCGTTCTGGTCAACGTTGTATTCGGCGCCTGGTTTGGACGCGTGCTCTTAGAGACGGGAATTGCCTCCACGCTGATCCGAAAGACCACGGAGCTTGGCGGCGATAAGCCGGCCGTTACCTGCATTCTTTTATGTATCGTGACCACAGCGATTTTCTCCTCCCTGTTTGGAGCAGGAGCGGTTGTGGCGATCGGTGTGATTATCCTTCCGATTCTGATGTCTCTTGGGATTCCGAAGGTACTGTCTGTCGTATCCTTTATGCTGAGCATCGGCGCCGGAATGTTCTTAAATCCGGTCCTGTTTGGACAGTATACCGCATTTTTTCTCGATGCGGAGGGGAGAACTACATATCCTTACGAAGAGTATGTGCGTTGGGGCGGAATTGCCCTGGCGGTTCAGCTGATTTTCACCATTTGTCTTGTGCTGTTCTGCATGAGAAAGAAGAAGACAGTTCACTCCTGGGCGGCCAGACGGCCAATCAGACAGAAAATGGATTTCGCTCCGGGCAAATCTCTTCTTACCCCGTTTATTCCGGTGTTTCTGCTGATTGTGTTCAAGGTTCCGATCATCATGGGATTCCTGATCGGAGGTTTTTATGCCCTTTTTGTCTGCGGGAAGCTTAAGAATTTCCGTACGGCCTGCCGTACCTTTAATAAAGACTTTTTCGACGGAGTTGTCGATACCGCTCCGCTGGTGGGCTTCCTGCTCATGGTACCCATGTTCAACAAAGCGGCCGAACTGTGTATCCCGTATTTTAACGCGCTGCTGGGCAATGTAATTCCTCACAGCACCCTGTTTATCACCATTATTTTCTGTGCTCTGGCACCGCTTGGGCTGTTCCGCGGACCGTTTACCTTATACGGATGCGGCGCGGCCACGCTGGGGATTTTAAAGGGAATCGGATTTTCTACCGCATTTCTGGCGCCTCTTATGATTGCGTCTACGACGGTCATGAACGTTTCCTGCTGTATCACACAGTCCTGGATCGTATGGGGAATCAGCTATGCCAAAGTTTCCACCAGGGATTTCTTAAAGATGAGCGTCGTATGCGGCTGGATCATCTGCGTGATCTTACAGATTGTCACATTTGTGATGTTCGGTTAACGAAAAGGAGTAAACTATCATGGGAAAAAGATTAGTGAGAATGGGTATTGACGTAGGCGGGACCCATACGAAGGCGGTAGCCATTGACAATGCGACACATGAGATTATCGGAAAATCTTCCGTTAAGACGACACATGACGATGTGAGTGGTGTGGCGGCCGGTGTTGTAGCCGCGTTTCAGAACTGCTTAAGGGAAAATGATATCGCTCCGGAGGACGTGATTTTCGTGGCGCACAGCACCACCCAGGCTACCAACGCTCTGATTGAGGGCGATGTGGCGACTGTCGGAGTGGTCGGCATGGGGCCGAAGGGCATGGAGGGCGTTCTCTCCCGTGCTCAGACGAAGCTGAAGGACATCGATTTAGGATCCGGCAGAAAGATTGTTATCAAAAACCGGTATTTAAAGGACGACGAAGTGGATGAGAATACCGTGAGAAAGGCAGTGGAGGAATTAAAAGCGGAAGGCGCCCAGGTTATGGTTGCGTCGGATGCCTACGGCGTGGATGACATCGCTGGAGAACAGTTCGTCTATGAGATTGCCCATGACGAGATGGGATTTGAGACGACACTGGCCTCCGACATTACGAAGCTTTACGGACTGACGAGGAGAACGAGAACGGCTGCAATCAACGCCAGTATTCTGCCGAAAATGCTGAACACTGCCAACAGCACCGAGAGCAGTGTCCGTGAGGCCGGCGTGGAGGTTCCGCTGATGATCATGCGCGGAGACGGCGGCGTTATGGAAATCAATGAGATGAAGAAGCGCCCGGTTCTTACCATGCTGTCGGGACCTGCCGCCAGCGTCATGGGATCGCTTATGTACCTGCGCGCCTCCAACGGGGTGTACTTTGAAGTGGGTGGTACGACGACCAATATCGGTGTCATTAAAAACGGGCGACCTGCCATTGATTACTCCATCGTCGGCGGCCACAGAACCTATATCAGTTCTCTGGATGTGCGCGTGCTCGGTGTGGCCGGGGGCAGCATGATCCGTGTGAATAAGACCGGGGTTCACGATGTGGGACCGCGTTCCGCTCATATTGCGGGGCTGGATTACGCGGTATTTACCGACGAGGATGAGATCGTGGAGCCGAAGCTGGAATTTTTCTCTCCCAAGGAGGGGGATCCGGATGACTATGTGGCAATCCGCTTAAAGAGCGGCAAACGGGTGACGATCACCAACAGCTGCGCGGCTAACGTACTGGGGCTGGTAACGGAGAAGGATTTCTCCCATGGAAATGTAAACGCAGCCAGAAAGGCGATGCAGCCCATTGCGGATTACTTAGGTGTTACGGTGGAAGATGTGGCGAGACAGATTCTTACCAGGGCGTACGAGAAGATTGAACCGATCATCCTGGATCTGGCGGCGAAATACCATTTGGAGCACGACCAGATTTCCCTGGTAGGCGTAGGCGGCGGCGCGACGTCACTGATCGGATTCTGTGCGGATAAAATGAATATTAAGTACAGCGTTCCGGAAAATGCGGAAGTCATTTCTTCGATCGGCGTGGCGCTGGCCATGGTTCGGGATGTGGTAGAACGTGTGGTTCCCAGTCCGACACCGGAGGACTTAAGAAGCATCAAGCGTGAAGCTGTTGACAAGGCGGTGGAGAGTGGCGCGGCGCCGGATTCCGTGGAGGTTCACATCGAAATCGACCCTCAAACTTCCAAGCTTACCGCCATTGCGCTGGGCTCCACGGAAGTGAAGACTACCGACTTATTAAAAGAGTGCACGGAGGAAGAGGCGCGGACTCTGGCGGCGGAAGACTTACGGGCAAATCCCGCCGATGTCCAGCTCGTCGGGCAGACGGCCAGCTTCTACGTTTATAATATGGAAGGGAAGGGCAGAAATCCGCTCCGCATTCTGGATAAGAAAGGATTTATCAAGGTCCAGAGAACAGACGGGGAAGTCGTTCTGACAAAGGCGTCCTCATATCGGAGCATTGTATCGAAGATGTGGGAAGAGCTGGCCATATTTAAGGCGGACGCCATTCTGCGGCCGGACTATTATATCTGTGTCGGCGCGCGGGTCATGGACTTTAACGGATCCGGAGAACTGGAACAGATTCTGATGTTGATGGATGTGGAAATGCAGATGATCGACTCTTCCGATGATATTATTATTGTCGGCGCGAAGAATCAGTTGTAGAATAGAAGAGAAAGAGCTGTTTTCCGGTACAGAGTCCGGTGAGCCAGTCTGTGATATTATTTATTATAGAAGAAAGGGGAGTACGCTGTGGCTTTAAATGGTGCAAAACGTTTGGCGGGCAGTCTGTTCGGAAAGGCTGAAATGCCTGATCTGGGTCTGGAAGATACGGGGAAGGTGCTTCCGCTTCGTCCGATGATGGAACGCCTTCTCTCACTGGACCGGGAAGCCTGGGGGCTTTACGCCTGGTCGAGAGAGCCGCTGGAGGGCAAATTTGACCGGGAGCAGAAGCTTCAGTATCAGAGAAAGGCGGAAGCCTGCGGGAGAGAAGAGGCGGTGCTGGCAGCGGCAGAAGCCGTATTGGAAGTGCCGGACAGTCTGGCAAAATCCGCAGCGGCCTCCATGAAGCTGCATGTGACGACTCCCGATACACCTGTGGGCGGCGGCCAGGTTACCTTTGCACAGTATGTGGAACCGGACGAGGTGACCATATTTATGGACGCGGTCGAAAAGGCGGAAGCGTTGGCGGCCTCGGAAGGCCTCGCGGATATCCTGGGAAATGTGAAGATTTTCGATATACTTCTGGCCCATGAGATATTCCATGCGGTGGAGTTCAAGAAGGAGAATACCATCTATACGAAGACGGAGAGAGTGGAGCTGTGGCGGAAACCATTTTCCAATAAGTCCCGTCTCGTCTGCCTCGGCGAGATGGCCGGTATGGCGTTTGCAGAGGAACTGCTTAAGCTTCCGTTTTCTCCCTACGTGCTCGATGTTCTTCTGATGTATGGATATCATGGGGCGGCGGCTACGGCTCTTTTTGAGGAAATCATGGAAATCGCCGGAGAGAACGGCGGGAAAGTTGAGGAAGAGACATGCTGACAAGTAATTTGAATGTAGTGGAGAAATACGACTATCTGGCTGAGAAATTCCGCAGGGGCTATGAATTTTTACGGACTACGGATCTGAAGGCGCTGGCCGTTGGAAGAGTGGATATTGACGGCGATGACATTTACGCCAGCGTTCAGGAATACACTTCTCTGAAGGCGGATACGTGCAAGTTCGAAGCGCACAACCGATATTTCGATATCCAGTATGTGGTGGAAGGCGAGGAACAGTTCGGCTATGCGAAACGCGCGGATCTGACGGAAGAGGCTCCTTATGATGAGACGAATGACATCGTGTTTTTCTGCGAACCCGAGGAAGCGGGCACGGTCCTGTTAAAGGCAGGAGACTGCATCGTTGTGGCTCCGGAGGACGCACATAAGCCGAGATGCCAGGCAAAAGAGGCATGCTATGTGAAGAAGATTGTGATTAAGGTCAGAGTGTAGATGATGATGTGAGAAACAACATACAGAAGACTGCCTGCCATCGGTGAAATACCGGGGCAGGCAGTCTTTGTTTCTCCGGGGCCTGCGTACTGCATGCTAAGGAAATATGGCTGCTGAAGCGACCGCATTCGGGCATGCGAGTCGGGCTTGTCGGACTCTCTGCTCTATAAATGATGCAGAAATATCAACATTGATTTTACCACCCCGGTGTGATACTATTTTCTCAGACAGACACGGTATTTGGGCGGTTTCAGCCGCCGGAAGGGAGCTGAAGGTGGAGGGTGTGAAAATGGGGGCGGCCAGCCGGATCACCTGGCGGCCGGGAACCGGTAAAACGGGAATTCCTGAAACGAAAAATGGACTGCCGTATCCTATGGGAAGTCAGGGCGCGGCGGAGGTAAGAGGCGGTAAGAGCCTCACATACGGCGGAAACACGGCGAAAGAGGCAGTGGGGGCAGGAACCTCTGACACGGTGGCGTTTGGGGCCGAGGTCAGAGGGCCGGTTTCGGAAGAAGCGGTGCTTGATTATCTGCGTGTTCTGGAAAAAGATTACCCGGGTGTGACGATTCTGATCCGGGACCGGGAGGAGGTCCGGGATTTAAAACAGTTGGCGGCTTCGCTGGGAAAAGGGCGTTTTCTGGTTGTCACCACGGATTTTCTGAAGCGGATGGGACGGGAGGCCGGAGAATATGAACGGTGTAAGACTGTTCTTAAGGAGACGATGCGCGGACTGGCGATGGGCGGAAGTGCCAACACGAGCGAGGGCGCGTGTTTAGACGCAGCCGGTAAAAAGACGTGGGCGGCGCCGGCAGCAGGAAAGCAGAAGTCCGGTCAGAAAGATGGCACATCAGGCCTTACCGGCTTTCCGGGCAGTCAGGAAAAGCAGAAGTTGGAATCAGAAATAAATGTAAAAAAGGCCTCAGTAAGTTCCTATGCGACCAGCGGTCATTATGGGAGCCTTGCCAGAGCGGGGACAAAGGGCCAGGTGCAGAAGGTGCTGGGAGACGTTCACCGAAGCATCGGAAATTTAAGGCTGGCGGCTTGCTTCGGAGACGAGGAGGAGAGGACGAAGGCTGACCGGGCGATCCGCTCTCTCCAGAAGCTTCTGGCAAGAGGAAGCAGAAAGATCCGGCGGCTGGACCGGGAAAGCAGCCTGAAGCTTCAAAAGAAGCATGCGGAGAAGGCACGAAAGGAGAAGAAGGTTCTGCAGATCAGGCTGGAGATGAAGAAGAGAAGGGTCGCCCGGTATGGGGCCGATTACAGTCTTGTACGTGAAGGCCTTGCAGACACCTGCTATATTCTGGGGACGGGAAAGCACCGGAGCTGGGAAGAGGAGCGGGCGGCGCAGGAGATTCCGGGAGCCGGTGGGATCGGAGCCGGTATGGGTTCCATGGGTGGTGACGGAGGCGGAGAGGGAGCCATCGACGCTTCTGACGTGGTCATTTCGGATGGAGGTTCGTTTTAGCGACGAACCTTTTTTCTATCATCACGCGGGAGAGTAGTGTTTTGTATCTTTATTTTGCGTTGACTAAGCTGTACGTATATGTTAAAATACATACAGGAGTTATATGGTTTTGGTTCGCTGTGGATTCTTGATTCGAATAAAGTGAGGTCAATTATGGAGAGTAAATACAAACATCTTTACAACCAGCTGCAGGCTCAGATTGAAAAGCGGGAATACAAGGCAGGGGACAAGCTTCCTTCTGAAGGCGATTTGATGGAATTGTACGGCGCGTCCCGCGATACGGTCAGGAAGGCGCTGGATCTGCTGGTACAGGACGGATTTATCAGAAAGGCGAAGGGAAAGCCTGCGGTCGTTCTGGACAAGAATAAATTTAACTTCCCAGTGTCGGAGATCGCCAGCTTTAAGGAGATATACCGTTTCTCCGATTCGAAGCCAAAAACGTACGTGGAAAATTTAGAGATCGTCAAGAATGACCCGAAGCTGATGGAGGCCCTGCAGATCGGCCCCGAGGACGAGGCGTTTGTTCTGGAGCGGGTCAGGGAGATAGAGGGGGAAAAGATCATTATCGATAAGGATTATTTCTCCAGAAAGGTGGTGGATAATCTTCCGCTTCGGGCGGCCCAGGATTCCGTCTATGAGTATCTGGAGCAGGAGGTGGGCTTAAAGATCGGTTTCGCCATGAAGGAGATTACGGTACAGATGGCGGGAGATGAAGACCGCCGCCTTCTGGATATGAAGAACTACGATATGATCGTTGTGGTGAAGAGCTATACGTATCTGGAAGATTCCACGCTGTTCCAGTTTACGGAGTCCCGCCACCGCCCGGATAAGTTTAAGTTTGTGGACTTTGCGAGGCGAAAGCTGTAAACAATGTTATGTGGTGGAAGATACGCGGACTTCTGCATAGGGGATCGAGGAAAAGGGAGAGCGGGCGGCAGGAAGGGAAAGGTTCAGGGATTCCGAGGGGGTGGGACTAAGGGCGAACAGCCCCCTCCGCAGGGGTTCCGGTCAATTCGACCGAACGCCTGATGCGTTCGCTCTCAGTGCCCGCAAAATCGCGTCCTGAAAACGCGATTTTGCCCCTGCTCCGACGGCTGTTCGCCCTAAGTCCCACCGACCTCTGCACCATTCACCTTTCCCTCCCTGCCTTCCCGCTTTACTTCCTGCCACTGAGGAAACAAGAAACCGTTTGTTCGTCAGCCTCCGTCCCCTTCCTGCTCTCCTCAAATTCTTTGGCGCAGCATTCGCCAAACCACTATCTGCCGGTGGATTTTTTTATTTATTTTTCCAAATATGTTGACAAACATATACGTATATGTTATATTGGATTCACAAAATAAACATACAAGAAGAAAAAAATAAAAAACGTGTATGAAAAGGAGAATGGTTATGGGGAAGTATTCGGATGACGCAAAGAAGCTTCTGGAATATGTCGGCGGAAAACAGAATATCTCAGCAGTCACACACTGTATGACCAGGATGCGTTTTGTTCTGGCCGATCCTGAGAAGGCCGATGTGGCGAAGATCGAAGCGCTGAAGAGTGTAAAGGGGACGTTTACACAGGCGGGACAGTTCCAGGTGATTATTGGAAATGATGTTTCTGCGTTTTATAATGAGTTTACCTCCGTATCCGGGATTGAAGGAGTTTCCAAGGAGGAAGTGAAGCAGGAAGCGAAAGGGAACATGAATCCGGTTCAGAAGGCGGTAGCCAATATCGCGGAGATATTCGCACCTCTGATTCCGGCCATCATCGTCGGCGGTCTGATTCTGGGATTCCGGAACATCATCGGTGAGATTCGGTTTATGAACGGCGGGACAGAGACGCTGATCGAGGTGTCCCAGTTCTGGGCGGGAGTACACAGCTTCCTGTGGCTGATCGGTGAGGCGATATTCCATTTCCTGCCGGTAGGCATCACGTGGTCGGTGACGAAGAAGATGGGCACGACCCAGATTCTGGGTATCGTACTCGGTCTGACACTGGTGTCTCCGCAGCTGTTAAACGCCTATGCCATGGCTCCCGGCGTGGAAGTTCCGGTATGGAATTTTGGATTTTTCACCATGCAGATGGTCGGCTATCAGGCGCAGGTAATTCCGGCGATTCTGGCCGGATTCGTGCTGGTTTATTTAGAGAAGTTCTTTAAGAAGATTACGCCTCAGGCGATTTCCATGATCGTGGTGCCGTTCTTATCACTGGTGCTGGCTGTGATCGCTGCACACGCGGTTCTGGGTCCTGTGGGCTGGGCCGTGGGTTCCTGGGTCTCAAAGGTGGTTTACGCAGGGCTTACCTCAAGTTTCCGCTGGTTATTCGCCACCGTATTCGGTTTTATCTACGCACCGCTCGTAATAACCGGTCTTCACCATATGACCAATGCCATCGATTTGCAGCTGATGGCGGAGTTTGGAGGCACCATGCTGTGGCCGATGATTGCTTTATCCAACATTGCACAGGGATCCGCAGTACTTGGCATGATCTATTTACAGAAGCATAACGAAGAGGCGAAGCAGATATCCATTCCGGCATGTATTTCCTGTTATCTGGGTGTCACGGAGCCGGCGATCTTCGGTGTTAACTTAAAGAGGGGATTTCCATTTATCTCCGCCATGATCGGTTCCGCGATTGCGGCCACCGTATCCGTGGGAAGCAACGTTATGGCGAATTCCATCGGCGTAGGCGGAATTCCCGGAATCCTGTCCATTCAGCCGCAGTGTATGGGAAGATTTGCTGTCTGTATGCTGATTACCATGGTGGTTCCTTTTGTGCTGACGGTAGTAGTCGGTAAGAAAAAAGACGTTCGGTAAATAAGTGGAGGAGAATATGAAAGACTTCAGGAAATCGTGTGTATATCAGATATATCCAAAGTCCTTCCGGGACACGACTGGTAATGGCGTCGGTGACTTAAACGGAGTCACGGAGAAGCTGGACTACTTAAAGAAACTGGGAGTCGATTATCTGTGGCTTACGCCCTTCTTCGTCTCGCCGCAGAATGACAATGGATACGATATTGCGGACTATTACCACATTGATCCGCTGTTCGGCACCATGGAAGACTTAGACCGCCTCATTAAAGAGGCGGCTGACCGGGGCATGGGACTGATGTTTGACATGGTGTTCAACCATACCTCGACCCAGCACGAGTGGTTTGCCCGGGCGCTTAAGGGAGAGAAGGAGTACCAGGACTACTATATTTTTCGGAAAGGAAAAAAGGGGGTTCCCCCCACCAACTGGCAGTCCAAGTTCGGCGGCAGTGCCTGGGAGTACGTGGAGGAGCTGGGGCAGTATTATCTTCATCTGTTTGACCGGACGCAGGCGGACTTAAACTGGGAGAATCCGAAGGTGCGGGAAGAGATCCGCAGGGTTCTTCTCTTCTGGAAGAAGAAGGGAATCCGTGGTTTTCGTTTCGATGTCATCAATCTGATCTCCAAGCCCGCGTACTTTGAGGATGACGACGAGGGAGACGGCCGCAGATTCTATACTGACGGCCCCCGGGTGCATGAGTATTTAAAAGAGATGGTGAAAGAGACCGGCCTGTATGAGGACGATATCATCACTGTGGGGGAGATGTCCTCCACCACAATCCATCACTGTATCCAGTATACCAACCCGCAGGAACAGCAGCTGAAGATGTGCTTTAATTTCCACCATCTGAAGGTAGACTATAAAAATGGGGACAAATGGTCTCTGATGCCCTATGATTTCATGGGCCTGAAAAAGATTTTTCACACCTGGCAGACCGGTATGGCCGAGGGCAGCGGATGGAACGCCGTGTTCTGGTGCAACCATGACCAGCCGAGGGCGGTATCGCGGTTTGGGGACGAAGCGAGATACCGGAAGCAGTCGGCCAAGATGCTGGCGACGGCCATCCACGGCATGAGAGGAACGCCCTATATTTATCAGGGAGAGGAGCTGGGCATGACCAACGCCGGTTTTACTTCCGCCGATCAGTACCGTGATGTGGAAAGTCTGCATTATTTCGATATTCTGAAGGAAAGCGGAATGGAGGAAGCCCGTATTTACGAGGTCCTGCGCCAGCGGTCCCGCGACAACAGCCGGACTCCCATGCAGTGGAGCGATCAGGAGTATGCCGGCTTTACAAACGGCGTGCCCTGGATCGAAGTCAACCGGAACTATAAAGAAATCAATGCGGAAGAATGCCTGGAAGACAGCGATTCTATTTTTTACTACTATCAGAAGCTGGTCGGCTTGAGGAAAGAGTACGACGTTATCAGCGAAGGCGGGTACGAACCGGTACTGGAGGATCATGAGGCAGTATTTGCCTACAAAAGGACGTACGGCGGTGATACGTTGCTGGTCCTGACTAATTTTACCGACAGAAGCCAGTCCATAGCGGCGGCAGATTTAAAGCTTCCGGATGAGGAACTGACGAAATACAGAACGCTGATTGCCAACGATGGGGCAGAGAGGGAGAGTAAGAAGATCCGGCTTTCTCCATATGGAGCCATTATGCTGATCAGAGAGTGATACGGAACGCTTTTTAGGAAAGCAAATGGACCATATAAAAAAACAGCAGGGCAATACGGAAAAAACTGATAATCCCTTTTTACAAACCGGGTTTATCAGTTTCTTCCGTATGTTCACGCTGTTTTTTATTTTGCCTGGTATAACGTATTGTAGGTCCTTGTGCATAGAACACTCACTATCCACAAGGACTTATGATACGCTCTAGATACCCAATGTATGATCGAGCAGTATTTTTACACCCATAATCACCAGGATCAGCCCGCCTGCAAACTCGGCTTTGGACTTATACCTGGTGCCGAAGACATTGCCGACCTTGACACCGATGATGGAGAGGACAAAGGTGGTGGAGCCGATGAAGGAAACGGCCGGAACGATGCGTACCTGCAGGAAGGCGAAGGTGACGCCGACGGCCAGTGCATCGATGCTGGTGGCGATGGCAAGCAGAATCATATTGCCCGGCGCCACGGAGCAGTCCACACATTCCTCCTCCTTATTCAGGGACTCCCGGATCATGTTGAATCCGATGATGCCCAGAAGGATAAAGGCGATCCAGTGGTCGATGGAAGTGATGGCCTCTTTAAACTGAGATCCCAATATGTAACCGAAAAGCGGCATGCCCGCCTGGAAACCACCGAAATAGAGTCCGACGATGACTGCGTTTTTCCAGCTCATCCTCTGCATGGAGAGTCCCTTACAGATGGAAACGGCGAAGGCGTCCATAGAAAGGCCCACCGCGATAATGAACAGCTCAATTAATGACATGTGATATTCCTCCTGCGTATAAGCTTAATAAGTATATGATGCGGAGAACAAAAAAAGACTTATCTGCAGGCAGCGAAAAACCCGCAGACAAGTCTCATCTTTTTGCATAAAAGCAAGTTAAGCAGGACCAGATAGACAGACGCTATCAGTATGTTGACCCTGCTGCACGCCGCATCCCTGACCCGTGGGGGACGTGCTGACTACTCCCTCATCTTCCGTTTATTCTAATGGATTTTACTGGGTATGTCAAGTGCAAAACATCAAAGCTTACCGAAGCTCCGGCCAGAATTCCTTATTAGCCTCAATCATCTCATCCAGAATGGCCTTTGCCACCGTAGCCGACGGCACCGTTTTATTCATGGAAAAGGCTTTCCATACCTTTTCATAGGAGCCCTCGATGCCTCCGGCGACCAGAAGCTTCTCCGATGCCAGCTGCTGCTCCATCAGTCCCTTATAGTAGTCGCCGATGGGGCCCTGACAGATTACCTCCGGACCATTTTTGCCGATATAGGCAGGAACCTCGACCATGGCATCCGGTGCGATATTCTCGATGGCCCCGTTATTCTGTACAATCACGATGAATTTCTTCTTCGTGTCATTTTTAAGAGCCATGGCGAGATCCGCGATGTAGTTGCCGTGGGCGCCGTGGTAGAATGCCTTTGCAGTCACCTCTCCGGTCTTGATATAATGGTCAATTCCCTCAAACAGCTCCTTTTCTCTGGAGTCCATTACCTCATTGGCTCTCGTATACTCCGGATTGGATTCTTCCACCACATCCTTGGACAGCAGATAGTACTGCAGATACGTATTGGGCAGATACTCCGGATTCGACTGCAGGACCTTATACACATTATTCCAGGTATGGATCCAGGAGGCGTTTAAATGGCGTTCTCCCACGCGGTCGTGTTCCTTAAGCTTCTCCAGCACATCCGGCGGCAGAAGTGTCTTGTTCTTCATAACGTATTCTGTAATTTCCGCCTTTAAATCTCTGCCCTGATACGTGATATCCGTAAACCAGCCGAAATGATTCAGCCCGAAATAATTGACATCAAAGTCTGTAAAATTCGGAATATCTAAACATCTGCCCACCATCTCCAGGATTGCAATAGGCATATCACAGATGTTGATAATCCGGGCATGGGGGCGCAGCGCCCGGCACGCTTCCGATACCACAGCCGCCGGATTGGAGTAGTTTAAGATCCAATGGTCAGGGGCCGCATACTTCTCCACGTCATCAATCACCTGAATCATGGGAAACAGCGTGCGCAGGCCGTAGGCCAGCCCGCCGCAGCCACAGGTCTCCTGTCCCACACAGCCGTGGCGCAGCGGAATCTTCTCATCCTTTTCTCTCATGGCGTATTTCCCTACGCGCATCTGGGCAAAGATAAAGCTGGAATTCTCGTACGCCGTCTTTTTGTCCGTCGTTACCGTCAGGCGAATCGGAGACTTCATATCCTTTAAGATCCAGTCTACCACAAGACTCACCTTATACTGGCGCTCTTCATCAATATCAAACAGCCGTACTTCCTCTACCTCCAGTTCCTTCTGTCTTAAAGCAATGGATTTTACGATTCCCGGTGTAAAGGTGCTGCCTCCGCCTACAATTGTGATTATCATATTATTTCCTCTCTTTCTGCGGCCATGCCGCTCCATAAATGTTCTGTATCCTACATGCGCTCCAGCATATCCTCTACCTGGCTCTTTACAGCCGGTACCTGCATACCGAATACGATTTGTATATCAGTGCCGTTTTTCTTAATTCCGCTGTTTTTCATGGTATTGATCAAGTCATCCCTGATTAAGCTGCCATCCTTTACCACCACCCGCAGACGTGTAAAACAATTGTCCAGCGACTCGATATTCGCCTTGCCGCCAAGTCCCTCTATTAACTTCCGAATGGGTTCATCCTTTGACTGGCTGGCCGCCGTCTCGCCGCTTCCCGCGTCCTCTGCTATAAGCTCTCTTCCCGGCGTCTTAAGGTTTAGTTTCTTAATCAGAAAAACGAAAAGGAAATAGTATCCGACTGCGGTCACCGCTCCCAGAAGCAGCAGCAGCGGCCAGTTGGTCTTCTCCACACCCAGGGCCAGATTGGAGATCATAATGTTGACGATGCCGCCGCTGGTGGAAGCCGGAATGCTGAGGACCTTTAACAGTACCAGCAAGCCGCCGCTGATCAGGGAGTGAACAACAAAAAGCAGGGGGGCTGCAAAGACGAACAGGAAATCCATCGGTTCTGTAATTGCCGATAAGATGGCCGCCAGCATAAGCGGGAACATGACTGCTTTTGTATTCTCCCGGTTTTCCTTTCTCGCGGTCGTGATAAAGGCCAGGCCGATTCCGATATACGGGAATAAATTATTGAATGTGTAGCTGTTATAATAGGTGGATGGTGAAAATGGTACTCCCGGCATGTTCATCTCCGCCACCCGGATCGGATAAGCGCCGGAGATGATCTGATCTCCAAGCACCAGGGTTCCGCCCACATCGGTAAACTGGAACGGTGCGTACACAAGATGGTGAAGCCCTGTGGGAACCAGAAGCTTGTTAAGCAGGCCGTATATGTAAAGTCCCACATTGCCGCTGCTCTTAATTAAATCGGTCAGAGCCGAGATCCCCCGCTGAACCACCGGCCATACGTAGGACGCTCCGAAGCCCAGAAACAGGGAAAGAAGGATCAGAAGGAAAAATGGAAATCTTACCCCGGAGAACATGGAGAAATACCCCTTAAACTGTTTCTCTCCGTACTTATTAAATACATATCCTGTCAGGCAGCCCAATGTGATGCCGCTGAACACGCCCATATCCAGCACCTGGATGCCCAGAACGGTAGACTGCCCCGTACCGTATAATCCCAGCGGCCCCATCTCTGCCAGCCTGCCGATAAAAGACAGCGTGATGTTATTGGCATTTAGGAATAAAAAATAGGACATCAGGGCGATCAGCGACGCGTGGCCTTTGTTCTTTTTCGCCAGCGCTCCCGCGATACCGACACAGAATATTACGCTCAAATTGTTGATTAAAAACATCAGACAATTATAAATCAGCTTTCCCACCAGCTGAAACGGCGCTGCCTGTAAAAATGGAATCTTCGCTGTGATCGAACCGTTTGTCAGGAGAATTCCGAGAATCAGCACCGTACCGGCAACCGATAAATACATGAGCGGCTGGACAATGGCCTTGGAAAACCGTTCCAGCGCACTTTTCATTTTTTCTTTCATATTCATTTTCTGCGCGCAGAGCGCGCAACCCCTTTCTAATGGACTGATAGTGTGTTGATCATGTGATAAACGAGGAATCCCTTTTCCGCATTTGTCATATCCTTATGGTATGTCTTTTGCACGTAGTCACCGATTTTCTCCGCACATCCATATACTACCGGATACTGGCTTCTGCCGAGTGTGAAGAGAAATTCATTCGCAGACTGGGCACTGCCTTCTCCCAGCACCCGCCTGGCGAAAAACTGCAGATGGCGGACAAACCGATCGTACGGAATGGAGGTTTCGTCCAGATTCACATCGAAATATTCCGATACGATTTGAAGGATATCGCGCACCATTTGGATACTCTGAATCGTGCAGCTGGCCCTCTGATCCATGGAGGCATTGACGATGTGAAGGGCAATAAAGCCCATCTCTTCCTCCGAGATCCGGATTCCCATCTTCTTCCAGATAATCTCTCCGGCCTTCCTGGCCAGCATAAACTCCTCTTTGTAGAACTGCCGTATCTCCAGAAGCAGCGGATTTTCGCATATTACGTGATTCTTTTCCCGTTCCAGGGACATACTGATATGATCGGTCAGTGTGATATACAGATCCTCGCTGATTTTCAAATCGGAGTCACGGCGGATCATCTCGACCACTTCCTCCGATATGGATAAATAGACGGAAGGGATATCCTTGACCAGCTTTTCCAGCCTTGTCATCACTCCGGAGTCCTCCAGGGTAAAGATCTTCTCCACCTTTTCCTGTTCAATGGAATCCCCCGGCTTCTTCTGAAAGGCCAGCCCTTTTCCTATGGCAATCATCTCAGGCCCGTCGGCCCCGTTCACTGCCACCACAACATTATTGTTATAAATTCTCTTGATTTCCATGACGTCTCACTCTCCCTCTCCAACAAAAAGACACGGTTACAGCCACAGAATTTTCTCTCCCGCCGTCACGGTTCCCGGCGGCGCCTTATGAACCTCTCCAAACTGTTCGCCGTTTGATACCAGCATCATCGTTACCGTATCATAGCCTGCCCCTTTCAGTACTTCAATATCAAAGTTTACCAGCAGCTGCCCCTTTTTAACCGTATCATTCGATTTCACATGAACCGTAAATCCCTTTCCGTTTAAGGCTACCGTGTCGATTCCGATATGGATCAGCAGCTCGACCCCATCCTTCGTCTTAATCCCCAGCGCGTGGCCGGTTGGAAAGAGTGCCACGATTGTTCCGTCTGCCGGTGCATACAGACTGCCGTCTGTCGGAATGACCGCCACTCCATCTCCCAGCGACTTTTCCGCAAACACTGCATCGCTGACGGTCTCCAGTGGTACGAGTTCACCGCTTACCGGGCTGAACACCGCCTTTTCCTGTACCTCCTGTTTCTTCCAGTTTTTAAATAATCCCATGTTTTCCTCCTTTTCTGAAAACAAAAACAGGCTTAACCAAAATCTTAAAAGCACATACGAGTGCTTCTAAAGATCTTGGTTAAGCCTGTTTTCACAGTAACATTCCTTGTTTCTTTATAGCGCGATTATAACAAAACAAAAATGCATTGTCAACTGTTTTGTTCTCTATTCCAGCGGCTGTATGTAGAAATTCCCCACAACGTCGCTGGAGTTTATGACATTGACAAAGGTATCGGGGTACTGCTCGCGGATGCGTTTCTTCATCTTTTTCACGTCGCCGTCGGAGAGGACGGTGTAGAGAAGATACTTTTTGTTGGCCGAGTAGGAACCGAAGCCCTTTAAGATGGTGCTGCTGTGGTTGGTCAGCTCCATCAAATCCGCGGACACGGCGGCCGGATTGTCTGTGACGATGAGCAGCGTCTTTTTCTTGTATTTCTTATAAAGCGTGTTGATCACCTGCGTGTTGCAGAACTGGTAGATGATGGAGTACAGTGCAATATCCATGCCGAAGATGGCTCCGGAAATGAGGATGATAACAGCGCTGAACAGCAGCATATAGTTGAAGGTGGATATCTTATATTTGGTGGAGAGGGACATGGCGATGAAATCCGTTCCGCCTCCGCTGGCCCGGTTGTTCAGGATGAGGCTCATGCCCAGGCCGTTGATGATTCCGCCGAATACGGAGATGAGAAGAAGGTCTCCGGTGATGGGGATGACAGGCAGCTGGTCGACCAGGATTGACACGGTCAAGAGGCTCACACAGGACAGAATCGTAAACTTTTTCCCGACAATGCGGTAGGCAAATACAGCCGGGATGGCGTTGAAAACCACGTTTAAAAAGGTGAAGGAGATCTTCACGTCAAAAAAGGCCAGCCCCACCCTCTGAATCAGCTTGGCGAGTCCGGAGAAACCGCCCGGGACCAGCTTTCCCTGTTCGACGAAGGTGTTTAAATTCACCGCTACGATGACACTTCCGAAAAGGATAAAAAAGATGGAGACAGCGTTGCGGAGCCGCTTATCCTTTTCTGCCTTTTCCGCATTCTTTTTGTATAAATCGGAAACACCCTGTTTTTCTGCCATTGGGACCCTCCTTTTTCCGGCAAAGACTTAACACATACTACCATTTCCCCAAGAAATCCTGTATAATTATATTGTTTTATACAGGGACACAAAAGGGGATTCGTATTTTTTCTGTTTCTATCATATCATATATTTCGGAAGAAGGGGTCTAAAAATTATGAAACAATTACTGCATTTTGACAGTATAAGAAAAAAGGTCATTTTTTTAGACTTGATCGTTGTTTTTCCGCTATTCATCTTATTCTGTATTTTAATGAGCTATATATTTGAAGACGGCAATTACAAACTGAACTACAGCAAGCTGGACCTTCTGGAAGAAAAATGCAGCAATATTGCGAACAGGAATACGGAGATCATAAAAATATCGGTAGGCATGTATCTGGATCCTGAGATTAACCGTCTGATCTCGAAGAGGAACAGGCTGACGGGCTATGAATATATCAGTGCACAGGACAGCATACAGAGTAAAATGCTGGAGCTGACGGAATTGTTTCCTGACAGGCAGTATCAAATGATGCTGCTCTGTAAAAACGATATGAATTTTTATCAGTCCTCTTTAAACTTGATGCAGGATGCTGTCACTCTGGATATGCTGGACGAGGAAAGCTGGTATCAGGAGGCGATGGAAAAGAATGATTCCATCTATTTCCTCCCGAAGTACAGGAGTCCTGTATTGCAGAAGCTGTTTCAGGAGGACAAGCTGTTTGCGGTTCAGAAACTGCGGAATTTAAACAGCGGAAGAGATGTCGGCATTATGATTGTGGCCATATCCCAGGATATCTGGGGGAATGTCATACTGGGCGATGAGGATTCCGATGAGAATACCATCGTCATCGATCAGTACAGAAAAATAATATTTTCTTCCGATCCCAGAATGTATGGATATGAGGTGGAGGATAATTCTTACTATAATCAGATAACAAATTATACGAAGGGCTTTTTTCTGGGAAATGTGATGAACCAATACAGCCATATACGGTTTGCCAGTATTGATGGTTTGGGCTGGAAGCTGATTTCCTATGAACCATACCGCCATGGCTGGACTTCTTTCTATGTAATCCTGTTCCTCGTCCTGGGAACCGCGATGTTTCTTGTGCTCATCGTCATAGTCTTTTATAACTGCAGCTTTATCTCCCGGAGAATGGAGAAATTAAATAAAAACATCCTGGAGGTGACGAATGGGGATTTAAAGACAAGAATCCAGGATGACTATGAAATAGAGTTCCATGAAATCTGTCACAATTTTAATTATATGCTGGACCACATTGAAAATCTGATGAAGCAGCTGGAGATAGAAGAGGAAGAAAAGCACGCCCTGGAGATCCAGGCTTTACAGGCACAGATTAACCCGCATTTCTTTTATAATACGCTGGTGACCATCCGGTTTATGATTCAGATGGAGGAATATAATGAGGCAGACAGAGCGCTGCTTGCCTTTTCAAAATTGCTGAGAAAATCCTTTGTGAATTCCCAGAAGGTCATTCCGATCAAGGAAGAACTGGCCATGGCGGAAGATTATCTGGAATTAATGAAGCTCCGATATCGCGATAAATTTCAATGGAAAATACTCGCAGCGGAAGACGTAGTGGAATTGGGGATTCTGAAGAACGTCATCCAACCGTTGGTTGAAAACAGCATCTCTCACGGCTTTAACATGAAAGACGGCATGGGACATATCGTCATATGCGCATACCGGATAAAGGAAAATGTCGTAATCGAGGTGGAAGACGATGGTGTGGGGGTAGACTTAGAAAAGATAAATAACAGCATACATAATCAGCAGACCGTGAAGGCCAGAGATCAGCTGAACGGAATCGGGCTTTCCAATATTCAGATGAGAATTTTACGGAATTTCGGCGATCAATATGGACTGAGTGTAGAGGTGAATTCATCGGGCGGCGTTACTTTCCGGATGAAGTTACCTGTCATTAATATGGAGGGGGCAAACAGTTGAATATCGTAATTGCAGATGACGAGGAGATCATCTTAAAATGGATGAAAAAGAATATCGAAGCGCTGTCGCCGGAGCATCATGTGATCGAAGCATGTATCAATGGAATGCAGGTTCTGAATTGCTGCCTGAACCATCAGGTCGATGTGCTGTTTACCGATATACGTATGCCGATCATGGATGGGATGGAGCTGCTTAAAAAGCTGAATCAGAATCATGTCCTGCCTTATACGGTTGTCCTGAGCGCGTATGATGACTTTTCTTATGCAAGGGACTGTCTGAAGCTGGGGGTGAGTGAGTTTCTCTTAAAGTCTGAGATTACAAAGGATGAACTGGAAGCCTGCCTGCAGACCGCGAAGGAACGGATCAGGAATCAGGGGGCGGCGGAGACAAAACAATCATCTCCCGCCCGGGAGATGGAAAAGGTTCTGCTGCAGTGCTTTAAAGAACCGGACTATATTTCCAGGGACATCTTAAAACAGGTCTGGAATACCTGCTGGGAGATAAAAGGGAGTTATGCAGTGATCATCTTCCGCGATACCGATCGGATATCGAATCAGGAACAGCTTAAGGAGATTCTGCCATTTGCCTTTCAGGAGGAGAAGAGGGTGCTCTACTGGCTGCCAAAGAGTGAGCGGGAGATCCTTGTACTTACGGAAATGAATCATGACAACCCTCAGAAGCTTACAGAAAAAATATATGAGACGGTCGCCTCCTTCGGCGGCAGCAATATGTATGTCAGCAGCTCCGACACCGGTAAAACGGTGGACGAACTGGAGACATTATACCAGCATTCACAGGAGGTTCTCACCTATCAGCTGTTTTACAGGCACATTGGCGGACTGAATTATGAAACGATGAAGAACCGGATCAACCATATAGAGGCTGGAATGGAAGCAAAGTTTGAAAAACTGGAGCTGCTGATCAACAGCCGGGCCTGGAGCAGTATAGTCGAGGAAATGGAAGCGATATTCGATTATGCGGGGAAAATGGAGCCGGATGTATCCTGCATCAGAAGGCTGTTTCTAAATACCTTACTGAATCTGTACTGGAGTCATCTGGAGGAGGCGGACAGAAGAGTGTTTTCGATCGATAAGATCATTGAAGTGACACACTGTACCGATATTGGCCAGCTTGAAACAAAGGTTTTGACGCAGGCGGAAGAAATCCTCAGGGTATTGATCGGCAAACAGAAGAAATACAGTGAAGCTGTATTTCTGATCATGCAGTATATGGAAGAACGGTATGCAGACTCCATTACACTCGATGAGCTTGCAAACCATGTTCATATGAATCGCAGCTATATCTCCCATCTCTTCAAAAAAGAGACTGGCAGGAATATTAATACCTATCTGTTAGAGCTTCGAATGGAAAAAGCGAAAATTCTTTTAAAGAACAGTAACCATAATATTCAGGATATCTGCTGTCAGATCGGGATCCCGGATTCGGCTTACTTTAGTAAGGTATTTAAAAAGTATTCCGGTATGACACCGATCGAATTCAGGCGCATCAGCAATGAAAACTGATGCGTCTTTTTATTTCAAAAGACAACAAAACATGGATTGTATAAAAGTGCCAAATAAATTACAAAAATATCAAAATAATTTTAAAATATGCAAGAGAAACTACGAAGTTAAAATGAAAAATAGTAAAAAAGACACAAAAAACAAATGAAGAACAGAAAAGGATATACATAGTACATAGTAAAAGAATGCAAAATCAGTATAATATAGTTATCAAGTTCCTGGAGTACAACAACCATAAACAAAAGGAGAGGGAAGTTATGAGAAGAAATTGGAAAGTTATCTTAAGCGCAGCAGCAGTCAGCTGTATGGTGTTGTCTTTGGCCGCCTGTGGAGGCGGTAATGAAGACCTGGTTTCCGATGCAGGGAAGGATACCAGTGATGAAAATGTAAAACTGGTCTTTCTCAGGGCAGGAACCGAAGATTATAAGAAGGATGCCTTTACTCAGATGATAGAAGGGTTTGAAGCGAAGTATCCGAATTATACGGTAGAGTATCAGGAAGCTCCCTGGGGAGATGATTTTGAGACAAAACTGAACACCGGATTTGCTTCCGGCACGGCACCGGACGTCATTCACTACTCCCTGGCATCGATCGGTGCGAGAGTACCCATGGGGCAGTATGAGTGCCTCGACTCGTATGCCGAAGGCTGGGAGGGCATGGAAGATATGTATGACAGCGTAAAAGAAGCCGGAAGTATCGGCGGAAAGCTTTACGGTGTCCCGTACACGCCGGATGCACGAATGTTTGCGATCAATACAGAGTTATTTGAAAAGGCAGGGCTCGATCCGGATTCACCGCCTGCCAACTGGGATGAGCTGTTGGAGGCCCATAAAAAACTGATGGTTAAGGATTCCTCCGGCAATGTAATCCAGTGCGGCTATGGAATCCCCACCAGCGGAAGAAATATCAACCAATACCTGGAAATATTCATTGTTCAGAACGGCCTGAATAATCTTGTGGATGAAGCGAGCAATGAAATCCTGTTTAACAAACCGGAAGCAGTCGAGGCGATGGATTTCATGAAGCAGTTAAAGGATGCCGGTCTGGTGGACTGGAATAACACGCAGAAGGATCAGAATCCTTTCTACAATGGAACGGCGGCCATGACGGTTATTTCTGAAAATGAGTTTAATAATATCAACACAGGAGATCTGGAAGGAAAGATCAAGCTCGTTCCCATGTTTTCCAAGGCAAACAGCGGTACCTTCTGCGGGATGCATTTTATGTTTATGAATGCGAACTCCAAGAATAAAGAGGCTGCCTGGAAATTAATTGAGTACATGAGCAGCAAGGAGTCGATGCAAATCTGGATGGATACGGCAAAGACGGCTCCCGTAAGGTCCTCTTTGGAAGAGGCGTATCTGAAAAAGAATCCGGTAAATGGACCGATGATTATGGAAGCAATAGAAATTGGAAAAGGATCGCCCAAGGTTCCGTACTTTAACAGTGTATTTACTTATGTGGACGATGCCATGGAACAGGTATTCTATGGGCAATTATCCCCTCAGGATGCGCTTAATGCAGCTGCGGAAAAGGTGCAGGAGGAAATTGATAATCAATAACTGCGGCAATGCGGTCTGTTTGATAAGAATAGGCCGCATTATTTATTCCCGCAGGCAGCAAGTCAGGTGTCCGGATGGCCGGACCTTTTATCAGGAAGAAATGAGGAGAGAGGAAAGATGGCTGGAAAAAAAGTAAGAAAAAACACACGCGGCGATAAAGAGGCGTATATCATGATATTGCCTGCTTATCTGATTTTCACTATTTTCATTCTGGTTCCGATCGGCATGGTACTGTTTTACAGCCTGACCGATTTCAATATGTACCAGATTCCCGCTTTTTTAGGTTTGAAGAATTATAGTAAGCTGTTTCATGATTCGGAGTTTCTCGCATCGGTTGGAAATACACTGCTGTATACGGTTGTAACGCTGACCATTCAGCTGGTATTGGGGCTCTTGCTGGCGGTACTGCTTTATCGGGAATCCAGGGCAGTTCCTTTTTTCCGGACAGCGCTTTACATGCCCAATATCATGTCCATGGTGTGCGTATCCATGGTATGGCTGTGGCTGTATAATCCCAACTTCGGCCTTCTCAACAGCTTTTTAAAGCTTATCGGCATACCGGCCCAGCAGTGGCTCATTAATCCGAATCAGGCAATGCTCTGCATAATTATGATTGGAATCTGGAAGAACTGCGGATATTCCATGGTCATCTTCCTGGGAGGGCTTACCGGCATTCCCCAGTCCTTATATGAGGCGGCGGAGCTCGATGGAGCAGGCGCTATCCATAAGTTTCGCTACATCACGTGGCCGATGCTGTATCCCACGACCTTTTTCCTGCTCGTAACAGGAATCGTAAACAGCTTTGCAGTGTTTGAACAGGTAAATATTATGACGAACGGCGGGCCTTTAAACAGAACAACGACGATCGTCCATCAAATATACAGGAGAGGTTTTCTGGAGTTTAAAATGGGATATGCGAGTGCCATGGCGGTTCTGCTCCTGGTGTTTTCTTTAATCGTTACCATGATGGTATTTAAGTTTGGCAATAAAGGTCAGGATGTGGATGTTTCATAGGAGGAGCAAAGATGAAAAGGAAAAAAAGGTTACATATGATCTGGATAGTCTGTATGGCAGTGGTTTCTTTGATTATCCTGCTTCCGATTCTTGTAATGATTTTAACTTCATTTAAAACAACAGGGGAGATTAACTCGGCGGTATTTCATTTCCTGCCGGAGTCGATGAATCTTGATAATTATAAGGCGGCGATGTCCACCGGAAGCTGGCTGATCTATTTTAGAAATTCCCTGGTCATCACCCTGGTCAGCATTGTATTCTCGCTGTTGTTTAATTCCGTCGCGGGGTATGCGTTTGCCCGGCTGCATTTTAAAGGATCGAAGGTACTGTTTACACTGCTGCTGGTCGGCCTTATGATGCCGCCGCAGGTAACGATGCTGCCCACGTTCCTGATTATGGCGAGATTTCCGCTGATCGGTGGAAATGATATTCTGGGATTTGGCGGTTCGGGATTAATGAATACGTTTCCCGGAGTGATTATTCCATTGGTATCGGGGTCCTTCGGCGTCTTCCTGTCGAAGCAGTTTTTCGAGAATTTTCCCCGATCCCTCGATGAAGCCGCCATGCTTGACGGGGCCGGTAAATGGAAAACGTATTTCTATATCTACCTTCCCAATTCAAAGGTTATTCTTGCAACCCTGGCGCTGTTAAAGGGATCGTCAGTCTGGAACGATTACTTATGGCCTTTGGTCATGACAAATTCAGTCAATATGAGAACCGTACAGCTGGCGCTTACCATGTTCCGGGATGAGAGCACGGTGCGCTGGGGCCCCATGATGGCGGCGGCAACGTTAATCTCGCTTCCGATGATTCTGTTATTCCTGTGTGCACAGAAGTATTTTGTACAGGGAGTTGTTTCGACCGGAATTAAGTAGCAGCAGAGAGGGTTACCGTTCACTCCCCACCAGGGGCACCGCAGTCCGGTTCGGCCGGGCAGGCTTCCTCAGCCTTTCCAGTGACTTTGCAGGGTATTAGAAGTTCTTAACGCGCAAAATTTTTCGTTCAGGTGAAATTCCCACTTGTCTGAGCGCAGCGAGTTTGGGAATTTCACCTGGCTTTTAGAAAAATTCTGCACGTTTAGAACTTCTTATGCCCGAAACCGGAACTGGAAAGGCTGAGGAAGCCTGCCCGGCCGAACCGGACTGCGGTGCCCCTGATGGGGAGTGAACGGTAACCAGAGAGGAGTAAAGGGATGAAAAGACCCAATATTATTGTATATTTTTCGGATCAGCAGCGCTGGGATACGCTGGGGTGTTATGGACAGCCGCTTTTAGTTTCCCCCAATCTCGACAGACTGGCAAAGGAGGGCGTGAAATTTGAAAATGCCTTTACCTGCCAGCCGGTTTGCGGTCCCGCCCGTGCGTGCCTGCAGAGCGGTAAATATGCGACACAGGTAAACTGCCATAGAAATGCGCTGGCATTGCCGCAGGATATAATAACGCTGGCCGATTATTTCCACGAATCCGGTTATGAGACGGCTTACGTGGGCAAATGGCATCTGGCCTCAAACAGAAGCAGCTATACGGCGCCGTTCGATGAGGAAAACTACGAGACCCGGGCGATTCCTCCGGAACGCAGGGGCGGGTATCGGGATTATTGGATGGCGGCCGATGTTCTGGAGGCAACCTCCCATGGATACGATGGATATGTGTTTGACCGAGAAGGGAAAAAATGTGAGTTTATCGGTTACCGCGCGGATTCCATTAATAATTATGCGATTCATTACCTCCACCAGTATGATGGGAAGAAACCATTTTTTCTGTTTATTTCTCAAATCGAGCCTCACCATCAGAACGATCACGGCCGGTTTGAGGCGCCGGATGGCGCGCGAGAGAAGTTTACCGGCTATGAGCTGCCGGCTGACATTCCTGTGGATAAGGGGGACTGGAAGGAACATTACCCGGACTATTTAGGCCAGTGTCACAGCCTGGATGAAAATGTCGGGCGGCTTGTCGATACGCTGAAGGCGAGGGGATTGTGGGAGAATACGATCCTGTTTTACACATCAGACCATGGCTGCCATTTCTGCACGAGGAACAGCGAGTATAAGCGCTCCTGTCATGAGGCAAGCATCCATATTCCGATGCTTGCTGTGGGCGGACCGTTTCAAGGCGGCAGAACCATCACGGAGCTGGTCAGTCTTATTGATTTGCCGGTGACGCTGCTTGACTGCGCAGGTATAAAGAAACCGGAGGATTTTCAGGGGAATTCGCTGAAATCCCTTGCCGATGGGACCTCAGAAGGCTGGGACGACTGTGTGTTTATACAGATCAGTGAAAGCGAGGTCGGCAGAGCAATCCGGACCGATCAGTGGAAATATGCAATCGCTGCGGATGCGGATGGATGGAGCTGCCCGGGGGCGGATGTTTATTATGAACAGTATCTGTTTGATTTAGCGCACGATCCGGCGGAATGCTGCAACCTGGCGGGAGACCCTGCCTTTGAACCGGCAAGAAGGGTATTGCGTGAGAAACTCCTGCTTTGTATGGAACGGGCTGGGGAGAAGAGACCGGAGATTCGTCCTTTTCGAGAGGGCTGAAAGGAGAAACAGAGATGAAAGCAATTATGGTAATGTTTGATTCCTTAAACCGCAGATTTCTTGAGCCGTATGGCTGTCAGGAGACAATCACTCCAAATTTTCTCAGACTGGCACAGAAAACCGTGCGGTTTGAGAACAGCTACGCCGGAAGTCTGCCCTGTATTCCTGCAAGGAGAGAGCTGCACACGGGCCGGTATAATTTTTTGCACCGGTCCTGGGGGCCTATGGAGCCTTTTGACGATTCCATGCCGGGAATCCTGCGGGGGCATGGGATCCATAGCCATCTGGTCAGCGATCACGGCCATTATTGGGAATGTGGAGGTGCTACGTATCACACTCAATATACGACATGGGAAAATATACGGGGACAGGAGGGAGATCCCTGGGCTCCTGTGGTTGGAGGCGCAGAGGATGGGGACCCGAATTTTACCGCATTTACAGAAGGGCTGCGCAGCGGACTGTACAGGCAGAACCTGGCGAACCGCACAAGAGTGACTGGAAAAGACCAGTACCCATTGGTGAAGACTTTTGACAAGGGTCTTGAATTTCTGAGAGAAAATGAGGGAAAGGATTCCTTCTTTTTACAGATAGAATCGTTTTCCCCCCATGAGCCCTTCATGGCGAGCAGGGAGTTTAAGGATATGTATCCCGGGAAAACAAAAGGTAAAAAGTATGAATGGCCGGATTACGCGCCGGTAAAGGAATCCGCAGAGGAAGCAGACGAGATTAAGTACTCCTATTTCGCCGACTTAACAATGTGTGATGAGCAGTTGGGCCGTCTGCTGGATTACATGGACGAAAAGAATCTGTGGGAAGATACGATGGTTATTGTCAATACAGATCATGGCTATATGCTGGGAGAACACGGGTATTGGGCCAAAAACTATATGCTCTGCTACGACGAGATCGTCCATACGCCGCTGTTTATCTGGGATCCAAGGTTCCCCGAATCCGCTGGAACGAGCAGAGAGGCGCTTGTGCAAACCATAGATCTGCCGGTTACGATTCTGCAGTTTTTCGGAATCGATCCTGCCGCAGATATGCAGGGGCAGGACATTTCCCGGATCATAAAGGGGGAGAAAGGCAGCCGGACGTGCGGGCTGTTCGGAATATTCGGGGCCCATCTGTGCTGTACGGATGGAAGATACGTGTATATGAGGGCGCCTCGAAATCTGGAAGCCCCATTTCATGAGTATACGTTAATGCCAACCCATATGATGACGTTCTTTACGACGAAAGAGCTGGAGTCGATGGAACGCCACGAGGCCTTTTCCTTTACAAAAAATTGTCCCGTTATGCAGATTGATGCAGACCCGGCAGTCCGGTGTATGGAGGAGGGGGACTATCTGTTTGACTTACGGAATGATCCGGTGCAGGAGCATCCAATTGTATCGGAAGATATAACAGGTGAGATGGAGCGGAGCATGTACCGGCTTATGAGGTTTAACGATGCTCCGGAGGAGTTGTATTTAAGATTCGGTTTTGTTTGAGGAGAGATCCCTATACTGTGTAATAATTTATAACATTTCCCATAATTTATTCGTATTTATTTCCATGTTCAATTCCCCTATAATAAAACCATCAGAAATACCTGCGCAGGTTCAATGAGAATGATGCTATTATAAGGAGGAGGACTTATACTATGAGAAAGGGTATCTATAAAGCGGCGGCCCTGATTCTTGCCGGAACAATGTGCGCGGGCCTTACAGCCTGCAGCGGAAAGACTCAGGAAACAAAGGTCCAGGAGACAGCGGTTCAGGATACAAAGGAGGCGCAGACCGGAGAAACAGGAAAGGAACAGGCTTCGGAAGCGGGGAAGGAGAGTGCCGCGCCAAAGAAGAAGGTATCACTGGTTCTTGCAACAAACTGGGGTGAGGGGGACTCCAAGTATAATTATTTCTATCCGAAGTTTCAGGAATTCCAGGAAGCGAATAGCGATACGATGGACATTACTCTGGAGACTTACAGCACAGAGGACTACAAGACAAAGATTAAAACACAGACAGCTTCCGGTGATCTGCCGGATGTATTTACCTATTGGGGCGGCGCGATGATGACCGACATGGTGGAAGCGGGACTGCTGCTCGATGTGGAAGAGTACTTTAACGCGTCGGATCAGGTAAAGAGAGACGGATTTGAACCGACCTCCTTCGGATATTACACGGCTTCCGACGGAAAGACCTACGGAATCCCGATTGAATCCACCAGAGGAATATTCCTGGCCAATAAGCAGCTGTTTGAAGAGAACGGGCTGGAGATTCCAAAGACCTGGGAGGAGCTTTTAAAGACCGCAAAGGCTTTTAACGAAAAGGGTATTATCCCGATCGCGATCGGCAGCAACGGCGGTACGCCGTCTGAATTCTTTTTCAGTGAACTGTATGGCCAGTATGACGGGGCGGCAAAAGAACTGGAGGAGCTGGCAGCGACCAGGACCTTCAATACCGAAAATGCGCTTAAAGTAGCGAACAACATAAAGGATATGATCGATCAGAAGATGTTTCCTGCGGATACGGTGGCCAACGGGGGCTGGGCTGCTAGCCTTCAGCTTTATACCGACAGGAAGGCGGCTATGACCTATACGTATCCATGGATGTTTGAGTCCATACCGGAAGAAATTCAGGAAGCCAGTGAGATCGTACCTTTGCCCATGCTCCCTGACGCGGATATCGATCCGGCCGGCATCATGACAGGGTTTACGGTATACGGATTTGAAATTAATAAAGCTTCCTTTGAGGATGCGGCAAAGCACGATGCCATGGTTAAGCTCTGTGACTTCCTTGCTTCTGATGAATTATCCGCAGAGCTGACGAAGAGCGGCATGATACCGGCAAAGAATATTGAAATTGACATGGACAGCCAGAAGCTTATCTTTAAGAAAATGATGGAATATGCCCAGGATAAAAAGCTGATTTCCGTCCACTATACAACCATGCCCGATCAGGATGCCGTTAATATGATGGATTCCAGCTTGGACGAGTTCTTTATCAATGCGCTGACGCCGCAGGAGCTGATCGACAAGGTACAGGCGGTTTTGGACAAGAATAATAAGTAAACGGGGAATTAATGGGGCTGTTCCGGAACGAGAGGAACAGCCCTGTTTTAAGGTGATCGCATGAAAAGAAAATACTCTAAAAAATATCATAATCTGCCGGTTACTGTGATGTTCCTGGCACCGGCATTTTTAATCTACACGGTCTTTCTGTTCCTGCCGCTGATTCTCACGTTCTGGTACAGTCTGACGACCTGGAACGGCGTTTCCGCGAAGGTCTTTGCAGGACTTGCCAATTACAGGGAGCTTGCGTCGAGCAGTGACTACTGGCTCACATTTTCCAACACGGTAAAGCTTACCGTGATCTCTCTCATCGTCCAGATCGGAGCCGGAATTCTTCTGGCTTACCTCTTATACAGCTGGACGAAGGGGATGAAGATCTTCCGCACCATCTATTTCCTTCCGGTGGTTATCGCACCGGTTGCCATCGGTCTGATGTTTTCCCTGTTTTATAACAGCGAAATCGGTATTTTTAATAAGATCCTGACAACGGTCGGTCTGGGGAGATTTGCGACAAACTGGCTGTCCAATCCGCGTACACTGTTATATGCGGTGATGGCGCCGCAGGTATGGCAGTATATAGGCCTTTATGTAACCATATTTTTAGGAGCGCTTCAATCGGTGCCGGAGGACTTGATCGAGAGCGCGCAGATCGACGGGGCGGGGAAATTACAGTCGTTCCTCCACGTCATCCTGCCGCAGATCACCGGATTTATGAATATCTGTATTATCCTGTGCCTGACCGGTTCGTTGAAGGCATTCGATCATTCCTGGATCATGACCGGAGGCGGACCGGGAGTGCGCTCCGCATACCTGGGAGTATTCATGTATAAATCGGCCTTTGTAAATTCGGATTTCGGCCTCGGAAGCGCGGTGACGATTACCATTGTGGCGGTGTCCTTAACGGTTACCATACTGTTTAACTGGTTTGCAGACAGAAAGAAGGGGTGAGGCTTGTGGAACGATTTTTAAAACGATCTCTGAAATACAGGGTTACCGCTGTTTTGTCCTATGCCATCATGAGCATATCGGCGGTCGCAGCGCTTTACCCTTTTATATGGGTGGTCTTTTCCTCGCTCAAGGACAACAATGAGATTTACAGCAATTCCTTCGGCCTTCCGAAGGCGGCGATGTGGTCAAACTACGCGGAGGCGTGGAAGGGAGCCAGAGTCGGCCGGAGTTTTGTTAACAGTATTTTCGTCTGCCTGGTAACGCTGGCGGTGCTTACCGTAATTACGTCCATGGCCAGCTATATTCTCACGAGGGTTACGAAGAGCAGACTGCTGTCCGTGTACTTTTCTCTGGGGATCATGATTCCGGTGCATGCGCTTTTGATTCCCTCCGTACTGATCTTTAAAGGGCTTCATCTGATCGACCATCTGTCCGGCCTGATGATTGTATACACGGCTGTAAACATCTCTTTTGCCATGTTTATTATGAACGGTTTCATGGAGGGGATCCCCAGGGAGCTCGATGAGGCAGCGACAATCGACGGGTGCGGCCGGGCGGGAATCTTCTTTCACATTGTGTTTCCTGTAGCGAAGCCGGGAATCGCCACGGTGGCTACCATCACATTTTTAAACTGCTGGAACGATCTGCTTCTGGGGCTGGTGCTGATCTCCACACCTGCCAGAAAGACGCTTTCCATGACAATCTCCGCGCTGAAGGGATCTTACGTGACGCAGTACGGTCTCCTCTGCGCCGGCTTCGTCATCTCGATCGTTCCGGTAGTCTTTATGTATCTGCTGTTCCAGAAACAGGTTATAGCGGGTATGACTGCGGGAGCAGTCAAGGGTTAGGCGCGTCCGGAAAGGAAGCGCCGGAGGAGGGAATAACATGGTAAAATTTACACATGACGGAATCCGGATAAACGGAGTGGAAAGGCCTCTGTACAGTGGTTCGATACACTACTGGAGGACGAAGAAGAAAGACTGGCACCATGTTCTGTCACAGATCAAGGGCATGGGTTTTGAGATCGTGGAAACGTATATTCCCTGGTCGGTCCATGAATATGAGGAAGGAAAGTATGATTTTGGAGAGATCGAGGAAGAGAAGGATCTGGACCTGTTTTTAACCCTCTGCGAGGAAATGAACCTGGCCGTTATCGTTCGTCCGGGGCCTCATATCAACGCGGAGATGACCGGTTTCGGATATCCGGAGTGGATTTTGATGGATGAGGAGATCCAGGCGAAAAACCCGTGGGGAACCACGGTTCTGTATCCCTATGCCACGGGTCCCTTTCCCATCCCTTCCTATGCGAGTGATAAGCTGTATGAGAAAACGGAGATTTATTTTCAGAAGCTGAAGCCGATTCTGCAGCGGCACTGCGGCGGCAGCGGCTGTATCTGCCTGATCCAGGCGGATAACGAGACTTGTAATTTCTTCCGGGACAGGCCGTATATCATGGATTACTCAGACTGCTCGAAGGCACAGTACCGTAAATTCCTGGCGGAGCGATACGGTACTGCGGCGGCCATGAACGAGAGGTATCACAGAAATTACAGCGTATTTCAGGAGACAGAGCCGCCCTGCGGCTTTGAGGAAGGCGATTTTTCGTCGCTCTGCTATTACCTGGACTGGATAGAATTTAAGGAGTATCAGATTCTCGCTGCCCTGGGGCGGATGGTGGACATCATAAGCCGCCTGGAGCTGCCGGTACCGATTTTCCATAACTGCGCATATCAGAACTATACGCCTGTCTCGGTTCAGAGAGACGAGGAGATACCAGGCCTCATGGCGGCTGGGATTGATGCCTATCCGGAGCCGGGAGATACCGCCATGCTGAAGGAGAGAATTCGGTATCTGGCCGGCAGCAGCCGTTTTCCGTTCGTGCCGGAATTTGGTTCCGGCTCCTGGTTTGACCGGGAAGTGCTTCTGACCGCAGAGGAAGAGCGGTTTGGATACCTGTATTCTGTGATGAATGGTTTAAAGGGCGTGAATTTCTATATGCTGGCGGAGCGGGACCGGTGGACGGGCTGTCCTGTGACCAACGATGGAAGAATAAGGAAGCCGTATTACGAGATGTTCTCGGATCTGCTGAGACTGTTGAAAGATCATGAAATATACCATTTTAACCGCTTGCCCCGCGTGCTGATTTTAAAGAATTACGATATGGGGAGGCTGAAGGCCCTCTATTCCGTGATGGACTGCAATTCGTTTTCGTCCAACTGCTTCATCAAGGGGCCGGATATACCCGCCGCGCTGTTTTTGCCGGAGGAAGAGCCGGAATTTTATCTGGACAGGGAATTGAATTACTGGGATGATGCCTGGGTAAAAGGACTGGCAAAGTGCTTTGACGAAGAACATGAAATCTATGATTATTCCGATGAATATCTGGACTATGACAGGTGGCTCCCATACGATGTGATAGCGGCGGCATCGGGGGATATCATGGATGCGAAGACGCAGAAACACCTGGCGGATTTTGCCGGTCTGCCGGGAAAGACTGTAATTCTGGGGCCGGTCATTCCACGGTATGACAGAACCCTAAAGTCCTGTGAAATACTAAAACACATGGTGGAAGAGGGGGAGGACTCCGGAATTCTTTTTGCGGAAGAGCCGGGAGCGTTCGGTGGCGGTTTCTGGGATCGGTTAAGGCGGAGCAGAGAGTACGGATGCGGGGATCCGGAGATCGAGCTGGCCGTGCACCGGAGGGAGGGAAGCGGATATCACCTGCTCTATATAGCCAATCTCTCAGGAGAAGAAAAAACGGCATTTATAACCTGTACAGGAGGACGCCGTTTTTCGGTGCTGCAGGGGCCTGCGGAGATAAAAATGGAGAAAGACGGCATAATGGCACAGATCCCCGGTTATACTGTGGCCATTTTGAGTGTGGAGGAGAACGTATGATAGACGGTGGTTTAAAAGTGGAATATTTGGAACCGGAGCTCTGGACGCATCTGGGGGAAATCCTTCAGCCATTATCCGGGCAGGGGCAGGTTCTGCACGTCAGAAGGCTGGATTCCGGTTTGTACCGGGCGGTTCAGTGCAGCAGGAGGACAGGCACCGTGTGTGTGAGTGATTCCGGCTGCCCGTTCCTCGATCTTTCCCAGTATATGGAAGGAGAAGAATTGAATACGGAGCGGATTTTTCAGGATTTTTATGATATTATGGAAATCAGGATTTATACGCTGGAAGGTCTGCGGCAGTGCTTCGCAGAGAGCCAGAAAGCGGAGCTGTATCAGCTGGATATTGATCAGGCAGTATCTGAAATCTATGGTATCTTCGAGAGCACGGCAGGAGTGGCCGTTATACGGAGAGAGGAAGAAGGGGAACGCTGGTATTTTGAACGGCTGAGACGGTTTTTGGGGGATAAAGAAGGAGACCATGTGTATCTGTTGTGGATTACGGACGGCGGGGCGCTGTATTTTAACTGCATTCTGGAGATGAGGAAGGGGAGACTGGTGGGAATCTCCACATCGGACAGATATGGCGGGGAACGGGATTATGATAAGGTTCTGGGTTTGATGGAGAAGGAGTACAGGAGGAAGCCGGAAGTACTCTGTATGGAGCTTTCGGAATATCGTACTTACGAAAGGATATGCCAGCACTGTATAGCGCAAATTCCTGTGATATAGCACTCGCTATCTACGCCAGGAGCACGTCCGTGAAGCTAGCCGTAGGGTCCACTACGCCGTCGCTTCGCGGACGCACACCTGACGCAGATATCAAGCACTATATCACAGTTATTTACGCAATACAGTACTGGTTTTAACCGCGGAGGGATAAGGATGAGGGAGACGGAAAAGGGGAACCGGAGTTCACTGAAGGTGAGATTTACACTTGCCATGGTATTGATGTCGCTGATTCCGGGGCTGATACTGGCGGTAGTTTACTACAGGAATGTGAGGGACTTCTACCAGGATAAGACCTGGATGTACCAGGAGAATACCTTGAGGCTGATGGATGCGCAGATGCAGGATATCATCAAGCAGAGCGAGGTGGTGCTGAATCAGGTTCTGGGACTTTCCGTCACCTCCGACCTGTTCTCCGGCTACACTGAGATGAATCCCTATGAGCGCTTAAACCTGATGCGCAATATAAACGGCACGCTGTCGAACATCCGGATCGCCAATAATTCCATCGACCATATTTATCTGCTGGCGTTTGACGGAGGCGCCTATTCGTCTAATGTAGGCTGGAATAAACGTGAATTTGCCGAAAACGACTGGACGGAGATTCGGGAAGACCAGCCAGGCGGAAGTATTATCGTGCCGACGCATCCGGCCGCTTACAAATACTTGAACTCCGGAGCGGCGGATCCCCTGGTGGTCAGTATCGTTACGTATCTAAACCGCTATACGGGAAACAGCGTCATTGGGCTGGTACAGATTGATTTGAGCTATGAAAAGATCAGGGCGGCTATGAACTGCATGGAGATGGATGACAGTGATATGGCGTTTGTCGTGGACGAAGAGGGGCGGGTAATCTTTGCGCCGAAGGAGTCCATGGCGGGACTTTCTGCGGCAGACGTTTCTCTGGGGACGTATAGTCTGGCGCAGATTCTTTCTGCTGTCGACGGAGGCACGGAGGAGGACGGAAACATTTCCATTCATCTGGACTATGGAAGAGACAGCGGCACGATTCGTAAACGCCGCGTAGGAAACAGTGGATTCTCAATTATTCAGATCAACAGCGGACGAATGCTTAAGCAGGAGCTGGACCGGTTCCGGAAGGTATGGGCGGCCGTGGTCGGTGCCTGTATGGTGTCCGCAGCTCTTCTCGCCTCAAGCCTGTCGGCCGGTATTGTGAAACCGGTCACCAGTCTCATAAGGAGTATGAGCCGCGTCAGCCGCGGCGATTTTTCCACAAAAGTGGAGACACCGAAGGATAAAGACTTATCCGAGCTGGCCTTAAGCTTTAACACCATGGTGTCCGAGGTGGATAAGCTGATGCGTGAAAACATAGAAAAAGAGAGAGAACGGCTTAACATGGAGCAGACGGCCCTCAATTCCCAGATCAATTCCCATTTTCTATATAATACCTTGAATACCGTGAAGTGGATGGCGGTGCGGGCGGGGAATGAGGAGATCGCGCGGATGGTAGTAGCCCTGGTTAATATGCTGGAATACAGCTGCAAAAAGATCGATGTGCCCGTTCGCATCTCAGAGGAAATAAATTTCATCAAAAATTACGTCTGCATCCAGGAAGGGCGGTGCTGCAGCAGCGTTCATATGAAGTTTGACATCGATCCGAAGCTGGAGAATTGTCTGATCTTAAAGATGCTGCTTCAGCCGGTGGTGGAAAACGCCATGCAGCACGGCTTTGGAGAGGACAATATCGATAACCGGATCCTGATAACCGGAAGGCTTCTGGGAGACCGGGTGCAGTTTCAAATCCGGGACAATGGACAGGGCTTTCTGTATGAGGGCTTCGATAAACTAACCGGCGTGGGGCTTCATAATATTCAGGACAGAATCCGGCTGAACTATGGAGACGGCTACGGCGTGGAACTGGAAAGTGAGCCAGGAGAAGGAACTGCAGTGACGGTGGAAATACCGGTTTGCGAAAAGGCGGAGGAGGCAGATGGAGAAGATTTTAATCGTTGACGACGAGATGTTTTCCAGGACGGCTATTGAAGATATTCTGCGGGCCGAGTGGAGCGGCATAGAAGTCTTCAGTGCCAGAGGAGCCTCAGAGGCGCTGGGAATCTTAGAGAGGGAAGAGATTGACCTTTTGATGACGGATATCAAAATGCCTGGTATGAACGGCCTGGAGCTGCTGGCGGAGGTGCGGAGACGAGGCCTTTCCATGGAGGTCGTCATACTGAGCAGCTATAATGAGTTTGATCTTGTGAGACAGGCCATGAAGCTCGGCACGTTTGACTATTTGTTCAAGCCTGCCATGCTTCCGCCGGATATCATCGAGGTGGTCAAAAAGGCGCTGCAGAAACAGCGGGAAAAGAGCAGCAGCAGGATAGCGGAATCTGACAGAAAGAGGATTTCCAGAGACAAAGAACAGTTTTTTCGGGATCTTATAAGCGCGGCTGGAATCAGAAGAACCTGGTTTGAAGAGCGGGCCGCCGCGTTTGGACTGCCGGAGCCGGTGGGAAAAAATGCAGTTGTGGTATTCCGGCTGATCCGGTACCGGAAAAGCATGGCGGAAATCTTTGAAAATGACGTTTCCCTGCTTCGTGCTTCTGTCTGCAATGTCATGTCCGAGGCGCTGGATTCTGTAAAGGACTGCCAGTTTCTATGCAATAAGTTTGATGAGTACGTGTGGATTGTCTGGGAGGCTCGGGAAGATGGAAGACAGGAGTTTTATGAACGGCTGGAAGCGCTGATCCGGACAGCGGCAGACTTTTTGAGCCGGTATTACGGACTGGAATTTTCCATCGGCATCAGCCGCATCTCAGCCAGCCTGTTTGACTGCTGTCAGGGATACACAGAGGCTGCGAACAATGGAAGGGAAAGTGAAACGGGGATATTCTATGCCGGTGGTCCGGATTCCGGCAGTTTGAAACAGGAGATGCGGGCAGCCCTGGATTATATCCGGGACCATCTGGGGGATAAGGATTTGTCGCTTCAGACGGTGGCGGATCAGGTTGGAATCAGCCGGAATTATTTCAGCCGGATATTCAAGGAGGTCATGGGCGTCAATTTTATCGACTATGTCACCAGGCTCCGGGTGGAGAAAGCCAGAAGCCTGTATATGAACACGGACATGAAAATCTATGAGATTGCTGAGCTGGTGGGATATTCCGACTGGCATTATCTCTACAGCGTCTACAAAAAGCAGCTGGGACATTCGATGTCAAAAGAAATGAGGAGAAAGAACCCATAAAATGGTGCCTTCTCCTCTTTTCTTCCGTCCTCTCCCTACAATTCGGGAGCAGTGTCATTGATGGACTTAACCTTTGAGATATCGATATCCTTGACCGAGAAGGACACTTGAAAGGCAGCGTCCGGGCCCGCAAGGAAAAATGTGGTGGTCCCCGGCTGTAAAGTGATTGTCTCCTCCCCGTACGTCTTGTCTTCCGTATCCGCAAGGAGAACCGTGCTGTCATCCGGTGTGCGGTAAGAGAGTGTAATGTCCCCTTTATTTCTGGTCATTGTGTAGGTGAGAGAAACAGTATCTTCCTCAGAGACATCAATTATTAAAAAATCGGCGTCGGTAATGTTTAAGTAGGCGTCAGCTTTTACGACGATGGAGCGGTCCGTATGTGTGACATTCAGTGAATGGAAGATGCTGGTCTGAGCATCGATTAAATGATTCGGATCAGTGGCACAGGCGGTTATTGAGAGACAGAATATGATAAGTATTGTAAAGAGTGCGGTGCGCTTCATGGTAAATCCCCCTTTCCTGGTTTTCCCGTTTGTCTGTAATATGAGAATAACAGATTGAAAGGAAAAAACAGAGCATAATTTTCTTAATAATTTCTAAAAGGATCTGTATTACAAGAAACGAGTCTTGTATTTTATCTTATACGAGATATAATAAAGGAACGAAACAATGATCTGTTTCCTTTTTCAGCCGGATCACAGCGGCTGAGTTTCAATTGGTTCTTTATGTGAATTTGCCATGAAGAATCATCACGGCGTTTCAGCCACAATTTCTCAAGGATTCTAATATCAAATTACAGGGGGAGGTCTGCCTATGACGAAAAATTAGGTTTACATAAAAAATGCGTTTTTTATTGCAACTACAGATAGAATCATTTATAATGGAGGTAGGAAAATGCGGCAGATCAACATAAACAGAAACTATAAAGACAGATTGTTCCGGCTGGCCTTTCAGGAGAAAGGGGATTTGCTGGATTTGTATAATGCCGTAAGTGGTAGACAGTATACGAATCCGGATGATCTTATCATTACTACGCTTGCAGACGCGATTTATCTGGGAATGAAAAATGATATATCTTTTCTGGTATCAGATGTACTTAATTTGTATGAGCATCAGAGCAGCTTTAATCCTAATATGCCTGTTCGGGGGCTGAATTATTTTGCAGACACCTACCGGGAATACATTGATAGGAACGAACTGGACATCTATGGAGAAAAGCTGATACGTCTTCCGATGCCTCAGTATATCGTCTTTTACAATGGGACAAAAGAGGAACCTGATCGGGTGGAACTCCGGCTATCGGATGCATTTTTGTGTCAGTATCCAGAGGAAAATGGCTGTCTGGAATGCAGAGCGATTATGATTAATATTAATTATGGCCATAATAAGGAGCTGATGGACCGCTGTAAGCGTCTGAAAGATTATGCAGTGTTTGTGAATCGTATAAGGGATAATGAAAAGGGCGGTATGTCTCTTAATGAAGCGGTAGAGCTGGCGGTTAATTCCTGTATCAATGAGGGGATACTTGCAGACATTCTGAAAAAGAACAGAGCGGAGGTATGTAATTTGATTCTGTATGAATATGATGAGCAGAAGCAACTGGCGATTGCTCGGGAAGGCGCTAAGAAAGCGGGAAGAGAAGAAGGAAGAGAAGAAGGAAGAGAAGAAGGAAGAAAAGAAGGAAGAAAAGAAGGAAGAGAACAAGGAATAGCACAAGGAATAGCACAAGGCCGTGAGGCGGAAAAAGTAATGGTTATTCGTAATATGGCAGCTAAAGGGCTTGATCCCCGATCAATTGCGGACATACTGAATACTGAGGAATCTTACGTAAAAAACGTTTTGAATCTGCTGGCAGAGAAGGTCAGAAAAACGGACTTAGAAATTGCCGGAATTCTATTAAACAGAAACAAAACAGGCAAAAATCCCTAAAATTAGGAATTAAGAGAAATTTATAAAAAAACCAGGAAAGCGACTATAGTTCGAAGCCGCTTTCCTGGTTTGTATAAGGCTTTTTGTGAGAAACAAATTTTTATAAAATTGCTGCTTTCATTTCCCTGACGTACTCGCACACCGGACCAACGCAGTCTTTTCCATATTTCGCCACCATCCGGACGATTGCGCTTCCGACGATGACGCCGTCGGCGTGTTCACTCATCTTCCTGGCCTGCTCCGGCGTGGAGATTCCGAAGCCGATGGCACATGGGATGGGCTGCGCCTCTTTTACTAAGGAAACCATCTCTCCGATGTTGGTAGTGATCTCCGTTCTGACCCCGGTAACACCCATGGAGGAGACACAGTAGACGAAGCCCTCGGCCTCCTTCGCAATGGCGCGGATTCTCTCCTTCGATGTGGGGGCAATGAGGGAGATCAGTTCTAAGCCGTACTGATGGCAGAGCGGGAGCAGCTCGCCCTTCTCCTCGTAAGGCATATCCGGGACGATCAGCGCGTCGACGCCGGTTTCTGCCGCGGTGCGGATGAATTTCTCACTTCCGTAGACGAAGATCGGATTGATATAGGTCATAAATGCCAGCGGTACATCTGTCTTCTCACGGATCCGCTTCACCATATTGAAAATCTTATCGGTGGTGGTACCGGAAGCCAGTGCCCGTATGTCCGCCTCCTGTATGACGATTCCCTCTGCCACCGGGTCGGAGAACGGGATACCGATTTCTATTAGATCGGCGCCGGCGCCGGCCATGGCAACAATCAGCTCTTCCGTGACAGCAAGCTCCGGGTCTCCGGCAGTGACAAACGGGATAAATGCCTTACCATCTGCAAATGCGTCTTTTACTCTACTCATAGATTTCTACCCCCTTATATCTGGCGATTGCCGCCACATCCTTATCTCCGCGGCCGGAGAGATTAATGACGATTACCTGATCTTTTCCCATTGCCGGAGCGATTTTTCTTGCGTAAGCTACCGCGTGGGCGCTTTCGATGGCCGGGATAATTCCCTCCATACGGGATAAGTACTCGAATGCATCTACTGCCTCATCGTCGGTGACGGGAACGTACTGAGCCCGGCCGGTGTCGTGCAGAGAAGCGTGTTCCGGTCCGATTCCTGGATAATCCAGCCCTGCGGAGATGGAGTAGACCGGAGCGATCTGGCCGTATTCATCCTGACAGAAATAGGATTTCATGCCGTGGAAGATTCCCAGGCTGCCGGTGGCGATGGTGGCGGCATTCTTATCCGTATCGACACCGTGTCCGGCGGCTTCGCATCCCACCAGCGCAACACCCGGCTCGTCGATGAAGTCGTAGAAGAGCCCCATGGCGTTGCTGCCGCCGCCGACGCAGGCGATCAGCATGTCCGGAAGCTTTCCTTCTGCTTTCAAAAGCTGGGATTTTACTTCCTTGCCGATAATACTCTGGAAATCACGGACGATCGTGGGGAACGGATGAGGCCCCATGACGGAACCCAGCACATAGTGGGTGTCCTCCACGCGGTTCGTCCATTCACGCAGCGTTTCGTTGACGGCATCCTTTAAGGTCTGTGTGCCGCTGGTGACGGGATGAACCCTGGCCCCCAGAAGCTCCATGCGGAATACGTTTAAGGCCTGGCGGTCGGTGTCTTCCTTTCCCATGTAGACCTCACACTCCAGCCCCAGGAGCGCGGCGGCGGTAGCGGTTGCAACACCGTGCTGGCCTGCGCCGGTCTCGGCGATGACGCGGGTCTTGCCCATCTTCTTGGCCAGAAGTGCCTGCCCCAGCGCGTTGTTGATCTTGTGGGAGCCGGTATGATTTAAATCCTCTCTCTTCAAATAGATCTTCGCACCGCCAAGATCTTCGGTCATCTTTCCAGCATAGTAGAGGAGAGAGGGCCTTCCCGTATAGGTGCGGTTTAACTCGTCGAGTTCGGCGAGAAACGCCTCATCGTGGATATATTTTTCATAGGCTGCTTCCAGTTCATTTACTGCGTTCATCAGCGTTTCGGGGATAAATTGTCCGCCGTGCTGTCCAAATCTTCCTTTTGACATGATTAAACACTCCTTACTGTTTGTATGATTTCCTGTATTTTTTTCGGGTCCTTCCGTCCGTCGGTCTCGACGGCACTGCTTAAGTCGAGGCAGCAGGCCTCCGTGTTCAGCGCTTCTTTTATGGTGGAGACAGAGAGGCCGCCGGCCAGAAACCACGGCTTTTCGATGTGGGGGATTAAGGACCAGTCGAAACGGACTCCGCTGCCGCCATACTGATCTTTGACAAAGGTATCAAAAAGCAGGTATTCGGCCGGATAACTCACGGCCCTGCGGACATCGTCCCCATCCTTTACACGCACAGCGCGGATAATGGGAACGGAAGCGGCCAGCCTTGCCGCGGCCAGCGCCTTCTTTAAATCCTCTGCATACTGAACGGTCTCAAAGCCTTCCATATCGCCATGGAGCTGAACCGCGCCGATAATCCCCCGGCTCACGAGCCGCACGATGTCGGCGATGGGACTGTTGACAAATACTCCGACGGCCGTGATATCCGGTGATAAGAGCTTCTTCAGTCCGGCAGCCCGCATCTCACTCACATTCCGCTTGCTGGGCGCAAAGACGAAACCGATATAGTCGGGCCGGTACTCGTTCACGGCTGCAATATCTTCCGGCCGTGTCAGGCCGCAAATTTTTATTCTCTTGTGCAGCGTTTTTTTTGACTTACTCATGATTCAGACTCCTTTTCTTCCTTCTGCATGACTCCCTGCATTTCCTTACCCACACGCCTTTTTCCAGGAATCAAGTATTTTCTTCTTGTCGGCGGTACGCATTAACGTCTCGCCGATCAGAACGCCATCCACTCCGGCTTCATGGAGCAGCCGGATATCGTCCGCCGATTTTACTCCGCTTTCGGCGACGAAGAGTACGTCGTCAGGCACCAGACTCCTTAATCGTATGGAATTGGAGAAATCCACTGAAAAGGTCTTTAAATTCCGGTTGTTGACGCCAATGATCCGTGCGTCTGCCTGGAGAGCGGATTTGATCTCTTCCTCATCGTGGGCCTCGACCAGAGCGCTCATCCCCAGACTGTCACATAAATGGATTCCGGTACGGAGCGTCTCCGTGTCAAGGAGGGCGCAGATCAAAAGAACTGCGGAAGCTCCAATGACCTTCGCCTCGAAAATCTGGTAGGGGTCGACGGTAAAATCCTTGCGAAGCAGAGGAACAGAGACGTGCCGGCGGATTTCTTTCAGGTATTCATTGCTTCCTAAAAAGTATTCGGGTTCTGTGAGGACAGAGATGGCGGAGGCTCCGGCGGTCTCATAATCCTTTGCGATTTCCACATAGGGGAAATCGGGGGCGATCAGGCCTTTGGAGGGAGAAGCCTTCTTTACCTCGCAGATAAAGGACATTCCCGGCACCTTTAACGCCTTTTCAAAGGAAAAGATTTCCCGCTCGGTTTCGGACGCCTGCGAGGCCAGGTCCATCATGGTCGAAAGAGGGATTCTTTCTTTTGCCGCCTCCACCCGTCTGCGGGTGGAAGCAGCCAGTGTGTCTAAAATCATGAGGGACCTCCTATTCCATTCCGCCGGCAGCCGTTGGGGTGTTGTATTTGTTGGTTGCTTTTGCGAATTCCTCCAGTTTGGCGGCCGCCTTTCCGGAGTCGATCAAATCATTGGCCAGGGCGACGCAGTCTCCGATGGTACAGTCATCGATTCCGAGATAGAGGCTCAGAGCCGAGTTGAAGACTACGATATCGCGTTTCGGTCCGGTGAGCTTCCCGGTCAGGATATCTCTGGTAATCTGTGCATTTTCCTCCGGATTACCGCCGACCAGCTCCGGTAAGCTGCAGCGGGAGAAACCGAACTGCTCGGGAGTGATTTCGTACATGGTCAGCTCGCCGAAACGGATTTCACACACGCGGGTCGGTCCAGTGACGGTAGCCTCATCCAGCCCATCGTTGCCGCAGACCACCAGGCCCCGGTTGACGCCCAGATTGCTGAGCACCTTTGCCAGCGGTTCCACCAGCTTCTCATCATAGACACCCAGAAGCTGCATGGTGGCTCCGGCCGGATTGGCCAGAGGCCCCAGAATGTTAAAAATGGTGCGGACTCCCATTTCCTTGCGGACCGGTCCGGCATATTTCATGGAAGAGTGGTAGGACTGGGCGAACATGAAGCACATGCCGGTATCCTTTAAAATCTGTTCCGACTGTTCCACTGTAAGCTTTAGGTTCACGCCTAAGTTTTCCAGTACATCGGCGGCCCCGCTCTTGCTGGATACGCTTCGGTTTCCGTGTTTTGCCACCGGAACCCCGCCCGCCGCGACCACAAATGCGCTGGTGGTGGAGATGTTAAAGGTGCCGGCCTCGTCGCCGCCGGTGCCTACAATATCAATTACCGCAAAGTTCGGTTCCAGCTTCAGCCCTTTTTCTCTCATGACCGTCGCGCAGGCCGTGATTTCGTCGATGGTCTCTCCTTTCATCCGGAGTCCTGTTAAAAATGCCGCCATCTGTGCGGGAGTCGTCTCCCCGCTCATGATTTCGTTCATAACCTCTTTTGCAGCCTCAAAGCTTAAATCCTGTCCTTCGATTACATCGTGAATCGCCTGCTGTATCATAGTCTGTTACCTCCATATATGAAAATTAATGTTGTTCGTTTCTGGTTGCCGGTTATAAGTTATAGGTTATGGGTTATGGGTTATAGGTTAAGGAAATTTCTAAGTATCGTCATGCCGTCGGGGGTCAGAATCGATTCCGGATGGAATTGGAGGCCGTAGACCGGATAGTCGGTATGACGGACTGCCATGATCTCTCCCATATCGTCCTCGCCGATGATTTTTAAGGTATCGGGGAGAGAAGTGCGTCTGGCGACGAGAGAGTGGTACCTGGCCGCCGGAATCTTCTCTGGAAGGCCCTGGAAAATGGGATCACTGTTGTCGATGGTGATGGTGCTCTGTTTTCCGTGCATCAGCTTTACCGCGTGAACGATCTCGGCGCCGAATACCTCACAGATGCCCTGATGTCCGAGGCATACGCCGAGGATAGGGACCTCGCCCTTCATCTGGCGGATCACATCCTCACAGACACCGGCGTTTTTCGGATATCCGGGTCCGGGAGAGAGGATGATGTGGTCTGGGTGAAGGTTCCGGATTTCTTCCGGGGTCATCGCATCGTTCCGGATCACCCGGATATCCGGTTCCTCTCCATTGCATTCTCCCAAGCGATGGGGAGTGAGAGTTCCCTTGTTCTCCAGACAGAGCGTGCCAAAAAACTGGACCAGATTGTAAGAAAAGCTGTCGTAGTTATCGATCAGTAATATCATAAGTCGTTCACCTCGCTTGCCGCCTCGATAGCGTGAATTACGGCTTTTGCCTTGTTGGCGGATTCCTCATACTCTTTTTCAGGGACACTGTCGGCCACAATGCCGCCGCCGGCCTGAACATAGACCTTTCCTTTGGCCTTTACCGCCATGCGGATTGCAATGCAGGTATCCATGTTTCCAGTGAAATCAATGTATCCCAGCGCCCCTCCGTAGATGCCTCGCGGCACCGGTTCCAGCTCCTCGATAATTTCACACGCCCGGATCTTTGGCGCGCCGGATAAGGTGCCTGCCGGGAGGACCGCCCCGATGGCGGAAAAGGCGTCGCAGTTCTTTAATATATCTCCCTCCACCTGGGAGCAGATGTGCATGATGCGGGAGTATTTGTGGATCATCTGGTATCCGGTGACCTCCACGGTGGAAAACCTTGAGATCCGTCCGAGATCGTTCCGTCCGAGGTCGACCAGCATGTTGTGTTCGGCCAGCTCTTTCTCATCGGCCAGAAGCTCTCTCTCCAGCCTGGCGTCCTCCTCCGGCGTAGCGCCCCTGGGCCTTGACCCGGCCACCGGAAATGTGGTGAGCCGTCCGTCCTTTAAACGGACCAGAGTCTCCGGTGAGGTGCTCATAATCTCCGTATCGTCCATACATAAGTAAACCATATAGGGCGAAGGATTGGTGGTGCGGAGAACCCGGTAGGCGTTCAGCAGGCTTCCGTGGTAATCGCTGGAAAACTGTCTGGAAATGACCGCCTGGAAGATATCTCCGTCCACGATATATTCTTTCGTCTTCTCCACCATCCGGCAGTACTCTTCTTTGGAGACGTTGCAGGTAAAGTCCGGTTTGTCGTCTGCAACCGATTTTTCCAGAGGCGCGGGATTGGCGATCATCTGCGCAATACTCTCTAATTTGGCACAGGCCGCTCCGTAATTGGCCATGCATTCCGCCCTCTGCCCGGTCTTCATATTGACGACGATATCGATCTTTTGCTTCAGATGATCGTAGGCGATAACCGTATCGAACAGCATCAGGTCGAAATCGCTGCAGTCTCCCTTTTTGATGTTCAGTGTCGGCTCGGCATAACCGATCATGCCGTAGGCGAAGTATCCGATGAAGCCGCCTGTAAATGGAGGCATTCCATCAAGCTTTGGAGACTGGTATTCCTTTAAAATTTCTCTGAGGATATCGAAGGGCTGGTCTGTTTCTATCACTTTTTCTTCTTTCCTCATACTGGCCGGTTCCCGGCGGATCGTCACCACGTGGTCTTTGTTAGTGACCCGGAGAATGGGGTCATACCCGAGGAAAGAGTAGCGTCCCCAGTTCTCACCGCCCTCAATACTTTCCAGCAGGCAGTAGCGGCTGCTTAAACCTGCGATTTTTCTCAGCAGTGTAATCGGTGTTACGATATCGGCGAACACTTCTCTGCATACCGGAATGATAGGATACTTTGCTGCGAGTGCTTCAATTTCTGTACAGTCTGGTGTGAGTTTCATAGCTGATAACGCTCCTTTCGTGAGTGATAAACTGTTTTATAGTTGAGTACGGCCCGTCGGAGAGGGGGCTGGTTTCGTAGGAGGAATTTCCCTGTGAAACAAAAAAGCCCCCGTCCCTCTTACCCATAAAATATGGATAAAGAGGGACAGGAGCTCTATAAATTCTCTTCTGCGGTACCACCCTGATTGATGAATAAATATATTATTCATCCGCTCTGTAACACACTAACATGTGCCTCCCCTTGGTAACGGATAGGAAACCCGTCGGTATCTACTTCCGGCCAGTTCACGCTTCCCTGTCATCTCAGACAGAACTGCTTTCCTGAATACCGGTTTCAAGCCGCCCTCGCAAGTCCATTCAGATTCATTACCAACGCTTCCTTACACCATCCGGAAGCTCTCTGCGCATGATAGAAAAATCTTACTTACTCCTGCTCATCGGTTTATCGATTTGCTTTGCTACAGTATATGAGATCGAATCTGAAATGTCAATATTATTTTCCAAAAAAATGTAAAAAAATTTTCCGACCGTGTTTCTTCCCCGTTCACGGAAAGCGTTTTGCCCACTGAAAGGAACAAAACAGAACATTTTCTGGGGCCGAACACAAACAAACAACAAAACGTGAGAAAAACAAAAAAATAACCGAAATAATGAAAAATAATATTGACAAATGTGACGAAGTGATGTAGTATACGAACTAGAACGAACATAGAATGTAACACAAACGAACATAGACAAAATGGAAAACGGGCGGTTAAAAGGGGGAAATGATATGCCTCAGTGTATAGTAGTTGCAGATGATCTGACCGGGGCCAATGCGACGGGGGTACTTTTAAAAAAGATGAATTATCAGACGTATACGGTGATGAATTCCGAGCGTCTGGAGCTGGCGCTGTTCGACAGCTGTGACTGTGTCATGTATCCGACGGACAGCAGGGGCGTGAGCAGCTCACTGGCATACAACCGGGTATACAACGTGACGAATTTATTAAAGGAAGACGGGGTAAAGGTTTACGCAAAGCGGATTGACAGCACCATGCGGGGAAATGTAGGAAGCGAGACAGACGCCATATTAGACGCGCTGGGTGATGATTACATAGCCATTGCGGCGCCCTGTTTCCCGGCATCGGGAAGAATTGTGATAGGCGGTTACATGCTGGTCAAGGGTCTGCCGCTTCATAAGACCGAGGTGGCGCTGGATCCGAAGACGCCGGTTACCGTGTCAGATGTGAAACAGATTTTTGAGCAGCAGAGCAAGTATCCGGTAGGAAGCATCCTGATGAACGACATGATGAACGGAAAGCATTACCTGGCCGACCGCATGAAGGATATGGCTGCCGACGGGTGCCGGATCATCGTGACGGACTGTGTGACCCAGGAAGATTTAGACCTGATTGCAGACGCCGTAATCACGAGCCAGCTGAAATTCGTGGCCGTAGATCCGGGAGTCTTTACGGCGACCATTGCGAGAAAGCTGATCGTGCCGGCCGATAAGAAGGAGAAAAAGAAGATTCTGGCAGTTGTGGGAAGCGTAAACCCGGTGACGAGGCAGCAGATGGAAGAACTGTGGCTTTCTCAGAGAACTGCGTATAATATATTTGCAGCCACCAAACGTTTTCTTGAGAGTGAAGAGGAGCGGGAAGCGGAAATCACGCGAATCACCGACGAGGTGCTGGAGGCCAGCCGGGCTTTTGATATTATAACCGTGACGGGCGACGGCATTTATCCGGAAAACAGAATCGACTTTAGACAATACGAAGACCGGTTCCCGGGCGGTGTGGACGATATGACGGGAACGATCAATGATTCCTTTGCCGAGATCGCGCACCGGGTCTTTACCATGCACCAGGGATTCAAAGGAATATACAGCAGCGGCGGCGATATCACTGTCTCCGTGTGCCGGAGATTCCAGACGGCGGGCCTCTGTCTGTTAGATGAAGTGCTTCCTCTGGCGGCCTACGGCCAGTTCTTAAAGGGTGATTTCGAAGGCGTGAATATCATCACAAAAGGCGGAATGGTGGGCGAAAGTGATGCCGCAAACCGCTGTATCACCTATCTGAAAGAAAAATTATACATGTAACATAAAAAGAGAATGGAGGAAAACATCATGAACAAACCATTAATTGCAATTCCTATCGGAGATCCGGCGGGTGTCGGACCGGAAATCGTAGCAATGGCCCTGGCGGACAGCAAGGTGGCGGAAGCGGCCAGATGTATCATCGTCGGCGACCGGAAGATCATGGAGCAGGCTGTAAGGATCACGGGAGCAGAGGTAAGGGTAAACGTGGTTAAAGAACCGGAGGAAGGGATCTACGAGCCGGGCATCTTAAATCTCATTGACCTGGACAATATCGACATGGACCAGTTTGAATTCGGCAAAGTGAGTGGAATGTGCGGAAAAGCGGCTTATGAGTATATCGCTGAGAGTATCCGGCTGGCCAATGAAGGAAAAGCGGATGCGGTAGCCACCACTCCGATCAATAAAGAGGCATTAAAGGCCGGCGATATTCATTTTATCGGCCATACCGAGATATTTGGAGAGCTGACGGGAACAGAAGATCCGCTTACCATGTTTGAGACCAACGGAATGCGTGTGTTCTTCCTGACGAGACATGTTTCCCTGCGCCAGATGCTCGACATGATCACGAAGGAAAGAATCAAGGATTACGTAAAACGCTGTCTGGAGGCTCTCGAGAAGCTGGGCGTAACCGGCGGCACCATGGCGATTGCCGGGTTAAATCCTCACTGCGGCGAGCACGGACTGTTCGGTGACGAGGAAGTTCGGGAAATCATGCCGGCTATTGAGGAGCTGCAGGCGGAAGGATATTCGGTAACCGGACCGATCGGTGCAGACTCCGTATTCCATCAGGCGGCACAGGGACGGTTTAACAGCGTACTCTCCCTGTATCACGATCAGGGCCATATCGCGACGAAGACACTGGATTTCGACAGGACGATTGCGATCACCAACGGAATGCCGATTCTCAGAACTTCTGTAGATCACGGAACCGCATTCGATATCGCAGGTACGGGCAAGGTAAGCGCCATAAGTATGATTGAGGCTATTTTACTGGCGGCAAAGTATTCACCAAATTTTACCAGAAAATAATTTGCGGCGAAACTGAAACAGTATTTCGTGTCCGGGGGGCATAGAAATAAAAATTCAATTTAAAAGGAGGGTTTATTTTATGGTAGGCGGACTTAGTGGGCAAAGGATGCTGATCGGTCTGTTGATCGGTATTATCGTACTGGTGGTTCTGGTCTTAAAGACCAAGATTCACGCATTTCTCGCGCTGATTATGAGTGCGGTCATCATCGGACTGGTGGGCGGAATGCCGATGGTGAATGTAACATTGGAAAACGGCAAGACGCTGGGCATCATCAACTCGATTACAACCGGCTTCGGCGGTACGCTGGGAAGCATCGGTATTATTATCGGTTTCGGTGTCATGATGGGGCAGATATTTGAACGGACCGGCGCCGCGAAACGAATGGCGCAGACGTTCTTAAAGCTGTTCGGCAAGGGAAGAGAGGAAGAGGCGCTGGGCATCACCGGATTCCTTGTATCCATCCCGATCTTCTGTGATTCCGGTTTCGTTATTCTCGCTCCCATTGCAAAAGCGATTTCAAAAGTAACCAAAAAATCCGTAATTTCTCTGGGCGTCGCACTGGCGGCAGGCCTCGTTATTACCCACACTCTGGTACCTCCAACACCAGGTCCTCTGGGCGTCTGCGGTATTTTTGGAGTCGATGTGGGAAAATTTATCCTGTTTGGTATTGTGATTGCGATTCCGATGGCGATTGCCTGTACCATTTACGCAAGATGGGTCGGCAAGAAAATCTATCAGATTCCAAACGACGACGAAGGCTTTGACCGCCTTCCTTATCAGGAACCGGATTATTCCACTGATTTTACAACGAATTTCAGCGGACTTCCGTCCACGCTTGAATCATTTGCACCCCTTGTACTGCCGATTATTCTGATCCTGATCAGCACGGTATCCAGCGCACTCGGCCTTACAACCGGATTTATGCAGATATTCCAGTTCCTTGGATCCCCCATCGTGGCGGTAGGCTTAGGACTCGTCGTAGCGATTGTAACACTTGGAAGAAACTTAACAAGAGAAGAAGCAATTAAGGAAATGGAAAAGGGAATGGCTTCCGCAGGCATCATCATGCTGGTAACAGGCGGCGGCGGTGCGCTGGGTCAGATTATCAAGGACAGCGGACTCGGTACATATATGGCAGAAGGCCTTGCAGGAACAGCGGTTCCGATCGTAGTTCTTCCGTTCATCATTTCCACGGCAATGAGATTTATCCAGGGTTCCGGTACGGTAGCCATGACAACAGCGGCCAGCATCTCCGCTCCGATCATCCTTGCAGCCGGTGTGAATCCGATCCTGGGCGCTCTGGCATGCTGCGTGGGCTCCTTATTCTTCAGCTATTTCAACGACAGCTATTTCTGGGTTGTAAACAGAACTCTGGGCGTAGGCGAAGTAAAGGACCAGATCATGACGTATTCCATCACGTCAACGATTGCGTGGGCGGTAGGATTTATTGAAGTTTTGATATTGAGTATTTTCCTGTAATCATATATGATAGACACATGGGATTCATGTGCAGATACAAAGGCTCCGCTGCCGGGTATTCCGGTACGGGGCCTTTTCGTTTTAACGGGGAAGCTGTCCCGGGGAACGAAGCGCATTCCGGCCCGCCGTGCGCCTGCGGAAAGGAAAGAAATCCATGATGAGGAGGCATATTTATGATGTTAATGGCCGAAAGGCAGTTGAAGATTTTAGGAATGATACAGGATAACGGAAGCGTACAGGTGGAGGAACTGGCGAAGAAGCTGGACGTCAGCCACATGACGATCCGGAGGGATTTGGAGAAGCTTCAGAAGGACGGTCTGATCGAGCGCTGCCATGGCGGCGCTGTCAATAAGACCGAGGTGAATTACGCGGTGAAGAGTGTCAGCAACCACACCCAGAAGGAGAAAATCGCCCTGAAGGCGGCGGAGTTTATCCGCGGCGGGACGACGATTTTCCTGGACGCGGGAACCACCACGTACGAAATCGCGAAGCACATCATGGAATATGAGAACATGACGGTCGTTACCAACGACTTAGAGGTCGCCCTGCTCTTAAAGAGCAGCCGGGTGGAACTGTTTATCTGCGGCGGCTACATTCAGAAATCGACAGGGAGCGCCGTTGGCTACTATGCGACACAGATGATGGAAAACTTCCGCTTTGATATGGGTTTTTTCGGAGCGGCGGCTATCAACGAGGAGTTTCACGTTCTGACACCCACTATTGACAAGGCGTTCTTAAAACGCCAGCTGGCCCATCAGTGCCAGCAGTCCTTTCTGGTGGTGGACGATTCCAAGTTTAACCGGCAGGGGATGAATTTTATCAATAAACTGTCGGACTACACCGGAGTCATTACAGACCATGAGTTTAAGGAAACGGAAAAGACGCTGCTGAGAAAAGAGGGCGCGCGTATCATAACTGTTTGAAACAGCACTGGATTGAAGCAATCCAGTGCTGTTTTTTGCGTACTTAATCGGTTACGCAAAAAAACAGGTGATAAAATATATAAAAAAATGAAATATAACTAATTAATTGTTGACAATGCACAAAAATATATTATATCAGAAATATAAAGCAAAATTGCATACAATCTACAACACACAATCTACAACGTGCGATTTTTGGACGGTTTCATTTTATAGTGTGATTTAAAAAGAAACAGATTATGAGAAGGAGGGATGAGGATGAAGACCATACAAATTCCATATTACAAAGGGACAATGGACCTTCACGTATCAGAACAAAATTTAAAGGCGGTGATTACTGCCAAAATGCATGAGTTCACCCGGACTAAGGAAGAAGGAGAACTCGTGGAGGAGGCGCTGGCGAATCCCATCGGAACGAAGCGGTTAAGTGAGTTGGCGGTGGGGAAGAAGAGGGTGACGCTTGTGACCAGCGACCATACGAGAGCCGTGCCCAGCAAACTGACGCTTCCGATTCTGCTTCGGGAGATCAGAAAGGGGAATCCGGAGGCGGAGATTACGATCCTCATAGGGACCGGACTGCACCGCGCGCCTACGGAAGAGGAGCAGCGCCGGATGTTCGGGGACGCCATTGTGGATCATGAGACGATAGTCTCCAATGACGCATTTGATCCGGATCAGTTTACAAATATCTGCTCGCTTCCTTCCGGCGCTGATTTTTATGTGAATAAGCTGGCGGCGGAGTGCGATCTTCTGCTGGCGGAGGGCTTTATCGAGCCCCATTTCTTCGCGGGATTTTCAGGGGGAAGAAAGAGCATACTTCCGGGAATCTGCAGCAAGGAGACGGTGAATGAGAATCACAGCTATCGGGCGATTGCCAGTCCGTATGCAGCTACGGGAGTATTGAAGGGGAATCCGATTCATGAGGATATGGTCTATGCGGCCAGGAAGGTCAACACTGCATTTATCTTAAATGTGGCGCTTGACGGAGAGAAGAAGGTGGTTGCGGCCTTCGCGGGAGACTTGGAGGCGGCCCATGAGGCAGGCGTGGAATTTATCCGGTCTCAGTCCCAGTGCCGGGCGGTGACCGGAGATATCGTGGTGACATCCAACGGGGGATATCCTCTGGACCAGAACCTGTATCAGAGCCCCAAGGCCGTGTCCACGGCAGAGGTGTGCGCAGGAGAGGACGGAGTCATCATCATGTGCTGTTCCTGCTGTGACGGTATGGGCGGAACCCATTTTGAGCGGCTGATTACACTGGGAACGCCGGAGGAGATCGACGCATATTTATCGAAGATACCGCCGAAGGAGACAATCGCGGAACAGTGGTGCCCGCAGATTTATTCCAGAATATTAAGAAAACACACAGTGATCGTGGTTACGACATTCCTGGATCATGAGATGGTGAGGCGAGCCAATATGATCCCCGCTTCCAGCCTGGATGAGGCGCTTAAAATGGCTTATGAGAGAAAGGGAAGCGATGCGGGCGTCGTGGTAATACCCGACGGAGTCAGTGTTATGGTGGTAAAGGAGGAATAACATGAGTCTGAAATTAGCTTTGAAGGTCAGTGATGATGACAACGTGGCTACAATTTTCGCTGAAGGCATTACGGATGGAACGGAAGTGGAGATCCGTGACAAAAAGGGAACCGGGGAGACGGTGACCGTAACAGGTGATGTTCCTTATGGACATAAAATAGCAGTTACAACAATTAAGAAAGGAGAGCTGATAAAAAAGTACGGAGAAGAGATTGGAATTGCTACCGCGGATATAAAAAAGGGGGAATACGTGCATGTTCATAATCTGGACAGCATGCGCGGACGAGGAGACTGGGCGGAGAAAGCCGCACAGTAGACGGAAAGGAGAGGATTAATGATGGAATTCATGGGGTACATACGCCCAGACGGAAAGGTGGGCGCCCGCAATTTCGTAGCGGTTATTCCCAGCGTGACGTGCGCCAATGACGTGGCGCTTGCCATCTGCCGCCAGGTCCAGGGAACGGTAACCTACCTGCATCATCAGGGCTGCTGTCAGCTGCCGCCGGATCTGGAGCGTGTGACGGACACCTTAATCAGCATAGGCTGTTCACCCAACACGGCCTCCGTGCTGATCGTAAGCCTGGGATGCGAGGGGACGGATCATGAGCGGATGGTAAAGGAGATTTCCGCCACCGGAAAACGCGTGGAGATTATCCACATTCAGGAGCTGGGCGGAGTCAGCAAGGCCATCATGGCCGGTACCAACATTGCGCGCCGGCTCGTGATTGAGGCCTCGGGCATGCAGCGTTCGCCTGCGGATATATCCAACGTCGTTATGGCGATCAAATGCGGCGCGTCAGACACCACCAGCGGCATGGCCTCCAACTGTGTGATCGGCTATGTGGCCGACCGTCTCGTGGATCTGGGCGCGACGGTGGTATTTGGCGAGACGACGGAGTTTATCGGAGGGGAACATTTGCTGGCGCGCAGAGCGGTCAGTAAAGAGGTGGGAGATCAGATCTACACCATTGTAAACAAGATGGAGGCCAGGGCGAAATCCTTAGGCTGTGATATGAGAAAAGGGCAGCCCACACCGGGAAATATCGCAGGGGGACTTTCCAGTATTGAAGAAAAATCGTTGGGAGCCATCGTCAAATCAGGAACAAAGCCGATTCAGGGCGTGCTTGACTATCCGGAACGGGTGACGAATCAGAAGGGCCTCTGGATCAAGGATACGCCGGGCAGAGAGCCGGAGATTCTGACCGGTATGGCGGCCACGGGGGCACAGTTTATGATGTTTTCCACCGGACGGGGGGCGCCTCAGGGGTTCCCGAGCATGCCAGTCATCAAGATCTGCGGTAATCCCAATACGTATGAGCGGATGGAAGACGATATGGATTTAAACGCCGGACTGATTATTACCGGTGAAAAGACGATTGAACAGGTAGGAGAAGAAGCGTTTGATAAAATGATACGGACCTTAAACGGAGAAATGACAAAGAATGAAGCGATCCAGTATTTCAGCTCGATCGATATTCAGTGTCTCGGTCCGGTCATCTAGTAGAAAGGGGAGTAACTGTATGAATCCAGTAATAGCTATGTTAATTGGTGTAGTCGTTATGATGGGACTGATTATCTTTACGCGAATGCATGCGTTTCCATCACTCATTATTTCTGCAATTTTAATCGGCATCTTATCAGGCATTCCGCTGGGGGAATCCATCAGCACCGTGACGAGCGGTTTTGGAGGGACGATGGCCAGTATCGGCATCGTGATCGGCTTCGGCTGTATCATGGGAATTTTCCTGGAGAAGAGCGGAGCGGCAAAGCGTATGGCTCTTACCATCTTAAAGATGGTAGGCGTGAAACGGGCCGATGTGGTGCTGGGCCTGACTGGCTTTGTGGTTTCCATTCCGGTGTTCTGCGACTCGGGATTCGTCATCTTATCGTCACTGGCAAAAGAATTTTCCCGTCTGACCAAGAAATCCATGGTAGGACTGGGCGGCATCCTGGGTATGGGCCTCTATATTACCCACTTTATGGTTCCGCCGACACCGGGACCTCTGGCGGTAGTCAGTACGTTCCAGAAAGAAGGCATCCCCGTTGATCTTGGTATGTTTATCATAGCAGGACTGCTTTTCAGTATTCCGCTGTTCATCGTATCCATCTTTTTATTCCGCTGGTTCGGAAACCGGTACCCTGATTTCATCGTTCCGAGCGAGATCGACAGAAGCAAGTATACGAAGGCTCAGCTGGTGGTTCTGGATAAGATTGATGAAAAGCTGAAAGAGGGAAAAGAGCTGGAGAACTCTGATTTTGAGGCGCTGCTGTCTACGGAAAAGCTTCCGTCAGCGGGCATTTCCTTTACGATTCTGCTGCTTCCCGTATTTTTAATTCTCTGCAATACCGTTGTCAGCCAGACCGCATGGAAGGCCAATGCCGTGGGAGGCGTGATTACCTTCCTCGGAAATCCTGTAATCGCACTGTTTATCTCTCTCTGTCTGGGCGCCTTTGTTCTGGCTAAGGACATGGATAAGAAGACGGTCAACGGAATGATGAACGACGCGTTAAAGGACGCGGGCCCGATCGTCTGCATTACCGCTGCAGGCGGCGCTCTGGGTGCGGTCGTGAAAGCAACCGGCGCGGCTCAGCTGATGGCAGACGGAATCGTTGCAGTAGGAATTCCGGGAATCCTGGTTCCGCTTCTGATTGGAACGATTATGCGTTTCCCGCAGGGCTCCGGCACAACCGCGATGATTACCGGTTCCGCGATCATCGCTCCCATGCTTACAACCCTGGGAATTAATCCCTACCTGGCCGGTCTGGCGGTCTGCCTGACCTCCATGTGTCCATCCTTCTTAAACGACAGTTATTTCCATGTGGTAACCAACTTCAGTGGAATGGATATCAAGACCAGCTTGAAGACATGGAGTATAGGAACCATTATCATACCGATCTTTGGTTCCATCCTGATCTGTATTCTGGCAGTATTTTTCCATTAATAGAAAAGATGCCCTCCTTTGGCGACAGGCTAAGGGAGAGCATCTTTTTTGTTTAAGTATACAATGATCTTTTCGCGGGCCAGCTCTAAGTGAGTCCGGTTGATCCGGTCGGCCTCCCGGGCGTTCCCGGACAGGATGTTCTGTATGATATTGGTATGTTCCGTCACCGATTCGTCAAAACGCTCCTTGCTGGTAAGGGAATAGATCCGGAACTGCTGTACCATGGAATAGACCCTTTCATAAGTGCTGATAACCAGGTTGTTGCCGCTCAGCTCGATGATCAGCTGGTGGAGTCCGGTGTCTGCGTTGATGTAATTCTGGAGATCATCAGCTTTATGGTAGTAGATTAAAGTATCCATGAAGGTGTTAAGCTTTTCGGCATATGCAGAGGTGAGATTCTGACCGGACCGCCGGATGGCATAGCTCTCCAGGATGATCCGCAGATCGAAGATATCTTCAATATCCTTCTGCGTATATTCCTTAACGAACACACCGCGGTTCGGGTATTCTACCACAAGTCCATCCGCGACCAACTGGCGCAGCGCCTCCCTGATCGGACTTCTTGAGACGGAGAGCGCGGCGGAAAGATCAGTTTCCTGAAGCCAGTAGCCCGGCGGGTAGACACCATTACAGATATCCTCTTTGATGATTTGGTATACCTGTTCCTTAATGGTAGTGACCGGTCTGCGTGTTCCTGCCATTGCAGTTTCCCCCTTAAATGATTTGTATAACAATCATAGTTGAAAAGGGGAAAAATGTCAATGTCTCCTAAAATCCCATAAGACTTAAAAATCCTTCTACGGCAAACGGAAATGACGGAGTGACAGGCACTTCCGTGATCTTAAACTGCGGAAACAGCTTATCGGCAAAGGCCGAAAAGATATCATACTGCATATGCGGTCCGGCCACGGCGATGGTTGCTGGTTTGTCCTGTGTGACGGAGACGATGGCATCCATGACCCCGCCGTTAATAACGCCTTCCAAGTAGGAGCGCCGCTCAGACAGCGTCGAACCGGCGAATAAGTCCATACTGCGGACGACGTACAGCGCACGGTTGAAACCGTACTGGTGGACGATATCGTATCCCATACAGACCATGTGGGGAAGAAGCTCCGTGCACTTCTCTCCATTGATGCTGGAACCGAGAATCGTGTGCCCGGCCAGGGCGTGATAGAGCTCCCCTGTTATGGTGGAAGAGATATTTTCGATGGTACCGTCGAACAGGAAAGCCGCCTGTGTATGGGAACCGGGAAGCAGGATGATGCTTCTGCCGCTGGCCAGACCAGGACAGCGGTGGAGAATTCCAAACAACTCAGTTTCCTCTCCGCGCATATTATTGGCATCAACCACAGTCTCGACGGAAGCTGTCATTCCCTGGGGAAGCGTCTTGATTCCGGGAATAATATGAACATTTCGCTGAAAGAAATCGGCCTCATAATAAGTGACAATACTGTTTTTCAATTTTTTAAAATCCACAGGGGTGGACAAGTGCTCAATCTCTGTCAATCCGGAGGGACTGGAGATCATTCCGGACATATAGATATCCGCCACCTGCGTATCGGCAATTCCTGATTCGGAGAGGAGCTGGTCATAGAGCCGTTTTAATGCGGATATGAGGACAGCCCGATTTTGATGCAGAGCGGAATCGCGGGAACCGACCGGAATTTCTCCGCGGTTTAGAATGGTTCCGCCCTTTAAGAGGCAGGCCCGCGTGTTTGTTGTACCTGAGTCAAAGTAGAAGTAATACAAGGAAACACCAACTTTCTTATTTAAAGTTTTGCCGCATAAGCGGCGGCAAGCATTCGGATCCTGTCAAAATCCCCTTCCTGTACAGCCTGTTTGCTGACAATATTGGAACCAATGCCCACACAGCAGGCTCCTGCATCGAAGAAGTCCCGGATATTTTCCAGGCTTACTCCGCCGACTGCGGCAAGCGGAATGTGATGAAGCGGGCCGCGAAGCGCTTTTATGTAACCCGGACCGGCGGAATCAGAGGGGAATACCTTTACAATATCGGCTCCATCGGCATAGCAGCGTGCCACCTCCGTTGCGGTATAGGCGCCGGGCATGGAAAGAAGACCGAGGCGCTTTGTCTCACGGATAATGGAGGAATCTGCATTGGGCGAAATAATGTAGGCGGCTCCTGCGTCATACGCTGCATGGAGCTGCCCGCTGGTCATGACGGTGCCTGCACCGATTAGGACCCGCCCCTCGAATTTCTGGTTTAAAGTGCGGATGATATTTGCTGTAACCTCCGGCGCGGCCGTCTGGTCAAAGGTGATCTCGGCCAGGCGAAGCCCGCCCGCGAAGATAGCCTCCACTGTCTTTTCCGCATAATCGGAATCCAGGCCGCGGATAATTGTGATGATACCGCCTGCCAGAACTTTATCAAAAGTTGTCATGATGATGACCTCCTGTTTAAAGAACATGAAAAGTAAAATGAAGTTGATAATCTGAAAAAAGGGGGTTCCTATATAAGAACTTAGTTCTTAAAGGGTTAATTATATTATAGGCGTGAGGAAAAGCTTTTGTCAATTGTTTTTTGCTAAAAGAAAAAATATAATAATAATATGCTAGAAAAATTGAAGTACAAAAGAAGAAAGGAGTACATAATAAACAATAAAAACAGAAAAAAGAGATTTTCTGTATTGACAGACGGGAAAACATGGGGTATAGTAAAAATATGGTTAATATAAGGAACTGAGTTCCTATATACGAACAAATAAGCGAGAAGTACGAATAACGAAATAGAAAGGGATGTAAGGAGAGAAATGAAAATTACAGACATGAAGCTCTATTTTATGCCACACCGTTTTCTGCTGTTAAAGATTGAGACGGATGCAGGAATTTGTGGCTGGGGAGAACCTCTGGTAGAAGGAAGAGCTGCAACACTGGAAGCTTCCGTGAATGAGTGGCGCGACTATTTTATAGGAAAAGATCCGCTGCGGATTGAGGAGCACTGGCAGACCATGTACCGCCGCGCCTTTTATCGGGGAGGTCCGGTGTTGATGAGCACGATCGCCGGTATCGACCAGGCGTTGTGGGATATCAAGGGGCGTTATTATCATGCTCCTGTCTATGAGATGCTGGGGGGAAAGGTCAAGGATAAGATTAAGGTATACCGAAGCATACACGGTGATACGCCGGAAGAAGTGGCAGAGGATGCGAGACAGGCGGTCAGAGAAGGCTATACAGTCATTAAGACTTCGCCGACAGACCCCACCCACTATGTAGATACGCTGCAAAGCGTGAATAAGCTGGTGGAAAAAGTAGGAGCAATCCGTGATGCCATCGGTAACAACATCGATATGGCCATTGATTTTCACGGAAGAATTCACAAGCCTATGGCAAAGGTTCTGGTCCGGGAATTAGACCAGTTTCATCCGCTTTTTATGGAGGAACCGGTGCTTCCGGAGAATAAGGAAGCGCTGCGTGAGGTAGCGAAGTATACATCTGCGCCCATTGCCATAGGAGAACGAATGTACAGCAGGTGGGATTATAAATCTCTGTTTGAACAGGGATATGTGGATATTATCCAGCCCGATTTGAGCCATGCGGGTGGTATCAGCGAAGCGAGAAGAATCGCAGCCATGGCGGAAGCTTACGATGTGGCAGTTGCGCCGCACTGTCCTCTGGACGCGATTGCATTTTCTTCCTGTATTCAGATGGGAGCGGCGACACCGAATCTGGTGCTTCAGGAGCAGAGCATTGATATTCACGATGCAGGCGATACGAACCCGAGGATTAATTTCTTAAAGAATAAGGAAGTATTTCATTTTAAAGATGGTTTTGTTGAGATTCCCGAAGGACCGGGACTCGGCGTAGAAGTAGACGAGGAGATGGTTCAGGAACAGAACAAGAACCGCCATAACTGGAAGAATCCAATGTGGCGGACCTACGACGGAACACCAATTGAATGGTAATGATAAAGAGATACAAGGAGGAGAAGAAATGGTTAAAAAGAATCTGGCAATTGGATTATCAGTAGTGATGGCGGCTTCTATGCTGGCCGGATGCGGTGGAAAAGAAGCGGCTCCGGAGACTACGAAAGCGGCAGCTGCAGAGACACAGCAGACGGAAGCAGCAAAGACAGAGGGGGAGACAGAAGCTGCAAAGGAAAGCAGTGGAGAGAATGTGACGATTACTTATATTTCTTCCACGATTCTGGAGTCTCCGGAGGGAGACTTTGAAAAGAAGTGTATTGAGGAGTTCAATGCGCTGGGCAACGGAATTACCGTGGAAGTAGAGGGCGTCAGCGCCAATGATCTTATGAAAAAGTACATAACGCTGGCAACATCGGATTCCATGCCGGACTTCTTCCTGGCGAACATGCTGGATACCGCTACGATTGTGGACATGGGGCTGGCTGCGGAAATCGCACCAATTTTTGGTCAGGACTACGTGGATGGATTTGAAAGTGTCAGCCTTGCAAGCGCAAGTGTAGACGGAGTGGCTTACGGAGCGCCATGGTTCAGCGGAGCATCTGGTATTGTTTACCGTAAAGATATCTTCGATGAAAAAGGGGTAGCGGTACCGAAATCATGGGATGAATTTGTAGAAGTATCCAAAGCTCTGACGGGAGACGGAGCCTACGGCAATACCCTGGTCGGCGCAAACAATGGTTCCGGCGCAGGAAGGTTCCAGTATGTGATCTGTAACTTTGGTGTGGATGAGTTTATTCTGGGAGATGATGGAAAGTGGACTACCGATATCGGTTCTCAGAAGTATATTGACGCACTGCGTGCCTACACCGATCTGGATGTGACTTACCACACCTGCCCTCCGGGAGTCATTGAGACCGATTATCCGACCGCAGTCAATCTGTTTTCATCAGGCAAAGCAGCCATGCTGATTACCGGCTCCAATGCAATTGGTGCGATAACCTCTCAGGTTCCGGAGTTAAAGGGCAAACTCGGTTCCTTCCCGGTACCGGCAGTGGAGCGTTCTGTCAGCACACCGGGTGGGTTTGGATATTTCATTACACCTGGAAAACATGAAAAAGAATCTGCTGAATTTATTAAGTTTATGCTTGAGAAGGAGAGAGCGCTTGAATTTTCTGTTATGACAGGCCGTCTTCCAACCCGTACAGAGACTCTTGACGATCCGAGCATTAACGATATGCCGGAGCTGGCCGGTTTCTTAGAGGCACGCCAGACCGTTTATGAAACACCAAATATTCCAGGCTACAGCGAGATCAACGATGTACATGGACAGGCATATCAGTCTGTATTCACCGGAGAATCGACTGTAGAGGAGGCAGCAGCCAAAGCGCAGAAGAGAGCGCAGGAGATCTGTGACGCCGCGAATGAAGGTTAAAGTACCAGCCAGGAAAGACCGGCTCTGCCCTCCGGCAGCCGGTCTTTCCTGTATGTTGAGGGGAGTGATTATTTGAAGCACGGAATGAATGGAACGATGAATCGGGTAAAAACGCGCGTTGCGGCCTATGGCTTTGTCACGCCTGCGGTGATTACGCTGGCTTTGCTGCTTCTTTATCCGTTCTGTTATGGAATCTATATCAGCTTTTTTAAGACGAATCTGGTCAACAAATGGAATTTTATCGGCCTGAAAAACTATGCAAAGGTTTTGACGGAGGCCGATTTTTATTCCAGCATGAAGATCACACTGATCTTTACGGTCGGCGTCGTACTGGGACACTTTATTTTTGGATTTTTATTTGCGGTTATGCTGAACCGGGATATAAAGGGGCGCACCGTATTCCGGGCTATTTTACTGCTTCCATGGCTCTTTCCGGAAGTTGTAATCGCTAACCTGTGGCGGTGGATTTTCAATCCTACCATGGGATTTTTAAACAGTACGCTGGTATCCATGGGGATTTTGCAGGAACCGATGTCCTGGCTGGGATCTCCGAAGCTGGCACTTGCAGTACTAATCTTTATCTGTATCTGGAAAGGATACCCTCTCGTGATGATCCAGCTTCTGGCCGGACTTCAGACTGTGCCGGGTGACATCATTGAGGCGGCCAGAATCGATGGGGCCACCAACTGGAAGACCTTCTGGTATGTGACGGTTCCCAGCATGAAATCGACACTTTCCGTTACCCTGATTCTCGATGTCGTATGGTGGTTCAAGCATGTGACGATGATCTGGCTGCTGACCCAGGGCGGTCCCAACGGCGCAACCAATACCATCGGCGTCAATATCTATAAGCGGGCATTCGAATTTTTCGATTTCGGTCCGTCGTCCGCCCTGGCGGTTGTGGTGTTCCTGATCTGTATTGTTATCAGTATTATGCAGAGGAGGTTGTTAAAGGATGAATAGTCAAAAGAGAATAAATGCGCTTTGCTATATGGGATTGACTCTGGGAAGCTTAATCGTCCTTGTGCCGATTCTCTATATGGCCTCCACCTCATTCAAGTCAATCAACGAGATTATGACCAGCTCCACCGTAACGATGTTCCCAAAGACATTTTCTTTGGAGGCATACAAAAACGTGATAACAGAGTATCCGTTTTTTACCTATTTAAAGAACAGTGTGGTTATCTCCACGGTGGCAACCGTGCTTGCGGTCCTTTTCTCCACGCTGGCCGGCTATGGATTCTCCCGTTTTCAGTTTAAAGGAAAAGGGATGATCATGATGTTCATTCTTGTGACGCAGATGTTTCCGGCGGTTATGCTGTTTGTACCCTATTATAAGCTTCTTACAATCTATGGACTGGCCAATTCCAGAAGAGGAATCATTCTGGTTCACATCGCCAGTGTCATACCGTTCTGTTCCTGGATGATGTATGGATTCTTTAACAGCATTTCACGGGAACTGGACGAGGCGGCCAGAATCGATGGCTGCAGCCATTTGAAGATATTCTGGAAAATTATTGCTCCGCTGACGCTGCCTGGTCTGATCTCCACGACCATTTACGCATTTATCCAGAGCTGGAATGAATATATGTTTACCATGCTGTGTATTACATCGGATAAGATGAAGACGTTACCGGTGGCGATCGGACAGATGGCGAGTTACGATAAGATCATGTGGAACGACTTGATGGCCGCTTCCCTGCTCTCCAGTCTTCCCGTCGTGGTAATGTTTATTTTCCTGCAGCGCTACTTTATCAGCAGCATGACGCAGGGGGCTGTAAAAGGTTAATTAATGCTTGTACTATTTGGAAAAAGTGTGTACAATAAGAATAACTGTTCAGCTGTGCGGCAGATACACAGCTGTAAATAAAAGAAGAGGTGTTAGAACGTGCCAAACGAGGAACTTCACCGCGCGACGAAACGCGTGATTGATACGCTGGAGCAGCTGACGGCGGCGCCCGCCCAGGGAATGACGCTGACAGAGCTTGCTTCCGCATTAAAAGCTCCGAAAAGCAGCCTGTTCCCAATTGTACATACGCTCTGTGAGCTTCATATGCTGTCCCTGAATCCTGATACGGGCCGGTACTGTATCGGGTACAAGGCTTATGAGATTGGTAATGTATATTTAAGAAGAGGCGGTCTCACCACCGACATTCAGACGCAGATGCATACGATTGTGGAAGCCTGCGGCGAGACCTGCTACTTTGCCCAACTGGTAGAGGGAGACGTGTTCTACCTCTATAAGGTGGATTCCACCGAGCCGGTCCGTTCCGTGGTATCCCCGGGACAGCGGCTGCCCGCTTACGCGACGGGAATCGGGAAAGCGCTGCTGTCAGGAAAATCAAAGGACGAACTGAAGCGATTGTATCCGGACGGCTTAAAAGCGCTGACACCGAATACGATAACCGACATAGACAGGCTTTCATACCAGCTGGATGAGATACAGAGAAACGGGCTTGCCTTTGAATGTGAGGAATCAACCCAGTACATTCGCTGTGTGGCTGTACCCATCCGGCGGGATGGCGGAGTCATTGCGGCCATGAGCATCGCCATGCCGGTATTCCGGTATGATCCGGAAAAGGAAGCGCTCACGATCCGGCTTTTAAGAGAAGCGCAGCTTCGTCTGGAAAAATTGCTGAAAAACGCAGATTTCAATGGGATTATGTAGCTGTGGAAGGCGGTAAGAGCTGTGGGGAAGGAAAGCCGCAGCTATGAGAGACATTTCCTGATAAAAAAGTAAAGCTGATTTCTGTGGATCAAAACGGTCCATGGAAATCAGCTTTTTTATGTAATAGGAAAGTGCTCCTATTACATAAAAAGCCCCTTTTAGCTATAATATAGCAGCAGTCTTTCGATACTCCCCATTCAGTATAACAGCCTCTGTCGAAAACGCTTTGTGAAAGGTCCGCGAATTTCCCTGACAGTCCTCATACGTCTCCGTATGATTCACGATGCGGAACAGTGTGGCATTCTGAACTGTACTTAAGCGGCACCAGCCGGTGAGTCCCAGCGCCGTCGCGGGACCTGTGGTGACACCGTAAAGAATGTCTTCCAGAGAAACACCGCAGCCGTATAGTTTGGAGAGCAGAACAGCCATGTTTCGTACCAGTTTTTTCACAGAGCTCTGGTGTAAATCGGTTCCCATCAGGAAGCGGGGCAGCGGGTGGCGGGCGGCTCTTTCAAATACATCGAAATCAAAGCTGCTGCTTCCGTGTCCCACATCAAGCCAGACGCCACGGTCGATCAGCTTCTGAAGTGCTTCTGACGGTGTACCGTCAGGGTTCCACACGTCGCCGCCGCGGCCATTGAATACATGGGTTATGATGTCTCCCTTTTCAAAATACGGTTCCATGTCCTTTAAATACGGGGGATTTCCTCCGACGTGAACCATCATCGGAACACCTCCCTTCCGGGCGGCAAGGCTGGCTAAGCGCAGCGGTTCGAGACCCTCGTGACGGATGGTCTCACTGCCCATACGCACCTTCACACCGGAAATCAGTCCGGGATGTTCGGCCACACATGCGCCACAGCGGTCAGCATTCAAATACTGCATGGCATTGTAATCGTGATGGAAGATCACGCCGATCGGGCTGATGCAGAGGAACAGCCTGATATTCGTTTCAATAGTCGGCGCCACATACTTTGTAAAGCCGTGAAGTGTGTACTCTCCCACGGTTCCGGCATCGACCAGAAGACAGGTTCCTGTCTTCCAGCCAACCGCATCGGCTTCCGTACCGAAAAGGCCGAATCCGTCAAAGATGTGAGCGTGCATATCGATCCATCCGGGGCTTAAGAAAAGATCTGTTTCGGGCGGGCCGTCGTTTCTGTATTCGACATGCCAGTCTCCATCCCGGCCACAGAGCTCGCCGTTAAAGAAACGGTTTTTTTCGGCATCGTAGTATCGGACCAGCGTTTTTTCATTCATGAGAACGCCCCCTTTCCGGCAAGGTGAGGAAGCGGTTCAGTTTCTGAATCAGAATTGGGAGATCCGGTTCACGCAGATTGATGGCGTTGATGAAGATGCGGCACGGATCACCCGTGGGATCTTTGGGGTTAAAGGTTCCGATATCTATCCGTTCCGGTGCAGAATACAGGAAGTCATAGCACTCTTTTCCCGTGGTTCCATCGGTGAACTGAAGGTAGAGCATGGGAATCTGCTGGCCGAGACGTCCGGTTTCCTCTATGTAGCTGTGATACCCTGGAACTTCGGAAAGAGAGGCCTTTATGTGCTCCAGTACAGCCTTTAGTTCCTGATACTTCGCCTCCTCATTAAGGTCAAGGAAATCCATGCAGGCCCGGTAAAACGCCGCATACTCCTCCTTGCCTACCTTATAGGGCCGGCCGATTCTTACGTTAGGACTGGCCATGGCCCGGCAGTGGTCGAGAATCTCATGGCGCCCCAGCACGATCCCCGTCGTCTGAGGACCGTTAATGAATTTTCCGCCGCTGAAAATGACGGCATCCGCTTTTAAGTCCACGGTATACCAGGACATCAGAGACTTCGGAGGAAGCTGAGCCGCCGCATCTACGATCACGGGCACACCGGCCTCGTGGGCTGTCTCAATCACATCCCTTAAGTCGGGAGTGGTCCATTCATAAACGGTTCCGGTGAAGAAAAAGACGGCGGCCGTCTTCGGGCCGATGGCCTCCTGAAGCGATTTAATACTGTCCGCCACAGGAATAAGCGATGCGCCGGAAAGCTCGGTTAAATGCCAGTAGGGAAGAATCGGACAGTTCTTCTGAGACGCAAATACGATGATTTCATTTTTCGGGCAGGCAGAGGCATCCGGCAGCTGGTACATCAGCTCTTCGTTTCCCCTGGTCATACAGGCGCTGGCAGTGAGAACGACGCAGGCTCCCGCCCCCGATGAGATAAACGCCGTCTCATTGCCTGTGCGCTCTGCAATTCGTTTGCAGATGGCATCAGATAATTCTCCGATGTCCACAAAGCTTTCTGCGGCTTCCTGCATGGTCTCGAGTGTGCGGCGGCTCATGCGGGAACCGCCGATTCGTGTGTAGGTATCGCTGGCATTGATGATTCTGTCCACATTTAGTTCGTCATAAATATTCATTTTTCCCCAGTCCCTTCTCTTTTGGTGTTTATTTCAATCCACATTCTGAGTCCAGAATACAAAACCCAGAATGACATAGTAGCTATGCTGCCATTTTATCCGGTTGCCCGGATTGTTTTGACCTCATGTCAGTGGGGGATATCTGCCTGCCACAAGTTTGTTTTTGCGATTCATCTCCCACCTGTAGAGGCTGGGGGAATTCTCGTTGATTTTGTTAAACTTTTGGTGCTTAAATTGCACTCACCATTCTCGGCTCTGGCCAGATCCAGATAGTTATACAGTGTATAGCGGGAAATCTTTAAGTAATCACAGACCCGGTCACTGGCTTTGGTGATCAGAAAAGCGCCCTTTGCGTCAAGATATCCTGTAAAACGGATTTTTTCCAGACGGTTCATCTCTTCTGCCGGTTTCCCAATCAGTTCACCAGCCTGTTCAATAAGAAAATCGAGTACATCACTGATGTTGCCTGCAAACGTCTCCTTGCATTCCTCTTCCGGTTTTTCTGTCTCCATGCCGGGAACGTAACGGTTATACTGGTGCAGTATCCCTTCCAGGGCGACGGTCTGCGTGATATCCAGATTAATGCAGAGTGAGCCGATTACATTACCGTCATCGTCATAGAGAAACATTGTGGAAGAGCGCAGAATCTTTCCATCTGGTGTGTGGACAACGTAGTTGTACCGGTCTCCGTCCTTAACTTCTCCGCGCAGTACCTCCAGGCCAAGGTTGCTTCCGCAGTCACCGATTTTGCGCCCGGTAATGTGGCCGTTACGGATATCAACGACCGTATGGGCGTAATCCCTGGTCAGATCGTGCAGAATCAGTTCACAGCGGTTGCCGAATTCATTCTCCAGCATGTTTAAAAGCCTTTGCCAGAATGGCCAGTTATCGTAGATAGTTTTCATAAACCCCTCCGTTATTGTTGGCTTGTCTTTTCTTATTTAATTTTATCACTGAAGTATGAACTGGTCAAATAAAATGTTGAAAAGAATATGGAAAAAACGATAAAATCAACAAAAAGTATGAATATAACCTGACAAAAAGTAGAAAAAATTAATATGAAATAAAAAAAATAGGCAAAATGTCAGGAAACAGCCAGATAAAGTTAAAAAATATATGGATATATGGATGAGTATAAAATGAATTATTTTTTGAGCGGAATTATTTGAAAAAGGAATTTCCTGGTTCTGCGGCCATTGAATAATGAATGGAAGAGTGTTAGAATATGTATCATTGAAACAGGCTGAACATAAGGAACAGGAGGCATCGTATATGGCGAAGATTGGAATTATCGGCATCGGCAATATGGGCAGTGCGATTTTAAAGGGGCTGCTTCATGTATATGGTAAGGGAGACATCATTTTCACGGATGTGAATGAGGAGAAATGCGAAGAGATCACGGAGGAGACGGGAGTCACTCATGTGGGAAGCAACGCGGAATGTGCCAACCAGGCGAAGTACATCATTCTGGCGGTAAAACCCCAGTATTTCGATTTGGTGCTTAAAAATATCCGCAATGTGGTGACGGAAGCCAATGTGATTATTTCCAGTGCACCGGGAATCACCATCGGCCAGCTGAAGGAAAAGCTGGGAATAGAAAAACGGGTGGTGCGGGCGATGCCGAATACACCGGCGCTCCTGGGCGAAGGGATGACGGGCGTCTGCTACGATACAAAGGCGTTTGATGATGAGGAAAAAGAGACCATCCGGGAGATATTCACCTCATTTGGTGAGATGTGTATCGTGGAGGAACGGCTGATGAGTGCGGTTGTCTGTGCCAGCGGAAGCTCTCCGGCCTATGTATACATGTTTATCGAGGCCCTGGCTGACAGTGCGGTGAAGTACGGACTCCCACGGGACACCGCCTATAAGATGGCGGCCCAGACCGTTTTGGGAAGCGCGAAGATGGTGTTGGAAACCGGAGAACATCCGGGGGCGCTGAAAGACAAGGTCTGCTCGCCGGGGGGTACGACGATCGCGGCGGTAGCAGCGCTGGAGGAACATGGGTTCCGCAATGCGGTGATTAAGGCGGGAGACGCCTGTTATGAGAAATGTGAAAATATAAAATGATGCCACTTATCAAGATGGCGAAATATATAATTAAGAAATAAAGTGTAAAGATGGAGGATATCAGATGGAACAGCCGCCGGTAAAGCGTTTGAACAGGGAACTTAAGTATCAGGGAACAATTTTAAAGATCTACGAGGACACAGTCGAAGCAAATGGGCATGAGGCTCACTGGGATTTTATCCATCACAACGGCGCGGCAGCAGTGGTTCCCGTGACGAAGGAAGGAAAGCTTCTGATGGTCCGCCAGTACCGGAACGCACTGGACCGCTATACGCTGGAGATTCCGGCCGGCGCTCTGGATTTCCCGGAGGAGCCGAAGCTGGACTGTGCGCACAGGGAGCTGGAAGAGGAGACTGGATTTAAGACAGACAAAGAAAAGATGGAGTATTTAATCAGTGTGAACACGACCGTGGCCTTCTGTGATGAGGCCATCGACATCTTTGTAGCCAGGGAACTGGAGCCGTCCAGACAGCATCTCGATGATGACGAGTGCATCGATGTGGAAGAATGGACAGTTGCTGATTTGGAAAAGCTTATTTTTGAAGGTAAAATTACGGACGGAAAGACGATTGCTGCCATCATGGCATACGCCAGAAAATACCACGTGGAATAACCGGACGGTTTAGCCGCCCCGACGAATCCGGTGCATAGAAATTCCCTTACAGGCATAGATTGTGACAAGACCTGTGAGGGGTTTTTTGTATATGGCCATACGACTTCGAACCATGGGACCGAGACTTCGGATACGGGGCGGTACGTTTACGCCCATCCATTTTCGAAAAAGCCCGGCTGCCCTGCCTGCCGTGGGATACGGAAGCGGCGGAAACCGTTTTATCCTGTTCTTTTTTGCCGGACTCCTGGCAGGGACAGCCGCGGCTAATTTCCTGCATGCTTCTTTAAGCGATCAGGCGGGATACTATTTAAATCTGCTGAGCCACCAGTCGAATCTGGGAAGAACGGAGCAGCTGGCACTGTTTGGAGATATCTGTCGTCAGAGAATGATTGAAGTGCTGATCGCCTGGCTGATCGGCCTGACCGCCTACGCGGTGCCGTGCTTCTGCGTTCTGAGCACCGGTTTCGGCCTGTCGGTGGGGGTGGTCTTATCCGTTATGACGGGACAGAAGGGAATTCTGGGACTGCCGTTTTTTCTTGCGAGTGTGATGCCGCAGGCATTTCTGTACGTACCGGTCTGGTGTCTGCTGCTTATGTGGGGAATCAGGAGAAACGGAAGACTGAGAATTCCGGCGCTGCTTCTGGTGCTGGCATTTGTGGCTGCCGGAAGTGCGTGCGAGGTGTGGCTGAATCCCTACTTCCTGAGTATGACTGGGTAAAAATGTCTGAAAGACCGCATGAAAAGGGCATTTTCAGGCTAAATGACGAAAAAAGTCAAAAAAATATTTAAAACTTTTTTTACAACATGTTGCGAGAAAAATCCCTGCGTTTCCAACATGTTGTACTTTTTATGTAAAGTAGTACGAAAATGCCCCCAAAGTGGGAAAAATGTGTTTGATTTTATCGAAATAACTCTATATAATGGATAGGAAGAGGCCGATTTTGGGGCTGTTTTGATACCGGCAGGTTAGGGGACGTAGAGATGGTTACGGAGATAAATGAGTTTGTAAAGTACTTAAGAGAGGTGAAGAAGACCTCTAAGAATACGGAGGTCTCTTATCAGAGAGACTTACTGCAGCTGGCTTCCTATCTGGAGGCACAGGGAATTACGGATGTGGAAAAGGTTACAAAGACAAGCCTTAATTCCTATGTGCTGTATCTGGAGAAGGAGGGCAGGGCTACTACAACCATTTCCAGGACTCTGGCTTCCGTGAAAGCGTTTTTTCACTATGAATTCGGAGAGGGACGGATTCGGAGAGATCCGGCGGAACTTATAAAGGCTCCGAAGATTGAGAAAAAAGCCCCGACCATACTGACGGTGGAGGAAGTGAACAGCTTACTGGAGCAGCCAAACGGCGATTCGCCGAAGGAGATCCGGGACAAGGCCATGCTGGAGCTTCTTTATGCTACGGGAATCCGTGTTTCGGAATTGATTAATTTAAAGGTGGAAGACATCAATCTGGCAGTCGGTTTTATCACGTGCCGGGATGAACATAAAGAGCGCATGATTCCTTTCGGGAAGGTTGCGAAGCAGGCCATGCTGAATTACATGGAAAACGGACGCGTCAGTCTGTTAAAGGGCCAGGAGAGCGAGTGGCTGTTCACCAACTGCAGCGGCCGCCCCATGAGCCGCCAGGGCTTTTGGAAGATTATTAAATTTTATGGAGAAAAGGCCGGTATTCAGGCGGATATAACGCCTCATACGCTGCGCCACTCCTTCGCTGCCCATCTTCTTAAGAACGGAGCCGATATTCACGCGGTTCAGGCCATGATGGGCCATTCCGATATGGCGACGACCCAGATGTACATGAATTACGCCCAGGGAGAGGCGGTTCGCAGTGCATACGCGGGGGCACATCCGAGAAATTAACAGAGAATTTTATGAAAGAGCCAGTTTTCAGTACCTGGCTCTTTTTTGATGCAGTAAACAGCAAAATTTCAGGAGTAACGATCATTTGGGGTAAAAATTTTACGATATATGCTTGAAATTGTTCTACCGATTTCAAATCGTTTTAGGGTATATTAGCAATTAGATCACAGGCAGTGTGTCCTGGTGCAGAATTCGTATATTTGTAAAACAGATGGAGGAAAAGATGCAGGTAGATTTATTGGAAGTCATTGAGGCGTTCGTAGGGGGCTTTGGAGTTAATATGACGGTCATAAAAACGCCTGATGACGAAATCGGGGATTTTGACCTGGGTATCAGGAAGACGTTTATGGCTGAGGGCGGGACCGGACAGACGGTGAGGCATCTGTACAGTATCTGTCAGGAGGGTATCCTGTACTTCTTAAATGACTGTTTTGAAATGGAATACTGCCTGTTCCGAATACCGAAGGAAGAAGGCCAGTATGGAGAAATGGTGTTAGTTGGGCCGTATCAGAAGGAATATGTGGATGAGTATCAGCTCAATATGCTTGTGCAGTCCCATAAAATCCCCATGGGACTGATGAAGGAGCTGCAGGAATACTATAATGCGGTTCCGGTTATGCTGCTCTATGAGCCATGGCTGGCAGTCCTTACAGCCCTGGCAGGGAAACTATATGGCGGACGGGAACTGGATATTGTCCGCAGAGAAAGCATTGATGAATGCGGGGATATGAATTCTTTCAGCAATCCTCCAACTGAGCCTCTGGCGGCAAAGCTGATTGAAGAAAGATATAAAGCAGAAGAGGAGCTGATGGCTGCCATAGCTCAGGGAAACTTAGAAAAAGCCTTAAAGGTCCATGGGAGATTTCGTAATTTCCACATTGCCAAACGGTATAAAGACCCTGCAAGGAACTTCAGGAATCTTATGATTACGGCCAATACGCTTTACCGGAAGGCGGCCCAGGCGGGATGCGTGCATCCGGTACATATTGATGAATTGTCCTGCAGGTTTGCGAAGAAGATAGAAACGCTGATGACGAAGACGGAGGCAGACCGGTTCAATCTGGAGATGATTCGCAAGTACTGTATGCTCGTGAGGAATTACTCTCTTCAGGGATATTCGCCTCTGGTTCAAAAGGTAGTCAACCATATTGATTTAAATCTGATGTCCGACTTATCACTCAGGAACCTGGCGGCAGAGTATTGTGTCAATCCCAGCTATCTGTCCTCGCTGTTTAAGAAGGAGATGTCAGTAACCATAACGGCATACGTAAACCAGCAGAGGATGAAGCAGGCGATCCGTTATCTGAATACGTCCAATATGCAGATTCAGAATATTGCGGCAGATGTGGGAATCTCGGATGTGAATTATTTCAGCAAGCTGTTTAAAAAGGCTACAGGTAAAACTCCCAGCGAGTATCGGGAGCTGATTCTCGTCCGGACCCAATTGTAGGGAGCTGACAAAAAATATAATAATATTACAGATTTCTACAAAAACTCTCCTCATACATTTTTTCGGGCAGTGTTAAAATGTCGTTAGAAAAAGGAGGACGACTGTCCTAAGGGGACCATGCTTTTATTAAATTATCAGGAGGGTTTATACATATGGGAACATCAACGAATACAAGCGGTATGCACCGCGCGAAGTTGTGGCAGATCGGGGGATTTGCATTTAATAATACGGCTACGAACCTGTACATGTTTATGATGAACTTTATCGCTTATTACTTAACCGGTTATGTGGGGGTAGGTGTAGTCGTTGCATCAACGTTGATCACCACGATGCGTATCTGGGACGGTGTCACAGACCCGTTCATCGGATATCTGGTAGATAAGACGAATACAAAATTCGGCAAAAACCGTCCGTTTATGGTCATCGGTAATGTGATTCTTGCCGTCGCAAGCTTTATCCTGCTTCATGTGACCCATCTCTTTCCGCAGGGGGCGCGTTTTATTTTCTTTGTGCTGATTTACATGATTTATATCATTGGCTATACGTTCCAATGTGTAGTTACGAAATCCGCCCAGTCCTGTCTGACCAATGACCCAAGGCAGAGACCTCTGTTCTCGATATTTGACGGCGTTTATAATACGCTCGTATTTGCGGTGCTTCCGATCTTTATTTCCGGTTATTTAGTACCGAAACACGGCGGCTTCAACGCCTCATTCTTCCACGAAATCTGGTGCTATGTGGCGGCCGTATCCGCGATTCTGACCTGTATTGCCATTTACTGCATTTCCAGCAAGGACCGCCTGGAGTTCTTTGGTACAGGCAAAGCGGTCAAGGTAGGGTTTAAGGATTACTGGGAAGTGCTTAAGAGCAACAGGGCTATCCAGATGCTGGTAGTAGCGGCATCTACGGATAAGCTGGCATCCTCTGTCCGAAGCAACTCTACCATAGGCGTTATCCTGTATGCCATCGTCTGCGGCAACTATGCGCTGTCCGGCGCTGTAGCCGGTTATACGTCCATTCCGAACATGCTGATCCTGTTCTTCGGTGTAGGCTGGATCGCAACCCGTTTAGGACAGAGAAAGGCCATGCTGTTCGGAACCTGGGGAGGTCTCATTTTTACAATTTTAAATATTGTACTGTTTGTGGTCGGAGATCCGTCCCAGATGTCATTTCCGGGTATTGCAGGCTTCACCGGCTGGAATTTCTTCACCCTGGCATTTCTGGTGTTGTATATTCTGGGACAGGGGTGTATGGGAGTATCCGGCAACATCGTTATTCCCATGACTGCTGACTGTGCCGACTATGAAGTTTACCGTTCCGGGAAATACGTTCCTGGCTTGATGGGAACCCTGTTCAGCTTTGTAGATAAGCTGATTTCCTCTCTGGCGGCGAGTATCGTAGGCGTTATGTGTGCCATGATCGGTTTTAAAGAGACTCTGCCTACTGTAGATACTCCCTATAGCCCTCAACTGAAATTCATCGGCCTGACCTGTTTCTTCGGATTGATTTTATTCGGCCTGTTCTGTAACCTGGTAGCCATGAAGTTCTACCCTCTGACAAAGGAAAAGATGGAAGAAATTCAGGAAAGGATCGCAGAAATCAAAGCGCAGGCGCAGCATGCTTAAAACAGGAGGTTGCTTCATATGGAGAAAATTATGATTTCCGGATTTTCCGATGAGATCAGTTCTGATTTTGATGAACAGCTGAAGGTGGTTACAGGACTTGGTATGGAGTACATTTCCCTTCGTACGGCCGATGGTAAGAGTATAGCCGATTATACGGCGAAAGAGGTGAAGGAGAAGCTGCTGCCGAAGCTTAAGAACGCGGGAGTCCGGGTATCTTCCTTAGGCTCCCCCATCGGTAAAGTTGAAATCGGTGATGAGGAAGGGTTCGCAAAACAGCTGGTTCAGCTGGAGGAGTTATGCAGGATCGCAAAGGTACTGGACTGTCGTTACATTCGCATTTTCAGTTTCTATATTCCGGAGGGACGGAATCCGGAGGACTACCGGGAAGCAGTGATCGAAAAGCTGATAAAGTTTGACGCGGCAGCCAGAACGTACGGCGTTGTACTGATCCATGAAAATGAAAAGGGAATCTATGGAGATGGGAAGGAGCGCTGCAGGGTGATCCTGGATGCGTTGGGAAGCGATCATTTTAAGGCAGTCTTTGATTTTGCCAACTTTGTGCAGTGTGGAGAGGACCCTGTGGAGTGCTGGAAGCTTCTACATGACCAGGTTGTTTATATCCATATTAAGGATGCCGTGGCATCGGATAAAGAAAATGTGCTCTGCGGGACCGGCGAAGGAAAAATTAAAGAGATTCTGGAGAGAGCTGTCAGAGAAGAAGGATATGAGGGCTTCCTGACACTGGAACCCCATCTGGTAGTATTTGATGCGCTGAAATCCCTGGAGCTCGCGGATGCGGACAGCATCATCCGGGAAAACAAGGCCACGGACGGTGCGGAAGGCTACGCGATGCAGTATCATGCTCTGAAAGAGATATTAAACGCTATAGAGCGTTAGGTGGAAAGGAGAGTTTCTATGGATAAAGTAAGATTTGGATTAGTTGGAATCGGGGCGCAGGGAGGCGCGTACGCTGGATTTTTAACAGGCAGGGGCGGCTTCCCTGGGATGCCTGCGCCGGAGTGTCCGCCGCACTGTGCTCTCGGTGCATTGTGCGATACGGACCCTGCGAAGGAGGCCATGTGTAAAGAAAAGTATCCCGAGACACCGTTTTTTAGAGACTGGAAGGATCTGGTGGATTCCGGTACGGTTGACGCGGTAGTTACGACGGTTCCCCACTATCTCCACACAGAGATTGCGATTTACTGTCTGGAAAGGGGGATGAATGTCCTGGTTGAGAAGCCGGCGGGCGTATACGCAAAGTCTGTGCGTGAGATGAACGAATGCGCGGCGGCGCATCCGGAGACGGCTTTCGGTATTATGTTTAATCAGCGCACCAACAGGCTGTATCAGCAGGTTAAGGATATCATCGAGTCCGGAGAGCTGGGACAGATCCGCCGTTCTAACTGGATTATCAATTCCTGGTGGCGTCCGGACAGCTATTACCGTCAGAGCGGCTGGCGCGCGACCTGGGGAGGAGAGGGCGGAGGCGTCCTGGTCAATCAGGCTCCTCATCAGCTGGATCTGTGGCAGTGGATATGCGGAATCCCCAATAAGGTTTACGCAAAATGCATCTATGGCGATCACAGGGATATTATTGTGGAGAACGACGTTACCATTGTTACGGAATATCCTGGCGGAGCGACCGGGAGCTTTGTAACCTGTACCCATGATCCCATCGGTACAGACCGTCTGGAGATCGACCTGGACGGCGGAAAGATTGTCGTGGAAGACAGCAGAACAGCGACAGTTTACCGGCTGAAGAAAAAGGAAGACGAGTTAAACCGCACGATGTCCATGATGGAGCTGGTGAAATTGACACAGGGAAACGCTGCCGGAGCTGATGGCCTGTACACGGTGGAAACCTTTGAGAATACAGATGGCTGGGGCGTGCAGCATATGACCGTAATGGAGAATTTCGCATGCCATATACTGGAGGGAACCCCTCTTTTGGCACCGGGGGCCGACGGAATCAACGGTGTAAACCTGGCGAATGCGACCCTGCTTTCCAGCTGGCTGGGAAAGGAAGTGGATCTGCCGGTCGACGAGGATCTGTATCTGGAAGAACTAAACAGGAAAATTGCCGCCGAAGGCAAATTCCCAACCCGTTAGCGTTATGCGTCGGTGCAGAACCGGCGCATATCCGCAGAATCTGGAGGAAGAAAGATGATGAAGGCCGCAGTTATTGGATTGGGAGATATATCCCAAATACATATACCGATCATAGAGTCAAGTCCGGATTTGGTTCTATGCGCGGTTTGCGACAGTAATCCGGAGACGAAGGAAGCAGCGCCGTCCGGCACAGCCTTTTATACGGATTACCATGAGATGGTGGAGAAAGAAAGACCGGACTGTGTTCATGTGTGTCTGCCCCATTACCTGCATTATCCGGTGACGAAAGAACTGGTGGATATGGGCTGCAACGTCTTCTGTGAAAAGCCGGTGGCCCTAAATACGGAGGAAGCCGAACGGTTTGTCCGGCTGGAAGAAGCGCATCCGGAGGTCCGTATCACCATCTGCCTGCAGAACCGTCTCAACGAGAGCGTGGAGCTGTTAAAGAAGTTCATAGAAAGTGGTGAATATGGGCAGGTGGTGGGGACGAGAGGCATCGTCCCCTGGTACCGTCCGGCCGAGTATTACCGCGTAAAGCCCTGGAGAGGAAGCTGGATTACGGCAGGGGGCGGTTGTATGATTAATCAGTCGGTGCATACTCTGGACCTTCTGTACTATTTAGGCGGAAACATGAAAGGGCTGAAAGCCTCTGTAAGCCAGATCCTGGATTACGGCATCGAGGTAGAGGATACGGTGACCGCAAGGCTGGATTATGCAAATGGTGCGAGAGGTCTGTTCTTTGCCACGAATGCCAACTATAAGAACGAGGCGGTGCAGATTGCGGTCCAGCTGGAACGCGCTGAGTTCCGTATAGAGGAAAATATCCTGTATCAAATCCTGCCGGGTGGAGAAAAAAAGTATCTGACTGAGGACAGGAAATTTCCAGGGACCCGTTTCTATTACGGCGCCAGTCATGAAAAACTGATTCGCAGGTTTTATCAGGTACTGGAAGAGGATAAAGGGGACTATATCCGAGTAAAGGACGCGGAAATGAGCGTACGCCTGATAGACGCCATTTTAGAGTCTGGCAGGAGCGGCGCTTACGTAACCATATCGTGATTTCAGAGAGGAGATATCGTATGAATAAGGGACTGATCGGAATTCAGATGAGTACCATCAAAGATAAAATTGCAGAGCTTGGGGCCTATGGGACATTAAGGGCCTGCGCAGAGCTGGGGTATCACTGCGTGGAGGTGTCTCAGATACCTATGACAGAGGAGAATGTTGCAGGCATGAAGAAGGCCTGTGAGGAATTCGGAATTAAAATCGCAGCTTTAAGCGCAGCTATGGAGCCGATGATGCCGGGGAGGCCAGGGGAGTACCTGACTACGGATTTTGATAAGATTGTGACGGACTGCAGGACGTTAAACTGTGATATGCTGCGTATCGGCATGCTTCCAATGACCTGCATGGGGAGCCGTGAGAAGGCTCTGGATTTTGTGAAACGTGCAGATGAGATCGCCGGCAGATTAAAAGAGCAGGGAATTGATTTGTATTATCACAACCACCATGTAGAGTTCGTAAAGTATGACGGTGAATATCTGCTGGACATTATCAGGAACCATACAAGATATATGGGATTTGAGCTGGATATCCACTGGATCCACCGCGGTGGAGAGAATCCGGTGGAATTCATAAAGAAGTATGATGGAAGAATCCGGCTGCTCCATTTAAAGGATTACCGCATTGGACAGATTCAGATGCCGGAGGGACCGTTTGATCCGAAGGCCTTCATGGCTGCATTTTCTGACATCGTGGAATTTGCGGAGATAGGAGAGGGGAATCTTCCGGTTAAGGAATGCGTAGAAGCCGGTTTTGCCGGAGGCAGCGAATATTTTCTCATTGAACAGGATACCACGTACGGGAGAGACCCGTTTGAAAGCCTGAGGATCAGCAAAGAGAATCTGGAGAAGATGGGATATGCGGACTGGTTTTTCTTGGATTAGAGCGTGTTTGAAAATTGCTATCTGCCAGATGTGCGGCTCCCGGCGGCAGGAGGCAAAACGATGAGGAAAAGAAGTATGCAGGACCATCCAGACTACATTGATCCCAACCAGATGATCGCTCTGGAAGAGGAGATGGCTGCGCTGAAAAAAGAGTACGGAATCGTGGATAAACCGAAGTGGTGGATGCGTCTTGGTGATTTCATCGCAAACCATGCCGGGAACAGACAGCCGGTACCGGTATACAGAAAGAAATATATCCTGCTGGCCCTGTGCCTGGGATGGGCCGGCGGCCATCGGTTTTATACGAAGCAGTATGCCCTGGGCTTTATTTACCTGCTGTTTTGCTGGACAGGAATTCCGTTCGCAATGACATTAATTGATTTGATGATTGCACTGCCCAGGCAGGCTGACGAGCAGGGCAGGCTGTTTCTGTAATGGCGCTGGGGTTTCTGCGTCCCGGCAGGCTGGAAGCTTTGGTACATTTTTTCGGCCGTATAGAGATAAGAAATGTAAAAAGAAAAGCAAAAAAATAGACTGATTTCTTTGTGGGCCTGTGCTATAATGAAAGAGCCGCGAAGAGCAAGGAAGATTCGGAACGCTGCCGGAAACCGCTCATGGTTTCCGGTTATTTTTATTTCATAGGAACGCTTGTCCTATGAAATGATGCATGAAAAAAGTAAAACTACAAAATATAAAGAAGAGGTAAAAAGCATGAAAAAACTAGAAGATTACGTAACAAGTATCCCGGATTTCCCGGAGCCGGGCATCATTTTCCGTGATGTCACCACTATTCTGCAGGACGCGGACGGGCTGGCACTGGCGGTTGACGGCGTGCGCGGGATGTTAAAGGATGTGGATTACGATGTCGTAGTCGGCCCGGAATCGAGAGGGTTTATCTTCGGCGTTCCGGTTGCCTACGCGGAGCACAAAGGCTTCGTCCCGGTGAGAAAGCAGGGAAAGCTTCCGAGAGAGGTTATCTCCGCCGATTATGAGCTGGAATACGGCAAAGCCACCATCGAGATGCACAGAGATTCCATAAAGCCAGGCCAGAAGGTCGTGATCATCGATGATTTGATCGCCACGGGCGGCACGATCGAGGCCATTATCGGACTGATAAAGGAGATGGGCGGAGAGGTTGTAAAGATCTGCTTTATCATGGAGTTAAAGGGCTTAAATGGAAGAGAAAAATTAGATGGATATGAGGTGGAATCCCTGATTGCCTACGAGGGTAACTAAACGGAAAACATGAATCACAGAGGTGTAGAGAATGGATAAAATCCTGTACCATGGAACCTTTTTAACAATGGATGAGTCCCGGACTGAACCGGAGGCGGTTCTGATCCGGGACGGAATGATCGGCGGAACCGGCACGCTGGAGGAGATGAAGGCGCTGGCTCCGGACGGCGCGCTTTGGGACATGGAAGGCCATACGGTGCTTCCCGGCTTTATCGACGGCCACTCCCACTTAAGCGCGGTGGCGTACCAGCTGTTAATCGCCAACCTAAAACCGTCGCCGCTGGGAACCTGCGACAGCGTGGAGGACGTGGTGCAGGTGCTGAAGACCTTTTTGGAGACGCATTCACTAAAAACGGGCCAGTGGCTGCTGGGCATGGGATACGACAACAGCGTCTTCCCGGAGGGCGTTCATCCCACCAAGGAAGATTTAGACCGCGTGAGCACGGAGATTCCCGTCGCGGCGACTCACGTCTCCGGCCATCTGTGTGTGGTGAACACGAAAGGGCTGGAGCTTTTGGGATACACGGGAGATCATTTCACAGTTCCCGAGGGCGGAGTCGTGGAACCCACAGGGCTTTTGAAGGAACAGGCATTTCTCGGGAAAAACGGAGAGATGCAGGGGCCTGCTCCCGAAGATGTGGTGAAGGCGGTGGGAGATGCCTCAGAGCTGTACGCATCCTATGGCCTGACTACGGTTCACGACGGCAAAGTCACGGAAGGGCAGTATCAGCTCTTAAAGGGAGCCGCGTCCATGGGACTTCTAAAGAACGATGTGGTCATGTATCTGATACCGGAACTGGCCGGTCAGTTTCTGACGGAGCAGGGACCGGAAGCGCTTGCGGCGAAAGGCTATGAAAACCATCTGCGCCCCGCGGGAGTGAAGCTGTTTCTGGATGGCTCGCCTCAGGGAAAGACGGCCTGGCTGTCAGAGCCGTACTATGTGGTTCCGGACGGCGAGAAGCCGGATTACCGGGGATTTCCGGTGCAGACGGAAGCCTATGTGATGGATATCATGCGCACCTGCGTGAAAAACCGCTGGCAGATCAATGTACACGCCAACGGGGATGAAGCGATCGAGCAGATGATCCGCTGCTATCAGTCGGTACTTGAGGAGACGGGGAGTGAGAAGAATCTGCGCCCTGTGGTCATTCACTGCCAGACCGTGCGGGAAGATCAGCTGGATCGGATGAAGGAGATCGGCATGATCGCCAGCTTTTTCCTCGACCATGTGTATTACTGGGGCGACTACCACTATGAGTCCGTGCTGGGCCCGGAGAGGGCGGCCTACATCAGTCCGGCCCGTTCGGCCCTGGAGCGCGGAGTCTCCTTTACGCTTCATCAGGACAGCCCGGTGGCTCCGCCCGACGTGATGGGGGCGGTACACAACGCCGTGAACCGGAAGACGGCAAAGGGCCGTGTGCTGGGAGCAGAGCAGACGATCACTGTAATGGAAGCGCTTAAGGCCGTGACGGTGAACGGAGCGTACCAGATTTTTGAAGAGGACAGGAAGGGAAGCATAGCGGTGGGGAAGGCTGCGGATTTTGTGATCCTGGAAGAGAACCCGCTCCTGGTTCCTGAAGAGAGACTCAGGGATATAAAAGTTCTGGAGACGATCAAGGCCGGAGAGACGATATACAAACGATGAGGAATAACTACATTATGACAAAGAAGAAACCGACTTCCAAGGATGTTGCCCAGTTGGCCGGTGTTTCCCAGCCCACTGTTTCCATGATTTTAAACAACTATGATAATGTCCGCTTTTCGCCGGAGACGGTACAGCGTGTGATGGACGCCTGCACGAAGTTGAACTACCGGGTTCCTTCTAAAAGAAAAGGAAACAGCGGGGAGCGGTACGAGAAGCTGATTATGGCCATGTGTCCGTCGTACACCAATCTGTACTATATCAGTCTTCTGGAGGCCATGTGTAATCAGGCGGAGGAGCGGGGGTATTCTCTCACGGTCTTCTCCAGCGGACGAAATATGAAGCTGGAAGGCCAGTTTGCCAACCTCGCCTGCCAGCAGGACGCGCTGGGAGCGTTGCTTCTTTACAAGCCCGCAAATTCCGTGGCGCTTCAGCAGCTCATTGCGAATATGCCCGTGGTAGCCATCTGCGACAAGACGGAAGTCTCCAATATGGATATCATAGAACTGGACAGCGAAAAGCTGGGGATGATCATCGCCGAGCATCTTCTGAGTCTGGGACACAGGAAAATTGCCTATATTTCCACCGAACTGAACGAACGCCATCCGGCCAGGCTTTACCGGCTGAAGGGCATGCAGAATGCCTATGCCAGGGCAGGAGTCAGTCCCTTCAACATCCTGACCTGTACCATGGACAGCGAGAAGATTGCGTATACGAAGGACATCACATCGTATGAGACCGGCTACTGTCTTGGAAAACGCGTGGTGGAAAAGTATGATGACATCACCGCCCTAGTCGGGATGAACGACATGGTGGCCATAGGAATTATGGATGCGCTGGCAGACAAGAAGTATAAGGTTCCACAGGACTATTCTGTCTGCGGCTGTGATAATACGATGATTTCCCAGTACAGGACTATTTCCATGACATCGGTAGAGCATTTTGATGCCAACCGGGGACGGGAAGCCGTCGATGTGTTGATACGAAAAATCGAGCAGGAAAATGGAACCGACGGGGATTTGTGGCCGGCCAGTGCCGTGCGTGTGGAATTTGTCCCAAAACTGGTTGCGAGAGCCTCGACAGGGCCAAACCGGAGAAAAAAATAGAAAAATTTTGAAAAATTATTACTAATAATATTAGTAAGCAAAAAGCAGGGGAACGGCGAAACGAAGAAATATTGATTTAAAAAGTGGATAAAACCGTAATGGACGGATAAATAGTTAATTTTATTACTAATAAAATTAACTATTTATCCGTTTTTTTTGGATTTATTAATTTTTGAGTAAAAGTGCACAGGTTGACAAAGGGAATATTGACATTATTATATAAAATATACAACAAAGAAATTGATAAATCAAAAACAGATAGGAGACTGAAAGATGCAGATCGAGCCTGAATGCTTTACTATTGAGGATTATTTACATCATACCTTTTCCTGCGAATGCGGACGTTCTCATCATACCGATGTGGAAAAAATCCTGATTTCGCAGGGAGCACTGGAGCGGGTGCCGGAGGCAGTGGAAGAACTGGGATACCATCACGTATTTCTGGTATCCGACTATAATACGTATCAGGCGGCGGGAGAACGGGTGGAGAAGCTGTTGCGGGATCGGAACCAGGCCTGCACCTCTTATGTGATTCCCAGAAAGATTGTGGTGCCGGATGAGCATACGCTGGGTGAGCTGCTTGTCCACTTCAATCCGGAGTGCGACCTGATTATCGGAGTCGGCACCGGTACGATCAACGATATGTGCAAGTTTTTAAGCTATCAGATGAAGATGGAATACATGATTATCGCATCGGCCCCTTCCATGGATGGCTTTGCTTCGGTTGGCGCGGCTTTAATTGTAAATAATCTGAAAACAACTTATAATGCTCATGTACCGAAGGCAATTGTTGGAGATGTTGATATTCTTGCAAAGGCCCCCATGAATATGATCGCGGCCGGCGTGGCGGACATTCTCGGAAAATACACCTGCCTCTGTGACTGGCATTTATCGAATCTTGTGAACGGCGAATATTTCTGCCCCGTCATTGAGCGGATGGTGAGATATTCGTTAAAAAAGATGATGGAGCAGGTCAAGAACTTAAAGGAACGGACCCCGGAGACGATTCAGACGGTCATGGAGTCCCTGGTTCTTACCGGCATTGCCATGAGCTTTGTGGGAAATTCCAGACCGGCTTCGGGCTGTGAACATCATATGTCTCATTATTGGGAGATGAAGTTCCTGTTTGAAGGGAGAACGGCGGTCTTACACGGCACAAAGGTAGGCGTAGGAACGATGACGGCGATTCGGTTGTATCAGAAATTTATGGAATCAGAAATCGATTATGAGGAGGCGGTGAGGAGAGCAGAGGCATTTGATTTTGCGGAATGGTCGGAGAATATGAAACGGACTTACGGTGCAGCGGCGGACGGAGTGATCGCCAATGAAAAGACAGAACTAAAAAATGACCCGGAGGAAGTGAAGAAACGTCTGGTGGTTATACGGGAAAAGATGGGAGACATCAGAAGAACCGTCAGCGATTTAGTGCCGAAGGAAGCGCTTATAAGGGGGATTTTAAAGGATTTGGAAGCGCCCGTTAATCCGCTGGAACTGGGAATCGACTGCGGCATGGTGAGTGACAGCATAGAGGTGGCTAAGGAGGTCAGGGACCGCTATACACTGCTTCAGCTCCTGTGGGATCTGGGAATTCTGAAGACTGTCGCAGAGGAGACGGCCGCTTCTTTTCAGAAAGAGATGGAAAAGTAAAGAGGGATAGATGGATGGAGAAACGATATGCAATCGGTCTGGATTATGGAACTCTTTCCGTGAGGGCACTGCTCCTTGATATGGACAGCGGAGAGGAAGCCGGCACAGCGGTGTATGAATATCCCCATGGCGTGGTGTCAGGGAGTCTGCCGGATGGCAGCCCGATCCCGCCTGAATATGCACTCGCGGTTCCGGAGGACTATCTGCAGGGATTAAGCCAGGTGGTAAGGGATTTACTGAGGGAGAGCGGCGCGGTGCCGGAGTCGGTGAAGGGGATTGGCCTGGATGCCACGTCGGCCACGGTGATTCCGGCAGATAAAAGCGGTATGGCCATATCCATGCTTCCAGGTTTTGAAAGCAGCCCTCACGCTTACATCAAGCTGTGGAAACACCATGGGGCAAAAAAATACGCGGAAAAGATGTACAGTCTGGCAGATAACTGGAAAGAGGAGTGGCTGACTCTTGTGGGAGGCAAAGTAAGCTGTGAGGCATTTCTGCCGAAGACCCTGGAGACCCAGGAAGAGGATGAAGCCGTTTACAAACGCTGCCATACCTTTCTGGAGGTGGGGGACTGGCTGACATGGTATATGACGGGAGAATGCGTCCGGAGCACGTCCATGGCGGGCTGCAACAGCTTCTACCAGCGGGGAATCGGATATCCAGATGAGGATTTCTTAAGGAAAATAATGCAGGAGTCAGAGCCGGTTACCAGAAAGTATAAAGGCCGGTTTGTTGCCCTGGGGTGCTGCGTAGGACGGCTGACACAAAGGGCGGCGGACCGTATGGGACTTCTGCCGGGAGTGCCGGTGGCAGCGGCCATGATTGATTCTCATGCCGCGGTGGTCGGCGCAGGGGCCGACCGGGTAGGCGACGTGACGGCGGTTATGGGAACCAGCGCCTGTTACCTGCTGAATTCTCATACCGGGGAGGGGATACCGGGAATTTACAGCTGTGCTTATGAGGCTCATATACCGGAGCTGTTTGGATATGAAGGAGGCCAGTCCTGTGTCGGCGAGTGTCTGGAGTGGTTCGTGGACAACTGTGTACCGGAAAGCTATATGAAAGAGGCAGGGCAGGCGGGAATCGGCATTCATGAGCTGCTGCAGAGGAAGGCGGCCGCCATACGGCCGGAGCAGCGCGGACTGGTGGTTTTAGACTGGTGGAATGGGGTGAGAAGTCCGCTGATGCGACCAGAACTGACGGGAGTGATGACCGGACTGACTATCTATACGAAGACCGAGGAAATGTACCTGGCGCTAATGGAGGGAATCTGTTTTGGGGCCAGGGTCATAGTGGATACCTTCCGTGATTCGGGGCATTCCGTGGAACGTCTTATTGCGGCCGGCGGGATCCCGATGAAAAGCCCGCTGATGATGCAGATGCTGGCTGATATCTGCGGTACGGAAGTACGGGTGTGCGAAAGCAGACAAAGCAGTGCCAGAGGAAGCGCCATTATGGGCGCGGCGGTGGCGGATGGGACGGAAAAAACGTCTAGAATACTGAAGGACTGGATTCATAAGCTGGGAGCGGGGACGTCCGCAGTCTATGATCCAGACTGCGGAAACAGGGCAGTTTATGAGGAAAAATACAGGAAATATATACGGTTAAAAGAAATATTTGAGAACATTGACAGCAAAGGTTTACTAAACGGGGAGGAAGACAAAAAATGAAGAAGAAACTGATTGTTTTTTCGGCAGATGCAATGGTGTCTGAGGATGTCGATTATTTAAAAACATTACCCAATTATCAAAAATACTTGGCAGGCGGCTGTATGGTCCAAAAAGTCGATTCTGTCTACCCGACCATTACGTATCCCTGCCATACCACGATGTGCAGCGGCGTGTGGCCGGATAAGCACGGCGTCGCGGGGAATCTGCAGATGATACCGGGAACATCGCCGCTTCCATGGAAGTGGGATTACAGTAATACCAGATGGAAAGGGGATATTTTTACTGAGGCGAAAAAGGCGGGATACACGACAGCAGCCGTCTTCTGGCCGGTAACGGGCAACCATCCGGCCATTGATTATCTGATCGATGAATACTGGACTCAGTTTCCGGAGGATACGCCCCGTGAGGCGTGGAAACGCATGGGCTCCAGCGAGGAGATGCTGGAGATCGTAGAACGCCATATCGGGGACAATAAGATCAGAATTCATCCGCCGACGGAGCGGTTTATCGTGAGCTGTACCTGCGATATTATCCGGCAGTATAAGCCGGATGTGATGTTCCTTCATCCGGCCAACATTGACGCCTACCGCCATCAGACAGGGCTGTTTAACGACAGAATTCTGACCGGTATTGAAGAGACAGACCAGTGGATCGGTGAAATCATGCAGGCCGTGGAGGAGATCGGGGAGCTGGAAAATACGAATCTGGTGCTGACCAGTGACCACGGGCAGATGGAGATCAAACGCGTGATCAACCCCAACGTGATTCTGGCGGATCATGGACTGATCCGGAAGAATGAGGATGGAACGCTGGAAGACTGGGAGGCATGGTGCCTGTCAGGGGGATTGTCGGCACTCGTATATTTAAAGAATCCGGAAGACCGGGAGACTTATGAGAAGACATACAGCCTTTTAAAATTTATGGCGGAGGAAGGCATTTACGGAATCAGTCAGGTGTTTACCACAGCAGAAGCAGATGAGAAGTATCATCTCGACGGCCCGTTCTCCTTTGTACTGGAATCGGATGACTATTCTTCGTTCGGCGATTCGATTCATCGTCCAATTGTGACGAACTATGAGGTATCAGACTATCGTTATGGAAGAGCTACCCACGGGCATCTGCCCTTTAAGGGGCCGCAGCCAGTCTTTCTGGCAAAGGGACCTGACTTTAACGAACATGTGACGCTTCAGAGAGGAAGGCTGGTTGACCAGGCGCCGACCTATGCGAAACTGCTCGGATTCGAGCTTCAGGGAGCCGACGGTCAGGCCATCGAATCTTTCATACGAAAATAGCGAAAAAGACAAAAACCAGTGAATGGAAAGGAGTATTACAGTGGCAGCCATTGAATTTAAAAGTGTTACCAAAAGCTTCGACAACAATGTGGTCATCAGGGATATCAATCTGAAAATAGAGGATGGCTCATTTACTGTTTTAGTAGGACCGTCGGGGTGCGGAAAGACTACGCTTCTCCGCATGATCGCAGGAATCGGACCGCAGACATCGGGAAAGGTATTGATTGATGGGAAGGATGTAAGTGAAATTGCTCCGGGAAAACGGGGTGTAGCCATGGTATTTCAGAACTATGCGATTTACCCCACCATGACCGTGCGGGAAAATATCGAGTTCGGACTGAAGAATAACAAGATACCGAAGGATGTGAGAAAGCAGCTGATCGAAGAGGCCAGCGATAAGGTGGGACTTTCCCAGTTCCTGGACCGCATGCCAAGCACTCTGTCCGGCGGTCAGCGTCAGAGAGTCGCGCTTGCGCGTGCCATGGTGAAAAAGCCATCCGTGTTCCTGATGGATGAACCGCTGTCCAACCTGGATGCAAAGTTAAGAGTCCAGATGCGCGTGGAATTAATCGAGCTTCACAAAAAACTGCAGACGACCTTCGTCTACGTTACACACGACCAGGTGGAGGCCATGAGTATGGCCGATACGGTAATTCTGATGAATAACGGTCTGATTCAGCAGATCGCCTCCCCGGAAGAGATATACAGCGATCCGGCAAATTTGTTCACCGCCCGCTTTATCGGTTCTCCGGCAATGAATATCGTGGCACTTCAGGGGGGAAACCGGCTGGGGTTCCGGCCGGAACGGGGAATTCTCACAAGAGAAAAACGGGACTCCGGCGTCTTCCATACGAAGGGGATTGTCGTTACAAGAGAGATGCTGGGGCGTGAGACGACCTATTCCGTGCGGGATAAGATGGGGAGAACCTATATGGTAACCGGGCTGGAGGATCCGTTCCGGGTAGACGATATGGTATTTTTAAGCGTAGATATGGAGCATATCTATTTCTTTGGAAAGGATGAGACGCGTATCCGCCCGGGAGATGAGGAGTACGATCCCTGCCTGGAACTGTTAAGGAGGGACGTATGAAAGGAAAGATTACTGAAAAAATAGTTCCCTATATCCTGGTGGCTCCGACAATGATTGGGATTCTGCTTTTCGTGGTCTATCCTATCATCAAGCTGATACATATGAGTTTTTACAAGGTAAACCAGTTAAACGCAGCCAAGACGAAATTTGTGGGACTGGAAAATTATGAGAAGATATTTAAGACTTCAGAGTTTCAAAAGGCGCTGGTCAATACAGGGTATTACTCCCTTTTCATGATTCTGATCGTGCTGGGATGTTCCCTGATCTTCGCGGTATGGCTCGGCTCCCGCGCGACAAAGATGAATTCCTTTACGCAGGCGGCCGCATTTCTTCCGCATATCATTTCCATGGTATCCATCGGCCTTATTTTCCAGCAGATGATGGACCCGGACTTCGGCGTTTTTAACTCGGTGTTAAAGGCGCTGGGGCTGCCTGCAAGCCAGTTCTTAAGGAGTTCCGACACTGCGCTGGCATCGGTTATCTTTACCTCTGCGTGGAAGAGTATCGGATATTACACACTAATTTTAATCGCAGCGCTCCAGAGTATACCGCAAAGTATCTACGAAGCTGCGGATCTGGACAACGCGGGAAAATGCCGGACATTTTTCAAGATTACGCTGCCTCTTATCTCACCTCAGATCTTTTTCGTGCTGATCGTTATGACAATCGGAAATTTCAAGGTGTTTGAGACCATCCGCGTCATGACGGCGGGCGGCCCCAATAACGCGACTACGTCGCTGGTATACTACATCTACAACAAGGTGTTTATGGACTTCAATGTAGGGCGCGCCGCGGCGGGCGGGGTGGTGCTTCTGGTTCTGGTAGGAATCATGACCGTTCTCTATTTTGTCAGCTTGTCGAAAAAAGTACATTATCAGTAGGGGGGACGAAACATGTATAAATTGAATCAGAAAATATGGGCAGCCATAGGGATCGTGTTAAAAGCAGCGCTGGTGCTGGTGTTTGTATTTCCGTTTTTCTGGATGGTCTCCGTGGCCCTGCAGACGGAAGCGGAAATCAGTTCTTCTCCGCTCACGCTGTTTCCGGCAGTTCCTCAGTGGATCAACTTTATAACCGCGTGGCAGAAGGGACCGTTTTTGCTGTATTTGAGAAATTCCCTTTCTATCATTGTAAGCGTGATTGCGCTTCAGATGGTGATCATGGTACCCGCGGCCTATGCGTTTGCCAAATATGAGTTTAAGGGGAAAAAGATCATGTTTGGTCTGGTGCTGATTGCATTTATGACGCCGGGGCAGATCACCTTCCTTCCGATCTATCAGATGATGTCAGATTGGGGAATCATGAATTCCCTGCTTCCGCAGATTCTGCCGTTTATGACGAATGCGTTTGGAATTTTCCTGCTGAGACAGTATTTTATGCAGGTTCCGGACGAATTAATCGAAGCGGCAAAGCTTGATAATGCAGGCGCGCTGAAAATTGTCTATAAATTAATGCTTCCCATGGCGAAACCGGCCATGAGCACGATCGTGCTGTTCAGCTTTGTCAGCCACTGGAACGATTACTTCTGGCCGCTGGTTATGACCCAGTCCACAGAGGTCTGTCCGCTGACAATCGGAATCGCAATGCTTAAGAATACCGAGGGTGTAACAAACTGGAATACCATTATGGCGGGGAACTTGATTCTGGTATTCCCGATTCTGATCGTATATGTATTGTGTTCAAAATCAATTATAAAGTCATTTGCCTATTCAGGCATCAAATAAAAAAGAGGAGGATTTACAACATGAAAAAAGGATTAAAGAAAGCAGCAGTACTGGCGATGGCAGCGGCGATGGCGGCAGGTCTGACCGCATGCGGAGGCGGTGAGACCGCAGCTACGACGGCAGCGAAGACGGAGGATGCGTCTAAGGCAGAGACCACGGCAGCTGCGAAGACGGAGGAGGCGAAAAAAGAAGAGACGGCTTCCGGATCAGACAAGGCGGAGGTGACGTTCTGGCATTCCATGAGCGGCAAGAATGGGGATCTCTTAAATTCGATCGTGGAGATCTATAATACCTCTCAGGACAAAATCAAGGTGGTCGCCGAATACCAGGGAAATTATTACGATGCCATTGCTAAGGCGCAGACGGCAATTTCCGCAGGCAACAGCCCGGATATTCTGCAAACCGGTTCCGGCCAAGTATCGATTCTGGCAAAGGAGGAAGGAATTCTGGAAAATCTGGTCCCTTATATGGAGAAGTCCGACATGAAAGTATCAGACTTCAACCCGACCTTTATTACTGGCATGAGCCTCGATCCGACCGTCGCAGACCAGCTGGTGGCGTTCCCCATGGGCTGTTCCACACCGGTTCTGTTCTGCAACATGGACTTACTGGAGGAGGCAGGTGCCGAGGTTCCCGTGACATGGACGGATTTATCGGATATTTCGAAAAAACTGATCAACGAGGGCAAGGTAGAATATGGATTTACGATTCCTCACGATCCATGGTATTTCTGGATGTTTGTAGCGCAGAACGATACGAAGGTGTTCAGTGAAGACGGATTAAAACTGGCCTGCGTGGATGATGGCACCGGCATTGACGCAATGCAGAAGGTTCAGCAGATGTGCAAGGATAAGGTGATGTATTTCGGACCGGTATCTGACTCTGATTCGACCTGCCGCGGCATGTTCCTGGAAGGAAAGAGCGCGTTCTATGTATCTTCGATCGCAAACCTGGGAAATGTGGACTCAAACGCCAAGTTCCAGTATTCCGTACAGTACGTTCCCAGATTCAAAGTAAACGCGGTTCCAAGCGGCGGTAATACGCTGACCATGCTGGCTTCCGCAAAGAATAAGGATGCGGCCTGGGATTTCCTTTACTGGCTGTACAACGACAACGCGGGTGTAGCGACCTTTGCTGCTGAAACCGGCTACCTGCCGTGTTCCACGAAGATCAGCGAAATGCCGGTAATCAAAGAGAAATGGGCTCAGAATCCCAATTGTGAAATCGCCTATAACCAGCTTGAATACGGCAATAACGACCATATGGTTATGCAGCCCAACAATGGAGATATCGCCAACAACGTAGCTGCTATGATGGAAGCGTGTTTCTACGATTATGAGGATGTAACAGAGCAGATGAACATATTGAAAGAAGAAGCCGAAGATATTCTGGCTGATCTCCAGTAAAGAAACAGAACATACACTGCGGGGCTGCTGTCAGAAATGGCAGCGGTCCCGCAGCCGTTTGAGGAAAGGAGAAGGACTGCGGTATGAACCCAATGATTTCGGCCTCTATTATGTGCGCGGACATTATGAATCTGGAACCCCATCTCAGGGATCTGGAGAAAAGCGGCTGTGATTATATCCATGTCGATATCATGGACGGCACGTTTGTGCCAAATTATACACTTGGTACGGAATTGATACGCAGGCTGCATCAGGACACCAGGATACCACTGGATATCCATTTGATGGTGGAGAAGCCGGAAGAAAAGCTGAACTATTTTGAGCTGCTTCCCCAGGATGTGGTGAGCGTTCATGTGGAATCTACGAAGAATATCCAGAAGATCATCGAAACAATACGGAAGAAGGGGGCCAGGGTCTGTGTGGCTCTTAATCCGGCGACGCCTCTCTGTTATCTGGATTACCTGTATGATGAGATCGATATGATCTTAATTATGACTGTTAATCCAGGATTTTCAGGACAGAAACTGATTCCGGCCACGTTAAAGAAGATTGAAGATTTGAGGGCGCATTTAGATGCCATAGAGAAAAGCGGTATTCTGATTGAGGTGGACGGGAATGTCAGTTTTGAAAATGCACCGGTGATGGCGCGGGCAGGAGCCGACGTCTTTGTCGCCGGCAGCAGCAGTATATACTGGCAGGGAAGTTCTTTTACAGATAATGTCAGCCGTCTGAGAAACGTGGTTCTGGCGGAGATGAAAAAAACATCATAGGAAACAGCGGAAGGAGCGCGGAATGGAAGGAAAAACTTTGGCTTCAATGCCACTTGAAAGCCTGCTGTGGGACGAAGGGGTGGCCTGTTCCTGCAAAAGGCTGCACAAGTCGCCAGTAAGGCAGATCGAAGTGGGAAAGAACATTCTGTGGAAAATCGCGGTCATGGCAAAGGAGCGGGGAATGAAGAACCCTGTCGTGACAGCGGATCGGAATACGCAGAAAACAGGAAAAATGGTCTGTGAGATTTTGAAGGAAGCGGGGATCCAGCCTGTCTTTTTTGTCATGGATTCCAGGCGTCCGGAACCGGATGAGTTCTGGGTGGGCTCTCTCGCCCTGCAGTTTGACAGGCAGTGGGACGGCATCGTGGCAGTTGGTTCGGGAACGATCAACGATATCTGCAAGATTGTGGCGGATATGACAGGGCTTCCCTATCTCATCGCGGCGACAGCTCCCTCCATGGACGGGTACGCGTCGAATACCTCCTCCATGCTTCGAAGCGGAGTGAAGGTTTCCCTGCCTTCCAAATGCCCCGAAGGGATTCTTTTGGATACCGCGATTCTCGCACAGGCGCCGATGGAGATGATTCAGGCCGGAATCGGTGATATGGCTGCAAAGTATGTCAGCATCTGCGAATGGAAGATTGCCCATGTTATCACAGGAGAATACTATTGCGGGGAGATCGCGGAGCTGGTAAAAAAGTCCTTAAAGACCTGCATGGATTCTTCCGCGAAGCTGGCAGAGCGAAACGAAGACGCGGCGGGGGATACGGCCTTCGGTCTGGTGCTTTCCGGAATCGCCATGAGCTATGCCGGAATTTCCAGACCGGCTTCCGGGACCGAGCATTACTTTTCCCATATCTGGGAGATGAGGGCACTTCAGCAGAAGAAGCCGCGTTCCCTTCACGGAATCTCCGTAGGGGTAGGAACGCTTTTGACAATTCCCGTGCTCAAATATATTGGACAGCTGGAGCCGGACCGTGAAAGGGCGCTGAGGCACGCAGAAGATTTTGATCCGGAGGAGTGGAGAGCCTTTGTGAGGCGGGTGTTCGGCACTGCGGCCGACACGATAATCCGGCGCGAGGACGAGGAAAAGAAGTACGACAAGATGCTGCATAAGGAGCGGCTGGAGATCATTCTTTCCAGATGGGATGAAATACAGAAGATTATCAGGGAAGAGTTGCCGGATGAGGAGTGGCTGAAAGAACGGCTTCTCCTCGCAGGAGTACCGGTCAGTCCGGCGCAGCTGGGCCTGTCTGCGGACGATGTCAGGACAGCATTTCTGGCCACAAAGGATATACGGGATAAATATATTTGCACGAGGCTATTATGGGATCTGGGAATGCTGGAAGAGGCGGCAGACCGTCTCTTTGGATCATGGAGGGCAACATGAAGTATACAGTCAGTTCTTTAAGCTTTACCTGTCTTACCGGCAGTCAGATGGCCTTGCTGCCGGAGCACTTCGGAATAGAGATTTTTTATGGCTGGGCATCGGAACGATACTGGACAGAGCTGCTGAAACGTTGTTATCGGGGGAAACGGAAATCATTCAGCATCCATTCGCCGTTTGATTTTTACCATATGGACAGTGATATATCGGACGATCAGTTGTTTGATTATCTCTCGGAGCCATTTGACCTCTATCACCGGTTTTCCGGTACGCATTACGTGGTTCATACCGACAGCGGGGGCTGCCGGAAGCTGAATGAGAGGGAGAAAGAGCGCCTGAGAGCCAGATGTATGGAACGGATTAACCGGTTTTCTGAAATCTGTGAAAGCAATGGGATCGGTCTGGTCATTGAAAATGTTCCGTGTCCCGGCGGCAGCGGTCTTTTCAGCCAGAAGGATTTTACCCGCCTGTTTCAGGAAAACTCCGGTCTGCACGCGCTTTACGACACCGGTCATGGAAATATGAGTGGTTATGATGTGAGAATGCTTCAGGCAGAGCTAAAAGGTCAGCTGGCCGGGTATCACCTCCATGATAATTTTGGAGATTCGGACAGTCATCTGCGGATTGGCAAGGGCAATATGGAGTGGAGAGCGTTTATGAAAGGCGTCAAAGCGGATACGCCGGAGGCGTCCATGGTTCTGGAGTACAATGAGGCCTCAGTGAGCGATTATGAAGAGGATCGAAAAATCTTAGAAAGTTTAGCCGGAGAATAAGAAAAAATGAAGGAAATGTATGAGACAGAGGAACGCAAAAAATGTCTGCTGGATCAGACGGAATTATTTGTCATCGATATGGATGGCACCTTCTACTGCGGGGAAAAGATGATAGACGGCGCGCTGGATTTTTTGAAAGCGGTGGTGAAACGGGGAAAGCAGTTTCTGTTTTTCACCAACAACACGTCAAGGGCGCCGGAAGAGTACATAGAAAAGCTTCACCGCATGGGCTGCAATATAAGCAGATCACAGATTATGACCGCAGGGGACGTGACTATCCGGTACCTGAAGACTTATTACGGCGATCAGCGTGTCTACCTTATGGGAACGCCTCAGCTGGAGCGACAGTTTGCAGACGCCGGAATTCGGTTATCGGAGGATGACGCGGAGATCGTGATGACGGCCTTTGATATGACGCTGACCTATGAAAAGCTGGACAGAGGCTGCCGCCTGATCCGCGAAGGCGCCTCCTTTATGGCGACCCATCCGGACATCAACTGTCCGGTCGAGGGGGGCTTTCTGCCGGACTGCGGGGCCATCTGTGCGGCAATCACCCTTTCTACGGGAAGGGAACCTCGCTATTTTGGGAAACCCTATAAGGAGACAGTGGAGATGATCGTGGACAGCATGAAGGTTCCCGTCGGGCAGATCGGCTTCGTAGGGGACCGGCTCTATACGGATATCGCCACCGGTGTGAATCATGGAGGCAAAGGCTTTCTGGTTCTGACGGGGGAGACTGTGCCGGAGGATCTGGAGACATCAGCAGTGAAGCCGGACGCGGTCTTTGAATCGCTGGGAGAGATGGGGAAATATTTATTGCTGCAGGAATAAGGGCAGCAGCTGCAGTGCATTTTTGACTTATATATATTGTGTCAACCCTCCCTTTATGATATGATGTGGTCGATAAACAGTAGACAGGGTTGTGAAGGAACGGTTATCCGTGAGGGAGGACCGGCCGCATGATCGGGCTGCCAGGAGGCAGGTCATGCGGCCGGCCTTTCTTGACTTTTTGGCCTGAAATAAGGGATGCAACCGCAAGTAGCATGAAAAAAATGGAATTGCTACGTCAGGTTGGTGGAAGTGGCGGCCATGCAACTGTAGAATAAAAATATAAAATATATCCTACAGGAGGGAAAATATATGAGCTTTTCTGATAATTTACAAGTGTTGAGAAAAAGAAACAATCTGACCCAGGAACAGTTGGCGGAGCAGCTGGAGGTATCACGGCAGGCGGTTTCCAAATGGGAATCAGGTCAGTCTTATCCGGAGATGGAAAAACTGTTAATCATCTGCGATATGTTTCACTGTGACATGGATTCCCTGGTCAAGGGAGATATGACGCTGGAGGACCAGGCGGATGCTGCGGGATACGACCGTTTCATGAACAGCTTCTCCCATCGCATAACAGGCTGCGTTACATTAATTCTGGCAGCGGTCACGCTGATGGCTTTCCTGGATGGAATCGTTCATGAGGATATTCTGGCGATCTTTTTGATTGCAGTCGTGGGTGTGTCGGTGGCCGTTATGATTGTGACTGGCATCAACATGGAAGCATTTGAAAAGAAATATCCACATATCCAGGACTTTTATTCGGAAGAAGAGCGTTCCGTCTTCACCAGAAGATTCGGCATTGCCATCGCTTTTGCAGTATGTTTGATCCTGTTTGGAATCTGTGTGAATATAGCGCTGGATTCCATAAACATTCCTTTAAAAGAACAGTTTTCCGGCGGCTTTTTCCTGCTCTGTGTCACCATTGCGGTTGGCATGTTTGTGTACTTTGGAATTCAGAAGGAAAAGTACGAGGTCGAGGAATACAATAAGCGCCACGATGGGAGCAAAGAGAAAGGGGAGGCGATCGTGGGAAAGGCGTGCGGCGTCATCATGCTTCTGGCTACGGCTCTCTTCCTCTATCTGGGGCTGGCATGGGATATGTTCCGAATTGCCTGGATCGTTTACCCCATCAGCGGAATTCTCTGTGCCGTTGTAGCGGTGATCTGGGGGGATAAGAAGTGAGGGGAGTGAACTGTAACGTTTAAATCGTTTAAAAATAAACGAAAAAGATAATAAAATATCAAAATTTATTTTTTTCAATACATGAAGTCCAGATATTGATTACTGGTTTCCTTTGTGCTATGATGTGGACAAAAATAATTGTATACAAAATACAGCAGTGTTCCAAACAGCGAAAGGAAGGGATTGTCATGGCTGTTCATGTGATTGATGAAGCAAACAGATGTTTAAACTGCAAGAAGCCTATGTGTCAGCAGGGGTGCCCGATACACACACCGATTCCAAAGATGATCGAGGCGTTTAAGGATGGCGATTTAAACCGGGCGGGAGATATGATATTCGCCAATAATCCCATGTCCTTAGTCTGCTCTCTGGTATGTAATCATGAGAATCAGTGTGAGGGCCACTGCATACTTGGCAGAAAAGGACAGCCAGTCCATATCAGCAGCATTGAAAATTACATTTCCGATACTATTTTTGATAAGATGAAGATTGAGTGTCAGCCGAAAAATGGAAAGAAGGTTGCAGTTATCGGCGCAGGCCCGGCTGGAATTACCATCGCTATTCTGCTGACAAAGAAGGGATACAGCGTCACCATCTTCGATTCGAAGGATAAGATCGGAGGAGTCCTTCAGTATGGAATCCCCGCGTTCCGTCTGCCGAAGACGATCCTGGACCGCTATAAGAAAAAGCTGCTGGAGATTGGCGTGAAGATCAGGCCCAACACGGCCATCGGCACGGCGCTGGAGATTAAAGATCTGTTCCGGGACGGATACGAGAGCATCTTTATCGGAACCGGAGTCTGGAGGCCGAAGACCCTGGGCGTCAAGGGGGAATCCCTTGGAAATGTACACTATGCCATCGACTATCTGGCGAATCCGGACGCCTACGATCTGGGAGAACGGGTGGCGATTATCGGCATGGGGAATTCGGCCATGGACGTGGCCCGTACCGTGATTCGCCACGGCGCCCGTGAGGTGACCTTATATGCGAGAGGCCTTGCCAGCAATGCCAGTGAACATGAGACTGCCTATGCCAGACTGGATGGCGCGGCTTTCGAGTTTGGGAAACAGATTGCAGAGATCACAGATGATGGACCGGTGTTTGAAAATATACTTTACGATGCGGAGGGCAATCAGACCGGTGTCAATGAGAAGAGGGAACAGATTTACGCCGATTCCACGATCATTTCCATCAGCCAGGGTCCGAAAAGCAAGCTCGTCAATACGACGGAAGGGCTGAAGGCTTCGCCCAATGGCCTGTTGATGACCGATGAGAACGGCCAGACAACAATCCCGGGAATCTTCGCCTCCGGCGACGTGGTGCTGGGCGCGAGAACTGTGGTGGAGGCGGCCGCCTATTCCAAAGTGGTGGCGGAAGCCATGGATGAATATATGAAACGAATATAAGAGATGAAATCGAACCGTCAGGTGTCATAAGAAACAAGTGAAAATGGCTGCGTCAGAAAGCACAGTATATCTCATAGTACTTTCCGGCGCAGCCATTTTTATATACATGAGCAGAAAGACATGCTTGCATATCCTTCCATCTATCTCCCGCGAGGGACTAATCCACGGTAATGCCCTGCGTTGACGGAGATCCGTTCCACTGGTTTCCGTCAGACCGGTAATACTGCCTCGAAACAGAACCGTCGGTTTTTGTGTAGTCTATGACAAAGACCTGTCCGGTTTCGATCCGCATGGGGTAATTGCGATAGGGAAGCTGCTCTCCGGTTAAAGCACAGCCCTTAAAATCATCGTATGCATTGTCCAGGCGCCAGAATTCACGGGATAAATAATCCTTAAAGCCTGTTAAATCCTGTTCCCCGAAATAGGAAGCCTCGTACTCTTTTCCATTGACGGTGAGTTTGTCGGTTCGGACGGGAGTGTCGTCTTTCACTGCCAGAGCCAGGTTCTCCGAATGTATGACATCACCGTAATGCTCCTTTAGCTGGTTTGCCATGCATGGAATGGTGCCGGTGCTGTCAAGGGACTCGGGATTTGTGTGGGCGCCTCCGTAGATGCCCATAATGTCTAGGTTATTTAACTTATCGTATTCCTGGATAAAGTTTTCTACCATCATGTTTTCACGGTAGACATCGTCAGAATGGTCGTAATAGTATTTTCCCTGTTCGATAACCTTCTGTGAAAACTGGTACTGCTCGGAGTTTTCCTGCCCGTTTTCTTTCAAATACGCCAGATATCGCTCTCCGGTTGAGAAGTACTGGTGCCCCACATCGGTTCCGTGGAAAATGGTCTCGGGACAGTTTTCCTTAATTGCCTTATAAAATGGCCTGATGTAAGGATTGTGGGCGGCGGAGCCGTCCCAGTCATCGTAGATGGCATCGAGGATGTCGTCGCTGTCCGACTTCATCCACAGGTTTAAATATTCTGCGGTATAGTATGGAAGCTCCACAAATAAATGTCTCATATTTTGGTTGTGGTAATAATCGTTCCATATTTCAACCTCTTTATTCAGGATTTTTTCCACGCCATGTTCCTCACCGAACAAGTAGATCTGGCCGGCAGACGGGGCTGTGGAATCGACAGCGGCGGTCTGCTGTCCGGCTGTATCGGAGGCCGAAGACTGCTTCGTGGATGTCTGGGAGGAGGAATCCGCTTCCTCTGCCTGGCTTTTTGAGCAGGCGGTCAGGCTCAGGGCCAGAGTCAGGGCAAGGAAGGTGAGAACGCCTGTTTTTTTCATTATTCTGGTGAAGTGCATGATTTGGCGCCCCCGTATCCGTTGAACCATACCCGTTCCTCAAACGGCTTCTTTTTGGCGTCAGGACCGGGTTTTGCGGGATAACCCACCGGCATATAGATATAGACGGTCTGATCCTCCGGCACACCCAGTAATCTGCCCATCTTTTCTGCCCTTTCTCCGCGGATCTGTCCTTCGATCCACACCGTTCCAAGGCCCTTGTCGGCGGCAGCCAGATAGATGTTTTCAGCGGCTGCACAGTAATCGTGGACGTGGTAGGAAACTCCGCTGGGTGACATGGTGTAGCTGCCAATCAGAAGGATAGCGGCGGTGGCTCCCTTTGCCCATTCGTGGCTGTAGATATCGGCAAGTCCGGCCAGAAGCTCCGGATCATCCACGCCGATCAGCCTGGTGGTCTGTAAGTTGCAGCCGGAGGGGGCTAAGTAACCAGCCTCCAGAAGTTCGGTCAAATCTTCCCGCGATACGGGAGCGTTTGTAAAGGGGCCGCGAAAGCTTTTGCGATTGCGGATTGCGTTCATAGTGTCCATTATTGTTATTCTCCTTTCTTGGGTTTGCATGGCTGAGTGTCACGGTGACTCGTACGCAGAGCGGGCGAATGACCATTCGGGGCGGAAGACCAGTCGCTTTCGGTGGCATCCGCGCGGTAAGTTCTTCTCTCTCCATTTGATTTGTGCAGATACATCTGCTCGTCCGGATAGTAACAGGTATCCTCTGGATCTACGGTTCCGATATCAAGAATATATAAATTCTCTTTGCCGGAATTGTAGAAGGAATGAGCGATGTTTTTGCCCGCGGGTTTGGCGAGAAAGTCATCTGGTCCGACCGGATAGTTTTCATCATTGAGACGAAGTGTTCCGGTTCCTGACATAATATAGAAGAACTCTTCCTGGCAGGAATGACTGTGATACGATGTGCTGAAAGCACCCGGAGGTACAATGTCCAAGTGAATATAAATTCGTTCACTTCCTACGGATTTTCCCAGTTCTTTTGTGATGAGCCCGGCCGCATCTTTCCAGATGAAAGACGGGTCTAAGGAATGGGTATTACCTGTATTGCTGTTTTCTTTTTTGTTTTTCATGAAGCTCCTTTTTATGTAAGATTGATCTGCCGCGGAGGTCCGTATCCTGATTCTAATCATAATGCTTTTTTCAAAAAAATACAACTGGAAACGCTCTTTCACGAATTATATGATTATGTTATACTGAATCTATCATTTTGCAGAAACGAGGGATTGATTATGAAACGACCGGAAACGGATTTACACCTGCATCTCGATGGATCGCTGTCCATTGATGCAGTAAAAACACTGGCAGATAGAATTGAATATGACTTTAAAGGGAAGGATGTAAAAAAAATGCTGTCGGTAGGCGAAAACTGTGAAAGCCTGCCGGATTATTTAAAATGCTTTGATTTGCCAGGCATTCTGCTTCAGACAAAGGAGGCACTGGAATATGCGGCCTGTGATCTGGTGAAAAGGCTGGCCGGGCAGGGGCTGGTTTACGCAGAGATTCGATTTGCACCGCAGCTTCATAAACAGAAGGGACTTACGCAGGGACAGGCGGTGGAAGCCGTTGTGAAAGGCGTGAGAGCAGGATGTCTGGAGACCGGAATTTACGCAGGTGTACTGCTTTGCGCCATGGTAAACGGCAGCGATGCGGAGAATGCGGAGACCATGGAACTGGCGAAGGTGTTTTTCGGAGAAAAGACCGTGAACGGTGTGATCGGAGCCGATATCGCCGGGCCTGAGGGATTCGTTCCGATGGAACATTTTGAAGGAATGTTTAAGCGGGTGTATCAGGCCGGGGTACCGTTTACGATTCACGCCGGGGAATGCGGAGATTATGAGAATGTGGCGAGAGCCGTAGCGTTTGGCGCGAAGAGAATCGGGCACGGCTGCGCGGCCATTCAGTCGGAAGATTGCATGAGGCTGCTGGAACGGGAGAAGATCACCCTGGAGATGTGCGTGGTGAGCAATCTGCAGACAAAGGCTGTGGCCGGAATCAAGGAGCATCCTCTGAAGAAGTTTTTCGACAGGGGCATAAGAGTCACGTATAATACCGATAATATGACGGTATCCGACACTTCCCTGGAGCGGGAGGCGGAATTGATTATGAGTGAATTGGGATTCCGGGAAGAGGAACTTAAGAAAATGAATGAGTATGCGATTGATGGAGCGTTTGTGGGGGAAGAGGTGAAATGTAGAATTCGTGAGCTCATGAGGAAATAGGAAAAAGTACATAAGTAATGGTAACAGCAGCGCCGGGAACCTGGTTTTATCAGGACCCGGCGTTGTTTTGCATTTCGCTTGGCTGGCTTATCCTTTCCGGCAAAACGCAGAAACAAATATATTTGTCAAACAGTATAATATATTTGTTGTAAACTAACTCTCATTTGCTAAAATATACACATATCTTATGAAGATACAGAGTCATCGAATCCATTTATAAAACTATATCGGAGGAGGATTTACTATGAAAAAGCATCTGACGTTATTAATGGGAACAGTAATGGCTGCAGGACTTTTATCTGGCTGTGGTTCATCGGGGGATGAGACAAAAGCAGTAGAAAGTACGGTGGCGGCTGCGGAACAGTCAGCGCAGGCGTCACAGACCACCCAGGCGGAAAGCGGCGGGGAGGCGGGAACCAGCGAGGAAGAGATAACCCTGCATGTATATGGGCCGGGACTGTTTGCAGAGCAGGGAGAAAAGGGAAGTCTGGACATGATTACAGGGGAAGAGACACCGGGATACGATGTTGTCGTAAATAAGTGGAACGAGCTGCATCCCAACGTTCATGTGGAAATTGAAGCCGTGCCATGGGAAAACTGGCAGTCTTCCATACAGACGGCAGTGTTGGGCGGGGGAATCGATCTGATACTGCACGGGGCCAGTATATGTGATCTTGTAGAGCCTTTGGACAGCTATTTAGAAGCAGATCCGGAGTTTCGGAAGCAGATTTATGCAGTGGAACAGAGACGTACGGATGCGGTAAACGATCTCTCCGTATCCACAACAACCGGGATTCAGTATGTGGTTGATCCTATGATCGTATATCTGGACAAGGATATTTTCGAACATTACGGCGTGGAACTCCCGGGGGAGGACTGGACATGGGAAGATATGCTTGCCATGGCGGAAAAGATGACGGGAATTGATCCGGTTACCGGAAAACAGACGTATGGGGTTCAGCTGGTAGATACGAATAGTACCGCCAACAGCTTTTTTAATTATCAGATGATGGCCTCAGGGTTTGACGCCAAAGTAATTACGTACGGAAAGACCCCATTGGACAGTAAGGTTGATTTTACAGGCGATGGCACGGTTAAAGCATTAAAGATGCTTCAGGATCTGGGGCAATACTGCAGCTCCAATGTAAGAGAAGGCGTCAACGTCGATAAAACCCTGACGGCTGAAAACGATACGGCAATTCGCTGGGATCAGAGTGCATATAAGCATTATAAAGAAGCGAAGGCGGCCGGAGTCGAAGATAAGTTTGTTTTCTGGAACATGCCGGCCATAGAAGCCGGAGAGTATAAAGGAAAACCATCCGCTTTTATGGGAAGCAACAATGTGGCGATCTGCAAGACCAGTGAGAATAAAGAATGGGCATGGGAATTCCTGAAATTCATATCTACGGATGAAACCGTATCAAAATGGGTTTCCGATTGCGGAAGAATTCCTAATAATCCATCTGGCATGGAATTCGTAAAGACGGAAATGGGTGATAAGGTTCAGGCTATTAACAGAGCCATGGAAGAGATACCGGATGGCTTTAACAATTCCACTAATGATTTCTTTAATAATGTGAGTTTTGGGCCGGTAACCTCGACGATGGGTGTCGTTATCAGTGATCTGCTTAATCAGGTTACAACACCGGAAGAAGCAGTTAAGACACTTCAAAACTCGGTCGATGAATATTTGAAATCCATTCAGTAACACAGGCATAATGATGGGAAATGGTTCTGACCATTTCCCATCTCCTGATAGAAAGCAGGAGGTATGATGAAACAAAAGAAATGGACAAAAAGAAAGATAAAAAAACAGATGACATGGTACTCTTTTATTATTGTCAGTATTGTAACGCTGCTGCTGTTGGTTTACCTTCCTATGCTTACAACAATCAAATACAGCTTGTTTGACGTGTCAGTAATCGGATTTGGAGAAAAGTTCGCGGGACTAAAAAATTATAAGGTCCTGATGACACAGTCAACCTTCTTAAAATCTTTATGGAACACTGTTTTATTGGCTCTTTTGGGGCTGCTGACAATTCCTTTGGGTTTTATACTGGCAACTATGATTAACAGTCTCGGTTCCGGTAAGACGCAGAGTTTTTTCAGAATTGGCTTCTATCTTCCCAATATTATTACAGGAGTCAGTGTAATTCTGATGTTTCAGGCTGTTTTACAGGGGGATGGGGGACTATTAAATACATTTTTAAGCCGGATTCTGGGGCGTGAGATAACCATTGGGTGGTTGTCCAATGCTAAATATGCAAAGATCGGAGCGACGATCCTGTGGTGCTGGATGAATATGGGGTATTCCATGCTGATTAATCTGGCAAGCATGCAGTCTGTGCCAACAGAAATTTATGATGCGGCGGCTGTTGACGGAGCCAACGGCTGGAAAAAAATCTGCTATATAACGATTCCCTGCATGAGAGGCTGCTTTTCCTTCTTGCTTGTAACGACGATGATTAATGGGTTATCCAGATTTACCGATCTGTTTATCATAGGCGGAAACAGTTCTGCAGGCGTACCGGGAGGCACTCTGCAGACAATTTTAATGTATATTTATCAGTTTAGCTTTGAAGTGCCTAACTATGGTATTTCCTCAGCCGGAGCAATGATTTTATTTGTTATGGTATTTGCGTTTACCATGCTGAATGTTAAGTTGACGGGCTTTTTGGATGAGGAGAAATGAGTATGAGAAAAGCAAAAATCAGAAAATCAGTTATAATCGTTATCTTATTGGTCATTCTGGCAATTATTCTGACACCGCTGTGGTGGGCGGTTGTTCTGTCCTTTGACCGTGCCGCGACGACAGCACTTCCGCCGTTTTCATGGTTACCGTACGAAGCTGCTCTGTTTAACTATAAGGCCGCTGCAAAACTGATAGACCTGGCCAGATACTATGGAAATACGATTTTCATTACAATTGTGAACACCCTGATTTCCGTATTTTTCTCCCTTATGTGCGGGTATGCATTCGCAAAAGGAGATTTTGTCGGAAAGAAGTTCTGGTATATTTTTATGCTTGCTGTCATGATGGTTCCTTTTGAATCGAGGCTTGTACCGCTGTATCTGCAGTATAAGAGCTGGGGGCTTTTAAATACATACTGGCCTTTGATCCTGGGGAATTTTGCCTACGTATACGGCGTGTTCTTTGCAAGACAGAATATTGCATCAATCCCGGATTCACTGGCGGAATCGGCATATCTGGATGGAGCGGGAGAATGGCGTGTTTTCTTCAGCATCATTCTTCCTCTGTCAAAACCGGTTATGGCTACATTAAGTATCCTTCAGGTGATTGCTAACTGGAATTCCTACTTATGGCCGCTGGTAGTTATCCGTGATTCGGCAAAGCAGGTGATTTCCGTAGGCGTGGCTATGTTTAATGCACAGCAGAACAGCGTATATTACGGTCCCAGAATGGCCGTGGCGGTGTTAAGCGCGATTCCCTTAACAATTTTGTTTCTGCTGCTTCAAAAGCACATCGTGGCCAGTATTGCAGTGTCAGGAATTAAACAGTGATGGAGGAGAGTAATGGAGCAATATATAAAAGAAGAGTTAAAGATTCCACTTTCCCCTTCCGTTGACGTGTTGGTGGCTGGCGGTGGAATTGCGGGAATATCAGCGGCGTTGGCAGCAGCCAGAAGCGGGGCGGAAGTTCTTCTCATTGAAAAACAGTGTATCCTGGGAGGCTTAGCGACAGCCGGTCTGGTGACGATCTACCTGCCGCTGTGCGACGGCAGAGGTAATCAGATGTCCTACGGCATAGCAGAGGAGTTGTTTCATCTTTCTATAAGCCAGGGAGTCCAGGAGCGTTATCCCAATGCCTGGCTTGAAAATGGTACAAAAGAGGAGCGATCAAAACAGAGATTTGAGGTTCAGTTTAACCCGCAGAGTATGGCTCTTCTGGCAGAAGAATTACTGCTGAAAAATGGAGTGAAAATTCTCTATGATACCCGGATCTGCAGTGTGCATATGGAGCGTGATAAAGTTCGTGCACTGGTAATTGAAAATAAAAGCGGGAGAAGTGCTGTCTGTGCAGCAGCCTATGTGGACGCAACGGGAGATGCGGACCTTTATTGGCTGGCCCATGGAGATACAGAAGAGTATAAGAAAAAGAATACGCTTGCCGGCTGGTATTACCAAAACGGCAGAGAGGGGGTAAAACTCAGAATACTGGGATTTGCTGACGCTCCGGAGGATACGGAAAGAGATAAGGGAGAGGCACTGTTGAAACGCCGTTTTTCAGGTCTGGACGGAAAAGAGAACAGCGAACTGCTGTTTGCTTCCCATAAAGCAACTCTGGAAGATATCAGACAAAATAAATTAAAAGATGATTCTTTTGAACCGGTTACGATCAGTACGATACCGCAGGTCCGCATGACAAGGCGTCTCTGCGGCGAATATACACTTAAGGAATCTGAAAATGATAAGCAATTTGAGGACTCAATCGGTATGGTTGGGGACTGGAGAAAAAGGGGGATGGTGTATGAGATTCCATTCCGGTGTCTCTACTCCGGAAAAATAAGAAACTTAATCGGCGCGGGCCGGTGTGTATCCGTGGATGACGGTATGTGGGATATCATCCGGGCAATTCCCGGCTGTGCGGTGACAGGGGAGGCGGCAGGCATCGCTGCCGCTCAGACCTGCGACTTTTCACAATTAGACAGGAGGGCTCTGCAGGACATGCTTAGAAAGCAAGGGCAGAAGATTCATTTTGCTGAGGCCGGTTTAGCGTCAGATACTTTTCCGGTAAACACCCGGAGAGAGTGAGGTTATCTTTTTAAAGGCGTAATTAAAATTTGTAGTGCTGTTAAATCCGCATAATCCTGCGATTTCTGTGATATCCTTGCTGGTTTGAGTAAGGTAATGGATAGCTAAGTCAATCCGTTTGATCGTAATAAAATCCCAGACGGATATGCCGTTCATTTTCTTAAAAATAGTAGAAAAATACGTTCTGCTTAAACCGGCATGGCGGGCAATATCATTTAAAGTAAGCGAAGCAGTTAAGTTGGTCATGATATATTCGATCGCATGTTCCAGGCATATCAGATTTTCTTCATTGGCAGGGGAGGCAGTGATCTGTTCCTGCGGATTGTAGTGGCGGGTGATCTCAATTAAGATGGCCAGTAAGTGAACTTTAACCATGGATTCATATTCCGGGAGACGGTCGCAGAATTCTTTCCGGATGTCTAAAAGCCGCATTGTCAGCTGAGCATTAAACGGATCTCCTGTTGGCAGGTGATAATTGAATTCAGGTCTGGAAAATACATTTAAATATCTGGGATTAAACATGCCATTGCCAGGAGACCAGATAAGTGTCGGTTCCAGAAAAATATTGAGCACTTTCAAATCAGAACTGCGTTCAAGTTTTAAGATTCGGTGGTCTGTGTTGCTCGGGAAAATAAATATATCACCAGGCTGAAAATGGTAGATGATACCGTCGATGCTGTATTCACCAAAACTGTTGTAGAGTCCGATCTCAATCTCCGTGTGATGGTGCTCATAGAGAAGTACCTTGTCTTTATGCAGGGTCAGAACCTCCGTCATACGTAGCTGAGAAGTGGGAGTGCTGTGCCCCGGGATTATGTATTCTTTGGCAATCATGATAGCCTCCTGGGTAATATAAAGTAGGGTGTTCTAATCACATTATAAGAGTTTTTATGATAGCAGTCAATCAAAGCAAAAAAGGGAAAAGGTGGAAATAAAGATGGGAAGAAAAGAAACAGCTTTCAAGTATTTTAATGAACAGAAAGAATATACGGATGACCGGGTGGCTCTTGGAATTGAAAAAAACAGAAAGGGATTTGCGGAACTGAGTATCAAAGACCGCGATGGAGCCCCTCTAAAAGGAGTCCGTATAAAAGCGGTTTTAGAGAAACATGAATTCAAACACGGCGCAAATCTGTTTATGCTGGATGAGTTGGAGACAAAAGAGAAAAATGACAAATACAAAGAACTGTTTAAAGAGATTTTTAATCTGGCCACACTGCCGTTTTACTGGAAAGATTTAGAGCCGGAGCAGGGGAAGCCGCGTTTTGAAAAGGACAGCCCCAGAGTATATCGCCGTCCGGTTCCGGATCTCTGTCTGGAATACTGCGAAGAGAATGGAATTACGCCGAAGGCCCACTGTTTAAATTACATGCCATGGTCGCCAGACTGGGTGCCGGACGATATTGATGAGACCAAGCGGCTGTTGGACAAGCGTTTTCATGAGCTGGCAGATCGTTACGGTGACAGGATTCATGGCTGGGAAGTAATTAATGAAACCATGGAAATCAAGCTTTTTGAGGACCGGAAATTCTTTAAAGAACCTGATGTGGTTGAATGGAGTTTTGATCGTGCAGACCGTTACTTCAAAAATAATGAACTGATCATCAATGAGGCATCCAGTGCATCCTGGGAACAGTTTAAATATAATCGATCCGCGTATTATCTGCAAATCGAAAGAGCACTGTTAAACCATACACCGATCGATACCATCGGTATGCAGTACCATATGTTCTATCCCAGAGAGCAGGAAAATGTATGTATTGAGCGGATGGGAAATCCTGAGAAGCTGTTTGCTGTTCTGGATCAATATGCAAAGCTTAACCGGCCGATCCAGATTACAGAGATTACGATTCCCGCATATTCAAAGGAGGAGGAAGACGAAGAAATTCAGGCGGAACTCATAAAGCAGCTGTACTCCATCTGGTTCAGCCATGAGGCGGTAGAAGCCATTATTTACTGGAATATGGTAGACGGGTATGCCGCTTTTGCGCCGCAGGGCGATATGGCGTCCGGAGAAAATTATTACCATGGCGGACTTCTCCGTTTTGATATGTCGGAAAAACCCGCCTATAAGGTTATAAAGAATTTATTCCAGAACGAATGGCATACAGAGGAAGACTGTATGACTGATGGGGAGGGTAAAACACATTTTAAAGGATTCTACGGTAAATACAGGCTCACGTTTGACGTGGCTGGTAAGACCGTAGAAAAAGAAATCGATTTCTCGAAAAAGGCCTCTAATCGTTTCGAGATCATTCTTTAACAATGGAGGAGACAGCAGAATGGAAAACAGGCTTATATCGGATATTGTATCAGAAAACACAAATATGCGTTCCGGTCCATCGAATTTAAAGATTACAGATATCAGAGTTGCCAATATAGATGGAGCGCCCAAACACTGCCCGTTAATCAAGGTTTACACGAATCAGGGACTAATCGGTTACGGAGAGGTGAGAGATGCCTCCAGCGACACCTATGCTCTTATGTTGAAAAGCAGGCTGGTTGGAGAGAATCCGTGTAATGTGGATAAGCTTTTTAACCGGATCAGGCAGTTCGGCGGCCATTCCAGACAGGGGGGCGGTGTTTCCGGAATTGAGATAGCACTGTGGGATCTGGTCGGAAAAGCGTACGGTGTGCCGATGTATCAGTTGCTTGGAGGCAAATACCGTGACAAGGTAAGGGTATACTGCGATACCGATGTGGATGGGAAGCATACGGGAACGGATATGGGAAGAGCACTGGAAAAACGGATGGAGGCTGGATTTACGTTTCTTAAAATGGATCTCGGAATAGAAATGCTTCTTGAAGAAAAGGGCTGCTTAAACGCTCCGATGGGCTTTCTGGATGATATTAAAAAGTATTCTGCCAAAGCGGTCATGCATCAGAGCGGTTCTATTGACTATGAACTTATGAGAGGAGAAAATTACCGGGTTTTCACAATCCCTCATTATGCGACAGGAATCCAGATAACGGAAAATGGCCTGGATTATATGGAGAATTACGTCCGTGAAGTTCGGGAAGTAATCGGATATGAGATTCCTCTGGCGATTGATCACTTAGGACATATCGCATGGCAGGACTGTATAAAAGTTGCAAGACGCTTAGAAAAATATAACATTGCATGGCTTGAGGATGTAGCGCCCTGGCAGAATACACAGCATTATGTAAACATATCACGGGCAACTACGATTCCAATAGCGACCGGCGAGGATATCTATCTGCATGAGAATTTCGAACCGCTGATGGAAGCGGGGGGCGTGTCCCTCGTTCATCCGGATGTACTGACGATCGGCGGTGCAATGGAGACGAAAAAGCTGGGGGATATGTGCAATAAATACGGTGTTGCCATGGCGATCCACATGGCCGAAAGCCCTATTGGCTGTATGGCAGCGGTTCACTGCGCGGCCGCAGTGCGTAATGTGATGGCGGTAGAATTTCATTCCATTGATATACCATGGTGGAATGACCTGGCGAAGGGAATTGCCAATCCGCTGTTCCAGAATGGATTTATAGATGTTCCGGATAAGCCTGGACTTGGAATTGATGAATTAAACGAAGAATTAATTGCTGAGCATCTCCACAAAAAGTATGCAGGACAGTGGGAGTCTACAGCCCAGTGGGATCATGAATGGGCTAATGACCGGGAATGGAGTTGATAATATGTTTGATTTAACTGGAAAAACAGCACTGGTTACCGGTTCTACCCAGGGAATCGGGTATGCCGTCGCTTCCTGTCTGGCAGAGCGGGGAGCCGCAGTATTTGTACATGGTTCAAAGAGCATGGAGAAATGTGAAAAAGCGGCAGCTGGCATTCCGGGCTCCAGGCCGGTGACGGCAGATTTATCGGAATCGGGAAGCTGCAGCGAGTTATACCGGAAAACCGGCGACGTCGATATTCTTGTTCTGAACGCATCCGTTCAGATCCGCAAGCCATGGAATCAGATTACACCGGAGGAGTTTCATCTGCAGGTCCATGTGAACTTATTGAGTACGTTGGAACTGATGCAGCTGTATGGACCTTATATGGCGAAAAAGGGCTGGGGAAGAATTGTAGCGGTGGGAAGTGTCCAGCAGTATAAACCGCATCCGGAAATGGGCATTTATGCGGCGACAAAGGACGCGCAGTATAATCTGGTAAGAAATGTGGCAAAACAGATGGCCCCCTTTGGAGTAACCGTCAACAATATGTCTCCGGGAGTCATTGCGACACCAAGGAATGAGGCGGCTCTGTCTGATCCGGAATACTCAAAAAAAGTGATGGACGGTATTCCCTGTGGTTACGCAGGACGTGCGTGTGACTGCAGCGGAGGCGTGCTGCTTCTGTGTTCAGAGGAAGGACGCTATATAACAGGCACAGACCTGGTGATTGACGGAGGAATGCATCTATGAGATATAATGTGCGTGAGGAGATTATCGCCCTGACTCCTGAATGGAAGGGGGAACGTTTTCCGGATGGAAGACCGAGAGTGCCGGATCATTATCTGGAGGCGCTGCGGGGAATGACGTTGGAGGAGATCTGGAAGCCCCTTTTTGTAAAGGGCTATGACAATCAATTTGAGGGAAAGCTTAAGCGGCTGCATGATGATGAGAGAAAACTGATTGGCAGGGCAGTCACTGCCGCCTTTGTACCGACGAGACCTGACCTTCATGAGGTATGCTTTCATGCAGGAATGGCAGAAGGACGCAAAGGTAATTATAATCAGTGGGTGATCGACAGTCTGGTAGAAGGCGATGTTGTAGTTGCAGATATGTATGATAAAATCTATAAAGGTACGTTTGTGGGGGGCAATCTGGCTACGGCAATTCAGACGAAAACAAAGACCGGAGGCGCTGTTATATGGGGGGGCGTTCGGGACATGGAACAGATGAGAAAAGTGGAAGGATTTCAGGCGTATTACCGGGGCATTGATCCTACGCCGATCAGGGACTTTATTATGACCGGATTTAATACGGTCATTCGGTTCGGAAATGCAGTCTGCCTTCCCGGGGATATTGTATTTGCCGATTACAGCGGAGTGTTCTTCATTCCGAGCCACGAGGTGGAAGAGGTGGTTAATGGCGCAGCAAAGACTCATATTAAGGATATTTTCGGTTTTGAGATGATTACGCAGAATGTCTTTACAACGGCCCAGATAGACAGAAATACCTGGACGGAAGAGATGCTTAATCAGCTTGTTGCATTCATCGCTAATGATCCTCAGGGCAGCGAATACAGAGAGCTTGACTGGTCAAATGAGTATGATCTGGCGCGTCATGGAGACCCGAACGATACTCAAACTGCTCTATAATCAATCAGAGGTGGGATATGATGAAAAACAGATTATTTATCGGAACGTATACACAGCAGAACAGCAGAGGGATCTATCAGATTACCATGGACATGGGATATGCACCGGAAACGCCTCTTAAGCTTGTGGCGGAGATGATATCACCTACCTATCTGATTGTGTCCGGAAACGGGAAAATACTGTATGCCGTATCCGAAGCACAGCCGGGGATCAGGGGAGAGATTGCGGCCTTCCACTGTACGGAGAAAGGGCTTACTCTGATTAATAAGGTTCTGGCGCCAGGAGCAGGACTCGTTCATGTTGCACTGGACCCGGAAGAAAAACTTTTATTTGCCGTGAGTTACCGGGATGCAAGCGTCCTGATGTATGAGATCAGAGAAGACGGGGGGATTGGCAGTCTTCTCGATGAAAAAGTGCATACCGGTCAGGGACGCGATCCGGTAAGGCAGGAGAAAGCTCATGCACATTCTGTCTCGATTACACCCGATGGAATGAGAATGTGTGTGTGTGATTTAGGAATAGACCGTCTGATTGTCTATGAGGTTGACCGGTGTCAGGGCAAATTGGTTGAAAAGAAAGATCTGTGTGTCACATTTCCGCAGGGATCAGGGCCAAGACATTTGGTGTTCCATCCAAACGGCAGATTTGCATATGTTCTGGCGGAACTCACCTCTGAAGTGTTTACCCTTGAGTACAGCAGTGAAGCGGGCTTTGAGACAGTTGGAAAGGAGAGCGCCCTCTGCCGGTATGAGGGGTATTCCATAGGTGCCGCTATCCGCATCAGCAGAGATGGGAAATATCTCTACAGCTCTAACCGGGGATCCGATGATATCGCAGTATACAGAGTATCTGAAAATGGACGGATAAAACGGATCATGAATTTTTCCTGTAAGGGAAAACACCCCAGAGATTTTATTCTGGCTTCCTGTGACAGGTACTTGCTTTGCACCAACCGGGATACAGATAATATCACTGTTTATTTAAGAGACAGCGAAACCGGGGGCCTCAGCTATCTGCGGGAAATAAAGGGGATAAGCATGCCTGTATGCCTTGTAAATACGCAGTTGAATAAAGAAACTTAATATATAACGCAGAACGTCAGTCCCAGTTTTTGAGGCTGACGTTTTCTATGGAAATGATAACCCGGCGGCGTGTGCAAAATAGAAGGAAGCGCGGTAGGACAACACTGAACCTGTTATAGATTTATGTTAAGTTGGATAGTATTATAAAAAGTACAGGTGGGGTTTAAAAAATTCAATAGTATTGTATGAACGTATCTGTTGATAAAAAACCATTTGCATTTTTCGTCAAAAAAATTTATAATGAATGTTAACTATGTTTATAATAACCGATAAGTTGCGAAAAGGTGACAGTATATGGCAGATGAATCAACCATGGAAAAACTGAATAGGACTCCATTGGGAGTTGGAAGGGTTGACGGTGCGGTGGAGATCAAGTCGCCTAATGATGAGGAACTGGAGGCCCCGGCTGATTTTACCAGTCCGGAGGTGCTGTATCAGGAATTGATCGCCAGTATCCGCAGATACCATCCTTCCGATGATATCAGCATGATCGAAAAGGCTTACCATGTTGCTGATAATTTTCATAAGGAGCAGAAGAGGAAGTCGGGTGAACCGTATATTATTCACCCTCTTTGTGTTGCCATTATTCTGGCCGATTTAGAGATGGATAAGGAGACGATCGCAGCAGGAATCCTTCACGATGTGGTGGAAGATACTGTTATGACGCTGGATGAACTGGGAAAAGAGTTTGGGGGAGAGGTGGCGCTTCTTGTCGACGGCGTTACGAAACTGACTCAGCTGTCCTGGTCCATGGATAAGATGGAGCTGCAGGCCGAGAATCTGAGGAAGATGTTCCTGGCCATGGCGAAGGATATCCGTGTCATCATCATCAAGCTGGCGGACCGGCTCCATAACATGAGAACGCTCCAGTACATGAAACCGGAGAAACAAAAGGAAAAAGCCCGCGAGACCATGGAGATCTATGCGCCCATTGCTCACCGCCTGGGTATTTCCAAAATTAAGATAGAGCTGGACGATCTGTCCTTAAAATATTTGCAGCCGGATGTGTATTACGATCTGGCTGAGAAGATTTCCTTAAAGAAAGACGCCAGAGAGTCGTTTGTAAAGAGCATCGTGGATGAAGTGCAGGAACACTTAAACGAGGCGGCCATCGTAGCCAAGGTGGACGGAAGAGTGAAGCATTTCTTCAGTATCTACAAGAAGATGGTAAACCAGAACAAGACTCTCGACCAGATTTACGACCTGTTTGCTGTGAGAATCATCGTGGACAGCGTCAAGGACTGCTATGCGGCGCTGGGCGTCATCCATGAACTGTATAAGCCGATTCCGGGCAGGTTCAAGGACTATATCGCCATGCCGAAGCCCAATATGTACCAGTCACTCCATACGACACTGATCGGGAGCAACGGACAGCCGTTCGAGATTCAGATCCGAACGTATGAGATGCACCGGACCGCGGAATACGGTATCGCCGCCCACTGGAAGTATAAGGAGAGCGGAAGCGGACAGGTGGCGGCAGGCAAGGAAGAGGAGAAGTTAAGCTGGCTGCGCCAGATTCTGGAATGGCAGAAAGACATGTCAGACAACAAGGAATTCTTGAATATGGTCAAGGGCGATCTGGACCTGTTTTCCGACAGTGTGTACTGTTTCACCCCCTCCGGCGATGTCAAGAATCTTCCAAGCGGCTCTACACCTATTGACTTTGCGTATTCCATCCACAGTGCGGTTGGCAACAAGATGGTCGGCGCACGGGTGAACGGCAAGCTGGTCAATATCGATTATGTGATCCAGAACGGCGACCAGGTGGAGGTCATCACCTCCCAGAACTGCAAGGGGCCGAGCCGCGACTGGCTGAATATCGTAAAGAGCACACAGGCCAAGAATAAGATCAACCAGTGGTTTAAGACTGAGCTCAAGGAGGACAATATTCTCCGGGGCAAAGAGATGGTGGACCGCTACTGCAAGGCGAAGGGTATCGTCTATTCCGATATCAACAAGCCGGAGTACCAGGATAAGGTCATGAAGCGCTATGCGTTCCGCGACTGGGAGTCCGTGCTGGCGTCGATCGGACACGGCGGACTGAAAGAGGGCCAGGTCATCAACAAGATGGTGGATGAGCGGGCCAAGAAGATGAAGAAGGAAGTCACCGATACCACGATTTTAAATGATATCGAGGACATGAGCAATAAACTGCCTGTCAACAAACACAGCAAGAGCGGCATCGTGGTCAAGGGAATCCATGATCTGGCGGTCCGTTTTTCCAAATGCTGCAGCCCGGTACCGGGCGACGAGATCGTAGGCTTCGTCACGCGCGGCCGTGGAATTTCCATCCACAGGACCGACTGCGTAAATGTCATCAACCTTCCGGAAGATGAGAGAAGCCGTCTGATCGATGCGGAGTGGCAGACACCGGAGGGCGATGATACGAAGGAACGCTACTCGACGGAAATCAAGATCTATGCAAACAACCGGATCGGTATGTTCGTCGATATTTCCAAGGTCTTCACGGAGCGCCAGATCGATATCACCTCCATGAATTCCAGAACGAACAAACAGGGAAAGGCTACCATCACAATGACTTTCGATATTCACGGCGTGGAGGAGCTGAACCGGCTGACCGATAAACTGAGACAAATTGAAGGCGTAATTGATATAGAGAGGACTGCGGGATAACGCAGTTCTCTTGTTTCATAGGAACGGTAACTCTGTGAGTCTGCAGGGCAGATTTTGCCATGCAGTACTGTTCAGGTAAAAGGAATAGGAAGAGAGAGGATGAGCGTATGAGTAATTTCAGAATCAGAACGTGTACCGTTGGAATGGTCGGAACTAACTGCTACCTGGTTTACCGGGAAGATTTGAAGAAGGCGGTTATCGTGGACCCGGGAGACAACGGAGCCCATATTCTGAATAAATGCAGGGAGTATGGAATCATTCCGGAGGCGATTGTGCTGACCCACGGCCATTTCGATCATATTTTAGCGGTGGAGGAGATCCGCCGTGCTTTTCAGGAGATTACCGTCTATGCGGCAGAAAAGGAAGCGAAGCTTCTGGGAGATCCCAGGCTTAATATGACAGGCTCCTACGGAACCGGCTTTTCGCTGAGCCCGGACCGTCTGGTAAAGGATGGGGATGTCCTGGAGCTTGCCGGTTTTAAATGGCAGGTTATAGAGACTCCCGGCCACACCGCTGGCTCCATGTGCCTGTGGATAGAAGAGGAGGACGTTCTGATATCCGGGGATACCTTATTTGCAGAATCCCTGGGACGGACCGATTTCCCGACAGGAAGCTCTGCGGATATCATTCGCTCCATCAAAGAACGGCTGTTTGTTCTTCCGGAGGACACGATGGTTTATCCGGGACACGGGGAGCCGACCACCATCAGACACGAGAAGGCCCATAATCCGGTCGCATTTTACAACAGATAGGAACGAAAATACCATGATAGGAATTATATTAGACGACAACGCCTTTGAGCAGGATATCCGGGAACTGCTCATGGCATTTTACCCGGGAGAAACGTATATTCATGAAGAAGTGGACGGGGAAGAGAAGCCCCGTCTGTCTGTGTATGGGAAGACGGGAGAGAACGACTATTTCCTGACAGTCAGAGAGTATGTGGAAGACGGAGAAATCCTGGAGAACGAAGCGGCGGTGGAGGCGGACTATTCCAACCGTTTTGAGACAAAGAACCGGATTAAGCGCATGCTGTACGGCCTGCTCTCAGAAAAGACGAAGAAAGAGCTGCCCTGGGGAACGCTTACGGGAATCCGTCCGACGAAGATTGCCATGACCAAGCTGACAGAGGGAAAAGGGGAGGACGAGGTCCGTTCCTATATGAAAGAGACTTACTTAACCAGCGACGAGAAGATCGATTTAAGCATCGAGATCGCTGAGCGTGAGCGGGAACTTCTCTCCGCGATCGATTATGAGAACGGCTACAGCCTGTATGTGGGAATTCCGTTCTGCCCGACTACGTGTCTCTACTGTTCCTTTACCTCCTTCCCTATTAAGAGCTGGGAGAAGCGGATGGAGGAATATCTGTCCGCGCTTTTTAAGGAGATGGACTACGCAGCCCGGACCATGGCCGGCCGTACCCTGGATACGGTATACTTTGGCGGAGGAACTCCTACCTCGCTGTCTGCGGAACATCTGGAGATGGTAATGAGAAAGCTGAAAGCCACGTTCGACTTTACCTCAGTCAAGGAATTTACCGTAGAGGCCGGGCGTCCGGACAGTATCACGGAGGAAAAATTAAAGGTTCTGCTGGATTACGGAGTCACCCGTATTTCCATCAATCCTCAGACCATGAAACAGGCGACGCTGGACTTGATCGGCCGCCGCCACACCGTAGACATGGTAAAAGAGAAGTACCGGCTTGCGAGAGAGATGGGATTTGACAATATCAACATGGATTTGATTATCGGGCTTCCGGAGGAAGATTTGGAAGATGTCCGCCACACCATGGAGGAGATCAGGGCGCTTGATCCGGACAGTATCACCGTTCACTCTCTGGCGATCAAACGTGCGGCCCGGCTTAACATGTTTAAGGAAAAATATGGGGATTTAAAGATAACAAACACCCAGGATATGATCGATTTAACCGCTTCCTGTGCTCGTGAAATGGGGCAGGAACCGTACTATTTATACCGTCAGAAAAACATGGCCGGCAATTTTGAAAACGTAGGCTATTCCAGGCCGGGAAAAGCGTGTATCTATAATATTCTGATTATGGAAGAAAAGCAGACGATAGTGGCCTGCGGGGCAGGGACTACCACAAAGGTGGTATATCCGGCGGAAAACCGGCTGGAGCGGGTGGAGAACGTAAAGGATGTGGAGCAGTATATTGCCAGAATTGATGAGATGCTGGAGCGGAAGGAACGACTGCTTAACAGAAATTAATACAGGGGGAAGAGATTGAAAAAGCAGCGGTCAATTGTAACTCAGACAGTTATGAGAGTTTCCGGTGTGTTTATTACGGCGATTATTCTGTTGACCATTGTATTTACCATCTTTATTGGCAGATACATGAGGGACAACATCCTACGGAGTAAGGAGGAGCAGCTGGTCACCGTGGCAGACACGCTGGACAGCAGGCTGAAAAGTCTGGAGGAGCCTTTTGTTACGCTGGCGGGCTACACACCTGCGGTCAGGCTGCTGCGGGGCCATTATAAGCTGTACTCCGCCGAGTGGATGCAGGCCATACGCAGTGTCGACACGTTTCTGACCAATATAAATCTATTCAGTGATTACATAACCGATGTACTATTCATACAGCCGGATTCCACCGTTGTGTACAGCATGAATGATATTCTGCGCAGCGGCTATGATTATGTAAGTGCAGACTGGTTTCAGGAGGCATTAGTGAATAAAACATTTGTAAGATATGCGTCGCCCCATGGAAGAGACCACATGTACGAAAATAAAGGGCCATACAGGACTGTTACGGCTTTTTTTCCGGTTTATCAGTCGGATCTTCTGATCGGCTATATTTTGATGGAATGCGATCTGTCGAAGCTGACGGAGTTCTTTTCCGCACAGCAGATGTCGGATTCAGGGTTCCTCATTCTGGATGAAGATAACCGCATGATTCTGGACTATAAAAATGGCCGGTCCTGGTCAGATCAGGTGGAGGAAGAATTTTTAGACAGCCTTAAGGAAGGGGACTGCGGAGCAGCGCAGAACGATCAGTCGGTCTACATTGCGAAAAAGCTGTCAAACAGATGGACGATGGTATCGGAGAACAGTCTGGCAATCATCATACAGCCGATCATGCAGCTTCTTACCGTTGCAGCGCTTCTCATGGCAGTGGTTCTGATCTTTCTGGTACTGATCTCTGCCTATAACAGCCATTTGATCAAACGGCCTTTCAACGCCCTGATTCAGAGAATTGTTTCCTATGACGGAAGCCGTTCCACGGATATCAGCGGCTTTGAACATGCGCCGCAGGAGCTGGCTGTCATACGTTCCCGCTTCGAGGAGATGGCAGACCATATGAATGATCTGATTAATGACGTCTATGTGGCGAAGCTGAAACAGAAAGAGGCGGAGCTGGAAGCGCTGACGAATCAGATCAATCCGCATTTCCTTTACAATGTATTTCAGCTGATCCAGGCAAAGGCTGTTCTGTCTGACAACCTGGAGATTGAAGAAATGATTCAGGCGCTCAGCCGGATGATGCGCTATACGATGGAGCGGAAGAGGGAAAGCGTCTCTCTGAAAGAAGAACTGGAGTATACCGATGACTATCTGATGTTTTATAAGAAAAGGTTTACCCAAATGTTTACTTATGAAATCAGCTGTGATCCGGAACTCTACGACTGCCGGACCTGCAAGTTTGTGCTGCAGCCGGTCGTGGAAAACTGCTTTAAGCACGCGCTTAAGAACCGGACTGGCGGTGTAATTGCCATCCGTGTGTGGAAAGAAGAGAAAGACATCCTGATACTGGTAAGAGATAATGGCCGTGGGATGGGAAAAGAGGCTCTGGAGGCTCTGCGGTGCAGGCTGAACGGCCAGGCGGAATCTGGAGGAATCGGGATTATCAATACGAATTCCAGGCTGCATCTGACCTACGGGGAAGAGTATGGCATTACCATCGACAGCAGAGAATCAGAGTATACGGAGGTTACCCTGCGTATCCCGTACGAGACCGTATAATTGGGGGAAATTATGTATAAGGTTTGTTTTGTGGATGACGAGATCATTAATTACCAGCTCTTTGAAAAAATGGTTCCCTGGGAAGAAAAGGGATTTCAAATTGTGGGAACAGCGGCTGACGGCCAGGAAGCTCTTCAAATGTACGAACGCCTCCAGCCGGATCTGATTTTTATGGACATCCAGCTGCCGCTTCTGGACGGCCTTGAGTGCGTCCGGTGTATTAGAGAAGAAAATCAGGATGTCCAGATCGTAATTGTCAGTGCATACAGTGATTTTTCTTACGCACAGAAGGCCATCCGCTATGGCGTACAGGATTTCCTCCTAAAACCGGTGAGCCGTATGATGCTGAACCAGCAGGTGGATAAAATCAAAAAAACACTGGATTCCAGATGCCGGCAGGAGAAAAACCGGGATCTGTATTCCAATCCGTATACAGACGAAATGAATCAGATATTCGCCTGTATTTCCCAGAATGCGGACGGAAAAATGCCGCCGTATAAGTACCTTTCAGAAATGAAGGCCCTGTACCGCCTGATTCTGCGTCCGCTTACCGGTGACGAGGCGCCGGCGGCGAGGATGAAAGAACTTACAGCGGGGCTGGCGTCACAGCCGGTTGTCTCTGAGGGGCTGGATCTGATCTTTATTCTGTCGGGGACCTCCCTTTACCTCGGTTACGGCGATGCAGTTCCCGATGAGTCTGCGGCACAGGCCATAATAGCGTTTTTTCGGGAAAATGATTACGCCGCAGAGCTTTACTTATGGAAACTCGAAGAGAGTACATGGCCGCTCTGCGATTTCCTTACGCGGTCCTATTCACAGGAAAATTACGGTTTCTATGAGAAATACGGCAGCGTATACAAGCTGGAGGATTATCCGTTTCAGGATACGGAGCTGAAGGCGCCACTGGACGGATTGATCGTGGCAGCGCTGGCAGAGAATACACCGGAGAGTCTGATAAGTCTGATAGACGGCCAGTTTAATAAGGCCAGGCTGGAGCAGATCTCGCCCCGTCTACTGAAAAATTTTGCGCTGGATGTTCTGGTAAAAATAAAGTTCGGTTTAAAAAAGTTTGCACCTGAGGAGTCCTTTCACCTGATGAGAAATCTTCGCATGGAGAAAATCTACGATACGGTCAGCTGCGATGTGCTGAAGCGCTTCTTATGCCGCAGGATAGAAGAGGCATTCGATGAGCTTGACCATACGATGCGAAAGGCGGGAAAAGGAGAACACGCCGTATTCCGGGCAAATTCCTTTGCGGAGCTTAAGTTCTCGGATCCCGGCTTTTCTGTCCAGATGGCGGCGGACTTTATCGGAATCAGCAAAAACTATTTTACCAGTCTGTACAAAGAAAAAACGGGGATTGGGTACTGGGATTACGTCACACAGCTGCGGATGCAGAAGGCAAAAGAGCTTCTCACAACGACGGATGATACCATCGGGACTGTTGCAAGGCAGATCGGATATGAAAGCGAGTACCATTTTTCGCGAAAGTTCAAAGAGTATACGGGACAGTCTCCCAACCGGTACCGCAGGCATTCGTAGTTTTGAGCAACAGAAGCGTAGTATTTAGCAGGATTAACGGCAGACCCCCTTGATAAGAAGCAAAAATCCCCGAGTTTTAAACATTTAGAAATGGATCCCGGACGGATATAATGGACTTATCAAAGAAAGGGAGGGTTCCTGAAATGAAAAAAGGAGCAGCATTATTAGCAGGCGTATTAGCAGCAGCGGCGGTTCTGTCCGGCTGCGGCGGCCAGGGGAACAACGGATCGACTACTTCGGCGGACAGTGCCGCAGCGGAGAGTACAACAGAGGGAAGTGCGAAAGCTTCAGGGGAAAAGGTAACGATCAGTCTTTTGTCGTGGAATACAGATGAGATTCTGGGAGAGTTTATTGCGGGCTTTGAACAGGAAAATCCCAATATCAAAATAGACCTTCAATACGTTCCGCCGGTACAGCAGTATGTGGATAAATTCAGTGTATTAGCTGCCTCCGGGCAGATGACCGATATGTTCTATATCGCGGCAGAGAATAAGCAGGAGGTTATCAGCAAGGGCGTAGCGGAAGATATCAGTGATATGGAGATATTCTCCAGAATCGACCCTGCAACCTCGGCGACCTACGGAAAAGATGGGAAGATATACGGGTATTCTCCGGATGCCTGGATTGGCGGAATCTTCTATAACAAAGATCTGTTTGAACAGGCCGGTATTGAGAAGGAGCCTGAGACATGGCAGGACTTCGTGGACTGTGCGGCAAAACTGAAGGCGATTGGCGTGGAACCCTATCTGGATGATGCCGATAATGTTCATAACCTGGCGCAGGATCTGTATCAGTGCAGCGTCATCAGCCAGGAACCGGATGCGGATGTCCAGATCAACGAGGGAAAGGCAACGTTCCAGGAGAAATATACGGAGCCGCTGAAGCTCTGGTACAACGATATGATAGCCAGCGGACTCTACAGCCAGATGGCGCTTGGACTTAACAGCGATCAGGTGATCGACATGTTTGCCAACGGTGAGGTTGCCATGATGCACGGCGGTCCATGGAATATTGCCACGATTGAACAGAAGAACCCCGAGCTGAACTACGATATTTTCGGACTTTCCGACAACAGCGGAAACCGTGTCCTGCCGGGTGCGGTGAATGTAGGATTGTCTGTCAGCACTACCTCCGAGCATAAGGATGCCTGCCGTGCATTTATAGAGTATATGGCAAGGGATGAAAATATTGTGAAATGGCAGAAGGTTACAAATAATGCGATCATCGTGGAAGGAATCGACTATACCATGGGAACTGTCTTTGAGAAATTCAAAGAGGATGCGGTTTCCGGCAGCTTCTATCTGCCGCAGATTGTATGGAATAATTCCTCCGGTATCTACAAAGAGTTCTTATCCGGTATCCAGGATACGATTACAGGAGCCGATACGATCGAGAATATACCTGTGAGGCTTGATGAAAAACAGGCAGAATTAAGTCAATAGCTTTCATCACATAAGAGCTATAAAAGGGTGCTGCAAAAGGAACATACCCTTTTGCGGCACCCTTTTTCTACCCATTTTCAGGAAAGGATGATTGAAATGAAGGTTAAACTGAGAAAAGAACTGCCCTATCTGCTGTTTATTCTGCCTGCGTTTATTGTATATACGATACTTACGGTAATACCGCTGGTCCAGACCCTGGGACTGTCTTTTACCAACTGGGACGGATATTCCATGAGTCACTTAAGCTTTACGGGACTTAAAAATTTCAGGCTGGTGTTTGCGGACCGGTCTATGAAGACAGCTCTGCTGAACACGTGCTTTTACAGCATCGTGTTCCCTCTGGTGACAACTGTTTTTGCCATTCCGCTGTCACTGGTGTTAAACTCCGGAATGAAAACGAAGAATCTCCAGAGAGCCGTATTCTTTTTCCCATCTGTTCCCAGTGCGATTATTCTGGGCTATCTATGGGCGTATATTTTATCGCCTACAGGCAACGGATTGCTGAATAAGCTGCTGGGACTGTTCGGAATCAATCCGGTCATGTGGCTGGCTGTTCCGAAATGGGCCATGTTTTCCGTGCTTCTGGTCAACTTATGGAGTGTTGTCGGCTGGCACGCCTGTATCTATCTGGCACAGCTTCAGAGCATTCCAACGGAGTATTATGAGGCCGCCAATGTGGATGGGGCGACTGCGTGGCAGAAATTCCGGTATATCACATTTCCCATGCTGGCTTCCGCTATGACGGTCAGCGTCATGCTTCTGCTCTTAAATTCCATGAAGCTTTATGATCTGCCGTTTGCACTGACCAGCGGAGGTCCCGGTACATCGACAACACTGGTTTCACAGATAATTATAAAAACGGGCTTTGTCGAAAAGTCCTATGGCAAAGCGACGGCCATGTCGACGATTTTCTTTGTCTTTATCGCAGTGATCAGCGTGATTCAGTTAAAGCTTATGAAGAAACGGGAGGTGGAATAAATGACAGTAAAGAAGCGAGGCGTAAAGAGTATTCTGGGTGAAGCGGCGATGCTGGGCGTCTGTATTATTTTCTTCATACCATTTTATTATCTTCTCGTCAATACGTTTAAGCCAGCCAGGGAAGCAACCGTATCCCCGCTTTCTCTCCCTGTAAAAAGCTTTACTCTTGATTTGTATAGACAGGCGCTTGATACAATCAATTTCTGGAGCAGCTTCCGCAATTCGATTCTGATTACGGTGGTATCGGTGGTCATTATCATATCTATCGGCTCTATGGCTTCCTATGCCATAAGCAGGAGAAAAAATAAGCTGACCCAATTCCTTTTCTTCTATTTTCTGATTGGCTTCATGGTTCCGGTCCAGACGACGCTGATTCCGCTGTTTAACCTGATGTCCTTCTTTAAACTGCAGAATTCCGTAGCCGGTATGATTGTGCTGTATTCCAGCTGGTGTAATTTCGCCATGTTCATGTATCAGGGATTTTTAGGAGGAGTGCCAAAGGACCTGGAGGAGGCTGCGCTGATCGACGGAGCCAATCTCTGGAAACTGTTCTGGCGGATCGTATTTCCCCTGCTAAAGCCGGTTACCACGACGATTGTGATCTTTGATGTTATGTGGATATGGAATGATTTCATGCTGCCCTATCTCTTTATCAGTTCTTCGGATAAGTTTACGTTGATTATGGAGGTATACAAGGGGGTCGGACAGTTCGCCAACAACTGGACCGTGATGCTCTGCACCATGGTGATTGTGCTGATTCCAATTACGATTTTCTACGTGGCGATGCAGAAGCATATTATTGCCGGCATTACAAGCGGAGCAGTCAAAGGTTAAATGCAGCAGGAAGTGAAGGCTGAACTGTTACTGCGGCAGCGAACCAGGGTGACAGGTCAGGCTGGTGCACTGTCAGCGAAAATAAAGGAGGTCAATCATTAATGAAAAATACAGTAGTGCCCGGGGCTCCGCTGTTTCGCGATCCGATTTACGACGGCGCCGCGGATCCGGTAATTATCTGGAATAAACAGGAACAGAGCTGGTGGATATTTTATACAAACAGAAGGGCCGCAGCCGTCAATCATGGGTTTTCCTATGTACACGGAACCGACATTGGGATTGCCAGTTCCGATGACTGGGGGAAGACCTGGATTTACCGGGGAACCGCCCGGGGACTGGAATACGAGAAAGGCAGAAATACATACTGGGCGCCGGAGATTATGGAATATGAGGGCGTTTACCATATGTATGTGTCATACGTCAGAGGGATTCCCGCCACGTGGGACTGTAAAAGAACGATTTTACACTATACCAGCGGGAATCTGTGGGACTGGACGCTTCAGGGACCCCTTGCTCTATCTTCAGACCGGGTGATAGACGCCTGCGTGGTGCGCTGTCCGGATAGCACCTGGAAAATGTGGTATAAAGATGAGGTTCATGACAGTCATACCTATACGGCGTACAGCGAAGATCTTTACCACTGGACTGCGGGCGGGGCGGAGATTACGGACTGCCCTCATGAAGGCCCCAATGTCTTCTTCTTTAAGCATCATTACTGGATGATTACCGATCCATGGGAGGGGCTGGGGGTTTACAGAAGTGATGATTTAAAGCTCTGGGACCGCTGTCCAAATATTCTGGCACAGCCGGGCAGCAGGACCGACGACGGGACGATAGCGGCCCATGCCGATGTTCTGGTCCATAAGGACAGGGCATATATATTCTATTTTACCCACCCGGAGGTGAGCAGGGAGGAACGCAGTAATCCGGATTTTGTCTGGGAATACAGGCACAGGAGAACTTCCCTGCAGGTAGCGGAGCTGAAGGTGGAGGGGGAACAACTGGTATGTGACAGAGATCATGTGGATATAGATTTAGGATAAAAGCAGATGAATGCCTGAGGAGCGCGGCTCTTTGGGCATTCTTTTTTTGACTGCCGGCTTTCTTAAGGCCCTGAAATTATATCCCGGGATCGTGACATGGTTTCCTAACACTTAGGAAAAAGAACGTTTGCGGTGAAAAATAAAATCAGGTACACTCTAGTTACAATATTAAGGCCTTAAGAACAAATGATTAAAGGGGGAACTTTCTTTATGAATGAGAAAACCACAGGTTTTCAGGACAAGCTTATGAAGTACATGATGCCCGTTGCCAACTGGGTTGAGAAAAACAACTGGCTCCAGGCCATCAAAGACGGCATGATCGCAGATATTCCGGTTATCATTATCGGCTCCATCTGCCTTTTGCCGATCGCGCTGAACAACTTAATCGCTTCAGGACCGATCCACGATTTTATTTCTGCTCATATGGGTGTACTGACGTATGCGGCCGGCTTCACCAATGACCTGCTGTCGATTTTTGCAGCGTTCTTTATTGCCACAGCACTGGCTAAAAGATACGGAACCCATAATACGCAGACGGGTGTTACGGCTATTATCGTTCACCTGATTCTTTCCGCGGTTTCCATCGAAGGCGGTATCAGTACTGAGTTTTTAGGTGCATCGGGACTCTTTACCAGTATTATATCCGGTATTATGAGTGTGGAGATCACACGGTTCCTTATTAAGCGCAATGTGATTATCAAGCTGCCATCTTCTGTACCTCCGATGGTAGGAGAGAGCTTTGCTTCCCTGATCCCTCTGGTAGTCAATGTAATTGTAGCGGTCGCTATCGCCAACATTTCGATTGCGGTATCCGGTCTTGCATTCCCGGCGGCCATTATGAAACTGCTGGCACCTGCGATCAGCACTATGGACACGCTTCCGGCCCTGCTGATTGTCATATTCCTGACACAGTTTTTATGGTTCTTTGGTCTTCACGGACCTTCCATCACCTCCGCGGTGTGGGCTGCATTTGCAATTGCTTATCAGGCTGAGAATATGGCCAATTACGCCTCCGGTGCTCCGGTTACCCATATTTTCACCTATGGACTCTACTACAATTTCCTTCAGGTGGCAGGTTCCGGATTGACATTAGGCCTCGTCCTGTTTATGATGAAATCAAAGGCGAAGTCGTTTAAATCCATCGGTGTGGCATCACTCGTTCCATCTATTTTTGGCATCAATGAGCCGGTTATCTTCGGACTTCCGATTCTTTTGAATCCGTATATGTTCATTCCGTTCGTATTCGGACCACTGCTCATTACCGTTCTTACATACTTCAGCATGAAGATGGGGCTGGTCGGCTATCCGGTGGCAGCACCTCCAGGATTCTTACCTCCGGGCGTAGGCGCGTTCTTAACCACGTATGACTGGAGAAGCGTTGTACTCGTATTTGTATCACTGATTCTCATGGCACTGATTTATTATCCATTCTTCAAGATGATGGAAAAAGACGAATTGAAGAGAGAAGCCAAGAGCGAAGCGGAGTAGGCAGAACATGACAGTTACGAAAAGGCAGATAGAAATCATAGAGTATATCATGAATAACGTGTCAGGCATCACAGGTGATAAACTGGCAAAATATTTTGGAGTGTCTTCCCGCACGATCAGGAACGATATTCTGCAGATAAACTCGGCTTTAAGCGGTGATCAATTACTCTGCCAAACGGAGGGAAGGCTGATTTCCCCCTCCATAAAAGCCTCGAAAAGAATCGGTTATTATATCACGCAGGAAGATATGGAAGATTTTCGGGCTGTTCTAAGCGGAGGCAGTGACAGGAATCATGTCATTGCCCCCCACAACCGCGGCTACGCGATTCTGGGCCACGCCCTGGAAGAGGGGAGCTGCAACTTATACGATCTGGAAGAGGAACTGTTCTTATCCCAGACGGCGCTTCGGGAGGAAGTGCTGAAGCTTCGCAGGATGCTGAAGGATAAAATGGACTTATGCCTTCTGGTTCTGGAAGGAAACCAGATCCGGATCGTGGAAAATGAAGAAAAGATCAGACTTTCCATTTTTAACATTATCAAATATGAAGTACAGACTCATACGGATTGGGGCAGTGATTATCTGGAACTCCTGTTTCGCGGCCAGTTTGACCGGGTAGAGTATGAGTCGTTCATAAAAGCGGTCAAGGATTATTTCGGCGGTCATGAGATTCTTGTATCTGATGCCAGTCTCTACATGGTGGTGGGCGCCATTTACGCCACAGTCATGAGGAAACGCCAGGGCCATGAGCTCTTTGGAGTGAAGGCGGACGAATTCCCGGTGGAGGTCCTGACCAATCTTTTGTATCATTTAAAGGCACAGAAACTGGATCTGGAGTATTTAATCCGCAGGATTGATACCGGATACCGGATCGACAATCCGATTCTGCAGGATATCAAAACCCAGTATCCATATGCCTACGAAATTGCGATTCTGCTCGTCCCGATCATGTTTAAATATAAAAGCATTCCCATCCGGGATGAAGAGATCGCCTATATGGCCCTTTATGTGGCCTACTTTCTGGAAAAGGTGAACCGGCGGTTAAAAACCGTGGTGATCAGTGCTCCGCGGCAGAGCGTCAACGCGGTTATCTGCAACTGGCTGGGCGATCATTTCCAGAATCAGATTGAACTTGTAAAGGTCCTTCCCAAGCACCAGCTGGAGTATCCCTCGCCGTATGGCGGCGAGGGGGCTGTTACTGCTTCTGCGGTGGATTTGATCATTTCCACCGAAGGGCAGAGAGTAAAGACGGACATACCCGTGTTCCGGATCAATGGAATTCCGAACCAGCAGGACTTTTCAGCGCTGAACGGGTTTATCAGACGCATGCGGGTGAGCAGACGGTTTACCACGATCGTCAACAAGTATTTTAACACACAGTGCATCAAGATCTTTGCAAAGGAGGCCGGATCCGCAGACTGGAATGGAAAGGCGCCGTTTGAAATTGTCATCGAGACGCTTTCCAGGAAGTTTAAGGAGCAGGATAAGATCGAGACGGTGGAAGAATATGTGGATGACGTCCTGTCCAGAGAAGTCAACTACCCCACAGTCATCGGGGAGTCCGTGATGATTCCCCACCCGCTCATGACCTTTGCGAAGGAGACTGCGGTGGCGGCAGCCATCTTAAAGCCGCCGGTCACGATCTGCAAAAAAGCAGTGAAGGTCATCTTCCTCCTGGCGATTGAGGGAAGACCCAACGACGATGTGAGTATTCTGTTCGAATTTTTCAAACAGGTAGCCATGAATGAAAACCTGGTGCACACCCTGTATGAGGCAAAAGATGAAACAGATTTCCTGAACCGCTTAATAAGCATATCAACTTCCATCGAGCTTTTTTAAGAGACAGGATGAGAGAAACAAAATATATCTAGTAGAAGGAGAATCATAGAATATGAATAAGAAAAAATTTTCCGTAGTAATAGCAGGCGGCGGCAGTACCTATACACCGGAGATTATTCTGATGTTGCTGGACAACATGGACAGGCTTCCGCTCCGCGCCATCAAGCTGTATGACAACGATGAGGAGCGCCAGGGCAGACTGGCTAAGGCCTGCGAGATTATCGTCAGGGAAAAGGATCCTTCCATCGAGTTTGTAGCTACCACAGATCCGGAGACGGCTTATACAGACGTTGATTTCTGTCTGGCCCATATCCGCGTTGGACAGCTTCCGATGAGAGAAAAGGATGAGAAGATCCCGTTAAAATACGGCGTAGTCGGCCAGGAAACCTGCGGCCCAGGCGGAATCGCCTACGGCATGCGCTCTATCCCCGGCGTTCTGGAAAACATCGAGTACATGGAGAAATACTCCCCGAACTGCTGGATGCTGAACTACTCCAACCCGGCGGCCATCGTGGCGGAGGCGTGCAGACGCTTTAAGCCGGATGCGAGAGTCATTAACATCTGCGATATGCCGATCGGTATGGAAAACAACATTGCGAAGATCCTGGGCTTTAACGACCGCAAGGAAATGACCGTGCGCTACTTCGGCCTCAATCACTTCGGCTGGTGGACCTCCATCAAGGACGACGACGGCAACGAATACATTGATAAACTCCTTGCGCATCAGTTGGAATACGGCAATACGCTTCCTGACGAAGGAAATAACGGAGACTATACGGACAACTCCTGGTATGAGACGGCGAAGAAGGTAAAAGATTTAACCGCCATTGATCCTACTATGGCTCCCAACTCCTATTTCCAGTACTACTTATTCGGCGACGACATGGTAGCCCACACAAATCCTGAATATACGAGAGCAAATCAGGTTATGGATGGCAGAGAGAAACGCGTCTTCGGCGAATGCGCAAGGATTGCAGAAGCCGGAACCGCTGAGGGAACCTCCCTGGAGATCGGTATTCACGCTTCTTTCATCGTGGATTTAGCGACAGCACTGGCCTTCAATACGCATGAGAGAATGCTGCTCATCGTAAGAAATAACGGCGCCATCGAGAATTTCGACAAGGATGCCATGGTGGAGATTCCGTGTATCGTTGGAAAAGACGGTTACGAGCCAATCACCATCGGAACGATCCCGACATTCCAGAAGGGACTGATGGAACAGCAGGTCGCAGTGGAGAAACTGACGGTTGACGCTTACGAGCAGGGAAGCTATCATAAGCTGTGGCAGGCACTGACCTTATCGAAGACCGTACCGAGCGCCAATGTAGCCAAGAAGATTCTCGACGATTATATCGAGGTGAACAAGGAGTACTGGCCGGAATTAAAGTAGGAGGAGACAATATGAAAATATTAATTTGCTGTAATGCCGGAATGAGCAGTTCCATCATCATGAAAAAGATGAAGGACGCGGCTGAGAAGCGGAATATGGAGCTTACCTGTGAGGCGGTGCCAAATGCGGGAATCAGTGATGAAATTGGTAAGTGGGACGTGTGTCTCGTCGGACCACAGCTGGTTTATGCGGTAAACAACATAAAGAGTATTTTAAATATACCGGTTGCAAGCATTGAACCAAGGGTTTATGCACTGGCCGATGGCGATAAAGCCCTGGATTTTGCGATTGAACTGGCAAAAAAATCATGAGAAAGGCTTAAAATATGGCTGATGTTACGAAATTATCGGAATGTGCAATGCAGATCGTGACCTATGCCGGCTGTGCCAAGTCCTGTTATATGCAGGCGCTGCAGGAGGCGAAAAAAGGAAACTGGGAGCTTGTGGAGCCGAGAATCAAGGAAGGCGAGCAGTTCTACCGCCAGGCTCACGAGCAGCACGGCGAGATCCTGTTAAAAGAGGTCAATACCCTGGAGCCGCAGATCACCCTGTTAATGTCTCACGCAGAGGATCAGATCATGTCGGCGGAGCTGGTGCGCGTTTTGGTAGAAGAATTGATAGAAATCTATACGAATCAGAAGGGAGCATGAGGATGGCAAATTACACGATATGGGCAAATGCCACGACAAAGAATGGTTTTGCAGCAGATGAGATCATCTCCTGTCTGCAGAAGTCAATCCGCCGCGGAATGGTGGAGGAAGCGTGTCAGTACGCGTATGAGCTGTACACCTCTGGTCCGGCCTTACTGGAAAAGGTATGGCACCGCCTGCTGTCAATCTCTGTGGAGGACATCGGATTCGGAGATCTGGACGCGGCAGGAAAGATCAATACCTTAGATGAAATGAGAAAGAAGTTCGCTTATGACGACGGCGACCAGCCCATGTTCTTTATCCATGCGATCAGAATTCTCTGCGCATGCACGAAGGACCGTTCCAGTGATTATTTAAAGAATATAATCATTAAAGAGGCGGCCATGGGCAAAGTACCGGAGATCCTGGATGTGGCGCTGGACAAGCACACAAGGCGCGGCCAGGAGATGGGACGCGGTTCAATCCATTTCTTTGAGGAAGGTGCAAAGGTGATTCCACAGCTTGACGTGGATAACGGATATAAGGAGCGTTACAGAAAGATCCTGGAGAATTACGACCCGTCGAAGGCGGTGCCGGGAGCATTTGTTTACAGTTCGGGGAGAGATTGATAAGATAGATTGCGTGCTGAGCCGTGTTAAATGCAGCAGTGTCGGGGAGACAGGGGCATTTGAGGCGGCAGGCCGCAGGGCTGTGTCTGATTGGCGTAAAGCCGCAGACATGGCCCTGTTTTCATCCTCTGACGGATCCGGTTAAGGAACAGCGCGGAGCGTTACTGATAAAAAAAGGTTAGTATAAACTAACTACATCCGTTGACAGCCAGAAAGGCAGAATGATATACTGTTTCATGTGGTTAGTTGCAACTAATCAAAGAGACAGGAGGAAGTATGATGCTAAAAAAGAAACTGGTTCGAAAAACAGCAATATCTGTGCTGGCAGCGGTCTGCATGATATCACAGACCGGGGCGGCCTGGGCGGCGGGACCCGGGGAGATAAAAAAGGGTACATGGCAGTATGAGAGCGGGGGCTGGAAATATTATGAGTCGTCGGGGAATGCCGTGTCCGGCTGGATTGAGACGGAATCGGGATGGTACTATATCAATCCGTCAGACGGGAGGATGAGCACCGGATGGCAGCAGATTGACGGAAAAAACTACTATTTTAATCAGGAAAAGGATGGGACAGCCGGACGGATGCGTACCGGGTGGTTTCAGGACGAGAACCGGAACTGGTTTTTCATGAATACGGTTCACGATGGGAGCTTCGGCTGCGCAGTGACCGGCTGGCAGTGGATAGACGGGCACTGTTACTATTTTGAGGAAACAAGCGGCGGCAGTACGGGAAGAATGTATGCGGGTGAGATGACGCCTGACGGTTTCCTGACCAATGCCGACGGCCGATGGACCGAAAAAGACGGCACCGTCCATTATGAGGCCGGCCGGGGAATTCCCTCGACGGAGCAGAAGGCGGCGGACGCGAGGACTGCGGGGGGGAATGGCAGTAGTAGCGGTGGAAGTGGAAGTAGCGGTGGAAGTAGTGGCGGAAGCGGAAGTGGGAACAGCGGCGGAAGCGGAAGTGGGAATAGTGGCGGAAGCGACATTGGGAACAGCGGCGGAAGCGACAGTGGGAATAGTGGCGGAAGCGGAAGTGGGAACAGCGGCGGAAGCGATAGTGGAAACAGCGGCGGTAGCGACAACGGCGGTACCGATTCCGGTTCGGGATCCGGCAGCGGCGACGAGGGACAGACAACACCGGAAGCCGCTCTGGTAAACAGTCAGAAGACGAAACTTCTGGACCTGGGCTGGATACAGTACGTTGTGGTTACCTTTGAAAATGGAACCCTTGACGACTATACGGTTTCTGTTGATGGAACGGATATTACAGCGTCACTGACCAGAGTGGACGACGATGGAACTGTTGTTAAATGGGAAAGTACTGTAGTAAATCCGGAGATGGTTACGGTGGCAAGAAAGAGCGACCATAAGGAGCAGCAGGTAAGAATCGGAAATAAAGCAGCGACAGCGGCCCCTGAAGCCGGCAGTGCAGATTCCGCCCCTGCAGCGATTCTCGCCAATGGTCCGGTTTTGACTATTATCTCGACGTGTATGATGCCAATGGTAACGTCCGCAAAGAACCAAAGCGTACCACCTTTGATTTGACAGGAAAGCGGGACGAAAAACCAGCTGAGATACCGGCAGAATATTACGTCCCGGACGCACTGATTGATAATGAGTCAGGCGATGGAGAAATCACTGTGAAGCTGTCCTTAAAGACAGAGGCGCAGGCAGCCTGGTTTAATGGCCTCGGAACGGTCCGGGCGCTTGATACGGAAAACAGCGTACTGAACGACAATCTGTCCTATATAAAGCAGACAGAATCAGGTACATACGGCAAGACAGGAATAATCCGGATCCAGCTGCCGCAGTCGAATTTATTTTCGAGAGGACGCGTCCAGATTCATTTGTCTTCCAATTACAGCAGCGCGGCCATAACGGTACCGGCGCATCTTGTAGATAACAGACTTTTTACCATGCAGTTAAATACTCTGAATACGAGTCCGAAGCCGGGCGTGTGCTTTGCGTTTGTGATCAAAGGACCGGATGGCGCGACATTCGGCACAGAGATTCTTTCCCCCATATACCGGGTGGAATTAACGACTCCGTCCGGAGAAGTAAAGACTCTGAAGGAAATCTCGGAGTGGTATGAAATCGGTGATATGCTTCATATATGCGGCACTAACACCGAAGACGAAAAGGTAACAAAAGAAAGCGGAATTTATAAAGTAAAGGTTTACGCAAATGGCTATCAGACCATGACAAAGTCTGTGGAAATACGTGACGGAGAATCAAGATCAGGCTTTAATACGCTTGCATCGGTGAGAAGCTATGGAATTGATGCGATTTCCAGCGCTTCCCTTGGAGGCGGTTCCGGTTCTTCAGGAGACTCCGGTTCGTCTGGAAGCATCAATATAAATGCATTTCTGATCTTCGATCAGGATCTTCTCGCCAATGCCATGATTCTTAATGAGATTGGGATCGATAATCAGGCTTCAGAGACGGTTCTCTCACGCTGGGCCGATATGACACCGGTTTCCGTGATGGATGGAGAAGCAGAGGAGCTGTACGATTTTATCTCCTATCTGAACGCAGTGAAGGATGCGAAGCTGGAGGATGGAAAATCACTTTCCTTCAGCGAATATGCGGAAATGGGAGCGGGATTGACGAAAAACCGTCCATATCAGGTCAAACGTGTGCTTGAGGATGGCCTTCTCGGTTCTGCATTCCGTTTTAACGATGTCGTTGGGAAGAAAGCCCCTCAGCTGGAAGGGTTAGAGGGGGCTATCGGAAATGATATTGTAATCAGGTGCAGTGTAGATCCGGCTTACCTTTCCGCTGTGACCGCTTTGTATCTGGATGACAATGCGGTTCAGCTGCGAAACGATGATTATATCAGCCAGTATTCTTACGATGAGGCGGAAGGTACGCTTACTATTTACGCGACAACAAAAGGAACCGCAGGAGGAACGCTTCAGCTGGCCAAAGGAACTCATACCCTCCGTTTAACGGCAGAGGGCTACCAGACGGCAAACGTGGTATTAAAGGTAGACGGTTCCCTGGAAATATTTGAATTATCTCTTGTAAATCCCAATCCGGCGGCAGGAGAAGAGTCGGAGGATGCATCTGTTTATTATACCGGACAGAACGTTCCTGTTATTGCAGCCTGCGGCGAATCCGATGAGGAGCAGAAAGAAATCCGCGGTGATTTCATGAAGCATTTGACGGGGATAACACTGAAGAGACCGGATGGAAGCAGTTCTATAGTAACGTCGGAGACAGAAGGCACCATAGGAGGAGATGATAATTACATCCGCAGCGACTATGGATTTATCCTTCAGAAAGGACTGTTTGAAGATGCCGGAAAATATACCGTAACAGCCAGGGCAGAAGGATATACGCCAAAGGTGCTGGAATTTACCATTGAAAAGAAAGCGGATCAGGGCGGTCAGGAAGAGGAAATCAAAAAGGTACCGGGAGTGGAGGCGCAGGAGTACGTTGAAGCCGGTTTCCTGTCAGGCAGTTACTATCGGGTTGCATTTGATGCCTCCGATGAGGCATTGCTGAAAGAGTTTTTAAATAGCAAAGATCTTAAAGTGACTGTTAATGGAACTCCATATGCGAAGGTATTGTCGGGGCTTTATGACGATCAGACCAAATCGTATAAACTGTCCAAGGACAGCAGCGCGGTGGAGAAATATTTAGATTTGTCGACGGATGGATTTACGGAAAAAGAGAACCGCGTAGTTATGGAAGCGAAGGGATTTGAAAAGCTGGAATTTGTCATCAACGCAAAGGATAGCGCCGAAGGCAGAAAAGAGACACCGAAGATAGAATCCTATGAACTTGTGAAAGACATTTTTGTATCCTCAGGTTACTATCGGGTGAGCTTCCTCGCAGAGGATGAAGACTCATTGAAAGAATATCTGGAGAGCAGGGATTTAAAGGTAACGGTCAATGGTAAAACGTATCAGAGAACCTCGATGAGTTTCTCCGACAGTGATAAGCAGTTATTTAAAGTATCTGGAGAAAATGGAGTGATGAAGTATCTGGATCTGACCTCGGACTGTTTTACTGAGGCGGAAAATAAGGTGACAGTCGAGAACGAGGGCTATGAGACGCTGGAGTTCACGATTGATTCAGATGAAAATACAGCAGAGAAACTGACCCCGCAGATGAAGTCTTATAAATACGTTGAAAAATCCTTTTTATACGCGGATTACTACAGAGTCGTCTTTGATACAACAGACGAAAAAGCGGCAAAGGAATATCTGGAAAATGAAGCTTTAACAGTATCGGTTAACGGCGTGCCATATACGAGAATTTCCATGGGTATATATGATGACTCTGAAACCTCGTTCAAAGCAACCAGAGAAAATGGTGTAGTGAAGTATCTGGATTTGTCCGCAGATGGTTTCAGCGAAGGAGATAATACTGTGACCCTCGAAGCGGATGGCTATGAGGTGCAGGAATTTATCATCACTGTGGAAGAAAAGTCCGCAGCGGTTGACTCGGCTGATTTAGCAGTCACGGTGCCGAAGGATAATCCGGCAGAGGAAGAAAATACCGGCGCCCAGCTTCCGGAGAATGGAAAGGACAACGGAGAGGGCGAAGGAGAGAAAGTGGAAACGCCGGAAGCCGGAGATGGAGAAGGAGAGAAGATGGAAACGCCGGAAGCCGGAGATGGAGAAGGCGAGAAAGTAGAGACGCCGGAAGCCGGAAAGGGAGAAGGTGAGAAAGCAGAAACACCGGATACCGGAGAGGTCGATGGAGAGAAAATAGAAACACCGGATACGGAAGATGGAAAAGGTGAGAAAGCAGAAGCACCGGAAGCCGGAGAGGAAGAAGGTGAGAAAGCAGAAGCGCCGGAAGCCGGAGAGGAAGAAGGTGAGAAAGCAGAATCACCAAAAGCCTGAGAGGTAGTATTTTTGCCAGGACGGCTGTCGAGCAAGTGTAGCCGAGGGCGTAAAAATTTATGTGTCCAGATAAGCTGAATTTTTCTGATATGAATTGGATATGTACAAGGATTTTGTCGGGTAGCGTAAAATAAGTAGTGTCTTTGGAAATAAATAGCTCTTTCCTGGAAAGAAATAGATAAAATATTTCTTTTTCAGGAAGGAGCTTTTTATGGCTATAGCAAAGGAACAATTACGACAGATTATTGCAGAGAATGACATTAATAGTGTAGGGGATGTCTATGCCTTGTTTAAAGACAGTTTCAAAGATATGATGCAGGAACTCTTGGGGGCGGAAATGGATGCTTCCATCGGATATACCAAAAACAAGAAGCAGGAGGTGGAATCTGAAAACAAACGAAATGGATATTCCCCAAAGACTGTGAAAAGCCAGTATGGCGAGTTTCAGGTGAATATTCCCCGCGACCGGACCGGAGAGTTCGAGCCCAAAATCATTCCCAAATACCAGCGGGATATTTCCGGCATCGAAGAAAAGGTTATCTCACTCTATGCCAGGGGAATGGCCACTCGGGATATCCATGACCAACTGCAGGATCATCAACCGGGCCGCGTATGTTGTACTGGCACTCATCATAAGGGATAATCAACTGGCTGAGTACCTGGTCCCAGTTTCGATATCTCTGAGTCCATTTCCTCGCTACATTCTCACTGGCCAGATACAGTATTTTCTCCAACGCACTGTCACTTGGAAATTTCAGCTGTTATTTCAACTTTCCAGCTCTTATCCGTATGCCCCTCATCTGGATTTGTCTGTTCCAATGCTTTAGCCAGCGTATTCAGCGTCACAAAAGCATAGAACCCAGAGGTGGTGGATATATTTTCATGGCCGAGCATCTGCTGGATATAGGATAAAGGGCATCCTTCCTGGTACAGACTCATCGCTCTGGTCTTTCTCAGCATGTGGAAATGAACATCCTCTGGCATCCTGATGCCTTCGTCCCGGCATTTTTGTACATACTTTTTCAGTACTTTCTGGATGCAGTCATCAGACAGTCCATGCACCCGGCCATGTGTAACTGCATAAAAGAGTGGAGCCGATGGATCAGGGGAATTTCCGTATCAAGATGCAGATCGCCAACCTTCAGCCCCGTCAGTTCCCCGACTCGCAGGGCAGCATCATAACCAAGTATGAGGAGCACCCGATTTCGGCATTCGGACCTTTTTTCCTTACTTGGTGCGTCAAGGAGTGCCTTTACCTGGCTATCCTCAAAATATCTGATCTCGCCGCATGGGGCATCCTGACCGCATATCGTTTTGCTTGAGACAAAGACCGGGGTGATATCCATGCACTCTTCCGATGCATAAGATAACAAGGATCTTACAGCCGTCATCCGGAGGTTGCAGGTATTCGGACTCCATTTCTTTACGTCTCCCATCCAGAAAAGATAATCTTTCAGATTTTTCTTATCCAGGTCATTGAAACATATGCGTTCATGCCTAATCCCTTTTTCCTCCTCAAGAAAGCCGATATAGGTGTTGTGCGAGGCTCGGTAGGAAGCGGCCGTATTATGGCTCTTTCTTCGGATCATGGGAAGCTCATGGTCCAGAAAACGCCGGGCTGTTTCCCAGAAGAAAACTCTGTCGGATTTTTTTGTCCCGTTATTATCAGACATTCCTGCCATCATCCACCTCCGGTATCAGTCTTTCTGCGTGGCTGGACCTGTCCAGTATCCCGCCATAAATATCCGGCAGCAGATGAAAGTAGTACAGGGGGTTTTTGACATCAGAATGTCCCATATACCGCATAAGGTAAGGGAGCATGGCGTTCACATCCTTCCCGCCTTGCAGCCACCGGTTCATGTTGGCATAGACAAAATGATGCCGGAAATCGTATGCACGGATGCTCACTCCATAGTTCTTCTTCTCTGGAAAAGCAGCATACCAGAAACGCAGGAAATTCTGTTCCAGACAGCTGGGCTGTATGGAGCATCATTCCTGTTTGGAAAAAAAGTCAGGCGGCCTGGAAACAGGAAGCTGATCCGCCTGTCATAATCAGACAGATATCCCGCAAGATCCACGGAAATATAGACCCTCCGGCTTTTCGGCCCTTTCGACCGGATGATATCCAGATACCCCTGATTCAGATGCAGGTTTTTGTAGGCAAGGGTGCGGGTCTCTTTACAGCGGAGCCCGCAGCAGTACAGAAGCCGGAACATAGCAGGGAACACCAGGGGGCTTCCTTTTAAATTCGCCACATCTTCCATCCCGTCACACTCCCGGAAGAATGCAATAATCTCTCTTTCCGTAAAAAAGTACGGCTGGACTGGTGTCGGTAGGTGGAGCCTGCCGGACGGGATGAGGTATGCGCTTTTGTATCCGCGGGCGGTTAGATACCTGCTGAATTCACGCAGGAATGAAGCGGCGTTGTAAAGGCTTCCAGGAGTATCCTGGATCTTTTCAAGGAACCCCTCCTGCTCCAGATATCCTAAAAAACATTCCAGCTCAGATCGGAATGTCTCATTCTCAAGTTCTGCGGATATACTCTGGGCCTTTTGTCTTCACCAGTCAACATTTCCTGTCTGTGCGAGTGACAGAAGCAGACAGAAGCAGCGCTGGCGGTGGATCCGTTCCTTTGCAGCCCATTTCCCAAGGCAGCTGACTGGGCTGTCCAGAAAAGCTTTTATGAGCTTTTCGGAAATCTCATACTCCCCTGTATCATGTGATACAGATATAAGGAGACGGAAACTGGACCGGTAATGTGAGTATATCTTCCGGCAAATACTTTCTGCTGTGCATTTGATCCATCACTTCCTGAATCCACCCATCAAGTTTCTTTTGGTTTTCCCTCATCATTTGATACCTCCTGGTTTTTGTTCCATCATGAGGGATATTTAAGAAAAGGTCAAAAACTATACCGACATTTTTCCAGAAGCCCTTGTAACTGTCAGGATTCCCAGAAATGTTGGTATAGTTTTTTTGTCGGTATAAGTGGTATACATAATTCTCCGGATATCGTCCGGAAACTATGCTTAACTATATTCTGGTCATAAAAGTGAACGGAAATCCTGGATTCGATGAAAGGTGATATAGTTTGTATTGTGGTAATTAAAGGCGTGGTTATAGGCAGTTCGGGATACAAAGAGAATATCTTTTCCGTCAAATAAGAAGGATACATACTGATATGCCACTTCGTTCGGAGACTCGTCAGAATAATCCAGTATGTTCTTTACAATATGCCAGTTCTCCAGATCTTCTGATACGGCCAGTGCCAGGACATTACGCTGAGCAGGGGTACTGTCATCCAGAACACGGTTTACAAGAGAAATGTATCGGCCGCTTATCTCATCATATAGGACATGAAACTTGCTCATACCACCATTAAAATCAATAAATTTATGAAAAGCAAGTGGCTTTTCCGGATCATCAGGGTTCATCTTTAAGAGTAGTGCCTTTCCGTTGGTAGGGCTGTCAGGGTTTTTAGGCTTATTGCGTACATCGCTGATCTGATAGCGCAGCATATTATAGACAGTGCCGTCAGGTCCGGCTACGGCATTTCCCTCCAGACATCCCCATAAGCTGCCCTCGACAGTTCCTGGCCATTGAGGGTCAAAGGGGACAAATTCACTGCAGACCCAGTTTTCTGCATTCATCAGGTCTTTTGATGCATCAATAGAGATGATAGCAGAAGAATGTCCTCCCAGGTTCCAGCTACCGTAATCAACAGCGGTCCACAGCCGTCCATTATGAAGAATCACAGGAGTAGGAGCCTGGTGCATCCCCTTTTCATCTCGGATTCCGCTTCCGGGAAACAGAGTAATCGCATTGCTCCAGGTCAGTCCGTCATCATCGGAATACCCAATCACAAGATTGCCGTATTCTCCGGTCAGAGCCAGCATATAAACTCTGTTATCGTGGACAAACAGTTTGCCCCAGAAGCAGGGAAAAAGACTGGTAAGATAATCCCAGGTTAGTCCATTGTCATCAGAGTAATAGACAAAGGAAAGATTCTGGGGGGTGCCCATTCCATATACATCCATAGAAGTTAATAACCTTCCGGATGGAGTACGGACTATGGATGGACTGCACAGGTAACTCCCGGAAAACGAATATGCCTGATCTAAGGGATGGAGGTAATTAACCACAGTCCCTTCTATATCGCTGGTGCGGAAAAGACGCAGGTCACTGCAGAAGACAGGGTCATCGGCATAGCTGATACAGACTTCGTATTCCGTATGAGGACGAAGATCTGGTATCAGGATTCTGGAGGCATAGACCTCAAAAGTAATGGCAGATTTGTTGCTGCCCCTTTGGCGACAGTGAAGTAAACAGGTTTTGTCAGGGTCCCCAAGGTTGATCCAGGATAATTCACAGGATCTGGCAGCAGGGGCCATGCGTGTGATACAGGGTGAGTTTCGGCGTATATAACGGTCGATGGGCATATACGGACGATAGTTCCAGTGGCTGCTTCCTTTCATATCCATACCTACTTTCATTTATATTGAACGATGTTTTATAATATCTTGAAATTATAATATCAAAAACAAATATGGCCATCAATAGATGTATCATACAAAAAAATACAAAAAAATTGTTTATAATGCATAAAAAAATATCTTTTATATGAAAATATTAAGAAAATATTGACAAACAAGAAAATGGTGTTATACTGCTAATTACAAGGATAAAAAACACCGTTCGGTAATAATGAACAAAACTAAAGCGAGACAGGAGAGATTATTATGAAACAGGTATTGAGTAATGCGGATATTTTGAATTTAAAGCGGTGGAACACGCCAACTGTTTACAACGGGTGGGAGAAGGTGACCCGGCTGGAGCGTACACAGGGAAGATTTAACAGAGAATCTTTTAACGATTACATGCCTCAGATGGGAATTATGGCTGGCTATGCAGTGACAGTGGAGGTCCAGCCCAGTAATCCTGAGCATCAGAAGAATAATCCGGATGCACAGCGGCAGTATATGGAGTATCTGGCCAGTGTTCCGGGTCCTAAGATCGTGATTGTAAAGGACTTAGATCATCCACATATTGGTTCCTTCTGGGGAGAAATCAATGCGAACATGCATAAGGCTCTTGGATGTGTGGGAACAATTACAGATGGCTGTGTCCGTGATCTGGATGAGATGACTAATGCCGGAATGAAGGCATTGGCACGTCAGACCTGTGTAGGTCATGCATATAGCACACCGGTACGCTGGGGGATGGCAGTCGAGGTGTTTGGCTGTAAGGTAATGCCAGGAGACCTGATTCATGCAGATAAACATGGCTTTATGGCTATCGATCCTGAGGACTGTGAGTTCCTTCTGGATGCAGTAAGGTTCATGGATGCAAATGAATGTGAAAACCTTCTATGCCTTTCCCGGAATGCGGCTGGTCTGTCTAAAGAAGAATTTGTAGCGGAGTACGTAAAGCATGTTAAGAAGTTTAATGCCGATGCCGCAGAACATTTTGCCCAATTAAAAGAAATGAGGTGTAAGACAGGATGAAAATGGCGGCAGTAAAGGCCAAAGGGCTTTGGAAGAGAGGCCGGCTTAAGAATATCAAGAAACATTGGCGGCTGCTAATCTTTGTTCTCCCGGCTTTGATATATGTGTTTATCTTCATGTATCTGCCAATGTATGGCATCATCATTTCTTTTGAGGATTATAAGCCTCATTTGGGTTACCTTGGAAGTCCGTGGGTAGGCTTAAAGCATTTTAAACGGTTTTTTACATCGCCGAATTTTTGGCCTCTCTTTAAAAATACGGTATCCTTGTCAGTTATGCAATTGATTCTGACCTTTCCTCTGCCTATCATATTGGCATTGGCGATCAATCAGCTGCGCAACAAGAAGTTCCAAAAATTCGCTCAGCTAATCACCTATGCACCCCATTTCATTTCAGTCGTGGTACTGGTCAGTGTCATGCGTCTGATGCTGGATCCCCAGACCGGTGTGATCAATCATCTTCTGACAGCTATGGGGATGGAACCTCAATTTTTTATGGGAAATCCTCAGATGTTCCGCTGGGTCTATGTTCTTTCGGATGTCTGGCAGAGTACCGGCTGGAACAGTATCATATATTTTGCAGCATTGGCTTCTGTGGATCTTAGTATGCATGAGGCAGCGATTGTAGATGGAGCGACGGATATTCAGCGGATCCGTTATATCGACCTTCCAAGTATTATGCCTACGGTCATCACGCTGCTGATACTGAACACAGGGAAAATCATGGGCATAGGTTTTGAGAAGGTGTATGCGATGCAGAATGCTCTGAACCTTTCCACATCCCAGATTATACCGACTTATGTTTATCAGGTTGGTATCTTAGAGGGGCAGTATAGTTATTCGTCTGCAATCAATCTGTTTAATTCATTCATCAACCTGGCACTGCTGCTGACGGTGAACCATATTGCTAAAAAGACCAATGATACGAGTATTCTGTAAAGGAGGCAGATTAATTGAAGATAAAAGAAGCAGTTATTCAAAAAAGACCATGGGGAAGCCGAATGTTCCATATATTGGTTAACACGTTTGTTATGATATTTATCATCATTTGTATTTATCCTCTTTTCTTCATCTTGATCGCCTCAATCAGTGATCCATCATTGGTATCATTAGGTAAGGTCATTGCCTGGCCCAAAAACATCACATCAGATGGATATCAAAAGGTGATGGAGAACAAAGATCTGTGGATCAGTTTTCGCAATACTATTTTCTATACTGTATTCGGCACCTTATTTAATCTGGCACTTACACTTACAGCAGGCTTTGCACTTTCACGTAAGGAAATGCCAATGCGCAAAGGAATCATGCTCATATTTACGATTACCATGTTCATCAATGGCGGTCTGGTGCCTACATTTTTGCTGGTAAAGGGTCTTGGATTGTATAACAACCCTCTTGTGATGATTTTTCTGAACGGAATCAGTATCTACAATCTGATCATCTGCCGTACCTTTTTTGAGAGTACCATACCGAATGATCTGTGGGGAGCTGCACAGGTGGACGGCTGTAATGAATTCCGTTTTTTCTGGTCCATCGTACTGCCGGTATCAGGTTCTATCATAGCAGTGCTGGCCCTTTATTATTCCGTATATCACTGGAACAGTTATTTTAATGCTATGATCTATCTGAGAGACAGCGCTTATTATAATCTGCAGCTGGTACTGCGTAATATTTTATTGTCCAATCAATTCAGTGATGACCTGGATATTGGAGCCAACACGATTATGCAGCTGCAGACTATGAGATACGCCATCATTGTGATTTCTGCTATCCCGATGCTGGTCATCTATCCATTTGTACAGAAGCATTTTGTTAAAGGCATCATGATCGGTTCAGTTAAAGGGTAACTTGCAGCATTAGCTGCCAATATTATACGAGGAGGTAGATATAATGAAAAAAAAGTTAACTGTATTTATGCTTGGTATGAGCATCCTGGCAGGTCTGACCGCCTGTGGGAAGTCAGAACCGGCTCCGGCACCCTCATCTGAGGCCAGCGGGGAACCGGTCTTTGATGAGTCAGGTGCAGAGATGATTGATGAAAACACATATCTCACTGGAGATAAGATCGTCAAGGATCCCATTACCCTGAGAGTGGATGTTTCCAGCGGTGCTTTAACCGGAAACTTAAACACACTGACTTGGGTGGAGCAGCTGGAAAAAGACACGAATATTGACCTGGATATTAATCATATGAACAGCGGAGATACAAATGAGCAGGTATCTTTGATCTTTAATACCCAGGATTATCCGGACATCTTTTTTGGCGGTCCCACTCCTCAGCAGTTAAATGATTGTGTGGAAGCAGGGGTACTTTATCCATTGGACGATTTGATTGAGCAGTATGCACCTAATTGGAAGAAGTACCTGGATGAGAATCCATATGTCCGTAAGCTTATCACGTATTCCGATGGTCACATCTACAGCCTTCCATGTGTGCGTGATGAAGTGGTCCAGAACGGGATCCGGGATCAGTGGCTGATCAATAAAGCATGGTTAGATGAATTGGGATTGCCGGTACCTGCGACAGATATAGAATTTGTGGAAACCATGCAGGCTTTTAAAGACAATGCAGGAAAGGGTTCCATCCCGGAGGGGGTTATCCCCTATTATTTCCGCTATAACTATTTTATAGGCAGCCAGTTGGATTTCTATGCCGCATACGGCGTAGTCGTTCCCGGAGATCGTGATACAACGTATATTTCCATCGGGGAAGATGGGAAGACGGCAGAGTACGAATTTACGAATGAAGATATAAAAGCACCTGTAAAGACACTGAATGATATGTATAAGCGCGGTCTCATACCGGGATCTGTATTCACAGATGATTGGAATGAATATCTGAATAAGACACGTTCCGAGTCTGCTTTTATCGGAAGCTTCCACTCATTCCATAACCCTAACCCGGATGTCTATGTGGCCATGCCTCCATTTCGTGTAGAAGGGGTGGAGAACAGCTATATCCGCAGCCAGCTGAACCAGTATGCACCTGGATATTTTACTATCTTTAAAGACAACCCATATCCGGAAGCCTCCATCCGTCTGGCAGATGTGATTGCAGATCCTGACAGATCTATCACTGGCTTTTATGGTACCTTTGGTGAATATCTGGAAAAACAGGCTGATGGTACTTATCTGCAGCTGCCTCAGGAAGCTGATTCTCAGATGAAAGAAAATTGCCCGGGTAACTGTATCCCTCTGCTGATCACTGCTGAGATGGGGGATAAGATCACCTATGATGGAGCGCTGAAGGTACGTCAGGATGCAGTAGAGATGTATAAGCCATATATCCTTCCGGTAGAACGTCTCTATCCGCGTCTGCTGATTCCTCAGGAGGATCAGACAGAATTTAATGAACTGCAGAATAATATCAATGATCTGAGTAAACAGCAATTTGCCCTGTGGATTACCGAAGGTGGAATCGATAAGGGGTGGGATGCATATCTGAAGGATTTGGAAATGGCTGGTCTTCCAAGATATATGGAGTTATCTCAGAAGTTCTTTGATGATTTTAATCAGAGATAATAAGGCCGTTACACAGGCCATATTGATCAAAAGAAAGTATGTGGGAGGATATCCTCATGGAAGGATATAAGACAACTGGCGTGTGGCCGGTTATGCTGACGCCATTTACAGAGATGGGTGAAGTGGATTATTATGCCCTGGACTATCTAATCGACTGGTATACAGAAAAGGGAGTGACTGGACTGTTTGCAGTATGTCAGTCCAGTGAGATGTTTTATCTTTCTCTCAAGGAAAGAGTAAAGATGGCGGAATATATAAAAAGACGGGCATCCATTCCTGTGATTGCTTCCGGACATATATCAGATGGACCTTCCCAGCAAGTACGGGAACTGGTGCAGATGGCAGAAACCGGGGTAGATGCGGTAATTCTTATTACCAATAGAACAGCTCAGGAAGGGCAGGCAAGCCAGATATGGATCGAAGGAATGGAGGAGCTGCTAGAGCAGCTCCCCCCCATAACACCTTTGGGATTATATGAGTGTCCTTATCCATATAAAAGGGTACTGTCTCAGGAGGAACTGGAGTTCTGCATACAGACAGGGAGGTTCCGCTTCCTGAAGGATACCTGCTGTGATGCAGAGCGTATCCGTAACCGTCTGGAACAGGTGAAGGGCAGAGGGTTAAAGCTCTTCAATGCGAATACATCTACACTGCTGGAGTCCTTAAGATATGGTGCAGAAGGATACTCAGGTGTAATGGCTAATTTCCATCCGGATCTATATGTATGGCTTTGTCGGAATTGGGACCGATACCCGGAGGAGGCAGAACGATTGCAGGCAGGTTTGACCTTTGCATCTATGATTGAGAAACAGTACTATCCGAATAATGCCAAGATCTATCTGGCAGAGGAAGGACTGCCAATCGGAGAGCGGTGTCGGGTGCGCAGCGGTCAGTTTGTGAGCGGCCTGTATCGAAGCGAGATCGCTCAGTTGAGAACTTTGACGGAGACGATGAGAGATAGAATACAAGGATTATAAGAAAGGCGGATATAAAGATGAAGGGACATCCCGGATGGGACTACAAGCCATATGTCAGAATGTGCGACATCAAAAAGAAGGATCTGCCGGTAATATGCCGATTAGCTCCCTATGAAGATCATTGTGAGATACAGTGGATGGATCATGGAGATGAAGAGGGCCAGCACCAGATTATATGCCATCAGAGAGGGACAGGCAAGCCGGATATCGAGCTATGGACCTGTGAACATACGGTGGATATCAAAGGTCTCCTGCCTGGACGAGAGTATGAAGTAAGAGTATTGCGCAGTAAGGATCCGGAGAAAGGAAGTGATTTTCGATTTTTCCGGGCAGGTGAGATTATTGGAACCGTGATTGATTATCTTCATCCCCACGATGACCATTATGCATATTCGGGAAGATATCTGTGCAGTCCTTGTATTCTTCGGACAAAGAAGGGACGCCTGCTGGTGTCTATGGATGTCTATGGACTAGGTATGGCACAAAATCTGACAATCCTATGTAAGTCAGATGATGACGGCAGTTCTTGGCAGTATCTGTGTGAACTTTTTCCCTGCTTCTGGGGTAAATTATTTGAATATGAAGACCGGATTTACATGCTTTCGATGACAGCCGAATATGGAGAGCTTCAGATCGGTTATTCAGAGGATGAGGGAGAGACATTCTGCAAGCCGGTGACACTCTTTCCGGGATGTGGGATCCGGTGGGAGAAGGGGATGCATCAGGCACCTACTCCGGTAGTTTTCCATGAGGGGCGCATATGGACGGCTGTCGATTATGGTTCCTGGGAGTGCGGAGGACATGAGTCAGCAATTATTTCTGCATCTTTGGAGTGTGACCTTATGGATCCGTTTGCCTGGGTCTGCAGTGAGTTTGTTCCCTATGACCGAAGCTGGCCCGGGGCTGTGCCTCACAGTCAGTGGGGCGGCCATGAAGGAAATGCTGTCATAGGCCCGGATGGGGAGATATATGATTTTCTGCGCTATCAGATCTCCAATGTATTCAGCGGTCATGTGGATGACAGTGTAATCACTCATGGAAAGGCATTTATCCTGAAGCTGGATAAAAAGGATCCGGAAAAACCGATGTCCTTTTATAAATTTGTTGATTTTAATGGCGGAATGAGTAAGTTTGTGATTCGTAAAGACGAGATAACAGGCTTCTATATATCCCTGGTAAATGAAGTGGTTGATGATACGATGCCGTCTCAGAGGAATATACTTTCTCTTTCGATTTCCAGGGACATGGTCAACTGGAGGATTGTAAAGCCCTTGATCGACGCTTCGGAGTATTCAGCCTTTGATACAGGATTTCAGTATGTGGATTTTATCATTGATGGTGAGGATATCCTCTATGCATCCCGGACTGCATTCAACGGTGCTCACAATTTCCATGACTCAAATTATATCACATTCCACAAGCTGGAAGATTTCCGCCAGGTAATAAAAGAGACTCTAGAAACAGAGGAAGGATACAGATAATGCTGTCTGTCTTCCAGAGGAGAACCTTTCCAAATAGCCGTTTTGAAGGTGTCATTTACATGGAGGTATGTTATAATAATAGCAGTATTTTGGAAAAATATGGTTATTATACAAAAATTGCCAATAGGAGGTTCTCGTTATGGAACAAGAAGTTAAAGTAAAATCGCTGGTAAAGGTATTTGCAATCCTTGAATGCTTTTCGAATAGTGAACCTGAGCTTGGGATCTCGGAGATATCCAGAAAGCTGGGGATGCTTAAGAGCACGGTTTATAATATCGTAGCAACCTGCGAGGCACTTGGCTATCTGGTACAGAATAAAGAATCAGGAAAATATTATCTGGGCGTAAAATTTTTGCAGTTTAGTTATATTGTGAATAATCATATGGGGCTGAGGAATGTTTTTCTTCCCTATATGCAGCAGATTGCCAATGATGTTCGTGAAACGGTGTATATGGGTATCCCCCATGGTGATGAGGTGCTGTACATAGAATGCTGCTCCCCCATGCCCCAGACTTCCCAGCGGACAATCTTAGGAGAACATGCTCCTATGTACTGCACGGGTCTGGGGAAGGCGATGATGGCCTTCTTGCCGGAACAGGAGCAGAAGGAGTATACGTCCCGTCCACTTGAGCCGTATACAGAAACAACCATAACAGACAGTCAGACCTTATTGAAAGAGTTAGAGACAATTCGCCAGCGCGGTTATGCCATCGACGATATGGAGCATGAATACGGAGTGGTCTGTATTGGCGTACCGGTGTTTGGCAATGATGGCCGGGTGGTGGCAGCAGTCAGTGTGAGCGCCCCGTCGCTCAGGCTTAAAAAACACATTATTAAAATATATGCGGGGAAGATTCAGACATATCTGCAGCCGATCCAGAATAAGCTGTAGATCATGTCTATAGGATCCCTGAAAGGAGCGTATCGGATATGGATGAAAAGGTACGGATCGGTATACGACCGATTATCGATGGACGTAAGGCAGAACGCAGCAACCTTGAAGGGCAGGTCATGAGCTTAGCAGAGGCGGCGAAAGAACTGATTGAGAAGAAGGTAAAGGATCACTGGGGCCGTCCGGTAGAATGTGTCGTAGCAGATACGACAATCAGCGGCAGTGCACAGGCCAGGCAGTGCGCCGAGAAGTTTGCCAAATTAAATGTAGCGGGTACGTTAAGCGTTACCTCCTGTTGGTGTTATGGCAGCGAGACCATGGATATGGATCCCATGACCATCAAGGCCGTATGGGGATTTAACGGAACCGAAAGCCCGGGAGCCGTGTATCTGGCAGCTGTTATGGCAGCACATGCCCAGAAAGGATATCCGGCCTTTGCCATCTACGGAATGGATGTTCAGGATAAAGGGGATGGCAATATCCCTGCCGATGTAGAAGAGAAGATTCTGCGTTTTGCCCGTTGCGCGGCAGCCGTGGGAGTAATCCGAGGTAAGAGCTATGTGAACATTGGCTCCGTATCTATGGGCATCATGGGTTCCTACTGTAATGATGATTTCTTTACCAAGTATCTGGGGATACGCCCTGAGTTTGTAGATATGACAGAAGTATTGCGCCGTCTGGATGGGGGAATCTATGATTTAGAGGAGTACGAAAGGGCCTATGCCTGGACTCGCGAGAATTGTCTGGAAGGTTTTGATAAGAATCCGGACAAACTGCAACACAGCAGAGAGAAAAAAGAGAAGGAATGGGAGCAGGTCGTTAAAATGACTCTGATTATACGTGATATCATGCTGGGGAATCCCAAGCTGGAGCAGCAGGGGTATTACGAGGAAAGTCTGGGACGCAATGCCATCGCAGGCGGTTTCCAGGGTCAGCGTATGTGGAGTGACTGGCAGTCTGTAGGAGATTTTTCTGAGGCTATCTTAAACTCCTCCTTCGACTGGAACGGGATACGTAAACCTATGATCCTGGCAACGGAAAACGATACTCTAAATGCCGTATCCATGCTGTTTGGCCACCTGATGACTGGTGGGGCAAGTATCTTTGCGGACGTCCGTACATATTGGAGCCCGGAGGCAGTAGAGAGGGTGACCGGCTGGAAACCAGAAGGAAAGGCAGAGAACGGATTCATCCATCTGATTAACTCCGGTGCAGCGGCATTAGACGGAACAGCACAGCAGAAAAATGAAATGGGGGAACCAGTGATGAAGCCCTGGTGGGCGGTCACTCCAGGTGATGCAGATGCCTGTCTGAAAGCGACACAGTGGTGTCCAGCCAGCGCTGCATACTTCCAGGGCGGTGGGTTCTCATCCCAGTTTAAGACAGCAGCAGAGATGCCTGTTACCTTGGTGCGTCTGAACATGGTAAATGGATTAGGACCCAGCCTTCAGATTGCAGAAGGATATACGATTCAGCTTCCGGATGAGGTACATGAAGTCTTGGACAAACGTACAGACCCTACCTGGCCTACCACCTGGTTTGCTCCATGTCTTACAGGAGAAGACACCTTTGACAGTGTATATTCTGTGATGAGCAGCTGGGGGGCCAATCATGGTGCATTCTGCTATGGTCATGTAGGAGCAGATCTGATCACTTTGGCCAGTATGCTGCGGATTCCGGTAACGATGCATAATGTGGGACGGGGCCGTATCTTCAGACCTCATAGCTGGAATGGTTTTGGAACAAAGGATATGGAGAGCGCTGACATCAGAGCCTGCCTGGCATATGGCCCCTTATATAGATAAGCAGGATGCTGATACAGGCGGCTATCTGCTGCCTGTTTTCCTTAAAGGAGGGGCGAGATGGATAAGAGAGAGAGGATTGCAGCGGGCAAGTCGGTTCTGGGGCTCGAGTTGGGCTCGACTCGGATCAAAGCTGTTTTGATCGGGGAAGAGCATGAGATACTGGCAGTCGGATGCCACGAGTGGGAAAACCGTCTGGAGAATGGAATATGGACGTATCATCTGGAGGATGTGTGGGAAGGTGTGCAGGATGCATACAGGCAGTTGTCAGAACAGGTCTGCAGAGCATATGATGTAGTCATATCTGAGGTGGCAGCCATTGGTATCTCTGCTATGATGCATGGATATCTGGTATTCGATTCAGAAGGAAGACAGCTGGCGCCTTTTTATACATGGCGCAACACCAATACAGAGTGTGCGGCAAAAGAGCTTACAGAGGCATTTCAGTTTAATATTCCCATGCGCTGGGGAGTTGCTCATTTGTATCAGGCTATCCTGGATCAGAAGGAGCATGTTGCGGAGCTGTCTTTTTTAACGACGCTGGCGGGTTATGTCCATTGGAGCTTGACTGGCAGGAAGGTTCTTGGTATAGATGATGCATCAGGGATATTTCCCATTGATTCATCCTGCTGCGATTACGATGAGAGTATGCTGGAGACATTTGACAGGCTGGTAGAATCCCATCTGCTCAAGTGGAGGCTGCGGGAGCTGCTGCCAGAAGTTTTGACGGCTGGAGAGGCTGCGGGAGATCTGACACCGGAGGGAGCCCTGCTGATTGATCCTACCGGAGTCCTGAGGCCAGGGATTCCCTTATGCCCGCCGGAAGGAGACGCAGGTACAGGTATGGTGGCAACGAATAGTATTACCTGCCTCACCGGAAATGTTTCGGCAGGAACGTCCATCTTTGCCATGATGGTATTAGAGAAGCCGTTAAAGGAGCTGCATAGGGAGATTGATATGGTATGTACTCCAACAGGAGCTCCTGTAGCCATGGTACACTGTAATAATGGCACAGGAGATCTGGATGCGTGGATTGACCTTTTTGGGCAGGTGCTGGAAGCAGCAGATGCCAGGATTGAAAAAAAGAAACTGTATCATCTGATGTATCATAAGGCTCTTCAGGGCCAGCAGGATTGTGGCGGAGTGTTAAGCTATAATTATATTTCAGGTGAACCGATCACGGGATTTGAAGAAGGGCGTCCTTTGCTGGTACGCCAGCCTGAAGCCCGATTTGCTTTGACGAATCTGATGCGTTCTCTTATCTTTTCCAGCTTGGCCTCTTTGCGGATCGGTATGGAAATACTGACGGAGCAGGAAGGCGTGAGACCGGAAAAACTTACGGGACATGGAGGTCTATTTAAAACAGAGCAGGCAGGACAGCAACTTATGGCGGCAGCCATAAAGGTGCCGGTTTCGGTTATGGACTCAGCTGGAGAAGGAGGGGCTTGGGGGATTGCTTTACTGGCTGCGTATAAGGTATGGAAAAATATGGGTGAAAGTTTTGAGCAATATTTAAAGGATCGGGTGTTTGCAAATGTCACCGGTGTGACTATTTCGCCGGATTCGGAGGAAGAGGCAGGGTTTGAACATTTTCTAAAGACTTATAAGAAGGGCTTGGAGATACAGAGGGCTGCTGTAAAGAGTCTGGGGGCAGATATAGGTGAAAGGAGACGCATATGAGGATCGTGATATTAGATGGGTATACAGAGAACCCAGGTGACTTAAGCTGGGAGGGCTTCGAGGCTTTGGGAGAGCTGACTGTATATGACCGGACTGAAGAAAGTAGCCAGATTATAGAGAGGATTGGTGATGCAGAGGCAGTATATACCAATAAAACACCCTTAACAAAGAAAACGATAGAGAAATGTTCCTGCCTAAAGTATATTGGTGTCCTGGCTACAGGCTATAATGTAGTGGATACAGAGGCTGCAAAACAGGCGGGGATTATTGTTACGAATATTCCAACCTATGGAACAGATGCAGTCGCTCAGTATACGATTGCCCTCCTGTTGGAATTATGTCATCATATTGGAGAGCATTCCCGGTGTGTCAGAGCAGGGGATTGGACCAGGAGCAAGGATTGGTGCTTCTGGAACTATCCTTTGATCGAGCTTGCTGGAAAGACGATGGGAATCATCGGTTTTGGATGCATTGGACAGAAGACGGCAAAGATTGCTCAGGCTTTTGGGATGAAGGTTTTAGCATACGATCGTTTTCAGAATAAGACTTTGGAAAGTGATACCTGCAGATATGCTCATCTGGATGAGCTGTTGGAGAAGTCGGATGTAATCTCTCTTCACTGTCCCCTGTTTCCAGAAACCCAGGGAATTATAAACAAAGAAAATATTGCTAAGATGAAAACAGGAGTCCTGATCATCAATGATTCCAGAGGCCCTCTGATTGTAGAGGAGGATCTGAGAGATGCCTTGAACAGCGGTAAGGTAGGCGGGGCTGCTGTGGATGTAGTATCTACAGAGCCTATTCGGATGGATAATCCTCTTCTGGAAGCTAAGAACGGTATCGTAACCCCTCATATTGCATGGGCACCAAAAGAGTCCAGGCAGAGGCTGATGGATATAGCGGTTGGTAATCTGAAGGCATTCATGGAGGGGAATCCGGTCAATGTAGTTAGCAGTTAAGATATCATTGTTTCATATTAGAAAAGCTGCAGAAGGGGAACTTCCTGCAGCTTTTTGCTTGTGCACCATGGGCGCACTCTAATGGGTGAAAGTTTTTGCCATGATGATGTTCTACACCGACCGTTTCTACCCGGAAACCATTGCCGGCAGGACAGTAGTCATTCATGACATGCCGGATGATTTCAAGACTCAGCCATCAGGCGATTCCGGCATGAAGACCGCCTGTGGAGAAGTGAAGGAGAATAAAATGTAATCTTATGTAAAAATTTTAACAATAAAATAAATGTAAATAGGTTACTGTTCAGAGGTCAATGTCAGTTCGTTAAGTTACAAGGTTAGATTGCGTATTGAGGGTCTAACCAATTTTTTAAAAAATATATCCTAAAAGTGTTGACACGCAGTCAAAAATGTGCGGCTGCTTTCGCTATTGATTGTTTTTTAGAGGTAGCGAAAGCGGCCCTTGAGGGAGAATCCCAAAGATTGTGTAAACCTCTAAACTGATGTAAGATAGAATTACTCAGTTTGGAGGTTTTATTATGGCAGGAAAAAATGATTCCCCACAAAAAGCAGCAATGCGCGAACTCATGAGCAGTTACTTAAAGCAGAACAACGTCAAGATTAAAGACGGAACCGATGCCAACGCCCTTATGCGGGATATGATGAGCGTGATACTGGAAGGTACCCTGGACGAAGAAATGAATGAGGAACTGGGTTACTCCAAGTATGATTACCACAACAAGGATATGGACAACAGCCGGAATGGCCATTCCCCAAAAACGATGCATACCAGTTATGGCGACATGGAAATCGACATTCCCAGGATATGGAAGAAAAAATCATTTCTATGTATGCAAAGGGAATGACCACGGGCGATATTGAAAGCCATATGCGGGAACTATACGATATCGACATCTCGGACAGCACTATCAGCCGGATTACGGATAAGATACTGCCCATAGTGAAAGAATGGCAGGAAAGACCATTAGAGGAGGTCTATGCCGTGGTCTTCCTGGATGCAATCCACTTCCATGTGCGCAGCGAGGGCCGTATTGTAAAGCAGGCCGTTTATATCGCCATAGGAATCGACATGTCCGGGAAAAAGGGCGACGGTGAGAAAATAGAAACACCGGAAGCCACGTACCGGAAGCCGGAAAAGGCGACGAAGAGAAGACAGAAATACCAGAGACCGGAAACGGAAAATAAGAAGATGTAGAAATGCCGAATGCCGGAACTGGTGACAAAACTGCTGCAGAACTACCATAAATCCTAATAATATGCCCCTAAAGATGATGATTCAAATAAAATGATCGTCTTAGGGGCATATTTTTGTATATGAATAGAAAAACGGAAGAACCAGTCAGCTTTCGCTCAAGAATCAACGGGAAAATGCCTTATCCGGCGCATAAGTGGCTGTTCTGTGTTCAAAATACTGGGTTGCAGCAGCGTATCTATGAATATAAGAAGAAAAATTTCAAAAATCGCTTGCAAAACTAAAAAAGACCAGTAAAATAGAGAGAAGACGTGTTATTCCCGCGAAAGCGGCGAAATACAGGGAAGAAATGAATAAAATGATAACGGAGTGAGACGTATGGCACTGAAAAAGAAACCGGTTACCGGCATGAAAGATATCCTGCCCGCAGAGATGGCGGTACGGGAATATGTAATGAATCAGATTCGTGAGACATACGGTGGATTTGGATTTAATTCCATCGAGACCCCGTGTGTGGAACATATTGAAAACCTGACCAGCAAGCAGGGCGGCGATAATGAAAAACTGATTTTCAAGATTATGAAGCGCGGAGACAAGCTGCGCCTCGACACCGCGGAGACGGAGAACGATCTGGCAGACAGCGGTCTTCGCTACGATTTAACCGTACCGTTATGCCGCTATTACTCCAATAATGCGGCGACGCTTCCAGTGCCGTTTAAGGCGCTTCAGATGGGCAGCGTATGGAGGGCGGACAAGCCTCAGAGAGGCAGATTCCGTCAGTTTGTTCAGTGTGATATTGATATTTTGGGCGATCCGACCAGACTGGCTGAAATCGAATTGATTCTCGCAACTACCACGCTTCTTGGCAAAGTCGGCTTTAAGGGTTACCATGTCCGCATCAATGACAGAAATATCTTAAAGGGAATGGCGTCCTACTGTGGTTTCCCGGAGGAATCCTTTGACCAGGTGTTTATCATTCTGGATAAGATGGATAAGATCGGCATGGAAGGCGTTGCGGCCGAGCTTTTAGAAGCCGGTTATGAGAAAGAGAAGATCGATCAGTATTTAGCCCTGTTCGGTTCGGTGACACCGGATGCGGCGGGGGTACGTTCTCTCGGCGAGACATTAAAAGACGTAATGGATCCCGAGATGACAGAGAATCTGGCAGCCATTATGGACAGTGTAAACAGTATCGCTACCAGTCAGTTCGATATTATATTCGATCCGACCCTGGTGCGCGGAATGTCCTACTACACCGGCACAATCTATGAGATTCAGGTGGATGGGTTCCCGGGATCTGTTGGCGGCGGCGGCCGCTACGATAAGATGATCGGCAAATTTACCGGCATGGAGACACCGGCCTGCGGCTTCTCCATCGGTTTCGAGAGAATCATTACCATCCTGATGGAAGAGGGCTTTACCGTTCCGGGAAGTACGGAGAAGAAGGCATTTCTGATCGAAAAGGGCGTCAGTGCCGATGTGATGACAGCGGCTATTCAGGAGGCCATGGACGAGCGTGCAAAGGGTGTCTGCGTTCTCGTATCTCAGATGAACAAGAACAAGAAGTTCCAGAAGGAGAATTTACAGAAGGAAGGCTATACCGAATTTAAGGAATTTTACAGGGAAGCTTTGAAATAATATTACGATTAAGTTGGAGGAACATTATGGCAGAATCAATGCTGGGACTGAAAAGATCCCATAGATGTACAGAGGTAACGAGCAGCAATGCCGGTGAGACCGTCACCGTTATGGGCTGGGTGCAGAAGAGCAGAAATAAAGGCGGAATTATTTTCGTGGATTTAAGAGACCGTTCCGGTATTCTGCAGATTATCTTCGAGGAGAGTGACTGCGGCGCTGAGAATTTTGCAAAGGCTGAGAAGCTGAGAAGCGAATTCGTAATTGCGGTAACCGGACACGTGGAGAAGCGTGCAGGCGGAGTGAACGAAAATCTGGCAACCGGTGACATTGAGGTCAGAGCAGAGAGTCTTCGCGTTCTTTCCGAATCAGAGACACCGCCATTTCCGATTGAGGAGAACAGCAAGACGAAGGAAGAACTTCGTTTAAAATACCGTTATCTTGATTTGAGAAGACCTGATATTCAGAGAAATATTATGGTCAGAAGCCAGGTCGCGATCATCACGAGAGCATTTCTGGCAGAGGAAGGCTTCTTCGAGATTGAGACTCCTACCTTGATTAAGAGCACACCGGAAGGCGCACGAGATTATCTCGTACCGAGCCGTGTTCATCCGGGAGCCTTCTATGCGCTTCCGCAGTCCCCGCAGTTATATAAGCAGCTGCTCATGTGTTCCGGCTATGACCGGTATTTCCAGCTGGCCAGATGCTACCGTGATGAAGACTTACGCGCCGACAGACAGCCGGAATTTACACAGATCGATATGGAGCTGTCCTTCGTGGACGTGGAAGACGTCCTTGAGGTAAATGAGAGACTGTTAAAGAGATTATTTAAGGAAATCTGTAATTTTGATCTGGAACTTCCAATTCCCAGAATGACATGGCGCGAGGCGATGGACCGCTTCGGTTCCGATAAGCCTGATATGCGTTTTGGCATGGAATTAAAGAACGTGTCCGATGTGGTTCGTGGTTCCGAGTTTGCAGTATTTAAAAATGCCCTGGAAGCAGGCGGTTCCGTGCGCGGTATCAATGCAGACGGCCAGGGAGCCATGCCTCGTAAGAAGATCGACGCCCTGGTGGAATTCGCAAAGGGCTTCGGTGCAAAGGGACTGGCTTACATTGCCATAGCTGAGGATGGAACTTACAAGTCCTCCTTTGCAAAATTCATGACAGAGGATGAGCTTCACGCATTAGTGGAAGCCATGGAAGGAAAGCCGGGAGACTTACTCCTCTTTGCGGCTGACAGAGATAAAGTGGTATTCGATGTATTAGGAAACTTAAGACTTGAGCTGGCCAAGCAGCAGGATTTACTGAAGAAGGACGACTTCAAGTTCTTATGGGTAACGGAATTCCCGCTTCTTGAGTATTCCGAGGAACAGGGACGTTTCGTTGCCATGCACCATCCATTTACCATGCCGATGGACGAGGACTGGCATTTAATCGACAGCGATCCGGGCGCAGTGCGTGCAAAAGCCTACGATATTGTATTAAATGGTACCGAGATGGGCGGCGGCTCTGTCCGTATCCATCAGGGAGACATCCAGTCCAAGATGTTCGAAGTACTGGGCTTCACCCCGGAGCAGGCACAGGAGCAGTTCGGATTCCTGCTTGACGCATTTAAATACGGAGTACCGCCTCACGCAGGTCTGGCTTACGGCCTCGACCGTGTGGTCATGCTCATGGTAGGTGCTGACAGCATCCGTGACGTAATCGCATTCCCTAAGGTGAAGGACGCTTCCTGCATGATGTCAGAAGCACCGGCGCCGGTTGATCCAAAACAGCTGGAAGAGCTGTACATTGAGATCGCAGAGACAGAAGAATAAAAAGAAATAGAGACAGATACAGACAGCCCGCATCTCGCGCCGGAAATGGCGCCAGGATGCGGGCTGTTGTTTGTCATTCCGTCAGCTTATTTCACTAATATAAGAAAAAAACAGGAAAACAATACCCTTATTTTACATTTATCTGTTATAATAAACTTAAAGGTAAAAAATGTAAAAAAGGAGGCTTTAAGAAATGAAAAGAAGCGGAAAAAGAAGGTTTCTGTCTCTGTGGCTCACGCTGCTGATGGTGCTGTCCCTGGCCACTGGCATGTCGTTTACTGCGGCGGCGGCAGACCACGATATCGTTGTGCTGTATACCAACGATGTCCACTGCGGCGTTGATGACAACATCGGATATGCAGGGCTGGCGCTTTATAAGAAGCAGATGCTTGAGCAGACACCGTACGTTGTCCTCGTGGACGCCGGCGATGCCATTCAGGGCGCGCCCATCGGAACGCTTTCCGATGGAGGCTACTTAATCGATATCATGAATAAGGTTGGCTATGACTTCGCCATACCTGGAAACCATGAATTCGATTACGGTATGCCCCGTTTCCTGGAACTGGCGGGGAAACTGAACTGCGGCTACTATTCCTGTAACTTCCTGGATCTGCGCACAGGACAGACCGTATTCGCCCCGTACAAGATGATGACATACGGAGATACGAAGGTTGCCCTCGTAGGCGCCAGCACACCGGAAAGCTTTACGAAATCCACTCCGGCGTATTTCCAGGATGCAAACGGAAACTATATCTACAGTTTCTGTGAGGATGAGAGCGGACAGAAGCTCTATGACCGGATTCAGTCCAGCGTGGACGCGGCCAGAGCGGATGGAGCCAATTACGTCATTCTCGTCGGCCATCTGGGAGAAAACGGAACCACCGAGCGCTGGTCATCTGACAGCGTCATTAAGAATACCAACGGGATTGATGCTGTGATCGACGGCCACTCTCATGAGACGGTTCCCTCTAAGGTTGTGAAGAACAAGGACGGAAAAGATATCACGCTTACGCAGACTGGTACGAAGCTTCAGGATATCGGAAAGATGACGATCAAAAAAGACGGAACAATCACGACAGAACTGATCTCCAAGGTAGAGGCAGGAGGCGCTTCGAGGGCGTATACGGTGAAATCCGGGGATTCCTTAAGCAGAATTGCAAAGAGAGAACTGGGATCCTATAACCGCTGGAGAGAGATTTACGATGCCAACAGAGATAAGATTAAAAATCCTGATATGCTGACGATCGGCATGCAGCTCACTCTTCCAGGCGGAAGTGCCGTCACGGAGGACGGGAAAAATGTGGACTATGACACCGATCAGTTCATCAAAGGAATTCAGGCGCAGTACAATGAGACGTTAAAAGCAGTTCTGGGGCATAGTGACGTGGACTTGACCGTCAACGATCCTGCGACGGGAGAACGCGCAGTGCGAAGCGCCGAGACGAACCTGGGCGATCTGACTGCTGATGCATACCGCTACGTACTGGGCGCCGATATCGGATTATCCAACGGCGGGGGCATCCGTGCCAACATAGCGGCAGGCAATATTACATATAACGATACACTGGCAGTATTCCCATACGGCAACATGGGATGTGTAGTGGAAGTGAAGGGTCAGCAGATTAAGGACGCTCTGGAGATGGCTTCCAGAAACTGCCCGGATGAAAACGGCGGCTTCCTTCAGGTATCAGGACTATCCTATACCATCGATACGTCTGTTCCGACTACGGTTCAGACCGATGATAAGGGGAACTTTATAAAAGTTGGCGGCGCTTACCGCGTGACCGATATCAAGGTAGGGGCGGAAGCTCTGGATGTAAACAAGACATATACGGTCGCTTCCCATAACTACATGCTGAAATCCGGCGGTGACGGAATGACCATGTTCGCAGGTGCGAATATCACAAGGGACGAGGTCATGACGGATGTGGACATTCTTTCCGCATATATCAATACAAACTTAGGCGGCAATGTAGGCGCTGATTACGGCGACCCGCACGGCCAGGGAAGAATTACGGTAAAATAGTATCAGTGAATGAATGACATCAAATAAAATGTTATAAAATCAATACCATAAAATGACGCATTAGCGACTTTATTAATACTTATTATAAAAAGAGCGGTCTCACGATCTATAATTCGTGAGCCGCCTTTTTAATATATATCAATCGTCTTTAAGCCTTTGTCTTCATCCCCATCTATTCCTCCTCCCGTATCTCCTCCGCCAGCTCCCGTACCTTATCCCAGTCCAGGATTCGGACGCCCTTTGGTACACGCTCCAGAATCTGTTCCTCACACATGGTGGAGATTAGATGCATCAGGTGGCGGTAGGAGATCGTTAAGTACTCCGCTATCTCTGTGTATTTCACAGACAGCAGTCCGCCGTTCTGGAGAAGGAGGAGACAGGCGGCAAAATTGTTGCGGCTGGGATAGGCGGTCAGGCTCATGTATTTGCGGTTCTGGGCCACATTCTGTTTTAAGGCCATGCTGCAGCAGAACCTCAGAAACTGTGCATCCTGCAGAAGTCCGGCGCGGCAGCCCTTTGTATCGATCTCGATAAAGCGGCATCTCGTCTGTGCCACCAGGGGATAGGGGCGTTTGTTCTCCTCAAACAGCTCCGGTACGCCGAAGAGGCTGAACGGCGTAAAAAAATTAATCAGCGACTGCCGGCCATTTTTATGGAAGCCATACAGCTTCGCCGTCCCAGAAACCAGGTAGAGAATCCTCGCCAGCTGATCGGTGTTGCGGATAATATATTCGCCCTTTTCATACTCTGTGACACGGACATGAGGACGGATATCAAAGGAAAAATGGCTCTCAAACTCATGCTCCTTAAGTATCCTGTCCGTCACGGCAGTGCTCTCTGCACTCTTCATTTCGCACCTCCTAAAATTCACCAAAATATGAGAAATCTCATATTTTTTTCATTTCCTTTATTATATACTAAGTAAAGCAAAATTAATATGAATATTTGTATAGGAGTACAAACGTGTATAAGAAAATTGATTTCAGGGTACGCCCGCCCTACGGAAATTATCTGACCATGTTCCAGAACGAACAGGCGCATTTTGCACGACTCGCAGACGCATTCGATATGACCGTCTCCGAATCACAGCGCACGGGAAATCTGGAGCAGTTTGTAAAAGAAATGGATCTGGCAGACATTGAGATCTCAGTCGTTCCCGGAAGAAAGAATCTGGGAGTGGTCAGCGAGGGAATGTTTCCGCTTACAGCGAAATATCCCGGACGTTTTATGATCTTTCCCTACATCGATCCGACCGACGGGGATGAGGCTCTTTACGAGATCGACCGATGCAGAGACCGGTGGGATATCCGGGGAGTGAGCATAGAGCCGACCTATCAGCCGAAGCCCTATGCCTTCGATGATCCGATCGCATTTCCCATGTATGAAAAACTCGAAAAAGAGGATCTGGCCCTGTTTGTGAGCTACAGCGCCAAGCTTCTGCCGGTGGTTGATCCGGACACGGTACGCCAGTTGGGGAGTGTGCTGCACCATTTTCCGGATTTGAAGATCATTGTGGGCCATGGAGGTTGGCCATGGCACTTAGAGGTGATGGCCATGGCATTTAACTCACCTAATATTTACATTGTTCCGGATATGTACGGATTAACCGGAGCGGGAAGCGGGGATTATATTAAAGCGGCCAATACGCTGATGAAGCACCAGATGCTGTTCGGCACGGCCTATCCCATCCTCAACATCATGGATACAGCCAGGTTTTACGAAAACTGCGGCTTAAAAGAATCCGTAAAGCCGGATTTCTTTTACAATAATGCAGCAAAGCTGCTCAAACTGTAACTGACCTGGCTGTACAGCCACCACCAAACGCACAAAAAGAGGAGGAACGCAACATGAAAAAAGTATTATCTATCGGACTGTCAATCTGTATGGCAGCAGCCCTGTTCGGGTGCTCGTCCGGAACTGGCAGGGACACGGCTCCGCAGACGACGGCTTCCGCAGAAGCAGACACAACGAAGGCGAAGTCGTCCATCGATGACTACGTATACGACGGCGATCCGATTGAGATTCATCTGGGGGACATCAACAGCCAGTTTCCATTAAATCTGGCTTACAATCTGGGATATTTGCAGGAAGAATTTGAGGGAAGCAACGTGACCTTTACGATGGATTACTTCCAGAACGGTCCGGCCATCTCCGAGGCGTTCGCTTCCGGTGATCTGGATTTCGCAGAGTTCGGCGAACAGGCGGCGATCGCGGGTATCTCCGCTGACTACGGTTATAAGATTATCGGCCGCAACTGCGATACGGAAACGATGTATCCGCTGGTGGCGGGCAAAGATATTACGGACGCGGAGGGACTCAAGGGGGCTAAGGTCGCCGTATCCGTCGGCACCAGCGCCCACTACCTGCTTTTGACATACTTACATTCTCTCGGACTTTCCGAGGATGACATCGAACTGGTCAACACGAACGATACGGTAACTCTTCTCGCTTCCGGTGAAGTACAGGGTGCGGCCGACCAGCTGGCAAAATTCAGTTCTATGATCGATGCCGGTGACGTACATGTACTGGCTGACGGAGCTGTCAGCGAGACCTGCCAGATCAGTGCATTTGTGGGACGTACGGAATTCTGTGAGAAATACCCGGAAATCACGGCCAAGGTCCTGAAGGTGGTTCAGCGCGTGGATGACTGGATGGCGGAGAGCGAAGATAATCAGAAAAAAGCATTTACCACACTGGCGGAAATCACCCAGCGGGAGGAAACCTGGTTTTCCACCATGTACAGCGGCTCTAATTTCGGCATCAACTTGACGGAACAGGATCTGCGCGTGTTGGGCGAGGTGCTGGAATTCATGAAGAGCAATGATCTGTTATCCAATCCGGATATCACCATGGACGATATTCTGGAACTGAAATATCTGGAAATGGCCGGTTACCGGTAAATGGCATTAAAACCGGCGGCTGTCCGTCTGACTGGATGGTCCGCCGGTTTTGCCGTACATCGGAATATATGTAACTGTTCAGCCGTGCGGCGGTTTGCTCGGAAAAGTATGTTACAAGCTTGCTTGTATAAGTACTTTTCTGTGTAAACTGACATAGGGCGGAACGCCCGGGCTTCTTGTTTTCGTGCTTTTCGAAAACAAGAAGATGCACGGCTGAACAGTTACAAATATATGGAAAGGAAGTTTACGAATGTTCAATCTCAAAACCCAAAACAGCGCAAGACAAAATAAAATACTGCCGGTAATCGCCATTGTATTTCCCATCCTGGTGATTCTTATCTGGCAGTATGCGTCAACTCACGGACTGGTGAAGGCTTCTCTTGTACCGGCTCCCCTGACGATTGCGAAGACATTTCTGTCCTATATCGAATCAGGAAAGCTCTGGAAAAACTTAAGTGTCAGCTTCGGCCGTGTGGCGTGCGGTTATGTGATCGGCGCGATGTGCGGCGTGGCAGTGGGATTTCTGATGGGGTTGTTTAAGCCGGTGAGCGCAGCCTTAAACGGTATCGTCAGCGTACTCCGCCCGATTCCGACCATCGCGCTGGTCCCGATTGTGATCCTGTTAGCTGGTATCGGATTCTCGTCTAAGGTTGCAATTATCGCTTTCGGCTCCTTCTGGCCGGTGCTGCTCAATACCATGCACGGAATTCAGACCGTGGACAACAAGCTGTTGGAAGTGGCCTACACATACCGGATACGGACCTCAAAAACTATTTTAAGGATCATCGTTCCCTCCTCCATCCCCGCCATTCTCACAGGCCTCCGGCTTGGAATGAGCAATGCGTGGATGAGTGTGGTTGCCGCAGAAATGATCGCTTCCTCCACCGGAATCGGTTATTTAATCACCCTGTCCCGCGAGACGGCAAATGCCCGCGTCATGTACATGTGCGTGCTGGTCATCGGCGTGATCGGCCTGATCATCGACAAGGGCCTGACCCGGCTGGAACACTATTATCTGGCAAAGACCCGCGGCATTATCGACAGCAAATAAGGAGGGCGGATATACCATGGCAGAGAACACAAATATTCTTGAGATCAATGGCCTGCATAAGAATTTCTTTATCAGGGGGCAGAAATTCGAGGTGCTCGCAGGCGTCGATTTAACGGTTAAAAAAGGGGAGCTGCTGGCCATAGTCGGAGCCAGCGGATGTGGAAAAAGCACGCTGTTAAAGCTGATCACCACTCTGGAGACGATCAGCTCCGGCGAGATCTTACTGGATGGGGAGCCGGTAAACGGGCCATCTCCCAAATGCAGCATGATATTCCAGGAGGCAAGGCTTTTTCCCTGGCTGACCGTAGAGCAGAACATCGAGTTTGTAATATCCGATACTGTGCCGAGGACCGAGAAAAAGAAAATGGTGGATTATTACATTAAACTGGTAGGGCTGACCGAGTTTACAAACGCCGTGCCGAACCAGCTTTCCGGCGGCATGCAGCAGCGTGTCAGCATCGCCCGCGCGCTCGCCACAAGGCCTCAGCTGCTTCTTTTGGATGAACCATTCGGCGCGCTGGATGCATTTACCCGTATGGCCATGCAGCAGGAAGTGCTGCGCATATGGGAGCAGGACAAGACGACGATGATGATCGTCACGCACGATATCGACGAGGCGATCTACTTAAGCAACCGGGTTGTGATTATGGGGAAAAATCCGGGTGTTGTAAAGAAGATTGTACCTGTAAACCTGCCATTTCCAAGGGATCGTACCGATTCCGCATTCCTGGAAATCCGCGGGGAGATTATGAAAGAATTTCTGGATACGTAAATTCGGAAGCGATTGCGATAGAGACGCTGGGAAAGGTAGAGAGTACACTACGTTTCACAGCGTCTTTCTTGAATTTCCATTTCCTCCGGAACTGTGGTATACATGAAAGAAGAGGTCCGGACCCGGTTAAGGCCGCAGAAATCCTGTAAAATCTTCTGTCAGAAGCCCCCGTTGAAAACTTTCAGGAAAAATGGTACACTGTTAGTTACAAAACAGGAACAGGAGAGATATCATGCTATTGAAAGAACCACAGTCCCGCTTCGAGGAGTACTACCGTATCTATGAAGAGTCCTTCCCCAGTAAGGAGCGGAGGACTAGGGAGCAGCAGAGAGACATTTTAAGTCATCCGCGCCACCGTGTCAGGATTAAGGAGGAAGACGGCAGTATGCTGGCGTTTGTGAGCTATTGGGAACTGCCCGGCTGTCTGTTTTTGGAACATCTGGCTACCACGGAGCGATGCAGGGGAAAAGGGTATGGAAAGCAGTTGGTGGAGGAATGCCTTGCCGAGACGGACAAACCCGTGTTTCTGGAGATTGAACCCGTGACGGAGAAAGACCCGATGACGGGAAGGCGGGCCGGTTTTTATGAACGACTGGGCTTTTTCATCAATACGTTCCCCTATATGCAGCTTCCGCTGAAGGAGGAGGACCATCCCATTCCGCTGTGGGTGATGAGTTATGGAAAACCTGTGACAAAAGAAGAGTTTGAACCTTATAAGAATGAAATACACGAGATTGCCTATGGAACGGCTTCTGACCGTTTCCGGCAGAAATAGAGAAAATGACAGCGAACCGGTGCTGCGGTGAATCAGGGGAAGCCGATGAATATTAATGAAATAGCGAAGCTGGCGGGAGTGTCCAGGGCGACGGTCTCACGGTTTTTAAATGACGGCTACGTCAGTGAGGATAAAAAAGAGAAAATAAAAAAAGTGATCGAGGAGACCGGGTATAAGCCTTCCGCCCAGGCCCAGACGCTGAGGACGAAGAAGACGAATCTGATCGGGGTGATTATCCCGAAGATCAATTCCGCATCCATCAGCCGTATGGTGGCGGGGATCAGCGCAGTGCTGTCCAAAGCAGGCTACCAGCTCCTCCTTGCCAATACGGATAATGATGAGAAGGAAGAGGTCAAGTATCTGCGTGTGCTGGCCGAGAACCAGGTCGATGGAATTATCCTGATCGGAACCGTGTTTACGGCGGCTCATAAAAAGGTCCTGAAGGAGCTTGCCGTTCCGGTGGTGATCCTGGGCCAGAGCCTTGCGGGGTATTCCTGCGTCTATCACGATGACTATCACGCAGCATACGACCTGACTTCTCTGCTGCTCGCCCATGGAAAGAACCCGGCCTGCATAGGCGTGCTGGAGCGTGACGAGGCGGCTGGTAAGCGAAGAAAGGAAGGCTTTCTGGAGGCGGTGAGAGACGCCGGAATCGGCGCGGACCGGGTACCCTATGCGGAAGGCAAATTCAGCATGAATTCAGGATACGAGCAGACAAAGCTCCTTTTGCGTGAAAATCCTGAGATCGATTCCATTTTCTGCGCAACGGACAGTATCGCCATAGGCGGTGTGACGTATCTGCGGGAGATCGGAAGGCGGGTCCCGGAGGAGATTCAGATTGCCGGAATCGGAGATTCTGACACAGCACGGGTATGCGTGCCGAGGCTGACCACCGTTCACTACTACTATAAGACGAGCGGGGAGGAGGCCGCGCGTATGCTGGTCAACATGCTGAGCACCGGAGACCAGATTCGCCGGGAGGTGAAGATGGGATATGAGATTGTTTATGGGAAGAGTACGATAGTTCAGGGGGAGTAAAGTTAAGTAAAGTAAAGTAAAGTAAAGTAAAGTCGGATCGGACACAGGATATGGATACTGTTCGGCCCGGCTTATTTTAATTGAAAATTAATGGAAAAATTTAATGAGAAATTTAATGAGAAATTTTAGCGCAAGATTTTAATGGGAAATGTCTTTAAATAGGAAGACCAGCAGATTTTGTGCATTTTATACAAAAAAATAGTTTTTGTTTGTTGTATTGGACGGTTTACAGTAAAGATTGTAGGGTATATAATAAAAACAAGATATGAGATCGATCTCATATAAAATTAAAAGTAAACACAAAGAAGACAGAATAATAAAAGGGAAAAAGAATGGGAACAATTTCATAAGATGTATAGGAGGGTAATTATGGATTACAGGGAATCAGCAAAACAGGTATTTGAATTGATCGGCGGAAAATCCAATCTGATATCGGCAGCCCACTGTGCCACCAGACTGCGCCTTGTGGTGGCAGATGAGTCGGTCTGCAAAAAGGGAGCCATAGAAAATGTAGACGGGGTGAAGGGAGTATTCAGTGCCTCCGGCCAGCTTCAGATCATTTTCGGCACGGGCACGGTGAATAAAGTCTATGAGGAGTTTATCACTGTGGCCGGGATTACAGCCGCATCGAAGGATGAGGTAAAGCAGGCCGCCGCGAAGAAGGGGAATCCGTTCCAGAGAGCGATCAAGGCGCTCGGTGATGTGTTCGTCCCCATTATTCCGGCCATCGTTGCCAGCGGTCTCCTGATGGGACTTTTAGAAGGTATCTGCAAGGTATACCCGGCGCTTGCCGGATCGGGAACCTATACGATTCTTCACCTGATGAGCAGTGCGGCCTTCACTTTCCTTCCTGTCTTAATTGCGTTCAGCGCGGCAAAGGTTTTCGGCGGCAATCCATTTCTGGGAGCCGTTATCGGTATGGTCATGATCCATCCGGACCTCCTAAACGCATGGTCCGTGGCGGGAGCCGAGTCGATTCCGACTGCTTCCGTGTGGTTTGGTCTCTATAATATTAATCTAACCGGTTATCAGGGCCATGTAATACCGGTCGTCATCGCGGTGTTCTTCATGTCGAAGCTGGAGAAGAAGCTGCATAAAGTCGTTCCTGAGATGTTTGACTTATTTGTAACTCCGCTAGTGACGGTCCTTGTGACAGGATACGTAACTCTGACTGTTTTTGGCCCGGTCTTCTCGCTGCTGGAAAATGGCGTCCTGGAAGGCGTGAAGTTCCTGATCACCATTCCATTTGGCATCGGTTCGTTCTTTGCCGGCGCGGTCTACGCCCCGACGGTTGTGGCCGGAGTTCATCATATGTATAATGCACTGGAAGCCGGTCTGTTAAGCTCTGCCGGAATCAACACCTGGATGCCGATTGCCACGGCTGCCAATGTGGCCCAGGGCGGGGCGGCTCTCGCTATAGCCATGAAGACGAAGAATAAAAAAATGAAAGAGCTGGCGCTTCCGGCCTCCCTCTCCGCATTTCTGGGAATTACGGAACCTGTTATTTTCGGTGTGAACTTAAGATTTATAAAATCCTTTATTGCCGGCTGCATCGGCGGCGCCTGCGGAGCCATGGTATCCGGTATTCTCGGTGTCGGCGCTTCCGCTTACGGAATCACAGGATTGTTCGGATTCCTCATCACTACCGACTATGTATGGCAGTATGCGCTGGTCATTCTCGTGGCAGCAGCAGTGGCGTTCTTCCTTTCCTGGTCATTTTTCCACGACGAGAAGGAAGAAAAAGAGGCAAACGATAAAAAAGATGCAGACAACGAGTCTCATGATTCCAAAGAACCTTTCGTGAACACAACCGCAGAAAGTACTCCGAACACGCCTCATACCGTTTACAGCCCTCTGAGCGGAACTGTCATCCCTATGACAGAAGTAAAGGATCCTACATTTGCTGCTGAAGTTCTCGGTAAGGGAGCGGCGGTGGTACCATCTGAGGGAAAAGTCTTTTCCCCGTGTGACGGCACTGTAGTCACGATCTTTGAGACCTGCCATGCGATTGGACTGATGTCCGGAGATGGAACGGAGATTTTAATCCACGTAGGGCTCGACACCGTACAGCTGGGAGGAAAGCATTTTACTCCTCATGTGAAGAGCGGAGACACCGTGAAAAAGGGGGATTTAATGCTGGAATTCGATGCGGAAGCCATTCAGTCGGCGGGATACGATATTACGACACCAGTGATCATCTCCAACAGTTATGCATATTCGTCTGTGGCAATGAGCGTGGAGGGCGCCGTCAGAGCAGGAGATGTTTTGATTACAGTAACCGAAGGATGACCGCATCGGGATTTCCCCAGAATAAAACCGATGCGGCGCCAGATTTGAAAGGAGCCGGCCATGAACCGAACCACCGGAAATGAAACAAAGGACCCTTATCGTTTAAAACTTCATTTGACGCCCCCCGCTGGCTGGCTCAACGATCCCAACGGCTTATGTCAGTATCACGGCACATACCATGCATTTTATCAGTATGTGCCGGAGAACGCCCTGGGAAAGGGGAGAAAATGCTGGGGCCACGCGGTCAGCAGCGATCTGATCCACTGGAAAGACGAGGGCATTTTCCTGGAACCCGACCGTCCCTTCGACCGGGATGGCGTCTATTCCGGATGCGCCTGGACCGATGAAAATGGAATCCATCTCTTTTACACCGGAAATGTAAAGGAAGAGGGAGATTATGATTATATCCACGAGGGCAGGCAGGCCGCCCAGGTATTGGTGGAGACAAAAGACGGAAGCAGGGCGGGAGAGAAGAGGCTGCTTCTCACCAATGATGACTATCCGAAGGACTGCACGCTTCACGTCAGAGATCCCAAGATCTGGAAGGAAAATGGCAGATATCATATGATGCTGGGCGCCCGGAAGAACAGCGGCCAGGGCGCGGTGCTTCTCTATGAATCGGCCGATATGGTGACCTGGGAGTATGTCGGTGAGATGACAACAAAAAATCCATTTGGCTATATGTGGGAATGTCCGGACTGTTTTGAGATGGAGGACGCCGCATTTTTATCCATCTGTCCGCAGGGGCTGCCCCGGGGTGAATTTCAAAATCAGAATGTCTACCAGTCCGGTTATGTCCACCTTAAGGAAGGGATCGCCAAACCTCAGATAGTGGAAGCGGAGGCATTTACGGAGTGGGACAAGGGCTTTGATTTCTACGCACCGCAGACATTTACCGATGAACAGGGAAGGAGAATCTTAATTGGCTGGATGGGGCTCCCTGATATCGAGGGAGAGTACAGCAATCCGACGGTGGGCGATGGCTGGCAGCATGCCCTGACGCTTCCGCGGGAAATCACGTATGAGGCCGGCCGGCTGTGCCAGAGGCCGGTGGAAGAATTAAAGCGGCTGCGCCGAAATGAGAGAGAGGTAAAAACAGGAGAAACCTCCGTCCTTTCTGAGGGGATATATGAGGTAGAGATAGATAAAATAGAAATAAATCAGAAAGATATCAATCAAAAAGGTATCAATGGAATGGAACCGGCTTCCTGCCGTATCTGTTTTAACCAGGACCTGGTTCTGGATTATAAGGACGGAGTTTTCTCCATGAAATTTTTAAACCGGACGGGCGCAGGGCGTACTGTGAGGCGTGCCGAAATCGGCAGTCTGGAGGATATCCGCATCATCATGGATACCTCTGCAATTGAAGTTTATGTAAACCAAGGCAGCACGGTATTCACTTCCAGATACTATCCGGTATCCAGAGAATCTCGTGTCATGATCGATTGTGAGAAGAGCAGAATCAGACTGTGGGACTTAGAAAGTGTCTGATAATTGTGTTTCACTGTCCGGTCAATGGGTTCAGGGGGGATCAGGATTGGTTTACCTGACAGCGTCTTCCATGTTGTCAAGGTAAAGAAGGCAATCCATGATATCCCCCCTGGAAAGATCTATGCATTCCCTCATATAGGCGAAATGCTGTTCATCCAGCCCACTGCCTTGATTGATCGCCTTATCGTTAGAAAAATTCACATCTTCACAGGCAAAAAACATGTAGACATACAGATTGCCGCCTTCCATTGTCTTGAAATACGCCTCCAGATAAGCGTGCTCATCTTTTAACAAGGCCTCTCCTGCCTTCCGGTTGGCGTTTAAGAAATTCAGCCATTCTTCTGCGGTTTCCTCTTTCCCTTTGATGATCTCATACTTATACAGCCTGATATCCATTTCCTTTTTCATGTGTAGGACCTCCTTTTGAAATAGAGTTCTTTTTATTTGAAATATGGTTAGATGTAACTAACTATATTATACATGATTGATGCCTATGCGGCAATCATTCCTTTTAAATTTTATCAGCGCTCTTTTCTTTCGCTAATCATCTGGTATAATAAAACATAATGCTATAGGCGGTGATCATAAAGTAAAACTACAAAACCATAGCGGTATTAAAAGGAGAGACAAAAATCATGGCAAAATTTACGATTGTATTTCACAGTGTCTGCGGAAACACGTATCAGATCGCAGACTGTTTTTACAGAGCGCTTCAGGAGAGAGGGCAGGAGGTGGCTCTTTACAGAACCGCGGATGCCTCCTTCGAGTCAGGGGAAAAGAGGATAGAGGATTTCAAGTGTCTGCAGGATGCAATAGAGGCGGTGCCGGTCATAGAGGAAGCGGCGCAGGTTCTGGGAAGTGATGTGCTGCTTCTCGGTTCTCCGACGTATTACGGATGCGTTTCGGCGCAGATGAAGGCATTTATGGATTCCTTCGAAAAATTGTGGGTGGAAGCGCCTATGGCCGGGATGTATTTCGGGTGCTTCACATCAGCGGGAGACGGATGCGGCGGGCCGGAGCTCTGCCTGCAGGTGATGAATACCTTTGCCCAGCATATGGGCATGGTTCCGATCTCTGTTCCGTGCAATATCAAAGGAGCGGTTCAGCCGGCGTATGGAATCAAACACGTGTCCGGCGAGATGGCGGACCGGGCGGTGACGGAAGAGACAAAAACAGCGGTGCAAAATTATGTGGACCACATTCTGAAGGTCATTTCGTGACGGCAAAAGGCGGACGGAGGAGAGAAAGAAGGGCCTGAGACACGTAGAAAAGATACACAATTTTCAGGAAAAGATGTTCTTTTTTATGATATCTCAAAGAAAGGATTGAATTAAAAACTTCCTTGTGTTACCATGAGATTGGTCAGTTATTTCTACAAATTAATACATATTACAAGGAGGGTTCTTAATAAATGGATATCCGTTATTCAGCCAATCAGAAGGATTTTAAACGTTACACAACAGAAGAGACGAGAAATGAATTTTTAATCGAGAATTTATATGCTGCTAATGAAGTCGTAGCCGTATACTCCCACGTAGACCGTATGGTTACACTGGGATGCATGCCGACTACGGAGACTGTTTCCATCGACAAGGGAATCGACATCTGGAAAAACTTCGGGACAGGCTATTTCCTGGAGAGACGTGAGATCGGTATTTTCAACATCGGCGGAGCCGGCAAGATCACAGCTGACGGCGAAGTTTTCGATATGAACTATAAAGACTGCTTATACATCACAAAGGGAACAAAGGAAGTACTCTTCTCCAGCAACGATGCAGCGAACCCTGCAAAGTTCTACATGGTGAGTGCACCGGCTCACAAGGCCTGCAAGACAACCTTTATTCCGATTGAGAAGGCAGCAAAGAAGCCGCTGGGCGCTATGGAGACTTCCAATAAGCGCGTAATCAATCAGTTCATCCATCCGGACGTTCTTGAGACCTGCCAGCTTTCCATGGGCATGACCGTGCTTGATCCGGGCAGCGTATGGAACACCATGCCGGCTCATACTCATGAGAGACGTATGGAAGTTTACATGTACTTCGAGATTCCGGAGAACAATGTGGTATTCCACATGATGGGCGAAGGAAACGAGACAAGACACATCGTAATGCAGAACGAGCAGGCTGTTATCAGCCCATCCTGGAGCATTCACGCAGGCGCAGGCACCAGCAACTATACATTTATCTGGGCTATGGGCGGCGAGAACCAGGCATTTGATGATATGGATGTAATCTCTACGACGGAACTTAGATAATGTAAATTCCATTGCCGTACAGGATACTTTCTGACGAAAAGAACGGGAATTGGCATAATTGATATGCCATTCCCGTTCTTTTTGTGTTACCTGTCCTGGAGTGTGTCTTAAGAATTTTCTGTGCAGTATCACCTTACAGAGGGGGAAAACGGCCTGAAATATGGATAAAAAATATAAAAATGTTAAAAAATGCAATAAAATATTAGAAATTACAATTCATATTGATTTTTGAAGCTGGTATGATTGTATCATCTTATAGAGAAGGAAAATCGTTCAAAGGAGGATCATATGAAAAGAAAATGGATGGCGGGGTTACTTACAGCAGCAGTGGTAATGGGACTTGCAGGATGCAGTTCGGGAAACAAAACGGAGCCGGCGGGGACTACGGCAGGGGAAGCTGCGGCAGAAACGACGAAAGAGGCAGCGGACCAGAAGGAGGCGGAGCAGGAAAAGGTAGAGCTGGAGCTGTTTCTTTCCAAAACAGAGATACAGCCGGTTATGGAAGAGCTGGCAAAGAAATTTGAAGAGGAAAATCCGAATATCAAGATCAATATAACTGTGACAAGCGATGGGCGGACTGTTCTGCAGACCAGACTTTCAACAAATGAGATGCCGGATCTGCTGAACACCTATCCGGCGGAGCAGTTTTATAAAGATATGTTCCGGGAAGGAATCATGATTGATATCTCGGACCAGGAATTCTTAAATCAGGTATCCCAGGAATCCCGGGATATGACAGTCTGTGACGGTAAGTACTATGCCCTTCCTTATTCGGTCAGCGCATTTGGTATCTACTGTAATAGCCGGTTGTTTGAACAGCAGGGAATCGAGCTGCCAACCACGTATGAAGAGCTGATTGCAGCGTGCGACAAGTTCCAGGCAGCAGGGATTCAGCCCATGGTGTCCATCGATAAAGAGCTTGGCAATATCGCACAGCGGTTTGAGCGTCTGGTCGGAGTCATCAACAATGACAGCAACTCCGAATTTGAGAAAATTGCAAAAGGGGAGATCAAGGCAGAGGATTCCGTAGCTTTGAATACCATAGCCGATGTCATGTATAAACTGTATGGATACAGCGGAGATGACTCCCTCGGTGTTGACAGCAATATCGGATATGCGGCCATGGCAAATGAGGAAGCCGCTATGATGCTGTGCGGTACCTGGGGGCTTACCACACTGAGAAATAATAATCCGGACGTCGATGTGGTTCTGATCCCATTCCCGAATCCGACCGGAGAGAAGACTAATGTTCCGATTAATGTAGACTGTTCCTTCAGCGTATGCACGAATACGAAGCATCCGGAAGAAGCCACGAAGTTCTTGGAATTTTTATCGCGCACAGAAAATGCACAGACCTACTGTGACGCCGATGGAAACCCGAATCTGATCAAAGGCGTGGAATATAAAGTAAGCGAGCATGAGCAGATCAACGCTGCGATTCAGAGCGGAGATACCTTCTTGACCGCAGTTAATTTCTGGCCTAATTCCCTTCGCGAGGAACTGCGGACACCAGTTCAGCAGCTGTTCATAGACGGAGATAAGGAAGAATTCCTGCAGTCCTGCGATACCGCAATAAAGAGCTTCTATAATCAATAAATGACAGGGGAGAGAGTAAACATCTCTCTCCTTTTTTAAAGGAGAAGATAGAATGTCAAAAAGCAAAGCTGATGCAAAAAAGAGAAGGACATTTATGGTATTTACGATTCCTGGTTTCCTTCTGTATTCTGCTTTTTTTATTTTTCCTATCCTGATGGGAGCGTATTACAGCCTGACGGATTGGGATGGGGTAAAAAAGAAGTTCAACATGATAGGAATGCAGAATTACGTGAAGATCTTCCAGGATAAGCAGTTTATCAATGCGCTCGGATTCACACTGAAGTATAGCCTGTTTCTGATTATTCTGACCATTATTCTTGCGGTATGTCTGGCGCTGTTTTTGAATCAATCGGTAAAGGGCCGCGGGTTCTTCCGCTCCATGTATTTTATACCGGCGGTGCTCAGCATGCTGACGGTCGGTCTGATTTTTAATCAGATTTTTTATTATATACTGCCGCCGATTGGAAAAGCTCTTGGAAATCCCACCTTAAGCAAGAGCCTGTTAAGCAGCCCCAGAATGGCGATATGGGCAATTCTCTTCGTCAATTTGTGGCAGGGGCTTCCGATCCCGACGCTGTTGATTCTGGCCGGTTTACAGTCCATCCCCATGGATTTGCTGGAAGCCGCCTCTTTAGACGGAGCCAGGGATTTTCAGAAATTTCGGTTTATCGCGGTTCCGTTTATTTTGCCGGTGCTCAGTGTCGTGTTGGTCCTGACACTGAAGGGTGGTCTGATGGTCTTCGATTATATCCAGAGTATGACCGGGGGCGGCCCGGGCGGAGCGACAAGAAGTATCGCACTATTGATTTATGAACATGGATTTACACAGAACAAATATGCTTACAGCATCGCGGAAGCCATCATCGCAGGTATTATTATCGCCGCGATTTCTGCGGTCCAGATTACATTTACGAATAAGAAGAAGGGGGTGTAAGTACGTGACAAAAAAGAAAAAAGTTCGTATACTTACCTATTTCGTTCTGATTTTGGGGCTGATTCTCATTCTGTTTCCGCTTTATATCACGATCGTGACAGCGTTTAAGACGAATATCCAGACGGCCAAAAGCTTTTTTACGCCCCCTCTCCCTGCAACCATGGAAAATGTGTGGGTAATCCTGACATCAAAGGAGTATTGGTCCGCCTTTAAGAACACTGCGTATATCACCGTGTTTGTGCTTCTGGGCAATATGATTATCATGCCTGCCATGAGCTACGCCATAGCGAGAAGTATGCCGTCAAGCCGTGTCTACCGGTGGATCTACTATTTTCTCCTGCTGGGAATCTTCATTCCGTTTCAGGTGAAGATGATGCCGTTGGTTAAGATGATGAGTTACCTGCATATGTTAAATCCCACGGGTCTGATCATTCTGTGCATCTCCAGTTCTACCTGCGAAAGTGTATTCCTGTTGGTCGGATATATGGGAGCGATTCCCCAGGAGATGGAAGAGGCGGCTTATGTAGATGGGGCCAGCACGTTTCAGACCTATACGAAAATTGTGTTCCCGCTGTTAAAGCCCATGCTTGCAACGGTTCTGATTAAAATGGCGCTCTGGACGTGGAACGATTTCATGCTCCCGCTGGTTACCTTAAACCGCTCCTGGAAGTACTGGACGCTGACATTGTTCCAGTATAATTTTAAGACGGAATATATGATTAACTATGGCTTGACCTTTGCAACGATTCTCATGTCCATGCTGCCGATTCTTATCTTTTACGCGTTTATGCAGAAATACATTATCAGCGGACTGACCAGTGGTGCCGTAAAATCATAGGAGGCTGTGAATGAAAATACAATATCTTGGAACCGCGGCAGCGGAAGGCTGGCCAGGGATCTTCTGTAACTGTCCGGTATGCAGGGAGGCTGTCAGAAGAGGCGGTAAAAATATACGGAGCCGCAGTCAGGCCCTGGTCGATGATTCCCTGTTAATCGATTTTCCGCCGGATTCCTATTACCATATGATTCAGTACCACGTCCCGATGGCGGCCGTGCAGAATATTCTTCTGACTCATGCCCACCAGGACCATTTTTATCCCCTGGACCTGACCATGAGAGGAAACGGATTCTCGGATGAGGTAACGGGAATCCTTCAGATCTATGGAAACGAATTATGCTGCGAATGGTTCGGGGAGGCCGTGAGAACCGCATCTCCATACATGGAACTGGATCGCAGACTTGCCTTTCATACCATAACGAAATTTCAAACTCTGAATTTACAGGGATATACCATTACTCCCCTTCCTGCGCTTCATGACAGGAGGCAGAACTGCCTGATCTATCTCCTGAAAAAGGACGGGAAGAAACTGCTGTATGGAAATGATACCGGCTGGTTTCCGGATGAGACCTGGAGGTTTCTGGAATGGGAGGGGCACCTTGACGGAGTCAGCTTAGACTGTACCATGGGAAGGCAAAAGGAGGGAACCAACCATATGGGAATTCCGGATAACCGGGAGGTCATAAAACGGCTTAAATTGTATGGATGCGTGGATTCGGATACGAAAATAGTGATCACCCATTTTTCCCATCATGGCGGTGTCCTTCATGAGGAATTGGAGCAGGAAGTGGGAACCGATGGCTGGTATGTGGCATACGATGGCTTTTGCCTGGAGATATAGTGGAGATGAAAAAGCTTACAAGAAAGGTAGAAACGCTGCTGCGGGGAATATCCATACGGCAGAGGCTGCTGTCTCTTGGACTGATCGTGCTGGCTGTGGCATGCGCCTGTCTGTTTTATCTGACGCTCAGATCGGTACAGGTGACCAGGGCGACCATCCGGAACAGTAACTCTACGGTGGTGACTGTCATCTCCATCAACCTGGATGACTGGCTGAGAGATTTGTATATTGCCACGAAAATGCCGATTCTGCAGGCGCCGGACCGGACGGAAATCTATAATTTTCTGACCGCCAATCAGGGCGATATTACAAGAAGCTCCAGCGAAGACCGGTATACCTATTTCTATAATGCATATAAGGAATGCTACGCCCTGATGGAAATGAATTCCCGCGTTTCGACGATTGATATTACAGACTTAAAGGGAAATTACTTAAGAACGCTTTCCACGGAAGATCACGATATGGTATATAAAGAGATATCCGGAAATTACTATTATATGCACAGCTACGTGATGGGGAAGATGAATCTGGATAAAACGTGGACGGAGCGCGTCATGAAGCTGCGAGGCCGGATGTACTGCCTTCCTAAGGATCTGATTGAAGGGACAGACCATTTCATAAAACAGGATACTTCGTTCTATGCAGCTCGGGCGATCGTGAATTCCGACACGGTAAGACCGATCGGTATGATCCTGATCCGATGTGACGTAGAGCCGCTTCTGGACTATTTCAAAGATAAACGGACGTTTTCCAGCCAGAAGCTGTCTGTTTTTAACCGGGAGGGAGAATTGCTGTTCGGTGATTTGGATGCAGAATACACATCGGAACTTTCACGGGCGCTTTCCTTTGGGGATGACAACAAAAAGACATCGGCCCGTTCACAAAAGCTGAATATCGGAGGCAGGCGGTATCTGGGCGATTATACGGTGACAGCGGAGGGATATACAGCGGCCGTCCTGACCCCTTATGATGTCTATGTGGAATATATCATACGCCAGGAACGGGCATTTTTTATTTTCATGTGCCTTGTGCTGGCAGGACTTGCCGTTTGCTTCAGCAGTATTGTGAACAGTATCAGGAATCCCCTGCGCCATTTAGAAGCGGCCTGCAAGGAGGTGGAAAAGGGGAACTTTTCGATAACACTGGATGATGAGGGAAAGGATGAACTGACTCATTTTTCAAAGTCCTTCGAGACCATGACCTCCGAGATTCAGCTCCTGATCCAGGAAAAGTATGAGCAGAAGCTGCAGTATAACCACCTGGAGATCCAGATGCTCCGGGCGCAGATCAATCCTCATTTTTTATATAATACGCTGGAGAGCATATCTGCTGGAGCCTATTTGAAAGGAGAAAAGGAGCTTGCCTATATGGCTGTCCTTTTAGGGCGCAGTCTTCGCTACAGTATCTCCCAGCCGGATGATACGGTTACCGTGCGCCAGGAACTGGACGAACTCCACGATTATATGGAGCTTCAGAAAATCCGCTATAAGGAGCAGCTGAATTTCTGTGTCAGCATAGAGGAAGAACTCTATGACCACCGGATTTTGAAGCTTCTGCTGCAACCGCTGATTGAAAATGCGGTCTACCACGGCATCAGCATGCAGACGCAGAACGGCAGCATTGAGCTGCTGGGATATGTGAAGAACGAAAAAATCATCTTTAAGGTCATTGATAACGGTCCGGGGATTGAAGAACCGTACCTGACGGATTTGAATGATTACATACAGGGGAAAAATGAGAAATTTAAGACCATAGGACTGCGCAATGTAAACCGGAGGATACAGCTGTTTTATGGATCGCAGTATGATGTCCATATCGAATCCAGTCCCCCTTTCGGAACCAGTGTGATCGTGGTTATTCCCGCAAGGGCATATGCTGCGTCGCTTGCGGCAGGGGGCCTGGCTCCATTTGCAGAAAGGAAGATGTGAATTTGCAGATTTTAATAGTTGATGACGACGATGCGATCCGTGCGGTTATACGGAAATTTATAAAAGAGGATTCCCAGTGCAGTTTTGCGGCTGTCTTTGAAAGCAGGGATGGGATCGAGGCATTTGAAAAAGTATGTATGTATCCTATTGATATTATATTTACCGATGTAAAGATGCCAAGGTGCTCCGGAATCGGACTGATGGAACGGCTTAACGGTCTTCAGTATGATGGGCAGATCATAGTGATCAGCGGATTTGATGATTACGAATACGTCCATTCGGCACTCCGTTATGGGGCGGTGGACTACCTTCTGAAGCCGATTGATCCTGACGATTTTTCCATGGTCCTTCAAAAGTGCATGAGAAGCGCAGAGCGGACAAACTATCTGAAAAAATTTTACAACCACCAGATGGGGCTGGAAAAGCTGATGCTGATCCAGCAGCACCGGGTGGAACAGCTGATGCAGAACGATAAAATCGATGAACTGGTCTCGGAATACGCCGGAGATTCTGTCATGGTTCTGCAGGAGGTGTTCCGCGGCTATCAGCCCAAAAAGGAGGAGACCGAGACACTTTTTATCGCCACTCAGAATGCGTATGCAAAGGTCAGCAGCAGTTTTAAGCTGCTGCAGGGGATTTATCAGGGACTCTGGGTGGTGATCGTCAATGATATCAGTAAAAAGCAGTATGAAAAGCTGAAAGTAATGCTAAAGAAAAAATATAAATATATTGCAGTCAGCGATTTATTCTGCCTTTCCAGTGCAGACCATGTCTTTGACCAGTGCAGACAGGCCCTCAGCCTGACCTTTTACGATTTCCCGGACAAAGGAACTGATGAAGGAGAGTCCTCCGCGGGCCTGGTGGATGAGGTATGCCTTCATATCTGTAACGGCAGCTTTGACGGGCTGCAGAAGTCCTCGGAGAAGCTGTTTGCCTATCTGTGCAGGTCCAGAAAGAATGTAGGAGATACGAAGAAGCTGCTGTCTGATATCGTGTACAGGGTGATGGCGAAGGACAACGGGTTTATCCGGGTCATCAGCCATTACAAACTGACCGATATGGACCTGGTAAATGTCATACAGACAGCGTATTCGGCTTACGATTTATATAAGCGTTTTCTGGAGCTGTGGCATCAGTATATTTACGATTACCACGAATATGCAAAAGAGAGTGCAAACAGCTTTATGGTTCAGAAAGCGGTCCGGTACATTGAGGCTAATTACAGGAAGGAAATTACACTCCCGGATGTGGCTGACGAGGTGAAGCTTCATCCCAATTATTTTTCTACACTCTTTAAAAATGAGACGGGAGTGACTTTTGTCCGTTACCTGCGCCGATACCGCATCCAGAAGGCGCTCCAGCTGATGAAGGACTCGTCTCTGAAGCTGTATGAGATTGGAGAGCTGATTGGGTACCCGGATACGACTACCTTTTATCGTGTCTTTAAGGAAGAGATGGACATGTCCCCCAACCAGTACCGCAAGATGATTGATATCGATAAATAAGTGCACGGGTATCAGTACGCCCTGCACCCTCTAATAGATAAGACTCATCACAATCCCCTGCGGAAAATCTCCGTACTTTTCCCCGAATAAATTGATGCCTCCGATATGCCTGGCATCTTTTTTTATCTGGATTAGCAGCGAGATGTAGGGGTGATCCTGGAGCTTTAAGTCTTTGAGCGACAACTGCGGATCGATCAGGCGCCCGTCTAAGTAGCTGCCGCTTTCCCGGACGGAGAAGTTTTTTAACAGTCCGTACTGCGTGCGGCCATTGGGCCAGGCGGGGGGAGTCAGTCGGCCGCGGCGGGCACCGTAATCTCCGGGGGAACAGTAGGTGGCGACCTCGTTCCCATTGATGGAGACGGTGATGTCGGACGGCCAGTCCTCCAGGAAGCCGGGGGCTTCGGAACAGAGCTCCATGCAGAAAGAAATTTCGTGGAGCTCCAATAAGGGATTGGTCAGGTTGGGAAAGCGGTATTCCACGAAGCCCTGCTGGAACCAGATTAGCTGTGCATTTCCACGCAGCGGGGAGTAGAAGGTGCGGGCGCTGTCGTAAGCATCCATGACGCCGTTCTCATCTGCCAGACCGCAGGTAGGCTCTACCTCAATCTGATAGTAATTGCCCACAGGCATATCCAGGGTGATCGTATTATCAGCCAGATCCGCGTCCGCGTCAAAGGTCTCCAGGTGAAAAGTCTGCATGCTGCAGATACAGACACGCATGGAACCGTGCAGGCCGGGCTGGGTTTCCGTGACGATCAGCTTCGCCTCTTCCAGGATCTTGATGTGCAGCGCCGTGGAGGACACGGGGATGGAGAGAATATCCGCGATCTCCTGTAAAGAGAGGGGCGTATTTTTCAACAGGTTTAAAATATTGAGGCGGATTGGAGAGGACAGGGCTTTTCCGATCCTGACAATCTGCTCGTGATGGGCCGGATTGCTTAAGTGAAGCTGGATATCACGCTCACCGATGATCTTAACCGGGGCTTTCTGTTTTCGTGACATGAACGGTTCCTCCTTTTCTTACATTATTTTTTAATTACTGTAATTTAAAACCATATATTTATTATATAAAAAATGTAATAAAATATCAACTGTAATAAAAAAGTAGTACAATATTTAGCAAAATTAAATAAAAATATAGACGCAATATAAAACATACTTGATATAATATACAAAATATGGTAAGATAAATTATGCAATAAATGTGGAATGACAGAGAGGGGATTGCATAAAACGGGGTGAAATTTCTCTGTTTAATACATATTTATTGTAATTAAAGTTGGGTTAAAAATCAAGTAGGAATAAAAAAGAAAAGGAGAGGGAGAAATGAGAAAAATGAAGAAAATGATGTCACTGACAATGGCGGCGGTTATGACTCTGTCGTTAGCAGGATGCGGCGGCGGAGGAACAGCACCGGCGACGAAAGCGGCGGAACCGGCGGAGACCAAGGCGGAGACAACGGCCGAGGCCAAAGCGGAGGAGACGACTGCGGCACAGCCGGCGGGGGAAAAGACGACGATTACGTTTATCAACGGCTTTACCGGCGGCGACGGTCCGTTTATGACCAAGATTGTGGATGCGTTTAATGAGTCCCAGGATCAGTACTTTATCGAGCAGCTTCAGGATGCAGACCATTACACGAAGTTCAAATCGGATGATTTCGACATGCTGATTATCCATGCGGACTGGATTTCCACGTATCACGCGCTGGGCCTTTTAAGAGAAGTATCTGACATCTATGAGAAGGCGGGGCTGTCCTTTGAGAATGACTGGCATCCGATTACCCAGACGTATGCCAAGTACGACGACGGAATTTTTGCTTTCCCGTTAGACTTATACGCAGAGACCTTCTACTACAATAAAGAATACGTAAAAGAAATACCGAAGACGTACGACGATATGAAGGCACTGCGCGATCAGCTGGATTCTGAAAATTCAGGAATCTACCCGATGTCGATCCCGCTTACCGGCGACCATCAGTGGGCATGGATGACGGCTCTCGGCCAGTCCGGATGCAACTGGGTGGAAGGCGAGCACATCAAGATGGACACCGATGAGATCGCAGACGCATTTATGAAGATTCATGACCTGATCTATAAGGATCATATCAGCGCGGCCGGCTTAGGCGACAACGACCATTTCAACACCTTTATCAAAGAATCCAAGGACAACACCAATGTCAGCGCAGCTACAGCTCTGACGGGACCGTGGAATTACACGGCTGCCAAAGAAGTTCTGGGCGACAATCTGGGAATCGGCACACTTCCGCAGCTGTACGGTGACACGAAAGTGGTTCCGGCCGGCGGCCATACCTTCGGCGTATCTGCAAAGGTGACAGACGAGAAGAAGATTGACGGAATCGCAGCATTTATGAAATTCGCATACCAGCCGGAGATCATGTTAAACTGGGCAGATTCCGGTCAGGCTCCGATTCATTTAAAGACCATGGAACTGGTAAAACAGTCTCCAGAGAAGTATCCGGTTGCCAATGTAAACTATCAGATCTTTGATTACGCCATGATTCTTCCGGCCATCTACAATATCAGGGAACAGGTGAAATACGTCAATACAACCGTATGGTCCATGGTAATCCAGACTCCTGATTTAAAGAAAGAGGATTTGATGGAGGAGCTGAAGAACGCAACGGAGATTGCGACAGAATTATCTGAATTATAATCGTTAAACCATGAGGGGCTGCCGCTTTTTAAGAATATGAGTGCGGCAGCCCTTTCTGAGTCGCTGTTCCCGCGGGGGAGCAGCAATATTTCTGACGCAAGCTGCAGGGCAGCAGACGGGAGGTTATCATGAAGAAAAGAAAAGGCACGGCAGTGCTGTTTATCATTCCCTTTCTACTGTTTTTTCTACTGTTCTGGCTGATCCCATTTGTATACGGTATCGCGATGAGCGTAACAAAATACAGTCTGATTCAGGGAAACAAAGGGTTCGTGGGATTCGCGAACTACATCAAGATTTTATTTTCCTCATCCATGTACCACAAATCATTTATTCAGGGATTGAGCAATACGGTAATATTCGTCGTGCTCACCACTCCGTTTCTGGTGTTTGGAAGCCTGTTTCTGGCGCTTCTGCTGGACCGGCTGCCGGAACGGATGAAGGGGATTTTCCGGACGATTTATTTTGCATCCTATTCCGTTTCCGTAACCGCTGTGGCGGCGGTGTTCGTATGGCTGATGAAGGGAAACGGCGGTTATTTTAACAACATGCTGCTCAGCATGGGAATCATTAAGTCACCGATTCCCTGGATGGAGCAGCAGCCATTTGTATGGGTGGCGCTGACGGTAGCCACGGTCTGGTGGACGATCGGCTACAATATGATGCTGTTTGTCAACGCACTCAATGAAATTGACACCAATCTGTACGAGGCCTCCGCCATGGATGGCGCAGGATTCTGGGTACAGCTCCGATACATCATTCTGCCAAATATCAAAAACGTGTTTTTCTTTGTCCTGATGACGACAATCATCGCTTCCTTCAACGTCTACGGCCAGCCAAGGCTGATGACGAAGGGCGGGCCGGGAGAGACTACGAAGCCCCTGATCATGATGATCACCTCTACGATCATGGACCGCAACGATCTGGGCGTGGGAAGTGCGATGACGATTCTCATGGGAGTGGTCATCATCCTCTGCTCTGTCGGACAGTATTACCTGACCAAAGAGAAAGATAATTTAAAATAGGAGGGCGGCAAGATGAAAAAGAAATATTTTAACCGGATTTTGCTGGTCATGTGTGCCTGCGTGATCGCATACGCGTTTCTGCTGCCGCTGCTCTTCATGCTGTTTACCAGCTTTAAGGGCCTGGCGGAGGCGATGACCTCTTCTACACTGCTGCCCCATACATGGACGCTGCAGAATTACAGGGATTTGTTTGCCAGCACCTCCACGGCGCCGATCTTTAAATGGCTGATGAATACGGCGGTGGTGACGGTCAGCGGTACGATATTGAGAATTACGACCAGCGTTCTCGCGGCTTACGCGCTGGCGCGTCTTCCGGTTCCCGGAAAGCGGTTCATCGTGGTGGGGCTTGTATGGGCGATGGCAATTCCGGAGATCGTGACATTTTTCCCATTGTTTTATATCTTCAAGCAGATTAATATGCTCAATTCGCTGCTGCCGCTGATCTTACCCTCCGGCTCCGGCGTTATGTGTATCTATCTGATCTATAACTTCCTGCTGGCGTTCCCGAAGGAGCTGGAGGAGGCCGGGCTGGTGGAAGGCGCCAATGTCTTCCAGGTGCTGTGGCACATCGTTCTTCCGTCGGTGAAGCCGGTGGTGATCACACAGGCCTTTATCACATTTCTCGGACTCTATAACAGCTACCTCTGGCCGTCGCTGGTGGTCAACAAGCAGGAGAACCGGACTGTGACACTGGGAATCGCCGCGCTGGTCCTGGGGGAAAATTATACGAACCCCGGCCTTATGATGGCATCGACCCTCGTATCGGTGGTGCCTGTCCTGATTATTTTTATGTTTGCCAATAAGTATGTCGTTAAAGGATTTACACAGTCGGGTATCAAATAAGCTTGGAGGATTAAGTATGAGAGATGAGTATCCGCGTCCTGATTTTGTGAGGAGTGAATGGGTAAATTTAAATGGGGCCTGGGATTTTTATCTGGGCGGAGAAAAGAGAACGATCGAGGTGCCATACGTATGCCAGTGCAGAAAGAGCGGGATCGGTGAGCGGATTCGTGAGGATGCCGTCGTGTATGAACGGACCTTTTTCGTGCCGGATACCTGGAAAGGGCGGTCGGTGCTGCTGAATTTCGGTGCGGTCGATTACTTTTGCCGGGTGTGGGTCAACGGGCAGTGCGTCGGGACCCATTCCGGAGGCCAGACGCCTTTCAGCTTTGATGTGACCCACTGCCTGAACTGGGGGGAAGAGTGCATCCGCGTGGAGGTGGAAGACTGGCTGAAGGATGAGCAGATTGCCAGGGGAAAACAGTACTGGGAGGATGAATCCAGCTTTATCTGGTATACACCCAGCACTGGAATCTGGCAGACGGTATGGCTGGAGCCGGTGTCCGCGTCGCGGTTTTCCTGGATTCGCTTCACGCCGGACATCGATGAAGGTACGGTGAAGATTGACTACCGGCTGGAGCAGGGGACTGCGCTTCCGTGCGAGGCGATGATCACCATCTGCCGGGAGGAAAAGCCTGTTTTTAAAGGTACCGTGTGGTGCCGCGAGTTGTGCAGCACCATCACGGTGGATGTATTTCAGAAGAAGGCGTTAAACGGTTCCTTTCATTTTGTGGGAGCATACTGGTCTCCGGAAAATCCCAATCTCTATGAGGTCACCATGGAGCTTAAAAACGGCACGGAGGTGACCGACCGGGTGGAAAGCTATTTCGGCATGCGGAAGGTCCGGATCGAAGGCGGAAGAATCTATCTAAATAACCAGCCCTATTATCAGAAGCTTCTCTTAGACCAGGGGTACTGGGAGGAGAGCCTGATCACGGCGCCGTCCGATGAGGATTACAAAAATGATATCCTGATGTCCAAGGCCATGGGCTTTAACGGGTGCAGGAAGCATGAAAAGGTGGAAGATCCCAGATTCTTATACTGGGCGGACCATCTGGGATTTCTGGTGTGGGAGGCGATGGCCAGCTTCTGGGTCTATACGCCGGAGGGGGCCTGTGCCTTTATGAGAGAGTGGATGGATGTGATCCGCAGGGATTACAATCATCCCAGCATCATTGTGTGGGGGATGCTGAATGAGAGCTGGGGCGTCCCCGGCATCTATGAGAATCAGGAGCAGCAGAGCTTTTCGAAATCCCTCTATTATATGGCCCGCAGCCTGGATTCCACCCGCCTGGTGATATCCAATGACGGCTGGGAGATGACGGACACGGATATCTGTGCGGTTCACTCCTACCAGCACGGAAGAGAGGACGACCAGAAGCAGCAGGAATTATATAAAAATTGTTTAAAAGAGATCGACGAGCTGCCTAAGATTGTGGAAAAACGGTTGTTTGCAAAGGGCCATTCCTATCAGAAGCAGCCGGTGGTGCTGACTGAGTTCGGCGGAATCGCAGTCTCGGAGGACGAGAGCGGCTGGGGCTATACGGCGATCGGACGGTCGGAATTCTTAAAGGAATACAGCAGGATTCTTGACGCGGTCTACGATTCAGACTTGATCTGCGGATACTGTTATACGCAGCTGACCGATGTGGAACAGGAGACCAACGGCCTTCTGACAAGCACCCATCAGTATAAATTTGACCCGGAAAAAATTAAGGAAATCAATGACAGGAGGAACCGGTAATGAAAGTAGTTGCACACCGGGGATACAGCGGAAGGTATCCCGAGAATACGATGCTGGCGTTTCAGAAGGCGGTGGAGGCCGGATGTGATGAGATTGAGCTGGATGTCCAGCTGACAAAGGATGATGTGGTGGTGGTCCTTCACGATGAGCGGATCGACCGGACCACGGACGGCGCCGGCTATGTCCGTGATTATACATACGAGGAATTAAAGCAGTTTAACGCGGCCAAATGCTGGGACGGAAGGTACGACAGGATGGCGATTCCCACGTTTGAGGAGTACTGCATCTGGGTGAAGGATGAGCCTGTGACCACTAATATCGAGTTTAAAACCAGCATTTACTATTATGAGGGGCTGGAAGAAAAGACGATAGAGCTTTTGAGAAAGTATCATCTGGAAGAGAAGGTGATGTTCTCGTCCTTCAACCACGTGTCCCTGTTAAAAGCGAAGGAGCTGGAACCGGATATAGCGTGTGGAATACTGGTGGACGACGAACTGGGCAACGCGGGATATTACTGCAGCCAGTACGGCTTTGAGTGTTACCACCCCAATGGAGCGAAGCTGACCGGCGCCGTGGCGGAGAGCTGTGCCCGCCATGGGATCAAAATCAATGCCTGGACCATCAATGATATGGCTCTGCTGGAAAGGCTGGGCGACTTGAACTGCAGCGGGGCGATTACGAATTTTCCGGGTATCTGCCGCGCCTGGCAGCAGGCAATGCAGAAATAGGGAAGATTACTTTACATACAGGGAAGGCGGAAATAAGTCGTTGAAGGAACAGAGAACTGCACTGCTTGAAAAAACTGAATTGCTTAATAAAACAGAATTATTTGTCCTGGACATGGATGGAACCTTTTATCTGGGTGACCGGATTCTGGATGGAGCGCTTGACTTTTTAAAGACCGTGGAGGAAACGGGGCGCAGATACCTGTTTTTTACGAACAATTCTTCAAAATCACCGAAGGTCTATCTTGAAAAACTGAAGGGGATGAACTGCATAATCGGCCGGGAGCAGATTATGACCTCAGGAGATGTGATGATCCAGTACTTAAAGAGCTGCCATGCGGACTGCTCTGTGTATCTGGTCGGCACACCGGCTCTGGAGGAGAGCTTTCGGGAGGAGGGAATCCGTCTGACGCAGGAAATGCCGGACGTGGTGGTGATCGGTTTCGATCTGACCCTGACCTACGAAAAGCTGGAGCGGGCGTGTACCTATATCAGGAACGGAGCCGAATTCCTGGCAACCCATCTGGATATCAACTGCCCTACGGAAGAAGGCTTTATCCCGGACTGCGGCGCATTCTGCGCGGCCATCTCCCTGTCTACGGGAAAGCAGCCGAGATACGTCGGTAAGCCTTTCCCCGAGACCGTGGAAATGATCCTGAAGAAAACAGGAGTGGACAGGGATCGTATCGCCTTCGTGGGCGACCGCCTGTACACAGACGTGGCCACCGGTGTGAACAATGGCGCCATGGGAATGCTGGTGCTGACCGGGGAAACGAAGAGGGGGGATCTGGAGGGGGCGGAGGTCGTCCCGGATGGCGTGTATCTTTCCTTGAAGGAGATGGGGGAGCTGCTGAGGACTCATCGGGAAGATTGAGAGCGGCATACTGCCAGAAAGCTGGACTTGACATTTAAATCTGCTTCTGCTATTATAAACATACCGACGGTATGTATGTAAAAGGAGGGGAGATTATGGCACGTAATAAGTATCCGGAGGAGACTGTTCAGAAGATCCTGGATGTGTCCCGCACATTGTTCCGGGAGAAGGGGTATGAGCATACGACGATCCAGGATATTGTAAGTGCACTGGGAATGTCGAAGGGAGCAGTCTACCACCACTTTAAGTCAAAGGAAGAGATTATGGACCGGCTGACCGATGTCTACTACGACGAGGCCGGGTGGTTTATGGATATTCGGCTGGACCCATCCTTAAATGGCCTGGAAAAGCTGAAGGAGATCTTTTATTATCTGTTTACGGATAAGAAAAAATTTGAGCTGGATAAGCTGATGCCGTATACCAACAGGGATAATCCGAGGCTCCGTACCCTGATTCTGGATTCCACCATACATGATTCTGCGCCGTTTATCGCAGATCTGATCGAGGAGGGAATCCGGGATGGCTCCATTTCTGCCACACGGCCCAAGGAACTGTCTGAGATGATGATGATTCTGATGAATGTGTGGGTGGGCATGTACGCGGAAAACAGAGAGGATTTTCTTGTAAAGGTCGATTATTACCAGGAATTCTGTGAGAAGATGGGCATTCCGGTTATCGATGACCGCATAAAAGAAGCTTTTATCTGTTATTTTGATGAGGTAATAAAAGAACAGCCAGGGTGGGCGTAATCCCACCCTTCTTTTTTACAGTTATACATACCAACCGTCGGTATTAAAAATAAGGAGAATATAAAAAATATGAATTCACGCCTGTTTCAACGAGACTTTACGATTATGATTCTGGGACAGATTATTTCGCTGTTCGGCAATGCGATTCTGCGTTTTTCACTGTCACTGTATGTTCTGGAGGTTACGGGATCGGCTGCGGTGTTTGGCACCATTCTGGCCGTATCCATGATTCCTACGGTGCTGCTGTCACCGTTCGGCGGTGTTTTGGCGGACCGTCTTCCGAAGCAGAAGATCATGACGATTCTGGATTTTGTAACGGCCGGACTGATCGTGTTTTATGATGCGGTTTATGGGAGTGCGGGGAATCTGGCTGCTGTCACGATCTTTATGATTCTGCTGACTCTGATCCAGGCATTTTACCAGCCGTCTGTTCAGGCCAGCATCCCGCTTCTGGCTTCCCAGGAGCAATTGATGGCGGCTAACGGGATAGTGATGCAGGTCCAGGCGCTTGCAGGCCTGCTGGGGCCGATCCTGGCCGGGATGCTGTACGGGATTGGGGGTGTGAAGCCCATACTTGCGGCCAGCGCGGTCTGCTTTTTCTTATCGGCGGTGATGGAACTGTTTCTGCGTATCCCTCACGAGAAGAGAGAGGCCGATGGATCACCGGTGCGTATGGCACTTCTCGATTTAAAGGGAGCCGTCACTTACTTAATCCGGGAGAATACCTGTCTTTTTAAGCTGCTCATCGTGGTTGCAGGAATCAATCTCTTCTTATCTGCCCTCTTTATCATAGGTCTGCCGTATCTGGTTAAAATATATTTAGGCATGTCGGCGCAGGCTTATGGATTTGCCGAGGCGGCCATGGGGATGGGCTCGATTCTCGGCGGGCTGGTATCCGGTCTGGCAGGGAAGAAGATTCCATTTAAGCATTCCCACTATTTCCTGTTGGGGACGCCGCTGCTTTTGATACCGGTGATTCTGATTCTGCTGTTCCAGGCTCCTGGGAAGATGATTTATGCGGTTCTTCTTTTTTCTGTTATGATCGGAATGGGCTTCGCTGCGTTATTTACCATTGCGGCGCAGACCTTTATTCAGAAGAGCACGCCGGTTCATATGCTGGGGAAAGTCGGCGCATTCGTATCCACCATCTGCGTCTGTGCGCTGCCCATCGGCCAGGCGATGTACGGCGGACTCTTTGAGCTGTTTTCCGGCAGTCCATGGGTGGTGGTTTTGGTTGGAACCGTGATCAGCATGATGCTGGCGTATGCGGCCAAGAGGACATTACGGAACGCAGAGGCGTAAATACCGCTGTTTTATGTGAAATCTCTGTGAAAATGTAGAATTTATCCGGCCGTTTTGTTACAATAATAATCAGAAAATGGCTTACAGTTCAGGAGGTTATCATGGAACAGTTGAAGATATTAGTAGTAGATGACGAGGCCAGAATGAGAAAGCTGGTAAAGGATTTCTTGAGTGTTAAGGGATTTACGGTGCTCGAGGCTTCCAACGGTGAAGAGGCGGTGGATCTGTTTTTCGAGCAGAAGGATATTGCACTGATTATTCTGGATGTGATGATGCCGAAGATGGATGGCTGGGAGACATGCAGAACGATCAGAAAATATTCCCAGGTGCCGATCATTATGCTGACGGCCAGAAGCGAGGAGCGCGACGAGCTGCAGGGCTTCAACCTGGGTGTGGACGAATACATTTCCAAGCCGTTCAGCCCGAAGATTCTGGTGGCGCGCGTGGAAGCGATCTTACGAAGAAGCAACGCCGTCTCTTCCGACTTAATCGAGATCGGAGGAATCCGCATCGATAAAGCGGCGCATCAGGTTACGATCGACGGTCAGAACATTGATTTGAGCTATAAGGAATTTGAACTTCTGACGTATTTTGTAGAGAACCAGGGAATTGCCCTTTCGAGAGAGAAGATTCTAAATAATGTGTGGAATTACGATTACTTCGGAGATGCGAGGACGATCGATACCCATGTAAAGAAGCTCCGGAGCAAGATGGGAGAGAAAGGGGACTATATCAGGACCATCTGGGGAATGGGCTATAAATTCGAGGTGACTGAATGAGACATTCCATAAAAGCCCGCTTTGCCATGATTTTCGTAGGGTTGATGGCATTCGTGCTGATTGCTACCTGGTGTGTGAACAACTGGTTCCTGGAAAGCTTTTATACCATGGACAAGGTAGCCACACTGGAAAAGGCATACAACGGAATTGACCGGATCGTTACGGAAACCGAAAAAAAGGGCACCGATATATTCGAGTATTTTAAGAGCACCTATGATCCGAACCGTGAAAATGAAGGTCCGGTCCAGCAGATGTTCCGGGTCCTCGGTGAAAAATATAATATGAACATCGTGCTGATGGACAGCGCCACCGATCAGGTTCTGATCTCCAATACGGGGGAGCGCGACTACTTGTCCAGCCGGGTTCAGGGATATATCTTTGGCAAGGACATGCCTAAGGTCAGCATTTTAAAGACCCACGACAATTATTTTATCCAGAAGACGTATGACAAGCGCTCCGATTCTTATTATCTGGAGAGCTGGGGGTATTTTTCGGATAATGCGACCATCTTTCTGATGTCCACGCCGCTGGCCAGTATCCGGGAGAGCGTGGATCTGGCCAACCGTTTCCTGGCATACGTGGGAATCGCGGCGCTGTTTGTGGGAAGTGTGTTTATTTACTTTACCACGAAAAAGATCACTTCCCCGATTCTCCAGCTTGCGAATCTGTCGGAGAAGATGTCCAACCTGGATTTCGACGCCAAATACACAGGCCAGGCGGAGGATGAGATCGGTGTGCTGGGGAACAGCATGAACCGTCTGTCCGATACACTTAAGGAGACCATCGGTCAGCTGAGAACGGCCAACACGGAGCTGCAGCAGGACATCGAGGAAAAGATCAAGGTCGATGAGATGCGTAAGGATTTCATAGCCAACGTGTCCCATGAGCTGAAGACGCCGATCGCGCTGATTCAGGGGTACGCGGAAGGCCTGACGGAAGGGATGGCAGAGGACCCGGAGAGCAGGGATTATTACTGTGAAGTCATCATGGATGAGGCCAATAAGATGAATAAGATGGTGCGCCAGCTCCTGACCCTGTCAGCGCTGGAGGCCGGCAACGACGCCCCGGTCATGGACCGGTTTGACTTAACTGACTTAGTCCGCGGAGTAATCACGTCCGCAGGTATTCTGATTCAGCAGAAGGAAGCGGAGGTGCACTTAGAGGACTGCGGTCCGGTCTACGTATGCGCGGATGAGTTTAAGATCGAAGAGGTAGTGACAAACTATTTGAATAATGCGCTGAATCATCTGGCCGGCGAGAAAAAGATCGTCATCACTGTGGAAGACAACGGGGAGGAAGCTCTCGTCACGGTATTTAACACAGGAAATAATATCCCGGATGAGGATATCCCCAATCTATGGACGAAGTTCTATAAGGTGGATAAGTCTCATACGAGGGAATACGGCGGCAGCGGAATCGGGCTGTCAATCGTGAAGGCGATCATGGACTCACACAGAAAGGCCTGCGGAGTGAGAAATGTGGAAGGCGGAGTGGAGTTCTGGTTTACGCTGGATTGTTATAGGGAACAGGGATAGATCTGGTATAATGTATTGTAAGCCCTTGTGCATAGAGTGCCTGATATTCGCATCAGGCACTCTATGCACAAGGGCTTATGATACATTATGCTAGTGTCAGGCGGTGTGGAATGGCGGCACCGCCTGACATATAATATGAGTTATAAATACGCATGATGGTTGTAAAGTGATCCGCGATATGATAAAATAAATTTGTATAATTGAATAGAAGTCAGAGGATAGCCTGATGATTCCCCTCAGAAGCTGGATATACCACGGACAGCGGCCGGATGGCAATGCTGTTATGAAAATCCGGTTTGCTGCTTTCGCGAGAATGGGCGAAGGGGGAAATGTAATATGAATACACTTGAAGTGTTGACATTAGTGCTGGTGATATTTGCAGCACTGACTTACATAGAGATTCATCAGAATAGAAAATAGCTATCCTCTATTGCAGTAGAGGATAGCTGTGTAACTAAAAATTACACCAGATATCTGAAGCGTAATCATCAGACGAACGACTGTCTCTTTGATTACTTCTAAGTAAATTATACACTGGGGGCTTGTTTTTTTCAAGCCCCTTTTTAAATTTAGTCTTTCGACAATGTTTCTGGTTGAAGCTTCCGAAACACAAACTTCGCTGGCTGCGGCCGCTCAGCTGGGAGTGATCTTCCTGTCCTGAAGCGATTGTTCTGTCCGGGAGTGTTCTTCCTGTCCTGAAATGATCTTCCCGTCCTGACAAGATAAAGCAAGTGCTGTCATCTTGTCCGCAACGCGTAAAATTTTATTACGGGTTACTGCAGTCTTTCGCAAACAGCCGCTGCTGCCTCTCCACCCGTTCCTTCACCTGTTTCAGAAAGCTTTCCGGCCCCAGCACCTTTACCACTGGTCCGAAGGAGAGAATCTGTATCAACAGCTCCGTCTCCACATCTCTGCTGTAATAGATCCGGCAGAGGTACTTACCGGAGTCACCCAGCTTTTCCGTCCGTTTCTTGTAGCAGGCGAAATGAAGCATGGTCCGTTCCAGCGCATTGCGCTCATTGGATATTTCCAGGACCACAGGTTCCCGGCAGAGGGAGTGTTCTAAGCAGGCATCGATATCGGGCCGAATCTCCAGGGATTTTCCAGTATCTTTAATCCGCATGATCCGCGACAGATTCAGGATAGTCAGACGGCTTAAGCTGTCATCCTTCCGAACCCGGACTGCCATGAGACGGAATTTGTCGTCCCTGGCAGAGTATTCGAGCCGGCAGGGAAGGTATCGGAATGTAGTTAAGTGGTTTTTTGCCGAAAAGTAATCGATGGCCAGGATCCGGTTCTCCCGGATCCCTTCCAGAACCGCTTGAAAATGCTCCCGGTATGAATCGAGTTCATACCCGTCTCCGTCGGAATACTGGTCAAAATAAGAAAAGTCCTCCGGATAAAATAACGGCTGAACATTTCTTAACGAAAGATCCAGCTTCCGGCACTCCTCGTCAGTAAAAAACAGGCGAAATCTGGGATCCGCGGAGACGGCTTTCAGCCAGGAACGCTGGAGCCCGGTCAGCGGCAGCGGCTCCGGTGCCTTTACCCGGGAGTAAAAGAGCGGCTTGACGGACGGCCCCTCCGGCGACTTGACGAGTAAATTCCATTCCCCGCTCACCAGCTTCGGGACGATGGCAAGGGCACTTTCCTCATAGCCGTATGTATCCGCAATACGGTTTAAGTCACTTTCTGACAGCCCGTGTTCTGCGGCCTCGTCCAGAATTCGCCGGACGACCAGAAAGTAACAGTTATAGATTTCAGAAAACAGTTCAGATTCCATCCTTGTTCACCTCCGATTCCGCCGAGAGTAAGTGAGGGGGACTTTCCGACCATTCCGCTGAACGTAAATGAGGGGGACTTTCCGCATACATCTTCGCCATGCGATCCATATCCCGGAAGAATTTCTTTTCAATCATGGAATTGGAGCAGGAGAAGGAGAGAATCCGTCCTGTAAATGTTTTGACCCACGGCATCATCTCGTTGCAGTCAAAACACTCCCGCGTGTAGCTCCAGACACCGTGATCCAACCGCGTTATGGTACCGCCGCGGCCCTCCCGTTCCAGACGCCCGATAATGTGAGCCTCCCGCTCTTCATCCAGAGACAGCGTAAAAGAAATCGACTCCATCCGTGCAGTTCGTTCCGCCGGACGCCGGAGAGGGGGACTTTCCTTTTTCCGGCCGTCACCAAAGGAAACGCCCCATGTCTTAAAAAGATTCTTTTCCAGATCCTTTTTGTGCTGTTCGTAACGGGCTTCCCCGTCATCTCCCCCTGACTCTAAGCGCGTCACCGACAGGAGATAGTCCAGCCTGAAGCTGGAGAAACGTTTTGATTTTGTCTGATGAACGATGACGTAGCGCCGGCCGGTCTGGGTACTCACCAGAATCTTTAAAGGAGTCCCTTCCACCTGTTCGGTCCGGCCTGTCTTTGCGCTCTTATTTTCCAACTGGATTTCTTTTCGTTCCCTCATGGCGCGCAGGAGCTCCAGGAGAATCTCGTCCTCCAGCGTATGGACCAGAAAGTCGTGTTTGAGACGGAATACGGTATTTTCCTTCTGAAGATTATCCAGTATGGTGCTGCCGATAAATCCGAAGGCGGCACTTCCCTGATAGAAACTGACCATATCAAGGAATCTGGGGGAACCGGTCATCTTTTCCAGCCAATCCATGGAACTCAGATTCGAGGTATTTTCCTCACAACTATTCTCACGCTTTCCGTAAAGCAGCCTTCGCCCTTCCTTCTTCGCAGTTAAAATTCCCAAAGACTCGTACTCCACCAGCTTTTTTCGAACAGTCTGGGAGTCAAAGAGGACTCCGTACCGGCTCTGGAGCTCGTCTGCCGTCTCATCTGCCGTGTGGAATCCGCCGTCTGCGAGAAAATCCAGAATCAAGAAATGCAGCATGATGTCATTGGAGGTAAAGCTCTTCGATTTCCAGGCGGAAAACAGCGGGTTGACGGCGATCCGGTTGCTGTGGGCGATGATGGCCACCGTTTTCTTCCGTTCCTCGTTGTACTCGCTGTGAATATAGGGAGAAAACCAGCTTTCGATCCTGCGGCGCTCGTTGTCGTAGGTCCGGCCGCTGCCATCGCTGTAGTCCTCCCGGGTCTTAAACCCATATACGTAAAAATCCCGCACATAGGTACGGATCCGGTCGAACCGTTTCACAAGCTCTGAAAATTCTTTCATGGTATCTTCACTTCCTTCTGGACTTCTTCTTTTGCCGCTCCGCCGGGCTCTGGGCATGTTTGAAAATTCATTCCTGCCATCTGCACGCCCCATTTCGCGGGAGCGTTGCCCCGTATTCGCTTAACGTAGCCCACTACGCTGCGCTCATTCGGGACAACGTTCCCACAAAATGTGACGCACATCTGACAGAAAGAAATTTTCAAACATGCCCTTGTAACAGCTGTTAAATTTGATTATACTTCCAATTTTTCCTGCTGTCACCAGGTTCGCACCCTTTTTTAAATGATTCCTCCGGTAAATGCTGGTAAGATAAAGTCACAACAGAGAACAAAGAACAGGAAATGGGGAATGAGATTATGTTTACATGGAAAGAAGAGCAGATGAATAAGCCGGTGAGAATCTGGCTGGAAAATATAGAAGAGGTTGAGGAAGGATGCCTGGAGCAGGCGCGCCATTTAGCGCAGCTTCCGTTTATCCATAAATGGGCGTGCCTGATGCCGGATACTCACCAGGGAAAAGGAATGCCGATCGGCGGAGTCATCGCTGCGGACGGCGTCATCATTCCAAATGCAGTGGGCGTCGATATCGGCTGCGGAATGAATTTTGTCTCTACCAATATAAAAGCAGAAGATATTAAACCGATTATGACCGGCAATGGAACCATGTTCCAGGCCATTACCGGAGAGATCATGAGAAATATTCCGGTTGGCTATAACTCTTATAAGAAGAGACAGGAATCGGAGGTATTGGACCGGTGCCTGGCGCATGCAGCCGATTATGAGAAGAATGAGACGCTGTTTCCGTTAATTGAGGATGCCTTTTACCAGATCGGTACGCTGGGAGGCGGCAACCATTTTATCGAGCTTCAGGAAGATCAGGATGGGTATCTGGGGATCATGATACACTCCGGAAGCCGCCATTTTGGAAAGGAAATCTGTGACCATTTCCACAACAGAGCGAGAGTATTAAATACCGCGTGGCACAGCGCTGTTCCGGATTCGTACCGTTTAGCGTTCCTTCCTGTGGACAGCGCGGAGGGACAGGACTATATCCTGTGGATGAACCTGGCGCTGGAATACGCGTTTGAAAACAGAAAGCGCATGATGGAGAAAACTCTGGAGATTGTGGCTCAGAAGGTGGAAAAGTACCTGGATACGACCATGGAATTTACCGAGCAGATCAATTGTCACCATAATTACGCTTCTTTGGAGACCCATTACGGGAAAGAGGTATGGGTGCACCGGAAGGGCGCCACCAGAGCCGGTAACGGTGAGTTGGCCGTGATCCCGGGTGCCATGGGTTCCTACAGCTATGTCGTCATGGGAAAAGGAAACCCGGAGAGCTTCGAGAGCTCGTCCCACGGGGCGGGAAGGGCCTATTCCAGAAAGGCCGCGATGGAGAAATTCTCCTGCGAGGAAGTCATTAATGATTTAAAAGCCCAGGGCGTCGTCCTCGGGAAAATGAACAAATCCGATGTGGCGGAGGAAAGCCGCTTCGCCTACAAAGACATTGACCATGTGATGGATCAGCAGAAAGATCTGGTCGTTCCGGTCAAAAAGCTGAAGACGGTCGGCGTGGTGAAAGGTTAGTACTGCGTTATTAATGCAAAGCTGTACTAGAACTGCACCACGCCGGAAAGAAATCGATCATAGCTGCAGAAATCATGGCGTAAAAGCCAGATGGTGCCGGCTGCTCTGCAGTACGGTATGCCGCAGTGAATTCCATCGTCCGCAAGGGCGGGGAATTATATATGATAGCGCCGAAACGGCAGGCAACTGCCATCGGAGGATGATGTGTCGCGGGTTCGAATCCCGTCTGCCTGATTCAGGCAGTAGCTAAGTTGGTATAGCAATCATTAGACACCTTTTTAGTGTCCCCTAAAAGATGGGGAGAAGGCCGGACTGCCAGGCTGCGGATCGTATTTTAGTCCTGCGGCCAGCATGAAAAGAGCCATGCGATGAGGCGGCTACCGCAGATTTCGAGTTATGCCCTGATCGGCCGAACAGGCGGAGGTGGTGAGTCATATGCCGCAGCCCGCTGCCGGCCCGGTCACGGCGAATGAAGAATCTGCCAAAGTCCATCCCGCTTTTTTGTGCGGTGGTCCGGTGTTTCAACCCGTGTAAAGAAAAGTCCGCCCGCGCGAAATGGCGATATTCACCAGCGTAAAGTGGATTATAAAAATAGAAAAGAGGGAAGGTATATGCGTATTAATGTAAATCAGACCCAGTGCGGTTTCGTTATGAAAAATGGCTGTTATGAGAAAATGATATTTGCCGGAACGTACCACTATCCGGCCTGCATGGGATATAAGGTGATTATAGAAGAGATGCGTGGGAGAGTGGGATTTAAGGAAGTCCCCTTAAAGGTTTTAAAAGAAGATGCCGCGTTTATGAGCCGTGTCACGATGGTGGAGGTACCGGAGGGGCAGCTGGGAATCCTGTATATCAACCATGCGGCGAGCGCTGTTGTAATAGACCGCGAGGCCGCTTACTGGAATGTATGGGAACCGTGTGAGCTGCGTTTCATCGACATGAGGGAGCCGGTCATGGACCGGAACGTGGAAAAGAACCTTCTGCGTCTGATCGCCCAGCAGTATTATAAGAAGATTGAGATTCTTCCGGGAGAGATGGGATTGTTGTACCAGGATAATATTCTGACGGATGAGCTGGGACCCGGAACGTATTATTACTGGCTGTACGCCCGTGATGTCTTATGCCGTATTGTGGATTTAAAAATGAAGGAACTGGAGATCAGCGGCCAGGAGATCCTGACGGCTGACCGTGTGGGAATCCGGCTGAATTTAACTGCTACATACCGGATCGCAGATCCGAAGCGGCTGGTGGAGACCATTAAGGGTGTGGAAAATCAGCTTTATACCCGTATCCAGCTGATTGTACGGGAGTGTGTGGGCCGTTACCGCCTGGATGAGATACTGGAACAGAAGGAGGCCATCTCCGGTTTTCTGGCACAGCGGATGAGGGAAGAGCAGGAGCAGTACTGCGTGGAGGTTCAGACCATCGGAATCAAGGATATTATCCTTCCAGGGGAGATTCGGGACATCATGAACACAGTACTGATCGCGGAAAAGAGAGCGCAGGCCAATGTCATCACGCGGCGCGAGGAGGTCGCCTCCACACGGTCACTGTTAAACACCGCGAAACTGATGGATGAGAACAAGACGCTTTACAAGTTAAAGGAATTGGAATGCCTGGAGAGAATCTGTACTCAGGTTGGAAATATATCCGTGGCAGGCAGCGGAACTCTGATTCAGCAGCTCAGAGAACTGATGGGAACGTAATAATAGACTAGTGCCGCACGGCGTAAATTCGCCGGGAGGCACTAGGAATTTAACTTCATATCGGACACACCGTGAAGGCGGCTGTCCTGCAACCGGGAAATTGATTGCAGGACAGCCGCTTTCCCTGGTATGCGCACTTTGCGCTGAAACGTGCAGTCTGACTTCGTTCTTGTAACAAGTGCACAATACCTTTTGATCAGTATTAACAAAAATACAGAGACGCTGGGAAAAGACTTGTTTTTACGTTTGAATTATAATATTATAATGTTATAACTTTTGGAAAGGCGGCAGCAGGAAAAATGTATTTGATGTTAGATGTTGGCGGGACAGAGATTAAGGCCGGCGTACTCGATGAACACGGCGCCATTCAGGGCGGGATCCGCCATTTTTCTTCCAATGCGAAGGCGGATCAAGAGGCGATCCTGGATCATTTTTCCATGATCATAAAGGAGATGGCGGGCCGATGGAAAGGTGTCTCCATCGATGGAATCGGCATGGCGTTTCCAGGGCCGTTCGATTATGAACGGGGTATCAGCCTGATGCAGGGACTGGATAAATATGATTCTATTTACGGTATTTCTATAGAAGAAGAGATAAAAAAGCGGACAGACTTTCTTCAGGATACAATTTTTTGTTTTCTCCACGATGTGGAGGCGTTTGCACTGGGGGAAAGCTGGTTCGGGGAAGGCCGGGAGGCGGGGCGGCTTCTGTGCCTCTGCATTGGAACGGGCACCGGGTCCGCATTTATAGAGAATAAAAAGGTGATAAAAGAGAAGACGGAGGGAGTGCCTGATCATGGCTGGATCTATAACCTGCCCTACCGGGATTCCATCATTGATGATTATCTCTCCGTTCGGGGACTTTTAAAAATCAGCAGGGAGATTACGGGAACCGAGCTGAATGGAAAAGAGCTGTATGAGCGGTGTCTGGAACAGGAGGAGAAGGCGCTCCTGGTATATCATAGATTTGGTGAGGAATTAAACCGCTGCATGTGTCCGTTTCTGGATGCGTTCCATCCGGACTGTGTCGTGCTCGGAGGGCAGATCTCAAAAAGCTTCCCCTATTTCGGGGAAGCCTTTAAAAAAGAATGTGAAAAACGGAACACGACGGTCTGCCTGGAACCGGAGACCTCGGCCAGAGCCATGCAGGGACTGTTTGTTGCCATGAGCCATTAGGATAACAGAAGATGAGGAGGGACAGAATATGTTAAATCATGAAAAGGGAGCGCCGCCACTTTATTCGCAGCTGGAATCCATAATCAAGATGCAGATCGAGCGGGGAGAGTATAACCGGGGGGATTTTCTGCCGACGGAAAAGATGCTGATGGATCAGTATGAGGTCTCGAGAGTGACGGTCAGGCAGGCCATGGCGGCCCTGTCCCAGGCCGGATATATCAAATGCTCCAGGGGAATCGGCACAGAGGTGATCTATGAGAAAATCGACGAACACATGAAGAGCGTCATCAGCTTTACGGATGAGATGAAACAGCACAATATCACTATGGAAACCACCTATTGCCGCATGGAGAAGGTCATGCCGGGTACCACCGTGGCATCAGCGCTTCAGATTCCTAAAACGGAGATGTGCTACTGCCTGACCAGAGTCCGCAGTGTCCAGGGGAAACCGCTGGTGTATACCGTTACGTATCTGAGAGATATCGTGGAGCTTCCTATGGACAGCCAGTATTATATGGAGTCTCTGTACAAATATTTAAGTGAAATCCATGAAATAAGAATTGTAAAAGGAAGGGACACACTGGAAGCGG
>NZ_CP096603.1:5872500-5935000 GCF_051132295.1 Hungatella sp. SB206 | reverse complement strand
CTCGATTTCCAAAGTAGCGGCGAGCGAAATGGAAGGAGCCTAAACCGGCGTGCGTGCATGCCGGGGTTATGGACTGCTAAAAGTGACTCGTATGGTAACAGAACGGCCCTGGAAAGACCGGCCACAGAGGGTGAAAGCCCCGTATGTGAAACCAGAAGAGAGCGAGCAGATTCCAAAGTACCACGAGACACGAGAAACCTTGTGGGAATTCGGGGGGACCACCCCCCAAGGCTAAATACTCCTTAGTGACCGATAGCGCATAGTACTGTGAAGGAAAGGTGAAAAGGACCCCGGGAGGGGAGTGAAAAAGAACCTGAAACCCTGTGTTTACAAGCTGTGGAACCACATTTTAGGTGGAACCGCGTACTTTTTGTAGAACGGTCCGGCGAGTTGCCGGGACTGGCAAGGTTAAGCACTGAAGGTGTGGAGCCGAAGGGAAACCAAGTCTTAATAGGGCGAATAAGTCAGTTCAGGCAGACCCGAAACCGGGTGATCTACCCATGTCCAGGTTGAAGTTTCCGTAAAAGGAAATGGAGGACCGAACGCACATCCGTTGAAAAGGGTGGCGATGAGGTGTGGGTAGGGGAGAAATTCCAATCGAACCCGGAGATAGCTGGTTCTCCTCGAAATAGCTTTAGGGCTAGCCTCGTATTAGTTTAGCGGAGGTAGAGCACTGAATTCTTAAGGGGGCGTCAAAGCTTACCAAGAGATATCAAACTCCGAATGCCGCATAAATGATGTACGGGAGTCAGACTGCACGAGATAAGTTGGGTAGTCAAAAGGGAAAGAGCCCAGACCTACAGCTAAGGTCCCAAAGTGTGTGTTAAGTGGAAAAGGATGTGGGATTTCAAAGACAACTAGGATGTTGGCTCAGAAGCAGCCACACATTCAAAGAGTGCGTAATAGCTCACTAGTCGAGAGGTCCTGCGCCGAAAATGTCCGGGGCTGAAACACAACACCGAAGCTTAGGAATTGACGTAAGTCAATTGGTAGAGGAGCATTCTTAACTGCGAAGAAGCGTTACCGTAAGGAGGCGTGGAGTGTTAAGAAGAGAGAATGCCGGAATGAGTAGCGAGATGGAGGTGGGAATCCTCCAGGCCGAATATCTAAGGTTTCCAGAGTAAAGCTGATCTGCTCTGGGTAAGTCGGGGCCTAAGGCGAGGTCGAAAGACGTAGTCGATGGACAACAGGTTGAAATTCCTGTACCGCGTATTATCAGAACTGTGGGGACACAGAACCGAAGCCAAACCCGGGAATGAAAAGACCGGGGCAAGCGCCGGACTGGTTAGACTGGAAAAACCGTCTAGCAACAGGAAAGCGTGATGCGTACCGAACAAAAGTAGGGAAGTTGGTATAGGGGCTGTCAAGAAAAGCCGCTATTGTGTAATACGTGCCCGTACCGTAAACCGACACAGGTGGATGAGGAGAGAATCCTAAGGCCGGCGGGAGAAGCATTGTTAAGGAACTCGGCAAAATGACCCCGTAACTTCGGGATAAGGGGTGCCCACGAGAGTGGGCCGCAGAGAATAGGCTCAAGCAACTGTTTAGCAAAAACACAGGTCTATGCAAAACCGAAAGGTGAGGTATATGGGCTGACGCCTGCCCGGTGCTGGAAGGTTAAGAGGAGAGGTTAGGAGCAATCCGAAGCTTTGAATTTAAGCCCCAGTAAACGGCGGCCGTAACTATAACGGTCCTAAGGTAGCGAAATTCCTTGTCGGGTAAGTTCCGACCCGCACGAAAGGCGTAATGATTTGAGCGCTGTCTCGACAATGCACCCGGTGAAATTGAAGTACCAGTGAAGATGCTGGTTACCTGCGCCAGGACGGAAAGACCCCATGGAGCTTTACTCCAGCTTGATACTGGGATTCGGTGTCGCATGTACAGGATAGGTGGGAGGCTAAGAAGGTAGGATGCCAGTCTTACCGGAGCCATTGTTGGGATACCACCCTTGCGATATTGGGTTTCTAACCTGCGGCCATGACCTGGCCGGGGGACAATGTCAGGTGGGGAGTTTGACTGGGGCGGTCGCCTCCGAAAGAGTATCGGAGGCGCTCAAAGGTTCCCTCAGAATGGACGGAAACCATTCGAAGAGTGCAAAGGCATAAGGGAGCTTGACTGCGAGACTGACGGGTCGAGCAGGTACGAAAGTAGGACTTAGTGATCCGGTGGTATAAAGTGGGATTGCCATCGCTCAACGGATAAAAGCTACCCTGGGGATAACAGGCTTATCACTCCCAAGAGTTCACATCGACGGAGTGGTTTGGCACCTCGATGTCGGCTCATCGCATCCTGGGGCTGAAGTAGGTCCCAAGGGTTGGGCTGTTCGCCCATTAAAGCGGTACGCGAGCTGGGTTCAGAACGTCGTGAGACAGTTCGGTCCCTATCCGGCGTGGGCGTAGGATATTTGAGAGGAGCTGTCCTTAGTACGAGAGGACCGGGATGGACTGACCTCTGGTGTACCGGTTGGGTATCAAACCCATGGCCGGGTAGCCAAGTCGGGAAGGGATAAACGCTGAAGGCATCTAAGCGTGAAGCCCCCCTCAAGATGAGATATCCCATCGCAAGAGTAAGACCCCTTGAAGACGACGAGGTAGATAGGGCAGAGGTGGAAGCATGGCAACATGTGGAGCTGACTGTCACTAATAGGTCGAGGGCTTAACCAAGTTGGTTTAGGTTGTCAGAAATGGCAGAGGAAGTAAGAACGGATGAAAGATATGTACAATGTGTGGTTTTGAGGGTATATGCCCTAAGAGAAAACGGAGAGATGAGAGTCGCTTCGTTTTTATAGAATAAGCGCGAGTGGCTCAGTGGTGGAGTACAACCTTGCCAAGGTTGGGGTCGCGGGTTCGATCCCCGTCTCGCGCTTTTATTATGTAAGAAAACGGATTTCCAGAGATGGAAATCCGTTTTTTTCATCCAGCTGCATAGTTTACCTTTATAACGCCAATGCGACAATACCGGAGATTCATGGATGTGCCAGAGCCTATGAAATGACAGGAGAGGAGCAATACAGAAAAGTAGTGGAGAACTACTGGCAGCTGGCTGTAAACAGGCGGGGAAGCTTCGCAACCGGAGGACAGACGGCTGGAGAGAGCTGGCTCCACCGATGAAGTCCGGTTTCACGGAAATAAGGACAATCCACAGTCGATCCTGACTCCTTCCCATGAGCGGGAGTGGGAGCACTGGAAGGAGGATTACCGGACGGTAGGACAGGAACGGAATTTCTGTTTCAAGCCTTTGAAAAATATTGGCAGAGAGATGTATACGGTTTATTTTCCGGTAGCAGATACAGATTCGACAGTGCACAAAAACTAATACGGAAGCGGATTTCTAAGATATGGAAATCCGCTTTTTTAATTCTGCTGCCAATGCAATGCGTTTCCAAAGAGAAGAGATGAATTTCTGCATTCAACTCTGGCGGATTGTCCATGTCGTATGTTAAGGCCGGTATGCTATAATAAGGATACTTTAACAGGCTTCTGTAAATAGACAATGGTAATCAGTATTGAAGGAGGGTATTTTATGAGAAAAAACAGACACATCTTAGCATGGACACTGGCTGCACTGACAGCAGTATCTTCTCTTTCCGGATGTTCCGGCTCTGCAAACCAGACAGCAGCTGTGGAGACAAGCGCAGAAGAAACTACAAGAGCAGAAGAGACCACGAAAGCAGAGGAAACTGCAAAAGAAGAGGAAACCACACAAGCGGAAAAGAAAGACGTGACATTATCTCTTTTGATTGACAACAACGTATCTTTAGACGGACTCCAGGCCGTGTGCGATCTAGCGAAAGAAAAGCTTGGAATTACGATTGAGATCGAGTACAAGGTAGATGACAGTGTGCTTAAGACGAGACTTGCCTCTGGAGAGATGACGGACCTGCTGGTATATAACTCAGGTTCTCTGCTGGACGCATTAAATCCTTCTGAGTATTTTATTGACTTAACCGACCAGCCTTTTGTAGAAAAGTATGATGAGACCTATAAGAATTCTGTTACTGTAAATGGGGCTGTCTATGGTGTTCCATTTGCATCTACGCAGGCAGGTGCAGTTATGTACTATAAGCCAATTTATGAAGAATTGGGATTGAAGATCCCTGATACATGGGCTGAATTCATATCTAACTGTGAGAAGATAAAAGCAGCGGGGTATACCGCCTATATTAGCTCTACGGCAAAAAAATCCATGACACAGGTGCTGTTCTTAGGTGACCACTATAACCTGGTGTCAGCCAATCCAAATTTTGTAGCAGAATTTGAAAAAGGAAATGCAAAATATGCTTCAGATCCGGCGGCTATAAGAAGCTGGGAGAAATATGAAGATGCGTGGGGCTATCTGCAGGAAGGACACACGGCAACTACATATGATGAAGCTTGCGATATGCTGGCTAACGGAGAGGGGGCTCATTGGATCAGCCTGACGCAGGCTCTGTCCAATATTTATTCTTTATATGGAGAAGACACGGTTAATAAGATAGGTGTATTTGGGGTTCCAGGAGATAAGGCGGATGATCATGGCCTGACCGTTTGGATGCCCAATTCCCTTTATGGGAATATCAATTCCGATAAGAAGGACGACATACTTCGCTTTATGGAGTTCTATATTTCGGACGAAGCACTGAATGCATACGCGGGAGCAATACTTCCCGATGGTCCGTACTGTATTAAGGGGTACTCTCTTCCGGATAACTCTTATGATGCAGTAAAAAATGATATGCAGGCTTACTTTGATCATAATAAAGCAAAAGTTGCCATGGAATTTGAGACAGCAGTGAAAGGTGCGAATTGTTCTACTATTACGCAGTCACTGATATCTGGTCTAACTACTGGAAAAGAGGCCGCTTCCGATTATGACGAGGACTGTAAGCTCCAGGCGCTTCAGCTTGGACTCGATTGGAAATAGTTGATTCAAAATAAGTGATTGAAAATAAAAGAGGATGTGGAAACATCCTCTTTTGTGAAAGCAGGTGAGAGTTTTGAAACAGAAAAAACGATATTCCGGATGGTTTTTAGCGCCTACGTTGGTGGTTTTTATCGGACTTTTTATATTACCACTTATTATCTCTCTTTATTTTAGCCTGACAGTCTGGAGCTTTACGAATGTCACTTTTGTAGGACTGGAAAATTTTAAAATGTTCTTTAAAGATAAAGCGCTCAGCCGTAGCATCATCAACACGTTTCTCTACGCGTTTTCCACTTGTGCCATAAAAGTCGTGCTGGGCTTTTTTCTGGCCGTATATCTAACCGGGAATATCCGCTTAAAAAGAACCCTGAGGTCAATGGTGTTTTTTCCTCATCTGGTCAGTTCTGTTGCTGTAGGAATTACATTTGCGGCATTGATGCATCCATCCAGGGGATTGTTTAATAAAGTTATTATATTTTTAGGAGGACAAGGGATTAACTGGCTTGGAAACCCGGATATTGCATTATTTTCTGTTATAGGTACAGATGTATGGAAAGGACTGGGAGTCGCAACGGTCATCTTTATTTCTGGAATCCAGGCCATAGACAGGATTTATTATGAGGCGGCGGAGGTGGATGGAGCGAGAGGGATTCAGCTTCTGCGTTATATCACAATGCCATTATGCCGGCCGGCAATGAATTCTGTTATTATCCTGGCGCTGGTGACAGGTATGAAAACATTTGACTTAATTAAAGCCATGACAGAGGGAGGGCCGGGGACTGCAACCGAAGTAATCGCACTTTCTGTATATAAACAGTTCGCCGCGGGATATTACGGCCTCTCTACAGCAGGAAACGTTATTATGCTGGTAGTAATTGGACTCATTGCTTATCCTCTGCAGAAGTTTCTGATCAGCCGTGAAGAATAGGAGGGCAGTTAAAATGAAGAAGAAAAATATACGGTGTTTTGCAGCGACTGCAGTCGGTGTTGTATCGGGGTTTATTATATTTGTTATTCCTTTTTTATTTATGCTCGTTAATTCTTTAAAAGACAGAAAATCGGCTAACCAGTTGAGGCTTTCACTACCGGAAAGCGTACATTTTGAAAACTTTCTTGACGTCATAAAGGAGCAGAACTATATGCTGCTGCGGGCGTATAAGAATAGCTTTATTCTGGCGTTCTTTTCCATTCTGCTGCTGGTTGTATTTTCATCTATGGCCGGATATGTGCTGCAGAGGCGCAGCGACAGAAAAATTACAGCCGCAAACGCTGTAATTCTGGTTGGCCTTATGGTGCCGCCAGCCATTATGCCTACGATCTGGGTACTGCAAAGTGTAGGCCTTTACAAAACTATGGTGGGGATGATTCTTATCGAGGTGGCGCTTCATACTCCGTTTACTGTCATGCTGTATCGGGGATTTATGGCATCAATTCCCATTGAACTGGAGGATGCCGGATATATCGATGGATGCTCCCAATGGAAGATGTTCTGGACGGTTGTATTTCCACTGCTAAAACCAGTGAGTGCCACAGTTACGATTCTCAATATGGTTTCCGTTTTTAATGATTTTATGAATCCGCTGTATTTTCTTCCAGGAACAAAGAATGTAACGCTTCAGCTGACACTATACAGTTTTATGGGGCAATTTTCCAGTTCTTACAATTTATTATTTGCGGATGTGATACTGATTGTCTTGCCTATGCTCATAATTTTCTTTATACTGAATGATAGAATTGTTGATGGTATGACGGCGGGGGCGGTCAAAGGCTAGGTTGAGGCATAAGGTCAGCTACGCCCGGAAAAGGTGGGGAATGGTATGAGGTTTCAGCGAAAAATTCTGTTGAATTATGTACTTCTTCTTTTTATATCTGTGGTGATTATAATTGTGCTGTATTATAATTCCTCCCGAAAACGGTACGCGGAACAGGAGTATTCTTACTTACAGACCCTGTCAGGACAGATGATGCAGCAATTGGAGATGGAATACCGATCCATGCAGGAGATGACAGAGTCTCTTCTTTCTGACCCTGTGATTCTGGATAATTTAAAAATTCTGGCTACCATTTATGAGGACAGCGATTATCGGGTAGAAGCGAAAAAGAAGATTATGATCAGACTGAACACCTACCATATTGTGAAAAATTTTTACAGGGTTTTAATTTATAATAATCGTGGCGACATATTTGCAAGCTATGATTTTGATGAACGAAAGATCAAAAATATGATTCCAGAGGAACAGGAGGTATGGATAACAGGCGCTACGGGTAAGAAAGGAAGGACAGGACTGGTTCTGCCTCATGAGGATCCCTGGGGAATGAAGACCTCACCTGTCGTATATGGGGTCATCCGGGAGATTTTAGGCAGCAATATGGGATATTTAGAGGTACAGAAGACAGAAGATTCGCTGAAACGCATCTTTGAGATTTTTGATGACAATATTCGGGTAGCCGCTGTATACGATGGGGGAGGCGCCCTATATGGACTTGAAAACGAAGAGATGATGCAGTACTATGAGGGGCTGGGTAAGAGTGAGAAGCACACAGTAACGGATAGAAAGAACCCTGTGACGGGCCGTAATGAGATCGTGTCCAGTGTCTACTCTGAACTTACAGGAGTTACAATTTTGCTGGCAGAGGACAGACGTGTCATTACGCAGAAGATGTCCGGTCCACTATGGATGGCATTCTGGATTCTGCTTCTTTTCGTGTCACTGTCTATCTTGTTTATTGTCCGTATATCACAGAATCTTGCGCGGCCGATTAACGAGCTGCGCAGGCAGATGGAGCAGACTAATACAGAGAATATGGGGGAAGCAATCCATATAGAGAACAGCATGGACGAGATTACAGCTCTTACGAATACATATGAAAGGATTTTACGGAGACTGAAGGAATCCCTGATTCAGGAGAAGAACTTATCCTATCTGCAGCTTCAGGCAAGATACGATCTTCTGCAGGCTCAGATTAATCCTCATTTTTTTCATAATGTATTGAACGTTATCTCTTCGAGGGGACTGATGCTGGGGGACGAAACCATCTGTGAAATTTGTGGAAGCTTGTCCGGTATGCTTCGCTATGCCACTGGCAATAAAATACGTTATGCCACGATAGCGGAGGAGTTAATCTATTTGAAGCAGTATCTGTATCTGATGAAGCTTCGGTATCAGCATAAGTTGGAATATCTTATCGAGGTGGATGAGATGCTTGGCAGTCAGCTGGTACCTAAAATTGCGTTTCAACAAATTGTAGAAAATTCCATTAAGCATGGGTTTAACGGGAAAAATGACGTGATGAAGATAACTGTTACCATAAAGCTTACGGAGTCGGGAGAACACTGGATTGTGGTATTCACTGATAACGGAGAAGGGATTAAAAAAGAGACGGTGGAACAGTTGGAACAGCAGATGATACGAATGAGGGATAGTCTGCTAAACCGTCATGAAAACATCGAGATGGAAATTGGCGGTATGGGTCTGCTTAATACCTATGCTCGTCTCGTACTGTTTTTTGGCGATGATGTGAAACTGGAGATTATGGGACTGGAAAGCGGGACAACCGTAGTCATAACGGTGCCAGTATCGGCAGGAGCGGGGGAAGATGTTTCGAGTATTGGTAGTGGACGATGAGCCAAGTGCAGTGGAGTATATCTGCAATATAATAAAAATGAAATGTCCTGATTTGAACGTGGTGGGAACGGCGGAAAATGGACTGGAAGGTCTAGCGGAGTACCAGGTGCTGGAACCGGATCTGGTGGTAAGTGACGTTAAGATGCCGGTTATGGATGGCCTTCTTATGGTAAAGGCCATCAGGGAAATGAATCCTGAGGCACAGATTCTTCTGGTAAGCGGTTATCAGGAATTTAAATATGTAAAAGAAGCTCTTTCGATCGGAGTTTCTGATTATGTTTTAAAACCAATGACACCAGCTAATTTTGTAACATCAGCTGCCCCGATTATTAAAAAGTTGAAAGGCAGGATGTATGAACAGCGGAAAGTACTGGTACGTCAGGTGGTGGCCGGAGAAAAGGCCGATGAGGATGAAATCAGAGCATATTTTCCGGAAGAGGAATACTATCTGGCTGTCATTCGGGAAAATGGGCTTCCAAGGCGTTTTACCGGGAATTATGGAATGGAAATGCTCTCTGAGCTGGAAGATACGATATTTGTGTATGGGCGTGATGAGAGGGAGGCTCTCTATATCTGTCCTGCCAATGCACTTAACGATCTGGCATTCAGTTTTATGATTGAGAAGGAGGCATTCAGAAAAAAGAATGACAGCAACTTTGTGACTACGGTGATGATAGAGAAGGCCGTGGAAAGAAACTGGGTTCCTAAGGCTATGGAGCAGATATACAGAAGTTTAAACAGCCGCCTGTCCATAGGGGTCAACCAAAGATTTTTTGCGGAGGAAGGCGAAAAGGACATGGACAAGAGGAAGGAGCTCTATGATAAGGAGGCGTTAAGGAGCATGGAACGCTTCCTGGAGAAGAAAGAGTATGACATGCTCTTAGAACGACTATGGGAATTTATAAAGAGTACAGAAAGGGCGGCTTATCCGCAGCTCTGTCTGGAGCGGTTCGTGAGGCAGCTGGCGCTTAAAATTCAGCAGTACAGGAACTTTAGGGGGGATGTATTTGAGGATGAGATGATGATGGAGGATGCATTTTACTATGCTGGCAGTGTAGAAGAACTGTTCGACAGCTTAAAAAGTATCTTTATACGGTATTGGAAGGAGGACAGAGAGGCAGTAAAACTGGATTCTAATCAGTTTTTAGACACGATGAAGTGCTATATTGACCAGCATATGGCGGAAGATATCACGGTTTCCACGGTTTGCAGGGAATTCGGACTGTCTCAGTCCTATTTAAACATGATATTCCGGAAATATGGGATGCAATCGTTTAATATCTATCTGCGCACAGTCCGCATTGAGAAGGCAAAACGCATCATGGAGAGGAATCCACAGATGTTTATTAAGGATATCGCTATGATGGCGGGCTATAAGGACCAGTTCTATTTCAGCAGAATATTCAGAGCAGTAACGGGAGTGTCTCCATCGGAGTATATTGAACGTGGTTCGGTGGGATGAGTTGGAGGTAGTAAGGTGTATCGGGTAAATCAGAAAGAATTTTCAGAAGAGATATTTGCAGACCCGCCGGTGGAATACAGGGGGTTTCCATTCTGGGCGTGGAATACAGAGATGACAAAGGAAGACATCGATTTCGGCCTTTCTATTTTTAAGGAGATGGGAATGGGAGGGGTATTTCTTCACAGCAGAACGGGGCTGAATATCCCCTATTTAGGCGAAAAATTCATGGATCTAATTGATTATGCGTGCAGCCGCGCGGAAGAAACAGGGCTTATTCCGTGGCTTTATGACGAGGACCGGTGGCCTTCCGGCTTTGCAGGAGGTCTCGTGACGAAGGAGAAGGCGAACCGCAGCCGTTTTTTGGTCTGGTCTCCAGAGCCGCTTAGGGAAGGACAAATTGTGGAGAACAGAGGTTTTACTTCCTCTGCGGCCCCTGTCAGGAGTGGAGAAAGAAAATTTTACGGTATATATGAAGTAACTGGAAAGAATGGTTATTTAAAATCGTATCGAAAACTGGAGGATATAAACTTACGTAAGGCACAGACGGAGGAGGGAGAGCAGACCTTTCTGTGGTGGGCTTACCTGGAAATCTCAGGGAATAATCCATGGTTTAATGGCCAGTCGTATGTGGATACATTAAATACGGAAGCGATAAAGCAGTTTATTGATATAACCTATGAGGGATACCGTCTAAAGCTTGGCGATAAATTTGGCTGCATGATCCCTGGAATATTCACGGATGAGCCTCAGTTTACACCGAAGCAGCGGGCGGAGGGGATAGAAAGCCGGGAAACGGTCATTCTCCCTTTTACGGATGTACTTCCAGAGCTGTTTTTGGAGAAATACCATTTTGACCTGATGGATGCACTGCCGGAATTGTTCTATGACTGGGAGGACAGAGTTTCCCTGGCCAGGTACTGTTATCATGATTTGACAAGCCAGATGTTTGCCGAAAGTTATGCCGGACAGATTGGTAAGTGGTGCAGGAACCATAGACTGGCTCTGACCGGTCATCTTATGAAGGAACCGCTCCTCTCGTCCCAGACCCAGTATGTGGGGGAGGCGATGCGCATTTATCCGGCATTTGAAATTCCCGGTATCGACATTCTCTGCGACCGGCATGAGTATACGACTGCAAAACAGGCGCAGAGCATCGTTCATCAATATGGAAAATCCGATATGATCAGTGAACTGTTCGGGGTAACGAACTGGGACTATGATTTTCGGGGGCATAAGCATCAGGGTGACTGGCAGGCAGCTTTGGGGGTTACAATGCGTGCACCTCATCTTTCCTGGACATCAATGGAAGGGGAAGCAAAAAGGGATTATCCTGCCTCTATTTTTTACCAGTCCCCATGGTATCAGGAGTATCGGCTGATGGAAGACTATTTTGCCCGGATTTCGTCTGTCATGAGCCGGGGGAATGCAGTTATAAGAATCGGGGTAATTCATCCGATAGAAACGTGCTGGCTGCATTGGGGAACACTGGAAAAGACGGGAGAACGGGTAAGGGAGCTGGATGAGCAGTTTTTGCAATTGACGGACTGGCTGATCGGAGGCAGTTTTGATTTTGATTTCATATCGGAGGCGCTGCTTCCGGAATTATACAGAGGGTGTGCCGGGGCTGGTTTTTCTGTAGGGGAAATGAGGTATCGTGTGGTTATTGTACCAAATATGGAGACGATCCGATGGGAGACACTGGAGGCACTAAAGGAGTTTCACAGCGGGGGAGGCGCTGTTGTTTTTTGTGGCAGAATTCCGGCCTGTGTGAATGGAACGCTTTCCAGTGAAGGAGTGAGGCTGGCGGAGCAGTGTAAAACAATTCCGTTTATCAGAAGCAGCCTGTTGAGTGAACTACAGGAGTTTTCAGAGGTTGAATTATTCGAGCAGGGGCGTGGGAGAATTGATGATGTTATCTGCCAGCTTCGGGAAGAGGGAACAGAACGTTTTCTTTTTATGGCGCACAAAAAGAACCCGAAAGAAAAGGATATGGCCAGAGCACGGATTATAACCGTGCGAATGAGGGGGAGTTGGTTATGCCGGCGGCTGGATGCTGTGAGTGGTTGTGGAGAAGATATGGAAGCGCGGCCAGGCCTTGATGGATGGACAGAGACAAAGGTAAGAATTTATGAGCACGACAGCGTATTGATCCATTTAACTCCATTTTTTAGAGAGGGGCAGGAGACACGGACAAAAGGAGAGAAGGCAAGCCAAGAAGGATATGCAGTTAGAGAAAAGGCTGGAGAAGAAGGGGAGAGAGGGGGAAGCAGAGGCCAGGAAGTCCAATACTGCAAACGAACGCGAGTGTCCCTGTCTGAGCCGAACGTACTCGTATTAGATATGCCGGAGTATTCATTGGACGGTGAGGAATGGAAGAAAGAAGAGGAAATACTGAGGATTGACAATGAAATACGGAAACGGCTGGGATATCCTCTGCGCATGGAGGCATGGCCTCAGCCATGGGTAAAGCAGAAGGAGGACGAAGAAATACACAAAGTTGAACTGCGTTACTTTATATACTCGGAGTGTGAGGTCAGGGAGGTATGGCTGGCCCTGGAACGGCCGAAAGAGACTGAAGTTTATTGGCAGGGGAATCCTATTACAGGAGAGCCGGTTGGCTGGTATGTGGACAAAAGGATTCGAAAAGTAGCTTTAGGGGGACTGAAAAAGGGCTGGAATGAACTTCGTATGGTCCGTTCATTTGGCAGCAGGACCAATCTGGAAGCGGTTTTTCTTTTGGGTGGGTTTGGTGTTAAGGTAACTGGGCGCAGAGCAGTGGTGACAACATTTTCAGGTTTCCTGGATTTCGGGGACTGGACAGTACAGGGACTTCCGTTTTATGGAGGAAATGTGACCTATCACATAAGTGTTATAGGGAAAGGACATCCGATGAAAATCAAGGTGGGAAAGTTTCGTTCGCCGGTTCTCCGTGTTGATTATCGTGAGAAGAAGCAGGGGAATATCGCATTTTCACCGTATGAGCTGATAACGGAAAAAATTGAGAAAGGAGAACAGCGCATAGACATTACGGCGTTTGGAAACAGGTTAAATACATTTGGTGCACTCCATAATTGTGATGATTCCGACCATAAAGCGGCGCCGGAATACTGGAGGAGCGAGGGGGATGCCTGGTCCTATGAATACTGCCTCCAATCAGCCGGAATATTGAAGGCGCCGGAAATCACAAGATGTTAGAACTCCATTTCCTGGGAACAGGAGCGGCTTTTTATCCGGAACTGGGCAATACAGCTGCCTTTTTCCTGCATGGTGATACTTTATATCTGATAGACTGCGGGTCTTTCGTGTTCCACAAACTCTATCAGTTGTCTGAATATAAGGAGGCTCGCCACATTACTGTTCTTATTACCCATATGCACACAGATCATATTGGCAGTCTGGGAGATTTAATTGCTTATTCCTGGTTTAAAAAGGGAATTCGTGTCAAGGTTTTCTATCCGGATGAGCGGTTGAATGTATATTTAAAATTATGTGGGATTGATCGTGAAATCTATGAATATACTGCCTGGTGGCCGGAGAAATTGCCTTTAGGGATTAAGGCGAGACGTGTGTATCACGATCCCTCTATGGGGTGTTTCGGGTATGAGATTGGTGACGGAGAGGAGACAATCTATTATAGTGGAGACAGCGGGCTGGTTGACAGTGAGATGCTTGATGGACTGAGGTCGGGGAAATTCACACACCTCTATTTGGATACCGCCAATTATGCACCCGCTGAATCGGGGCATGGCAATTTCAATGCACTGAAGATGGTGGCGGATCCTTCCCTTAGAGGAAGGATTACCTGCATACATCTTGACTGTGATTTTAAAGAAGAGATCCTGGAGGCGGGATTTTGTGTGGCGAAAGTGGTAAATTAAACAGTTGCTCCGTATCGTAGAACAGGCTCCCAAACCCTGGATTTCAGAGTTGGAAGCCTGTTCTTTGTCGTTACGTCTCCTCCCGCAGAACCACCCGCGAAGCGCAGCTTCCGCCCCGGTGAATGCGGTTGTGGGCGGTCTTTATGGCCACGCTGTTGAAGCCATCACGGGTGTTGCGGTTTGGAAAGATGAAATTCTCCGCACTGGAGGTGATGGTAACTCTCAGGCGGTGACCTTTTAAGAAGGTATGAGATACTTTTGTAGTTCTGATCTTTACCGGATAAACCGTGCCCGGCTCCATGAAATCGGGATGATCGAACTGATTCCGGTAGCGGACGCATAAGACTCCGTCGGCCAGCTTCATGGAGCGGCCGGCTTCGTCTACATCTGTGATGCGCACGACGAGATCGGTATCCTCACAGTCGGAGGAAAGAAAAATCTCAGCGGTGGCGTCTCCGGTAATCGTTAAGTCTTCAGTCAGGCATTCGGTGGTATAGCACAGGACATCAGACCGTTTCTCTTCTTCCGCGTAATCGGCAGGGACCTCCAGTTCATTTTCCGACATGTCAATAAGATGGATCGCCGGATCTTCCGGATTATACAGATAAGAATCGGAAGATTCGTGCAACGGAGAGTCCATAGTCAGAAGACCGCCGTTTGATGCGGCCGCATCCTCGCGGCTGCCATCCAGATAGAGCACCAGCTCTTTTGTCTCTGGTACAGGCCAGTTACTGGCCGTCTTCCACTGGTTGGACCCACAGGTATAATACTCTGCCTTCGGTGTCCGGTCGATTCCATTATCTACACCTTTTAAATAGTGTTCCAGCCAGGCGAGGCAGATGAAATCCATGTCGTAACGGAGGGCGTTGCTGCCAAGCGCAAGGCCGCCCGGATCGTAGGACGCATTGCCGCTGTGCAGCCAGGGACCCAGAATGACTTTCTTTTCCGGATAGTCCCGATATAATTCCAGGGCTTCCGTTGTACCCATGCCGTTATCGTCAAACCAGCCGGACATGATCAGAGCGGGGACCCGGCTCGCTTCAGTCCGTTCCTTCCAGTTTCCGCGCTGCCACAATTCGTCATAGTCCATATGGCTGAGCCATTTCTTTAAAAATGGGATGTCGTAGCCGAGGGCTTTTGGCGCCAGCTCCTCCAGAGGACGGATGTTCAGAACGTCATCCCAGTCGTCTCTCGCCATGAGCTCCGGGTTGGCATGCTGTCCGGAGACGAGGAAGGCCCAGGCGAGCATACCGGAATTAAAGCAGCCGCCTCTTCGCGGAACATCCACGAAGGGACTGCCGGCACAGACATTGCTGAGCATGGCTTTCAGATGCGGATTGCCGCTGGCCGCCGCTGCCCACTGGACATAGCCAAGGTAGGAACCTCCGGTCATGCTGACGCTGCCGTCACTCCAGGGCTGGCCGGCAATCCAGTTCAGCGTGTCGTCACCGTCCTCAACTTCATAGTACATGGGAAGCCATTCGCCTTCGCTGTCTTCCCGGCCGCGGACATCCTGGATCACCACGGCGTAGCCGCGCTGTACAAAACGATAGTACGCGGCTGTGCCAATGGTTTTTCCATAAGGGGTACGCACTAATACGGTGGGGACTCTTCCCGCGCCCTCCGGCAGATAAATATCCGTTGCCAGACGTATGTTGTCACGCATTGCCACCATCTCTGTGACTGGGGGCTTCACCGTGAAAAGAGGGGTCCCGCCCATTGTCTTCCAAACTTTCAGGATCGTTCTGTCTTCATACCCATCTTTTACCAGAACCGCGCACTGGTCGCGAAACGGAGTGACGAAAGCAACAACAGTTCCCTCTTCTGTGATCAGATCGACTGGAAACTTAATGTTTCGCTGTACAAAGGAGTCTTCGTTTTTTCTCTCATATATCTCTCCGGAGGGAGTGGTGAAGCGCGCTGCCTTTTCCTTTGTGACCTCGCTTATTCCCGCCTCGTAGTCAGGCAGCTTAAGAAGGATATTGCGGACATCCATTTTCCCAAGCTCGAGGTACCAGGTTTCATCCTCTGTAAGCTTTTCCCATTCTTTAAAAAGACCGGTATGTACATCAAGCGGCCGATGGCAGACACAGTCTTTCGTCCGTTCACAGATACCATATAAAATGCCGGACAGATAAAAGTTCCATAGTTCCATAGTTTCCTCCTTGTTTATGCGCCAATGATAAATTTGATCAGATAAGCAACCATAATGCCCACATAGTTTCCACAGACGCCGCCGATCACACCCATGATCAGCCCGACGCTGACAAGCCGGTTCCATTTGGCGCTGGAGGCGACTAAAGATGCAGTGGTACCGTCGGCAATTGCACCGGTGATTCCCAGAATTACGTATTCGTAAGGAACCTTAAACAGTCTGGAAAGGAATAAGTGAAGCGCGATGCTTCCGACGATAACACAGAAGCAGAAGAGCGTGATCGTCATGGTGGAGCCGAAGAAGGAGACAAGATCTACGCTGAAGCCGATGATGGATAAGTACATTAACCCGAAAAACAACCCCAGATTCAAATTCCCTCTCAGTTTTCCTACGGCTGGAATCTGGGCGGCCGCGATGGAAATCGTGGAGATCAGCAGGATTCTGCCTGCGCTTGCGATGGAGGAGGGCAGAAGTGCCGACAGTTTGGTGGCGATGGTAACTATGGTAACCGCGATGGCCAGGAGCCATGCGATATCTTGGATACTCCATTTCTGTTCAGCCATCAGCACAGGCTCGTCACCGTCGCCGATGCGGTCCTTATCCGAGAGATGGTAGGGCCAGATCTTCTTTAAATATTTTACATTCTGGAACAGAGCCGGGGCAGCAAACATCAAAAACAGGGTCGGCATACCTATCACATAATCCGCCGCATTAGCGGCAGCAATGGTCTCATTGGCCGCATCAAGTCCGACTGCGATCGCCGTTAAGTTGGAACTTCCGCCGGTGTAGGTGCCTACGAACATTCCGGCAATCTTCCAGCCTTCAAACATCTTGTTTCCAAATATGACACCGAACACCGTAGCCATAAGGCAGACACTGAATACGGCGCAGACCAGAGCCACCAGCGCCTTTCCGGAAAGCTTGGCCAGCTCTTTTAAATTGATATTCAGCAGATAGATCGAGATGGACATCGGGACGCAGTATGTAATGATGACACCGTATACGTCCTGATATCCCGGAACAATGTGCAGGTTTACAAGCGCAAGTCCGATAACGATAACTGTAAGCGCCGGGCCCACGTATTTAAATGCCTTAAAACGCTGTACCCACAGGGAAAATGCCACCATTACCAGTATAACTGTCAATAATTCGTCGGTTGTTTGAAAAATCGGGAACTGCATACTCATACCTCTTTCGTTAGAATTTGTATTATCTCGGTTTACATGTTAAAGGTTATGCCAAATCCCGGCTCATCCAACAGTGTGAACGTATCCTTATCCTGGATAAACCCGCCCTCGACCGGATTCTCTTTATAGTACAGGAAGCTGTCACAGTCAGCTTCGGTCACATTTTTCTTAGCGGCGACCAGACTCAGACCGGCGGTAATGGCCAGCTTGGTTTCCAGCATACAGCCTACCATACAGGTGACTCCGTTGGCTTCGGCGATAGCATTGATCTTGGCAGCAGGATACAGGCCGCCGCATTTCATCAGCTTGATGTTGAGAATATCGGCTGCCTCCAGCCGGCAGGCTCTGGCCGCATCCACCGGTCCATGGATGGATTCGTCCAGCATAATCTGGATTCCGCCTGTTTTTTTGCGGATATAAGCGGAACCTTCCATATCCCAGTGCGGCAGACACTGTTCGACGGCTTCGATTCCATACTCCTTAAAACCTTCCAGTGCGCAGACGGCGCTTGATACGCTGTATCCCTGGTTTGCATCAACACGGAGGCGGACTGCAGGGCCGACGGCTTCGCGGATGAGCTTCATAGCACGGATATCTTCTTTATAGTCGATTCCTGCCTTGATTTTCAGAATGCGGTATCCTTCCGTACAGACAAGCCTCTTTGCTTCGGCTGCCATGGCTTCCGGGCTGGTGATGCCGATGGTGATATCGTTCTGCACCACGTTGCTGCAGCCTCCAAGCAGCTTGTAAACAGGCTGTCCCATGGATTTCCCCATCAGATCGTACATCGCTAAGTCCACGGCACATTTTGCCGCTCCGTTTCCCACGATCACGTTGTCCATCATGGCATGAATGGCTTCGATATCCATGGGGTTCATACCCATCAGTCCCTGCTTAAAGATTTCCAGGACAGCAATGACGCCATCGATGGTCTCGCCGGTGACAGGAGCAAAGGGCGCTGCCTCCCCGTAGCCTGTGAGTCCGTCCTCTGTAGTTACTCCGATCAGTACACTCTCCAGGCTGCTGACGGTAGCAAAGGCCACCTTGAACGGTTCCTTCAGCGGAATCTGTACTTTTTCAATTTTCATACCAGTAATCTTCATGATTATCCTCCTTATATTATGGCTATATCATAATTTTCGCGTTATAATATAAAATAATTTTACTATAGCTTAAAATAACGGTCAACCATTTCTGGACATTTCGTCATGAAAAACAGGAAATAATCAGTAAAAATCTTGCGAAAGTATCTGAGACACGCTATGATAGAATAATCAGAAAAAAGGAGCTTTAAATGTTAGGTACAAATATCAGAGAATATAGAAAAAAACAGAAGCTTACCATGAAGGAGCTGGCGGAGCGGACAGGCCTTTCCATCGGATATATTTCCCAGGTGGAACGGGGGGAGACAGAACCGTCGCTGTCTTCTCTGCGGAAAATCGCAGGTGAATTTGATGTTCCGGTGTATGTGCTGCTGGACGATCATAAGAATGATTCCAGCCTTACCATACGCAGGGAAGAACGCATGACTGCCCATGTCAGGAAAAACAGTGTGGAATACGAGTTCCTGACGCCATTTTCCTCACAGAATTTTTCACCCAAAGCGCTGATGATAAAAGCCACACTCGAACCACATTCCAGAGATTCGGAAATACCCATCGTCCACCATTCCGAGGAGACGCTTCTGGTCGTCAAAGGAACGCTTAAGGTGGTGGTCGGTGAGGAGACGATCGTGCTGCGGGAGGGAGATACGACTATTATCAAAGAAGATTTCCCCCACACCTGCATCAATGATGATGATGATTACACAGAGGTGATCTCCGTCATCACACCGCCGGTCTGGGGGACGCTGCATTTTCCAGGTTAAAAAGATGAAGATTTTCAACAAGCTGATTGCAGTTTTAGGGTTGGTATGGTATACTGGTTTTACCAACAATAGAAGTAAAAATTAAATGAATATAGATTTATTAAAAACTCCGCAATATCTCGATTGGTTCAAGGACAAACTGTACTTAAACGCGACAGCGCTGTCAGCTGGAAAGCGTACCATTTGACAAGCTTAAGTTATTTTACAGGGGAAGGGGGAGGTAACGATGAAACTATTTCAATTTGCTTTTTGTTTTGATTATGATAAGAAAATTAATTCATTAAGTAATTTGTGTCCTGAAAAGTGGAGTTTTGGTTTAAACTCTGATAATGTTATATTGAAGAATTATGTAGACCACACGCTGGAAAAAGTGTTTGAGGAAAAGAAAGTAATTGAAGGCTCAAACTATTGTTTGTTTAATACGGGATTATATACAAACTTTTATGAAGAAATTTAAGCTTATTTCATTGAAAACCAAAATAAGAATAAACAAAAATGGTTCTTAGACGGATTTTATACATCTTATCAGATTTCTAATATGGGTGTGACAGAGCGCCCACAACGGGCTAATTATTTTACTAATCCATCAGAATTGGTTTTTGATACAAATTGTGAAATTATTCCTCAATATTCACATATTTTTAGTGATCCTGAAAATTTTTTGAGGATTCCTGAAAGTGTAAGGGAAAGCTCTAACAAGACACTTCTTTTTGACGGGGCAATAAAAAGAGCTAAACAGATGATAAATGCAAATTATAAAACAGCAGTTCCTCAGTTTATAAGGGCAAAATACAACTTTTAATTCCAGTTTGCTTAATAAATGAAAATGTACCGGATCTGGCTTTGGTTGTGAGTAAAAATGAGACTGGGAATCAATATTTAGGACATACTTGTTTGACTTTAGATATGGCATATAATAATGCTCGTCTTATAGCAAGACCTGATAGTATTTGGCTTAAACCATAAGAACTTGACATTAGAAGGATATGGTGGTATAGTTTATTCATTAAAGCACATACTATATTATTATTTATATTATATTATTATTTATGATGTAAGATTTAATTATTTTTAGGCAAACCATTTGGTTTGCCTTTATTATTTTTATGAATACTGAGTACAGGGAGGAGCCGTGAGCGAGCCGGCTTCGTAGGGGCGGTCTGCTGCGGCTATCGCAATGGCTGTCTTTATTATGGATTCCCTGTTCCGGCTGGTACAGAAGAATCATGAGTAGGAACAGGCAGCGCTCCTACGCTTATATTCCTTCACCGTACATCCGTAGTACTTCTTAAAGCTGGCGCTGAAATACTGGCTGTTGCGGTAGCCGGTGGCCTCGGCCACCTCGTAGCTTTTCATATCGGTAGTCCGGAGCAGCTCGCCGGCTTTTTCCATACGCACAGAAATCAGATAGTCGTATAGATTGATACCGAACTGGTCCTTGTAGAGACTTGTTAAGTAGCAGTGGTTGACATTAAAATGACGGGCGATCATGACCAGGCTCAAATCAGGATTCTGGTAGTTCTTTTCGATATAACACCTGATTTTGGACAGAAGCGTGTAGGTCTCGCTGTTTTTAGACTGCATAGCTGCCTGGCAGGAGGCGTATAAATCGTTTAATTCCTGCATGACGCTTCCCTGGTAGAAGATGCCTTCCAGGAGCAGATCCCGATTTAAACAGCTGTTGATATACTTCTTCAGTTCCTCCATACTGGTTAAGAAGCGGTTCTTCTCCTTGCAGTCCGGCATGGTATAGATAATAAACAGCTGAAGATTGTCCATGCAGATGAAAAGGCTTCCATAGTACTGGCGCGTCAGCGTATTGCACAGTGTCTGCAAGTATTCCTGGCACGCTGCCGTGTCTGGCGGAGCATCCTTTCCGAAATCCATGAATAAGACCATTCCGAGACCGCCGGTGATGTTGATGTCAAATGCGCGGAAGATGGCATCGTCTGCCTCACGGAAATTTTCATACATCAGTTTGGAAATGTACTGGCGCCGGATCAGGGGGTATTTTTCATTTAATATTTGGTTGACCTCCCTGGCACGGATACATTTTTTCTCGGCCCTCCGGAGAACATCAAGCAGCTGGCTGTTATCGATGGGCTTGTTTAGATAATCGATGGCATCCAGGGCCAGAGCCTGCTTGGCATATTCAAATTCCTTATATCCGGAAAGAAAGATGAAAAACAGATCCGGATAGTAGTCTCTGGCGATTTTCGCCATCTCAATTCCATCCATGATGGGCATCTTAATATCGGATATGATGATGTCCGGTCGGTTCTCCTTCATATATTCCAGGGCATCCACACCATCACGCGCGGTATAGACCAGGTCCCATCCCAAATCATTCCAGTCAATTCTTTGAGCCATATTTCTTCTTGCGACTGCGTCGTCGTCTACAAACAGTATTTTCAACATTTTTATCAATCCTTCCGGTTTTTTTCCATGATCATCGATTCAGACGGGGCGCTTCCGTGTTTTGGGTGCCCTGTTTCTGGCTTAGGGCCTGATAGGGAATTCTCAGTGTCACCGTCGTGCCTTCTTCCAGAACGCTGTCGATGGTGAGACCATAGCCAAAGCCATAGGTAAGCTGAAGACGGTCGTGTACATTTTTAATTCCGTAGATATGAGCGGGCTTTTCTGACATGGAACAGTATAAGGAAGCCCGGATATCTTCGAGAAGCCGGTCGGGGATGCCGCCTCCGTCATCGCTTATGCGGATCAGAAGACAGCTGCCCTCTTTTTCTGCGGAGATCCTTATGGTTCCATCGGTCCGGCAGGGCCGCAGTCCATGATAAACCGCATTTTCCACGATGGGCTGCAGCACCAGCTTGATGATGGAACAGTCCCAGTATTCGGCGGGGACAGAGATCTCATACTGGAAATCTTCGAAGCGCGTCTTTAAAATAGCCAGATACATCTCCACATGAGTCAGTTCATCACTCAGAGAAATCGCCACCATGCCCTTGCTGACGCCGATACGGTAAAATGCGGCCAGCTGATCCACCATCTGTCCGGCTTTTTCCACCTCACCCAAATCGCACAGCTGGTGAACGCAGTCCAGCGCATTGTAGAGAAAATGAGGATTGATTTGAAAGTACAGGGCCTGTAGCTCCGCATCCTGTTTGGCGAGCATTTCAAACTCCAGATTTTTCATCAGCAGCTTGATCCGGCCGATCATGTGGTTGATTCCCTTGCAGATCTGATTGATTTCCTTGCCTCCCCATGCGGTTATCGCTGTATCTAAGTGGTTTTCTGAGACGTAGTTCAGCTGCTCCATGAGAGAACTGATGGGACGGGTCAGCAGGTTGGTAACGGTAAAATAGAGGGCGAGGCAGACGGTGAGCAGGAGAAGGCTGAATTTTATTGCGACGTCGGAGAATCGGTGGTAATTCATGTACATTTCTTCCATGGGGATAACGGCCAGTACCCCCATATTTTCATAGGCCAGCGGGCGGTAGATGACGTAGTTTTCACCCAGCTGCCGCGTGATGGTCGTCTCTGGCACCGCATCGCCGGTCAGGGCTGAGATGGCGTGTAAATCCTCTTCCGACAGCTTCTCCAATGTGTCGGTTCCGAAGAGCTCGGAGGAGAAAAACTGCAGCTTTCCATCTTTTACGAGGGTTACGCATGAGGAGGCAGTGATTTTGCAGTTGATCAGTGAGGTGGTGAACAGCCTGTCATCGATGCCGAACACCATAACTCCGTGTACGGTGGAATCAGGAGAACCCAGGACCTCCATAAGCGAGGCCGCAGGCAGGCGTCCGCTGAACGTGGAGTAGGGATATGGCTCTGAAGCACTGGTAATCCAGTGCAGGGAGTATGGCGGGTAAACTTCTGAGAAATCCTCGTAACAGAAATTGGATCGCCGCAGCTGCTCTCCGGTATTGGAACGGAACATACTGACGGTATAGTCGTCAAGAAATAGAAATACGGAGTTAAAGTAGGAGGAATTCATGACGAGAAAATCATGGACTGCGTTGGAGAAGCCACGGTAATTTTCCGCCGAGATAGGTTCCCGGTCCGCCAGAATGTTTTTCCGCAGCTTGTAATAATAGGATGAAGCCGTAATCGTGGTGGGAAGATTGCTTACCGCGGCGATCTTCTGTTCCAAGGTGTCGCTCGTCTGACCGATGATGGCGACCGCGTTCGCCTGAATCAAGTCTGTGATCTCTTCTTTGCCGGCGCGGTAGAAATAGCTGCACGAGAGGAGTACCAGCAGGACAAACGGCAGGCAGAACAGCAGCATAAGACTTCTGATTGACAGTGAAAAAAAATGTTTCTTCACGAGTGATTCCCCCTTATCATTCGATAGAAATACGGTTTTTGTATGTGTTTCCTTTACCATATATAGTTTTGATTAGTTTGTCAACAAAACCTAAAGATATTATAATTTTCACGAAAGATACTTTATTTACCCGTGAAGGCTGATGTGGTTAAATAGAAACATGAAGTTAAGCGCTTACATGAACAAAAAGAAAGGGGAAGAGATTGTGAAAAAGGAAAAGTTTAATTTTGCTCCATATATTCTCATATTACCGGCATGCCTTTTGATGGGGCTCATCATGATTTATCCATTGGGAAAGGTTTTCTACTTAAGCTTCCAGCATTATAATCCGACGAAACCGTTTACCAACGGGTTTGCGGGACTCGATAATTTTATTACGATCTTTACAAAGAAAGAGTTCTACAATGCACTGGGCGTTTCCGCAAAGTTCGTAGCATGTGAGGTGGTACTTCAGCTGATCTTCGGCATGATTGTGGCACTGATCTTAAATCAGAAGTTTAAAGGAAGGGGATTCTTCCGTGCCCTTACATTTATTCCATGGGCTTTATCCGGAGTACTGACCGCTGTTTTATGGAGTATCATGTTCAACCAGCATTTCGGAGTACTGGGTGATCTTTTGGCGAAACTGGGGATTATCAAGGAACCTATCGCCTGGCTGGCGAACACGAAATTCGTACTTGGTTCCGTCATTGTGGCGGAATTATGGAGAGGCATTCCTTTCTTTGCCATCAGCCTTCTGGCGGCGATGCAGGGGCTTCCAGATGATATATACGAGGCGGCAAGAGTGGACGGCAGCACGAAGTTTCAGACGTTCCGCTTTATCACGCTTCCGATGCTTAAGAATACCATTGTGCTGACGACTCTGCTCCGCACCATCTGGGAATTCAACAGTGTGGACTTAATCTACAGCCTGACCGGCGGCGGTCCGGTGGGTAAGACGACCACGCTCAGCATGCTGATTGCCAATCAGGCCATCAAGACGAGCAACTATGGATACGGTTCGGCGCTCTCTGTTGTCAGCTTTGCGATTCTGGCCGTTATTGCGGTGATTTATATGAAACTGTCCGGATTTGGAAAGGAGGAGGCATAACCATGAAGGAGAAGAAAAGAGATATTATATTCCTGCGGTGGCTTCCGCTGCTTCTGATCAACGTGTATGTGGTGTTTCCGATTTACTGGTCCTTTATCACATCGTTAAAGAGTGAGGCCGACATTGTCAGCACGCCGATCCAGTATATCCCGCGGTCGCCGTCCCTGAACAACTTTGCGAACGTATGGGTTCACGCCGGATTCAGCCAGTATTTTGCAAACAGCCTTCAGATCAGCATCGTGTCGGTGTCGATCATCGTGGTCCTGTCCATTATGGTGGGATATGCGCTGACGAGATATAAATTCAAGGGAAAAAAGCTGTTTATGGGCTTTCTGCTGGCCAGCCAGTTTATACCGGCGGCGGTGCTTCTCGTTCCGCTGTTCAACATTTTCCAGGGAGTCGGACTCGTGGGAACGAAGACGGCCATCGTGCTGGTAAATATCACCTTCCATATTCCGTTCAATGCGATTCTGATGAAAGGCTTCATCGAGGGAATCCCCTTTGAACTGGAGGAAGCGGCCATGGTGGACGGGTGCAGCCGGTTTAAGGGAGTGGTGAAAATCGTGCTTCCCATGCTGGTACCCGGAATCATTACGGTGGCGGCGTTCGCATTTATCGCCTGCTGGAATGAGTTCCTGTTCAGCCTGATGTTCTTAAACGATCCGGCGAAATATACGGTGCCCATCGGCTTAAAGATGATGCAGGGCGAGTTCAGCGTTCAGTACGGCGCCATGGCATCCGGCGCGATTATCGCCATGTCGATTCCGGTATGTCTGTTCGCCTATCTTCAGAAATATCTTGTAACCGGTTTAAGCGCCGGCGGTGTTAAGGGTTAATAATTATATAATAAAAAACAGGAGGAAGTAAAGTTATGAGGAAGAGAATTACAGCATTAACAATGGCAGGGGTTATGACAGCGGCACTTCTCAGCGGATGCAGCGGCGGAAACAGCACCAGTACCACCACAGCCGGGGGAACTGCGGACACGACGGGAGCGGAAACGGCTCAGACGACGGCCGGGGGCACCGAGGCAGCAGCGGGAGAGAAGGTGGAGATCACTTACTGGGATCAGAACGCGGATACGAAGAGGACGGAGATTTTCAACAAGCTGATCGCAGATTTTGAGGCGGAGAATCCGAACATCACGGTAAAACTGGTTCCAGTTCCCGCCGATCAGGCGAAATCCAAATACGATGTGGCAATCCAGTCCCACACCGCCCCGGACTGCGGCGGTGTCAGCCAGTACTGGATGAGCGATTTCCTGATTCAGGATGCCCTGGTTCCGCTGGATGACTATATTGCAGAATGGGATCAGAAGGACAAGACTCTCTCCGAGTTCGACGAAAGTATCCGCAGCATGGCTCCAGACGGCAAGATGTATGGTCTTGCGCACATGGTAACTGTGCCGGTTGTATGGTATAATACGGAATTGATGAACAAATCGGGATGTGAGATTCCGGAGGACTGGGACGGTGTGTTTGACTGTGTAGAGAAGATGACCGATAAGGCAAACGGTGTCTATGGATTCTCGATCCGCGGCGGCGCCGGAAGCTCCCAGCAGTTTGAGCAGATGATGTATCAGTATTCCGGCCAGCTGGATATGTTTGATGAAAACGGCAATTCCACGGCCAATGATCCGGCTCACGTGGAGCTGCTTGAGAAATTCGCAAGTATTTACAATGTATACACACCGGAAAGCGATATCACCAATGCGGTGGCTGAGATGAATGCGGCGTTCGATTCCGGTTCCGCGGGAATGATCTTCCATAACCTTGGCTCTTATGGCCAGCACGTACAGACCCTGGGCGAGGACGGATTTGCCGGACTGGTACGGTTAAATGCTGCTAATGGAACGAGAACCATCGTATCCAACGGCGCAATGTGCTTATCCGTATTCAAGGATTCCAAGCATCCGGCAGAGGCCTTTAAGTTCGTCAGCTTCCTGGCACAGCATGAGGCGTGCAGCTACATCAGCGAGCAGATTGGCCAGATTCCCTGCAACAAGGAAGCCCTGGAGGACGAGTGGGTGCAGAAGGCAGGACCGATTAAGGAGGCCGCAGATGCACTTCTCGATTCCAGCACGACGGTGACTACGCTTCCGATCAATGTAATCGGTTACTATGATCTGCATCAGAACACCCTGGTGGAAGGATTCCAGAATGTGCTTCTCGACAACATGACCGCACAGGAATACTTAGACAACTGGGCGTCTGAGATGACGAGACTGAAGTCCGAGTACGACCAGTATTTACAGTCTAAATAGATCAAAGAATGGAACAGAGATTTCAGAGATGTTTTCAGAAAAGCCCATGAGGCGGAGGAGAGAAAATGGATTGGTTGGACGAATTTAAAAATCCTCCCGCCCGATGCCGTATCAAGCCGTTCTGGTTCTGGAACGGCGATATGGCAGAGGACGAAATAAAACATCAGATAGAGGAAATGTCGGATAAAGGCCTTGGCGGGGCCTTTATCTGTGCAAGACAGGGACAGAAGGTCCCCTATCTGTCGGAGGAATGGTTTAAAAAGGTGAGCTTTGCGGCCGAAGAGGCGGTTCGGTGCGGCCTTGAGACGTGGCTTTACGATGAGTATCCCTATCCGAGCGGTATGAGCGGCGGCGAGGTGCTGCTTGAGCATCCCGAAGCGGAGCATATGGTTTTAAACCACCGGTCCCTGAATCTGCCGGAGGGCGGTACATTTGAGATGAATCTGGGATGGTGCGGACTGCTTTATGCGAAGGCATTTCCGGCAGGGGGGCAGGCAGGAGATGGGAGCGTGGATTTTGCCCATCCGGTGGATCTGGAAGCGTTGGCCGGCAATCTTCAGACGGAAGAGATATACCAGACAACCGGTCTGACGAAATACAACAATAAGCGTTTTTTCACCTATCGGCCGGAACGGATTCTGAAGGGAACGCTTCCGGCGGGAAGCTGGCGGGTGGAAGTGTATACCCAGACGGCCCTCGGCGAGTTTAAGTATTACGGAGGCTTTTTCGATCCGTGTTCGAAGGAAGCGGTACAGACATTTTTAAAGACGACCCATGAGAAGTATGAAAAGTATATGGGGGAGAAGTTTGGAAGCCGGATTTACGGCATGTTTTCCGATGAGGTGGGGCTTCTAAGCCCGATCCCGTGGTCCAAACGGCTGCCGGAATACTTTAAGCAGGTGAAGGGGTACGATCTTCTGGAACATTTGCCTGCGCTCCACAATGCCGCGTATGAAAATGCTTATGCCATACGGTATGATCTCTATGACGCCATCCATAAGCTGTTTGTGGAGAGCTACCATAAGCAGGTGTCGGACTGGTGCGGGAGCCACCATCTGGAGTACGCCACAGAGGTTCCCTCCATGCGCATGAGCACGCAGCGCTACAGCGCGATCGTGGGCGGAGACACGGCCCATGAGAAGCTGGGCCGTCCGCTGGAATGGATCTATGATGAATATATCCGCAAATACCGTTCCAACGCGAAAGCAGTCAGCTCTCTGACACGCCAGCTGGGAAAGCAGTTTTCCATGATCGAGAGCTTCCACAGCCTGGGATGGACCATGACGCTTCAGGATGCAAAGTGGATGTTTGACCGGCTGGGAGCAAGCGGAATTAACTTTTACAACGTGCACGCGTTTTATTATACCATCGACAGCATTACGAAGCATGACGCACCGCCTTCCCAGTTTTTACAGAATCCGTACTGGAAGCATTACCGCCTCCTGGCAGATTACGCGGGGCGGCTCGGTACGTGGGTGACGAACACGGAAGCCGATATCCATGTGGCGGTGCTTGACCCGGCGGCGACGCTGTGGGCGTATCTTGGCGAACCGTTTATCGGTTTCGTCTACCAGGGAGAGGATGAAGCGGAATGGCAGAAATGCGACCAGGTGCGAAAGGACTGGGTTGCGGTCTGCAAGGAACTCCTGTTTAACCAGATTGATTATGAACATCTCGACACGGAAATCCTGGAACACGCAGAAATCCGGGACGGCGAGATTCTCATCGGCAGGGCCTCCTACCGTGTGCTGGTCATACCGCCCACCGATTTTATCGAGGCGGCGGCCTGCGAGAAGATCCGGGAGTTTGCCGCCTGCGGCGGAAAGATCGTTTTCCTGGGAAATCTGCCGGAGGCGGTCATCGACAGGAAGCAGGAACGGGCTGACTGGACCGGTCTGGAGCTGAATCAGCGGGAGGACAGGCGTTACTTCGAAGAGATCCGGGATGGCGCCTGGTGTGAATGGTGCAGGGAGGCGGCCGACTTATCTTTCGGAATTAAGACCCGGGATTCGGAGCGAAAAGATATCATCAGCTCTGTCAGGGAAGACGGCGGGGCGTATTACGTATTCCTGGTAAATCAGGGCGGCCGTGATACGGAAGTGTCCGTCACGTGCAGACGGGCTGGATGCGTGTATGACGGGGAGCTGTGTCTCGATACCGGAGAGGTGAAGACGGCGGCGGCTCCGGCTCCGATGGAGGCGGTTTCGCTGCGGGCGTATGAGAGCCGGATGCTGCGGTTTGGAAAGTGCGGTGAGAAGGGGATGGAGGGTGAAGCGGTTGGTATCGACGGTGAGAGCGGCAAGGGCTGCGAGACTGTTAAAGGCTGCGAATCTGTCAATCACTGCGATTATGGCAGCAGGCGTATACTGCGCAGCAGTGAGCAATCGCCGGAAAAGCTGGTAATCGACACTTCCGATCCGATGCCTGTCACCATCGAAGGCGGCAATATTTTCCGACTGGAAGAATTTTTAATATCCCGGGACGGGGAGGAATGGTTTGAGGTGCCCGTGAAGACCTTTATTGAGCAGTGTGCCGGCCAGTCCTGCCTGAAACCGGAGGATTATCAGTTTACCGGAGCCTTTGGAATTCCAAAGAAGATTTCGATTCACTATCCGCTGGCGGTGACCTATAAGACCGGCTTTGAGGTGGAAACGGTGCCGGAGACGTGTTCGCTTCTGATGGACCGGGGCGCGGTAAAGGATACGTGGCGTATGACGCTGAACGGGGAAGAAATCGCTACTGAGACATTCCGGAGCGTATTTATCAATGATCAGAACAATAGGATGGCGGACATAGCCCCATTTCTGAAAAAGGGCTGGAATGGACTGGCGGTGGAAGTGATGCTCACGAAGGATTCTGACGGGATCCGGGATCCGCTCTACTTATATGGAGACTTCGGTGTGAGTGAGACGGAGGCAGCAGGCCGCAGAAGACTCACTGCGAAACCGGAGACTGCGGCGTTTACGCTGGATTACATCAGGGGATTCCCCTACTACAGCGGGATGTTCACCTTCCGGACTGTGCTTGATGTGAAGACGGTTCCACAATTGTTTGACTTAGAGCTGGATAAGAAGGATCAGTGCCATGAATGCCTGGAAATCATAGTAAACGGTGTTTCCGCCGGTGTGCGGGCGTTTTCCCCGTATACGTGGCACGGGGACGGAGCGATGTTAAGGCAGGGAGAAAATCAGATAGAAATCCGTCTCACCAATACTCTCGCCCCCATGCTTGACGGAACCTGGTTTGATTATGAGAAACACTGTCTTGTAAAATGTTAAGAGGAGAAGCTTATGAAACCAAATGTGATTGTTTTTTTTACGGACCAGCAGCGATCGGATACTACCGGAGCGGGCGGTAATCCCTGCGGATTGACGCCGAACTTTGACCGGGTGGCATTTACGGGGACGTACGCATCGACTGCGGTTACGCCCCAGCCGGTGTGCGGGCCGGCCAGGGCGGTGCTGCAGACTGGAAAATACGCTACCTGCACGGGAAATTACCGGAACGCGATTCCTCTGGGAAGAGATCAGAGGACCATGGCCTATTACTTCCATGACGCCGGGTATGACACCGCTTATATCGGTAAATGGCATCTGGCGTCGGGGCGGCACGAGGTCCAGAAGGAGGAGCGCGGCGGATATGACTGGTGGCTGGGCGCCAATGCCCTGGAGGCTACCTCCAGACCGTATGATACCCTTGTATATGACAATGAGAACCGGCCGGTGAAGCTGCCGGGGCACCGAATTGATGCCCTGACGGATGCCGCGGTCCGCTACATCGATGGCCATCAGGACCAGGATAAGCCGTTCTTCCTATTCCTGTCCTTTTTGGAGCCTCATTTCCAAAATTGTTTCGACGATTTTTCAGCCCCTCACAGCGGGGCTCCCATCAATCCGCTTTATATGCCGCCGGATTTAGGCGCGCTCGGCGGCACGTCATGGCAGCACCTGGGCGGATACTACGGTATGGTGAAACGGCTGGATGAGGCCTTCGGACGAATCCGGGATGCACTGGAAAGCCTTCATATGACGGAGGACACCATCCTGTTGTTCACCAGCGATCACGGATGCCATTTCAAGACGCGGAATGCGGAATATAAGCGTTCCTGCCATGAAAGCTCTGTCCGCATTCCAATGGCATTTTACGGACCGGGATTTACAGGGGGCGGCAATGTTGCGGAGATTGTCAGCCTGATCGATGTTGCACCGACCCTTCTCGATGCATGCGGGATTCCGGTTCCGGAGGACATGCAGGGCCATTCCCTCATGCCTCTGCTGGGCGGAAAGAAAGCTCCGTGGCCGAAGGAGGCGCTCATCCAGATCAGCGAGGCGGAGGTCGGCCGGGCCATAAGGACGAAACGGTGGAAGTATTCGGTTCAGGCCACTGACCGGGATCCGGTTTTAGACCAGGGAAGCGGCGTGTATACCGAGATGTATCTCTACGACCTGGAACACGATCCTTATGAACTCCATAATCTGATTCATTCCAGGGCCCACCAGGAGGTATGCCTCGCGCTGGGGGAGAAATTGGTCAAGCTTATGAAGGAGGCGGGAGAAGGAGAGGCTGTGATTCTGCCGCAGGAGAAGGAGAAGATTGGACAGCTGGCTGTGTTTGACGGGGAAGAGCTGTTATAGAAAATAAGATTGTGTGAGTGCTTAGAAAGACATGCTGATTATGAAAATCTGTATGTCTTTTTAAACGTTCCTTACAAATGTAATTTATTTAATGTTTTTTAGTTTGATTGCAGTTTTAGGATTAGTATGGTATACTGATTTTACCAATAACGGAGGTAAAAATTAAATAAATATAGATTTATTAAAAACTCAACAATATCTCGATTGGTTCAAAAACAAACTATACTTAAACGCGGTTGCGCTGTCATCTGGAAAGCGTACCGTTTTCCGTGGTCAGGTCTATCAATGCAATTTAGGTCTTGGTGTTGGAAGTGAGGAAAGTAAAAACCGTCCTTGTGTAGTTCTGCAATATAATTCTGCAAACAAGACCTCTCCCAATACCGTGGTGGCTCCCATTACCCATACAGCCTCAACACTTCCTGTTGTTGTCCCAATTGCAGACAAACTGGATCATAACGGAAATGTTATTCTTGATGGAAATGTACTTCTCGGAAATATTGTATGTGTTAGCAAAGCTCGTCTTGGTAATTATATTACAGATCTCACGTCCAATGAAATGAAGCAGGTCGATACCGCCATATCATTATCTTTAGATATTCATCACTATTACCAAACATTACAAAACATTTATAAAGACAAGCTTCAATACATAGAAAAGCTAAAAACGACACGCGATATACTTCAAAAGGAGCTTATTGACCTAAAAGGGCAATTAAACAGCTATCATGATCTGCTTACAAAATATCATCTTTCCGATATTCAGTCTCTGGAAAGTTTTTTAGAAAAACATTCAAAAGGTGAGTAGACAAAACGCATTTAACATGTTAGTATATAAATACAAGCAAGTTACTCACGGGTGGAGTAATTATAATTTTTTTCAATCAGGGAACTACGAGTGAGTTCCCTATATTTTTAGTAATGAATATTTTTTGCATTTCTACATAAGAATACTATTACAATACTCTCCAGACGGGTGCTGGGGAATCTATTGTACCAAGCAAGGGAGCCACGAGTGGGCTCCCATTTTAATACTTCTTTACTGATCAAGAATAGACATAGTCTGTATGTTTTATATATATATATTTTCTTTCATAATAACTGAACCGTCAAAAGTTATTTTCCCTAAGAAGCCCTCTAATCAGTGTAGCTTAAAGGCGTTACTGTTCACTCCGTGACCAGCAACACGCTTCGCGATGCACACAAACTGCAAAAAACGCAGTTTGGCGCTGGCTCCCTCGGGTTTTCTGTGACTTCCGCTGCGCTCCACTCACAAAAAACACCTCGCACTGGTTGGCCCCTGAACAGTAGCTTAAAGGCTCCTTCTGTTTCTGTTTAATTTGGATAAGTCTGGTTGCTGCATCATAAACCTGATAAAATGTAAGAGCAAAAGAACTCGGAAGTTTTTTAAATCGAAGTTTAATATCATGAAGGAGGTATACACAATGCCATTTACTGAATTAAATGTAAAGGAAACCATAGATAGAGAAAGACAGAGTAATCCGGAGTTTGCAAAAGTATGGGACGAAAGCAGAACGGAATATAAGCTGCTTGCCGAGTTGGTCCTTTTATGGAAGGAACAGAAGATGACGCAGATGGATTTAGCAAAAGCTACAGGAAATAAGCAGCAGGTTATATCAAGAATAGAAAAACGAATGTAATCTGCAAATTGTGAAACGTGGTAAAGTATGAGTTCTGAAGCAGCTGTCAATAGACATACCGATTATGATTGAAATCAAAGGATTTCCATAGTCTGTATGTCTTTTTTTATATAAATTACTTTCATTATAAGCAATATGCATATAAGAAAAAAAGAAAAAGAATAAAAATCAAACATAATTTACAAATATATCTTGACATCCATGCTACTATCGTATATTATATAAATACATCATATAACGTTATATAACAACATATAATAATATCGAGTGGAGGATTCATTATGAGACAAGAGCACATCGACCAGATTAACACAGCAGTGGCAGCAGTGGCGGCCAAGGAAGTCATTAATCATTTTTACTTTGTAGCGTGTGGAGGTTCCCAGGCTTTCATGATGCCGGCACAGTACACCTTTGACCGTGAGATTTCAATTCCGGCCAGCATCTACTCTTCCAACGAATTTGTTCACAGAGCTCCAAAGGCATTGGGACCGGATTCCGTAGTCATCACCTGTTCCCATTCAGGCAATACTCCTGAGACCGTAAAGGCAACGGAGGTTGCCAGAGAAAAAGGTGCGCTGACCATCGCCTTATCTCACTTAGAGGATTCTCCATTATGGAACGCCGCCGAATATCCGATCCACTATGACTGGGGAAAAGAGGCGGATGCAAGCGATTTAAACAAGGCTGTGCTATACTATCTGATGTTCAGCATTTTAAACGCAGTCAATCCATGTGAGAAGTATGAGAAGGGCATCGCTTCTGTAGCGAATTTAAATGACGCGATCGAGAAGGCGAAAGCTCAGTATGCGGACACCGTTAAGGCGTGGGGCAGCAAGTACAAGAGAGAGCAGATGATCTACACCATGGGCAGCGGCGCCTGCTACGGCGAGGCATACTCCTTTGCCATCTGCCTGCTGATGGAGATGCAGTGGATTCATTCCCACGCAATCCATTCCGGCGAATATTTCCATGGACCATTTGAAGTGACTGATTTTGATGTTCCGTTCATCATCATCGAGGGCATCGGCGCAACGAGACCGCTCGATGAGAGAGCCTACAGCTTCTGCCAGAAGTATTCCGATAAGATTATGCTGGTGGATGCGGAAACCTTTGATATGACAGGCATTGACGAGGAAGTGAGAGAGTACTTTGCTCCGCTTCTGGCCGGGGCGGTACTTCGTTCCCTGGCAGACGCATTTGCATATGAGAGAGGTCATGACTTAAGTGTGCGCCGCTATATGTGGAGAATGGAATATTAATCTGAACTTTGAAAGAATAAGAGAGAGCGACGGAGTTTTAGCAGGAAGGCTGGAATTCCGTCGTTTTTAGAAAAGAACGAGGAGGATATCATATGAAGAAAAGTATTAAGAAAATCATGGCACTTGCACTGGCTCTTACCATGGGACTGTCACTGACCGCATGCGGCGGGGCAAAGGATGGCGGGGATGCCAAGGCACCCGCAGCGCCGGAGAGTAAGGCGGCGGATACCACTGCGGCAGGCGGCGAAGCGAAGGCAGAAGAGGGATCCGGAGAGAAGGTAGTGATTAACTTCTTCCACCGCTGGCCCAACGACCCGAAGAATTCCATGTTTCAGGAACTGATCCAGGAATACATGGCCGAGAATCCAAACGTCACAATCAACATGGACTGCATCTTAAACGATCAGTACAAAGAAAAAATCCGTATGGTCGTTGCGACAGACGAAGTTCCGGATATCTTCTCTTCCTGGTCGGGAACCTTTGCAAAAGAAATGATTGACTCCGGCAATGTCATGGAGCTGAACGACATCTATGACGGTGACACCGAGTGGTCCTCCAAGATTGCAGGAGCCAGCGTCGATGGCTTTACCTTTGATGGAAAGATCTATGGGGTTCCGTGGTCGCAGGATGGCAAGGCTTTCTATTATAATAAGAAGATATTCGCAGAAAACAACCTGGAAGTGCCGAAGACATGGAATGAATTTATCGCGGCGCTGGACACTCTGAAGGCAGCCGGTTATGAGACCCCGGTGGTTGAGGGATTATCCGATAACTGGGCAATTCTTCACTATCTGGGAACCATGAATCAGAGAATGGTAGATCCGGCTGTGATCGCGAAGGATTACGATGCAGCGACCGGTGAATTTACAGATCCGGCCTACGTGGAGGTGCTTGAAAAATGGAAACAGCTCACCTCCTACATGGGAGATACCTGTGTAGCCATCGATCATGAAACAGCCAGAAATACATACTTTGCAACCGGAGAGGCTCCGATTATGTATTTACAGTTCGCAGAGATCACCATGCTTGAAAAGGTTATTCCGGAAGGCTTTGAATACGGCTTCTTCAATTTCCCGGCTTTCGAAGATGGAAAAGGCGATCCGGAAGGACTGACCGGCGCGCCGGAAGGATTTATGATCAGCAACAAGTCTAAGAATCCGGAAGAGTGTGTGAAGTTCTTAAAGTGGCTGGTCAGCAAGAAGGGCGGAGAAGCTCTGACAACAAAGAGCGGAGAGATATCCAGCGTAGCGGGTGCAGTGGATGAAACCAATGCCCTCCCGGCACAGCTGGAGGCGATGGAGATTATCAAGTCCGCATCCACACTGGTACCGTGGTTTGACAATGCCTGCGACGCGTCCGTTTATACCGTATACGGCCAGGGGGCACAGGCGATTGCTACAGGCGACGAGACTCCGGAAAGTGTTATGGAACAGGTAAAGGAGGCTGCGGCTGCCTTACATTAATAAAAGGTAACGGGGGGGGGGCTATCCGCTTGAAAAGAGAGAAAAAAAGAAATTTACAGGCATTGGCATTTGCCATACCAGCTATTCTGATTCTGGGAATATTCGTATATTTTCCGCTGATTAAAAATTTTATATATAGTTTTCAGTCCTTTACCCTGTCTTCCACAACGAAGGAATGGGTGGGGTTTGACAACTACAGGCATCTGCTTTCCGATAAGACCATTTTGGTCTCTCTGAAAAACAACATCCTTTATGCTGTCATCTCTATTGTCATTCAGGTGGGATTCGGACTCGTGCTGGCGGCGGTACTGGAGGACATCGCATTCCATAAGTTTGCCCCGACGCTGCGCAGTATCTATTTTATCCCTACCGTGATATCCATGACCGTGGTATGTCTGTTGTTTGATTTTGTATACAACCCACAGATGGGCCTGTTAAACAGCTTTCTGGAGCTGGTCGGGCTTGACGGCTTAACGAGGGTATGGCTGGGAAGCAAGAAGACAGCGATGTATGCGGTGATTGCGGTTTCTCAGTGGCAGAGTACCGGGTATGTTGCCATGCTGTTCATTGTGGCCATCCAGAAGATCCCCCGGGATTTATATGAGGCGGCAGAGGTGGACGGTGCCGGAAAGCTGAAACGCTTTTTCTATATAACGGTGCCGCAGGTGCGCCAGATGTTCTTTGTTACCATGATTTTAACGGTTGTCGGTGCATTTACCGTATTCAACGAACCGTATATCTTAACCGGAGGCGGACCGGGAACGGCGACCATGGTGCTGTCGCTTCATATGTACCAGACCGGTTTCGTTAAGAACAATATGGGATACGCATCCACGATCGCCATGCTGATTTTTGTCATAACGGCAATTTTATCTTCCGTACAGTTCGCAAGCTTCGGAACGGAAAAGGAGGATCGCTGATGGAGAAGGTGAAAGTAAAAAAGAGAAGAGTATACGGACCCGGAGAGCTCCTTTGGCTGGCCATTTTATTCCTCCTGGCCGCCCTGATTTTGTATCCGCTGTTCTGGATTCTGATGTCGTCCTTTAAGGACTACAACGGCATTTACGGCGATGTGTGGGGGCTTCCCGATGTCTGGCATGTGGAAAATTATATGACAGCCTGGAACCGGGGGATCTCCCAGTATTTCCTCAACAGCCTGATTGTAACAATATGTACGCTGGCTGGTGTGGTCTTTGCATCGACCTTTTCCGCATTTGGAATCTGCCAGATGAAGGGCAGACTGGGAAATTTCGTATTTCTCTTCTGTCTCTGCGGCCTGCTGCTGTCACCGCAGGTCTGCCTGCTTCCGCTGTTCATGCTGCTGAAGAGCCTGAAGCTTAAGAATACGCTGTTCGCCATGATACTGCCTTACATCGCGTTCCGGCTTCCGGTATCGATCATGCTGATCCGGTCGTTTTTCGTCGGGATATCCAAGGAACTGGAGGAGGTGGCCACCATCGACGGGGCCACGCTGATGCAGATTTACGGACACATATACTTACCGCTGTCCAAACCGATCATCTCAACGGTCATCATCATGACAGCGTATTACGCGTGGAACGAGTTCGTATTTGCCACGATCTTTGTGGACAGCTCGAAGCTTCGCACCATTCCGGTAGGACTGATGGTGTTCCGTGACGGACTCATGACGGAATGGGGCGTCGTATTAGCAGGTATGGTCATCTCCTGTCTTCCGATTATCGTTCTCTTCCTGCTGATGCAGAAGAGCTTTGTAAGAGGCATGACCGCCGGTGCAGTGAAAGGATAGAGGAAATGAAGTTAATTGCAATTGGAGATAATGTAACGGACTGCTATATGGATGAGGGCGTCTATTTTCCGGGGGGCAATGCCGTCAATGTAGCAGTAAACTGTAAGAGAAATGGTGCAGAGCGCGTTAATTATATCGGTGTATTTGGGGATGATGAGCGGGCGGATTACATCAGGGAGTGCCTGACAAAAGAGGGTGTGACCTTCGACCGTTCGAGAAAGGTGTACGCCCATACGGCACAGCCGCGGGTATACCTAAAAGACGGAGACCGTGTCTTCGCTGCGGGGCTGCGCGACAGCTGCCAGCACTTGTTTGCCATGAAAATCGTGCCGGAGGACATGGAGATTATCAAAGAGTATGATATCTGCCATTCCAGCTGTTACTCCAATCTGGAGTATGAGCTTCCGACGCTAAAGGACATATGTGAAGTATCCTTCGATTTCTCCGATAAGCGGGATGAGGCGTATTTGCAGCGGACGTGTCCGTATCTGACGTACGCATTTTTCTCGGGTTCCGACCTGGAGGAGGACGCATGTATCGCCCTGATGAGGAAGGTTCATGAACTGGGGACCAAAATCGTGGGAGTTACGAGAGGCCATAAAGGCGCCGTCTTCTATGACGGAGAACGGGTCTGGCACCAGGGGATTAAGAAGGTGGACGCCATCGATACCATGGGGGCGGGAGACAGTTTTATCGCGGGATTTTTAACTGCGTACGGAGACGGGAAAGGAATGGAGGAGGCACTTGACTATGCCGCCGACCGTTCCGCCGCCACATGCATGATTCGGGGAGGCTTCGGCTACCCTCATAAAATGGAATAAAAATGCAGATTAAATCCGCTTCCCCGGGCTCTCAGGGAAGCGGGTTTTCGGGTTAAAAAGGTTGCCTTGACCGATTTTGTGAGATATAATTGTAAATGGGCATTAAGGATGAAGAAGAGGACAGGAGACGCAGATATGCTAAATCAGAATGCATTGACTCCATTATATGAGCAGCTTAAGAACGCAATTAAAGATGATATACACGCACAGATCTACAGGCCGGGAGACCGGATGCCGAGTGAGGCAGAGCTGGAAGAAAAGTATCAGGTGAGCAGGATTACGGTTCGCAGGGCGGTGAAGGAGTTATGCGAGGAAGAGATTCTGGTCCGGAAGCAGGGAAAAGGGACATTTGTACTGAGTACCGGAGTGCAGAGCCGGATCGACCAGCTGGCTGGATTTCATGATTCCATGGAGAGCCAGGGAAGAACGGTTCGGACGGAGATACTGGAGAAATCCATTATTTTCGTGAAGCCATCCTATGCGAATGACCTGCAGATCTCGGTGGATGACAAGGTGGTGTATTTAAAGCGTGTCATGTATGCGGACGATATCCCCATGATGCTGGATATGTGTTACATTCCGCTTAAGCGCTTCCCGGGGATATTTGAGAAAATGGAAGGCAACGTCTCGGTATTTCAGCTTCTGCGCCAGGAGTATCACGCAAAACTGGACCGCTACTACAAGGTGCTCAAGGTGAGAAAGGCCTCCAGGGAATTCTCTGAATATTTGAAATGCGGATTGGGTGATCCGCTGTTCGATATTTTCAAGATCACCTACAACGAAGAGGGCGTGGCCCAGCATATTTCCATCAGTATTTTAAAGGGGGAGAATACCTCCTATGTAATTTCTAACAGCGAGAATGACCAGATGACCCATAGTGGGATCAGCTGGCGGGTGTAAAGGAGAAGTTTTATGGCACAGGGGAATGTTGTTTTCACACCGGAGGATCATCTGATTCTCGAATCCTACAAAACTGTGGTGGAGGGGCTTGCTGAGTATCTGGGAGACGGATACGAGCTTGTACTTCACAGTCTGGAAAATCTGGACAGCTCTGTTATCAAGATTATCAACGGACACTACACCGGAAGGACGGAGGGAGCTCCGGTGACGGACCTGGCGCTGACCATGCTGAACCGGATTCAGACGGAAGGGCTGTCCGGCCATATTTCCTACTATACCCACAACAAGAAGGGCGAACCGCTGAAATCCTCCACGATTACCATCGAGGGGACAAATGGGAAGGTCATTGGCCTGCTCTGCATTAATTTTTACTTAAACACATCGGTCGAGACCTTTGTGTCCGGTTTTCTCCCAAGGGCCGCGGACCACAGCTTTGAAAGCGAAAACTACGCGGACAATCCCCAGGAACTGGTGAACCGTGCCGTCACCGCGGCACAGGCCAAAGTGGAGGCGGATCAGTCCATACTCCCATCGCTGAAGAAGCGGGAAGTGATCGCTCAGCTGGAAGAGCAGGGGATCTTCCAGTTTAAGGAAAGCGTGCCTCTGGTTGCCGATATTCTGGGGCTTTCCAGAAATACAGTCTATCTTCACTTACGGAATTTAAGAAAAAACTGAATATAATTAATAAAAATTATTTTATTGATTTTTGGATTGACTAAAATATATTTTAGTGATATAGTATTAGTACAGCCAAGGGTGGTATTGACGTAATTTTCAATACCACCCTTTCGTGCATTTTAGAGGAAAGAAGGATAGGAAATGGAAAAAGTAGCGACAGCAGCAGCACCGGCAGCGATCGGACCGTATTCACAGGCGATAACTGCGAATGGATTTGTGTTTACATCGGGGCAGATTCCGCTTGATCCGGCGACCGGAGCGGTGGTGGAAGGGGGGATTACAGAGCAGGCCCGCCAGTCCATGAAGAATGTAAAGGCAGTGCTCGAGGCGGCGGGGGCCGACTTAACCACTGTGGCAAAGACCACATGCTTCCTGGCGGATATGGGAGACTTCGCGGCATTTAATGAAGTGTACGCCGGCTATTTTACGGGGAATCCGGCGAGGAGCTGTGTGGCGGTAAAGGACCTGCCAAAGGGTGTGTTGTGTGAGGTGGAAGCAGTAGCGATTGTAAAATCATAGGAGGGATGTTACATGGACGTAAAAAGGAGAATGAATGATCGTTTCAAAGACCTGGAGGGCGGATTGTTTTCAGCGGTGACCAAGGCCGATGTCGGAGAGGGCGTGGGAAACTTCCTTGCGGCAGGCGGTGCAAACATGGCGTGGGCGGATCCGTTTTATCCGGATCCATCGGTACCGGAATCGGCAAAAAAGGCTATGATGGAAGCGCTGGAGAGCGGAACCGTCAGCCATTATGTGATGCCGATCGGGGACCTGGCATTAAGAAAGGCGCTGGCGGAGAAGATCAGCAGGAGAACGGGACTCCCCATTGATCCGAGCCGTAATGTGATCGTGAGCCCGGGATCGGACAGCGGCCTTCTGTTTTCCATGATGCCGTTTATCGAGGAAGGGGACGAAATCATGATCCCTGATCCCAGTTATCCCAGCAATTTTTTAAATGCAAAGCTTCTGGGCGCGAAGGCGGTTCCGGTGCCTCTCTATGAGGAGGACGGATATCAGCCCAGAATGGAAGAGTTTGAAAAGAGGCTGACGCCGAAGACGAAGATGGTGCTGATCAGCCATCCCAACAATCCGACGACGACCGTGTTCCGGAAGGAGAAGCTGGAGGAACTGGCGGCGTTTATCGTTAAGAATGATCTGATTCTGGTATCCGACCAGGCGTTTGAAGATCATATTTACGATGGAATCGAGTTCGTGGCGCCGTGCACGCTGCCCGGAATGTGGGAGAGGACATTGACGGTCTGCTCCATTTCCAAGGGGCTGGGGCTGTCCGGATTCCGGATTGGATATATTTACGCGGATGATCATATCATGGATGTGCTTTACGGCGCGGCCGTCAACGTGCTGGGGGCTTCCAATACCCTGGCCAGCATCGGAGCGGTGGCCGCGGTAAAGGACGAGGCATTTTTAAAGAGCAACTATGAGCGCCTGCTTCGCCGCAGGGACTTAGCGTATGAGATCCTGTCAGAGATTCCGGGTGTGACGATGAAGCTAAGTGAGAGCGGAATCTTAAGCTGGCTAAACGTGAGCGCGCTGGGGACCAGTGGCGAGGTGGCGGACTACATAAGGGATCACGCCAACATTATGGTCAATCAGGGAACGCCGTATGGTGCACAAGGGGAAGGGCACATACGGATTGTAACAGCCTGTTTTGCCGATGATGAGGAAGCGGCGGGACGTTTCCGTGATATCAAAAGGGCGCTGACAGAACTTGCAAAGGAAAAGGGGATCTGCTAAAAGGGGGAAGCAGTTATGGGTGAGACAAATGCAAATACAAAAGAGAACTTGAAATTTCGCGGCGGTATTTTTATGTCGCTGGTTCCAGTCGCTATATTTTTTGGTTTCTGTGTCGTTTTATTTGTTATTTTCAAGGCATTTAATATGGAAGCGCTGGCCATGGGGGGATTCGTGGCATTGCTGGTGGGCGGAGTATTCTGCACCAGTTATACGAAATTCTGGGATGCGGCAATTAAGGGAATCTCTTCGATCACAAGCGTTTCTGTTATCGTTATTTTCTTCGTTATCGGTATGTTCAGCGCGTTAATGAAGGCCAGTGGCCTGTCGGGCGGTTTCGTGTGGCTGGCCAATACCATAGGTATGAACGGCGGACTGTTCGTGGCATTTACCTTCTTTGCTACCTGTGTGGTATCGACTGCGACAGGCAGCTCGATCGGAACCATGTTTACCGCGTTCCCTATTTTCTTCCCGGCGGGAGTGGTGCTGGGGGGCAGCCCCATGTTTATGGCGGGAGCCATTGTATCGGGTGCGATTTTCGGTGACAATCTGGCGCCGATCAGTGACACGACCATCGCGTCGTCATCGACACAGCAGTTTAAGGACGGCCATCCGGCCGATGTAGGCGGTGTGGTAAGCAGCCGGTTAAAATATTCCGCAGTGGCGGCCTTGATCAGCGTAGTGCTGTTCGCAGTGCTGGGCGGTATGGGCGGAACGTATCAGGGCGGTACCATCGAGGCGGCGGCAAGCCCTGTCAGCCTGATCATGCTGATTCCGGTTATTATCATGCTGATCGTGGCGACTAAGAGCCGCAACATCTTCGCGGGAATCGGAGTCGGACTTCTGCTGGGATTGATCGTGGGTCTGGCAGCAGGACTGTTCACCTTCCAGGACGTATTTGCCAATGATCCGGCCAATAATGCCGCGGTTGGCTTCCTGATCAGCGGTGTGCAGGGAATGCTGGGAACCGTGGGTCTGGTTATCGCGGTATTCGGAATTATGGGCGTGCTGACGGAAGCCGGTATGCTGGATTATATGGTGGAGGCCATCTTAAACAGCAAGGCGGCTACGACTCCGAGGGGTGCCGAGCTTATCTGTATGCTGGGGATCAGCCTCTGTACCATTATCTTCGGCGGTGTTACGAGCGCTTCTATCCTGACGTTCGGCCCAGTGCTTAATAAGGTGGGAAGTGCGAAGAATATCCATCCTTACAGAAGAGCAAACCTGCTTGACGGAACGGCCAACAGTATTCCGGCGATTATTCCGTTCATGAGCGTGTTTGTATTTATCGGAGCGGCTCTGACCGGCTTATCACCGGTGGTTGTGGCCGGAGGTACGATTTATGCGTTTGCATTGTTTGGAGTGTTCTTATTCGCGGTGATTACCGGATGGGGACGGACGATGGAGACGGAGAGCGGCGGAAAGAAGTAGAATTGTATTCTTGATAGAGTTACCATAAGTCCGTAAATACTGGAATATCCCGTATTTACGGACTTTTTTTAACGGATTATATCTTTAGAACATTTCTGAACCCAACTTGATGTTGGCAAACTTCTGATTTAATGAAGCCATATATGTGCTCTGAATAAGGCTGGCCGGGAGAGTAACGCCATTCCATTCCAAATCTTTAGTTGCACAGCCATCTGATATCAGTGTAATCTCATAGCCATAATCTTTGGCAGCTCTTATCGTTGTGTCAATACACATATGTGTCATCATTCCACAAACAACCAGTTCTGTGATCTCATTCTCCACCAGTTTGTTTTGCAAATTTGTTTCATAAAAACTATTTGGCTCATGCTTAACAATAACCGTTTCTGTAACCAGTGGTTTAATATCATGATGAATTTGTACACCATCTGTATTTGGATTAAAAAATGTCCCCTGTAAAGACTCATGACGAATGTAAATAACCGGCAGATTCTGCTTCCTGAAATTTTCTAATAAATCTTTAATCGTATTCAACGCTGCCTCTGGTTTATACAACGGGCATTTTCCATTAGGAAAATAATCATTTTGCACATCAATAATAAGTAATGCTTTTTTCATAGTCTCATATCCTTTCCTGATTCTAATGAAATGATATCGGATAATAGCTTCTATGTAAATTACTTACTTTTTCGTACGTATGGCAGGGGTTCATAACAAATTCCTTTTTCATCAAGGATTTCTGTCATACCATGCCCGACCATGTAGTCTATACCAATTTCCTGCATTATTTTAATTGCGGACAGCATCTTTTCCCCCTGCCCGGTTAAAAAATATTCCACTTTTAGAGGATATCCATCATACGTTTTTTTATCAATTAATCCAAAGTGTTTCAATTCACGCAGTTGCTCCAACAGCATTTTTTGGGTAATACCGGCTATACTGTGATGGAGTTCAGAAAAAGAACATTTTCCATTTCTAAGTTGAAAAATAAGGATTGTTTTCCATTTTCCCTTTATTATATCATGAACAAGCTCTAAGGGGCATGTGTAGCTTTCTCTAAGTTTCATTTCATCATCTCCTGTGTGCGATATTTTACATTAATAGGTCTATCTTTCAAAAACAGGGTATGGAACGACTATATTCCATACCCTGTTTTTTCGCTTTTTTCTGTTATGGGATAATCCCTTACGATTTCTCGATTCTCTCCGCCAGAAACCGCTTCGCATCTTCCCCAGGCATCGGCTTCGCATAGTAATACCCCTGAATCCAGTCGCAGCAGCATTCCTCGGCGAATGCCCTCTGCTCGTCCGTCTCCACACCTTCCGACACGACCCGCATGCCCAGTTCGTGAACGGAGCGGGCCAGGCTCTTCATCATGATGGCCGTTTTCTGGTCCTTCTGAGCCGCCCACAGCAGGCTCTTGTCCAGTTTGATCACATCCACATCCATGCTCAGCACAGAGACGAGGTTGCAGTAGCCGGTTCCAAAGTCGTCCAGACTGACTTCCGCGCCCTTTGCGTGCATCAGATCGATAAATTCTTCCAGCTCCTGGCGGCTTTCCGCGAGAACGCTCTCTGTGATCTCGATCTTGATCATCCGGTAGGGAATCCCGTGGCTTTCGATGATGGAGATCACCTTTTCCGCCGGATTATGCTGCGAAAACTGTACGCCGGAGAAATTGACGGTGACGCTTTCCAGCATCGTGATTCCGCTGTCTAAAAGGTCGTGCACGAAGCGGCAGACCGTATCCAGCACATAGTATGTAATATCCACGATCAGTCCGGTCTCCTCGGCTATGGGAATAAATTCCGAGGGATATAAGGGGCCGAGCGGGGTGGCAGGCAGGCGCAGAAGCGATTCTGCCAGGGTAAAGCACTGCTTTTCCACAGACCAGATGGGCTGGTAATACACTTGAAAACCGCCCTGGGCCAGGGCATCCTTTAGGACATCGATCACCTTAAAACGCCGTTTGACATGGTCCAGCATACCCGGGCCACAGTAGCAGATGTTGCCGTTTTTACCGTCTTTGGCGACGGAAACCGTGTATTCCAGCGCGTTGATTAAGTCCTCGATCGTATCCGCGCTTTTCGGATAGGTGGTGACGGCAATTACCGTTCCGATCATGCATCGGAAGTCACGGCTTTTCCATGGCTGGTTGAAGCGTCCGTCTATGGCTTTGACCAGACGGATGACGGTCTCCTTATCGGATTCCGGAATCAGTACGGCGAATTCATCTCCGTTGTAACGGTAAAGCTGATATGGCTTCACCGTGTTACTCAAGTAATTGCAGACGGTTTTTAAGAACTCGTCGCCGTTCTGCTGGCCGTAGGTGTCATTCACCTGTTTGAAGTTTCGAAGGGAAACGAGGAGTATGGTGAAGGAGGCATCCTTGTGGCGTTTGATCTGAAGCTGGAGGGAGTTTAAAAATTCCTTATGGTTGGGAATCCCCAGCAGATAGTCAATGGAAATCTGTTTGTTCTGCAGATACAGATAAAGGATCAGCAGTGCGCAGGTGGCGGCGGAACCGGAGAGAATGACCTCCGGGAATATCTGCTGGATGATGACGACCAGGGCCGCGATCAGCGGGAAACACGCCAGAATATTGCGGATCGTGGGATCCACCCGTTTTCCCAGTGCCACGACCGTGACGCAGGTGAACAGGCAGTAAATATAGAAGACGAGGTAAGTGATGATGATGAGAGGCCCCTGCTCATACCGGGTCTCCAGGCTTAAAGAAAACAGACAGCCGGTAAAGGGATTGGAGATAACCAGGAGCAGATAGAATGCGGCCGGAAGCAACAAAAAAAGCCACCTCTTCGGAAAACGCGGCTGATTTTCATAGAGTATGGAGAGCGCATAATAGAAATAGATGACGCCCATAAGAGGAGTGGCGATAAAGTAGATGGTCGTGACTGGCCAGTTCACCCACAGCGGAATCACTCCGGTATTCTGAATACAGATCGTCGATAAAATGTTCGACGTCATAGCCAGAAACGTCGTTAAGAAACAGACCTGAAACAGTTTGTTTTTCAGTGTCGGCAATGAATGGCTCTGCCTGGAGTAGTTCCAGATGATGCAGAGCATGACGGTTGATATGCATTCAGCAGCAATATTCCAGCTCACAATTTTTTTCCTCAATTCCCCCAAAGTGTACTTGTTCTTATCTTATCATGATGGGATGAAGCGCGCAAGCGGAAAGTCGGAGCAAATCTATAATAATTCTTACGGATCATGTATAATAAATTAATGTGCAGAATACATGCTCTTTTCGACACTAACTTGCCAATAGTGGCGGCGATTGAAAACTAATATACAAAAATCAAGGCGATATATCAATAAGTGTCTGTAAAAAGGGCGTTACTGTTCAAAAACGTTGACAAAGTCCGCAGCTGCATTGCAGCAGGGTATAATTTAATCAGAAAGAGGGAGAACGCATGGAATCTAGCACAAAACAGGAAATCGTCATTTGGATCATGAATGCGACCAGGGCGGCCGTTTCAGGAAACTGGGAGACGGTCAATGCGCAGGCTGCTGCGGAACAGCTGAATATCAGCAGGAATCTTGCGAGTCAGTATTTGAACCAGCTTGTTCATGAGAACGTGCTGTTAAAGATCAATTCGCGCCCTGTCTGCTTCCTGCATATCCGGGCCCTGGAAGAACTCACGGGGCTTCGGATCAGACGGGAGATGTTTGAGGATCTCGATGAGTTTCATGATTACATCCGGGGGCAGCACCACAGCTTTCAGTCGCTGATCGGGTTTGATGGAAGCCTGTCGGATTGCATCGAGCAGATTAAGATAGCGGCGTATTATCCGCCGAACGGGCTGCCGATGATGCTGATCGGAAAGAGAGGAACGGGAAAGAGCCTTCTTTGTTCCCTGACCTTCCAGTACATGAAGAGCATGGATATTCTGTCCGATGACGCGGTCTATATCCGAAGCTCTTTTCATGCCAGCGGCACCAGAAATGAGGCGGTCATCAAGAAGCTGTTTGCAGACAAGGAATCCGTGATAAGAAAGAACCGGACCGGACTTATGGTCCTGGAGAAGTTTCACAGGTTGGACAAGCCCCTGCAGACGCGTATCCTGGATTTTGTGGATCAGCTGAATACAGAAAAGAATTCTTCCTGGCGCGTGATCCTCACATCGGAGCCGACGGAAAGCCATGAGATAGAAAACTTCTGGAGGAACCGGATTCCGGTAATTGCCTACTGCCCGGAATTGAAACAGCGGTCGCGTCAGGAAAAGGAACGCATGGTGCTCCAGTTCTTTGTGCGGGAAGAAAATTCCATACAGAAAGCCGTCCGAATCAGCAGAAAGGTGTTTACCCATCTGGTGGATTACCGGTTTGACAATAATATAGAAGGTTTACAGAGCGAAATAAGGAAAATGTGTGCGAGGGCATACTTATACCAGAAGGATGAGACGGCGCTGTCGATTCACTCCTACTATTTTTCTGAGGAGTTGTTAAATAACATAACGGTGGAAAAGGATTTTGAGGAGGAACTCTGGATATCTCCCCGTCAGAGAGAAGAACTGAACGAGAAACAGGAGGAATACGGCCTGGGGGAGGCAGTATACGATGCTTTTCGGGAGGCGGAGTCCGGGGAGAGGCCATTTACGGCAGTTCTTGATCAGTTGTATCAGGTGTTTCAGCGGCGCATGAAGGAATATACCTATCAGTTTATCGAGGAGGAAGCACCTGAAAAAAGACCGGCTGACGTGATCTATGAGGGTCTGGTCACACTTGTGGAGAACCGTTTTCACTGTGTAATCCCACGAAACTTCGCCAAAATGCTTCAGGCCTGTCTGAGAAGACAGATGCTGGGGCTGGGAGAGAAGGAAGAACGGAGGCAGGAGGCGGAGATATTTAAGCGCCGTCTCTATGGAAAATACCAGCAGGAAGCGGAGGCGGTAGAGTATCTCTCCGGTTTGATTGAGGTGAATCTGGGAATTAAACCGGATGACACGACGGTGATCTTGTCTCTGGCTGGTCTGAAGTATTATAACCAGCAGTTAAGCGACAGGCATTTGAGTGCCGTGATTATTTGCCATGGAACCTCCACGGCTTCCAGCATGGCGGAAGCCGTGAATACACTACTGGGGCGCCACATCTTTGACGCTCTGGACATGCCGCTTCACATTCCTATGGAAAAGATCGCGGAGACGCTTAAAAACTATGTGGAGAAAAGCTGTATGTCCAGCAGGATGATTATTCTGGTGGACATGGGTTCCCTGGAACTGATCGACGAGAAATTGAGAACACTTCCGGGAATCCGTCTCGGGATCATGAATCACGTTTCTACCAGTCTGGCGGTTCATATCGGCTCAATGCTGCTGGAGGGCCGGGAAATTCCCGATATTTTAAGGGAGGCTTCGGCGGATTCTGTCTCCGCGTACCGTCTGATCGAGAGCCAGGAAAAGAACAAGGAGCCGGCCATCTTATTCATGGGGGAGAAGGGGACGGACATCGCACTGAAGATGAAGGAGCTGTTCTGGAGCAGCTTTCCGAAGGAGATACCGGTGAAGGCGCTGTACTGGAATACCGGACAGCAGAACAGTCTGGAAGAGTATATCAGAGATTCAGAATACCATATCCTGTTTTCCATTGGCGTGGACCGGTACGAGCTTCTCGATACGCCTCATCTGGATATCAGCGAGGTGATTACCTTAAACCGTAATCCCAGAGTGTATGAGATTTTAAAGGATTACTTTACCGAGGAAGAAATACGGACGCTGCTAAATAATCTGGTGAAGAATTTTTCACTTCAGAATATTATCCAGCACCTCACTATACTTAATCCAGTGACTCTGACCGACCGGATCGAGGTGTCCCTGGACCTCCTGCAGCACTACCTGAATATACGGTTTAAGCCAAATACGATTATGAGTCTTTATATCCATCTGTCATTTTTGATTGAGCGTCTTGTGACGAAAAATCCGATCGAATCGTACAGGGATCCGGAGCTTTTTAAGAAGGAACGGAGCGGGTTTATAGGTATGGTGGAGAAGAGCTTTCAGAATATTACAGACCATTACCACGTGGAGATACCTATAAGCGAAATCGCCTATATCTATGATTTCATCGAGCACAATGACGATGGGGAAAATTAGCGTTAACGCAACGCAGCATAAAAACTAGAGCGGAGGAGAGAACATGAGACATATTATAGTGGCAACCCACGGGAAATTCGCGGAGGGAATCCTGGATTCTGTCAGGCTGATTATGGGTGAACATAAGGAAGTGCAGCCATTCTGCGCATTTGTGGAGCAGGGGGTGAATTTAAACGACCAGGTAGATGCGCTGCTTTCGTCCATACCGGAGACGGATGAGATTCTGGTGGCAGCCGATCTGATGGGAGGAAGCGTGTGCAATGAATTTATCCGGAGGCTTGACCGGCCCGGACTTCATATCGTGGCGGGCTTGAATCTGGCCATGCTTCTGGAGATGATCGCAAATGTGGATCTTCCGATTGACGATGTGATCCGCAGTGCGGTGGAACTGTCCAGAGAATCTATTGTATTTTGTAACCCGCTGGCGGTGGGGACGCCGGTGGAATGCGACAGTTTTTAAAGGAGGGATGAACTATGATCAAACTGTTGAGGGTGGATAAACGCCTCCTGCATGGCCAGGTAGCGTTCACCTGGACGTCGTCGCTGGGGGCCGACTGCATCCTGATTGCGTGTGATACGCTGCAGAATGATCCGCTTCGGCTTACCACGATCAAACTCAGCAAACCGTCGGGGGCGAAGCTGGTGATCAAGAACGTGAAGGAATCGATTGCTGCCATTAACGAGGGAAAAACGGATAAATACGTCCTTTTCATCGTTGTGGAATGCATAAAAGACGCATACCGTCTGCTGAAAGGTTGTCCGGATATTGGCGGGGTAAGCCTGGGCTACACGGATGCGAGAGAGGGGTGTGAAAAACTGGCAAATTCCATATTTGCCACCGAAGAGGAAGTCGGACTGTTACGGGAACTAATTCAGGATGGGAAAGACGTGACCATCCAGACGGTTCCAACTGCCAAGGCCACGTCTGTCAAAAAAATGTTATAGCCATGAAAAGGAGGAGAAAAATATGTTACAAGCATTGCTGTTGGGGTTATGCGGGGCGTACGGACATATCGATTGGGGAATCGGAACACCGTTTTTAAACCGTCCGCTGGTATTGGGGCCTATCGTTGGTCTGATTCTGGGGAATGTGGAGCAGGGAATTATCATTGGCGCAACTCTGGAGGTATTCTTTTTAGGCGCCATGGCAATCGGCTCCTATATTCCACCGGATGCGTGTGTCGGCGGCGTTCTGGGAACTGCGTTCGCCATTAAAGCCGGACTGTCTGCAGAGATGGCGCTGGCCATGGCGATACCGATCGCCATTATCGCCACATCATTCCAGAATATTTTATGGTCTATTTTTTCCATGACCTCCAAGATCGCTGACCGCTACGCGGATCAGGGAAATGAGAAGGGGATCGCGGCCATTATGTTCATGGAAGGAACCTTAAACGTCCTCCTTAAGTTTTTCCTGGTATTCTTCGCCTGGCTGTTTGGGGCGGAGCAGGTATCCTATCTGCTGAATCAGATTCCGGAGGTGTTTACACATGGAATGACCGTAGCCGGCGGACTGCTCAGTGCCATCGGACTTGCCATGCTGATGCGCATGATCGTGAACAAGAAAGTAGCGCCATACTGGTTTTTGGGATTTATCCTGGCGGCCTATTTAAAGATTCCGGTGCTGGGACTTGCAATTCTGGGTGTTATCTACATTCTGACAAAGTTTGATTTTAGCATGAAGACCGTAAACGCTGTAAATGAAAACGGGGAGGTGGCAGCAGATGACGACTTTTAATTCCAACAATGAGAAAGACCGGATGTTTTCAAAACAGGATATCCGTAGAATGTGTTTCCGTTCCCTGACAGGTGGATTTTCCGTCAACTGGGATCGTCTGGTACATAAAACCTTTACATTTATGATCGCTCCGTTCTTAAAGAAAATTTATGCGGATGACAAAGAGGCGTATATTCAGTCTCTGAAGCGAAACATGGAGTTTTTCAACATTACACCGCAGTTCCATTCGTTCATGGGCGGTCTGACCATCGCTATGGAAGAACAGAATGCGAAAAATAAGAATTTTGACACATCGACCATCAACTCCGTAAAAGCGGCGCTCATGGGTCCATTATCCGGAATCGGTGATTCCGTATTTCCGGGCACACTGCGCATTATCGCAGCAGGTATCGGTATCTCACTGGCCATGCAGGGGAATATCCTGGGACCTATACTGTATGCGTTAATATACTGTATTCCTTCGTATTACGTGCGTTTCGCAGGTGGACAGCTGGGATATCGGCTGGGCGTGGAATTCCTGGATAAGGTTCAGCAATCCGGACTGATGGACAAGATTATGACAGCGGCCTCCATCCTGGGCTGTATTGTGATCGGAGGCATGGTCAGTGCCATGGTGGCCACCAACTTTGCCATTTCCTTTGGTTCCGGTGAAAGTGTCATGACACTGCAGAATGCGCTGGACAGCATCATCCCGGGTATTGCAGGGGCGGGAATCACATGGCTGTTCTACTGGCTTCTCGGCAAGAAGGTGAGCACCGTGGTTCTGCTGCTGGGAACCATAGTCGTATGCGTCCTTTTAACCGGACTTGGAATCATGGCTTAAACAGACAGAGGGGAGTGAACTATGGGGATCGATCAGATGATGGAAAAAATGGCGCGGGGACAGAAGGCCGTAATCGGCATGGTACATTGCCTGCCGCTGCCGGGTACGCTGAATTACCGGGGGAGCGTGGAGGAACTGTTTGAACGGGCTGTAACGGATGCGGTTACGCTGTGGCGGTCCGGAGTCGACGCAGTGATCGTGGAAAATACGAATGACCTTCCTCAGAGCCGTTTGCTGGAGATCGAGCAGGTGGCGGTATTGTCCGCCATCGTCCGGGCGGTTGTGGAGCAGACCAAAATCCCCGTTGGGGTGGATGCATCCTTTAATGACGGAGTAGCCGGAATGGCTATCGCATATGGTACAGGTGCCTCTTTTATCCGGTCCACGGTGTTTGTGGACCGCGTGGTGGTCACAGGAGTGGGAGAGATCGGGCCATGCTGTAAAGAGGTGATCCGCATGAGGCGTTTCTTAGGAGCAGAAGAGGTAAAAATCTTCGCGGATGTGCAGGTGAAGCATTCTCATATGGCAGATGAAACCGTATCGCTGGAAGAATCTTGCCGTGCTGCGGTGGACTCTGGTGCGGACGCATTAATTGTCACGGGAGTGAGTACTGGTAAGGAGACTCCGTTAGATTCCATCCGTACCGCAAAACAGTCGGTATCTGTGCCTGTTGTGATCGGAAGCGGCTTCCATGCAGGAAACGCGGGCGAACAGTTTCAGTCAGCCGACGGCGCAATTGTGGGAACTGCCCTCAAACGTGGTGGTATCATAACCAATCCGGTGGATGGAAAACTGTGCAGAGCTCTCATGGAGGAGATCGGGAGAAGACCGTGGGAGGGACGTGGATAGATGGCAGATAAGATGAAGCTGATTGCGTATCTGTCCGGCGGTTATCCCACCATGGATAAGAGCGTAGAGATGGCAAAGCTATATGTGGCGGGAGGCTGTGATGCCATCGAATGGAATTTTCCGCCCCGGGAGCCCCATATGGAGGCCGACTATATCGCGGAAAAGATGGCGGCGGCCAGGCGGCAGTGTGACGATTACAGCGAATACATGGAACGGCTGGCGCGGTTTAAGGAGAAGGAGCCGCAGGCAGAGGTAATTCCCATGCTTTACCAGGAGACGGTTCTGGATATCGGAGCCCTGCGTCTTGCCGCCTATTTAAAAGAAAACGGTATGGACACAGTCATCACGGCGGATATCAGCGCGCCGGATATCCTGGAGGTATTTGATCAGTATGGAATTATGATTGCGCCCTTCGTATCCTTTCAGATGGAGGAGAAAGCGGTGGCAAGGGCGGTGGAAAGCAGAGGCTTTGTATATATGCAGGCCATGCCCACAGCTTCGGAGAGAACACCGGTTTTTGACTGGGACACACTGAAAAATTGTGTGGAAACGCTGAGAAGAAGGGGGGTACGATGCCCCATCTACTGTGGCGGCGGAATCAGGACCGCGGAGGACGTGGCATTCATCAGGCGGTCGGGCGGAGACGGATTCTTTCTGGGAAGCAGTTTAATGGAGTATTACGAGGATCCGGTGCAGCTGATGGCGGTAATGAGAGCGTTTCGTAAGGCTGCTTCCGGTGAGTAAGGGTATTAGATGGATAACATCAGAATAAGACAAGAAGGAGCATGAGACAATGGACAATTTTTTATATCACATTCCAACGAAGATTCACTTTGGCAGGGGAAAGGTGAGCGAGCTTCCCGGAGAGGTGCAGGTATACGGAAAACGGGTTCTGCTGGTTTACGGCGGCGGAAGTATAAAGAAGATCGGGCTGTATGACAGCATCACAAAGCTCTTTGCAGATGCCGGAATCGAGTGGTATGAGCTTGGCGGAGTGGATCCCAATCCGCGTGTGGAATCGGTGCGGGAAGGCGTCAGGCTCTGCAGAGAACATGGAATCGACGTGGTGGTTCCGGCAGGCGGAGGAAGCGCCATCGACTGTGCAAAGGCCGTGGCAGCCTGCGCTTCCTATGAGGGAGACGCTTGGGACATGGTGAGCGGAAAGGTAAAGGTGGAGGAGGTTCTGCCAGTGATCGCAGTCCTTACCGTGGCAGCGACCGGTTCCGAGATGGATACATCCGCTGTTATCTCCAATCCGGAGACCAGGGATAAGATCGGATTCTCTAACGCAGCAATGAGACCAAAGGTATCCATTATGGACCCGGAGTATACATACAGCGTCTCAAAGTATCAGACGGCAGCAGGAACCGCCGACATCATCAGCCATGTGCTGGAAGTGTATTTTAACAACAATCCGGGGGCCTATCTTCAGAACCGTTTCTGTGAGGCGGTGCTTAAAACGGCAGTAGCGTACGGTCACCGGGCGTACCGGGATCCTGAAGACTATGAGGCGAGGGCCAATCTGATGTGGGCCGGTAGCTGGGCGATCAATGGGCTTCTCTCCAAGGGGAATCCGGTTGGCTGGAGTGCTCACTCGATGGAACACGAACTCAGCGCTTTTTATGATATCACCCACGGAGCGGGGCTTGCCGTGCTCATTCCTCACTGGCTGCGTCATATGATGCGGGAGGAGAATCTCTATAACTATGTAGAATACGGTGTGGAGATATGGGGAATTGACCCATCCCTCGATCCTCATGAGATCGCGGAGAAGGCGATCAGGGCGACGGAGGCTTATTTTAAGGAGATGGATCTTCCTTCTACGCTTAAGGAACTGGGAATTGATGAGGAATACTTTGACGAGATGGCGGAGAAGGCAGGCGCGGGACTAAAAAAAGCGTTTATCCCCATGGAGAAAGAGGACGTGCTCGCTATTTTTAAGGCAGCATTATAAATCAGCATTATCAATCAGACAGAGACGACACTTAAGGAGACGGGTATGTATTCAAAACAGGCTACGGTAATCAATGCCACCGGCATTCATGCGCGGCCAGCCAGCCAGTTTGTTGACCAGGCGAAGAAATTCAAGGCCGGCGTGACCGTGCGGAACACGGGAAATGCCGCCGGCGGAGGAGTCAGTGCGAAATCCATTATCGGTATTCTGTCACTGGGGATGAGCCAGGGGACGGTAATTGAGATTTCAGCCGAGGGAGAAGACGAGAAGCCGGCGGTCGATATGCTGGTGGAGCTGGTAGAAAGCGGATTTGGAGAAAAAATCTGATTCAGAAAAGGAATGGCGGATGCGGACCGTGTATCGCAGATGCTGTTCCTTTTTTTACGAAAATTGACATCCCCAATCCATTGTGATATAATAAGGGCGTTTCAGCAAAGGAGAATTATCATGAACTTTTATTTGACAAGCCAGCTTAAAAGGAAACTGAACTCTGTACAATCCATACCGGTGAAACATTGTGCAGAGTATAGCGTATAAATGATGTATTGAGATTTCATCGGGAAACAGGGCAATATCCATACCTGACAGGTATGGATACTGTCTGTTTTCCTTACGGGAATCTGACGGATCAGAGGCTATGGACAATGTTTTGTCCGTAGCCTTTTGTGTTTCATAAGCTCTTTTCGAGCTTACAGGCAGAAGGCTGCTGCATCGGCGGATGCGGAAGTGCCTTCTGCCTTTTTGCGTTTTTACGCGGGATAACTGGATTTATAACAGAGAAGAAAGGAAATAAAAGCTATGAGCTTATTGGAAATAAATGGATTGACACATGCGTTTGGAGATAACCTGCTCTATAAAAACGCGGAGCTGACACTGAACAAAGGAGAACACATCGGCATCGTCGGAAGGAACGGAACCGGAAAGAGCACCCTGATCAAAATATGCACCGGGCAGGTGATACCGGATGCCGGGCGGATCGTCTGGCAGCCCAGACTTTCTGTCGGCTATCTGGATCAGTACGCGGAGATGGATCACAGTATGACGATGAGGGAGTTTTTAAAGTCGGCATTTAAACGGATGTACGAGATGGAAAGTGAGATAACCGCACTGTACGAGAGGGCCGCGGAGGGGGACACAGGCTTACTGGGGCGGGCGGCCCGGCTTCAGGAGGAACTGGAAACCCTTGATTTCTATTCCATCGACACCCGCATCGAACAGGTAGCAAACGGTCTGGGACTGTCCGCCATAGGCCTTGACCGTTCCATCGGACAGATGAGCGGCGGACAGCGGGCAAAGGTGATTTTAGCGAAGCTTCTGCTGGAACAGCCGGAGGTCCTGCTGTTTGATGAACCGACCAACTTCCTGGACCGGGAACACGTCGCCTGGCTGGCCGGCTACTTATCCGGCCTGGAGCATGCATTCCTGGTCGTGTCCCACGATTACGGCTTTCTGGATAAAATCGCAAACCGCATCTGCGATATCGACAACGGCACGATCACGAAGTATTATGGCATCTATTCCGAATTTCTGAAAAAGAAGACTATGCTGCGGGAAGATTACGTCCGGCAGTATGCGGCGCAGCAGAGAGAGATTAAAGAGACCGAGGAGTTTATCCGGAAAAATATTGCCGGTCGGAAGTCCAGAATGGCGAGAGGCCGTCAAAAACAGCTGGACCGCATGAAAAAGATGGAGAAGATGGACAGAAAGGAGATAAAGCCGCTCTTCCATTTCCCGGAACTGCCGCTGACCAATACGGAGCATCTGGCGGTGAGACACCTGGCCGTCGGATACCAGTATCCGGTGCTGTCTAACCTGGATTTCAGCATTGGAGGCGGTCAGAAGGTGGTTATTACGGGCTTTAACGGAATTGGAAAATCAACGCTGCTGAAGACACTGGCAGGCCAGATTCCCTCCCTGCGGGGCAGTTATAAATTCTCCGATCAGGTGGTGCCCGGATATTTTGAACAGGAGCTTAAGTGGAACGACAAAACGATGACGCCCATGGAGCTTATATCAGATGCCAGACCGGATCTTGCGGGGAAGGAAGTCCGGAAAAATCTGGCCCGGTGCGGCATCTCCAGCGAACATGCCATGCAGCCCATTGGAACCTTGAGCGGCGGAGAACAGGCAAAAGTAAAGATGTGCCTGCTGACGTTGAAACCGTGCAATTTCCTGATTCTGGATGAGCCGACCAACCACCTGGATGTCCTGGCGAAGGAGGCGCTTAAGGAGGCCTTGGCCGAATTCCCGGGGACTGTCCTGCTGGTTTCACACGAGGAGGTATTTTACCGGGATCTGGTGCAGCGGGTGATTGAGATCGGAAAAGGGTGAGAAAAGGCGGCATGGAAGCTGTACTATGTCAGATGAAAGTGGATACAGAAGTCTCATATCATGGTATAATAATCTCAGAATCGTTAGAGAGGAGAATGAGATGAAGATTATAACAACCGATGTAGCTGCCGGCCGTTATTTTGATGAGACAGCGGCAGTGTGGAAGGAGGAACCGGACCGGGAGAGCGGGCTGGTCACCATTTATCCGGAGAAACAGTATCAGCCGGTCCTGGGATTCGGAGGCGCATTTACGCAGGCGGCCGGTTACGCGTGGTCTGCTCTGAACAGCGAGCAGAGGTCGGAAGCGGTGAACGCGTACTTTTCAGCGGACGGGCTGGGCTACCGTTTCTGCAGAACCCATATTAACAGCTGTGACTTTTCGCTGAGGAACTACTGTTACGTCGCAGATGGTGATGAGGCGCTGGCCACCTTTTCCACGGACTGCGACGAGGAGTACTTACTGCCCCTGATCCGTCAGGCGAAAGAGGCCGCGGGCGAAGGGCTGTGCCTGCTGGCGACTCCGTGGAGCCCGCCTCCGTTTATGAAGACCAACGGGGAAATGAACCATGGCGGAAAACTGAAGCCGGAATACCGGAACCTGTGGGCGGAGTATATCGTCCGTTACCTCATCTCCTACCGGGAAAAGGGCATCCGCGTGGGATACGTGTCCGTTCAAAATGAGCCGAAGGCTGTTCAGACCTGGGATTCCTGTGTCTACACGCCAAAGGAGGAGCGGGACTTTGCCCTTGGATATTTAAAGCCGGCTCTTGACCGGGCTGGCCTGGACGTAAAGATTCTGCTGTGGGATCACAATAAGGAACGTGTCTATGAGAACGCGAAGACGTATTTTGAAGGGGATTCGGAAGGAATCTGGGGAATGGGCTTTCACTGGTACAGCGGGGATCATTTTGAAAATCTTCAGATGGTCAGCGAGGATTACCCGGAGAAGTCCCTGATTTTCACGGAGGGCTGCGTGGAGTACTCCAGATTTGACAGAAATAACCTGCAGCAGCAGGCGGAGATGTACGCCCATGATATGATCGGAAACTTTAACCATGGCTGCAGGGCCCACATCGACTGGAACTTATTCCTGGATGAGAACGGCGGTCCGAACCACGTTGGAAATTACTGCGCGGCCCCCATCATGCTCCATACAAAGGAGCATACGATCGAACGGCAGCCCAGCTACTATTACATCGGCCATTTCAGCCGCTATGTGAAGCCAGGAGCAGTGAGAATCGGGATTTCCAGATACACTTCAGAAGTGGAGGTGTGCTCCTTCTTAAATCCTGACGGAAGCCTGGCGGTCATCCTCTTAAACCGGGAGGATCACCCGGTGGAAGTGGTCCTGCGCCACAGGACGAAGACCTCTGCACTGGAGCTTGCGCCCCACACGATCGTCACAGTGACGAACGAGGGAGAGAAGCAATGAGTGTGACTGTGGCGGATCTGCTCCGTCTCTCCTCCCTGCGAAATGCGCGGGTGGAGGCGGGCAGGGGCGGCCTGTCCCGCATCGTGGCGTCTCTGTCCGTACTGGAATACGCGGACCCGGATCAGATGGTGGATGCCTTCTTCCGAAATGATGACTACTACGGAAGCGAAATTGTCATAACCGGTTTCATGAATAACCCGGAGGACGAGGAGCGGCAGTGCGCGGTGACTAAACGGCTGGCCGAGGCCGGTGAGGTAGGGCTGATTCTTTATTACGTCGGCCTCTTTATGCCGCGCATTCCCGAGGCCATGAAGCGGATCGCCGATGCGTATCATTTCGTCCTGATCGTCATGCCGGAAAACCGTATGGATTTCCGTTATTCCGACGCCATCAGCGAGATCATGGAGGCCATCGTCAAGGACCGGCTGAATAATACGGCGTTTGTCGGGGAGCTTCTGGATCAGGTGGCGCGCCTGCCGGAGCACCAGCGCTCGGTGGGAACCATGCTTAAGATGCTTAGCGAGAGAATCATGGCTTCCATACTCCTGACCGATCAGTCCTTCCGTGTCCTGAATGAAGCGGTCTGGCCGCTGAACCAGGAAAAGACGCTGAGCCGATTCCTGACAGAGGGAAAACTGCCGGAGATGGGGAGTGAGAGAACCGTATACACTTCGGACTCTGAGTACGTTCTGGCCCGCTTTCCCATCCTGCTTCACAAAGACCGTCATATGGAGCTGTTTATCTTTAAAGAGGGAGAACCGCTGGTGGAGACTGTCCGGCAGCAGGTTGTGGAGGCTGTGCAGCTGGCGGTCAATATCTGGAGCACGCAGCACGATGAGGTGGACGTGACGGAGCTGGTCCGCGCGATCTTAAAGGACGAGCCCATGAAGATGCGCCGGCTGGCCGATATCTTCCATATCGATGTGGCCTCCATCCACTCCATGATGATCTTTCACGTGGAAGAGGATTGGCAGAAGATGAACGGCGTCTCCGCGCTTAAGGGCCTCACAGGATTACTGTCCTCTTTTTATAAGACTGTGTTTGCAGACATCTGCGAGGGGGAGATGGTGATCTTCGTGGAAGGCCCCCGGTCTCTCGGTGAGGAAAAGGAAATCCTGACGGCTGTCCAGGCGTACATGGAGCCGTATACGGTGTTTTACACCATCACCTGCTGCAATCATCTGGCCGATACCGCCGCGGTGCGGGAAGCCTTTCTGCTGCACCGGGATTATATTGAAGACACCATTGCGATCTTTCCGGAAAAGGAGGCGTACCACCTTCAGGAGATCGGCTTTGCGAGAGACTGCCGTGAGAGAATCGGAAGAGGTGAGGAGGCGGTGCAGGAGGCCTTAAGGCCGCTTGCCGCCCTGCGGGACGCGAAGGAGGAGAAGGATGCTGTCAGGACGCTGGAGGTCTATCTCCTGGATGCCCAGTGCAGCTACTTAAAGACGGGAGAACTGCTCTATCTTCATAAGAATACGGTGAAATACCGCATTCAGCGTTTTTCCGATATTCTTGGCTACCGTATCGGTGATTTCCCGGACACCTTTTCCTTATACTGTGCGGTGGCGGTGAACCGGCTGCTGACCTTTTGTCCAAAGTGACAAAAAATACGGCTTATTTTCGTTTTTCCAGGGGATTCATTTTTCCGAATAAATAATTTATGATAGTAGAAAGGTCAATAGGTCAACGAAAGACGTTGGCCTTTCTGTTTTTCTGGCGGCGCGGGTTCTGAAGTGAGGCAATGTGGTATTTGATGTGCATAAGTGTAAGTTTTGACTGCGGAAATGTGGAATATGGCCTGCAGAAATTTAAAGATAAGGAGTGTGGCGGCACATGCGAAAGATCGGCTTGAGTGAAATTGAAGATATTGCCCTGGGCGCTTCCCTGCTGGGAGCGGGCGGAGGCGGAGACCCTTACATAGGAAAACTGGTTGCCATGGGCGCGGTAAAGGAACGGGGGCCGGTGACGCTTCTGGACCCGGAGGAGATTCCGGATGACGCGCTGGTGGTTCCCATCGCCATGATGGGGGCGCCTACGATTCTGGGCGAAAAGGGCGTTGGGGGAAAAGAGTACGAAGTGCTGTACAACATGATCTCCCAGTATTACGGTAAAAAGATATTTGCATTTATGCCAATAGAGGCGGGCGGTGTCAACTCCATGCTACCCATCGCGGCGGCGGCCAGGCTGGGACTTCCCATGGTGGACGCGGATGGAATGGGCCGGGCGTTCCCGGAGCTCCAGATGGTGACGTTTACCATGGCCGGCATATCGGCGACGCCTATGGCCCTGGTGGATGAGAAGGGAAACAGCGTGATCTTTAACACCATCACGAATCAGTGGACCGAGGAACTGGCGAGGTCGGTCACCATGAGCTGCGGCGGCTCGGTCTCGGTCTCCCTCTACTGTGTGGAAGGGGCCATTCTCAAACAGCACGCCGTGAAGGGCATCATCACCAGAAGCCAGAAGCTGGGCGAGGCCATACGCAGGGTGAAGGAGAGCACGGATCTGACTCCCGAGGAACGTTTCCTGGAGTTTTCCGAAGGTTACCGTCTGTTTAAGGGAAAGATCGCCGATGTCCTTCGGGAGACCAACGGCGCCTTCAACCTGGGCCGCGTCGTCATCGAGGGAATCGGAAGCGACCGCGGGAAAAGGGCGGAGGTGGTATTCCAGAACGAAAATCTGTCTGCCTCCGTGGACGGCGTCATTCTGGCTACCGTGCCGGATCTCATCTGTCTGGTCGATACGGAGACCTTCATTCCAGTGACGACAGACGCCTTAAAATACGGGAAACGTGTTCTTGCGGTCGGGCTCAAATGCTTTGACGCGTGGAGAAGCGAGGCGGGCCTTAAGCTGGTGGGACCGCGCTATTTTGGAATCGATACGGACTATGTGCCGCTGGAAGATCGGATTGGAGGGAATGCAGATGTATAAATTGGGAATTGACGTTGGAGGCACCAATACGGACGCGGTCCTGATCGACAGCGACCGAAATGTAGTAGCGGAAGTGAAGTATCCGACTTCCGGCGATATCTATGACGGCATCCTCGGCGCGGTCCGCGCCTGCTTGAAGGCGTCCGGGATCAACCGGGCGGAGATCAGCCAGGCCATGCTGGGAACCACCCAGTGTACGAACGCCATTGTGGAGCGGAAATCCCTGGCCCCGATCGGCATCCTTCGGATTGGCGCCCCCGCTACGCTGGGAATACCGCCGATGATAGACTGGGAAGAAGATATACAGAAAATCGCCGTGGATTACGCGGTTGTGGGAGGCGGCTTCGAATACGACGGAAAAGAGCTGGCCCCCTTTGACCGGGAAGCGGCGGCCCGATTCTTTGAAGGGCTGAAGGGAAGGGTAAAATCCGTGGCGATCTCCTGCGTCTTCTCCACGGTGAGAAACGACCATGAGCTGGAGGCGGCCGCGCTCTGCCGTGAGGTGATGGGGGAGGAGGTCCATGTGTCAGTATCCAGCGAGATCGGTTCCATGGGACTGATCGAACGGGAAAATGCCGCCATATTAAATGCCGCCCTGTACGAGGTGGCGGAACGCTTTACCACCGGATTTGCAAAAACACTGGAAGACGAAGGTGTTACAGACGCCAGAGTCTACTTATCCCAGAACGACGGCACGCTCATGACCATGGAGTATGCGAAGAAGTATCCGATCTTAACGATCGCATGCGGCCCGACCAACTCCATCCGGGGGGCCAGCTACTTAAGCCATTTAAAGGATGCCATCGTGATTGATGTGGGTGGAACCACAACAGATCTCGGTGTAATTTTAGCGGGCTTTCCACGGGAATCCGGCGTTGCCGTGACGATCGGCGGCGTCCGCACGAATTTCCGTATGCCGGATGTGATCTCCATCGGTCTCGGCGGCGGTTCCATTGTCAGGCAGCATGAGGATGGAACCGTGACCGTAGGTCCGGACAGCGTGGGCTACCGGATCACCGAGAAAGCCCTTGTATTCGGCGGGGATACCTTGACGGCCACGGATGTGGCGGTGAAGCTTAAGCTGGCGGATATCGGAGATAAGTCGAAGGTGGAACAGCTGGATTATGAGACGGCCAGGAAGGCCATGGAGGCAATCCGTTCCATGGTCGAGGACAGCATCGACGCCATGAAGGTATCCAGTGCGGACATTGATGTCATCCTGGTAGGAGGCGGCTCCATCATTA
>NZ_CP096603.1:3407500-5870000 GCF_051132295.1 Hungatella sp. SB206 | reverse complement strand
AAGAAAGACTAGAAAATTTCTGGTGCCGATGCGCTTAGGGGAAACACCCGTACCCATCCCGAACACGATGGTTAAGACTTAAGCGGCCGATGGTACTATGCTGGAGACGGCATGGGAGAGCAGGTGGGTGCCAGATTATCTATGGGGGTGTAGCTCAGTTGGGAGAGCACCTGCCTTGCAAGCAGGGGGTCAAGAGTTCGAATCTCTCCATCTCCATTCGGTATGAAGAAGGAAGCCGTCAGGCGGAATGAAGCATGCCAGCATGTACCTTGAAAACCACATATTGAATATATCTAGATAGATTCTTTTAAGGGATTTCGATCCTGAGAAAGAGTAAATCAAGACATCCGAGGTGTTATATCGTAACAGATATAACCGAAAAATTATAAACTCGTTATTACTGTAACGTACAGTGATAACAAACCTAAGACCAGAGATTCAACGCTATGAATCTTAGACGAGTAGCCCGCACCCTTAACAGGGTAAGCCCCCTCCTTAACAGTCAGGGGATGGTGCGAAAATCGAACTGGTTAAGCTATAAAGAGCGCAGGGTGGATGCCTTGGCACTAAGAGCCGATGAAAGACGTGATAAGCTGCGAAAAGCTTCGGGGAGGAGCAAATATCCTTTGATCCGGAGATATCTGAATGGGGAAACCTGGCTGAGCAAACCTCAGTCGGCGTATGGTGAATCCATAGCCATACGTTGGGAACCCGCTGAACTGAAACATCTAAGTAGGCGGAGGAAAAGAAAGAAAACTCGATTTCCAAAGTAGCGGCGAGCGAAATGGAAGGAGCCTAAACCGGCGTGCGTGCATGCCGGGGTTATGGACTGCTAAAAGTGACTCGTATGGTAACAGAACGGCCCTGGAAAGACCGGCCACAGAGGGTGAAAGCCCCGTATGTGAAACCAGAAGAGAGCGAGCAGATTCCAAAGTACCACGAGACACGAGAAACCTTGTGGGAATTCGGGGGGACCACCCCCCAAGGCTAAATACTCCTTAGTGACCGATAGCGCATAGTACTGTGAAGGAAAGGTGAAAAGGACCCCGGGAGGGGAGTGAAAAAGAACCTGAAACCCTGTGTTTACAAGCTGTGGAACCACATTTTAGGTGGAACCGCGTACTTTTTGTAGAACGGTCCGGCGAGTTGCCGGGACTGGCAAGGTTAAGCACTGAAGGTGTGGAGCCGAAGGGAAACCAAGTCTTAATAGGGCGAATAAGTCAGTTCAGGCAGACCCGAAACCGGGTGATCTACCCATGTCCAGGTTGAAGTTTCCGTAAAAGGAAATGGAGGACCGAACGCACATCCGTTGAAAAGGGTGGCGATGAGGTGTGGGTAGGGGAGAAATTCCAATCGAACCCGGAGATAGCTGGTTCTCCTCGAAATAGCTTTAGGGCTAGCCTCGTATTAGTTTAGCGGAGGTAGAGCACTGAATTCTTAAGGGGGCGTCAAAGCTTACCAAGAGATATCAAACTCCGAATGCCGCATAAATGATGTACGGGAGTCAGACTGCACGAGATAAGTTGGGTAGTCAAAAGGGAAAGAGCCCAGACCTACAGCTAAGGTCCCAAAGTGTGTGTTAAGTGGAAAAGGATGTGGGATTTCAAAGACAACTAGGATGTTGGCTCAGAAGCAGCCACACATTCAAAGAGTGCGTAATAGCTCACTAGTCGAGAGGTCCTGCGCCGAAAATGTCCGGGGCTGAAACACAACACCGAAGCTTAGGAATTGACGTAAGTCAATTGGTAGAGGAGCATTCTTAACTGCGGAGAAGCGTTACCGTAAGGAGGCGTGGAGTGTTAAGAAGAGAGAATGCCGGAATGAGTAGCGAGATGGAGGTGGGAATCCTCCAGGCCGAATATCTAAGGTTTCCAGAGTAAAGCTGATCTGCTCTGGGTAAGTCGGGGCCTAAGGCGAGGTCGAAAGACGTAGTCGATGGACAACAGGTTGAAATTCCTGTACCGCGTATTATCAGAACTGTGGGGACACAGAACCGAAGCCAAACCCGGGAATGAAAAGACCGGGGCAAGCGCCGGACTGGTTAGACTGGAAAATCCGTTTAACAACAGGAAAGCGTTAAGCGTACCGAACAAAAGTAGGGAAGTTGGTATAGGGGCTGTCAAGAAAAGCCGCTATTGTGTAATACGTGCCCGTACCGTAAACCGACACAGGTGGATGAGGAGAGAATCCTAAGGCCGGCGGGAGAAGCATTGTTAAGGAACTCGGCAAAATGACCCCGTAACTTCGGGATAAGGGGTGCCCACGAGAGTGGGCCGCAGAGAATAGGCTCAAGCAACTGTTTAGCAAAAACACAGGTCTATGCAAAACCGAAAGGTGAGGTATATGGGCTGACGCCTGCCCGGTGCTGGAAGGTTAAGAGGAGAGGTTAGGAGCAATCCGAAGCTTTGAATTTAAGCCCCAGTAAACGGCGGCCGTAACTATAACGGTCCTAAGGTAGCGAAATTCCTTGTCGGGTAAGTTCCGACCCGCACGAAAGGCGTAATGATTTGAGCGCTGTCTCGACAATGCACCCGGTGAAATTGAAGTACCAGTGAAGATGCTGGTTACCTGCGCCAGGACGGAAAGACCCCATGGAGCTTTACTCCAGCTTGATACTGGGATTCGGTGTCGCATGTACAGGATAGGTGGGAGGCTAAGAAGGTAGGATGCCAGTCTTACCGGAGCCATTGTTGGGATACCACCCTTGCGATATTGGGTTTCTAACCTGCGGCCATGACCTGGCCGGGGGACAATGTCAGGTGGGGAGTTTGACTGGGGCGGTCGCCTCCGAAAGAGTATCGGAGGCGCTCAAAGGTTCCCTCAGAATGGACGGAAACCATTCGAAGAGTGCAAAGGCATAAGGGAGCTTGACTGCGAGACTGACGGGTCGAGCAGGTACGAAAGTAGGACTTAGTGATCCGGTGGTATAAAGTGGGATTGCCATCGCTCAACGGATAAAAGCTACCCTGGGGATAACAGGCTTATCACTCCCAAGAGTTCACATCGACGGAGTGGTTTGGCACCTCGATGTCGGCTCATCGCATCCTGGGGCTGAAGTAGGTCCCAAGGGTTGGGCTGTTCGCCCATTAAAGCGGTACGCGAGCTGGGTTCAGAACGTCGTGAGACAGTTCGGTCCCTATCCGGCGTGGGCGTAGGATATTTGAGAGGAGCTGTCCTTAGTACGAGAGGACCGGGATGGACTGACCTCTGGTGTACCGGTTGGGTATCAAACCCATGGCCGGGTAGCCAAGTCGGGAAGGGATAAACGCTGAAGGCATCTAAGCGTGAAGCCCCCCTCAAGATGAGATATCCCATCGCAAGAGTAAGACCCCTTGAAGACGACGAGGTAGATAGGGCAGAGGTGGAAGCATGGCAACATGTGGAGCTGACTGTCACTAATAGGTCGAGGGCTTAACCAAGTTGGTTTAGGTTGTCAGAAATGGCAGAGGAAGTAAGAACGGATGAAAGATATGTACAATGTGTGGTTTTGAGGGTATATGCCCTAAGAGAAAACGGAGAGATGAGAGTCGCTTCGTTTTTATAGAATAAGCGCGAGTGGCTCAGTGGTGGAGTACAACCTTGCCAAGGTTGGGGTCGCGGGTTCGATCCCCGTCTCGCGCTCTTGTTATATAAGAAAACGGATTTCCAGAGATGGAAATCCGTTTTTGCGTTACACCCCAAAGTGTATCATATACTTCTGTTCATCGATCGCCTGGCTGATCTTGTCTGCAAGCGCAATCAGGTTGTGATCGTGATTGATTCTTTTGTCGCTGATCACGATATCCTGCAGTGCGGGGAGAGACTCCGGCGGGATTAAGGTAACACCATATCTGTCGAGGGCAAAGGAGGGGCGGCTGAGGGACTGTGTGTAGGTCCGGATCAACAGCAGCCGCGGCCACCAGTCATTGATATACTTGTCGTCATTGATGGCAACACAGCCATACTTCTGAGGTTCATATTTCACATAATTTTTTTCTGGATCGATTGTATCCATGATTCCAAATTCTGTCTTTATCATAAGCTCACCTGAATTCTACAGCAGCACAGTGTCCCGGTGGATTACCCGCAGGGAACAACTGTTTCAATTAACCGGTCGGCAGTTTCTTCGTCTGCGGCGATGGAGAAGAGATAGACCACTTTGTTGTCCTCATTTCGCAGGTAGACGTTCATCTCGAGGTTCTCCGGTATTTTACAGACCATTTTCTGATAAGTCTGGCCGGCCACGGTCACGGGCCGCGGGGCAGTCGGAGTCAGATCGTATTTCCCCCAGAATGCAGAAAATACATTGAGATCGTCCCTCAGAATCTGCTCCATTGGATCACTGTTATACTGAATGACGACTCCAAACAGCGACTGATCCGGAGTGACAGCCAGGAAATCGTAATAGCTTGGGATATAGTCATGAGCGGAAAGTACATTCAGTTCTTCGGCGGTCTGCACAAAGGTATATTCCGGCAGCGTAATACGGATTCCGGCCCAGGGATGCTCATAGACTGAATTCTCGAACCGGCCGGAGGGAAGATGGACGAAAAGAGGGTCCGTTATGGGCGTCTCTTTCCAGGCTCCCGAGCGTTCGAAGCTGTAGGTATGGCCTTCTATGTCGCGCGTGGTGTCGCTCACCATTATTCCATCGGCATCAAAGTAATACCAGCCGTTTCCATCCCTGATCCAGCCGCCGCGTATCAGGGTGCCGTCAGAGAGCGCATACTGCCATTGATTTCCCTTGTGCAGCCAGCCAGTGCTTTGACTCCTGCTGGCTGTGCTTACCGTGGCATATGCCTCCTGCGGCCGGACAGCCGAAACTGTACCTGCGAGTGCCAGGGACAGACATAATCCTGCGGAAATGGTAAGAAGACGTTGGTTTAATCTCATGAAGCTATGATCCTCCTGTCAGTAATACCGTCTTGCACGGTGAATTACAGTAAGTGTATCTCTTTTTGGATTGTCTGTCAAATATAAGGATGAATGAGCTGACGTTTAAATTTACAGAAGATGTATTATCCGTTATAATCAGGACAGAGGCAGTATCAGATAAGACAGCACACCGAGACGAAAGCGAATAAAGATAAGACCGTGCATTAAGACGAAAGAAAAGCAACCGGCCGGGGCTGGAAAGGGGTGGGAATGTGAGTGAACCTGTTGCAAAGCGCCAGATGTTTGAATATGACGGGGATAATCCGTTTCATATCTATAATATTCCCTATTATCCGTCGAGCAGTGATGAACTTCTGTTTAATCACTGGCACGAGGAACTGGAGATTGTTTATACGCTGCAGGGGAATAGTCTGCATTATATTGATGGGACCTGCATCAAGTCACAGCCGGGAAGGCTGATCGTCGTGAATTCAGAAAGCAGTCATAATATCATACCGGACCGCACGGTATATGGAAGCGGAAGAAAAGTGGTTATTGCGCTGCTTATTTCGCGGGAATTTCTGGAAGGAGTATTTCCGGATTTTAAAAACATGTATTTTCTCAATGAAAAGGAATTGACGACTCCGGAAATAGGGGATTTAATGATGAGGCTGTCCCATTACGGCGATGAGGCTGAGACGTCATGCTATGAGCGGATTTATATAAAAGGACTGGTACTCCAACTTCTCTACCATATCACGCAGGAGGGAGTGGCGGAGAAAAATGTGATCCTGCCGCTGAACAATCAAAAGAACATTGAGCGGCTGAAAGGCGTCCTTCAGTTCATCGAAAACCATTACATGGAAAAGCTTTCTCAGGCGGAGATCGCGGATAAGTTTTACTTTTCCAAAGAGTATTTCGCCCGTTTCTTCAAGAAGCACACGGGGATGACCTTTATCGAGTACCTGACGAAATACCGCCTTCAGAAGGCGCGGATGCAGTTGATGGCTTCTAATTCCGGAATTCTCGAGATTGCTCTCAATAATGGTTTCTCTGACGACCGGAGACTGATTCTGGCGTTTAAGGAGGAGTATGGCACAACCCCGTTCCAATATAGAAAAATGGAAAGAAATAAAGAAGAATAAAGAAGAATAGCGGTTGTATTTTCATGTACAGGTCAATATATGGATGTTTTTGGCTAAAATACGCAAGGAATTCCCTGTCCGTCTCCGTTATAATGAGGATTATAAAAAATCAAGTTACAGGAGAGGGGAAGCAATGGGAAAAAAGAAAACCGGTTTATCATGGTCAGAAAAAATTTCTTATGGTATGGGAGACTGCGGCGCCAATGTGACAGTAGCCCTGTGTTCCACATTTTTGACTGCGTATTATACGGACACTGTGGGGATCGCTGCCGCCGCGGTCGGCACTATGATGCTGCTGGCGCGCGTGTTCGATGGGGTTACCGATATTATCATGGGGGCGATTGTCGATAAGACGAAGACCCGCTGGGGCAAGGCAAGGCCATGGGTGCTGTGGACGGCGCCGCTTATGGCGATCGCTCTGATCCTGGAGTTTAATGTTCCCGGAGGCTTAAGCGGGAATGGAAAGCTGGTCTATGCGTATCTGACCTATATTTTCCAGAACTGTATCGTGTATACAGCCAACAACCTGCCGTTTAACGCACTGCTGTCGCGCATGACGCTGAATGTTCAGGACCGCGCCTCCGCGGCGACTACGCGTTTCGTCATGACTCAGCTTACAACGCTGATTATCAATGGGGTGACAGCAACCCTCTTGTCTACGGCGGGATGGTTCTGGCTGTCGATTATTTACGGCATCGTAACATTTTTTATGTGTCTCATCTGCTTTCTGGGTACCAGGGAGCATATCGGAGAAGACGCGGAAACCGGTGTGGTTCAGGTGGAGAATGTTCCGCTGAGTACAGCACTGCCGGCACTTTTCAAAAACAGGTATTTTTATATTCAGAGTCTGCTGTTTATGTTTCTGTATATTGGAATCGTCAGTACCGGTTCCACAACATTCTATTTTTGCAATATCGTTTTAAATAATCTGGGTTACTTAACCTACATATCCATGGCGACTACGATTCCGGCCATCATCGTGAATCTTATGCTGCCGAAGGCCATTCAGAGATACGGAAAATGGAAACTGATGATTGGCGGTGCATTTCTGATGGCTCTGGGCGGGCTGATCATCGGTGCGGCCGGTTCCAGCTTCCCGCTGGTTCTTCTGGGGCTGATCATAAAAGGAACGGGAATGGGACCAATCATGTCCGGTATCTTTGCAATGACCGCGGATGTCGTGGATTACGGTGAATGGAAGACCGGAGTCCGCTCGGAGGGACTGGTCAACTGTTGTACATCCTTCGGTATGAAGGTTGGAATCGGCCTCGGCTCCGCCCTCTGCACCTGGATCATTACCATGGGCGGATATGACGGGACCGCCGCGGTGCAGCCGGCTTCCGCTGTTACTATGATTCGGTTCGGGTTTGGATACAGCGGTGCGATCATCGCGGTGATCTGCCTGGTTCTGTGTTTCATGATGAATATCGATAAGTATATTGCGTCGATTCAGAATGACCTGGAAGCAAAACGGAATATAAAATAGAGAGGTACAGATAACTATGTCAGAAATGAGTGATACAATTCGTAGACTGTTTCGGGAGGGGGATGAACGGCGGGATGCCGGTCTCACCACACCGGAGGGAATCCGGCGTTTTGACGATATCGTCTATGGGGAAGATGCAGAGCGGCAGATTCTCGATGTATACCGTCCAAGAGACAAGGCGGGGGTACTCCCGGTTATTGTGAGTGTTCATGGCGGCGGATGGGTGTATGGTGATAAGGAGAGGTACCAGTACTACTGTATGGATCTGGCATGCCGCGGATTCGCAGTCGTAAATTTCACCTACCGTCTCGCGCCGGAATATAAGTTTCCGGCGGCGCTGGAGGACACAAACCGGGTGTTTGCCTGGGTGCTGGATCATGCGGAGGAATATGGCTTTGACCGGACGCGGGTTTTCGGTGTGGGGGATTCCGCCGGGGCCCACAATCTGGGACTTTATGCCGCTGTCTGCACAAACCCGGAATATGCGGCAAAGTATCCCTTTCAGCCGCCTGAGGGATTTGTGCCGACGGCTGTTGCACTGAACTGCGGTGTCTATCGGGCACCAGTCTCCGAAGACGAGAAGGACCAGAGCAATCTGCTTATGGCGGACCTTCTGCCGGAGAGAGGGACGAAAGAGGAATACGAGAAAATCAGCCTCGTGAATTACGTGACCAGTCAGTATCCGCCGGTGTTTCTCATGACGGCTGCCGGAGATTTTCTGAGAGAACAGGCGCCGCTTCTGGTGGAGAAGCTGATGGAGTTTGAGATTCCGTTTGTATACCGGTATTATGGCAGCGCGGACCGGCCTCTGGGACACGTGTTCCACTGCAACATCCGCCTGCAGGAGGCTTCGCGGTGCAACGATGAGGAATGCGGTTTTTTTCGAAGCTATTGTTGATTCACCGCGGCCATCTGATCCAGAATAGTGAGAACTTCGGAGAGTTCATATATGCTGTAATCAGCAAGTGTACGGTCAAAATGAAAACGGTCGTCGATGAGCGCAGCTACGGTCATACCGGCTCCGTGGCCGGCCATGATACCGTAAGTGGAATCTTCCACGACGAGACATTGTGACGGTGTACACTGCAGGACGCCTGCCGTATGCAGATAGATTTCCGATTCCTACTGGTCGATGAGGCGAGAGCCAGCAGATAGCCCCGGTCTTTTATTTCTTTTAGAAGGCCGGGTACCATTTCTTCAGACACTGAAACGTGTGGTTCAAATATACGATTTCACTGTCGATCAGAACACCGTCCATATCAAAGATCACTGCTTTTATTATCTGAAATTATCCTCCTGCTCTTTCCTGTCACTCTTTTCCTGTTCCGACCGGTACATTCCGATCTGTGCCTTTCCGGTAGCAACCATCTCTCCGGCAAGCGCGGGCGCGTCATTGTCCAGTCCCATCCTGCATCGAATGGCCAGTTCCAGCGCCATACCCAGATTAATTCCATATAAAACCGTCAGCCGCGGGTCTGTATCTGTCAGCGCGGCGGCACATTTATAAGGAGATCCGCCGATCATATCGCACAGTATGAGAAGCTCGTCACAAGTCTGCATGGTTCCGACTGCATCTTTTAAATGTTCCATCAATGTGTCCCAGCTTTGCCCGAATTCAAAATCCACGGCAGCCAGCAGCTCCTGATGTCCAATCAGCAATTCCAGCGCGCTGACCAAACCGGAGGCAAACTGCCCATGTCCTGTGATAATCAATCCTGTCATGCATTTCTCCATTCTTTTTGTATTTGCCGCAGCTTTTATTTTATAATCTCCTATATCATATACTATATACAAAAAAAGCGCAATTCCCCGTCCCTTTCCGGATGTAGTTTTTCCTGTTTTCTCCCCGGTTTTCAAAAATGTCAGAAAACCTAATAATTTCCACCAAAAACAGAATTGCTATCTCTTTAGGAAACGCTTAGAATAAAATCAGAACATTCTGTTAAAAATCGGGGGATTGCAGTATGAAAATTGGAAAAAAGATACTTCTGACCAGTGTATCCTTGATTACAGCCGGTATTCTGGCAGCGGGAGGGATTATCAGCTCGGTTTACATAAGACGTCAGCTGGACAGTACGGGGGTGTATGTGGAGACGTTGGTTGACCAGATCGCCGTCAACATCGGAACGAGAACACGGGAATATGAGGATACGATGTTAAATATGGTGCAGAACTGGGATTTGTTCGGCAGCTATTTAAATAAAAAGGACAGTAATATCTATTACAACCGCCGCGCCGTGGCTTCCTTCGTGAATCAGAGAAATACATCGAGGTCGCCAATCCTGGATTTCTACGCATTGGACAACAGCTCAGTGATCACCTATTATGATTATAAAACACAAAGCTTTAAGGATGTGAACCAGGAGATTGCAGACTATATCCGGGTCAACAGAAAAGTAATACCGAAAGGCGCCATTTGGAGGTGTTTTGTCTCAGAGCCGGAAAAGGTCTACATGATCCGGTCTATTTACAGTCCGGTCAGGCTGGAGTATGACGGTGTGATCGCGGTGGGGATCAGCAGGGATATATTTGAACGTCAGTTTCTGGCACTGGAACAGAGCAAAAATGGAAAGGTTACCATCTTAAACCCGGAGGGGGAGGTGATCTTTGGAAGGAACGGCGAACAATTAAATCCTGCGTCCATACTGGAGAAGAGCAGGGAGTCCGGTGATTCCCGCCATTTAATCAGGAGCGGAAGCAGGAGCTATCTGGTCCGAAATAAGGAAACCGAGGACAAGAAGTGGAACGTGATCTATCTTATTAACGAGCAGGAGCTCTTCGGCCCCATGAATCAGATGCTGGTGGCAATTCTGATCGTCTGCTCAGCGACCATACTGGCGGCGGTAATCTGCGCCGCGGTGATCTCTGGCAGTATTACGAGGGGAATCCGCCAGCTGTATGATCACATCCAGCGCCTTAAGCAGGGGGAGTGGACCACGCTCTCCGTCCCCTATTCCAAAGATGAGATAGGCCAGATTACCATTGCATTCAACGATATGGCGGTCAGCTTACAGGACATGGTGGAACATCTGGCCAGACAGAAGCTGGAGACGGAGCAGGCGGAGTATAAGGCGCTTCAGGCGGAGTACGGGGCACTTCAGGCGAGAGTGAATCCACATTTTATTTTCAATGCCATGGAGTCCTTAAATGCTGTTGCCAAATTAAACGGACAGGACACAATCGCCTCCATCTGTACGTCTCTGGGACGGCTGATGCGTGTGGCCATTAACCGGAGAAAGAGCACTGTGACGCTGAGGGAGGAGCTCAGCTATGTCAGTGACTATCTGGAGGTCCAGAAATTCATGATGGAGGACCGGCTGGAGGTGTTTTTTGATGTGGAACCGCAGGCGGAGGAGTACCAGGTGCCTTCTCTGCTTTTACAGCCGCTGGTGGAAAATGCGGTCATTCATGGGGTGGAGAATTTAAGCGAGGGGGCAGTGATCTTTGTCTCGTCGGATCTGATTGCCGGGCCGAAGGGAGAAGGGGCCGTGGTGATACAGATTGCAGATAACGGAGCGGGAATGGACGAGGAGACTCTGAAACGATACTGCGATTTTTCTGTCAGTGCGGAGGAAGACAGTTCCAGCCATTTCGGCCTGGTAAGCGTAGAGAAACGGATAAAAATTCTGTACGGGCAGGAGTACGGAATTACAGTGTCGAGCCAGGTGGGGAAGGGGACTGTCGTGAAGGTAGTCCTTCCTGCCATCGACAGAAACGGGGGATTTACATGATTAAAATTATGGTAGTCGATGACAATGCTCTCGTCCGGCGGGCTGTCTGCGAGACTATTGACTGGGCGGCCATGGGCTGCGAAATCGAGGGAAGGCTGACGAATGGGATCGAGGGATTCCGATATGCGAAGGAGCATCATCCGGATATTATTATCACCGATATTAAAATGCCTGGAATGGATGGCCTGGAGATGGTTAAGGCCTTGAAAGTGGAGTACGATACGTTTGCGTCGATTGTCATTACCGGTTTTGACGAGTTTCAGTATGCACAGCAGGCGCTGCGGCTGGGGGCGGCGGATATTCTGTTGAAACCGATTGAAAATAAGGAACTGGTGGAGACGGTGAGGCGGATTGCCAGAGGGAGCATGGAGGGGAGGTACGGAGTCGGAGGCCTGAAGGGAGAAAGAAATCTGCCTGGAGAAGGAAAACCGACCGGAAATGTAAGCCTCAATGGAACGTGCAGCCTGACTGAAAATCAAATCCTGACTGAAATGACCCGAGAGGGGAATATGCAGTATCTGGAAGAGAAGAAGGAGGAGCACTACGCCATAGTGGTGCGCCGGGCGCTGGCGTATATGCGGGAAAACTTAAGCAGGAAGATCACTCTGACGGAACTGGCCGACTACGTAGGATTGTCGGCGGCTCATTTAAGCCGGCTGATCAAAAAAGATACGGGGAAGAGTTTTATTGACGTTCTCAATCAGATTCGCCTGGAGACAGCGGTCCAGCTGCTCCGTGAGGGCAGATATAAGGTCTATGAGGTATCCAACATGGTGGGAATCGACAATTATGCGTATTTTTATCAGTTCTTTAAAAAAGAAACGGGAAAATCACCGACGGAGTATATTCAGAACGGAACGTAATACATTTATTCCGATCGGGCGTCCGCCTGGTAATTTGGCATCGCAGATAAAAAAATGTCATAATAACTAATAAAATATCATTTTTATTAAATTGTTTGTGCATGTTGAATGATATACAATAGTGTCAGTGGGAACCCCAAGAACAAAGAAAAGGAGAAGAGATATGAGAAAGAGAGAAAAAAGATGGGTTAGTCTGGCACTGGCGTCATGTATGGCCATCGCGGCTGTGACGGGATGTAGCTCGGGATCCGGGAAGACCGGAGAGACGAAGAGTGCTGCCCAGGCAGAGGCAGAAACAAAAGCAGAGGCAAAGAAGGAGGAGGGTAAGGAAGAGAAAAAAGAGGAGAGCAAAGAGGAAGTTACACTGACATTTCTTCACCACATGGGGGAACAGGGGAAGAAAGACGGACTGGTAGCGCTGTCGGAAGCATTTACGAAGAAGTATCCGAACATAAAGATCGAAGTGGAGTTCCTTTCCAGAGATGATTTTATCAATCAGTACAAACAGCGGGTAGCGGCGGACAATGCGCCTGATTTCATCAATTACCGGCCGTTTGAGACGCCGGAGGTCATCGAAGCCGGGCTGGTGGAACCGCTGGATCCCTCCATTTTCCCGGATAATATCGACAAGAATTGTATCGATTCCATATCACTGGACGGAAAGATCTATGGAATTCCTCTGGACAGAGGCGGATACGGCTTCTATTACAACAAAAACATGCTGGAGAAGGCAGGAGTGAAGCCGGAGGATTTAGATACGATGTCGGGAGTTTTAGAGGCCTGCCAGAAGATAAAGGATGCAGGAATGGTTCCGCTGGCTTCCGGTTATGCGGAATCCTGGACAGAGAATATCATCATTGAGGGCCAGACTTTTACGGGACCGATGGTTGCCGATCCGATGATTTTTGAGAAACTGATGAGTGGGGAAAAGAAATTTTCCGATTATCCGGAGTTTGTGGACATTATTACGCACGGTCAGAAGCTGGTTCGCGATTACGCGCTGGTAGATGAGAAGGCGGCAAGCCAGCAGGCTTCCGACCAGTATGCGCAGTTTGGACGCGGCGACGCAGCCATGATGATGCAGGGAACATGGGCGATCTCCGATATCCGTATTGCACAGAAGGCAGCAGGCAATACGGATGAGTTTGGATTTACGTATTATCCATGGTCTGATGATCCTGCAAAGAACTATATGCCGGCCAATGCCGATGACTCCTTCATGATTTCATCCGGGAGCAAGCACATGGAAGAGGCCATGCTGTTCGCAGAGTTTGTTCTGACACCGGAGGCGGGAAAAGTATGGGCCAACGCATCGGGCTGTATCAGTGCTCTCTCGGGCGTCAGTGCGGATAATCCGGATCCGCTTCTCACGATCTTTACGGAGGTTCTGGACGAAAAGGGATACTATTTTGAGATGAATCCGGGCCTGGCGGGCCAGTATTACCAGGATTTTGACAAGATCTATATCGAGGGAAGAATTGCGGGGGATTCTCCGGAGACGGTGATCGAGAAGTGGCAGAAATCATTTGACAATATCCGGGCAACAGGGGGCTGACGGGAATTGACGAAAAGGGAGCGGCCGGAACGCGGCGGCTCCCTTTTTTAGAAAGGAGGCGTATGCTATGAAAGGCAGATGGAAGTCTGTTAAGAGAAACAGTATTGATTTCATGTTTTTACTCCCGGCCGCCCTGGTATTCCTTTTCGTCATCGCAGTCCCGTTTTTTCAGGCGTTCGGGATTGCGTTCACAAACTGGAACGGTCTGTCGAAGGAGTATGATTTTGTGGGGCTTAAGAACTTAACCGCCCTGTTTCACGATACACAGACGATCAATGCAGTCTCCAATACTATGGAGTACACAGTAATTACCTGCATCGGCGTCAACATCCTGGCACTGGCCATAACCGTAGGATTAAATTTAAACGTCGCAGGCAACCGGTTCTTGAAAAGCGCCATGTTCCTTCCGATTATCGCCAGCCTGGTAATCACGGCTTTTATCTGGCAGAGAATTTATGGAGACGTATTTCCGGTGAACTTCGGCATTGTAAGCCCTCTTACCAGGCTGACCACGGTGATTCCGGGAATTGCCCTGATGTGTCTGTGGCGGGATACGGGGCTGGCCATGGTGATCTACAACGCCGGTATTCAGTCGGTGCCCGGAGACCTAAAGGAGGCGGCCCGAATCGATGGGGCAAACGCGTGGCAGTCCTTCTGGAACGTGACATTTCCCATGCTGGCCCCGGCCTTTACCACCTGTGTCACACTGTGGCTGGGGTATGGGTTAAAAGTCTTCGACTATCCGAAGGCGGCAACGGGTGGGGGACCGGGAAAGGCGTCCGAGACGTTTTCCCTGTTCGTATACAATCATTTCTTCACGAATAACAGGGCTGGATACGGGCAGATGGCCGGCCTGGTGATGCTGATCTTCGTAGTGGGAATCACGGGAGTGGTTACGAAGCTGCTGCGGAAGAGGGAGGTGCAGCTGTGATGGGAAAGAAATTACATACGGCCTCCGGCCGGCGTTTTATCCTGCTGAGCCTGGTCATGTGGTGTGTGACGATTCTGTTTCTGGCGCCGTTTTACGTCCTGATTATCTATGCGTTTAAGCCGAGGGAGGCGACTATGCTCAAGAACCCCCTCGCATTTCCGGATACGCTCTATCTTCAAAATTTTGTGGAGGCGGTGCAGAAATCTGATTTCCTGAGGGCCTTTACCAATTCCACGGTATCTACCGTGTGCGGAGTCGTTGTTCTGGTTCTCATCTGTTCCATGGCGGCTTATATCGTGGTGCGGCGGGGAAACAACCGGTTTTACGGAGTCTGGCAGTACATTTTCCTGGCTTCCGTCATGCTGCCGTTTCAGACCATCATGTTTCCGCTCTATAAGAATCTTATGAACCTTCATCTCTTAAACAGCCGTCCAGCCTATGTGCTCGTGTCTGTGGGATTTCAGATGGGATTTGACATCTTCCTCTACTGCGGCTTTATCAAAACCGTTCCGGTGGAGCTGGAGGAAGCGGCGGCGATCGACGGATGCAGCAGGATGGGGACCTTTTGGAGAATTGTTTTTCCATTATTAAAGCCGGTTACCATGACGGTTGTCGTATTATCGGCGCTGGGAATCTGGAATGACTATCAGATCGCCCTGGTTGTGGTATCCAAGGAGGCCGTGAGGACACTGCCCGTGGCGCAGCAGTCATTTATCGGGCAGCAGATCTCGTATCTGAATTTGGCGTCTGCGGCGTGCCTCCTCTCGATTCTTCCCATGTTTTTCTTATTCCTGTTTTTACAGAAATTCATCGTGCAGGGAGTGACCGCGGGGGCGGTTAAGGGATAGTTGGGCTTTATCAAAATGCTCAGGAAGGAGATGCAAAATGAAAATAAATAGAACGGATCTGCCCGGAAGGGCGCGGGAACTGGCGGCGGCCATACAGAAACGGTATCCGGAGGCGGATGAGTATCCATACCGTTCCTGGAGCTATCCGCAGGGCTATCTTTTGATGGGATTTATTCATTTATGGGAGAAAACCGGGGATGAGCTGTACTACCAGTATGTGCTTGCATACTGTATGGACCATGTAGCAGAGGACGGAAGTGTCCGGGGCTTTACGGGATGCAGCATGGACGACATGATGACTGGGGCCGTGCTGGTCTGGATGTATGAGCAGACGGGGGAGAAACGGTTTGAGAAGGCATGCAGAAAGATCCGGGAAACCTACCGGGATTATCCGCGGACGAGAGAAGGAGGTTTTCTTCATAACCGTACCGAGTTTCCGGGAGAAATGTGGGTGGACGGCGTCTTTATGGGGCAGATGTTTTTATGCCGGTACGGTGCCGTATTCGGGGAGACGGAGTGTTTTGACGAGGCGGTGCTGCAGCTGGAACTGATTTACCGGTACTGCCATGTGCACGACGGTCTTTTGGTACACGCCTACAGTGAGGGCTGTCTGGCTCCCTGGGCCGGTCCGGACGGCAGATCAGGATGTGTCTGGAGTGAGGGACTGGGGTGGTATGCCCTGATTCTGACTGAAGTTCTCGATCTCCTTCCCGCCGGTTATGAGGGAAAGAGAGCGGTGGAGGATCAGCTGAATCAGCTGCTGGCCGGCCTGGAGAAATATCAGAATCGGGAGAACGGTCTGTGGAGACAGGTAGTGGACCGGACTGATGACGTGGATAACTGGTGCGACACCTCGGGAAGCGCCATGTTTTTGTACACCTGGAAATGGGCGGCGGATAAGGGAATGGTGCCGGAGGAGACGGCGGAGCCTGTCTTAAGAAAAGGATACGAAGGGCTTCTTGCCCGCATCGTCCCGGGGGAAGACGGGCTGCCTGATGTCCATACGGCGTGCCAGGGGCTCTGCGTCCAGAAATGTTATGAGGACTATATCCATTATCCAAAGACCGTAAATGCACAGGAGGCGGTATGCGGCTGTCTATGGGCTCTGGTGGCAGCGATTGGTTAGGATCTGCTTGAACAGACCAATGCATTCCGGGCAAACAAAAAAGGAGAAGCGTATGAAAGCGTTAATTGTAGATGGGGAAGGCCGTTTATCGGTGGAAGAGATAAGCATGCCGCAGATTGGCCCGTGCCAGGCTCTTGTGAAAATGGAGAGCTGCGGGGTATGCAACGGAACGGATAGTAAGCTGATTCACAGGACATTTAAGAATTTCCACACATACCCTGCCATACTGGGGCACGAAGGTGTGGGAAAAGTGGTAAAAACGGGAGAATTTGTGGAAAACCTCCATGTGGGCGACCGTGTGCTGCTCCCATTTCTGGAGGAGGCGGCCGATGGATACATTCCGGGCTGGGGCGCCTATGCGGAATACTGTGTGGTGGGAGATGAGAAGAGTGCCATCCGCCATGGGATGGGTCCTGGCACAAAACAGTGGAACGAGGCCTATGCAGCTCAGACCGTTATACGGCCGGAGGATCGGGTGGATGCGGTGGGCGCTTCTATGATTATCACGTTTCGGGAGGTCTTAAGCGCCATCCGAAGGTTTGGATTTCAGCCTAATGAGACCGCAGTGGTATTCGGTGCGGGTCCGGTAGGACTCTGTTTTACCAGGTTTTTAAAGCTGCTGGGGCTTAAGACGGTCATCACTACGGATATTCTGGAGGACAAGGTGGAGACAGCGAGGCGGATGGGGGCTGATTACGCGTTTCATTCTGCCTCCTGCAATGTGACGGAGGAGGTGAAGCGGATTTTCCCGGATGGCGTGGATTATGTGGTGGACGCAGTGGGCGTCAATGCATTGATTAACGAGGCGATGGGGCTGGTGAAATACAACGGAAAAATCTGCTGCTACGGTATCTCTCCTGAACTGTCCATGAAGCTGGACTGGAGCAGCGCTCCCTATAACTGGACGCTCCAGTTCGTGCAGTGGCCCAGTAAGAGGGGGGAAGGGGAAGCCCATTCCCAGATTATGGCGTGGATTAACCAGGGGGTCCTGGATCCTATGGACTTTATCTCCGATGCGTTCCCCTTTGAGCGGATCACCGACGCATTTGAACTGATCGAGGCGAAGAAGCCGGATACGAAGAAAATCGTGGTTCGATTTTAGAAATGGAGGAGTTGGAATGAGAGAGAGCAGACTGTTTTGCACGCTGCCGGAGTACGTATGCACACCTGACGGGATGGCAGTAGACCGCCATGGAAATCTGGTGCTGTCCTGCCCGAATTACGCGGATGACAGCATTTCCGGCTGTGTGGTCCGCATCGATAAAGAGGGCCATGTGCGAAAGTGGTTCGACGTACCGGTTCATCCGGAGACCGGGGTGGCCAGAAATATGGGGATCGCCTTTGATGACGAGTGGAATCTCTATCTCTGCGACAACCAGGGCTGGAGTGAACGGGAAGAGCTGCTGTACAAGGGCAGAATTCTGAAGCTCACGGTAGATGAGGAAGGTAACATCTTAAAGACTGTCGTCGTGGCGGAACACATGGAGCATCCTAACGGTATCCGCATCAGAGGCGGGTACATGTACGTCACACAGAGCTATCTGCATCCGGTTAAGAGGCCGGATGGAAAGTTGGTGAGCTGCGTATACCGGTTCGGCCTTGACGAGGAGGGGATTCAGATTACCAATACCCTGGAGGACCGCCATATCTTCGCCACCTTTGTGACGGAGAATCCGGACTGCCAGTATGGCGCCGACGGGATCGTCTTTGATCAGGAAGGACGGCTCTATGTGGGGAATTTCGGGGACGGAGCCGTTTACCGGATTACGTTTAAGGAAGACGGAAGCCTGGACGAAAACACGCTGTTCGCCCGGGATCCGGAGGAGCTTAAAAGCACGGATGGCATGATATTCGACGAGGAAGGAAACTTGTATATTGCGGATTTCTGTGCCAATGCGATCGTGCAGGTGACACCCGGAGGAACGGTACGGCGGATTGCCCAGAGCCCGGACTGCAAAGGCGCGGACGGGGGACTGGATCAGCCAGGGGAGCCGATTGTATGGGACGGCCGGATTATCGCTTCCTGCTTCGACCTTGTGACGGGACCGGGAAAGGTGAATTTAAAACATGAAATGCCGGCTGCGCTGGTGCAGCTGCCGCTGTAAGGAGGCGCCATGGGACAGGGAACTTTAGGAAATGCGGAAGGCTGCGGGGACAACTGTATTCTGGCCCACGATCTTGGAACCAGCGGAAATAAGGCCACACTCTATCGCGCAGACGGAACGCTTATAGCCAGCTGTGTCCACGAATATCCAACGAGTTACCCGCAGCCGGGGTTTGTAGAACAGGACCCGGAGGACTGGTGGAATGCAGTCTGTGCGTCGACGAGAGAACTTTTGGAAAAAAAAGGGATACGTCCGGAGAGGATAGCCGCCGTGTCCTTCAGCGCCCAGATGATGGGCTGCCTGCCTGTGGACCGGGAGGGAAATCCCCTGCGCCCGATGATCATCTGGGCGGATACGAGAGCGGTGGAAGAGGAACGGTGGATGGTGGAACGTATCGGTATGGAGCGCGGATATGAGATTACGGGCCACAGGCTCAGCGCCTCCTATTCCGCGGCAAAGCTCTTATGGGTGCGCCGCCGCGAGCCGGACGTCTATCGCCGCTGTTATAAGATGCTGCATGCCAAGGATTTCATCATCTGCCGTCTGACGGGGAAGTTCGTGACGGATTACAGCGACGCGTCGGGAACGAATCTCTTCGATATCCGGGCGAAAATGTGGTCCGAAGAGATATTAAGGGCACTGGACCTCGATGAAGAGCTGCTTCCGGAGCTGCATCCATCGACCGATATCGCCGGGGGCGTGACGAAAGCAGCCGCAGAGGCCACCGGACTTTTGGAGGGAACGCCTGTCGTGATCGGAGGCGGGGATGGAAGCTGCGCCTGTGTCGGGGCCGGTGTGGTGGATGAGGGGAGTGCCTATCTGGTGCTGGGATCATCGTCCTGGATATCGCTGGCGTCGAGGGGGCCGTTATTCGATCCTGAGATGCGGACATTTAACTGGGTTCATTTAGACCCGGAGCTCTATACTCCCTGCGGTACCATGCAGGCGGCAGGCTATTCCTATCAGTGGTACCGCAATACGCTGTGCCGCGGAGAGATGGAGGAGGCCGCGAAAACGGGAGAAAGCCCTTATGAGCGGATCAACAGGGGAATCATGGAATCCATACCGGGAGCGGGCGGTCTTCTATACCTGCCCTATCTTCTGGGGGAGCGCTCACCGCGCTGGAATCCGGATGCCAGAGGCGCCTTTTTGGGCATGTCGGTGACGATTGGAAAGCATGACTTATCCAGGGCCGTGCTGGAAGGCGTTGGTTTCAATCTGCGGGTTATTTTAGAGAGTATGCGGCGGGAACGTGAGATGAAGGAGCTGATGCTCATCGGCGGAGGCGCCAAGGGGCAGACGTGGCCCCGGATTCTCTCGGATATCTTCCAGATGCCATTAAAAATACCGGCATACCGGGAGGAGGCAACCAGCATGGGCGCGGCGGTGTGCGCCGGCGTGGGCGTGGGAATATACCGGGATTTCTCCGAGGCGAAAAAAATTAACACCATCGTGGATACGGTGATGCCGAGGGAGGAAAACCGTCTGCGGTACGACCGCCTGTATGAGATATTTAACCATGCGTATGACGCTCTGACGGGAGTCTATGGCGAACTGGGGGCTTATCGAAAAGAGATGGGGGAAAAACATGAATAATTTTATCTGGTACAATCCTACCCGCATCCTGTTTGGAAGGGGTACCCATAACGAGGCGGGGCGGGAAACGGCTGCTTACTCCAGGCGGATTCTGCTGCTGTATGGAGGAGAGAGCTTAAAAGCTGCGGGGACGTACGGTGCGATCACAAAATCACTGACAGAGGCTGGTGTGGAATACCGGGAGCTGGGGGGCGTCCGTCCCAATCCCAGACTGTCGCTGGTGCGTCAGGGGATTTCGCTGTGCAGGCGAGAAGGGCTGGATTTCGTGCTGGCAGCAGGAGGAGGCAGCGTGATCGACACGGCGAAGGCCATTGCGGCAGGCGTCTTATATCCGGGCGATGTGTGGGATTTTTACCATACTAAGAAGCGGCCGGAGAAAGTCCTTCCCACGGGGGTGGTCTTAACCATTCCGGCGGCCGGGAGCGAAAGCAGTGACGGCAGCGTGATTACGAGAGAGGAGGAGAATGAGAAGAAGTCGTTCTGCTCACCGCTTTTGTATCCGAAGTTTGCCATTTTAAATCCGGAGCTCTGTTACACACTTCCGAAACGGCAGATTGCAGCAGGGAGCGCCGATATACTGGCCCATGTGATGGAACGGTATTTCTCTCCCAATGGGAACACGGAGCTGTCAGACCGTCTCTGTGAGGCGGCCATGAAGACGATCATCCACAATGTGCCGCTGGCATTAGCGGATCCGGACCGGTACGAGGTCTGGGCCGAACTCATGTGGGCGGGAAATGTGGCCCACAACGGACTGTTGGGAAAAGGAAGGGAAGAGGACTGGGCCAGCCATAACATTGAGCATGAGCTGAGCGCCCTCTACGACATTGCCCACGGAGCGGGGCTGGCCATCGTATTTCCGGCGTGGATGAAGGCTGTGAGCAGGAGAAATCCGGAGCGTTTTGCACAGTTTGCGGAAAGGGTATTCGGAATCGAAGCGGAGGATAAGCGGGAGGATGAGATGGCCGCGCTGGGAATCAGCTGCCTGGAGAATTTCTTTAGGAAACTGGGGCTTTTTACCACGCTCTCAGAGGCCGGAATTGATGACAGCCAGTTTTCGCGAATGGCCGGGCGTGCAGTTGCGGGCGGCAGCCTGGGAAGTATGGAAAAGCTGGACCAGACAGCGGTAATGGAGATTCTGGAGCTGGCCAGATAAGGAATGAGGAGGGAGACAGACATGAAGATAACGCCAAAGGAACTGGCCGGGTATTTTGATCACACCCAGCTGAAGGCCTATGCGGTACGGACTGATTTTGAGAAGCTGTGCAGGGAGAGCAGGGAATACGGATTCCGGATGGTAGCCATCAATCCGGCCCCGGTGGCTCTGTGCAGAGAGCTGCTTTCCGGCTCCGATGTCCATGTGGGAGCCGCCATCGGTTTTCCGCTGGGGCAGACGACGATCAACGACAAGGCCAGTGAGACGAAAGAGGCCATCCGAAACGGGGCCGATGAGATCGACTACGTCGTAAACCTGACGGAGCTGAAAGAGAAGAACTACGGATACGTGGAGCGGGAGATGGCTTCCATCGTGGAAACGTGCAGGGAGGCGGGAGTAATCTCCAAGGTCATCTTTGAAAACTGCTATTTAACGGATCAGGAGAAGGAGGCGCTCTGCCGGATTGCCCTGGAGGTGCGGCCTGATTTTATCAAGACCTCGACTGGCTTTGGCAGCGGCGGCGCCACGACAGCTGATATCATGCTGATGAAACGGATGGTGGGAGATGCGGTGAAGATAAAGGCGGCGGGGGGAATCCGTACGCTTGACACGGCGCTTGAGATGATCGATATGGGGGTGAGCCGGATCGGATCGACGGCCAGTGTTTCGATCGTGGAGGAACTGAAAGCGCGGCAGCGCGAGTCCTGAAGTATGTTTGTCATAATCTGAAGAGACTCTTATAAAGACTCCCGGACAGGCACACAGAAACGGTATGCAAAATGGTGTACAGAAACAGCCGGATGTGGTACAATGCAGGTATGAGTTTTAGCACATACATCGTACACATGCGGCCTGTTTCAGCCGTTTTGAGTGCTCAGGACAAGGAGGAATGATTTATGGAAAGAGCGATTACAATCAGTCGTGAATTTGGAAGCGGCGGACGTGAACTGGGAGTGAAACTGGCTGAGAGTCTGGGAATTCCGTTTTACGATAAGGAATTGATTTCCATGGCTGCGGAGGAGAGCGACATGTCAGAGGACGCATTTCTTCATTATGATGAGAACATGCCATTCATAAAAGATCCGCTGGACCGCCATTTTTACTCGCCGTTTTCTTCCATCTATCAGGTTCCCATGTCGGATCAGATCTTTTTGGCGCAGTCCAGGGTGATTCGGAAGCTGGCGGACCAGGGCCCCTGTGTGATCGTTGGACGGTGCGCGGATATGGTTCTGGAGAACAGTGTGAATCTGTTCATTTACGCCAGGATGAAGGACCGGATCAGACGTATGAATTCCTTGGAGACAGGCGTCGATCCTGTGAAGATGGAGAGCAGAATCCGCGAGGTGGACCGGAAACGGAAGGATTACTATCAGTATTACACCGGCAATGAGTGGGGAAAGGCCCAGAACTACCACCTTTCTCTGGAAAGCGGTCTGGTAGGCGTGGACGGCTGCCTGAAGGCGGTCCTGGCCTATTTGGAATCGGTGCAGTAGGATAAATACGATATGCCCCGGAGCGGGACAGGCCCGATGCAGTACGCAGAGCTGCGCGGCCGTGAATATGGATATCAGATTCCTCAGAAGTCGGGCAGCCGGCTTTTGGGGAATTTTCTTGTATTATGTCCACCTTTGTACTATAATAATATACATTATGGATTTTGATAAAATCTTGATGGAAGTGCGAGGTGGAAAGAAATCGATGCAGTTTGCTGAGAGAATGGACCGATTCGGAGAAGGAATATTTTCTAAATTACTGGAGATAAAAAGACAGAAGGAAGAGCGGGGAGAGACCGTGATCGATTTAGGCGTGGGGGCGCCTAACATACCGCCGGCCAGACATATTACCGATGCCCTGTGCGAAGCGGCAGCGGATCCGAAGAATTACGTCTATGCCATCAGCGACCAGAAGGAGCTTTTGGAGGCGGCAGCCCAGTGGTATGAGAGGCGCTACGGCGTGAGCCTGAAACCGGAGACAGAGATCTGTTCTCTTTTGGGATCTCAGGAAGGACTGGCCCATATTGCGCTGTCTGTTGCCGATGAGGGAGATGTCGTTCTGGTTCCCGATCCCTGTTATCCTGTTTTTGCGGATGGTCCTCTTCTGGCGGGTGCCACCCTTTTTTATATGCCTCAGAGAAAGGAAAACGGATACATCATCGATGTGAGCGAGATTCCGGAAGAGACGGCGAAAAAGGCGAAACTCATGGTCATTTCCTACCCGAACAATCCGACCACGGTCATGGCACCGGACTGCTTTTACGAGGAGGTCATCGCGTTTGCGAAAAAGTATGACATCATCGTCCTGCACGACAACGCGTACAGCGAGCTGGTATTTGACGGGAAGACGTGCGGAAGCTTCCTTCATTTTCCAGGTGCGAAAGAGGTTGGCGTGGAATTTAACTCCCTGTCCAAGACCTACGGGCTGGCAGGCGCGAGAATCGGCTTCTGTGTGGGCAATGAAGAGGTAGTGAGCCACTTGAAGATGCTGAAATCTAATATGGATTACGGCATGTTTCTGCCTGTCCAGAAGGCGGCGGTCGCGGCGATTACGGGAGACCAGGCCTGTGTGGAGACCACGAGAAAGGCCTATGAGCGCAGGCGGGACGCCCTGTGTGACGGGATGACGGAGATCGGATGGAAGATGGACAAGCCGGAGGCCACCATGTTCGTGTGGGCAAAGATACCGGATAATTTTTCCGATTCCACCTCCTTTGCCATGGAACTGGCCGAAAAGGCAGGACTTCTGGTCACTCCGGGAAGCGCCTTCGGACCTTCCGGCGAGGGATATGTGAGGCTGGCCCTCGTCCAGGATGAGGACGTACTTAAAAAAGCGGCGAGGCTGGTCGATGAAAGCGGTATGCTGCGATGAAAATGAAGAGGAGACAGTATCTCTGGAGTGCCGCGGCGGTGCTTTACGTGCTGTTTATTTTTTCCAATTCCATGAAGACGGCCGACCTCTCCTCCGCGGACAGCGGGGCGGTGCTTAAGCTGGTGCAGCAGGTTCTGACAGCGGGAGGCGTGGACAGCACGATCATTACGGAGCATGTGATCCGCAAGACGGCGCATTTTACGGAATACGCCGCGCTGGGAATACTGCTCTGCCTCTGTTTTCGGACGTTTGCCCTGTCACTGGACAGGCGCGTTCTGTCTCAGGTGCTTGTAAGCTTTCTGGTGCCGTTTACCGATGAGACAATACAGCTTTTTGTGGCTGGCCGGTCAGGACAGATCAGCGATGTCTGGCTGGACTGTGCGGGAGCGGCCTTCGGAACCGTGGTATTTATGGCAGCTGCACGGATTTTAAGCAGGACGGGAGTAAAAAAACGTGATAAAAAATTATAAGATAGTTCTTCAGTATGACGGAAGCCGCTATGACGGCTGGCAGAAACAGGGCAATACGGGAAACACGCTTCAGGGTAAGCTGGAGGGGATTTTACTGAAACTCACCGGCCGGCCGGTGGAGGTGCACGGATCGGGGCGGACAGACGCCGGAGTCCATGCTCTGGCCCAGACGGCTAATTTCCATGCAGATACCGGTATGACGGAAGACCAGATCAGGGCATACTTTAATCAGTACCTGCCGGAGGATATCGCCGTGCTTTCTGTGGAGACGGTGCCGGACAAGTTCCACAGCAGGTTGAATGCTGTGAAAAAGACGTATTTATACAGGATTGAGATGGGACTAAAGAAGGATGTATTCGAGCGGAAGTACTGTTACGGACTCGGAAAATCTCTGTCGGTGAAACGGATGGAGGAAGCGGCGGCCTGTGTTCTGGGGGAACACGATTTCAAGAGCTTCTGCGGCAACAAAAAGATGAAAAAGTCCACAGTGAGGACGATTTCGGATATCACATTTGAAAAAGAAGGAACGAAACTGTTGATCCGCTATACGGGAAACGGTTTTTTATATCATATGGTCAGAATTCTCACGGGAACGCTGATCGAGATTGGGCTAGGAGAGCGCAGTCCACAGGAAATGAAGGAAATCCTGCTGAAACTGGACCGACAGGCAGCCGGCTTTACGGCGCCGCCGGAAGGTCTGTTTCTGGAGCAGGTTATGTATGAGGACAGGGAGTAACATGACAGATTTTTTAGTGAAGACATTTGTTAAGGATTATGAGAATACAGGAGATATCGGCGTGAGAACGGAGTATGGCCTGATGGCCAGCACCGTGGGCATCTGCTGCAATGTGCTTTTATTTGCGGCAAAGCTGTTTATCGGACTGCTGATCAACAGTATTTCCGTCATGGCTGACGCATTTAACAACTTATCGGATGCAGCCTCCTCCATCATCGGCTTTATCGGCGTGAAGATGGCGGGCAAGCCGGCGGATGAGGACCATCCCTTCGGACACGGCCGGGTGGAGTATATCGCGGCGTTTATCGTGGCATTTATCGTCATCCAGGTGGGTTTTTCGCTGTTTAAGACGTCTCTTGGCAAGATTCTTCATCCGGAAGAGATGACGTTTAAGTATATTTCCATAGTTATTCTTCTTATGTCCATCTGCGTGAAGCTGTGGATGGGAATGTTTAACAGAAAGCTGGGAAAGAGGATCCATTCCTCTGTCATGATGGCGACCGCGGCGGATTCCATGGGCGATGTGGGCACAACATCAGCGACCATACTGTCCATTCTGGTTTACGGAATCTGGGGGCTCAATATCGATGGAATCGTGGGCCTTATCGTGTCGCTTATCGTCATGTGGGCAGGTGTCGGGATTGCCAAGGACACTTTGGCGCCCCTGATCGGAGAGCCCATCGATCCGAAGCTTTACCGGGAGATCACGGAATTTGTTGAAAGTTTTGACGGAATTGTGGGGAGTCACGATCTGATCGTACATAATTACGGGCCTTCCAGAAGCATGGCGTCGATCCATGCGGAGGTACCGAATGATGTAAGCATTGAAAAATCCCACGAAATCATCGATTATGTGGAGCGGGAGGCACAGCGCCGCTTCGGTATTTTCCTTGTGATCCATATGGATCCCATCGAGACGAAGGACTGCAGGGTAACGGAATTTAAGGAAATGGTGGAAGCTATCGTTAAGAGCATCGATTCCAAATGCAGTTTCCACGATTTTCGTATGGTTGAAGGTGAAAAACAGATTAATCTGATCTTCGATCTGGTCGTTCCCAGGGATTACGACAGGGCGGCGAGGGAACAGATCAGGACAGAGATAACAGAGAAGGTAGCAGAGCGGGATAGCAGGTGCTGTCTGGTCATGACGACAGAAAGCGGCTTTGGTGTGGAAGAATAAGGAAACAAAAAAATTTCCATAATATGCAATAAGAAGACAGCATCCTGCATTAACTTAGTAGAAAGGAAATCGACTCCATGTTGTTTATGGGTATGATGAGCCTTGATGGGCCGGAAGACTACGGCCGGTTAAGCGATGAGGTGCTCCTTAATAAGGTTGGAACGGGAGACCAGGAAGCGTTCAGACAATTATATCAGAATACAGACCGGTCAATTTACGGGTTTATCCTGTCTATTGTAAAGAATCCCCAGGATGCCGAAGAGATCATGCAGGAGACCTATATAAAGGTATGGACTTCCGCTGCGGGTTACAAGTCCCAGGGGAAGCCGCTGGCATGGATGTTTACCATAGCCAGGAATCTATGCTACATGAAGTTTCGCAATCAGAAGCATGAGTCCGATATCGCATTTGAGGATCTGGAAGGCGAAGAGACAGGGGAAGTATGCCCGGAGATTGAACAGGCGGCGGATAAGCTGGTTTTGGCCGCGGCGCTCAAGATCCTGAAAGAAGAGGAGAGGGAGATTGTCCTTCTGCACGCGACTGCCGGGATGAAGCACCGGGAGATCGCAGCTTCATTAGGCATGCCTTTGGCTACCGTCCTGTCTAAATATAACCGTGCAATGAAGAAATTAGAAAATTATCTGACATAAAGATCAAGGAATAAAAAGAGAGGAGGAAGTGTTCATGTTTCACAAAACCGACAGACAACTGAACAGAGAACAGATAAAAGCGCATTTGAAGTCTGCGGTCATGGACCTGACTCCGAATGTATTGGATAAAATCGATTTGAGTGTGCCCCAGATGGCAGCGGAGGAGCTGCATGAGGAGGCGGGAAGAGCCGTGAGCTCCATCACTGTGATGCGAAAGCGGATGCGCGTGGTTGCAGCTCTGGCCGCAGCGTGCCTCTGTATGGTGGCAGTCGCCGGAGGCACATATACGTACCGCAACGGAAAAGTGGACTCCGTGATCGGCATCGATGTCAATCCCAGCGTGGAGCTGTCCGTGAACCGGAAGAACCGGGTGTTGGAGGCAGCGCCGCTGAACGAAGACGCGAAAGCCATTATGGAAGACATGAATCTAAAGGGTGTTGATCTTAATGTGGCGGTGAACGCGGTGATCGGTTCCATGGTGACCCATGGCTACCTGGATGATCTGGACAACGCCATTCTTGTAACTGTCTCTAACGACAGCGTCAGCAAGGCATCGGCCCTGCGGTCGTCGGTCGTGAATGATATTCAGAATTCCCTGGAAGAAAATCAGGTGAAAGCCGTGGTATACGACCAGCAGGTCATCGAAGAGGACCATGTGAAGGCGCTGGCGGACGATTACGGAATATCCTATGGAAAAGCATATTTTTTGAAAGAACTGATCGATCAGAATCCGGCTCTGACCATGGAGGACATGGAGAAGCTGGCTCCCCTGACCATGGAGGAGATTGCAAAGGAGATTACGGAGCGTTCCTATGCGGTAGGAGGCCACGCAGGTGTGAGCGAGGATATGACCACCACCGCCCAGACGACCACGCAGCCGGTCACGACAGTGCCTGTGACAACAGAGGCGACGACAGAGGAAACGACGACGGCGGAGGAATCCGAGACCGAGACGGGGAATCAGACGACAGCGGCTCCGGTTCCGCAGACGACAGCGCCGGCTCCCACCGATCTGCCGGTGATGACGACAGAGGCGCCGACGACGGAAGCGCAGGTGCCGGTCTCAGACGCGAAGATCAAGATCGATTACGTCGATTATGAGAATGGTGTGGTGACAGTCAACTTTAAGACAAAGGTAAAGTGGAAGAACCCCACCGTATCGGTAAAGGATGAGGGTGGAACCACGTATTCCGCCATGGTAGGCGATACGGACAGCTCCACCTGTGAGATCTACGTAAGCGGCCTGGAAGGCGGAAACTCATATACGTTCGTTCTCGGCGGAATATCCCCGAAGAACGGGAAGCAGACGACAGTGAAGGGAACCTTCGAGACTCCGGTAATCGGGGATGGCGATGCCAACGAGGAACCGGTAATGCCGCCGGATACAGAAGAAACAAAGGAAACGGAAACACAGCCTCAGATCACGGAATCGTCTGAGGCTTCTGCCACATCAACGGCCGAAACAGAATCCGTACCGGAGACGGAGAGCACCCAGGCCACTGAGCCCACGACGGATGCACCGACCGAACCACAGACCCAACCGCCGGCTGCTGCGACGTCTGCGGTGTAATGCGAACCCTGTCATTTGCTGCACACGAAATATGGTCTAAACTGTTTGATTTGAAGGAATAATAAAGAAAATAGAAAAAATATGGAAAAAGGGCTTGACGAGGAGAATATGGTATAGTATAATACAACCGTTGTGTTGATGGGCTATCGCCAAATGGTAAGGCAACGGACTCTGACTCCGTCATTTCAAGGTTCGAATCCTTGTAGCCCAGTTAAAAAGCTTTTAAGCATAAGATCTTGTGCTTAAAAGCTTTTTTATTTTCCAGGATTAGGGTGTCAAAAGGTCATTAATCTTTTGACACCCTAATCCTGGAAAATAAAAAAGAAGCTCCATATAGGAACTTCTTTCTCATATAATTTATTACGTCCAATCTTCTATCTGTAATCCGGTGACACGTGCAAACTCCCTTGTATTATTTGTCACAAGCACAAGGTTCTGTGATTTGGCATGTCCCGCGATTAACAAATCCATGGGGCCAATCGGCGTGCCTTTTTTCTCCAGTTCAGCCCTAATCTCCCCATAAACCTCCGCAGCGCGGCTGTTAAAATCTAAAACAGTAATTGCAGATAAAAATAAAGACATCGCAATGCGGTTTTTTTCTACGGCTTGGCTCTTTTCTACACCATGCATGAGTTCCGCGTATGTTATCACGGAGATACATAAGTCTTCAGGGTTCTGTGCCAGTACTTTTCTGATCACCGATTCCGGCTTGTTTTTTATAGCATAAATACAGATGTTTGTATCCAGCATGTATTTCATAAAACTTCCCTCTCCTGCTCTACAGAATCACCGCGCCCTTCATTCATAAAATCGTCAGAAAACAAACTCAATCCGCTTAAAAAACCGGCCCATTTATTTTCTGTCGGCATTAAAAGTACTACGTCTCCTATTTTATTAACTGCGACCTCCTCACCCTGGAAGCGATATTCCTTCGGCAGCCTTACGGCCTGGCTTCTACCATTTTCAAATAATTTTGCTGTCATCATTATGATACACCTCCTTATGGTTTAAGTATATACCACGATATATACTATGTCAAGGATACTGTATTGACTGTTTTTGAATGATATTTTTTTGATAATTATCAGCGGTTTCTGAATTCACTCGGCTGAATTCCCGTATAACTCTTAAATGCACGGCTGAAGTAGAAGCCGTCTTTATAGCCGACCAGCTCTCCGATCATCTGGATCTCCATATCCGGATTGTTAAGGAGCAGCCGCTTGGCTTCGTTCATTCTCAGCTTTGTCAAATATTTGGACGGAGTTTCTCCCGTATATTTCTTGAATATTTTCCCCAAATACTCCGGCGTATAACAGAATTTCTCGGCCAGCTCCTGAAAGGAGACATCGTGCTGATAGTTTTCCTGAAGATATTTTTCCAAAAGCTCGCAGATGGACTTCTGATCCAGGGCGCTGTTCCTGGTCCGGTAGGTCTCCAGCTCCTCGGTCTCCGTCCCCATCGTGATCAGCAGTTTCTGAAGCGACTCGGAGAGCGCCTGAGCGGTCACCGGTTTCAACAGATAATCCCTGACTGCGAACTTGATGGCGGCCTGAGCGTAGGAAAAGTCGTCATAGCCGCTGAGGATGATGATCTTCACTCCCGGATGATTCTTGTGCAGATACCGGGACAGCTCCAGGCCGTCGCACTGCGGCATGCGGATATCGGTGATGACAAGGTCGGGACAGTCCTTTTCCACCTTTACGATAGCCTCCATTCCGTTGGCTGCCTCCCCAATCAGGGTAAGCGGCAGGTCCAGGGCTGTGATCTTTTTTATTAAGTTTTTGCGTATCAGGCTTTCGTCCTCCACGACCAGATACTTATAATGGGGGATGCTGCTCATGGTATTCCTCCTTTTAATGGTAAACAGGCCCGCCAAGGATAAAGATCGTCTTAAGCGGCAGTGTATTTTCGATTTCAAATACTGCCTTCTCTCCGTAAAGCAGTTTTAGCCGGAGATATACGTTCTTCAGTCCCATGCCTCCGATCTGCATGGATTTCAACTCCTCATTGAGGTTTAAGTTCCGGTACAGGTGAAGCAGTTCCTGCTTCTTCTCATCTTTTAGATTGCCGCCGTTGTCCTGGATTCGCAGCAGCCAGCGGTCGTGTTCGATGGAAGCGGAGATGGTGAGCTCCCAGGGCGGCTGTTTGTCGAAGGCGTATTTGAAGGCGTTTTCCACCAGCGGCTGGATGATCAATTTGGGAATGCAGATGTTTTCGGCCTCTTCCTCAATGGTAAAGGTGTAATGGAATTCCTCGGTGTAGCGCATCTGCATGATCTCTAAGTACCGTTTGGTGTAGAAGATCTCCTCTTTTAACGGAACGATCATCTCGCTGGAGGAGGAGATATACCGGAAATAGTCACACAGGGCCTGGCACATCTGAATGATGTCCTCATTCATCTCTTCCTCGGCCATGACGCTGATATTTGTCAGGCTGTTGTAGAGAAAATGCGGATTGATCAGCGATTGTGTGGCCTGCAGCTTGGCTCTCGTCTCCTCGCTCTGGGATAAGAGCACTTCCTGGGAGGTGCTGCGGAGTTTCTCATACATGCTGCGGATGGATTCGCACAGCATGGAAAGTTCTGTGATATTGCTGTCCGCGGAAGTCAGATTCACCTTATTCTCGTCCAGCACCCGGTTGATGGTGATCTTGCCGGTGGCCGCCGTCAGCTTCCGAAGCGGTGCGGTCAGCCGTTCTGAGATGTAGAAACAGATCAGGAGGGTGAGTAAAATGGAGAAAATACCGATCAGGGCGAACATTACCCGGAAGGTGTTAAGAGGCTCGTAGATGGCCGCTTTCGGCTTCGTTAAGATCACGGTCCAGTTATAGTCCGGCGTGGTCCGGTATGTAAAGAGAAGGTTCTCGCCTGCGTCGGTTTTTAAAAGCCTGCCGGTATTTTCCGGAAGGCCTCTGTGCTCAATCAGCCCATAGTAATCGGGCACAGCTTTCGTATCATTGTAGGGGTAGACCAGCTCTTTTCTGGAATTGTAAATGTAGACGCGGCTGTCAGGGTTCTGGTTTTCCAGCTGGGTCGCCAGAGAGAAGATGGTATCGCAGTCCTGTATGACCTCGACGATGCCTTCCGGCTGTCCTCCGGTGTCGAGAAACAGACGCACCAGGGATATGAACTTCTGAGAATCTTTATTGCCGCCCCTTGCAGGTAAATCCTTCTGCACTTCCGGATTGCTGATATACATGTGGCCGTTTTGCGCCATGGTCTCCTCGTACCAGGGAAGTGACTCCAAGTCTACGGAAGAGAGCAGCAGCCAGTATCCGGCCACGGAACCGTCCATGGTGTAGATCCGGACATCGGAGGCAGACTGATAGGCGCCGATGATTGCGGTGACGATATCGTGGATGGCCAGCGCCTTCTCACGGGAGGCCGCCAGACGGCGCGGGTCCGTTCCATACCTCTGATAGGAGGCTGAGAACTCTTTGAAATTGGACTTTACCGCGTTGGAGTATACGATATTCATGGAAATGGTCGATATGTTGTTTAATTGGGTTTCCACAGAATTTTCCACAGAGGCGCACATGTTTTCTAAATCTTTTCTCGCCTCATCCAGGGCATTTTTCCTGTAATGTGTGTAGGTGAAAAAGAAGAAAATCCCCAGCAGAAGCAGGATGAACAGGCCATATATGACAAAAAGATACATCTTTTGGGAATAATGCTTTGTCGTCTTTTTGATAAGAACGCCACCTCCCTTCGTGAGTGCTATTATACAATGTAGTTCAAAAAAATGCAAATGGTAGTTCGGAATTGTCTATTTTGTAAAAATGACTCTTATGTTATGATGAATTTACGCTAAAGAAAACGTATTTTATCGATAAAATATAGACGCAAAAGACAAGTGTGGAAAAAGAGTGAGAATCAGTTGAGAAAAGGAGAACAGATATGAAAAAGATGATAAAGAGAGCATTAAGCCTTTCTATGGCGGCGGTCATGGCGGCGGCAGTGGTGACGGGCTGTGGATCAGACAGCAATACAGGTGCGGAAAAGGATGGGAAGAAGAGCGTAACCCTGACCTTCGGCAGCCACCAGAGCGGTCTTCCGACATCGGGAATCGTCCAGGATTTAGCAAAGGAATTCGAAGCTGAGACCGGAATCAAAATCGACTTCCAGATTTCCCCCGACGCCCAGTGGAGAGACTTAATCAAGGTGAAGCTGGATTCCGGGGAGGCGCCGGATATCATCTGTGTGGATACGCCCATCGGTCTGGCCTCCAGCATTCACATGGACCAGTACAGTGCTGAGCTGACCGGACAGGAGTGGGTGAGCCGCATGGAAGACAGCGCCCGTTCGGCTGTCTCCGTGGATGACAAGGTATACGGCATCACCTTCCCGGGAGCGAAGATGTATTTCTATCTGTATAATAAAGACATATTCAGCCAGCTTGGACTGGAGGCGCCTGCTACATACGAAGAATTCAGGACGGTATGCCAGACCATTCAGGATTCCGGAACGACACCGGTCTATGAAGCCACCACAAACGGCTGGCATCAGGTACTTCCCCTGTTTGAGACCGGCGGATTATGGCTGGCCGATGATCCTGAGGTCTACAACAAGTTAAATGCGAATGAAGTGGATTTAGACTCCATTCCCCACTTACTGAACATCATTACAGAATTAGATGAGTGTGCAAAAGCCGGATACTTCGGAGATGACTACTTAAGCAACGCATGGGAGAATGCAAAAGAGGCCATAGCCACGGAGCGGTGTGCCATGACCATTGCCGAGCTGGGATTCCGCGGTGAGATCGAAGCCGATTATCCGGACTTCAAGGCGACAGAGAAGCTGGGGGCGTTCGTTATGCCGTGGGATGACAACAAAGCAGTCGGCGTCAATCCCGCCAGCAATGCCTACTTTATCAACAAGGACAGCAAATACGTGGAAGAGGCAAAACAGTTCTTCGAGTTCCTGGCGAAACCGGAAAACCTTCAGAAGCGTCTCGACGGACAGCCGGAATTGAGCGCACTCTGCTGGCCGGAGATTAAGAGCAAATACTCCGATGAGGACCAGAAGTTCTTAGATTCCCTCACAAAAGCCAACGTGGTGCAGACTTCTGTGAACTACATCGACAGCCAGTGGATGGATGTTGGAAAAGATTTGGAGGCAATGTATACCGGAGCCATGACGCCCCAGGATGTGCTGGATACGATCATGAGACGGCGTACCGAACAGGCGGAGCTGCAGAAGGACCCGGGCTGGGTAAAATAACGGCGGCGGAAAGGAGGTACGGTCATGAACAGAAACAAATTATATCCCTGGTACTTTGCCAGCGGCGCGGCGATTCTCTTTTTCCTGCTGTGCTTCCTTCCAGGTCTGCTGGGTATCGCATATTCGTTTACAGACTGGAACAATTTCAGCGATGAGATCAATTTTGTCGGCCTTACCAACTATAAAAAGATCTTTCAGGGCAATTCTGAGTACTTGAAATATATCGGCAACACCGTGCTGTTCACGGTTGTTACCACAGTCATGAAGACGGTTGTCGGCCTTGCGCTGGCCCTTCTTCTGACCCAGAAGTTTATCAAATGCAAGAATTTCCAGCGTATGATCATCTTTTCCCCACAGGTCATGTCGTATCTGGTGGTAGGCCTCGTGTTCCGGAGCATGCTCCATCCGACCACCGGCTTCTTAAACAATTTTCTGAGGGGAATCGGGCTTGACGGGCTGGCTAAAAACTGGCTGACCGATTTAAGTCTGGTGTTCCCGACGGTCATGACCGTGGATACCTGGAAGGGCATGGGCTACATCATGGTTGTCGTCATCGCCGGGCTGATGTCCATCTCGCCGGAGTACTACGAGGCGGCCAGCATCGACGGCGCCAATTTCTTCCAGAAGCTGTGGGATATCACGCTGCCCTTATTAAAGCCGGTTCTTGTCAATGTAACGGTTTTAAATGTTACATACGGCCTGCGCGTATTCGATATGATCTATTCCCTGACAAACGGAGGCCCGGGAAACGCTACAGGCGTAATCAACACAGCTGTTTACAAGGAATTCTCCAAGGGAGATTTAGCTATGGGCACCACGCTGTCCAGCGTCCTGTTTTTCTTTGTGCTGGCGCTGCTTTACTTTATCATCAAATCCATGGAAAATAAGGAGGTGGAAGCATGATGGGAAGAACCGGCAGAACTATCGGCAGTGTGGCCGGAAACCTGATCTCGATCGTAATCAGCCTGATCGTCATTATCCCGCTGGTGGTGCTGTTCTTAAATTCCTTTAAGACCTCAGCCGAGGCCAACCGGATGACGCTGTCACTCCCGACGAAATGGGTATTTGAAAACTATGCTACCGTCATCGAACAGGGCAAACTTGTGTCCTCCTTCTTCAACGGACTCCTCTATGCGGCCGGTAGCGTAATCATCGTAGTCGGACTGGTTGCGGCAGCAGCCTTCGTCATATCCAGAAACCAGAAGGGCGTCAACCGTTTTCTATATTACTTTATCATCTCCGGCATCGCCATGCCGATCAACAATGTAGCTTTGATGAAGGTCATGCAGGCGTTTCATCTGGTCAACACCAGAATCGGCATCATTCTCTTATATGCCGCGATCAACATACCGCTGAGCCTGTTTCTGGCCTACGGCTTTGTGGCGACGATTCCGCGTGAGATCGACGAGGCGGCGGTCATCGACGGATGCAAGCCGTGGCAGCTCTTCTTAAAGGTGATTGCGCCGCTGTTGAAACCGATTGTTTCCACGCTGTTTGTGCTGGATTTCATGGCAGTATGGAACGATTTTACCATGCCGCTGTATTACTTAAACAATTCCAGAAAATGGCCCATGACGCTTGCCGTCTATAACTTCTTCGGGGCCTTCCAGAATTCCTGGAACCTGGTGGCGGCGGATATCATGCTGACGCTGGCGCCCGTACTGCTGGTCTTTATTCTGGGGCAGAAATACATAGTGGGCGGTGTGTCGGCCGGATCTGTAAAAGGTTAAAACAGAGCCGTTAAAGACGGCTGAAAAAATAAGCCTGCAAGGAGGAAGAACGAATGACAATGCAGAAGATCTGGGATCTGATCCGGGAAATGACCCTGGAAGAGAAGATCGGGATGATTCATGGACAGGGGATTTTCCATACGAAAGGTGTGGAGCGCCTCGGAATTCCGCCGCTCTGGATGTCGGACGGCCCCATGGGGGTCAGAAAGGAACTGCAGGACGACAACTGGGCGCCTAAGGGGACGACGGACGATTACGTGTCCTACCTTCCCAGCAATACGGCCATCGCCTGCACCTGGAACCGGGAGCGGGCGGCAGACATGGGATGCGTGCTGGGGCAGGAGGCCAGGGGACGTGGAAAGGACGTGATCCTGGCTCCGGGAATCAATCTGATTCGTTCCCCACTCTGCGGCAGAAATTTTGAGTACATGAGTGAGGATCCCCATCTGATCTCGGAAATGGCAGTTCCGCTTATCCGGGGCATTGAGGAGCAGGATACGGCGGCCTGTGTGAAGCATTTTGCCTTAAACAATCAGGAGACACGCAGGCTCGATGTGGAGGCTGCCGTGGATGAGCGGGCGCTCAGAGAACTCTATCTCCCCGGCTTCGAGGCCGCGGTGAAAGAGGGAAAGACGAAGACGCTGATGGGAGCCTACAACCGGTTCCGCGGAGAACACTGCTGCCATAACCATTACCTGCTGCAGGACATTCTCCGCGGGGAATGGGGCTTTGACGGCGTGGTCATATCCGATTGGGGAGGCGTCCACGACACGATGCAGGCCGCCGAAAACGGACTGGATATCGAGATGTCGGTGACCAGTGATTTTGATCAGTACTGCATGGCGGATCCGCTGGCGGAAAGGGTCCGATCCGGAGATATCCCCGAGGCGCTGCTGGACGAGAAGGTTAAGAATATTCTGGTTCTCATGGACCGGCTCCATATGCTGGACGGCGTCAGAAAGAGAGGCTCCTATAACACGAGGGATCATCAGGAGGCAATCCTCAAATGTGCCGAAGAGGCGATTGTGCTGTTAAAGAATGAAGGCGGGATTCTTCCGCTGAAGCCAGTGAAACGCCTGGCGGTAATCGGGGAAAATGCAGGGAAGATGCATTCTGGCGGCGGCAGCGCGGCGATCAAGGCGCTTTACGAGCTTACACCGCTTATGGGACTTAAGATGGAGCTGGGCGGAGCGGTCAGCGTAGAGTATGCTCCAGGCTACCAGAGCGACGGTGAAAAGTCGGTGGAACAGGAAAACTGGCAGGCGGAGAGCCTGGAGGAACGGGCCTATAAGGCGTCATATAAGGGAGACGGAAGCGATGCGGCGGAGAAACGCCGCAGAGAACTCATAAGGGAAGCCGCAGCCCTGGCAGAATCCTGTGAAAACGCCGTTTTGTTTATCGGGCTGAATCACGAGTTCGATCTGGAGGGATGCGACCGGACGGATATGAAGCTTCCTTACGGACAGGAGGAACTGATCTCCGCTGTCCTGGATGCCAATGAGAATACGGTCATCGCAGTCACAGCCGGTTCTCCGGTGGACATGGAGGTCTTTGCCGACCGGGCGAAGGCCATTGTATACAGCAGCTACAATGGAATGGAAGGCGGCCTGGCCATGGCAGAGGTCCTTCTCGGCAGGGTGAATCCTTCCGGCAGGCTTCCATTTACCATCCCGAAGCGGCTGGAGGACTGCCAGGCCCATTCCATCGGAGAGTTTCCGGGCGGTGATTCCGTTGCCTATCGGGAAAGCGTCTACGTTGGCTACCGGTATTACGAGACGGAGCGAAAAGCGGTCCGTTACTGCTTTGGCCACGGATTGTCCTATACGGAGTTTTCCTATGGGGATTTAAAGCTGGAGCGGCGGGAAGACGGCATCTATGGTACTGTGACGGTGAGAAACTGCGGCTCTGTGGCTGGAGCGGAGGTCGTGGAGATTTACGTCGGCGCAGCCGGAAAGACTGTCAAACGGCCGGCCAGGGAGCTTAAGGGATTTGTGAAAGTCCACCTTCAGCCGGGCGAGGAGCGCGCCGTGGATTTCCGGCTTCCATGGAAAGCATTTTCTTACTACAATGAGGAGAAAATGACGTTCGAAGTGCCGGAGGATGAGTATTCGGTCTGCGTGGGGCGGTCCGTTGGTGATGTGCGGCTTGTTCAGACCGTTGAAATTAAAGAAAACGATGCATTAGGAGGAAAAAGTCGATGAAATTCACAGAAGGATACTGGTGTACCAAAAAGGAAATCACTCCGCTTTACGCGGCAGAATTCGCGGACAGCCGGATACATGGGGATGAACTCATAGTCTATGCGCCGGGAAAGCATATTACGGGAAGAGGGGACTGCCTGAATCTGGGGATGCTCACCATTTGTCTCTCCAGTCCAATGGAAGATGTGATCAAGGTTTCCGTGAGGCATTTTGAGGGAACCGCTTACCGCGGCCCCTTCGCCGGGATTAAGGAGACCGCCCCTCATGTGACAATCGAGGAAACAGAGGAGGAAATCCGCTATCAGAGCGGCCGCACATCTGCGGTTATCGATAAGAGGCCGAACGGCTGGGGAATCCGTTTCCTCGATGGAGACCGGGAACTGACCAACACCGGATTCCGCAACATGGCTCATATGACTAACCGGGATACGGGAAAAACCTATATGGTGGAGCAGCTGGCTATCGATGTGGACGAATGCATCTATGGACTTGGTGAGCGGTACACCCCGTTTGTGAAGAACGGCCAGATGGTGGAAATGTGGAATGAGGATGGCGGAACGGCCAGCGAAATCACCTACAAGAATATTCCGTTTTATATTACCAACAAGGGGTATGGCGTGCTTTTGGATCATGAGGGGGATGCCGCCTATGAGATTGCCAGCGAAAAGGTGGAGCGCCTGCAGTTTTCCGTGGAAGGGGAACGGCTCGATTACTACGTGATTAACGGTTCCACCCCGAAGGGAACCATATCCAAATATACGGAGCTGACCGGCAAACCGGCGCTGCCTCCGGCCTGGTCCTTTGGCCTTTGGCTTACCACCTCCTTTACGACCAATTACGATGAGGAGACGACCTCCGGCTTTATCCAGGGCATGGCGGACCGGGATATACCGCTGCACGTGTTCCATTTTGACTGCTATTGGATGGAAGCGTATGAGTGGTGTAATTTTACGTGGGATCCCAGGACATTTCCGGATCCGGCCGGTATGCTGAAACGGTATCACGACCGGGGATTAAAGATCTGTGTGTGGATCAACCCGTATATCGGACAGAAATCTCCGCTGTTCCATGAGGGCATGGAGCATGGCTATTTAATCAGAAAGACGAACGGGGATGTATGGCAGACCGATATGTGGCAGGCCGGTATGGGACTGGTAGATTTCACCAATCCGGACGCGGCCGCATGGTATCAGGGAAAGTTAAAGACGCTGCTGGACATGGGCGTAGACTGCTTTAAGACGGATTTTGGTGAGAGAGTTCCAGTGAAGGATATCGCTTATTTTGACAATTCCGATCCGGTTAAGATGCACAATTACTATACGTTTCTCTATAATCAGACCGTATTCCAGCTTCTGGAACAGGAGAGAGGAACAGGGGAAGCCGTGCTGTTTGCCCGTTCTGCGACCGTGGGAGGACAGCAGTTCCCGGCTCACTGGGGCGGTGACTGTTCGGCGACCTATCCATCCATGGCGGAAACCATCCGGAGCGGCCTCTCTCTGGCCTGCGCGGGCTTCGGCTTCTGGAGCCATGATATCAGCGGTTTTGAAAATACGGCGCCGGCCGATATCTATAAAAGATGGTGCCAGTTTGGCCTTTTAAGCTCCCACAGCCGTCTCCATGGCTCTTCCTCCTACCGCGTGCCGTGGCTGTTTGATGACGAAGCCTGCGACGTGCTTCGGAAGTTTGTGAAGCTGAAATGTGCGCTGATGCCGTATCTCTACCGTCAGGCGGTAAAAGCCCATGAAGAGGGAATCCCGATGATGCGTCCGATGTTCGTGGAATTCCCGGAGGACCGGGCCTGCGAGCCGCTGGATAAGCAGTATATGCTGGGTGATTCTCTGCTGGTGGCCCCGGTATTTAAGGAATCCGGCGAGGTGGAATACTACTTACCGGAGGGAACCTGGGTGAACTTGCTTACCGGAAAGACCGTCGCGGGAGGCAGATGGCAGAAGGAGACACACGATTACTTCTCCCTGCCGCTCATGGTGCGCCCCGGCAGCATTGTGGCAGTCGGACGGGAGAGCAGCAGACCGGATTACGCGTATGCGGAGGGAGTCAGATTCCTTCTGTATCTCCCGGAGGATGGAATGACCGCGGAGACCGGCGTAACGGACTTAGAAGGCCACGTGGTGATGACCGCAGCGGCCAGCCGGGCAGATGGAACAATTACGCTTCGGGTGGAAAGAACCGCTGCGGCTGCTTCCGAAGGCGGTTCGGCAGACTTTTCAACAGACGTTTCAGCGGGCTTTACGTTTGAGGTCCTGGGAGACGAAAAAGTGGAAGTGGTGGTTGCATAATGCGTTTACTCTTTTCGGATTATCAACGTTCTTTCAGCCGGAACTGCTCGACCAGTCCGTTTAAAAGGATCGCCTGATCGGACAGCTCTTCACTGGCCGCGGCACACTCCTCGGCGGTTGCAGAGTTGCTCTGGATTACGGCGGTAATCTGATCGATTCCCATGGTGATCTGTGAGGTGGCCTCCGCCTGCTTTAAGGAGGCTTTGGAGATGAGGTCCACGGTCTCGGCTACCTCCACGGCACCGTTTACGGCTTCTATCATGGCGGCGGCTGTCTCGGAGGCAATCGCCGCGCCGTTTTTCACCGCCTTCATGGAGCTCTCGATGAGAGCGGAGGTGTTTTTGGAGGCGTCTGCCGTATCCCCGGCAAGGTTTCTGACCTCATTTGCAATGACAGTGAAGCCCTTTCCGGCAACACCGGCTCTGGCCGCTTCCACGGAGGCGTTGAGTGCCAGAATATTCGTCTGGAGCGCAATGGATTCAATGGTTTCAATGATGTTGCCGATCTCCCGGGAGCTGCTGCTGATTTCGTCCATGGCGGCGATCATGCGCTGCATCTGCTGATTGCTGGCGTACATCTGATTGCCGACCCTGCGGGCTTTCTCACTGGCCTGCTCCGCGTTGGAGGCATTGCCCCGGATCTGTCCGGAGATGTCTCCGACAAATGCAGCCAGCCCTTCGATGGAACCCGCCTGCTCGGAGGTGCCCTGAGAGAGGGACTGGGCGCCGGTGGCTACCTGTTCCGCACCGCTTGCAACCTGATCGGAGGCACGGTTGATCTGTCCGATAATTCCATTTAGGGACCCGGAAATACGTTCCAGTGCCTCTTTGATCTTCCTGAATTCACCGGCGTAGTCATAGGTCAGTTCAAACGCCAGGTCACCGTCTGCAATCTGGTTGAGCACGGCAGAGATTTCCTTAATATAATTCACATAATCCTTAAGCCGCGATACTGTCTTGTTAAAATTTACGGCCAGGGAGCCCAGTTCATCTTTCGAGTCATACGTGATCACTTCATTTAAATTGCCATCCGCGATTCGGGCGGCGGCGTTGTCGAGTTCGTTGACAGGGAAAAGGATGGCTTTCACTGTGGCAAGGGATAACAGAAATCCCGCGGCGATCAGGAGTACAATGATCGAGATCAGAAGCATCCACGCTCTGGAATAGAGAAGCGTGCTTTCGTGGCTTGCATTCTGGGCGTTTGTCTTGCTGTATTCGACCAGCTCCTCGAAAATCTCGGAGGCTTCGTCAAACAGCTTCTGGGAATCGGCCCGCGCGATCACCATGGCCTGTTCCATCTCACCGCTGCGGCTCAGTTCGACTACGGTGTTGTGTAGCTGCAGGTAATCGGCCCAGGCCAGTCTGGCGGAGGCGAGCAGCTGTTTTTCCTCATCACTGCTGCCGAGCTGATCGTATTCGGCGAATTTGGCGTCGATTTCAAGGAGAAGGTCTGCCATCTGTTCTTCCCGCAATGCCATGATTTCCGGCTCCCAGGCAATGATGTGTCCATATTCCCTGATGCGGAAATTGGAGGTGAGTGTGTCCAGTTCTTCTGCCGTGACAACGGAAGGCAGCCAGTCATCGTTGATAGCCGTGTTGCGCTCATTCATCCGGTGCATGAACACGAGGGAGACTACGCCGAGTGCGGTCAGGCCCAACAACAAAAAGGTTGTTTGCATAAGAAGTTTTGTTTTGATACGCAGATTTTTCATTTGTAACCCCTTTACCCCTTAAAATGTAATTTAATTTATATAAATATTATCAAAAGTTCCGATAATATAAGAATAGCATTAAATATAGAAAATACAACTATAATATAGAGTAAATTTAAAACAAAAAAATGAAAAGAAGTGAAAAAAAGTGCTTGACTATCGGACAAACATCGTGTATACTACATCTTGCTGTGTTAATGGGCTATCGCCAAATGGTAAGGCAACGGACTCTGACTCCGTCATTTCAAGGTTCGAATCCTTGTAGCCCAGTCTTGATAAAACCCGCAGGAAAGTTCCTGCGGGTTTTGCAGTATTTTGTGAGAATAGCGTCTTATAAATTGCAGAAACTTGAAAAGAAGCAGGAATCCATAAGGAACTGCTTCTTTTTCTGCAGTAGAATTGCTCCTTCTTCTGGACAAGACAGACAAAATGCTTTATAATGTTACTTAATTTTGATGAGAGGTGCAGTATGTACACATTTGGCAGCAGGATACGGTACAGTGAGACGGATGAATACGGTAAACTGACTCTTACAGGTATCATGAATTACTTACAGGACTGTTCGACGTTTCAGTCGGAAGACATCGGGCTGGGAATTTCCTATCTGACGGAACACCATCAGGCGTGGTGGCTTTCTTCCTGGCAGATCGTGATCGACCGGTACCCTGCGCTGGGAGAAGAAGTGGTCATCGGTACATGGCCCTATGACTTCAAGGGCTTTTACGGATACCGTAATTTTACTATCTGTGATCCGGCTGGGAATTACCTGGTGAGAGCCAATTCCGTATGGTTTCTGTTTGACACGGAGCTGGGTCGGCCTGTGAAGGTGAAGGAAGAGAATATCCGGGGATACGGCCGAGGCGACGAGAAGCGCCTGGAGATGGAGTACGCACCGCGAAAGATCACCGTTCCCGCTGAATATGAGGAAGCGGAGTGCGTTACGATCGCAAAACACCACATAGATACGAATCATCATGTGAACAACGCCCAGTATGTGGAGATAGCCAGGGAAGTGCTGCCGTCTGAAATCGAGGTGGGAGAACTCCGGGTGGAATATAAGAAAGCAGCCGTCTGCGGCGATGTGGTTTATCCGCATGTCAGCCGGACGGATGAAGGATACACGGTTTCTCTCTGTGACGAGCAGGGAGCCGCTTATGCAGTGATATGGCTGCGGGGAAAAACGAGAGAGGATGTAAGATGATAGAACTGGGAAAAGTGCAGACCCTGACGGTACAGAGGGTCAAGGAGTTCGGTGTATATGTGGGAGAGGGTGTGGCTTCAGAAGCTTCCGTGCTGCTTCCGAAGAAACAGGTTCCGGAAGGAGCGAAGCCGGGCGATGAAATCAGCGTATTTATTTATAAAGACTCGGAGGACCGTCTGATTGCAACCACGGGAATCCCGAAGCTTTCAGTGGGAGAGACCGCGATGCTTCCGGTAAAGGAAGTGGCCAAGATCGGAGCGTTTCTCGATATGGGACTGGAGAAGGATTTGCTTCTGCCGTTCCGGGAACAGACACATAAGGTACGCCAGGGAGAATCGGTTCTGGTGGCACTGTACGTGGATAAGAGCCAGAGACTGGCGGCCACCATGCGGGTTTACGCTTACATGAGCAGTGAATCGCCTTATAAGAAGGACGATCAGGTGACTGGAACGATCTACGAGATCAATGAGACTCTGGGGGCCTTTGTGGCAGTCGACAATAAGTACTATGGACTGATTCCGAAGAAGGAGCTTTTTGACGATTACCATGAGGGAGATACGGTTTCGGCCCGTGTTACCAAGGTGCGGGAAGACGGCAAGCTGGATTTAAGCCCGAGACAGAAGGCGTACTTACAGATGGATGACGATTCGGCGCGGGTGTTGGAAGTAATCGGAGACCAGTTCGGCGGAGTGCTTCCATTTACGGATAAAGCGGCGCCGGAAGTAATCAAGCGCGAGTTTCAGATGAGCAAGAACGCGTTTAAACGCGCGGTAGGCCATCTTTTAAAAGATGGAAAAGTAAAGATTACCGAGAAAACCATAGAGATATTGAAATAGAGTGGAAAGGAATAACAGGAGGATTGTTTTGGACTCGATAGACTATTATAATAAGTATGCGGCAAAGGTGTTCGAAGAGACAGTGGATCAGGATATGTCGGAGATAAGAACGGAGTTTCTAAATCTGCTGGAGGAAGGGGATACCATCCTTGACCTCGGATGCGGCTCCGGAAGGGACAGCCTGATTTTCTACGAACTGGGATACGATGTGACAGCCATGGACGCATCAGAGGAGATGTGTAAACTGGCGGAGATTCACACAGGGCTGGAAGTACTCAACATGACGTTTGAGGAGATGGATTTCGACAGCGTGTTTGACGGAATCTGGGCCTGCGCTTCCCTGCTTCACGTTCCGGAAAAGGAACTGTCTGCCATTCTTAAAAAGATAGCAAGGGCCTTGAAAGACAGCGGAATTCTTTATATGTCCTTTAAGCTGGGAGACTTTGAGGGCTTTCGGGGAGAGCGGTATTTCTGTGATTACACAGAGGATGCCATGGAGGAAGTACTGAAAGACAACGATCGGTTTGACGTGGTAAAGATCTGGGAAACCGAGGATGTCCGCTCTGGTCATTCTGACACACGGTGGCTGAATGTCCTGGTCAGAAAACAGTAAATCTTACGAAAATATTAACAAGACAGCGCGAAGAAATTCGGCGCTGTTTTGTCGTTTCCGCCCAAATCCGGCATGGAGATACCACAGGTTAGAGATATTAGACAGAAATGCCCAGCCGGATCTTTCTATATTTTGGCGTTTCAGTCATTTTTTTTATTGAATATACAAATTAGCCAAAAGGCAGATTTGGATTTTGGTTAAATGCCATATGGTAAAGATAAGGCCATTCATGTATGATAATGTCAGGAAATGAAAAGGACGGCAGCACAAGGGGCTGCGGGGTCCGAGGAAAAAACAAACACATATTTTTATTCAAAATTAGGAGGATTAAGCGATGGCTAGTTTATCATTGAAGAACATCACAAAGAAATATCCGAACGGATTCGAAGCTGTAAAGGATTTCAATCTGGAGATTGCAGACAGAGAGTTTGTCATTTTCGTAGGACCTTCCGGATGTGGTAAGTCCACAACCCTTCGTATGATCGCTGGTCTGGAAGATATTTCTTCCGGTGAACTTTACATCGATGGCAAATTAATGAACGACGTTGAGCCGAAGGACAGAGATATCGCAATGGTATTCCAGAACTACGCTCTGTATCCACATATGACCGTTTACGATAACATGGCATTCGGTCTGAAACTGAGAAAGACACCAAAGGACGAGATCGACAAGCTGGTTCATGAAGCAGCAAGAATCCTTGACCTTGAGCATTTATTAGACAGAAAGCCGAAGGCATTATCCGGTGGACAGAGACAGCGAGTTGCTATGGGACGTGCTATCGTACGTAATCCTAAAGTCTTCTTAATGGACGAACCGTTATCCAACCTGGATGCAAAGCTGAGAGGCCAGATGCGTATTGAGATCTCCAAATTACATCAGAGACTGCAGGCAACCATCATCTACGTTACACATGACCAGACAGAGGCTATGACACTTGGTACCAGAATCGTAGTTATGAAGGACGGCGTTGTTCAGCAGGTTGATTCTCCTCAGAACTTATACGACAAGCCAGGCAACAAATTCGTTGCCGGATTTATCGGAGCTCCTCAGATGAACTTAATCGAAGCAACCGTTGCAAAGAGCGGAAGCGACGTTACTCTTACATTCGGCGGACACACCATCGCACTTCCAGAAGGAAAAGCGAAGAAGTTAGAGGGCGCTGGATATATTGGCAAGACTGTTGTTTTAGGTATCCGTCCGGAAGATTTACATGACGAAGAAGCTTTCCTTGCATCTTCTCCGAACAGTATTATCGATGCAACCATCAGAGTTTACGAGCTCTTAGGTGCTGAAGTTTACTTATACTTCGATGTTGACGATGCAAACTTTACCGCAAGAGTGAATCCTCGTACAACAGCAAGACCTGGCGATACCGTGAAGCTTGCTCTTGACTTAACAAAGATCCATGTATTCGATAAGGACACAGAACTGGTAGTCTTAAACTAAATTTTATGAAAATTTAAGCAGGCGAGTGCTATACTCGCTTGCTTTTTTTTAGTTTTTGCTTTAATATAGAATAAGGGAAAATTTACGATAAGGAGAGTGTGCCATGATTTCGAATCAAATACTTCAAACGACAATTGAAGGATTAAAAGGAATTACGAGAATTGATTTATGCATTTGTGATACGGAAGGAAAGGTATTGGCAACAACATTTCCTGACGCAGAAGACTATGAGAGTTCTATCCTGGCATTTGTGGATTCTCCGGCTGACAGCCAGGTAATTCAGGGATACCAGTTTTTCAAGGTTTTTGATGAGCACCAGTTAGAATATATTCTTCTTGCCAAGGGAGGCAGTGACGACGTATATATGGTTGGCAAACTTGCCGCCTTCCAGATTCAGAGTCTTCTGGTTGCTTATAAGGAGCGTTTTGATAAGGATAACTTCATTAAGAATCTGCTTCTGGACAACCTGCTTCTGGTGGATATCTACAACCGCGCCAAGAAGCTTCATATTGAGACAAACATCAAGCGTGTCGTATTTATCATTGAGACACAGCACGAGAAGGATGTCAACGCATTAGAGACAGTCCGCAACTTATTTGCTGCCAAGACGAAGGATTTTGTTACTGCGGTAGATGAGAAGAACATCATCCTGGTCAAGGAAGTTCGGGACGGTGAGACGTATGAGGAACTGGAGAAGACGGCAAACACTATACTGGATATGCTGAACACAGAAGCCATGACCCAGGTTCATGTAGCCTTCGGTACGATCGTCGGAGAAATCAAGGAAGTATCCAGATCCTACAAGGAAGCCAAGATGGCGATGGATGTAGGCAAGATTTTCTACAGCAACAAGAATGTAGTCGCATACAGCAAACTGGGTATCGGACGACTGATCTATCAGCTTCCGCTTCCGTTATGCCGTATGTTCATCAAAGAAATCTTCGACGGCAAATCCCCTGACGAGTTCGACGAAGAGACACTCACCACGATCAACAAGTTCTTCGAGAACAGCTTAAACGTATCCGAGACATCGAGACAGTTATACATTCACAGAAATACGCTTGTATACAGGCTGGATAAGTTACAGAAGAGCACAGGGCTTGATTTGAGAGTATTTGAGGATGCAATTACGTTCAAGATAGCCCTAATGGTCGTCAAGTACATGAAGTACATGGAGAACCAGGACTATTAGTGAGGCATGAGCAGTGCGAAAAGAGACAGTAAGAAATCAGCGTTGTGCTGGCACAAAAGCGGATTTCTTGCTGGCTCTTTTCATAGGGCGAAGCCCGGAAACCGAGACAGCGTGCCCCGCTTCATCGGGTATGAAGCGAAGCGGAATCGAGGTTTGCACTGCGGGGGAGTGAGTCGCGACAAAGGAAATTAAAAGACTTCAGAGGATAAAGATGATCGAACTGTGGAATGTAAATAAAACATACGAAACCGGAAACAAGGCTCTGCGTAACATCAACATCACAGTTGAGGACGGGGAGTTCGTTTTCATCATCGGCCGGAGCGGCTCTGGAAAATCTACGCTTTTAAAGCTTCTTTTAAAAGAGGTGGAACCGACGTCCGGCAAAATTATTGTTAACGATATGAACCTAGGGAAGATGCCCAGGCGCTACATTCCAAAATACCGCAGGAGGCTGGGCATGATATTCCAGGACTTCCGGCTGTTAAAGGACCGCAATGTCTATGAGAATGTGGCATTTGCGCAGCGTGTCATCGGCGCTTCCGCAAGGAGCATCAGAGAATCGGTTCCAACCATGCTGACCATGGTGGGACTCTCATCGAAATACAAATTTTATCCGCAGCAGCTGTCAGGAGGCGAACAGCAGCGAGTTGCGATTGCAAGGGCACTGATTAACCGCCCGGAGATACTTTTAGCCGACGAGCCTACGGGCAATTTAGATGGCCACAACTCTATGGAGATCATGAAGCTGTTAGATGAGATCAACAAAAGAGGGACCACGGTAATCGTAGTTACCCACAGCCATGAAATCGTAGACCGCATGAAGAGGCGGGTTATCACCATGGATCGTGGAACCATCGTAAGCGACGAGAAAAAGGGCGGATATACACATGAGGATTAGTACATTTTGGTATTGCCTGAAACAGGGCGTAAATAATATATGCAGAAATATTCTGTTTTCGCTTGCTTCGATCGCGACGATTTCTGCGTGTATTTTTTTGTTTTGCCTGTTCTTTTCCATCGTAGTCAATGTGCAGTATGTGGTTAAGAATACGGAAAGCACGGTGGGAATCACCGTATTTTTTAATGAAGGTACAACGGATGAGACAATTGCCCAGTTCGGCGAGACTTTGAAAGCGAGACCGGAAGTAAAAGAGATCAAGTTCAAGTCGGCCGAGGAAGCATGGGAAGAGATAAAAGGTGATTATTTCGGAGAGGATAAGATGGATTTGGCGGAAGGCTTCCGTGACGACAATCCGCTTGCCAACTCTGCTTCTTACGATATTTTCCTGAATGATCTGGAAAATCAGGAAGAATTTGTTGCCTGGCTGAAGAGTCAGGACATTATCAGAAGGGTGAACTATTCCAGCACCGCGGCGGAAGGAATTACCAGCATCAATAAGGTAATTGGCGTTCTGTCCGTGATGATTATCGGTGTTCTCCTGGCGGTTGCCATTTTCCTGATCAGCAATACGATCTCGGTTGCGGCTGCATTCCGGAAGCATGAGAACGAAATTATGAAATTAATCGGAGCCACGAACTATATGATTCGTGCGCCGTTTGTAGTAGAAGGGGTGCTTTTGGGAATCTTCGGAGCTTTGATTCCCCTCGTCGCCATCTATTATCTTTACCGGAACGCGGTGGGATATGTGGTGGAGAAGTTCAGCATCCTGTCCGGCCTGTTCCAGTTTCTGCCGGTTGAGCAGATATTCCCGTATATGGCGGGAACCGCGCTGGCGCTGGGCGTCGGAATCGGATTTTTTGTAAGTTTCTTTACAATTCGTAAACATTTAAAGGTATAAGGGGAACTGCATATGAAATACAGAAAACGGATAGAGGCGGCCGTCATGACCGCAGTCCTTACCGTATCCTGTATATTTCCTTCCTATGGTACAAAGACTGATGTAGATGCGGCCAGAGAGAGCAAGTCAAATCTGGAAAACGAAAAGAAAGAAATAGAGAAGACGATTGAAAAACTGGAAGTGTTGAAATCTGACACCGCATCTTATGTAAATCAATTGGATGCGGAACTGAATTCCTTAAACAAGCAGGTGACCGCCCTTAATTCCCGCGTTGCGGCAAAGGAAGCGGAGATCGAGGAGGCGGAGGCAGAGCTGGCCGCCTCGAAGGAAGACGAGAGACGTCAGTATGAAAGCATGAAGCTTAGAATCCAATATATGTATGAAAAGGGTGAGACCAGTTATTTAGACTTGTTGTTTAAGTCGGCCGATCTCACCCAGCTTTTTAATCGTGCGGAATATATCAGTCAGATTGCGGCATATGATAGAAAAATGCTGGATCAGTATGAAGCGGCCAGTGAAGAGGTGGCTGCCAGAGAGGCGGACCTAAAGGCAGAACATGAGGAGCTGGTAACGCTTAAGACTAATACGGAAGAAAAGCAGAAGGACGCTGAGCGTCTGATGAATGAAAAGACAGCGGAACTGAAATCCTATAACAGTAAGATCGCAGCCAGCGAGGGAAATCTCTCTGATTTAGAAAAAGACATCGCTGCGCAGGAAGATAAAATTAAGGCTATTGAGGCTGAACTCAAACGAAAAGAAGAGGAAGCGAAGAAGGCCGCATTAGAGGCAGGGCAGAAGTATAATACCGTTAGTATTGGGAATATTAACTTCATATGGCCATGTCCGGCCAGCAGCAGGATCACCTCCTCGTTTGGAGACCGGGAATCTCCGACGGAAGGCGCGTCGTCCAGCCATCAGGGCATTGATATCGGCGCATCCACGGGCAGCAGCATTCTGGCGGCGGCTTCAGGTACCGTAACCATATCTACATACAGTTATTCTGCCGGCAACTATATCATGATCAATCATGGAGGAGGTGTCTCCACCGTTTACATGCACTGTTCGGAACTTCTCGTTTCTGCAGGGCAGGAGGTGACACAGGGGCAGGTAATTGCTAAGGTGGGCTCAACAGGTTATTCTACCGGCCCCCACCTTCATTTTGGCATCCGGGTGAATGGAAGTTACGTTAATCCCATAAACTATGTAAGTCCATAACCCGAAAGACAAGGAGAATAACATTGGAAAACAAAAATAAATTTTGGAAAGGCGCCCTGGTCGGCGCACTTCTGACAGCATTTGCAGGACTGATCATCGTGGGCATGTCCCTCGGAATATTTCTGATTGGGAGAACCGCGATCGACGGGCCACAGCAGGCGGCCGAATCGAATCAGGCAGAAAACCAGGATGGTTCGCTGGATTTAAACCGGATCACGAAGAAGATCACTACGCTTCAACAGATTATAGATAAATATTATCTTTTCGATGAAGATGCCACGAAGGTGGAAGACTGGATCTACAAGGGCATGATGTATGGCTTAAACGATCCGTATACGACGTATTACACCGCTGAGGAGTACCAGAAGTTAAGCGAGGATACGGAAGGCGAGTATCATGGAATCGGTGTCATGATCAGCCAGAACAGAAGCACCGGAATTATTACAGTGATCAAGGTATTTAAGGATACTCCGGCGGCGGAAGCAGGCATGAGGCCGGGCGATGTTCTCTATAAGGTAGGCGACATGGAAGTTACCGGAATGGATATGGATATTCTGGTAAAGGATTATATCAAGGGAAAAGACGGCTCCGAAGTGGCTCTCACTGTCTTCCGGCAGGATGAGGGCGAATACGTCGATTTGAAGATGGAACGCCGCAATGTCACGGTACAGACGGTGGAATACCAGATGCTGGAAGACCATGTGGGGTATATTGCGGTGAGCCAGTTCGATGTAGTGACAGCCGATCAGTTTAAGGCCGCGGTCGATGATCTGGAGAAACAGGGCATGAAGAAGCTCCTGGTTGATTTAAGGAACAACCCGGGCGGCGTTTTGGATACTGTGGTGGGTATGCTGGATTATATCCTTCCGGATGATTTGATTATCGAGGGTGATAAGAATCTGGTGCGTACCAACACGGAAGCGACGCTGCTTGTGTATATGGCCGATAAGAATGGCAAGGGAGGGCAGGAATACGCCTCCGACGGTCATTCTCTCGATATTCCGATGGCTGTTCTGGTCAATGGAGAGTCTGCCAGCGCCTCCGAGGTATTTACGGGAGCCATGAAGGATTACGGTAGGGCGACAGTTGTGGGAACAAAGACATTTGGCAAGGGGATCGTGCAGAATCTGATTCCTCTGGACAATGGAACTGCCATCAAGATGACTACGGCTCACTACTATACACCGTCAGGCTTCGATTTACACGGTAAGGGAATCGAACCGGACGTGGAAGTGGAGCTGAAAGAAGAGTTAAAGAATCAGATTACGGTGGATGTGAAGGAAGATAACCAGATTCAGGCGGCCCTGAAGGCGCTGGATAAATAACTGGTTCCGAAATATGGGAAGGCAAAAAAGGATTAGAATCGAAGGCATGAAAGCCCCGGATTCTGATCCTTTTTTCTTCGTCTTCTTATATTAAGTAGCGGAACAGCTGGAAGAGACGGGAGGTAACGGCAAAGATCCATTTCTTTTTCGCAGGGACCGGTATCACCGGAACGTCCGGGTCAGGGACATAGGAGCCGTCTGCCCGCACCACCAGGGAATCGGCTTCCAGATTGTCGATGCAGGCCTTAAGCTGTTGGTTGAACGCTTCTCCGTCGATGACCAGCATGGTCTCCGTATCCACATAGGTGCTTCTCATATCCAGGTTATAGGACCCCACGATAGAGAGACGGTCGTCCACCAGGATCGATTTTCCGTGGGAAGAGTGATCTCCGAAATATTCACGGAGTGAAACTCCTGTATCCAGTATTTTTCCGCGGTTTCTCGTGTAATCGGAGGAGGCCATAAAATTGTCGCCTACGGAAGTCGCGTTTAAAAGCATGGTGACCTCCGGTACGGAATCGGTGATTTCCTTCATTCCTTTATACATGTCTTTGCTGAAGACAGCGTATGGAGTGTGGATATAAGCCTGTTTCTCCGCATGCGCCATCAGGTACTGGACCTGATACCAGACCCAGGGCTCCTTGGCAAGAATGTGGGTGGGATTGGAGATCAGGGTGGCCTTGTTGATTGCCACGGTCTCCGGTCCGTAGTCGTGACCGGCCAGAACCAGCTCCGGCATGGCTTCTTTCAGGGTTTGGTAATACTCGGCCAGCTCCGCCCTTGCAGCAGGCAGTTTCTTCTTCATGGATGCGGAGGGGGCGTTAAACACAGTTTTGCAGTACCCGGACTGCCACATCGCTTCGAAATATTCGTATGCTTCCGACAGAACGCTGGAGGACCATGCCTCCTCCTGGCCATGCTTCGTGTTATAGATCATCACGTCACGGTCATAGCTTAGATTGCGCAGATTATACTCTCCAAGGAAGTAATCAAAGGTGTTGCGGCCGCCCAGCAGCAGGAGCTTATCGTCAATAAGCAGATATTTGTCATGCATGCGCCCGTTGATGGTCCACGGCTTCAGCGGGTTGGGAATATTATAAAATTTTATCTCAATGTTCGGATTGGTCCCTGCCGCGTAGAAGATCGGGTTTCCCTGCATATGAAGGGTTCCGTACAATCCGTCTACCAGAATCTGGACCTTTACGCCACGGTCCGCAGCCTCCAGCAGGGAAGAGAAGATATCCCGGCAGCTGGAGCCGTCCCGGATATCGAAGGTGGAGAGCACGATGCGTTTCTCCGCCTGATGGATCATTAAAACTCGGCTTTCCAGGGCATCCATGCTGGTCTCTACGACGCGGGCCCTGTCAACACTTTCTGTCTCCGAATAAAAAGAGGCTGGTTCAAAGTTATTTTTAAATTCTTCTCCCGTTTTCTTTGTATGTACGAAGGGAAGCAGGGCCCCTGCCGCCAGGTAAAGCAGATAGAGCAGCAGAGCCCATCTCAGGATGACGAAAATACGCCGTTTCATATCATATCAATCCTTTTTTACAGGTAAAGGACACTAATACTGCAATCCGTAGTGTCCTTATATGTAATTATTTAATTTTGCAGTTTTGAAGGGCTGCGACGAAGGCGTGACAGGCGTCTTCTCTCGTGGCCCAGGAAGTGACGAGACGGATCGCACTGGATCCGTTGGTGCCGCGTTCCTGAATGGAAAAGAGAAAATCCGCGCTTAAGGCTTCGATGACCGCATCCGGAAGGATGGGGAACAGCTGGTTTGTCATGGATTCCGAGAGAAAGGAGTAACCGCACTGTTCAATCCCTTTTCTCAAGATGGCCGCCATATCGTTGGAATGTGCCGCCATATCGTAGAATAAATGGTTCTGGAACAGCTCTTCGAACTGGATTCCCAGAAGCCATCCTTTCGCCATCATGGCGCCGCGCTGTTTGATCATGAAGCGGTAATCCGGCTTTAATTCGTCTCTGCAGATGATGAGCGCCTCACCGAACAGTGCGCCGGCCTTGGTGCCGCCTATGTAAAATACATCCACCAGCTCCGCAATATCGCGTAGGGTCAGATCATTGACCGGGCTGGTCAGTGCCGCTCCCATGCGGGCTCCATCCAGGAAAAGATAGAGATCATTCTGGCGGCAGATATGGTGCAGGGCCTCTAAATCGGCTTTTGAATACTGGGTTCCGATCTCCGTGGAGTTGGAGATATAGACCATCTTAGGCTGAACCATGTGCTCATCGGTATGCGCATCCAGCGCCTTTAAAACGTCTGCCGGGGTTAATTTGCCATCCTTAGACGGCATGGCCAGAACTTTATGGCCGGTAGCCTCGATGGCTCCTGTTTCGTGGACATTGATATGGCCCTTGTCTGTGGCGATAACAGCCTGCCACGGGCGAAGCGCGGCGGCGATGGTAATTAAGTTCGTCTGGGTTCCGCCGGTAATAAAATGGACATCCGCATCGTTTCGTCCAATCTCTTCTTTTATTAAGCGGCGCGCATTTTCGCAGTGAATATCGAGTCCGTATCCGCCGTTCTGTGCTAAGTTGCAGTTCATCATCGCTTCCAGGATCTTTGGATGAGCGCCTTCACTGTAATCGTTGTTAAAACTGTACATAAACAGTCCTCCCTGTATCTGATAGTCTGAGACTAATCATATACCAAATGAGGGGGAATTGCAAGGTGGGAGAGGAAAAGTGGAGGGGGGCTGAGAAGGTGGACGCGATCGTAGCGTTTGTGGAAGGAAGTATGGGGCTTGAGAACTCCTTAACTGCCGAACCGGCATCAGGGCAGCACCGCATCCATCAAATTATTCACAAATTGAGTACATATTATGTTGAATTTTTCTGCTCTCCATATTATTATTTTAGTAAGGTACATGATAAATGAGACAAGACAAAATGATAGTGGCAGTCATAGTCTGGAAACGTTAGAAGGATAAATGGCGGCCCAACAGGCGCTATTGTACGTTTTATACATGAAAGATAAGGAGTTTATTAGAGACATGAGAAAAGAATACATTAATATGAATGTATTCGATGCACTGCAGAAGAGATTTGCGTTTTTATTTCAGGAATTTAAAAATATTTATATCTCATTCAGCGGCGGCAAGGATAGTGGTGTTCTTTTGAATTTGCTGCTGGATTACCGGAATAAGTATGCTTCAGATCGGGTGATTGGCGTATTTCATCAGGATTTTGAGGCGCAGTATACCGTGACTACGGACTATATTACCCGCACTTTTAAGCGACTGGAAAACGAATCTGGCATAGACCTTTATTGGGTCTGCCTTCCTATGGCTACCAGGACAGCACTGAGTAGTTATGAGATGTATTGGTATCCCTGGGATGAAACCAAACAGGATATATGGGTGCGTCCGATACCGGAGTATCCCTATGTCATTAATTTGGCGAAGCCTTTTACCCACTATCGTTACCGAATGCATCAGGAAGATTTGGCAAAGCAGTTTGGCCGGTTTTACAAGGAGGAGCATGGGAATGGCAGTACGGTCTGCCTGCTTGGTCTGCGGGCGGATGAATCTTTGCAGCGGTACAGCGGTTTTGTCAATAAGAAATACGGATATCAAAACGAGTGCTGGATTTCCAGGCAGTTCAAAGACGTATGGTGTGCTTCACCTTTATATGACTGGTCAAATTCTGACGTATGGTGCGCTAATTATCGCTTCAATTATGATTACAATAATTTATATGATCTGTATTATAAGGCAGGATTAAAAATAGACCAAATGCGGGTAGCATCGCCTTTTAACGACTACTCCAAAGATGCTTTGAATCTATACCGCGTCATCGATCCGGAAATATGGGCGAAACTGGTGGGGCGGGTGCGCGGAGCAAATTTTGGTGCGATTTATGGAAAGACAAAAGCGATGGGGTACCGCAGTATTACGTTACCGGAAGATCATACATGGAAATCTTATACTCATTTTCTGCTGGATACATTGCCTGCCCGACTGCGGAATAATTATGTGAAAAAGTTTAATACTTCCATCCATTTCTGGCATGAGACCGGAGGTGGATTACCGGAGGAAACAATCCTTGAGCTTCTGGAAAAGGGATACCACATTCGGAGAAATGGTATCTCTAACTATACAATTAACAAAAATTCCCGTATTATTTTTCTTGGACCGATTCCCGATCATACCGATGATATCAAAAGCACGAAAGATATACCAAGCTGGAAACGAATGTGTTACTGTATTTTGAAAAATGACCATACCTGTCGATTTATGGGATTTGGGCTTACGAGGCAGGAACAAAAACGTGTGGATATTATTAAATACAAGTACGGAGGGATGATAAATGGTAAATAAGGAATTCAGAAGCCCAGTATACAGCATCATTGCGGTACCATTTGAAAAGATTGTACCCAATACCTATAACCCGAACAACGTGGCTCCGCCGGAAATGCAGCTGCTGTACAACAGCATCAGGTTGGACGGTTATACTATGCCGATCGTCTGTTATTATGTAAAAAGCAATGATAAATATGTGATTGTAGATGGTTTTCATCGTTGGCGGGTAATGCGGGATTACCCGGATATTTATGAGCGTGAGAAGGGGATGATGCCGGTTTCGATAATCGACAAACCGCTGTCCGATCGTATGGCCAGCACCATCCGTCATAACCGCGCCCGTGGAACACATGATGTGGACTTAATGAGTAATATCATTAAGGAGCTGCACGAGTTAGGACGTTCCGATGCATGGATTTCCAAACACCTGGGGATGGACCGGGATGAGATTTTGAGGCTCAAACAGATTACTGGCCTGGCTGCCCTGTTCCGCGATGTGAAGTTTGGACAGGCATGGCGGCCCGTGGAGGATTCGGTTCCAGGTGAAGAGCCCTCTGGCAGTGGGAAAACAGATACAGATTACCAGTGAATAGAATGATAGCATTGGCAAAAAACTGGATATGAGTTTTAACCATTCAAACTCCACAGACGGTTTTGAATTAATTTTCAGGCCGTCTTTTTATTTTTCTCTTACATGAGATTTAAATGGTATTTATGTCTATCTTAGGAAATAATTAATTATTTATCCAATATATATAAACACATTGGTGCCACAAATTCGATATAATATATATGATTTAAACTGAAAGGAGTGTCATGCTTTGCTTGAAAAAATACTTATTGTTGATGATGAGAAGGAAATTGCGGATCTGATTGAAGTATATCTTCAAAATGAAAATATGGATGTATATAAGTTTTATTCAGGGGAGGAAGCCCTTGTCTGTATTGGGAGTACGGACTTTGACCTGGCTATATTGGACATCATGCTTCCGGATATCAGTGGGCTTTCGATATGTCAGTCTATACGAAGTAAGGAGTACACATATCCGGTTATCATGCTTACTGCAAAGGATGGAGAGACGGACAAAATTACCGGGCTTACGCTTGGTGCAGATGATTATATTACAAAACCGTTTCTGCCTCTTGAGCTTGTAGCAAGGGTAAAGGCTCAGCTTCGCCGTTACAAGAAATACAATGTGGGCACAGCGGTTCCGGCAGCGAATGAAATCTTTAAGTATGCCGGATTGACGATGAACATTAAGACGTATGAATGTCGGCTTAACGGAGAGACGCTGTCATTGACTCCTACAGAATTTTCCATATTAAGGATTCTTTTAGAGCGCAGGTGCAGTGTTGTCAGTGCCGAAGAATTATTCCATGAAGTCTGGCAGGAAGAATATTATACCAAGAGTAACAATACAATTACCGTACACATCCGCCATCTTCGTGAGAAGATGAAGGATACCGGGGAAAATCCCAGATATATAAAAACGGTTTGGGGGGTTGGATATAAAATTGGGGAAATTTAAAAAAACAAAATATAACTATTCAAAGCTCGGCCGTATTACATTTATCAGAGGATTATGGATTACCATGGGAGCAGTTGCTGCAGTCTTTGCCCTGCGGATGCTGACGCGTGGACACTTGGCAGACGCGATTGTCGGGACAGTTGCACGCAGTCTTTCAATCAGTGAGAAGGAAGCTGATTTGATATATTTCAAGATAGTGACTGTCAATATGCAGTTTATTCTTGCGTTAGTCATAATCATATTTGTTTTTTTGTTATTCCACATGCTTTTGGATACATATAAAAGATATTTTGATGAGGTAGTTGCAGGGATTGACAAGCTTATGGAAGAAAGGGCAGCGATTTCCCTGTCTCCGGAACTGGAGAGTGTGGAGCATAAACTGGCCGATGTAAAGCGGACACTTGCAGAACGGGCGGATAAGGCTAAGAGGGCGGAGCAGCAGAAGAATGATCTGGTGGTATATCTGGCTCATGATATCAAGACCCCACTGACATCTGTGATAGGATATCTCAGCCTTTTGGATGAAACACCGGATATGCCCGATGAGGAGAAAGCAAAATATATCCACACTGCATGGGAAAAGGCGAACCGGCTCAGGACTCTGGTTAATGAGTTTTTTGAGATTACCCGCAGTCACTCAGAAGCTCTTCCGCTTCAAAAGACAAAGGTTGATCTTTACTATATGATTGCACAGATTTCAGATGAATTGTATCCGCAGTTAAATGCATGTGGGAAAATCATAGAGAATCATGTAGATGAGGACATATCTGTATATGGAGATTCTGATAAGCTGGCCAGAGTATTTAATAATATCCTGAAAAATGCCATTTCTTATAGTGAGGAAAACAGCGTTATCAAAGTATCAGCCAGAGAACTTTCAGAATGGACTGTGATTCAATTTGAAAATGACGGGGAAATTCCGGAGGATAAGCTCAATGTGATTTTTGATAAATTCTGCCGTTTAAGCAATGCGAGATTAAGTGAAACTGGAGGCTCCGGCCTCGGACTTGCTATTGCAAAAAATATTATTGTACTGCATGGCGGACAGATAAGGGCTGAAAGCAGTAATGGACGCACTGCTTTCATCATTGAAATCCCATCAGCATCATCAGACTGTCACGGCAGGGGCTACCTGTCAGCCAAATAACCAAACAAGTGCTGCTATTTTTTAACAACCTGTTCCACGATACCATCAACTAAAAGTGTTTGTATCTGTTCTAATTCTTCATCTTCCCTGAACTGTTCCAGGCAGGTCAACACAAAATATAGAGATTTAATCAATACAGTGTGAGGAACGGTAAACTGTACTCCCATTTGCTGGATAAATCAATCTGCGACAGCATGGGAGAAGTAGTGCCCTAGTACTACAGCGATTTCCTGAAAAAAAGCGCATTGTGTGATAAGCCCGGTAAAAAATAAGATGATATAATGTGAACATCAAATACAGGAGGTACAACAATGTACGCATGGGAAGCAATCGAACAATCCTTAACATTTATCGAGGAACACTTAACAGAAGAAATTTATACGGAGGAACTGGCAAATATTGCCGGCCTGTCCCCTTTCTATTTTCAGCGTTTGTTCAAGCGGCTGGTAAATAAACCGGTTCAGGAATATGTGAAGCTCCGCCGTCTGGCAAAGGTGATTGAAAATCTGGGTAATACCGAACAGAGAATACTTGACGCTGCCCTGGACTATGGCTTTACAAGCCATGCAAATTTTACGCGGGCCTTCAAGGAAACGTATGGAATCACACCCGAAGAGTACAGGAGAGATTTACCAATGCTCAACACATTCGACAAGCCGGAAGTTTCCATGAATTACGTCTTAGTAGATGAAGGGGTTCCGCTGGTGGTAGGAAATATCGTCTTGGAAATCCAGAGAAAAACGTTGACGGAACCGGAAGTTTACCTCGGCTTTGAAACTAAAGTCCGTATTTCCGAACAGATTCCGGCTGGTGAAAGCACAGGTGTAGATGTGCCGGGACAGCTCTGGAAACGCTACCATATGGAGAAGACGTTAATCGCAGAAGACGTCGATGCTAATGTGGAAATGGGAATGTCCCATACGGAAGATACGGCACAGGGCCTTTTCACGTATTTTGCGGGAGGTCTTGTTCGAAATATCCCGCATAAACAGGAGGGAGACTTTGTAAAGAGAGAACTCCCTGCGGGAGAATACATCGTTTGCAGGATTGAAGCAGAAAGTTTTGAGGATTTGGTAACGGTTGCCTTGAATCAGGGTGGAAAATACCTTTTTGGTACATGGCTGCCGCATCACAGCTTAACAACGGAGCCTTTTTCAGCAGAAAAGTATTATCGTGACCTAAAGGACATGGCCTGTATGGAAATTTGGGTCAAGCCCATACCGTTAGAAAAAAAAGAGTAGGAGGGATATTGGGATGGATTGGAATATGCTTTATACAAACGGCGATGCTCCATCTCTGAAGCAAATAGCGGAGTATATTGACAATCCGTTATGGGCAGAGTTTGACAGCCGCATCCGGTCCGCTTACCGGATTGAGCCTTATATGGATTACAGCCGCTGTTCCATGCAGCCAGGCTGGAATATTAAATACAAGAAAAGCGGGAAATCTCTTTGTACCTGTTACCCAATGCAGGGTTATTTTATCGCTCTTGTGGTGATAGGAAGCCGTGAACTTACGGAGGCAGAATTATTAATGCCGTTATTTTCTGACTATGTGCAGAAAGTATTCAGAGATGCAAAAACTGGTAACGGACAGAAATGGCTGATGTTAGAAGTACGGGATAAGGAGATTATGAATAATGTTTTTGAACTGATAAATCTTAGAAAGAGGAGTATATCGCCTTAGGAATTTCTTAATCATTCATTTACCATTCCATAGAAAATCAATTATCTCAAATTAAAAAATTGCCTGCTCATCAATGGTATGCTTAAACTGCCTGATAGAGCAGGCAATTTTTATATGAAAGGAGGTAATTTTAGAGTATGGAGGTGGCTGTGAGAAAGAAGTTAAGACGGATTTTTACAATAATGGGAACAACAGCACTGATTTTTACCATAACAGCCTGCGGGAACCGCATGGATGCCATGCAGCCGGATTCTTCCTATGTTGCAGACTTTTTTGATATTCCGGACTCAGTGACAGGAATCGAAAGACTTCTGCTCAAAGATGATATGGCCTATATGTGCTGTCTGGAGGAAGATGGCACGTCCTATCTGGCAGCAATGAACATTGATGACGGTAAATTTTTGAAACAGAATCTGGAGCTGGACGCCTCGGTTTCGCTTCTGGATTTTGGCTTTGCCCCGGACAACAGTATCTGGGCGGTTTGCCTGGAACAGGCCGGTGTCTATAGTTTAAGGAAATTTGACAACAGCGGTTCACTGGTTCAGTCGGTTGACCTGGCAGGTGTGATGGACACCTCAGTCATATCGGCAGTTGGAAGAGATTTGTTCCTCAGCATTGATAGAGAGGGAAATATCTGTGTGGCTGCTAAAGGCAGAAATACGCTGGTCTATCTGTTCGACAATGACGGCAGTTTCTTATTTTCTCTCGACTATGAGGGAAATCTTATGACAACCACAACGACTGCCGGGGGACAGATTGGTATTTGTGCAACTTCCCCGGACCGTATGAACTATGACCTGCTGACAGTGGACATGAAGAGCCTGGATTGGAGTAAAGATAAAATATATCTGGGCGCAACAGCAGGGCTGTACGGAGGTGTGAACAAAGATTTCTATCGGTTTGATTCTTCGGTTTTATATGGTTATGCAGCGGGCGCGCAGGAGGGCAGCCCGGTCTTTAACTGGTCGGATATGGGACTTGGCACATCAGAGGTTCATCTTGGAGAATGCACGGACGGGCGTTTTGTGGTCCTGGCAGCCTCATCTAATCAGACTGAGGTATTATCGTATGAAATGGCGGTTCTGACCAAGGGGGCGGATGAGAGGGAGAATTTGAGTATGGTGAGCCTGAGCGCGACCCCCGGCCTTGTCCAGGCCGTATCTGATTTTAACAAAACAAACGACAGGTATAAGGTTGAGCTGACAGAGTATTTTCCGTATGCGCAGAATGTGACTGACGAGGAATGGGATAATGCCATTATAAATCTTAATACACGTATCATCTCCGGCGATATGCCGGATATCCTGGATATGAGTCATTTGTCTGTACAGATTTATCAAAGCAAAGGGCTTTTAGAAGATCTCTATCCATATATGGAACATGATCCGGAAATCAGGAAAGAGGATTACTTTGAAAATGTCTTTGAAGCTATCAGCCTGGATGGAAAGCTGCCCTATCTTACGGACGGAGCAGCCATATCCACTATGCTGGCCGGTGAAGATATTGTGGCTGGAAACGATGGCTGGACCATTCAGGAGCTGGAAAAGGTCCTTGATACTTACGGAGCCAATTCCATAAACAATCTGTCTGGTGCTTCCTTCCTGAAAATCATGCTTCAGACAGATGGCAGTTTTATTGACTGGAATTTGGGCAAATGCTCTTTTGATTCACCTGAATTTGTAAAAATGCTGGAATTTGCCGGCAAAATACAGGAAAGCAGCCAGAACAGCTTTGGAGGAACGGAGATGAGCGAAAGCTATGCAGCAGCCTATGAGACTGTGCTGAGCGTTTACCACATCACCCGGTACAGAAATTACTACAACGGGAACCTGAGATTTCTTGGACTTCCCGGAGGCGGCGGTGAGTACCACGTAATCAAACCGGAAGTGAAGGTTGGAATCTCCTCGTCCGGCTCCCGGAAGGAAGGGGCATGGGAATTTGTCAGAACACTATTGACAGAGGAGCATCAGATGTCATGTATGATGCTTCCGATTCATAAGAGGGCGTTTGATAAGGTCACGCAGGCGGCGGTGGGGGGAAAATCTGTCTGGACATGGATTTACGAAGACGGCAAGGCAACAAAAGAAGATGTGGAGCTGACAAAGCAGCTTTTAAACAGCGCAGCCTATGTGGAGAATGACAATCAGACACTGGAATCACTGATATTGGAGGAGGCCCGGGAATATTTTTCAGGGGCCAGGAGCGCCCTGGAAGCGGCTGAAAGAATTCAGAGCCGGGCCAGTCTTTATATCAATGAACAAATGTAAAAATTTTATATGCAAAGGAAAGGATCCAAAACTATGAAAAGACAGCTTATGAAAAGAGGAATGATGGGGATATATGCAGCTATCTGCGCGGGGATGCTTTTGGTTACCGGCTGTGCAGGTACAGAGACAAATACAAAAACGGAAACAGAAAGATTTGATGCGACAGAGAGACAGGAAAGTAACCCTGTAATTACTGCCGGTAAGGAGGAGATGGATACCTTTGCAGATGCGAATGACATGATGAAGTCTGCTGATTTGAGCGGTACAGCCGGCGAATGCTCGGATACCGGGTGCGTGATTAATACATCGCCCTTTGCGGACGGCACTTCATCTTCAGGAGATGGGGGCAGCATGACGGTTACTTATACAGAAGACACAGTATTTCAAAAGGGAACCGTGAAATCGGATGGCAGCAGCTACTCTTTGGAGGACAGTGAAAAAGACAGGATAGGGGACAGTGATTTTGTACTGTGTTTTGGGAAACAGCAGGCGGACGGTTCTTACCTGGCAGACAGAATCATTATGATTGTGTTCAATTAACCTGATAGGAGATGATACAGCTATGCGTTTACATATTGGGGAAAAAATAAGAGAACAAAAGGCCATGCTCATTTCCGGAAAGAAATACAGGCCCCTCATAGAAGACCGTGTGCAGCGCATGGCTGTATATCTTATGATTGGATTTTTTACATTCATGTTAGTATGCACAATTATTTCCCGTGTATCGTATTCCTTTACTACCGCCCATGTTTCGGTAGCTTCGATGGCAGGCAAAACGCTGATGAACAGGGCTGAATTGGAGGGGATTATCTATGCGTCATCGGAGAAAGGGATTAGTCTTCCGGATGGCCTTAAGGCCGTTTCCGTCAATGCAGGGAAGGGCAAATCAGTAGAAAAAGGCGAAGCGCTGATAGAATTTGATGTCCCTGCCGCAGAAGAACGGATTAAAAAACTGGAAGAAGAAATCCGTATCCTTAATCTTAAATTGGATATTTCATCAAACAATGGCGGCAATGATGTGATTGAGGCACAGCGTACGCTGGAGGATGCCAAAAAGGCGTATAAGCGGATTGCTGCGAAGTATGCCAGGGCAGAGATGCGGCTGAAAGAAGATTATACAAAGCTTGAAGAAACACTGGCGGATGCGGAAAAGAATCTTATTAATAAGGCAGAAGCGCTTGTGAAGGAAGCGAGGGAAAACCTGCAAAATGTAAGGGAGGACGCGGAGGACGCCATCCGTGCCGCAGAACAGGCGCTGGATGAGGAATCAGAAAATCTTGATGATTCAGAGGATAGTTATCAGCAGGCATTAGAAGCGTATGAGCAGGCGAAAGAGGAACTTAATATGGCAAATCAGAGAGTCAGCGAAATAAAGGAAGCGATTGCAGGGAAGCAGCCGGATGATGCTACGGATTATACGGAGGAGCTGAAGGAGGCGGAGGAGGAACTTTCCATTGCGCAAAAGGCATTTAACCAGGCCAAAAAGGAACTTTCAAAAGCAGACTATAACTCATCGTCCTATGACAGGGCAGACGATAACCTGGATTCCATCAAGCGAGGCTGGAAACGTAAAATTGATAAAGCCAAAGATGCTCTTTATAAAGCAGAAACAGTGCTGGAAGCAGTCAGGGAAGGAAAAGATTTTTCAACTGAGTCTGCAGTCAGTGAGGCCCAGGCTGCTATTGATACTGCAAGAGAAGCGTTAAACCGTGCCCGGCGTGAGTCAGAGGATAACCAATATTCTGAGGAGGAAGAACTTTATGCTGCGGGAAGGGCAGTTGAGACCGCGCAGGCAGCATTGGAAGATGCCCGGAGACAGGCTGAGGTATTGCAGAAGGAAGGTGAGATTGACAGAATTACCTGTGAATCTGAGCGGTCAGATAAAGAGAAATCGCGTGCTGCATTACAGGAAATTCTGGATAATGGGGGACGCCTTTTGGCTCCGGCCCCTGGAACCGTGGTAAGGACGCTGGAACGTGGGGATCAAACAAAGGAGGGGGAAGATGCAGTCATACTTTCCTCAGCTGACAGAGGATTTGTTTTTGAAGGAAAACTGGATAAAGATTCAGCGCGCCGCTTTTCAGCCGGGGACAAGGGAGAGCTTTATTACAAATTGGATGGAAGCTCACAAAAAACAGATGTGGAGATTCAGTCTATCAGCACGCCGGACGAGTCGGACCAGGTTTTAGTAACTGCGGTTCTGCCGGAGGGAAGTTATTCTTCCGGTATGCCGGCACAGCTTTTTCTGAGCAGAAAGAGCGAGACGTACCAAAATTGTCTGCCTCTTACCGCACTCAGAAGTGATTCCGGCGGGGATCACGTTTTCGTACTCCGCAGACAAAGCTCCGTACTGGGAACAGAATGGGTCATTGCAAGGGTAGATATAACAGTAAAGGAAAGAGACAGTCAGATGATGTATGTTGATGGCGCGCTTACGTATTCGGATCAGGTAGTCATAAGCTCGAATAAGATCATATCGGAAGGAGACAGAGTCCGCATTGAAAATTGACAGGTTTGCCCATTACCGGGCGTTGACAATATCAGCATTACTGGCAGCGGTTCTTTGGTGTTTCGCCTGTTCTTTCTATAGTACGGCCATCGGTCACTGTACAAGTGTGAGCATTAAATGGGAAAAGGGCGGTGTCAGCCCCTCAGAGCTTATCAGGAAGCAGACGTATGCAAGGCAGGATGGAGCAGGAAACCAGCCGGAGGTCACCTTATGGGAGACATACCCGGAACAGGAGATAATGGCTTCAAATAAAAAGAAAATAAAAGCAGATATAGCTGCCGCCTTTGGAGACTGCGGGGATATTGTCTCCTCCATGCTGACTGCCGGTGCGTATCCGGCCAGAACGGATGCCTCTGGCTGTGCCGTCAGTACCGGTTTGGCATTCTCCCTGTGGGGCAGTACCAATGTGATTGGGATGCCGGTAAAGGTGGAAGGAAAGCAGTTCTATGTCCGCGGCATATTTGAGGAGGAAGAACCGAGGCTGTTCTTACAGGCACAGGCGGAATCGGAAAAACTCTTATCCAATATGCAGCTGACATTTACAGGTCCGGGAGCAGGGGAGAGGGCCAGTCAGTATCTCTCATCGGCAGGTTTTCCGGAGGGACGGATTCTTGACCTGACATTATTTGCATGGGTACTTGACATGATATTCCGGCTTCCTGCGGTCATTCTGGCAATTGGTATCCTTGGACGCGTGATCGGGCATGGAAAAAGGCTATGCCATTATCCCCTTCTGCTGGCTGTTTATCTTTTAATTGCTTTCGGTATATGCGCCGTATTATGGTTTTGTATAGACCTGCCTGAGTTTCCTTCCGAGTTTATCCCCACAATGTGGTCTGATTTTGAGTTCTGGGGAAATCTGTTTAAGGAGCAGGGGAAAAATATGGTCTCCTGGATGGCGGCCGGACCTGCCTTCCGGGATATGGAGCTTTGGATCTCGTCATTTATGGCAGTGCTGCTTTCTGTGTGTGCCTCTGCCTTTACGGCCGCCGCAGCAATGCTGGTATCCATACGCTCTTACAAAAGAATGATTGTCTATTGTGCGGCATATACGCTGACACTTTGCCTGATTTCATTCAAGATAGCCTCTGCTCACAATATGACCTTTTGTAAAGCAATGTATCTTCTGCCATGTCTTTGGATATGTGTGGATTTTCTCTTTTACTGTCTGAAAGAAACGCTTGCCGCCGATGTTCGTGAAGGGAGGATTTTGGATGAGGAAAAAACGTGAATACAGTGTTCCGATCCGGGAACAAATGGTACCATGGCTGTTTTTGCTGCCGAGCCTGCTGTTCGTAAGTATTATGGTGCTGATTCCTATGCTGGACGCTCTGCGCCGTTCCTTTTTCCTGGCTGCCAGTGACCGGTTTGTGGGATTTCAAAATTATCTGGCAGTACTGAAAAACCATGCGTTTAAGCTGGCGGCAGCCAATACAGCAAGATTTATCTTAGTCTGCATACCGCTTCTGTTACTCTTTTCCCTGGCTGTTTCTTTGATGCTGACCTCCTTCAGGGAAAAGCGCAGCATTTTCAAGACCTCGTTTCTTGTGCCCATGGCGATTCCCGTTGCTTCGATTGTTCTTTTGTGGCGGGTGATTTTTCATAAAAATGGACTTCTCAATGCATTCCTTGCACTTTGGGGTATGGTTCCGGTTGACTGGATTGGAAGTAAGGCAGCCTTTGGTGTGTTGGTGTTTGCTTATCTGTGGAAGAATTTCGGATATGATATGGTGCTGTGGCTGTCAGGACTCAGCGCCATAAATCCGGCATTATATGAGGCGGCGCAGATAGACGGCGCCGGAAGCCTCCAGCGGTTTGTAAGGATTACACTCCCCAATCTAATGCCCACATTATTTACCATTACCGTGCTGTCGCTGCTCAATTCCTTTAAGGTGTTCAGGGAGGCTTATCTGATTGCGGGAGGTTATCCGGATGACAGTATTTACATGCTTCAGCATCTATTCAATAACTGGTACGGCAATCTGGATGTGGATAAGATGTGTGCCGGAGCTGTGATGATGGCAATTCTGGTATTTATTTTAATATTACTGCTGCAAAAAATTATGAACAGAGGAGATAGGATATGAAAAAATGGCTTCTTGGCGTGCCCCTTGTTTTGATTGCGGTCTTTATATGGCTGCCTCTTTGGCTGCTGATATCCGGTACCTTTATGGGAGGGGCAGAGCTGTCTGAAAATCTTGCACCAGTCCTGGAAGGCAGGGGAGGAACGGCTGTATGGCCTGTAATTGCGCGTTATCCGACAGTGGCGGCATATGTGGAACTATTATTGGATACGCCCCAGTTTTTTACGGTATTCTGGAATTCCTGCATGCAGGTTTTTCCAATCATACTTGGTCATGTCCTTTTGGGCGCACCTGCGGCATGGGCATTTGCTAAGTTTCACTTTCGCGGAAAAAAGATACTCTATACTTTGTATATTGTCCTGATGCTGATGCCATTTCAGGTGACCATGGTTTCCAGCTATCTTGTCCTGAATAAGCTGGGCCTGATTGATACCGTATGGGCGGTCATTCTGCCTGGTGCGGCATCAACGCTTCCGGTATTCATAATGACACGTTTTTTTATGGACATACCGGAGGCGGTCATGGAGGCGGCAGCCGTGGATGGGGCTTCCTCATTTCAGACATTTTTACGATTTGGGCTTCCGCTTGGCGCGCCGGGAATCCTGTCGGCTGTGGTATTAGGGTTTTTGGAATACTGGAACGCAATAGAGGCGCCTCAGGCATTTTTAAAAACCCAGGCGCTCTGGCCGCTGTCATTATATATGTCAAACATCACAGCGGATAATGCCGGGGTATCATTAATCGCGTCACTGATTACACTGGTGCCTCCTCTTTTGATATTCCTGTTCGGTCAGAAATATCTGGAGCAGGGCATTATATCTTCCGGAATGAAAGATTAACACAGGGGATTAATTTATGGAAAACAGGAATTTTGCAGGCGATCTGCAGATAAGCAAGGTGAATAAATGGTATCCTGGAGATGTTCATGCTGTTAAGGATATGGATATGGAAATAAAGAGAGGGGAATTTATTGTATTTGTAGGCCCTTCCGGCTGCGGAAAGACAACGCTGCTGCGCATGATTGCAGGACTTGAGAGTATAAGCAGCGGCGAGGTCGTTATGGATGGCAGGATTGTGAACAAGGTTCCGCCAAAGAACCGCGATATTGCCATGGTATTCCAAAATTACGCCCTTTATCCCAATATGAAAGTAAAAGATAATATTGCTTTTCCCCTTAAAATGCAGCATATCGGCAAAACGGAAAGGGAGAAAAGGGTAGCAGAAGTGGCGCAAAAGCTGGAGCTGGATGCTCTGCTTGAAAGGAAACCGGGGGCCTTGTCCGGCGGTCAGCGCCAGCGTGTTGCCCTTGCGCGGGCCATGATAAGAAAACCCGGACTGTTTCTCATGGATGAGCCGTTAGCCAATCTCGATGCGAAGCTCCGCACAGAAATGCGCCGGGAGATTATAACGCTCCAACGGGAGCTGGGGGTAACAACCATATATGTCACCCATGATCAGACGGAGGCAATGACGATGGGGACGCGCATCGCCGTAATAAGCGGCGGTGTTTTACAGCAATTTGGAACACCGCAGGAAATATATAGAAATCCGGCGAATCTGTTTGTTGCTGGGTTCATAGGCTCACCCAATATGAATGTGTGGGACACAGAGCTTATTTCAAATAACGGACAACATTATCTGACCCTGGGAAATGCCCGTATTCCGATGGGTAAAAGCGGTCTGGCCGCAAGAGGACTGCAGGGGCCCATTAAGGCAGGTATCCGTCCGGAACACATTGTGCCGGCGGCACCGGACGATCCTCATGCAGTGCGGATGAAAATCAGCATTTTAGAAAATACCGGGCGTGAAGCGGCAGTTTTCCTCACCGGGGCTGATATACCGGATATGACGATGGTAACAGGCGCGGATTTCTCAGGCCGGGCCGGGCAGGAGGTATATATTCGGCTAAAGCCGGAAAAGATACTTCTATTTAATACAGAGACAGGATGTGCATATGGAGATGTTTATGTATAGAATATATTCAACAGGGATAGAAACTGCGGCTGCATCAGCGATACTGATACCGATTCTTTTTTTATATCATATATTTATATTTCATAACATAAAAAAGACGGCAGCCTATATACTTTTTTCATTATATCTGGCTGCAATATGCTTTTTAGTGGGATTTCCCAATATAGCAGGGATGAGAATCGTTTTATCTCATAACTTTATTCCTCTGCGTGGGATGTTGACCGATATAACGAACAGCTATCTGAATGTTTTGCTTTTTATCCCATTAGGTATATTTGTTCCATGCTTATGGCCCGAATACAGAAGTATGATGAAAACAGTGGGCTTGGGCCTGATGACATCACTGGGTATTGAAATACTGCAGATATTTACCTTTCGCGCAACCGATATAAATGATGTGATAACGAATGTGGCAGGTACAATGATAGGATATTTAATAGGAAAATTGATTATTAATCGGTTTCCACAATTAAACTGGCTTGGCTGCAAGGAACGTGAGTTATATCTTTTATATGTAACGGTTGGCGTAGTAATGTTTTTTTCCCAGCCGTTTATTCAGTCTGTATTAGGTAATTTCTCTTTATAGGGAATTGCCTGGCAGCACAGGAGATGTTACAATGATAAAAAACAAGGAAAGAGGGAAACACAGGTGTGTAAACCGTTTAGGGAGGCAGCATGAAAGGATTCCATCGACAAAATAAATTATTTTCTCTCTGTGGATTGAATTGTGGGCTTTGCCCTATGTATTTGAATAAAAATTGTCTCGGTTGTGGTGAGGAAAATCACTCATGTAAAATAGCAAGGTGCAGTATGGAACATAATGGGATAGAGTATTGCTTTCAATGCAATGAATACCCCTGCGAAAAATACGAGAAGATAGACAAATTTGATTCTTTTATTTCACATCGAAACCAGAAGAGCGATTTAGAGAAGGCCCGGCAGATTGGGATTGAAGCTTACAATGCAGAGCAGGAAGAAAAGGTAGAAATACTGGGCACTCTTCTTGCAGGATATAATGATGGCCGTAAAAAGACCTTGTTTTGTGTTGCAGTAAACCTTCTGAAGATTCATGAACTGAGAGCGGTACTTGGAAAAATTGAGAACAGATCCGATTTGGAAAACCTGACGCTCAAAGAAAAAGCGCTTTTACTGCTTGGTTGCTGAAGGCGGAAGCAGAAAAGAATAATATTGACTTGAAACTGCGAAAGAAAAAGTGAGAATTTGGATACAGACATCGTTCATTAATGGATAGTGAGGAATTGAGAATCGAAGTGAGTTCATCGAAATGTATCCGGTTCTTGGAAAGGACAGAAGAAGAGAGGTGTATTTTTGGTAAGAGAGTATCTGCATATGAATGTTTATGATGCGTTTTTAGCGCGGATGCATTTTCTCTTTGAGGAGTTTGATCATATCTATGTCTCTTTTTCCGGAGGCAAGGACAGCGGTTTGCTGCTCAATCTGGTTCTGGATTATCGGAATCAGCATTATCCGGAAAGGGCCATTGGCGTGTTTCATCAGGACTTTGAGGCACAGTATACGGTGACGACTGAGTATGTGGAACGCACCTTTGAACGGATTCAGGATCAGGTTGAGCTTTATTGGGTCTGCTTGCCCATGGCCACCAGAACCGCATTAAGCAGCTATGAGATGTACTGGTATCCATGGGATGATACGAAGAAGGAACTCTGGGTCCGGGAGATGCCACAAAAAGAATATGTCATCAATCTGGAAAATAATAGAATGACTACATATCGTTACCGGATGCACCAGGAAGATTTGGCAAAACAATTCGGGCGCTGGTACCGGGACGCCCATGACGGCGGAAAAACAGTATGCCTGCTTGGAAATCGGGCAGATGAATCTTTACAGCGGTACAGCGGGTTTTTGAATAAAAAATATGGCTATAAGGATACCTGCTGGATCAGCAAACAGTTTAAAGATGTCTGGTGTGCCTCCCCTTTATACGACTGGTCTACGGATGATGTATGGCACGCCACCTATTTATTTGGTTATGACTATAACCGCCTGTATGATCTCTATTATATGGCTGGACTGAAGCCCTCGCAGATGCGTGTGGCCTCCCCGTTTAATGACTATGCGAAGGATGCCCTGAATCTATACCGCGTCATAGACCCGGAGATTTGGTGCAAGCTTGTAGGGCGTGTACAAGGCGCAAATTTCGCTTCCATTTATGGAAAGAGCAAAGCGATGGGCTACCGGAATATTACTTTGCCAGAGGGGCATACATGGAAATCTTATACGAAGTTTTTATTGGATACACTGCCCAAAAGGCTGCGGAATAACTACGCTAAGAAATTCAATACCTCTATCCAGTTCTGGCATGGGACAGGCGGTGGGTTGGACGAGTCTGTAATTCAGGAGCTTCAGGAGAAGGGGTATCAAATTAGACGAAACGGTGTTTCCAATTATACATTGAACCAAAAATCACGGATTGTATTTGTGGGACCCATACCGGATCACACGGACGATATCAAATCCACAAAGGATATCCCCAGTTGGAAGCGGATGTGTTACTGCATTTTGAAAAATGACCATATCTGCCGCTTCATGGGATTTGGGATGACACGGCAGCAACAGAAACGGTTGGATATGATACGCCGTAAATACAAAAGTATAGAGGAATTCGATTATGAAGTATAAAAGCCCAGTTTATAATGTGATAGCTGTTCCAATAGAGAAGGTACGGCCCAATAACTACAATCCAAATAAGGTTGCTCCGCCGGAAATGAGGCTGCTTTATGAGAGCATCAAAGAAGACGGATATACGATGCCGGTCGTATGCTATTATGTAAAATCGCAGGATATTTATCTGATTGTGGACGGCTTCCACCGGTATCAGGTGATGATGGATCATCCGGATATCTACGAGAGAGAACAGGGATTGCTGCCGGTTTCTGTCATTGAGAAACCGATTGATAAACGTATGGCCAGCACCGTTCGCCATAACAGGGCACGAGGCACTCACGATGTGGATCTGATGAGCAACATCGTAAAGGAACTTCATGAGTTTGGGCGATCAGACGCCTGGATCTCAAAGCATTTGGGAATGGATAGAGATGAAATTTTGCGTCTCAAGCAGATTACAGGTCTTGCCGCGCTATTCAGGGATATAAAATTTGGAGAGGCGTGGCGCCCTGTAGAGGAAGAGACGGAAAAAGAGTAAATAATATTAATGAGTGAAAGTAATAAACGCCCTTTGGCAGAAAAATAAGTGATGTTCTGCAAAGGGAATCAGATATTAATTATGGAGGTATGCTTGCAAATGGATAAATGGTTCACGATTGATCAGATTGATGAAGATACATATATTATCAGCGAATACCGGCATTGGGAGGAGACGCATTGCTATCTGTTAAATGGATCCAGCCGCAGCTTATTGATTGATACGGGTCTGGGAATCTGCAATATTTATGATGAAGTAATGAAGCTGACAAATAAGCCTGTTACGGCCGTTGCCACCCATATTCATTGGGATCATATTGGGGGTCATAAGTTTTTTCCGGACTTTTATGCCCATGCGGAAGAATTGAGCTGGCTGAACGGTGAGTTTCCTCTGACAATAGAAACAATCAGAGAGATGGTGGCAGACCGCTGCGATTTACCAGACGGTTACGATACAGGCTCTTATGAGTTTTTCCAGGGAACGCCAACAAAGGTACTGGAGGATGGAGAGAACATTGAATTAGGTGGACGGAATATACAGGTATTGCATACACCGGGCCATGCTCCGGGGCATATGTGTTTCTGGGAATCAGACAGAGGTTATCTGTTTACCGGAGACCTGGTTTACAAGGACACTTTATTTGCCTATTATCCGTCAACAGACCCGGACGCATACCTTGCTTCTCTTGAAAAGATTTCGGAGCTTCCGGTCAAAAAGGTTTTTCCTGCGCATCATAGTTTGGATATTCAGCCGGAGATTTTAATTAGAATGAGAAATGCGTTCAGGCAGTTACGGGAAGATGGTAAATTACATCACGGCAGCGGTACATTTGACTATGGAGATTGGGCAGTATGGTTATAAAGAGAAGGAAGCAGTATAATTTTATTTAGTTGCGTGCTATACAAAAGGCTTTATCAGAAATAAAGAACAGCTATAGATTGAGGAGCGTTTATATGAAGTATGTATGTACAGTAATATCGGTAGCGGACATCAGCGCCGCAAGAAAGTTTTATGAGGAACTGTTCGGGGTAGAAGTCTATCAGGATTACGGAAGGAATATCGCTTTTACCTGCGGTCTGGCATTACAGCAGGATTTTGACTGGCTGGTAAGTATACCAAAGGAAAAGGTACTGAAGAAATCCAACAATGCGGAGATCGTCTTTGAGGAACAGGATTTTGATGGTTTCCTGAATAAGCTGAAAGCATACTCGGACATCGAATATTTGGGAGAAGTCATTGAGCATAGCTGGGGACAACGTGTAATCCGGTTCTACGATTTGGACGAGCATCTCATAGAGGTTGGAGAGGATATGCAGATGGTAGTAAAGCGGTTCCTTGCTTCTGGAATGACTATGGAAGAAGTCTCTGCAAAAATGGACGTATCCATTGAGGATTTAACAAAACTTCTAAATAGCTAATGTGCAGCGGGCATATAAATAAATTGAAATTTTGAGGAGAGTAAAATTAAATGTTAGACAGGACGATACCATTTTATAACATTATTCTTCGGTGTGATCGTTATTTAACCACTACACCAGTTTTGCATAATGGATATGAATTCCGTATGTATCAAGATGGAGATGAGCGAAAGTGGGCACAACTTGAATATGAAATTGGAGACTTTGATTCAGTTGATGAAGCAGAGCAGTATTTCATTTCAACTTATTGTTCAAAAAAGGCTCTTGATATTACAGAAAGATGTGTATTTGTAGTCAATGAAAAAAATGAAATTGTTGGTTCTTGCATTGCGTGGAAAGAATTAAGAAACGATATATTGGTTGCTTCCCTGCATTGGCTTGTTGTTTCCCCTCAATATCAGGGTAAAGGTATTGGAAAAGCTCTTTGCCAGAAGGTTATGCAGATTTTCGTTGTAAACGATGAGTTTCCAGTATATATCCACACCCAACCATGGAGTTATAAGGCAATCATTTTATATGTTCGACAAGGATTTAAGATTCAAAAAACAGACAGTTTTTCTCAATATGAAAACCAATTTAACTTTGCTATGAATACTTTGAAAAAAATATTACCGGAAAATCAATATGAGGAACTGACATACAATATCGAATTATAAATTCTTTAGGTTGTCGTGAGTAGCACAACAACAATCGGGATGGGCATCTCATAGAGGTTGGAGAGGATATGCAGATGGTAGTAAAGCGTTCCTTGCTTCTGGAATGACTATGGAAGAAGTATCTACGAAAATGGACGTATCTATTGAGGATTTGACAAAACTTCTGAATAACGAGAAAAAATAAAATTTTCAAATATGCTCAAAAACAGAGGAGGATAAAATGCCATATACATTTCAATCAGTGAAAAGCATGGAAATATTAACAGATAGCAGTAAGACTTTTCAGATTATGGAAAGAAAGGTATTTGAAAGCAAAGTAATTTTATTAGTATTTTTTTAAACAATTTAACAAATCGGGATTTGGAGGAAGAAATAATAATGCCAAGTTTAGAAGTGAACATAGAATATATCGAGCAACAAACAATATACGGATTATGGCAAAAGTCAAATGATAAAACAATTTCCAAAGATATAAAGGCTCTATCTAAACAGTATCATGCCGTGGTTTCCATGCCGAAGGGGAAGGTGTTACCCTATTTTGTTCTGTCCAGAAATTACAATGAGCAAAGCCGCGATTTTGAATTGTTTATTGGTAGTGTGAATGACAAGAATAGTTTAGAAAGCTACGTCCTCCCAGCCAGCGAGTACGCCAAAATCACAGTAAAACCTAAATTGGGCTTTTTGTGGGGGGCTTCTATTGGAGAGGCAAAACAATATTTCTATACAAAATGGCTGCCCACAAGTTCCTTTGAAGCATTAAATTTGGAATATGAGTATCACACAGAAAGAAGTACGGAAAAGCAGCCGGCGATTGACATTATCTTTGCCATTCGACGCAAAGCTATCAATTAAAATTAGACCAATTATAATTTGTAGGGAAATTGAACATAGTGATTTTGCTCAATCGATATTTGAAAGGATAAAAGTAAAAATGATTTCTTCAATTTATAACAGACGAAGCACACGGTAATTCATAGATAAACCTATATCTCAAAAAGATATTATAGATATTATCCAAAGTGGAATAAAAGCCCCTTCTTCTAAAAATAGACAACCATGGAAGTTCGTTGTGATACAAGGAAATGCTAAGGAAAACATGATAAATGTTTTCAGGTTGGGAATCGGGAGAGAAGAAAACGATAGCGCATTGTTACCGCAAAGCAGACAACACATAGCTTCTGCAAAATACACTATTGATATTATGGCAGAAGCACCAACCATAGTCTTTGTTGTTAATTCACTGGGGAAAAGTATTATGGAAGAATTAACAACAGAAGAACGTGTTTATGAAATCTGTAATATTCAATCTATAAGTGCTGCTATACAAAATGTGCTTCTCGCCGCTACTGAGAAGGGAATAGGTAGTCTTTGGATATGTGATATTTATTTTGCATATCCAGAACTGTGTAAGTGGTTGAATAGTGACGGACAACTTATTGCAGCTATTGCATTTGGTTATCCAAATGAATTTCCTAAAGAAAGGCCACGCAAGAAGATTGATGATGTAGTGGAGTGGAGAAAGTAATTTGTCAGAATAATAACTTCCAGTTTGTTGAACTGAAAAATTTGAATTGATTTATCTGCAATGAATATGAAAACAAAAGGACAGAAACCATATGAAAACAACACAAAATTTAATGCGGGTGAAGGAGCTATTGCTTACCCCACCCACGTTTTCAGATAATAAGGCCCGACTGCAAACGAATCTGGATACTGATTTTCTCAAACTAATCGCCATTGTTTCAATGCTCATCGACCACATCGGCAGCGTCTTTTTCCCGGAGGTAAGGGTGCTGCGTTGGATCGGACGGCTGGCGTTTCCGATTTTCTGTTATTGCATGACAGTGGGCCTGCTATATACTCATGATATCAAGAAATATTTATTCCGTTTGGGAATATTTGCACTGATTTCTCAACCCTGTTATATCTTTGCCTTTCATCCGTATGACTTTTGGTCGCAGTTTACTAACTGGAATATCTTCTTTACTTTGTTTCTAAGCCTTTTGGCGATGTATGGATGGAAAGAACGCAAATGGTGGCTGTTCGCACTGACCTTTTTTGTGATTTCATGGTGGAACTTCGACTACTCCAGCAACGGAATTTTTTTGATGCTGGTGTTCTATCTCTGCCGCAACAATCCGGTAGTAGGGGCCATGTTCTATCTGCTGTTTACAGTTCCGCCAGCGCTTTTCGCCCGCCCCGGTGATTTTCGGAATCTCACCTTGGGTGGTCTTACATTTGATTGGACTTTTGCAATGGCCTTTGCCGCTTTGTTTATCTTCCCCTGTACCCATACAAACCTGAAGGTTCCACGTTGGTTATTCTATGCCTTTTATCCGATTCATTTGCTAATTATTGGCCTAGTTCGGCTGGTTCTCAAGGTATAATGTTAAGCTTTGCCAATTCATGTTTGTCGTGTTCTTTCAAACCTTATTTTCTTAACCTTTTAAATTAAGAAGCATGGTTTGCAAAACTCTATTTTGTAACCAGGTATTTGATGCCTATGGAGGAAACGCATATGGATATTCAGAAAATTATCAGTTTAGTAACAAAAACGCAAGGGCTAATTAAAAACCGTGAAATGGCCGCCCATGTAAAAGAGAAAGGTCTTGCAGATTATGTAACGCAGGTAGATATTGCCGTACAGAATTTCTTAAAAAAGGAACTGTTTGCCCTTGCGCCGGATATTCAATTCCTTGGAGAAGAAACCGGATTGCAGGAAATAAAAGCGGATAGCTTTTGGATTTTAGACCCTGTTGACGGGACGACAAACCTTATGCACGACTATCAGCACAGCGTTGTATCTTTAGCCCTTTGCCGCCAGGGGGAAATTATTATGGGAATTATATATGATCCCTTCCGCGATGAAGTGTTTTCTGCAATTAAGGGAAAGGGCAGCTTTCTAAATGGGCAGCCCATACATGTATCAAATGCAGAAAAACTATCCGACACAATGATTGGGCTGGGAACAGCAAAAAGAGAAGTGGCCGATGAAAATTTTGCCCGGTTTCGCAGGGTATTTGGTCAGTGCCAGGATGTACGCAGGATTGGCTCTGCCGCTCTGGAACTGGCATATACCGCCTGCGGCAGACAGGGAGGCTATTTCGAGATTTACCTAAATCCCTGGGACTATGCAGCCGGCATGCTTATGATTCAGGAAGCAGGAGGCAAGGTAACTGATTTTACAGGAGAACCGCTTGAACCGAAAAAGGGGAGCAGTGTGGTGGGAACAAATGGATTTATCCATACAGAACTGTTAAAGTTACTGTAAGCTATGTGTTCACTTGGGTACCCTGATGTAGGATAAGGTTAGCTTCTGGGTATCATCTTCTCGAAGCGAAAAATCAGAAGCCAGTCCAGAAAGTGGTGGAACTAACAATGTTCTATTCAATTCTCGGAAAATGCGGACTTAAATGTGGAGGCGGTTTACCCATTGCAAGAGCCGCGAACATCCTATCAGTCATGGCTAATGTAACTTTAGATAGGATAAAATTCTAACTGCTGGTAGTCAGGAGCTTTGTTGTGTGGAAACTATTCTGTCCTTAGGGAGGAGAATTATAATAGAGTACTGGAGTTCCTTTGAGTCTCATTTCCTTTGAGAATTTGAACAAGTAGAGCCTCGTTGAAAATCCTATAGTATACTGACTAAAAAAATGTGAGCAGATGACTATTAGGATAATTTATTAAGCCTGAGCGAATTATGAGACCGTGTGTGCAGTTCAAATGTTATGATGATTATCTAAAATTGGCTTATTAAAGAGCGGGCTGGTAATCTGCTTTTGGAGGCGTTATGAAAGGCTTTGAGAGACAAAACCAACTGCTATCCCTCTATGGATTGATTTGTAGGCTTTGCCTATGCTATTAATTAAGAATTGTTGGTATTCCTTACGTGTGTTGTAGAAAAGGCAGTGTAACAAAAAACAATAAATTAGCTGATGGTCTGGACTCTTCAAGTACATTACCTCTTTATGGATGATGGACACTTTTTTATTAAGTTAATATAGAACCGGAAATTAAACATAAACTATTATCCCTAAGTATAAAGGTATATAACTTAGAGAAAGGAAGAGTAGCAAAGAGCCAAAGACTTAAAGAATGCGATATAGCAAAAAGCCAATATCAACAATTCTTTTTAAGGGGAACAGTACAAAGCTGTTCCTCTTTTGTTTTCAAAATAACAGTATACACCCTCATGAGCAGGGGAATATATAGGACAAAGGTCCGTGGCCCACCATAGTCTTTCTGAAAAGAGATAATTCTACATTCGGAGGGACTATGAAAGTGAAAAAGAAAGATAATATCAGATACCGTTTTACGGGGTATGTATTAGCAGCTTTAAAACGTGCCAAGAGAGATTACATATGCCGTGAAATAAAAATAAGCAATCATGAAAGCCCGTTAGAGAAGCTGCTTCCAGAACCGTTGTGTGATATAACGGACAGTAAGCCATTTTTATGGGAAGAAACGGAGCAGATTCCACTGATACCGGATGAAGTTCGTCAGTATATGGAAAGCCAGATTGGTGAGTCAGGAGAAACGGCGCTTGATGCTCTGACAGATATGGAAATTCTTGTAGTGTTTATGAAGGTTTTTAGACAGCTGACATATCAAGAGATCGGCAGGCATTTGGGCATGGACTATAAAAAGGCCGCCTCTGTTTTCAACTATGCGAAGAAAAAAATGAGGAAAGGATGGAAAATACGCAATGAATTTTAAAGAACTGTTAATGAAGGCTAAGCAGGGAGACAAGGGGGCAAGGGAGGAACTGTTTTTGATGTACCGTCCCATGGTGTTAAGCAGGTCCAGAATCAAAGGAATATTTTCAGAGGACTTATATCAGGAACTTTCTAAGACCTTTGTATCCTGTATTGAACAGTTTTCTATTGAGGGGACTGAAAACGAGCAAAAATAAGACTGAATTTCCTTCTTAATCCGCAGTTAACGACAGGAGGACCAGCAACTATGAGTCTTTAAGGAGACAGAGAGTAAGGGAATACAGCATGCAGAGGCAGGGGTATTCCCTTTTCCTTTAATAGCAATTATCTTTATGTATGCTGCTACATTTATTTCAAGGGTATCTGATACTTGTCCCTTAAGCAGCTTAATAGCAATAGGGGGAGTCAGGACCATAAAGACTAGACAAACACTAAGAAGAATTATCTTTGTGCCTCTAAAACCCAGCTTTACACGCTCATTTTACGTGCAACACAAACAGGACGCCTGTCTGAATTGGCAGACAACTTAATGAGTCAGCGCTTTGGGGAATAGGAAAGCCGCCCAAAGGCGGCTCCTAGCTTTCAGCATTTTACAAAATAATAGAACTCTATGTCATCTATCGTAATCCACACATATGGATTGCCCAATATGTCCCTTACACCGTTTACAACCTGTGTGAACGCTTCATGGAATTTTTCATAACTTTCCACTTCGACAGGATTCCATATAATTATAAAGTTAGCGGTCAACCCATCTAGATCTGGTCCCCGTTTATCCCCACAAAGGAAATAAGATTCGCTTAACCATGCATTTACATATATGCCTGTACTCGCGTATACTTTTTTGGCGGCCTTACCCCAAATCTTAACCAGGATGTTCTGAGTGACAATTTCCGGTATTAGTCCCGCAATGACAACGGTATATCGTTTTGTACGCATATGAATACCCTTTTTTATTAGTATATTCAGTAAACAAAGAAAAAGTTATTGGCTATGGTTTCGCAGCCAGTTTATGGCATTTGATGCGTAAAGTGCACTGCCTAGGGAAAGAATCTCCTCATTAAATACAACGTGGTCATTATGCATCGGTTTGCCGAATAGCGGATTTTCCTCTGGGGTTCCGGCGCCTATTAACATATAGCAGCATGGCCGCTCATAAGTATAAGAGGCGAAATCCTCTGATCCCATACCGCCTTGTGTAAACAATACTATTTTATAAGGCTCATAGCATTCCTTCATGTAGCTGGCAAGCTCCTTGACCATTTCACTGTCATTTTGCAGCGGTGGTGCGGAAGCAATTTCTTTCACAAAAGCTTGTCCGCGAAAGAGAGAAGCTGTCTGAATGGAGATTTCTTCAATTCTGTCAAAGATATATTTGGATATCTTGCAATCCATTGCACGGATGGTTCCCTCCAGAATCACATCTTCAGGGATGATATTTGGAGCTTCGCCGGCAGAAAACCTGCCAACGGTAAGTGCGGCAGGCTGGGTGGGGGCAATTTCTCTTGCGATGATTTCCTGAAGAGACAGATAAATATGGGCCGCAATATTGATGGGGTCAACTCCGGTTTCCGGCATTGCACCATGGCATCCAGTACCTTTTATATGGATCTGAAATAAAGTACACCCAGCCATGCAGGTGCCTGAACCACACATAATTGTTCCAGATGGAATGCCGGAAACAACATGGAAAGCAATGCCTGCATCTACATGGGGATTTTCCAAAACACCGGCCTTAAGCAATGCCTTTGCTCCGGTGAATCCCTCTTAGTCAGGTTGAAATACCAGTTTGACGGTTCCAACCAGATCCTGCTGGTATTGTTTTAATAATTTAGCTGCGCCCAGAAGCATAGTTGTGTGCATATCGTGTCCACATGCATGCATATAGCCATTTTCAGAGGCAAATGGAACGGGAGCAGCTTCTTTAATCGGAAGAGCATCCATATCAGCGCGAAGAAGGATTGTTTTGCCGGGCTGCTTACCAGATATAGAGGCAATAACAGCACTTTCGCATATTTTCTGAGGACAATATCCAAACTCTTCCAATTTACTAAAAACAAATGATTGGGTTCGTGGTAAGATAGAACCTATTTCAGGATATTGATGTAATGTTCTTCTGATTGATATAAGTTCTGGGGTTAGCTGTTTTGCAGACTCAAAAATTGATTTCATATTAATATCCTCCGGGTTAATATTGACTGAATTTTAAGAATATGAAAATGGTTTGTTTCACTTGTTTCTGTTTATGAAGTATATCATAAAAAGTGAAAAGAATGTGAAGTCATATGATAAATAAACAATGAATTAAAAAAGAAAGTGTCTGGAATAGTATGTATGAATAGCACGAGTTGTATGCGAGTTGGAGCCGTATTCAGCAGAACATATAAATAAAGGTAGTAACTAGGAATGATAACAAGGAGGAAGGGATGATAGAATGCTGCATATAAATGCGGATGATTACAAGAAAAGTAAATATTGTTCGTTTGACGTTGGAGGGATAGGAGGATTTATATCAGGAATTGTACAAGACCTTTCTAAACTACATTGATAAGTTTCTGATTGATGTCACCGAAAAAGGACCAAAAAGAGACTGATTTGCGTCCTGACATGAATTGACATGCGATTTTCAATCTTTTATAATGGTATCATCGGATTTGAAAATCTGGATAGAGAAAGCAGCTGGTTCGTCGGCTGCTTTTTCTGACTCAAAAAACAAGAAAGGTGGTATATGCATGAGGGAAGACAGTGAAGGTCGTCTGGCAGAGGAGGTGCAGGAGAGGGAAAAGCGTGTACATGTCCAGCCAATGGGAATCCTTACCGTAGATGCTTCCGGAGCAGCGGCAAGGCAGGAGAGCGGGGATATAACCTGGCATGAGATGGTGAATGCCTACCGCACAAAGAAAATCCTGTCTGGAGGATTAAGTGGTATCGAGCGCCTGGATGGCGGATGGGTAGTAGCAGTCGTCTACTATAAAGATTACCGTGTATTAATCCCCATGGAAGAAATGATGATTAACTTGGAGGGAGACGGAAGGGAAAATTCCAATACGTTAAACCGCCAGACCCGTCTTGCTAACAACATGCTGGGCGCAGAACTGGATTTTATAATCCGGGAGATGGAGGAAAAGTCAAGGAGCGTGGTTGCGTCCAGAAAAGAGGCGATGCTTCGTAAACGCCAGCAGTTTTACCTGGGACAACAGGAGGGCCCCCCTATGATTGTGCCTGGCCGTGTTGTGGAAGCGCGAGTTATTGCCGTGGCACAGAAAGCGGTCCGGTTAGAGGTCTTTGGCGTGGAATGCTCCTTAAAAGCGAGGGATATGTCCTGGGAATGGATGGCAGATGCCAATGAGAAATTCTCCATTGGGGATGTTGTCAGCGTGATGATGAAGAAGATATCCGGAGATTCGATTGAGAATCTGAAGGTAGAGGTAAGTGCCAAAGAGGCAAAGACCAATGTCAACAAGGAAAATCTAATGCGCCTGCGCCGCCAGGGAAAATATGTAGGAAAAATAACAGATGTATTTAAGGGCACCTATTTTATCCAACTGGACTGCAGGGTCAATGCGGTGGCACATTCCTGTAATACAGCCAGCCTTCCGGGGCAGGGAGATGAGGTCGGCTTTCTGGTAACCAGAATTAACGATGAGCGGGAAGTGGCAGAGGGGATTATCACAAGAATTATTAAAAGAAAATAGGAATTTTGTACCTGAGACAGTACCAGATGCTGTCTTTTTTATTTGCACAAATATGAAAGGAGTTTTGATATGCTGAAAGGAATCGTGAAATGGTTTGATGTACGGAAGGGATTTGGATTTATTACAGATGAGGACAACATTGATTATTTTGTCCATTATTCCGAAATCCATGGAGATGGTTTTAAACGGCTGAAGGAGGGGCAGAAAGTGAACTTTGAGCCAGGGGAGGATGACAGGAAACGAAGTGTTGCATTATCAGTGACGGTGGAGGAGCAGGAATGAATTGGCGAATCAGGATGAAAAAGCGGCATGCCTTGTTTGTTTTGGTTGCCACCTGTTCTGCTATCAGCTATCTATTTGGCTTTATAGCCCATGCGGAGACAGTCAGAGGTGAGGAGAGGAGGTTTGAGACAGGAGATACACTGGAGGTTGAGACTGGCCTCGGTGATGGATACAGCACATTGGGATTCACCTGTCTGGATACGGATTACCGGGGTGGATATCTGTTTGTGTCGGATGAGGTCATTCCCTACTCTCTGTGTGTCCGTTATGCGGCTTCCAATAACGATTATACCTACTCAGATGTCAGGACATGGCTTAACCAGCAGCTTGCTGATACCTTGTCAGTATCAGGGGACCTGCTCCCCGTAAAACTTTCAGAGACTGGGGATTCCATATCAGACCGGGTTTTCTGCCTGTCTGTTGATGAAGTAAAGAACCCTGCCTACAAAGCGATTACCAGAAAAATCTGGACACCGCAAAGAGGAATGCGCTACTACTGGACCAGGTCGCCTAGAGAGAACACGACAAACCAGGCCTATATGGTGCAATACAACGGACACATTGCTTCCAGCCGGGTATCATTAACAGAAGCCGGGGTCCGCCCGGCCTTTGTCATACAGAAGGGAGAACCAGATAATACACAGGGCAGAATCTGGTATACCGGGGATACGATGGAACGGTCAATTGCCGGGAAATCATATACCTTTCGCTGTATTGATCCGGATTACTGTGATGCCGGAAGTAACCGGAATGGAGCGCTGTTTCTCTGTGACACCATTATTGGTGGAAGCGAAAGCCTTTTTGACGGGAGGGAAAATGCCTGGGAAGCGTCTGATTTAAGGGCATGGCTAAACCAGGAATTGGAGGATAGGGAAAATCTTGCGGAAACGGTTACAACCTGCCCGTTTACCTATGCGGGAAAAAGTAATAATTACCAGATTTCAGCCCGGAGATTTACAAAGCGCAGCCGCCCGGGACTTAAAGTCACGGACCAGATATTCTGCCTTTCATTGGAAGAAGCGCTCCGGTATCCGGATATCTTATGGAGGCTTGGTGGTGCAGAAGAGAATAATTTTATAAATGCAGGAACCTTCACGGCGGGTTATTGGCTGCGTACACCTGCGGCCGGCGATGGAACGAAGGGTTATGCTGTTACCTATGACGGCCGGGTGGCACCGGAGGATGTAACCAATAAGAAAATCGGTATCCGTCCGGCGTTTGTGGTAGTTCAGGAATAAAAAGAGTTACTTATAGGGAATTTTCTGAGAAAAAGGAGAACAAGATGAAGAAAAAGATGAAGAAGGGGCAGGCAGTTCTATCTGCATGGACCTTGATTGCAGCGATGGGGTTAACTCCAGTTCTTTCTGTATCATATCCAAACGGTATCGCTACCGTTTATGCAAAGGAGGCCGTTAACGAGGCGGTAGAAGAAGCCGGTACAGCTCCAATGGCCAGTCCGTCAGAAGCTAGGCGGGAGAAAGAAAAAGACAGCGCAGAAGGGGAAATGGCGCAAGCAGGTATCACCCAGACTGACCAGAAGGCGGACCAGGATGCAGGAACTTCAGATTTAGAGGACAAAACAGAAGCAAAAGCGGAGGAAGAGGAAAACGAGGCAGGAACGGAGGAAATCAAAACCAAGGAACCAGAGGCAGGGGCAGCAGAAGTCATTACAGATAAAGATGAGCTGATTCCGGCTACTCCTTCCAATGCCATGTTTTACAAAGGTGCCTTGAATATTTGGGGCGGTATGGAAATGAGTGACCATTTTGATGGAGAGGGAACCGAGGAAGAACCTTACGAGATTAACTCGGATAAGGATTTGAAACTCCTGGCGTATCATGTTGCCAATGAGGAAGTGGACGGTTATGAGGGGTACTATTTTGCTTTGACACGGGACATATCCTTAAGCGATACTGCCTCCTGGCTGCCGATTGGATATTTTACAGAAGCCGGGGACAGCGAACCGAAACCATTTAAGGGGAATTTTAACGGACAGGGATACCGCGTGTATAACCTGAAAATCAGTGATACGACTCAGGATTATGCCGGGCTGTTCGGCAGTGTCCATGGAGCGGTGATTGAAAATCTGACGGTGGACGGACAGGTGAATGCTCACAGTAAGGCGGCACTTCTGGTTGGAGAGACGAACGACAGCACCATAAGTAATTGCAGCTCCAGAGGACAGGTGCGTGGCGTAGGTGTCATCGGTGGGATTGTTGGGGAAGCATATGACAGCGTGATTTTGGAGTGTACCAATACAGCTGGAGTCTTGGGGGGAACCGATGCAGACGGCGTAAATGATGCTTACGCTGGAGGAATCTGCGGCTCTGCCCAATCCTCCTTTATGAGTGACTGCACCAGTGATACCACAGATAGCTACAGCGCTCTTTACTCAGAAGGATATGTAGGCGGAATTGCAGGAAATATCTACGAAACGGAAATATATAATACATATGTGGAAGGTAAGGTTGGCAGCACGTCAGCGGATTATATCGGTGGTCTGGTGGGAAGGATGCAGAGCGGCCAGCTTAAGAATGGCCGGTTTGCAGGGACCATTGGAGCATCTACTTCAACGACATTAAAGACAGCGGGACTCTTTGTGGGATATATTGAAGGTGGGACCATTGATTTAGGAGATGACCTCGCCTATCTCTATACGGATAGTGAGGACAAGTACTCATTAAATCCCTTTGGAAATAAATTAACACCGCAAATTCGGCTGGAACATCACATCGGGGCATATTATTCCAACCAGCGGGATTTTTCCCTTTACCAGATGGGAAGTTTTATAAAGCAGACAAACCGTTATTTTTATGAGGAACTGGAAACGGGAGTTTTGGAAATTGGAAAAGAGAATATCCATCACTATGCTCCCAGTAAGACGGGAGATCCGGTCAGGGGGTATTTGATTACAATTCCGGCTGTGGACCATGGTACACTCTCTGTGCTGGAATCCCAGAATAATTTTGCAAAAGAAATCAACTGGGCAAACCCGGGAGCCGTAGCGAAGGGAGCCAAAGTCCTGGTGTATACAAGTCCTTTAAATGAAACGGAGTCAGAGCCCCCTGTATATTATGAATTGGTGCCGGATTCCCTGTTCTGGACAACCGATGATTTTGACAAAGAGGAAATCATTCATACCAATGGGGCTGAAACCTCCTTTACCATGCCGGAAGGAAACATTACCCTGTCTGCTAAATACCGGGCAATGACCAATGGTGTTATCCTGGATAAGACGGAGCTGACGTTTGAGGTAGAACAGATACGCAGCGGTTCCCGTTGGAATCCGCAGATAGGTTGGAAGGTTACTGATCCGCAGAAACTGACGGCTACCGTGATACCGGATACGGCGGCAAACAAGAACATCATTTGGAATGTGAAAGATACGGATGGCTCATCTACCGATATCATCCATGTTACGGAAAATGGGGAGGTATCGGTCAACCAGTCGGCAAAGTGGATTCAGGAACTGATAAAAGCCGGTGTGACCAATCAGGAATTATATCCGTCCAAAAAGATAACAACAGAGGGAACCAATTATGCGTCTGTTACGGTAACCACAGAAGCCGGGCAGAAGCGTTCCAGTGCGTTTGTTACGGTGAATTTCAAGATTACTGACGATACGGTTGTCCCGGTATCAGATGTTAGGCTCGACCAGTCTGAACTGGCATTTGAGATTGTCAGGACATTAGAAGGGGACCGTTTGAATCCTACAGAACGTTATTCCGTCACACCTTCAAAGCGTCTTTATGAAACGATTACTCCGGAATATGCGGACAACAAAAATGTGAAGTGGTCTGTAGGTGATGCGGATATGCTCCGGATTGATTCAGAGGGTATTGTAAGTACCAAAGAGAATGCTAAATGGATTTTAGATTTAATCAGGGCAGAAGAAGAGAGAAATAAAGAGCACCCTTACGCAAAAAAGGAAGCGTCTGGTACTCGTTCCAATTATGTGACGGTTACAACGGAAGATGGAGGAAAACAGTCGGTATGTGCAGTGAATCTTTCCTTCCGTACCGATGACCAGACCATAGCACATGTAGCATCGGTAGCCTTAGATAAAAGCGAACTTAAGTTCAGCATAGAGAAGGTGATGACCGGCAGCCGGGCCAACCCGTCTGTTTCCTATCAGGTGACGGATGCCCAGCAGCTTACTGCTTTCGTGATGCCAGAAGAGGCGGAGAATAAGGAGGTAAGCTGGAACTCGGAGAATGAAGCAGTGGTATCCGTATCAGGTAATGGTCTGGTGACAGTTTTGCCGGAAGCAGCATGGATAAAAGCCCTTGAGAAGGTCGATGCAGATAATCTTGCAAGGGACAAGTATTATGTATCCACGGCGGCGGGAACAATGGAAACCAGTATTCAGGTGCTTACCTTGGATGGGCAGAAGTCCGCAGAGTGCAAAGTCATTGTAGCGTTTAAAACAACAGATCAGACACAGCGGCCATCAAGCGGTTCATCGGGTGGAAGTTCCTCCGGTGGTGGTGGAGGCGGTTCCAGCCGCTCTGTCATAGGAAGTGCTATGAGTCCAAACTCTGACAGTGCTGGAACCTGGATTCAGGATAGTACCGGCTGGTGGTATCAGAATAAAGATGGAAGCTATCCGGCTGCCTGCTGGCAGCTGCTTACTTATAATGGGACAAGTGAGTGGTACCATTTTGATGAGAAAGGATATATGCAGACCGGATGGTTTACAGATACGGACGGGAACCGCTATTACCTTCATGCCGTTTCAGACGGGACCAGAGGACGTATGTATACCGGCTGGAACCTGATTGACGGAGTGTGGTACTATTTTAACCCCACATCAGACGGAACCAAGGGCTCTTTATTCATGAACCGCCAGACGCCAGACGGATACCGGGTAGATGCGTCCGGGGCTTGGGTAGAGTAGTTGGTAAAATTGCATATGGAAGGAAAGGCATGGAGAGAGTATTTTCATGCCTTTTCTTTTGTAGCCATTTTATGAAGTTATTGGGTGCTGGAAGGGATGGCTTTGAGGTAATTCCTTTTAAAAAAATTCAGAAATGCCCTCGACATAGATTCCAGAGACTTTGTATGCTATGGATAGAAGGAGGTGCTTATAATGAGAAAAAGTACAGGTTGGAAGCTGGCCTTCATATTCCTGGCAGTTACCCTAAACCCGATGTCGGCGCATGCAGGAACATGGAAGGATACGTCAGCCGGCTGTCAATACCAGAAAGATGATGGAAATTATGCGACGGCGGAATGGATAACAGAGAATGGAACATCGTATTATCTGAATCAGAATGGAATTATGGCTGTAAATACTACTACACCAGACGGATACCTGGTGGCAGCAGACGGCAGTTGGGTGACCGAACAGCAGGCGCTTGGCGGCTATGTCCGAACCCCGTATGATAACCGGCCTTATTATTACGATCCAGAATGGCAGGTATATATCTTTGATGAAGATACGGACTATGCGTGGGTGAATGACACACGGGTATTGGCTGCGGTCAGGGGAACTATCCCTGCATCGGAGCTGTCAGAAAAGAACCAGGTAGTTTATGAGGAGGTGTGCAGGTTTCTGACTGGTTTTGACTATGGCGCCAGTGATTATGAAAAGGCGACCAGGATTTATGATGAGATTACATTACGTGCGACCTACAACCGAGGAAAATATACACAGGCAGATGATGAGGTCTACAGCATTCTGGTGAATGGGACTGGCAAGTGTGTTGGGTTTGCCAGGGCCTATAAACTTTTGGCCAATGCAGTAGGGCTTAAGTGCGCGCTTCGGGAGGATTACGTGCACATGTGGAATGCCGTATATATAGATGGTCAGGCAAAAAGCATTGATGTATCTTCAACGAGAACGGATGCGTGTTTTTATCTGGATGTAGTGGAACTCAAATGTCCGTTCTGCGATTACAGAAATGTATTCGGATTAAGGGAGGTTTGCCACCCTTGTCCAAACTGCAAAGCGCAGTTGTATAATCCTGATATGAATTAAATAGCCTAAGTCAAACCGGCACAGCAATGTTAGTCTGTGCCGGTTTTTTGGAAATGAGGAAAAATATGATACGACACGATAGATTTTTCAAAAGACTGAAGCGTGGTGGCTCGCTGTTTTTAGCGGTGTTACTTGCGGTTCAGTCTTTTTTTTATGTTGGATTTGGTATTATTTCAGCAGATGCATCGGGGGGAGAAAACAGAGGAAGTACGTTTGCCTATTATGGCTCCCAGAATCTTTTAAAAGAGGGAGCAAGTTTTCCCTTTTATGGAAAAAACTATAATCGGGTTGGCCTTTGGCCATATGGGATTACCAATGTAGAAGGCGGCCATTCAGCACCTGGATACTGCCTGGAACCGAATAAGTCCATGCGTTCGGGCACTTCGGGAACGATTGTAACATATGACCTTGATACGGATGGTGACAACCTGCCCCTTGGGCTGACAAGAGAGGATGCGGAAATTTTATGGTACGCCCTCTCATCATCAGGTAATTTTGAAGGAGGCGTTTCGGGAAATGGGAAAATCGGCCAGGGACATTATATTTTGGGGCAGGCAGCTACCTGGGCCATTATGTCAGGAAATTGGAATGGGTTAGATGATTTCCGTAGTCAGATGGAAGTCCTAATCGAGAACCTGAAAGATCCTATGCTTGCGGTATTGACAAGAGGAGCATTGGAACAATTTTTTAAACAGGTTAATGGAGCCGTGGAGGAAGGAGCCGTTCCACCCTTTGCATCTAAATTTCAAAGCCAGGCGCCGGTACATAAAATGAAGGAAAACGGGGATGGGACCTATAGTATTACATTGGAGTTTGACGGTGATGATTGGAGGCAGTCCACGCTTGTTTATGATTTGCCAGAAGGGTGGAATGTGTCTCTGGAACATGGCAGAATCACATTTACATGTACGACAGGTAATCCCGATATTGGCCTTGTGAGGGGACATTTTCAGGATGGCTCCCTGGGGGCTCAATACTGGGTTAAGCCAAATAGCTTTAAAATCTGGTATCCGGATGGTTGGAACGAGAGCAGTGCAGTAGATGGGAAACAGGCCATGATTACAATGGCAGGGAAACAGGAATCGTGGGAGGTTTGGCTGTCTTTTGGAAAAAGTACAACACACCGAGGGGAAGGAGACTATGAAATTCCATATACCCAGTACCTTCATGAGGAGACCTTTAAGCGGGATTATGTCATTGAACTGGAAAAGCAGTGTTCCGAGACAGGGAAAACTTTGGAAAACTCCACCTTTGAAGTATTAGAAAAGTTTGAGTTTTCGCAGCTTGACGGGACAAATCTGGAAAAAGACCAGTTTATGAAAATGGTGCCCACATCAGAAGGGAAATTTGAAGATTTAACTGTGTGCGATATGGGGCTTGGTACAGATGCCAACGGACATTTTTCGCATTCGGATAAAAAGCTTTATAAATATGAGAAGACTTATTGTGGGGGACACCCAGATACAGTCATTCATTATGTGGATGGTGACTCTGACTCGGCCGATGAAGAAAATGAACGCCGGAAGAAAAAAGCCTGGGATGCCTGGCAGGAGTGCGTGGACTGGTGTGAGGAAAATTGTGATTTCCATTCCATCGATGAGGGCGTTGCCAGAGACTTAATGGAGGAGGACCGGGATGAGGCATGGAGTACCTATATTCACCTGAAGCGTATTTACACAGTCAGGGAAACAGACGCCAGAACCGGATATATCCTTCATGACCTGCACAATGATGATGTCTCCATTGAAATTGTTGAATTTTCATCTTCTCAGTCAGAAGGAGAGGGTGCCATTACCGGCTATTACCCTGGCAATCGGGCAGTTTCGGTTCGAGAGATGGAGGATGTGCCGCAGTTGTCAAAATCGGAGAAGGTTACAGATATTGTTCAGGCGGGAATGTCAGATGAAGGGAATCAAACCAGTGATTCATTTACCGGACAGGAAAAAATACCTGAGGATAAAGGGAATGAACAAGAGCATGCTTTTAAGGAACATGAGAACACAAAGAAACATGAATCGGAATCTTCCGGTGACACAGCAGAGAACGGCGAGGAAGGGGAGAAGGAGGTGGAGGCCGGGTCAGAGGAAACAGCAGATACAACAGAAATAAAAGAGTCTGATGAGGCATCCCAGCCATCAATGGAAAACAGAGAGGAAACAGATGAAGAGGCCAGTCCTGAAGCTGAAACGCAGGATTCTGGAAATGAAGCTGAATCAGTGGAAGAAGAGACCATAACAGATGACCTTCCTACCGTAGCAACCAGATCCCAGATAGGGATAGAAAAGGACGTGGCAACACCGTCAAATGCGTCCACCTATTTGGTTTCACGCCCGGCCTCTATAAAAGTTGGAACAGGCGGGCACTGGGAATGGGATGGTGTCCAGGAAGACAGTGAAGTGGCACCGATTGAGCAAGGCAGCTATCCGTCCGGGTACATTGGTTACGCTTATCTGGTGAAGGATCACAGGACAGAAGGAGAGCTGCATATTAATAAGCGGGATAAAGAACTTTTTGAGCTGGAAGAGGACAGCTATGGAAAAGCCCAAGCAGATGCAACCTTAGAGGGCGCTGTATATGGACTATATGCGGCAGAGGACATCAGGCATCCAGATGGGAAAACCGGTGTTGTATTTTCTGCGGGGGAGTTGGTATCCATTGCCACAACGGATAAAAATGGTGATGCTTCATTCTTAACCATAACAGAAGTATCAGAAACATCAAGAGAGGTACCGAATCTCTATACGAATAATGAAGTGCGGAATGGAAATGGCTGGATTGGACGTCCGCTTATTTTAGGCAGTTATTATATAGAAGAAATCTCACGCTCTGAAGGTTATGAACGTTCTGTAACCGGCAAGAACTTATCTGAGAGCAATCGAACAGGAAAGCCTATTGTCTTAACCGCGTCAGGGAGCGCCTATACAGATGGATTTACCCATAGTATTAATGAATGGTTTGAGGATTCCTATGATTTTACGGTTAAATATTATAAAACAAAGGGTTTCGATATTCTGCTTTCCGGTCTCCCGGAGCGTGTCAAGGCATATGAGGTGACAAGAAAAGAGACTGCATCACAGGAGCAGGTGATAACCGGAACAGAGTGCGTAGAGAAAAAAGATGCGCAGGGAAATATCCTGTACCGGACTGCCGAGGGTGGAGAATACAAGTTAGACGAAACCGGGAATAAGATTATAAAATCAGATGATAGCGGCAATCCGGTGTTGTCTGACCGGGCGCTCACCCAAACGGTTTCGGCAGTGAACCGATTAAATGATTATATCTCATCCATTGAGCGGGAGGAACCGTCCGATTTGGATATGGAAGAATCAGAAGATATTGACGAGGATTATATTTTGTGGGAGACGTCAGCGGCTCTTGCTCTTTCGGGGTATAAGAGTGGGCTGTCTGATTACCCGTTTAAAAAACTCAAATTATCTGGAAAGACAAATGGGAAGATGATAGATGAGATTCTGACCTTCTGCTCCTCGGAAAGTTTTTGGGATGCATATGATGTAGATGCAGTATATGAGGAGGCGGGAACCTGGTATGCAAGAATTCGTTATGGATATAAAGCATTGGCGAACCAGCCAGCCATTTATGAAAGCGGCAGTGGTCTTTTAGTAATCCGAAAGGAATATGAGGGCGGGTTTTATTATGCAGTCTATGAAGAGGGACAGTATGATATGGATGGTTACCGCTTCACAGTAGAGAAAAAGGAACTGGACCTGGAGGCTTTGGGGCAAGACGAAATTCTGTTAAAGACGGTTTATGCACCTGTCTATGAGACCTATGCGGCTGGGGAGTTCATATTGGACAGTGAAGGACAGAAAATCCCGCAGATGGAGGCGGTTCCAATCTATACCAGCCAGGAGGTGGTTTCCTATGAGGAAATTCTGACCCCTGTAAAGACAACCGCAGTGGAGGGCCAGGTGAGCATCCATGTGGATACGGACGAGGAATTTACAGAGGGGGAAAAACATGAGAGAACTTACCGTGTAGTGACAGAACAGAAAATAACAGAATATACAGCAACCGTGAACGTCATGACGACCAAACCTGCACAGAAGAGTGGCTCTTATCTAAAGTTCCCTGTATTATTCTATCCGGGCCAGTATGAAATCTATGAAGATAACGGCACACGGAAAGAGCCGGTTATTATGCTGGAGCGGGTGATTAAGCAGGCAATCGAGGTGAAAAAGGATATTGCTCTGGACTCCTATGAGCATAATACCTATGAGATTCACCGTGACCCGTTTACCGTTCTTTTTGGAGGGTATAACGGAACACAGGAGATGAAGACGCTTCCCGGCTTTTTCTTTAAACTGTATCTGCGTTCTGATTTAGAGAAAACAGACAAGCTTATGAAAAAGGAAGATGGCAGTTATGACTATGTAACATTTTTCAAGGAAAATCCCGATGCTGCGTCTGAGCTTGCAATTGAGTGGGATTTGGAAAAGTATGATGCAGACGGGGATATGACAACCGTACATGCAAACCGGGGCGGAGGGAAGGACGACTACTGGGGACAAAGCAGGATGCTTCCTTACGGTACATATGTTTTGGTGGAGCAGCAGCCAACAGGCATCCCACAAAAACATTATGAGATTGATGCGCCTCAGGAGGTAGAGATTCCTTTTGTTCCACAGATAGATGCCGATGGTACAGTACATGATAAAATCCCATCTAAGGAATATCTTTACGACTCTGCCATGACACCGGAGGAATTGACTGAGCGTTATCAGATTCGATTTAATGAAGAAACCCATATCATATATGCGCATAATAATGACGGCGATTTTGAAGTGTTTAAGTATGGTCTGGAGCCGGACAGCAGAAGGGATTGCCAGAATGAGACAGTAGCGAGGTATTATCATTACGGCTCTATCAGCGAGGATGCTGGAAGTGCAGACCAGGTGTATTATGAAACTTATTACGACCGGGATGGAACGATAGCGGATTATGGTGTAACAATGAATGGAGTGGTTACCATGACCGGAAAGTCTACTGCCGTGGACCGGATGTATGCGAAAGCACTTGTACCCTGGAGTGTGTTAGATCCCAGATATGGAGAAGTAATCAACGATGACGGCGATATCGGAAACCGGGAAGCTGGCCTGGAGACAGATGGAACCTTTAATTTTATTTCCTTTGCAGTCAAGGATTTTGAGAATGAGTTTTACAGCTCCAGACTCAGGATTGAGAAATTGGATTCTGAAACTGGAGAAAATATTATGCATGAAGGAGCACTCTTTAAGATTTATGCAGCCAAAAGGGACGTGATTGGAAATGGTGCTTCCGGTGTGACAGGAAGCGGGGATATCCTGTTTGATGAGGAGGGAACACCTCTCTATGAGGAACGTGAACAGATTTTCATGCAGGACGACACCGGAGCGGAAGTAGGGGTTTTTAAGGCTTATACCACAATCCGGGACGGAGAAGTTGAAGGAGAGGACGGAAGCCTTCATGCAGAGAAGCAGTGTGTGGGGTATCTGGAAACGTATCAGCCGTTAGGCGCCGGCGCTTATGTTCTGGTGGAGGTAGAGGCACCGGATGGATATGTGAAGTCGAAACCTATTGCATTTACGGTATACAGCGACAAGGTGGAATCTTATGAAGACGGCAATCAGGAGAAAAGGACGCAGGCGGTAAAATACCAGTACATGCGTCCCATTGGCGCTGACGGGAAAACCGTTGTAGAGGATATGCACCAGATTATTGTAAAGAATGCACCTACACATATAGAAATACATAAGCTGGAAAACCGTGCGGATGCCGTCACATACCGTGTAGAGGGAGATGAAAAGCAGCTAAATAACCGCGGGGACGTGGATTTACAGTATAAACCCAATGGGGAATTTGCCGGGTATGGTTATGTGACAAAACGCCTTGAAAACGGTCAGGAGAAGATATATGTGGAGAATGCAACACTGACATTGTATGAGGGGTTGGAAGTAAAGCAGACTGGGGAACACGAGTATGAGAAAGTCAAGGTGAAGAGAAATCTATTTGGCTTAGTAATAGGAATCCAGGCGTATGATACCGGCGTGGATACCGATATAAGACAGACTGGGACAAACGCAGCAGGGCAGGCGGAGTGGGATATTACGGAAGAGGATAATCCACCCGTGGACATATGGTATTTTGACTTAAAATATGATCCCACAGAACTTGATGAACAGACCGGCCTCCTCTATGGACTGGATGACTGGGGGAACCGTCTCTGTATGTTGGATTCAGAAACAGGTATGGCTTATGTGACAGATAAAACCGGCGCAGTGATTGTCTGGCCGCTTGATGAAAATGGGGATAAAATCATTTCCCAATCCGTAGAAGTATATACCAACGGGGAAGGAAATTCATCTATCAACATGGATTTGCAGCCAGTACCAGATGAAAACGGGCTTCCTATCTATTATAAGGATGGCGGTGTTACATGGATTGAGAATGAATGGGTGACGGACCATGGTGCCTGTGAAATTGCAAGAGTAAGGCAGGGCGCCTATATCCTGGAGGAGACAGCTGCCCCGTTGTCAGACGGTTATGTACAGTCCGCATCAGTCGGTGTGATTGTCCGTGATGTAAGCGAGAAGCAGTCCTATGTGATGGAGGATGATTACACAAAGATTGAGGTATCAAAGCTTGATATGACTTCCAGAAAAGAGATTGAGGGCGCGGTTTTAACACTCTACGAAGCATACCGCGTCTATGATGATTCCGACCGGGGGTGGCATTTGGAAATTCTCCGGGATATGGAGGACAAACCGATTGTAGCGGAACGATGGGTGTCAGAAGGAAACGTTCCACACTGGATTGACCATATCATGCCGGGAGATTATATTCTTCAGGAAACAAGAGTACCAACAAAGGCCGGCTATGTGACGGCGGAGGATGTGGAAGTCACCATATTGGAAACCGGTGAAGTACAAGGCTATGTAATGGAAGATGATCATACAGCGGTAGAGGTTTTAAAGCTGGACTCCCGGACCGGGGCTGTGATGGATAATCTTCACCGGGCCACACTGGCTTTATACGAAGCCCAGGTAGATGAGAATGGGGAAGTGCAGTATAGAGATGATGGAACCATACTCTATCATCAGGAAAAGAAGGTGTATGAATGGCAGACAGATGATGGAAGTGATGTGAGAAAAACGGCCCATCAGGTTACCATACCGGGTGGACACAGCTACACGGCCTATGATTATGAGATAGATCAGGTTCCGGGAACAAGTCAGGCGGTTTGCTATATCACGGAGACAGGAGCCATGCGTTTCGAGTATCTTCCGGTGGGGAAATATGTGTTGGTAGAAGAGCAGGCTCCTTACGGCTATACAGTGGCAGCACCGGTTTATGTACCAGTCCTTGATGTGGGTTCTAAGGAACGGGTGCAGACCATTACCATGACAGACGAACCGATTCAGGTACTTCTGACAAAAGTGAATGTGGCAGGTGGAAAAGAAATTTCCGGAGCCACAGTTGCCGTCTACCGTGCAAAGGAAGATGGTACACTTGCCAAACACCAAATGAAAGACAAAAACGGGAATCTGTTGTATGTAACCGATACGGACGGCAATCTGTTGCAGGATGAAGACGGGAACCATATTCCGGCTATGGAGTACGAAGATGCGTATCTGGTGGAACGCTGGATTTCCGGCTCAGACGGAACATACACGAAGCGGGACCAGAAAGAAGGCAGGATACCGGAAGGTTATGAAATCGGGGATTTAAGGCTTCATGAGTTAAGTCAGCCGGCCGCAGGGAATTACTATTTTGTTGAGGAACAGTCTCCCTTTGGATATGTGAGGGCTGCAGAACTGCCGTTTGCGATTGTTGATACACTGGATATTCAAAAGATTGAACTGGTAAATGAACTGATTCTGGGCCAGGTTGAGATTATCAAGACCGATAAAAGGAATCCGGAACAAGTTTTATCAGGTGCAAGGTTCCGATTGTCCAATCTGGATACCAATGTGGCGACCATTCTGATAACGGATTCCGATGGCCGGGCAGTCAGCTCCCCGGTCCCCATTGGAGGGATAGGAACGGATGGGGCGGTAAGCCTCTATCATTTCCGGATACAGGAGGTGGAAGCGCCTGACGGTTATCTGCTTGACCCGACAGTCCACGACTTCCAGTTTAATATAAAGACAGACCAGTACCAGACGCTCACCTATCAGTATGAAGCAGCGGATAGCCCTAATAGGGTTATCATTTCTAAAAAGCAGCTTACAACAAAGGAGGAACTGCCAGGCGCCAGCTTAGAGGTCCGCAGAGTCACAGAGATGGTTGACAAGGATGGGACGGCTATACGGATTGACGGTGATGTGATTGAAAGCTGGATTTCCACGGAGGTCCCGCACGAACTGGAATGCCTGACAGAGGGGATGTATGTCCTAATCGAGACACGGGCACCGGAAGGGTATATAGAAGCAGAGAAAGTGTACTTTACAATATCCGGGAACATGACAGTGGATGACATCCCTATGGTGGAGATGTTTGATGATGACACCAAGATTGAAATCAGAAAGGTGGACAGTGAAACCGGGAATCCTTTAAAGGGCGCGAAGATGCAGCTGATTTTGGAAGCGTCCGGGGAAATCATTAAGGAATGGATTACAGATGAAACCGGAGCGATTCAGTTCTTCGGTCTCCCGGCAGGCGTGTACTTAGTGAAAGAGGTAGAGGCTCCGGAAGGATACCAGATACCGGAAGGTCCCATGCGGATTACCGTGACCAAAGATTATAAGCAACAGACGTTTGTAATGGAGAACCGGATGACAGAATTGATGATTGACAAACTGGACGAGGAGACCAGGGAACCGGTAACAGGAGCAGTGCTGCAGCTTACAGATGGGGAAGGAAATCAGGTGGCGAAATGGGTTACCACTGGGGAACCGGAACTAATCCGCGGCTTAAAGGCAGGCTGGTATATACTGGAGGAAATCCAGGCGGCAGACGGCTATCTGCTTTTAAAGGAACCAGTGAGAATCGAGATTACGGAGAAAGCAGGTATACAAACCGTTACCATTACAAACCGGAAACTTGAAGTGGAAGTGGCAAAAACAGATAAAGAGACCGGAGAAAACCTGGCGGGAACAAGACTTCAGTTGATTCGAGATGCCGATGGCATGGTATTGAAAGAATGGGTAAGCGGGAAGATACCTGAAATTTTTAAAGGACTTTCTGCTGGAGACTATACAATTAGGGAATTGACGGCTCCAGAGGGCTATGCAGTAACAGAGCATTTAAACTTCTGCGTGAGTGGAACCGAGGAAAAGCAGGAGATTACCCTGGTTAATGAGAAGATTGTGGTGGAACTCCAGAAGACGGACACCTTGGAAGGCAGCCCAGTGGAAGGCGCGGTTCTTCAGCTTCTAAAGGCTGCGGGTACAAACGAGGAAACTGTAATGAAAGAATGGGTGTCAGGAAAGGAGCCGCTTATCCTAACAGGAATACCGTCTGGTATCTATACCATAAGGGAAACACAGGCACCGGAAGGATATGTCCCAATGGAGGATATGAAAATTGAGATCCTTCCTAATCAGACCATCCAGCATTTTGATATTAAAAACCAGCCAATCCAGATAGAGATAGGAAAGGTTAGCGGAGAAACAGGAAAACTGCTGGGCGGCGCTGTTCTTCAACTGGTAAGAAATTCGGACGGTACAGTAATCCGGGAATGGACATCCAGGGACGGTGAGGCTGAACACTTTAAAAACCTTGCGGGTGGAACGTATATAATACGTGAGGTGAAGGCTCCCTCTGGCTATAAGAAAATGGAGCCGCAGGAAATAGAAATAAAAGATATTGAGGCGATACAGGAATTTGTGGTCAAGAACTATAAACTCACCCATTCAGGTGGCGGCGGTGGCAGCACTCCGAATCACCCGAGACCCTCAGCGGAGTATATGGAACTGTTTAAGATTGATGGAAGAACTGGCCAGAAGCTTGCAGGGGCAAAGATTACCGTTTACAATCCAGACGGCAGTGTCTATGCGGAAGGATTTACAAATGCAGCAGGAACATTCCGGTTTAAGAAACCTTTAAAAGGAGCCTATACATTTAAAGAGACGGAGGCACCAGAGGGATACTATCTAAATGAGGTACTGCATGCGTTTGCAGTAACTGAAGATGGGACCATAGAAGGGGATACGACTATGGAAAACTACAGTAAAACAGAAATGATAATCTCTAAAGTGGATGTAACAACAGCAGAGGAACTGCCTGGCGCCGAGATCGAGGTCACAGACCAGGACGGAAACCATATCTTCTCCGGCATTAGTGATGAAAAGGGAAAAGTATATTTTCCGGTCCCGTCTCCGGGGAAATATCATTTCAGGGAACTGACAGCACCGGAAGGGTATGACAGAAACGAGACGGTCTTTTCATTCATGGTGTTTGAGGACGGCAGTATAATTGGCGACAATACCATTACCGATCAGAAACATTACGGAACAATCACGGCCAATTATGAGACAAATAGAAGGGGAGAGGGTGATTTGATGGTCGGTGAACTTAATCATGCACCAAAGACAGGAGATACCAGCTATTTTGTAGGGGTGTTCATGGCATGGCTTGCATCCGTAGTCAGCCTGTTAATTGTTTCCCTCTCAAAGTGGAGAAAAAAACAAAAGAAATCAAAAACAGGGATAAAGGCTGGCATGTTTCTACTGTTGGCAATAATGGTAGTTAGTACGCCGGTGATGGAGTCTCAGGCAGCGGAAGATGTAATTGAAAATATATATGAGGAACACCAGTATACAACGGAAAACCCCGATTCTAATGAAGCAGAAAAGCTGTTTGAAAAAGAAATTGAGAGAGACGGAAAAAAATACCGTCTCTCAGAAATCCGGACAGAAGTGCTGGAAGAACAGGGGAAAAGGAGTTCTGGAAATTCTTTTGAAATCGCAACAAGCCCGTTTCTTGATGGAAAAGTGGAGGTTAGGCCGAAAGAACAGATAACCCGGAATGGAATTACTTATCATTTGGTAAAATCCCAGAAGGAAGCAGCCGTTATACAGGCTCATGAGGTACCGGTAAGCGAGGAAGTCTTATATGAAGCAGTGGAAGCCAAGGACATGATACCGTCAAAAATCAAGATGACGGTAACAGATGAGAAAACCGGGCAGATGATGGAGACTATTGCAAAAATTTCTGACCAGACATTTGGCGGGGAGCGCCTGGACGATACATTTTCCTTTTCAGCTGTGTTCCATGAATATGGGCTGGACGGCTATTGGATTGGGGACCAGGTTTTTAAACTGAGTGGGACTGAACCAGACTTCACCGGATATGAAGGGCAGCTCCTTTCTCTGATTAAGGCTGATGCTGAGCATTATACCATAGAAGCAGCAAGGTGGGATGGGGAAGCTTACACAGATGAAGCGGGTATCCTATGCCGTAGGGTTGTTATAACTGGTACCAAGAAGGTGAGTGACTGTACAGTGATGTATGAGGGAAGTGCCTATTTTCCGGAGGAGGAAGGCGTACGCCTGATTTCTACCTATGATAGCGGGGAAGAAGGGGGAGAGCAATACACCATGAAAGCAACGGGGGTTTACATACCTAAAAAGAACCATGGAGCAGCGGTCGCCACTGTGATTGGTGTTACCAGTGTCGGTGCAGGTACTGCAGGATATACCTATTATCGGAAAAAGAAGCATAATCAAAACGTATAAGCAAAGAGGGGAGGAATGGGACACATTTCTCCCCATAAAAAATTAATGCCCTTGTATTAAGGATGAACCGTTTTATACAATAGAACTATATTAAGGAGGAAGGAGATAGAAGAAATGAAAAAAAAACAGAAAGTAGTCCGAATACATCCGCGTAAGAAACCTAACCTTACAATGCCCGTTTGTCCTTACTGTGGACGAGACGCTGTTATGCGGCCAGCCGAGTATGTGTATGGTGATGATACGATAACTGCAGGAAGCATGCTGTATGTATGCAGCGGATATCCGGATTGCAATTCCTATGTAGGAGTTCATAGAGGAACGAAAAAGCCTATGGGCTCTTTGGCGGATAAAGAACTTCGTAATAAAAGAATCCGCGCGCATCGTGCCATGAACAGACTGATTGAAAGTGGGTACATGTGCAAAAATGGAGTTTATGCCTGGTTATCCTGCAGCTTAAACCTGCCGCCTAAAGAGACACACATCGGATGTTTTTCAGATTATATGTGTGAGCAGACCATCATGGAGTGTGAGCGAGTATTAGAAAATTGGAAAGGAAAAAGAGCTGCATAAAAGGGGGCATAAGCACATGAGATTAGAGCCATCAGATAAACCAATGTACCACAGAATGGATCAAAGGGATAGAGCATTGATTATGATACCAGTTTTTGGAATAGCAGCCTCATTGGGGCTGTTTTTTCTTGCGGCCCGTTTTCCGGCCATCATCGGTGGACCATTCATCGGACTTGGTGTGTGTGGTATGTTTGGAAGCGCAATTCGCTATTGGAAGCTAAAGCAGTTGATTATGCCATTAAGCGGATGCTGCTTAGAAATTCAGACCAGTTGTTTTGTTGCAAGGCAACCTTGGAAGAGGGAACACTACGAGCAATGCAGAATCTATTTTAAGGAAGTTCAGGCGCTAATAAGGGAAGCCAAAGCAGGTGGTTTTTATCTACAGATTCCAGAAGGCGGTGAGAGTGAAATCCGTGGGTTTGGAGAAAACCGGCGGTGTCTTTTCTATGTCAGCCCATTTGGTTACCCGGAGGATAAGATGCAGGCCATGTACCAGACCATAAAAGAAAGGCTGCCTGAAACGGCAGAAATATATGAATATGAAACATGAATGGATGGGAGTTCCGGAAATGTTAATGAAAAAGCTAATCATAAATGCAGGTGTCATACTGGGCATCCTGGCAGCGGGAGTTTTTATGGAGATTCATCAGGAGGGAGAAGGTGTTTTAAAACTCACAATACTGTGCGTGACCGGCCTGGGTCTTTACTTTCTATACCTTTGTCAGGTTATTTTCCAGAAGAAATATGAGACGCTGGTGGGAGAAGTGACCCTGATACAAAACTGTAAGGGCAGAAAAAGATATTGGGAAATTGAGGTGGTAGATGGGGAAGGCAAGGCAAAGCGACTTCTGGTACCGGTTCAGAGTGGGGTGAGGAAAGGGATTGTGTACCGATTTTTCTTGAAGAATGATATTTTGCTGGGGGTGGAGGAAATGTGATGAGTTATAGAAATATATGGTAATCTGAGGGTGAAGTATGTCAAAGATAGCCGTATCCTGCTTGACTACTTCAGTAGTAATTGCAGTAAGCGTATGTAATAAAATCATTGTATGATTTATTGGTTATATGCCAGATTTTTTTAATAAAATAATTTTAGGCTATCTCTTGACAACAAAGAAAGCAAGTGATATATTCTATATGACGATATAAAATATTTAGTCATAAGGAGGTGAGGAAAATTGCCGCGCTTTACAGAACAAGAAAAAGAAATCATAAACAGGAAACTTTTGATAGAGGGGGAAAAGCTGTTTGCAGCACACGGCTTGAAAAAAGTAACGGTTGATGATTTAGTAGCTGCTGTAAATATATCGAAAGGTTCATTCTACGCTTTTTATCCGAGTAAAGAACACTTATATGTAGAAATCAATTTTCGCTTACAGAAAGAGCTATTTACTAATATTGAAACAGCAATTAAAGGAAGAAAGTATGAAAATCATAGGGACTTAACAAAAGATGTTATCACTTTGGGGGTAACTGGGTTAATTAATTCTCCTATTCTTTCGCAGATCGATTTGTCTTTAATGGACTATCTGCAAAGGAAACTTTCGCCAGATATATTTGACAGTCATATGCACAATGATATACGTATACTAGAAATGCTTGAAGATTTAGGGGTTATTTTTACGATTCCGCATACGGTTATCATAAAATCCCTGTATTCTGTTTTATCCTGTTTGGAACAGTTCAAGGAGGATAAAGAACTGAATATGATACAAAATCTTTTAGTGAATGGCATTGTTCAACAAGTAGTAGCAGAGTAACAATTTTGTTTGGTTATTTGACAGGCAGATAGCCAAACATATTTTTTACAGTTTGTATGACTATATATTTTTATGAGTCATAAAGTTTGAGGAGGACAAAATAATGATTGATGTAAAAAAACTGTATTTTAGCTATACTGACAAACCGTTTGTCGAGAATGTAAGTTTCCATGTTGGGAAAGGAGAAATTTTTGGATTTTTGGGCCCTTCTGGTGCCGGAAAATCAACCATTCAAAAAGTTTTGACCGGACTTAATACAAAATATAAAGGCAGCGTAAAAGTTGCAGGTACAGAAATACGGGAGCGTACAAATCGGTTTTATGAAAATATCGGTGTTGATTTTGAATTTTCAACCTGTTATGAGAAATTCACTGCACGACAAAATCTCGCCTATTTTGCTTCTCTGTATGAAAAGCAGCCCCGGTCTATTGACGAACTATTGCATATGGTTGGATTGGAAAATGACGGAGATAAAAAGGTTGGCGACTTTTCCAAAGGTATGCGTTCCCGCTTGAATTTTATCAAAGCGTTGATACATGACCCAGACATATTATTCCTTGATGAACCGACAAGCGGTCTTGACCCTACGAATAATCGTTTGATGAAAGATATTATCCTTGCAGAAAAGAAACGTGGAAAAACGGTTATCATTACTACTCACAATATGTTTGACGCAACAGAGCTATGTGATCAGGTAGCCTTTATCGTTGCCGGAAAAGTAAGCGCATTGGATAGTCCCCATAATTTGATTATGTCAAGGGGGGCTGCAAAAATACAATATACCTACTATGACAAAGGTGAGAAAACGGGAGAATGTCTGCTTGATAGAACCACAGAAGATAAGTTATTGAAAAACTTAATTTCCGAAAACCGTCTGCTTTCCATTCATAGCAGTGAGCCTACATTAAATGATATTTTTGTAGATATTACAGGGAGGACACTTCAATGAGATTGGGACGTTTAATTTGTGGTGATATACATTTCCAATGGAAATATGGTTTCTATTTTATCTACTTTATTTTAACCGTTTTATATGTGTGTGGGATTGCCGCTTTGCCGGAACATTGGAAAACGGATATTGCTTCTATTATGATATACTCTGACCCGGCAGCAATGGGATTGTTTTTCATGGGAGCGATTGTTCTTTTGGAAAAAAGTCAAAAGGTATTAAATGCTATGGTGGTATCTCCTGTAAAAATATCTGAATATATACTTTCAAAAACAGTTGCGTTGATTGCTATTTCTACGGTAATTGCATTGATATTAGGGTTAGTTTCCGGCAGCAATCATTTGCTTGGTATCGCAGTTGGTACTGCTTTGACATCAGCAATCTTTACTATGCTTGGAATTATTGCAGCTACAAAGATTTCAAACTTGAACCAGTTTCTTATTGTAATTATGCCGATAGAAATTGTTTGCTTTGTTCCACCTATTGCTGGTCTGTTTGTGACTTTACCAAATGTGTTTTGCTTTTTTCCGTTCATGGCTTGTATGAACCTTATAACTGGAAAAAGTATGTTACTATCGTTCGATATGGTAATTGTAATTGCTACGCTGATTATTCTCTACATAATTGCAAGGGATACAGTTGAGCATATGTGGAAAAGTTTGGGAGGTGTAAAGCTATGAAAAGGATACTATCCAGTGCCATACAAGTATTTAAGCAAATCAAAAGCGACCCTATGATGTTTGCGGCTTGCTTCACCCCTTTTATTATGGGAGCTTTAATCAAATTTGGTATTCCATTTTTTGAAAGAATAACAAAGTTTTCTTTACAAGGATACTATCCGATTTTTGATTTATTGCTTTCTATCATGGCTCCTGTACTGCTTTGTTTTGCATTTGCCATGATTACGTTAGAGGAAATTGATGATAAAGTATCGCGGTACTTTTCAATTACCCCTCTTGGTAAGGCGGGGTATCTCTTTACAAGGTTGGTAGTACCCGCAATTATTTCAGCGGTCATTGCTTTTATCGTACTTTTGCTTTTCTCATTAGAAAATCTACCCACTAGAATGATGATTGGTTTAGCACTTCTCGGCTCGGTACAGGCAATCATTGTTTCACTTATGATTATTACCTTATCCGGTAATAAATTAGAGGGTATGGCTGTAACAAAACTTTCTGCACTTACATTGTTAGGCATTCCAGTTCCTTTCTTTATAGATAGTTACTACCAGTTCGCGGTTGGCTTCCTCCCATCATTTTGGGTAGCAAAAGCCGTACAGAATGAAGCAGTTCTTTATTTTCCCATAGCATTGGTAGTAGCTTTGATCTGGTACTACTTCCTTATAAAACGTCTGTTTCGGAAGCTGGCAGGATAAGGGGGCATATATGAAAAAAAATAAAATCCTGCCAAACGAAAATGTAAATACGGCAATCCGGGTTTCCACAATTACACTAATCATCAACCTGATTTTATCGCTGCTTAAATTTGCCGCAGGATATATAGGAAAGTCAAGTGCCATGCTGTCAGACGCTGTTCACTCGGCCTCTGATGTATTAAGCACAATCATTGTGATGGCTGGAATTAAAATATCAGAAAAACGACCTGATAGAGAACACCCCTATGGGCATGAACGTATGGAATGTGTGGCTTCCATTATTCTCGCTGCTGCATTGGCTGTAACAGGAGCCGGAATTGGATATTCAGGTATTAACAAAATCTATTCAGGGCAGTACAAAACACTTTCCGTACCCAGTGGAATCGCGCTCACGGCGGCAGTCTTATCCATTGTAATAAAAGAGTGGATGTACTGGTTTACGAGAGGTGCTGCAAAACATACAAATTCTGACGCACTTATGGCTGACGCATGGCACCACCGCTCTGACGCACTCTCGTCAGTCGGTTCTTTAATTGGCATTTTAGGAGCGCGTTTGGGCTATGCCATTCTTGACCCTATTGCAAGCGTTGTGATTTGCGGTTGTATCTTAAAAGCCGCTTTGGACATTTTCAGAGAAAGCATTAACAAAATGGTGGATCATAGCTGTGACAACACTACTGAAACAAAGATTCGGGAACTTGTACTTCAACAGCAAGGGGTTGAGGGTATTGACGATTTAAAAACCCGCATGTTTGGAGCGAAAATGTATGTAGACATTGAAATATTAGCCGATGGCAGTTTAGTTCTTTATGACGCTCACAGAATTGCCGAGGGAGTCCATCAGGTGATTGAACACAACTTTCCACAATGTAAACATTGTATGGTACATGTTAATACTAATGAACTTCTCCATTCTGCATAGGACGGGGAAGATGATTTAAGGGCACTGAAAGGAGGTGAAGTAGGTTATGGAACAATACTGGTGGATTATCATTGTTGCGGTTTTGATTGTCGTTGGCTTACTTAAAATGGTTATTATGAAAAAATACAACGATAAAAAGAATCCCAAAAAGCGTTCGCATAATGATGAAGATTAGTAAAGAGCAACTAAAAAGGAAAACTGCTATCTGTGTAACAGCGCAAAACGGCAGTTGAAATAAAACCGCCGTTTTCCTTTTTCAAAAATTGGATTACGGAGGGGGTATTAAATTCGCCTTTTTTAAGGACACGGCGGTATCAAGGAGGTATCGCTATGTCCTTATTTTCTATAAATTCAATGATTATCTCGGAAACTCCTTGATTTACGGGCGTTTTCTAAGGATTGTAGGCTGATTTTACTACCAATTTACTACTTACGGAGTTGGCTTTGATATGCCGCCGAAATCCTTTTGAAGATAGACCCCATACCGCCGTTTGGAAATGGCGTGGCACATCAGCAATCAAATAGAGAAACACAACACACCACCAGACAGGCGGCGTTACCTATTCCCACACGGGAAAACAGGAACGCCGCTTTTTTATGCCCTCATGTCACGCAGTAGGGGCAAAGGAAGCCTTGTATCATGGAGCTTTACGGGCGCGGTTTTGACCGGGCAAGGGAAATATACCTTTTCCCTCAAAAATGCCTTTCTATCGCGTGCCCCCCACAGCAAAGGTTTCCTTGCTGTGGGCTTCCTGTATTACCTTTGCAGTTGCCGTTATAATTGTTAAATCCCGGTTGCTCATATCGGCAAGCAGACTGTCAAGCTGCCGCCGCCCGGTAGATTTTTCCGTTTCCACGTTCGGGAAAAAGAACTGGTCTACCGACACATCTAAAAAGGTGACAAGCTCATAGAAGATTTGTAGGCTTGGGTGCTGTCCGCTGTTCTCAATGGACGCAATATAACGTGGCGCAATGTTCAGTCTGTCCGCTAACTGGTTGCGCAATATGCCCTTTGCCTTTTTTGCTTCTTTAATGGCTTGCCCGAAAGCCTTAAAATCATACTTTACTTTGTCCTGCTTCATAATTTTTCATCCTATTACATTTTACCGTTCACCTTTCTGCTTTGGATATGAGTTCACATATCATAGTGTTGATTAGAATAGAACATGGTATTTGCAAGTAATATGTTGATATTTTTGAGGTCAAACATTTATAATGATACATAGAAAGTTTCGATTGGAGGTGATTAACATTTTGAATATTACCCGTTATGCAACTAAAAACGAATGTCTCATTCCGTGGGTGAAATTTTTTTGGCACATTGAAGCCGCAAATGCAGACATACACTATAAACTTCTTCCAACAGATTGTATTGATGTTATATTGAATTTGGCTGATGATGTGGTATATGAAACTGAATGTAATAAAATTATAGCACCCCCTTTTCATATCAATGGACTACGTAGTAAGTACAGTTTTATCCATCAAGAAAAAACCATTCGTATTTTTGGTATATCATTTTATCCTCATGGGCTATATCCCTTTGTGCATAAATCACTTAAGGAAGTTCAAAACAAAGTGGTTGATCTAAACGGGCTTTCATACAGTTTAGGAGAAAAGTTAAAAAAAGCAGTCAGTAATGATACTACTGAAAAAATCATAGCTGAAATTGAAAATACTTTGATTGAGGAGTTATCTATAAAGCAAGATTTTGCGGACAAAGCACAGTTAATATCAGACTTTATAACAATTAGTGATGATATATCTATCAAATCTTTTTGCGATGAACGGTCAATAAACATAAAAACATTTGAGAGAATGGTTTTATACCATACGGGCTATACTCCGAAAGTTTTGCGTCGTATAAAACGTTTCCAGAATACATGTAATCAATTAGTACATCAACATATTAGTTTAACCGATATTACTTACGATAATAATTTTACTGACCAATCATATTTTATAAAAGAGTTTACACGTTTTTCGGGAACAGCACCACGCACTTTTCAGACAGAGAAAGCTACTGTAAAAGAGAATGTTAAATACAAATACCTATGACAGTCGATTTTCTACTATACCTCTTGTTCTATTTTATGTAGACTATGAAAAAAACAGGAGGTATTTTTATGTCTATTGCAACGGAAATCGTAACAATGAAAACTTTACAGGAGGTAACAAAAGACAGCTTTATCAGCATTGTGGACTCGCTTGAAAAGGACTATCATTCAAAGCAACAGGGTTTTATTGACACGGAACTTCTCTATAACGAAGAAAACAGGGAATGGACTATGATACAGCATTGGGCTTCAATGGAAGAACTCAAGGCTGCTTCTGATAAAATGTTTCAAGATGAGGGAGCAGCCCCTTTTGTAAAAGCACTTGACGCTGCAAGTGTCAAAATGAGCATATTACCACAAATAAAAATATGGGGATAAAAAAGTGAAAAAGTTTGAATATCAAATTGAAAAGGTAACAGGGCATTGTTCATGTGGATATAAGGTAGGGGACGTATTTCAATGTGAAGGTATGAATACTCCCTGTACTCCATTTTGTGGAGGTGCTTACATGTCTTTGTTTCCTATTCAAGTCGCCCTACACAATGGAGCTACCTTTAATTTTGAAGAAAACCCAAAGTCAAAAGGAAATTTGGCTTGTCCTGATAATGGGTATGTTGTTTTCAAAGTTACTCTGATTGAGGACTAATTATTTAAGCGAAAAATCATTTAATATTGTACATGGACACTTGTATACGGTTTACCCTCTATTCTTTGCTAAAAAGAAGGTTGGTTTTGATCACATTTTTTGATATTCCTATTACAGCTAACAGGCAAATGGTGCGTGATGATATTTTTCTTTGTGGGAAAAAGTGAGGCGGGAACCATCTGATGTAATGTGCGCTGGCAGCTTGCAGGAGTGTCCATCGCTTGTTTGCTATATGATGCCAATAGTGAAAGGTTTCCAAAATCCCGCATATACTGTATCAAATCCCCTGCATGAGGTACACCATGGCGGACTGCCCTATTAACTCAGCCTCAGAGACTATTGCTGACTTTATCTACCGTAATGGAAGCCAGCAGCAATTTCCTGGTAATTCGGAAGATATTCCCTGTATGGACTTTGTAAGCACTGATTTCAGCATTATATATACCCCGCTAGATACCGTAGAACCCATATCACTAAGTAAGTTTACCTATTATAGTATTCCTGGACTGTACACACTGTTAGATAGTTCCAGCATGGACGCTTCCGGCATTTTGGCAACCCATGCATCACCTGCCCTTAGCAATCAAGGGAGAGGTGTTATAATCGGCATCATAGACACGGGAATTGACTATACCAATCCTTTATTTCGTAATCAGGATGGAACTACCAGAATCTTGAGTATTTGGGATCAGAGCCTTCCAGAAGATAAAAGCCTCCTTCCTGCCGGTGTACCCAACCGCTATAATGCCAGCGGGGCAAGCTATGGCACAGAGTACACGCAGGAGCAGATTAACGAGGCACTGGAATCTGATAATCCGTTTGCCGTGGTGCCTTCTACCGATACCAACGGACATGGAACCTTTTTGGCGGGTATCGCTGCTGGAGGAATCCTGCCTAATCAGGATTTTACAGGAGCAGCACCGGAATGTGAACTGGTAATCGTCAAATTAAAACCAGCCAAACAATATCTGCGCGATTTCTATCTTATCAGTAATGATGCGGATGCTTATCAGGAGAATGATATAATGATGGGCATTAAGTACCTGCGTGTGGAGGCATACAGCCAGAGAAAACCTCTGGTTATTTTACTGGGAATCGGCTCCAATCTGGGCAGCCATGAAGGGACGTCTCCATTGAATGTAATGATTCAAGATATCAGCCGATATTTAGGTATGGCTACGGTAATTGCTGCAGGCAATGAAACTGGCCGGGGGCATCATTACATGGGGTCTGTACCGATAGGGGAAGAGTCCGTTGAGGTGGAAATCCGAGTAGGGAATGCGGAATCCCAACGTGGATTTGTAGTAGAACTCTGGGCCGACACCGCTGATACATATTCGGTTGGATTTGTCTCACCCAGTGGTGAATCCATAGGCCGCATTCCTATCATAGGCAGAAACGAAACCTCTATCCCGTTCCTTTTGGAACCCACGGTCATTACAGTTAATTACCAGCTGATTGAGACAGGCGCAGGCAAACAGCTTGTTTTTATCCGTTTTGCAGCCCCAACTAATGGAATTTGGAGAATACGCGTGTATAATACCCAGTATCTTACAGGGCAATTTAATATGTGGCTTCCGGCCCATACCTTGATTTCTGATGAAACCGTGTTTCTGACTCCCAGCCCATACACGACCATAACCCTCCCGGGAGATTCTCCCTCTCCAATCACAGTAGGAGCCTATAATCATTTAAATAACAGCATCTACATTCATTCCGGCCGTGGATATACAATAGGCGGATTGATAAAGCCGGATTTGGCAGCTCCAGGGGTTAATGTAAGCGGGCCATCGATAGGGCAAAGGAACCAAGACTCCATTCCCATGACTACCCGAACCGGAACCTCGGTTGCTGCTGCCCATGTTGCTGGTGCAGTCGCTAATCTTTTAAGCTGGGGCATAATAGAAGGACATAACATAGCAATGAGCGAAGCCACTGTCAAAGCATTTTTAATAAGAGGAGCAAAACGGAATCCAGCACTATCATATCCCAATAGGGAATGGGGATATGGGGCTCTGAACTTATATGAAACTTTTTTACGGTTAAGAGAAATAAGATGAATTATCTAAAGCATCAGATTCTTATGCATATCATGGATACGGGGGAACTTGATGGATGTTTTGGCTGAGATGCTAAAAAATAGTCTTATCGGTGGTAAGGGATTAATTTTGAGGTAGCAGTGTGCCGCCACAAATACGCTTGCACCGTATCGGTCAACGCCTTTTCCCTTTATATTTCATGTAGAGGACGGTTGGCTCGATATGCTTTTTCAGAGTAGCCAATCGCTGGTCAATGGGGTTCAGCTTAACCCGTATATCCATCTGCCTCCCAATCATGGACGAAAACTTTTCAGCAAGTCAGAAATGGCACGGTTCTTCTGAAAATAGTTGAACAAACCATATGCGGAGGTTAAATATTGACACATACTATATATAGTGATATCATGAAAGTAGTACTGATTTGTGTGTGTTTATAAACCACATTCAAATGTTTGTTCCGGTGGTATCTATACCGGAAGCTAATTTTTAGGTGTAAGCCTTTTATATGAACGAGCCAGGCAGAGTCTCTGTCTGTAAAGTAAGATATCAGAAATCTTTGCGAATTTCTGATGTCTTATTTTTTTGCTTCCAAAAAGGAGAGTGGGAATTTAGGAAAAGATAATTAAAAATCAAGTAAACAGAGACAAGAAGTATAAGACGCCTGATATCCGGAAAGAGAACAAATATGAGATCAGAGTATTTAATTAGGAGGATGTATGAGATACGATTACAGGAAGATTAAAACTGAGAAAGTAGAAGTCAAAGGTATTGTTTGCGAATTTTATGATATGAGAATCGACAGAGCAACAGTACCAGATGGAAAATATCTGTATGAGGTGGCGGGCGATGACGACAGCGGGGCAGAACCAGCAAGGGTAGGAAAAGGTGTTCTGGTTAATTTTTATGGTTCCCTGATATGCAACCAACCACTATTGTTGGAGGAAAAAGTAATGTGGTTAGAAACAGGAGAATTTAAATATGTTTAAAATGAAAACCGGCAGATGCACACTACAGGATAGAACTTAGCGGGGAAGATTTCTCTGCTTGTAAGTAAGACATCAGAAATTTGAAGAAGTTTTTGGTGTCTTACTTTTTGATCAAAAAGGAGTGAATGGAAAAAAGAATGAGAACGAGCAGTCAATTATATAGGGCAGGGACTGCCTGAAATTATGCCTGTGGAGATAGCAGGTTACGTGGTCGATGAAGCAGAAAATCCATTGGCTTTAGACAATGAGGAGTTCACTCCTAAAAATATATCAATCAAAATGTGAGGAAAATTCGTCACGTAAGCCACGAAAAAAATCGTCAAAATTCGAATTGAAAATTATGGATAATGCTACTAACTCGCTAACTTTTATATTCATGCGATTGGTTTCTAATTTTGCATAAGTGCTCTTAGAAATATTAAGATTCATAAGATGCAATTTGGCAACAGTTTCATCTTGTGTTAAACCAGCTAAATGTCGCAGAAATTGAATGTTGTGGCCAATATCCATATCTGGTCTTAGTTTTTGCATATATAATCCCCCTGGTATGTCTGTAAGTTTCGTAATAACGAAATATATTCTTGATTTTATAACCATTAAGAATTATAATGTTTCGTAATAACGAATTTTATACAATGGGGTGAAAAATATTTATTTATGAAAAAGGCTGATATTGAAAGATTACTGTTTTACTACTTATGCGGAAATGAAACGGCAAAAGAAATGTCTCAAGGAAATAATATAACGTATGAGGAGTTCGATAGAATTACCTATATACTCATAGAGTTGAAATTCTATAATCTATTAATGGAATTTTGGGATGAATTTTATAATCAATTCCAAGAGGATATTTATAAGTCGAACGCAGAGGATTTTTCTGATAGCTTTGAACGTGAAATAAGCAGATGTGAAAAATGGCTATATCAATTTTGTAAAGAAGCACCAACACAAGAGTTACAAGGAATTTTAAAAGAAATATTTGATATATCATAATAGATATCCAAAGATGGAGAAAGAAAGGAATTACGCCTTTGCAAATTCCACACCGCAGGAAACACTTACACCAACCTTTGAATTCATAAAAACCTTTGTAGAAGGCAAAGGTGAAAGTATTGTTGCACGGGAATGTGGTATCCCTGCCGTTATGGCGACAAACACAGCAACGAGAAGTATTAAAAATGGACAAATGATAACGGTGGACGGCTCGGAGGGGACGGTGACGATTGATGAATAAAAAGCCGATTTTCGCTTTAAAGCTTGCTACTTTGGTGATTGCGTTAGGATATAGCTTAATTCTTCCGGTCATGCCATTTTACATGGAAAATCTAGGTGCTGGCGGCCGTGAGCTTGGATGGCTCACTGCCGTATATGCTCTGGCACAAACAGTATGCGCACCTTTTTGGGGTGCACTGTCCGACCGAATTGGTAGAAAGCCGATTATCAGCATTGGTATTATAGGATATTCCATCAGTTTGTTCCTGCTCGGTTTGGCTTCATCCTTTTGGACGCTATTTATAGCTCGCAGTTTATCAGGTATTTTGTCATCTGCTACGTCCGTTGCATCTTTGGCATATGTTGGAGATTCCAGCTCGGAGGAAGAAAGAAGTAAGAATATGAGTCAACTTGGAGCTTCAATGAGCGTTGGCGTAATGATGGGACCATTATTGGGAGGCATTCTTGCAGGCTATTCGCTTGCGTTCCCATTTTTTACAGGAGCCGGCATTTCATTTATTGCCTTTCTGCTAATTCTAACACTTTTGCCAGAGTCAATTGAGCATTCAGGACAGACGGAAAAAAGAAAACCCTTTGATTTTTCAGACCTGAAAAGTATAATTTTTGGCTCAGCAGGAATGGTTTTGATACTTTTTTTCGTCGTGCATTTCTGTCAAACAGGCTTGCAAGGAATTACGGGGCTGTATGTCGTAGATAAGTTTGGATTTTCCACTAAGCAAGTTGGTGTTATTTGGATGGCTCTAGCAGGTATTTTGATTGTAGTACAAGGCTTTTTGACTGGTCCTTTAGCAAAAAAAATTGGTGAGAAGCGACTAATACTATAGGTATGTTTTGCAAAGCCTTAGTAGCGTTTGCCATGGTATTGACAACTGGGTTTGTTAGTGTGTTGGTGGTTTTTGGCTTATTTGCGGTATCTTCTGCTATTACAGTACCCACATTAAACGCAACCCTTTCAAAAACTGACAATCAGCATAAAGGAACACTGATGGGATTTGCCAGTACCGCCGGAAATCTTAGCAAAGTTATTGCTCCTTTATTAACTGGGTATCTGTATAAAAGCAATATTGAATTACCATATATAACCATGGGAGGGATAGCCTTAATCGGAGTGGTGATCTGCTGTATCTGGATAAAAAATCAAAAGAATAAATGATGGAAGAGGACGTTTACTTAAACCTATAATATCCTTAATTCACGTCCCCAGACAATCTACAGTACATATTAACTGTCTGGGGTGTTGGCTATAAATTCAACAAGGTAATGATTTGAAAATAGAAGAATGCAAGAAGATACGAAATTGATAAATTTGAAATTATGGGGGTACATAACCATGAAAAAAATGATTGCATATTGTGGACTGGATTGTGAAAAATGTGATGCATATATTGCAACAATCAATGACAACCAAGAATTACGAAAAAAAACTGCGAAGCTATGGGCTGAATTAAATAATGCACCTATTCTTCCTGAGCATATTAACTGTCAAGGCTGTCGTGTTGACGGAATTAAAACCGTATTTTGTGATAATATGTGTGGTATTCGCCAGTGTGCATTAGAAAAGGGTGTTGCTACTTGTGGCGATTGTTTGGATTTAGAGAGATGTCCCACTGTTGGAGAAATCTTAGAGAATAATCCGTCTGCTTTGAAGAATTTGAAAGGATAAATCTTACGAGCTATTTCAAGGAATGCCAACAAAAATTGTAACTGACCATGATGTGATAGATATTGGCGGACGGCAAATTGAAGTGTTGCATACACTTGGACATTCACCAGGGCATTTGTGTTTTTTGGAAAAAGACAAAGGATACTTATTTACTGGCGATTTGGTATATAAAGATATACTGTTTGCATACTATCCTTCTACTGACCCTGAAGTATATCTTGCTTCATTGAACTAACCGTGTGATTAACATAGACCACCAGCTATTGCGTGATACAGAGGTGGGTTACTATATTTCCACACCTAAGACTGGTATGCGAGGCAGGGAAAGGAATGGGCCCTCAACAAGTTGCATGGATTGGATCGGAATGAAAAAAATCCGAGTATCGGCAGGGGTATACAAAATGGCTACCACTGTATGAATCGGATATTCTGATATCACACTACTGCTGTGTTAAGCAGAATGAGGAGCCGATTGCCCTGTATGAGAAGCAGACTGGACGGCATCCCATTTTAGCACTTATGGCAGAGGAATCTGCCAGGCGCAAGGAAGCATATCTTCGTACTGGCTGTAATAGCTTTGAAAGCGAAAGGCCACTTAGTAAGCCAATGGGATTTTGGAGAGCACAGGATGTGCTCCGGTATACAGTGGAAAAACAGTTAGAAATTGCAGAGCCTTATGGTGAGGTGGTCGAAGTGGGGCAAGTTCCCGGTCAGATTGGGTTCTTTCCATCATGTGGGCCGTTTAAGTGCACAGGAGAACAAAGAACCGGCTGTCTGTTCTGTCCGGTGGGCTGTCATCTATTCGTAAGGCTGAAAGCATATAATCCCAAGCTTTATGATTTCTGTATGGAGGAATTGGGAGAGAGAAAGCTGCTTAGCTGAATAGAGAAAAACTATAGGAGAGGATATAAACAGATTGCATGATATTACACAGTAGAGAGGATATGAAGAATTGATACGATTTAGCAATCACATTGGATTGAATAGCTAGATATAGATTTGAAATATTGACAAACACTATATATAGTGATAAAATAAACATGACATTGATTTGTGCCGCTTTTTTACTAAGCGCATTGGAATGTTTGTTCCGGTCAACCGGAAGCTAAGTTTTTCAGGCATGAGCCTAACATAAGAAAGCCAGGCAGAGAAGCAATCTCTGTTTGTAAGTAAGACATCAGAAATTTGAAGAAGTTTCTGGTGTCTTATTTTTTTGCTAAAAAAAGAAAGGGAGAAAGAAAAAATGAACATGGAAACGCGTAAGACAAGTTTTGAAGAGAAGTTAAAGGAGAACTTGGGAGCGGAATATAAAGCGACATTTCCGCAGCGAATGGAAAAACAGGACGAGGAATTTCTCAGGGTTGGAGTCCAAAAATCCGGTGAATCAGCTGGAATTTGGATATACCTAAACGGCAGTGAGTTTCATTGGCTGGATAATGAGGAAGACATTCAAAGGGCGGTAACAAAAGTGATAGAAGAGTACAAAAAAAAGAGAGGATTCTTAAATGGTCCATATCTCACAGGAGATAGCTTTAGCAACGTAAAAAACAATCTTGTTTGTGCATTGGCCAATCGCGAAGACAATGAGGAAGTGCTGAAGTATATACCGCATATCAGATACTACGACATGGTGGCGTACTTCTTGATTTTTATTACGGTGGATGGAGAATCGTATGTTAGAACCGTGGTAAACGAGGATTTAGACCGGTGGGAAGTGGAGCTGCAGGACGTGCTGGAAACGGCAAAGTCAAATACAGATCTCAATCCACCGGTGATTGAAATGGTTGAAATTAAGGACTGGAAGGTGATATCAGCTCCAATAGGAAACACATTTGGTGAGATGCTCCAATCTATCAAAAGCCATCAGGAACAGAAGAACCCTATGTATGTGCTGTCAAATCAAAGTGGCCTGTATGGAGCCAGCAATATGATTGACAATCATCTGTTGGGGCAGATTTCAGAGAGCTGTAATGACAGCCTCCTTATACTTCCGGTAGACATTCATGAGATTATATTAACTCCGTCCAGAAAAAATAGAACCTCTATTGCGGATTGGAAAGCTGTGATGCATGCCTTAAATATTGAAAATAAAGGAGTGAAGCTTTCTGACCTTGTATATTTGTTTGACCGGGCGGATAAGAAACTGCATGTAGCAAAAAATGATGATTTTCAGGCATAAAGCCTGGACAAAAATAAAAGAAAGGAAGGAAAACAAATGAAGTTAGAAGCAAGATGGGATAACGCAGGGAGAGACCAGCTCACAATCGGCGAAATGGTTGAGATGGGAAAGGATGGCTATGAGTTTGTTATCAGCGGAGGCCATATTGTATCTGTTCTAATTAACTTATAAGGAGAGGGCGCATATGAATTTTGCAGATGATTTTTCAAAGACATTCTGTGATAAGGAAGAGTTTCTCGAATTTTTGGATGGGATTGAGTGCGGGGCAGAATGGCAGAAACATCCCACCAATACTGTTCTTGTGATTGCCGGAGAGGAAGAACCAGAGATTGGCGAGAAGATAAAGGACATGGACGAGAAAGAGGAAATCATAAAAGATACAATGAAGAATTCCGGCCTGTTCTTATGCCTTGGCAGTACCTATTATCCGGTCGGACAGACCACCATGAAGTCAATCGAGAGCAGGGCCAGGATTGCAGGTTCTGCGCTATTGGATTTGCCGAAGGGGAAATTAGCCCAGGTATTAAATGACTGTCTGAAAGTGACAAAGGGAAATGCGCTTGTGAGAATTCATGAAGGAAAGGTGCGCGCGGTACATGGCGGAGACCCAAGTGACTATTCCGTCCTGCCAATGCCGGAATTATTTGAAGTAGCATCTATCTATGTTGCAGAAAACTATGACAAGGCTACCTTTTCAAACGGCCTGTTCAGTCATTCTCTGGCAATGGCGTCCTGGAAATTGGAAGAAAAAGGACTCTTGGATACATACCGGGAACTGCTGCTCCAGTATGGCTTACAGGCAGATAACGTATTATCAGCTTTGATTCGTGTCCAGACATCCGATGTTGGCGTAAGTGGTGCGAATATCTATTATTCTCTTCTGCTGGGAGCAGAGAAGAAGCCGTTGATTTTAGGAAAACCATTGAAATTGGAGCATACGAATAATGCATCCATAGAAGATTTCTCTCAGAATATGGGACAGATATTTGCCAGATATCAGGAGGCCATTGGTGATTTGTCGAAGCTGTTTCATGTATATGCCAGCTATCCGGCTAACGTTATGGCTAGTGTTATGATTAAGGCTGGTATCAGTAAGGCGCTGACAGCCCAGACGGTAGAACAGTTTAAGGCCGGACATGGACCGGGAATCTGTAATGGCTATGATATTTATTGTGGAATCTGTGAGGCGATTTTTCTGGCACAGAGCAATGGAATGGGTGCAAAGGCATTAACCGATTTGGAAGAGATGGTTTCACGGTGCTTGACCTATCGTTTCCATGAATATGATATCCCAGGAACGATTCTGTACTGATGAAAGAAATAAGGCAGGGCAGGGAACCCTACTGTTCTGTCAGAAAGGAGACAATATGCTGAACCTGAATTATGAACCAGATGTGCTGGTGGAGGATATAACAACCCTATCCCATGACGAATGGAAATTATACAGAACACTGGGGATTGGGGGGAGTGATGCGGCGGCCGTGTGCGGCATCTCGCCATGGAAAACAGCCAGGGATTTATATGAAGAGAAGGTACATAAAAAAATCAAAGAACAGAATGATGATGGCTGGGTAGCAAAGGAAATCGGAAAGCGTCTGGAGGAATTGGTGGTTCAGATTTTTATGAAACGCACAGATACCAGACCGTATGCTGTGCGTAAAATGTTCCGGCATCCGCTGTATCCGTTTATGATATCTGATTTTGATTTTTTCGTTAAGCTTGATGAAAAGATCTATTTATTGGAGTGCAAAACCTCGTTCAGTTACCACCACATGAATGGCTGGGAAGGTGGAAATATTCCGCCGCACTATGTTCTCCAGGGCATTCATTATATGAGTGTGGCTAACGTAGATGGCATAATTTTTCTCTGCCTTCATGGTAACCATGAGGGTTCTCTTATCATACGGCGCCTGGAGCGTGATTTGGCACAGGAAGAAGAACTGATTCGGCAGGAATCGTATTTCTGGAATCAGTGTGTAGCTTTAAGAAAACCACCTAAGTATACGGAGAAGGCTGACTTAATGCTTAAAAGCATTCAGGGACGCTATGGTGTGCAGGAGAATAAACAAATTGTACTCCCACCATCATATGCGGCAAACATGACGTCCTATCTGAAACTGAAAAAACGGAAGTCAGAATTGAAGCGTCAAATGGATCAGATAGATGAACAGATGAAACTTGCCTATGCGCCAATAAAGGAAGCCATGGAGGGAGCTGAGGAAGCGGTACTGGAAACTGGTAATATCAGGTATTTGGCCGGCTATAATAGGAAAGTTACAACTTCCATCAATAAAGACAGCCTGGAGGTGCTGCAGCTTATGCATCCGGATATTTACAGAGAGTATGCGCAGACAAATACCTCACAGTCTTTTTATATTAAAGAGGATAAGGCAAGTTAGGGGAGGAAAACGAAAATGGACGAAGAAATGAGACAGCCAGAAGAAATGGTATCTGTGATAGATGGAAAGAAGGTACAGGAAATCTTGGTTGGCCGATATCTCAATGTTGTTATTGTGGACCATACGGATTTTATGAAGCTTATGTTGAAGGAAGACTACAGAATCAGGCATAATTTTATGATGTTGATTGGGCAGTGGTTTATATGTTTATCCTCCAGTAGTGAGTGGGATGAACGAAATGAGGGCAGTGTGAAATTGTCCTGTAAACTGAAACCAGAGCTTTCAAAGACCAATTTATGGCCTTGGGTCACGTATGGGGATTCTGCACCCAATGAAGTTTCGGTCAGCGGCCACCAGACGGAATCAGTTGAACGGCTGTTTGCAGCATATTTATCTAAAACAGAATGGGAAATTTGCAATCCATTTCGCCAGTTCCTGGTTGCTATGCAAAAGGAGGACCGTGCACTTCAGCAGATATTGACTCGGTTCGCAGTGGAATGGTGTGACTGGGTGGTAAAAGAGGAAAAAGAAATACAGGGAGAATCTTACCGTATTGCCAGTCTGATTGCATCAATACCCTCCGTCTTACTATAACATAGGAGGAATTTTGACTGATAATGAGAGACATTTTCTGGAATTAAAGCTTAGAGTTTGGTTAAGAAAGCTGAAACGGGAAAAAGCCGGTTTTGCCGGCCATAGAACTCCGAATGACTGGTCCTGTGAGCTAACAGATACTGCGAAAAAATACTTATGTGATGTGGTTTATTCCGGTCAGGGCGGTTATGTGCTTGCGAGTGAAGAATCTCGCTTATTTACTGAGTTGCAGCAGGCTGTGACTCAGGCAAAGGTAAAGGAAAAACTCCATCAGGCATTGTTTGTGGATATGGATTTTGAGATGGTACGAGATCTGGCATATGGACTAAGAGGCCAGGTGGAGACAATTATGATGGAATACAAATCACACGTTAAGAAAGGGAATGAACATGGAACAAAAGATTTTAACACTACAGGAAAAAATGGTAAAGATCCGCTCGGAGATACCTGCATTGGTAAAACGCGCATACAGTGAGGACGTGAATTATGATTTTATAAAGATTGATGATATTTTCCGCTATCTGACCCCGGCAATGAACCGATGGAATGTGAACTTTGAAATTGTTTCGGAATGTGCTTCAAAGAGAAACGAGAATGGGGACTCTGTCTATGTTGAATTCTTAGCATATTGTCAAATGTGGCTGTATGAGGCAGATTTAGAACTAAAGTGGATTAATGCAGAGAAGCCAGAAGACGAGGTAACCGTTACAATCCACGCCATCGGTACCCATGAAATGCCGGAGAAAGCAAAAGGCAGTGCGCTCACATATGCCATGAAATACTACCTAATGGATAAATACTGCATCGACCAGGGCGGTGTAGACCCGGATATGCGGGATTTTCCATCGGATACATATGATGGGAGCATACCGGAATATGATGGCTTGTCCTCTGATGCATATGATTTCTCAGATCGGGATTCAGAAGGGATAGCAGGAGATGCCTCTGGAATAACCGATATGGAACTGGACGCTGAAATGGAAGGCGGACAGGAAGTACCGGAGGAAGAACCGATGGAGGAAGCTGAGGAGAGCGAAGTTGATGCATCTGAAGAACGTTCCATGATGAATGATTTAGAGATGAACCCAGAATCAGGGCAGGAGGAAACGAATGCGGAAGAAACAGCAAAACAACAAGATGGGGGTATGGAATCAGATGCAAAAAAGACCAGAAAGAAGTCTGCAAAAGATAAACAGAAGGCAGATAAGGGAGACACGAATCGTCCGGTTCTGAGCCGCCATATCATGCCGGAGAATGGGACGATGGTGAATCTGCCAAACGAAGTAAGCCCACAGCCGGCTGTAAATATGACAATTGAGGAAGCTGGCAATATTGTTTGCACATTTGGTATCTATAACAATAAATGTCTGAGTGAGCTGCTCAATCAGGGAGAAGAAGGGGTGAAGGCGTTGGAGTGGATAGCCTATAATTACCGCGGCAGAAATGAAACAATCCGACAAGGCGCCAGATTGCTTTTGAGCACGCTGTAGGCCGCATGGTGAAAGCAGCGGGAGAGAATACTTAAAAGATGTTTAACATATCAGATGTAGCAAATTTGTTGGGAATTAAGAGGCTGACGGAAGGAAATTCCTTTAATGTCGTATGTCCGTTCTGTGGCGATACCAGAGGAAAAATGAATTTCCGTATTGTAAAAGACGGTGAGCTGGCAAATACCTATCACTGCTTTAAATGCGGTGCTCATGGAAATATGCTGACACTCTATGCAGAACTGATGGGAATTTGTGGTGTGGATCGGTATAAAATTGCCTATCGTGAAATTAAGACGGCGCTGCATGAGGGCGCTGGCTGCAGAAACAGCTATGACAGCAGCTTCACAGGAACGATGACACAGATAGAGGAGGAAGAAACAGCAAGTCTTGAGAAAAGAAGTCAGATTTATCAGAGACTCATAGAGATGCTGTCCCTGTCGGAAACTCACCGTAGAAAACTGATGGACCGGGGACTAACAAGCAACCAGATTGAGGCATTCCATTTTCGCAGTACTCCAGTTCATGGGACTGAGGGGCTCGCAAGGAGGCTGATAAAAGAAGGATATTCTCTTGCGGGCATACCGGGATTTTACATGAATCAAAACCAAAACTGGGATATTGCGTTATATCGGAATAACCAGGGAATCCTATGCCCGGCTTACAGTATATCCGGAAAGATTGAAGGTTTTCAGATACGGTTGGATGCTCCCAATGATGATAAAAAGTATTTGTGGTTAAGCAGTACCAATAAAAAACGTGGTGCCGGCAGTAAGAGTCCGGTCAGTTTTGTTGGAAATCCATTTGACAAGACGGTACGGGTAACGGAAGGAATATTAAAACCGATTGTCGCTCATGCTTTATCCGGATACAGCTTTTTGGGGACACCGGGAGTAAACCAGTATAAGAGCCTTGAGAAGGCATTGGCAGTCCTAAAGGAGAACGGTCTTGAGATGGTCATGGAATACTTTGACATGGACAAATTCATGGATATCGGCTGCTATGGTGATTATAAGTCCTCTACCTGTGGTAAATGTCAGAACAAGGAGCGTTACTATGGAAGGAAGATTTGTGAAGAGAAACGGAAAAAGCGGGACCAGATTCGTGCGGGGTGCTGCAGGCTCTATGAGAGCTGTGACCGGCTAAAATTAAAATGCATCCGCAAGACCTGGGACCAGAGAGAAGATGGGATTTGGGCTGGAAATGATAAGGGAATTGATGATTACTGGTGGTCTGGCCTGAAGAAAAAAGAGGAGCAGATTGGATATGATGGGATGGACAGAACAATTCATCATCGAAGCAGTTTGCCGTCATACGGAACAAGAGTTGCGTAGTGATGAGACAAAAACAGAGAGAATGAAGCTTAGTGCCTGTAGCGCCTTAGAAAGTATCAGAAGACGTGTCAATGGATACGGAGCAGAGTGTTTTGCATTTGTCCTGTTGGTTGGGATTATGTTAAAGAAAAGTCAGATGATACTGAATGCAGATACAAAGGGGGAGCTGGAAGCGATTTTAGAGCCTTCCGTACCCCGGTGGAATTACGGAGGATTTCTCACAGGTCCCTATCATGTACCGGAAGAAGAAGCAATCTTTTGGTCGAAAGCTTCATTGGAGGCCCCGTTGAATGATGAAGGAGCAAGACGGTACCGGGATGTGGCTGCAGTAGCCTTTCCAGAGGAGATGGCTGAAATCTGGGGAACAGATGATACAGGAGAAGGCGGCATTGCCGTATAAAAAGGCAGGGAGAGAAACCATCTTTCCGTGTCTATTTTTGCGCATGAAGCTAAGATGGAGCAATCCAAAAGTGGGTTTGTATAAAAACGAAGGAGGATAACAAATGAACAGATGTATATTTGTGGGAAGATTGACAAGGGATCCGGAGGTGAGTTTTTCAGAGAAAGCCCAGATGTCGATTGCCAGATTTACTGTGGCGGTGGACCGGATACCAAAGAGAGAAGGAGAACCAGAAGCAGACTTTTTTAACTGTGTGGCATTCGATAGGAAAGCAGAGTTTGTGGAACAGTATTGGTACAGTGGTATGCGTGTGGTGGTAAGCGGAAGAATGCAGAATGATAACTACACAAATAAAAAGGGAGAAAAGGTATATGGCGTTTCTTTGAAAGCGGACGATGTTGAGTTCGCTGATGGAAAGAGAGAGGCAGATAATGGGCAGGCGCAGAGCACGGCTCCGTCCAGAGCAGCAAATCCTGCAAATGCATCAGCGGCACAGATGTCCAAAGAAGCTCCGGTGACGAGAAATGCAACACAGGCACCCAGAGCAGCCACTGCGGCATCCAGAGCAGCAGCGCCAGCTACGAATCAGGGCGCCGCAAAACCGGCTGCCAGCAGAAATACATCACAGCGTCAGGCACCTAGCCGAAGCGCGGTAGGAAGAAGCGCATCCCAGCGAGGGGCTGCGAGGGCAGCTGCCGGCGATGACTTTATGAATGTAGCGAGTGGAATGGAAGAAGGTCTTCCGTTTAATTGATTTAACAGTATGAATACAGACGGCTAGGATGTGATGGCGCATTCTAGCCGCCTGCTTTTGGAGGATAAACGAGGATGAATGAAAAGAAAGTACAGAAATTCATCATGGTATTTTTAATGTGCACAGAGGGGGCCGTGATGTTACAGCTGGCAGCTCCCATGATTTTGGGACTTATTGTGAATGCGGTATCGATTGGGATTCCATTTGCAGTGTATTACTTGCTTATCAGAAAAAAATGGAGAATCAGGATAATTAAATCATCGGAGGAAAAAGAGCAGTCTGGCAGTGGAAGTGGAGCGGCCGAGGAAGGTCTGGATGATGGAAATAATGGTCAGGACGAAACGGACAACCCGGTATATGAATGGTATACACGGTGCGGAAGGGAACGAATCAAAGCGATATCTACCAATATATTTGCACATGGAAAAAATGAATTTTGGATTCGTACCGATGGTGTCTGTAATATCCGCACCCCTAAGGGTTACAGACGGGCTGGCAATCTTCCTGGATATCCTGGCGCGCAAGCCAATACTATTACCGAATATTTAAAGCAGGACGGATTTTATGCAGTCAATGATGGGAGATACATTTATGTTTCAAGGTAAGCGGGAGGAAGAGAACCGATGGTATGTAAATTTAAGAGCCGACTGTATATAAACCCGGGGAATGGTTATACCGTGGCTGAATACAGCAGTATGGAGCTGGATTGTATTCCAAGTGAAGCAGTCATATCCAATTATGGAACAGAGGTGACGTTCACTGCATTTGGAAAAGAACTTCCTTGTATGGATAATGTGGAGGTTGAGATGGAGGGAGACTGGAAAAGGTCCGAGAAATATGGCCTTCAGTTCGGTGTTGACTGGTCCAGGGTTCTCCTTCCCAAAAGCCGGGAGGGAATCATCGGTTATCTGTCCTCCGAATTGATTAAGGGAATCGGCCCGGTTATGGCAAGAGAGATTGTCAACCGGTTCGGAACCGATACCTTCACTGTTATGGAGAATCATCCCAATGAACTCCTTTCTATTAAGGGAATTACTGAACAGAAGCTGGAATTTATTATTGAATCCTATCAGAAGAGTGCGGAATTAAGGGAATTAATGGCGTATCTTGCACCTTACCACGTCACACCCAAAAAGGCCGAAAAAATCAAACAGCATTTTGGTCTGGAAGCAGTGACACTGTTGAAGGAAAACCCATACCGTCTTTGTGAAATCAAAGGGTTTGGTTTTATTACCGTTGATCCCATTGCCAGAGCCAGTAAAGACCTCGCTCCGGATGAGCCTAAAAGGATTAAAGCGGCTATTCAATATGTTTTGAGAAAGGGCGCTGAAGAAGGAAATCTGTATTTAGACAGTACCATCATTGTCGATAGGGCATATAAGGTGCTCAATGCAGGCTTTCCAACTGATACAGTCAGGCGCGGACAGATTAAGCTGGCAGGAAATGAGCTGGTAATGAAGGATAAGCTTCTGGAGGCAGATGGAACGGCTATTTATTTAAAGGCATACCGGGAGGCGGAGAAAGAGGCAACGTATCATCTTGTCAGGCTGCTCCGTTCACCGGGGAACACGTATAATATTGAACGGGAATTAGAGGCTGTTTTAGCAAAAAGTAAAATGACGCTTGCACAAAAACAGGAGGAGGCAGTCCGAATGGTATTTCAATCCCAGGTATCCATCATCACTGGCGGCCCTGGAAAGGGAAAGACTACCATCCTAAAAATTATTCTTCAGATATTTGAACGTCTGGAAAAAAATAAGTCTGTACTACTTTGTGCACCCACAGGCAGAGCCAGGAAAAGACTTTCAGAGAGTACCGGGTATCCGGCATTTACAATCCACAAAGCATTATATGTAACGGATGATGAGATGGACAATATGGAACCCGAAATCCTCGAAGAGGATTTGATTATTGCGGATGAATTTACCATGTCCGACATGAAGCTTGCCAGTATGCTGTTTTCAAGAATCAAGACAGGAGCCAGACTTATATTGGTAGGTGATGCGGATCAGCTTCCATCGGTGGGACCGGGAGATGTATTTAGAGAATTAATTGTCTCCGATGTGATTCCAGTTACGGTTCTGGACGAGTTTTTCCGACAGGCGAAGGGGTCAAATATCATATGGAATGCGGATTTGATGAACAGAAATCAAAAGAATCTTCTTTATGGAGATGATTTTACCTTTACCTATGTGGAAGACGCATATGACGCCGCAGAAAAAATTTCAGAAATATATCAGGAGGAATTGGAAAGAAGCGGCGGTGATTTGGATATGGTTCAGGTATTATCACCTCTGCGCACAAAAACGGAGGCAGGGGTAACTGCTTTAAATAACCGGCTGCAGGGAATTGCCAATCCGTTTGCTGTTGATAAAGCGGAGTGGCAAACCAAGTACGGTTTGTTCCGTGTTGGTGATCGGGTTATGCAGACGCATAATACAGAAGAGATTGCTAATGGAGATATTGGAAGGGTTGTCCAGATTGGAAAATCAAAGGCTGGGGAAATGGAAATGACCGTGGATTTTGGAGATGTCATTAAAACATATCAGGAAGATGAGTTATCAATCCTTGAGTTAGCGTATGCAACAAGTATACATAAATCACAAGGAGCTGAATTCCCAATTGTGATAATCCCGGTACTTACCTGCTTTTGGCCGATGCTAAAGCGAAATATTTATTATACAGGAGTTACGCGGGCAGAATTTCGGGTTCATCTTGTTGGATCAAAGAAAGCTCTCTATATGGCAATTTCCAACAGTGATATCGGCAAGAGAAATACCCTGTTGGCAGTAAGGTTGCGTGCAGAGGCACAAAGACAGGGGCTGATTCCTGGACAAGAAGTTGCATAAGAAGGAGGAAATCAAAAGATGATGAAGATTTTTGAAAACTGGACATTTACCAGAGTTTTGCCGGAACCATTTGCGGGCGTGGCTGCAAACCGCGGGAAAAAAGACACAACGGAGGCATCCTGTCTTTCCGTCCATAATCATATGTCAAGAATGAAGCGTGCAACCCTGCACGCTTCCACTTTAAAAGCACTGCTGGCCGTATCTGCAATTATAAGAGGAGACCAGGAAGGCGCATTTGGTGTACAGACAGTGTCGGGAACGGTTAAATGGTATTGTATGGAGTACGCAAAGCCTGTGGCTGCCGGTTCTGAAATAAGAATCGGTGTGTACCATCCACAGGATGGTAAATGGAAAGGGATTGTAAAGAACGGAACAACACTGGCGGCATATCCGCAGATTGGTAAGCGGGGGGCAAGCGGCAGGGAAATTATCATGATGTTCATTTTTGCAAGCTTAGCAGAAGGTTCTCTTCATGACGATGAATTTTCCAAAGCCTTCTTGCTGTTAAACGATGAGATAAAAAATGGATATCCGGATGCGGATAAGGCAACGGACCTGGCTTTTCTATGCTGTGACAATCTGTACCGAAGAATTGTCAATAGTGCGTCTCTCGGTGAGTCTGGTATTTTGTTTGACGGGGATAGTATTGCGTCTGGAAATGTACCGTTAATTCTTACCAGTCAACTGGCCGATGGAGATTATAACCCGACCGAGACGATATATGGAAAATTTCAGGTTCTGGAATGTAAGGACTGTGAAAGAACAATATTAGAATTAAAAGAGCAGTATGACCGCAAATTTGAGCTTACCGATGAGGAAAAAAATCTGGTTCCTAAGCTGCCGGAAAAATACAATGTATCAGCAGAAGCACAGGAGATTATGGACGCGGTTATCAACAGCCCCATGCGGGTTTTCCTTAGTGTAGGGGAAGCTGGCACGGGTAAATCAACAAACGCAAAAATTATAGCACAGTTGTTGGGATTGCCGTACTATGCTTTTACATGCAGCGAGGGAACAGATGAAGTGGATCTGGTATCTTCCATGGTTCCCAATACAGGTGAACGGCCGGGAAAGATTCAGATTCCCATGCCAACGTATCAGGATCTAATCATGGACCCGGCTTCCGCTCTGGCGCAGATATGTGGATTGTACGACAACGAAATCAGTGAAGAAGAGGCGTTTAGAAAAATCCTGACCATGTTTTATCAAAATGGATTTGAAAATGGGAAGGATGATAAGAAATTTGTCATGGTAGAGTCCCCTATTGTGACTGGGTGCAGAAGACCATCACTGGTGGAAATACAGGAGCCTTCTGTTATTACCAAACCAGGTACTCTGGTTAAGTTAAATGGACTGCTGGATGAAGGTGCGGCAATCACACTGACCAGTGGAGAAGTGGTGAAACGGCATCCCGACACAGTAATCCTCATTACAACCAATATGGGATATAAAGGGTGCCGGGGATTTAACGAATCCGTTTTGTCCAGAATGCGTATGGTTCATTACTTAGAGCCGCTCAATGCGGAGGCAATGGTAGCCCGGGTCAAGAAGAAAGTGAAATTTGACGATGAGACTTTCTTAAAGAAAATGGCGGATATTGTTTGTGAAGTACAAAAACACTGCAATACAGAAATGATTACGGGCGGAGTATGCGGATACCGGGAATATGAGGACTGGGTGTGGGCTTACCTTATACAGAAGGATATATTGAAAGCAGCAAAATGCACGCTCGTTGCGAAAGCAGCGCCGGAACCAGAGGAAAGGGAGGAAATTTATAAAAAACTGGTGATACCCGCGTTCACAGAGGCGCATGCGGCATAAAAAAATGAGGAGGAACCAATGAATAAAAAAGTGCAGCAAAAACATAATCAAATAAAAAATAGAATGGGAAGGCTGACGGATAAAGATTTTTTTCTGTCTCAATCCTATCATGGCACCATGTTAAAATCTGTCAGATTGTTGGGACAGAAGAATGATATTACCCTGCTCATGGATTATGAAGAGTCCGATGACGCCAGGATTGCGTTTACAAATGGACGGCTCCTCTACTTAAATACGGCGAATCCAATCACAAATCTGATGACGAGCCGGGTGTCTAAAATAAAGAGCCATGAGGGGTTTATAGCCCATGAATGCGGCCATCTTAGATGTTCGGATTTCAAACGGCGGGGCCGGTATGTAAGCGGATTCTCCAGATGGCGTGTGTATCCAAAGCCTCCACAGGTGCAGCTGGTATACGAAAGAAAAGCCTGGGAGGAGATGAAAGGATACTTAAATGCCCATAACGTGGTGGCAGCCTCGGTGATACAGAAAACCGCTTCTTATATAAATAACGTACTGGAAGATGTGTATATTGAAAGCTTTATGTGCCAGAAGTATCCGGGCAGTATTCAAAATGGAATTCAACGTAATGCCGCGCTTATCATTCATCATATTCCAACGCAGGAAGCGCGTAAGGCAGAAAAGAGCGATGGACTGACTATTATGCTGGATATGATTTTCCGCTATGCCAGAGCCGGAAGGACAGAGGCAGAAAAAGAATATGATAAACAGTATTGTTCCCGCTTAAATTCCTGCCGTAAAATCATTGATGAGGCAGTGGTAAGCGCTGACCCGGATATTCGCTTTTATGCTACGAACCGCCTGATGCTAAAGTTGTGGAAATACATCAGACAGGCCATTAAAACAGCGGCAAAGAGCCTGAAAAATGAAATAAACCGGCTTTCGGAGGAAGAACTGAGTAAGAAAATTCAGGAGTATTTAAATCGGAAAATGTTATGGGTGGCACTTTCAGAGACCATCGGTGCTTCGGAAGAACAGAATGAAGTGGAAGAGGAAATTGAAGGCTGGGACGGGGAGCTGGAAGGGGAACCGGAATCTCAAAATCAGAACGGTAAGAACGAAGAATTAGAAAATGCACTTGAGAAAATGCGAGATGGGCAGAGGCAGGAAGGAGGAGAAGAGGAAACAGAGGAAGGATTGGAGATCGATGAGACATTATCTAATCTTTTGCAGAAAATAGCAGAGGAGAAGTTTCTGCTGGATGAGGAATCGGATTTAAAAAGGAATCTGGAGGAGGAGGCAGCAGATTTTAAATTGGACGGTATCCACAAAGATTCAGTGATTGAAATGCACCGGATGACAACAGTTCCCCAGGGATTGGAAAAAGAATATAAAATGATTGCTCCAGAAATAAACCGAATCACAAAACGGCTGGAAGCATCGTTTGAAGATGTGCTGGAGCGGCTGGAGGGAGGTACGCAATCAGGTCTTTACATGGGGAAACGTTTAAGCCGTGGAAATCTGTACCGGCTAGATGATAAGATTTTTGAAAAAACAATAAAACCGGAAGATGGATTTTCAATCGCATTTGCGGTTCTGCTTGACCTTTCAGGTTCTATGTCATCCGGTGGCAGGATTGAGTCTGCACAAAAAGCGGGTCTTGTCATGTATACGTTTTGCCGGAATCTGGGAATACCGGTTATGCTGTATGGCCATACAACCCATGATACGGGATATACGGAAGTGGTAGACATTTACTCTTTTGCAGATTTTGATTCTGTAGACAATCAGGATTATTTAAGAATCATGAGTGTTAGTACCTATGATTGTAATAGAGATGGAGTAGCACTTAGATTTGTAGGACAAAAACTGCTAAACCGGCCAGAGGATATAAAAATATTATTAATGATTTCCGATGGACAGCCTTATGCCCAAGGATATAAAGGCGAAATTGCAAAAGCAGATTTGCAAGAAGCCAAATATAGCCTGGAAAAAAGAGGAGTTAAGTTGTTTTCCGCAGCAATCGGTGATGACCGTAAGATGATTGAGGAAATATACAAAGATGGATTTCTGAATATTGCAGATTTCAATACAATGCCAGTCAAACTGGCAGGTCTCATCGCCCGGTTCATCGGATAGAGGAGGAGACATATGGCAGAAAGGGAAGAACGGGACTGGTCTAACGTAGTATCCGGTCAGATTGCAGTGTATAAAACAGATAAGGCGCTGTTAGAGCTCATGGATAATTTAAAACCAGCGTCATATTTATTTCCGGCTCATATCCATGCGTCCGGAGACGTGTCAGAAGTTGGGGAAAGGTCCTTAATCCGTCTTAATATGCTGGATTACAGCAAAGGAACTGGGGATAATACAGTGAGTGTCTATGCCAATATCAGCCCAGAAGAAGCTAAATACATATACTCGGCGCTCTTTAATCATCTGTGGGAATTTGATTATCCCCAGGAAAAGATTTTTGGTAATCCAGATAAGGAGGGGTACAGTATTGTCACAAAACTTAATATTGTCCGGTATGATACTGATTCCCAGGGGAATAAACGTAATTACCCATGGTTTGTAGAAATACAAAACGGACGCGGAATTGCAATGAAAAATTCCAATGGTGGCCGGTATTGTAAAAGGAATAGTTATATCTGTGACAAGAAAGCCAGTCTGTACATCAATGATAAAGACCTGTTTATCCTATTTTGCAAGACAGACGCTTATATACGCGCATTTGAGATGGAGTATGCATTTCGGGAAAACAGGATCGGAAACTTTACCAGCTTGTATGGTCTTTTAAAGAATGAGATACAGGGAGCAGCCGACAGACTGCTCACTTGTATCCATAGGGAAGATGAGGAACCTATGAAAAAGGCAGGATGATTTAGTTCTAAAGACCCAGGCTAAAGACCCTGTAAAAGTTGTTTGCTTGAATAAGAAGGGCAGATATGATATATTAGATTTGTAAAAGCATAAATTGTCTGGAACAGAAAGGAGGGCTTCTATGTGCCAAATCTCAATCCGCATACCGGATGCAGTTATGTATGATACACATATGAGTGAGGAGGAGGCCGCTGCATTTGCCAGATGTATGGTAGCAGTAGGATATTATACGCAGAATAATGTGTCCATAGGATACTGTGCCCAGATAGCCGGTATGACAGAAGAAGAATTTATTAAATATCTGGGAAAGCGGAAGGTCAGTATTTTCCAGTTTGACAATAAAGCAGAGTTTTTGGAGGAACTGGAGAATGCGTAGAGTGATTGTAAATTCCACCCCCATCATTGTACTTTGTAATATTGGATTATTGGATATACTGAAGGCGCTCTATGCAGAGATTTGTATCCCGGAGGCTGTGTACCGTGAGGTGACAGAGAAAGACGATTCGGCATGTCAGGTATTAAAGACTGCATTGAATTGGATACATGTGGAAAAAATCACAAACCAGTCAGATAAAAAGATGTATAAGGCGAAGCTTCACGATGGAGAAGTGGAAGTCATGATTCTGGCCCAGGAGGGGACAGCGGACGATTTAGTCGTGATAGATGACAATGCTGCTAAAAAAACAGCAAAATATCTCGGTCTAAAAGTTACCGGAACAATCGGAGTCCTTTTGAAAGCCAAGAGAGAGGGGATTATCCCGGAGATTGCTTCCGTTCTCGAAAAAATGAAAAAGAACGGATTTTATATCAGCGAAAGCCTGGAACAGCTGGTACTGGAACAGGCAGGAGAACGACACAATATATAGTGCAATGAAGTTGACAAAAACTATATATGGTGGTAAAATGAGTGGGAAAGCTGATTTATGTAATCCAAAGATTACAAATGTTTTTTGTTCCGGTGTTTAACTGGAAGCATGATTTTTGAAGTAACAGAATAAGAGCAGCTATTGTGCTGCGGGAATGAAGAGACATCAAAATGAATTGTTTTGGTGTCTCTTTTTTTGTTTGCAGAAAGGAGGAAGAAGCCAGAAGGCGGAAAGGAGGGAGCGGATGAGAGATTCTTACAATCCGGAGGGATATCATTGCCTTATCATTGCAATCTTAATGGGAGTCAATGCAAGGGAGGCCCGGTTTCTGTATGAACATGGCCTGAATAATCCGATTTCCCAAAAAATCTTAAAAAAGAAGCATCCCAAAATTGTGCGGGTGTCAACAAGAAAGGAGAGAAAAGAAGTTATACAGCAACTGAGAAGCGAGGGTTACAGTATAGAGGCTATCGCAGATATTTTAAACTGTGACCATTCCACTGTGAAACGAAATTCTAAATTGAAAAGGAGATTCACATCATGATGACATTAGAAAAATTTGCCGAAGCTGTCAGCTCTGAAGTAGCCAAAAGATTAGGGGCCGGTTTCCATGTGCATGTTCTGAAACCGGTTATCAACAATGGCATAGTCCAGACACAGTTGTGCATTGAAAAAGAGGGGCAGCAGTTTCGCCCCTCTATTCACTTGAAAGATTTTTTTGAGTGCTACAAAAAAGGAACAGGGCTTCAAGCGATTATTGATGAGATTCTGGAATGCTATGCATCGGCGCCAGATATACCGGCTGGTATGCAGGAGATTGTAAATGATATGAGTTTTGAGAAAATCAAAGACAAAATCATGTGTAAACTGGTAAATACCCACGACAACGCTTCTATGCTGGAGAACATCCCAAACATTCCATATCTGGATTTATCCGTTATATTTTTATTATTATGTGAAGAAACAGAAGAAATAGCAGCAACCTTAATGATAACAAATAAGCATTTGAACTATTGGTCTGTGGACAAAGAGGAATTGTATCAGAGAGCATTGGTCAATATGGTAAATAAGTATCCACCAGTGCTTATGAAAATAACGGACATGATGTATGTGTTAACAAACCGGATTCACTTTTGTGGTGCCGAAGTCTTACTCTATCCCGGGCTCATGAGATACTGTGAATTACATGTGGGAAAGGATTTCTTAATCATTCCTTATAGTGTAGATGAAGTGATTCTGTTTCCGACCCTGGGTGTCGAGGATGCTGTAGTTTCTCAGGAACTGGCGGATTTGATACAGTCCATTAATGCAGAGGAAGTTCCGGCAGATGAACGGTTATCCAATCATGCATATAGATATTGTTCCGCTGAGGATAAGGTTATATGCATTTAAGGTGACTTTCATTAGGATAGGAGAGGTTTATGCATATTCATAAATTTGCAGATATCGCCTCGTTTGCAGAGATTGGGGTTGGAGGGAATCTTCCGGCAACAGAAGAGTACCGGGAATTCATCAAAAAGCTCCACCCTACACAGTTCCTGACAGGACGGCTGACAGCTCCGTTATACGAAGTAGAGTATTCCTATGTAACTGTGCGGGGAAATTACCGAAAGGCTTATAAATATATCCTGCTGCGTTTGGAGCATGATGATCTGGACCTGGAGATTGAAATGATATTCTCAGACTGGGTAGAGGAATTAAACCGTAAATGTCCATACCGGCGTATTTTAAATGCACAAATTCTTAAAATAAAGCCCATAGCGTATGCAACAATCCCATTTGAAATCTAAAAAGGTTCCATTCCCTCATTTCCCGGAGAAAACTCCTGGTTGCCGTTAAAGGCCAGGTTACTGCGGACCGAGGCCTTGAAAGAAGAGCGGTTAGCGGCGTAAAAAGACACACCGGAAAGAATGGCTTTTCCGTCAATAGCAGAATAATTGCGAAGGACGGGAGAGAATGGAACAATACAGACTTTTTGATGATTTTTCAGATAAGGTAAAACGGGCAATCCAGTTGTTTCAGATGTTTGAAGATGCTGCGGTCCGGTATCATAAGGATGGTTATTACCTTGCCTTCAGCGGCGGAAAAGACAGTGATGTGCTTTATGTGCTTGCAAAGATGGCCCATGTGAAGTTTCAGGCACATTATCATTTGACAACAGTAGATCCTCCGGAGCTGGTGCGGTTTATACGGGAGGCATTTCCAGATGTCAAGGTTGAGTATCCGGAGCTGACCATGTGGGATTTGATTGTCAAGAAGCAGATGCCGCCGCTGCGTACAGCACGCTACTGTTGTGAAGTGCTGAAAGAAGGAGGGGGTGAGGGAGCCTTTACGGTGACCGGAGTCCGCTGGGAAGAAAGCAGGAAAAGAGCCAACCGGGATTTCTTAGAGATTCATAAGAAGAAAGGGGCTATTTATCTAAATTGTGATAACGAGGAAGATCGTAGAAAATTAGAAATATGCAGCTTGAAGGGAAAAAGAATATTAAATCCCATCATCGACTGGACAGAGGAGGACATCTGGTGCTTTATCCGTAAGTATCAGGTGCCTTATTGCTGTCTGTATGACCAAGGCTTTTGTAGGATTGGGTGCATCGGTTGCCCTCTGGCAAGCATAAGAAGCCGGGAACGGGAATTTGAGCGATATCCCAAGTACCGCGATGCTTACATACGAGCTTTTGACCGTATGGTAAAGGCGCGTACCGCCAGTGGTAAATCTAAGGGAAACTGGAAGGATGGTGAGAGTGTGTTCCGCTGGTGGATGTATGGAAATGAAAAAACAGATAAACAGGTTGCAGGTCAGATGGAGCTAAAGGATTTTATCGACATGGCGGCTTAGTCACTTCACTGGGTTCGTAAAAGGCATCAATGAGTGGAGTAAAACGTATTGCACGTAAGCACCCAATACGGCCGTAATGTACGTATAACGAAAGAAGGAGGACCAAATGAAAAAACAATCGTGTAGGAACTGCCACAATATTGATCTGAATAAAAAAGAGGAAACAGAAGGAAGGCTGAGTGGACGCTACCGTTATGGCTGCACCGTACAAAGAAGCGGGTTTATATGCGGCTTTATTATCAGCGATGAGAAACTGGAAGCTTTGGTATGCCCAAACTGGAAAGGAGGGAAGATGGAGGAGGCCGATTACGAAAGGCTGGCGGACGAATTTGGGGAAAGGCTTCAAACTCTGTATGACCGGTGGAATATGTGGAAAATAAGGGGGTGCCCGGAGGCGGATGTGCCTGACGGAGAATATTTAAATCGACTTCGCAGTGGAATAGAAGCAATGATGAGGCAGATTGAGAATACCTTCGCTGAGGCAGATTACCCAGAATGTTATTATGCCCCGCTTCCTCCGGTTATGGATGTGGATTACATGGCGAATTGCCAGCAAATTAAAGAAACCGCAATTCGTGCGCTTGAAGAATACCGAAATAATAAGGATTATTTATGGTTAGCAGACCATATCCAACATTTGGATAATGAGGACAAAGAAAACAGTGAGGCTTACCGTCTCTTGTGTCATGTACAAAGTTTGGAAGAAGCGATTTGCGAAGATGCCTACTTGCAGATGAAGAGAGTGAGCTTCCAGGAAAGCCTGTATGATGACATGGCTAACTGTAAAAGGCGTATTTTGAAAAGAAAGCGCCGGCCATCAAATAAGAAATCGAAAAAAAATAGCCCGCAGATTGTTGGTCAGTTAAGAATCGGTGATTTGAAGGCTTCATAAGGAGGAAAAGAATGGACCATCTTATGTTAGTAAAAAATCTGTTCAATGATATGTTTGTGTTTCTTAATGGTACTCAACCGCTGCCTTTAGAATCGCTGGATGATGTCTACCAGGGGGAACCACTATTTCTGGCGCTGATTGGAGGTTTGGACCAGGCACTTTTGGTTGATTATAATAGCGCAATGCAGGAAAGCTATGGATTCTATAAGAAGTATTGCGGCAGAGAACTTACTGAAGAGGAATGGGAACAAGTGGTAGAAGAAATCCAGATGTTCATTGATAAATGGAACAATAGCTGGTGTAAGGGAATGATTTTGGCGTTATTGGCGTTGATGGAACAGGAAGAGGACGAGCGGAAAGGAGAAGGAAAGATGGAGCAGGCAGAAAGTTCCGGAGATGAAGAACTGGATAGCATGGATAATGCTGCATAAAGTCAGTATAGCCGGGGAATGGTGAATTCTCCGGCTGGATTTAAAGGAGTATGACAATGGTAGAAAAATTATATAAAAAGGTTAAGAATATTCAAGATTTTAACGAGACAGCCAGTAAGTTGCGTCAAATGGGACTAAAGGATGAACTTAAAAATCTTGCCGGGAAATATAAGGTTCCTGAAGTGGATTTGAAAGAGTTCCTCTCTGGAAAGCGGTATTTCCTGATAGACGGAGGAGAGACGCAGAAAGATTATATGTCAGCCCGGAGTAAGCTGTTGGATGAAATGTTTAATCTGAATGATCCTCAATTTACGGATGTTATCGGCAACTATCTCATAAAGTGCTGTGATAAAAGCGATTTTGCTGACCTGGTGCTCCAGAAACACAAGACACTGCAGCGGTGTGTTGAGTCAATCATGAGTCGGGCGTATGAAATGGTAAGCGATGAGGTGAAAAAAAGTGGCCGATATGCAAACATGGCTGTTTTGGAAGACACAGTTTTTAAATGGGTACGGGATTATTATTTAACGGATGACCGCGAAAAGGAGGACGAGAGAAGAACGGAAGCAGAAGAGGCCTTCCACAAACGATTGTCGGCGCAGATGAATACTCCGAAGGGAAACAAAAACAAAACCGCTAAGAAACGCAACGCTTCCAAGAAAAATAAAGCAGGTGGAGCAAACAGCAATGCATCTGAGAGGGAAGGAAAACATTCTTCAGCCAAGACTGAGGCAGCTGACCAGAATAAAGACCAGATTGAGGGCCAGGTTTCTCTGTTTGAGAACGGCCTGGCTGAATAAGGAGGAAATGACCATGTTGATTGCATTTAAGGGCTTTGATAAGGATTTAACTTGTACAAACCACGGTAATACATACCAATATCGATTAGGCGTGTGGAATGAGGAGGATAAAGCAAATTGCGGAATAAATGGAATGCATTGTGCTGAAAACCCATTGGACTGCTTATCCTACTATCCGGACTGGGACAGGGCAGTGTATTACATGGTTGTCGCTGATGGTGATATTGACGAGGATGCATATGACAGCAAAATTAGCTGCACCCGGTTGAGGCTTATAAAGAAACTGGACAAAGGAGAATTTGTGGCTCATAGCTTAAAATATCTTCTTGATCATCCATTTAGAAAAAATAATCACCTTGTGTGTCTGAATCAAGGCGTGGCAAAAAACGGTATTGTGATTGTCAGAGGAGAGAATCCTGTTGCCAAAGGCGCAATAGGAGATGTTCTGGGATTTGCAAAGGAAGTGAGAAGCCAGTCCGAGATTACAGAGATAGGAATACATGCTGTGGATGGAAAAGAGATTCTTCCAGATACTTGGTATAGCATCAATGGAAAAATAAGAAAGGCAGGATAAGAGTCATGAAGAAAATAAGACTGAAAAAGCTGGGACATCTGTATGCAACAGATGAAATGCTTTGTATGGCAGAACAGGATATACCGGAGAATAAAAAGATTGGGTGGCAAAGAGTTGAGCCTGTCTTCCAGCGAGAGGTATATCTGCAGAGTAAAATTTGTGACGGTATTTTGATGGTTGCTATCTATTTGGCGAGGGATTTACGGCTGGGAAGTAAAAAACCATTATATGAAATTTTCATTGATAAGAGTAAAAGAGAATATCTCACTTGGGATACAGTAAAGGGAAAATGGCGGACCGCGTGTGTGGAGGCTCTTGAATTTCCGCATTATTACAGTTATTCATGTGCCTACATAACACCAGAAGAAGACATTAGATTGGCTGAATATCTGGGAGTTACCCAGAAAGGTATGAAAGGTATCTACCAGTACCAGCAGTCCATCCTGGAGGAGCGTCTGGAGAATAGATATAAAAAAGAGACATCTCTATGGGAGGCGGCGATGAAGTTGGTCCCCGATGTTCCAAAAGATTGGCTTCGCTGGGTAAACAGACATGGATTGAATGAGAATTTTATATTTTATGACTATTCAAAAAATGTGAAAGAGGGGTTTTGTACCTGGTGCGAGAAAATAGTACCAGTGAAGAAAGCCAGACATAATACATATGGTACCTGTATATGCTGCGGGCATCGTATCCAGTATAAAGCTAAGGGAAAAGCAGGGAGGCTTTGTACAAAAGAAGAACAGGTTTATTTACCGCAAAAGTACGGTGATGGTCTTATAATCCGGCAGTTTACAGCACAACGATTTTATCAGAAAGGGGAGTATAAAACACCAAAAATAATGTGTAATGAAACCGGAAGAGTTATTTATGATAAGAATCTAACAGACACACAGTATTACTATGGCAGGTATAAACAAAGAGGATACCGCTGGATTAAAGGCTATCCCAGTTACTCGTTTTTTTATGGATACAACGATTATAAACTAAACCATGCTGGTGCTGTGTATAAACGTACAGTACCAGCACTGTCCCGCCATATATTAAACAGGACAGGTCTGCCGCAGTTGATATCTACCGGATACAAAATAAGTCCGAATGATTATCTTAGCGGCCTGGCTGAGGCCCCGTATCTGGAACGCTTTATCAAGGCAGGACTAAAACACCTTACGCTGGATGCACTCAAGGGTCGGATTGAGGTGTCAGAATCCCATAGTTTGGCAAAGTCGCTAGGAATAGACGGAAACCGTTTGGGACGGTTGCGGAATAATGATGGGGGCGAATTGTTTCTTATATGGATGCGGTATGAAAAGAAAAAACGCAAAAATATCGTGGATTCAGTAATTTGCTATTTTGAAGAACAGGATATCCGACCGGAGAATATAAAATTCATCCAGGATAGAATGAGTGAATTAAGAATATGCAATTATCTGAAACGTCAGTATGCATTAACTAACCGGCCTCCCCTGGAACTTCTATCTACCTGGCAGGATTATCTCAATATGTCAAAACGGCTGAAACGTGATATCACATTGGAAATATTCTATAAGCCCAAAAATCTGGTTGAAAGCCATGATGAAGTTCTACAGTTGTGTGAAGATAAAAACATAACGCTTCAGGCAGTTGATATCGCAAAAGTATATCCGGATGTGGATGCAATCTGTGAGTCCATTAAAGAAAAGTATGAGTATAGTGATCAGAAGTATGTACTTCTTATTCCAAATCGGATTGAGGATATTATACAGGAGGGCAGGGCACTTAGGCATTGTATACGATTCAGCGATGACTATTATGAACGGATACAGAGAAGGGAAAGCTATATTGCATTTTTGAGAAAAGCAGATCAGCCAGAGAAGGCATTCTATACATTGGAGTTTGAACCGGACGGGACTGTCCGTCAAAAGCGTACAAGCGGTGACCGACAAAATGTGGATTTTAACCAGGCTGTCAGCTTTATAAAAAAATGGCAGAAGGCAATCCAGCCACGATTAACAGAGGAGGATTACCGGCTGGCCAAAGTAAGCGCAAGTCTCCGTGTAGAAGAATTTAAAGAACTGCGGAAGAAAAATGCGAAAGTATGGCATGGTCATCTTGCGGGCATGCCTTTAGCTGATGTTCTGGAAGCTGATTTGATGGAAGTTTCTTTGTGTATGGAGGATGCAGGGATAACGGAAGCAGACGGTCAGAATAGCGAACTTGTGGCCGCATAAAATCAAGGAGGGATACGACAAATGAAACAGAAGCTTTACTATATTAAGAATGAAACAGCGGAAAAAGCGATTTATAAGAATTTTGAGAAGCAGAGATTTTCAGTGATAGAAAAAGACAGCGAACCTCCAATGGTACTATCGTTTTTCGATGATAAAAATGTGACTGATGAATATGAGTATGTTTATATTCCACGCGAGATGTCTAAAAAAGAGGTTGAAGGTCGTTTTGAAGTGGAGAAGCAATGCCCTATGTGTGGAACCGTTACAAGTATTTATCTTACAGATGAGGACATGGATAAATACAGCTGTTACAGCAACTCGCGTTTCAATCGTAGGGGAAGCGGCCTGCCGGCTCCGCATATCCAAAACTTATTTCCGGACCGGACAGAAGAAGAACGGGAATTAATGATGTCAGGGTACTGCTATTGGTGCCAGGAATTGATTTTTGGAGAGGATGAGTTTCTTCTAATGACAGAAGCAGAATTTTCGATGGAGCCAGACCACCTCATTGCATATAACCGTGCAGACCATGATGGATATCAGTGGTGGAATAAGTGGTTTCCACAAAAGGGGACGGATGGAAACCAGTACATGGTGCAGGAAATGAATAAATTCTCTGCGTATATTTTGGAGGAACAGCTTGGCAAGGGCATTTCCGACATTCCGAAACTTGGAGCGTATTATGGAGCAGAGCCATCTGAAGACAAGGAATATCACTTGTACTGCGAGGGAACATATTGTAATTTTCATGTGAAGCTTATAAATAGGAAGAGAAGCTACAATGTGTACATATATGTTTACGAAACAGAAGAGTAAATAAAAAATAGGCAGGAAGCCGCCGGGACATATGATATCTGGCGGCTTCCGTACCATTTCTTATAAGAAGAGGATATGGGATGAGAGACTATATTAACAGAAATATCAGGATAGATGGAAGATTGATTCCCTATCCGGTGTATACATCTTGGGAATATTTTGAGTTGCATGATGGGATTGAAGATGTGGAAGATTTTGTAGATTCAAATCCTGCGATAGAAGAATTAGTGACTCAGATTTTAGCGTTAAAACAGAGTTGTTTTCTTTTAGCGTCATACAACACATAGCTGCCAAAGCTTAAGCGACAGTTTGTTTTCCCTAAAACTTAAACTTATTAAAGAGCTCAAAGAGAAATATAATTATAATTTTGATGATGTATGGATGGAAAATCTCATAGGCAGGATTTGATACCATAATGACATTGTTCCGTAGTTATTATACAAATATGAAAAAAGATAGTTGCCCATAGTGGCATGAAATGGAGGCTTATATGAAATATGAAGAATTTATTGCGGCGCTTTGCCAGAAAATACGCGAAGTAACAAAAGGATGGAATGGAACGAGTATAGAATTTAGGACAACACCACAGAACAATGGGAGAACCTTGGATTTACTGGTGGTGAGCAAGCAAGGAAAAAAAATGAATGGAACTTACGAATTGAGTTTCCATACACAGGAATTATATGAAGCACTTGCATTTGACAAAATGGATTTGAAACATATTTTGAGAATAGTGGAAAGTAAACTGAGACAGGCTGGGGAAGTTGGAAAAATCAGCCCGCTGGAAGTCGCTGATGATTATGAGCAGATACGAAGTCACCTGATTATTCGGCCGATTAATTATGTAAAACACATGGAAAAGTTAAAAGACGGAATGTACGATTTAATTGGTGACATTGCTTTGACTGTCTATATTCATATTGGCTTTGTTCATGGAGCCTATGTAAGCAGTGCTGTGAGTTCCGAGTACCTGGAGATATGGAATAAAGGAAAAGAAGAGGTAATAAAAGAGGCATTTACGAATACATATAATTTATTTCCGCCAATTATGTTGACAGGTCTTGAGGCATATTCTGTTATGGATACCGATATATTTCAAAAGGATGCTGGATATGATATGGTTGGGGTTACAAATGAAGTCATATTCAATGGAGCAGTTTCAATTTTCCTTCCTGGAGTAGCAAAAAAATTAAGTGATATCTTAGGGGAAGATTTATATATTGTATTCCTTAACTATGATTATGCAGTTATTCATCCTGTCAGCATTATACGGCCAGAGGAGATTCGCAGTTTAATAGCTAGCGTCAATTCTGATAGTCCGGATGAAGAAGGATTTTTGTCGGATATGATATTCACATACAAACGCAATACTGATAAAATGGAAGTAGTGAAAGAAGTTCATAGTTAGGTAAAGTTTTCTGTATGATACAGCAGTGTATGTATGAGAGTATATACACTGCTGTATTTTTATTTCGGTATATTGTATAATGGGGGTAGATAATTAGATGGCTGAAATTGTAATTTAAAAGGTGGTTTAAAATGGACATTAAGGAACTATACAACATATATCAAGGAAATCCGGAGAAATTTAAAAAGATTGTATTGTATCGCAACCTTCTTGGCTCGCCAATTTCATATAATTACAAAGATTCAGATTTAGAATCTTTAGTACAGATGATAATGTCAATGGATGAAGAATATGAAACAGACTTTGGATTTATGATGATGGAACTGGGGGTGGCTTATGAGGCTATTTATAGTAACATGAAAAAAAATAATGCTGCCAGAGAAAATACGGAATTTATGAATTATCCATTGGATTATCAATTGAGGGCATTAATTTCGTTATTTGAGGATCAGCATAAACTTGGTATTGAGTTGAATAACATAGATGGTAAAAAGCCAATCACAGGGATAAAGCATTTGGTTGCAAATGTAGAATCTGAAATCTATCCTGGTATGAGATATTCAACATCACAGAATAGCGAAAATCTAATAGAGCTGATAGATTATTCAATTCCTTATTTATATTATTATGACAGTAATTTTGAAAAACCTTGCGATAATCTAACATATGAGCAATGTTTGCAATGTCCGGATATTATGAAGTTCGTTCATCATTCAAATTTTTGTGAATTAATAAACGGATTATGGTCCCTTTATATATATAAGGATTACTCGGTTAAACTTGGAAAAACGGATACAGATGATGATATTACAGTTTTTGTGCCCAATTCCAATGAAGCGAGCCTGATTGATTTTGTTGCAGGAATACGCAGAGAGGCCAGAAGATTTCAAAATAGTATTGATTTATTGATATCAAATCAAAATAGAATAATTAATGGGAATAAGTTTATAATACGCCTTGCCAAGAAAATAAAGTTGGATTTGTGGAAGAGCATTTTTGAACTGGAATTGGAGGTTTACTTGCGTTGTAATTTATCTGCTAACTGCACAATGAAAATTATAAAGCAGACGGATATTTTTCCAGCCTATTTAAGGCAAACGTTACCATATGGTGAATTGAATGACTTCCTTGAGGTGCATGAATTTTTGGTGACAATGAGCGGAATTTATTCAAATATCTTAAATCATAATTGGGAAGAGATTGAACATGATCGGTTTAATTATCTATGTCCAGTAGTTGATATTGATTTGCTAATTAAAAGTTTTTCACGATTATATGGCAAGAGTTTAAATACAGCAGCTAAGCTGGTGGAGTGGTTTATATATTATCCGCAACGCGGGAAAGAGGGCGATTTATTCTCAAAACCGTTGGTTCAAATAAGTGGTAAAAGGGTTTTATTTGCCCCTAATTTGATTCGGCAAATTAATATCACCCGAATGCTTGAGCAGATTATGCTGGATTATAAAATAAAGCGGGCGGCAATTGGAGATGAGTATGAATCCTATTTAAGAAATAAATTGTCGCAGTCTTCCTTATGGTATGTCTATGCAGATAAAATAGAATTTAAATCCTCTATAGGAAATACAGATTTTGATGTTATAGCTTTATTTGATAATCATGTTGTGATAATTGAAATAAAGCATCTGGTGACACCTTACGATCCCAAACGTTACTATGAAGACCGCCAAGAGATAAAGAAGGCCATAAAACAGCTTAAACTAAGGAAACAAGTTTTATTAAGGGATTGGGCCTTGATTAGAGATATAACCAATGGATTTCTTCCTCCTGAACCTTATCCGGAAGAACGGATTATTCAATTGGTCTGCACGAATATAGATAGCTTTACATCGCTGGAAATTGATGGCATAAGAATTGTTGATGAGTCCGTTCTAATCAGGTTTTTTTCTGACAATGGCCAGTATATAAAGATATGGAGTGGGTCGAAGATTTATAAAAAGGAGAAAATATGGGAAAATAGCCAACCAACCATCGATGATTTTAAGAGATATATTGCTTCTCCGACTGCGGTGAAATGGTATAGGGAGGTTGTAAAAAGAAAAAATATAACAATACCAAGATATGGAGAAGGAGAATATCTTGGCACGGTAAATTATATTTTAGATGAAGATATAGTAAAATTTGATAGACAGATATAAAGCCCAGCCTGTGTTTTGCAGATGATAGCGCTGGGGGATATAAGCACCAGAATCTGTTTCCATGAGGGGCGCAGGAAGCATATTGCTTCTGGCCACACTAATCAGAAGTGCCCCTATTGTAAAACGCCGCCTCGTTTTTCGGGATGGCGTTGTTGGTAAGGTTGGCAACTCTGTACCTAGTAGTGATTTTTATTCCCAGATCAAACTATACTTTTGACTATCTCTTTATAAGTTCTTATATGCCGGTATAGCCTGTATTTACAGGCTTCCCGGCGTTTTTCGTATCGGAAGATATTCTTAAATCTTCTCATATCCCCTCATGTTTCAGTGTTCAAAGGTAGTAGAAAGAGTAGTAAAACCTCTATTTACTACTGCGCAATCAACCGTTCCATTTTCGCTAATGCACTGTCAGAAGTGGCATGAGCATAATAGTTCAACGTCATGTTGATGTTGGAATGTCCCATGATATACTGTAATGCTTCCTCATGGCACTTGTACTATAATTAATAAATTTAGTTATAATTATTTACAACTTGAGAGTTTTACTATTCGATAAATCTAAAGTAACGGTCGCTGTTTCAAAGTGTATTTCATATACTATCAGTGATTTCCAACCATATTCTATTGTTTCTCGATAATCAGGTATCTTCTCGCAAAAACAATCTGCCAAATCAAAAATAGTTTTTTTACTCTTGATAGCAGTTCCTCTCGCTTTTATATGCTCGTTTTCTTTTTTTGGAATTGTTGTAAAGGCAACATTCTGATTTTGTTTCATTTCTTTTACTTTGACGTTATTTTTAAATGTTGCAAAGTATACAATATTATTTTCGGGATTGAAATAATAATTGACAACTCTAACATTTGGAATGCCGTCTGTTCCGATAGTTGCCAACGCAAGGTCAGTCTGTGCTGCCATCATTTTTTGAAATTCTTTTAGTGTATCCATAGAAATCCTCCTTTTATTATTGATACATGATTAGTATAATATAAAAAGGTATCAGAACATGACTCCATTTAACGAAATAAGGAGGTTTAAACAAATGCGTAAATCAACACGATTGAATGACATGATGATTTTTTTAAATGATAAAAGTTTTTTTAACTTGAAAGATATTATGCAAGAGTACGGAATATCTAAAAGTACAGCAATTCGAGATATACAATCTTTAGAAGAAATCGGTATGCCCATATTTTCGGAAACTGGAAGAAATGGACGTTATGGGATTTTGAAAAACAGACTTCTTTCACCAATTATTTTTACTGTTGATGAAATGTATGCTTTGTATTTTGCTATGCTAACTTTAAACGCCTATGAATCGACTCCTTTTCATTTAAGTATTGAAAAGTTAAAGATAAAGTTTGAAACTTGCTTGTCTGATGAACTTATTAATACTATTAATAAGATGGAACATACATTAAGCCTTGAGGGGACTAAGCATTATAATAGCAGTCCTTTACTAAAAGATATTTTAGAAATGGCAGTAAAAGATACGGTGTGCTGTATCTCTTATAAAAAAGGCGAATTCGTATCAGAAGTACAAGTGCAGTTTTTTAATATATCTTCATCTTTTGGACAATGGTATGTTACAGGTTTTAATCATGACAGGCAAAGAGTTCAAGTTTTCCGTTGTGATAAAATTATTGATATTTCAGAAAGTGAGTGCTATATACCGAAGCCAAGGCAAGAACTTCTAAATCGTTCGACAAACATATTTAAGTCTGAAAATGCTACAGATTTTGAAGTTCAAATATTAGATAAAGGAGTGGATTTATTTTATAAAGAAAATTATCCCTCAATGGAATTAGTCAAATATGATGGACAATATAAAATAAAAGGATTTTACAACGTAGGGGAAGAAAGATTTATTGCTGATTATTTACTTTCATATGGAAAATTGATTAAGTCTATCTATCCAGAGCATTTAAAAAAACTTGTATCGAAACGAGCAAAAGAATTGTACCAATATTACGATAATCTATAAAAATAAGGCATATAATGTGATACCTACGTTGTCTTTGTCTGATTATCAATGAATTTCACGGCAACTTTGACTTTCACATTATTCTCATGGCAATAAAATCCCCCTTTATTCCTCTTGATTATCTCAAAACAGTAAAGAAAAAGTCCTGTCAAGAGCCTTGCCACCATAGTTGGTGCTTGCACTCTTGATCGGACTTTTTGTTTGCTGTATCTTCTGTGAGAGGATAAAGGCTATTCATCTTCATCATCAAAATTCATATTTACAATAACCTTGCCTTTGCCGAATTGAACATACGGGTTCATGTGGACAAAATGATTATGTGAGGAAGAACCCACAGTATATCATGGGGCATTAAAATATCAGTATCACTATGAACTGGTATGCTCATGCGTCCATAGATACGGCAAAATCAGAGGTTCAGCGTCTAATCGCATAGAAGTATTTACCACGATTTTAACCACGTTTGATAGGAAAAATATAAGAAGTTAGACCTTGATATGCGAGGTTTACCACAAAAGAAAAATGCCCGAATAGCTGATAAAATGGAGCTATTCGGACATTTAAGAAGATATGAAAATATAAGGAAAGAGACATATATAATTTAAAATAATCAATTTATTTCTATAAGATTTCTAAATAATCCCATTCTAATCCTATTTATACTATATAAGGTTTATTTTTTGTACATTGAAAATAGCATAGGTTCAGTTGTCCTATAACAAAAACTGAAATCGAGCATACGAGAGATACGCCATAGCAGAAATGCTGCGAAATATATCAAATCAAAATAAGCCCGGGCAGGGGTTTGATGGCTTGTGACGGCCGCATAAGCTGTGCGAGGATGATATCAGTTGGAAACTTGTGGGGACTGCCGCTCACCTAATGAGGGGAGGCTGCGTTAGTATGGAAACATCTGGCGTGGTTTAAGCTGTTTTGCGAACAGGTAGGACAACTCCAGATGCCGGGGGACGAGTAAATACGGCATGAAAATTTGCTTTGGAGAAAGCACAACCACCTTAATGAAATGTTATAAGAAGTAAAAAAATTGTGAAATGCTCTTGAGGAAACAAAAGCCAATTTTTTACAATGATTGTAGAGAAACAGACTGTTTTAAAAACTGAGCGGTTTTGTGAAATCAATATAGTATTAGCGATTAGTCTAAGATTGAACCACGTTAGGTGGCATCAATCATGCTCATGGCTAGTTGCCTTTGTAAAGGGGGTGACAGCGATAGAAGTTTTACAGAAAGATAAAAAAGTATATAACGCAGAGGAAATCCAGGAGATTTTAGGGATTGGGAGGAGCAAAACATATACCTTTTTGGACGAGGCGTATCGGAATCAAAAGCCGTTCCGGGTCCTTAAAGTTGGAAAGCTTTTCAGGGTTCCTAAACAATCTTTTGATGACTGGCTAGACGGAATTAGTTAAGGCGGGTGAGACAGTTGAAAAGAAAACCACAGAATAGTGCAGCTTTTTTTGAAAATAATTCATGGTATCACCGTACCAAGATACTTCAGGACGATGGTTCGATAAAGTACAGCAAAAAGGGCGGGTTTGCTACCAGTGAAGAGGCTGATAAGAGTTATAGGCGACACGAAGATGAGTTTAAAAAGGCGTATCGGGCCTATCATCTGGCACATCAAATCAATACAGAAGTCACGCTTAAGGATTATTTGATTTATTGGTTTGAGGAGATATTCTCTCAAAGAATTGAAACAACAACCAGAATGGTAGGCGCGTATGCGGTTTATGACTTAATCCTGCCGAATATTGAGTACGACATCAAGGTCCGGTTTACCAATGTAGAATATCTTGATGCATTATTGGAGCGGGTAGCTAAGGTCAGTGCCTCTGCAGGAAATAAAGGGCGGGAGATTCTAAATATGGCAATGAAAGAGGCAGTAATCGGTGGGTATATTAAAACCAATCCGGTTATTGGCACAAAGCCGTATAAGAGACAAAAGCCAAAGATAACAATTCTGAGTAAAGAAAAAATCAAGGTCCTGCTGAAAGCGTCTTCCGAAAATAACTGGTATTTGGAAATATTGTTAGGCCTATTCTGTGGCTTACGAAAAGGCGAGATTCTTGGACTTAAATTCAGTGATTTGGATATGGAGAAGAGGACCGTAACTATCAGAAGGCAGATTGCTTCAGATCCACTTATTAAAAAAGGGAGTGGAAGTAAAATAGACAATTACGGACTGATAGAACGTGATCCCAAAACACCAAACAGTTTCCGGGTTTTGCGGGTTCCAGCCATAATCATAGAAGAACTGGAAAAACGGAAACGACTTGTGGAGTTCAATAAGGTAGTTTATGCCGGTCAATATGATGACAAGGATTATATCAGTTGTCAGAAAAATGGAAAACCACATAGTTTGTCAGCTTTAAATAGCGCTTTAACTGGAATTTGTAGCAAGAATGGCCTCCCGCATATCACGGTACATGGATTAAGGCATATGTATGCAACAATTCTGATTGAGATGGGGGTTCCACTGATTAAAATATCTGCATTACTTGGGCACGGCTCTGTCCACACAACGTTTGAATATTATTGTGACGTGATGGATGAAAACGAGAATATTCTGGCATTTATGAATCAAGCGTTTGTTCCGGTGGAAAGGAGGGCAGTATGATAATTGATTTGAGCCTTCAGCAGTATGTGGATTGGGAAGTAAAGCCAGTGATTCCTATAAAGGGAAAATTCGGATACCGTGTTGTTTTAAAATACATAGATGGTACTGAAAGAACTCAGCAAAAGTCGGGATTTAAGACAGATAAAGAGGCTAATGCTGCCAGGGATAACACAATAGGTAAATTACATGCTGGAACTTATATTGTATATGAGAATGTTAAAGTAAGTGACTTTTTAGAGTTCTGGATAAAGGAGGATATATGCAAGAGGGTAAGAAGCGAAGAAACTTATGCTGCTTATTCCAATATTGTGTATAACCACATTATTCCAATCCTTGGAAAGAAAAAGATGTCAGCCGTTAACCGTGGAGATGTTCAAAAGCTGTATAACGACCGTGCAGAATATTCTGTATCGGTCTCAAGGCTGGTTAAAACGGTGATGAATGTCTCTATGAACTATGCTGTAGCGAAAAAAATCATTGCGGAGAATCCGGCAGTTGGTATCAACCTTCCTAAAACGGTAAAGAAGAAGGAATACCATGCCCGCAGTATTGACACACAGAAAACCCTGACAATGGATCAGATTCTGATTCTATTGGAGGCCAGCAGGGACACGCCGATACATATGCAGATCCTGTTTAATGTATTAATGGGACTTCGCAGAAGGGAAATCAACGGCGTGAAATATTCGGATATTGACTATATTAACCGAACACTAAAGCTTCGCCGGCAGTTGGGGAAGAAAATCAACACAAAAAAAGAAGACTTTCCACCTAAAACCTTTACAAAACAGGAACTTGGATTGAAGACCCCATCGAGCTATCGTGATATTCCGATACCAGATTATGTGTTTGAGGCGATTCTGCAACAGAGGGAGGTGTATGAGAGAAATAAGAGTCGCAGGAGAAGCCAGTTTCAGGATTCAGGATATGTTTGCTGCTCTAACTACGGAAAACCGCGAAGCAAGGATTTCCATTGGAAATATTATAAAAAACTATTAGCGGATAACAACCTGCCGGATATAAAGTGGCATCATTTACGCAGTACCTTCTGCACACTGCTTTTGAAAAATAATTTTAATCCCAAAGCGGTATCCAAATTAATGGGACATGCAACGGAGCTAATCACCTTAGATGTATATGGTGATAACCGGGAAATTATCGCTGACTGTGTAGATGAAATTCAGCCGTTCATAGATGAGGTGCTTCCGATAAAGGAGGTAGACAAGCAGCTTGAGGAAGAACTGTTGGAAATCGAAGTTCCGGCAGAAGATTATTTTTAAAAATTAAGGGCAGTAGTAGTTTCAATCAAATATCAATTTGGTTCTCAAAATGAAACAAGGCGCAGGGAAAGAACAAATGTTCCTACTTGCGCCTATACTTTTTCCTTTCGCTATGTTATAATTTTGGTGACATTTGGTATTACTAATTTCATTGAGTTTATATAGTGTTGCGGAGTTAAGAAAATAGCATTTTGGTGACCTTCATTCGTAAAATGGCAAAAGTTCGTCTATTAGGCAACTCAAAACAGTCTTCTTTTACGAATTTCTGCCTAATAGGCGAACTTTTTAAGTGGTCACCAAGGAAGGAAAAAGCGAAAATGGAGTTCAAATTACACTCAGAATACCAGCCCACCGGCGACCAGCCGCAGGCGATTGAAGCCCTTGTAAAAGGCTTCCAGGAAGGCAACCAATTCCAGACTTTACTAGGGGTTACGGGCTCTGGCAAGACCTTCACCATGGCAAATGTAATCCAGCAAATCCAGAAGCCGACCCTCATCATTGCCCACAACAAAACCCTTGCCGCACAGCTCTACAGCGAGTTCAAGGAATATTTCCCGGAGAATGCGGTCGAGTATTTTGTCTCCTACTACGACTACTACCAGCCGGAAGCCTACGTCCCTTCAACGGACACATACATTGAAAAGGACTCTGCCATCAATGACGAGATTGACAAGCTGCGCCACTCCGCCACGGCTGCGTTGTCTGAGCGGGAGGATGTAATCATTGTGGCCTCCGTGTCGTGTATTTATGGTCTGGGAAGCCCCATCGATTATAAGGAGATGGTAATTTCCCTGCGGCCTGGGATGGAAAAAGACAGGGACGAGGTGATTCACAAGCTTATCGACATCCAGTATACACGAAATGATATGGATTTTAAGCGAGGCAGTTTCCGCGTAAGAGGCGATGTGCTGGAGATTTATCCGGCTTACTCGGGCGGAGACGCTTACCGGGTGGAGTTCTTCGGGGACGAGGTGGAGCGGATTACGGAGATCGATTCGCTTACCGGAGAAGGGAAGACGGAGCTGGGACACATCGCGATCTTCCCGGCTTCCCATTACGTGGTTTCAAAGGAGAAGTTGGAGCTTGCAACTCAGACGATACTCGCAGAGCTTAAGGAACAGGTGGCTTATTTTAAAAGCGAGGATAAACTGCTGGAAGCGCAGAGAATTTCTGAGCGGACGAATTTTGATGTGGAGATGATGCGGGAAACCGGGTTCTGTTCCGGTATAGAGAACTACTCCAGGCATTTAACTGCATCCAGGGCGGGAGAGCCGCCCTGCACGCTGATCGACTATTTTCCTGATGATTTCCTGATTATTGTGGATGAGTCCCATATCACCCTGCCTCAGGTCCGGGGTATGTTTGCGGGAGACCGGTCCAGGAAGACGACCCTGGTCAATTATGGATTCCGTCTGCCTTCCGCTCTGGATAACAGACCACTGAATTTTGAGGAATTTGAGTCGAAGATCGACCAGATGATGTTTGTGTCGGCAACACCTTCTGTCTATGAGGCGAACCATGAGATGCTGCGGGTGGAGCAGATTATCCGGCCTACGGGACTTTTGGATCCGGAGATCGAGGTGCGTCCGGTGGAAGGCCAGATCGATGATCTCGTCTCGGAGGTCAACAAGGAGGTCGCGAATAAGCACAAGATTCTGATCACAACGCTGACAAAACGTATGGCCGAGGACCTGACGGATTACATGAGGGAGATCGGAATCCGGGTTAAGTATCTTCACTCCGATATCGATACGCTGGAGCGTTCGGAGATTATCCGTGATATGCGTCTCGATGTATTCGATGTACTCGTCGGAATCAACCTGCTGCGTGAGGGCCTCGATATTCCGGAGATTACGCTGGTAGCGATTCTTGATGCGGATAAAGAGGGCTTCCTCCGTTCGGAGACGTCTCTGATCCAGACGGTTGGGCGTGCGGCGCGTAACTCTGAGGGCCACGTAATCATGTACGCGGATTCTATCACGGATTCCATGCGGGTGGCGATCGAAGAAACGAACCGAAGGCGCGCGATTCAGCAGCAGTACAACGAAGAACACGGCATCACGCCGACGACCATCAAGAAGTCAGTCCGTGATTTAATCGCTATTTCGAAGGCAGCGATTGAGGACAAGAAGTCCTTTGAAAAGGATCCGGAATCCATGGACCAAAAGGAACTGGAGAAACTGGCGAAGGAGCTGACGAAGAAGATGCATCAGGCGGCGGCAGAGCTGAACTTCGAGGAGGCCGCAAGGCTGCGTGACCGTATGGTGGAAGTGAAAAAGATGCTCCAGGAACTGGACGAGTAAATAAAACCAGAAAACTATCCGTAAATCATAGAAAGTCAGTAGCATTTGATATTGACAATAATTCTCAATAAGTGTAGAATTTCTATGGACGCCGGAATATATGAGGTGCCCAGGCCAGCGATTGTGAGGCCTGGGTTTTCCATTTTATAAAACAGGGGAAATGCATTTGAAACGGCAGTCCGGAGGAGAACAGAATGAAATTGCACGAAGGCGAAATAGGTAAGACATATATTGTCTACAGCGTAATGGTGGATGACACGATTACGAGGCGGCTGGAGGCCCTCGGCGTCAACGAGATGACGCCGGTAACCCTGATGAATAAAAAAGGCAGTGGGACCGTGATTATAAAGGTAAGGGGTACCCGTCTGGCGTTAGGGCGCAGAATATCAGAGGGAATTGAGATCAGGGAGGCCGCAGACCATGAGTGATGAAAATAGGGTAATTAACGTAGGCTTCGTCGGAAATCCGAACTGTGGTAAGACAACGCTGTTCAACGCCTTCACAGGAGCAAAATTAAAGGTGGCAAACTGGCCCGGAGTTACGGTGGAGCGGGTGGAAGGTGAAACCAGCTATAAAGGACAGCCGATCCGTGTCATTGATACACCAGGAATCTACAGCCTGACTTCCTATACCATCGAGGAGAAAGTCACAAGAAAATGCATCGAGGATGGGGAAGTCGACGTCATCATCAATGTAGTGGATGCCTCTTCACTGGAACGAAATCTTTACCTGACCCTTCAGCTCCTGGAACTGAAGAAACCGGTAATCCTCGCTTTGAATATGATGGATATCGTGGAGGACCGCGGGATGGAAATCGATCTGCACCGCCTTCCTGAGATGCTGGGTTCCATTCCTGTCGTACCGGTATCGGCCAGAAAGCGTACCGGCCTGGATGTGCTGATGCACGCCGTGGTTCATCACTACGAGGAAGGTCCCCAGGGCACGGTAGTGGGGTATACCCCCCGGATCGAAAACAAGATTTCCAAGGTGGAGACGGTGCTTAAGGCCCACTATGGGGAGATGGACAATTTACGGTGGCATGCCATCAAGTTTATGGAATACGATGAGACCGTATGGAATGATCATCCGGTAGATTTAAATAACATTATTGACCATAATTACGAGAAAGAGATTATTAATCAGAAATACGATTACATAGAAGAGATCATAAAGGAGTGTCTGGTCAACAAGGAATCAAAGGCCGCATCGACCGATAAGATTGACGCGTTTTTAACGCATCCAATCTGGGGAATTCCTATTTTCTTAGGGATCATGGCAATGGTATTCTTCCTGACGTTCACGGTCGGTGATTTCTTAAAGGGATTTTTTGAAGTCGGTCTCGACTGGCTCTCGGGCAGTACGCTGTATTTCCTTCAGAATATTCACGCTTCGGAATGGATCACGTCCCTGGTTGTGGATGGCATTGTGGCCGGTGTCGGCGGAATTCTGACGTTTCTGCCGAATATTTTTATCCTGTTTCTGGCCCTGGCCTTTCTGGAGGACAGCGGTTATATGGCCAGAGTTGCCTATGTCATGAATGAGACGATGGGGCGGGTAGGGCTTTCCGGCAAGGCATTTTTACCCATGCTGTTAGGCTTTGGCTGTACCGTGCCTGCCGTCATGGCGGCCAGGGCTCTGCCAAGTGAAAAGGACAGAAGAAGAACCATTCTGATCACACCGTTTATGTCGTGTTCAGCCAGACTGCCTATTTATGTTCTGTTTGCGGATATGTTTTTTCCGCGGCATGCGTTGATCGTGGCCTATTCCCTGTATCTGATCGGACTCGCTGTAGCCATAGCGGTGGCCCATGTGACGCACCGGATGTCAAAGGGCGGGGAAGAGGATACCCTGTTGATTGAGCTTCCCGAGTATAAGACGCCGAATATGCGCACGGTGGCCATCTATGTGTGGGATAAGGTAAAGGATTACTTGAGCAAGGCGGGAACCACCATATTCCTGGCTTCCATTGTCCTGTGGTTTGTGTTAAACAGCGGACCATCCGGATTTGTGGAGGATGTTTCCAACAGCTTTGCCGCTATGATCGGGCGGGTTCTGGTGCCTGTTCTGAATCCTGCCGGCCTTGGGGACTGGAGAATCGCGGTGGCGCTGATATCAGGCCTGTCGGCTAAGGAGGTCGTGGTATCCAGCTTCTCCGTTTTGTTTGGAATTGGAAACATCAATTCGGCCGGAGGCATGAACCAGCTCTCCGGAGTTCTGTCCTCCATTGGTTTTAGCGGGGTCAATGCTTATGCGCTGATGATTTTCTGCCTGCTGTATTCTCCGTGTATCGCTGCGGTGGCAACCATACGAAAAGAGACCGGTTCTACAAGATGGACTCTGGGAATGGTTCTGTTTCAGATATTGACCGCATGGGGAGCCGCGGTGCTTGTGTTCCAGATTGGAAGCTTACTCTTTTAATTTCAATAAAAATAGTTTGTAACGCCCGAACGGTAAAGTTGTTCGGGCGTTTTTCTATACAGGTATGAAAATGAAATTAGGATTTAATCAGGAACTGGACATGACAGGATGCCGGATTAAAGCAGCGAGTAACCTTTCTTTAACTGTTCCAGCAGTGCGGTGAAAAGGGACGGAAACTGGTCCGTTTCATCACCGTTTCCACTCAGATAACGGATGATGACGGTGGATATCTCCTCAATATAATCGGCACATCTGTGGAAACAATCCGCTGCTTCAATCCAGCCTGCCTGCGGCCGTACCATACCGCTTTCCTCCGACCGCACCATACCGCCTTCCTCCGATTGTACCATTCCGTTTTCTTCCAACCATTCCGTTCCGATTTCGACAAGCATTTGGGCCATTTTGTCGAATGTTCCCCGGTAACGTATTTCATCCGGCTCCGCGATTCCCTTCAGCGCATTAGGAACTGTGGGAACGGTACCAAAAAATGTGACCATATTCAGCAGGATTTTGTCATACTCTTCTTTTGTCAGCTGTTTTTTCCAGTCGGGAAGCTCGCGGATCATCTTTTCAAGGCCTTTGTATCCCAGGAATGAAGCGGGAGGATTCAGAAAATGCTCCTTTTGAAGCGCCAGAGCTTCGGAGGCAATCTGGTTCTTGCTCCTTTTTTCCGTCATTCTGACCGTACAGATCGTATTTTCACTGCTTAATCCTGGATAACTGCAGTTCATGCTGTTTTTCAGTTCGTCATATCCCAGGGTAAGAAGCTGCGTCCGGCCGCAGTCATAGAGGCAGATGAGGCGCTGATCGTCGTCGTATCCTGTCATCAGTACGTAATGAAAGGGAATGTGCTCCTTCTGGTAAAGCTTTGGATAATAGGAGAGATAGTACATATCGAGAGCCCCCAATACAACGGGATGACCTGCGTCGATTTCCTCTTTCGCCTTTTTCAGCGCCCGTTCAAAGGTGCTGTAGGAATGGTGTGCGTAGGTGAACCCTGCGATCGGCGCCAGAAATGCATACATGTGTTTTGTCCGGCCGTCGCCGAGGGCTACCATGCGTTTCAAGTCTGATTTGTCTGTTTTTCGGTAGCAGAAGGAGCCAAAGCCGGAGAGCAGAAAGAAAAATCCATCCGGGAGAGATTCTCCTGTTTCGTTCATATAGAGATCTTCGATTCCATTCCACATGCATTCATAGTCGTGGGAGTGGTGTTTCAGTTCAATGATTTGTTTCATAGTACACCTCGCTTTTCGTGATTATGTTTCTCGTGTTATCCTGATCTTAAACCATGACATTGTGATAGAGTCAAGAGGCTTTTGAGCATTTGTACGACCGGTTTATCTATTTTTAGACATATTTCTGTTTTTGTCTAAAAACCATCCAACTTAAATAAATTGTATAATTACAAAAAGGCAAAATGGTATTATTGTTAAGGTCGTAAAGATTTGAAAAGGGTGATGGCTGTGAAGACGAGAAAAATAAGAGAGAAAAAGCAGAAAAAGCGTTTTAGTATGGTTGATGTAATTGTACAGAAAGGCAGATGGATCGAGAAAATTTTTGCCATTGCGGTGATTCTTTCGGTGATATCTGCCTGTTTTGTGCATGTGAATTACGATTTGAGCGAATACCTGCCTGACTGGGCGCCTGCTAAGGAAGGCTTAAACCGGATGGAAGAGGAGTTCGGCTATCCGGGAACCGCCCGTGTGATGGTGGGGCCGGTGACGCTGTATGAAGCCAAGGCCTATAAGGACCGGATTGCGGAGATTGACGGCGTGGACATGGTTATGTGGGCGGATACGACGACAGATGTGTACAACGCCAATATCTTTATTAACTACGACGATATCCAGGATTACTATAAAGATGGCTATGCGGTGATGGATATCATTTTTGAGGAAGGCGATTCCAGCAGTTTGACGAAATCTGCCATCAATGAAATGCAGACCCTCACAGGAGACAAGGGCTATTTCATGGGCTCCGCAGTACAGAATAAGTCTTTAAATGAGACGCTGATGCGGGAAATCAGCATTGCCATGGCTCTCGGTGTGGTGATGATCGCGGTTATTTTATGCCTCACGACCACTTCGTGGTTTGAGCCGGTCATGTTTTTGATGGTCATGGGAATTGCCATTATCATCAATATGGGAACGAATCTGATTCTGGGGACCATATCATTTCTGACCTTCAGCGTGGCCTCGATTCTGCAGCTGGCCGTCGCCATGGATTACTCGGTGTTCCTGCTCGACATGTTTACAAAGGAGCGGGCCAAAGGAAATGATCCCGTTACCGCCATTACCAACGCAATACATAAGTCACTGCCCTCTATTCTTGCAAGCGGCGCCACCACCATTATCGGGTTCGTCGTACTGATGCTGATGCGTTTCAGTATTGGTAAAGACCTGGGATTCGTTCTGGCGAAGGGAATCGTGGTCAGTCTGATTACCGTGCTGTTTCTGATGCCGTCGCTCCTGCTTCGCTGGGGAGACCGGATTAAACGGACGGAGCATAAGTCCTTTATGCCTTCCTTCCATGGTCTGGGACAGGTGGTCTACAGAGTGCGGTATGTGGTTCTGGGAGTTGTGCTTCTATTTGTGGTTCCCGCATTTACAGCCCAGAATATGAACTCATTTACGTTTGGAAACAGCGCTCTCGGGTCCAGCCCCGGAACGAAGGTGTATGAGGATGAGCAGCAGATCAACGGGCGCTTCGGCAAGAGCAATCTGATTCTGGCCGTGGTTCCGAACACCAGCATGGTGAAAGAGAAGGATTTGACGGATGCGCTGGATGATCTGTATTACGTAAAATCGGTGACTTCCCTGGCAGGCACCATTCCGGAGGGAATACCGGAAAAAATCATTCCAAAGAGCGCAACGAGCCTGCTGCACACAGACAACTACAGCCGAATTATGATCTATGTAAAGACTTCGGATGAGAGCGATTTTGCTTTCCAGTGTGCCAATGAGATCACGTCCATTGTACGGAGCTATTATCCGGAGGACTCCTATATAACGGGAGTGATCCCTTCCACGCAGGATATCAAATCAATTATTACGGCGGACTACAATTTCGTCAACCTGTTGTCAATTCTCGGCGTGGGGTTGGTGGTTCTGATATCATTTAAATCGCTGATAATCCCGATTGTCGTCCTGATTCCTATCGAGGTGGCAGTCTTCTTCAACATGGCGGTTCCGTATTTTACAGGAGAAAGTATGCTGTATATGGGATATATTATCGTCAGCTGCCTGCAGTTGGGGGCTACGGTGGATTACTCGATTCTGATGACGAATAATTATATGGATGCGAGAAGAACGTATCCCGAAAAGGCACGGGCGATCAAGCATACAGTATCGCGAAGCGCCCTTTCCATACTAACATCGGGGACGATTCTGACAATTGCGGGGTACGGCCTGTATTTCGTTTCCTCGGTGGCTGCAATCGGCGGTCTGGGTCATCTGATCGGACGCGGGGCATTGATCAGCGTCCTGATGGTACTGTTCCTGCTTCCCGTGCTCCTTACCATGGCGGATCCGCTGCTGATGAAGGAAGAAGCTAAGAAAATTAAGATAGAGGAAACGCGCCATGCGGTGAAGCAGAAAAAACGGGATTTGAAGAAACAGATGAAGCAAAAAACGGTGCAGATGATGCCGGGGCAGCCAAAGAAGAAAATGGAAGCGGAGCAGATGGGGCCGGTGAAGCAAGATAAGAAAATAGAAGTGGTTCAGCCGTCAAAGAATATTGAGGATGAGGTGAAGGAAAATGAGAAATAGAAGAAAAATCAGATATAAAATTACCGCCGCCGCATTGATCAGCTCGATGCTCGGCATGTCCATGGCGGGCAGCGCCCTTGCGGGACTGCCCGCTGTTGCTACGGATGAGGCGCTGTATGTGAATCTGGATTATTACGGAAATCAGGTGGACAGCAGTGTAGTGAAGGGAGTTTCCTTAAACGGCCTTCGAACATTTACGGATTATGGAAATTATACAGATGTAACGAATATGTCCAATTACGCGGAACCAGTGATCAGCGGGGATGGAGTCACCTGGCAGCTGCCGGAGGACTCAAAGGAACGGTTTTACTACGAGTGCCAGCTGAACAACGACGAGGTGATTCTCCCATGGAATTTTGACGTGTCCTATAAATTAAATGGTATTCCAAAGGAAGCAAAGGAACTGGTCCATGCCAATGGACTGGTGGAAATGGATGTACACTGCATTCCCAATGAGAATGCAAAGGAGTACTACCGCAACAACATGCTTCTTCAGGTGGCGACCATGGTTAATATGGAAGATGTAAACGCTGTGGAGGCGCCAGGCTCTCAAACACAGGCATTAGGAACGTATAAGGTTGTGATTTTTGCCGCTGTCCCAGGGGAAGAGAAGACCTTTCACATCGGGATCAGCACGACGAATTTCGAGTCGATGGGCCTGATCATGATGATGATTCCCGGAACGCTGGACCAGATGAGCGAGATTACCGATATCAAAGAGGTAAAGGACACGGTAGGGGATTCCACCGATAAGCTGCTGGATGGTATGAATGAAATTCTGGATACCTTGGACCGGATCAGCGGCGGCATGAATGTGGCACAGGCGGGTCTGGAGGATTTGCAGAAGGCGAGAGCGGGGCTGGACGCGTCGAAGGACGAAATCATAGCCAACGCGGATAACAGCCTGGACAGTCTGGAAGCTGTCAATGAAAAAATCAGCCAGCTGGCTCCGGATATTAATACGAATAAGCAGTCCCTGGATGAAATCAACACGAGAATCAACGCCATCGTGAAGACCCTGAGAAGCTCCGGCAATGACTTCTTTGATCTGGCAGGAAAACTCAGTGATCTGGAGGACTCTCTGGGGGATTTGCGGGATGATTTGAATAATTCCAACAGGGACGAGATTCTGGATCATCTGCAGATTGTAGACGATCAGCTGGAACAGATCAATGAAGTACTTCAGAATATCATACAGACGGCCGGAGGTATCCCTGCAGAACTGGATGAGGAAGATCTGGCGGAGCAGCAGGAGACGCTGAGCGATTTGCTGGAGGAGACGTACGGAATTTTGGATGACATGGAGTCCGTTGTCGGCTCCGATGCCGTGGACCGCCTGCGCAGCCAGCTGGATGCGATTAACGGAAACGGCCTGGGAGACGCGGCCAGCCTTTCGAAGCTGGCGGCAGCGGCCAGGGCGCTTCTCCCTGTGGTTAATGGTCTTCAGGGCATGGTGAGCGATCTGGAGCGCACACTGTCTGGAATCCGCCTGGACGACGGCCTTGAGAGCGGCCAGGATGCGGCAGGGGAGATCAGCTCCATCATGGGCCGTATCGAGACTTTGATCGGAGATGTCAATGATTTAAACAGGACCATCAATGAAGATAAAGCCGGTTTTGACCTGATGCTTGATGACATGGCCGCCTCCCTCGATCAGATGAGTTCCGGCACGAGCCAGGTGATCGCGCTCTTGAGAAGTGTGCAGAACACGGCCAGGACCAACCGGAGCGCGGTGGAAAACGGTACGAAGCAGACCCTTGACGGCCTGATTGATATTCTGGAAAAGGCTGCGGATACCAAGGGCACCAGCGACAAATTAAAGGATGCCAACGAGGACTTGAGAGCCAGTGTAAAGGATGAGCTGGATAAGATCGAGGATGACACGAATCTGCTGGAAATGGACCCGTCTCAGTCCATGATTTCCTTCACCTCGGATAAGAATCCGTCTCCGGCCAGCATTCAGATTATTCTGCGCACAGAGGAGATCAGCGAAGACGATGTGAATACGAACGCGGTTGATATCGAACCGGTTCCGCAGAATGTCGGGCTGTGGCAGAGAATTGTAAATGTGTTTGTGAAGATATGGGATACGGTAACAGGATTTTTTACTGGAAAATAGTAACAGATACTCATGGTAGGCCGGATCTTTAATGGGTATCCGGTCCTGGCCTCCGGCAGAATCCAGGTTCTCTTTTCTGTTCATGCTTTTGCAGGCTGGGTACCAATACCGTAATATGGAATACGTACACGATTTCTGAAATTGGTTTTTCCGTTCACATTCCTTCCGATGTAACAACAAATGCATTTGATGGAAATACAGAGACGTTTGATATTACAGCTTCTAACCTGTTAATTAGTTTTTATTTTGAGAAAATACCTGAGAATCTAAATCCGGAAACCTTTGTAGCGTATTTTGAATTGGGCTTTTCCGAGAGTATGAAAGATGAGTTGACTTATGTCGACAAGTTTGAAGTACAATCTGAGAAAAATAACTGTCTCAAAAATTTAAAAATCAAAAGAAAAGTTTGCTGCTGCAGCAGCAAAAACATGGCAGTAAAAAAGCCTTATTTTAAGCAAGAGAAATCAAAACCGCTTAAAATAAGGCTTTCATTAGGAATGCACCTGATAGGAATCGAACCTACGCACGCAGCTCCGGAGGCCACTGCTCTATCCACTGAGCTACAGATGCATCTTTCATATTCTACTATATTTTCTTATGAATTGCAAGACTATTTTTATTGATTTTTATATCATAGTTTGTTAGAATAAAACGGAGATTGAATCTCCAGGAGGTTAAGGCCCATATGAAGGACTTGTTAGAAAACTTAAAAAAACGTCTTGCAGATGAAGAAACCATCCGATATTTAAAGTTTATGGTGATTCCGCTTGTTGTGATTATCCTGATTATTATTATCGTTGTGGCGGACAGGCCGCAGGGGGAAGAGGGAGAATCGACGGAAGATGTATCACAGATCGAAATCGGGACGGCGGAAGCGACAGAAGAGAAGACAGGGGATACGGAGGATACCGCATATCATCTGGAAGAGGCAGGGGAAGAGATCCGCAGCCTGATGGAGGCTTATTTTAAGGCGAGAAGGACCTGCGATATCAATGGTCTTGCAGAGGTATACGGAGACAGCGCTTCACCGGAGGAGCTGAGAGAAGAAGGCCTTCGTATGGAGGAAGAAGTAAAATACTATCAGAGTTATAACGATATTGCCTGCTACAGCGTGAACGGCCCTGAGGAAAATACCCTGGTGGTCTATACCAGGTTTCAGATCAAGTTCCGTCAGTCGGATACCATGGCACCGAGCCTGTTTGCCTGCTTTGTGAAGCGGGGAGCGGACGGAAGCTGGCATATGATGGCGGAAGTCACTCCAGAGGATGGGGCGTACATGGCTAAAGTAAACGAGTCGGAGGCCGTGCAGAGTATGGCGGAAGAAGTCAATGTCGGCCTGCGCGCCGCACTGGAAACGGATTCCAACCTTCTGGCTGTCTATCAGGCACTGATGAGCGGTGAAGAGGCAGAAGGCGTTGGGGAAAACGGTGAGAGCAGAGAAACCGGAGAAACCGGAGAATCCGTTCAGAGCGAAGGCGCCGACGGCGGAGACGAAGGAGAAGCTTCCGAAAATGAAGTGACGGTAAACGGAGACGAAATGTCCGGAAACGAATGACAAAACATACATAACAACAGATGCTTCTCTGCGTAGCACCGTGCAGGGAAGCATTTTGAGATTAAGGAGAAGAGACATGAATGTAAAAGATTTTGATTTCGAGCTGCCGCAGGAGCTGATTGCGCAGGACCCACTGGAGGACCGTTCGTCTTCCAGGCTTCTGGTTCTCGATAAAAAGACGGGAGAAATCGAACACCGGACGTTCCGGGATATCCTCTCTTATTTGAGGAAGGGGGATTGCCTTGTCATCAACGACACGAAAGTCATCCCGGCCAGACTGTTCGGCGTGAAGGAAGGAACCGAGGCGAAGATCGAGATCCTGCTCTTAAAAAGACGGGAGAATGACATCTGGGAGACGCTGGTGAAGCCTGGAAAAAAGGCGAAGATCGGCACGGTGATTACCTTTGGCGACGGGCTGCTGACGGGTACGGTGGTGGATATTATAGAGGAAGGAAACCGGCTGATACAGTTTTCCTACGAGGGGATTTTCGAGGAGATTCTCGACAGGCTGGGCCAGATGCCGCTTCCGCCGTATATCACTCACCAGCTTAAGGACCAGACCCGCTATCAGACCGTTTACGCAAAGCATGAGGGCTCGGCAGCAGCCCCCACGGCGGGACTCCACTTCACAAAGGAGCTGCTGGCAGAGATCGAGGCTATGGGAGTCGCGATCGCCCATGTAACGCTTCATGTAGGGCTCGGCACATTCCGGCCGGTCAAAGTGGATGAGATCGAGGAGCACCACATGCATTCCGAATTCTATATTGTGGACGAGGCGGAAGCGAAGAAGGTGAACGATGCGAAGAAGAACGGAGGACGGATCGTCTGCGTAGGAACCACCAGCTGCCGTACCGTCGAGTCTGCTTCCACGGACGACGGTGTGCTGAAGGCGGGGAGCGGCTGGACGGAGATCTTTATCTATCCGGGATACCGTTTTAAGACGCTGGACTGTCTGATAACCAATTTCCATCTTCCGGAATCCACACTCGTCATGCTGGTTTCGGCTCTGGCAGGCAGGGAGCACGTGTTGAACGCATATGAGGAAGCCATCAGAGAGCGCTATCGTTTCTTTAGTTTTGGAGACGCCATGTTTATCACCGATCTTCACGAGAAAGCGGTTCCCGATGGCGGAGAGCAGAACGGTGATGGAGATCAGGTCGGTGATGGAGATCAGGTCGGTAACGAGGCCGGAGAAAGGACGGAAAAATGAAATCAGCAGAAGATCTGAGACAATTTCTCCGCTCCGTTGACCGGAAGGAATATCCCGCCTACAAGGGAGCAAAGGGTGTTTACCAGTTTCCGGACTTTACCTTAAGCATCGACCATGTGCAGGGCGACCCGTTTGCGTCGCCATCCAGGGTCAGCATCCGGGTGGAGGGAAAGAAAGCATGTTTTCCGGCAGAGTCCTATCACCTGAGTCATAAGCGGGTGGCGCTGCAGGACCTGCTGCTTCGTAAATTCGCCGCCAGGGTGGAACGGTACAATTTTAAGGCGAGAGGTTCGGGAAAGAGCGGTTTGATCGCAGTCAGCCGGTGCGGCCAGGAGATTCTGGAGAGAACCGCGTGTGTGGCAGATCCGAAGGATGGAGGCATTTTGATCCGCATAGAAGTCGGATTTCCGGCGAACGGAAGGACAATCAATTCCGGGGAACTGATTAAGATTCTGTTTGAATTTCTGCCGGAGTGCGTGGCGGGCACGTGTTTTTACAAAACCTATCCGGCCGCAGAGAAGGAGAAGGTGAAAAAAGTCTCTGAACTGGCGGAGGACCAGGAGGAAGCGAGACGGCTGCTTTCTGCCATGGGACTCGTAGCGTTTGTGGCGAACGGATCCATTTTGCCGAGGGAATCCGGGGTATCGGACCGGCCGATGGCGAAGGCGGTTCCATTTACGTCCCCATCTTCGATGGAAGTGGTGATGAAGCTTCCTTATGCAGGGGCGATTAAGGGGATGGGTATCCCCTGCGGTGTGACTCTGATCGTGGGCGGAGGCTACCACGGTAAATCCACGCTTCTCTCTGCCCTCGAGTCGGGCGTGTACAATCATATCGCCGGAGATGGCAGGGAGTACGTCGTCACGGAGGCGTCGGCGGTGAAGCTGCGCGCAGAGGATGGACGGAGTGTTAAAAACGTGGATATCTCACTGTTCATAAAGAATCTCCCGGATCTAAGGGATACGAAACGGTTCTGCACCGAGGACGCCAGCGGAAGTACGTCTCAGGCGGCCGGTGTGGTGGAAGCGATGGAGAGCGGAGCAAAGACATTTCTGGTGGACGAGGATACCAGCGCGACCAATTTCATGATACGGGACGAGCTGATGCAGATGGTGGTGCACCGGGATCAGGAACCGATCACTCCATTTGTGGAGCGGGTCCGGGCGCTTTATGACGAGCAGGGAATCTCCACGATTCTGGTAGCCGGAAGCTCGGGCGCCTATTTCCATGTGGCGGACCGTGTCATACAGATGGACTGCTATGTGCCGAAGGAAGTGACCAAAGAGGCGAAGGAGGCCGCTGCCGGGTTCGGAGAAGGCGTCCAGTCGCTTAAATTAACGCCGGTTTCCTTTGAACGGGTACCGAAGAAGTTTAAGACCGGAGGCAGGGACGAACGGTTTAAGATGAAGGTTCTGGGCCGTGACAGCCTGCAGTTTGACCGGGATGTGGTGGAGCTTCGTTTTGTGGAACAGATTGCGGATACGGAGCAGATCGCGGCTCTGGGATATCTGTTAAAATATGCGGGAACGCATTTCATAGATGGCAGGCGGAATCTGATTCAGATCGTGGACCTGCTGGAAAAGAAGGTTGCGGCGGAAGGCCTTGCGGCACTGGCGGACGACGGATATCTGCCGGTCAATTTATGTATGCCGAGGCGTCAGGAGATATTTGCCTGTATCAATCGCTGCCGCAGTCTGATGTTTTAGGGAACAGGCGGTTAGCTGGATTAGCAAAGGGGTCAGTCATGGAAGAAAAAAAACATCTGGTTGGGGGGATTTCCAGAAAGACGCTGGAACGCCTTCCTGTGTATCATCATTACCTGGAGCGCAGAGATTCTGAGGGACTTGTCAATATCTCCGCACCGGTGATTGCGCTGGATCTGCAGCTGAATGAGGTTCAGGTCCGAAAGGATATCGCTATGGTGGCGCGTTCGGCGGGGAAGCCGAAGACGGGGTACGTAGTTAAGGATTTGATTGATGACATTGAGGAATTTCTGGGGTACCATAATACGAATCAGGCCGTCCTGGTGGGCGCGGGTTCCCTTGGAAAGGCGCTTTTATCGTACCGCGGGTTTGAGCAGTATGGCGTGGAGATCGTCATGGCTTTTGACGGAGACGCCAAAAAGGCAGAGCAGAAGGTCGGGGAAAAGATGATTCTTCCCATGGAGAAACTGGAAAATCTCTGCCGGAGAATGAATATCCATATTGGCATTATCACAGTTCCGGCGGACTCCGCGCAGGAGGTGTGTGACAGGCTGGTGGACGGAGGTGTGAGAGCCATCTGGAATTTCGCGCCGATTCATCTGAACGTACCGGATCATGTGCTGGTTCAGAATGAGAATATGGCCGTGTCTCTGGCAGCACTGTCAAAATATCTCTACGAAACGGATAAGGATGCAGCGAGGGGGAATGGTGTTTGAATACTGTATTGCTGCAATATGCCGTGGAGGTTGAAAAAACCGGATCCATCACTCAGGCGGCCGGAAATCTCTACATGGACCAGCCGAATTTGAGCAAGGCCATAAAGACGCTGGAGGAAAGCCTGGGAGCACCCATTTTCAAGCGGACGTCCAAGGGGGTCGTTCCTACGGCCAGAGGCAGGATCTTTCTGGAATATGCGAGAAATGTACTGGCTCAGTTAGAGGAGATGGAGGCGCTTTATAAGCCTGCGAAGACAGGCGGTGTGGAGTTCGCCCTGTCCATGCCCCGGGCCAGCTATATCAGCTATGCGTTTTCCATGTTTGTGAGGCGGATTGACCGGAAGGAAGGCATGAATCTGTGGCTTCGGGAGACGAATTCCGCCGACACTCTGCGTGATGTGGACCGTGGGGAGTATAAGCTGGGGATCATCCGATATAAGCCTTCAGCAGAGGCATATTACACCAAGCAGGCCGCGGAATGCGGGCTGAAGACGGAGCTTCTGCTGGAATACGATGAACGCCTCCTGATGTCGCAGGCCCATCCCCTGGCCTTAGCCGGCCACATAGAGCCAGGCGATCTGCTGCCCTACATCGAGATCACCCATGGAGACGGCAGCACTTCCGGCCATCGGGAATTTAAGGCCGCGGACAGCCCGCCGGCCAACAGGATCTATATCTTCGAGAGGGGAACCCAGATGGGGCTTCTCCATGAGAACAGCGACACCTATATGTGGGTATCCCCCATGCCGCCGTCTGTCTTAAGGCAGCACGGACTGACCGAGAAGCCGTGTGCAGACGGAAATCACCGGTACCGCGATGTCCTCGTCTACAGAAATGGTTATAAGATGGGGAAATGGGAACGGCTGTTTCTGGAAGAGCTGGAGCAGGTAAAGGCAGGCCTGATGGGTGAATTTTAATCAGTATCTATATATCGATATTTATATACTGATATATGGGAATTTACATTTGTATTTTTTCCTCCCTGAGTCTACAATAAGATCAGCATAAAAATATGGCGAGGAGGATTTTACTATGGCAAGATTCACATTACCAAGAGATCTGTATCATGGAAAAGGAGCCCTTGAAGAGCTTAAGAATTTAAAGGGAAATAAGGCAATCGTGGTAGTAGGCGGCGGCTCTATGAAGCGTTTTGGCTTTCTCGATAGAGTAATCGACTATTTAAAAGAAGCCGGCCTGGAAGTGAAATTATTTGAAGGTGTGGAACCGGATCCCAGCGTGGATACCGTTATGAAGGGCGCTGAGATGATGCGTGAGTTCGGTCCGGACTGGATCGTGGCGATCGGCGGAGGTTCTCCGATTGATGCGGCCAAGGCGATGTGGGCATTCTATGAATATCCGGATACCACATTCGAAGATCTGTGCATTCCGTTTAACTTCCCGACACTCCGTACAAAAGCAAGATTCTGTGCGATTCCGTCAACCTCCGGTACTGCTACTGAGGTAACGGCATTCAGCGTAATTACGGATTACGACAAGGGTATCAAATATCCGCTGGCTGATTTCAACATCACTCCGGACGTAGCGATTGTTGATCCGGATCTGGCTGAGACGATGCCGGCCAAGCTGACCGCGTTTACCGGTATGGATGCCATGACACACGCTATCGAAGCGTATGTGTCCACGCTCCACTGTGATTATACCGATCCGCTGGCGCTTCATGCCATCAAGATGATACATAACGATTTAATCGATTCCTATAATGGAGACATGGCTGCCCGTGACCGCATGCATAATGCACAATGTCTGGCAGGAATGGCATTCTCCAACGCGCTTCTGGGCATTGTTCATTCCATGGCCCATAAGACGGGCGCCGCATATTCCGGCGGCCATATCGTACATGGATGTGCCAATGCCATGTACCTTCCTAAAGTAATCAAGTTTAACGCGAAAGAACCGGAAGCAGCAAAGCGTTACGCTGAGATTGCACGTTTCATTGACCTCAAGGGTTCCACCGATGAGGAGCTTGTGGATGCGCTGATCACAGAACTCCGAGGGATGAATGAGAAGCTGAATATTCCAACCTGCATCAAAGAGTACGAAGGCGGAATCATCGACGAGACAGAATTCAATGAAAAATTACCGTCAGTAGCAGAGCTGGCAGTCGGTGATGCATGCACCGGGTCCAATCCGAGACCGATTACACCGGCCGAAATGGAGAAGCTGTTAACCTGTTGTTACTATGATAAAGAAGTTGATTTTTAACCTTTTATTCCCGTGAGCAACGAGCCAAACGGACACGCTGGCGCGTCCATTTGGCGACTGCCGCGAGGGTCACCCCCCCGCTGTTCACAGCGAGGGGTTGACTTAGCAATGCAATGTGTGCCGGGGGCGCAGGATCGTATGGTCCTGCGCCTCTGGTGCGTGAACTGAAACCGAAAAAGCTGTTTGACACCGTTTTTTATCTGTGTTATGGTATCAGGGAATCAAAAAAGAAGGGACAGGACGGAACGGATGAAAAAAGAGGATGCAGTGCTGGTGGTCAGCTTCGGAACCAGTTATAATGACAGCCGTAAGAAGACCATCGAGGAGATCGAGAAGACGATTGCCGGACATTTTCATGGTTACGAGTTCCACCGGGCGTTTACCAGCCGGGTGATTATTAATATTTTAAAGAAACGGGATTCCATTTCGATCGACGGAGTGTCGGAGGCAATGGAAAGACTTTTAAATCAGGGCATAAAAAGGGTTCTGGTCCAGCCCACCCATGTCATGAGCGGCGAGGAATTCGACGCTATGATGGAGGAGATGAGTCCCTATGAGGCTTCCTTTGAGGCAGTGGCCGTAGGCGCCCCGCTGCTCACTTCGAATGAGGACTATGAGCGGCTCGTCCGCATTCTGGCAGAGGATACGAAGGAATTTGACCAGGAGGGAACGGAGATCATTCTCATGGGCCATGGGACAGAACATGCGGCGAATGAGGTCTATGTGCGTCTTGCCGCGGAATTTAAGAAACAGGGATACGGCCGGTACCATGTCGGGACTGTGGAGGCGACGCCCTCGCTGGAAGATATGAAGCGCGAGGCGGATCAGACAGGTGCGCGCCGGGTGGTGCTTCAGCCGCTGATGATCGTGGCGGGAGACCATGCCAATAACGATATGGCAGGCGACGAAGAGGACTCCTGGAAGAGTGTATTTAAGGCGGACGGATACGAGGTGGTGTGCCGGCTGAAGGGGCTGGGAGAGCTGGAAGGGATTCGCAGAATGATTGTTGATCACGCGAAAATGGCGGTGCGGTCCTTGACTTTGAAATAGCGCTTTGCTAGAATGACACTATTCGTTATATAAGGAAAAGGACAGGTTATATGCAAAAAAGAAAGAGAATGGCGGCTGCCGCGGTTTGTCTTGCGGCTGCCGCTTCCATCTGGCTGCTGTCGGGATGCGCCAGAAAGATCGAACCAATTACAAAGTCCAGTTTTATGCTGAATACGTTTGTAACCGTGACTCTGTATGATACAGATGATCCGGATATCTTAAACGGCAGCCTGGAACTGTGCCGTTCCTATGAGAATATATTCAGCAGAACCATCGAGGGAAGCGAGATTTACAAGCTGAACCACCGTTCTGCGGATGAGCAGACCGTGACCGTCTCAGACGATGTGACGGCTCTGCTGGAAAAGGGAATTCATTACAGTGAAGTCTCGGATGGGGATTTTGATATTACCGTCGAGCCCCTCAGTTCCCTGTGGAATTTTTCGTCGGATGAACATATAGTTCCTTCGGATAGCGAGATCAGGGAAGCCAGGGACAAGGTGAACTGGAAGAATCTGGAGCTGGCTGGGAATACCCTTACGTTCGGCTCGCCGGATACGGCCATTGATTTGGGGGCTATAGCCAAGGGCTATATTGCGGACCGCATGAAAGACTATCTCGTTGGGAAGGGTGTGAAGAGTGCCGTGATCAATTTGGGCGGCAATGTGCTCTGTATCGGGAAAAGGCCCGATGGAACGCCGTTTAAGGTCGGCCTTCAGAAACCTTATGCAGACCGGAATGAGACGATTGCGACGCTGAACATCGACGGAATGTCAGTCGTTTCCTCCGGTGTCTATGAACGCCATTTTGAAAAGGATGGGGTGAATTACCACCATATATTAAATCCCAGAGACGGATATCCGTATCAGAACGGACTTATATCGGTTACCATCATCTCCGATCTGTCCGTGGATGGGGACGGCCTTTCCACGACCTGCTTTTCCATGGGACTGGAGAAGGGAAAGGACCTGCTCGATTCCATCGACGGCGCCTACGGCGTGTTTATCACCGACGACTATGAGATTGTATATTCGGAGGGAGCGAAGCAGTTCCTGGATAAAGAATCTTAAGGATTCCTTTATTCATGGGGATTTGCTTTACATTTTTCCGGCACTATACTACAATAGAAGAAATGTAATTTTGACAGGAGCAGTGTTATGATTAAAAAAATATGGGACAAGGTTATGAATCGAGAGGTCATTTCTTATCTGATCTTCGGGGTGCTGACCACACTGGTGAACTGGGTGGTCTATGCGGCCATGGTAAAGGTTCATATCGATTACCGCATAGCGACAGCGGTGGCATGGGCTGTATCTGTCTTGTTTGCGTTTATTGTGAATAAGATTTTCGTATTTCAGAGCTATAATATGCGCCCGGCCTTTGTTATGAAGGAGATCACGTCGTTTGTGGCGTGCAGAGCCGTGTCGGGTGTGATGGAGATGGTCTTTATGATTGTCATGGTATCATGGATTCATATGGACGAGTATATCAGCAAGATTGCAGTTTCTGTGATTGTTGTAATTGTAAACTACGTATTCAGTAAACTTTTTATATTCAGGAAGAGCGAAGAAAAATCCCTGTGAAAGGTTGGCCGAAGTACGGCCAGGTAACTGCATATGGAACGCGATGACGAGATTGAAAAGATTTCTAAAGAACTAGAGGACATACTAAGAATGACATCAGAGAAAAAACGGAGCAGTGGGGAAACTGAGACGGAGAAGAAAAATTTGATACCTTCGGAGAATGAGACGGACGAAAAAGAACCGTCCGCTTCCCTGGAGGATTTTTCACTTATACTGGATCTGGGCGAGGGCTATACGGTGTCGTCGGATTCTGTCGAGGAGGCGTCTGACCTTGAACATGGGGAAGCGGAAGTGAAGGCCGATGACAGCCTGGATTCCTTTGACCTGCTGGGCGGTCAGACGGCGGCAGAAGGGGATTACGAGGATTCTCTGGAACTTTTTCTGGAACCCGTGGAAGAGGAAGAATACGAATACGATGAAGACGCAGAATTTCCGGATCGGGAAGATACCGGGTATGCAGCCCGTGATGAGGGCCTGTATCCGGATCCGGAAAATCAGGTCCGTGGTGACAGTACCCGGAAACGGAGACGGGACGGCAGAGAGAGCATCAGCCTGATACGGCCATCGGATGGACTTGTGGCTGCATTTTTTGTGCCGATTATTATTATGATCATTATCTTTGCCCAGCGCGGAATCTTTCCGTTTGGGGAGGAGAGCTTCTTAAGAACGGATATGTACCACCAGTATGCGCCGTTCTTCTCCGAGTTTCAGCACAAGCTGACCCATGGCGGCAGCTTCCTGTACAGCTGGGATGTGGGAATGGGCGTGAATTTCGCAGCCCTCTACGCCTACTATCTGGCCAGCCCCTTAAACTGGCTTCTGGTGCTCTGTCCCAAGGCGTATATCATCGAATTCATGACCTATATGATCGTGTTCAAGATCGGTCTCAGCGGGTTAAGCTTCGCCTACTATCTGCGGAAGCACTGCAGAACCTCGGATTTCGGTATCGCATTTTTCGGCATTTTTTATGCGCTTTCCGGTTATATGGCAGCTTACAGCTGGAATATCATGTGGCTGGACTGCATCCTTTTGTTCCCTCTGATCATGCTGGGGCTGGAGCGCCTCGTACGGGAAAAGAAATGTTTTCTCTATTGCATTACTCTGGGGTTATCTATTCTGTCAAACTATTACATATCCATTATGATATGTATTTTCATGGTGCTGTACTTCATCGCCCTGCTTGTGATGGATGGAAAGAAATCGTGGAAGGACTACATGGTAAATATCAGTTCCTTCACGGTGTTCTCCCTTCTGGCAGGCGGTCTGGCCGCGGCAGTGCTCCTTCCGGAGATCTACGCGCTGCAGATGACTGCGTCCGGAGATTTTAACTTTCCGAAGACGGTGACCTCCTATTTTCCGATCTTTGACATGCTGGCGAGACACTTGCCGGATGTGGAGACGGAGATCGGACTGGATCACTGGCCGAATATCTACTGCGGCGTGGCGGTCCTTATGCTGTTTTTGCTGTATCTTGTAAACCGGAAGATCAAACGGCGGGAAAAAGTGGTGTACTGCGGTCTGCTGCTGTTCTTTTTTGCCAGCTTCTCGTTCAATGTACTTAACTTTATCTGGCACGGGTTCCATTATCCTAACAGCCTTCCGTGCCGCCAGTCCTTCATCTATATTTTTCTGGTGCTTCTGATGTGTTATGAGGCGTACAGCCATTTGAAGGAGACGCCGTGGAAGCATGTGGTGCTGGCGTTCTTTGCGGCAATCGTATTTGTGCTGATGGCTCAGAAGCTGATCACGGATGAAGCGTACCATTTTTCTGTGTTCTATGTGGCGATTCTATTCCTTTCCGCCTATACGGGGCTGATCTGTCTGTATCAGAAGGGGGCGAGCCGGAATCTCGTCATCCTGCTGGCGCTGGGCGTCGTTTCGGTGGAAGCGGCGGTCAATACGACGGTGACGAGCGTTACCACGACCAGCCGGACCAGCTACGTAAAGGATAATGACGCCAGCGTGAGGCTGACGGAAGGGATCAGCGATCCCTCCTTTTACCGGGTGGAAAAGGTCACCAGGAAGACGAAAAATGACGGCGCGTGGATGAATTTCCCGTCGGTTTCCCTGTTCTCGTCCACAGCCAACGCGGACTTATCAAAGTTCTTTAAAAAGCTGGGATGCGAGAGTTCCACCAACGCTTACAGCATTACCGGCAGCACGCCGCTGGTGGATTCGCTGTTTTCCGTAAAGTACGCGCTGTATTCAGAGACACCGGCTGATACCGGTCTCCTCACCCCGATGGAGGTGGAGGACCATACGTATCTCTACCGCAATGAATTTACGCTGCCGCTCGGAGTCATGGTCCCTTACGATCTTGAGGACAACTGGCAGTTAGACATCACCAACCCGGCGGATGTACAGAACGATCTTGCCGTGGTGCTGGGAGCCAGCCCTGTGCTGGAGGAGGTGCCGAGCGAGATCCTCGGAACCAGCTTTACCTTTACACCGGAGGTATCGGGCGATTATTACGTCTATGTGAGCAACAAGAAGGTGGAAAAGGTAAGCGCCCTGATGGGGGAAAATACGAAGAGCTTCGACAACATTAACCGCGGATACATGCTGGAGCTGGGATGGATTTCCGCAGGCGAGGAAGTGACGCTCCGCAACGATGACAACGAGCAGGATCTGGTGGCTATGGCCTATCGATTTATACCGGAAGGTCTGGAATCGGTATACAATGTGTTAAACAGAAATTCCATGGAGCTGACGAAGAAGACAGATACGGAAATCTCCGGAAGAATCGACGTTGAAAAGGCAGGTCTCCTCTATTTGAGCATTCCTTACGACAAGGGATGGTCTATATTGGTGGATGGAGAAGAGACGGAGCCGTATAAGCTGTTTGACACCTTCTTAAGCGTGCGGCTCACGGCCGGAACGCATATCGTGGAACTGCGCTATATGCCGCAGGGCTTAAAGACAGGTGGAATGATCACTGCGGGCAGCATCGCTGTGCTGCTTCTCATTGCAGGAATCACCGCAGGCCGCAGAAAGAAACCGGTCATGCGCAGAAGAATAAAATGCTAAGGAGAAATGAAATATGAAATTATGGGGCGGACGCTTCACAAAAGAGACGAACCAACTGGTACACAATTTCAATGCTTCCCTTTCCTTTGACCAGAAGTTTTACCATCAGGACATCGAAGGCAGCATTGCCCATGTAAAAATGCTGGCAAAGCAGGGAATTCTGACGACAGAAGACAGAGATGCGATCATAGAGGGGCTGGAAGGAATCCGCAGGGATTTAGAGAGCGGAGCACTTGCATTTACGGCGGAACACGAGGATATTCATTCTTTCGTGGAGGCGGTCTTAACGGAGCGCATCGGTGAGGCCGGTAAACGCCTTCATACAGGCAGAAGCCGCAACGACCAGGTGGCCCTGGACATGAAGCTGTATACGAGAGACGAGATCGATGAGATGGACGGTCTGGTCAAATCTCTTCTGGAAGAGCTGTTAAAGCTGATGGAGGAGAATCTGGACACGTATATGCCGGGCTTTACTCATTTGCAGAAGGCTCAGCCCATCACGCTGGCTCACCATATGGGGGCCTACTTTGAGATGTTTGACCGCGACCGTTCCCGCCTTTCTGATATCAGAAAACGGATGAACTACTGTCCGCTGGGATCCGGAGCGCTTGCAGGCACCACCTATCCCCTGGACCGGGAGTATACGGCGGAGCTTCTTGGATTTGACGGACCAACGTTAAACAGCATGGATTCCGTGGCGGATCGTGATTACATCATCGAGCTGCTCAGCGCGCTGTCGACGATTGCCATGCATTTGAGCCGCTTCTGCGAGGAGATTATCATCTGGAATACGAATGAGTATCAGTTCGTGGAGATCGATGATTCCTACAGTACTGGAAGCAGTATCATGCCTCAGAAAAAGAACCCTGATATCGCGGAGCTGATCCGTGGAAAGACAGGCCGGGTCTATGGCGCTCTCGTTTCCATTCTGACGACCATGAAGGGGATTCCGCTGGCCTATAACAAGGACATGCAGGAGGACAAGGAGCTGACCTTTGACGCCATCGATACGGTAAAGGGCTGCCTTGCGCTCTTTACCGGCATGATCTCCTCCATGACTTTCAGGAAGGATGCCATGGAAGCGAGTGCGAAGAACGGCTTTACCAATGCGACGGATGCCGCGGATTATCTGGTGAACCACGGTGTGGCGTTCCGTGACGCCCATGGAATCGTGGGACAGCTGGTATTATACTGTATTGAGAAGGGAATTGCACTGGACGATATGTCCCTGGAAGAGTTCCAGGCGATCAGCCCCGTGTTTGAGGAAGACATTTACGATGCCATCAGCATGCAGACGTGTGTGAAAAAGCGTATGACCATCGGCGCCCCGGGACAGGATGCGATGAAGAAAGTGATAGAAGCGTGCAGAGAGAGGCTGGAAAAGTAAAATCCATATACTGGAAATTTCCTCAGAAAAACTATTGCATTCCTCTATAGGGGAAGGTTTATACTAAAGTATATACTAGATGATTTATACGGAAAGGTAAACAAAATCTGATCAGAGGAGGCTGTCTGGTTTGCTATGGGGGAAAGGCAAAACGCTAAAAAATTATATTCTATCGGTGAAGTAAGCCGTATCTGCAATGTGTCGAAAAAGGCACTTCGTTTTTATGACCAGATCGGAGTGATCTCTCCGGATATGGTAAGCGAAGAGAACAATTACCGCTATTACAGCGAGGAGACACTGCTTCTGGTTCCGGTCGTCAAGTATTATAAACAGATGGGGTTCAGTCTGGAACAGATGCAGAGTCTGGTGGAAGGCAGTACGTATCAATGCCTGGAGCGAAGCTTTTTAAGCAAGAGTGAGGAACTGCAGACCGAACGGCAGGAGCTGCTATACCGCTATACCGCCGTGAAGGACTGGTATGAGCTCGTCCGTGAGGCGGAGCTTGTTTCTCAGCGCAAAGAACACGATGTGACCATAAAATATGTGAATTCTACGGTGTATTGCAGTAAAGAACAGGATTTTTCGTACAATTACATGGAGTCGATCATCAATATTCCGTGGGTGAACTATCTGGAAAGCATACATAATGAGATCACAGGGCCGGTTATCTTAAATTTCCCGTCATTTCGTGAGAAGCGGGATGGGACGTGCAGGCGGGCCAGGATTATGCAGATGCCGCTCCGCCCTCTGGTAAAGGAGGCGGAATTAAAGACGCTGGGCGGGACCATGATGGCTTCGGTCTATCACGTGGGATCCCTGGATTCAATCGGACGGGAATACGGGAAGATTGAGGAATGGGCGTCGAGAAAAGGATATATCTGCGGCGAGGAATCGTTTGAACGGTATGTGGTGGATTACTGGACGACGCGGGTGCCGTCGGAGTTTGTGACTGAAATACTGGTGCCGGTTACCCGGATGGAAGAGTGCAGATAATTTGTGAAAATTGAATAATATGATGCCAAAACCTTCCCCTCGAGGGGAAGGTTTGAAAGAGACAACCATAGCTTCGCAGGGAGATGGTTGTCTTTTTTTATGCAAAATTACGCTGTATCATGGTTTGACGGTATTGTTATTGTTTTAACATTACCCTAAGGGGAAGGTACATTATGCAGATTTACCTACACTATGCTAAAAAATATTTAGAAAATTGAATAATAATAAGCATAATATAAAAATATTTTAGAAAAATAGCGTAAAAAATGAGGCTTGACATTCCACATAGGGGGAAGGACTATACTAAATGCATATAAAAAAGATGGATTGAAGATGAAAATTAGATAATGTATCTAATTTCGAATCCAGAAGGAGGATATTTCATGAAGTACGATGCATTGGGAATGATTGAAACAAAAGGGCTGGTAGGATCGATTGAAGCGGCGGACGCCATGGTAAAGGCGGCTAATGTCACCTTAATCGGCAAGGAACACGTAGGCGGCGGTCTCGTTACCGTTATGGTGAGAGGTGATGTGGGAGCGGTAAAGGCTGCGACGGATGCAGGAGCGGCGGCAGCACAGCGCGTAGGCGAGCTGGTATCCGTTCATGTAATCCCACGTCCTCATGCAGAGGTGGAGTGCATACTTCCGGTCTGCAGAAAACCTGAATAGGAGGAGGGCGCGCAGGTGAGATATTACGGAGAAGAGGCACTGGGCCTGGTGGAGACCATTGGCCTGACACCCGCGCTGGAAGCGGCGGATAAGATGTTAAAGGCAGCGGACGTGGAACTCATATCCTACGAAAACGTAGGTTCCACCCTTGTGACCATTATGGTCAAGGGAGATGTGGCAGCGGTACGGTCCTCTGTGGAGGCCGGAGCGGCAGCTGCGGCAGCCATCGGAAAGCTGACGGCTAAGAATGTAATGCCGAGACCGATTCAGGGAGTAGGCGATATTGTATCCGTACACGATGTTGATGCGTAAGAACAGATAAACGGCAGGAAGGAAAAATTTTATGGAAAGATATGAAGCCATTGGTTCCATTGAAACATTTGGCCTGGTATTCGTTCTGGAAGCCGCGGATGCGATGTGCAAGGCGGCCGATGTGGAACTGATTGGATATGAGAATGTAGCTTCCGGATACATTTCCGTGCTGGTGCGCGGTGATGTGGGAGCATGTAAGACGGCAGTAGATGCCGGAGTAAAGGCAGTGGAAGCTATGGGAGCCGAGGTTTACAGCTCTGTCGTAATCCCCAGGCCTCATCCCGATCTGGAGAAGATCATCACACGTTACTCCTTAAAGAATCTTCTTCCGGCGGAGTAAGGAAAGGAAGCGTAGGCAATGCGTTTTGTTGATAAAGACTTGCTTTCTGTCCAGGAAGCCAGAATCCTGATGGAAAATGCCGGAGAGGCGAGAAAAGTGCTGGCTGGTTTTGAACAGGAAAGGCTGGACCGCATTGTAGTACATATGGCGCAGGCGGCGGCAAAACACGCCAGGGAGCTGGCGGTCATGTCCTGCGAGGAGACGGAATACGGAAACTGGCAGGATAAATACAGGAAAAACCGGTATATCTGCGAATACCTGCCCGAGAAGCTTAAGACCATGCGTTTTGTGGGAATCATTTCGGAGGACCGGGAAGAGAAAATGATGAAGGTCGGCGTACCGTTAGGAATTATCGCAGCGCTGACACCGTCTGCCAATCCGGTATCCACGGCCATCTATCAGGCGCTCATCGCGGTGAAATCAGGCAATGCCATCGTCTTCGCTCCCCATGAGCGGGCCGCGAAGACCACGGGCAGAGCGTTGGATATTCTGATGGAAGCGGCTGCTGAGGCGGGACTTCCGGACGGCGCGCTCTCTTACTTAGGCACCGTGACGCGTCAGGGAACGGAAGCGCTCATCGGCCATCCGGCCGTATCGCTGGTGATCGGCACCGGCGTTCCGGAGATGACAGAGGCCGCGAAGGCCGCGGGAAAACCGTTCATCTATGGAGGAACCGTAGGTTCCCCCGCGTTTATCGAGAGGACGGCGGACATACCGAAGGCGGTGAAGGCCATCGTGGCCAGCCGGAATTTTGATTACGGAATCGTACCGGCGGCGGAACAGTATATCGTTGCAGACAGCTGCATCGCCGGTGAGGCAAAAAGGGAATTTGAGAGAAACGGCGCCTACTTCATGTCGGGGGACGAGGAAAAACAGCTGATCGGGCTGCTTTGTCCCGAAAACGGCAGTCAGGACCCTGAGCTGGTGGGTAAACCGGCGCGGGAGCTGGCCAGGAGGGCGGGATTTTCCGTTCCGGATACGGTAAAGGTACTGGTCTCCGAACAGAAGTATATTTCAGACAGAAATCCATACGCCAGGGCGCTGCTGTGTCCGGTTCTGGTGTATTACATAGAAAATGACTGGGTTCACGCCTGTGAGAAATGCATCGAACTGCTGGCAAATGAAAGCCATGGACACACACTTGTGATTCATTCGAAGGATGAAGAGGTCATTCGCCAGTTCGCACTGAAGAAACCGGTCGCCAGGATGCTGGTGAACACCCCGGCTGTGTTTGGGAGCATGGGCGTGACGACGAATCTGTTTCCGGCCATGACGCTTGGAAGCATTACCGCCGGCGTCGGAATCACCTCGGACAGCGTTTCCCCCATGAACCTGATTTACATCAGAAATGTGGGATACGGAGTGCGGGAGATCGAAGACCGGATGACCGGAGACGCAGAGGAGAGAAACGGCCGCGCCGACGCCGCGGTTTTAAACACAGCCCGGCAGACGGCGGTTCCGGAATGCAGGGATGACAGCCTGGATGACGAGCTGGAGCGGGCCATGAAGAAGCTCCTGGAGTGGATGGCCGAAGAAGAATAAGCAGGAAAGAGGGGTAATACAAATTGGATATTCGTGAGTTTACAGATAAATTTGCAGATGCGACCAGAAACATGTCGCCGGAACAGCGGGAGGCGCTGGTAAAGATGCTGGAATCCGTTTCCGGCGATCTGCCAAAGGGCGCTCCGGAGAAAACGGGAGTGTGCAGCGGCGAGGGCACAGAGATTCCCGATGGGATCACCGAGCGTCTTCAGCTTCTGAAGGATAACTACTTAAAGCAGGTTCCTTCCATCACGACTTACCGTGCAAGAGCCATTACAAAGATCGCAAAAGAGAATCCGGGCATGCCGAAGATTCTTCTGCGCGCAAAATGCTTCCGTTACTGCTGTGAGACGGCGCCTCTGGTGATTCAGGACCACGAGCTGATCGTCGGAGCACCATGCGGAGCACCGAGAGCCGGAGCATTTTCACCGGATATTGCCTGGAGATGGATGGAAGATGAGATCGACACCATCGGGACGCGTGCCCAGGATCCATTCTACATTTCCGAGGAAGACAAGAAGATCATGAGAGAGGAGCTGTTCCCGTTCTGGAAGGGCAAATCTGTCGATGAGTACTGCGAGGACCAGTACCGGGAAGCCGGCGTATGGGAGCTCTCAGGCGAGTCCTTCGTATCAGACTGTTCCTACCACGCGTTAAACGGCGGCGGAGATTCCAACCCCGGATACGACGTAATCCTGATGAAAAAAGGAATGCTGGATATCCAGAGAGAAGCGAAAGAGCATTTGGAGCATCTGGATTATGAGAACCCGGATGATATCGAAAAAATCTATTTCTATAAATCCATCATCGATACCACAGAGGGCGTTATGATTTACGCAAAGCGTCTGTCTGATTACGCGGCGGAGCTGGCGGCAAAGGAGACGAATCCGAAGAGGAAAGCGGAGCTCTTAAAGATTTCCGAGGTCAACGCCCGTGTACCGGCCCATAAGCCGGAAACCTTCTGGGAAGCAGTCCAGGCGGTATGGACCATCGAGTCCCTGCTGGTCGTGGAAGAGAACCAGACCGGTATGTCCATCGGACGTGTGGACCAGTATATGTATCCGTATTATAAGAGCGATATCGAATCCGGACGGTTAAATGATTTCCAGGCCTTCGAGCTTGCCGGATGTATGCTGATTAAGATGTCAGAGATGATGTGGATCACCAGCGAGGGCGGTTCCAAATTCTTCGCCGGCTACCAGCCATTCGTCAATATGTGCGTGGGCGGCGTGACGAGAGACGGCCGTGACGCAACCAATGAACTGACGTATCTGCTGATGGATGCTGTCCGCCACGTGAAGATTTACCAGCCGTCCCTGGCCTGCCGGATCCACAACAAATCTCCTAAAAAATATATGAAAAAGATCGTGGACGTGATCCGTTCCGGCATGGGCTTCCCGGCCTGCCATTTCGACGACGCCCACATCAAGATGATGCTGGCAAAGGGCGTGAGCATCGAGGACGCCAGAGACTACTGTCTGATGGGCTGCGTGGAGCCGCAGAAATCAGGCCGTCTCTATCAGTGGACCTCCACCGCCTATACCCAGTGGCCGGTCTGCATCGAGCTGGTGTTAAACCACGGTGTTCCGCTCTGGTACGGCAAGCAGGTCTGCCCGGATATGGGAGATTTGAGCCGGTTCAAGACTTTTGAGGAATTTGACGCGGCTGTTAAGGAAGAGATCAAATACGTGACAAAATGGACCGACGTGGCCACGGTTATTTCCCAGAGAGTCCACAGAGACCTTGCTCCGAAGCCTCTTATGTCCATCATGTACGAGGGCTGTATGGAAAAGGGAAAAGACGTTTCCTCCGGCGGCGCGATGTACAATTACGGCCCTGGCGTGGTCTGGTCCGGACTGGCAACTTATACGGACTCCATGGCAGCGATCAAAAAGCTGGTGTTTGATGATAAGAAATATACACTGGAGCAGATAAATGAGGCGCTGAAGGCCGATTTTGTTGGATATGAGCAGATAAAGGCTGACTGTCTGAACGCTCCGAAATATGGCAACGACGATGATTATGCGGATTTGATTGCTTCGGATTTAGTTGACTTTACTGAGGCAGAACATAGAAAATATAAGACCCTGTACTCCCATTTAAGCCACGGTACCCTGTCCATTTCCAACAATACTCCGTTCGGACAGATGACAGGCGCTTCCGCCAATGGCCGCGGTGCATGGCTGCCGTTATCCGACGGCATCAGCCCAACCCAGGGAGCCGACTACAAGGGGCCGACTGCGATCATCAAGTCCGTGTCCAAGATGGCCAATGACAGCATGAATATCGGCCTGGTACATAACTTCAAGATCATGGCGGGACTCTTAGACACTCCGGAAGGAGAGGAGAGCCTGATCACCCTGCTTCGGACCGCCAGTATCTTTGGAAACGGCGAGATGCAGTTTAACTATCTGGATAACAACACGCTCTTAGAAGCGCAGAAGCACCCGGAGAAATACCGCGACTTAATCGTCCGTGTAGCCGGATACAGCGCCTTCTTCGTAGAACTTTGCAAGGATGTTCAGGATGAGATTATCAGCAGAACCATGCTGACCCATTTATAAAGAACCGTAAATTGGAGATGAATAACGATGAATCAGACACATGCAGGTTCCATTGAGCGCAAGGCACTGATATTCAATGTTCAGAAGTATAACATGTACGACGGGCCGGGCATCCGCACCATTGTGTTTTTCAAGGGCTGTCCGCTGCGCTGCAAATGGTGTTCCAATCCGGAGGGAATGGACCGGAGTTTTCAGGTCATGTTTAAGAAACGTTCCTGCGTGGACTGCGGGGCATGTGTAAATGCCTGCCCTGCGGGGATTCACGTGCTCTCCCCGGAGACCGGAAAACACGAAATCCGCAGAGACAGAGACTGCACCGGATGCAGAAAATGCATGGAGGTGTGCCCCCAGGAAGCGCTGACGATCTCAGGTGAATGTAAGACCATCTCGGAGCTGTTAAAGATTATTTCCGAGGATGAGGCCTTCTACGAGCAGTCGGGAGGGGGCGTGACACTGGGCGGCGGAGAAGTAACCGCGCAGCCGGAGGCGGCCTTAAACCTTCTGATGGCCTGTAAGCAGGAAGGCTATAACACGGCGATCGAGACGTGCGGCTTCACGAAAACAGAAACCATTTTAAAAATCGCGGAGTATGTGGACTTATTTCTGTTCGATATCAAGCATATGGACCCGGAACGCCACAACGAGCTGGTCGGTGTAAACAATGAGCTGATCCTGGAAAACTTAAAGGAGCTTCTTCACCGCCGTTACAACGTCAAGGTGAGAATGCCCATGCTAAAGGGGATCAACGACAGCAGGGAAGAGATCGACCGGGTAATCCAGTTTTTGATGCCGTTTCGTGATTATAAGAATTTCAAGGGAATTGATCTGCTCCCATACCACAAGATGGGGGTAAATAAATACAATCAGCTGGACCGGCCCTATCCCATCGACAGAGATCCCAGCCTGAGCGACGAGGACTTATCGCGGATCGAGGGCTGGCTGAAGGAGTATCAGTTCCCTGTCACTGTGGTAAGACATTAGCGGAGCCGGTATACAGCAGGAAAGGAGAGCCATGGCGGGAAAGGAACTTACCAGTGTAAGCCGGGTGATTGAGGAATCCGTACCCGGCAAACAGGTCACGATCGCCCATGTGATCGCATCACCGGTGCCGGAGGTGTACGAGTGCCTTGGAATCGACGCGGCGGGAGCCATCGGTATCCTGACGCTCTCCCCGTTTGAGACGGCCATCATCGCGGCGGATATCGCGGCTAAGGCGGCCGATGTGGAGGTTGGATTTTTAGACCGCTTCACGGGATCGGTGGTCATAGCCGGAGATGTCCAGAGCGTGGAGACGGCTCTTGTCTCCGTCTGCCGGACGCTGGAGACCGTGCTTGGCTTTGCCGTGCCCCCGGTGACGAGAACATGAGAACAAAGAGAATTATGGTAATGGGGGCTGGCGGGAGCGGGAAAACGACTCTGGCCCATGCACTGAATGGGGATCACTCTCCGGTAAAACGGACGCCCTGTCTGGTCTACGGAGCACGGACGATCGATGCTCCCGCCGCCTACTTAGAATCTCCCTGGATGGTACAGCACCTGATCGCGGAGGCCCAGAATGCGTCTCATGTTCTGATGCTGGTGGATCAGACAAAGACGAGGGAGGTATATTCCCCCGGTTTTGCCCTGGCCTTCCGTGCTCCGGTCATCGGAGTCATAACGAAGGAAGGAAAGAGCCGGGAGCAGCTGGCCCGGTGTGAAAAAGAGCTTTTAAAGGCCGGAGTCCAGCCTCCGTTTTACCGGGTGGTATTTCCTTCCGGGGAGGGGCTCCGTGAACTGGAAAAACGGCTGAGCAATGACTAAAATTCAGGAGAAAGGAGGCGGAAATAAAATGGAACAGTTTATTATGAAAACAAAAGTGTATCTCGGGGAAGCTTCTCTGGAAACTCTCCGGGATATGGGGATAAAAAAGGCGTTCGTGATCTGCGATCCGTTTATGAAGAGTTCTCATAAAGTGGATATGGTGACGGATCTGCTGGAGGAAGCGGGAGCGGAATTTTCTGTTTTTGCTGAGGTTGTACCGGATCCCACCATTGCGGTGGTGACTAAGGCCATCGAGCAGATGCTGGTATGCAGGCCGGACGCCGTGATTGCGCTGGGCGGCGGCTCAGCCATTGATACGGCAAAGGCGGCAGGACTGCTTTATTCCGGCATGAGCCAGTCGGAGCGTCCGGAACTGATCGCGATTCCGACCACGAGCGGAACGGGAAGCGAGGTTACCTCCTTTGCTGTGATCTCGGACCCGGAAAAACAGGCAAAATATCCCCTGGTGGACGATTCCATGGTGCCGGATACGGCGCTGTTGGACCCGCGTTTTACCGTTTCGGTACCACCCCATATTACGGCGGATACCGGCATGGATGTGCTGACACATGCGCTGGAGGCGTACGTTTCCACAGACGCCGGTGACTTTACGGATGCCTGTGCGGAGAAAGCGATCCGGCTGGTATGGCGCTACTTAAAAACTGCGGTGGAAGACGGAAGCAGCATGGAAGCCAGGGAGAAGATGCATAATGCGTCGTGCCTGGCCGGCGTGGCATTTAACGGGGCATCCCTGGGAATCTGTCACAGCCTGGCTCACGCGCTTGGCGGAAGATTTCATATTCCGCACGGAAGAAGCAATGCGATGCTGCTCTGCCATGTGATCGCTTACAATGCGGGGCTGGAAACTCCGGGAGAGACGGCGGCCCTGAAACGGTACGTGGAAGTGGCCAATATGCTGGGAATCTCGGCAGGAACCGACAAGGCGACCGTACACGGACTGATCCGTCAGATCAGGATTCTGATGAACCAGATCCATATTCCCCAGTATATAACGGAATGCGGTGTGGACAGGGAGGAATTCCTGGAGGCCGCAGACGGTATGGCACAGCTTGCTTTGGATGACAACTGCACGGTGACGAATCCCAGGAAGCCGTCTAAAGAAGAGCTGGAGAACTTATACCGGTGTCTGTGCAAAGGGGGATATTGATGAAATACATAACCGAAGCGGATTTGAGAAATTTATACCGCACCACCCCTTTTACAACGTATGAAACGGAACCGGGGACACGGCTGACGCCGGGAGCGAGGCAGTTCCTGGGGGATCGTGGAATCAGGGTTCCGGATGAGATACCTTCAGCGAAGCGGTTTGGGGACAGTGGAACCGGAGGAAAGAAGCCGCTGTACTTCTGGAGACAGGAGGAAAATAAGGCGGGGCATGATACGGACCGTATTGGTGCAGATGCAGAAGAAAACGCAGCAGCGACGGACAGCCGGGAAGGTGAGGAGCGATGTAAGGAGGATTTGAATTTCACTCCGGAAAAAATGGCGCTCTTAAACCGCCTGAAATCGGCGCAGGCCTTATTTTTGGAAACTGGGCTTCAGTTTAAGGAGCACGACGTGCTTCTGGCCCAGCGAATCTTCGTCATGGAGCGCTGCCTTGCGGGGCTGGCCGCAGAGGAGGAAATATGTCTGCTGCCGTGCCAGGCGTGTACCGGAATCTGCCCGGATAATTTTTCCGAGGATATGGAGGACTGTTTCGAGATTACCTCCTTCCACGTCCAGTCAGACCGGGGGATGGATCTGATCCGGCTTCACCGGCTGCGCTGTCTTCTGCGGGAAGTGAGCCCTTTCGTGGAGCAGGAGCTGGGAGACGGCAAAAAACGGGAGCTTCATCAGGTGATTAATGGTTTATCCCAGTTAATATGCCAGTTATTTGGAGGAAATACATGTCAAAAGAAGGAATAACATTTGAGGAATGCGACAGCCTGGTAAAGGAGTTTGAGCGAGTCGTTAAAAATCCGGTAACAAACGGTTCTTCCGTCTATTACACCGGAGTGGATTTAGGAACGGCCTGTGTCGTAGTGGCGGTTCTGGATGAAAACTTTAAGCCTGCTGCCGGCGCTTACCGGTATGCCGACGTGGTGCGGGACGGTATGGTAGTGGATTATATCGGTGCCATCCGGATCGTCCGGGAGATGAAGGAGGAACTGGAGGAAAAGCTGGGCTGTGAGCTTTTATATGCGGCCGCCGCCATTCCTCCCGGGACCGACGAGCTGGATTCGGGAGCCATCAAAAATGTGGTTCAGGGCGCGGGCTTTGAGATCACGGCTCTTCTCGACGAGCCAACCGCAGCCAACGCCGTGTTAAAGATTAAGAACGGCGCGGTCGTGGATATCGGAGGCGGAACCACTGGAATCTCCATCTTAAAAGACGGAAAGGTGGTTTATGTGGCGGATGAGGCTACCGGCGGAACGCATTTTTCACTCGTTATTTCCGGGGCGTATGGGCTTCCCTTCGGGGAGGCGGAACGCTATAAGCGGGACCCCTCGCACCATAAGGAGCTGCTGCCGGTCTTAAAGCCGGTGGTGGAAAAGATATCTTCTATCATCAACCGCCATTTAGAAGGCCATCAGGTGGAAGGCATCTACCTGGTGGGCGGAACCTGCTGCCTGGCGGGGATTGAGGATATTATTGAAAAGAGGACGGGAATTCCGACGTATAAACCGGATAATCCCATGTTTGTAACACCGCTGGGAATTGCGCGAAGCTGTACCCAGGAAGCCTGTGAATGAAATGAGGTAATGTGACATGGAAATCAGAATCATAAAATCACCGGCGCCCGGTACGCTTGATATTCTGTTAAGAAGAAAGGGGTCGGGAGCATCGACGCCCATCGAGTCGGTGGATGCCATCGGGCTGGTTCAGGGCCGGATGATTGAGATGGTGTGCGCCGCCGATGTGGCGGAAAAGGCTGTCGGCGTTACCGTGGAAGACATTCGCGGCAATTGTCCTCAGAATATGGTGCTGCTGGCTATTTTCGGGGATACCGCCTCCGTGGAAGCGGCCCTTGAGGAAATTAAGCGGAAAGAGAAAGAGGGGACACCGGAATGGTAACTGCAAAGCTGATCGGCAATGTCTGGGCGACCAGAAAAGCGGAATCCTTAAACGGATTTAAGTTTATGATGGCGGAGATCATCAGCGGGACGAGGACGGGAGAACGAATGATCGTGGTGGACACAATCAGCGCCGGAATCGGTGACCGGGTGATCGTCACGACCGGTTCTTCCGCGCGCCGCATGCTGGGTGACGACGGGATTCCGGTGGACGCCGTGGTAGTAGGAATTATTGATGAAGATTGTGAATTTATATAGAAGAAACCGGTGCAGCGCTGCACCAGTGCCGCCCGGCACTTGTGTTTCCAAATGGATAGATTCGCAGAGAAGAAGGGATGTGGTACCATGAAAAAGTTAGTTTGCGCCAGGGATATTGAAGAGTGCAGCAAACAGGGAAAGACCGAGTACTGCGTGGACGGCGATACGATTATCACACCTTCCGCAAAGGACGCGGCCGAGGCGTACGGGATCCGGTTTACGGATCGTATAAGCCAGCCGGAAGCGGTGTGTGCCAATGCATTTGCGGGAATGGATAAGATGGATGCGGCCGGACTCTGCCAGCTGTTAAAGACCATACTGGAGCAGGGCGGTTTACAGGCGCCGTCTAAGCCTTATGAAGAGGAGCGCCACGGAAATGGCTTAAAGGTAGTTCGGGGCAGAACGGTGAAAATGGATGTGTTTGATACCGGAAACCCTGATGCAACGGCGTATTTCCAGGAACTGGTAAGCAAGGATGAATCCCATATCAGCGCCGGGTTCCTGATTATTGAAAACTCGAAATTTGACTGGGAACTGACCTATGAAGAGATCGATTACGTTATCGAAGGCACACTGACGATCACCATCGACGGAAAGACGTATACCGCTCACGCCGGAGACGTGCTGTTCGTACCATCGAATACCAAAGTCGTATGGGGATCTCCAGACAGGGCGAGAGTGTTCTATGCCACTTATCCGGCCAACTGGGCAGATTTGCTGTAAGGAGGTAAGCCATGAAGGCACTTGGACTGATAGAGACAAAGGGCACTCTGGCGGCGGTGGAAGCCGCAGATGCCATGGTAAAAGCCGCGGATGTCACACTGGTTGAGAAAACACGAGTCGGCGGCGGCCTGGTGACCATAACGGTGACCGGCGATGTGGCCGCGGTACAGGCGGCTGTGGACGCCGGTGTGGCAGCAGTGGAACGGATCGCAGCCTCCAGCCTGGCGGCAAAACTGGTCATTCCACGGCCTCATGAGGAACTGGAAATCCTGTTTACACCGAAGGGGCCTGGCGGAAAGACGGATCCTGGTGTGAGGGACGAGGAAGAGCCGGAAGCAGAAGACGCAGCGGTTGGAGAAGTGGTTGAAGAAGTAGTTGAAGAAGTGGAAGACGTGGAAGAATCCCCCCACCCTGCCCTCCCGGAGAAGCTGGACCGGCAGACCTTAGATTCCATCATTGAAAAATACGGCATTGCCGAAGGTATGGCGATGGCGGACGGACTGAAAGTAACAGCGTTAAGGACACTGGCCCGCGAATACGGAGAATTGAAGATTTCCGGCAGGGAAGTGTCCAAAGCCAATAAACAACTGCTGCTGGAGGAATTAAAGAGCTATTACGAAGCTCGAAATGATTGACGCGGTTCTTCGCGGGAACAAAATAATAGAAAAGGAGATCCTGACAATGGAAAACTTTGATTTTGATTTACGTTCCATCCAGGAAGCCAGAGATTTAGCCAGAAAAGGAGAAATCGCGGCGAAAAAGATGGCTACCTACTCCCAGGAGCAGATAGAGGTTATATTACAGAATATGGTAAGAGCAGCAGAGGAACACGCGGTCTGTCTGGGTAAAATGGCAGCAGAGGAAACCGGGTTCGGTAAGGCGGAGGATAAAGCCTATAAGAATCACGCAGCGTCCACTCTGTTATATGAAGAGATAAAAGATATGAAGACCGTGGGAATCATCGACGAGGACCCGGTAAAACATACGATGGATGTGGCGGCGCCTGTGGGCCTGGTAATGGGAATCGTTCCATCGACCAACCCGACTTCCACCACAATCTTTAAATCCATTATTGCAGTGAAATCAGGAAATGCCATCGTCTTTTCCCCCCATCCGTCTGCGGCGAAATGTACACTGAAAGCAGCAGAACTGATGCGGGATGCAGCGGTGGAGGCGGGGGCGCCGGAGGACATTATCGGCTGTGTCACCATGCCGACCATGGGAGCCACCAATGAACTGATGAAATGCAAAGAGGTAAACTTAATTATTGCCACCGGAGGCCCAGGCATGGTGAAAGCAGCGTACAGCGCCGGAAAACCGGCTCTGGGCGTAGGCGCGGGCAACTCCCCGGCATACATAGAGCGGACCGCCGATATCAAACAGGCCGTAAGCAACATCATGGCCAGCAAGACCTTCGATTACGGAACGATCTGCGCTTCCGAGCAGTCGATCGTTGTGGAAGAATGCAATAGGGACGCGGTTGTCGCAGAGTTAAAGAGCCAGGGAGCCTATTTTATGACTCCAGAGGAGACTGAGAAGGTGTGTGCCCTGCTTTTCAAGAGCGGCAGCCATAACATGAATGCCAAATTCGTGGGAAGAAGCCCGCAGGTCATCGCGGAAGCGGCGAAGATAACCATTCCGGCAGGAACGAGAGTTCTGATCGGAGAGCAGGGCGGCGTTGGTGAGGGATACCCTTTATCCTATGAAAAACTGACAACCGTGCTTGCCTTCTATACAGTAAGAGACTGGCAGGAAGCCTGTGAGCTCAGCATCCGCCTGCTTCAGAACGGTATCGGCCACACCATGAGCATCCACACGGAAGACAGGGAGATGGTGAGAAGATTTGCGGCGAAGCCGGCTTCCCGTATTCTGGTCAACACCGGAGGAAGCATGGGAGGTACCGGAATCAGCACGGGATTGGCAACCTCCTTTACCTTAGGCTGCGGAACGTGCGGCGGAAGCTCTGTTTCTGAAAATGTCAGCCCGAAGCATTTAATTAATATTAAAAAAGTTGCGTTCGGTGTGAAAAATTGTGCTACACTGGTGCAGGAAGATAAATCGTTCCGTCATCCGGAACTGGCTTCACAGTCCTGCTGTCAGGGATCCTGCGGTACGGCTTCCAGCCCGGCTGATTTCGTTGCCTCCTTTGAGGAAAAACACTCTGCATCCGGTACGGCGAAGGCTGACACTGCGGTTTCCGCAGACTGCGGCAGCGATAAGCTGGCGGCACTCGTAAGAGAGCTGGTTATCGCCATGAAGAACCAGTAAAGCGGCAGAAGGAGGAGACCCATGGATCAGTATGAGGCAATGATCAAGCTTCTTTTGGAAGCGGTAAAAAATGAGGATGGCACAGTGGCGGGTAACGCTTCCGCGAACACCCCGGCAAATGCGGTGCCGGTCGGCGTATCCAACCGGCACGTACATTTATCCCAGGCCGATTTAGATACCCTGTTCGGCCGCGGGTACGAATTGACGAAGACGAAAGACTTATCCCAGCCGGGCCAGTTTGCCTGCAAAGAGACCGTAACGGTCTGCGGACCGAAGGGGGCCATTGAAAAGGTAAGAATTCTGGGACCTGTAAGGAGCCGGACACAGGTGGAGATTCTCGCAGGTGACTGCTTTAAACTGGGCGCCAAGGCGGAACCCAGGCTGTCCGGTGATCTGGACGGTACGCCGGGAATCACTCTTGTGGGACCGAAGGGATCTGTACAGACGAAGGAAGGTCTGATGGTGGCGCAGCGCCATATCCATATGCATCCGGATGACGCGGCCAGGTTTGGCGTTCATGACGGCCAGTCTGTTTCTATTGAGACAGATGGATTACGCGGAGGCGTTTACCGCAATGTATTAATCCGTGTAACGCCGGAATCCGCACTGGAGTGTCATGTGGATACAGAGGAAGCAAATGCGATGGGAATCGGTTGTTCCGCGGCTGTCACTCTGATAAAGTAAAAAGTCTGTTTATAAAAAGTATAGCATTTAAAATTAAAATAAAATTCAGGAGGATTTCACAATGAAATACGATGCATTAGGAATGATTGAGACAAAAGGTTTAGTTGGATCCATTGAGGCTGCAGATGCCATGGTTAAGGCTGCTAATGTTACATTAATCGGCAAGGAATTCGTAGGCGGCGGTCTCGTTACCGTCATGGTAAGAGGCGATGTCGGTGCGGTAAAGGCAGCGACTGACGCAGGCGCGGCAGCAGCTCAGAGAGTAGGCGAGCTTGTATCCGTTCATGTGATTCCGCGTCCTCACGCAGAGGTAGAGACCATTCTTCCGGCAGCTGCAAGAGAAGAGTAATCAGTCAGGGAGTGCTCTCGTTTCGGAGAGTGCTCCTTAACCAATAAGGAGGGCTTACAAGAATGAATGAAGGTGCAGGCGCAGCAGCTGTTGCTGCAAAGAAAAAATTATCTGCTCAGTTTTTTAAGAAGGGTGTATTTGTTGCAATCATGTCCGGTATCTGTTACGGGCTCTATTCCGCGTTTATGACGCTGGGAATGACAAAGGGAATATGGGCGGACTGGTATGGTCCTAATACGGCGGCTTTGTCTGCTTTTGTCATTACGTATCTGCTCGGCTCACTGGGAAGCGCGATCAACGATACGTGCAGCGCGGTATGGGCCCTGCTGATTGCCGGAGCAAAGGGAAAGCTGGGCGACTTTTTCCGCTGTTTAAAGACGAAACCGGGCTGGATCATGATCGCTGCCGCTCTGGTGGGCGGCCCTATCTCCAGTGCGGCCTATGTGGTTGGACTTCAGATGGCTGGTTCCATCGTTATTCCGATTTCGGCTCTCTGTCCTGCAATCGGTGCAATCTTAGGAAGAGTGCTCTACAAGCAGGAACTGAATAAGCGCATGGTTGCCGGTATCGGTATCTGCGTTCTTTCCAGCTTTATGATCGGAAGCACAAGCCTGGGCGGCGATGCTCCCGAAGGCCGACTCCTGGGAATCTGTATCGCGTTTATCGCGGCTCTGGGCTGGGGAATAGAAGGGTGCGTAGCCGGTTATGGTACGACCCTGATCGACTATGAGATTGGCATTACCATACGCCAGTGTACCTCCGGACTTTCCAACCTGTTTATCCTGGTTCCGATTTTTGGTATCATTGCCGGCAACATCGGCATTGCTCCTCATTTAACGGTTCAGGCATTTACCAGCGGTCCGGCCATGATCTTTTTCGTGATCAGCGGATTCTTCGCCCTGTTTGCATATAGTCTGTGGTATAAAGGAAACAGCATGTGCGGCGCGGCTCTCGGTATGGCGTGTAACGGAGCGTTTTCCTTCTGGGGACCGTTCTTCTGCTGGATTATCCTCGGCGTCATCTGCGGCATCGACGGCTGGTCACTTCCGCCGATCGTCTGGGCGGCAGCGATTCTGATGATATTCGGTATCCTGATGATCGCCATGAATCCGCTGGATTTATTTAAGAAAAAGGAGGACTAGGCAGATGAAACCACTGAGTTATGCGATTATCAAACACTTTACGAAGGTCCCCGAGGCCTGTGCGGAAGATGTAATCGACGCCTTAAAGGGAGATTACGGTAAGTTCAGGGGATTGACCCTTAAGTCAGTGATCGAGACCCTGATGACGGACGAGGCCAATGGTCTTCTTGAGGAGTCCAGATTTGAACTGGATGAAGTCGGAAATTTAAGGATTTACTACCGGGCGAATGAGGAGCAGAAGGCGACCATCAACCGGTATATCAAAGACTGACGGCGGGATACGGTATAACCGCTGAACAGCCATCGATTGGAGGCGGGCCTGGCCCTTCCAGTCGATGGCTGTTTTGTGTAATAGGAAGGCGCTCCGCACCCTTTACTACTCTGTGTATGGAATTTACTGCAGTGTATGAATTCACTACAATGGAAGAAACTGCGCTTTCCGCTGGCGGAACACCGTATAATACGAGAACCCGCATTCCTTCAGCAGTTCCCTTGTCCGCTCGAAATCGGCCCCTAAATCTTCGGGGATATGGGCATCCGAACCGATCGTCAGGATTTCTCCGCCTAACTCCCGGTAGCGTTTCAGCACGTCTGCTGCCGGGTTGGGCTGGCTGATGCCCTTCCGCAGTCCAGCCGTGTTGCATTCGATCCCCTTGCCGTGTTCGATGACAGCCTTGAGAATTCTGTCGAGGATGTCCCTGTACGCCTCATAGCTGTAGAAGGCGGCCTTGTTGGGACCGTAACGGACGATGTAGTCGATGTGGCCCGCCACGTCGTAATCGTCCAAATGGCTGACATTATCCAGCGTAGTCTCAAAATACTGGAGGTAGGCATTGGCCTCCCCCCTCTCTTCGAAAAACTCCGGGTAAGCGGGATCCTTTCTGTCTATGAAATGGGTGGAACCGATGACGAAATCAAAGGGATATCTGCGGGTCACTTCCTTAAAATATTCCTTTAGATGGACCTGCAGTCCCAGTTCAATTCCGATCCTCACATCAATCCGGTCTTTATATTCTTCCTGAAGCCTGGTGAGAGAACTCATATAGGGGTCCAAATCCAGGTTGAAGTCGATGATGGATTCCACGTCATAGTCGTGGTGGTCCGTGATGCACAGCGAATCCATTCCCAGTTGTATGGCACGCTCGATCTGCGCCCTTGGGGGAGTCGTGGAGTCGCCGGAAAAATCCGTGTGCAGATGGTAATCTGGCAGCATGACTGTCTCCTCTCTCTCTGAATGAAAGCTAGTACTAGAACCATTATAATCAATATCGTTGGGAAAAGCAACGCAGGATTCGTCAGGTTTACACACATTTTACCAAAAGTTTACAGAATTTATAAAAAGCGTTGAAAAGACATTCCGGTCTATGATATCATTAGAGATGCGCGCGGAGGAGGGAATCCATGCGGGTATGACGCCGGCGCTTAAAAAGAAAATGAATGCAGTTGAAAAAGGGGTTACAAGGAGGTAACTATGTCTGTCAATGACATATCAAGTCTGTTCAGTTTTATCGGTGGACTGGGGATGTTCCTGTATGGCATGAACATCATGGCCGACGGTATGCAGAAGACCGCCGGAAGTAAGATGAGCCAGTTTTTGGGAATGTTAACGAACAATCGTCTGATGGCGGTCCTTCTGGGCGCGCTGATCACGGCAATTATTCAGAGCAGCGGCGCTACGACGGTTATGGTAGTCGGTTTTGTAAGTGCCGGGGTCCTGAATCTGACGCAGGCGGTAGGCGTGATCATGGGTGCCAATATCGGTACGACGATTACGGCCTGGATTGTATCTATGAACCAGCTGGGAGATGCGTTTGCCGTATTCCAGCCGGCATTTTTTGCTCCGCTGTTGATCGGGATCGGAGCGATTTTCATGTTATTTGGTAAAAAACAGAGGATGAAAACGGCGGGAGAGATTCTGGTCGGCCTTGGCCTTCTGTTCATTGGTCTTGATTTTATGTCGAGTTCCATATCGCCATATACCGACGCGCCTGTTTTCTCTGAGGCATTCCGCCTGCTGGGAAGCAATCCATTCCTGGGAATGATCATCGGTGCTCTGGTTACGGCTCTTCTTCAGAGCTCCTCCGCCTCAGTCGGTATCTTACAGACGCTGGCGATGAACGGTGTGGTAACGACGAACGCGGCGATTTTTATCACGCTGGGACAGAATATCGGTTCCTGTGTGACCGCCATGATATCCAGTATTGGCGGGTCCAGAACCGCTAAGAGAGCAGCAGTTATCCACCTGACATTTAATGTGATGGGCGCTGTAATATTTGGAGTGATTTCGTTTATCCTGTTTTCCCTTCATCCGGTGCTTGCGGCCCATAACATTACATCTGTGCAGATATCGATTTTCCATACGATCTTTAACCTGACGAACACGGCGCTTCTGTTCCCGTTTGCCAATCAGCTGGTGAAGCTCTCCGGAGTCTTCGTTCCGGAGGATAAGAAGGAACCGGCTGTTACTGACGAAGAGTCCGAGACGATGAAGCATCTGGATGAGAGAATCTTTGAATCTCCCGCATTTGCCCTGGAGACGGCGGCCATGGAAGTGGTTCATATGGGACAGATCACCATGGAGAATGTCAGACGGGCCATGGACGCGGTTCTGACTAAGAATGCAAATGAAGTCGAAGATGTGTATAAAACGGAGCAGACCATCAATAATATGGAGAAGATGCTGACCGAATATCTCGTCAAGGTCAACAACCTGTCGCTGACGGAAAGACAGAAGCTGATTGTGAATGACTTATTCTACAGCATCAATGACATTGAGCGTGTGGGAGACCATGCAGAAAACCTGGCCGAGCAGGCGGAATACATGGTTCAGCATAATATCAGCTTTTCAGAAACAGGAGAGTCGGACCTTCATGTTATTTGTGAGACCGCGTTTAACTCTTTCAAGCACTCCATCAACGCCCGGCAGAAGGGTGACATGGACGATGTCAGAAAGGTAAGCCAGTACGAGGACGAGGTGGATACGTTGGAGGAGGAGCTGAGGGAGAAGCACATCGAACGGCTGTCTGCCGGTAAATGCGACCCTTCGGCAGGGGTGGTATTCCTGGATCTTATCAGCAATCTGGAACGTATTTCTGATCACGCATACAATCTTGCCGGTTATGTGAAGGACGAGATGTAGAAAATGTTAAAAAAGTAACAAAAACCAAAAAATGAAAAAAAGGACTTGCTATTTAATGGATTATTAGGTAAAATAATGGGTAGTTGATTTTATTTTAACAAAATCACAAGAAATCCACTCTTCATTACAGATAGTGGATATGTGAATTAAAAGGTACAATTAAATTAATTTTATTCTTAGGAGGAATTGAATTATGGCAGTAAAAGTAGCGATTAACGGTTTTGGTCGTATCGGTCGTCTTGCATTCAGACAGATGTTTGGTGCAGAAGGTTATGATGTAGTAGCTATCAACGATTTAACAGATCCGAAGATGTTAGCTCATTTATTAAAATATGACACCGCTCAGGGTGGATACACAGGACGCATCGGTGAAGGCCTTCACACAGTAGAAGCTGGAGAGGACTCCATTACTGTAGACGGCAAGACCATCAAGATTTACGCAGAAAAAGATGCTGCTAATCTTCCTTGGGGAGAAATTGGCGTAGATGTAGTATTAGAGTGTACAGGCTTCTACTGCTCTAAAGATAAATCTCAGGCACATATCAATGCAGGCGCTAAGAAAGTTGTTATCTCCGCACCGGCAGGCAATGATCTGCCAACCATCGTTTACAGCGTAAACGAGAAGGAATTAACTGCAGAAGATACCATCATCTCCGCAGCTTCCTGTACAACAAACTGCTTAGCTCCTATGGCTAAGGCTCTGAACGATTACGCGACCATCCAGTCCGGTATCATGAGCACAATCCACGCTTACACAGGCGATCAGATGATCCTTGACGGACCGCACAGAAAAGGCGATTTAAGAAGAGCAAGAGCTGGCGCTGCCAACATCGTTCCGAACTCCACAGGCGCTGCAAAAGCAATCGGTCTTGTTATTCCGGAATTAAACGGCAAGTTAATCGGTTCCGCTCAGCGTGTTCCGGTTCCGACAGGTTCCACAACAATCTTAGTTGCCGTAGTTAAGGGCAAAGACGTTACAAAAGAAGGCATCAACGCAGCTATGAAGGCAGCAGCTTCCGAGTCCTTTGGCTACGAAGAAGATCCAATCGTTTCTTCTGACGTTATCGGCATGAGATACGGTTCTCTGTTCGATGCTACTCAGACCATGGTTTCCAGCCTTGGTGATGACTTATATCAGGTACAGGTTGTTTCCTGGTATGACAACGAGAACTCCTATACAAGCCAGATGGTTCGTACAATTAAGTACTTCGCTGAATTAGGCTAATTTTTTAAGATCCATGGAGGGTCCGGTCGTTTGGACCGGACCCTTTTATCGTTCAAAGGATGGGGCGTTCCGGCGTGTCCTTTGAATTATAAAACAGGTTCATATCCTGTATCCATAACCATTTTGTTATGAATACAGCATCAAGTAGCGAAAATATGGAAAGGAGCATGAAATTATGCTTAACAAGAAAACAGTTGATGATTTAACCGGATTACAGGGAAAGAAAGTGCTCGTAAGATGTGACTTCAACGTTCCGTTAAAGGAAGGCGTGATTCAGAACTACAACCGTATCGACGGTGCAATTCCAACCATTAAGAAATTACTCGATCAGGGTGCAAAAGTGATCCTTTGCTCTCATTTAGGAAAGCCGAAGGGAGAGCCGCTTCCAGAGCTGTCCTTAGCTCCGGTAGCTCCGGCACTGAGCGAGAGACTTGGCGTAGAAGTAAAATTCGTGGATGATCCGAAGGTAACAGGACCGGAGACACAGAAGGTTGCTGCCGAATTAAAGGATGGCGAAGTTTTATTACTTCAGAATACCCGTTACAGAATCGAAGAGACAAAGTACGGAAAAGATGAGAACGCAGAAAGCTATGCGAAAGAACTGGCTGATCTCTGCGACGGCATCTTTGTTAACGACGCGTTCGGTACGGCCCACAGAGCTCACTGCTCCAACGTAGGCGTTACAAAATACACCAATACCAATGTAGTTGGATACTTAATGGAAAAAGAAATCAAGTTCTTAGGACAGGCTGTTGAGAATCCGGTTCGTCCGTTCGTTGCCATCTTAGGCGGAGCGAAGGTTTCTGATAAGATCAACGTAATCAACAACCTGCTTGACAAGGTAGATACCCTGATCATCGGCGGCGGTATGGCTTATACATTTGAGAAGGCACAGGGCGAGGAGATCGGCAATTCCTTATGTGAGGAAGACAAGCTGGATTACGCTCTGGAGATGATCAAGAAGGCCGAAGAAAAAGGTGTGAAGTTATTACTTCCGGTTGACCATGTAGAAGGTAAGGAATTCTCCAACGATACAGAACGCAAGGTCGTTGATGTTATCGATGCCGGCTGTTCAGGATTCGATATCGGACCGAAGACCATCGCCCTTTACAAGGCTGCTCTGGAAGGTGCTAAGACTGTTGTATGGAACGGACCGATGGGCGTATTCGAATTCTCCAATTTTGCGGAAGGTACTCTGGAAGTATGCCGCGCCGTTGCTGATTTACAGGACGCAACAACCGTAATCGGCGGCGGAGATTCCGTTAACGCTGTGAAGAGACTTGGTTTCGCTGACAAGATGACTCATATCTCCACAGGCGGCGGTGCATCCTTAGAGTTCCTGGAAGGCAAAGAGCTGCCAGGCGTAGCTGCTGCAGATAATAAATAAGTAAGTAAGAGGAGAATAAGATAAAATGGCAAGGAAAAAAATTATTGCTGGTAACTGGAAGATGAACATGACACCAACAGAGGCTGTAGAGCTGGTTAATACCTTAAAGCCGCTGGTTGTTAATGAGGATGTAGATGTAGTATTCTGTGTACCGGCCATTGATATCATTCCGGTTATGGAAGCAGCAAAGGGAACCAACATCTGCGTTGGTGCCGAGAATATGTACTATGAGGACAAGGGCGCCTACACCGGCGAGATTTCCCCTGCCATGTTAGTAGATGCTGGCGTTAAATACGTAGTAATCGGCCATTCTGAGAGAAGAGAGTACTTCGCTGAGAGTGACGATACTGTAAATAAAAAGGTCTTAAAGGCATTCGAATACGGCATTACACCGATCGTATGCTGCGGAGAGTCCTTAACGCAGAGAGAGCAGGGAATCACCATCGACTGGATCCGTCAGCAGATCAAGATCGCCTTCTTAAACGTACCGGCAGACAAGGCTGCAGAAGCTGTTATCGCTTATGAGCCGATCTGGGCAATCGGTACCGGCAAGGTCGCTACGACTGAGCAGGCTCAGGAAGTATGCGGAGCGATCCGTGCATGCATCGCTGAGATATATGACGAAGCCACAGCAGAAGCGATCCGTATCCAGTACGGCGGTTCTGTATCCGCTGGAAGCGCACCGGAACTGTTCGCACAGCCGGACATCGACGGCGGCTTAGTAGGCGGAGCTTCCCTGAAGCCAGACTTCGGAAAGATCGTTTGCTATAACAAATAAGTAATGAATAATACAGGATTATGAAGTGTCCTGTAATGAAAAAAGGTGGAGACAGTCGCAAACGCGGCTTCTCTGCCTTTTTATTGTTCTGTACACGGCCGGTATTTCGCGAAGCGTACTGCCGGTCGCAGCGTGTGCAGTAACTTTTTATTCCGCTGAAAAGCCCGTTTATGCGCATACGGTTGACAAGTGATGAGAAAAAGTAAATAATAGTAATGAATATACCGATATCAGGGTGCGCAGAATGGGTAAAGGAGGAGGAGTTATGGATACAAAAGAGCCGGGACTGATGCAGAGGAGTATTGAGATCGACATGGAGCAAATCCGGAAGGAACTGAGTGAACAGGAGCTGCTTCCGGGAGCGTACTGCCAGGAATACGAGATATTCAAAGTGATATACCGGTTTGTGGCGCGGAGGCTGAAGCGTACGAATGAGAGCGCCTATATCATCCTGCTGACCCTGACGGACCGGAAGGGAGAACTGCCCTGTCTCGAGAGCAGAAACGGGCAGATGGAGATTTTGAGGGAACTGATCCAGTATTCGATCCGCTGCGGGGATGTTTATACGAAATACAGCAGCTGTCAGTTTCTCATTATGGTGACAGACTTATCAGAGGCGGATGCCGATATGGTTGCGAAGAGAATTGCGGATGCATTTTACCAGAGACTGGGCGAGGGAGCGGACCAGGTGCTGCTGCACCACTGCTATCCCATGAAAGCCGTGGAAGAGCGGCCTTAAACCAGGGTTTATGATAAAAATTTATCATTCAGCAGTTGCAAGATATCCGCAAATCATGTAGAATATAGAGTTGTGAGAAGATAATTACCATTATATAGAAAAAACAAGATAAGGAGATTAAGTTATGAGTAAGAAACCTGTTGTACTTATGATACTTGATGGATATGGACTGAATGATAACTGTGACCATAACGCAGTCTGCGAAGGCAGAACACCGGTTATGGATCAGCTGATGAGTCAGTGCCCGTTTGTAAAGGGCAACGCCAGCGGCCTTGCCGTAGGACTTCCGGATGGCCAGATGGGAAATTCCGAGGTTGGCCACTTAAATATGGGTGCCGGCCGTATCGTTTATCAGGAACTGACCAGAATTACAAAATCGATTCAGGACGGAGATTTCTTCGATGTTCCTGAGTTTTTACAGGCTGTAGAGAACTGCAGGAAGAATGATTCTGCCCTTCATTTATGGGGACTTGTCTCCGACGGAGGCGTTCACAGCCACAATACCCATATCTACGGACTCCTGGAACTTGCCAGGAGAAATGGCCTCGACAAGGTTTATGTACACTGCTTTTTAGATGGCCGAGACACACCGCCGGCTTCCGGCAAGGGCTACGTGGAAGAGCTGGAAGCGAAGATGAAGGAACTCGGAGTGGGCAAAGTGGCTTCTGTGATGGGCCGTTATTATGCGATGGACCGTGACAACCGCTGGGATCGTGTGGAGCGTGCTTACAACGCTCTGACCAGGGGAGAAGGCGGTACTGCTGTCAGCGCTGCGGCAGGAATCCAGGCTTCATATGACGCGGAAGTAAACGACGAGTTCGTGGAGCCATTTGTCGTAGTGGAAGATGGAAAACCGGTTGCTACCGTAAAAGATAACGATTCCGTTATTTTCTTCAATTTCCGTCCTGACCGTGCAAGAGAGATAACGAGAGCGTTCTGTGATGACGATTTCAAAGGATTTGCCAGAGACAGACGCCTGAACTTAACGTATGTATGCTTTACCGATTATGATGACACCATTGCAAATAAGCTGGTTGCATTTAAGAAGGAAGCCATTGTGAATACCTTTGGCCAGTTCCTTGCAGACCACGACATGACCCAGGCCAGAATTGCCGAGACAGAGAAGTACGCACATGTGACATTCTTCTTTAACGGCGGTGTCGAGGAGCCGAATAAGGGTGAGGACAGAATTCTGGTTCCTTCTCCGAAGGTGGCTACCTACGACCTTCAGCCAGAGATGAGCGCCCCGGCTGTTTGTGACAAGCTGGTGGAAGCGATTAAGTCTGGAAAATACGATGTTGTTATCATCAACTTCGCGAACCCGGATATGGTTGGCCATACGGGAATTGAGGATGCTGCGATCAAGGCGATCGAGACCGTAGACGCCTGTGTGGGAAGAGCCGTAGACGCAGTCAAGGAGATGGACGGCGTACTGTTCATCTGCGCTGACCACGGAAATGCAGAGCAGCTGGTAGATTACGAGACAGGAACACCGTTCACCGCTCATACTACAAACCCGGTTCCGTTCATTCTTGTGAACGCAGATCCGTCCTATAAGCTGCGCGAAGGCGGCTGTCTGGCAGATATCGCTCCGACATTAATTGAATTAATGGGCATGGAACAGCCGAAAGAGATGACTGGAAAGTCATTATTAGTGAAGTAAGATATGGGAAATATCCTGTAAAAACGACAAAAATATAAAAGAAAAGTCATGTTATAATCTTAGACATAAAAAAATAGTTATGAAAAGTCGAAAAAGGGCCGCATATTTGAACCTTAGGAACCGCAGTGATCACCGGCGGGGAAGAGGGAACAGAGTGACGGCCTTTTTCCGGCTTCCGCGGGAACGAAAGGTGGTTGTTCGTCTGACCGGCGGATGATATAATACGGGAAGAAAACAAAAGAAAGGGGAATTACCATGTTGGATCAAAAAGTTGCAGAACTTATTAATGTGCAGGTGAATAAGGAATTTTACTCGGCGTATCTGTATCTCGATTTTGCCAATTACTATCGCGAAGCGGAGCTGAATGGATTTGCAAACTGGTATCAGGTGCAGGCGCAGGAGGAGAGAGACCATGCCATGCTGTTTATCCAGTATCTGCAGAATAACAGCGGCAAAGTGACTCTTGAGGCCATTGACAAGCCAGATAAAAAGTTTGAGGACTACGTAGGACCGTTAAAGGCAGGGCTGGAGCATGAGGTCTATGTGACCGGACTAATCCATGCGATCTATGATGCGGCATACTCCGTAAAGGATTTCCGTACCATGCAGTTTCTCGACTGGTTTGTGAAGGAGCAGGGCGAGGAAGAGAAAAATGCAGATAACCTGGTGAAGCGTTTCGAGCTCTTTGGCCATGATCCGAAGGGGTTATACATGCTGGATTCTGAGATGGCGGCCCGCGTATACACCGCTCCGTCCCTGGTGCTGTAATGGGAAAGAATGAATATCTCTGTCCGTGCCTGAAGATCACGAAAAAGGATATCAAGGAGGCGATCGCAGACGGCGCGGATTCCTTTAAAAAAGTGAAAAAGAAGACGGGAGCTTCCCTGAAATGCGGCCATTGTGAGTGCCGGGTGAAGAAGTATGCGAAAAAGCAGTTGAAGAAACAGAGCGAGAAAAAGGCCTGAGCTTAACCAGCAGACAGAGCCGCTTGACAAGCGCAGCAAAGAAATCTATACTAAAAGTGCAAGGGTTTCTAAACAACTCCCTTAGCACTAAAGGAAAGATGAATATGAGAAAACCACTTATTATTCAAACAGATTTTGGCACTGCGGACGGAGCTGTCTGCGCGATGTATGGAGTATCCTATGGGGTAGACCCGGAACTTCGGATTACAGACTTGACACACGATATTCCCCAGTATGATATCTGGGAAGCATCCTACCGGCTGATACAGACGGTAAACTACTGGCCGGAGGGCTCGGTATTTGTCAGCGTTGTGGATCCGGGAGTGGGATCGACGAGACGAAGCATTGTGGCGAAGACCACCACGGGACAGTACATAGTGACACCTGACAATGGAACACTGACCCATGTGAAGCGGATGTGCGGAATCACGGAAGCACGTATCATCGATGAGAATGTGAACCGTCTGCCGGGATCAGGAGAGAGTTATACGTTCCATGGCCGTGACATTTACGCTTATACCGGAGCGAGGCTGGCTGCCGGTGTCATCACCTTCGAGGGAGTAGGCCCTTCCGTGGAAGCGGAAAGCGTCATCGAACTTCCTGTTGTGGAAGCGGCTTATAACGGAGACAGAGTGAGCGGTACCATCGATGTGCTCGACGTCAGATTCGGAAGCCTGTGGACCAATATCTCCAGAGACCTGTTTTTAAAGATTGGTGTAAAACACGGACAGCGTGTGGAAATCAGTATTGAGAATGAGACGAGAACCCTGTACAAGAATATTCTGGTTTATGCAAAGAGCTTTGCCGACGTTTATGTAGGCGAACCGCTCATCTATGTGAACAGCCTGGACTGTATGGCGGTTGCCATCAATCAGGGCAGCTTTGCAAAGGCCTATAACATTGGAACAGGGAATAAGTGGCAGATTACGATGCGTAAGGCGCCTAAGATTATATACGAAGACTAAACACTTTATATAACTGAATAAATAAATGAATAGACATTGAAGACGGCTGTCCCGCCGCTCCGGAAGAAGGAGCGGGCGGGACAGCCGTCTTTACCGTGCAAAGGAAGTATGGCCGCTGAAGCGGCCGCGCTCCGGCGCGTGAGTCCGGTCAGATGGTAATCGCGTATTTTATGACATGATCGGCCTGCTTTTCAAATATCTCGTAAGCCTCCAGGATATGGGCTAAATCTGTCCGGTGCGTGATGAGGCAGCCGGTATCCAGCTTTCCTTCCTCAATCAGTTTCAAAATTTCACTGCAGGAATTGGCATCCACGCCTCCTGTCTTGAAAATCAGATTTTTCCCATACATAGCAGGCAGAGGAAGTACCTGTGGTTCCTCATAGAGTGCGACGACGCAGACAACCGCGTTGGGACGGGCGATCTGCCAGGCCATCTGGAAGGTGTCCTTCCCTCCTGCCACCTCGAGAACGGAGTCGGCGCCCCGGCCGGATGTGAGTTCCAGCACTCTTTCCAGGACATTTTCATTGCGTGGGTTTAGGGTGTAATCGGCAAGACCGCGGCGTTTGGCAAGCTCCAGGCGCTCCTGGGAGGTATCGATGGCGATCAGCTTACCCGGATGGTAGAGGCGGGCGCACATCATGGTGCATAAGCCGGTAGGGCCGGCTCCGATGACGGCCGCCGTGCCGCCCTCCCCGATCTCAGCAAGCCCCGCGCCCCAGTAGCCGGTGGATAGGATGTCCCCCGTAAAAAGGGCGGCTTCATCGGTCACAGAATCGGGAATTGGCGTGAGGCCGTTGTCTGCAAATGGAATGCGGACGTACTCCGACTGACCTCCGTCGATCCGGCAGCCGAGAGCCCAGCCGCCATGCTCATCAGTACAGTTATTGACATAGCCGCGCTGGCAGTAAAAGCACTCCCCGCAAAAGGTCTCCACATTGACGGCAACCCTGTCGCCTGGTTTTACCCGTGTCACCTCACTTCCGGCTTCTTCTACGATCCCCACAAATTCATGGCCCAGTATGGTGCCTGGAACGGCCCTGGGAACCGCGCCGTGCAGGATATGGATATCGCTGGAGCAGATGGTGGTGAGAGTAACTCTCACGACGGCATCCCTGGGGGTCATGAGATGAGGGATTGGCCGTTCCTCTAAACGCAGGAATCCATTGCCTTCGTAGACGACGGCCTTCATGGTCTCCTTATGGGGAAGGTCTTGTGAGGTATGGTTCTGTGATACCTGATTTTGTGACATAAGTTTCTCCTCTCCATACTTTAAAAGCGGTAAAAATACCTCTTACCATACTCTGTATAATAGTCTAGTCAATGTCATACCAATTGTCAATGCGCATGCCTCGAAAAATATCCGGCAGCTCGCAGCAGAGGCTGAACTGTTATCCGAAAGCATATCCGAAAGACTGAATAAAAAGTAAATGATTTTACCTGTAAACTTTGTAGAAATCTGTTGACAGAAGGAAATCTCTGTACTAAACTTAACTTGTTGAACAAGTTGGACGGGAGGCGCCTATGGTTAAGAGATGTACCGGGGAAGATGAGAGCCGGCTGCTGGATTTTTTGCAGAATGATGCGGTCTATCACACATTTCTGCTGGCAGATATCGGCAATTACGGATTCGATCAGGAGTTTCAGACCGTATACGCGGGGATGGAAGAAGACCGGATTACTCATGTTTATCTGAAGTTTTACGGGAACTTAATTGTGGCAGGTGAGGCAGGGAACATCGACGGGGAGTTTTTAAGAACGCTCACCGAAGAATGGAAGCCGGATGTGATCATGGGAAAGGCGGAGCTGACGAAAGCGGCCGGCAGATGGCTTCCCGGATATGAGCTGGCGGAGAAGAACCTCTATCTCCTGGAGGACAGTGCGCACCTCATCGGCGAGACCGGACTGCCGGAGGGCGTGACCATGAAAAAGGGCGTGCCGGGAGACGAGGATAAGATTCATGCATTTCTCATGACGATTCCGGAGATACGCGCGCTTTATGCTTCAAAAGAGATGATTGCGGACCGGTTAAAGAGCGGAGACGGGACCCACCTCTATCTGGAGCGGAACGGGGAAATGATCGCCCATGTGAACAGCGCGGCGAAGAGCCCGTTTACCGTCATGCTAGGCGGCGCGGCTGTGAAGGAAAAGGAACGGGGAAAGAACTTAGAGGCCCTGCTGGTCAGCCGGATAAGCCGCGATATTCTGGCGGAGGGGAAGAAACCGTGTCTCTTCTGCGACAGAGGGGAAGAACATAATCTATTCGTGCAGATCGGCTTTTTAAAGGCCGGAATCTGGGGAACGCTGACCCCTAAGAAGCCGGAAGAGGGAAAGAGCCGGCTGCCATCCTACATACCGGTTTATAATCGGCTGTTTCAGGATTTAATGGATGGCGTCTATGAGAAGGACAGCCTTCTTCCCAGTGAAAATGTGCTGGCGGCGGCCTATAAGGTGAGCCGGAACACGCTGAGGCAGGCGCTGACCATTCTGACACAGGACGGATTTATCTATAAACGGCAGGGAAAGGGAACCTTCGTATCCTACGACTGCCGCAGAAATGAAAAGAAGAACCTGTATAATTTTTTGAGAGAGTGTGCCAAGGAACCGGTGAGCCGGGTGACTATGGATTACAATATCGGACTTCCGACGAATATTGCAAAACAGAAGTTAAAGCTTAAGGACGGCGACGAAGTCCTGGCGAGCAATAACGTATACTGGGGCGAAGAAGGTCCCATCGGCCAGTCCTTTCTGCAGATTCCCATGGAGGTGATCATGGGGAGCGGCATAGATGGAAAGGAACCCGACGAGGAACAGCTTCTTCATTTTATGGACAGTTTGATTTATCAGAAGGCGGCGAAAGCCCACATGACGATTCAGGTAGTGGCCGCCGATGAACAGGTGATCTCCTATATGGATATACCGGAGGGAACTGTGCTTCTTCATATGGAACAGATTTTATACGGGCCGGATTATACACCCGCCGCCCGGATTAAATATTATTTCATTCCTGACAAATATCAGGTTGACTGTCAGCTGCAGGCGTAACCGCCGAATGCTCATAACTAGGAGGCATATATGGATACGAATAAGAAACCAATTATTCAGTTCAATTCATTCCAGTTTCACTATTTCAGCCAGGCGGAACCAACCCTTCATGATATCAATTTAACGATCTATGAAGGGGAAAAGGTTCTCATCGTCGGCCCCAGCGGAAGCGGTAAGAGCACCCTGGGAAACTGTTTAAACGGTCTGATCCCTTTTGCCTATAAGGGGGAGATTGAAGGAAGCCTTAAAATCAACGGCAGGGAGACGAGGGAGATGAATATCTTCGAACTGTCGAAAATGGTGGGCACCGTGCTTCAGGACGCAGATGGCCAGTTCATCGGACTGACGGTGGGCGAGGACATCGCGTTTGCACTGGAAAACGACTGTGTGGACCAGGGCAAGATGAAGGAAGCCGTTCAGAAGGTGGCGGACATGGTGGACATGGGAAATCTTTTGAAATCTTCTCCTTTCGAGCTGTCCGGGGGACAGAAGCAGAGAGTATCCTTCGCAGGCGTCATGGTTGATGATGTGGATATCCTGCTCTTTGACGAACCGCTGGCCAATTTAGACCCGGCCACGGGAAAGACGGCCATCGATCTGATCGATCACGTGTGGAAGGAACTGGGGAAGACGGTTGTGATTATCGAGCACCGTCTGGAGGATGTGCTTTACCGCGATGTGGACCGGATCGTGGTGGTAAATGATGGCCGGATTGCAGCAGACATGTCGCCGGATGAGCTGATCGCGGCGGACATCCTTCCGAAAATGGGAATCCGGGAGCCCCTCTATGCCACTGCACTGAAGTACGCGGGAGTCAGGGTGACGGCGGATATGCGCCCCGGCCGTATGGAGACACTGCGGATCGACATGGTAAAGGACGCGGTGCAGAAATGGGCTCTGAGCCGTGTGCCGGACCGGGAAGTTAATAACAGGCCCGATATTCTGGCGGCGGAACATTTAAGCTTCCAGTATACGAAGAGACGGAGAATTCTGAAGGACATCAATTTCCACATCAGGGAAGGGGAGATGGTCAGCATCGTGGGCACCAACGGCGCCGGCAAGAGCACCCTGGCCAAGGTAATCTGCGGATTTGTCACGGAGGACGAGGGACGTCTTCTGTACGAGGGCGAAGATTTGAAGGGGAAGACGATCAAGGAGCGTTCCCGGATGATCGGTTTCGTGATGCAGAATCCCAATCAGATGATTTGTAAGCCCATGATTTACGATGAAGTGGCGCTTGGACTGAGAATTCGGGGGGTAGATGAGGCGGAGACGGAAAAACGTGTGGAAAAAGCGCTGAAGATCTGCGGCCTGGCTCCATTTAAGAAGTGGCCTATCTCCGCGCTGAGCTTTGGGCAGAAGAAGCGTGTTACCATTGCCTCCGCGCTGGTTCTGGATCCGAAGATCCTGATTCTGGATGAACCCACGGCGGGCCAGGATTTCCACCACTATACGGAGATCATGGAATTTTTAAAGAGCCTGAACAGCGAGGGGGTCACCATTATCATGATTACCCATGACATGCATCTGATGCTGGAGTATACGCCTCACGCCATTGTGATCTCCGACGGGCAGAAGATCGGGGATGCGACCTCGGCGGAGATACTGACCAATGAGGCGATAACGGAGCAGGCGAACTTAAAGATCACCTCCCTCTATGAGCTGGCCGTGGCATGCGGGGTGGAGAATCCGGAGGGCTTCGTTCAGAACTTCATTGATTACGAAAGGGGGCTTCGTCACGCATGAAAAGCAAATTGTTTGACTACATAGACCGGGATAATTTAATCTTTAATTTATCGGGGCTTACGAAGCTGGTATGCTTCATCGGTATGACCTTCGCGGTCATGTTTTCCTACGATATCCGCTACATCCTGTTTGTCATGGTGTTGTCCGTCATCTTTTTTGCCATGTCGGGCCTGCAGTTTAAACAGATCAAGCTGATGGCAATTTACGTTGTCGTATTTCTTGCCATCAACTTTGTGCTGACCTATATCTTCAGTCCGCAGTACGGAACGGAAATTTACGGGACGACCCACGAGCTGTTTCGGTTCAACAGCCGCTACACGGTGACGGAAGAGCAGCTGCTCTATCAGGTGACGAAGGTGGCCAAATACGCCTCCGTGGTACCTCTGGGAATGATTTTCTTACTGACGACCAACCCCAGTGAGTTTGCGGCCTCCTTAAATCGTGTGGGCTGTAATTACAAGGCGGCCTACGCGCTGTCTCTGACGCTTCGGTATTTTCCGGACACGATCCGGAATTACCAGGATATCGCTCTGGCACAGCAGAGCAGAGGACTGGATTTATCCAGAAAGGAAAAGCTCGGAACGAGGGTGAAAAACGTGATGAATATCTGTGTGCCCCTGATCTTTTCCACGCTGGACCGGATTGAGCTGATCAGCAACGCCATGGATTTACGCGGCTTTGGAAAGAAGAGAAAACGGACATGGTACGTGGCAAAGCCGTTAAAGACTGTGGACTGGTGCGCGATGGCGGCAGCATTGGCGATTTTCCTGGGATCTCTGGCTATGACATTTTTTGTCAATGGAGGTACCAGATTCTATAACCCATTCATTTAAACAATCATAAAGGAGAAAAACTATGAAACCAATTTTAGTATTTCAGACAGATTTTACTTACAAAGAAGGAGCAGTCAGTTCCATGTACGGCGTGGTGAAGTGTGTGGACCGTGAACTGGAGATCATGGACGGCACCCATGAACTTCCGCAGTATGACACCTGGAGCGCCAGCTACCGCTTATATCAGAGCCTTCAGTTCTGGCCGGAAGGAACCGTTTACGTGTCTGTCGTGGATCCTGGAGTAGGAACGAAGCGCCGCGCCTGTGTGGCAAAGACTGTTGACGGATACTATATCGTAACGCCGGATAATGGTTCTCTGACACATGTAAAGAAGATGATCGGCATCGAAGCGGTGCGTGAGATCGACGAGACAGTAAACCGTCTGAGAGGAAAAGGCACGGAAGGCGTTGCCATCTTCCACGGCCGTGATTTATTCGGCTATACAGCGGCTCGTCTGGCCAGCGGAATCATCGATTTTGAGGGCGTAGGACCGGAATACCCGGTGGAGGAGATCGTGGAGCACCCGATTTTGGAACCGGAGATTACAGAAGGAAAGGCCTGCGGCGTATTCGAAATCAATGATCCTAACTTTGGAAACTTATGGACGAACATCAGACTGGAAGACTTTAACCGCGCGGGATTTGCTTACGGTGACTATGTCAATGTAACGGTAAAGCATGACGGAGAGGTGGCTTTCCAGCAGAAGGTATTATTCCATCAGAGCTTTGGTTTCGCTGAAAAGGGCGATCCGATGATTTATAACAATGAGCTTATGAAGGTGTCTCTGGCCGTCAGCCAGGGAAGCTTCTGTGACAAGTATAATCTGGGTTACGGGCCAGAATGGACGGTTGAGTTTACAAAGTAGAATTTACTTGACAAATTATGGGAATTTGAGTAGTCTTAACTCGTAATCTACCAACCAAAGGAGGGTAATCATGAAAAAGTTATTTGAGTTCAAAACAAAGACCATCGTTGCAACCGGACTTGGCGCGGCTTTATTCACCCTGTTATTTATGTACGTGAAGATTCCGACCGGAATTCCGGAAACCGACATTCAGACCGCATACGGCATCGGCGCGTTTTTCGCCGCGCTGTTCGGACCGATCGCAGGCGGACTGATTGCATTCATCGGACATGCGCTGTCTGACGGTATTCAGTATGGGTCTATATGGTGGAGCTGGGTAGTTGCCAGCGGCATTTCCTGCTTCATTATCGGTCTCGTATATCCGAAGCTTCATGTGGAAGACGGTGAATTTGGAAAGAAGGATATCGTTCTTTTCAACATTTACCAGATTATCGGCAACTTTGTTGCGTGGGTTATCGTAGCTCCGCTTCTGGATGTTGTAGTCTATGCAGAGCCGGCAAACCTGGTCGTGACACAGGGCGTCGTAGCTGCTATCAGCAATGCGATTTCTGCAGGCGTCATCGGTTCGATCCTGCTGGTACTCTACAGCAAGACACGTTCCAAGAAGGGCAGCCTGACAAAGGAATAAATCAGTATATAAGGAACCGCCGCCGGCAGGCAAGACCTGCAGGCGGCGGTTCCTTCGTTATTCACGCATTACTCGTCAAACAGCTTTGAATAGATATCTTCACACAGCGCATCCACGTAAGACTGGTTGGGAAGGTCCTTCGAGGTAATGAGGAGGTCAGAAATAAGCTCGAACCGCTTGAGATTCCTCTCATCCTCGCCCAAATCAGAAAAATCAGCATCGAGCCGCCCGTCAATATCTTCTCTGCGGTAGGCAGAGAGGAACCAGGAGATCAGCTCCTCCGTCTGTTTTTCTTCTTCCTCAATCTCACTGGCCATGCCCTTGGCGGAACGGAATGTCAGGATGGCGATGACCAGACAGCCAATTCCCATGACGGTCAGTGTACCCTGAATCAGGTACTTGGAAAAGCCCGCCATCGGCATGTCGAAAATGCCTGCCCAGCATAAGACGGCAAAGACGGTGATGGCTCCTCCAACCAGTAAAAATGCGGAGGCGCTGGATTTACGGTCTTCGTATTTCTGAGATTTCTTCACGTAGGCAGCGGGCGGGCGCACCGGCTTTTCCGCCTTTGGCATCGCCCCGGATGCCTCTCCGGAGGCCTCGCTGTTCATGTCTTCCTGCATCAGGGCGTCCGGCGCTTCCTCCAGCGCCGCCTTCTGCATGGCGAGGGCTTCCTCCTTTGATTCAAACAGAGGACCGCCGCAGTCGGAACAGACGGTAACTCCTTTGATAAATTCCATGTCACATTTAGGACAGTATGGCATGACGTTCTCCTTTGCATATGGTAATATAGGTAAATTATACCTCTCAATCACAATTTCGTCTATGAAGAAATGAAAATAGAAAAAAGTAAGGGCGTTTTATGCTTCCCTTTCTGAGCAAAATACGATAGAATAGAGAAAGACATATTAGGAAGGGTTTCAGATGAGTATTAGGATCAGGTTTGCGTTAAGGCCAAAGAACCGGCTGACCGGCTACCGTGAATGGACGCCGGATGCAGCGGAGACGATGATTAGGGAACTGGCTGGAGAGCAGGGCTATACATGCGAGTCTCTATCCGGATGTCTGCTTTGCAGGCTCTGTCCAGAGGGCTATATATGGTTCCACTGGGATAAACGGGTCCTTAAGGGGGAGTCCCAGACCAACATCGTGGGGCCCGGCTTTCATGTGGCTGTCATAGCATTTTTAGAGCAGCTGGCCGGGCAAGGAAAATTAAAATTAAAAGTTGATGACAAGACGGGCTATTACTGGAGAAGAGATTTTCTGACTATGCGGAGAAAGTATTTCTATCAGTGGTTTATGGATCTGATGAAACTGGTGTCCGGATGGGAGAATGGGCCGGAATATACATTTTGCTGGCCTTCCAGCTACTATATACCGGAGAAGCAGGAAGGAAAGCTGATTACACATATCCGCCCTTTTTCGTTTATGGAAATTCGCGGAGTCGTGAATTCAGGACTCAGTATGGCATTTGCCAGGGATTTTTTTATTTGGAATGAGATTGAAAAGGATGCCGTTTACTACAGAAACTGCGCACTGGTGCTTTTAAATCAGAGCTGCTTTTTTATGCCCTCCAGCAGGTGTGAGACGGATAAGAAGGTCAATGACAGGATTATCGAGTGCCTGGAAAAGGCGCTGGCCATGGATTCCAGTCTGCCGTTTCCATTAAAAGAATATCTGGAGATATGCCGCCTTGCAGAGCATGAACCAGTGGATGTAAGCCATGCGGAGCCGCTTTCGAGAGAGCTTTTCGTGGGCTGCCGGAGACATCTCATTTACCGGAAGCTGGGCAATATGAAATTCTGCCTGCCGGGATCTTTCATGTTCGATGAAAACTGCCGCAACGGCATGGATCATTACTACGACGGCGTGGAATACGGCGGTCATGATCTCTACATTTACGCGGTGGTCTTAGGTACAGGCGGCACATCCAAATTTAAAAAAGCATGGTTCGAACAGGGGACGCCGGAAGAGGAGTTCCTGTTTGATGTGGATAAAGGAAAGGGAAAAGCGGTCTTTTATGCGCCCGAAGAGAAGGACGGAGAGATGGTTTACAACATGTCCGCCCAGGTTCTCTACAAAGAACAGAGAACCAATATCAACATAACCTGCAGGAAGCCCGGGGAGATGGAGTGGGCTCTTGATCTGGTGAAAAAGATTACAATAACGGAATAGAGGATTTTATGGAACAGAAAGAGATGAAAACGGGAACACTCTTAAAACGGTTTGTTCCCTATTATAAGAAATACACACGGATTATGGTGTTTGACCTGCTGTGCGCCTCGCTGACCACGGTCTGTGAGCTGATCCTGCCGCTGATCCTGCGCTATATCACCAATCAGGGACTGAAGGATCTGGCCTCACTGACCGTTCAGACGATTGTGGGCATCGGTGTACTCTACTTTGCCCTCCGGATTGTGGACGGTCTGGCCAGCTTCTATATGGCGTACACAGGCCATGTGATGGGTGCCGCCATTGAGACGGATATGCGTCAGGATGCATTTGAACATCTGCAGAAGTTGTCGGATAATTATTTCAACAATACGAAGGTGGGACAGATCATGGCCAGGATCACCAGCGATTTGTTCGATGTGACCGAGTTCGCCCACCATTGTCCGGAAGAGTTTTTTATCGCCTTTTTGAAGACCGTTGTGTCCTTTGTCATACTGGCGGGAATCAATCTTCCCCTGACGGTGATCATATTTGTGTTTATCCCCGTGATGGCGGTCTCCTGCTCCTACTTCAACATTCAGGTGAAGAGGGCATTCAAGAAACAGCGTAACCATATAGGTGAGCTGAACGCCAGAATCGAGGACAGCTTACTCGGCAACAAGGTGGTCCGCGCCTTTGCCAACGAGGGTGTCGAGATCGAGAAGTTCAATCGCGACAATCAGGAATTTTTAAATATCAAGCGCCAGACCTATAAGTATATGGCGGCGTTCCAGAATACCATCCGCATGTTTGACGGACTGATGTACGTGGTAGTCATCGTTGCGGGCGGCATCTTTATGATTAAGGGGCTTATCGATCCCGGCGATTTAGTGGCCTATACCATGTATGTGACGACGCTTCTGGCGACAATCCGCAGAATTATCGAATTTGCGGAGCAGTTTCAGAGGGGAATGACGGGAATCGAGCGTTTCACGGAGCTGATGGACGCGTCGGTGGATATTTTCGATGAGGAAGGGGCGGTTCCCTTACGGGATGTACACGGAAGCATTACCTTTGACCGTGTGTCCTTTGAATATCCGGATGATCATAATCCGGTCCTTTCGAATATCGATTTAAAGATCAGGCCGGGGGAGAAGGTTGCCCTGGTGGGGCCGTCGGGCGGCGGAAAGACGACGCTGTGCAATCTGATCCCGCGTTTTTACGATCCTACCGAGGGACGGATTCTGCTGGACGGACAGGATATTAAGAATGTAACGCTGCAGAGCCTTCGCGGAAGCGTCGGCGTCGTGCAGCAGGATGTGTACTTATTCTCGGGTACGGTTTATGAGAACATCGAGTACGGCCATCCGGGTGCCTCCAGGGAAGAAATCCTTGCGGCGGCGAAGATGGCGGGAGCCCATGAATTCATCATGGGGCTGAAGGACGGCTACGACACGTATGTGGGCGAGCGCGGTGTGAAGCTTTCAGGCGGCCAGAAGCAGCGGATCAGCATAGCGAGGGTATTTTTAAAGAATCCGCCCGTCCTGATTCTGGATGAGGCCACATCTGCCCTGGACAACGAGAGCGAACATCTGGTATCGCAGTCTCTGGAACGTCTGGCGGCGGGCAGGACAACCCTTACGATTGCACACAGGCTGACAACCATCCGGAATGCGGACAGAATCCTTGTCCTGTCCGGCAGTAATATTATAGAAGAAGGAAATCACGAGGAACTGATTAAGAAGCAGGGAATCTATTACCAGCTGTACACCTCCGCAGGCGAAGCGGAGCAGAATTAGTGCGGTCCAGCGTATTTACGCCGGAAGGCACCAGTGCAGAATTCATCGGAACTTATGCAATGCTGTACTAGATGGAAAATGAAGGAGAATAGCAGATGAGAGTAGCGATTGTTACGGACAGTAACAGCGGAATTACACAGGAGCAGGGAAGACAGGCGGGAATCAATGTGGTTCCGATGCCCTTTATGATGGCTGGAGAGACGTATTTTGAGGATATCAGCCTTACACAGAAATCCTTTTATGAGAGGCTGGCGGAGGGCGCGGATATCTCCACGTCACAGCCGTCACCCGCGTCTCTGATCGACTTATGGAACGAGTTGTTAAAGGATCACGACTCTGTGATTCACATTCCCATGTCCAGCGGCTTAAGCAGCTCCTGCGAGACGGCCCACGCGCTGGCTGCCGACTTCGGCGGAAAGGTGCTGGTGGTCAATAACCAGAGAATTTCTGTTACACAGCGGCAGTCCGTTCTCGAGGCGAAGGCCATGGCGGATCAGGGAATGAGCGCGGAAGAGATTAAGAAGGTGCTGGAAGAGACGGCCTTCGATTCTACCATCTACATTACGGTGGACACCCTGGAGTATTTAAAAAAGGGCGGCCGGATTACGCCGGCAGCGGCACTGCTGGGAACATTTTTGAAGATTAAGCCAGTTTTGACGATTCAGGGAGAAAAACTGGATGCATTTGCCAAGGCGAGAACCATGAAGCAGGCGAAGAGTATGATGGTTACAGCCATTAAGAAGGATTTGGAGGAGCGCTTTTCCGATCCGGAGGGCGCGGCTGTCCATATGGCGGTGGCCCATACGGATAATGAGACGGCAGCTCTTGAATTTAAAAAGGAACTGATGGAGCTGTTCCCGAAGACCGGCGATATCTACGTGGACCACTTATCCTTAAGCGTGTCCTGCCACATCGGACCGGGAGCGCTGGCCGTCGCCTGTACGAAGAAGCTGTCTCTATGAGCGGAACAGACCGGGAGGTGTGCTTAAGATGTTCTTCCAGGTAAAACCGATTAAACTGAAACACACCGTAAGCTTAAGGCTGGTGCTGATCCTGTTCTTCCTGATCATCGGTCTGGCTCCCATGCTGATCCAGAATAAGATCATGCTGGGAACCTACAGGCAGAACCAGATCGACGCGCGGATACAGGATATTCAGAACCAGTGCTCGATCCTGAGCAATAAGATGACGCGGGGCGGCTACCTGGTGAATGAACCCAGGGATACGCTGTTAGACAATGAGATGTCCGTGAAAGCAGACATGTTCAATGGAAGAATTGTCATTGTCAATAAGAATTTCCGGATTGTTTCCGATACATTTTCATTGTCTCTTGGCAAGCTGAACGTATCGGAGGAGGTGATCCGATGCTTCAACGGGGAGAACAGCAGCAAGTATAATTCGGATAAGAATTACGCGGCTCTGACGATCCCGGTTTACTCCAACAGCGAGGACAAGGTAATCGACGGTGTCATGATCGTGACGGCGTCCACCGAGGATCTGCTGACGCGGCTGTCCTCCGTGTCGGAAAAGGGCAGCTTCCTGCACCTCATGATATTTTCCATCCTGGCGATTCTCGTCGTGCTTCTCGTCAAGCTTCTGATGAACCCGTTTAAGGAGCTGCAGTGGAAGCTGAAACGGGTGGAGGAAGGCAACTTGGATGAGGAACTCTCCTCCAACGCATATACGGAGACGCGGCAGATCACGGAATCGATCAGCAAGACGCTGAAAAAACTAAAGGCGGTGGACCAGTCGAGGGAAGAATTCGTATCGAATGTATCCCATGAGCTGAAGACGCCCATCACCTCCATCCGTGTTCTGGCAGATTCCCTGATGAGTATGGATGACGTACCGGTGGAGCTGTACCGGGAATTTATGACGGATATCTCGGACGAGATTGACCGGGAGAGCAAGATTATCGACGACCTTCTGTCTCTGGTCCGCATGGACAAGACGGCGGGGGCCGAGTTAAACATTGCGCAGGTGAATGTCAACGGCCTGCTGGAGCTGATTTTAAAGAGACTCCGTCCGATCGCCGGAAAACGCAATGTGGAGCTGACCTTTGAGAGCATCCGTGAGGTGACGGCGGACGTGGACGAGGTAAAACTGTCCCTGGCTCTCAACAATCTGGTGGAAAACGCCATTAAATATAACGTGGAAGGCGGATGGGTGCGCGTCACTCTCGACGCGGATCACAAGTTTTTTTACGTCAAGGTGGCAGACTCCGGAATCGGCATATCGGAGGAATTCCAGGAGCACATATTTGAACGATTTTACCGCGTGGACAAGGCACGTTCCAGGGAGACCGGGGGTACCGGCCTGGGCCTCGCCATCACGAAGAATATTATCCTGATGCATCAGGGAGCGATCCGGCTTACCAGCAAGGAAGGCGAGGGAACCACGTTTACCGTGAGAATCCCGCTCACCTATATTCCATAGAAACAGGAGGACGTAATTTATGAAACGATGGATATACAGTCTGCTCCTCCTGGTGCTTCTTGTCGTTCTGGCAGGCTGCCAGAGGAGAGACGGGAATGAGGAACAGACGGAGGAAGTGTACCAGATCTACTATATGAATTCCTCCATGACGAGGCTGGAACCACAGGACTATACGATGCCGCAGATGCCGGCGGATGGGACGGCCACAGAGGCGGACTGGAAGATCACCAATCTGATGGAGCAGCTTAAGACGGTGCCGCAGGATTTAGACCGCCAGTCGGCTGTCCCGGATAAAGTGGGATTTGAACGGTATAAGCTGGAGGATACGGTACTCTACCTCTATTTTGACAACAATTACGCCATGATGAATCCGACGAGGGAGATCTTATGCAGGGCCGCTCTCGTGCGGACACTGACCCAGGCGGAGGGCGTGGACTACGTGGCTATCTATACGGCGGAGCAGCCTTTGATGGACAGCACCGGCGTGCCGGTGGGCGCCATGACAGGAGCCGATTTTATCGATAATATCAGTAATGTCAACGCGTTTGAAAAGACGGAGCTGACCCTGTATTTTGCAGACAGCACCGGAGAAAAGCTGGTGAAAGAGCAGCGGGAGGTCGTACATAACGTGACCACATCACTGGAGAAGCTGGTGGTGGAACAGCTGATCGCCGGGCCGGACAGGCCGGGAATAGGCGCGACGCTTCCAAAGGATACGAAGCTGTTAAATGTATCGGTCAATGAAAACGTCTGTTATTTGAATTTTGACGCATCATTTTTAAATAATTCGCTGGATGTTAAGGAATATATCCCAGTCTATTCCATTGTGAATTCTCTGGCTGCCGTTTCATCTGTCAATAAAGTGCAGATCGCGGTCAATGGTTCCCAGGAGGTGATGTTCCGGGATTCCATATCCTTAAACCAGCTGTTTGAACGCAACTTGGATTACAACGCGGAGAACGAAGACAGTCCGCAGTAAACAGGAGGAAAGTATTTATAAAACGTCCATTATGTCTGATAGCAGGGGGATTCGTACTTGGAGAGACCGTCGTTCTGCTTTCTCTGACATCGGGACTTCTGATTCCGGCGATTTCAGCGCTTCTGGCGCTTCTGGCGGCGGGAACAGGTGCAGTATGCAAAAAAAGGAGGAGCAAAGGTGCCGTGTGGCTGCCTGTGTTCCTCCTTTTTGTGCTGCTCGGAATGGGGCGGGCAGGGGATACGAAGCAGAAATGGGAGGCGCGGGAACGGGCCTGTATGGAGATGGCTGGCATTTATTCGGAACTGCATGGACGGGTGAGCGCAGTGGAGGAGTCTGAGGGAAAGGTACAGATTACGCTTGAGGAAAATGTGGTGCGGCCGCTGGCTGGGGGCGGAGAGGGCCGGTCCTTCAGCATGAGCCGGCAGATTCCTTGTGTACTGATATCGTGGAAAACGGATGCGACGGAAGATATGCCGGACGCCCGGGACTTTAAGATTGGCAGTAATGTTACTGTGAGAGGTAAGCTGGAGTTATTTGCACGCGCCAGGAATCCGGGAGAGTTTGATTCCAGGAGTTATTACCGCGGACAGGGAGTGGACTGCCGTATGTATGGGGAAGAAGTGGAGATTTCAGGAGGAGATGTCTCCCCGCTTCCGGAGCTTTTGCGGCAAATCCGGGAAAAGGCGAAGCAGAATATTATGAGATCTGCGGCGGCGGAAGACGCGGGTATCTTTTCTGCGGCCGTTTTGGGGGATAAGAAAGCGCTGGACAGCGAGATTAAGGATTTATATCAGAAGAATGGTATCGCTCATCTGCTGGCCATCAGCGGCCTTCACTTATCAATTATCGGAATGGGAGGATATAAGCTGTTAAGAAAAGCCGGTTTAGGCTATAAAGGAGCCGGACTGGCCGGAACTGCTTTTATCTTCTGCTACGGTGCGATGACCAGCGGGTCACCTTCCGTGGTGCGGGCCGTCGTCATGATGAGTACCGGTTTCCTGGCTTCTTATCTGGGAAGGACCTACGATCTCCTGTCGGCGCTGTCCCTGGCGCTTCTGATGCTGGTATGGGAAACGCCGGAGCTTTTGACGCAGGGAGGTGTTCAACTGTCGTTCGGCGCTGTCTTTGCCGTGGGAGGCATGCTTCCTGTTATTCAGGATTATCTGGGGAAGGAACGAAAGATTCTGGGCGCGCTGATGGTGAGTGCTGCAATTCAGCTGGTGACGCTCCCGGTAATTCTGTGGGATTTCTTTCAGTTCCCTGTTTACGGAATTTTCCTGAATCTGCTGGTGATCCCGCTGATGGGAGGCGTCATATGCTCCGGGATCGGGACGGCTCTGCTGGGCGGGATTTCCTGTAAGGCGGGTGCGCTGGCTGCGGGAACCGGTCACTATATACTGCAGTTTTATGAATGGCTCTGCCATGGGACGGAACGCCTCCCGTATCATACGCTGGTGATGGGAAGGCCGGCTGCTGCGGCTGTGATTCTTTACTATATGGTGCTGCTGGTGGCGCTGATCGGGATGAAGAGAGCGGTAGGGAAGAGAGCAGAGGTCGAAAAATCCCGCCCAATATGGCTGAGAACAGTCCTGTTTTTCTGTATCTGCGTATTTCTGCCCTGTATTCTGATGCCGCGCCCTGTTGACGGGATGGAGATTCTGTTTCTGGACGTGGGACAGGGGGATGGAATTCTGCTTCGTTCCGGCCGCGGCGCCATGCTGATAGATGGGGGGAGTACTTCGGAGAAGAAGCTGGGAGAGTACCGGCTGGAGCCGTGTCTGAAGAGCTGTGGGGTATCGGTGATTGAGTATGCCTTTGTCAGTCATGGCGACCTGGACCATATAAGCGGTGTTCGCTATCTTCTGGAGTCCTGTGAGGAGATCGAGATACGCAATTTGCTTCTGCCCTGCCAGGGAAGGGAAGATGATGCGCTCCTAAGCCTTGCTGAACTGGCCAGGGCCAGGGGGACAAAAGTATCATTGATTGAAGCTGGAGAAAGCTTTTATATGGAAGGGATCGGCGTGACCTGTCTCTATCCGGGAATTTCTGATCTGCCTGCGGATAAGAACGAGGAGTCCGAGGTATTGAAGGTGGACTATGGAAACTGCCATATTTTATTTACCGGAGATATGAGCGGCGAGGGAGAACTGCGGCTTTTGTCTGCCTTATCCGAAAAACCGGGCGTACTTTCGGAGATTCAGATATTGAAGACCGCTCACCATGGTTCCCGGTTTTCTTCCGGAGAGACATTTTTAGACGCCCTGGGCGTTAATTGGGCGGTGATTTCCTATGCGGAAGGGAATTCCTACGGCCATCCTCATAAGGAGGTGCTGGAACGTCTGGATGACCGAAGCGTGAAAATCTATGGAACGGCGGAAAGGGGAGCGATTACGATGAAGACGGATGGGAAAATGGTGAGGTGGAAGGCGTTTTTGGATTGAGAGCGGTTTTTGTTCGTTGACGCATCGGAATTCCCTTAGTATAATGGTATAGTGTCTCCCAGCGTATATATGCTGGGAGGCACTAGTGACGAAAGGCAGGTAGAGAGGAAAGACATCATGCAGAATCTCACTCAGGATATTAAAAATCATAGCTTCAAACCGGTGTATTTGCTGTACGGCGATGAGGCATTTTTAAAAAACAGCTATAAAAACCAGATGAGAACCGCCATATCCGGCGATGATACCATGAATTATAACTATTTCGAGGGGAAGGGACTGGATTTGAATGAACTCATCAGCCTTGCAGACACAATGCCTTTCTTCTCGGAAAAACGTCTGATTATGGTCGAGGATAGTGGATTCTTCAAGGGTGCATCAGATGAGCTGGTCGCTTATTTGCCCCAGATGCCGGATACGACCTGCATCATTTTTGTGGAATCTGAAGTGGACAAGCGCAGCCGGATGTTCAAAAAGGTGAAGGAAATCGGCTATGCGGCGGAGATGGCCAGACAGGATTTTGCGCAGCTTTCCAGGTGGGCAGGAGGAATTCTGGCCAGAGAGGGGAAGAAGATTACCGGGCGCACCATGGAGCTTCTTTTAAATATGACCGGAGATGATATGGAAAATATCCGGATGGAGCTGGAAAAACTGGTAAGCTTCACTATGGGGCGCGACGTGATTACGGACGAGGATGTGGAAGCGATCTGTACGGTTCGTGTGACCAATAAGATATTTGATATGGTGACAGCCATTGTGAACCGTCAAACGAAAAAGGCCATGGATTTGTACGAAGATTTACTTACGCTCAAGGAACCGCCGATGAGAATTATGTTTCTGATTGCCAGACAGTTTAATCAGATTCTGCAGGTGAAGGAACTGATGGCAAAGGGAATGGATAAAGGGGCCATTGCTTCCCGAATCAAGGTGCCGCCGTTTGTGGCAGGCAAGATGATGCCCCAGGCCAAGACATTTACGCGGGAGCAGATCCTGTCCTGTGTGACTCAGTGCGTGGAAGCGGAAGAAGCGGTGAAGACCGGGCGGCTGAATGACCGGATGGCGGTCGAACTGCTGATTACAAGAAAATTTTAAGACGTTGAGAAGTCTTTATGGCAGAGTAAAAAAGAAAAAAAGGAAGGAAGATACCGTTGATGGTAAGCTTCCTTCCTTTTTCTATACAAATTCAGATATTGAATTTTATTGTATCTGAAAACATGCCATATAACGCTGGCCTGCCTGTTCCCAATTTATTACATGGAATAAATCGTCGATATAGTCGGCTCTGAGATTATAGTGCTTTAAATAGTAGGCGTGCTCCCAGACATCGAGATTGAAGACGGGGCATAAGCCCAGTGGGAGCGGAGTATCCTGATTTTTCGTGGTAGTAATCATGAGAGAACCATCTGCGGCGACTACCAGCCAGGCGTATCCGGAGCCGAAGACGGATAACGCAGCCTCCTTAAACTTCTTTAAAAAGGCGTCGAGACTTCCGTATTCCCTGCGGATGGCATCGGCCAGTGCACCGGTTGGCATTTGGTTCGAAGCGGGAGCCAGGCCGGTAAAGTAGAGCAGGTGGTTGTAAACTCCGCCGCCGTTATTTCGTACCGCTGTCTGGATCTCCTCAGGAAGGCTGGCAATATTGTAAATAAGCTGTTCCAGCGTCCAATTATGAAAACGGGAGTAATCGGCCAGCGCCTTGTTGAGATTGTCAACGTAAGTCTGAAGATGACGGTCGTGGTGAAGCTTCATGGTCTTTTCATCAATATAGGGTTCGAGTGCCTGATAGGCGTATGGCAGCGGGGGATTGGTGAATGGATAATGATAAGTAAGATTGGTCAAGGGTAACTTCCTTATGCGCTTTTTCTATCATATGCTGTCGGGAAGCGTGCCGTGAGAAGTGCTTTTCTTTTTTAAAGGGCGGAGGAGGAGAAGGATAACCTCCGCCCCTGGGGGGATGAGCTGCAAAATACAACTCACTTTAATAACGTATATAGTTTCTATTTGTGATGCATTTTTTTGAAATAGACAAAATGTTTTAAAAGTAGAGCAAGATTGTGATAAAATAGATTGAACTATAAGATAAATAAGGCGTTATAAGCCCTTTTCTCATGAGAGTGACCATTTTACCCGTGGGACCGGGCCGTTGCTCATGCCAGGCGCACAAGAATGGGCAAGAAGGTGTACAGCCCGGAAGGATGATCTGGCAACATATGGGGGCATTACTGGTTACGAATAATTTAAGACAGGGGAATCTCGTGGTACAGTGGACAGAATAATCACGACTTGTCACCTTTGTCCCCTCTCTGCATATAATAAATTATAATTTAACATATATAAAAAGGGGAAATAAATTATGTGTAATATATGTAGATGTCTCTGTGGTAACTGGTGTGGTTGTAGAAATAATAGCTGTAATAATAGCTGTAATAATAGCTGTAATAATTGCTGCAGATGCGTATGCAACAATCCCTGTGAAAATAATTGTAATAACAATTGGAATTGCAACTGCAGCAATAACAACAATAATTGCTGTTTCGATCCATGTGCCAGAGAAAGAAAAGAAGCTTATGAGGCCGGATTTAGAGACGGCTGTAACAATGCCTCCTGCAGGCAGGATAACTGTGGTTGCTAATGATATCTATAAAAAGGGCGGTCCGTTTGGGCCGCCTTAAGTATTCTTATATTTGTATTTGTGTTTGTATCAACCGTTTTCATGATAGAATGGTCTTCCCGCAGCCACACGTTTCCTTATAACAGTATTTACATCTGTTGATATCCGCATCGGGTGTGCAGATATTAGATATAAGCCAACTTAAATAAAAAAATGCCGCTGGCTGGAGTCAGTGGTCATATCTTTTAAATCGTTTTTCAAGCAGTCTGGTATCCATTCTTACGTGCCGGGCTATTAAAATATCTTATGCGCTTAAAAATAGAACATATGGAATTATATATCCTGTTTCTTCCTATTATAATTATTAGAATCTTTTTATAAACAACAACAAAGTAATAACAAATCAAAATATAATAAAACAAAAAAATCCCCATCCAGTGGGTTAAGCCGAACGGGGAATTCCTTTATTATCAGGTTTTTCTATGAATTAAGCCATTGCGTTAACAGCCTTAGAGATACGGGATACTTTTCTGGAAGCAGTATTCTTATGATATACTCCCTTAGTAGCAGCCTTATCGATTTCAGCGATTGCGCTTGTTAAACATGCCTGTGCAGCAGCCTTGTCACCGGCAGTAATAGCAGCGTCAACCTTCTTAATCGATGTTTTCACTCTGGATCTGATCGCTTTGTTTCTAGCAGCTTTAGTCTCGTTAACTAAAATTCTTTTTTTCGCGGATTTAATGTTAGCCAAATCTGTACACCTCCAATTTTAATTGATATATGGTTATTCTTTGTTTTGCATCAAAGCCTGGACACGGACAGTTCAATGTAAACATACCTTAGTATTTTAACGAATAAAGCTTCTATTGTCAATACATAATTCCTGATTTTTTGCAGAAAATACCAGAGAAAAGAAAAAAAGTCGCAGTTTATGCCCCGTCGGCACCTGCTGTCCGGTCTGCCCCGGCCGGGGCAGACCGGACAGCAGGTGCCGACGGGGCGTGATCTGTTAAAGAAAGGTGAGAAATATGGAAAATACATTCGAAGTTCGGACAGATCTTGCAGTAGAGGAGAAGGAAAGCTTTCCGGGAAATGGCGGAGAAATAAGTGGGGTATCCTTAAGAGAGTGGCATCGGGCGGACAGCCGGATCAAGATGACGGAAGTGAAAATACTGGATAAGAAGGGCGAAAAGGCCATGGGGAAACCGATGGGCTCCTATATAACACTGGAGGCTGACCAGTTATCCAGAAAAGATGAAAACTACCACAGAGAGGTCTCGGAAGAACTGGCACGGCAGATTGGGCAGCTTCTGGAGGGAGAAGACTACCGGGCCTCCGGCTTCCATGTTCTGGTGGTCGGCCTCGGCAACAGCTCTGTGACACCGGACTCTCTGGGGCCAAGAGTGCTTAACAATCTTCAGGTCACGAGACATTTGAAGGTGCAGTATGGGGATGAGTTCTGGAATGGGCGCAGTATGCCGGTCATCAGCGGTATTGTTCCAGGCGTCATGGCTCAGACCGGGATGGAGAGCGCGGAAATTTTAAAGGGGATTATTCATGAGACGAAGCCGAATCTGATTATTGCAATCGACGCGCTGGCAGCAAGGAGCGTGAAAAGGCTGGGAACCACCATTCAGCTGACCGATACGGGAATTCATCCGGGTTCCGGCGTTGGCAACCACCGTCACAGCTTAACAAAGGAAAGTCTGGGGATTCCGGTTATGGCGATCGGTGTTCCTACCGTGGTTGGAGCGGCAGCTATCGTTCATGACACCGTATCCGCCATGATTGCCGCCCTGTCTAAGGGGATGGAGACGAAAGGAATGGGGGATTTTGTGGGAAGCATGAGCTCTGACGAGCAGTATGATCTGATCCGGGAACTGCTGGAGCCGGAATTCGGCCCACTTTATGTGACTCCTCCGGATATTGATGAGACGGTTAAGGAATTGAGCTATACCATTTCCGAGGGAATTCATCTCGCTTTTATGGGAGAGGAAGAGGAGTAAGGGGTAAATGGTGATTTTCCTGCATAGTATATAAGCGAGGGACTTTTTTCTTTCCGGGGCGCCGTGAAAGAAATGCAGGAAGGTGTTTATGAAGGAGAAGGGCGGAAGGATTAACTGGCTCATCAGACATATGATGCTTATCACCGGCCTGGTACTTGCCGTCCTCCTCTTGATCAGGGGAGCAGCTGGAACCGGACGGGCGTCAGGCAGAGAGCGGCTTACTGCCTTGATAATTGGCCAGGCGGATACCGGGCTTGAGTGGATCTGGCGTATGAATTATCCGGCAGCCGGACGGGCAGAAGAAAATGAGACGAAAATGGTGAAAGCGGAAGAGGAAAGCATCAGCGGTCTTATCTGCCGCTTCATATTTGGGCAGTCACCCCTGTACCGGTATCTGGGCAGGGAAGAGGGCGGTGAAATAAACTACAAGGAAGAAGATCCGGCATTTGCAGGGTATCTGGAAAGCGGAAAATTCTATGAGGAACACCAATACCTGATGTATGACGGCGGTGAAGAGACCGGAGCCGGTACCATGGAGCAGGCCGGCACGACGGTGCTGGCCGCTAATGGCGATGGAGCCGCGGGAGACAGCGGAAATACAGGTAGTGGTGGAAACGCGGGAGACAGCGGAAATACAGGAAATGGCGAAAACACAGGTGTCAGCGAAAACGCGGGAATCAATGGAAACGCCGCAGCTCTCCCGAAAAAGGATGATAATATGACGTGTGCTGCCAGTGTCCTGCCTCTCATCGGCAAAACCTACAGGAAAGAGCAGCTGGCCGACTACGACTACATGATGAAGCATTTTTACAGCGTGCACACCTCGGCGACAGCGGGGCGTGATCTTATGAAGGCGGATGAATTTCTGGCAAAAGACTTTACGCTGGAGGGAAGTAACGACAAGCCGCAGATTTTAATTTACCATACCCATTCCCAGGAGGAATTCTCCGATTACGGGCCTGATAATAAGGAAGCAACCGTGATTGGGATCGGAAATTATCTGACGGAGCTTCTGACGGCCAAGGGATATCATGTAATCCATGACAAATCAGTCTATGACCTCCAGAACGGAAAGCTGGACCGGAATAAAGCGTATACATATGCCCTGGACGGAGTCACGAGGATTCTTCAGGAGAATCCCTCCATAGAGGTCATCCTGGATCTGCACCGGGATGGGGTCAATGAAAGCCTTCACATGGTCAATGAGGTGAATGGAAAACCGACGGCTCCTATCATGTTTTTCAATGGCGTCAGCCAGACTCCGGAGGGACCGATCGAGTATCTGCCCAATCCGTACCGGAGTGATAATCTGGCATTCAGTTTCCAGATGCAGCTGGATGCGGCGGCCTATTTCCCGGGACTGACCAGGAAAATTTATATCAAGGGTCTCCGGTATAATCTCCATCTCCGTCCGAGGTCCGTGTTAATTGAGGTCGGCGCACAGACAAATACATACCAGGAAGCACGAAATGCCATGGAACCGCTTGCGGAAGTTCTGAATATGGTGTTGCAAGGAAATTAAAAAAATGGTATATTTTTAAAGCAGGAACATCATTGCCGTGTCATTTTGTATTTGTATCATCAACTGCAGAAAAATGGAAAAGAGGAAAGTAAATGGCAACTGTTGACCAGAGTAAAATACGCAATTTTTGCATTATCGCCCATATTGATCATGGGAAGTCAACCCTTGCGGACAGAATCATAGAGAAGACCGGACTTTTGACAAGCCGGGAAATGCAGGCCCAGGTTTTAGACAACATGGATTTGGAGCGGGAACGCGGAATCACCATCAAGGCCCAGACCGTCCGTACCGTATACAAGGCGGAAGACGGAGAGGAATACATTTTCAATATGATCGATACGCCGGGGCATGTAGATTTTAACTATGAGGTGTCCCGGAGCCTGGCGGCCTGTGACGGCGCTGTGCTCGTGGTGGATTCATCTCAGGGAATCGAGGCCCAGACGCTGGCCAATGTCTATCTGGCGCTGGATCATGACCTGGACGTATTTCCGGTTCTGAATAAGATCGATTTACCGAGTGCGGAGCCGGAACGTGTGGTGGGAGAGATTGAGGATGTGATCGGAATCGAAGCCCAAGACGCTCCAAGGATCTCGGCTAAGACAGGCGAGAACATTGAGGAGGTTTTAGAGGCCATCGTGAAGAAGATTCCCGCACCCAGGGGGAATCCGGACGCACCGCTCCAGGCTCTGATCTTTGACTCTCTGTACGATTCCTACAAAGGCGTCATCGTATTCTGCCGTATCATGGAAGGCCGTGTGAAAAAGGGCGTCAGAATCCGTATGATGGCTACCGGAGCTGTGGAAGAGGTTGTGGAGGTCGGCTATTTCGGCGCGGGTCAGTTTATCCCCTGTGACGAACTGAGCGCGGGTATGGTTGGCTACGTGACAGCCAGTATCAAGAATGTGAAGGACACCGCCGTGGGTGATACGATTACGGACGCGGACAATCCCTGTGATAAGCCGCTTCCGGGTTATAAGAAAGTCACCTCCATGGTGTACTGCGGTATGTACCCGGCGGATGGCGCCAGATACAACGATTTAAGGGACGCGCTGGAGAAGCTTCAGCTTAATGATGCCTCCCTGTTCTTCGAGCCGGAGACGTCTCTGGCACTGGGCTTCGGCTTCCGGTGCGGTTTTCTGGGACTTCTGCATCTCGAGGTTATCCAGGAACGTCTGGAGAGAGAGTATAACCTGGACCTGGTAACCACGGCGCCCAGTGTTATTTACCGGGTCTATAAGAAGACCGGTGAGATGATACAGCTGACGAATCCGTCAAACCTCCCTGATCCGTCCGAAATCGAATACATGGAAGAGCCGATTGTCAGCGCGGAGATCATGGTGACCACCGAGTTTGTGGGAGCGATCATGAAGCTGTGCCAGGAGAGACGCGGCGTCTATCTGGGAATGGAATATATGGAAGCAACCCGTGCCCTTTTGAAGTACGAGCTTCCGCTCAATGAGATCATTTATGACTTCTTTGACGCTTTGAAATCACGTTCCAGAGGTTACGCCTCCTTCGATTACGACTTAAAGGGATACGAGCGTTCCGAACTGGTGAAACTGGATATCCTGGTGAATAAGGAAGAGGTGGATGCGCTGTCCTTTATCGTACACGCGGAATCCGCTTACGACCGGGGACGCCGGATGTGCGAAAAGCTGAAGGAGGAGATCCCGAGACAGCTGTTTGAGATTCCTATTCAGGCGGCCGTTGGAGGAAAGATTATTGCAAGAGAGACCGTCAAGGCCATGCGCAAGGATGTACTTGCCAAGTGCTACGGCGGTGACATAACCCGTAAGAAAAAACTCCTTGAAAAGCAGAAGGAAGGTAAAAAACGTATGCGCCAGATTGGTAACGTAGAGATACCACAGAAGGCATTTATGAGCGTACTGAAGTTAGATGATGAATAAAAAGAAATTGGAAATCTATGTGCACATTCCTTTCTGTGCAAAGAAATGCGCCTATTGCGATTTCCTGTCGTTTCCGGGTAATATGCGGATGCGCCGGGAGTATACGGACAAGCTGCTGGAAGAGATACGCATTCAGAGCAGCTTTGTACGGGAGTATCAGGTTGATACCATTTTTCTGGGAGGGGGAACGCCTTCTGTCCTGGATGTGACCGATATGACTGCCATCATGGGGACGCTTAAGGAACACTACGACATTGCGCCCGATGCGGAGATAACGATCGAGGTCAATCCGGGGACGGTGAAGATGGAAGGTCTCGTCGCCTACCGGGAAGCTGGAATCAACCGCGTCAGCATGGGACTTCAGTCGGCGGATGACACGGAGCTTCGCTATCTTGGGAGAATCCACACCTACGACGAATTCTTAAAGAGTTTCCAGAGGGTGCGCATGGCAGGATTTACGAACGTCAATGTGGACCTGATTTCCGCCATTCCGGGACAGACTCCGGAATCGTGGAGGAATACGCTGAAAAAGACGGCTATGCTGAAGCCGGAACACATATCTGCCTACAGTCTGATTGTAGAGGAAGGAACGCCTTTTTACGACCGTTACGGCGGCCATGTGGAGATGGAGAGCTATGAGATGTCTCCGGAGGAACGCCGCCGCTTAATGGCGCTTCCGGATCTTCCGGACGAGGATACCGAGCGGGAAATGTATTACATGACCAGGAACTGTCTGGCCGAACAGGGGTATGAGCGGTATGAGATATCCAACTATGCCAGACCCGGCTTCGAATGCCGCCACAATGTGGGATACTGGACCGGAACCGGGTATCTGGGACTGGGACTGGGGGCCTCCTCCTATTTGGAGGGATGCCGTTTCCACAACACGTCCGATTTCCAAAGCTACGTATCGGCCCATCTCGACGACGAGGCAGAGTTTTGTCAGGCACTCAGACAGGATATGGAGCAGCTGAGCGTAAAGTCCAAGATGGAAGAGTTCATGTTCCTGGGGCTTCGCCTGACACGGGGCGTATCGGCAGAAGGCTTTATCACCCGGTTCGGACAGAGTATACGAAACGTCTATGGCGGTGTGATCGACAAACTGGAGCGGGAGGGCCTGCTGGAACATAAAAACGGCTACTACCATCTGACCGAGCGGGGACTTGATTTGAGCAACTATGCGATGAGTTTGTTCCTGCTGGATTGATATGATTTTAATAATTATATAGAAGAGAAGAAAAACGCATAATTCGTTTTTTCTTCTCTTTTGTTATGTAAAAGCAAAATAATCCACCTTAATACAAAAAATATAGAGTATTTAATGCTTTGCTTTTAATTGTATAATTAATACAAAATTATAAACTGTGAAGTGTATAAAATTATAGCTAAATACTGTGAAAGGATGTGAGGCGCTAAAAGCCAGTAACGATAAGTTCAGGTTGAAAAGTTAAAAAACGTAAAGAAACGATGTTGTGAAATAAAGAAGGAAGCAAAAACAGGGGGATTTAAACATGAAAAAACTTTTCGTTTCAGCAATCAGTGTTTTAACTGGTATTGCAGTGGTAAGCACGTCGGTTATGGCCCAGCCATTGGGGGAACCGGATTCAGGTGCAGCGCTTCAACCGTCACAGGAATTATCTGTGACACAGCAGTACAAGACGGTATTGCCTGGCTCTGATCCAACTAACACAAAGAATTGGATTCTGGACGAAGCTCTGTCAGATGATTTTGATGGTTCAGAACTTGACAAGGAAAAATGGCAGCCTATACCGTATACATGGGCTGGTGCATGGCGTTGGCAGGATGACAATGTAAGTGTTAGTGATGGCAGCCTTCATCTTACGGCAAGACATGATAAAAACGATCTTCTGGACGAATCACCTAATGGCTGGGAGAGCCATAACATGTATGACGGCGACTCTGTAAACGGTGAGTATGTGACATCGCTTTACGGATCGCGCTCTGGAAAGTCTGCACTTGTATATGGTAATTTCTTTCCTATTTGGGTGAGAACAGATACAGTGATTCATAATTTGAATCCGGATAAAATGTATTCCTTTACAGCATACGTTAAAAAAACCGGTAATCAGCCGATTGCACAGATGTATGCAACCGATCCTTCCGACAATGAGATTCCCTTAAGGGGGCCGATCATGGAGTTTGCCGAAAGCGATGACTTTGCTGTATATACTATAGAAGGCATCCGTCCTTCTGATGACGGAACATGTAAAATTGGATTTGAGGTGAAGGCAGATCCTTACGCTATGACAATCATTGATGATGTCACTTTCCGGGAGGAAGGGAGTACGACTAATCTGGCGCCTAATCCGGGCTTTGAAGATATTACCGATATGAATTACTCATCCGGCGGAATCATAAGCAGACAATCTATGAAATATGGATACATGGAAACACGTGCGAAGGGAGCGCCTGCTCTGCCTGGTGCCTGCAGTGCCATCTGGCTTTTGGGAAGAACGGAGAAATGGGGAACAGAGATTGATGTTCTTGAGATCGGGCAGACACAGACTGTGAATGAGCTTGATTTTGCAGTCCACACGTTCAAGACTCCCACTTCGGTACAAAAACCGGCACAGGACAAGAATCCCCATGGAAGTGCAGGAATATGGGGAAGCGGGAATTCCTTTAATCCGTCAAACGAATACCATACATACGGACTGGAATGGGGACCCGGTTACCAGAATTTTTATGTGGATGGCATTTTAAGAGGCCGTTTCTATGCAGGTTCAGCTGGTGCCGTGCAGTCTGACACTATCTGGAAGCAGACCTCAACACAGCACGCCTCCAATATGGATGCGATTCCTCAGAATCTATTGTTATCACTGGGCTTGCGGCCTCCATACCGGGATGGAAACGTTGAAAATTTTAATACCGTTTTTGATGTAGATTATATCCGTGTATGGCGCAGCAATAATACAGAGGCAACCGGTATCATAAAAGAGGTTAATACGAAGGAAGGGAACATAGTCGTTCCCTATGGGACCACCAGAGAAGAATTGGAGTCCAGGTTGGATTCTACTGTGGCAGTTATGCTGAACCAGGCGGTTTCTCTGGCAGATCAACGAGACATTGAAGTGAAATGGGATACGAACGGGTTCGACGGTACGGCAGAAGGAACGATTTATACCCTGGAGGGAAGTTTGATAAATCTTCCGGATGGTGTGACAAACACGAATAATGTTACGGCAGAACTCTATGTTTATATTCAGTCCAAACCATACCGGATCGACAGAGAAGAACTTCAGAAGCTGGTAAACCGTGTATATCACGAAAATGAATATAAGGCGTCGGCGTGGGGGAATTATCTGCTCAAAAGGAAAGAAGCACAGACGGTTTTAGATAAGTCTGATGCAGGAGATCAGGAAATCGTTGATGCATACGAAAATTTGAAAACGGCAATACAGAATTTAGAACTTCTGCCGGATTTAAACGGACTGGTTATGCAGGAATACTATGCCGGGAATTATACATCACAGAGCTGGTGGTTCTATACGCAGGCCCTGAAAGCAGCAAAAAAGGTTCTGGCTGATCCGGAAGCGGCCAGCGGAGATATTGAAAAAGCCTATGACCGGCTAAAAAACGCAATTGATACTCTTGAGGCCGTGCCGATGGGGAAGAATCTACTTTTTGGCAAAATACCGGCATCGAACACGGCAATCAGCAACAATAGGCAGGCTGCTACAGATGGCAGTGTGGATACTGACATTGGCTGGGGCCCGTCAACAGATAAGAGTATTTATACGACTGTTAACGCCGGAAATGAAAACGGTGATGCGGATAACGGCTACTCAACCTGGGAAGGGGCATATCTTCAGTATGATTTTGGAGATGAGAGGCCTGTGAAACAGGTTGTAATCAACCGCTTTTGGTATTTAACAGACTTACGGTCAGTAACCTGGAAAGATTGCATGGTCCAGCTTAGCACATCACCGGATTTTACATCGGATACAACTACGACGATCTTCGGGAAAGCGGATGTGGTGATGGAAAGTGATACCGATATATCGGGCAATTTGCGGAAAGCGCCTCAGATCATCTCTCTCAATGAGCCGGTGTCTGCACGGTATCTGCGTGTATTTGGAAGAGGACATAAGGGGGGCTGGGGAAATTACAGTGCTCGAATGAGTTATTCGGAAATTCAGGCTTTTGAGGCTGCCTCTGTGAATTCCTATGGGATAGCCGGGCGTGTAACAGGAGAAAAAGGCGAGTGCATGGAAGATGTTTCCGTAAATCTGTATGAGGGCAGTGATATCAGCATGGCAAGCCCCTCCGATGCAGCAAAAACAACTGAAGAAGGAGCCTACAGCTTCTGGAATTTACCAGAAGGTAGATACAGCGTAGAGATTCCCGCCAAAAACGGATATAAGCAGGAAGTAAAGACCATTGAAATCAATGGCAGTAATGCGGAAGCTGTAGATTTCCAGCTGGTAAAGATGGAGGAAGAGCACGCTGACAGGGAACTTAGGATAAAAACGCTGCCTGTGAAGATAAAATACTGGATCGGGCAGCAACTGGATTTGACTGGCCTGGAGGTTTCTATCTGCAAAAATGGGGTGGAGGAAAGACAATTAGAGGCTGAAGAGTATACGGTAGGAGAGCTGGATCCATTAAAAACGGGAGCACAAAAAATTACGGTTTCGTACACGGACAGAAGCATAGCCGAGCCAATTACTTATGAAACGTCATTCTCTGTTATGGTTTATGAAACGAAACTGAATCAATCTATTAAAGTGGTTAAAAAGCCGAATCAGCTCATTTATACTGTTGGAGATGAGATTAATCCGGAGGGATTGGAAGTACGCGGACTTAACTTAACGGATGAAAATGTTGTAGTGCTAAAGGATGGAGATTATACATTAGAGTACAATACTAAAAAAGCAGGAACATCTACGGTTACAGTTACAGCAGCCATCACAGAAGGCGATGAACCGGCAGCAGAATTAAAGGATTATTTTGATATCCGAGTATTGGACGGGGATGAATCCATACGATCTGTGGAAAAGATCAATGTAACCCGAAAACCGTATAAGTTGACGTATGAGCCGGAAGACGACTTTGATGCAGATGGTATGATCGTGGAAAAGACAGTAAAGGTGTATGCAACTTCCAGTAATGCAACGTATACGGAACGGGTGCCGATGGAGGAATTGGAAGTAGAAATATCAGATTTATCGAAAACAGGAAACCGGAAAGTAAAAGTTTTTTATTACGAAGAAGGCGAGGCTGGCGAAGAACTCGTATTTTCTGACAGCTTTACAGTAAAGGTGAGTAAGGACAGGGAGAAGTTGATAAGCGGGGCGCTGTCCGCAGCACAGAACCGGCTGGAACAGGCTTTACAGTACGGAGAATATATGATGGACAGTGAAAAAGAAGCTGCATTCAGCCAAGCTCTTGATGAGGCGAAGGAGTGCCTGGATACGTACGGTAAAAATGGCAGAATAAGCGATAAATTATATTCCAAGCTTTTATTTCTTGACAGGTTGCTGACAAAGGCGTATCCGGATATCAAAGTCGTCATCGATACAAACGGCTTCTTTAAAAAAGTTAATACACAGGGGCTTATCTTCAGTGCTGACATAAGCTTGAGTCACTCCCAGCAGGTCCGGCTTAGAATTGGTAATACTACGGCGGATGAGATGGTATCTGAAATCTCAGAGGTGTTAGACAACCCGATCGCAGTCAATACATTTCTTACCGCAAATGAGGAAGAGATTCAGCCAGTGCTTCCCATTCGTTTTCAGATGGAGATACCGGCCGGTCTTACTAAAAAGAATCTGATGATTTATGAGTATCGCAATAACGGATGGAATACTCTAATTCCTACGGTCAAAGGAGATCAGATAAGCTTCCTGATATCAGATTCATCATTGTTTGTGTTGGGGAATAAAAAAGAAGAGATAATTCCACCAAGTGGAACTGACAGCAGCGACAGCGGCAGTATAGGGGAATCAGTCAATACGATTCCGGGAGCATGGAAGAAAGATGATATTGGCTGGTGGTATCAGAAAATTGCAGGCGGATATATCACTTCTTCTTGGGCGCAGATTGACGGCCTCTGGTACTATTTTGATGGAATGGGATATATGAATACTGGTTGGATTTTAGTAGATGGCCTCTGGTATTTTATGAATCCGAATGGAAGCATGGCGGAATCCTGCTGGATAAGCTGGGAAAATAGTTGGTACTATTTGGGGTGGAACGGAGCTATGGCAGTAAATACTGTGACACCGGATGGATTTACTGTCGGTAAGGATGGCGCCTGGATACAACAGTAAGCTGTCATACAAATTTGCAGGGAATATTCTGAAAATATAATATGAGACCGTATACCGTAAGATATGCAGATGTACAGGCAGCAGGCAGCTGCATATGGCAAAATGCCGTGTACATCATGGCATATACGGTATACGGTCTTAATTCCCGTTTTAGGGAAGCCTTATTGATTTACTGAACCAGGAACACTTCCGCACTTCTGGTACCATATGCCCTCGTCTCTCCGTGTGTATTAAAGAAGATATCAACATGGTTTCCTTTTACTGCACCGCCGCGGTCCTCTGCGGTATAGATCACGCCGTTGATCATAATCTTGCTTCCGTAAGGAATCACTCTCGGGTCAACCGCGATCGTGTGGTTGGCGGAGGCGATGGCTCCTGTGCTGGTGTGGCGTCCCCATCCCTCGGAGCAGGCGGAACATGGGCAGTAGCCGGTGGTCTTAAAGATACCGAGGGAGCGAAGCGTTCCTGCGCTTCCGTCAGAGCTCATGACCTGCATGTCGCCAACACTGTGTACCTTCGGGCAGGAGAGCTTCATTCCTGATGCGTAGGCTTCAACGAGATAGGAACCGTCCTCATATGATTCCCACGGTACGATTACTTCAAATCCGTAATTGCCGGTTCCGGTGCCTTTCCTGACCAGGTCTTCCCGATAGTCATCGGCGGGAGCCGTGTACTCGGCTTCTGTCTGTCCTGTCGCCTGATTGGTGACTGTGACCTTGACTTCTACCGCGGAAGCGGGATCGGAGCTGTTCCAGGCCCAGCCCCGGACGCTGTCGCCTTCCACACAATCCAGAACTCCGGGTGTCTGCCCTGCGAGAGCCGGGACAGCGGTACCTAATAAAAATGTCATCATAAGTAAAGTTCCGAAGAACAGTTGATTTCGTTTCAATCGTTTCATGTAATAAATACATCCTTTCTTTTTTACTAACTGTAACATATTTTAATATATTATATATATATGTAACAGTTTTGTAATAAATGAGGTACAAATACACATTTTACACTATTTTCCAGATTTGTCAAGGATATGAATAAAAAAATAGAGATGCCCGATGTTTCATAAGGCGTCTCTATTCGTTCTGATGTGTTGATTGAAAGGCTTTTCTTCTTATATTATAATTCAGGATCTACTCCGCAATTGCCTGAAATACTTCCTGTTTTTTTACTCCATAATCCAGTGCTTCCTGGTGGCTTGAGAAGTAGAGATCTACGGTATGGCCGTCCACTCCGCTTCCGATGTCCTCTACCGTGTAAACAGTTTCACCGATTATTACCTTTGTTCCCAGGGGAAGTACGGTGATGTCTGCTGATATGGTGTGATTTGCCTGCGGCACGGTACCGGAATAGGTGAGGCCGCTGCCGCCGGAACATTTACTGCATCCACAGTATCCGGTGGTCTTGAAGATCCCGAGGGACTCTCCTTTTTTATATCCTCCGAAGGTTTCTTCCACTGGTTTCTCCTCTTTTTTCGGGATTCCAGGGCCGATCTCCTCGCTGGTGCTTTCAGTTTTCTTTAAGGCTTCTGGTGCCGGTTTGTATTCCAGGGAGCCGGTAAGAAGTGTTTTTTCATCTCCGGTTACCAGGCAGGCTTCTACTTTATAAGCGCTTCCGCCTATTTCTTCCCAGTTGATCTTATAGTCAAATGCACGACAGCCGTCTCCATAGGACTTTCCTGCCTCTTCGCTGTAGCTTTCTTCCGGTACTGTGATGACCTTTGCCGCTTTGGCGGCTCCGTCTTTGTAAATATGCAGTTCAACCGCTGCCGTCTCGCCGGATTCCGCGTTGTCCTTCAGCCACCCTGTAATATGGTTTCCATCCACGGCTGTGAGAGCGCCTTTTTCTTCGGCAGCCAGAGCTGTTATGGATAAAAACAGGGTACAGAGGAGCGTCACACACAGCATCAGAAGAAGCTTTCCTGATTTCTTTTTCATGATTTACCTCGCAATATTATGATTTTTCCGTGAAATATGATAGAAAAATGCGTTGTTATGGTGTATCAATTTTCATTATATTACAAAAATGTTAAATGTCAAGGAAATACTGGCAATACGTTTGTAACATTTGTCTTACTTCATTAAAATGCTTTATAATTTATAAAGAAGAAGTTCACAGAAAATTCTCAAAAAATTTTCAATCGAATGTATTGACAAATGAGGGAAAAAAGAATATATTATGAAATGAAGATGTTAGCACTCCCAAACGTTGAGTGCTAACAGAAAGACTCAGAAAGGAAGTGTGGCGGGTTGAACGATAAGGACCAGTTGGACGGCCGTAAGGTTACGATCTTGAAGGCTATTATTAAAACGTACTTAGAAACTGGCGAACCGGTTGGTTCCAGAACTATTTCCAAGTACACCGATCTGAATTTGAGTTCAGCCACGATCCGGAATGAGATGTCTGATCTGGAGGAGCTGGGATACATTGTACAGCCGCATACGTCGGCCGGGCGGATTCCCTCCGATAAGGGATACCGTTTTTATGTGGATCAGATCATGCAGGAGAAAGAAGAAGAGTTTACTGAAATCAAGGACCTGATGCTAAAGCGTGTGGACCGGGTCGAGCTTCTGCTGAAGCAGATGGCAAGAATCCTGGCGCAGAACACGAATTACGCGGCTTTGATCAGCGCTCCCCAGTATCACAGAAACAAGCTGAAATTCATCCAGCTGTCCAAGGTTGATGATGGAAAGCTTCTGGTGGTCATCGTTGTAGAGGGAAACATGATTAAGAACACCATGATCCCCGTCAGCCAGCAGCTAAGCGATGAAGGGCTTTTAAATCTTAACATTCTTCTTAATAATGCCTTAAACGGGCTGACCATAGAGGAAATCAATCTGGACGTGATCAGCAGATTAAAGGAGCAGGCCGGCATACACAGCGAGGTGGTCGACCGGGTTCTGGGCGAGGTTGCGGAAGCAATCCGGGCGGACGACGATGATTTGCAGATTTACACCAGCGGCGCCACGAACATTTTCAAGTATCCGGAGTTAAGCGACGGAGAGATGGCAAGCCGTCTGATCGGTACGCTGGAACAGAAAGAACTTCTTCAGGAGCTGGTCGATGATGTGAACAGTTCAGAAAGCAGTTCGGGAATTCAGGTCTATATCGGCGAGGAAGCGCCGGTGCAGACGATGAGGGACTGCAGTATCGTCACAGCGAATTACGAGCTGGGCGAGGGCTTGAGGGGAACGATCGGTATCATCGGTCCAAAGCGTATGGACTATGAAAAGGTTTTGAATACGCTGCGGAATCTCATGACGCAGCTGGATTCAATCCTGAAAAAAGATGAAAGGTGAAGGGAAGAACAGTGAGCAGCGAAGAGACGAGAATAGAAGAGGAACTGGTAGAAGAGGCCATGAAGGCTGAAGACGCCGGTTCCGTTGAAAAGGAAATAGAAAAAGGCGAAAAAGAGGCCGCAGAGACAGACGCGTGTGCCGAGGATGCCGCTGAGGAAAAAAACGGAGAAGAAGAGCCGGTAGAAGAAAAGCAGACAGAACCGGAGAAAAAAGGATTTTTTGGAAAGAAGAAAGAGAAGAAAGATCCGAGAGACATCAAGATAGAGGAACTGACCGACCGTCTGCAGCGGAATATGGCCGAGTTCGATAACTACAGAAAGAGGACAGAAAAAGAAAAATCTGCCATGTTTGAAATCGGTGCCAGAGATATCATTGAAAAGATACTTCCGGTGGTCGACAATTTCGAGAGAGGCCTTGCAGCCGTTCCGGAGGAGGATAAGGGCGCTCCGTTTGCAGAAGGAATGGAAAAAATATATAGACAGCTTATGAAGACGCTGGAAGATGCAGGTGTAAAACCGATCGAAGCAGTGGGTCAGCCATTTGACCCGAATTTCCACAACGCAGTGATGCATATTGATGACGAATCCCTTGGCGAGAACACGATCGCCATGGAACTTCAGAAGGGTTATACCTACCGGGATACCGTGGTGAGACACTCCATGGTTCAGGTAGCCAATTGACTGTGAGCATTTAACGAGGTCTTTTCGGGTTTAGTGCGAACGTCGTTCACGAATCTTAGCGAGGTTCTTTCGAGCTTAGATGAGCTGAACATACCTTTATTAAATGATAAAATTGAGAGTAAAGACAATTATAGGAGGAAAAAACTATGGGCAAGATTATTGGTATTGACTTAGGTACTACTAACAGCTGTGTGGCTGTTATGGAAGGTGGAAAACCGGTTGTTATTCCGAACAGTGAGGGGGTAAGAACAACACCATCTATCGTAGCATTTACAAAAAACGGTGAGAGACTGGTAGGTGAGCCTGCAAAGCGTCAGGCGGTTACCAATGCGGACAGAACCATCTCTTCCATTAAGAGACATATGGGTACAGACTACAAGGTAGCGATCGACGGAAAGAACTACACACCGCAGGAAATCTCCGCGATGATTCTGCAGAAGTTAAAAGCTGACGCAGAGGCTTATCTGGGTGAGAAGGTAACAGAGGCCGTTATCACGGTTCCTGCATACTTCAACGACGCACAGCGTCAGGCAACCAAGGACGCAGGCAAGATTGCCGGCCTTGATGTAAAGCGTATTATCAACGAGCCGACGGCAGCAGCGCTGGCATACGGCCTTGACAATGAAAAAGAGCAGAAGATCATGGTATACGATTTAGGCGGCGGTACATTCGATGTTTCCATCATCGAAATCGGCGACGGCGTAATCGAAGTGCTTTCCACAAACGGCGACACCCGTCTGGGCGGCGATGATTTCGACAACCGCATCACCCAGTGGATGGTAGACGAATTCAAGAAGACAGAGGGCGTAGACTTATCTGGTGACAAGATGGCTATGCAGAGATTAAAAGAAGCTGCAGAGAAGGCTAAGAAGGAATTATCCTCCTCCACAACCACCAACATCAACTTACCGTTCATCACTGCTACGGCAGAAGGCCCGAAGCATCTCGATATGAACTTAACGAGAGCGAAATTTGACGAGCTGACACTCGATCTGATCGAGCGTACAGCTGTTCCGGTACAGAACGCATTAAGAGATGCCGGAATCACAGCTTCCGAGCTTGGAAAAGTTCTGCTGGTAGGCGGTTCCACCCGTATGCTGGCAGCACAGGAAAAAGTAAAACAGCTGACAGGAAAAGAACCGTCCAAGACCTTAAATCCTGACGAGTGTGTGGCGATCGGCGCCAGCATCCAGGGCGGTAAGCTGGCAGGCGATGCCGGCGCAGGCGATATCCTTCTTCTGGATGTTACTCCACTGTCCTTATCCATCGAGACCATGGGCGGCGTAGCGACAAGACTGATTGAGAGAAACACCACAATCCCGACAAAGAAGAGCCAGATCTTCTCCACAGCGGCTGACAACCAGACAGCGGTTGATATCCACGTTGTACAGGGCGAGAGACAGTTTGCAAGAGACAACAAGACACTCGGCCAGTTCCGTTTAGACGGAATTCCGCCTGCAAGAAGAGGCGTTCCGCAGATCGAGGTTACCTTTGATATCGATGCCAACGGTATCGTAAACGTATCCGCTAAGGATCTTGGAACAGGCAAGGAACAGCATATCACCATCACCTCCGGCTCTAACATGTCCGATGATGATATCGATAAGGCTGTAAAAGAAGCGGCTGAATTCGAGGCTCAGGATAAGAAGCGCAAGGAAGGCATTGATGCGAGAAATGACGCCGACTCCATGGTATTCCAGACAGAGAAGGCTTTACAGGAAGTAGGCGACAAGATTGACGCCAATGATAAGGCTGCCGTAGAAGCTGATTTAAACGCTTTAAAAGAAGCCATCAACAGAGCTCCGATCGAAGAGATGACAGACGCGCAGATCGAAGACATCAAGGCTGGCAGAGAGAAGCTGATGAACAGCGCTCAGGCACTGTTTGCAAAAGTATATGAGGCTGCCCAGGGTTCTGCAGGTGCCGGCCCAGATATGGGCGCTGGTGCGGATAACGCAGGCGGCGGAGCTTCCTATCAGGACAGCGATGTAGTTGACGGAGACTACAAAGAGGTGTAAGATAGTCTGGTCAGTTGACTGGGCTTTGGAAAAAGTGTTGTAGTGATACAGCACTTTTTCCGCAGTTTTCATATCTGGCTGTCCGGCAGGCATGAAGGGCCGGAAACAGGTAAAGCGATAAGTGAAAGGTAGACCTAAGATGGCAGAAAAGAGAGATTATTATGAAGTCCTCGGCATTCCCAAAGACGCAGACGATGCGGCGATTAAGAAGGCCTACAGGGCATTAGCAAAAAAATACCATCCTGATACGAACCCCGGCGACGCTGCCGCAGCGGAGAAGTTTAAAGAGGCTTCGGAGGCGTACAGCGTGCTCAGTGATCCCGATAAGAGACGCCAGTACGACCAGTTTGGTTCCGCTGCGTTTGACGGAAACGGCGGACCGGGCGGATTCGGCGGTTTCGATTTTTCCGGCGCAGATATGGGAGATATCTTTGGCGATATCTTCGGCGATATTTTTGGCGGCGGACGATCCAGAAGCGGTGCCCGTTATAATGGACCATCGAGGGGCGCCAATGTCAGGACCAGTGTCCGGATCACATTTGAAGATGCGATTTTCGGATGCGAAAAAGAGATCGAGCTTAATTATAAAGAGGAATGTGCGTCGTGTCACGGAAGCGGGGCGAAAGCGGGAACCTCACCCGTTACCTGTCCGAAGTGTAACGGAAAAGGTAAGATCATGTATACCCAGCAGTCCTTCTTTGGTCAGGTACAGAATGTCCAGACTTGTCCGGACTGCGGCGGAACAGGCCGTATCATAAAAGAAAAATGTCCGGATTGTTATGGAACCAGATATATTACGAAGCGTAAGAAGTTTAAGGTCACGATTCCTGCGGGCATCGATAACGGACAGAGCGTGCGTCTGGCCGGAGCCGGTGAACCTGGAACCAATGGCGGAGAGCGGGGCGACTTACTGGTCGAGGCCGTAGTATCCGGCCATCCGATCTTCAAACGTCAGGATACCAGCATTTTCTCCACCGTGCCGATTTCCTTTACCAGGGCGGCGCTGGGCGGTCCGATCCGTATCAAGACGGTGGATGGAGACGTGGAATACGAGGTGAAGGCCGGAACCCAGACAGACACCAAGGTTCGCTTAAAGGGCAAGGGCGTTCCGTCTCTGAGAAACAAGGCAGTCCGCGGCGACCATTATGTCACACTGGTTGTACAGGTGCCAGAGCGTATGAATGAAGCTCAGAAGGAGGCGCTGCGCAGGTTCGATGAGGCGATGGGCGGCGACAGCTCCGAGGGCGAGAAGCATAAGAAAAAAGGAATTTTTAAATAGCAGTTATCGATAAGGCCGTCATCAGGCAGTAATCCCTGATGGCGGCCTTTTCATTTACTGAAAATTCATATAAAAATTTATGAATCCTTACAATTTTATACAATACACAAAATATAATTGGTTCTATCTTGTAAAAAACAGTAAAAACCAGTAAAATAGGAATCAGTAAAAGAAACGTATCAGTTTCGGTTTTGGGGAAATCCGGAAAGGGTAAGGGATGACAGAAGAAGAGCGGCAGGTTTTAGAGTTTGTCAGGCGGTTTCACCAGGTCTGTCTGGAAGAGCAGGATATGGAACAGGTCGGTCAGATGATTTCTGACGATATCGAATGGACTGGTGCAGGAAGATACAATACAGTAAAGGGACGTGAGAACATCTTAAACGTCTTTAAGGCGGATCAGAACGGAAAGAAGTACGATTATCAGATTCTGAATGCGGATTATGCGGTATCGCTTCTCGCCGGACATATTTATTCCTTTTCAGGAAGCTGTTACGTCAGAGGAATCCGGGGGGGTCTGGAGGACGGCGAGCATGTGGTGCGCGCAACGGGCATCTGCCGGTTTGAGGACGGCGTCGGATATATGATGAGACTTCATCACTCTCTTCCGAACCGTGCGTGGGAATCCGACCTGCAGCGAATGACACAGGAAGATGTGCGGGTGCTGCGGAGTCTGGTCGGTTTGCAGTCAAAGGAACTGGAGGAGAAAAACTCTAACTTGGACGCGCTGATTCAGAATATCCCCGGCGGCGTTATCTGCTGCAGGGACGATGAGGACCTGGAGCTTATATTTTACAGCGATGGCTTTTTAAAGATGTTCGGCTATACAAGAGATGAGATGGAGATGGTCCTTGAGAATAAGTTTAGCCGGATGATCGTGCCGGAAGATTTACAGAGCACGCGTCTGGACGTGATCCGTCAGATGAAGAACGGAAACACCAAGGAGATCGAATACCGTGTGATTTGCAAGGACGGAAGTTATCTTGTCATTCAGGATAATGGACAGCTGGTCATGCGGGACGGACAGCCCGTCTTTTACTGCATTCTGATCGACATTACAGAGCGCAGAAAGGCGGATGAGGAGCTGAAGATGAGTCTGGAACGGTACCAGATTATCTTAAATCAGGCGACAGACATTATTTTCGAGTGGGATATCAAGAGCGATACACTGACCTGCTCGCCGAACTGGATCAAAAAATTCGGATATCAGGTGGTCCGTAATCACATATCGGAAGAGGTATTGAGACGGGGCAATTTACATAACGATGATAAAAAGATCTTTGTGCAGATGCAGAAAGAAGTCCTCTTAGGATCCCCCTACGGGGAAAATGAGATCCGGATAGCCACAAAGGATGGGCGCTTTATCTGGTGCAGGGTGCGCTACACGCTTCAGACGGACCAGGACAAGCGGCCGGCACGGGCCATCGGACTGATCGCGGACATCGACAAGGAGAAGCGGGAAAAGGAGCGGCTGCTGGAGCTGGCGGAACAGGACTCGCTGACCGGCCTCTACAACCGGGGCGCGGTTCAGACGCTGATCCAGCGGTATGTGGTGAAGGCGCTGCCGTCGGACCACTGTGCGCTGATGATTCTTGACGTGGATAATTTTAAAAAGGTCAATGATATTTACGGCCATTTAAGCGGTGATGCGATGTTAAAAGACATTGCGGACATGCTCTGCAGGCTGTTTCCGGAAAATGCGGTTCTGGCAAGAGTCGGCGGAGATGAGTTCGCGGTCCTTTTGTACCATGTGAAAACTTTGGGTGAGGTGGAGGAGAAAGCGGACGGGATTCTTAAAAATTTCCGGTCGATTTTAAGGCAGCAAAAAGATATTATATCCTGTTCGATCGGTATCTCCATTGCTCCCGAGAACGGCGATAACTTCGCAAGCATCTACAAAAACGCCGATACGGCGCTCTATCAGGCCAAACGGCAGGGGAAAAACAGATATGCCCTCTATGCGGAATCGCTGGAGGATGTCATGTCACCGGAGGGACAGACGGACGTGGCCGGAGCGGCGGTTATGGATCAGAAACTCGCTGACCAGAACCTGACAGGCTATGTGCTGGATATCCTGAGCCGCTCCCACAGCATGGAAAAATCCATCAATCAGCTGCTGGAGATTGTCGGAAGACAGGTGGATGTGTGCCGTGTCTACATTTTCGAGGATGACGAAGACGGAATCAGATCCTCCAACACGTTCGAGTGGTGCAAGGAGGGAGTCCAGCCCGAAAAGGAGAATCTGCAGAGCATAAATATGGAGGAGCTCGATCATTACTACGATAACTTTAATGAGGAAGGAATCTTTTTCTGCCGGGATGTTAGTACGCTTCTGACGCATCAGCGCATGATTCTGGAAAATCAGGGGATTAAGTCCGTGCTGCAGTGCCGGATCATAGACCAGGGGAAGCCGAAGGGATTCATCGGTTTCGACGAATGCATGGAAAACCGTTACTGGACCGGCAATCAGATCCGGCTGCTTCAGACCATTTCCAGGATTCTTGGTATCTTTTTAATGAAGGGAAGGGCGCAGGAGCAGCTTGGCAGGGCTATGAACGGATTTTCCGCAGCATTGGAGGAGCAGAGAGACTGGTTCTATATTCTGGACATGGAAACGTGTCAGTTTCTCTACACCAGCAGAAAGGTGCAGGAACAAGATCCGGCGGTCGTCTGCGGCGGTGTCTGTTACCGTGTGTTCTTCGGGGCGGACCGGATGTGCGAGGGATGTCCCATGCTGATGCTGGATTCCGTCAGGACCAGTGCGTCGAGTCTCGTCTGGAACCGGAATAGGAAATGCTACGTGCATACCCGCGCCCAGGCTGTATTGTGGCCGGGAGGAAGAGAGGCATGCATGATCAGCTGCCGCATTGTGGAAGGGCTGGAAAAACAGAGAGAGGAACCAGAAAATAGCTTGGAGGAAGAAAAATGAAAAAAATAAGAAGATTTATACAGACGTCGGCACTGGCATTCTGCGCAATCCTGTGGTTTTCCATGGCAGCGTTTGCGGATAATACGCAGGAGGTACGGGATTTTCCGGGATTTAACGGTTCCGGATCGAAGCAGGTCGGACCGATCGAGGGCAGCGTCTCCTATGACTGCTGGTACGATGACGACGACAGCGATGATGACGACGGCGGACCGGGCGCCTATACGTATAAGAGAGGATGGCGCTACAGCCCGGGCGGCTGGTGGTTCCAGAACAGTGATGGGAGCTGGCCTTCCAGCGGTTGGAAGCACATCGACGGCAGATGGTATATGTTTGACAATGGCGGTCACATGATGACCGGATGGTACACCGATGGAAACGGCAATAAATTTTATTTAAATCCGACTGACGACGGCACTCTGGGTTCCATGAGAATTGGCTGGCAGATCGTCGACGGAAAGGCCTACTATTTTAATACAATGTCCGATGGTACGCTGGGACGTCTCCTTGTGAATACGACAACGCCGGATGGCTACCATGTGGGTACCGACGGCATCATGGCACAGTAGCCGGGACGGAAGGGCGGGAGCCCCGTATTCTGAACAGCCTGGATACATGGATGACAGATAAGAAATAACAGATAAGAAATAACAGATGAGGCATATTAAATGAAACAGAAAAAGGCTGAACCTGCTTGCCGCGGGTTCAGCCTTTTTCATTTCGATTACAAACTCTAATTGCCGTTAGATTGTAATATGTGAAAATGCGTTCTGTGTCCGGTCCCTCATGACTCAGGGCGAGTGTGATGTGGTGTAATGCATCAAGGAATTTCGTTTTTCTTGATATTTTTTGCCCCTTGTGATCGGTATGGAACAGAAGTGATTTTCATCCGTTCAATAGATTAATGCAGGAGGATCGTGTTTTATTGCATCTATTTCAAAAAAAAATAAAAAAAAATTGTTTTTCTTTTTCGCTTCCATGCGTTATGATGGAACAGACAGACGTACAGGTCGAAAAATGGCGTAAATCCGCCGTTTTTGAAAGAAGAAGGCCCCGGTAAATACAGTTGCTGTTGCAGCGATATCAAAACTATGCTATGATATCATGTGGTTTATTTCCGTGAGCAGCGAGCCATACAGACATGTCTGCATGTGCAGTGGGCGATTTTCGCAGGCCGCGGATCAGGTCGGATTATCTGAATGACTGGAGCCAGTCACAGATGAAAGAGAGGAAACGAATATAATGCACCAGTATCTGATTGTATGTCCGCTGGTATTCTTAGCCGGTTTCGTAGATTCCATTGCAGGCGGCGGCGGTCTGATTTCACTTCCCGCTTATTTGGCAGCAGGGGTTCCGCCTCATTTGGCGCTGGGAACGAATAAGATGGGATCGACCATGGGAACGGTCATCTCCACGGCGAGGTTTGCGAAGAGCGGCTACATCAAATGGAAGCTGTCCTTATTTGCGGCGGCCTGCGCGATCGTCGGTTCCATCATCGGTTCAAATTTATCCCTGCTTGCCAGTGAGAAGTTTTTAAAGGGAATGATGCTGTTCGCTCTGCCGATTGTGGCTTTCTATGTTTTGAAAAATAAGGATATGGGCGATAATAAGAATACGGGAAGTCTTACGGAGAAGCAGATGATGCTGATCAGCATGGCTGCCGCGCTGGTGATCGGTACATATGACGGCTTCTACGGCCCGGGAACGGGTACCTTCCTTCTGTTAGTTTTAACAGGGGCGGCGAAGATGGACTTGAGAACCGCATCGGGAACGACAAAGGTGATCAACCTGTCTTCCAATATTGCCGCGCTGGTGACATTTTTAATAAATGGAAAAGTATTGCTTCCGCTGGGAATTACAGCGGGCGTCTTCTGTATCGCGGGCCATTATATCGGCTCCGGTATGGTGGTAAAGAGCGGCCAGAAGGTCGTGCGTCCGGTTGTTCTGGCGGTGCTGTTGTGTCTTTTTGTGAAAATTGTGAAAGGGTAAGGGATTGCTATGAAATGGAAGAAATTTACGCTGAAGACCACGACGCAGGCCGTGGATTTAGTCAGCAGCATGTTTGATGAGATCGGAATCGAGGGAATCGAGATCGAGGACAATATTCCACTTACGGCGGAGGAGACGAAAGGGATGTTCATTGATATCCTTCCAGAGCTGCCGCCGGACGAGGGCGTGGCGTTTGTCAGCTTCTATCTCGACGACAGCCAGGACATCGCCGGCATCCTGAAAAGTGTGGATGAGGGACTTGATGACCTTTCCATGTTTACGGATCTGGGAGAGCGGACCATCACCGAGAGCGAAACAGAGGATAAGGACTGGATCAACAACTGGAAACAGTATTTCAAGCCGTTTACAGTGGATGATATCCTGATCAAGCCTACCTGGGAGGAGATTCCGGAGGAACATAAGGACAAGCTTCTCATTCAGATCGATCCGGGAACAGCGTTCGGCACGGGCCAGCATGAGACGACTCAGCTCTGTATTCGTCAGCTCCGCAAATACGTGACGCCGGAGACAGTTCTTCTCGATGTGGGAACGGGAAGCGGAATTTTGGGAATCACGGCCTTAAAGCTTGGGGCGAAGACTGTGTTCGGCACGGATCTCGACGAGAACGCCATCACGGCGGTCGGTGAGAACCTGGAGGCAAATGGAATTAATTCAGAGAAATTCGCAGTCCTTCAGGGCAATATTATCGATGATAAAGCTGTTCAGGACGCGGCGGGATACGAAAAGTATGACGTGGCGGTGGCTAATATTCTGGCGGATGTCATTATTCTGCTTCAGAAGGAAGTTCCGGTACATTTAAAAAAGGGCGGAATCTTCATCACCTCCGGTATCATTAATATGAAGGAAGAGGCAGTGAGGGCGGCATTTGCGGCCAACGATGCCTTTGAGGTGATCGGGGTAACGTATCAGGGTGAGTGGCTGTCGGTTACGGCCAGGAAGAAATAGGGAAGAGTATGTATCATTTTTTCGTAAACCAGGATCAGATCGGGCCGGAGACAGTCACAGTCACAGGTCCGGACGTGAACCATATAAAAAATGTGCTGCGCATGAAGCCAGGAGAAGAAGTCCTGATCAGCAACGGTGTGGACAGGGACTATTTATGTAAATTTGAGACGATCGCGGCGGACAGCGTGACCGCGGCGATCGTCTCGGTTACGGAGGGCGGTACGGAGCTGCCTGTGAAATTTTACTTATTTCAGGGGCTTCCGAAGAGCGACAAGATGGAGCTGATCATCCAGAAGGCAGTTGAACTGGGGGTCTATCAGGTGATTCCGGTAGAGACGAGGCGAACCGTCGTGAAGCTGGACGCGAAGAAGGAAGACGCGAAGGTGCGCAGATGGAACGCCGTCTCGGAGAGCGCGGCGAAACAGTCGAAACGCCTGATTATTCCGGAGGTGACCGGTGTGATGTCATTTCGGGAGGCGCTCCAGTACGCTGGTGGATTCGATAAGAACATCATTCCGTTTGAGCATGCGGAAGGGATGGCGGACACAAAGGCGTATTTTACAGGAATCAGGCCGGGTATGAGCTGCGGAATCTTCATCGGCCCGGAGGGCGGATTTGAGGATGACGAGATCGCGATGGCCTCGAAGGCCGGAGTGAAGCCGGTGACACTTGGAAAACGGATTCTGCGCACGGAGACGGCCGGACTGGCAGTGCTGTCCGTCTTAATGTTCCAGATGGAGAATTGACGAGCCAAAAGTGCTCATAACGAGGAGAATTTAAATGGAAGTTTATTTTGATAATTCGGCAACGACGAAGGTGCTTCCGGCGGTGGCCGATCTTGTGCTTAAGGTGATGACGGAGGATTATGGAAATCCGTCCGCGAAGCATGGAAAGGGCATGCGCGCGGAACAGTATATCAAAGAAGCCGCGGAGATCATCGCCGGGACACTGAAGGTATCTCCCAAGGAGATTATATTCACCTCCGGCGGCTCAGAATCCAACAATATGGCGCTGACCCGGACGGCCATAGCCAATAAACGGGCCGGTAAACATATCATCAGCACCTCCATCGAACACGCCTCGGTCTACAATCCGCTGGCGTATTTGGAGGAACAGGGCTTTGAGGTGACGTATCTGCCGGTGGATCATGACGGCCATATCAGCCTGGAGGATTTGGAAAACGCCATCCGCGAGGATACTATCCTTGTATCCATCATGTATGTGAACAATGAGATCGGCGCGGTGGAGCCGGTGGAAGAGATCGCAAAGCGGATCAAAAAAAAGAATCCGGCGATTCTGTTCCACGTAGATGGTATTCAGGCGTACGGAAAGTTTGTCATCCGGCCGAAACGGCAGGGAATCGATTTACTCTCGGTCAGCGGCCATAAGATTCATGCTCCGAAAGGAATCGGTTTTCTGTATGTGGACAGCCGGGTTAAGATAAAGCCTCTCATCTACGGCGGCGGCCAGCAGCGGGGCATGCGCTCCGGCACGGAAAACGTACCGGGGATCGCCGGACTCGGTGAGGCGGCCAGGGAGATGTATCAGAACCATGGCGAGAAGATGAAACAGCTCTATGAGTTAAAGGATTACATGATAAAACGGCTGGATGAGGTCGAGGGAACCACGGTCAACAGCCTTCCGGGAGAGTTGTCCGCGCCTCAGATCGTGAGCGCCAGCTTTTCCGGAGTGAGGAGCGAGGTGCTGCTTCACGCGCTCGAGGACAAGGGAATCTATGTTTCGTCCGGATCCGCGTGCTCCTCCAACCATCCGGCGGTCAGCGGAACCTTAAAGGGAATCGGTGTAAAACAGGAGCTGCTGGATTCCACACTGCGGTTCAGCTTCGGTGTATTTAATACGAAGGACGAGGTGGATATCTGTATCGCAGCGCTTAAGGAGCTGCTTCCAGTGCTCCGGAGGTATCAGAGAGGCTGACAGCCATGAACAATCAGAACGGCTGACCTGGCAGAAGGCCGCAATGCTTAACTGGGCTTTCAGAATGGAATGCCTGGCAGAGAAAAGAAAGGATCAATATGCAGTATAAATCATTTTTGATAAAGTATGCCGAGATCGGCGTAAAGGGAAAAAACCGTTTTATGTTTGAGGACGCTCTGGTGACACAGATCCGGCACGCGTTAAAGGATATCGATGGAGATTTTATGGTGGTGAAGGAGTCGGGAAGAATCTACGCCACAGCGGAATCTGAGTACGATTTTGACGAGGCAGCCCAGACGCTTAAGCGTATTTTCGGCATCGCCGCCATTTGTCCCATGGTTCAGGTGGACGACAATGGATATGAGGATTTAAAGAAACAGGTGCTCACCTATGTGGATGAGGTTTATGAGGATAAGAATTTTACCTTCAAGGTAAATGCAAGACGCGGCAATAAAAAATATCCGGTAAATTCCGACCAGATCAACAGGGATTTAGGGGAAGTGATTCTGGATGCATTTCCCGAGACGAAGGTGGATGTTCATCATCCCGAGGTCATGCTCCATGTGGAGGTGAGAAACCGGATCAACATTTACTCCATCGTCATTCCGGGACCGGGCGGTATGCCGGTGGGAACCAATGGAAAGGCCATGCTGCTCTTAAGCGGCGGTATCGACAGCCCGGTGGCCGGTTACATGATCTCAAAGCGCGGTGTGAAGATTGACGCCGTTTATTTCCATGCTCCGCCTTATACGAGTGAGCGCGCAAAGCAGAAGGTGGTCGATTTAGCGAAGCTGGTATCGAGGTATTCGGGACCAGTCCATCTTCATATCGTGAATTTTACGGATATCCAGCTCTATATCTATGATCAGTGTCCTCATGAGGAACTGACCATTATTATGAGACGTTACATGATGCGGATCGCCGAGAGACTGGCCGTGGATGCCGGAGCACAGGCTCTGATTACAGGGGAGAGCATCGGCCAGGTGGCTTCCCAGACAATGCAGTCCTTAGCCGCCACGGACGCGGCCTGTACGATGCCGGTATTCCGTCCGGTTATCGGATTTGATAAACAGGAAATTGTGGATGTTGCCGAGAAGATCGGAACGTACGAGACATCGATTCTGCCCTTTGAAGACTGCTGTACCATCTTTGTGGCAAAGCATCCGGCTACAAAGCCGAATTTGAAGATGATTGAGCGTTCGGAAGAAAAGTTGAAAGAAAAAATCGATGAAATGGTGGAGACGGCCATCAATACAGTGGAAGAGGTATGGTGCTGATTCAAGCACGCTGTCCTGCCCGGAGAGCTTTTTATGTAATAGGCTATTACATAAAAAGCTTCAACCGTGGGACACGGTTGAAGCGCTTACTTGTCCGATTAATCAACGATATATGGCTTTAAGATGTTTACGATCTCATCCACGCTGCTCTCAGAATGAATGTTTAAATCGATCGGCTTGGATAAGTCTAAACTGAAGATGCCCATAATGGACTTGGCATCAATAACGTATCTTCCAGATACCAGATCGAAATCGGTATCGAACTTGGTTAAGTCATTTACAAAAGATTTTACTTTGTCGATGGAGTTTAAAGATATACGCACTGTTTTCATGTGAAAAAACCTCCTTGAGATTGTTCTTTTTTTGATCAGGGAATCCCCGCTTGTTCAAGTTCAATACTACTGGCATATGGGTTAAAAGTCAATGGTAATTTTACATGAAAATAAACTTCGCATACTGTTTATTTAGATAGGAGAAAATAAAATGAGAAAGGCAGCCCTGCATAACCTTGGATGCAAGGTAAATTCATACGAAACGGAGGCTATGCAGCAGCTTCTGGAAGAGGCGGGATATGAGATTGTTCCATTTGCCGAAGGCGCGGATGTGTACATCATCAACACCTGTTCAGTAACCAATATAGCCGACCGCAAATCGCGGCAGATGCTTCACCGGGCAAAGAAGATGAACCCGCAGGCCGTGGTAGTGGCAGCAGGCTGCTACGTGCAGTCGGCAGGAGAGGCGCTTAAACTGGACGAAGCGGTGGACCTGGTCATAGGAAACAACAAGAAGACTGAGCTTGTGAGAATCCTGGATGACTACTTTGCAAGCGAAGATCACACCGTGGAAGAGACGGTAATCGATATCGGGGCGGCAAAGGATTACGAGGCCCTGACCATCAAACGGATCGCCGACCACACCAGGGCGTTCATCAAGGTCACAGACGGATGCAACCAGTTCTGCAGCTACTGCATCATCCCTTATACGAGAGGCCGGGTGCGTTCCAGAAAGCTGGAGGACGTGCGCGCCGAGGTAGAACGGCTGGTGGAAGCCGGATATAAGGAAATTGTGCTGACAGGGATTCATTTGAGTTCCTACGGCGTGGATTTTGAAGAAGGAGGGAAGAAGACGCTTCTCGACTTAATCGTGTGTCTCCATGAGGTAGAGGGACTCTTAAGAATCCGTCTGGGCTCTTTAGAACCGCGGATCATCACAAAAGAGTTCGCAGAAGCGCTGGCGTCCCTTTCCAAAATCTGTCCTCATTTCCATCTGTCCCTTCAGAGCGGCTGTGATGCGACGCTTGCGCGGATGAACCGCCACTACACGACAGAAGACTATTTAAGCCGCTGTGAGATCCTGCGTGCGGCGTTTGACTGTCCGGCGATCACCACCGATGTCATCGTAGGCTTCCCGGGGGAGACAGAAGAAGAGTTCCAGACAACAGAGGCGTTTTTAAAGAAGGTTCATTTTTACGAAATGCACGTCTTCAAATACTCCAAACGCGAAGGCACCCGCGCAGCCGTCATGCCCTCCCAGATCCCGGAGCTGGTAAAGACCGAACGAAGCGGAGTCCTCCTTTCGCTGGAAAAAGAAATGTCCTTGGAATACCGAAAGCAGCATCTCGGAAAAACCACCGAGGTACTGATGGAAGAAGAGTACGAGTGGGAAGGAAAGCGATACATGATCGGCCATACAAAAGAGTATATCAAGGCCGCAGTACCGTTTAGAGAAGACCTGAAAGGAAGAATGATTTCCGGTATACTTGAGACCCTGCTAAACGACGAAGTATTTCTCCTAAAAAACTAAGAAGATCCATTCAGCCTCCACCCTCCGCCGCTTTCCATCTTTTTTATCGCAGCGGAGCCAGTACACAGCCGAAATTCCGCAGGGGGTGAGGGCGCATGTGTATTCCGTGTCCGTCTTGCTTCCTACTCGCCATAAGAAAGTCCGGACCAGGCGAACACGCCCTGGTTTGGCGTGTACGCCTGGTCCGGACTTTCTTATGGCGAGTAGGAAGCAAGACGGACACGGAATACACATGCGCCCTCACCCCCTGCGGAATTTCGGCGTAACTTATCCCTAGAAAATTCAGGAAAATCAGGAATTTTTATTTTTTTCTTGCCGAAACAGCAAATATGGTTTAGAATAGAGAAGAACAGTTAAAGGACGTGAGCGTAATGGGCGATATTCATAATACACAATTTTTTGGTTCAGTACAGGAAAACAAGCTGGATGTAAGCCAGGTTCTGGAGCAGGTCTATATTGCCCTTTCAGAGAAAGGGTATAATCCGGTCAACCAGATCGTGGGTTATATCATGTCTGGAGATCCTACTTATATAACCAGTCATAAGAACGCCAGAAGTCTCATCATGAAGGTAGAACGGGATGAGATCCTGGAGGAGCTTATGAGGGTCTATATCGATACGATGCTTAAGTAATTTTACGTGGTAAAGAGAATCTGTAATTTGACTGTCAGATGAAGGAATAAACGGACTCTGGCAGTTGTTTTTTCGTGTTGAAAAAATACCGGTTTTATTTCCAGCGGCGGCGGTCAGAGAGACATGCGGGCTTTTATTTCCGCAGGCAATGAGTCAGGCGGACATGCCCGCATGTCTGTCCGGCGGCCGTGAGGGCCAGGGATTCTGCCGTCAGCGGCGGGAGGTTTGACAAATATGGAGAAAATAAATATGAGAATAATGGGCCTTGACTACGGTTCCAAGACTGTTGGCGTCGCTGTATCCGATTCCCTTGGCATTACTGCCCAGGCGGTGGAGACGATTACGAGAGAAGACGAGAACAAATTAAGAAAGACTTGCGCCCGAATTGAGGAATTGATTCGGGAATATGAGATTGAAACCATTGTTTTGGGTTATCCTAAGAATATGAACAATACTCTGGGAGACCGTGCAGAGAAAACAGAGAGCTTTAAAGCCATGCTGGAGCGCAGGACCGGACTGCCGGTGGTACTCTGGGATGAGAGGCTTACAACCGTTCAGTCGGAACGGATTTTACAGGAGAGCGGAGTCAGACGGGAAAACCGGAAGGCGGTCATCGACAAAGTGGCGGCTGGATTGATTCTGCAGGGCTATTTGGACAGTCTGCCAGGCGGCACGACCAGAGGAGAATGACGAACCATGAGCAACGAAGAAAAGAAAATAACATTGGTGACAGATGACGGCGGAGCCGTAGATTTTTACGTTCTGGAAGAGACCAGAATTAATGGAATGAGTTATCTGCTGGTGACAGATGCGGCGGATGATGACGAAGAGGGAGAATGTTACATTCTGAAGGACTTATCAGAGAGCGACGATGCGGATGCTCTTTACGAGTTCGTAGAGGATGATAACGAGATAGATTATTTATTTAAAATATTTTCCGAACTGCTGGAAGACGCGGACGTGGATATTGAAAAGTGATGAAGAATATGGAACAGGAAGTTTTTAAAGACATGCTTCGTAAAAAGGGACTCAAAGTGACAAATCAGCGCATGCTGGTACTGGAAATCATGGCGGAGCGCCCGGGTGAACATTTAACGGCGGAGGACATCTATGACCTCGCGAAAAAGAAATGCCCGGAGATCGGACTGGCCACGATATACAGGACCGTGCAGGTACTGGTGGATCTGTCGGTAATCGATAAGGTGAGCTTTGACGACGGTTTTGCCCGCTATGAATTAGGGGGCCTTGAAAGTGAGTCCAGACATCACCATCATCACGCAATATGCAGCCGCTGCGGCAGAGTATTTTCATTTGAAGGAGACCTCCTTGATACGCTGGAGCAGGCCATTTCCGATACCATGGGATTTAAGGTGACGGATCATGAGGTAAAGCTCTACGGGTACTGCAGGGATTGTCAGAAAATCATGGAAGAAGAACAGGACGGAAAATAATAGAAAGATGGAGGTAACAGATTGAAGAAACAGGACAGTAATGCAAAAATTAAGATCATTCCCCTTGGTGGAATGGAACAGATTGGTATGAATATTACCGCGTTTGAATACGAGGACAGCATTATCGTAGTGGACTGCGGACTTGCTTTCCCCAGCGACGACATGCTGGGCATCGACTTAGTCATTCCGGATGTAACATATTTAAAACAGAACATCGACAAGGTGAAGGGATTTGTGATCACCCACGGCCACGAGGACCATATCGGAGCCCTGCCGTACATTTTAAAAGAGGTCAACGTGCCGGTCTACGGTACGAAGCTGACCATTGCACTGATCGAGAATAAGTTAAAAGAGCACAATTTATTAAAGAATACGAAGAGGAAAGTAATCAAGCACGGACAGTCCATCAACCTTGGATGCTTCCGTATTGAATTTATAAAGACAAACCACAGTATCGCAGACGCTTCCGCACTGGCCATCTATTCACCGGCGGGCGTGATTCTGCACACCGGCGACTTTAAGATCGACTATACGCCGGTCTTCGGCGAACCGGCCGATTTAGAGCGTTTCGCAGAGCTGGGCAAGAAGGGCGTTCTGGCCCTGATGTGCGACAGCACCAACGCCATCCGCCCGGGATTTACCCCATCGGAAAAGACGGTGGGAAAGACATTTGACAATATCTTTGCAGATCATAAATTTAACCGTATCATCGTTGCCTCTTTTGCCTCCAATGTGGACCGGGTGCAGCAGGTGATCAACTCAGCGGCCAAGTACGGACGCAAGGTCGTGGTAGAGGGACGAAGCATGGTGAACGTCATCGGAACAGCCAGCGAACTGGGCTATATCGACATCCCGGAGGGAACCTTAATTGATATCGACCAGCTGAAGAATTATCCGGATGAGCAGACCGTGCTCATCACCACAGGAAGCCAGGGAGAATCCATGGCGGCCCTTTCCCGTATGGCGGGAAGCACCCACAAAAAGGTATCGATTAAACCGACTGATGTGATAGTGCTCAGCTCCACTCCGATTCCGGGCAATGAGAAGGCGGTGTCCAAGGTTATCAACGAACTGGCCATGAAGGGCGCCGAAGTAATCAATCAGGATACCCACGTATCCGGCCATGCGTGTCAGGAAGAGATCAAGCTGATCTACGCTCTGGTGCGTCCGAAATACGCGATCCCGGTTCATGGAGAGTACCGCCATTTAATGGCTCAGAAGAATCTGGTACAGGCTATGGGCATTCCGAAGGACAACATCGTTATCATGTCATCAGGAGACGTGGTGGAACTGGGACAGGAGTCCTGGGGCATCGTGGATCACGTTTCAGCAGGCGGAATCCTGGTAGACGGACTGGGCGTCGGCGACGTCGGCAATATCGTGCTGCGTGACAGACAGAATCTGGCTCAGAACGGAATCATCATCGTCGTGCTGACGCTGGAGAAATACAGCAATCAGCTGCTGGCAGGCCCGGACATCGTGTCCAGAGGCTTCGTCTATGTGAGAGAATCCGAGGATCTGATGGAGGACGCAAGAGCGGTCGTGAATGACGCTGTGCTGGACTGCCTCGACCGCCATGTCAACGACTGGGGCAAGATCAAGAATATTATCCGCGACAGCTTAAGCGATTTCTTATGGAAACGGATGAAGCGGAATCCGATGATTCTGCCGATTATTATGGAAGTATAGGATAAGCATCAAAGAATCAGGACTTTCGTGTTGAAAGGGATGACAGTATGAGCCGTGCTACAAAAGAGATCAACAGAATAACGGGAGCCATCATCGGGATATCCGGAAGGCTGATTGTCTGCGCATTGGTCGTGCTGCTTCTTTACGAAGGCGTGACAAAGGGCTATGAATTCGGCCATGAAATTTTTTACGCCACGTCTGTGGAAGCCGCGCCGGGAAGAGACAGGAGTATCACCGTGGAGGAGGGAACCTCCATCACGGATGCAGCGAAGCTCCTTAAGTCGTACGGGCTGATTGCGAATGAATATTCATTTGTCATACAGGCCATCTTCTTCGACTACGAAGTGAACCCCGGGACGTACACTGTGAACACCTCTATGACCTCCAGGGAGATTCTTCAGATGATGAACGAAAATACCGGAGAAGAGGAAGAGAAGGAATGACAGGGAACGACAGAGTCACGGACTACATTAATTCGCTGGAGAGAAGCCGGGGAACGCTCCTTTCGGAGATTGCGTCAAAGGCCCGGAAGGAACGGGTGCCGGTCATCCGCGAGGAGACCGCCTCATTCCTGATTTCTCTGGTGGCGGCGAAGCGGCCGGCGGCTATCCTGGAGGTTGGCACCGCAGTGGGCTACTCGACGCTTTTAATGGCGGGGGCCATGCCGGAGAACTGCCGCATAACAACGATTGAAAAATATGAAAAACGGATACCAGAAGCCCTGGAAAACTTCGAGAGAGCGGGGGAGAGTGAACGAATCACTCTGCTCCCCGGCGATGCCGGAGAGATCCTTAAGAAACTTACCGGTCCCTATGATTTTATATTCATGGACGCGGCGAAGGGCCAGTATCTTGTATGGCTTCCCGAAATCATGAGACTCATGGTTCCGGGAAGTATGCTTGTCTCGGACAATGTGCTGCAGGATGGCGATATCATCGAATCGCGCTATGCGGTGGAACGGCGCAACAGGACGATCCATGCGCGCATGCGGGAATATTTATACGAATTGAAACATACGGACAGCCTGGCCACGTCGATCATACCCATCGGGGACGGCGTTGCATTAAGCGTTTTTAGAGAAAGAGATGTAAAAAGATGAGAAAGACAGAACTGCTTATTCCGGCTGGAAGTCTCGAGGTGCTGAAGACCGCCGTGATTTACGGTGCGGATGCGGTCTATATCGGCGGTGAGGCCTTCGGTCTGAGAGCGAAAGCAAAGAATTTTACGAATGAAGAGATCAAAGAGGGAATCGCCTTTGCCCATGAACACGGTGTAAAGGTCTATATAACGGCCAATATTCTGGCTCACAACGATGATTTAGCGGGTGTGGAGGCGTATTTCGGAGAACTGAAGGAGATCGGTCCGGATGCGCTGATTATCTCAGATCCGGGAGTATTCGCCATTGCCAGGCGGGTGATACCCGATATGGAGATCCATATCAGCACCCAGGCTAATAATACGAACTACGGAACGTACCGTTTTTGGTATGATCTGGGGGCAAAGCGCGTGGTAACGGCGCGTGAGCTTTCTTTAAAGGAGATTAAGGAGATCAGAGACCACATTCCGGAGGATATGGAGATCGAGAGCTTCATTCACGGAGCCATGTGCATCTCCTACTCAGGGCGGTGTCTTCTGAGCAATTTTATGACGGGACGGGACGCCAACCAGGGGGCCTGTACCCATCCCTGCCGCTGGAAGTATTCCATCGTCGAGGAGAAGCGTCCGGGTGAGTACATGCCGGTTTATGAGAATGAGCGGGGCACGTTTATCTTTAACTCCAAGGATTTATGTATGGTCGATCACATACCGGAGATGATCGATGCCGGGATCGACAGCTTTAAGATCGAAGGGCGTATGAAGACGGCGCTCTATGTGGCGACAGTGGCAAGGGCTTACCGAAGGGCCATCGATGATTACCAGAAGGACCCGAAGCTTTATGAGGCGAATTTAGACTGGTATCGGGAAGAGATCGCCAAGTGTGTCAACCGGGAGTTTACCACAGGCTTCTATTTCGGAAAGCCGGACGCATCGTCCCAGATATACGAGAACAGCACGTATGTGAAGGATTACACGTATTTGGGAACGGTTGCTTCGGTGGATGACCGGGGCTATGCGAGAATCGAACAGAAGAATAAGTTTTCGGTGGGGGAAACCATCGAGGTGATGAAGCCGGACGGAACGAACAGCGAGGTAGTCGTCAAAGCGATTTACGCGGAAGACGGAGCCCCGCAGGAGAGCGCACCCCATGCGCGCCAGATGGTTGATGTGGATCTGGGGATTGCGATGGATCCGTATGATATACTCCGGCGTTGTGAGGTTGGAGGGGAATAGTCAGAAGCGGACAAAGCAATGGCAAAAGCGTATCAGTAAGATGTGACGCTTTTGCCATTTTTGCTGTCCAAGAAAGCGCATAAACCTGCTATATACTCTTAGACCTGCTTCCACAACACAAGAGAAACTTCAAATTCATCTTTATCAGGAGTCAGATAGAACTGGCCCCCGTTTGCCTCTGCCATGCTGCGGACACTGGAGAGGCCGATTCCGGCTCCTTCGTGTTTGGTAGAGTAAATCCGGTCTTCAAGGACGGTAAATTCTCCATTCCAGTGGTTTTTCACGGTGATCAGCAGGTTGCCCTTTGCAATCTTTGCGTATATTTTTACGGAGCGGAGCTCCTGGGGCAGCTTTTCAGAGGCTTCGAAGGCATTTTCCAGGAGATTGCCAAGCAGAACTCCGAGGTTCCAGGCTTCCAGCTTTAATTCCGCCGGGAGAGAAACATGAATGGAAAGTGGTATCTGCTTCTGTAATGCGCGCTGCCGGTAGTAGGTGAGAACCGCGTTAGCTGCGTGGTTATCGCAGAGAACCGGCCATTCGGTCTGCTCAGAACTGTTCTCGTAGCCTTCCAGATAGTCCTCCAGCGCATCATACTGCTTCTGGTTGGTAAGTTCCTTGATTGCCGTGATATGGTGGCGCAGGTCATGCCGCATCTTACGTGTCTCTTCTATGCTTTTTGACAGGATCCGATAGTTTTCTTCCTGGAGGGCGAACTGTCCCTTCATCAGCCGCATATTCTCAGCGAGTGCGGTACGTTCCGCATAGGCTCGGATCGTATCAAACCAGAGTCCGCCGGCCAGGAGAAGGATAAAGAGGAATCCTGCATTTTCTGTCTGCCATCCAAAACGCACTGGCTCAAAGACCGGAGCGGCCGCCTGAAGCAGAAGGGCGACGGCGATTGTACAGAGACCCGCCAGGAGCAGGCTTCGCATGGTCTCCGTCTGTTCTCTGTTAAAGAATGCAGTGGTAATGAGCCAGCTGAAAAGAACGAGTTTGAAGCCGTCCAAGAAGACTGAGTAGAGCAGCATAGCAGTTAAGCTTCCATTTAACAGCAGAGCGGGAACCACAAGAGAAGCCAGAGCTGCAGCTGCGCAGACGAAAACGGCAAATCGTTGTGGCCTGCCTTTGATACCGCAGAGACTGCAGTGCAGCGCACAGATTGCGGTAAGAAACAGGTAAAAGCTTAAATCCTCCAGATAATAGGTCCAGTATCCGGCGCCAAATAAATGAAAGAGCGGATACATGACATGCATGGTGAAGAACAGGCATACAAGAGAAAACAGTATCATGCGTCTCCGTTCCCCGCCGGTTTTGATGCCAATGAAAAGATACATGATTCCGATGGTCAGTGATGCAATGACCATAATACACGTGCGCAGAAATCGGAGGGAAATTAAATCGGATACTGCATCTGTTGATCCGAACGCCGGAGGATAGACCATGCCGCTGTAATAGTGACGTGTATCCGCGGCCTGTACGACCAGCTCTGCTTTTCCAGCCGCGGAGAAGGTAATCATACCTGTGCGGATGGAGGGGGACGGATTGACGGAGGTTACATCACCTAAGATGCTGACAGGCCGGCCATTTACCCAGATTCGTGAGGCGGAATAGATTTCAGGCAGTTCCAGCGCATATTCGTTTACTTCCGGAGGAAGCAGGATGGTCAGCCGATACGTGGCGCAGCCATGAGGATTGCCGTTTTGATCACCGGCTTCAAAACCTCCGTACTGTCCCAGATAGATAAAATGAGGCTTCTGCCCGTTAAATTCGCCGGGGGCAATCAGCTTTTGCGGATAGATTTCCCAGCCATAGGTCAGAACAGATAATGGCTGCCTGTCTGACCGCAGATCAAGAATCCCCTGCTCCCCCTGTATTCCGGGAAAATGGTATTTGTTGTCATACCGGTATTGCAGGAAAAACAGAAGGATCGTGCATAGTACGACGAGCAGAAGCAGGCAGAGCCGCTTAAGGTAAATGTTTTTCTTCATAAACTGCACATGGAGACTCGTGCCTTTAGACATGAGAGGAATTGTGCCCCTCCTGACTCTTTCGCAAGCTCCTTCTCCTTTTTGTTTTTTAACTTCTCGAACATTTGTTTGGTTTTTTGCTTCTGATTGTGGTAAAATATATTCAGTCCATAATCTATTATGAGGTATAAAATCTATGAAATCTATTACTATTACTATTACTATTACTATTACTGCTAAAGTTAAACTATACCCTACATCAGAGCAGATGATTATTTTGAATAAGACACTGTCCGTTATCCGGGATGTGCTGAACTTTGTCTCCGCATTCGTTTTTGGACAGGAAGGCATCCGCTATCTCGAATTAAACCATGCCTTATACTACCCGGTCAGACAACAGTTTGGACTCCGCTCTCAGATGACACAGAGTGTATTTAAGACCGTCCTTGCAAAATATAAATCCATGAAAAGCAATGGACACCCCTTTTCGAAAGTATCTTTTCGAAACTTCGAGTATGATCTGGTCTGGAACCGGGATTACTCCATATCGTATCAGTCCGTCAGCTTAAAACCCCTTTCCGGCAGATTACATATCCCCTTTGAATCGAAAGGGATGGAACACTGGTTTTGTTCCGGAGGACGCTTTGGCACTGCCAAACTGATTCGAAAAAACAGGAAATATTATCTGCATATACCGGTCACCCTGGAAGTTGAGAACAGGAATATCTTAAACCATATCGTTGGAATTGATCTCGGCGTGAACCATTTGGCAGTTTCCTTTGATGATGAAGGGAACACCAGATTCTTTCCCGGCCGCGCAATCAAGGAAAAACGTGCAAAAGCCCTTGCCCTGCGCAAGCGCCTGCAGACATGTGGAACAAAATCAGCAAAGCGTAAGCTTAAAAAGCTCCGTGAGAAAGAAAACCGTTACGTAACTGCGGTAAATCACGCGGTTACGAAGGCACTTATCTCACAGTATGGAGCAGGTACGCTTTTTATTATAGAAGATTTAACCGGGATTCGTACTGTCACGGAGCACGTCCGTTTCAAATCCAGATACGTAATAGTCTCCTGGGCGTTTTACCAGTTCCGAGAGATGCTGGAATACAAAGCAGCGCTGTCGTATTCAGAAGTCCTTGCGATAGACCCGAAGTACACCAGCCAGAGCTGTCCGGTCTGCGGTAATACAACAAAGGCTAACCGTAACAGAAAGAAGCATGAATTTTGCTGCACTGTCTGTGGTTACCGGAGTAATGACGACCGTACCGGAGCCATAAACATTTACCGTAAAGGATGTAACACTCTGTTCGCAGAGGCCTGTTAGGCAGAACCGAAGCAGGCGGGCTGCCGTCAATCAGCCTATTGTAGCCAATGTTTGAGGTAGGAGACATGAATCACATGTCGTACTACGTGTAGTTGAGTTACAAGCCCGTGCCTGGGCCTGCCCCGCTTTATCGGGCATTAGACATGGGTAATTGACGATTATCTTTTCCTTATCATTCGCAGGCCTGCGAATGCACCGCCTGAGACTGCCGCGATTCCCACGAGCAGACGCAGAGGGAGAAAGAGAGAACGCGGTGACGCGGTATGAATTTCATCTGTTTTGTCAGGAACCGTCTCTTTCACCGTGTTAGCCGGGGCATTAGCCGGTATATCGGAGACGGATTCAGTAGGATCAGACACGTTCTCCGACTGGGAAACTGGTGCTGGGGGCTTGAGTACGGCAGTTTGGTATGGATTGTCGTCATGTTTGTTTGGAACAGTGAAGATGGTGCCGGATTCTGAAGTATTATCTTTTCCGCCCCCGGATTTGGAGGCATTCCTTTCGGTAGTTTTCGTGGGTGGAACCGTCGGTGTTCCGTTAGGTGGATCAGGCGGTGTATTCGTGGGTGGAATCGTTGGTGCTTCAGTGGAAGGAGCAGCCGATGTATTCGTGGGTGGAACCGTCGGTGTTCCGTTGGGAGGAGCAGTCGGTGTATTCGTGGGAGGAGCAGTCGGTGCTTCCGTGGGTGGAATTGTCGGTGCTTCCGTGGGAGGAACCGTCGGTGCTTCCGTCGTCGGCTCTGTTGGATTGGAATCAGGTCTATCCCCCTCATCGTTCTTGTCAAACAATCCTTCCGGTGGTTTCTCAAACCGCTTTCCGCCGCCGCGGTCACCTCCAATATCGGTAGAGTATTCAAACCGCCCTGTTGCCGCATTGCGGGTAACCGTTACGTAAGCAGAGTAGCGCTCCAGATCGGAAGCCTCCGCCTGCTCAATTTGAAAGGAATAGCCCATATGATCCAAGGAGACGGACAAAGAATCGTTACGAAGCGCCGTGCTGCTGTTGTCTGTAATGTCATACCAATTTTCGCCCCAGTCGGTGGAACACCAGACAGTCAGACTGGTAAGATCGTCAAATGTCAGAGGGATTGTGTCTTTCTCAGTCACGGAGAAGAAATTCAGCTTCACCTGATTCTTTCCCTCGGGAGTATCTTCCGATGGGGATAAAACAAAATCACAGTTTTCCGAATAAATCGAAATCGTCAGCGTAAGTTCAGGCATGGATTCAAACTTCAGAAGATAACCGTACTCCTCTTTTATTTCGTCAGAGAACTCTCCATGTATGATCGTATCGCCTTTCCGATTCCAATCAACGGCGTCCAGCTCATCCTGATTCCATTCCACCGGAATCAATTTTTTTGCTTTCCACAGGCCGTTTGGTTTGTCCCCATAGAAAACCGAGATTGTATTATAAAAGCCCCAGGCGATATCTTCCTGGCAGCCGATGGCAGCCCGGGCGATGAGCGGCAGGGGATCGTAAACATAAGGGTTGCCAATCCGGTAATCCAGAATCTGGTAAGGACCGTTTTCGATGGGATCGTCCTCCCAGTTACTGTTTCCCCAGTCCGCTCCGCCCATTTCGCCGTCAGACGGAATGATGGAGACGGTTTCAATCAGTCCGTCGCCTCCGATATCGGCCTTCACAATGTCGGAATGGTATGACAAAACACCGCCAAGGCGAAGGTCCGTGACCTGGAATAAGCTGTCTTCCTCCACACCGGAAATCGTAAGATGGTCTTCCTCCGCCCATACCCGGATGTCTCTGGTAATATTGCGCCAGTTTGTTCCGCCGTCACGGCTTTCGTAAAGCTCATAGTTTAAATCTGATATGGTATAGGGATGTCCATTCATGACATAGGAGAGCGTCAGGATATTCCCGTCTGTTTCAGGAGTAAAGCTCAGCGTGCCTCCCTGGTCTACTTTGATGATAAACGAAAGGAGCGGCGCATGATCCCAGTCGACCGGAACTTCACAGGAAGCGGTATCCAGAATGCCCGTTACCCTGTATTCTCCCTCACTGTTAAAATCCACGCCAGACAGGTCCCAATCTACAGCCAGCCAGAGTGGATCATAAAGAAAACCGTCAGGCCCCTCTAAGTATACGTCGATACAGATTGGAAGCTGTTCTGCATCAGGATTAAATTCAGCCCCCATTTTGACAAGCATCGGCTGAGATAAGCACCAAAAATCATAGGAAGAGACGGTGTAGAGGATGTCGTCTGATTCTGCGGGTGATTCCGCTCCCTTTCCGTCTCCCCGGTCTGGGGCGGAGGCCGCGTTACCTGGAGTGGCCCGATTCTGGTCAGTACTGTCTCCGGTTTCCGTTTCCGTCCCTTTCTCTGTATCTGATGCGGTTTCTGTATCTGAGGAGGCGTTGCCTGTATCTGAGGAGGCGTTGCCTGGAGTAGCCGGATTACCGTTTACTGTAGTATGTTTGACTTCAGCCGAGTTGGCGAGAGCACTTACAAAAGTTCCCGCCATGGCGGAGAACAGTACGGTGGCGGTCATTACGGTGTATACTGCAAAACGATGCTTTCTCATGTTTTATCCCCTGTTATAGTAACGGTCAGGTAACGGCCGTATTCTCTCTCAAATGTTTTTTCACAGGTCCGGCTTAAGGGGACCTTATCACCTGAACTTAAGTACAGATCATTTCCATTCCTTTTTGTAATGTAATCCATGTTTACCAGATAACTGCGGTGGGTGCGCAGAAAACGGCTGTCAGAGAGCTGATGCATCACTGCATCCAGTGTGGAGCGGAGCGTGATGTCGGAATCAGCATGAATCACGGTTTGATTCCGGAATACTTCTACAAATCGGATTTCTCTGAGGGGGAGGCGAATTTCTTTCCCTCCCGCAGAAAAGAAGACAAATTTAGATGAAGCTGTCAGCACTTGGTGACACCGGTCCAGAGCCATTTTCACCCGGTCATAGGTGACCGGTTTTACCAGGTAATGCGCGGCATCGACCTCGTAGCTTCTGGCGTAATGGTCGGTACTGACAGTGACGAAGATAATAGCGCAGTCATTACCATTTGCCCTCAGAATTTCTGCTAAATCCATGCCGGACAGAGGAGACATATAGATATCCAGAAATAGTATTTTGATATCCGGATCCTGACTGGCCGCTTCCAAAAGCCTCTCACTTTTACTAAATTCTAAAATTGTATAATCGAAAAGATTATCAAGAGCATATTGATTGATGAATTTGCGCAATTGATTGAGAACAGGCTGCTCATCGTCACATATTGCTATTTTCATACAAAAATCCCCTCTCTGTTTCCACATATTACAGTCTATTTAATCATAGTAGCAGGATTGCCGCAAGATAAAAATTACCAATTGTCCCTTTTTCACGCCAATTATCCCATTTTTATTTCTAAAAAAGTAATTTGGATCTATTTTTAAAGAAATATTATAAAAATATGTTTAAAACAAGTATATAAAATATGTTTTAAACGATAAAACAAAGGAATTTGATAAGACCTGAAAACGGACAGGTATGGAGGGGCAGCTATGCAGGTGGCAATTTGCGATGATGATGTGACAGACCGCGTAAAGGTCGGGGAGTTGCTGGCACAAAAGATGAGGAAACGGGGAGAACCGTTGGAGATCACCTATTTTGACTGTGGAGAGGATTTGGTGGATCAGTTTGAGAGCGGAGAAAGGCGTTACGACCTGATATTTTTGGATATTTATATGAAATTTATGAATGGTATGGAGGCGGCACGGCAGATTCGGCGCTGGGACCAGCGGGTTGCACTTATATTTCTCACAGCCAGCCGGGAGTTTGCCGTTGAGGGGTATTCTGTCGGTGCCAGCGGCTATCTGCTCAAACCGGTCGAGCAGGAAACGTTTGAGGAAGCCCTCAACCGGTTCTTTGCAGAACGGTATCCCAGGCTGCGTAGGAGCCTTCTGGTGGTCAACGGAAGCGCAGGCAGACGAATTGCCTATGATGATATCATGTATATTGAAAGCCGGAGGATGAATGTACGGATAGTGTGCTGCCATGGTACAGAGCATTCAATACGGAAGAAACTGGATGAAGTGCAGGAAGAACTGTCCGGCTGCCGGTTTTTAAGATGCAACAGGAGTTATATAGTCAACATGGATTACATTACTGATGCCGATGAAGATTTTACGATGGAAAACGGGGACAGGATTCCGATTAAGGTGAGGGAGAAGAAGCAGATTAGAAAGCGGTATTTTGACTATATGATGAAAAATTGAAAAGGATTTTTCTGTTAATGGAGCCTGGAGCTACAGGCTCCATTGAGTTAAAAGAGGGCTGTGACATAACTATGGAAATGGTCGGAGGAATCTATGCAGCCATCCGTAAATAAAAGAAGGACTGAATCTGATGAGAAGTATTTTGTCGGGTTCGGTCCTTTTACTTTTCTGGTCTCTTACAATCAATTCTTTTTGCAGGAAGCCGAACATGAAACTGCTTTTTCTTGTAGAAAATCTTCGGTTATGGTATACTATGAGCACTTAGTGAGGTATTACACGAACTTAGCGGGTTCTGAACTCTGATGAAGCGGAGGTTTCAATCATGACATGGATTTTATGGCTTTTGGCGGCTGCCTGTGTCATATACTATGTAGTTATCGTCATTTATTCGGGTTTTACCACTTCATTTTCCTTTATCTGGATGGTATTTGCAGCAGCCTGTCTGCTGCTGGCGCTGGGCTGGGAATACTATATGAAGCATAAGGACCGGGTGCCGCTCTGGCTGCCCGTGTCGGTTATCACAGTCTGCTGTACGGGGATTCTGGTGTTTTCCATGGTGGAGATTCTGATCTTTACCGGTGTGGCCAGCCGGGATACGTCGCATCTCGACTATCTTATCGTGCTGGGAGCCAGAGTAAAAGAAGACGGGCTCAGCAGATCGTTAAAGAGCCGTCTCGATAAAGCGATTGATTATCTGGAGGAGAATCCGGGAACCGTGCTCGTACTCTCCGGCGGGCAGGGCGAGGATGAGCCGGTCAGCGAAGCGGCTGCGATGCGGGATTATCTCCTGTTTAACGGTGTGAACGAGCGTCAGATGATTCTGGAGTCGCGTTCCTTCAGTACGGTGGAGAATATTGCCTACAGCAGAGTCGCGATCGAGGAAGATCAGTTGAGGAGAAAAGCACGTCATGCCAGGTCAGACATCTCAATGGATCCGGGAACCTATGAGGTGATCGAGGATAAGCCATTGAAGATTGGCGTACTGACCAGTGATTTCCACGTATTCCGCGCCGAACAGATTGCAAAGAAATGGGGCATTCCGGATATCTATGGAATTTCCTGTGAATCCGACCCGGTTCTGCTGGTGCATTTCTGTGTCCGGGAATGTGCGGCGATATTAAAAGACAAACTGGTAGGCAACATGTAATTATGGAAAAAAGAACAGAAGAGTATGGAATTTGTACCGGGCGGAAGCACCGGCTGCCGCAGGCGGGGATATTTCCCCGCTGTTTTGCTACAGTTAAGGGGTGCACACCGCCCGTCATTTTATACGATATGGATGGAAAATTCTGGTAATATGTCTGCAGAACGCCATATTTCCATTCTGTTGTAGAACCGCCCTACTTGTGGTATGCTATATTGGACTGGAAAAGTAAAGTTCCGTTCTTCTTTTACACATAATAATGAAAACGCCAGAGAATGGGCAAGATGGTAATAAAGAGAATATGTTAAGGAAGGAATGAAGAAATATATGAGACAGTTAGAGAATTTGACAGCCTATGAGGTTGTGGAAGAAAGACAGTTGGACGAGATGAAAGCCATGGGAACCGTGCTGCGCCACAAGAAAAGCGGAGCGCGGATTTTTGCTGTATCATGTGACGATGAGAATAAGGTATTTTCCATTGGGTTCCGCACGCCGCCGGAGGACAGCACCGGCGTGGCCCATATTCTGGAGCACAGCACCTTATGCGGTTCTGAGAAGTTTCCGGTAAAGGATCCGTTTGTGGAACTGGTAAAGGGATCCTTAAACACGTTTTTAAATGCCATGACGTATCCCGATAAGACGGTTTATCCTGTGGCGAGCTGCAATGAAAAGGACTTCCAGAATCTGATGAATGTCTATATGGATGCCGTTTTTAATCCTAATATTTATAAGGAACCGAATATTTTCATGCAGGAGGGCTGGCATTACGAGCTGGAGAGTCCGGAGGCAGATTTAATCTATAACGGCGTCGTCTATAATGAGATGAAGGGAGCGTTCTCCTCACCGGAGGAGGTCCTGGACCGTTATACGAGAAAGGTTCTGTTCCCGGATAACTGTTATGGGCAGGAATCGGGCGGAGATCCCGCGTTTATTCCGGATCTGACGTACGATCAGTTCCTGAATTTTCATAAGAGATATTACCATCCTTCCAACAGCTATATCTATCTGTACGGTGACATGGATATGGCGGAGAAGCTGGAATGGCTGAATGACCAGTATCTCTCCAAATACGATATCGCTGAGATCGACTCTAGGATTCTGCCGCAGGAGCCGTTTGACCGGCCGGTGGAGGAAGAGACCCATTACTCTATTACTGACGGAGAGTCCGAGGAGCAGGCCACCTATCTTTCCATCAATACCGTGGTTGGCAATGACTTGGACCCGCAGCTTTACGTGGCGTTCCAGGTTCTGGAATACACTCTTCTGGATGCGCCGGGAGCACCGCTTAAGCAGGCGCTCATTGATGCCGGAATCGGCCAGGATATTCTGGGCGGATATCAGAACGGCATCCTTCAGCCCTATTTTTCCGTAATCGCAAAGAATGCGGATAAGGAGCAGAAAGGGGAGTTCCTCGCCGTAGTAAAGGGAACACTCCGCAAGCTGGCGGATCAGGGAATCAACAAAAAGAGCTTAAAGGCCGGATTGAATTTCTATGAATTCCGTTACCGTGAGGCAGACTACGGTTCCGCGCCCAAAGGGCTGATGTACGGCCTTCAGTGCATGGACAGCTGGCTCTATGACGGAGATCCGATGATGCACCTGACCTATCAGAAGACCTTCAGTTATTTGAAAACTGTGGTTGATGAGGGCTATTTCGAGCAGCTGATCCGCGATTATCTGCTGGATAATCCATTTGAAGCCGTATTGGTGGTCAGTCCGGAGAAGAATCTGACGGCAAAGGAAGACGAGAAGACGGCCAGACGCCTGGCTGCCTACAAGGCCTCGCTTTCGGAGGAAGAGATCGATGCTCTCGTCGAGCAGACCAGGGCGCTTCGGGAGTACCAGGAGACACCGTCTCCTCAGGAGGAACTAAAGAAGATACCCATGCTTTCCAGAGAGGACATCGGCAGAGAGCCGGAGGAGATTATCTGGGAAGAGAAAGAGGTCGAAGGCGTGAAGGTGATTCATCACGAGATGTTTACCTCGGGCATCGGCTATCTGAAACTTCTGTTTGACACCTCCCGTGTGCCGGAAGAAGACTTATGTTATGTCGGCCTGCTCAAATCCGTGCTGGGATTCGTAGACACAGAGCATTACACGTATGGGGATCTGACGAGTGAGATCCATTTAAACAGCGGCGGTATTAATTTAAGCGTTACGTCCTATCCGAATTTAAAGAACAGCGCTGATTTCAAAGGCGTATTTATCGCCAGCGTCAGAGTGCTGTATGACAAGCTGGACTTCGGTTTCTCCATTCTCGGTGAGATTCTGAAGAATTCCATTTTGGACGATGAGAAGCGGCTGGGAGAGGTAATCAGCGAGACCAGATCCAGAGGCAGGATGAAGCTGGAGGGAGCATGCCATTCGGCGGCTGTAGCCAGAGCAACCTCCTATTTCTCACCGACCTCCTATTATAATGACAACACCGGAGGAATCGGATATTACCAGTTCTTAGAACAGTTAGACCGGGATTACGCGGATCGTAAGAAGGAGATTATCGCCAGGTTAAAGCAGGTGATGGAGCGCCTTTTCACCGTGGAAAACCTGCTGGTCAGCTACACGGCTGATGAGGAAGGCTTCCGGCAGCTTCCCGCGGCGCTTCGGAAATTAAAGGAAATGCTTCCGGAAGGCAGCAAAGAGACGTATCCATTTACGTTTCCTGCCGGCAACCGTAACGAAGGCTTTAAGACGGCCTCCCAGGTCAATTACGTGGCCAGATGCGGAACCTTTGCCGGAAGCGGATACGCCTATACAGGCGCGCTGCGCATCTTAAAGGTCATCTTAAGCTATGATTACCTGTGGATCAATTTAAGGGTAAAGGGCGGTGCCTACGGCTGTATGAGCGGCTTCGGGCGTTCCGGTGAAGGGTATCTCACCTCCTACCGTGACCCGAACTTAAAAGAGACGAATGAGATCTATGAGGGCATTGTGGAGTATCTGGAGCATTTCGACGTAGATGACCGTGACATGACGAAGTATGTCATCGGCACCATCAGCGATATGGATGTACCGTATCCGCCTTCCACGAAGGGAAGCCGCGGCCTGTCCGCATACTTATCCGGCGTGGATGATGGTATGATGCAGCAGGAGCGGGATGAGATATTAAACGCAACAAAGGACGATATCCGTGCGCTGGCTCCGATCGTGAAGGCGGTTCTTGCCACCGGAAGCTTATGCGTGATCGGCAACGAGGAGAAGATAGAAGCGAATAAGGCGATGTTCTACGAGACAGAGACCTTGTTCCACTCATAAAGATGAGCCGTCTCAACTGTTGCAAAAGAATAAAAATTGACATCGACTACGAAGGAGAATGAATGGACAATCAATATAAATCGGGTTTTGTAACACTGATCGGACGCCCCAATGTGGGAAAATCCACGCTGATGAACCATCTGATCGGCCAGAAGATCGCCATCACGTCAGATAAGCCCCAGACCACCAGAAACCGCATTCAGACCGTCTTTACGGACGAGAGGGGACAGATCATCTTTCTGGACACTCCGGGGATCCACAAGGCCAAGAACAAGCTTGGCGAGTATATGGTGAGTGTGGCGGAGCATACCCTGAAGGAAGTGGATGTGGTGCTGTGGCTGGTGGAGCCGACCACGTTTATCGGAGCGGGAGAGCGCCATATCGCGGAGCAGCTTCAGAACGTGAAGACACCCGTGATCCTGGTTATCAACAAGATCGACACCATAAAGAATCAGGACGAGATTCTGGAATTTATCTCCGCCTACAAGGATGTATGCAGCTTTGCGGAGATCGTTCCGGTGTCGGCGCTGAAGGATAAAAACACGGATCTGATGCTGGATTTAATCTACAAGTATCTGCCCTGCGGACCTCAGTACTACGATGAGGACACCGTTACGGACCAGCCCATGCGCCAGATCGCTGCGGAGCTGATCCGTGAAAAAGCGCTGCGGCTGCTGAGTGACGAGATTCCCCATGGAATCGCCGTCACCATCGAGAAGATGACAGAGCGGAAAAACGGTATGATGGACATCGAGGCCACGATTATCTGTGAGCGCGACTCCCACAAGGGAATCATCATAGGCAAGGGCGGCGCCATGTTAAAGAGAATCGGCAGCGCGGCGCGCCGGGAGATCGAGGATCTGATGGACACCCAGGTGAACTTACAGATATGGGTCAAGGTCCGGAAGGAATGGCGTGACAGCGAACTGTATATGAAAAACTACGGATACAATGGAAAAGAAATTTAGAAACGGGTGATCGATGTGAGAGAGGCTGTCAGGCTTACAGGGATGGTGTTAAAGGCCGTTCCGTCCGGGGAGATGGACAAACGTCTGGTGATCCTTACGAAGGAGCGCGGTAAAATCACGGCGTTTGCCAGGGGTGCCAGAAGGCCGGGCAGCATGCTCATGGCCTGCGGCCGTCCCTTTGCCTTCGGGCAGTTTACGTTATATGAAGGGCGGGATTCCTATTCCCTGCAGTCGGCGGAAATCTCCAATTACTTTGATGAGCTTTCCATGGACGTGGAGGGAACGTGCTACGGCTCCTATTTCCTGGAATTTACGGACTACTACACCAGGGAGAATATGGACGGTACGGCCATGCTGAAGCTGTTATACCAGTCGGTGAGGGCCCTTTTAAAGCCGGCGGTTCCCAATGAGCTGGTCCGGCGCGTGTACGAACTGAAGGCCATGGCCATCAACGGGGAGTACACGGAAAAGCCCCCCAGGGAGGTCAGCGACTCGGCCAATTACGCATGGGAATTCGTCGTGCTGTCGCCGATCGAGCATCTCTATACCTTTGCGCTGACCGACGCCGTCTCCCAGGAATTCGGGAGGTGCGTGGAGATTAATAAGAAGCGCTTTATCGACCGGGAATTTCATTCCCTGGATATTCTGGAGGCGATGACGGGGCGGCGGCCTCTGTGAAAAGTGCTGTCTGATCTATTGGAAAGGTATGGCGGAGGGACTCGGCTGTGCCTTTTCTTTAAAAAGAAAAGGGGAATGCGGGTGAATATAAAAGAACTGATAGGTGAGACAAATGTTTATGATAAAAAGCAGGCATTAGAGGAACGCAGACCTAAAAGCTGGTGTAAAAGTGTCAGTGCATTTGCAAATGGAAATGGCGGTAAGCTGATTTTTGGTGTTGCAGATGATGACACTATTACAGGGCTTGGTGATGTGAGGCACGATTCGGAAGTAATCAGCGAACAAATAAAAAGCAGGATAGACCCAATCCCCAAGTTTGATCTGGTTATTCAAACTGTAGACAATAAAGAAATTATCATTCTGGAAATCAGCAGAGGACTGGAGACTCCTTATTATTATGTGAGTGAAGGGACCCGCACTGCGTATCAGAGGGTGGGAAATGAGAGTATACCGGTTGATGCCAGGGGTCTTAAGGAACTGATATTACGAGGAATTGATTCTACTTATGACAGCAGCATTTCACGATACGAATTTGAAAATTATTCGTTTACTAAACTGAAGGCGGCCTATAAACAAAGAACTGGAGAAAACTTTGACGAGGACGATTTTATTTCTTTTGGCATTGTTTCGGAGGATGGAAAATTGACAAATGCCGGGGCATTGCTGGCGGATGAATCCCCGATCAGACACTCTCGCTTATTCTGTACGAGATGGAACGGAGTGGATAAAGCGGCAGGAACTATGGATGCGCTGGATGATAAGGAATTTACAGGAAGTCTGGTGGTGCTCCTGGAAAATGGGCTGGACTTTGTAAGGACTAATTCAAAAGTGAAATGGAAAAAGACTGGGGAAGAGAGAATTGAACTGCCGGACTATCCAAGAAGAAGTGTTTTGGAGGGACTGGTAAACGCATTGATTCATCGCCAGTATTTGGATTTGGGGAGTGAAGTACACATTGATATTTTTGATGACCGGCTGGAAATTTACTCGCCGGGTGGAATGTGCGATGGTTCGTTTATACAGGAGCGGGATATTAATAAAATTCCATCAAAGCGCAGAAATCCGGTTATTGCAGATATTTTTAACCGTTTGAAGTATATGGAAAGAAGAGGAAGTGGATTTAAGAAAATCCAAAGTGTATATCAGTCTCAATATTTATATACGGATAGGCTGAGTCCCCAATTTTATTCAGATAAAGAAAATTTTATTCTGACGTTGAAGAATCTTAATTATGAAGGAGCCGAAAAAGGAGCCGAAAAAGGAGCCGAAAAAGGAGCCGAAAAAGGAGCCGAAAAAATGAAGATTCAAAAAATGGAGGAGCGAAAAGAAAAAATACTGTCATTGATAAAAGCAAATCCCAGTATCACACAGGGTGAAATTATGGAAAAATTAAATCTGTCCAGAAAGCAGGTACAAAGTTTAATGAAATTATTAAACAATCAGGGGCAGATCCGAAGGATTGGCTCTAACAGGAATGGTTATTGGGAGGTTTCTTGACTATAAACTATTGAAATGACGGAATGCATTTGGTATAATGCTTTCATATGCGCCAAATGCAGGAGGATGATGAATGAAAAAAATGAAAGCGGTCCTGGCGGTTCTCATCACAGCGGGGATACTCGCCGGATGTGCCGGAAGAGGGGGAACAAGTACCTTTGAGCCTAAGAGCAGCGGCATTTTCGTGACGGATGCGGGAACATTTTCGACGGCTACCGTTGAGACGTACGACAACCAGGATTATTATAATGAAGAGGAATGGAAGACCTTCCTTGAAGAAAACGTGGCGGCGTATAACGCGGAACACGGAGAGGGAGCGGTTACCTTACAGACATGCAGTTTAAAGGAAGGCACTGCCAGCATGATCTTTGATTATGCGACAGGAAGCGACTTAGCCCAGTTTACGGCCCTTTACGAGGACACAGCCAATTTAGTGAACTCCATCGATATCATTCCCGTGGCTCAGGCCCTGGAAGAAGCGGGGGCGGCCGGAACGATATTTGTCAAGACGGCGGACGGCAAGACGGCATCTACGGATGAGATTGCAAAGAAGACCGATTACCACGTCGTAGCCGTGGACGGCGGACCGATAAAGCTTCAGACAGAAGGAAAGATTATGTACACCTCCGACGGAGTAAAATTAAACAGCAGCTTCATCGCAGAGATCTCCGAAGGAAAGAATTACATCATATTCAAATAAAGAATCCGGATGCGGATGGAATAAAAGAAGAGAGGTTTGAGGACATGGAAAAGACAATGGAAAAAATTGTAGCGCTGGCAAAATCGAGAGGATTCGTTTATCCGGGTTCTGAGATTTACGGCGGCCTTGCAAATACCTGGGATTACGGCAACTTGGGTGTGGAACTGAAGAATAATGTAAAGAAGGCATGGTGGCAGAAATTTGTCCAGGAAAGCCCGTACAACGTGGGTGTGGACTGTGCGATCTTAATGAACTCACAGACCTGGGTGGCTTCCGGCCATTTAGGCGGCTTCTCCGATCCGTTAATGGACTGCAAGGCCTGCAAGGAGCGTTTCCGCGCAGATAAGCTGATTGAGGATTACATCGCCGAGCACGGCATCACGATCGAAGGCTCTGTAGATGCCTGGTCTCAGGAAGAGATGAAAAAGTACATTGATGACAACAACATCTGCTGTCCCAGCTGCGGAAAGCATGATTTCACCGACATCCGCCAGTTCAACTTAATGTTTAAGACCTTCCAGGGCGTTACGGAAGACGCCAAGAACACAGTTTACTTAAGACCTGAGACAGCACAGGGAATCTTTGTAAACTTTAAGAACGTTCAGAGAACCTCCAGAAAGAAAATTCCGTTCGGCATCGGACAGGTCGGTAAATCCTTCCGCAACGAGATTACGCCGGGCAACTTTACCTTCCGTACCAGAGAGTTTGAGCAGATGGAGCTGGAATTCTTCTGTGAGCCGGGTACCGACTTAGAGTGGTTCTCCTACTGGAAACAGTTCTGTATCGACTGGCTGAAGGCGCTGGGCATGAAGGAAGACGAGATGCGCGCCCGTGACCACGCTCCGGAAGAGCTCTGCTTCTACAGCAAGGCCACCACGGACATCGAGTTCCTGTTCCCATTTGGCTGGGGCGAGCTTTGGGGTGTTGCGGACAGAACGGATTACGACTTGACGCAGCATCAGAACACATCCGGCCAGGATATGTCCTATTTTGATGATGAGAAGAAAGAAAAATATATTCCATACGTAATCGAGCCGTCTCTCGGCGCCGACCGTGTGACACTGGCATTCTTATGTTCTGCATACGATGAGGAAGAGATTGGCGAGGGCGATGTGCGTACCGTTCTCCATTTCCACCCGGCTATCGCGCCGGTGAAGATCGGTGTGCTACCGCTTTCCAAGAAGCTGAACGAGGGCGCAGAGAAAATTTACGCCGAGCTTTCCAAGTACTACAACTGTGAATTCGACGACAGAGGAAACATCGGCAAGCGTTACAGAAGACAGGATGAGATCGGAACACCGTTCTGTGTAACGTACGATTTTGATTCCGAGGATGACCATGCGGTTACGGTCCGTGACCGCGATACCATGGAGCAGGTGAGAGTTCCGATCACCGAACTGAAGAACTATTTTGAGGATAAATTCCGTTTTTAATGCGGGAGTGATCGGATGATTCTGGAAAAATTAAAACGTATGGAAGGCTTTACCCACCAGGAGCAGGCGGTGGCGCGGTACATTCTGGACCACGTAGAGGAAATCCAGCAGATGTCCACCGAGGAGTTAGCCAGGGTATCCTTTACCAGCAAAGCCACGGTTGTCCGGCTGTGCAAAAAGCTGGAGGTGGAGGGCTATCAGGAACTGAAATTAAAGCTGGTCTCGGAGATGGTGCAGAACATCCGGGTCAATCAGCTCTTAAGCAAGGAGCCGATCACGGAGAAAAGCACATTTTCGGATATCCTCCATACGCTGCCGAAGCTGTATGACAAGGCCATCACCGACACGGAGCTGTGCATGGACAGGAACGTCATGATCCGCGTCTGCAACCGGATTAAGGCGGCGGACCGGATCGATATCTATGGCAGCGGGATCAGCTATATCCTGGCCCAATCGGCAGCATTTAAGTTCGCCACCCTCGGTATGGAGTGCGCGGCATATGAGAGCGTCAACGCGCATTATCTGTCCGCGGGAAAAAAGAAGAAAACGGTGTCCTTTGTGATCACATATACCGGAGCCAACAAGAACATGATCGAAGCCGCCCGGTATTTGAAGGAAACGACGGAAACGTTCGTTGTGGGGATCGTAGGCCGTCACAATGAAGAGATCCGTAAATGGTGTCACGAGATCGTGGAAATCCCTTCCAGAGATTCCCTGCTCAGCCTAAAGGTGATCACCTCCTTTACTGCGGCCACCTATGTGCTGGATATCTTCTTTTCTATGCTTCTGGCCCAGACGTATGAAAAGCATGTGAAATCCTCTCTTGAGATGGTTTGCCATGAGACGCTCCGGATCGGTGTGGACTACTGGAATCTGAAGGAACCGCCGGAGGACGGGGAAAGCTCTTGATGATAGGCACAATAAGAATCTGTTTTGAACCGCTGTTTCAAAAAAACAGCGGTTTTTTTGATGATTTTTGAAACGGTGAACCATTTCCCGTTTTCCGTAGTGAAGAAATGGGTATGATGTGTTACGATGAGTCCATCAAAAGAAAAGAGGGGACCGAGTAAATGGATTATAAAAAACTTGCAGAAGAAATCCTTATAAAAATCGGCGGAGAAGAGAATATCTCCGGGCTTACCCATTGTGCCACCAGACTCCGTTTTAATTTAAAAGACGAGGGAAAGGCGCAGACGGAGGCCTTAAAGAAAGTGAACGGCGTCATGGGCGTCATCAGCAAAGGCGGCCAGTATCAGGTGGTCATCGGCAGCGACGTGGCCAGCGTATACAAGCCGCTGACGGAGATGTGCGAGCACACAGCGGAAGACGAAAGCGGCTCAGGGAAAGACAAGAAGGATGACAGGAAGATCGTAGCGCGGATGGTGGACACACTTTCCGGCATCTTCACACCGATTCTTCCGGCTATTACCGCCGCCGGTATGATCAAGGCGATCCTGGCGCTTTTAACGGCGTTCAGCCTCGTGGACAAGACGGGCACCACCTACCAGACCCTGAATTTTATGGCGGACGCGGCGTTCTATTTCCTGCCGATTCTGCTGGCAAATTCCGCAGCTAAAAAGTTCAAATGCAATCCTTACCTGGCGATGATGCTGGGCGGTATGCTGCTCCATCCGGATTTTATCAATATGGTGGCGGCCTCGAAGGAGAGCGGGGAAGCGATCCGAATCTTCCTGCTTCCAATCACTAATGCGGGATATTCATCCTCCGTACTTCCGATTATCCTGATCGTATGGTTCATGTCCTATGTAGAGCCGATCGCAGACCGGATTTCTCCGAAACCTGTGAAATTCTTTACGAAGCCTCTGATCACAGCCATCGTGACGGGAATCGTTGGCCTGGTGGTCATCGGACCGATCGGGACCATTATCAGTAACTTAATCGCTTCCGGCGTACACAGCTTAAACAATTACTGCAGCTGGCTGGTACCGGCTCTGGTAGGTGCATTTACACCGCTTTTAGTCATGACAGGAACCCATTACGGACTGATCCCTATCGGCATCAACAACCGTATGACCATGGGCTACGATACCCTGATCTATCCGGGTATGCTTGGCTCCAATGTGGCGCAGGGCGGCGCGGCTCTGGCGGTAGCATTCAAGAGTAAAAAATCTGAGATCAAGCAGCTGGCATCCTCGGCCGGAATCACGGCAGTCTGCGGAATTACAGAGCCTGCACTTTACGGTATCAACATTCGCTTCAAGACACCACTGTACGCGTCCATGATCGGCGGCGGTGTGGGCGGCTTCCTGATGGGAATCTTAAATGTTAAGAACTATTCAGGCGGTTCCCCGGGATTTTTAACACTGCCCAGCTATTTAGGCGGCGACACACTCACCAGCTTTTACTTTGCCTGTGCAGGCGCGGCGGTCAGTGTCGTGATTGCGTTCATTATTTCCTATGTACTGTATAAGGATCCGCAGGACGAGGACGGTAAAATGAGTGCCAAAGACCAGCTTAAGGATTCCACAAATACGAAGACGATTTTTGTCGCTGCTCCGCTTACCGGCGAGGCCGTATCCCTGGAAACAGTCAATGATCCCACATTTGCGGAAGGCATTCTGGGAAAAGGCATTGCGATACAGCCGTCGGAGGGACGCGTGGTATCTCCGGTGAACGGAACCATTGCCACGATCTTTGAGACCGGCCACGCCATGGGGCTTGTGTCGGAGGACGGGGCGGAGATTCTGATCCACGTAGGCCTGGACACAGTAAATTTAAATGGAAAACATTTCCATGTAAAAATGAAGTCCGGCGACACGGTAAAAGTGGGAGACTGCATTCTGGAATTTGATTTAGAAGCGATAAAAGCAGAAGGATACGATGTGATCACACCTGTCATCATATCCAATCATTTTAACTACAGTTCTGTCGACGCGGCGGCTGAAGGCCATGTGAAGACAGGAGAACCGCTTTTGAGGCTGCATTGATGGAGGGACGAATGATGACATTTCCGGAAAACTTTTTATGGGGCGGCGCGGTTTCCGCCAATCAGTGTGAGGGAGCGTATAACGAAGACGGGAAAGGTCTTTCTGTCCAGGATGTTCTTCCCCACGGCCTGCGGGGAGAACGGACAGAGGGTCCCACCGCAGACAATCTGAAGCTGGAAGCGATCGATTTCTACCACAGCTACGAAGAAGACATCCGTCTTTTTGCAGAGATGGGATTCAAGGTATTCCGAACCTCTATCGCCTGGTCGAGAATCTTTCCTGAGGGAGACGAGGAGACGCCCAATGAGAAAGGGCTGGAATTTTATGACCGCCTGTTTGACGAATGCTTAAAATACGGGATAGAACCGCTGGTTACGATATCCCATTATGAGACTCCGCTGGGGCTGGCGGAAAAGTATGACGGCTGGAGAAGCCGGAAACTGATCGGATTTTTCGCGCGGTACTGCCGCACCATTTTCACCAGATATAAGGATAAGGTGAAGTACTGGCTGACATTTAACGAGATCAATTCCCTTCTTCACGCCCCGTTTATGAGCGGGGGCATTAAAACGCCGGCGGAACAGCTGACGGAACAGGATTTGTACCAGGCCATGCACCACGAGCTGGTAGCCAGCGCCCTGGCTGTAAAGCTGGGCCATGAGCTGATGCCCGGTGCGAAGATCGGCTGTATGATTCTGGGAATTACGGTCTATCCCCTGACTCCCGATCCGGACGATATCATTGCGACCATGGAGAAAGACAGGGAAACGCTCCTGTTCGCAGATATTCACGCCCGCGGAACGTATCCGAAGTATCTCTTAAACTATTTTAAGGATCATGGAATTGAGATCCGTATGGAGCCGGAGGATCAGGAAATCCTGAAAAACACAGTGGATTTCATCTCCTTCAGCTACTATTCCAGCATCTGCGCCACCACCCATAAAGAGCTTGGCGAGCCGACCGGCGGCAACTTGTCAAAGGGGTATAAGAATCCGTATTTAAAGGCTACCGCCTGGGGCTGGCAGATCGATCCCAAGGGGCTTCGCTACACGCTGAACCGGCTCTATGACAGGTATCAGCTTCCGCTGTTTATCGTGGAAAACGGCATCGGTGCAGAGGATCAGCTGGTGACTCTGGAAAATGGGGAAAAGACGGTGCTCGACGACTACCGGATCGACTATCTGCAGCAGCATCTGATCCAGGTGCGCGAAGCCATATGCGACGGTGTGGAGATTATGGGCTATACATCCTGGGGCTGTATCGACCTGGTGAGCGCCTCCACGGCGGAGATGAGAAAACGGTATGGCTACATCTACGTGGACCGGAATGATGACGGCACCGGAAGCTTGAAGCGGTACCGCAAGAAGTCATTCTGGTGGTATCGGGACGTGATCGCAGGCAACGGTGCCAGTTTATAGATCAGAGAAACAAAAAACGTACTATAGCAAGGAACCGGTTCGGGAATGACAGCATCGTATCATTTCCGAACCGGTTCCTTGTTTTTGTTTAAGCTGTGTGGTTATTTATTATCGTATTTCCTGACACGGCCTGTCGGGCTGTGGAACACGTTTCTGCCCTTCCTCCAGGACGCATTCTGCGATCAGACGGGAGAATGGCTCCATATTGTATTCTTTTCTGGATATAGTGAGTGCATGGTGATACGCTTCCTGACGCTCTGGGCCGATAGAGATGGGGAGGTAGCCGGCAGAAATCAGAATCTGGTTCATGAGCAGTAATGCAGTCTCTTCATTTGCATCGTCAAAGGGCTGAATATCAATCAGTCGTTTACCAGCCATGGCCGCCAGTTCAATGGGATGGAGCGAAGACTTTGAGGACTGGATCTGATCCGCCAGGTGACCTGTTAGTCTTTTAATATCTTCCGGATGAGGCGGATGATACCTGTCTGCGAAATTGGTGGGCATACCGGTACGGTATGCATCAGACGGCAGGGCACTGCTGCCCGCCATGGCCGTTCTGTGAAGTTCCTTAATAGTGTCTTCCGTAACTGTGAAAGCTTCAGGAGAGCTGCATTGACAGCTGTCTGCCTGCTGTAAAAGATCCTTTAATTGTATCATGATAGATTCCTCCTGAACTTATTATACCATAAGTTAATAAAAGGGGGCAATGGGGAACGGTCAATACATTTCCACCGGTGAGACGTATTAAAAACAGTTGAAATTCAATACAACCCTCACGAATGTTCTATACATAATATATGAAAAACTGCTTAAAAAAACAGCGTAATCATGAAAAATAAATACATAATAGACAATAAATATGAATTATGATATTATAATGTTATAACATTATACACCTTAAAGAGGGAGGTTCAATCATAATGAGGAAAAGAACATTAGCGGTATTATTGAGTGCAGCGATGATAGCATGTTCCATCACAGGCTGCGGCGGAAACGGTGGTAAGGAAACAGAAGGACCGACGGCACAACAGGAGGAAGCAGCGGGAAAGAAGACAGAGAATAAAGAAGCAGAAGCGGCAAAGACAGAGGCCGGGGGAGACGGCGGTATTACAGGTAAGACAGAGTTTGCCAATGACAAGCTTCTCAACCTTGATTTAAGTATCATTCAGGGATATGAAGAGAGTGCCAAAAATGTGACAGGAATTGATGTGACAATAGTAACATCACCTGATGTGGCCGCTTATAAAACATCGATTCAGCAAAGTATTCATGATAAGAGTGCACCGGGGTTATTTACCTGGTGGGGCGGCTATCAGCTGCAGACTCTGGTAGATAACGGGCTGGTAGAAGATTTGACGGATCTATGGAAGGACTATATTACGCCTGCAGGTGTTTCCGCTGATATTGCAGACGCATTTACATATGACGGTAAGATTTATGCAGCTCCTTACAGTATACTTTATAATGTGATTCTTTACAACAAAGAGGTATTTGATAAAGCGGGGGTGAAGGAACCGGAGACTTTCGATGAATTTCTGACAGTATGTGAAACGCTGAAAGCGGCTGGAGTAACCCCGATCGCGTTTAAGAATGACTCATGGGCGGGCTTTATCTGGTTTCAGTCTCTGATTGCGGCCTATGAACCGCAGCTGTATCAGGATCTGTGTGACGGAACCGCCAAATACACCGATGAGCGTGTTGTAGAGGTAATGAATATCTGGAAAGAAATGATAGATAAGGGGTATTTTACAAAACCGATCTCCATAACCGATATGGAGAAGCAGATAGCAGGTGGTGAGATTGCCATGATTCTGGAGCCAAACCGTGAAATTAGTCCGCTGGTAAAAGATTATGGTATGGTTTCCGGAGAAAATCTGGATTCGTTTGTACTGCCATCCATGAATGGAGGCAAAAAAATAATCTTCTTTGAGACTGCTCCGATCTGTGTTGCCAAAGCAAGTGCGGACAGGGGGTCTGCGATGAAGGCTCTGGAAAAATGGTACGATAAAGATCATCAGAACTATATTTATCAGAACATAGGTTTAGCCAATACCAGCACAGTAGATGTAACTGATCCCGCATATGCGAAGACGCTGGAATACTCTGCCAGGCCGGATGAAATCTCCCTGATGCTGAGATATTACGAGAATACGCCCGAGGATATCAGAAATGTTGCTTTAGATGAACTGATGCGTTTTGAACTCGGTAACGGCACGATCGAGGATGTACTGGCTGTTATTCAGGCCAAGGCAGATGAATACTGGACCAGCACAAAATAGGACATGACAGCAAATAAGGCTGCGGCAGTAAGACAGCGGCAGCGAGGCGGTAAAAAAGGGTCCGGCGCTGCAAAGGATATGCGGTGCCGGGCCAGAGCCACCTGGCCTGAATATATCGTTTACAGCACCGCTCTCTGCGTTGGAGAATGATTACAATTGGAGGTTTATCATGAAGGAGAGGAACAAAAACAGAAAGGTAAAAATCAATACCGACTATCTCTATCTGGCACCTGCGGTACTGTTTGTCGGCTGCTTTTTTATCAGTTCTATTCTTTTTACCATAAATTTGAGCTTTTTTGAGTGGGATGGCTTTTCGCCCATGGAATTCACTGGCTTTTCTAACTATATCAAACTGTTTCAGGATCCTAATTTCAGAATCTCCTGTATGAATACAATTATCTGGGTTGTTTGCTCTCTGGTGGTTTCTTTAGTGATTCCGCTTCTTTTTGCAATTCTGATAACCAACAGTTTCTGGCCGTCAGGCTTAAAGAATGTATTTTATTTTCCGACTGCGTTGTCGGGTACGGTTGGAGGTCTGGTGATTTTTACAATTCTTTCTCTGTCCGGCCTTCCCCAGATATTTAAGTATATGGGTATGGATGATCTGGTTTATGACTGGCTCTCCATTCCATATGTGAATACGTTTATTATGATTGCCACCGGATTGTGGCAGGGAATAGGGCTCAATATTCTTCTCTTCATATCTGGTTTACACAATATTGACAGAAGCCCCATCGAGGCGGCTCAAATCGAAGGCGCGGGAACTATAAAAATGTATCAGAAGGTAATTCTTCCGCTGCTTAAGCCTACGATCATCGTAGTACTTTTAATGTCATTGGTGAACAGCTTCAAGGTGTTTGACAGTATCTGGGTTATGACCAAGGGCGGTCCATACCGGACCAGTGAAACGCTGGCACTTACCATGTATCTGGAATCCTTTGCATACGGAAGACTGGGAGCAGGTGCAGCAGTAGCTGTGGTGCTTACCGTTGTAATTCTGATTGTTTCGTATTTTAATATCAGAAATACATTCCGGGAAGACTGAACCAGATTTATGGTATCACAACAGCGATACAGAAATGGAGGAAGACATGAAGAACAAAAAAAACTGGCTGATTAACGGTATTTTATGCCTGCTTACCTGCGTGTGGCTTGCACCGATAGTCTTCGTACTGTTAAATACATTAAAGGGTAAGCAGGAGTATAATCTGGGAAGTCTCTGGGAACTGCCGGAGGGGAATCAGCTGTTTGCCAATTTTAAATATATTATAGACAGTAAGGTTATTTTCAGCGGGATGACCAGCAGTTTTATTTATGCGGTATTAGGAGCAGGCGGGGCGCTTATTATGGCAATTCTGGCGGCATATGCAATCGCCCATTTACGAATCAGGCATCGGCTGTTCTGGTTCCTGTTTATCTACAGCGGAACTATTTTCCCATTTCAAATCTATTTAATTCCGATCTATAAGGCATATTCAAAGGTCGGGCTTTACGATACGAGATTTGGGATGATCCTATTTTATATGGCGATCTGCATCCCATTCTGTATGTTCGTTCTGCGCAATTTCTTCATGGGAATAGATAAGGAAATCAGTGAATCAGCCAGGGTAGACGGCGCTTCGAAATTTCAGGTTTTGACAAGAATTTTTCTTCCTATGGCTAAAGCGCCGATTGCGATTTTATTCATGTCTCAATTTAACTGGTCATGGAACGATCTGATGTTTGGCCTGACATTCACGAAGACCCAGGGGATCCGTACCGTTATGGCGACGGTATCTTTAATGGACAGGGGAAATGTACCGGTGCTGTTCCTGGCCTGTCTCATCGTTTCTCTGCCGACGATTATTCTATTTGTTCTGCTCCAGAAAAATTTTGACAGCGGCTTTGTCTATACGACAAAGTGAAGGAGGGACATCAATGCTTAATAGAGAAAAGGGTTCGCCGCCTCTGTACTATCAGTTGAAGGAGGTATTGAAACAGGAGATTGAAGAAGAAAAATACAAGAAGGGAGACACCTTTCTAACAGAGCGGCAGCTGCAGGAGAAGTTCGGAGTAAGCCGCGTTACAGTGCGCCAGGCAGTCAGTGAATTGACAAATGAAGGGTATCTTCAGTGTTCCAGAGGTATTGGAACTGTTGTGGTATTCAATAAGATTAACGAGAACTTAAAGCAGGTCATAAGCTTTTCCGAGGAAATGGCGCACCATGGTATTACTATGAAAACAAGCCACTGCGTTATGGGCCGGGAAAAGGCGGGGAAGACGGTGGCGCTGAATCTTGGAATCCCGGAGGGCAGTTACTGCTATAAGCTGGAGCGCGTACGCTGTGCACAGAATATTCCGATTGTATACTCCATTACCTGGCTGACCAACAAATACCGGCTCCCTATTGACGATGACCTGTATCGTAATTCCTTATATGAGCTGTTAAAAGAAGAGTATGGTATCGTAATAGCACGCGGGTGCGATTCCTTTGAGGCGGCGCTGGCAACAGCCGTGACAGGAAAGTTTTTAAACATAGAGCAGGGCCAGCCTGTGTTTAAGCGTATTCGCAATACCTATGACCAGGACGGAGATATTCTGGAATATACCATATGTTATTATGCGGGAGAGCGGTATAAATATACCATAGAACTCTGATGACCGGTTCCGGAAGACAGAATGGAGAACAGGATGGAAAAGAAGAAAAATATAGTATTTATCTGTACGGACCAGCACCGTACGGACACATTATCGGTATATCAGAAGGATACGGTGTGCCGTACACCCAATTTAGAAGCTCTCGCGTCAGAGTGCGTGGTGTTTGATAACGCCTACACCAGCAATCCGGTCTGCTCCCCGGCCAGGTGTTCTATGCAGACGGGGTTGTATCCCTCTAAGACAGGGATGGAGACAAATTTATACCAGACCGGAACCAGAACCCATGAACTGCAGGATACGGATTTTTTGCTTAGCAGAAGACTGACACGTGCCGGCTATGCTGCGGCTTATACAGGGAAATGGCATCTGGGATTTGGGAAAGAAAAGGCTTCTTCGACGGAGGGCAGAATTCTGCTGGACCGGATGAGACAGGGGTACATGGAAGGCGCCGCCTATGTGGGATATGGAACGCTTCCCACAGATATCGGATATATTGGAGACGATTTTCCGGGGCACGGCAACGGAGGGTGGGCCTATCCCCAGTTTCAAGAGTATCTGAGAAAAAACGGGCTGACACTGGAGATTGTCAACCAGGGACCACAACGGCGGGCAGGCGACCATTCGTATATGGGAGAGGTGGTTTCTCCAATCGAAACAACCATTGAATACTATGTTGCCGGGCGTGCCATGGAACTGACAGAGGAGATGGCAGAACAAGGAAAACCATTCTTTATGAATCTTAATTTCTGGGGCCCTCATGAGCCGTTTTTTGCACCTTCGGCCTTTTTGGACATGTACCGTAATATAGAGCTGAAGCCATGGCCCAGCTTTGAGGAGCCGGCCGAAAATATGCCGAGGATTTATGAGATGCTTCGCCGGCCGGAAGCAGAATGGCCGTTTTTCCAGGAGACGCTGCGCCACTATTATGCGTGTGTCAGCCATATTGATGCTCAGATTGGGAGATATATCACTTATTTAAAAGAGAAAGGATTGTATGAGAACACCGTCGTCATCGTGTCAGCCGATCACGGAGATAACCAGGGCTGTCATGGAAAGCTGGAAAATAAATCGTATGGCATGTATGATGACACGGCGAAGGTACCACTTATGATCAAGCCTGCGGCCTCCAAATATGAGGGGTATCATCAGCCTGCGCTGGTCGGTACCTGTGATATTTATGCTACGATTTTAAACCAGGCGGGTTTTGTGCCGGAGGATTCTCATGGCTTCGGGGATGGGCGTGATTTGAGTGGATTCTTTACAGATCAGACACTGCCCTGGCCTGATGAGATAGTGACGGAGGGGATGGGAGCCCTGGATATCGTGGCGACACAACGGATGTTCCGGAAAGGAAAGTATAAATACGTCTTCACCGCAGGGGATATGGATCAGCTGTTTGACTTGGAGTCAGATCCTGCTGAGATGGAGAATCTGGCATACAGGGAAGACTTTGATTCGGTTCTTGCAGAAATGAAAAACAGCTTCGCGGACTGGATGAGGCGGCATAAGGATCCGGCCCGAGCCGGCTTCTGCAAGATCAACAGGATCAAAGAATGGACGGTTTAACTGGCACAGCAGCATCGAGGACTGGAGGACTAACATGGCATTAAAGAAAACATGGACGGTATATCTCATTCATCACTCCCACACAGATATAGGTTATACGGAGCGTCAGGATAAAATTATGAGATACCATTGTGATTTTATCATTCAGGCTATTGATATCCTGAATAGGATTCATGCAGGAGAGGAGAAGAAGGCAGAAGGCTTCGTCTGGCAGTGTGAGAATTTCTGGCAGGTAAAAAACTTCTATGAAAATGCTTCAGAAGAGTACATACGGGATTTCGAGAGGTATGTGAGGACCGGAGAGATCGGGTTATCCGGCAATTACTTAAATATGACGGAGCTGGTATCCGCGGAGGTGCTGGACAGCAGAATCCGCATGGCAAAAGAGTATGGGGAACGAATCGGCCATCCTGTCACCAGTGGTATGTGTGCGGATGTCAATGGGATGGCATGGGGCTATGGCGATGCCTTGTATGAGAATGGCGTTACCAGTTTTTTTACCTGTATTCATCCGCATCACGGCATGTTTCCTCTGTATAAGAAGCAGCAGCCGTTCTATTGGGAGACACCGAAGGGAAAGCGGATTCTGGTCTGGAATGGAGATTACTACCATCTGGGCAATGAGCTGTTCATCGCTCCTCACGGCGGTAATACGTATCAAATCAGGGATGAGTATCATGAACCCTTTATCAGCCATATGATTTTAAACCGGTCATCTGAGAATACGGATCAAATGGAGTGGGAGATCGGGCAGAAGCGTCTGGAACGATATCTGGAAAATCTGCAAGAAGAATCGTATTCGTGGAATTTTATTCCGTTTATGGTATCGGGGTGTATTACGGATAACGCGCCGCCCAGCGCCGCGGTAGCAGAGCGGGTGAATGAGATGAACCAGAGGTACAATGGGCAAATCACATGTAAAATGGTGAATTTAGAGCAGTTCTTTGACTCTGTAAAGGAGCAGTGCAAAGAGATACCCTGTTATCGGGGTGACTGGAATGACTGGTGGGCTGACGGAGTCGGTTCTACACCTGCGGCAGTAAAAGTTTATCTCGATGGAAGGCGAAAGTATGACATCTGCGAGAAATTGGGGGAAGAGGAAGGCGAGCGTGAAAAGGCGCTGAAAGAAGAGGCTGCGGAAAATATGATGCTGTATGCGGAGCATACCTGGGGGTACTCCTCTTCCGTAATTGAGCCGTGGGAATCACTGGTGGGAAGCCTGGAATGGAAAAAGGCGTCGTATGCTGTGAATGGTAACAGCGCGGCATCTAAGTGGCTGGACCGCCTCCTGGCAAAAAAAGGGGAGATCAGTATCTGCAGGGACAAAGGGCAGCGATACCGGATCATAAATCCTCATAACGTAGCGGTGAAGGATGGAGTATGCCTGTATATTGAACTGTGGGAGTACGTGGAAGGTATCCGTTATGATACAGAGATTCCGATTGAGGTGAGGGACTGCGTAACGGGCCAAATCATTCCCAGCCAGATTCACATGACTGCCAGGGCGACAGCAGTGGAAATCATATTGACTATGAAGCCGAAAGAAGAGCGGATTGTGGAAATTCGCCTGGCCAGCCAGAGAAAAACCGTAACATATGAAAACAGAGCGCACGTGGGAGCCGAAGGCGTTGCCGACCTGCTGGAAGACGGAATGCGCAAGGATGATGGCTGTGTGGAAACACAGTATTACCAGGTTTTGTTTGATCAGGAAAAGGGTATTTGCTCTGTGAAAGATAAGCTATGGGGAAGAGAACTTTTAAGAAATGGTATGGAAGACGCTCCATTTTCCGGAATCTATGAGGTGACCGGAATGAATGGGGATGCCCGTGAAATCAGAAGAAGCATGGGAAGAAACCGTAAGTCGACTGCGACGAAGCGGTATCACAGTGTTTTAGAGAACATCGGGATCGTGGAACGGGGAGACGTCTATACTGCGGTCCAACTTAGCTACAGCCTTGAGGGTTGCCGCTTCTATACCGTTTACTTGAAAATCTATGAAGAAATGAGAAAGATAGAGGCCAGAATACGCATCCATAAGGACAGCGTGTGGGAACCTGAGAATCTCTATATTGCACTTCCGTTTACTGCCGGAGAAGCCAGTGTGAGCTATCTGGATAAGACTGGCTGCGTAATCCGTCCGGGAATCGACCAGCTTCCGGGAAGCTGCCAGGATTTCTATCTGCTGCAGAATGGTGTGGTATGGGAACAGGAGGGCAGAATTGTAACGGCTGCCTTTAAGGATGCGCCTATGGCGGTCTTTGGAGATTTGAAGGCTGCTCCGGTCAGGCTTTGCAGCGGAGAGAATGGAGACAGAAATCGTGCGCCTCTGTATTCCTGGGTGATGAATAACTTTTGGGAAACAAATTTTAAGGCGGATTTAGGCGGCTTTTATGAGTTCACTTATACGGTCAGAACTATGGAAGGAAAAAATCCGGCAGAGGCGCTTGAAATCTGTGAAGCAGATAATGAGGGGCTGCTGGCATTCTATATTGAAAAATAAGGAGTTGGAAGTATGGATTATCAGAAAATTAAAAAAGTTCATGTAGTATATAAGACGCATCTGGATATAGGATTCACGGATATGGGGCAGAACGTGCTGGACAGGTATATGAAGGAGCATATTCCACATTCCGTCCGTCTTGCGAGGGAGATGAATACCAGAGAACAAAAGAAGTTTATCTGGACAGTGGGATCCTATCTGATCGATTACTATTTCCGGCATGCGGATGCTGCTGCCCAAAAGGAGCTTAAGGAGGCGATTGAGGCCGGAGATATCTGCTGGCATGGCATAGCCGGTACGACCCACACCGAACTTCTGGATATGGATCTGTTTTGCTATGATTTAGAAATTGGCCGCAGACTGGATGACCAGTATGGAAAACACACGATTGCGGCGAAGATGACAGATGTTCCTGGTCACACGATTGCCGTTGTGGATGCACTTGCTGACCATGGAATCCATTTTCTGCATATCGGTGTTAACGCATCTTCCATGGTACCGGAGGTGCCGCAGACATTTGTATGGAAACATGGAAACAAACGGGGTGATCGTTCAGTATTCTGCCCAGTACGGGGCGCCTGGTTATGTGGAAGGTATGGATGAGGTTCTGGAGTTCGCCCACACCGGAGATAATTTGGGACCCCAGTCCGAGGGAGAGGTGGAGACTGAATTTGAGCGGATTCAGAGCTTGTATCCTAACGCAAAGGTAGAAGCCTCCACTTTGGATGCATATGCTGAGAGTCTTCTTTCCGTGGAAGAGAGGCTGCCCGTAATCGAGGAAGAGATAGGGGATACATGGATCCATGGAATCGCCTCAGACCCATGGAAGGTCAGCCGTTACCGGACGCTCATTCAGCTTAAGAATCAGTGGAAAAGGGAAGGCAGATTTTTTGAAGGTACCAGGGGATACGATGCGTTTATGATGAATCTGATGCTGATCGCGGAGCATACCTGGGGATTGGATTATAAAAAGTACCTGGCGGACTTTAAAAACTGGACTAAGGAAGATTTTCAGAAGGCAAGAGAGCAGGATACGACGACTCTGGAATTTTTAACGAACCGCAACGCACAGATGCGGGAAGTGTTGGATATTGATTTCAAACGGTACCGGGGCGGTGTCTTTACCGGATCTTACCGGCAGTACGAAAGCTCTCATGAGGAACAGAGAGAATATTTGAAAAAGGCGGTTGAGGAGCTTCCGGCGGAGCTGAAAGAAGAGGCCATGCGTGCCCTGGATGGCTGTGTCCCGGAAAAAGAGAAGCGAAACGGTCAAGCCGCCGGAGTAGGGGAAATGCTGCAGATTGGTGGCTGGAAAGTCTCCGTGGATGGGAGCGGAGCACTCCGAAAGCTGGAAAGAAACGGAAGGGACTGGGCCAGATATGGTGTTTTGGGACGTCTGGGTTATGAAACCTTTAACGCTTTAAACTGTGTACAGAATTATTACCGTTATAACCGGGCGTTTTATGAAAATGGCTGCTGGTCTGAGGGAGATTTCTCCAAGCCTGGTCTGGAGTTTGTAGAGGATTTAGAGAACCGGTATTATGAGTTTGGCGTCAGAGGAATACAGGCAGCAGGCAATGAACTTGTTCTGAATCTGGCAGGCGACGAAGAGGCATCAGAAAAATACGGATGTCCGAGGGCGGCACAGATAAAATATACATTTACGGAATCCATTACTTGCAGTCTGGCGTGGTTTGAAAAGGATGCGAACCGAATGCCGGAGGCGCTGTGGTTTGATTTTGTACCAAATGTGGAGAATCCAAACCGGTGGCTGTTGGAAAAGATGGGAACGCAGGTTTCACCACTTAATGTGTTAAGAGGAGGCAACCGTCTGCAGCACTGTGTGGAGAAGCTGGCTTATGAAGGCGCGGATGGAAGTATGGAAATAGAAAGCCTTCATGCGCCGCTGGTCAGCGTGGGAGGCAGAAATCTCTATGATGACTACCGGGAACTGCCTGATCTGAAAAAGGGGTTTGCCTTTAACTTATTCAATAATAAATGGGGAACTAACTTCAGAATGTGGTGTGAGGATGATTGTAAGTTTGAATTCAGAATTGCCATATCGGAAAAGTATTCATAAAATAGCCAATACTATTAACCATAAAAATGACCGGGAATGGCGAACACATGTATTTTGTGTCCGACACTCCCGGATATTTTTATGGCGGGCAGGATGCGGGGCGGTATGACTTTATCTCTGTCCCTTGTCGTAAGGCACGCCTTCCGCCTTCGGAGCCTGGGAATTCTTCGATGTGAATACCAGCACGATCAATGTGATGATATACGGCACCATCTTGTAAAAATAACTGGGAATTCCGAGGCTGCTTAAGAACGGGATTCCGGAGTAGGCAGCGGCCACTGCCTTCATCAGTCCGAAGAACAGGGAGGCCAGCATGATTTTCACCGGTTTCCACTGGCCGAAAATCAGAACGGCCAAAGCCAGGAAGCCGTATCCGGCCACATCGGCGTTAAAGTTGGTGGAGGTCGGAACGACGAATACCAGTCCGCCTAAGCCTCCGAGAGCTCCTGAGATCAGGACGCCCGCGTACTGCATATGGTAGACGTTGATGCCCGCCGCGTCGGCCGCCTGGGGATGCTCGCCGCAGGAGCGCAGGCGCAGTCCAAACCGCGTCTTGTAGAGTACAACGGTGGAAAGCACGAAGATTGCGATTCCAATGTAGGTGGTAATGTAGGCGTTCTGGAACAGCAGCGGTCCGATAAACGGTATTCTGCCAAGTATGGGAACCGAGGTGATCCGGAAGGTATTGGTAAACTGTACCTGCTGTACGCCCTGAATGACGCGGGCCACGAAGATGGCAAACGCGGGGGCGAACATGTTTAAGGCGGTACCGCTGATAACCTGGTTCGCCTTCATATTGATGGAGGCGTATCCATGGAACAGGGAGAAGAACATGCCCGTCGCCATGGAGATTAAGACTGCCAGAATCAGCTGCATCTGGCCGCTCATGGTGCCTCCCGTGAAATGGATAAACAGGATCCCTGTAAATGCGCCCATGGTCATGATTCCTTCCAGCGCGATATTGATAATACCGCTCCGTTCCGAGAACATGGCGCCCAGAGCCACGATCATAAGAGGAATCATGAAATACATGGTCTGCTGAAAGATAAAATAAATAACACTCATGCGTCTCCTCCCCCTTTCGTCTGTGCCTCTTCTTTTTCATGGCGCGCCTTCTGCACCTTTCCGATCAGCATCTTTACCATGAGGGCAAAGGCGCTGAAGTAGATGATAACCGCGACAATGATATCGATGATTTCTGTTGAAAATTCAAACAGCTGCAGATAAAATCCGCCCGCCGTTAAGTAAGCTATAAAGATGCCGGAGAACAGTACCCCGATCGGATTGCTTAAGCCCAGCAGGGCTACGGAGATACCGGTAAAGCCTTCGGAAGCCAGAACATCCTTGATCTCGATGTGCTTTCCGGTTCCGGCCAGATAGAGGAGGCCGCCGGCCAGTCCGGCGATGGCGCCTGCAATCATCATGGACATGATGATGCTTTTCTTTTCATTGATTCCGGCGTACTTGCTGGCATCGCGGTTGAAGCCAACCGCCTTCAGCTCATAACCGAAGGTGGTCTTGTTTAACAGCAGATAAATCAGGATAACGACGATAATGGCAATGATGATGCCTCCGTTGACGCTGGAGCCGGGGAAAATCTTATCCAGTCCCATCTTCGGGATATTTGCAGTAGCCGCCACGTTTCTCGATTCATTTCTCAGATTGTTAAACAGGGGCTTGCTGCTCTTTACGATCCAGTTGACGAGATACATGCCGATGTAATTCATCATGATGGAAGCGATAACCTCATTGACGTTATAGTATGCCTTTAAGAGGCCGGGAACGAGGCCCCATATGGCGCCCATGACGACGCTGGCCAGCAGCGCCACAAACCAGTGCGCCGGCCCCAGGGAGGTCCACAGGATCCCTACGTAGACGGCTCCGAAGCCGCCCATGATGAACTGTCCCGGTGTCCCGATGTTGAAGAGTCCCGTCTTAAAGGCGAAACCAACAGAGAGACCGGTTAATATGATGGGTGTTGCATAGTAGAATACCTGTCCGATGCCCTTTGCCCCGTGAGTAAATGCACCCGTCAGGATGGTTGCAAACCCGGGCAGAGCCTGGGCCGGATTACAGAGAAACAGGATGATCAGGCCGACGATCAGTCCCAGCACGATGGCAAAGACGGAAGACAGGATGCCATCATAGGAAAGTCCCGCTCTCTTACGCTCGGCGGAAAGTAAATCCCGTGGTTGTTTCTGTTTCATGATTTGCCACCTTCTTTCTTCGAACCGGCCATGTAAAGACCTAATTCCTGTACCGTAACTTTCTTGGGATCTAAATCAGCCACAATGGAGCCCTCGAACATGACGAGAATCCGGTCGCTTAAGTTCATGACCTCGTCCAGCTCCAGCGATACCAGCAGTATCGCGGCTCCCGCGTCACGCTGCTTGATTAACTCCCTGTGGATATATTCAATGGCGCCCACGTCGAGACCTCTCGTAGGCTGTACTGCCAGCAGGATGTCGTGATCTCTGGAAACTTCCCGGGCCACGATCGCCTTCTGCTGGTTGCCGCCGGACATGCTTCTGGCGCTGGTGTAAGCCCCCTCACTGCTTCGGATGTCGTAATCTTCAATCAGCTTATCCGAATAGTCGTAGATGCTGTCATTCTTTAAGAAGGAATACTTCTGGAAGTCCTTCTCAAAGTACTGCTGGAGCACCAGATTGTAGCCAAGATTATAGTCCAGCACCAGTCCGTGTTTGTGGCGGTCCTCCGGAATATGGGAGAGACCGTGGGTGTTTTTATAGCGGATGCTCTTTTTCGTCACATCCTCACCGTTTAACAGTACGGTTCCCTCACTCATCCCGGCCAGGCCGGTGATGGCGTGGATCAGCTCTGTCTGGCCGTTTCCGTCGATACCGGCGACACAGACGATCTCACCCTTCCGGACCTGGAAGGTGACATTGCTTACGAGATTCTTCGTGTGGCCCTCTTTGGTGGCCTTGACGGACAGATTCTTTACCTCCAGCACCACGTCCCTGGGGGTGGCGGGGCCTTTTTCCACGGTCAGATTCACCTTGCGGCCTACCATCATCTCGGACATTTCCTCCGGCGTGGTGTCCTTTACCTCTACGGTTCCGATATATTTTCCACGGCGCAGGACCGTACACCGGTCGGCGACCGCCTTGATTTCGTTAAGCTTATGCGTGATAAAGAGGATGGATTTCCCCTCCTTCACCAGATCCCTCATGATCTGCATCAGTTCGTCGATTTCCTGAGGCGTTAAGACGGCCGTGGGCTCATCGAAGATCATGATCTCATTGTCGCGGTAAAGCATCTTCAGAATCTCGACTCTCTGCTGCATGCCGACCGTGATGTCGGAGATGAGCGCGTCGGGATCGATGGTGAGCTGGTATTTCTCACTCAAATCCATGATTTTTTTCCGTGCGTCGTCCATTTTTAAAAAGCCGTGTTTTGTGGTCTCCATGCCGAGGACGATATTCTGGAGAACCGTAAAATTATGTACCAGTTTGAAATGCTGATGTACCATGCCGATGCCCAGCGCGTTGGCATCCAGCGGCCCGGTAATCTTTTCTTCTTTTCCTCTGACTTTAATGACGCCAGCTTCCGGCTGATAGAGGCCGAACAGCACGCTCATGAGCGTCGATTTCCCTGCGCCGTTTTCGCCGAGAAGGGCGTGAATCTCACCCTTTTTCAGCTGCAGAGTGACGTTGTCGTTAGCGATGATGCCGGGAAATTCCTTCGTAATATTCAGCATCTCGATAATATAATCATCCATGAGAACCCCCTTGCAGTGCAAAAAAGGAGATGCCGTAAGATACCCGTCTTCAGTTGTGACTGGGGAATCAAACGACATCTCCTTTCTTATGTAGATTCGATTATTCTACGAAGTTGATAGTTGTCTTTTCAAGCTTTAAATCCTTGGTGGGATCGTTGTTGTCTTCAGACGGCTGTACGAGAGTAATCTTGCCATCCTTTAACTGAGCATAGACAGCGTCGTAATCTGCCTGTGTGAATGTCGTAAACTTGGAGGTCTCCATCGGAAGGCCGATGCCGTCATTCTTCGCGGAGAAGATACTGGTCTTGCCGCCCGGGAAACTGCCTGCATAGAAATCTCTTACGCCGTCGTAAACAGATACGGAAAGCTGTTTCATAGCGGAGGTGACCACGGTGTCGGATTCGTAACTCTGGTCAACGTCCACGCCGATTACCTTGGCGCTCTTTTCTTCTGCCGCCGCCATAACGGAGTTTCCAACTGCGCCGCCGCATCCGAAGATGACTTCCGTACCGTTCTGATACCAGGATGCAGCCATGGACTGCGCTTCCGGTGTCGCGGCAAATGCGCCTGTGTAGTTGTACATAATCTCGATGCCGTCCACGCCCATCTCCTTGGCCGCGTAGTCAGCGCCTTCTGCAAAGCCGTAGCCGTAACGGATTACGGCCGGAACTGCCATACCGCCTAAGAATCCCAGCTTGGTATAGCCGTCTTTTACTGCCGCATACCCTGCGAGGAAACCAGGCTCATCTTCCTGGAACAGAATCGGCATTACATTGGCCTCGGTTCTGTATTCCGAGTAGTCGCCGCTGTGAGGCTCGCCATCCAGAAGAATGAAATGTACGTCCTTGTACTGGTCCTGTGCCAGATAAACAGGCTCTTCAAATAAGAATCCAGGGCATACGACCAGTTTTGCACCGCCTTCAATTGCCAGACCGATGGTCTCTAAATAAGAGTCCGTCGTTCCTTCCTGAGGCTGGTAGTACTTGTAGGAAATACCATTCTCTTCCGCGTATTTCTTCATGCCTTCCCATGCGCCCTGGTTGAAGGATTTGTCGTCGATAGTACCGAGGTCGGTAACAAGAGCCAGTTCATAACCATCGGAAGTTTCCGATTTCACTGCGGTACCGGCTGTAGTCTCGGCCTCTGCCGCTTTGGCTTCTGCGGCAGTTGTGGTCTCGGCGGGAGCGGCTGTCGTGCTGCCCGAACCGGAATTCGAAGAACCGCATGCACTTAAGGATGCAGCCATCATGACCGCCAGTGTTACTGCTAATGCTCTCTTTTTCATAATACGTAATTCCTCCTATCGTTTGAAAGATTGTTATTAGAGCTAATTCTACTTTACCATATTTTGGTATCAGAAACAATGTAAAGTAGGGCAATTTTACAGAATTATTATAAAGCAGCTTGTTATTTAAAGAAAAAATGGTAAACTGATAAAGGATTTCAACAGAAGGAGGAATATTGTGCAGAAACTAAATCTCTTGGAAGAACCGGTACAAAAGCTGTTTATCAAGTATCTGATGCCGTCCATCAGTGCTACGCTGGTTACTTCTATTTATATTTTGGCCGATACGCTGATGATCGGCCGGGGCGTGGGGCCTGTGGGAATCGCGGCCTTGAACCTGCTGCTTCCCTTATTCAGCCTGTTCTTTGGAACGGGCATGCTCTTCGGCGTCGGAGGAGGCGTCCTCCTCTCGATCTCGAAGGGACGCCGGGACGAGCAGGCGGCAAAGGAGTATTTTACGGTGGCTCTCTGGCTGGCCGTGGCCTTTGCGGTCTTCTACATTGCAGGCGGGCACCTGCTTTTTAAGCCTGTGACGGAATTTCTGGGCAGAAATGATACTATGGGAAATTATGTCGACGAGTACGGCCGCGTTCTGGTTACAGGCGCTCCGGTCTTCCTGTTCTCGGCCTTTTTACAGGCATTTGTCAGGAACGACAGGGCGCCAAAGGTATCCATGGCGGCGGTTGTGTCCGGCGGTGTGACCAATGTGGTACTGGATTATATATTTATATTTCCAATGAAAATGGGGATGGCCGGGGCAGCGATCGCCTCGGTGATCGGTTCCCTCCTGACGGTTGGAATCCTGCTGACCCATCTTTCCTCGCCGGACAACACGCTGAAGGTGGTGGCCCGCCCCGAGTGGAAGAAGGCGTGGGAGGTCGTGGTCAACGGATTTGCCAGCTTCCTGCTGGAGATGTGCAATGGCGTAGTGACATTCTTATTCAACCGCCAGCTCCTTGTCTACGTGGGCGATTTGGGTGTGGTCGTATACGGAATTATCTCCAACAGCGCGCTGATCGTGGCGTCCATCAGCAACGGCATCTCCCAGGCCGTACAGCCGATACTCGCTACCAATTACGGTGCGGGAAGAAAGTCCAGATTAAAAGAGACGCGCCATATGGGAGAGATGGCGGTGACCATATCGGGCATTCTGTTTACGGGAATCGGCCTTCTTCTGCCGGCCCTGGTGACCGCGGCCTTCGTGAAGCCGACGGCGGAGATCCTGGCCATGTCGGTCCCGGCCGTGCGGATCTATTTCCTGTCATTCTTCGCCATGGGCTTTAATATCCTTTACGGCACCTATTTCCAGTCCGTGATGAAGCCGGGATACTCCCTGTTCATCTGTATGATGAGAGGGATGGTGATAAATGGAATTCTCGTGTTCCTTCTGCCGGTCGCTTTCGGCGTTACCGGAATCTGGTCCGTCATGCCTGTGACGGAATTTGTAACGCTGATCATCTGCCGGTTTCTGCTGGCAGGCCAGAATAAAAAACTGCCGTCTACCGGCGTGTCCAGGGCTTAAAGCTGTCTGTAAAGAGCAGCTTCAGAAAAATATTCTTATAGTCTTCTAATCGCAGAAAGCTGTATATCCCGGCTCTCTGCGCAATTCGGAACAAATCCATAACGAGAAGATAGTATTCAAAATAAAAATGGAAGCGGCTCATGCATTCCGGTTTGACCACCAGATGCATGAAGTCCCATTTTTCACAGTTATCCGTGGTCAGTCTGTCCCGGTATTCGTTAAACAGCGCCGTGCCCGGTATGGGCGTGAAAATGGAGACTCCCGTATAGGTGATCCGGTGTGCGTGGATAAAACGCCGCATTTTCCGGAAATCCTCTTTCTTGAAACGGCTGTCGATGATGAAGAGCCCCACCAGATGAATGCTGTATTTTTGAAGCATCCGGATGGTCTTAATGTTGAGAGACTGGGAGGAATGCTTCTGATAGGAGTCCAGAAAGCTGTCGGAAACCGCCTCCAGGCCGACCATGATGTAACGGAAGCCGGCCTCCGCCAGTTCCCGGATTAAGTCCTCATGAACGGCGATAAAATCCGAGCGTCCGTAGCAGATAAAGGTCTTTCTGATATTCCGCTCCCGGAGCAGCCGCATAAATTCTTTCAGCCTTGGGACATCGAACAGGAAGTCGTCATCGGTGATCTGGATATTGCTGCAGGGGATGGTCTCCAGCTCCTCGATGATCTTTTCCAAGTCCCGCTGGCAGTAGGTGCCGCAGTTGAGCTCCCGGCCATAGCAGAAGGCACAGTGGTAGGGACAGGAAGATGAGGTCTTTAAAAGGGCTACAGGGGAGACGTCTAAGTAGCGGTAGTGGTCCTGATAGGTGGAAAAGGTGCTTCGGTCGGGGATTGGGAGTTTATTTAAATCAAACGGTTTCATGGGATTTTTGTGCCAGCCCCCATTTTCCGGATAACAAAGTCCGTCAATCACAGACAGCTCCGGCGGACAAAAACCATTTTCCGGCGGAATAAGCCCCTCCGCCCTCAGTGCCTCCGCAATCGCATAAATATTGTCGGAACGGCATATGTAGGACACGGCGGGATCGAAGAAACGCTCCGGGTTCAGCTGGGCATGGGAGCCGCCGATGATGGTGACGCAGCCGGGGAGAAGCGCCTTCGCACGCCGGGCGTAGGAGAGCATTAATTTTTCCTGCGTGATATAGCCGGTGACGGCCACCGCGACGGGGGTGTATTCGTTAAAAATCTCATCAAAACTGCGCCTGTCGAAGGAGGCTTCATAGATCATGCTTTCCACATCATATTCCTTCAGCATGGCTTTTATATACTCCAGTTCCAGCGGCTCCGTCTTAAGGGCCATATCCAGGCTGAAGCCGCTGTCTGCGGCCTCCGGTTTTACCAGCAGAATCATACCATTCCTCCTTTCAATTGCGCTGTCCTCTGATCAAATTATATGGTAGAATAGGGAAAAAGGCAAGAAAGGAACTACGATGGAATACATTTATATACTTCTGCTCTACCTCCCCTCCGGCTTCGGCCGCCTGACACAGCGGGCGACGGGCTACCGGTACACCCATGCGGCGGTGTCGCTGGACGATACGTACACCCATTTTTATGCATTTTCCAGGCTTCGGGCCAAGACGCCTCCCATCTCCGGATATATTGAGGAGAAGAGAATCTATTATACGCTGGGGGAGGATGTGCCCATTTACACGAAGATTTTCCGGGTACCGGTCACCAGGGAGGGATACCGGAACGCCATCCGATATATGGAAGACGTGAAAAATGATCCCGAGATCATGTACAACTTAATCCATATGCTTCTGATCCCGGTCTTCGGAGGTCATTCGCTCTATAAGGCGTTTCACTGCGGCGAGTTTGTCGCGAAGGTTCTGGAGGCGGCGGGAATCAAACTCCACCAGCCTTATTACCGTTATACGCCAAAGCTGTTTTCCGAACTGCTGGAGCCGTATTTCTTATACGAGGGGACTCTGGATAATTCCAGCCGTGAAGGAATGGAGGACGACTTTTTCCGGGAAACGCCGAAAAAGGAATACCTTGCGAAAACGCTGTATATTATAAAGGAACTGCTTTTCCGCCAGGTCTTTCACCGCGCCTCCGGACACTTCCGCCCTGAAAAGGTGCGTTTTCGTGTCACGGACAAAATGTGAGATAATATAAGAGGAAGAAATGGGATATCTGATAATAAGCAGAACCTGTCAGATAATGGAAAATCGTATATACGAACGAAAATCGCATATCAGAAAATGACAGAATTTGAAAGCACTTTCATAAAATTGTACTGAAAAAAGAGCGAATTTTTGCCGGTAAATCAAGAAAACCTCTTTACTAGAAATTGAATTATGATATAATATTGACAGGTCTTTTGCGCGTTTTTTTATTATGGCGCGAAAGCGAACCGATAACTTTATTTGAGGAGGAAATACTTATGGCAACAAAATGGGTTTATTTGTTCAAAGAAGGCAGTGCCGACATGAAGAACCTGTTAGGCGGTAAGGGAGCTAACTTAGCGGAGATGACTAATTTAGGTCTTCCGATTCCACAGGGCTTTACTGTAACGACAGAAGCTTGTACAGACTATTATACCAGCGGCAAGAAGATTACTGATGAGATTCAGGGACAGATTTTTGACGCTCTGAAGACATTAGAGGAAATTCAGGGTAAAAAATTCGGTGATACCGAAGATCCGTTATTAGTATCTGTACGTTCCGGTGCAAGAGCATCCATGCCTGGTATGATGGATACAATCTTAAACCTGGGACTTAACGACGTTGCAGTGGAAGGCTTTGCCAAGAAGACAGGCAACCCAAGATTTGCATACGATTCTTACAGAAGATTTATCCAGATGTTCTCCGACGTTGTTATGGAGATGAGCAAGACTTTCTTCGAAGGCATCCTTGATGAAGTAAAGGAAGCTAAGGGCGCTAAGTACGATACAGACTTAACTGCCGATGATTTAAAGGAAGTTATCGCAAAATACAAATCCATTTACAAAGAGAAAATGGGCGAAGAGTTCCCGCAGGATCCGAAGGTTCAGTTAATGGAAGCTGTTAAGGCTGTTTTCCGTTCCTGGGACAACCCTCGTGCGATCGTTTACAGACGTATGAACGATATTCCTGGCGACTGGGGCACCGCTGTCAACGTACAGGCCATGGTATTCGGTAACATGGGCAATACCTCCGGTACAGGCGTTGCATTTACACGTAACCCATCTACTGGTGAGAACGGCATCTACGGCGAGTATTTAATCAATGCTCAGGGTGAGGACGTTGTTGCAGGTATCCGTACACCACAGCCGATCACAAAGCTGGAGCAGGATTTACCGGAATGCTACAAAGAATTCATGGCAATCGCTCATAAGCTGGAAGACCATTACCGCGATATGCAGGATATGGAATTCACGATCCAGGAAGGCAAATTATACTTCTTACAGACACGTAACGGCAAGAGAACTGCTCCGGCAGCCATCAAGATTGCCTGTGATTTAGTAGACGAAGGAAAGATTACACCACAGGAAGCAGTTTTAAGAATCGAAGCAAAATCCCTCGATCAGTTACTGCATCCGACATTCGATACCGCTGCATTAAAGGCAGGCGAAGTAATCGGTTCCGCTCTTCCGGCATCTCCTGGTGCTGCAGCTGGTAAGGTTTACTTCACAGCTGAGGATGCAAAGGCTCATCATGAGGCAGGCGAGAGAGTGATTCTCGTTCGTCTTGAGACCTCTCCTGAGGACATCGAAGGAATGCACGCAGCAGAAGGTATCTTAACCGTTCGCGGCGGCATGACCTCTCACGCAGCAGTAGTTGCACGTGGTATGGGTACCGCTTGTGTATCCGGCTGCGGCGAGATCAAGATTGATGAAGCAGCTAAGTACTTCGAACTTGGCGGACATACCATCAAAGAAGGCGATTACATCTCCTTAGACGGTTCCACAGGTAAGATCTACCTTGGCGATATCGCTACAGTAGAAGCTACCGTAAGCGGTGACTTCGGCAGAATCATGGGATGGGCTGATGAGTTCAGAACACTCCATGTAAGAACAAACGCGGATACTCCTGCGGATACATTAAACGCAGTGAAGTTAGGCGCAGAAGGTATCGGCCTCTGCCGTACCGAGCATATGTTCTTCGAAGAAGACAGAATCCCGAAGATCAGAAAGATGATCCTTTCCGATACGGTTGAAGCAAGAGAAGAAGCATTAAATGAACTGATTCCGTTCCAGAAGGGTGACTTCAAGGCGATGTACAAGGCTCTGGAAGGCAGACCAATGACAGTTCGTTACTTAGATCCGCCGTTACATGAGTTCCTTCCGACAAAGGAAGAGGACATCGAAGCTTTAGCTGCTGATATGGGAATTACTGTAGAAGCAATTAAAGAAAAATGCGATGGCTTACATGAATTCAACCCAATGATGGGCCACAGAGGCTGCCGTCTGGCAGTTACTTATCCTGAGATTGCCAAGATGCAGACAAGAGCCGTTATGGAAGCTGCAATCGAAGTAAAGGCAGAAGAAGGATACGACATCATTCCTGAGATCATGATCCCGCTCGTAGGCGAGAAGAAGGAATTAAAGTTTGTAAAAGATATCGTAGTTGAGACTGCAGAAGCAGTTAAGGCAGAAAAAGGCTCTGACATCCAGTACCACATCGGTACCATGATCGAGATCCCGAGAGCTGCATTAACAGCAGACGCTGTTGCGGAAGAAGCAGAATTCTTCTCATTCGGTACAAACGACTTAACACAGATGACATTCGGATTCTCCCGTGATGACGCTGGCAAGTTCTTAGATTCTTACTACAAGGCTAAGATCTACGAGTCTGATCCATTCGCAAGACTTGACCAGACCGGTGTTGGACAGCTTGTTGCTATGGCTGCTGAAAAGGGCAGAAAGACAAGACCTGACATCAAGCTTGGTATCTGCGGCGAGCATGGCGGCGATCCGTCCTCCATCGAGTTCTGCCACAAGGTAGGCTTAAACTACGTATCCTGTTCTCCATTCCGTGTGCCGATCGCAAGACTGGCTGCGGCTCAGGCGGCGTTAAACAACAAATAATAGTTGAAACTGTTTTGAATATGTGATATATTTTCACTAAGCAAAAAGAGAGCAAATCTTTTATGTAGGCATCAAGAGAAAACCCCGGGAGTGCAAGTCCTGGGGTTTTCATTTGGGTTAATTGTCGCTGTTATCTCCTATCTGGCCATTTGCAAATAAAGTAAGCAACAATACTTGCTGCGATAGAGAGAATAAAAGTGAATATATCCATTATGTAAGCCCCCCCTTCCTGTTGCCAGAATGGGTGCGACAAGTTTTATTGTGCGTGATTAACAGTAGAATACGAGAGATTCTGATTGTTGAATATTAAATAAATTTAGGTTCTGAATAAAAGTGAAAACCTCAGAGGCGCTGATCTGAGGTTTTCTTTTAATACCGTTTTAAACTTGAAACATATCCGTATGATATTCAAGATCAGGAACAGGTATAAAATCAGAGAGAGTTCGAAAAATGTTACCGTAACAAGTTAAATGTATGGTAAATAGTGGAAAATATATTTGCTTACAGGAAGCAAAATAACGGAAAAGCTGCCTGAAACCATGGAAATACCGAAGGATGAAGGCCCATGGCATACCTTTTCAGCGATTGGACCGGGATACCGGGGACTGTGTTGGCGGTTGTGTAATACCATTTAATCGAGTATAATAGTTTAGAAGAAGCAGTATAACAAATGAGGCAGCGATGCCGGAAAACGGGGGATAAAGAGGATGAGGAGAAGAGTGGCAAGGCGTTTGGTATTGAGATATGGAATCGTTGGTCTTCTGGCTGCGGGGCTGCTTTCCGGGTGCTCCGGCACGGGGGAACTGGAGGCTCAGAACCAGGAGCTGAAGTCGCAGGTGGAGAGCCTGTCAGCGGTAATGGAGAGTCTCGAAGGCGAGAAGGAAAGCCTTTCTTCCGAACTGGCATCGGCGAAGGAGCAGAAGGAAGAGGCCGGGAAGAAAGCCGCGGCGCTGCAGGCGACGATCGATGAGATGGCTAAGGAAGCGGAAATCCAGGATGGAGATGTCGTCGTCAGACTGATTGGGAAAGAGGATGTGGAGAAAGACTCCTCCAAATGGATATTTAACAGCTACAGCAATTTGAAGTTTGAGATTACAAACAATACGGACAAAGATATACAGGGAATCGAGGGAAAATTAAAGATCATGGATCTGTTCGGCAAAGAGATTTTAACAGCCGGATGTGATTTTACCGGACATACCATACCGGCGGGGGAGACTGTGGTCAACGATGATCTGAGCTTTGAAATCAATGAGTTTATCAACGAGCATATGAAGCTGTATACGACAGCGTATGAAGACTTAAAATCAGAGTATAAGGTGACACAGATCGTATTTACAGACGGGACAGTAAAGGAATAAGTGAGCAGCTGCACTGGTGTCTGCGCGATTACATAGAAAACCTCGGGCTGGTCCTGAGGTTTTTCGCTGTCTGCATAAATTACGGCAAAAAAATGGTCATTCGCGGTCAGATCATACGGCCCGGGCCGGAAAAGACTATAATAAAACCATCAAATGACCCGGAAAGGAATGACAGTTTATGTATGAACTCAGAGAAAAGAAAGAAGAAGGAACGAAGAAACCCGTATGGAAGAAGGCGGCGGCATGTATTCTGGCGCTGTTGTTATTTTTTGCCTGCTCCGCGCTGCTTTATGTGACGAAGCTGGCGACATCCACACAGAAAATCCCGGATGCGGACATCAAGGCGATCAGCAATGATTATCTGAATGAAGCGACGGAGAAGCAGATGGACGATTACTGGACAGTGGCTATTTTCGGCGTGGACAGCCGCAACGGCAACATTGGAAAAGGAACCAGCGCGGACACGCAGATGCTTCTCACGCTTAACCGCGCCAATGGAGAAATCCGGCTGGTATCCGTTTACCGCGATACGCTGCTGATGAGCAATGTGAAGGAAGGAAAGTGCCGGAAGATAAACTCCAGTTATTCGGAAGGCGGGCCGGAGCAGGCCGTCACGGCATTAAATGAAAACCTGGATTTGAAAATCGGGGATTACGTTTCCTTTTCCTGGAAGGCGGCTGCCGACGCGGTCAACCTGCTGGGGGGAATCGATATGGATATCACAAAGGCGGAGTATGCGTATATCAATGCCTTTATCACAGAAACCGTGGATAGTACGGGAATCCCTTCGGTACATTTAACGGGCCCGGGGCCGACTCATCTCGATGGAGTCCAGGCCGTCGCCTACAGCCGGCTGCGTCTGATGGACACCGACATGAACCGGACGGAGAGACAGCGGAAGGTGATCGAGGCCGTATTGGAGAAGCTGAAGCAGGCGGATCTTCCGACGATCAACCGTCTTCTGGAGACGGTGCTGCCACAGGTTGCAACCAGCATAGACGCAGGCGACTTTCTGGAACTGGGAAAGAACGCCGGAAATTACCATATTGTAAAAACCGAAGGCTTTCCGACCGTATACAAGGCGGCCACGCTTGGAAAGCTGGGAAGCTGTCTGATTCCCAACACGCTGGAATCCAATGTGACGGCGCTTCATGAATTCCTGTACGAAGATCATGACTATCAGAACTCAGACCGGGTGAAAGAGATCGGGGGAGAAATTATTAAACAGGCATTGGGAGAGTGAGGTGACACTATGATTCGGATAGCAGTTTGTGATGATGAGCCTGCGTTTGCAGAGCGGGTGAAGACGCTCATTGAAGCAGAGTGCCGCGCGCTTTCCGTTTCGTCGGAGACGGTTCTCTATACCGACAGCGGCATGCTGGCCTATGACATCGGGGAGAAGCGGTATTTCGATATGCTTTTCCTCGATATCGAGATGCCTGGTTTCTCCGGCATGGAGCTGGCGGATTTAATAAAGGATTCGCTGCCCCAGGCGCTTGTCTCCTTTATAACCTCCCATACAAAGTACGCGGTCAAGTCCTTTGAGCTCTCCATCTTCCGCTATATACCGAAGGCGGAGGTGGAAAGCTGCTTATCTATGGCGGTTTCGGATGGGATCCGGCTGCTTTCCTGGAAGGTGAAGGAGTGTTACGTGGTGGAAACACCGCGCCAGATCATGAAGGTGGCGATGAGCGACATTCTCTATATCTATAAAAAACAGAAATACTCTTGTCTGGTTCTGCCTGGGGAGGAGGTGCCGGTCCGAAAGGCGCTGGGACAGGTAAAAGAGGAGCTTGGCAGAGAGGAGTTCCTGACGATTGAGAGAGGCTACATGATTAACCTTTACCATGTCAGAAAAATGGAAGGCACATCCGTGGTTATGGACGATGGGACTGTGCTGCCGGTGAGCCAGAGCCATGTAAAAGAAGTGAGAGAGACCATTACCGGTTTCTTCCGGAGGCATCTATGAATACCATATTTCAGCTTTGTGAACTTGCGGCCTATTTTTTGGAGGCATTGATCTGCTATTTTTTTATCCAGCTGTTTTTCCCTGAGAAAGCAAAGGGAAAACTCAGCTTTTTCCTGTTGTCAGGTGTTCTGCTTCTGACGCTGCAGCTTGCGGATTCTCTCCATGTGTATCCATTTCTGGTTACCCTGTGGTTTGTCTTTTATATCTGTATGACGACGGTTCTCATTTTCCACGTGGATGTGTTTTATGCCGTCTCCCTGGTGAGCTTCTATATTCTGTGTGTCTATATTATTGATTTCTTCTGTATATCGGTGATGGGGGTATTTTTGAAGAACCAGCAGTTCGCACAGATGGTCATCGCACAGCTGTCGCAGTGGCGTCTGGTGTATCAGGCTGCGGACAAGCTGCTGCTGACCGGAGCGTATTTTCTGGCGAGGAAAGCATTTCGCCGGGAACTGGCCTATAATCCCCGGATGATGTTCCTGACCTCGGGGCTGGGGCTGTGCGGCGTCGGATTTCTGTCTTGGCTCACGATTCAGGAGACGAGCCTTCATGCGCTGTTCGGGTGGAGCATGTGCATTATCTTGCTGTTTCTCATCTATTTCCTTCTGTTGTTTTACTCGAAATACGTGGGAGAGCAGAAGCAGCGGCTCGCCCTGGAAATGAAGGAGCAGATGATCGACAGGGAGTACGATCTGATGGTCCGGCAGCAGCAGGAGCAGGAAGAACTGTCACATGACATGAAAAATCATTTGCTTGTGCTTTCTTCCATGATCGGAGAGGGGAAAATGACAGAGGCGGAAACGTATCTGGAGCGAATGGGAGAGCCTCTGCGCCAGCTGGAGATGATGGTGTGGACAGGCAATCCGGTGCTGGATGTGCTGTTGAACAATGCCAGAAACAGCGCGGCAAAGAAAAAAATCCGCTTTACCATTCAGGCGGATGCGCTAACGCTGGGAGATATGGAAGACCGGGAGACGTGCAGCCTGTTTTCCAATCTTCTGGACAACGCCGTGGAGGCAGCAGACCGGGTCGAGAAGGGAGATCGCTGGATTACCGTTAAAATGCGAAAGGCGGGAGACATGATATTCATCGAACTGTCCAACTCCATGACCGGCAGGCCCTCCGTCAAGGACAACCGCCTGGTGACGACGAAACGGGAGGGAACCGGCCATGGGCTGGGACTTAAGAGCGCGGAGCGCGTGGTGGAAAAGTACGGCGGCAGTCTGGTCTGCGAATACGGAGACGGTGTTTTTACGGTTCTGGTGTCCTTCCTGGAAGGGCTGCGAGACCTCTCATAATCCGGCCGTCATCCCAGAAGGCGCCGTGGCCGCCGAGACGGATTGCAGGCTTGTGTCTGCCGTGAAAGTCACTGCCGCAGGTGATAAGAAGACGGTTTTTCTCAGCAACATCCACGTAATAGGCCGCTGTCTCCTCATCGTGATAGGAGGAAAATGCCTCGATTCCGTCAATTTCGCGAAAGAGCAGACTCTCCAGCAGCTCGGTTTCGCCGCGGTCGAGATTCTGACCGGGGTGGGCCAGGACGCTGATTCCTCCGGCATCGTGGATCAGAGACACGGCGTCGGCAAGGGAGATGTAGTGGACCGGTACATAGGCGGCCTTACCTTCTGAGAAGAAATCCCAATAAAACCGCACATTTGGCATGTCGCTTTTTGCTCCGCCCGGAAGATATGGGCGGAGTATTTCATATTGCGGGGCCTCTTTTTTGGCGAGGAGAATATCCGCGATCAATTCGCCTGGAACGACGCCGTCGCTGGAGGCTGCCAGGACCTCAGCCTCATCGACCGGGATTCCTGTGGCGCTCTGAAATAATCGGATTTTCTCTCTGGCCGCCATTTTCTCCTGCTCCAGAATATCCTGTTCAATCTGCGCGAACTCCTTTCGCGTATGGTCGAAGCAGTATCCAAGCAGGTGGAAGTTCCTGCCTTTATGGGTGCAGTCCAGCTCGACTCCGGAGATGACGCGAAGGCCGGAGGCGGCACAGGCCGAAAGGGCTTCTGACTGGGCCGCGGCGACGCTGCGTACCGAGTTGTGATCCGTTATGGCGATTAACTCCATGCCCTGTGCCCTGGACATTGCAACGATTTCCTGTGGTGTGTATTCTCCGTCGTCACTGGCGGCTGAATGGATGTGTAAATCAAGCTTTGACATTGAAGATCTCCCTTCTGTTTCTTTGATGGATGTATGATCTGGTATGGCTGGGACTCTGTGAAGGATGAAAACCAGGGCGGTTTAATGTTTCTGTGATTCCCGAATTTTCTGCCGCCTGCGGAAATAAAAGTAAGTAAACTGCAGGAGAAGAATTCCTGCGGTTGAAATCAGATAGAGAACCCGGATACCGGTAAATGCGGCGGAACCGGCCACTGCGGATCCAATCGCAGCAGAACCGGCCGCAGCGGTGCGGGCGTCGATCAATCCTTTGACTGCGCCTCCGGTCAGCGGGCCGAGGATGGAGCCAAGACCGATGGCGGCCGTATAAAAATTATCGTAGACAATCCGGTTATCTGCTGGCATCAGTTCGTATCTGCGATTAAATACGGAGATCACAAATCCGGCGTTGGCAGCCGAGGATATGAGAAACGTGGCCGGAATGAAAAGGTACCAGTTCTGAGCGGTGGCGAAGGACATGAACAGAGTCTCACCTGCAAAGAACCAGATGGACATTTTTAAGGTGAATTCATGGCCGCTACGGTCACTTAACCTTCCCCAAAAACTGAGCAGAACGATCTGCGGAAGAGAGATGATCATGTATAGTCCGGTCACGATCTGATAGGGAAGCGCCAGATATTTCATCATGTAAACCATGGTATAGCTGTCGGAAATGGTAAGCAGCAGGTAAAAGATAAAGATGTAAGCCACGAAGCCTGTAAAGCATCGGTTTTTGAGAGGCAGTCCGGCGATGTCACGGAAGCGGCAGCCTCTGCTGGAGGACTGGTACGGTTCTCCGTCGGGTGTTCCTGCCAGGAGAATCACTTCAAAGATTCCCATCAGGGCTGCGGCGGCAAACAGGATGGCGAAACCGATGTATTTCCCTCCCATGAGATCCATAAAACGGCCTCCAGCCAGCGACAGAACCACTGTGACCGTGAGTGTCAGCGTCTGTCTTAGGGAAATGTACCGGCCGCTCCTTTTTTCATCGATGAAACCCAGCATCCACTGGTTCAGCACCACTGTCGTCTGGGCCTGAAGTGCGAAGGCAGCGACGACGGTGGGAACGAATACGTAAAGCTGTATCCTGGCTGGAAACAGAACGGGTATGGTGACAAGGAAAAGTGTTGCCAGGCGGGAGAGGACCGTGAGTGCTACCGTCAATTTTTTGCGGCTGGTAAATCGCTCCAGAAATGCCGGGAATACGAGGATCAGCACGCCGCAGATATTGACGATGACGCTTAAATAACTGACCAGAATGTCACCGGCTCCCATAAGAATCGCGAGGCCGCTTAAAAAAACACCGCTGGTCAGATACGTGAACGCTGTGCCGAATCCGGCCTGGACGAGAAAGCAGGTACGGGGCCGGGAGTCCGGCAGGCCCTTACCTCCGGGCCGGGGGGTCATGGCTGCTCCTTTATAAACTGAACGTCGTCAAAGATTTTCCCGGCTGTTAAGTATGCCATGCCGTCGTGATAATCGTGCCAGAGATCGGCCGAATACAGAATCTCTGCGGACATGTGTCTCGGAAGAAGAGCGGAGAAGCCGTCGCTGATGGGACCGATACAGTCTTTGCGCAGATCGGGGCCGCCCAGAACGACATACTGGGGATTTAAAATGCCGCAGATCCAGCCGATGATACGGATCATCAGATTGGTGTAAGCTTTGTCATCCACTGCTTCCATCAGCCACTCGTCGAGAATCCGGCCATCCTCCATGGGAACCAGTCCCAGCTCCCCGGCGAAATTGCGAAAGCCGCGGACGACCCGCCCGCCGACGATGAAACCGGCGCTGACACACGTTTTTTCCAGGTGAAGATACGCCATATTCGTGAGATCCGGGGCCTCGCAGGGAAATTCCCTGGCATAGCAGCGGCCGAAGCCGATGGCTGTGGCATTTAAGTCATTCTCCATAACAATGGGAATGTGGTACCGCCCGGCGAGGCGGTCTCCTAAGTCATAGCGGCATAATTCGTCGCTGCAGCCACTCCCTTTCCAGAACGAACCGTCTTCGACGATGCCCGGAACGCCGATTCCGATGGACTTGATATCCTTTCGCGCCATGAGTTTATCGAGGTACGCGGTGATGGCCGGCTCGTAGTCCTCGCCCGTAAACTCCAGTCGGCAAGTCTCTAAAATCTCTCCACAGATTCCTACAAGCAGTCCGTGCATTTCACTGCCCGAGATGCAGATCGCCGCGCCGTAGTACTTATCCGGCTTGAAGCGGTACCGTTCCGCCTTTCGTCCACCGCTGGATTCGTCGTGTCCAATGCTTTCGATTTCCCCGTTTTCCATCATCTCGGCCAGGAGAGAGCGTACCGTCGTAGAGCTGATCTGCGTCTCACCGGCGATTTCCGCCCTGGTCGCAGTGCCTCTGTTTTTGATCACTCTGCGGATCAGTGAAAGATTCGCCTGTTTTAAAAGCCGTGGTCTGGCGGTTAATGTATCCATAAGAATGCCTCCTTAAAACTTTTGTTGGAAACTTTTATAAGTTTATAATAAAAGTATATGCGGGAACAAAAGAACTGTCAATAGAGAAATAATATTTTTCTCTGTTGACAGTTCTGGAGATCAGTAAAATACTGAGGTTATTCTTCTAAATTTCAATCACTTTCCCCTTGGAAAGTCTTGACTCCTCCGCCGCAAATGCGACGAGGTGGCTGTTGATAGACTGCTCCAGCGAGGTGATCCCCTCCGGTTCCTTTCCGGTCTGAAGCATGTCGAGGAATTCTTCCAGCATGCGGTTGTCGCCGCCGGCGTGGCCGCTGAAATCCTCGGCCAGCCGGGAGATGTCGATAATCTGACGCGGTTTTCCAAAGAGACCGATCTCGATGGTGTTTTTGTACATGTCGCCGGTGAGATCGCCTTTGGTGCCCATGATCTTGCAGTATCGGGAAGCGCCGTCGCTGGTAAAGCCGCTCATGGTGAAATTAATGGTGCTCCCGTCAGTGTTTTCGATGTTGGTCACCTGATGGTCCACCACATTGTTGTCACAGTGGTAGACACAGCGGCCGTAGGGGCCTGTCTTTATGGCTTCGTAGATCGTGTCTGTCGTCGGATGGAGGGCTAAAATGTCCACCGGCCATTCGGTGTGGCCGCAGGCGATTCCGGTCTTTTCGTTGGTAACGTAGATTTTTTCCGCATCAAAGGGACAGGAGTTTTTGGCAGCGCAGCCGTCGAGGCAGCGATGCGCAGCGCCTTCCGGAGCGCAGGATTCCTTGAATAAATAGGTGTTGCCCATGGACGTAACGCGGAGCGGCGTCTTGTCCGCCAGCCATAAGTAGAGGTCGAAATCGTGGCACGTCTTCTGAAGGCACATGGGACTGGTCGTCTCGCTGTTTCTCCAGTTTCCGCGGACAAAGCTGTGCGCCTGATGCCAGTAGCCCACGTTCTCGATGGCCTGGATGGTGACGACGTCGCCGATGATGCCGGAAGCAATCAGTTCCTTTATCTTCGAGAATAATGGCGTATAGCGGAGCACGTGACAGACAACAATTTTCCGGTCGTATTTTTTCGACGCTTCCAGGAGCTGACGGCACTCAGTGGGATCGGGGGAGATGGGTTTTTCCATCAAAATGTGGTATCCTCTTTCCAGAGCGGTAAGCGCCTGGGAGACGTGATCGCGGTCCTGGGTGCAGATAAAGACGGCATCGGCCATCTTGGGCTGGGCCAGCAGCAGCTCAGCACTGGCAAAGCAGCGCTCCTCCGGAATGTGGTACGTCTCGGCGGTCTCCCGAAGAGCGCCGGGATCGATATCCGCGGCTGCGGTAATCTCCATTTTGTCCGGGTGAAGCGAGGCAAATGGCGCATAGGTGATTCTTCCCCGGCTTCCAAGGCCGACGATGGCTACGGTTGTTTTCATGTGAATTCCTCCTGTTTTATGATAAATTGTTTGTATGAATACGCATGGTTACGGTGGTACGGCGGCTTCCCGGTTCAGACTCGATGGTGAGCTCCGACGACTTTTCAAAATAGAGCTTGATCCGCTTATAGAGGTTGGCCAGGCCGTAGCTCCCCGAGACCGAGCCTACCGGATTCGTCTTTTTAAAGGATTCCTGGATCCGCTCCATGGTCTCCTGATCGATGCCGGGGCCGTTGTCGGTGACAGATATGACACAGCCGTCGCCATTTTCCACAATGCGAATGACGATGTGAACCGGTGAAGAGGTGGTTTCTACCGCGTATTTCATGGAATTTTCTACTAACGGGTGAATAAGCAGCTTGGGAATCTGTATGGAGCGCACCTCCGGCTCCACCTGGTATTCCCAGGTCAGACGGTCCCCGAACCGGAACTTCTCCACCTGCAAGTACTGTTCCACAAATGTCAGCTCCTGATCGATGGTGATGCGGTCGCTCCCCTTTAAAATGTACTGGAACAGCTTGGCCATGGCCATGAGAATTCCGGCGTTGTCCATGTCATTTTTCTGGATCAGGCTCCAGTAGACCGATTCCAGGGCATTGATGATGAAATGAGGGTTGACCTGGGACTGCAGCGCGGTGATTTCCGCTTTGGTCCGCAAAAGCTCTTTTTCAAATACCTGCTCGATCAGACGGTTGTTCTTTTCCACCAGAGCATTGTAATGGATGTTCAGTTCGTTGATGTCAGAATTGGAGTAATGCCGGTCGTTGGCCTGCAGCTTTCCGTCGGCGATCACCATGGATTTTCTCATGTCCGACAATGGCTTTGAGATCATACGCGCAATGAAGAGACTGCAGATCAGGAATACGCCGGTTCCGATGAGAAAGCCGTAGATCACGATGCCGCTCATCCAGGAGATATCATTGGAGGTCAGTTCCTTCGGAATATAGATGGAAAATGTCCAGCCGGAGTACGAGGAAGTGGAATCGGCCAGCTGGTAATTCCGTTCGAAGGCTTCCGGGTTCATGTCCTTTAGCGTCTTTCCATAGGAAACACGGGCGCCGGCGCAGTCGGTCAGCTCCAGCGTGCAGTCGCCCAGCGCGTTTAAATCCTGGGCGATAGAGTCCATTAAATCCGGTTTCAAATGAACCACGACGTATCCGCCGTGTTCAAAGGCGTAGTCCGCCAGGAGAATCCGCTTGACCGCCATGATGGTATGGCCGCCTCCGGACTCCGATTCTGACAGCAGCCATACGGCCTTACCGTTGTATTCGTCGGCCAGGGCGAGGGCGGTCTCCGGGATGGCGTCAGAGAGCGGCTCCTTGGTGTAAGGATAGATCTGGGCCTTTTTACTGTAGAGTTCGATGGATTCTAAGTTGTCCGCGTAATTGATTGTATTCATGGTCTTTAACCGGAGAGTGGAAAAACTCTCCGAGGAAAATGACGCGTTCTGATTATAGTCGTTTAAAATGGTCTGGACCGCCAGGTCGTTGCAGAGACGCTGAAGAGATGAATCCATCTCGGTCAGCGAGGAGTTAAAACGCTCCTGAGCCTGCTTGACTGTGATTTCTATATATTTGGATGACTGCTGAAGGATATAGCCGGACATATTTTTATATAAGTAACCGCCGATGCAGAGAAAGGCGATGGCCATCACCAGCATGGAGGAGATGAATATCTGCCCCGACGTGGTGTTTCCCAATAATTTCAGTTTCTGTTTCATGGCACCTCCGGTTGCGTATGGACCATCGTATGTTTGTGTTACAGCATCATCATACCAAATTCATATGGTAAAATCAAAAGATATGCATCAAGAAGAAAAAATAGTGGAATTTTACAAAAAAATAGTGTGGTTTCTTTCTTTGTTGTCTATTATATACTAAATGTATCTTATAAAGGAGGGATTTACAGATGAAAAAAAGATTAGCAGCAATCGTCTGTGCAGCCGCGCTGGGAGTTACATCACTCACTGGCTGTGCATCAGGAAAGCAGGAGACTGCAGCAGGTACGGAGACGGCCGCAGCGGCGGCCACGGAGAAGGCGGCAGGCGAGGAGAGTAAGGCGGAGACGGGCGGGGAAACAGCGGCCAGCCAGGAAGCCGCGGAGATCACATACTGGGATACGGTTGGCAGCGTGTCGGATCGTGAGGCCAAGCTGGCCATGATCGAGCGGTTCGAAGCAGAAAACCCGGGAATCACGGTAAAATATGAGGGAATGGAAGGCGAGGCCTACAAGACTAAGATTAAGACTGTGGTAAGCGCCAACAATCTGCCGGATATTTTCGGATACTGGGTGGGAGAGCAGTTTAAGACGCTTGTAAACTCCGGAAATGTGGAAGATTTGTCTTCCGTCTTTGAGGAGGACACGGCATTTCGCGATACCTTTGTGCCGGGCAGCTTAGATGCGGTTTCCTATGACGGCAAGGTCTACGGCGCGCCGACCTCCATCACGTGTATGGCTGTCTGGTATAACAAGGCTATCTTCGAGGAGAACGGAGTGGAAGTGCCGAAGACATTTGAGGACTTAAAGGGCGTGATCAATACACTGTCCGATAAGGGCGTGACACCGATCATCGTGGGAGCCAAGGACCGCTGGCCGCTTCTCGGCTGGTATTCCTACCTGGCACAGAGAATCGGCGGTGTCGATCTGTACAATGAGGTGTGTTCCGGAGATAAGAATTTCACGGAAGACGCATATGTACAGGCTGGCGAGGAAATCAAGGCTCTGGCGAAGAAAGGTTTTATCAATGGATGCATGTCCGTAGATGCTACGACGGCGGAAGCCTTGTTCGCGGCAGGTAAGGGCGCAATCTTAATTACCGGTTCCTGGTCGATTCCGACCTTTACGGAAGACCCGGAGCGCGCAAAGGATTTCTCCTATTTCCCGTTCCCTGTGGTGGAGGGCAGAAAAGAGGACGAGGCCGGCTACTTATACGGCGGCGTTGCCAATACCCTGGCGATCAGCAGGTCAACGAAGAATAAAGACGCGGTTGTGAAGTTTTTAAAGTACATGATGAGTGAGGAAGAGCAGACCTTAAGTGTAGAGCGCACAGGAACCTTCTCGACCGTGAAGGTATCCCCGAAGGAAGAGAACATGGATCCGCTGGCATACCAGTTCAGCCAGTACGTATCCGACGGTGTGGAAGGCTTCATTCCGTATACGGATCAGGCCCTGCCTCCGGAACAGGCGGAGAACTTATTAAACGCTTTAACCGCTATCGTTGCGGAAGACGACGCCGACGTTAAGGCGGAGCTTGCAAAGATCAAATAAATTTCACTAATTGGTACAACATTGGGGCCGCGCACGGAACACCTCCGAATACGCGGCCCCGAAAGGAATAGGTAAGAGTATGAAAAAAATTCATCCCGCGGTGCGGTGCCTCTTCATATTGCCTGCGGTTCTGTGGTTTTTTGCGGCGGTGATCGTGCCGGTCCTGATGGCGGTCTATTACAGCTTCTTCAGCTGGGACGGGGTGACCGCCAAGGTGTTTATCCGCTTCGATAATTACAGGGAACTGTTTAAGGATCCGGTCGTCTGGAAGTCCCTTACCAATTCCCTGAAGATGGCATTCTGGTGCGTTCTGCTTCAGCTGCCCATCGGCATGGCGTTTTCCGTCATTCTTTTTAACCGGAAGTTGAAGGGACGGGGATTTTTCCGGACCGTGTACTTCCTTCCGGTGGTGCTGTCCTCCTCCATGATCGGTATCTTATGGGGGCAGATCTACGATCCCAACTTCGGACTGTTAAACGGTCTTCTGGAGGCGGTGGGATTAAAACAGCTGCAGCAGATCTGGCTGGGGGACATGAAGCTGGCGCTGGGCTGTATCATTGCGGTGGTGGTCTGGCAGTTTATCGGCAATTATATTTTGATCTACTATACGGCCCTGCATAACATTTCCGAGGATGTGCTGGAATCGGCCAGGCTGGATGGAGCCGGTGTTCTAAAGCTGTTCCGTTACATTGAACTGCCTCTGATGTGGCCGGTGATCCGTCTGACCCTGATACTGGCCACGGTCAACTCCTTAAAATACTTTGACTTAGTCTACATTATGTCAAACGGAGGACCGAACCATGCCAGCGAGGTTCTGGCTTCCTATGTGGTAAAGAATGCGTTCAATTCCATGAGGATCGGCTATGCGAACACGGTGGCGGTGCTTCTGCTGGTTCTGGGAATCTTCTTTATTGTTCTCTATAACAAGATACTGGCTCCGTCATCGGCCAGCGATTAAATATCACCGAAGGAGGTTTCCGAATGAAAAAACGCAGTATATCACCAGGTAAATGGATTCTGTATCTCATTCTGGCAATTCAGGCGGCAGTCACCACGTATCCGCTGATCTGGATGGTCGTGTCCTCTTTAAAGGACAATGTATCCTTTTTTGCAGATCCGTGGTCCATACCCAAGAATCCTCAGTTTGTCAATTACGTGACGGCCTGGAAAGAAGGAATCCAGGACTACATGATAAACAGCATTGTGATCACCATCGCAACGCTTTTTATCGTCATTATTCTAAGCTGTGCGTTCTCCTTCATGGTCGCCCGTTTTCCGTTTAAAGGGGGCGGACTTCTGGTTGGAATGTTTTTTGCAGGCATGATGATTCCGGTTCACTGTACTCTCGTTCCTCTATACAGCATGATGAACGGACTGGGATGGCTGGACAGCTTATGGGCCCTGCTCTTTCCCTATGTGGCGTCGGGACTGCCGCTGGCCATCTTCCTGACTTACGGCCACTACCAACAGATTCCCATGGAACTGGAGGAGGCGGCGAGAATGGATGGATGCGGTGTCATCCGGATGTTTCTCTACATCTTTCTGCCGCTGGCCAAGCCGGTGATTTCCACCATTGGGATACTGACGGCAATCAGTGTGTGGAACGAGTTCATATTTGCCAATATCATCATCTCTGACCCGCTTAAGAAGACACTGCCGGTAGGCCTTCTGGCGTTAAAGGGAACGTACAATACGAACTACGCTGCGGTCAGCGCGGCGTTGACTATTTCTGCGATACCGATTATCATAGTCTATATCCTGATGTCAGGAAAGATTCAGGCTGGTATGGTGTCGGGCGCGGTGAAGAGCTGAACGGGGGAAACCATGGAACGGACCTATACACTAATGCTGGTGGAGGATGAGCGGAATATTCTGTATGGCATGAAGAATGCCATCCTCTGCCACAAGCCCCAGGTTACTGATATTCTGACCGCTGAAAATGGACGGGAGGCGCTGGAGCTTTTGGAGGAACGGGTTCCGGATATCATCATTACGGATATCCGCATGCCGGAGGTAGACGGCACCGAGCTGGTCCGCCGGATTCGTGAACAGGGGTACGAGATGCCTGTGATCATTCTGACGGCCATGACGGACTTTGCCATTGCCAGGGATTTGATCCATTATCAGATTCAGAATTACATCGTGAAGCCATTTTCGATTGAGGAGATCTTAAAGGAGACGGAGGTGGCCATCGGAGAGCTGAAGAAGCGCAGCCAGATGAAGATGGCGCAGAAGATCGTGAAGGAGTTCCCGGAACTGGTGGAAACTCCGCCCTCCAGCGAGAACCAGCTGATATCCCAGGCCGTGGAATACATAAGCAGCCACTTGGACGGCGCGGCCTCTTTAAATGACATTTCAGGGGCGCTCCATGTGAGCAAGGCGTATCTGTCCACGCTGTTTAAGCGGGAGATGAATACGACCGTGACGGATTTTGTGACGAAGCAGCGGATGAAGGAGGCGAAAAAGCTTCTTCTGGAGACCGATATGCTGGTATCAGAGATCTATTTGAAGGTGGGCTACCAGAGCGATAAGTACTTTATCAAGGTGTTTAAGGAGATAGAGGGGGTGACGCCTCTGGCCTACCGGAAACGGTGGAAATGAAAATCACTATCAGATTCGTCTTATTTGTGCGGCTGAATCTGGAAGATTGTAAAAAAAATAACAAAAGAAATGAAATGGATTATTGACTATTTCGATTATTTGTAATAAAGTAAGTATTAGCCTATGGCGTGTAACTTACAAGGTATAGGTAATATCAAATAAACTATTTGGTTACTATACACTAATACAGAAAAGAGAGGTTGAATAAAATGGCAGAAATCGATTTAAGTCAGTATGGTATCAACGGAACAACAGAAATCGTCTACAACCCTTCATTTGAAACATTATTTGAAGAAGAGACGAAACCAGAACTGGAAGGCTATGAAAAAGGCCAGGTAAGTGAACTTGGTGCAGTTAATGTTATGACGGGTATTTATACAGGACGTTCACCTAAAGATAAGTACATTGTCATGGATGAGAATTCAAAGGACACTGTATGGTGGACTTCTGATGAATATAAGAATGATAATCACCCGGCCAGCCAGGAAGCCTGGGATACAGTAAAGAAAATTGCGCAGGAAGAACTTTCCGGCAAGAGACTTTTCGTTGTAGACGCATTCTGCGGAGCGAATAAAGATACCCGTATGGCAATCCGTTTCATCGTTGAGGTTGCATGGCAGGCTCATTTCGTAAAGAACATGTTCATCCAGCCTACAGCAGAAGAACTTGAGAACTTTACTCCGGATTTCGTTGTATACAATGCTTCCAAAGCAAAAGTAGAGAATTACAAAGAGTTAGGTCTGAACTCTGAGACAACTTCCATGTTCAACATCACCAGCCGCGAGCAGGTAATCGTAAATACATGGTACGGCGGAGAGATGAAGAAGGGTATGTTCTCCATGATGAACTACTATCTGCCGTTAAAGGGCATTGCTTCCATGCACTGTTCTGCCAACACAGATTTAAACGGCGAGAATACCGCTATCTTCTTCGGACTTTCCGGAACAGGCAAGACCACACTTTCCACAGACCCGAAGCGTCTCCTGATCGGTGATGACGAGCACGGCTGGGATGACAACGGCGTATTCAACTTCGAAGGCGGCTGCTACGCTAAGGTTATCAACCTGGATAAAGAATCCGAGCCGGATATCTACAATGCAATTAAGCGCAACGCTCTGTTAGAGAACGTTACCCTTGATTCTGAAGGCAAGATTGATTTCGACGATAAGAGCGTGACAGAGAATACACGTGTATCCTACCCGATCGACCATATCGAGAAGATCGTTCGCCCGGTTTCCGCAGCTCCTGCAGCAAAAGATGTAATCTTCCTGTCAGCAGATGCGTTCGGCGTACTTCCTCCAGTATCCATCCTGACACCAGAGCAGACTCAGTATTACTTCCTGTCTGGATTTACAGCAAAGCTTGCTGGTACAGAGCGTGGAATTACAGAGCCTACACCTACCTTCTCCGCTTGCTTCGGCCAGGCTTTCTTAGAGCTGCACCCGACAAAGTATGCAGAGGAGCTTGTTAAGAAGATGGAGAAGAGCGGCGCAAAGGCTTACCTTGTCAACACCGGATGGAACGGTACCGGCAAGCGTATCTCTATCAAGGATACCCGCGGCATCATCGACGCGATCCTGGATGGTTCTATTGCAAACGCACCGACAAAGCAGCTTCCGTACTTCAACTTTGAGATTCCGACAGAGCTTCCGGGCGTAGATCCTAAGATCCTTGATCCTCGCGATACATATGCTGAAGTTTCCGAGTGGGAGACAAAGGCAAAAGATCTGTCCCAGCGTTTCATTAAGAACTTTGCAAAATATGAGGGTAATGAAGCAGGAAAAGCTTTAGTTTCCGCAGGTCCTCAAGTTTAAGAATAAGATGTGTCAGATTGGCCCCCGGCAGTTGCTGCCGGGGGTTTTTGTGCATCAGAGAGGTGGTCAGACTACACAAAGAGCTTTTTGGACAGAAAGGCGTGCCCGCATTAGCGAAGCAGAAAATGGGTTTTACAGGTTTAAAAGAAAATATTGTCTGACGTAGCTGATTAGAAGCATATTAAAATAAAAATATACAAAGTGCATAAATAATACCCCTGTATACGCTTTAAAAAAGGGAATATATCTGTCATGATTTACAAAAAAAATATTACCTATTGATTTAAACGTATAAACAAACTATAATGTGTCCATAGGATAGCAGCAGTTAGATGAAAACAGATAATGCAGCATATTTTTGAGGAGGTCGTGATTTGAAATCTTATGAAGCAATGGAAGAAGAGGCTCTGGCAGTCCGCAGAGACATCATTGAGATGCTTTACCAGGCGGGAAGCGGTCATCCCGGCGGTTCCCTGTCAGTGACGGATATTCTGGTGTGTCTTTACAACAGGATCCGGGTGGATGAAAAGCAGCCGGACATGGAAGACCGGGACCGGGTGGTACTCAGCAAGGGACATGCAGCCCCCGCGTTGTATGCCGTGCTCGCGAAACACGGTTTTTTTTCAAAAGATGCATTTAAACGTTTAAGAAGACTGGGTGGCATGCTTCAGGGCCATCCGGATATGAATAAAACGCCGGGTGTCGATGTGTGCACCGGTTCTCTGGGACTTGGGATATCGACCGCCTGTGGGATCGCATTGGCCGGAAAAGTAAGAAAGAAGGACTACCATATTTATGCGGTTCTGGGAGACGGTGAGCTGCAGGAAGGAATTGTGTGGGAAGCTATGACTGCCGCGGTTCACCATAAACTGGATAACATGACGGTAATTGTGGATTTAAACGGACTGCAGATCGACGGTCCGGTGGAAAAAGTAATGGGGCTTGGCAATTTGAAGGGGAAACTCCTGGATTACGGTTTTAAAGTGGTGGAAGTGGATGGCCATGATTTTGAAGCGCTGGATGCGGCCATTGCGGTGAGAGAAGCAGGCGTTCCGATCTGCATACTGGCTAAGACGGTTAAGGGAAAAGGTGTTTCCTTTATGGAAAATCAGGCCGGATGGCATGGACAGAAGGTAAATGAAGAAGATTATAAGGCTGCTATGGAAGAACTGAAAGGAGGGAGATAAGATGACTGAACCAGCAATGAGAGAGGCTTACGGAGACGCCCTGCTTAAGATGGGAGAGGACGAAAGCGTTGTGGTTCTGGATGCGGATCTGGCGAAAGCGACATCCTCCGGCAAATTTGCCGCGAAGTATCCCGATCGGTTCTTCGATATGGGGATCGCGGAGCAGAATCTGATGGGAACGGCAGCAGGGATGGCGATAAGCGGGCTGAAGCCATTTGCATCGACCTTTGCCCTGTTTGCAGCGGGACGTGCCTATGAACCGATCCGCAATGCAATCTGCTATGCAAAGGCGCCGGTGAAGATCGTGGCTACACATGCGGGACTTTCTCCGAATTCTGATGGTGGAAGCCATGAGACAATCGAGGATATTGCCCTGATGCGGGTGCTTCCGGGCATGACGGTTTTAAGCCCCTGTGATTACAGGCAGGCTCTTGACATGGTGTTACAGATGAAAGATATGGATCAACCGGCTTATATCCGGATGTCGAGGCACCCGGTGGAGACGGTGACCAAAGAGGGAAGCCATACGGAGATCGGTAAGATCGACGTGCTCCGCGAAGGCGGAGATGTGTGCTTTACAGCCACGGGGGTTATGGTGGCACAAGCGCTGCATGCGGCAGAGGCTCTGGAAGAAAAGGGAATACACGCTGCGGTTTTAAATGTACATACCATCAAGCCTCTGGATAAGGAGACACTGATCCGCTACGGTAAATCATGCGGATGTATGGTGACGGCTGAGGAACACTCGGTAATCGGAGGATTGGGATCAGCGGTGGCGGAAGTTCTTTCAGAATGCGGCGGATGCCGTTTGAAACGCGTCGGTATTCAGGATAAATTCGGACAGTCCGGTGATCTGGGGGAATTGATGGAGAGCTATGGACTGACGGCAGAAAATCTTATTGAGACCGCATTAAAACTGATGGAGGAAGACAAATGAATAAGATCCCGGTAATCATTGACTGCGATACAGGAATCGACGATATGATCTCCTTTGCTGTGACACTCACTTCGGATAAGCTTAACATTCTGGGAATCACCACGGCAGCAGGAAATCAGGTAGTGGATATCACCACACAGAATACATTAAACGGAGTCACTATCATGGGAAGAACCGACATTCCGGTGGCAAGAGGTGCAGAAAAGCCGCTTTCGAGACCGCTTCGGGATGCCGGATACATACATGGCGAAAACGGTCTGGGAACGTACCGGTTCGCTGAAATGACGGCAAAACAGCCGGAAGATGTGGACGCAGTGGAACTGATGAGAAGCCTGCTGGCCGCATCAGAAGAAAAGGTTGTGATTCTTGCGATCGCACCGCTTACCAATGTGGCAAGGCTGCTGATGGATCATCCGGAGGCAGGAGAAAAGATAGATAAGATTGTGTTTATGGGAGGTTCTTTGAGAACCGGCAATCCGACTCCGGTATCCACCTTCAATGTGCTGGCGGATCCGGAAGCAGCAAGATATGTGATGAAGAGCGGCGTTCCTTTCCACATGTGTCCTCTGGATACAACCAGGGAGTTATATCTGACAGCAGAGGATATCGAATCCATCGGGAAAATCAGCAATCCGGTTGCTCAGATGAACTATGAGATGTGCCGTTTTTACAATGATGCTGTGAATAAGAACAACAACGCAGATAAGCGGTTTAAGGGCCTGTGTATCCACGATCTCTGTGCAGCAGCGTATGTAACGGATCCCCAGCTTTTCACGACCGTGAAATATCAGGGAGATGTGGAGACGGAGGGAGAACTGACTCTGGGATTTACAGTTCTGGATTATGAAAATATCAGACAGGTGCCGGAGGAAGAGAGGAATGTCACCTTTATCCGTTCCGTTGACAGGGAAGGTGTCTTGAAGATCTATTTCGAAGCACTGAAAAGCTTTGAAGAACAGGGGGAAGAAATCAATGGATAAAATACCGGTAATCATAGACTGCGATACAGGAATTGATGATATGATATCCTTTGTACTGACACTTTCGTCGAAGCAGCTGGATATCCGGGGAGTCACCACCGTGGCGGGAAATGTGTCTCTGCCGTACACAACGTATAATACCATCAATGGTCTGGCCTATATGGGCAGAGGCGAGATTCCGGTGGCGGCCGGAGAAGCAGCGCCCCTTGAGCGTTCGTACCGTGATGCCAGTGAGATTCACGGGGACAGCGGATTGGGAGAATTTACATTTGACAATCCCGTGGATTACGGCCCTGTGGAGACCGGAGGGGTGGAATTTTTATATGAGAAGCTGATGGAATCAAAAGAGAAGATCACGATACTGGCGCTGGCGCCGCTTACCAATATTGCAAAGCTTTATCTGGAGCACCCGGACTGTAAGGAAAAGATCGAGAAGATCGTATTTATGGGAGGATCTGTTTTCAGCGGAAATCCGACTCCGGTTGCGACATTCAACGTGTGGGTGGACCCTGAGGCGGCAAGGATCGTTATGAAGGGCGGCGTTCCGTTCTTTATGTGTCCGCTGGATACCACCAGGGAAGCTTATCTGACAGAGGAGGAGCTGGAAATCGTCGGAACCATCGAAAATCCAGTGGCAGAAATGGTCTATACCATGTGCAGCTTCTACTGGAGCCAGGAGAAAAAGAATGTAAACGGCCATAAGCGTTTTAAAGGGTTATGCATCCATGACCTGTGCACGGCGGCGTATGTGACGAATCCGGAACTGTTTCACTCCACGAGATACTACGGAGACGTGGAGACGAAGGGACCGCTTACGGAAGGCTTTACCATGATTGACTATGAGGATATCTTGAGTAAGAGCGAGGAAGAGAAGAACATCGACTATATTGATTCTGTTGACAGAGACGGAGTGATGAAGGTTTTCTTTGAGGCGCTTAAATCTTATTGAACATTCTGAAAGAGATTTCGCTGCCTTTAAGGCGGATGAACCTAGAGTAAAAGGAGAAGATAAAATGAAAAAAGTATTAGCAGCGGTACTGGCGGGAGTTATGGCATTTTCTTTGACAGCATGCGGAGGCGGAGCAGCGAATGACGCGGGAAGCAGTGGAAAGACGGAAGGAACAGGGGAGAAGACATACAAGGTCGCACTGATGGCGGACGGCGCCGGCTTCGGTTCCCAAAGCTTCAACGACGTTGCGCTGGAAGGACTGGAGAAGGCGAAGACAGATTTTGGGATCGAGCTGACGACACTGGAGGTTAAGGAAGTAGCAGACTTTGCAAACAGCTTGAGAAGCCTGGCACAGCAGGGCTGTGATCTGATCATTACACCGAGTTCCACGATCAAGGACGCGGTGACGGAAGTAGCCGCAGAGTATCCGGATACATTTTTCGGACTTCTGGATGTTCAGGTGGAGGGCGTATCAAATGTGGTTTCGTCCAGTTACCGTGAGCATGAGGCGGCATTTTTACTCGGCGCTCTTGGCGGATATTTGACAAAGACAAACCAGATCGGCTTTATCGGCGGTGTCAGCGGCGTGATTCAGGACCGTTTCCAGTATGGATATATGGCCGGGGCATGGTATTCCAACCCGGAGGTAAAGGTTACTTCCTCCTATACCGGAAGCTTCAGCGACGTGGGTAAGGGAAAAGAGATCGCTACCATGATGTTCAGCGATGGCTGCGACTATGTGGCGCCGTCCGCAGGCGCATGCAACTTAGGCGTGTTCCAGGCATCTAAGGAAGCCGGCGCCGACAAGTGGAGCTTTGGCGCAGCCAACGGACAGTTTAACCAGATGCCTGACAAGATCGTGGCTTCCCAGGTAAAGCGTGTGGACAATGTCGCTTATTCCATGGTGGAAAAAATGGTAAACGGAACGCTGAAGGGCGAGCAGAGCGAATACGGCTTAAAGGATGGCGGCGTGGATTTAATGTACTCCACTGAGGAGGCCATGAAGACGTCAGTTCCCGAGGATATCAGGGATAAAGTAGAAGAGATTAAAAAACAGATTGTAGATGGAACCATTAAAGTTCCGGCTACTCAGGACGAATATAACGCATATGTAAAATAGAACCCGTATCGAGATGAAATGACATGCATCGCACGTAAGCGTCTGATAGACGGGCGCTAAATGCTCATAGCCAGGAGAGGGGTAGCGATATGGAATATGCAATTGAATTAAAGGAACTGACGAAACGGTTCAACCAGTTTACGGCCAACGATAAGATTTCTTTTTCCGTAGAAAAGGGAGAGATCCATGCGCTGGCAGGGGAAAACGGCGCGGGTAAGACGACTCTGATGAATATGATCTACGGTCTCTATACGCCGACCTCAGGAGAATTACGGATCAACGGGGAGCAGGTTAAATTCACCAGCTCAAGAGATTCCATTGCCAAAGGCATTGGCATGGTGCATCAGCATTTCATGCTGGTTCCAAAGCTTACGGTGGCGGAAAACATCATCGCGGGCCAGGAGACCGGATCGGCGCTTAAGCTGGACCGGAAGACGGCGGAAAAGCAGATTGCCGAGCTGTCCGATCAGTACGGTCTGAAGATTGATCCGGCGGTGAAGGTCGGCGATCTGTCAGTGACCATGCAGCAGAGGGTGGAGATTTTGAAGGTATTATACCGCCGCGCGGAAATTCTCATCTTTGACGAGCCCACGGCCGTGCTGACACCACAGGAGATCGATGAGTTCTGCGATATTCTGTTAAAGCTCAAACAGCAGGGAAAGACGATTCTTTTCATCAGTCATAAGTTAAACGAGGTCATGAAGATATCGGATCAGGTAACAGTAATCCGGCTTGGCAAGGTGATCGGAACGGTGAAGACCAGTGAGACCACGCCGGAGGAACTGACCCGGATGATGGTGGGACGAGATATCTCCCTGGGAGGAGGCGCCCGCGAGGAGATGAAGGCACCGAGGGAGATATTAAAGATTGACCATGTGTCTTATAAGAACAGCAAAAACATTAAGAAGGTGGATAACTTAAGCCTTTCCGTGAAAGCTGGAGAGATTTTGGGAATCGCCGGAGTGGACGGCAACGGCCAGGAGGAACTGGTGGAGATGATCTGCGGACTGCGGAATATGGATGAAGGCGATATCCGCCTCGACGGAGAATCCATTAAAAACCGTCCTACGGGAATGGTTCAGGATATGGGAATCGGATATATCCCGGAGGACCGCCACAAAGACGGACTGGTACTGGATTTCTCCATTGCGGAAAATGTGATTCTCGGACAGCACAGGAAACCTTTGTTTGCGAAGCACGGGCTGATCATGAAGAAAAAGGAGATCGGGGAGACGGCGGAGAGTTTAAGGGAACAGTTTGATATCCGGTGCTCCGGTGTAGATTCGGCAGCGTCCACGCTGTCCGGCGGAAACCAGCAGAAGATCGTAATTGCAAGAGCTATTTTCCGAGGACCGAAGGCAATCCTGGCGGTTCAGCCCACCAGAGGCCTGGACGTAGGAGCGATAGAATACATACACAAGGCGCTGGTGGAGCAGAGAAACCAGGGAAAGGCCGTGCTGCTTTTATCATTGGAGCTGGATGAGATTCTGTCCTTAAGCGACCGGATTGCGGTTATTCATAAAGGAAAAATTGTGGGAATCGTAGATGCCCATAAGACAACGAGAGAAGAACTGGGGCTCATGATGCTGGGGCATGTGACCGGAAAGGAGGAGGAAGCATGACGAAGGAGAAGAAGAACGAAAAAAAGAAAGATGGCTTAAACGGTGTGCTGATGCAGGTCGCCATTTCCATTATTTCGATCGTATTTGCTTTTCTGGTAGGAGGAATTATCATAGCAGCCATGGGCGAGAACCCATTTAAAGCGTATTCTGTGCTGATTAAGGGCGCCGTGGGAACACCGGTGGCGCTGACGGTTTCCTTAACCAAGACAGTGCCGTTAATCTTAACCGGTCTCGCCGTGGCGGTAGCTCAGAAGAGCCGCGTGTTCAATATCGGTGCCGAGGGGCAGCTCCTGGTGGGCGCGTTTGCCGCCGGCTACGTAGGCTTCACCTTCCACCTGCCTGCGCCTCTTCACATTCTGCTCTGTCTGGCGGCAGCCGTGATTGCAGGCATGTTCTGGGCGTTTATTGCTGCATTTTTAAAGTATTCGAGAAATGTTCATGTGGTGATCGCAACCATAATGCTGAACTATATTGCGACTTCTCTGGTTCAGTATTTTGTCTGCGGACCGTTCAAGGAGCCGGGGGCTACCTTTAATGCGACATCGGCGATTGCCGAGACGGCGAAGCTGCCGCAGATTCTGCCGCGGCCGCTGTCTTTAAACCTGGGATTTGTCATTGCGCTGGTAATGATTGCCGCATGCTGGTTTTTGCTTAATAAGACGACTACCGGATATGAGATGAGAGCGGTCGGTTCCAATCCAAACGCCAGCCGCGTGGGTGGAATCAATATTAAGAAAAACATGTTCATGGCTCTGGTTTTAAGCGGCGCGCTGGCCGGACTGGCAGGCGGAATCGAGGTATCGGGAAGTTTATACCGTGTGATGGAGGGCTTTTCTCCGGGATACGGCTTCAATGGAATTCCCGTTGCCATGATGGCAAACGGCAATCCCATTGCAATTTTCTTCTCAGCCTTTCTCCTGGGAGCCATGAGAAACGGTGCGCTGGCTATGCAGATTCAGCTGGGAATCTCCCAGGATATCGTGGATATTATTCAGGGTCTGGTTATTATCTTCCTGGGCTGTGATTATATGATCCGTTACTACATAAACCATGTACGTCTCGAAAGGAGGAAACTGGCATGACAGGAATGATCTCGATTCTACTGTTGTCAACCCTTCGGATGGGGACGCCTCTCGCCCTTACTGCTCTCGGCGGTACGATGTCCGAGCGTTCCGGTGTTACCAACATTGGTCTGGAAGGAATTTTAACCGCCGGCGCCTTTGCCGCGGTCGTGGGCAGTTATTTCACCGGAAATCCCTGGATCGGCGTTCTCTGCGCGGTCGTTATGGGGATTGCCATTTCAGCGATTCACTCGTTTATCGCGGTAACAGCCGGCGGCGCCCAGAATATCAGCGCCATGGCCCTCGTCATGCTGGCCAACGGTTTTTCCGCAGTGGGATTAAATGCCATCTTTAAGAGTGCAGGCAACTCGGCCCAGGTAAACGCCCTGCCGACCACGCCGATCCTGGCGTACATACCGGTCGTGGGAGAGTTTTTAGCCAAGCTTTCACCTTTCGTTTATATTGCATTTATTATGCTGTTTGTGGTCTGGTATATTTTGAAGCACACGCCGCTGGGACTTCGCATCACCATGGTGGGCGAGCAGCCGAAGGCGGCGGAGACAGCGGGAATCAGCGTTGCGAAGATACGGTACTTCTCCGTACTGGCGTCAGGCTTCTTAGGCGGATTGGGCGGTGCTTACCTGTCTCTCGGGCAGATGAATCTCTATCAGGACGGAATGGTTTCTGGTCGTGGTTATCTGGCGCTGGGTGCAGTAATCATGGGGAAATGGAACCCGGTGGGAGCATTTTTCTCTGCTATGTTCTTCGGTTTATTTGAGGCAATCCAGATATATGTTCAGATGATACCGAATTTCCCGGTGCCTCACGAGTTTATTGAAATGATTCCGTATGTAGCCAGTCTTATCGTTCTGGCCGGCTTCATCGGAAAGGCGGAGGGACCGGCCGCCAACGGCAAACCGTATTCCCGGTTCGTAAATTTAAGGTAAAGAATCAGCCGTGCGGCAGTTTGCATGGAAAAGTGTGTTATCCGTGCTTCTTGTTTTCGTGTTGTTTGAAAACATGAAGATGCACGGCTGAACAGGTACGAAAGCGGGCCGGCAGTGCCCGCTTAAGTGCTTATAAGAAGGAGGGAAAAACAATGAGACAAGGGGATCTGATCGTTAATCCTACACTGGCCTGCGGGAATCCCTTGAATTTTAAGGAAGATTTAGATATACTTGAGAAAACAGGAATTAAGATTCTGCATATCGACATTATGGATGGCCATTACGTGCCGAATCTCTGCTTCGATACCGGGATGGTTGGGCGAATCCGGAAAAACTACTCGTTTCTTCTGGATGTCCACTTAATGGTGACGAATCCGGAGGCCTATATCCAGCCGCTTGCGGCGGCCGGAGCGGATTATGTAAGCTTTCATTTTGATGCGACCCATTTTCCGATCCGAATGCTGAATCAGATACGGGAAAACGGCATGAAGGGCGGCGTGGTGCTGAATCCTGCTCAGTCACCTGAGCTGCTTGCAGGGACGCTTCCTTACCTGGATTTTGTACTGGTGATGGGCGTGGAACCCGGATTTTCCGGTCAGAAGTTCCTGGAGGGAACCGTGGAAAAGGTGAGAAAGCTTAAGAGTATGCGGGAGCAAATGGGGCTTTCCTATCTGATCGAAGCCGACGGCGGCGTGGATCGGGAGAATACCGTTACCCTGTTAAAGCAGGGGGCGGATATCCTGGTGTCGGGGGCGTTTGGTGTGTTTGAAGGAAGAAATGGGCTCGAACAGGACTGCAGGGAGTACCAGGAACTGGCGCTTAGGGCAGCCGGAGAGAAGCAGATGGATTTATAAGTAACGGAATTTATCATAAGCAGCAGACAGACGAAGGGGGGAAATGGTGTGGCGACAATTAAAGATATTGCAAGAGTAGCGGGCGTGTCTACAGCGACCGTGTCCATGGTCTTAAACGGAAAGGACTGCATTACCAAAAAGACGAAAGAGAAGGTGATGGCGGCCGCCAGGGAAGTGGACTATATCCCGAGTATTGCGGCCAAATCGCTGAAGACGAATCGCAGCTATACCATAGCCCTTTTTGTAGGAGATATCGCAAACCCGTTTTTCCCGGAGATTATAAAGGGGGTGGAGGCGGCAGCCAAGGACCGGAATTACAGCGTCATAATCTATGACCTGTCCGGGCAGGATCAGGACTTTGTGGAGCAGATCGATAAGGCGGCCAGCCAGAAGGTGGATGGCTTTTTTATCACCGGCAGTACGCGGATCTCAGAGGAAGCAAAGAAGAGACTTTTAATGATCGCGGACTCGGGCATCAAGATGATATCCTGCAACCGGTTTATGGAATGGGGCGAATTCCCGTTAATCTATACCTCCGAGGGAGAACAGGTGGACGGCCTGCTGAGCAAGCTGGCGGCGCTGGGCCATAAGCATATTGGCTGTATCTCCGGCTATCCGGAATACTGGGTGGCGGAGCGAAGGGAAGATTTCTACCGGAAGACGCTGGAGCAGTACGGTTTATACCATCCGGAGTATATCGTGAACGGCGGTTTCTTCATAGAAGATGGTATCCGCAGCACAAAGAAGCTCTTAAAGGAACAGCCTCAGATTACGGCTGTGATGTGCGTAAATGATACCCTGGCAATTGGCTGTAATGCGGCCGCCAGAGAACTGGGACTTAAGGTTCCGGAGGACTTGTCCATATTCGGCGTGGATGGCGTGGAGTGTCTGAAATATTTTGCGCCGCAGATTACAACAGTGGATACCCATCGGTATGAGTATGGCTACAAGGGAACCGTCAGGCTGATCGAGCTGATCGAGGACGACGGGAGCAGGAAGCAGGAACTGCTGGAGACCATGGTATGTTCCTGTTCCATTCAGCAGGGAGATACGATTGCCCCTCCGAGAAAAGAAAATTAGAGAATCGTAAATCGATAAAGAAAGGCTGGATTAAAGCATGAGAATAGGAATTGGATGTGACCACGGCGGTTATGAGATGAAGGAAGAACTGAAAAAAAGGCTGACTGCCGCCGGCCACACAGTTGCAGATAAAGGAATTTACAGTGTCACCGAAGTGGATTATCCGGACATAGCCGTGGAGACGGCCAGGGGAGTTGTGGACAAGGAGTATGACTGCGCGGTTCTGGTGTGCGGAACAGGGATTGGTATGAGCATTGCGGCCAACAAGGTGGATGGTATCCGCGCCGCGCTTGTGACCGATACGTTTTCGGCCAGGATGGCGAAGGAGCATAACAATGCCAACATCATCACGCTGGGAGCCAGAACGGTGGGAATCGAGCTGGCGTGGGAGCTGGTAAACGCGTATCTGGGAGCGGAGTTCCTTGGGGGCAAGCATCTGGTGCGGGTTGAGAAGATTATGGGGCTGGAAGGAAAAGCAGAATAAAGAATAATTGTCTGAAAAATCAGGTAAAGAATGCACTGCAGGCCAGACTGCGGCAGCTTTTTTACCTGATTTTTTTTAATTTTAATTTTGGATAAAGTGCGAGGTCAGAATTCATAAATTTATTTTAAATGATATGAATGATATAAAAAATATAAACGATATAATAAATATTGACTTTGATATATGACAATGCTATATTATATTTAAATGAAACAGCTGCTGTATAGAAATATACCATCTATTTGGAACATTTTACCATGAGAGAAGGGGGAGGTATTTTGAATTACATAAAAAATGATGAAAGAAGAAGGAACAGGCACGGATTTGGAAATCAGAATGTTATGGGAAGAGTCTTTACTGCACCGCCGGTTCTTCTGTTTTTCTTATTCACCTTTATTCCGATTATTATGGCGGTGGTGATCAGCTTTACCGACTACGATATTGTGAACGCGCCCCGGTTTGTGGGGCTGTACAATTACAGGAAGATGATAAATGATGAATTTTTCTGGATTGCCCTCAAGAACACGTGCGTATATACGCTGCTGTATGTGCCGGGCGGCCTGCTCCTTTCTCTGGGAGCGGCCCTGTACTTAAATGTAAACCGGAAGTTCGTGAGTGTCTTCCGGACGTTTTTTTATCTGCCGGTGCTTTCCTCCACGGTGGCGACCGCCACACTGTGGTTCTGGATTCTGAATCCGCAGCTGGGCCTGTTGAACGGAGTTCTGGAGCTGTTTGGCATTTCGGGGCCTGCCTGGCGCTACGACAGCCGGTGGGCCATGCTGGCCGTGGTTATGATGAGTCTCTGGGCGGGATTCGGGACAAATATGATGATCTTCTTATCCGGTTTGAAAGGGGTATCCCAGTCTCTGTATGAGGCCGCCAGAGTAGAAGGCGCCAACCGGTGGCAGATTTTTACGCACATCACATGGCCGTCCATCTCCAAGACCACGTTTCTGGTGACGACGATGCTGATTATCTCCAGCTTTCAGGTGTTTGACCAGGCGTTTATCCTGACGAGAGGAGGCCCTGGCAACGCCACGATCACACTGGTCTATTACATTTATAACAATGGCTTCAATAATCTGAATATGGGCTACGCCTCCAGCATTTCCATGGTCCTGTTTCTGATTATCCTGGTGTTTTCCGTATTGAATACCAGGCTGAACAATGCGGATATTTAAGAGAGGAGGAAGAAGATGAACAGCCGTGAAGTGAAAAGACGTACAAAGAGTATTTTATGGTATACGGGAGCGGTCCTGATATCTCTTGCCACCGTGTATCCGTTCCTGTGGATGGTATCCACATCGTTTAAGCCGGAGGCGGAGATTTACTCCAACTCCCTGTCCCTGCTGTCCTCGAAATTTACACTGTCCAATTATGCGAAGGTATTCAGAACCATGCCGTTTGCCAGGTATTTTATGAATTCCTTTATCCTGGCGGCCAGCGGTGTGGCGACAAACTTATTCTTCGGTGCGCTGGCGGGATACGGGTTTGCAAAGCTTAAATTTCAGGGTAGAAAGGTGTCGTTTCTGATCCTGCTGTCGTCGATGATGATCCCGGCGGTCGCCACCATGATTCCTCAGTTCCTTGTTTTAAAATTCTTTCCTCTGGTGGGAGGCAACAACTTATTCGGACAAGGCGGAAACGGTTTTATCAACAGCTACTTTGCCATCATCATTCCGGGAGCGGTAGGGGCATTTGCAGTATTTTTTATGAAGCAGTTCTTCGAGACTCTGCCGGACGAGCTGGCCGAGGCTGCCAGAGTCGATGGCTGCGGAGAGTTTAAGATATTCACGAAGATTTACTTTCCGCTGATCAAGCCTGCGGCCATTACGCTGGCGATCATGACATTCCAGTCGGGCTGGAACAGCTTTATGTGGCCTCTCATCGTGCTGAACTCCGATAAGATGAAGACGGTTCAGGTGGGGCTGGCCACGTTTCAGTACCAGTATGATACCCAGTACGGCCCGCTGATGGCAGGCACGGTGATCGCCACCCTGCCCATGGTCCTGCTGTTCTTATTTGCGCAGAAATACTACGTGGAAGGAATTGCCTTCAGCGGAGGAAAATAAATAATATTCAAACCAGAAAAAAGGAGAAAACGAATATGAAAAAGTTAATGGCGGCCGTTTTGACGGCCACGGTAGCGACAGGTCTGCTGGCCGGATGCAGCACGGGCAACGGCGGAAATGGTGAGAAGGGCTCTGAGGCGGCTGGAAAGCAGGAAGTGACCATGTGGGGCTCCATGAGCGGCGACGCAGTGGAGTACATCAACCAGATGACTGAGAACTACAACAATTCCCAGGAGAAGTACCACGTGACATACGCAGTACAGGACAGTATGGAGGAGAAGTTAGTAACCGCCATCGCCGGAGGGGACGTGCCGGACATCGTTATGTGGGATCGTTTTACCACGGCAACATACGCCGCAAAGGGAGCGTTTATGCCGCTGGATGACTACATAGCCGGCGACAAGGTGGATATGGATCAGTTTTACCAGCCCACAGTCGAAGAAATGAAGGGAAACGACGGCAAACAGTATGGCGTTCCCCTGACGGTGGATACGAGAATTCTCTTCTATAATAAGGACCTCTTAAAGGAAGCCGGAGTGAATCCGGAGGAAATCAGTACGTGGGATGCCTTAAAGACCGCCGCAGCGGCACTTACAAAGAGAGATGCAGGCGGAAAGCTGGAGCAGTCCGGTTTTTCCCTGTCGGATCCGGGGCTTTTCAATAACTGGATTCTCCAGGCGGGCGGAAAGATGGTGGATGATACGGTGACGCCACCGGTTACCGCATTCAATTCCGAGGCGGGACTGGCTGTGCTGAATTACTGGGATGAACTGCTGAATCAGGAGAAGGTCTATGATCTGGGCTTCGAGGATGGCTTCGGGGGTAACGGCTTTAAGGCAGGCAAGGTAGCCATCTGCTTCAACGGGCCGTGGGCGCTCAAATCCTTAGATGAGTCGGGAATCTCCTACGGTGTACTGGAACAGCCCGAGGGACCCGGAGGAGTGCGGTCCGCGATTATGGGCGGATTCGGCCTGGTAATTCCGAGCAAGGCAAAGAATCCGGATGCCGCCTGGGACTTCATCAAATGGTGGACGACACAGCCGGAAAACGGCGTGGAATTTGCGAAGCTCAGTGCCAATCTTCCAGCCAATAAAAACGCGGCGGCAGACGATTACTTCATGAACGACGAGATTTTATCCGTATTTTCCAGGACCATGCTGTATGCTACGACGAGAATGCCGGTTCCGGGATACTCCGATGTGGAAGGTCTGGCACTTCGGCCGCAGCTGGATCTGTTTGTGGGCGGAACGCTCTCCGCAGAAGAGGCTCTGGCCACGGCTCAGAAACAGGGCGATAAGATTTTGGCGGAAGCAGCTTCTAAATAACGCTTCCCGCGAGAATAAAGAGGAGACAGAACGATGGCAAACTTAAACGATGCATTAAACCTGGCCCAGGAAGCGCTGGAGCGCTGTTACTGGGATGAAGAGAAGCAGTATTATGAGCACCATTTTCCGAGAAAAGAGGAGGAAGCCTTTGTATACTGGTGGCATGCCCATACGGTAGACGCCCTGCTGGACGGATACTTACGCACCGGGGATGGCGTATACATGGAACGGATCAGGAAGGAGCTGACCGGCACCTGGAACGCCAATCACCAGACCTTTCTCCACAACTGGTATGACGACATGGAGTGGATCGCCCTGGCGCTTCTGCGTCTCTGGGATGTGACAGAAAACGACGCATGCAGAGACCAGGTATTTACGATCTGGGAAGATGTGAAGACGGCCTGGAACGATCATATGGGCGGCGGACTGGCCTGGCAGAAAAAGCAGCTGGATTATAAAAATACGCCTGCCAACGCACCTGCGGCGATCCTGGCATTCCGTTTATATCAGAGATTTGGAAGGCCAGAGGATTTGGAGTGGGGCGAGCGGATATTTCAGTGGAATTTACGCCATCTGGTGGATCCTGACAATGGATTTGTCTGGGACGGAATCAACCGGCTGGGCGACGGAAAAGTAGATTATGAGTGGGAGTTTACGTACTGTCAGGGCGTATTTATGCAGGCAGCTTTGGAGTACTACCATATCACAAAGGATGAGGCGTATTACGAGATGGCGCTTGCCACCTTTCGGGAGGCAAAACGGAGGCTGGCCGACAGCCACGGCGGTTTAATCCCATATGAGGGACCGGATGACTGCGGGCTGTTCCGGGGGATTTTCTTCCGTTACTGCTGTGAACTCTATGGGGAGAAGAAAAATGAGCCTGAGATCCGGGAGATGATTCACTTCCACGCGGAGACCGTGGCGAGCCGGGGAATGAACCGGGAGGGGCTGGTCGGCGGCAGCTGGGATGAGCCGAAGACAGGAACTGTGGATCTGGCCCAGCATCTGAGCGGAATCATGGTGATGGAGATGGCGGCAAGGTGCTGACCAGGGAGCGGGAGCCGTTTGACTCCTGTAAGGACACATGGTATTATATAAATGATATATCATTGTGAAGAATGGAGGAAGTCATGAAGGGAAAGCCATTATATGAAAGAATTTATCTGGAGATATTAAATGACATACGGTCAGGGAAGTATGAGACCGGTGTGCGGCTCCCTTCTGAGAAAGAACTGTGTGGAATCTATAATGTGAGCAGGATAACAGGAAAAAAGGCGATGGATATGCTGGCGGAGCGGAACATTATCATTCGGATGCCGGGGAAGGGATCGTTTGTCAATGACTCCTGGGAGCAGGCGGCAGAGTCGCTTCCACAGGAGACAAAGACGGATTCTCCGGTGATCGGTGTGATCATGGACGGTTTTGGCGGCAGCTACGGGTATAAGCTGATTCTGGGAATTGAGAAGACCTGCAGGGAACTGGGATATTACATGGTGCTTCACTGTACCAATGGCAGCAGGGAAGAGGAGAGCCGGGCAGTGGACCGGATGCTTTCCCTGGGCGCACAGGGAATCATCATCATGTGTGTGCACGGAGAGAATTTTAACTCGACTGTGCTGAAACTGGCGGTGGAGGAGTACCCCATCGTACTTTTAGACCGGAGGCTGAAAGGCGTTCCGGTATCGTACGTGGGGACGGACAACCAGAAAGCGGCCAGGGAACTGACGGACTGGCTCCTGGACCAGGGCCATCGGAATATCTGCTTTGCGTCCCACTGCGGAGTGGACACCCCTACGATCGCAGACCGTCATCTGGGCTTTCTGGACAGCCATTTAGAACACGGTCTGACCACGAATGAGTCCATGTGGCTGACGGATTTAAAGGCGACGCTGCCGTCCCACCGCACGGAGGAATCGCTCCGCGAGGACTATGATAAGGTGAAGGCATTTATCGGAAGCCATCCGGATATCACGGCATTTTTCGCGGTGGAATACGATATTGCCAGAATCATCCGGAGTTCTCTCGTGCAGCTGGGCGTGGAGGAGAAGTATACGATTGTATGCTTCGACGGCTATGACAATATAACCGGGGAAGAGGAATTTACCCATATCAGCCAGGACGAGATCGCCATGGGACAGACGAGTGTATCCCTTGTGAGAGATCAGTTAAATGGCAGCCGGAATATCGAGCCGGTGCTGATTCCGTATAAGATTATACCCGCGAGCAATTAGACTGAGACAGTTTTGCAGCCACTAAGATGGGGGGAAGAAAATTTTCAAGAGCACTCACAGGCTGAATGGAGGAAAAATGATAGAGAGACCGGAAATACTGACAGAGACAGCTGACGAGCTGGAAAATTACTATAGTAAAGCGTACCCGCCGCTGGCGCCGCTTGTGAAACCATGTTTTTTAAATACCATTGATACGACAGTAAAGAAGCTGGGGGAAGAGGAGTATTTCGTAATCACCGGAGATATCGAGGCCATGTGGCTCCGCGACTCTTCTTTTCAGGTGATGCACTACGTGCCGTTTGCAGCAAAGGACGAGAAGCTGCGGGCAATTCTGCGTGGCATTATAGGAAAACAGGCGAGTCAGATTTTGACGGATCCGTATGCCAATGCGTTTAACGAGGTTCCGGACGGCAGAGGCCACCAGGATAAAACGCAGTTAAACGACTGGGTATGGGAGCGGAAATACGAGCTGGATTCCCTCTGTGCGCCCCTTTATCTGGCGCATGCCTACTGGAAGGAGACGGGCTGTGCCGATATCTTTACAGAAGAATTTGAACGGATGATGGCCGTACTACTGACGGTGGTAAAAACCGAGCAGGATCATGATAATTCAGCCTATACCTTTGAGCGGTCCGACTGCCCGGAGACCGACACACTTCCGTGCGGCGGACAGGGGAATCCGGTGGGGCGTACGGGAATGTCCTGGTCTGGCTTTCGCCCATCCGATGACTGCTGCACGTATGGCTATCTGATTCCTTCCAATATGATGGCAGTGGTTGCGCTGGGGTATGGTGAGGAGATACTCCGGAAGGTATTAAAGAACATTTCCCTGGCAGAGGAATATGCGAAGACGAGGAAGCAGATCCAGGAGGGAATTGAAGCGTTTGGAATGGTGGAGCATCCGCGCTGCGGGAAGATGTACGCCTACGAGACAGACGGACTGGGCCATTATAATCTGATGGATGACGCCAACTCTCCCAGCCTTTTAGCCATGCCGTACTTACATTACTGCGGCTGTGAGGATGAATTCTATGTCAATACGAGAAAATTCATACTGTCCGGGGATAACCCGTTTTACTATCGCGGCGCCTGTGCGGATGGTGTGGGAAGCCCCCATACGCCGCAGGATTACATATGGCATATCGCGATTGTCATGCGCGCGCTGACCTCGGCTGACCGGGAGGAGATACTGGCCTGCTTAGAGCAGCTGGCCGGAACGCACGCGGGGTTTTACTTCATGCATGAGAGCTTCCACAAAGATGATCCCACCCGGTTTACCCGCTCCTGGTTTGCCTGGGCCAACAGCCTGTTTTCCGCGTTGATGCTGAAACTGAAGGAAGAAGAGTTTTTCGTGTTTGGAGAGAAATAGGATGGTAATATCAACAGAGTTAGTTCGTAAATGAATTGACACGCAGTTTCCCCGGGGAATCTTCTGGTAAAGGACGGAAGCCTTTGCGGTGTGATTGATTTCGGTATAATAGGGACAGGCGATTCTGCCTGTGATTACGCAATGGCCTGGGAGGCAGAACAGAATTTTGCGGCGAAGGCGTACAGATTTCAGCAATGGCTGGAAACGAAATCTGTGCGCTTTTCTGATTGCCGCGGCGGCTTGTGCAGAGCGTGTGCGGGAGAGCGTTAAAACTGTTTGACACTATTTATGGAGGGGAAAGATGGGATTATCAGTTGGAGAGGAAACGAGATTCGGAATGAATCACGCGGCCGAAGAGGGGCCGAAGGAGAGACGGAAAAATGTTATCTGGTTCATCAGCGACCAGCACAGGGGGCAGGCGATGGGAATTCACGGTGATCCCAATGTGTCAACGCCCAACATGGACTGGCTGGCCCGCACCGGCTGTGACTTTGAAATGGCGTATTCCGGCATGCCGCTGTGCAGCCCGTTTCGGGGGTCCATGCTGACAAGCCGCTATCCGCACCACTGTGTGCCGGGCCATGAATATCCGCTGGATCCGAAGCTGCCGACGGTTGCCAGTGTATTCCGGGAACATGGTTACGAGACTCTTTACCTGGGGAAATGGCATCTGGATGGATTTCACGAGAGCGAGGGCAGGGCGGCATTCCATCTCATCCCGAAAGAGCGGAGAGGCGGTTTTGAAAAGTGGCTGGGATATGAGAATAACAACAGTCCATGGGATTCCTATGTACACGGAGCCATGGGTGAGGGCGAGGTGATGAAGAAGCTGGAGGGCTATGAGACCGACGCCCTTACGGCTCTTTTGCTCCAATATCTGGACGAAGACAGGGAACGGCCATTTTTTGCAGTGATCTCGGTTCAGCCGCCCCACGATCCGTTTATTGCGCCGCCTGAATTTATGGGAGGCAGGAGCAGAGGAAGCGTTGAATTCAGGCAGAATGTACCGTCGCTGCAAAAGGTCAGGGACCGGGCGGCCGAAGATCTGGCCGGGTACTATGGAATTATTGAAAATGTGGACTGGAATCTGGGACGGGTGATCGGTAAGCTTCGTGACAGGAAGCTGCTGGAACAGACACATGTCATGTACTTCAGCGATCACGGAGACATGATGGGTTCTCACGGACAGTTCCGAAAGATGACGCCTTACGAGGAAGCGGTGAGAATTCCGTTTTTGATTGGTGGAGAGATTCCGATGGATTACGGTGCAAGGGGCTGCAAGGCGGTGAAGCGGGTGATGATAAACCATGTGGATATCGCCCCGACCACGCTGGGATTGTGCGGCATTGAGAAGCCAGACTGGATGGAGGGCTTTGATTACTCCTTCTGCCGGTTAAACCGGAGCGAAACGCACGACGAAATTCCGGATTCCGTATATCTCCAGTCGGTGGCGCCCAACGGGGGACCGGACAGCGTGGATCAGCCGTGGCGTGGAATCGTGACCCTGGATGGCTGGAAGTATGTGAGATTTCACGGAATGCCGTGGCTTCTGTACCACTTAACGGAAGATCCGCTGGAAGAGGTGAACCTGGCACACAACGGGGAATTTCGGGAAAAACGTCTGGAGCTGGAGGCACGGCTCCGGGAGTGGGAGGAAAAAACCGGGGATTTCGAGAGCTCCCGCATTGTAAGAGATTAAAAAGTATGATATACTTTGGAGACAATTAAGAGACTGTTATAAGGGGGACTGCGGACTCGGATTCCGCAGCATATACAGATGAAAAAATATATTGGAAACAAGGCTTTTTATCGGATGATACTTGCGATCGCGGTGCCGATTATGGTTCAGAACGGCATCACGAACTTTGTGGGGCTTCTGGATAATATTATGGTCGGAATGGTGGGAACGGAGCAGATGTCCGGCGTGGCCATCGTGAATCAACTGATGTTTGTGTTTAATATCAGCATTTTCGGGGCGATTTCCGGCGCGGGTATTTTCAGCGCGCAGTTTTATGGCAGTGGAAATCATGAGGGCGTGCGCCATACGTTCCGTTTTAAGCTTATTTTCAGCGTCCTGATTATCGGCGTGGCGGGCCTTCTGTTTCTGGTATGGGGAGAAAGTTTTATATCTATGTATCTTCACGGTGAAGAGGATGCGGCGGGGCTGGCTCTGGCGCTGGATCAGGGGCGCAAGTACATGCTGGTCATGATTCTGGGGATGATTCCATTTGGCATCGAGCAGGTTTACACCAGCACCTTAAGGGAGTGCGGAGAGACGGTTATCCCCATGAAAGCGGGAATCGTGGCCGTTCTTGTGAATCTCGTCTTAAACTATATCCTTATTTTTGGAAAGTTCGGCGCACCGGTGCTGGGCGTAGTAGGCGCGGCGGTAGCTACCGTGATATCCAGATTTATCGAGGCAGGGATTGTCATTCGATGGACGCACTGCCATAAAAAGAAGAATCCATTTATCACAGGGGCGTATCGCAGCCTGTACATACCCGGAAGTCTGGTGAGGCAGATCGTTATCAAGGGGATGCCCCTGATGGTCAACGAGGTTCTGTGGGCCGGCGGCATGGCGACGTTAATGCAGTGTTACTCTGTGCGCGGACTGGCGGCAGTGGCGGGAATCAATATTTCCTCCACCATCGGAAATGTATTCAATGTGGTGTATCTCGCCTTAGGCAACTCGGTGGCCATCATCATCGGCCAGCTGCTGGGGGCAGGAAAGATGGACGAAGCACGGGATACGGATACGAAGCTGATTGCATTTTCCGTGTGTCTCTGCCTTGGAATCGGCGCTGTGCTGGCGCTTCTGGCCCCTCTGTTCCCGATGATTTACAATACGACGGATGAAGTGAAGGCGCTGGCGACGGCATTTATCCGGGTGATTGCGCTGTATATGCCGATGGGGGCATTTCTGCACGCGTCGTATTTTACCCTGCGTTCCGGCGGGAAGACGATTGTGACCTTTGTCTTTGACAGCGTGTTCATGTGGGTGGTCAGCATTCCGTGCGCCTACGTGCTGAGCCGCTACACGGCGGTGCCGATCGTTCCCCTCTATTTCGCATGCCAGATGATCGAGATTATTAAATGCGTGATCGGGTATGCGCTGGTGAAAAAGGGGATATGGCTGCAGAATATTGTGGAGGCGTAGTACTGCAGCCGGAAACAAGAGAATGGGAGGGGGGAGGTGAATTGAAAAAACTCAGGATCATATTTTCTATACTCATACTTTCAACAGTACTGTCAGCCAGCAGTCAAAATGTATTGGAAAAAGACGACTATTTTTGGAATAAAGCGGAAAAAAGCAGGGATGAATTTTATAATTCTTTAGAGGACAACGAAGAATGCCAATTGTGGGAAGATGCTGTGGCCAAGGTGCAGCAATATCTGGTCCCGGGCGAATCTCTGGAAATTGATTGGATCAAAGAGAGAGATGACACGTTTCCACAGTCCGGTTCTGCGGTTCTTGACTGCACCAGATGGACTCCCAACGGAAATTTCCTGATTTTTCAGGTCTGGGTTACCGTGAAAGAAGACCGGGAAATAGTCTGTTCCAATAACTATCTTAATGAGCTTTTTCGACAGTATGCCTATATGCAGGAGTTGGAAATCAGCAGCCCGGAAGTACGCAGCCCTTATGGTGCGTCTGATTATATCGACAGATATGCCAGTGATCTATTCATTACTTATAAGAATCAGGGAGATTTGCCCACATGTATGGAAGCGTTCTCATCTGCCTGCCTGGAGCTAAAAGAGTTTTTTACTGTTTTGCCGCAGGAGATCAGCCTGAATGTGAGGTTTGTGCAAGGGGACAATGAGACAGGGCTGTTTTATTTTTGTAATTATTATCCTGTTTATACGATTAATTTTTCATCTGTTACAAAAGAGTCGCTGCGGGAATTGTCTGATCAGGTTCAACGTGAGAATCTTAAGGTAATGAAAACTTTGCGGCCGAAGCTGTATCAGAGTGTTCAGACAGGCAGTGAGGCGGCCTGGGCGGATTATATTGAACCATACCGAACACCGGGATTTACATATTGTACCGTTTACATGGGCCTGCCGGAATCCTATTGGTCATGGTCTTACAGGGAAGCCCATCAGAACAGTGTGTTGGAATATGATGAATTTTATAAACAGTATAGAAAACAGCTTGAGGAGAATGGCGGGGCGGTTTCTGCGTTTACTTCAGAGAGTTACCAGAAATACAATTTTGTCAGTTCCGACTCAGTGAGAACGCGTTTTGCTGATCATATGTTCCAGGGCGGCAGGGCCATCAGCACGGATATGTACACGATCAGACAGCCTTATGGCTTTCTTTACGCATACGAGGAATCCGTATCGATGGATATGATTCTCCCGGATATTCGTAAGTCTCCCTGTCAGGATATGGAGATTCCGGAAATTCGGGAAGCGGACAGAGGCCGTTTTTATCTCCTGTTTCTCAGAAGGCCGGCAGGGGAAGAGGACTCGCTGGAAGAACTGTTAAAACAGGAGCGTGTAAAGGCACGTCTGGCGCCAATCCTGAGGGAGGATGTTCTCTGGGATGAAACCGGAAGCCATCAGAGTGATTATCACAAATTCAACTATGCAAAAGGAGAAACCAGGCTCCGCTACACTTCGGTTTACATGCCTCAGATGGAAAGGGATGAGAACTTTGTATATCTGCTGGTATTTGAGGAGTTTAAGGACAGCGAAGTTTCTCAGAGCCTTTATAAAATGGGGGAACAGATGGTGGACACCTTTGTGATGCTTCCTTACCGGTATCAATGCAGGAAGGGAGATACGCTGGAACGCATTTCCCGGCTTTATACGGGAAGCGGCAAACATGTTCTGGATTTATGTAATAATCCTCTGAATCAGATTACAGACCCGGATCTTATATTGGAGGATGCATATATAGAGATTCCGTTATATCTGCTTCTGAAGCGGAGCGTGTATTAATTAGGGAGCGGAGGGAAAGCAGCAGGACGGTTTTCTGTCATTAGGATGGAAGACGTTTGGCTGCTTTTTTCGTGATGCGTGTGGGGAGAGTAGGAGATAAAAATAAAAGGCGTTGACATACTAAGTAATTGTATGTTATAAATAACATATGAAAATAATAACATATAAAATCATTGATGTGTGAACCTAATCAATAATACTTAAAGGCAATAACACCTAAATGCCGTTTCATCATCAAAAAGGAGGATTATTATCATGGTAACAATCGATTACACAATTTTAGGAATGCTGAGCTGGAAGCCAATGACGGGTTACGACATGAAGCGCATGATGCAGGATTCGCCGGTCATGTACTGGTCGGGGAATAACAATCAGATATATAAAGCATTGGTACAGCTTCTTAATATGGGCTACGTTACAAACGAGGTACAGTACCAGGAAAGCGCGCCCAATAAGAAGGTTTATTCAATCACGGACAGTGGAAAGGCGGCACTGGAAGAATGGATTCTGGAGACAGAGCCGGAAATTCCGGAGTTTAAAAAAGCGTTTCTGATTCAGATTTCCTGGGCCGGACTGATGGAAAATGAAAAGATTGACCAACTGCTTGACCGGTATGAGGTCCAGGTCAGAAAGCAGATTGCAATGCGGCAGGAGGAGAAGAGGCGTCAGAAATATTTTCCAAACCGGTCTGAGCAGGAGAAGTATGTATGGGACCAGATCTATGATAATCTGTGCCAGTCCTATGAAGCCGAACTTCAATGGACTGTCCGGTTTCGCAAAGGACTGAAGGCATTGAAATGACGACTGAAAAATGCGTGAAAAGGTGGAAAGGGAGAAATATGGTATGCAGACAGAAATTATAACGATGAATCATGTAAAAGCCGCAGTTATTTACAGCGGGGAATGTATTCTCAGGGACTCACAGTCGGCGCTGGATTTCATTATGAGCATGAAATATGAGACTGGTTGTGAAAGGATTGCGCTAAATAAGAAGGCGATCGCAGAAGAATTTTTCATTCTCAGCACAGGGCTGGCAGGCGAAATCTTGCAGAAGTTTATAAATTATGGGATAAAGTTCGCGGTCTACGGAGATTTTTCCAGATATACAAGCAAGCCCCTGAAGGATTTCATCTACGAGAGTAATCATGGAAAGGATGTGTTCTTTACCACTGACCGGGAAGAGGCGGTAAAAAGGCTTACCGAAATACGGTAAGCCCAGAGAAGCCAGGTCTATCGGATTGCCTTTGCCGGAACGCCTGCGACAACCGCATGATCCGGAATATCCCGGATGACAACGGCGCCGGCCCCCACTATGGTTTCGGCCCCAACCCTGATATCGTCGATGATCGTACATCCGATCCCTAAATATGCTTTTCGGCCGATCTCTGTGTGGCCTGCCATGGCGGCCCTGGGACAGATATTGACAAAGTCTCCGATCACACAGTCACCCGGTATTTAAGCTATCTGCGCGAGCTGGAAGCCTTAGAGAAGAGCCTCAGTCATATGGATCATCTCGACAGCTGTTACTATAAAATGTCGACTCTTTATTACGGAATAAGTGTTACGGAGAAGACTATCGAGTGGTGCCGCCATATACGGGAAGGGAAAGTGCTGAAGGAACTGACTGCGAAATAGGAGCAGGCCAGTATGAATAAGCGAAAGTCCGGTGAGGCGGATCGGGAAATGGGGGAAACTTATGTCAGGAAAGTCACCGAGCGGTGCTTTAAGCCCTTACTATTACAAGGGCGGTTATTTTCACGGAATCCATTATGGAAGCTATTTTGATGATGCGGAGTCTCTGTATAGAATGATTGAGAAAGAGGAGCGTTTTATACTGGAATCTCCGGAACGGCGCAGAATTATGATCGATCTCTATGAGACTTCTTTAACGCCTGAAGTGCTGGAGGCTGTGATGCGGTACATAGGCCGGCTGAGTCCCAGAATCGTAAAACTATCCATTGCCGCGGACAGGAAAAGTCTGAGAGTCTTACGCTGTGCCATGAAAAAGGCGGGAGTATTGGACGACGGGCGATATTATCTGTGCACGGATATGGAAGAAGGGAAGACCTGGCTTGTCAGCGACCATTCATGAACAGAAGGATAGATGGAAGCACTGTGTAAAACGCCGGGGCAGCCATCTGAAGTTTGCAGTAAACTGCATGGATGATTTTGAGAAGGCAATAGGCTGGCTTTTATGATAACCAGATGGCCTGCTCCGGCGGCTGGAGTGCAAAATAGAAAGAGCCGGTAATTCGAAGTTTTATAAACTTCTGAATTATCGGCTCTGCGTCTTTGCGTCTGGCTCTTTTATGATTGTTATTTGAAGCTGTTTTAGATCAATCAGACTTTCCTGTCTGCATTTGGGGCAGTACAGGGGGAAATTCTTTAGTTCGGTGTCATCTCTTACTTTCATTCGTGTCTTGTTCCCACAAATCGGACACAGTAACCACATGGCGTTCGGCATTTACTATCACACTCCTAATCGGAAATTCCATGTCCGGATTATGCAAACATGGGTTCCACACATTCTTTTATGAAGTCCATTCTGTCACCGGTATTTTCTTTGAAAAGAGAAGCGATGGCGATGACAAGCTTTTTCTCCCGGTTGACGTAAATTGTATTACCGCTGTCTCCCATGGCTGCAAATGCATTCTCATCTGCGATCCACCACAGATATCCGTAGGGCAGATTTAACTCCTCCCACCGGCTGTGCTCCCTTGTACTTTCGGCAATCCACTGGGCAGAGACGATCTGCTTCCCCTCCCATTTGCCGCCGTCTAAGTAAAGCTGGCCGATTTTCGCCATGTCCCTGGCCGTGAGTGTCAGCCCCCATCCCGCCGCATGAATTCCCTTCGAGTCCATCACCCAGCCGCTTACGTCTCTGGCATTCATAAAGGCGTAGTGTGCTTCTTCATTTTCCAGGGTTACATTGCCTTTCACCGTAATACCGAGCGGGGCGAAGAGATGTTCCGACGCAAAATCGAGCACGGTTTGTCCGGTTGCCTTTACCAGAATGCCGGACAGGATATCCGGGCCAATAAAGGGTGTATAGCGGAATTTCCCTGCCTTCTCCGGCCCTCCCAATAATTCCAGCGCGGTGCTTACCCAGTCATCCCTTGTAAAATATTCCAGATACGGCTCTTTCTGATGTTTGTACGGGGCAGTCATTGTCATCAGATCCCGAAGCGTTATATCCCGTATCGTTGTTTCCCCTTTGTTGTAATTTTCAACCGGGAAATCCGGGAAAAAGTCCAGCACCTTCTGGTTGACGCTCTGAATTTCCCCTCTGTCGGCGGCGATGCCGATCAGGATAGAAATAATACTTTTTGTTACCGAAAAAATGTTGATGCAGCTGGCGACCGTGCATCCGTTAAAATAGCCCTCGTACTGTGTTTCTCCATTCGTTAGAACAATCATGCCGGCAGTATTACTGTAACGATTATCGATGATCTCTTCCAATGCAGCGATTTTTTCCTGATTCATATTGTTCGTCTCCTTTGTCATTAGGCGCCGTTGTCGGGCAGCCATGATTAAGCACCTTTTATTAGATACCCATTCGTTGTTGTCGTTTCAGCCTGGTTCTGCCTCCTCAAATGATGGGATTACCTCCTCATATCTATAGGGTAAATGCATTAAAAATGTTTTTCAACAACTTTTTTAAAAATTTTATGTTTAGTATCGTGAATAAAGAGGAAAAGGGCACACTTAGCTTTTTAACAGCAGGCATAAAGCCTGCTTCTAAAGAGGGCCGTTTCCCCCACCGTCTGATACCATTTGACACGTATTCCTTCAAATGTTCAGGAGGAAACTGCGTCCCTCAAACGCCGATGATATCCGGCTGGAGGTTCGAAAGAACCAGGGAGATATGCGTCTGCTCCATATTCCAGACCAGGAGAGAGTATGAAATCTATACAGACAAAATTTATTACATTAATATTCAAGCCCGGTAGATGAATTACGGCTGTAGCGAGCCGGCGTACGATGCGGAGGTCATGTTCTCCAGGATTGAACAGTCGGTCAAAACCCTGGCGGGCCGGAATTCACGGTTGTGGTGCTGGATATTAATAACCTGAAAATAATCAATGACCGCTAAGGCCATGAGGACGAAACGCGTCACGGTAGAACCGGAAAGAGAGATATGATTGTTATGGAAAATTTCAACATGAAAGAGATGTCCAAGCCGCTATTGTAGAAGGAGAGTGATTTTATGGCGAAGAAAGCCAATGAATTAAAAGTCAAGAAAAGCACTGAAAAATCGTGATTGACAGATAAATCAAAATTGGTTTATAATAAAGGTACAAAAAAGGCAGTTCACTCCAGCGAGTGGCTTCCAAAAAGTTATGTTTCTACAAAAATAGTCACATTTGCTTTGGACGGCGGGTGACTATTTTTTTGTACCTATAATCATAACGATAAGTACCCCAAACGCAATCATCAAAGAAAGTGTCTCGTCTCATATGTACTCATGTTATACCACCCCCTTTCGGAGATGGAAGTCACCCAGCAGTAGGAACTGCCTGCGTTTATTATACTAAATGGAAATCCGCTTGTAAATGGTATAAGTACAAAGCTATACTTGTTCATGCTATATATTTATAGTAAGATTAACATATCAAAATTAAACGGAGATTTTATCAATGACTAACAAAAATGTTAATACTATCAAAATACTTTTCGTCTGCCACGGCAATATCTTGAAAAGTCCCGGAAAAACCTGTAAAATCAATAGTTTCATGGCAGAGAAAGGCGTTTACTACACCACTACTACACCATTTTTGAAAGAGCCTTGAATGACAAAATAGCAAAAGATGAATGAATTTAATAATTTTGTAGAAATCTAAAATATACTGGATTATACTGCGAATTGGGTGGACATCGTCTACCCAATTTGACAAGAAGATGTATACTTGTTGACTTTCACGCTTTGAAAACGTATAATAATAAGCATAAAAGTCAATAGAAAGTAGAGGATTATTGTGGGAGCAACTGAAGAGATTATTAAGATGGCAAAAGGGAATAATGGAACAGTTACTACTGCAATGGTGGTTGCAGCAGGGTTTTCACGTGGGAATATTAAATACCTTGTTGATAAGGGAATGATAGAGAAATCCTCCCGAGGTATTTACATTTTGCCGGAAGTTTGGGATGATGAAATTTTTAATTTACAGAATCGTTTTAAAAGAGGAGTTTATTCCCACGAAACAGCATTGTTTCTATGGAATTTAACAGATCGAACACCGAACAAATATCACATGACTTTTCCAATGAATTACAATTTGACAAACCCAAAGAAAGAGAATATTCGCTGTGTGCAGTGTAAGAAAGAGATATATGATTTGGGAATACAAGAAGTGACTACACCGGGTGGAAATGCTGTAAGAGCGTATAGTGTAGAACGAACGCTCTGTGATATTTTAAAGCCTCATAGCCATGTGGACATTCAGGTGGTAACAGAAGCTTTTAAGCGTTATGCAGCTAATTCGGATAAAAATATTCCTGTTTTATCTCAACTAGCAAAACTTTTAAAGGTTGAAATAAAACTCAGGTCATATTTGGAGGTACTGTTGTGAAAAATGCAATGCAGTTAAAGGCAAGGTGATAGGATAACTCCAAAAGAAATAGAATATCGGTTTAAACTTCTTGTTAGAAGACAGAAGCATTTCAGTGCTTGCATATAACTTAGAAACAATAATTGCAGAGAAGTTGGAAACTGTGATATCCAGAGGCGATCAAAACACAAGGCCAAGGGATTATTATGATATATACATATTGGCTAAGCTGCAGTATTCCAATATAAAACTTGATCGATTAAAAGAGGCCTTAAGTGCAACAACGGAGAAACGCGGTTCATCAATAGTGGTTAAAGATTATCGTAGAATTGACAGATATTTAAATTGTTTCATTGTTTAAAAGGATTCTTTTTATAAAGGGGAATTAGGAAATGAATTATTCCGAGAAAACAAAGCCTGGAATGGGAGATCCATATTGGTATGAATGGTCTGTAGGACAGCAGTATATCATAGATATGCTTAATCCGGATAACAACATAAAATGCGTAGAGTTACAAGCTGACATAGGACTAGGCCTGGATGATGTGGTGGTAACATACGAGGCTGGAGAAAAATTGTTTATTCAGGTAAAGCATACAAGAGCTGATGATACATTGACCTTTGGAAATCTTATTGCGATTGATAATTCAAAAAAAGATGAGAAAAACAAGTATTCACTTCTGGGAGAACTTGCGAAATCCTGGATTGATGAAAAGGATAAGTATCAAAGAACAAGAGTCTGTTTATTTACAAACAGGAAAGCAGGAAATAGAGTATCTTTTGCTGGGCAGGGCAGAAGTGTTAAGCGTCCAGCATTAAAGACATTTTGGGAGGAACTAAAAGAGCAAATTATAGGTGCAAAAACATTTAATGAGATAGTATTTCCGGAATACGAATCAGCATGGAATGAATGGAAATCACAGCTGAAGTATATTGAAAAGGATGAGGATAAACTATCATTTTTGCGTTGCCTTGAAATAGAAACAAATCAAGTGGGCCTAATTGAAATAGAGGAAGATTTGTTAAAAAAATTGCAGATGGCATTTAATGCGAAGCCAGATGTGGCGAAAACCTTATTGATGAAACTGGATCACGCATTAAGAAATTGGACAACCTCTATAAGAATAGCTTCATGCATTACGGCAGAAGATGTTTATGCAGCTCTTGCTGTAGACGAAGATACAGTTTGTTACAACCATGATTTAATTCCGTCAGAACCATTTTTTCAAAGTCGAAATGATTTGGTAAATAAACTGGAAACAGAACTGTTAGATGGGAACAGTAGGGTTGTTTTCTTATCAGGAATTCCAGGTACTGGAAAGACAAATATTGTAAGTAAAATCAGTGGAAAAAGAAATAGTATAGTTGATATCAGGTATTATGCATATGAGCCTATAGATCCATCAAAGGAATATCTTCCTATGGATGTTTCAAAACGTGTTGACAAGACGAATTTCTGGAATGAACTTTTTAATCAGCTTAGAAAACTTTTAAAAGGCAAATTACAAAAGTATAATGTTCCTGTTGTTAATGGATTAATGACACTGGAAGAAATGAAAGAGCAATTTTTTAAAATAGCATCTAGGTATGCGGAAGATAATGAAAGAACATTTATTATTGCAATAGATGGAATAGATCATGCAGCAAGAGCTGGTTTTTTGGAAGAAACTTTTTTAGCTACGCTCCCAGATCCAGAATATATTCCGTCAAATGTGAAGATTCTTCTGGCAGGCCAGCCGAAGGAAGACTATAAGAATTATCCGCTGTGGCTATTTGAAGAATTAAAGAACGTAAAAGAAATAATTGTACCACCATTACAGGTATCGGATATTTTAACGCTTGTAGAAGATAAAATGCCAGAGAAAAATGCAGTTAATAAACAGCAGATATCAAATCTTATAGGAAAATATGCGCAGGGGAATACGCTTGCAGCAATTTTTGCAGTACATGAAGCTATGCAGCAGTCTGATCCGGTGAAACTCGAGGAACAGTTGAAAAATAGAAAATTAAGTGGAAACATTCAAGAGTATTATAAATCCATATGGGATGCGGCAAAGAAAAATATGCAAATTCCGTTTGTGGATTATAAAATGGCGGGAGTGTTTGCTTTTTTTAATGAACCTATTAATGCAGTAAAAATGCAGGCATTTTTTCCGGAAGAAAACATTTCTGTATCAGGATGGAAAAATGTGTTGATGGCACTAAGACCGCTGCTGATTGCAAATGGTGAAAATTATACGTTATTACATAATGATATAAGACTGTATTTATCTGGAATCATAGGACAGGATATAGATCACGTCAGGGAGGTATACACTGGGCTTTCGGATTATTACTTGAACTTGAAAGAGAAGAGTCTGGCTTATTATAGCGATATTTTACGCTTTCTAAAGCTGGCGGGGCGAGAAAAAGAATTTACAAAGGTCTATTCTGCAGATTACATTATTTCAGCATATGTTCATGGTGTTGAAATAAGTGAACTTAGAGAAATCTCCAAAGACATTTTAAAAGGTATAATTGCTCATAATCCGATTGATTGGACGAATATGAGATGTTTGGCTTTGGGATATATGACTATTGATCAAATTGAAAAAAGCAGTTATGAAATTGAAGGATCGAATTTTAGAAAAAGTTTGACATCAATAAATATTCACCCATATGAATGTTATGTACAGCCGGAATCTGTATGGAATTTTGATATACTGGATACAGTTATAAGTTTAGTAAAGCGTCTGTATGATGGGGGAGAATTAAATAGAGCCAAGAGCCTATTTAAAAATTGGTTTTCTGAAATAGACATTGCACAAATATACACGTACATGGTATCTGAGGATGATGACAAGGAATTCTTTTCTTCAGGATTTCAGAATGTCGCAGATAATTTGGCTGAATGTGTGTGTCGTTCAGGAGAATTTTCAATTTTGTATGGTATGAGAGAGTTAGCAGAAATTAATAATAGAGTTGCATATCATTTGGCAGAATCTGTTTTAAAAAATATTTTTTTATTTTTATCAGGCGAAGAACTTTCAAGTGCATTAGATACATTAGAATTGGTATATATAGATCCGCTTGTTGAAGGTGTAAAGAAGTTAATCGAGCAAAATCGATATGAAGATATCAAACATGTAGATAATGTTTTACGTGATAGGTTGTCACGAAATAGTATGGGAAAATTAATATCTACATTTATGCAGATTGTAGCGAATCCTCAACAGTGGTCTAATGTTTATAAAGAGGAAATATGGAATCAGATTAAAAATGTCGATTTACCAGACAACCATGTTGAAAATTTAATGACATATTATAGTATTTATGCAATTGTAGCAGCATATTTGCAGCCAAAAACAAGAAGTGAATTGGCGCCATCCATAACGGATACTTTCATGGAAAAGCATAGTCATTACAATCGTTCTTATTTTGGGATGTATTTTAATAATATTTGCTTTATAGGGAAATGGTTATCTGCAAAACATGCAGGAAAGAAGTTCTTTGAAAATGTAGTGGAAATGAAGCAGCTCATGACTACATTATTAATAAAACACTGGAATCCAAATGACAGAGATTTTGAGACCATTCATTTAAGACCATTTATACTTAAAGCGTATATTGTGTTGTCAAGAAATGAAGCTGAAGAGTTTAAAGGTACCGTGGATGATATATGTGAGACTGTATTTTCTATAAATCCGGTTAATCAATTATTGGATACTGGTATATTTTATTATCGAAATAATAAAAATCGGATACATGACTGGTTTAATGAATGGCTGGAAGAAGATGGCAAAGTTTGGAATGAAAGCATAGGGGATCGCAATCGAATTATTCAAGATTTTTGTACAGTTAAAGAGCGGTATGATATTGATACAATTGATATGAATAATGTGTTGGAAAAAGCTCGGTGGTCAGTTGTTGGATATGTATCTCATAAAGAGTACGCTGGAGATTATTTGCTAAGCTGGTATAATACACTTGTTGAATATAATGATAAGTTCATATATGAATATGCGGAAACAGTGAAAGAAATTTCGGATAAAATGGAATTAGTAGGAGATAATCGTCTTGAGTATACGTTAAATAGCAAAATATTTGCAGACATATTCAGTGGCGGATATCCGAAAATAGAAGGAATTTTGCAAAATAACCATTATCTTGCGCAGGGATTTAAGATGCCTTCTTATTTGGTGGATGGTCTGATTGGATATTTGAAAAATGTGAAATTGAAAGAAGCCGAGTTGCTTTCTATATGGGCAATAGGTATGGGACTCCTTGACTGGCGAAATGAAGATAATCATGCGACTATTCATTCGCTTCAGAGAGCAGTTGAATTGTGTGCGGAAAAAAGTGAAATTAAGTCTATATATCACAGACTTAAAGAATATGGAGCTGCATACATCAATTTATGTTCAGATCCTGTTAAATATATAATTCCGAACAGGTGGTGTGATTCCGTAAATTCAGTTTCCATTAGTGAGATATCAATTGAAACTATTGAGAAATACCTTTTAGGTGATGAAAGCACTGTAAAAAAGGCCGAATTAAAAGAAGTGATTCAGGAGTTGATAGATAGACATGAAATGCCAGAAGAAATTTTTAAAGAACTGTTAAGATATGAATTTGGAAAAGATTCTTATAGTATCAGCCATAATAGCATTTTAGAGTATTTAGTTGAGCAGTCCACACCAGATCTTTCTGATCAGGCAATTTGCGATTATCTGAATGATGTAGTACAACGGGAAAGTAATTATTTGGAATTAGATTTACCAGAAATAGTTCGATGGAAGATGCATCAACAGGGGGAACAATATTGCAAAGAAGGAATGGATGAAATTATAAAAATGCAGAGGAGCTGGATGACAGCAGCTGGACATTTTCAAGAACCGGAGATAGAGGAAGACAATGATTATTATAATCTGATTAACTGGGACTATGCAGATAAAATAGAGACGTTGTTTTATCAGATAATGAAGCTGCTGATTTTATCAGAGGATGCAGATGCCGCGCGGACAGCATTGACAGGGGTGTTTGCAATGTTAAGATGCGATAATAGGTATCTGAAAAATATCGAGATGGACTGGAATAGCTATCATTATCGAGCTAAAGAGTGGTTGCTGATGATATATGAGTTGTTATGGTGTTTTGATGAAAATAGTAGATCTGTGCTCTATGAGATTGTTCAAAAACACTGTAACGATGATGATTTCAATGTTGCACTATATTCAAATATTATGCTGGAAACATTGTGGCCAAAGCAGTTTGAAAAATATTTGAGGGAAGATAAAAAATTTTTTTCAATAATTCCAGAATGCGGAATAAAAAAGCTGATAAAAACAACAAGAGATACCCCATGGATCAATGGATATGATTGTGTCATAGAAATGAAGGAGAGAATTGAAAAAAGCCTGGAAATAAATTTGGATGATGTTGAAAGAAGAACAGCTGATTATGCGGAACAACTGCCAGAAATTCCAAAACTTATAAAACTAAATCGTTCCTCATCAAATTGCCGAGTTGTTTGTGATAAAGTAAATATTGCATTCTTCCGAGTATTGTATAAAGATTGGGTATCTGGTAGATGGGATGGAGTAGAGAATGAATTGGCACGTATTATTTTGTCAGCATCAGAGCCATATACATTGTTAGTTACGCCATCATATTGGTGTGAGAATAAAGGAATACTAATCAGTAATGTTGATAAATTTTCAGAACTTAGCAGAGAAAAACAGTTGTTACAAATTCGGGAAATATTGGAAACGAATGTACCAGATGAGAATGTAGTACTTGCGGGCGCTGTTGTTGATTACACTTATAAACAAGAAATATTTGGCTTTATGCTGACTTATTTAAATATTCCTGGTATGAAATCAAAATATGCAGCTTGTGCGTATGAGAGAAATTCAAAATTGGTATTGCAGAGAAGAGATGATTTCTATGAGGAGCCACATTATAATATTACCATGCATCATAATGGCATAGAGAGTTTTAAGCAAAGCAATATTATGTGTGGTTTTAGTAAAGAAGCATTGTTGGCTTTTGGATGGAACATATCAATTGATGCTGGTGGTGTTAAATTATTTGATGAAGATGGTTCCCAGATTGGAAAACTTGAATGTTATTATGGAAATAGAATTAGTCTTGGAAACCGGTATCATAGCAATCAACCATACATGCAAAGGTGGATTGTAGATAGAACTGAGTTGGAAAAGAAATTACTTCAAGCGGAAATTCCAAACGTATTAAAAGATGTAGTGGATGTAGTGATTCGAGAATATGAGTAAGAAGTTATATTGTGTGTGTCAGTTACTGATCCACTTACTACACCATTTGCCCGGTAATTTACGCAGATTTATGTAGATATGCGTAGAGAGAGGCAAAACCAAAAAATAAAAAAATGCTGGAAAGCCAGTAATTACAGGCATTTAAAGGCTTATGAAGGGATATAAAAGATATGATAAAAATACTTTTCGTCTGCCACGGCAACATCTGCCGCTCCCCCATGGCCGAGTTCGTCATGAAGGACATGGTAGAAAAACGCCGTCAGGCCGACCGTTTTTACATTGCGTCCGCGGCTACCAGCCGTGAGGAAATCGGCAATCCGGTTCATCACGGAACGAGGAACAAACTGCGCCAGTACGGTATTTCCACAGAGGGAAAACGGGCAGTGCAGATGACGAAGGCCGATTATGACAAGTACGATTATCTCATCGGGATGGAGCAGTGGAACATTACCAACATGATGAGAATTCTGGGAAGCGACCCGGAGAGAAAAGTCTCGAGGCTTTTGGATTTTGGGTCGAATCCGAGGGATATCGACGACCCGTGGTATACCGGAGATTTTGATTCTACCTACCGGGATATCTGTGAAGGATGTGAGGCGCTGCTTGACTATATTGACAGATGTGAGCCTTTAAACCGCTGAAAATAGCAAGCCTCCTGTTTTCCGGAACTAAGCGGAAGGGAGACTTTTTATGAAGAGGGGATGCAAAATACCCCTCTATTTTCTTGTGAAAATATACTATCAGTTGTGATAGTTGTGGATATAAATTGTGCATTATATAATAAGAAAAAAGAAACGGAGTGAACAGCCTTGAATCAATATAAAGGGGAAGCGTGGCTGGGAGAAGAGCCACGGATCAGGGAAGAAACCATAACCGAAACAGTGTCCGCGGATATCATTGTGGTAGGCGGCGGTCTGGCCGGAGTGGCGGCCGTCAGGCAGGCGGCGGAGATGGGACAAAAGGTTCTTCTCTTTGAAAAATGCAGATGCGTTCAGGCCAGATCCGGAGACTTCGCCGTCATGGACAGCAAGGTGGCGAAACGCTGGGGACGGGATGATCTGAATAAAACAGAGATTGTCAACAATCTGATGCACGACATGGCCTATAAGGCCAGTCAGAATATTTTGAAACGCTGGTCGGAGGAAGCTGGAAAGGCATTCGACTGGTATCTGGAGGGGCTGGAAGATATTGCGGTACTGGATCGTACCGATCAGGTCCCCCCAAAGGGTGTAAAATGCTATGTACAGCCGAGGCGTCTGCCTCTCCCGGAAGGTTTTGACAACGCCCGGGAGAATTTCAAATGCTACCAGGTGACTGCATGGATTCGTCCATCCCATATCGCCCTGTGCCGCGGTAATTTTGAACTGGCGGAGAAGACGGGAAATGTGACCTCCTTCTTCAATACACGGGTAAAAAAGCTATTGAAAAACGGTGACGGCCGGGTGAAAGGCGTGATCGCCGGGACCAGGGAAGGCGGCCTTATAAAGGCTTACGCCTCAAAGGGGGTCATTCTGGCCACGGGAGATTACATGAGCGATGAAGCAATGCTGAGACGGTTCCTGCCTGGAATGATGGAGACGCCGAAGCAGTGGACCAGCTACGACATGGACCGGCAGCCATCCAACACGGGTGACGGTCATAAGATGGCGCTCTGGGCGGGGGCGAAGCTCCAGGACAGCCCGCACGCGCCCTGCGCTCATCATATGGGGAGTGTGTTCGGCGTAGCGGATTTCCTGCTTCTAAATACCCGTGGAAAGCGGTTCGTCAATGAGGACGCGCCGGGACAGCAGTTGGGAAGCCAGATTGAGAACCTGCCGGATAAGACGGCGTGGCAGATCGTGGACGGGAACTGGAGAAGCTATATACCGAAGGAGTATCCGAACCACGGCTCTGTGTGCTCCGTCATGGAAGATGAGGAGCTGGAGAGCGGGATGGTTTATGATAAGCTTTGCTTTATCGACAACTACATCGCACCGAAGTATGTCCGGAAAGCGGTGGAGGATGGCGTTCTTCTGGAAGCGGAGACGCTGGAGGAGCTGATTGTGAAAACGGGTCTTCCTGCGGATACGGCGCTTGCGTCGGTGGAACAGTACAACCGTCTCTGTGAGAAGGGGGAGGACACGGACTACGGCAAGAGAAAGGACCGGCTGTTTGCAGTAAAACAGGGGCCATTTTATGCAGCAAAATTTACACCGGCAGTCATGATCGCGGCTATGGGAGGAATCCAGAGTGATGAGGAGGCCCACTGTTACGACACAGAAGGAGCGATCATTCCCGGTCTATACGTTGCGGGAAATGTGCAGGGAAACCGGGTAGCCGTGGATTATCCTCTGACCGTGCCTGGCCTGAGCCATTCGCTGGCTCTGGTATACGGAAGAATCGCTGTGGAAAGCGCAGTGAGGGAGAGCCGGTAAAGCTCCAAATAAATAAGGCAGACAATAAATCAATATAAATAGCAAAAACTGCGCAGCTGCGCATGAAAATGGAGGAAAAGAAATCATGAAAAAAGCAGGAAAAGCTGTGGTACTGATGACGGCTCTGGCGGTAACCGGAGCACTGCTGGGGGGCTGTGCGGGCGGCACGGCGGACAGCAGGACGGAAGCGGGGCAGACTGAAGCGGGAAAGACGGAAGCCGGTAAGGGCGCAGAGGATTCCGCAAAGACGGAAGCAGCCGGGGGAGATGCTTCAGAAGGGACTGTAAAAGAAGATATTCGTGTCGTAACATATTTCGCAGGTTCCGATGCCTACGCGCCGGTCTGGAAAGAGGTGTGTGCCGATTACATGAAGGACCATCCGGGCATCACCATCGTTGACGAGTCCCAGCCGACTTCTGGAAGCAACGATTTATTCAAGACGAAGGTTCAGGCCGATCTGGCAGCAGGCAATCCGGCGGACTTGGTTCTTTACTATACGGGCGAGGCTTATACGAAGACCTTCGAGGACTCAGGGCTGTTCGTGGATTTTGGAGACATTTTGAAGGCAGACCCGGAATGGGCAGGAAACTTCAAGGAGTCCCCGCTGGAAAATGTTCAGTATCAGGGAAAGCAGTACGCGCTCCCATTCATCGGATATTATGAAGGTTTGTTCTATAACAAAGCGCTGTTTGAACAGTACGGACTGGAAGAGCCGACCACATGGGAAAATATCATGAAGGCAAACGAAGTATTTTCCCAGAACGATATCGTAACGCTGTCCATGTCCCTTGGAATGCCGTATATCACCACGGAAAACTTCATTATGGGCGCTTCGGGCAAGGAAAACCACAGAAATTACTTTGATGACAGCTGGGGCATTGCCATCGACTGCATCGCAGAGCTTTACCAGAAAGGCGGACTGCCGAAGGACACCTTCACCATCTCAGAGGATGATGTAAGACTGCTCTTTTCAGAAGGAAAAGCGGCTATGATGATCAATGGTTCCTGGTGTACAGAGAGCCTTCAGGGCAATCCGGACATGAGAATCATCTCCATGCCGACGCTTCCGGGCGGTACAGGCGGCGAAAACTGTGCGATTGCAGGATTTTCCTCCGGATGGCATATGACAAAAGCGGCCAATGAGAGAAGCGGAGAGACTTTAAAATTCTTAAAATATATGACATCACCGGAGACCATGGCCAGATTCATCGCCTACGGCGGAAGCCCTGCCATCGTCTGCGACGCACCGGAGAATTCCAGCGAACTCTTAAAGAGCGCAGTAACCATGCTGGAGAAGGCGCAGTACCAGGATGCAGCTCTTGACTCTCAGGTGAATCATGAGGCGTATGAGACCTTAAACAATGGAATCCAGTACGTCTGCGAAGGCCAGATGACGAGCGCGGAGGTGCTCAAACAGGCCAAACAGCTGAATGAGTCCGGTCAGTAAGGCGGCCGGGAAAGACAGTGATGAAAGCCGGGGGTTGTGCTCGAACGGGTACAGCCTCCGTGTGCTCATAACAAGTCACTCCACTAAGCTCGTGAGAGACCTCGCTAAGTGGAGATGACATGTATCGCACGTAAGCGGCCAAAGGACGCCCGCTAAGTGCTCATAACAAGGAGGAAAAAACGTGGCACTGAAAGGTAAAAAATATGTTTGGATCTGTATCGCGCCGGCCATGATCCTGATTATGGCGTTTTTGATCTATCCACTCATAAAGACGGTAATATACAGCTTTTCTTCCTGGTATAATTTTGCGCTTACCAGTGAATGGATTGGTCTCGACAATTATAAGCGGATATTCTCGGACATGGTCATGCCCGTGGCATTTAAAAATACGGCGATTCTGATCGCGGGTGTGCTGATTTTCCAGGTGGGATTTGCGCTTTTGCTGGCGATCATGGTGGACAGCGCCCATCACGGATTTAAACTGTTCCGGACGGTTTACTTCTTCCCGATCGTCATTTCCGGTACGGCGATCGGCTTGATGTTCACTCTGATTTACAAGTATGAATACGGACTTTTAAATTACTTTGTCACACTTCTGGGATATGACAAGCAGGTGTGGATCACGCCGAAGACCGCGATCTATCTGGCCCTGATCCCTGTTTTGTGGCAGTATATCGGCTTCTATTTCGTTATTTTCTTAACCGGTATCTCCAAGATTCCGGAGGACATCTATGAATCCGCCATGCTGGATGGCATTACCCCGGTGAAGAAGATTTTCTATATTACGATCCCGATGTTGAAAGATGTGCTGGTTTCCACCGTAGTGCTCGTCGTATCCGGATGTTTCCGCGTATTTGACACCATCTACGTGATCACCAAGGGCGGCCCCATGAATTCCAGCCAGCTGCTAAGCACCTATATGTACCAGACTGCTTTTGAGAAATACAACGGCGGATACGCCAGCGCCATCGCGGTGGTGATGATCATCATCGGCGTATTGCTGACCATCGGGCTTCGGAAGCTTTTGAAGGCCGATGTCGAAGAGTAAGGAGAGACGGCATGGGAAATAAAAAACTAAAAATCAGCAGTATCCTGTTATACGCGGTTCTCATTTTCTGGCTTCTGATAACCGTGATTCCCATTCTGTGGGTATTTGAAAATTCGTTTAAGCCTTCGGAAGAAATTCTGTTAAATGGAGTAGCCTTTCCGAAAAGCCTGGATTTTTCCAATTACCGTTCCATCTTTTCGTATCCGGATGTGAACATGTTCCGCTCCTTCTTTAACAGCTTCCTGATATCCGGAGGCGTGGTGGCGGGAGTGGTCTGTTTCGGAGGCCTGGCTGCATTCGGTCTGGGACGGTTCGATTCGGGAGTCGGAAAGGTGGTGGAGGCCGGCATGGTAGCCTGTCTTCTGGTTCCGGCATTTGCAACTATGATCCCCAACTTCGTTACGGTAAGCCGCCTTCCGATCCGGGAAACGTACCTGGCGGTTATCGTCCCCCAGGTGGCGGGTAATCTCTGCTTCGCCATCATGCTTCTGTCGTCCTATATGCGCTCCCTTCCAAACGAACTGGATGAGGCGGCCATTATCGACGGCGCAGGACCGTTTCAGGTCTTAAAGCATATCACGGTGCCGCTGTCGAAGCCCATGTTTGCTACCGTAGGGATCATGGTATTTATCTGGTCCTACAATGATCTGATTACCTCCCTGGTCTACATATCCGATCAGAAGCTGAAGCCTGTCTGCGTAATACTGACCATGGTCAGCAACATGCACGGCACGGATTACGGCGCCATGATGGCGGCTATCTTTATCACGGTGATCCCGGTTCTCATCCTCTATATGATGTCCCAGGAAATGGTCATCAAGGGGCTGACCGCGGGAGCGGTGAAAGGTTAAGCTGGTACTGTGCTGCGGCAGTGAAAAAAAAGGAGAGTTTGGATGAGAGTATTTGTCAATCACATTGGATTCGACGGGACGGATTATAAAACAGCGGTTCTGGAGCTGGAACAGGAGGCGGCGGAGATAAGCGCCTGGCTGGAAGCGGATAACGGGGAACGATATCACGTGGCGGTGAGCAGTCCGGAACGGATTCCGGACTGGTCGGAGGGCTGCTACTACGTCCTGGACTTTTCCGATGTCAGACGGGAGGGGACGTACCGGCTTGCCGGATATGCCGATGGGAAGGCATTTCGATCGGAGATCATCACGGTCACCGGCGATTTCCTGAACCTTCGCATGGTGAATGCATCCAGAGCTTATCTAAAAGGGGAGCGGTCTTCCGGTGAGTGGCTGAAGGCCGACCGGAACGTGGCGTTTACGGGGGCGAGAGAGGGGACTCTGGATTTACACGGAGGCTGGTATGACGCCACCGGTGACTTTGGAATCCATCTGACCCAGCTGTCTCACACGGCTGTCTATAACCCCATGCAGTCCCTTCTGCCTTCCTATGTCTGTTTCGATATTGCGGACCGGATGGAAAAAGAGGAGTTAAGAGACTGCAGAATCTTAAAGAAGGAGCTTCTCGACGAGGCGTACTGGGGCGCGGATTATGCGATGAGACTTCACCGCGAAGGCGGCGGATTTATCCGATCGGTGGACCGGGGGGAGGCGTTTTCCGAGGAACAGTGCCGTTCGGTGGACTATGAGTATTTCCGGTTCAGCGGGCATGAGGAGGATGAAAGCTACTTAGCAGAGACCATTGAAGAGAAGCATTATGAGACGTGTATGCGAAGCGGAGCCGGACTGGCGGCCGCGGTATTGGCCTCCGCTGCCCGGCATAACGGTGCTTCGGGGGAGTATCCCTGCGGCCGGTATCTGCAGGCGGCGGAAGAGTCCTTTCAGTATATGACGGAGCACAACGAACAGTATTCCAGCGACGGAACCTGGAATTTCCTGGACCAGTACTGTGCCCTGGCGGCGGCAGCCGAGCTGTATGAGACTACGGGCTCTGAGAAATACTTAGAGGCGTGCAGACGATTTTTCCGCGGGATGAAGGACAGTGCTGTCGCTATGGAGCAGGGCGTCTGGTTCACGGCCAGGGAGGGAGAACTGTATTTCCATCCTTCCGATGAGGGATTTCCTCTCATTGCCATGATGAAATACGGCAGTCTGGAACCGGATGATATGCGGAGAAAAGAGGCGATGGACCTGGTGGCACAGGCGTTTGTCCATGTGCTTTCCATCAGCGGAAAACCGTTCGGATACGCGGCATTTACACAGAAGATGGGGGAGACAGAGACCAGCCGGTACTTCTTTCCTCATGATACGAAGGCGGCGCCCTGGTGGCAGGGGGAAAATGCCAGAATCGCATCTCTGGCCGCGGCGGCACTCCGTTTTTCCTGGCAGAAGGAAGCGGGGGAAATGTCGGGGGCGCTCCGTAAGTTTGCCGGGCACCAGCTGGACTGGATCATGGGATGCAATCCCTTTGACAGCTGTATGATCGACGGCTTCGGCAGAAACAACATTCAGTATTTCTTCCGGAACCAGTATGATTTCATGAACAGTCCGGGGGGAATCTGCAACGGAATCACGTCGCGGGAAGCGGATGACAAGGGGCTTGAATTTATCATGGTCCCCACCGCGGAATGTGACGACAACTGGAGATGGGCGGAGCAGTGGCTTCCCCATGCCTGCTGGTATTTAAATGCCATGGGCTGGAAACTGAAACGGGTGAAATGATATGGCTTCCAAATATATTGAACGCAAACGAATATTAGTGAAAATGGAGAATATCGAGCGGTATCCTCTTTCCATCGTTCACGCCCCCATGGGATATGGAAAGACTGTGGCGGTGCGGGAGTATTTAGACACCACTGAGGCGGACTGCGTCTGGGTCTCCCTGGCAGGCTCGGAGGGGGAAGCCGACTATTTGTGGGCGAGGCTGTGCGATGCCTTAAACGAGGTGAATGAGGACCTGGCGGCGCGGTTTTCTGCCATCGGATTTCCCTATGACTGCTTTAAAACCGACGCGCTCTTAGACGTTCTCATGGACTATGATTATAAAAACCATCTGATTCTCGTATTCGATGATTTTCACACGATTGAGGAAAACAACGTGTTTGAGCTGATAAAGGCTATCGTCCGGGAGCGGCTTTCCGGCCTTCATATCGTGCTTATCACCAGGGAACTGGCAAAACTGGATGCGGCGGATTTATACCAGAAGCAGCTGTGCTTCACTATCACGGAGAAATCCTTAAAATTCAACCGGGAAGAGGTGTTCCAGTACCTGGATTTCATGGAATGCCGGATGAGCGAGGAAGAACGGGAGCGGGTCTACCAGATCACCGACGGATGGGAATCCATGCTTTATATCACCGCAAAGGGAATCAAGCAGGGACTTCCCGTGGGCAAGAGTGCCACTGCCGATGACATCATTGAACAGAACTTCTACCATGACTTAAGCCCGGCGGAAAAGGAGGTTCTGTGGCGGCTGTCGGTCCTGTCATCCTTTACGAAGCGCATGGCGGCCGCAGTGTTGGATAATTCGGAGCTTTACGACGCCTTCGAAATTCTCATCAGCAAGAGTGTATTTTTCGTCTTTCATGAACCCGGCCACACGTACCGGCTGAGAAATATATTAAGAGACTACATCTACGAGCGCGCCCTGATCGACCGGGTGGATTTTACGGAGGTTTACAGAAAGAGCGGGCAGTGGCTGCTGGCCGACGGCCAGTACTCCAAAGCCTTTGAATGCCTGTACCGGGCGGGAGAACTGGAGGAGATTCTCTCCATTTTAAACCAGGATACCCAGAACGACAAGGGAATCTGGAGCAGCGGAAATATCCGCCAGGTGTTTGAAAAGGCCGGCAAGGAGCTGTGCTACCGGTATCCGTTCGCCTATTTAAAATACCTGCTGGCCTGTGCCATGGACAGGAAGCGCAACTATATTCCCCGGGTAAAGCTCTGCCTCGACCGGCTGGAGGAATACTGCCGCGGTTCTGAGTGCAGGGATGAGATGCGGGAAATGGTTTTGGGAGAAATCTGCATGGTGCGGAGCCGGATTTCCTTTAACGACATTGCGGTCATGGCGGAATATGCCAGAAAGGGCGCGGAATATTTCGGCGGCGGCTGTTCCTGCATCGTGACCAAGGAGACGGAATTTACCTACGGCCTTCCCTGTATGCTGATGGGATACGTGAAGGAGCAGGGAAGTGTGGCGGAGGTGCGGGACGCCTTTTGCACCCAGGGGATGAGCTTTGCGGAATCCACCGACGGCTGCGGAATTGGCTGCGACTCCCTGGCTGCGTCCGAAGCGGCGCTGGAGACGGGAGCATGGGAGCAGGCGGAGCTTCACGCCTATAAGGCGTATTTTAAGGCGAAGGCGGCGGAGCAGCTGGGCATCATGATTTCTTCCAAGCTGGTGCTGGACCGTCTGAATCTGATACAGGGGAGCAGCAGGGACCGGATCCTTTCGAACAGTACGTTAAAGGACGAGGTGATCGCGGCCAACAACCCGGTTTTAAACACCACCTTTGATTTGTGCGGCGCCTATATTAACGGATGCTTAGGAAGGGTGGACAGCATTCCGGAGTGGATCAGGAAAGGGGATATCGAAAAGGGAAATTTCCTCTTTCAGGGAACCGGATTTTTCTATGTGGTCTATGGAAAATGCCTCCTGCTGGGAAAAAAATACATTGAACTGGACTCCCTCTGCGAATCCTTTTCCACCTTCCTAAAGCCGTTCCAGTACCATCTGATCCGGATTTATTTCATGATTTATGAGTCTGTGACGAAGAGCTATTTAGAGAGCCGCCCCAGGGGCGGGGAGATCTTGAAAGAAGCGCTTAAGCTGGCGGAGAAAGACCATCTCATCATGCCTTTTGCCGAGAATACGGGCCATGTCAGGCTGATGCTGGAGGCGCTGTTAAAACGGGAAGAGAACCCCTATATCCGGGAGGTGCTGGAGGCCTGCAGGCGGTACAGCAGCCAGCTGAAGCTTTTTCACGCCTGCGAGGTATCGCTGACGGACCGGGAGCTGGAGATTTTAAAGCTGCTGGACGAGGGCTATACCCACGAGGAAATCGCCGGTGAGATCTATATTTCCATCGCCACGGTGCGGTACCACGTCAAAAATATCTACCAGAAAATGGATGTGAACAACAAAATACTGGCGTTAAGAAAAGCAAAAGATCTTAATCTTATTTAATAAAGGAGAAACCCATTATGGAGAGCAATGCGCATATTGTAGAATACTGGAAGACACAGCCGGAGGTCCTGGAGGCGTGTTTAAAGAACAGCCTGCCGCTTACGGAGAACTTCGTAAAGCTGTATAAGGAGGTCAGCCCGACCCACTTATATCTGGTGGGAAGCGGCACTTCCTTAAATGCGGAGGAAACGGCAGTCTCCTTTATGAAAGAGATGCTGGATATCGATGTGATTTCCATGCCGTCTTCCTACGTACATAATATCCGCGGAGAACGGCCGCTGCTGGTGTTTCTGTCTCAGGGCGGTTCCTCGACCAACACCTTAAAGGCGATGGAGGAGATGGCGGCATATCCGTATATTACGGTTACGGGGGAAGAGACGTGTGAGATCGCGGCGCGAAGCCCTCACCACATGATTATCGGATGCGGGGAAGAGCCGGTAGGACCGAAGACCGTGGGCTATACGGCGTCGGTCATGATCCTGTACTTGATGGCCATGGAGGCGGCGAGGGCCGTCGGGATCATCGGGGAAGAGAGATACGCTGCTGTCCGCGCCGGACTTTTAGCAGGGATATCCCATATGCGGTATAATATGGAGGCCATTTCCGGATGGGCGGCCGATCATAAGGAGAAGCTTAAGGAGATTGAAAAATACATCTTTATCGGCCATGGAACGGGAGCGGCCGCATTAAAGGAAGGCTGCTTAAAGGTTCTGGAAACCATTAAATATCCCGCATTCAGCTATGAGTTTGAGGAGTATTTACACGGCCCGATCCTCGCGGTGGACGATCACACGGGAGCATTTCTCTTTCTCTCAGGAAAGCTGGGAGAACGGGAGCGTTTCAAGCGGCTGGCAGAGTGTCAGAGCAAGTACTCCGAATACACCTTCCTGATTACCGACGAGGAGGGGGATTCAGACGAAAAGACGTTAAGGATCAGAAAGACGGGAGCCATGTATACGGAAGTCTTCGAAATCGTGGTGATTCCCCAGTACCTTGCCGCTGTGGTCCAGGGATATCTAGGCATCGTGGATGGGTCGCCCCTGTACGACGAGTATACAGCGCTCTGTCCAACAAAATACAGGAATGGTAAATAAGGTGACGATATGGATTACGTATTAGGAATTGACTCTGGGGGAACAAAATTTCTCGTGAAAGCGGTGGGAATGGACGGAAAGGAACTGGCGGAGTACGAAGGGCATCCGGCGGGGCTGTACCGTTTTTCCAGAAATGAGGCGGTTCGCACCATTCAGGACAATTTGGAATGGTGCATCGGTCAGGCCGGGCTGGCGAAAGCGGACTGCCGGGCGATCGTCTGCGGGACCACCGGCATTGACAGCGAAGAGGACCGGCAGGAGGTGGAGGAGATCTACCGGCTGCTTCCGGGATTTTCCTGTCCAGCCCTGTGTGTCAATGATGCCGAGGTGGCCCTCTATGCGGTGACCGGAGGAACGGGCGTCGTAGTGATCTCAGGAACCGGCTCCATCGCATTTGGGCGAAATGGCGGCGGCAGGACGGAGCGCAGCGGCGGATGGCCTCCCTGCATCTTCGGGGACGAGGGCTCCGGCGCATGGCTGAATCTGAAAGCGCTGGAGTACATGAGCCGCGTCCTGGATGGGAGGAAAGAGCGAACGCTGCTCTACGACCTGTTGAATCAGGAGCTTGGAATCAGCGGGCCCAAGGATTTAATCCGCATCTGCCAGAGAATCGAACGGGAGAACACCGGCTTTTTAAAACTGGGACCGGTCGTGATGAAGGCACTGCGGGAAGGCGATGAAAATGCCGGGGAAATCACCCGCACCGAGGCGGAGCTGACCTTTGAACTGGCGGATTCGGTGGTGCAGAAGCTTGAAATCTGGCGGGAACCGGAGTTCACAGTCGGAGCATGGGGGAGCGCTATCGTGAAAAATCCGTATCATTTTGAACTCTTTAAGGAACGGTTTCTGGAGAAATACTCTAATGTGACGGTGACTGTGGCGGTTCGGGACGCGGCATACGGGGCATGCAGGATCGCCCTTGATATTCTGGGCGGTGAAACCGGAATCTACCGGTTTTAGGAGGCGGCTATGAAGAAGAATCCATGGTTTCGTTTTCTGATCCTCCAGTGCTGCGCCGTGACCGTCAGCGTGTCCCAGCTAAAGGTCTCGGCAGTTATGGAGCAGGTGGCCCAGGGCTTTTCCATCTCCATGGGCGCTGCCGCCGGACTGATGTCATTTTTCACGGTCGCCGGCATCGTGCTGGCGATACCCGGAGCGGCTCTGATGGAGCGGATGGGAGCAAATCGTCTCCTGCTCCTTTTAATGGCCTGTCTGTTTGCCGGAAATGCAGTGGGGGCCGTGGCTGGGGCCTATCCCCTGCTGATGGCCGGAAGGCTGCTGGAAGGTGTGGCTTACGCCATGATTATCATGGTTGGCATCGATCTGATCAACACCTGGTTTCCCCACGGCGGCGCAGGAACCGCCACGGGAATTTTCAATACGTTTGCAGCAGTAGGTAATTTTATCACACTGAACGGCGCTCTGATAGTAGTTAAGAGATGGAATGTAAGGACGCTGTGGTGGATCGGCGCGGCGCTGGCGGCTGTGGATCTTATTCTGGTTTTGGCGTTTATGACTCCGGAGGAAAAGCCAATTCCGGACCGAAGCAGGAACCGGGAGAACGACGGTAATACGGCCGTGCCTTCCACGGGAGCTATGGTGCGTGAAGCGTTTCGGGACAAGCGTCTCATGAGCCTGGGTGCGGCTCAGATGCTTATGGCGTTTATCCTGTTTGGATTTATCACCTGTTATCCGCTGCTTTTTACCGGCTACTACCATCTGGCGCCGGAGAAGGCCAACTTCTATTCCAGCCTGAATGGCCTGTTTGGCATTCCGGCCTGTATCGTATGCGGAATTCTGGCGGAAAAGACCGGAAATCCCTGCCGTGCGGCCATGGTTGGAGCCGTGGGAACCGTTATTGCCGGACTCACCATGCTGATCCTGACACCCGGAACGTACGTGGTTCATGTGCTGGCCAGCGCTGTATTCCCGGGCGGACTTGTGATGACCTCCATCTTCTGCATGGTGCCCGCCATCGCAAAGCGAAAGGAGTCAGTTGGCTACTATATGGCGGTTGTAAACCTGCTGTACTACACGGGGGTGTTCTTTGCAACGCCGGTCATGGTGAAACTCATGGAAATATCATGGCCGGCGGCAGCCGGAACCGTTGCGGTCATGGCGGCGGCATCGCTCGTTTTTTTATTTCATAGTAAGGTACAGCCTGCGTAATAAAAATACTCCGGGGGAGGCGCACTCCGCGCTGTGCGGCGGAAGAAAGGGCGGCAGGAAAATCCTGAAATAGAGTTGACAGCTGATTCTGTATACGATTATAATAAGTGCAGAAAAAGGTTCATTTCGGAAACGTGAAATGAAGTTGGAAATTGTAACAGTTCAGACGGCGGATGTCTGAACTGTTACGGAAAATCAACAAAAATAGTCACTGAGCCTGCCGGCGGGTGGCTATTTTTTTAGGAGGTATACCATGGAATGGAGCACACTGTTATGTGAGGACAGAATCAGGAGCCTGGTGAAGAGACCGACGGGAACGGATTTAAGGACGGAGTTTGAAAAGGATTACCACCGTATCATTGGAAGCGCGTCATTTCGTCGCCTGCAGGATAAGACGCAGGTATTTCCGCTGGACCGCAGCGACTTTATCAGGACCAGACTGACACATTCGCTGGAGGTATCGTCATTTGCAAAGTCTTTGGGGCAGAACATATCCGCCAGCATCCGGACCGTGATTAAGGACGAGTCCTTTCTGCCGGAGCACGCACTGGCCATGTGCGATATTTTACAGTGTGCCGGGCTGATTCACGATATTGGAAATCCGCCTTTCGGTCACTTTGGAGAGACCGCCATTCAGGATTGGTTTAAGAGGAGACTTCCCGAGCTGCGCTTTCAGAGGAGCGGAGAGAGGGAGGCGCGGCCGCTTGATGAGGTGCTGAACCGCCAGATGGTGGAAGATTTCTATCATTTTGAGGGAAATACCCAGGCGCTCCGGGTGGTGACCAAGCTGCATTTCCTGGTGGACGAGCACGGCATGAATTTAACGAAGGCGCTTCTGGCTTCTATCATTAAGTATCCGGGATCGTCTCTGGAGGTGGATAAGCACAGCGGAAACATCAAGACGAAGAAGATGGGGTATTTCTATGCTGACCGGGAGGCATTTGACGATATTCAGGCTTCCTGCGGGACGAACGGGGCCAGACATCCGCTGGCATTTATTCTGGAGGCGGCCGACGATATCGCCTATGCCACCGCGGATATTGAGGATGCGGTGAAGAAGAACTGCCTGACCTTCGAGCAGCTGGTCCGGGAGCTGACGGAGTATAAAAAAGAGTGTCAGAATGAACGGTACCGCGATATGGTGTCATGGCTGACGGACAAATACAACCGTGCCGTGAGTAAGGGCTACAGCCGCCCGGATTTATATGCGGTCCAGAACTGGGTGGTCACCATGCAGGGGCAGATGATCGGCGGGGCCACGGAAGGCTTTACCAACAATTATCAAGAGATTATGGCGGGAACGTATAAGAAGGAGCTGACCGCGGGTACGGATGCGCAGCTTCTCATGGAGGCGCTGGGAGAGATCGCCTACCGGTATGCGTTCGTGTCCAAACCGATCCTGAAGCTGGAAATTGCGGCGGAGACTATTTTCAATTTCCTCCTGGATAAGTTCGTGGATGCAGTGCTTTATTTTGATACGGGAAGAAAGCAGAGCGCGGTACAGGAGAAACTGGTCTCGCTCATTTCCGATAATTACAAGAAGCTGTATTTTATCTGTTCGAAAGGGAAGAGCGAGGAGGAGAAGCTGTATCTGAGACTTCTGCTGGTTACCGATTATGTGTGCGGGATGACGGACAGTTATGCGAAGGACTTGTATCAGGAGTTGAATGGGATTGCCTGAGTATTTGATGGGAGCAGAACGGCAAATCGGGAAACCATATCAAAAAACATCACCGTTGAGAATTTGAAATTATAGAGCTTTTGCTTGAGAATGGAGCCAATCCAAATCGAAAAACAGGAAGAATGGCTTAATCAAAACTTTTGGGGAGTATCAAATAAAGTTCATTTCTTTCAGGAAAACATGTATATAATGGATTATAGAATTAGACCAATATTAGAGGGAGAAGATAGCTTGCTTGAAGATTTTTTATACGAAGCTGTCTTTGTGCCAGAGGGAATGTCTGCACCTCCCAAATCAATTATCAATCAGCCGGAATTGCAGATATATATAACTGATTTTGGAAAGAAAAAAGACGATATAGGTTTGGTTGCGGAAGTTGATAAAAAGGCTGTCGGCGCCGTCTGAGGATTTGGAATAGGTACTGCTTTGATGAAAGAAATGCTTCGTATTCTGAAAGACAGAGGGTATAAACAAGCGTCACTTGCTGTACAAAAAGCAAACTATGCTGTAAGAATGTATCAAAAAACAGGATTTGAAATTGTAGATCAAAACGAAGAAGAATATATTATGCTTTGCCGTTTGTGATGAAAGGAAACCCATGATGAACCTGTCCAAATCAATTGACTTCCTTCTTGAAAATGCCGGAGCGGTCATCCAGTACCGGCTGCGCAAGGAGATTTTATGTGGTTTAACTGCGGCGGAAGAAGAAAAACTGCTGGGGCAAATTTATCAGACATCGCATTTCAGGCTCGTGCAGGGCTATGCCAAACCGGACGGCTATATTGGAAGCGGTATGCACAGCTGGGATAACTGGCGCGGTGTTACGCTGCACGAAACGCCTTTGCAGGACGGCGAAGCAGCGGCGCGTCTTCTGTCTTATTACGCGGTTCCCAAAGACCACCCGCTTGTTAAAAACTTTGTCGCCGCCATGCGCGACGAGGACACTTTAAGAGAGGAGTTTTCCTATATCCCGCCGGAAGTCCACCGTTATGAAACCCGCTTTGACGGACTGAACAGCGGCTTTTGTCTGATGACATTGATTTTTGCCATGCAAGCCATGCTGGGATACGGTGACGACGAATACGTTAAGCCGTTTCAAAACACCTCGCTCGAAGCTTTTAAGAGAATACTGCCGCTCTCATCCATCAATGACATTACGAAAACGCGCAAAAGCAAGGCGAAATACAATTATCCGTATATTGAGGCTGATACCTGTTATCCGTGCCAGTATCACCTGGAAACTTTGGCATATACAAGCGCGTGGCGAACGCCGGAAAACAGAAAGCTGATGGCTGACGCGTTAAACCACTATAATGATATTACACAGGGGGTAAACCCGATACACGTTAAAATCGGGAACCGATATTACGTACCGTTTCCACTCCAAATGGAGAACAGCCCAATCAGACCGTTCCGCACGGATTTGATCGATACGATCACATATCGCCGTTTACTAACGGAAATCGCCATGCTCGGCGTGGGTGAAAGCGTCGGTGTGCTCTGTGAAACCGCAGTCAATATTGAGGAGGCGATGAGCCATGACGGAATACTGCGGATGCGGCTAGATTTGCCGCACAACAAGCGGTATTCGCCAAAAAGTATAGATTATCCGACGCCATATACCGATGTGCGGCTGGAGCCGGACTATAGACGCAAGTATGCACTTGAATGTGACTTGACGTTTTGGGCAGTACAGTTTTTACATTTGATGAACATTTGATGCACATCAAAAAAGTCCTTGCTTTTTCCCATTATATCATGTATGATAAAAAAATAATTCTTATGAAAGAAGATTAGAAGGAGTGTAGTGTATGTTATCGGTAGAAAAGGCAGCTTTCCTCTAAAACAGAATACTGCGGAGCGCAGCAGGAAACCGGAGAGAATACCGGTGTCTTTGTGGCGTGATCCACTACCTTTCGTGAATACTGTCGCGCTGTGCGCTTTGCAGGACACGTCTGGCGTGTCTTTTTTTGTACCCATTTTTAAACGGGCGGCATGACAGAATAATCCCGCGGAGACAGACTGGAAGGTTTGTTTCCGCGGGATTTTTGCGTCTGTTTTGAGGAAAGTTATGAGCATCAGAAGGAGAAAAAACAATGAGAGAGAATGGATTTTTTTATGAGAAACGAAGTAATACGGAGGCTGACAGAAATGAATATAGAAAAATATGGATACCAGAAAGCGGATACGATTGACTGCGGGACAGGAATTCCCGCCAGAGTGACGGCAGTTCACCGCTCCCATTTTGAAATCGTCTGTGACAGGGGAACGGGACTGGCTCGTTTAAAGACGGGAGAATACTACGGCGGTAATGAGAATGTCCCCGCCGCAGGGGATTTTGTGCTCGTAAACTGGCAGGAGGGCAGTGAAAGTCTGATATTAAAGACGCTTCCGCGAAAGACGTATTTTGCGCGTCTGGATCCGTCCTCGTCGGGATACGGGGAACAGGCCGTTGCAGCGAACTTTGATTATGTCTTTATCATGCAGGCTTTGGACCGGGATTTTAATCCGCGAAGGCTGGAGCGGTATTTGACACTGGCGTGGCAGTCGGGAGCGTCCCCTGCGGTGATTCTCACGAAGGCGGACGAAGTAAAAGACCCCGCTGCCCATGTACTTGCGGCTGAAAAAATAGCAGCCGGTGTCGATGTATATGCGGTCAGTGCGAAAACCGGCCAGGGGATTTCCGAACTTTCAAAATATATGAAGCCGGGCCGGACCACAGTCTTCCTTGGTTCCTCCGGGGTGGGAAAGTCGACGCTGGTCAATGCTCTTGCCGGAGAATCGATTATGGAGACGGGAGCGATCCGGGAAAAAGACGGGCGCGGCAGACATACGACCAGCCGCCGGCAGCTGGTCCTTTTAAAGAATGGAGCTATGATTATTGATACACCGGGGATGCGGGAACTTGGCATGTGGGATGTCAGCGAAGGGCTGGAGCAGAGCTTCGCCGATGTGGAACAGTATCTCGGGCGATGCAGATTCAATGACTGCCGCCATCAAAGGGAACCGGGCTGTGCTGTCAAGGCGGCCATCCAAAGCGGCGAGCTTCCTGCAAAACGGTGGGAAAGCTATTTGAAGCTGCTTACGGAAGCGAGGTTTGCCGACGATAAGGCCGGCTATCTGAAGGAAAAACGCCAGTGGCACAAGAGCATCTCGAAAATGCAGAAGTCAGGAAGAAACGCAGATTACAGAATCGAACCGTGCACGGAGACATTTACCTGCCGGGCCTGCGGAAGGCTGATCGCGCCGGAAGACGCGGGAAGCAGCCACCGCAACCACTGTCCGCACTGCCTGACCAGCATTCATGCCGATAACCTGCCGGGAGACAGGGCGTCGCTCTGTAAGGGAATGATGGAGCCAGTCAGTGTGTGGGTGAAAAAGAACGGCGAATGGGCGGTCATTCACAAATGCAAATCCTGCGGAACCCTAAGCTCGAACCGTATAGCCGCGGATGATAACATGTATCTGCTGATGGAGATTGCAATGAAGCCATTGCATGCGCCGCTCTGCCGGCCGGGCGAGGCGGAAGAAGAGGGAACGAGACGCGCAGAATCGGCAGCAAAGGCAAACAGCCGCTGTCAGGTATGCGGCTCCCCAGTGAACCTGGACGGAGAAAAACGCAGGCATTGTCCTGACTGCCTGTCCGGCGTTCACACCGATGAGGACCGGCAGGGAGATGGGACATCGCTATGCAGAGGTGTTCTGGAGCCAGTCGGTGTGTGGGCGAGAGAGGAGGGACAGTGGGAGATCATTCACCGCTGCCGATCCTGTGGAACCTTATCATCTGATCCGGTGGCCGCCGCCGATAACACAACGCTGCTCCTGTCCATCGCAATGCGGCCGCTGGCGTCGCCGCCGTTTCCTTTATGGCAGCTGAGAAAAGAACCGGCGGACTGACCGGAGGCTGAACTGTTACTAGGATTCCGATCCATGCAGATATAGATATGATTGAGATTGTCAGGAAAATATCAAAAACATTATTGCAGGTATAAGGTTTATTTTGTATAATAAAGATAGATTATGGCATAATTTTTAAATAAGGATTGTGAAAAATGATAAAACTGACAAATCTGGATGTGAAAAAAATGACGATTGGCCAGATGGCCAGAATGAACCATATTTCGGAGCAGACGCTGCGGCTTTACGACCGGGAGGGCCTGCTTTCCCCTCTGGGACGGGACGAAAAAAACGGCTACCGCTATTATGACATCCGCCAGAGCGCCCAGCTGGATATGATCCAGTATATGAAGGCTCTGGGGATGCCGCTGAAGGAAATCCGGGTCCATATGAAAAAATGGGACACCGGGCGATTAAAACAGCTGCTGGTGGAAAACAGGGATGCCATCGACCGCAGAATCGAGGAGCTGAATTTACAGAAAAGGGCGATCGAGCGGACTCTGGACAGTTACGAGCGGTATGAGGCGGCTCCGCCGGACGGTTCGATCGTGCTGGAATATATTCCAAAGCGCCAGATGTACGTAAAAAACACGAATGTGAACTTTTATGACTATGAAATTGACGAGTATGAGCGGATTCTTCGGGATTTGAAAGAGGATATGGCTGCACACGCCATCTCGCCGTTCTTCTTCGCCAACGCGGGTACCATCCTGCGGAGAGAAAATTTCATGAAGCGGCGTCTCTATTCCGCGGAGGTATTCGTGTTTGTAGACCGGGAGTACGTGGACGAGGAACTCATAACGGTGATCCCGCCCAGCCCCTATCTCTGCATCTACTGTGACCGGTTTGAGAAGGAAAAGGAGTACATCGACCGGCTGCTGGCGGAGATCGAAGAGAAGCATTATACCGTGACTGGAGACTATATCTGCGAGGTGATTGTGGAAATGCCTCTGGATTACACGGAGCGCGGGATGTTTCTGCGCCTCCAGGTGCCCATCCGTATGGGGTAAGACCGCGGAAACTGCGCATGAATCCGGCATTTCAGCCAGATCCGATTTGGTGATACTGCTCAATTGACCTGATACCGTATATAAGCTTTATAATAAAAACAGCAAATGGGGCATGGCCCTGAAACTGTCGACTTTTTATAAGAAAGGAAGCGTTTTTATGATGAATTATGAGAAGATTCGTGTAGTACAGTATGGCTGCGGCAAGATGGCAAAATACATCCTGCGTTATTTATACGAGAAGGGCGCGGAAATCGTAGGTGCTATCGACGTGAATCCGGCAGTAGTTGGAATGGATGTCGGCGAATTCGCAGAACTGGGATTTAAGATTGGTGTGACAATCAGAGACGATGCGGATGCGGTTTTAGACGAGTGCGACGCTGATATCGCGGTAGTGACGCTTTTCAGTTTCATGGATGACTGTTATTCTCATTTTGAAAAGTGTGTTTCCAGAGGCATTAACGTTGTGACTACGTGTGAAGAAGCGATCTATCCGTGGACAACCGCTTCCTCCATTACCAATAAACTGGACCTGCTTGCAAAAGAAAACGGCTGCACCATCGTAGGTGCCGGTATGCAGGATATTTACTGGATCAACATGATCGGCTGTGTAGCAGGCGGCGTGCACCGCATCGATAAGATCGAGGGCGCGGTAAGCTATAACGTAGAAGATTACGGTCTGGCCCTGGCGGAAGCTCACGGAGCAGGACTCACACCGGAAGAGTTTGAAGCCCAGATCGCACACCCGACGACTCTGGAACCGGCTTACGTATGGAACTCCAACGAGGCGCTGTGCAACAAGATGGGCTGGACCATCAAATCCCAGAGCCAGAAATGTGTACCGTATTTCTATGATACCGACCTTTATTCCGCAACACTTGGAAAGACGATTCCGAAGGGCAACTGCATCGGCATGAGCGCAGTCGTTACCACGGAAACCTTCCAGGGACCGGTGATCGAGACACAGTGTATCGGCAAGGTTTACGGACCAGATGACGGAGATATGTGTGACTGGAAGATCATCGGTGAGCCGGATACCACATTCTATGTAACAAAACCGGCAACTGTGGAGCATACGTGTGCAACTGTGGTCAACAGAATTCCTACTATATTAAATGCACCGGCTGGATATGTAACGGTGGAGAAGCTGGAAGAATTACGGTATCTTTCCTATCCGATGCAGATGTATCTTGATAATTAACATAGAAACCGTTTGCAGGTGTGGGGCTGAAATCTATTATTGATTTCAGCCCCTTTTATGTGAGCAGAAAAGCCACGGATTTGTTGACGGCAGACCAGCGAAAGACCATACAATACTTGACGAAATCATGAATTCCGTTTAAGGTAGTAAGAAGCATACGGTTTGATACAAAGGAGAATAAAAATGAAGTTTTTAGAGAAGCATCCCATGATTATGATTGTGATCGGCATCATCGGCATATCCCTGTCGGCGATCTTTGTAAAATATTCGGAGGCACCGTCGGTGGTGACAGCGGCTTACCGGCTGCTCTGGACGGTGGTGCTTATGACACCGGTGGTATTGGGAAAGAAGGAGATCAGGCGGGAACTGGCGGGATCGGATAAGAAGACGGTGGCACTCTGCGCGGTCAGCGGTATTTTCCTGGCACTGCATTTTACATCCTGGTTCGAGTCGTTAAACCAGACGTCGGTAGCCAGTTCCACGGCGATCGTCTGCACCGAGGTCATATGGGTGGCACTCGGCTTCTGCGTGTTCTTAAAAGGCCGGCTTTCAAAGACCGCGGTGGGAAGTATTGCGGTTACGGTAGCGGGAAGCCTGCTCATTGCACTGTCTGATTATTCCGCAGGCGGAAATCATTTGGCCGGCGACGGGCTGGCTCTGGCGGCGGCCGTGTTCTCCGCTGTCTATACACTGATCGGCAGAGAGGCGAGAAAGCATATGTCTACGACCGTTTATACGTATATTGTATACGTGTTCTGTGCGCTGGCGCTCTGCATTTCCACGGCGGTCAGCGGCCTTTCCTTTACGGGTTACGGCGCGGCTTCCGTGGTGGTGGGACTTTTACTGGCGGTATTTTCCACGCTTCTTGGGCACAGTATTTTCAGCTGGTGTCTAAAATTCCTGTCCCCGTCCTTCGTATCAGCCTCCAAGCTGTGTGAACCGGTGGTGGCGGCCGTATTTGCAGCGATTTTATTTGCCGAGATTCCGGCGATTCTGGCTGTGGCAGGCGGATTCGTGACGATTGGCGGTGTGCTGCTTTATTCCCGCGAGCAACGAGCCCAACGGACACGCTGGCGCCTCCATTTGGCGACTGCCGCGAGGGTCAAAAACCCCGCCGCTTGCGGCGGAGTTTTTGACTCGAGAGTTGAATCGCACAGTGAAGCACAGGAGAAAAGGTGATATGTGACTTTATCACGGAAATGATTTTTCATCCCCGCTATAATTACCTCATGATAAATACAGAGAGGTGAACCATGCGATGGGAAATAAAACAGTAATTATCGGAGGTGTGGCGGGCGGAGCCACGACGGCGGCCCGCTTAAGAAGGCGTGATGAAAAGCGGCAGATCATTCTGCTGGAGCGCGGGGAGTACATCTCTTACGCGAACTGCGGACTTCCTTACTATATAGGCGATGTGATAAAAAACAGGGATTCCCTTCTTTTACAGAAGCCGGAGGTCATGAAAGCCCGGTTCGATATCGATGTGAGGACTTCGAGCGAGGTGACGGCCATCCATACAGACAGAAAATCCGTTGAAATCAAGGATAAGAAGACAGGGGAGGCGTACGAGGAATCGTACGATGATCTTGTCATAGCCACAGGATCATCACCGCTGGTACCGTCTATTCCGGGGATTGACGGACCGGATATTCACACTCTGTGGACCATACCGGACACGGATCAGATCAAGCAGGTGCTGGTGGAAAAGAAGCCGCGGCGTGCCGCTGTCATCGGAGGAGGCTTTATCGGCCTGGAGATGGCGGAAAACCTGGTCCATGCAGGGGTGGAAGTGACGCTGATCGAGATGCAGAACCAGGTGATGGCGCCTCTCGACCCTGAGATGGCGGAACTGCTTCATGAGAATCTGACCGCAAACGGTGTCAGACTGGTTCTGGGAGACGGTGTGTCCTCGTTTGAGCGGGAAAACGGCCATACGGTCATCAGACTGGGAAGCGGCAAAACCGTAGAAGCGGATATGGTGCTTTTATCCATCGGTGTACGCCCCAACAGCAGCCTGGCGAAAGAGGCCGGGATTACCTTAAATCCGCGCGGCGGCATTGTGGTGGACTCTCATTTGAGAACTTCTGCGGATCATGTCTATGCAGTGGGAGATGTGATCGAGGTGGAGCACTACGTTCTCGGAACAAAGACGATGATTCCGTTAGCGGGGCCGGCCAACAAGGAAGCGAGAATCTGCGCCGATATTCTGGTGGGAGACGAGAAGGAATACAAAGGAACCATGGGAACCTCGGTCGCCAGAATCTTTGACTATACGGCGGCGCTCACCGGCGTGAACGAAAAGACGCTTAGATCCATGGGAAAGGTGAAAGGGACGGATTATGAAACCGTGCTGATTAACCAGAAATCTCATGCGGGCTACTATCCGGGAGCCGTTTCCCTGATCCTGAAGCTGATATTTGGCATGAACGGAGAGATTTACGGCGCGCAGATCGTGGGGCAGGATGGGGCCGACAAGCGGATTGATACCATTGCCTCGGTCATGAGGATGAAAGGATCTGTCAGCGATTTAGAGGAACTGGAGCTGGCCTACGCTCCGCCCTATTCTTCGGCCAAGGATCCAGTCAACATGCTGGGATTCACAGCAGAAAATGTTTTAAATCATTACGTATCATTTATGAGCTGTGACGATCTGGACCGCCTATCAGCCTCTGGGACGGAGGGAGATCGTCCGCTGGTCCTCGACGTAACCGAAGAGGTGGAGCGGATGGTGTACCATATACCGGGTTCGTACCACATTCCTCTGGGACAGCTTCGGAAACGCCTGGGAGAGCTGGACCGGGAGAAGCAGATTGTCGTATACTGCGCCATTGGAGTCAGATCGTATAACGCGGCAAGAATCCTTTCACAGAATGGATTTGAAAATGTGAAGGTTTTGGAAGGCGGTATTTCCTTCTATAAGTCCATGCATCACCGCGATTTCGAGGAAAAGGACCGGGTAGAACCGGATCAGGGAGCGCTGATGGGGAAACAGGTGGCAGAGCAGGTGGAAGAGAGGGAAGTGATGAGAAAATCCGTGAAAATTGTAGACTGCTGCGGCCTTCAATGCCCAGGCCCGATCATGAAGGTTCATGAATCGATCGGTAAAATGGAAGATGGCGATATTCTGGAGGTCTCCGCCACAGATATGGGATTTTCCCGCGATATCGCATCCTGGTGCAGACAGACCGGCAACACCCTGGTGGGGACAGAACGGAAGGGGCAGGAGAGCATCGTTCTGATCCGTAAGGGAATGGAGAACCGGGACGCCGAACAGGAGACGAATCCCGCCGCTTTTCCCGCACCTAAGGGAAAAACGATGGTAGTATTTGACGGCGATATGGATAAGGCGCTGGCTGCATTTATCATTGCCAACGGCGCAGTCGCCATGGGAAGTCCGGTCACCATGTTCTTTACCTTTTGGGGGCTCAATATCTTAAGAAAACCGGAGAAACGCAAAGTGGAGAAGTCTCTGATTGAAAAGATGTTCGGAGCCATGATGCCGCAGGGCGCCGGAAAGCTGAAGCTTTCTAAGATGAACATGGGAGGTATGGGAACCAGAATGATGAAGAAGGTCATGGCAGATAAAAACGTGGATTCCCTTGAAAAACTGATGAACCAGGCCATGAAAAACGGTGTAAAGCTGGTGGCGTGCACCATGTCCATGGATGTCATGGGAATCCGGAAGGAAGAAATCATCGACGGCGTGGAGTTTGCCGGTGTGGCGACGTATTTGGGGGATGCGGAAAATTCGAATGTAAACCTTTTTATTTAACCTGTTTATTCTCGCGGGGCAGCGGGCCAAACGGACACAATGGCGTGTCCGTTTGACCCGCTGTTCGGCGATCTTCTCAAATATATGTTTATTGTCTGTGAGTGACAGCTTATTGGCTTAAAGCCAAAATAATTGGATTATTAACCATAATATTATAATCCAAAGCAGAATAATAGGTATTGAATAATACCATTTTTCAGGCTTCCCATCTTTCCACATATCTTTTGCCATATCAGTATTTCTTTCCCACACATTTTGAGGAATTAGTTTAATCGTTAATAGAATCAATGCAGGCAAAATAATAATATCATCGAGATATCCAATCATTGGAATAAAATCGGGAATCAAATCAATGGGCGAAAGAGCGTATACAACTGTGATACCGGCAAAAATCTTTGCAAGTATAGGCGTCTCCTTATCTTTCAAACTCAAAAAAACAATTGGAATATCCTGTTTTAACTTCTTTGCCCGCTCTTTTAATGTCATATTATCTCCCATACCAATTCTAAACAACCGAATCTTTTTTGCTGCTTCAAATTTATAAGGTTGATTATACAACATTATGTCCATAGATGAAAGCAGGATATGAAAGAAAGTGTTGTAAATAGTAATAGTTACTAATATTGTGACAAAGTCACATACCACGCTGTAAAAAAATGGTATACTTATCCCATATAAGGCAGACAGCAAAGCCTGAAAAGAAAAGGGGGTCATGCGAATGAAGAAATTCATATGTAATGTGTGCGGCTACGTATACGACGAAGCCGCTGGTATTCCCGACCGGGGGATTGCGCCGGGGACGAGATGGGAGGAACTGCCATCGGACTGGGTCTGTCCGTTGTGCGGCGCTCCGAAATCCGCCTTCCGTGAAAAGAAAGAGGAAGAGCCAAAGGCAGCTGCACCGGAGCCGGCTGAGAAAACCGGCGATGACGATGGGGAAGGGGCCGATGAACTCAGGGAACTGTCGTTTGGAGAGCTGAGCGCGATTTGTTCGAATCTGGCAAAAGGCTGTGAGAAACAGTATCTTACCGAGGAAATGGAGCTCTTTTTAAAACTGGCCGGCTATTTCAGATTGAAGGCGGCGCCGGCAGATGCGGAGAATACGGGAGAGCTGCTGACAATGGTTTCAAAGGATCTGGAGACGGAATATCCTCACGCGGAAGCGGCCGCGGGGGAGAGTGGGGACCGCGGTGCCAAGAGGGCTCTTGTCTGGAGCGGGAAGGTCACCAGAATGCTGGAATCCCTGCTGGAGCGTTTTGAAAACGGGCAGGGAGCATTTTTAGAGCATACGAAAGTCTTTGTCTGCGATATCTGCGGATTTGTCTACATTGGCGACGAGGCTCCGGCGATATGTCCCGTGTGCAAGGTCCCGAGCTTAAAAATCATGGAAGTACAAAGGAGGTAAGTATATGCATGCAGTAAGAAATATCAGATTATGTACAAAAGACTGTCTCTGCCTTTACGTCTGTCCGACCGGGGCAACCGATACGGAGACCGGCCAGGTGGATGCCTCCAAATGCATCGGATGCGGAATCTGCGCCAATGCCTGTCCGTCGGGAGCCATTTCCATGGTGCCGGAGAAATATCCCCCTCAGCAGAAGAAAGAAGAGAGGACAAGAGAACAATTAAATAAGCTGGCGGTCAGCAAGGTGAAGCAGGAAGCTATGGCCGCGGCAATTGGCCGCAAGACACCGGATCCGATAGTGAAGCAGTTTGCCGCAGCTTTGGAGCGGTCCAACCGGCTGATGGCAGAGGACTTATACCGCGAGGCGGGATATATGCTTCCTCAGAGCCGGAATACCCATGAGCTGCTTTCGTCCATGGTGTCAGATAAGCTCCCGGCAGACTTCCCGAAGGACGCGGCGGAGAGGCTGCTGGAACTGCTTAATGTGAATGATTGAGATTTTATCCTGAAAAATGTACCCTTGGCCATAACAGTGTGATACAATTTATAGAAATGAAACAGAATCTATTTGTATACAAAGGAGAGAGTGGATATGGTGGAGGTAACACTGGGAAGAACCATGATTACGGTGAACAAGAACGGCTTCGGTGCGCTACCGGTTCAGAGGGTTTCGGTGGAAGAGGCGGGGAGGCTGTTAAAAAAGGCGTTTGATCATGGAATTACATTTTTCGATACGGCCAGGGCCTACAGTGACAGTGAGGAAAAGCTGGGACTGGCTTTTGAGGGGATTCGTGAAAAGATATTCATTGCCACGAAGACAGCGGCAAAAACGGCGGAGGAGTTCCGGCGGGATTTAGAGGAGAGTCTGCGGCTTCTGAAGACGGATTACATAGATCTTTACCAGTTTCATAATCCGGCAGTCTGTCCGAAGCCGGGAGACGGCAGCGGTCTTTACGAGGCGATGCTGGAGGCAAGGGAGAACGGGAAGATCCGTCACATCGGCATTACCAACCACAGGCTGAATGTGGCGGCCGAGGCTGTCGCATCGGGTCTTTATGAGACGCTGCAGTTTCCATTTTCCTATCTGGCGTCTGAAAAGGAACTGGAGCTGGTGGAAGCGTGCAGGAAGGCGGACATGGGATTTATCGCGATGAAGGCGCTGTCAGGAGGACTCATCACCAATTCCGCCGCGGCCTATGCCTATCTGGCAAAGTTCGATCATGTGCTGCCTATCTGGGGAATCCAGCGGGAAAATGAACTCGATGAATTTCTGTCCTACATCGGGAATCCGCCAGTAATGACAGCGGAACTGGAGGCGGTAATCGAACACGACAGAAAGGAACTGCTCGGGGAGTTCTGCCGCGGCTGCGGATACTGTATGCCGTGTCCCGCCGAGATCGAGATCAACACATGCGCCCGGATGTCGCTCCTGATCCGCCGGTCGCCTTCTGCGGGCCATTTAACGGAGGCGTCACAGAATATGATGATGAAGATCAAGGACTGCCTGCACTGCGGCCAATGCAGCAGCAAATGTCCCTATGGCCTGGATACGCCGTCCCTTCTGGAGCGGAATCTAAAGGATTATGAGGAGATTCTGGGCGGAAAGGCTTACTAGGACACAAGAAATTCATTTGATATTTTTCCTATACGGCTTTATAATATGATACGTTAGCAGAGAACACGATATTATGACAGGAGAGATGAATTATGAAAAAACGTATCATGCTGCTTATGGTTCTGGCAGCGGCCGTACTGGCCGGATGTTCCGGAAAAGCGGGCGCGGCAGACCAGACAAAATCCGCCGCCGCCGCAGAGACATCTGCGGAGGAGACAAAAACAGACGAAGGTACTGCGGAAGCAGCGAAGCATCATGTAAAGATTCAGGTAAAGGACTACGGTACCATTTCAGTGGAACTCGACCCGACGTACGCCCCGATTACCGTCGAGAATTTTCTGTCTCTGGCAAAGTCCGGCTTCTATGACGGACTTACGTTTCACCGCATCATCGACGGCTTTATGATTCAGGGAGGAGATCCGCTGGGTACAGGGCTGGGCGGTTCCGATACCACCATTAAGGGTGAATTTTCCAGCAATGGAGTGGATAACCCGCTTTCCCATACACGCGGAGCCATTTCCATGGCGCGTTCCCAGGATAAGAACAGCGCAAGCTCCCAGTTCTTTATCGTACATCAGGACAGCCCCCACCTCGACGGTGATTACGCGGTGTTCGGCTACGTGACGGACGGGATGGATATCGTTGATAAGATCTGTGAGGACACGAAAGTGACAGACAGCAACGGAACGGTGGCAAAGGAAAATCAGCCGGTGATTGAGAGCATTGAAGTCGTAGACTGAGACGTAATTGGCAGAGTGAGACTCAAGCAGCAGGGAAGCCTTAAATTTGATTGGCTAACCTGCTGCTTTTTCAGATGAATACTCCCTTTAGAGTCATTTAATTGTCTGGATTCCATGGTTTCATATCAAATTCGGGTACACAGCAGGCGAAAATCCGTAATTCTACTGACAGTCGGTTGCTATATTTCCCCAAATTTTGTACACTGCACTTGCTGAATCACGACTGGAAAATGGTTCAGGCCTGTTGCACTCCACGAATCTGGCGTACAGCATTGTTCAGGCATGTTCTGATAAAGCAGGAAAAGAGGGAATTTATGGATAATGAGAAATTTGGGCAGTTTGTACGGTCCATGCGAAAAGAGAGACAGATGACACAGCAGCAGTTAGCAGAACGCCTCCATCTGACGGATAAAGCGGTATCTAAATGGGAGCGGGGGCTGAGCCTTCCGGATATATCAATGCTGGAGCATCTGGCAAGGGAGCTTGACGTCAGCGTGGTGGAACTTCTATGCGGGGAGAGGAAGGAGGAGAATATCCGGAAAGACGCCGTGGAAGAGCTTCTGGTGGACACTATGAGCGATTCCCTGAGAAAAGAGAAAAGGGTGCGAAGGCGCTGTTTGATACTTTTAGCCACCGTGATGGTTCTGGCTGTTCTGACTGTTTTCTATGGAAGGACCGTGATTAACTTTGCGCTGGACCGGTTTTCAGAAAAATTCGAGACGTCGTACCATACCAGCGAGTTCGAGATTGTGAGGAAGAGAGACCAGAAACCGGAGGGCTGTTTCATTTATAAAGAGCCTGCCGGACAGTTCAGGAACAACTATCATGTGATGGAGATCACAAGCGACGGAAGTATCCGGGAGTTGTTTATATTGGAAGAGACGGGGATGGATTTGGACCGGTCGCCTCTTCTTAAAATGGAAGATGACTGCCTTTACGTCCTGTTTGACGGCATGGACAACGAGGACCGGACGGAGCGGGTCTATCAGGGGTCTATCGGGGCGGATCCCCAGGGATTTCTGCCGCGTCTGTTCCGGTACGATTTTCAGTCGGGGCAGGTGAAGGCGGTGCCTTTGCCCGATGAGAAGCACTCACTTCTCATAGATGCATTTACGTATCAAGGAGAACCTGCGGCCGTCACGCAGAAGTTCAAGGGGCTGCTGTTCGGCATCAATCTGGGATTTTATAAAGGAGACCGGCTCTGTATATCGGCAATGGATGCCGCGGATGGGCAGCAGGGGACTTCTGTGCAGTGGAACCGATACTTTGAAAATCTGACAAAGGACGGCGGGATCCGGTCAGCCGGATGGCTGGATGGGGACTCCTACTATCTCGCAGCTCCAGACGGAATCAGGGAGCTGGATCTCAAGTCAGGAGGCACAAAACTGGTGAAGGAGATGAATCTGCGGCTCTGCGGGCGCGCGGAGCTTAAGAAGACGGCGCTGCCGGAAGGCCCGGAATGGGCGGTAGTATGTTCCATGGCGGAAACGGTGGGGGAGTATGGCTATCCGCAGGAATGGAAGACGGTTGTCCTGGGGTTGGACGAGTCTTTTGAATCTATGGGCCAAGTGGAACTGCCTCTGTATGCGTCTGCCGTGGAATGGGGGAAAACCAGCGTTATGATATCCGACGGGGGAGAGGAGTTTCAGAGTATACTGGTGGACTTAAAGTCCATGACGGGCCAGGAGGCGGTCCGCGCCGGACGCGGGGAACTGAAGAGCAGCCTGTATGGAGCATCCTGGCAGCAGAGGAATCCGTACCGGACAGATGCGCTGGAGGAAAGTACCATTCAGTGGGTCTATTTGGAGGGCAGCGGGGAGTACCGTCTGTCCGGGACGGAAAAGGGAATAAAAGAGAAATAAAATATTAAGTAATTCTTACATTTAAAAAAGGGGTTGTACTTTTACCCCATATGGTGTTAAGGTATAGAAAGAGCAGACGGCGGTAGTTTTTAACCGGACGGCGCTCAATTCTTAAAAGGTTTTAAGGTAAGGTGAATGAGTATCAGAATGAAGAAAACAGGAATGCTTGTAAGAGGTGCCCTGCTGGCGGCAGTATTTATCGTAATGTCGGCACAGGCTGTACTGGCAGATGACACGACCAGATTCGTACCGGGAACAAAGGTAAACGGCATCGGGATCGGCGGACTTACCGTGGATGAAGCGAAAACACAGATAGAAGGCTTTTACAGTGCAGATTACAAGTTGACGATAAAGGAGAAGGATGGTAAGACTGAGACTTTAAAGGGCGGCGACGTCGGATACAAGGCGGCGGCCCCGGAAGGACTCTCGGACATTCTCGACGAACAGAACGCCTCGGGGCGTGTGTCCGGACCTTCGGCGGACAATTCCCACAGCGTGAATATGAGCGTACAGTTTGATGAAGGAACTCTGACGAATGCGGTGAATGGACTTTCCTGTATCAGCGGGTCAGATATCGTAGTGACGCAGAATGCCCATATTACGGCATATCAGGAGGGAACTCCCTTTACGATTATCCCGGAGGTGCAGGGGAACAACGTGGATAAGGAAAAGGTTCTGGCTCTTATCAGGGAAGCTGTGAAATCAGGCAGCAGTGAATTGGATTTAGTTGCAACCGGCTGTTATGTGACTGTCAGTGTAACCGCGGAGGACGCGGCGCTTAAGGATCTCTGCGACACCATGAACCGATGCAGGGACATGGTTATTACGTATCAGTTTGGAGAGCAGACAATAAAGCTCGAAGGTGAAACCATCTGTACCTGGATTCTCGGAAGCACCCAGGAGGGGCTTGTGGATGTGAATTACGATATGGCTGCGGCGTTTGTAAAATCCATGGCAGATCAGTTTGATACGGCCGGAAAGACGCGGGCATTCCATACGACAACGGGAAAAGATTTGAATCTTACCGGCCCCTATGGATGGCAGATTGACCAGGCGGGCGAGACGGCATCGCTGATCGCCATGATCCGGACCGGACAGAGCCAGTTAAGGGAACCATTATACAGCAAGAAGGCCCAGGACAGGACCACGGACTGGGGAAAGACGTATGTGGAGATTGATTTGACGAACCAGCATGTCTACATGTATCAGGATGGGAATCTGGCCTGGGATGCGCCCTGTGTGACGGGGAATGTATCCAAGAATTATACGACTCCGGAGGGGATCTACAGTCTGACCTATAAGCAGACGGACAGAGTGCTCCGCGGCGAGAAGAAGGCAGATGGCACATACGAGTATGAGAGCCATGTGGATTACTGGATGCCGTTTAACGGAGGCATCGGACTCCATGATGCCAGCTGGCGAAGCAAATTCGGCGGCACTATTTACCAGTACGGCGGAAGCCATGGCTGTATCAATCTGCCTTCGGGAAAGGCTAAGACTCTTTACGATATGGTTTACACCGGTATACCGGTTATCTGTTATAATTAGTTGAGTAGAATATTTTTTATAATATTAAAAAAAGTCCGGGCCTGCCGGACACGCTGACGGTCGGCGTGTTTGGCAGGCCCGGACTCTTTATTCTGCCTCGCGGCATTCCGCCGAACGCAGGTAAGAGAATCTCAAAGAATGAACTGTCTTGTCAGCTGCCATTTTGATTGACAAGACAGATGGATTATGGTAAATTTAAACAAAAGGGCAGTACTGTTTTTGGCGAAAGTGTCAGAGTGATGAAGGAAGTACAGCCATTTCCGAACGTGATAACAGATAACAGATAACAGAAATGAGAAATAAGAAGGGAGATGGGAACATGGATGAGATCATGCCTCATATCAGGCTGTCAAGGGAACAGGCCGCGGACTATGTGCTTCTGCCCGGGGACCCGCAGAGGCTGGACCGGATTGCGGAGTGCCTTGAAGAGGCGGAAGAACTGGCTTATAACAGGGAATACCGGAGCCTGAGAGGCGTCTACAAGGGCGTTTCGGTTATGGCGGTATCCACGGGGATCGGCGGAGCGTCCACCACCATAGCGGTGGAGGAGCTGGCGAGAATCGGTGCGAAGGCGATGATCAGGATCGGAAGCTGCGGTGCTTTAAAAAAGGGGATCCGGCTGGGGGACTTAATTCTCGTAAACGGCGCCGTGCGGGATGACGGTGCCTCGGTCACGTATGTGGACAGTATTTACCCGGCCATACCGGACACGGAACTGTTAGTGGCATGTATGGAGAGCGCAGAGGAGCTGGGAGCGAAGACCCATGTGGGAATCGCCAGGAGCCATGACAGCTTTTATATCGATGACGAGGAGGCGGTCAGCACCTACTGGGGAGAGAGGGGCGTGCTCGGCTCCGATATGGAGACGGCGGCGCTGTTTGTCGTCGGAAGGCTGCGGGGCGTGAGGACGGCCTCTATCTTAAACACGGTCGTGGAGTGGGAGGATTCTCTGGAGGAGAACATTAACAGCTATACAGGCGGAGAGTCCGCCATGATGCAGGGGGAACGGATGGAGATTCTTACAGCGCTTGAAGCGTTTGTACGAATAGATAAAAACAAACAGGGAGGCAATTCGTATGAGTAATATTTTTAAGACCAAATTGAATGCAGCATGTATCGTTCTGATTCCGGCCTGTATCGGAATCAACTATTTAGGGAAGCTGTTCGCGTCAGTCCTAAAGCTGCCGTTATGGCTGGATTCCATCGGAACCTGTATCGGCGCGGTGCTGGGAGGTCCGATCATCGGAGGAATCTGCGGCGCGGCGAACAACTTAATCTACGGCTTTACCACAGGCGATTCCATCACCCTGGTCTATGCGCTGACCAGCCTCGGTATCGGCGTTTCTGTCGGAATCATGGCAAGGCTCGGACGCATGAAGAAGCTTTCCGGCGCTGTTTTAACGGCATGCGTGGCCGGATTTGTGGCAGTTCTCATCTCCACACCGCTCAACATCCTGTTCTGGGGCGGTACTACCGGCAACCTCTGGGGCGACGCGGTATTCGCATGGTCTCAGGCTTCCGGCCTTCCGGTAGCTCTGGGCTCCTTCCTGGACGAGGTGATTGTCGATGTTCCGGATAAGCTGATCACACTGCTAATTGTGTTTGCCATTATCAAGGGACTGCCGAAGAAGCTGACCTCCCTCTATGAGATGGGCGATGAGGTGGAAAGCCTCGATTAATCATGAAATTTTAAATGAAGGATGGAGCGTTTTATGAAAAGTATCAGCCTTTTTGTGGACAAAGATACGTATTTGACCAGGCTGCATCCCTTTGCCAAGATGCTTTACATCGTGGCGGCCATCAGTGTGCCCTTAATCACGGGCACACTGTGGATGTTCGGCGTGTTTATCGCAGTCAGCCTGGGACTGCTCATCAGCGGAAAAATCATTAAAAAGGTCTTTCCGCTGATTGCTTTTTCGTTTACCATCATTATCACGGTCTTTCTGATCCACGGTCTGTTCAACCGGGAGAATCAGAATGTCCTGGCGGCCTTAGGGCCGCTTAAGTTCTATAAGGAAGGGCTTCTCTACGCTTCCAGGATCGGGCTTAACATCTTAAACATGCTTCTGGCGTTCGCCATGTTTGTGCTGACTACGAAGCCGGCCACCCTGGTGGATGATTTAGAGCAGGCGGGCTTTTCCCCGCGTTTCGGATATATGATCAGTTCCGTGTTTCAAATTATTCCGCAGATGATGGGAACGATGAATACCATCATGGATGCACAGCGGAGCAGAGGGATGGAGACGGAAGGAAGCCTGTTCGTGAGGGCGAAGGCATTTATCCCGCTGATCTCTCCGGTGGTAAGCAGCTCTCTCATCAATACCAGGGAGAGGGCCATCGCGCTGGAGGTGCGGGGCTTTGATTCGAAGACAAAGAAGACATTTTTAAGCGATCACAAGATCAAGGGGCGCGACAGGGCATTTATGGTTCTGATGGTCCTCCTGATTGCAGGTTCTATCGTATGGAGGGTGATAAGATGGCTCTGATTGAAGTGACAAATTTGAAATACCGTTACCCTCATACGGAAAAGCTGGCGCTGGACGGCCTTGAATTTCAGGTCGAAAAGGGCAGCTTTATCGGGATTGTCGGTGAAAACAAGGCTGGCAAGAGCACACTCTGTCAGGCTCTTGTTGGCCTTGTACCCACGATGTTCAAGGGCGCTTATGGCGGTAAGATCGTGATCGACGGGCAGGAAGCGGCCAAAACACCGGTGGCGCTGCTGTGTCAGAAGGTGGGACTGATCTTTCAGAATCCATTTAACCAGCTTTCCGGGGCGAAGGATACGGTATTTGGAGAAATTGCCTTCGGCCTGCAGAATTTAGGCGTGCCGCGGGAGGAGATCGTGTGCCGGGTGGAAGAGAATTTAAGGCTGCTCGACATCGAACAGTACCGCGACAGGAACCCCTTCGATTTATCGGGAGGACAGACGCAGAGAGTCGCGATCGCCAGCATTCTGGCCATGCAGCCGGAGATTATCGTGCTCGACGAACCGACCTCCCAGCTGGACCCTCAGGGAAGCGAGGAGGTGTTCCGGGTGGTGGATAAGCTGTCCAAAACCGGAATTACCATCATTATGGTGGAGCATAAGATGGAAAAACTGGCCTCCTACTGCGATAAAATCCTGCTTCTCCACGATGGGAAACAAGTTGCGTACGATACGCCGGAGAAGATATTCTCCAGAGATGACTTAGAAGAACTGGGCGTGGAAGCGCCGGTGTTTACAAGAGTCTGCCGGAAGCTTTCCGTGTGCAGAAAAGAGGAGGGAAAGCGCCTCTATCCGGTGACGATGGAGCAGACCATGGCCTTGCGGGATCAGTTTCCGGCGGGGTTAAGCGGAAAGAGAGTGGGGGCAGAAAGACTGCCGGCTGCCGCCGAAAGAATGTCCGGGGAAATCTTCCGTATAAAGGACCTGTCGTTCCACTATCTGGAGCATGTGCCTGTTTTGGAAGGCCTTGCCATGGAACTGGATACGAGACCCACGGCGGTGATTGGCCAGAACGGTGCCGGCAAGACGACGCTGGTCAAGTTGTTAAAGGGGCTTTTGAAGCCGGTTTCCGGGTCAATCCTGTTTGGTAATGAGGATATCTCGGAGCGGACGGTGGCGCAGCTGGCCAGCAGTGTGGGGTATGTATTCCAGAATCCGGATGACCAGATCTTTAAAAACCGTGTGAGGGACGAAGTCATGGTGGGCCCCCTTAATATCGGCATGAGCCGGGAGGCGGCGGAAAAGCGGGCCAGAGAAGCCCTTTCCATGGTAGGACTCTTAGATGCGGCGGAAGAAAATCCCTATGATCTGGATTTATCAGAGCGGAAGATGGTGGCAATCGCCTCGGTTGTGGCCATGGATACACAGGTCCTGATTCTGGATGAGCCGACCATTGCCCAGGATGCCAGAGGACGCGCAGTCATAGGATCAATTGTAAGAAAACTGAGTGATTCCGGAAAGTTTGTGCTGGCGATTCTCCATGATATGGATTTCGTGGCGGAGTATTTTGAGCGGGTTATCGTGATGGCACACGGAAAGGTGCTGGCCGATGGACCGAAGGAGTCCGTATTTTATGAGGTAGACGCCCTGGCGGCTGCAAAGCTGGAACAGCCCCACACAGCGGCCCTCTGCCGGAAACTGGGGTATGAGGGGGCATTTATGACAGTGAATGATATAAACGACAGAAAAGATGGGACTGCGGAACAGGAGTGATGGATCGAGTGGACGGAGATAAGAGAAGACAGCAGATCATGGAGATACTGAATCAGGAGACGTCTCCCGTGTCCGGAGCGGAGCTGGCGAAGCGGGCGGGAGTGAGCCGTCAGGTCGTGGTTCAGGATATCGCCCTTCTGCGGGCCGAGAATAAGGAGATCATGTCCACAAATAAGGGATATGTTCTCTATAAACCCCAGCAGGGGGCAGAGAAGGCGCGCGTCCGCGTCTTCCGGGTGAATCACGATACGGAGCATATGCTGGACGAGCTTCAGACGATCGTGGATTACGGAGGAAGAATTCTGGACGTATCTATTGAACACGCACTCTACGGCCAGATCAGTGTGGATTTAATTATCAACAACCGGCTGGATGCGCTGGAATTCGTGAATCAGATGGCGATGAGCAGGGATCAGCCGTTAAAGGCCCTGACCGGCGGCTGCCATTACCACACGGTGGCCGCGGATTCGGAAAAGAATCTGGATATGATAGAGATGGAGCTCCAAAGAAAGGGATATCTGGTCTAGACCGGATATCCCTTTTTGACAGCCGGCGGCAGCCTTCAGGCTACTAGTACAGCATTGCGCAATTAACAGTGAATATAGCACCCGCTATCTGCGTCAGGAGCACGCCCACGAAGCTAACCGTAGGGTCCACTACGCCGTCGCTTCGTGGACGCACACCTGACGCAGATATCAGGCACTCTATTCACCATTAATTACGCAATGCTGTACTAGCTGCAGAATACAATGATCTTTTCCGGCGTGGTCATGGCCGGGATACTGCGCGTGGTGGTACTGTAGAGTACCAGCAGGTAGTGATTCGCCGGTGTGCCGTAGTAGATCTGTCCGTTGGCCATAAGTACTTCGGTCCCGCCTCTTTCCGACAGGTTTAATTTGAGTGTCGCATCTGAATTAACCAGATTTTCGTCAAAATAGTCGAAGGCGGCAAAGAGGCCGTCATCCGTCTCTGCAATCAGGACTGCGTGATAGCGGGGCGGATAAATGAGTGGGGTGGGGACCGAACTGTCATAGAATGCGACAATGGGGTCTCCGGGCTTTAACGTCTCCTGGCCTTCCACATAGGTGAGGGGGGTGACAGTAAAGGTAACAGGGCCGATATCCTGCGTCATGACGAAAAATAAAAGGGTGCAGTCCTGCGTGCCGTCTGCTGTCTGCATGGGGGTGATGGAGGTGATGGTTCCATAAACCGGTGTAAACTGTGCCATGTGATATTCCTTATGCATACACTTTCTATTTATCATATGAAAGGGGACGGCGATGCGTGAAACGGAATAAATATGAAAAAATTTCAGGTTACAAAAATATTTAGAAAATATCTAAAAATAGCGAAATGTGACTAAAATTTTGTCAGATATCGAGTAAATTACAATGGACAGGTTGTGATAGGTTTAGTATAATGGAAGTGTCGCGTAAATATTTTCAGTCTTTTTGTGAGATGCGTGACAGCTGTATACGGAGGAGAGGAGAATCAGACATGGAAAACAGCAGGTTTGCAGTGATCAGTGACAGCTCCTGTGATTTACCCGATGAGCTGACTGCAGCGAAGGAGATCACGGTGGTGCCGTTCTATGTTTCTTTTGACGGAGAAACCTATAAAAAAGAGGGAACGGAAATCGGCATCCGCGAATTTTACCGGGAGATGGTGGAGCAGCCCGGTGTATATCCCAAATCTTCCATGCCGTCGATCCAGGATTATGTCGACGTATTTCAGCCGTTTGCACAGGCGCACATTCCTGTTCTGTGTATCTGCATCACGACGAAATTCAGCGGTTCCATGCAGTCCGCGCTGAATGCGAAGGAGATGGTGCTGAGCCAGTATGAGGATGCGCAGATTGAAGTGATAGACGCAACCGTGAACACCGTACTTCAGGGGCTTTTTGTGCTGGAGGCCGTCTCGATGAGAGAGGAAGGGATGACCCTTTCGGAGGCCGTGGCGGCACTCGACGAGATCAAGGAGAGCGGCCGGATTTTCTTTACGATCGGAAGCATGGATTATCTGCAGCACGGCGGAAGAATTGGGAAAGTGGCCGGAGCTGCGGCTTCTGTGCTGGGGATCAGGCCCATCATTACCCTGAAGCAGGGAGAGATATTTCCAAGCGGAATATCGAGGAGCAGGAGAAAATCGATCGATAAGGTGATCGTTCTTTTGCTCGATTATTTGAAGGAAAACGGGCGGCCCATAAGCAGCTACCGGTTTACCATAGGCTTTGGCTATGACCGTGAAGAGGCGGTTTTATTTAAGGAACAGGTGCTTTCAGCGCTCAGAACCGGGGGGTATGAGATGGAAGATGCCTGGATCAACCAGATTGGTGCGACGATTGCCGTTCACACGGGGCCGTATCCGCTGGGAATCGGAATTATCAGACGTCATAAAAAAGAAAGGCAGGGAGAATGAGTTATCTTGCAGCAGGCGTGATTGCTTTTGGTATGTTTTTACTCTATGATCTGAACAGCTTTACCTGGAAAAACCGCATTCTGCACACCTTTTTCCTGATCGGGAACGTGATTCTGCTGGCGTCTACGGCAGCCTGTTTCATCACACTGATCCGGGCGTACGGAGCGCCGGTCTGGAGAATTGTGATTTTTGGTGCGCTGGCCGTGAGCCAGGCAGCACTGCTGATCTACACACTGTTTTTTGCATTGCCGTTTGAGAAAACGTATACCAGGCTGGAAGAAAACCCGCCAGTGTACACAGAGGGCGTTTATTCCCTCTGCAGACACCCGGGGGTGGTGTGGTTTTTCTTTCTGTATCTCTTTCTCGCCCTCTTAACCGGGCAGAGACTGATGATGGCTGTGTGTATCTGTTACAGTGGGCTCAATGTTTTGTATGTCTGGTTTCAGGACCGGGTTACATTTAAAAGAACGCTTTCAGGCTATGAGGCGTATCAGAGGGAAACGCCATTTCTGATACCCACCGGAAAGAGTATCAGCAAATGTGCCGGGTACTTCCGGACAATGGAGGAGGACGGGGATGAAATTTGAAGAAAAACTGAAGGAGCGTAAGGATTGGGAGCTCTGGAAGGAATACTGCGGTTTTCTGGATTTAACCATAGATGAGTTTATGGCGATTCAGAACCGGCTTATGCTGGAACAAATTCGTAAATGGAGGACCAGCGGGATCGGTAAGACGATTTTGAAGGGCAGGAATCCGGAGACGATCGAAGAGTTCCGGAAAATGGTGCCATTAACCTCTTATGAAGACTATGCGGACAGTCTGTCCTTAAAGGACAAATCCATACTTCCGGACGATCCTGTGGTTTGGATTCAGACGACGTGGGAGGGCGGAAGGCATACGATCAAGCTGGCTCCCTATACCCGGAGCATGCTGGAGACGTACCAGAATAACATGCTTGGCTGTCTGATGCTGTCCACCAGCAGCGGGCGGGGAGACTTCGATGTCAATCCGAAGGATACCATTCTCTACGCGCTTGCACCACTTCCCTATGCGACGGGAATCTTCCCTCTGCTTCTCAACGATGCGATCAGCATCGAATTTCTTCCACCGGTCAAGGAAGCCCAGAAGATGTCGTTCAGTGAACGGAATAAAAAGGGCTTTAAAAAGGGCTTAAAGAAAGGGATTGACTTCTTTTTTGGCGTCGGAAGCGTCACGTATTACGTCAGTCTCAGCATCGCGTCTCTCGGTTCCGGTCATAAAAGCGGAAGCGGTTCGAGAGGCGGAGACGGAAAAAAGAAGATTTCCATCAGTCCTGCTATGGTGGTCCGGCTGCTTAAGGCGAAGCATCTATGCAGGAAAGAGGGGAGAGACTTACTTCCAAAGGATTTGTTCCGTCTGAAGGGTTTTATGTGCGCCGGAACGGACAACCGCCTCTACCGTGACGATTTGGAGAAGCTGTGGGGCGTGCGCCCCATGGAGATATTTGCCGGAACGGAGCCGACGTGTATCGGAACGGAGATCTGGAGCCGGGACGGCATGTACTTTTTCCCGGATGCCTGCTTTTATGAGTTCATCCCGGAAAAGGAGATGGAGCGGAGTCTGGCGGATCCCTCCTATGAACCGCGTACCTGCCTCATGAACGAGGTGGAGGAGGGCGAGAAGTACGAGCTTGTGATCTCGGTGCTGAAGGGCGGCGTCTTCATGCGTTACCGTGTGGGGGATGTCTATCGATGCATCGCCCTGGAAAATGAGCGGGATCAGGTTCGATTCCCCAGATTCGAATACATAGACCGGATTCCAACGGTGATTGATATCGCCGGATTTACAAGAATCACGGAGAATTCCATTGGCCGGGTCATCGGCCTGTCCGGACTGAAGGTGAAGGACTGGGCGGCGGCCAAGGAGATTACGGAGAATAAGCGGCCATTTCTGCACATGTATGTGGAGATGGAGCCGGAGTGCCTGTTTTCATCTGCCGTAACCGTCAACATATTAAAGGAGCACATGGGGGTCTATTTCAAATACGTCGACGAGGACTATAAGGACTTGAAGAAGATACTCGGAATCGACCCTCTGGAGATCACGATCCTGCGGTGCGGTACGTTTGATACGTATTACCGCGGGGGCAAGGAGAAGATGCGGCGGATCAATCCTACCCAGTATGAGATCGGAGAGCTTTTAAAGAGTCAGGAACTGGTTTCCGCTTTTGGAAGGAGGCCTGAGAGAAGTGTATAACTACTCATTTATCTCTGTGACGGCTCTGTTTTGCTACATGATCTTATTTGTGGCGTTCATGGCCGCGCAGAAGACGAAAATCATCCACTCATTTCTGGTAGTGCTGGCCGCGTTTTTACTGTGGACAGGCGGTTCTCTCGCCATGCGTATGGAGCTGTGGCCGGGAGTGGAATTCTGGTTCCATTTTTCCATAGTGGGCCTGATTATTCTGCCCTTTACGTTTTTTAACTTTATCTATGCGCTGGTGGATTCGGATGACACCATCCTGTGGTGGTCGTGGTTCATACTGGCGGTGATTAATAATGTGGCCAACATCAAATGGGGCTTCTATATTCCATGCCCGGAGGTGATAAGGCTGGCTAACGGATCTGCCGGATTCGTGTACCATATCGGCTGGCCCATTATTATCCTGTTTATCACCATGTCGTTTCCGATCATCCATATGTTTTACCTGGTGCATAAGTCGTACAGGAAGAACACGGTGGAACGAAATCAGCTGAAGCCAATCTTTGCAGGAATCGTAATTCTGTTTATCGGCCATGCCGGAACTCTGGTGCCGGTGTTCCGCGGATTCCCGACAGATGTCCTTTCAGGCATCATTAACGCAGGATTCATGTTCTATGCATTATATAAAAAGCATTTATTCCGGCTGACACTCCTGGTTTCCAGAGGAGTGGTTTACGGAATCAGTACGTTGCTGGTGGCACTGCTGTTTGCCAATTACATCAATCCGCTCCAGGAGTTTATTCAGAGGAAGATGCCAGTATTTGCGGGAAGCAGCCTTCTGATCGTGGCGGTGTGCTTCGCGCTGGTTACGTTCTTGCTTTCATCGGTGGTGAAGACATTTATCGATATTCTGTTTACTAAGGGGGAACTGGTCCAGACGGAGAATTTAAAGAAATTCAGCACAGCAGTGTCAAAGAGCCTTGAGGTGGCAGATATCGTGGAGGAGATTTCGACGGTTATCCAGGAGACGCTGGCGGTAGAGACTATCTATATCTGTCTGGCCGACCAGGCGGGAAAGGATTATGAGACGGCGCACCGGTCCCGTCCCATCAGCGGCGTAAACATTACCATACGGGGGGACAACCCGATGGTGGAGTGGATGCGCCAGAACAGGCGGTGTATCCAGATATCGGAATTCCGCAGGACCGTGCTTTTTAAGTCCATGTGGGAGGAGGAGAAGCAGCTGATCCGGGAACTGGGAATCCAGTGCATGCTTCCGCTGCAGGATGAGGAAAGCCTGGCTGGAATCGTGCTTCTGGCCTCTAAAAAGAAGGGGAAATCCTACGGCTACGATGATTTGAATTTCCTGGAATCAGTCAGTTCCATAGCGTCTATCGCGGTCCGCAACTCCAGGCTGTATGAGAAGGCCTGCATGGAAGCCCGGACGGATGAGCTGACCGGGCTTTTAAACAGGAAGTATTTCTATGAGCTTTTGAATCAGCAGTATGAGAAGAAGCCGAACAGGGAGCTGGCTCTGATCATCATTAACATCGATGATTTTAAGCTGTATAACCAGCTCTACGGCATGAAGGAGGGGGACGCTGCCCTTCAGAATGCGGCGAAGATTATCAGCGCCACAGTGGGAGAGCGCGGTTATGTGGCCCGCTACAGCGGAAAGGAATTCGCGGCTGCGCTGCCTGATTTCGATGTGCTGGCGGCCAGGAATATCGCAGAATCTATACGGATGCAGATTTTAAATATGAACAAGAGGGCCACGGATTACGCCTTAAAGGTGTTGACTGTGAGCTGCGGGATCTGTACCATCCCATATTCAGCCAGCAATATCAAGCAGCTGGTGGAGAACGCGGACATGGCTGTATTTTCCGTGAAGCGGAAGGGGAAAAACGGCGTCATGGTCTATGACATCGGATCCCACATCGACGGAAATGCAAAGGGCGGTGAACCGCTGGTGAGAGAGGAGGTCTATACCTCGTACCAGTCTACCATCTATGCGCTGACCGCCGCTATTGACGCCAAGGACCATTATACCTTCAGCCATTCAAGGCATGTGGCGGAGTACGCGGGGATTCTGGCGGAAGAGTACGGCATGAGTGAAGACTTTATCGAGCTGGTGAGGGAGGCCGGGCTTCTCCACGATATCGGAAAGATCGGGATCCCGGAACATATTTTAAACAAGCCCGGAAGGCTGGAGCCGGAGGAGTATGAGACCATGAAGGGACATGTGGAAGCGGCTATTGGCATCATCCGGAACCTTCCGTCTCTGGATTACGTAATACCGGCTGTTATCGGCCACCATGAGCGGTATGACGGCAAGGGTTATCCAAGGGGAATCGCGGGAGAAGATATACCGCTCTCCGCAAGAATTCTCTGCATTGCGGATTCTTTTGACGCCATGGTGTCAAAAAGGTCCTACAAGGACCGCTGCTCCCTGGAATTTGCCATGGAGGAGATATTGAAACAGGCCGGAAGGCAGTTTGATCCGCAGCTGGCGCCGCTGTTCGTGGAGGCGGTCCAGAAGGGGAAAATCAAACCCGAAGAGGAGTAAGGGTGGCTTCGCGCACAGAAAGGTTCTTCCCCGCCTCCAGGTGCGTCCTGGCACAGGGGGAGTTGATATCCCGCGTCTGCCTTGCTTCCTGCTTGCCATAAAAATGAACGTGACTGTCGGACACATAATGCGTGTGTTCGCCAGTCACGTTCATTTTTATGACTAGTGCCTCCCGGCGTAAATATGTCGGTATATAGCATCTGATATCCGCGTCAGGTGTGCGTCTGCGAAGCGACGGCGTAGTGGGCGCTGCGACTAGCTTCGCAGGCGTGCACCTGGCGTGGAGAGCGGGTGCTATATGCTGGCGTATTTACGTCGGGAGGCACTGGTATTCAGATGGCGGCACACTGGGATATCAACTCCCCCTGTGCCGGGACGCACCCGGAGGTGGGGAAGAACCTTTCTGTGCGCGATGCTTTGAATTTAGAAAAAGCGAAAAGGTAAAAGTTGTAAGCGGGGGATTGAAAAAAATTTGTTTTTATATGAGAGAGGATCGTAATAAAAATGTCATAAAATCTTATCAGAAAAGGGTTGGACATCATGCATGGCCATGCGTTATAATAAACACATTAACTAATTGCTAGTAAAGAGGTAGGAATTAAATGGAAAGAGAAAAACCACGCAGCAGAAAGAAAAAGCGGCTGGGCGTAAAGTTCTGGGCAGCTGTCTGCGGCGGTATCGCAGTGGCGGCGGCCGCCACGGTTACCGTGTTGTACATACAGACGGGAAAGCAGTATCGTACTGTGTTTTTCCCAAATACGACTATTAACGGCATTGATGCGTCGAAGAAGACTGTGGATGAAGTGAAGCAGCTGATCGCTTCGGGCATCGACGGATATACGTTGACCATCAAGGAGCGGGGCGGCGCAGAGGAAGTGATATCGGGCGATGAGATCGGCCTGGAATCGGTGTTTGACGGCAGCCTTGAGAGGCTTCTGGAGGAACAGGAGCCCAACGACTGGTTCCGCCATCGGAAGGCGACTCAGACTTTTGAGATCGATACTATGATCCAGTTTAGTGATGAGAAGCTTACGGGCGTGGTGGATGCGCTGAACTGCTTTGATGAGACGCAGGTGGTGAAACCACAGGATGCTGTGATGTCAGAGTATGTGTCAGGCCAGGGATATAGTGTGATTCCTGCAGTAGAGGGAAGCGAACTGGATAGAGACAAGGTGATGGCCGGTATCGCGGAGGCGGTAAACGGCTTACAGAGAGAGCTGTCCCTGGAGGAACTGGAGGCCTACGTGAAGCCGGGAGTTCCCAGTGACGACGCAGAGCTCCTCGCCCGCGTGCAGGCGCTTAATAAATTTGTGAATGTCAGAGTGACATATACCTTTGGAGACAGTCGGGAGGTGCTGAGCGGCGATACTATCAAGGACTGGATCGGCATCGGTGACGATGGAAACGCTTATGTCAGCAGCGGAGCGGTCACGGAGTATGTGAAGAGTCTGGCCTCCAAATACGATACCTATAATAAGGCAAAAACTCTTAATACCTCCTACGGAAAGACCGTTAGGATTACGGGTGGAAGCTATGGCTGGAGAATCGACCAGTCCGCGGAGGCGGATGAACTGGCAGCTATAATCCGTTCAGGCGAGAGTCAGACGAGAGAACCGGTCTACAAGCAGAAGGCGGTCAGCCATGGGGCCAATGATTATGGCAGCACCTATGTGGAGATCAACTTGACGGCGCAGCACCTTTTCTATTATAAGGACGGCAGTCTTGTGGTGGAATCTGACTTTGTGTCGGGTAATGAAGCCAAGGGCTGGGCGACTCCGGCGGGAGTTTATCCCCTGACCTATAAGCAGAAGGACGCGGTTTTAAAGGGCGAAGATTATAAGACGCCGGTGGATTACTGGATGCCGTTTAACGGCGGGATCGGTCTCCATGATGCGACATGGCGTTCCAGCTTTGGAGGCACGCTGTATAAGAACGGCGGATCTCACGGCTGCGTCAACCTGCCTCATTCCGTAGCACAGAAGATATTTGAGAACATCTCGGCGGGGACTCCGGTACTCTGTTACCATCTGGAGGGAACCGAGTCGAAGACCACCTCAACACCGGCGGGCAAGCCAATACAGCCGACGACCGCGGCCCCGGAGACAACGGCGGCCACCACTCCGGCGGCTACTACCCCGGCAGCTACAACGGCGTCTCCCGAGACCACGGCCCCGTCTGAAGCTCCTGCGCCCAAGCCAACAGAGAGCCAGACCGCGGCCCCTACAAAGGCCCCGGAGACGGAAGCTTCGACTACGGCGGCTTCACCGGAGAGCGGAGAGAAGGGACCTGGAGTACCAACTGGGAGTTCAGGGAATAAAGAGATTGGACCGGGCGTTTGATGACGCCTAGCGGAAGATGCGACAAAGGGATTTATGCTGTGAAAACTTTCAGAGCATGAAGAAAGGACCTGTCAAAATCTGTCTCAAATTGAGACAGATTCCGGCCGGTCCTTTCTTATGTTATCGATCGGTTCACATCATCAACAATAAAACCATTTCGATACATGTGATTACAGTCTTGGGCGTAATTATCCTGGAGTATAAAAAAGGTCTTGCAGCAGCTTTCCTCTGCGGTAAACGTGCTTACAATCTTTAATAAAATCGTGGTTTACAATCTCCATTGTATCAATATCAATGTTTTTGACTAGATGAAATATATTTTCGTTCGATTGCTGCTTCGGCATATAGGCGACTTCACCATCATATTTACGATAGCCCGACGGGTCTCCATTGCCATCTTTGAGAACACGAGCAAATCCCATTATCTCCTCCTAAGACGTATCCACTTTGGTGTTTTGATAAAGTATAGCACAAAACAGTACATAAATCTATTCGTTATACAAGGTATTATAGCTGAATGTGCAGGACTGCCATCCAATGGCGAAAAACAAAGTAAGGACAAACAAAAAGGCGCCCTGCTGAATTTGTCGTTCAGCAGGGCGCCTTTTTGTTTGTGCCTTTGCGATTATTCTCTTGAATACCAGGCGGACACAAATAGTATTATTCCATTGTCAAGAGGCAAAGCGGCAGGTAAAAAAACGGTATTCTTGCGGGGCGCGCCGTCTCCGGCATTACTCCCACTCAATCGTAGCCGTAGGCTTCGGACTCAGATCATAGCACACACGGTTTACATTCTTCACTTCTTTTAAGATCCTGTCTGTAATCTTTAACAGCACGGCGTAGTCGATCTGTTCAATCGATGCGCTCATGGCGTCGATGGTGTTGACGGCGCGGAGGATGACCGGATAATCGAAGCATCTGGCGTTGTCGCGGACACCGACGGATTTGAAATCAGGCACGACGGTGAAATACTGCCATACGGTCTTGTCCAGTCCGGCATTGGCAAATTCTTCGCGCAGGATGGCGTCGGATTCGCGGACTGCTTCCAGACGTTCTTTTGTGATGGCTCCGAGACAGCGCACACCCAGACCAGGACCCGGGAACGGCTGGCGGTATACCATCTCTGCTGGAAGTCCCAGTTCTACGCCGCAGGCGCGGACCTCATCCTTGAACAGCTGACGCAGCGGTTCTACCAGCTGGAACTGTAAATCTTCCGGGAGACCGCCTACGTTGTGATGGGATTTGACCATCTTCGCCGTCTTGGTTCCGCTCTCCACGATATCGGGATAGATCGTTCCCTGTGCCAGGAATTCGATTCCCTCCAGTTTTCTGGCTTCTTCCTCGAAAACGCGGATAAATTCCGCACCGATAATCTTTCTTTTCTGCTCCGGATCGGCAACACCGGCCAGCTTGCCAAGGAAACGATCGACAGCGTCCACGTAGACTAAATTAGCGTCAAGCTGATGCTTGAATACGTCGATAACGGACTCAGACTCTCCCTTGCGCATCAGGCCGTGATTGACATGGACGCAGGTGAGCTGTTTGCCGATGGCCTTGATTAAAAGGGCGGCTACAACGGAGCTGTCCACACCGCCGGAGAGTGCAAGAAGAACCTTCTTATCGCCTACCTGGCTGCGGATCAGTTCTACCTGGTCGGCAATGAAATTCGTCATGTTCCAGTTGGCCTGCGCATGGCAGGTATCAAATACAAATTCTCTTACCAGTGATACTCTTGTCTCTTCGTCCTCTGGCCATTCGGTTACGCTGTACTCACAGGCTGCCGGTTCGTGGCCGGCGGCCATGACTGGATAACCCGCCTCGTAGATCTCCGGCAGTACGTCGATCCGCACGCCGTCCACGATATGGTTAGGTCCTCCGTTTATGATCACGCCCTTGACATTGGGAAGTTTTTTGAGCTCTTCCGCGGTAATGTCATGGGGATAAATTTCGCTGTAGACGCCGACCGCACGGATTTCCCGCGCCAGCCTTGTATTATCTGTACTTCCCAAATCCAGAATGACTATCATATCCTGTTTCATAAGTGCCTCCTTTGACCTTCTCTGATGTATTCCTTTTCATAACATAACTTGTAATGCTGTGATTGTAATTCTGTAATTGCAACCCTGTAATATAGTGTAGCAGAAAATGAATCGAAGGTAAATGAATTTTTCATGATTTTGGCAGACTTTCAGTAGACAAATGCAGAAATTAGCCGTATAGTATATGATGGATTGTTGCGATTGCAACAGTTGAAACTGCAAGTGAAGAGATGGAGGCAGACATGTTTCGAAGATTCTACGGTTACATGAAGGATTACCGGAAATACGGGCTTTTCAGCTGTGCCTGTGTGGCGCTGGAGGTCATGTTCGAACTGGTGATTCCGCTCGTTATGGCGGATATCATCGACGTCGGCGTGGCAAACGGAGACAGAAGGTATATTATTACAAAGGGAATCGAGATGTGCATACTGGCGCTTATGGCGCTGGGGCTTGGCGCCGCGTATTCCAGATTTGCGGCGCTGTGCGGCCAGGGGCTGGGAGCGGAGCTTCGGAAGGCGGAATATCAGAAGATCCAGAGCTTCTCTTTTTCCAATACAGATCATTTCACCACATCGTCTCTCGTTACGAGGCTTACCAGCGATGTGACGGTGATTCAGAACGCGGTAACTACCGGCCTCCGGCCCATTGTGCGTGCACCTGTGATGATGGTGACGGCTCTCTGCCTGTCATTTTCCATCAATGCCAGGCTGGCGCTGATTTTCCTGGTGGCGGCTCCGCTTCTGGGGGTTATCCTGTTTCTTATCATCAGCCATGTGAGGCCCCTGTATTCCCGGCTGCAGAAGAGCATCGACCTGGTCAACCGGATCGTGCAGGAGAATTTAATGGCGGTCCGCGTGGTCAAGGCCTATGTCAGGGAAGGCCACGAGATGGAGAAATTCGACGCGGTCAACTCGGAACTGCAGACCGTATCGGAGAAGGCCTTCGGCCTGGCATGTATGAACATGCCCGCCATGCAGTACGTGATGTATGCGACCATCGTGTCCATTCTGTGGTTTGGCGGCAATCTGATTTTTATCGGAGGAATGCAGGTAGGGGAACTTACCGGATTCTTAAGCTATGTGCTTCAGGTCCTCAATTCCCTGATGATGATCTCCAATGTCTTCATGATGGTGACCCGGTCCATGGCCTCCGGAAAACGTATTCTGGAAGTCCTGGATGAGGAAATTGAGATTCAGGATGAGAGCAGAGAATCACTTACCGTGGAAGAAGGCGGAATTACCTTCGATCACGTGTCATTTAAATATAAGAAGAATGCGAAGGAGTACGTCCTGTCCGATGTCAGTCTCGACATCAAACCGGGGCAGACCGTGGGGATTATCGGCGGCACCGGTTCGGCCAAGACGACGCTGGTCCAGCTGATTCCGAGGCTTTATGAAGCCACGGAGGGGGAAGTACTCATCGATGGAAAGCCGGTGAAAGCGTATCCGCTGGAGCATCTGCGGGACGCGGTAGCCGTGGTATTGCAGAAAAACACCCTGTTTACCGGGACGATTGAAGATAATCTGCGATGGGGAAAAGAGGATGCCACGAAAGAGGAAATCGCGTGGGCGTGTGATATCGCAGGGGCGGCCGAGTTCGTGGAACGTTTCCCGGAGGGTTACGATACGTATCTCGATCAGGGCGGCGTGAACTTATCGGGAGGCCAGAAGCAGCGTCTCTGTATCGCAAGGGCTGTCTTAAAGCGGCCGAAGATCCTGATTCTCGACGATTCTACCAGCGCCGTGGACACGGCTACTGAGGCGGGAATCAGGAGCGGTCTTAAGGAGAGCCTTCCTGACATGACGAAGATCATCATAGCCCAGCGGATCACCTCCGTCTCGGGAGCAGATCAGATCATTATCATGGACGACGGAAAGGTACACGCATCAGGCAGTCACGAGGAGCTGCTGGCGAAAGATCCCATTTACCAGGAAATCTATTATTCTCAGCAGGAAGGGGTGGGCTTATAATGGCGAAATACATCGGTTACAAGAAACCGAGGAACACGAAAAGGACGCTGCTGCGGCTCATTTCCTATATGGGAAGACATAAATTTTCCATGTTTGTCGTGGGAATCCTGGTGATTGTCAGCAGTCTTGCCAGCGTATTCGGTACGTATATGCTGAAGCCGATTATCAACCAGTACATCATACCGAAGGATATTCCGGGACTTGTGAAGGCACTGCTCTTCATGGGGATCCTGTATGCGGTGGGAGCATCGGCCACGCTGGGGTATAACCGGCTGATGGTGAAAACGTCACAGAAGATTGTAAAGGAGATACGAAAGGATCTTTTCAATCACACGCAGACGCTGCCGCTGGCGTATTTTGATGCCCATACTCATGGAGAGCTGATGAGCCATTTCACCAACGATGTGGATACGATTGCCGAGGCGCTGAACAACAGCTTCACACTGCTGATCCAGAGTTTTATCACGACGGTCGGCACCATGGTGATGATCGTGATCTTAAGCTTCCGTCTGTCGCTTATCGTGCTGGGCTGTATGGCGCTCATGTTCCTGTTTATCCGGTTCAATGGGAAACGGAGCCGGAAATATTTCATGGAACAGCAGAAGTATTTGGGCGAGATCAACGGATTTATCGAGGAGATGGTGGCAGGACAGAAGGTGGAGAAGGTCTTCAACCATGAGAAGAAGGATTTTGAAGAATTCTGCAGGAGAAATGAGCGGCTTCGTCAGGCGTCCACCAATGCGATGGCGTATTCCGGCCTGATGGTGCCGGTAGTCGTCAGTATTTCCTATTTAAACTATGCTGTGTCGGCCTGCGTGGGCGGTTTATTCGCACTGGCAGGACTCATGGACATCGGAAGCCTGGCTTCCTACCTGGTCTATGTCCGGCAGAGCGCCATGCCGATCAATCAATGCACCCAGCAGGTGAATTTCATCCTGGCCGCATTGTCCGGCGCGGAGCGCATCTTTGAAATGATGGACGAAGAGCCGGAGGTGGATGAGGGAACCGTGACGCTGTGCCGTGTGGAGGAGAAGCCGGATGGCAGCCTCTGCGAATGCAGCCGGAAGAGCGGCCTCTGGGCCTGGAAGATGCCGGACGAAGAAGGAAGAGACAACACCCTTATCCCCTTGACGGGCGACGTTCGTTTTGAGCATGTGGTGTTCGGCTACAATTATAAGAAAAAGATTCTTGATGACATCAGCCTCTTTGCCAAGCCGGGGCAGAAGATCGCATTTGTGGGTTCCACGGGAGCCGGGAAGACGACCATTATCAATCTGATCAACCGGTTTTATGAGATTTCAGGTGGCGTGATCACCTATGACGGAATCGATATCACAAAGATCCGGAAGGCGGACCTGCGCCGCTCCCTGGGATTTGTCCTCCAGGATACCCACTTATTTACCGGGACCATCGAGGAGAATATCCGCTACGGAAACCTGGAAGCTGCAGAGGAGGACGTGATCAATGCGGCGAAGATTGCCAATGCGCATTCCTTTATCCGGCGTCTGCCCGAGGGGTACCAGACGGTTCTGGAAAGTGACGGCGCGAATCTGTCCCAGGGCCAGAGGCAGCTTCTGGCTATCGCCCGGGCCGCGGTGGCTTCTCCGCCTGTGCTGGTACTGGATGAGGCAACCAGCTCCATCGACACGAGGACGGAGCACCTGATTGAGAAGGGCATGGACGCGCTGATGGAAGACAGAACGGTGTTCGTCATCGCGCACCGCCTTTCCACGGTGCGTAATTCCAAGGCTATCATGGTTCTGGAGCACGGGCAGATCATGGAGCGCGGAAGCCACGAGGAGCTGTTGGAACAGGGCGGACGGTATTACCGGCTCTATACGGGCCAGTTTGAACTGGAATGAAAAACACTTGAAATCCGGCGAGAAAAAAGGCATAATAAGTGGCGTTGGATTGTGATCGATAAGAAAGGCGGTAACAGAGAAAATGGACCGAAAGCAGGAGGTCAGGGACTTAATGTTCCGTACCGAGATGGCCAGGAAGAGGCGGATCCATCCGGTATGGACCGATATGGGGCTGATCGCGGGACAGCCCAGGGTGTTAAGCCAGCTGTTCATCAAAGATAAAATCACACAGAAAGAGCTTGCAGAGGCGTGCTGTATCGAGCCGGCCACGCTGTCACGTGCGCTGGACCGTCTGGAAGCCATGGGATATATTATCAGAAACGACAATCCGCAGTGCCGTCGTTCCTTCTTAATTTCCCTGACAGAGGCTGGGAAGAAGATGGCGGTAAAGGTAAAAGAGACCTTCGAGGGACTGGAGGAAGAGATGATGGAAGGCATTTCCGATGAAGAGATGGATACGATCATCTCCCTGGTCTCCAGAATTTACGATAATCTGCGAAATGAAGAAGAAAGCGGGGGTATCTAACGTATGGGAGCATTAAAAAAGGAAACATTTGTGCCGATGGCCTTCTTCAAGAAAGAGGCCTACACAGGCAGCTTTAAGGGAATGCGTTACCGCGTAGTAAAAGCCGAAGACCAGTTCGAGGCAGTCGTCTACCCGGAACCCTACTGTTTCGAAGCAACCCCGGACGAGAACAAGGTAAAGAACACCTTCCCCTTTACCGAAGAAGGCAGAGAATCCGTCGTAAACTGGTTAAACGACCAATACGACTCCCGCAAATCAGAATGGGACGCTGCCGCCCGCTATTGATTAGAGGCAGTAGAACACGCTGCAGCCTTTCTCCCATATAAAGCCAGTACACAGCCCCAGTGATTGCGGAGAGGGCGAGGCGGCCGGGGAGGAGGCGCGTACAGCTTCCTTTTCCGAGGTTCGCAGGAACTTAAGCGGGAAGGCAGGAAAAATGGGTGGCGAAAGTTGGCCTCCAAGCCGACTTTCGAGGGCACACGGAGGAAAAATCCTTCAGGATTTCTTCCGTAGTTTGCCCGATCCGCCCATTTTTCCTGTCTTCCCGCTTTAGTTCCTGCCACCGAGGAAACAAGAAGCTGTACGCGCCTCCTCCCCGGCCTCCTCGCCCTCTCCGCAATCACTGGGGCGTACCCCCACAAAATTCTCATTCCCCCTTTCCTATTTCTCCCAAATATGATATGATACCATATTATTGGGACTATTTATATGGAGGAAACAAGATGGAAGAAAACAGAGAAGTATTAGAAACTGCGGAAAAAGAAGAAGTTGTTTCTAAAAACTTTATTGAGCAGGAGATAGATAAGGATCTGGCAGAGGGCGTTTATAATCATGTTCAGACCAGATTTCCACCGGAACCAAACGGATATCTGCATATCGGACATGCAAAGTCCATTCTTTTAAACTACGGACTGGCTAAAAAGTATGGCGGACAGTTTAACCTTCGTTTTGATGATACGAATCCGACGAAAGAGAAGACGGAATTCGTGGAGTCCATTATTGAGGATGTGAAGTGGCTGGGCGCTGATTTTGAGGACAGGCTGTTTTTTGCCTCCAATTACTTCGAGCAGATGTATGAGTGTGCGGTCTTCTTAATCAAGAAGGGCAAAGCATTTGTCTGTGATTTAACCGCAGATGAGATTCGGGAATACCGCGGCGATTTTAAAACACCGGGTAAGGAAAGCCCTTACCGGAACCGGAGCATTGAAGAGAACTTAAAGCTCTTTGAGGAGATGAAGGAAGGAAAGTATCAGGACGGAGAGAAGGTGCTCCGCGCCAAGATCGATATGGCTTCCCCGAATATCAACATGCGTGATCCGGTTATCTACCGGGTGGCCCGTATGAGCCATCACAACACAGGCGATAAGTGGTGCATCTATCCGATGTATGATTTTGCCCATCCGATCGAGGATGCGGTGGAGCACATCACACATTCGATCTGTACGCTGGAATTTGAGGATCACAGACCGCTGTATGACTGGGTAGTGAGAGAATGTGAATTTGAGAACCCGCCCCGCCAGATTGAGTTTGCCAAGCTGTACTTGACGAATGTGGTTACCGGCAAGCGCTATATCAAGAAGCTGGTGGAAGACAGGATTGTGGACGGCTGGGATGACCCGCGTCTCGTATCCATCGCCGCTCTGAGAAGAAGAGGCTATACACCGGAAGCCATCCGCATGTTTGTGGATCTGGTAGGTGTGTCCAAGGCGAACAGCTCCGTGGATTACGCCATGCTGGAATACTGTATCCGCGAGGACTTAAAGCTGAAGAAGCCGAGAATGATGGCTATTTTAGATCCGGTGAAGCTGGTAATCGATAACTATCCGGAAGACACGATAGAATATCTGGACGCTCCTAACAATTTAGAGAATCCGGAGCTGGGAGAGAGAAAACTGCCCTTTGGAAAAGAACTCTACATCGAGCGGGAAGATTTCATGGAAGAGCCGGTTAAGAAGTATTTCCGTCTGTTCCCGGGCAACGAGGTCCGTCTGATGAACGCCTATTTCGTGACCTGTACCGGATGCGAGAAGGATGAGAACGGTAATGTAACCGTGGTTCACTGTACGTACGACCCGGAGACGAAGAGCGGTTCCGGATTCACAGCCAGAAAGGTAAAGGGAACCATTCACTGGGTAGCCGCTAGGACTGCCGTTACAGTAGAGTGCCGTCTCTATGAGAACATCGTGGATGAGGAAAAAGGCAAGTTAAATGAGGACGGAAGTCTGAATCTGAATCCGAATTCTCTTACCATTATAAAGAACTGCTATGTGGAACCGGCGCTGGCCGAGGCGAAGCCGTACGACAGCTACCAGTTTGTGAGAAATGGCTTTTTCTGTGCCGACTGCAAGGACAGCACTCCGGAGCATCTGGTATTTAACCGGATCGTGTCCTTAAAGAGTTCTTTTAAGATTGCGAAATAAAAAGGTTTCGCCGTTTTGTACCATTTTGATAAACAGGCAATTAGAGATGCCGCGGGGGATATGATGTTTGACCTGGCCGGACCGTACTGCGGTGACGGGCTGGAAGAACCTGATCCTGCGGCACTTTTTTTACCTCGATATGCTTTACCAGTACGCTGGGGTGTGTTTGATCCTAGTGCAGAATTCACCGGAACTTATGCAACGCTGTACTAGTACTCCATCCAGCCAGTAATCATAGTTCCAGCACTGCCTATTTTGCCATCTGCCGCGTTGTCGTCGGTCAGCGGAGGAACCACTCCGCTTCCTTCCTCCGCCTTGCAGACTGACAAAATATTCAGCACTGGAATTATGATTACTGGCTGGATGGAGCACTAGTGTCCGCACACCAGTCTTAAGGAGGCGGAGATGTGGAACTGATGATCCCTCTGGACAGCCATTCAGAGATGCCTTATTATGAACAGATATACGAATATATCAGAGAAGAGATTAAGAAGGGGAATTTAAAGTCCTCCGCCCGTATTCCCTCGACCCGCCTTCTGGCGGAGCATTTAAAGGTCAGCAGGAGCACGACGCAGATGGCCTATGAGCAGCTGCTGTCGGAAGGGTATATCGAATCGGTACCGTGCAAAGGATACTTTGTGTCGCGCATCGAGGAGCTGGTGATCACGGGGCAGGAGAACGGGGGAGAAAGTCCATTTTTCGGCACGTATCCGTGGGAAGTACCGGGGGACAGTCGCCCGGCGGCCGGAGAGGCGGAATACAAGGTGGATTTCTCACCGCGCGGAGTCGATCTGGACAGTTTTCCCTTTAATACATGGAGAAAGATCACGAAGACTACGCTGGTGGACGACAACAAGGAGATGTTTGCGACCGGAGATCCCCAGGGGGAGCCGGCTTTCCGTGAGGCGATCCGGAGCTATCTCCATTCGGCCAGAGGCGTGAACTGCACTGCGGAGCAGATCGTCGTCGGTGCAGGAACGGAATACTTATTGATGCTGCTTTCACGTATTTTGGGGCCGGATCACACCATAGCCATGGAAAATCCCACATACAAGCAGGCGTACCGCGTCTTTAAGAGCCTGGGATATCCGGTAGTGCCCGTGGAGATGGATGGCTCCGGTCTGGAGACTTCCCTGCTCGAGAGAAGCGGGGCGGATATCGCCTATGTGATGCCGTCTCACCAGTATCCGACCGGAATCGTGATGCCGGTAAAACGGCGGCAGGAGCTGCTCTCCTGGGCCTGCAAAAAAGAGGGACGTTATCTGATTGAGGATGATTACGACAGTGAGTTCCGCTATAAGGGAAAACCGATTCCGGCCCTGCAGGGAATGGATGGAAGGGAACGGGTTATTTACAGCGGAACATTTTCAAAGTCCGTAGCGCCGGCTATCCGTGTCAGCTATTTGGTGCTGCCGAAACCGTTGCTGGCGGTCTACCGGGAGCGGGTGAATTTTTATACATCCACGGTTTCGAGAATCGACCAGAATATCCTGTACCAGTTTATGATGGGCGGTTATTATGAGCGCCATTTAAACCGGATGCGGGCCGTGTACAAGGCGAAGCACGATACGCTGATTGGGGCGCTGAAGCCATTTGAAAAACAATTTACGATAAAAGGAGAGTATGCAGGCCTCCATCTGCTTCTGACGGATAAGAAAAACAGGACGGAGGAGTGGCTGGTAGAGTCTGCGAAACAGGCGGGGGTAAAGGTCTACGGCCTGTCTTCCTATCTGATCAGGGAGGGGAAGGCCGTGGTGGTGCCTACTGTAATCCTGGGGTATGCGATGCTCAGTGAAGATGCGATTAAAGAGGGAATCCGGCTGCTTAAGACAGCCTGGTCATCAGATGGAGAACAGGAGGAGTAATATATGAAGAATAATAGGGACCTTCCGCTAAGGACCGCCGGAGTTGCCGCCGTAATTGCGGTGTTGCTGCTTGTTTTAAGCATTCTTGGAAATGTCCGGATATCCGGTTACTTAAAGGCCAGCATGGAGGAATCCATCCATCAGGTCGAAAGTGAGATTGCCAGCAAAGAGGTACAGGAATCCATCGAGGAATCGAAGATGGAAGAGACTGCGGTTCACGAGATTTCGCTCACTTATACAGAGGAGCAGCTTTTAAATCTGCTGGAGGGGAAGATGCACGCCAATGATTTGGAGGGCGCGGCGAGAGTACTGAACGAGAATGATACGGCATTTCAGGATTTGTTTTTTGGAAAGCTGGCGGATGAGACGTGTCTGTATTCCTCGCCGGTCGACGCCCAGGGGGCTGATCCGCATACCGGCGGTGTGATGAAGGACGAGGCGGATGGCCACGGCCTCGTGTTTCAGCGTGCGGGAACCATCTTCTACGGCGATTTTAAGGACGGTAAGCCGTCTGGCCAGTGTGTGGCCCTTCAGGCGATTACGCTGGATGAGGGAGTCCGCTACGATTATTCCGTCGGCACGTGGACGGATGGTGTCATGGACGGCGCCGGAGAGTGCGGATACGATTACTATGAAGGCGTGACCGGAGACGGGGCGAAAAAAACGGTGAAGAAAGGAAACTTTGCAGACGACCTGATGGAGGGAGAGATCTCCTATACCAGCGTCAACGGGGATGGGGAATCGACTTCGTGGACCATGACAGTGGAAAATGGGGTGATTGTTCCGGACGCAAGGTGGATTTCCGATACATCCGATGATGGAACGCCTGTCTTTCGGCTGATGGCCGATACGGACGATGTCCACGCCTATGTGGTGGAGGCCGATGCCATGGAGGAAGTGCGCTGGAAGAATATGATTGAGTGGGGAGAGTAGCGGAAGAGAAGAGAGGGGCGGTGCAGTGAATCAGGAAATGCTGGAACGTCTCAGTGTGATCACGGAAGAAGAGCGGGAAATCTTAAACGGGCGCACAGAGATTGACAGGACAAGGTACACAAAGGGCGATGAGCTTATTACATCCCGCCGAACGGAGGTGAGGGAGGCTTTCCATATTGACAGCGGGAAGATGCTGGAGCACGGCAAGCTGATCCGAATCCGGCCTCATACCCGGTTCGTTCACTTCCCGAAACACAAACACAACTACATTGAAGTGATCTATATGTGCAAGGGGGAGACGACCCACATGATCGACGAGGAGACGGTTATCTTAAGGACCGGCGAGCTGCTCTTTTTAAACCAGCATGCCACCCAGGAGATTCTGCCTGCCGGAGAGGGCGATGTCGCTGTAAACTTCATCATTTTGCCGGAGTTTTTTGATACCGCCTTTGAGATGATGGGGGAGGAGGAAAATCTGCTGCGGGATTTCCTGGTGGGCTGCTTGTGCAATGACACCCGGTACGCCAGCTTTCTGCATTTCAAGGTGGCAGATGTGCTCCCGGTACAGAATCTGGTGGAAAACATGGTCTGGACACTGCTCAATGACCAGCCTAATAAGCGGAGCATCAACCAGGTCACCATGGGGCTCCTGTTTCTTCAGCTGATGCACTATACAGATAAGATCAGCCACACCCGGGAGGGCTTCGATCAGAGGCTGATCTTCCAGGTGCTGGGATATATCGACGAGAACTACCGGGACGGAGAACTGACGGAGCTGTCCTCCATGCTGGGATATGATATCTACTGGCTGAGCCGGATGGTGAAACGGCTGACCGGAAGGACGTACAAGGAACTTTTGCAGATCAAACGGCTGAACCAGGCCGCGTTCCTGCTTTTAAATACGAGACTGGCAGTGGCGGATGTGGCTCTGGCGGTGGGATATGACAATACCAGTTATTTCTACCGGATTTTTAAGGTGCGGTACCAGATGTCGCCGAAGGAGTATCGGAAGAATAACAGGGCGCTTTGAGGATACGGTATTATGGCACATCTCTCTCCTCCTCCAGCTTACCGGACTGCCAGAGCAGGAAGAAAAGAAGCGCAATTCCTGCCGGGACACCGGCTATGACGGGGAGGCTCTTTAACGCATCGCTTACCATCTGGCCGATGAACAGTGCGGCGATCAGCGTAAGGGCTTTTCCGTGGCCATTCTGCCTCCTGCTGGAAAACAGTGTCAAAAAGAGATAAAGGAGCGGAAGCAGCAGCGCGAATTGCAGGAAAGCGCCGGGAATATCATCCTTCATCTGCATTCTGAAATAGGAATGATTTGCGTCCGCGAATTTCTGCATCAGGATGGTGCCGGCCTGCCCATTGAAAAAGGAAAACGCCATGACCGCCGCGACCGCGGTCAGGCGCGAGAATATCCGCAGCCACGGATTGGGCTCGGCCAGGCGCCAGAGCTCATTCTGCCGGACGTCCGGTTTTTCCAGCATATGGTTCATCCCGTAAAACAGTCCCAAAAGCAGGGAAGCTGCGTAACAGATACTGATGAGCAGGACGAGTAATCCCGCTTTTTTATCGATGACACGGCAGGCGGAAAGCGGGAGAATCAAAAGCAGCCCATTCAGAATGATGAAAAATGCCGCCGCTGTCCATATCTCATGAAATACTGCCTGAAGCTGCCATTTTATGGATTTCCATACTCTAATCATGTTTGATCTCCTCCAGATAATACTGTTCCACGGATTTGCGGTGCCTCGTTCTTATTTCTTCCGTTTCCATCTGCCAGACACGCCCTTCAGCGAGGAATATGACCTCATCGAACAGAGACTCCAGATCCTTCAGCAGATGAGTCGCCATGACGACGGAGCTGTTGTCTGCCATATTCTCCAGGAGGAAGCGCTTCATATCTTTCTTGAAATACGGGTCGATTCCATCAAATGGCTCGTCGAAAAGATAGAGGCGGCTTTTCCTGCACAGCCCCAGAATCATGCAGAGCCTTTCCTGGTTTCCTCTGGAAAGGCGGCAGAGCCGTGTCCTGCGGTCGATCTTCGACTGCTCCAGCAGCTTCAGGGCGCGTTCCCGATCAAAGTCGGGATAAAAATCCCGATAGAAGCCTGCACAGTCGTCCGCGGTCATCCATTCGTAAAAGTGGCTCCCTGAAAGAATGTAGGAAGGGGTTGCTTCCTCGCGGATGATCTGCCCGCCATCCGGCCGGAGCAGACCAGCCATCAATTTTAAAAGCGTGGACTTTCCGATTCCGTTGTCACCCACGACTCCGATAATCCGGTTCTCCCGGACCGTGACGGAGGCGTGATCCAAGACCCTCCAGCCATTTCGTTTTTTTATGACATTCTGCAAACGCAGCAGACAGGTAGATGCCGCTGTTATATCTTCAGTTCTTATATCATCTTTTCTCATATCCTCAGTCCTCATATCCCTAGTCCTCATATCCTCAGCCCTTCTATCCTCAGCCCTCATTTCGGGCCTCCCTCCAGTTCCTGTGAAACCGCGGCTTTGATCTGGTCATCTGTCAGCCCGCAGTTTCTCATGCGGCCTATAAAATCCTGTATCAATCCAGTTACCGTGTCTTCCGACAGCTTCTCCTGGATCTCAGCCCGGACAAAGCTGCCGATGCCCTTGCGGGTCACGATGATTCCCTCCGCCTCCAGATACTGGATAGTCCGGTGGATCGTGAGGGGGGAGACCTCGAAAAGCACTGCGTATTCCCTCACGGAAGGCAGTTTCTCTCCGGGCTGTATGGTTCCGTTTATGATTTGTTCTTTTATGAAGGTTCCAATCTGGATATAGATCGGCTGGTCATTTTGAAAATCCATGGAGAGGCCTCCTGTTATACTGTTATATATATGTATAACAGTATAACGAAAAAAGATGGAGCTGTCAAGTTTAGAACAGGTTCAAAGTTTGCAGGAAATATGGCGGAAGCAAAAATAATCCTTCTGTTTCCATAGCAGAGGGGCAAAAAAATAGTTCCCGGCCAGCGCATCACATTTTCGTGAGCCGGCCGGGAAACTATATGGTTTTGTCATGGTATTAGTTTTTTTACATCAGGTTGTTATCTACAGGCTCAGATCCTTTCCGCCATTTACCCGGTTGAAGATCAGCAATGAAACGACCGTCAGGACCGTCAGTATGGTGGACAGCGCTGCTGCTATGCCGTAGTTGCCTCGTACCACCTCCGTGTAAACGGCGACCGTCAGTGTCTTTGTCTTGCCTGTATACAGGATGATGGCCGTGGACAGCTCGCTGATCATGGTAACCCAGCTTAATATTGCGCCGGAGACGATTCCAGCCGTCATCATGGGTACGGTAACCTTGAAAAATGATTTCATCTTCGATGCGCCGAGGGAGATGGCCGCTTCCTCGATGCTCATCGGAATCTGCTGCAGGATGGCCACCGAGGAGCGGATCGTATATGGAAGCCGCCGGATTACGAGGGCGACGACCATGATCAGCATGGTACCGCTTAACATAACAGGCTTTTTATTGAAGCCGGTAAGAAGCGCAATACCGAGAACGGTGCCGGGCACGATATAAGGAATCATGGAGATGATATCCACCGTGCTGGTGAGCGCGTTCTTTCTGCGGACGACTAAGTAGGCGATCATGATCGCCAGAAGTACAATAATGACTAGCGCACAGATCGGTATGATGATGGTGTTCTGAATACTCCGTCCCAGCTTTCCAAACGCGGAAGCGTAGCTTTCCAGCGAGTAGCCGGGGACGAAGATCTTTCCTTCCGTTTTCTTGAAGGAGGTGTAGCTGACGTATATCTGGGGCAGAATCGCGATTCCCACGACCAGATAGGAGGCCGCGTGAGCCAGGAAGCCGGCCAGCCCTTTCGGCGCCTTCTCCTCGATGGGATGCAGGGCGTTTAAGGAAAATGCGTTCTTATTGGACACGTATTTCTGCGCCAGGAAGACGACAGTGGTGACGACGATGGCGATAACCGCGATGGCCGCCGCAAATCCGTCGTTGCCGCCCACCTCGTTGATGAACTCCGTATAGAGGACGACCGGGAAGGTCCGGTACCCTTCGCCGATCAGCATCGGTGTTCCGAAGTCCGCGAAGGAACGCATGAATACCAGCAGGGCCGCGGCCAGAAGCGTTGGCATGATTAACGGAATGACAACCTTAAAAAAGCACTTAATGCCGGAACAGCCCAGGTTGTTAGCCGCCTCCACCAGGGAATTGTCGATATTTTTGAGCGCGCCCTTGGCGTAGAGGAATACCAGCGGGAACAGCTGCAGCGTCATGACGAGCACGATCCCGCCGAAGCCGTAGATATCCGGTATGGTGATTCCGATATTCTTGAAAAATGTAGTGATGACACCGCTTCTGCCCAACAGTAGGATCCAGGAGTAAGCGCCGATAAACGGTGCGGACATGGATGCCACGATGATCAGGATGTTCAGCAGAGATTTTCCTTTTATCTTATAAATGGAGAAGATATAGGCTAACGGCGTTCCAATCGCAATGGAAAGAACCGTCGCCGCGATGGACACCTTAAAGCTGTTGAACAGGGTGTTGAAATAGTAACTCTTAGAAAAGAATTTGGTAAAGTTGGCCATGGAGAACTGGCCTGTTTCGGCATCTATGACAGACTGCTGAATTAAGTGGGCCATAGGATAAATCAGAAACAGGGCATAAACTGCGATGGTGCACAGCGTGATGATTCCCCATATGTCCAGCCGGAATTTGCTATTATCCTTCATAGAATGCCTCACTCCTTACGAGATTTACACTGCCTTCCTTGTTAAAGACATTGATTTTATGCTTTTTCACCTGGAGCAGTACCCTCTGTCCCGGTTTCAGTTCGTCTTCGATGGAAGACTCCTCGACGATCTCCACTGTCTTCTGCCCGTCGTCAGTCTCCACAAAATAGTGTGTATTTAAACCGAGATACGTATATTCCTTTACGACGCCGGAGATGCCCTCTGTTCCATTCGGGGAGATGACGAATTCTTCCGGGCGCACGGAGCATAAGACCTCCTGGCCGGCCGTCTGTTTTAAGCAGTCCATCTCCACCCGGTATCCGTTGCCGAAAACGATAGAGCCGTTCTCCACCCGGGCGGGAATGATGTTGGTTCTGCCGATAAAGGTGGCGACGAAGACATTCTTTGGTCTCTGGTATATGTCCTTGGGAGTGCCGACGTGCTGAATGACGCCGTCCTTCATGACTGCGATGGTATCGCTGATGGCCATCGCCTCCTCCTGATCATGGGTGACATAGACGGTAGTGATGCCGACATCCTTCTGGGTGTGGCGGATCACGCTTCTCATCTCCAGACGAAGCTTGGCATCCAGATTTGACAGTGGTTCATCCATCAGCAGAACGTCCGGGGTGATGACCAGCGCCCGGGCCAGCGCGACACGCTGCTGCTGGCCGCCGGAGAGCTGGTTGGGCATACGCTCGGCAAACTGCATGATCTGCATCAGATTTAAGTATTTATCTGTCTCAGTCTTAATCTTTTCTTTTTCAATCTTTCTGTTTTTTAAACCAAAAGCAACGTTGTCGCGTACCGTCATATTGGGGAATATGGCATAGTTCTGAAAAACCATGCCGATATTCCGCTTGCTGGGGTCCATATCATTGATACGGGTGTTATTGAAATAGATATCACCACCCTCAATGGAGTTGAATCCCGCGATCATACGAAGAAGTGTGGTCTTGCCGCAGCCGGAAGGCCCAAGGAGGGTAAAGAGTTCCCCGTCCCTGATGGTGGCATTTAAGTCAGGGATGACCGTGTTATTACCATACTTCTTAACTGCGTCTTTTATAATAATTTTACTCATCTTTAACCTCCGGCCCTCTCATTTGCTCTACTTGGATGACTCTATGCTTGTGAAAATATCGGTATACTTGTTCACGAGCTCTTTCTTATGAGCGCTCACATACGGGATATCCTCTTCGATTACATAGATGTCAGACATTGGTGTCATGAAATCACTGGTTTTCGCGTCTTTTAATACCGGACGGTTGGTCAGGGTTGTTCCCCAGATATTCTGAACTTCCTCGCTGATGATGAAGTCGATAAACAGCTTTGCATTATCCATGTTCTTCGCACCTTTTACGATGGTTGCGGATGCTGGAAGATAAACACTGCCTTCCTTTGGATAGATGATCTTGACCGGAGCGCCGTCCTTTACAAGCTGCGCGCACGGATCTTCATAGGAAAGGCCCACCAGATACTCGCCGTCCGCGACTCCCTTGTATACACCTGAGGAGCTCTCGATGATCTTTCCGTCGATATTGGTAAAGAGATCTTCCACGTATTTCCAGGCTGCGTCGTCCTCATATCCGCCCATAGCCAGCAGAATGTTGGTCAGCTGCGCAAATGCGGAGGAGGAGTTGGCCGGGTCAGCCGTTGCGATCTTGCCCTTTAATTCCGGATTTAACAGATCGGCATAGCCCTCGACCTTGATATCCCCGATTAAGTCGGTGTTGACGATTAAGCAGCTGCCGTCGAGTACGTTGCCGGTGATGAAGCCGCAGGTATTCTTGTAGGCGTCGAGTACGCCGGAATCGTTAGGAGATACGTATGGTTCCCAGAGGTCCTCATTGTCAAAGGCCAGGGACCAGGAGCCGCCGAAGAGTACGTCGGCGTACGGATCATTTTTCTCGGACTGGATTCTCTTGACCAGTTCTCCGGTGCCAGCCTGGATCACTTCCACGTCAACGCCGTACTTTTCTTCAAACAGCGGGATTGTCGCGTTCATGAGTCCTTCGGAGTTGGGAGAGTAAACCACCAGCTTGCCGCCGCCTTTTTTTGCTTCCGGCTCTGCCGTCTTTGTATCGCCCGCTGCCTCGGTGCCTGCCTCTGCCTTCGGAGCCGCCGTTGTCGCCGGTGTGGAAGAGGAAGAAGAACAGCCCGCCAGAGCCGCTGTTGTCATCGTGAGCGCCATTGCCAATGCAATTGTTTTTTTCATAGTAAATCCTCCTTCAATTGTTGTTTGTATCTCTATTTTAGTGAATATGCATAAAATATAATACCTGAATTTCCGAACAAACAGCAAAAATACCGAACACATCAGTGAGATTTGTTCGGTATTTTCGTATTTATCCGCTGTGTACAAGTTTAAAAGCCTTTATATAATCTTTGTACGGTATTCTTTTGGGGAACAACCCATATATTTCTTGAAGACGTAGCTGAAGTACTTATAGTCCCCGATCCCGCATTTCCATCCGATATCGGAAATGGCATTCCCCTCGTCCCTCAGCATGGCCAGGGCCTTCTGGATGCGGTACCGGTTCAGATACTCGATTACGGTGGTGCCTAACGCCTTCTGAAACCGCTGGTTTAAATAGCGCTCCGAGTAATGCAGCTCTTCTTCTAAGTCGGCCAGCGCGATCTTCTGATCGTAGTTTCTGGCGATGAAATCGAGAATCTGAGAGGCAACCGGGTCCATGCCGCCCATGGAGTCCGGCTCCGGTATCAGAACGGAATGCTTCAGCTTTTCCCGGTCCTCCATCTCCCGGCGGAGAATTCCGATGTTTTTCAGTTCCAGGGCAGCCCGTTCCAGCGCTTCCTTCATTTCCTCCATATCCAGGGGTTTTAAAACGTAGTAGGAGACGCCGTTTCGGATGGCTTCCCTGGCATACTCAAAGTCGGAGTAGCCGGTCAGGATGATGGCGACGTAATCATAGGCACATTTCGTCCTGGCGATCATCTGGAGTCCGTCCTCTACCGGCATGTTGATATCGGTTATGACGATGTCCGGGTTCCTCTCTGCGATCAGAGCGCCGCCCTCTTCCCCGTTTCGTGCCTCCCCGACGACACTGCAGTTAAATTCCTCCCACGGTACGGAGTTTTTGATTCCTCTTCGGATGATGTCCTCATCCTCTACCAATATTACACTGTACAAGGTTTCTTCTCCTTATTTTTTAATCTGATATCCACCCGGAAATATTCCCCTTCCCGGCTGTCTATGGTCATCTCGCTGTTGTCCCCGTATTCCAGCACAATGCGCCGGGCCAGATTCTGGAGGCCGTTGTGCTCGGTTTTCAATTCTTCCGATTTTAACATGGCCCGCAGGGTCTCCAGCGTGGAGCGGGGAACGCCTGGGCCGTCGTCCTCGACGCTCAGACAGAGGTAGTCTTCCTCACACCATCCGCGTATGGCGACACGGATTTCCATCTTCTTCTTAAAACCGTATTTAATGCTGTTCTCAATGAGGGGCTGTAAAAGCAGCTTCGGAACACGGTATCTCATGCACTCGTCCGTGAGGGCGGTCTCGCAGAGAAAACGGTCTCCGAACCGGGTACGCTGGATATAGAGGTAGTCTTCTATGTATCGCATATCCTCAAGCAATATGACATCCTGCTTCGTGTTATTGATGCTGTAGCGCAGAATATGCGTGAATTTCTCGATGAGGTGAGCGGCTTTATCGGGCTCCGACATGATCAGGTACTTGATGGTGTCCAGTGTGTTATAGATAAAATGAGGATTGATCTGGGTCTGTAGGTTGCTGATCTCGATCATGCTGTTTAAACGGATTAAATCGGTGTTGCGCGTGTTCAGATCGTTGATGCTCTTAACCATACGGTTGATCTGGCTGGCGATCTCCTCGAATTCATCTCCGGTATGGATTTCGATCACATGGCCGCTGTCGCCGTGGCGTATGATTCTCATCTCATCGGCCAGCATGCCGACCGACCGGGCATTCTTTTCCGCCATGAGTTTGGAGAGCCTCAAGGTCATGATAAACCAGATCACGCCCAGAAACACGATGGTCAGGATACCGATGGTAAGATAGAGCACATTTTTCGGGTAATAGATAAAGGAATAGAGAAACACGCCCTCGTCCTTCATAAAATGGGACGAAAGCAGATACCGGTTTCCGTGAAGGAAGACCATGCGCTCCTGTGATTCATTTCTGAATTTATTGGTATTCCGCTCCGGCAGAAATCCCTCGCGGGAGCAGAAGATGATATCCCCGTTTGCGGTGGTGATGATGTTGTCGTACTGATAATCGGAAAACAGCCGGGCCCAGTCATGGCCGTTTAAATAGGCGCCCACAAACCCGATAAGTTCGCCGCTGCGGTAAAGGGGCTTGGAGAAGACGTATTCCGAGGTGTCCCCGGTAAAATAGTAGACGGTGTGATAGAGGTCCGGGCCATTTTCGGCTGCGTTGTCACAGACAATGCCGTTAAATGCGATCCGGTGCAGGTTCATATCATCGGCGCCGTAGCTGGTATAGACGATATTCCGGTCCCGGTCTGCCAGAATTAAGTTCAGGCGGATCGGGCTGTCTACATTGTACTTACTTAAGGAGTAATGTACCTCGCTGCCATCCGTCCCATCCTCGATGCACCGCGTAAAAACGGAGTCATTTTCCGTGTCGTTTAAGTAGGAATCCGTGGCGTAATAAGCCGTTTGAAAGGTGCTGGTTAAAAATTCAATGTGTTCCTGCACATTAAACCTGGTGTTTAAATAGTTAATCCCGAAAATGGCGGCTGAAAAAAACAGGCATCCGATGAAAACCAGGAAAACAATATTTCTGGTTGCCGCTTTTTCCAGCTGTTTTTGAAAAATAGTCTGTTCCCGTTTCTGTTTTAATGCCATGACGGCCTCCCATCGAAGGGCCTGCGGACAGTAATGGTCCGCAGACAGATATTTATACATGCAGTATAGCACAAGACTGCAAATAAGGACACATTTTTTAATAAACCGAGACCTTTTTTTCTGCCTGATAATTCGATAAAATATGATTAGAAAATATCGGAGGGTGATACAAATGGAGAACTATTACCTTGCAGTGGACATCGGCGCCTCCAGCGGCCGCCATATCCTCGGCACAGTGAAGGACGGAACAATCAGCCTGGAAGAGATCTATCGTTTTGAAAACGGCATGGAGAAGAGAAACGGCCATCTCTGCTGGGATGTGGAATCCCTGTTTCACGAGATCAAGATGGGAATGAAGCAGTGTGCGGCGCTGGGAAAGATTCCGTGCAGTATGGGAATCGATACCTGGGCGGTGGATTTTGTCCTGCTGGACAGAGACGGACGGAGGCTGGGAGACGCGGTCGGCTACCGGGATGACAGGACGAAGGGCATGGACGAAAAAGTATACGAAGTCATTTCTCAGGAGGCCCTGTATGAAAGGACCGGAATCCAGAAGCAGATATTCAACACCATCTATCAGCTGATGGCGGTGAAAGAGGAACAGCCGGAGGCACTTTCCGGCGCGGAGTCCCTGCTGATGATCCCGGATTACTTCCATTACATGCTGACCGGCGTGAAGAGACAGGAATATACCAACGCGACGACCACCCAGCTGGTCAGTCCGGTGACGAAGACGTGGGACTATGAGCTGATTCGTCAGCTCGGATATCCTGAAAAACTGTTTACCGAGCTGTCCATGCCGGGAACCGTGGTAGGGACGCTGACGAAAGCCGTGCAGGATGAGGTCGGCTTTAACTGCAAGGTGGTTCTTCCTGCGACCCATGACACAGGCTCCGCGGTTATGGCGGTCCCGGTTCCGGAGAAAGGGGAAAGAAAAGGCCATGAGACTGAAAAAACACATGATACGGACGGCGATCTGTTATACATCAGTTCCGGCACCTGGTCCCTGATGGGCACCGAGTTAAGCGAGGCCGACTGTTCTGCAGAAAGCCGGAAGGCTAATCTGACAAACGAAGGCGGTTACGAGTATCGTTTCCGTTATTTGAAGAACATCATGGGCCTGTGGATGATTCAGTCTGTAAAAAAGGAGCTAGCCGCGGCCGGAGAAGAATATTCTTTCGCTGAACTTTGCCGCATGGCGTCCCATGAGACCATAAAGTCCATTGTGCCCTGCAACGACGATGTATTTCTCGCGCCGAAGAGCATGACGGAAGCGGTAAACGCGTATTTAAGAGAAGCCGGCCAGGAAGTACCGGAGACGGCCGGTGCGCTGGCGGCGGTTATCTACAACAGCCTGGCTCAGTGTTACAAGGAGACGGTGGAGGAACTGGAAGCCATCACAGGCAGAACGTATCAGGCTGTGAATATTGTGGGAGGCGGTTCCAACGCAGAGTATTTAAACCAGCTGACTGCAAAGGCCACGGGGAAAACGGTATACGCGGGTCCGGGCGAGGCAACCGCCATCGGCAATCTTCTGGCTCAGATGATCAGAGCCGGAGAATTTCAGGGGCTTACGGAAGCGAGAGCGGCCGTATACCATTCATTTGAGATCAGCACATACGAATAACGGAGGAACTGAGGATGATACATAAATCATTTAAAATGCATCTGTATGAAGGCATGGCCGAAGAGTATGAGAGGCGGCACAACCTTTTATGGCCGGAGATGAAGGACATGATCCATGAGTATGGCGGCCATAACTATTCTATTTTTCTGGACAGCGAGACGAATGTGCTCTATGGCTATATAGAGATTGAAGAGGAAGCAAAATGGGCGAAATCAGCAGACACGGCCATTAACCGCAAATGGTGGGATTATATGGCCGACATCATGGATACAAACCCGGACAACAGCCCGGTGAGTATGGATTTAAAGCCGGTATTCCATCTGGACTGACCGGCGGTACAGATAAAATCAGAAAGAGGAGAATGATATCATGACAGTAAAAGAGAGATATGAAGCCGCAAAGGAAATTTACCGTGCAGTCGGTGTGGATACGGACGCCGCCCTGGAGGCCCTGAAAAATATTCCGGTTTCCATGCACTGCTGGCAGGGAGACGATGTAATTGGATTTGACGGGGCAGGCGCACTTTCCGGCGGGATTCAGGCGACCGGAAACTACCCGGGACGCGCAAGAACACCGGAAGAGCTGATGGCCGATATGGACGAGGCGCTCAGCCTGATTCCGGGAACACACAGAATCAACCTTCATGCAAGCTATGCCGTATTTGAAGAGGGTGAATGGGCAGACAGAGACAAGCTGGAGCCGAAGCATTTTGCAAAATGGGTGGAATTTGCAAAGGAAAGGGGCCTCGGAATCGACTTTAACCCGACCTTATTCTCCCACGCGAAGGCGGAAAATGCCACATTATCCAGTGAAGTTTTAGAGATCCGCAAATTCTGGATCGACCATGTGAAGGCATGCATCCGCATTTCCGAGTATTTTGCAAAGGAGCTGGGGACGCCATGTACCATGAATATCTGGATTCCCGACGGATTCAAGGACATTCCGGCGGACCGTACGGCTCCGAGAGCGAGACTGAAGGATTCCCTGGATCAGATCCTTTCCATCGATTACGACAAGTCCAGCGTGTTTGTGGCGGTTGAGTCCAAGGTGTTCGGAATTGGTATGGAAAGCTGCACGGTCGGTTCCCATGAGTTCTATATGAATTACGCTTCCAAGAATGATATTTTATGCCTGCTGGACAGCGGTCACTATCACCCGACAGAGGTTGTTTCCGACAAGATTTCTTCCATGCTTCTGTTCTTTGACAAGGTGGCTCTTCACGTGACGAGACCGGTGCGCTGGGACAGCGACCATGTAGTCTTATTTGACGATGAGACGAGAGCGATCGCGGGGGAAATCATCCGCGGCGGCGCAGACCGCGTCTTACTGGCCCTCGATTTCTTTGATGCCAGCATCAACCGCATCAGTGCCTGGGTTGTAGGCATGCGCAATATGCAGAAAGCGCTGTTAAACGCATTGCTTCTTCCGAACGCCAGGATGGCGGAACTTCAGAACAACAGGCAGTTTACGGAATTAATGATGCTTTCCGAGGAAATGAAGACCTATCCGTTAGGCGATGTATGGGATTACTTCTGCGAGCAGAACGGCGCCCCGGTTAAGGAAGCGTGGTTTGAGGAAGTAAAGAGGTATGAGGCCGACGTTCTGGCAAAGAGAAGTTAAATAAAAACAGAAAGAACAGGTGTATATAAAATGAAAGTAACAGAAGCAGAATTTGTAAAAGGCTTTATCCGTCTCTGTGACGACGGTTTCAAACAGAACTGGCATGAAAGAAACGGCGGCAACTTGAGCTACCGCATCAAACCGGAAGAAGTGGAATCCGTGAAGGAAGAATTAACAGACACGAATCCATGGCAGCCGATCGGAACCAGCGTTCCGAAGCTGGCCGGCGAGTATTTTATGGTAACGGGAAGCGGAAAATACTTCCGCAATGTAATCCTTGATCCGGCGGCCAACAGCTGCATCATCGAGGTAGATGAGGCGGGAGAGAACTACCGCATCTGCTGGGGCCTGGTGAATGGCGGACGCCCAACCAGCGAGCTCCCATCCCATCTGATGAACCATGAAGTGAAGAAAGAAGTTACTAATGGAAAGCACCGCGTTATTTACCATGCGCATCCGACCAATGTCATCGCCCTGACCTTCGTTCTTCCGCTGGAAGACAAGGTATTTACGAGAGAATTATGGGAAATGGCTACCGAGTGTCCGGTCGTATTTCCGGATGGCGTCGGCGTAGTAGGCTGGATGGTTCCGGGCGGACGCGACATCGCCGTGGCTACCAGCGAACTGATGAAGAAGTATGACGTTGCCGTATGGGCTCACCACGGCCTGTTTGCCTCCGGCGAAGATTTTGATCTGACCTTCGGCCTGATGCATACTGTGGAGAAGTCTGCCGAAATTCTCGTGAAGGTGCTCTCCATCCGCCCCGACAAGCTTCGGACGATTACCCCGCAGAATTTTAGGGATCTGGCAAAGGATTTTAAGGTAACACTTCCGGAAGAGTTTCTGTACGAGAAATAAGAGGCCTTACTGCCATGGAGAGGTCGTGGGAGGCGCCTGGTTCCAGTCTTCGGACATGATTTTTATGAATCAGCTCGTCCCCTTCTCCTGTGCGGGCTCCGGAACCGTTCCAGGGCTCGATGCAGAGAAACGGCGCCCTGTCCGGGTACACGGTCCAAAATGCAATCGTCTCAAAGTCCGGATAGGAAACCTCGACGCCACGGCCGCTTTCCCGATGGACGAGAGAGACACGGCGTGAGGCGATTTCGGGAAAATAGAGGGCATTGTCCTGGAAGAGTTCCCTGGAAAGGGGAATGATACGGCCATGCAGTTCGTATCCGATTGCGCCGGAGAGATATTCTCCCAGGAAACGGTCAAAGGGCATGGCATAAGTGGACTCCTCTTTCTCAAATAAAAGACTGTAATCCTCGAAGACAGCGTCTTCCTCTATAGGACAGCAGAAGCCAGGATGGGCTCCGATGCAGTAATACAGGGCAGAGGAGTCCTTGTTGGCGACCCGGTATTTCAGGAGAAGGCTCTCATACTGCAGCTCATAAGTCAGCGACAGGCAGAAGGACCAGGGATACATGGTTTTTGTGTATTCACTGTCCTGAAGAAGGAAGGACACGCTGCAGTTAGTCCGTGTGGTCCTCTGAAACTCCATATCCTTGCAGAAACCGTGCTTTGGCAGGCTGTATTCGCTTCCGTCTATCACGATCCGGTTATCCCGGCAGCCTCCAACCACGGGAAAGAGGAGCGGAGAACAGCGGTCCCAGAAGCGCGGATCCCGCTGCCAGATGTATTCTTTCCCTCTGCGGTCTTTTAAAGAAACAAGCTGTGCTCCTGCGCTGTCAATCACCGCGGTCAATTCTGAATTTCTAATTGTAGTCAACATAAATCTTCCCCATTTCTGTAAATTGATACGGATACTATACCATCCTTTTTGCTTGCCGGAAACAGGAATATCGAGTATGATAGTGATAGTGCTCCGGGGAGTACTTTAGTCAGGAAAGGAGGCTTGTCCTATGCTTCGCATTGAAAACACCGGTAAATCTCAGATGAAATCCAGAAACAGGGTTCGCATATTTCGCGAAATTTTAAATCATGAAGGCATTTCCAGAAAACAGCTGGAGAAGCGCCTGGGCCTTTCTGCGCCGTCCGTCACGCGGGTAGTGGAGGAGCTGCTGCGGGAGGGGCTTATATGTGAGGAAGGCACTGAACAGACCCATATGGGACGCAGGCCGGTTATGCTCTGTGTCAAAAAGAATGCCTATTACAGCGTCGGAATGAATTTAAGCAGATCGAGGCTTTACTACTGTATCAGGAACCTGGGAGGAGAGCCGGTGCATTCCGGTGAGATAAGGCTTTTAGGGAAAACGAAGGGGGATCAGCTCTTAAGTCTGATGGAACATGCCGTCCAGGACTGCTTAGAGACTGCAGGCATTGAGAAGAAACACCTTCTTGCCATTGGTATTGCCTCCCGCGGAACGGTAAACGAAGGAAAGGGAAGCGTAATCTATTCACCCGACTCAGGAGAGGAGATCCATGTAAAGGAATACATGGGAGCGCGGTATGACTGTGAGATTCTCGTGGAAAACAACGTGATTGCCGACTTAAAAGGGCAGTATCTGGACTTGAGCGGTACCAACCGGAATCTGGTGTATCTTTACATTTCCGACGGCGTCGGAGGCAGCATTATCTGCAATGGCCAGGTGATCGACGGCGAGAACAGCATGGCAGGTAAGTTCGCCCACATCCTCGTGGAGAGCGGAGGAAGACGGTGCGCCTGCGGAAAAAGAGGACATTTGGAATCGTATGTGTCAAAGCCGGCCATGGAAGAGGCGTACTTTGAAGCCAGCGGGAAACGGCTGGAACTGCCGGAGATCTGCAGGCAGGCTAATGAGGGCGAGACGGCCGCGGCTGCAGTCCTGACGGATGTCATCGACAAGCTGGCGGTTGGAATCAATCAGATTCTTCTGGTTGTGAACCCCGGAACGCTTGTGTTGTATGGTGATCTGTTCGAGAGTGTCGATGGGATTCTGGAGCGTTTGAAGCAGAAGACGAAGGAACTGGCCTTTACGGAGGAGATTGCCGACAACTGCTGGATGGTGAGAGAGACGAAAAATGTCCGCATTGAGGATAGCATTGCCAGACTGTCTGTGGAACGGGCTCTGGAGATTATTGTCTAAACTTAATAAAAAAATATAATTTCATATTGAAATAATATAGAGATGTGATATAATGATAAAAAGACAACGGGGTGTGTCTTAAAAATTTAACTAATTAATTTCAAAATGAAATTATATGAAAAGGAGAGGCAGCAAATGAAAAGAAGAAATTTGATGGCATTGGTACTTGCGGGAGTTATGGCGGCGTCGGTTATGGGATGCGCCAGCCAGAGCGGAGCGAAGAATCCGTCTGAGACACAGAAGGAGGCCGCCAAAGAGGAAGCATCCAATGAGAGTGTGTCCAAGGACAATGAGAGTGGAGCCGCCGACAGCGCCGTCGTGCCGGCTGGCAGCTGGAAGCCGGACCATGACATTACGATCCGTGTTCCCAATGCAGCAGGGGGAACCATGGACACGATCACGAGGATTTTGGGACAGGGAATTCAGCAGAGCACGGGAACGACGGTTATGATTAATAATCTGACCGGAGCGTCCGGTGCCATTGCAGCCAATGATCTTCTTGCCAAGGACGCAGATCCCTGCGAGCTGATGACGTCTGGAATCGCGCTCTTTACACTGGCGCCTCTCTTTAATCAGGATATTAAGGTCAGCCTTGACGATTTCGCCATTGTATCCGGCATGGTATCTGAGGATTTTGTACTCTGTGTGAACCCGGAAAAGAGCGGCATCCATAACTGGGAGGAACTGAAGGCCTATGGAGAGAAGGAGCGGATTCTGTTCGGCTCCAATACACCTGGAGGAACGACTCATATGCTGGGCACTGCGCTGTTCGGAGAAGCGGGCTTAAACGCGGAGGCTGTAACATCGGACGGAACGAATAAGGATATGCTGGCCCTGACCTCCGGTGACGTAGTCTGCGCCATCGGCAATGCCAGCGCCTGTCAGCAGTTTATCGAAGAGGGAACGGCCGTTCCCATCGTGGTATTTTCAGCGGACGCCTATGAAGGATTCGAAGGTTTTACCGTTCCGTCCGTCGTGGATTTGGGATATGATATTCAGTTCAAATCCTGCAACTTCCTGATGGCGAAAAAGGGAGCGGACCAGGCGGCTCTGGATCAGATTCATGACATGATTCAGGCCTATACGGAAACCGAGGAATGTAAGAAACTGGCCGAGAGCGCAAAATACGTCCCGGATATTGCCGACGGCGAGACCGTCCGTGCCATGATTGAGGATTCCGCTAACATGTGTCAGGAAATCTACGAAAAATATTATCACTAATAAGGCAGGGAGAAAGCGATATGAAAGTGAAGTACAGGACAAATCTGTGGGCCGGAATCGTAAGCGTGATCTTCGGCCTGGCAGTCCTCTGGCTGATTCCGGCTCAGATAGGTACAGAATATTCGTCAGGAAACAGCCTGACTTCCAGGGCCGTTCCCGGTGGAGCAGCCATTCTGTTTATCGTATGCGGCGCGGCGCTGATCGTCCAGAGCCTTATTTTAAAGAAGGACACGGTCCGGGAACTGGATCTGGCAAAAGAAGGCAAGGCGTTCCTTTACATGGCGGTGTTTGGGATCTATGTGATCCTGTTTGAATACAGCTTTATTGTGGCTTCCATATTCCTGGGAGCCGCAACCCTGCTTTTTACAAAGAGTAAAAAGCAGCTGTATTATATGATCGTAATTATCACGGTTTTCGTCCTGTATCTGCTGTTTACGCAGGTACTTCACGTGAGACTGAAGTAGGAGGCCGCAAATGAAGGAAATTATATTTCAGGCACTGCCCCAGCTGTTTACTCTGGAGAACTTTGTATTTGTAAACCTGGGGATTTTTATCGGAATCATTTTCGGCTCCATACCAGGGCTGAATGGCAATCTGGCCATTACCGTTCTGATTCCATTTACGTTTAAATTAGGCAGTGTTCCAGCCCTGCTGATGCTGACTGCCATCTTTTTTGGCTCGAATTTCGGAGGCTCCATAACGGCGATTCTGATCAATACGCCGGGAACGAACGCAGCGGCAGCCACCCTGCTGGACGGATATCCCCTGTCGAAAAAGGGAAAGACCAGGAAGGCCCTGGACATGGCCCTGGCGGCGTCCACCTTTGGCGGACTGGTAAGTGCGTTGTGCCTCCTGTTTTTCGCACCCCAGATCAGCAAGATCGCCGTCTATTTCGGAGCCCCGGAGTATTTTGCCCTGGCGGTGTTCGGGCTGTCCGTAATCGCCTCAGTCAGCGGACGGAGCATTTTAAAGGGAGTGATCAGCGGGGCCTTCGGCGTACTGATCGCCACGGTGGGAATTGATGCTGTCAGCGGCGTTACCCGTTTTACCTTCGGTAGTCTTCAGATGTATAACGGAATCAAAATGCTGGCGGTTTTACTGGGCGTTTACGCGATTGCACAGATGATCAGCCGTGTAAACGGCACGGAAGAGGAGGAAGCGGGGACAGAGCTGAAGAAGGCAGATCCCTCGGACCGCCTGACGCTCGGCGAATTAAAGAGTACCGTTCCCACCATGCTGAAATCCTCCGCGATCGGAGCGTTTATCGGAGCCATTCCGGGCACAGGCGGGGCGATCGCCTCCTATATCGCTTATAACGAGGCCAAACGCTGCGCGAAACCGGGCGAGAAGTTCGGTGAGGGAGAATTAAAGGGAATCGCTGCGCCGGAGTCCGCCAACAATGGGGCGACCGCGGCCACGCTGATTCCGCTGCTTACACTGGGAATTCCGGGAGATGCGGTGGCGGCCACGCTGTTGGGCGCATTCACCATGCATGGGCTGGTGGTTGGTCCGAAGCTGTTTTCCACTTCGGGTCCGGTCGTTTATGCCATTTTGATCGGATGTGTGATTTCTCAGATTGTGATGTTTTTACAGGGAAAATATCTGCTTCCCCTGTTCGTAAAAATCACACACATTCCGCAGGAGCTTTTAACGGCGCTTCTGGTTGTTATCTGCTGTACGGGAGCATTTTCACTGGCGAATTCTTCCTTTGACGTGAGGGTCATGCTGATTTTCGGCTGTATCGCTTATTTCATGCAGAAGGTGGAGCTGCCTCCCGTTCCGATTATTCTCGGAATCGTTCTTGGCCCCATCGCAGAGGCCAACTTAAGAAATTCCCTGGTCCTTTCAGACGGCTCCTGGACCATATTCTTAAAACGCCCAATCTGTCTGGCGTTTATTATTCTGACCTTTGTTCTGATCTGGCTTTTAAAGAAGAACGACAAAAAGCAGCGGAGCATGGAAGCAGAATTTCTGAAAAAATACGGAGAAAATACGGAGAAGTAAGGAAAGGAACCACTATGCATTACAAAAAACTATGGACGGATTTACACAGCAATATTCATCATAATCAGATGGGAGAGCTGAACCAATGGATTGAACACGCAAAAAAGACTGTTGATTTCTGGCCGGTTGCCTACTATCCCTTTTATATGAAGCGTACCGAAACAGGGGCAGGCCTGGAGGATTTATATGACAGGGAACAGATCGAACAGGACTGGGAACAGCTTCGCGATGCGGTAAAACAGCAAAACGAAGCCGGTTATCCGATGTTTATGGGCTATGAGTGGCAGGGCTCCGGAGAGGACGGAGACCATAATGTGTTCTTTTTGGATAATGATCAGCCGATGCTCCATCCCATGCGGTACGAGGAACTCTACCAGGCGTATAAGGACAGGTCGGCGATAGCCATCCCCCACCACGTGGCCTACCAGCTGGGCAGCAGGGGAAAAAACTGGGAGACGCACCGGGAAGCTTTCTCTCCCTTTGCTGAGATATATTCCAGCCATGGCTGCAGTGAAAATGATACAGGCCCTTTTGATATGGAGCGCCATCTCCACATGGGGCCGAGAACCGGAGAGACCTGCTATGAGAGGGGTATCGAGAAGGGGTATCTGGTCGGCATGATTGCCTCTGGAGACAACCACAATGTACCGGCAGTTCACGATCATGGAACCATGTGCGTGCTGGCAGCGGACGGCTCAAAGGAGGCGATCTGGGAAGGCCTGTTAAACCGCCGGGTATATGGCGTCAGCAGAAGCCGTATGGATATTGATTTTACCATAAACGGAAGCCCGATGGGGTCTGTGGTGAAGCCGGGAGAGGGAACGCTTGCATTTGCCATTGAGGCGGCGGACGCCATTGACCGGGTAGAGATCCTTCGGGACAATGTTCTGGATACCATGGCGGTTCATGCGGGAACCTGGGAAGAGACTGAGTATACCGGAGTAAGAAATTATAAGTTTGCAGTGGAGTTTGGCTGGGGGCCGAATCCCAAGTTTTATAAGGACCGTCTGACGAAAACATGGGATGGGTCTCTGGAGGTTCCGGGCCGTCTCTGCTCGGTGCAGAAATGCTTTAACAGCTTTGGTCAGGAGCTTTGCAATGTGACGGAGAAATCCTGTGAATTCCATATGACTACCTATATGAGCACCACTACAGGCCACTGGATGGGACCAAGTACGGTCGTGAAGGAAGGCTTTGTGTTTGAAGTGGAGGGAAAGCCGGAGGACGAGATCGTGCTGAAGGTGGACCGCTACGTCTACCGCTTTACGCTTAAGGAATTGATGAAATCCTCGAGAATTCTCGCCCAGTATCAGGAGAGCATGGATTTGGCCGCAGAGGTCTTTGGAAATGTGGAACACTACCGCGATGATTTCTACTGGCACAACGCCTATAAGACCAGAATTCGTCAGGCAGTGCCGGAAGAGGCGTATACGATGAAGTATGAAAAGAAGGTGACACTGGAGGCGGGAAGCTGCTACCGGCTTCGGGTACACTTGAGAAATGGAGACACCGCCTGGGTTTCCCCGATTTTTGTGCGGGAATAACAGACAAAAAGAGTTCCGAAGAGTGAAGGCGTGTGCCTGGAAATGGAATCGTGAGAGCGGCATTCACTTTTCGGGACTCTTTCTTATTAATATGTAAACTTTAAAATGTAAACTTAAATTGTAATCCTAAAATGTAAACTTAAAATGTAAATTTAATGGCGCAGAATGGAATACCACTCTGCGCCGTCTGATTACCGGTTGGCTGATTCTAATTCATTATGGTTCGTCTGCCGTGTCTTCCACAATGGTAGTGGATTCCTCTGCGGCAAATTTCTTCAGTGCATCTCCGGTTCCCTCATATATCTCTTCGACTTCTTCTGAGTCTGCTTGTTTATCTTCTGTATCTGCGGCCTGCTCCGGTTCTTCTTTGAACCCTTCTGTGGCGCCGGCTGCGTAGTCGAGCCCGCCGTCTTCGGTAATATCTTCTTCTTCCTCGTCGTCCTCTGAACGGTCCATAGCGGAATCAAGCATATCCTTGGCAGTATCGGCAACTGCGGAAGCGGCTTCCCTGGCCGTACTGTTCACGATGCTGGCTGCGTCTTTCACGAGGTTCTTCGCGGCAGAAGCTGCATCCTTGGCTGCGTCGGCCATATCGGCGGCGGCTACCTTGAATTCATCTTTGTCTGCGTGAAGGGATACGTAGTTCCTGTTCATTGTGCTGTCAATCTTGGAAATGTCATCATTCCCGTCATCTTCAAAATCATGAAAATCTTCTTCCAGTTCTTTATGGAAAGATTTATATTTCGTAAAATAAGAGATACCGGCCGCAACGGCACCCGCGATGGTGGCGAAAGCCACTAACTTCCCAAAACCATTACCCTTTTTTGCCATGTGAAACACTCCTTTCATTTGATTCTTATTGTAATACTTATAAAGAAAAAAATAAAGGTATATAATAAGAAAATTTCTATAAACTATGTAGGAACGGGAAAATGCTCTCAGTTATGGAATGAAATTGTAAAAAAAATATAAAATTAGCACTCAACTATTGACAGTGCTAATAATGAGTGATATAACTTAGTATGTGAATAAAAGAAGTTTCCATTGCGAAACAAAAAGAAAGAATCAATAGAAACAGTATGAGGAGGAATTGCAATGAAATTAGTACCATTATTTGACAGGGTAGTATTAAAACCATTGGTTGCAGAGGAAACGACGAAATCCGGTATCGTTTTACCGGGTCAGGCAAAAGAAAAACCGCAGCAGGCGGAAGTAATCGCAGTTGGACCAGGCGGCCTGGTTGATGGCAAGGAAGTAACCATGCAGGTAAAGGTCGGCGATAAAGTAATCTTTTCCAAGTATTCAGGAACCGAAGTGGAAGGCGAAAGCGAAAATGACAAGCTGGTTATCGTAAAGCAGAACGATATCCTGGCTGTGATCGAATAAACCGTATCCCTAAGGCAATACCGAAATCATAACAAAAACGATAGATAGAAAGAAACTGGAGGAATGAAATCATGGCAAAGCAGATTAAATATGGTGTAGACGCCAGAAAAGCACTGGAAGCCGGCGTAAATCAGTTAGCAGACACAGTTCGTGTAACATTGGGACCGAAAGGAAGAAACGTTGTTCTTGACAAATCCTTTGGCGCTCCGCTGATCACCAACGATGGTGTGACCATTGCAAAAGAGATCGAGCTGGAAGATCCATATGAGAACATGGGCGCACAGCTTGTGAAAGAAGTAGCGACAAAGACCAACGACGTAGCAGGTGATGGTACCACTACAGCGACGGTACTGGCTCAGGCGATGATCAATGAAGGCATGAAGAACGTGGCTGCAGGCGCTAACCCGATTGAATTAAGAAAGGGTATGAGAAAAGCCACTGAGGCAGCGGTAGATGCAATCGCAAAGATGAGCGAGCCGATCAAGGGCAAAGCTTCCATCGCCAGAGTAGCGGCAATCTCTGCAGCAGATGACGGTGTCGGCGAGATGGTAGCCGATGCGATGGAGAAGGTTTCCAACAACGGTGTCATTACCATTGAAGAATCCAAGACCATGAAGACTGAGTTAGACTTAGTAGAAGGTATGCAGTTTGACAGAGGATACGTTTCCGCTTATATGTGCACCGACATGGAGAAGATGGAAGCCAACTTAGACGATCCGTATATCCTCATTACAGATAAGAAGATTTCCAACATTCAGGAGATCCTTCCTTTGTTAGAGCAGGTTGTACAGTCCGGCGCAAGACTCTTAATCATTGCAGAGGATATCGAGGGTGAGGCCCTGACCACTTTAATTGTAAACAAATTAAGAGGTACCTTTAATGTAGTAGCTGTTAAGGCTCCTGGCTACGGCGACAGAAGAAAAGAGATGCTTCAGGATATCGCTATCTTAACAGGCGGCAAGGTAATTTCTGAAGAATTAGGCTATGAATTAAAGAGCACCACAATGGATATGCTTGGACGCGCTAAATCCGTTAAAGTTCAGAAGGAAAATACGATCATCGTAGACGGCGAAGGCAGCAAAGATGAGATCGAAGCAAGAATCGGCCAGATCAAGGGGCAGATCGAAGAGACCACATCTGATTTTGATAAAGAAAAATTACAGGAAAGACTTGCGAAGTTATCCGGTGGTGTCGCTGTTATCCGCGTAGGCGCGGCTACTGAGACTGAAATGAAGGAAGCAAAGCTTCGAATGGAAGATGCTTTATCCGCGGCAAGAGCGGCCGTAGAAGAGGGCGTTATCGCCGGCGGCGGTTCCGCTTATATCCATGCTATGAAGGACGTTCAGAAGGTGATTGACAGTCTGGAAGGTGAAGAAAAGACAGGTGCTAAGATTATCTTAAAGGCTTTGGAGGCTCCGTTATACCACATTGTGGCAAACGCAGGTCTGGAAGGCGCCGTTATTATCAGCAAAGTAAAAGAGGCACCGGCTGGCACAGGCTTTGATGCTTATAAGGAAGAATATGTTGATATGATCGAGGCCGGTATCTTAGATCCGACCAAGGTTACAAGAAGCGCGTTACAGAATGCGAACAGTGTTGCATCTACCTTATTGACAACTGAATCAGTTGTTGCTAATATAAAAGAAAAAACACCTGCAGCTCCGGCTCCAGGCGGAATGGATATGATGTAATAACGGAAGCAAAAGCGACGCATGCGTAATGAAAAGAGGGTTTGCAGTGCTTGCATTGCAGATCCTCTTTATTTTGTCTCATAGGAGAGTTCATCCTGTGAAACAAAAAACCTCCGGGTGACGTGGACCGTGAATTATATCATCTCCCTTCACAGAAGAAAGGACATCAGTCTATGAATGAAATGTATGCAGAATGGCTCGTAAAACGAAAAGCACCAGCTTATATGATGCTTGTCAAGGTATTGATGGTTCTGGTATGTGTGGTGGCATTCTTTATTGCTGTATCCCCGCTGCTCGGAATTTTCGGAATCCTGGTTCTCTTTGCGGCAGCAGCGGCAGCCTACTTTGTCTTCCGCAACAGCGAAGTTGAATTTGAATACCTTTATGTAGGCAATCAGTTGACAATCGACCGGATTTACGGAAGGACCAAGAGAAAAAAGGCCTGGGAAGGTTCCATGGATGAGATTCAGATCGTCGCGCCTACCGGTTCCACGGAAGCGAAAGATCACGAGAGAAATAATATGAAGGTTTTGGATTTCTCTTCCCACACCCCGGACGCCAAGACATTTACATTGATCAGCCAGTCCGGCAGTGAATCCGTGAAGATTATTTTCGAGCCGAACGATAAGCTTCTTCACTGCATGAAGATGACGGCTCCACGAAAGATCGTGGACCGCGTTTAAGGAGATGCCTTGAACGTCGTTTGAGGATTTGTTTCAGGATAAGTTTTATAAGGGTAAAAGGAAAAGGACAGATACATGATGCGTATTAGGACGCGGCGTGTGTTTGGCCTTTTTTGTGCTCTTTGGGAATGGGGGAGGAGTGAAGCTAAAACGGCTGGATTGGTGGGGAGTGAACTGTTACGATTTTTATAGGAATTTTTGTAAAACCTAACATCGATGCTTGACAGGTGTGATTCGAATATAGTAAGATAGAAAACAAGTTCCACAGCATTTTCTTGCCTGTGAAATTCTAAAATTCTTTGTTTCAATGCGGTTTCCGCAAAAAAATCCTATGTTTAGCTTCAGGAGAGTTGGTGATGTGTATGAATGATTGAGAAAAAGTCTTGTAATGGCAAAGCTTTTACAGTATAATAAAAACATCTGAGAGACGTAAAAACCAAATTCAGGAGGAGTGAAATGACAATAGATGAAAAGTTGGATTTACTCTGTGGAAATGTTCAGAGTATAAATGATAATGTAATTGTGATGAAAAATGATATGGCTGTGATGAAGGGCGATATCGTGGAATTAAAAGGCGATGTAGCAGAGCTGAAGAGCGATATGGCTGAGGTAAAGAGCGATATCGTGGAGTTAAAGAGTGACGTAGCAGAGCTGAAGAGTGATATGGCTGAGGTAAAGAGCGATATCGTGGAGTTAAAGAGTGACGTAGCAGAGCTGAAGAGTGATATGGCTGAGGTAAAGAGCGATATCGTGGAGTTAAAGAGTGATGTAGCAGAGCTGAAAAGTGATATGGCTGTGGTAAAGAGCGATATCGTAGAATTAAAGAGCGATATGACCGTGGTAAAGACTGATATCGTAGAATTAAAGTACGATATGACCGTGGTAAAGACTGATATCATAGACCTGAGAAATAATATGAACACCATGGAAGGCAGAATTGATGCTAAGATGGAACAGTTAAATGAAAATGTGAAGGGGATTCGTTTTACCATTGAAAATGAAATCCGCCCGAGTATTGCTCTTATTGCAGAATCACATTTCATTCTGAACAGAAAACTGGATGAGGCGATAAGAGTAGCGGGAAGTATCGAAATGACAAGAATTCGAGTCAGCACACTGGAAGATGATGTAAAGAAGCTGAAAAGAGCAGTAAATATGTGATCTATATCATAAGATACGAGAAATTAGTAGATTTTGAAGAGAATATCAGTTATACAACAGAGCTTACTATAATTAGAAAAGAAAACAGTAAATAAATGAATGCAGCTTACTTCAGCAAATGTGCCGAAATAGGCTGCATTTTTGATTATAAGCTTCTATTTTTAATTTGGATCTTAAAGGCATAAAATAAAGACCAGCAATATACAATAACAGGAGATTTCTAAATAAATCAGATACAAATGATAAATAATAAAATGTTATTACGTGTTAACATTTACTGATATGTAAATAAGGGGGATGAAATATAGATCGAATGTGTTAACAGCATCTCCTGTAATTTCATAAATACAAACCAAGCGTTAGAAAGACCGCTTGACAGGCTCCATATTAACATATAAAGTATAAGAAACATATCGTTTTAAAATCAGGTGAGACGGCTAAATAAATCCAAAGTCGAACGACAGAAGGAGCTCTACATGAAAAAACTAAGAAGTCCCTTGTTATCGGTGCTCGCAATTTACATACTGTGTTTTATCTTTCGAATGATAGAATATTTTATCATTCGTACAGATCAGACCTTATTGGGAGAAGCGATTATACATAAGATTGCTGGCATCATAATTCTCTGGATTGCAATAAAAATGCTATCTACTGATTTCGAGTATATTGGATTTAAGCGTAAAGGTATATTCAAAAATTTTACTTTCGGTTTACTGTTTGGTATTTCTGTGTTTGCGGCCGCATATGGGGCGGAAATCCTGATTGCAGTTTCGCAGGGAAATTTCCAGTCCCTTCAATTTTATGTCAGCAGCTATGCTGTGGATAAAAATATAGGAAATCAGACCGGTATCCTGTTCTTCCTTATTTGTATAGTTGGTAACATCGTTAATGTACTGATGGAGGAAGGCGTATATCGAGGGCTTTTTCAAAAAATTCTTCAACAAAAATACAGATTTATTGCAGCGGCAATTATTTGTTCCATTTTATTCGGTGCGTGGCATGTCATAGGCCCGATTCGCAATTATTATGACGGTCTGAGCAGCATGGGAGGGATGGCGGCCAACATTTTCATGTTGGTAATCACAAGCGGTCTTGTTGGTTTTAAAGCGGCTATGATAACAAAATTGACTGGCTCACTTTACATGGCTATGGGGGATCATTTTGTCAATAATACAATCGTAAATATTTTACACGTTACTTCCTATACTGGCGCTGATGAATTGATGTTTGTGCGAATTACAATTGCTCAAAGTCTCTCATTTCTGTTGGTTCTTATTTTCTATATCTGGAAACAGAAGAAGACTGATTCAGACAGTTCTCCCTCCGGAAATTAGTCAGCCGTATCGAATCGGGAATGGCATCACTAAACGATAAATTTTGATTGCGGGCAGTGCATTTGTTTACATACTTATGCATTGCCCGCTTAATGATTATGCGCATTCGGACAGGAAGAATATGTACATTTATAAGCCACGATGAATATATTAAATACGCTGGAAATTATGTCTTTCACACACGGAAAACAGATTGAAATTGTCCGTTGACAAGTGACGCAAAATTTGTTAAACTATGTAACTAACAAGCAAAAATATATTAGTTACATTAATAAAAAGGACAAGAAAGAGAGGAAAATTTAATGGGTACAATTATTGGCGACGGCATTACTTTTGACGACGTACTTTTAGTTCCAGCTTATTCAGAAGTAATCCCCAATCAGGTTGATTTGACGACCTGCCTCACGAAAACCATCAAGCTGAACATTCCCCTGATGAGTGCTGGTATGGATACGGTTACCGAGCACCGTATGGCAATTGCCATGGCAAGACAGGGAGGTATCGGTATTATCCACAAGAACATGTCGATTCAGGCGCAGGCAGATGAGGTTGATAAGGTAAAGAGGTCGGAGAATGGCGTCATTACGGATCCATTTTATCTTTCCCCAGAACATACATTAAAGGATGCGGACGAGCTGATGGCGAAGTTCCGTATTTCCGGTGTGCCAATTACAGAAGGCAAAAAGCTGGTTGGTATCATTACCAACCGTGATTTAAAATTTGAGGAAGATTTTTCCCGCAAAATTAAAGAGTGTATGACTTCCAAAAACCTGGTGACGGCGAAGGAAGGCATTACCATGACAGAAGCGAAGAAGATTCTTGCCAAGGCGAGAGTAGAAAAGCTTCCGATCGTTGATGATGATTTTAATTTAAAGGGACTCATTACAATTAAGGATATTGAAAAGCAGATCAAATATCCGTTGTCTGCAAAAGACAGCCAGGGAAGACTTCTGTGTGGTGCTGCTATCGGAATTACTGCTAATGTTCTGGATCGTGTGGCCGCTTTGGTCGCTTCCAAGGTCGATGTGATTGTCCTGGATTCCGCTCATGGCCATTCCGCCAACGTTTTAAACTGTGTACGCATGATTAAGGAAGCATACCCGGATCTTCCGGTTATCGCTGGAAACATAGCGACCGGAGACGCGGCAAGGGCCCTGATTGAGGCCGGTGCAGATGCTATTAAGGTCGGTATCGGACCTGGTTCTATCTGTACAACCCGTGTGGTTGCCGGTATCGGTGTGCCGCAGATCACAGCGGTTATGGATTGCTATGCGGTAGCGAAAGAATATGGAATTCCGGTTATCGCAGATGGTGGTATCAAGTATTCCGGAGATTTAACAAAGGCTATCGCAGCGGGCGGTAATGTCTGCATGATGGGGAGTATGTTTGCCGGATGCGATGAGAGCCCGGGAACATTTGAACTGTATCAGGGAAGAAAGTATAAGGTATATCGTGGCATGGGCTCTATTGCAGCCATGGAGAACGGAAGCAAGGACCGTTACTTCCAGTCTGATGCCAAAAAACTGGTTCCGGAAGGCGTGGAAGGCCGTGTTGCATACAAAGGTCTCGTCGAAGATACCGTATTCCAGATGCTGGGCGGACTCAGAGCAGGAATGGGCTATTGTGGTGCTTCTGATATTAAGACACTTCAGGAAACAGCTAAATTTGTAAAGATTACCGCAGCATCCCTGAAGGAAAGTCACCCGCATGATATTCATATTACGAAAGAGGCTCCGAACTATAGTATTGATGAGTAGACGGGTCCGCAGATCTGGGATGCAGCAGAGTGATCGGTGGCTGAGGGCTGATTTTAGTAATAAATGTATTTGACGAGACGCTGAAGCAATGTCTGATGATCTTTATATAAGAGTTTTTATAAGCCGGTATAACCCGTAGTTTTGGGTTTTACCGGTTTTTTCTATACCGGAAGAGTTTCACAGATTCTCTCATGGCTTTTATCCCGCGGCAGCCACTAACGCCCGCATTGGCCGCATTGGAACCGAAATCACTGTACTCAGATAACATAAAATATTATTCGTCGGCAATAAATCGGTAATATTTGTCGCAGTCCTTTTTGGAAGCTGATTTCCAAAATAATTTTTATTATTATTCCAAAATTTTATAATTTGTCCATTTGGCAAAGCATATTCATTGTTGATGAGAAATTCTTTCAGTGCGTGAAATTCTGTGATTTCTTCCATATCTTCTATATTAAATGAATAAAATGCTGCCTTTAAATTTCTATTGAATTCACATAGCTCATTCATTACCTTTTCTAAGCATAGCGCAAATATGCACTCTGTGCCAAAAGGCCGGCCTTTCTTTCCATGCAACGGTTACGAATTATGTAGCCATTTTTGTTTTTTTCCTCCATAATTTAGATTTTATGCTTGCTCCATACGTTCGATACAACGAAGTGTCTTATACCTTTTGAACTGGTCCGATATACTCCCAAACCTTTTTTAATATAAAAAACCAGTTTTTTTTGCCGCAGATCTTCACTGAATTGCATCAAGCGGTGGCTTGATTTTACTTGCTGTTATTCTAAAGAGAGCAGGTTTTCTTTTTTTATTGGAATGGAGCGTGAATTTTGACTATTGATAAAATAGGAAATTGTAGTATTTGATTTATTGAAGAATGTAATAAAAAATGTAATATAAAGTATATAAACGATAATATAACTGTCTATAAACAAAAACATATTAAAAGAACTGATAAAATAGTTCTTATAATCTGCTTTATCTACCAATTTAAAAACAAAATCCAGCATTTTAAATAAAAAAAAGTAAAAAATTACAAAGAAAGAAATGGAAAAAAGTTGAAATGTAACCATTATGTTACCATGAAGATGTATAATGCATCTATAATTAATTTTTTTATAAGGAAAATAAAATGAATTGTAAATTTTTTTGAAGGAATAGGAAATTTAGATTAATGTGGATTACTTAAAGCAGATTATAAGAAGGTGAGAAAATTGTCGATAGCAAAAATGAGCATGCTTGATAACTCATATCGCTATTTTACCATAACAGTAGACCGGTACGAGAGGCAGTGTATGGAGGGAATTATCAGTCACGCGGGAGAAACACCCGGTATCCGTTATGGTAACTTTCTTGAATTAGTACTCCAGATGGACCAAATATTCAACCGGATGTTGTGTCCGAAACAGACCATGGAATTTCGGGGTTTTTCCGGTACTGAGTATCCGGCACCGAAAGTGAAAGAATGCAAGAAGGTATGTAATGGAAAATTAGCAACATTTCAGATATACGTAAAATTCCGATATGACGCCAGTTGGCAGGGAGATATTACCTGGCTGGAGGAAGAACGGACGGAGCAATTTGAAAGCATATTACAGATGATCCAGCTGATAGACGAAATTCTTACCGGAAGATATAGAATAAAAGATTCGGGAAAAGGCGCAAGAACATGTCAGGTAGCTGTAAACTCCTATGACAGCGGACTGTTGGAAGGAAGTGTTCAGAACGCATTTATCAATCATCTGGAGGATTTCAAAGGAACCATTGGCCTGGCTGATGCTATGGTCCATTTATTTGAGGTTGGAGTCAGCAGAAGTGCTTCCGGGATAGTACCGGGAGAATGCAAGATCATTTCAGAAGAGACCTGGGATACCTACCGGAAAGGCGGCAGAAAAGCCACCTTTGTAATAAAGATCCTGTACAGGGAACACTCAACCTGGCAGGGCGTGATATGCTGGCGGGAAACCGGCGAAAAACAGGCTTTCAGAAGCTTTCTGGAAATGATAATTCTGATGGCCTCCGCTTTGGAAATCGGAAGCGGGGAAAAAGAGTGTGAAGATAGATACTATACTGACAATAGACATAAGACCATAAAGGAAGGGTAAGGAAGGAGAGAAAGTATGAAAGGACTAAGAAGAAAGTTCAGGCGAGGGCTGGCAGGTTTTCTGGCATTCGTGCTGACGATGACATCATTTAATATGGTGTCGTGGGCGGATGTGGCGAATGCGTTTGAGACAGAAAAGGCCACATTTGTCATGAGTGGAGAGGAGATCAGGGAAACTGCTCAGGCTGCTGTTGATAGCGGCAGTACATTCCATTTTGAGGATTTAGGCATTGAAGAATCGGAAGATAATGCGAAAGATTATCAAAAATTATTCGGCAGTGGATCAGTGTATGAGATTGCTCCGTCATATAATATGTCCGATGATGAAGATGCAGATGGTGCTGATCTCAGAGTATTTGTCCGAATAAAGGATGATTATGAGGGGTATCGCCTGACTGGAAAAGAGGAGATTATTTTTCTCTATATTAATGACTCAGAAGGGAAAATATCATTTCGTACAATTGTTGATGGATATGCAACTGAAAGGATTGCAGTTAAAGGAAATTCGAAACTGGTAGAAGCAGAAGTACCAGGTAACGTAAATGGAACACTGGAAGGTGAAGTAACAACACCGGAAGAAAATGGAACGCCGGAAGGAGAAGTGACAACACCGGAGGAAAGCGGGACACCGGAAGGAGAAGTGACAACACCGGAGGAAAGCGAGACACCGGAAGGAGAAGTGACAACACCGGAAGAAAACGGAACCCCGGAAAGTGAAGTGGCAGTACCGGAAGAAAGTGGAACCCCGGAAAGTGAAGTGGCAGGACCGGAAGAAAGTGGAACCCCGGAAAGTGAAGTGACAACCCCGGAAGAAAACGGGACACCGGAAGAGAGTGGAAGGCCGGAAGGTGAAGTGATAACACCGGAAGAAAACGGGACACCGGAAAGTGAAGTGGCAGCACCGGAAGAAAGCGGAACGCCGGAAAGCGAAGTGACAACACCGGAAGAAAACGGAACACCGGAAGTAGAAGTGACAACACCAGAAGAAAACAGAACGCCGGAAGTTGAAGTGGTAACACCGGAAGAAAACGGAACATCAAAAGGTGAATCGGATAATGAAGACGCGGCAATGTCGGAAGAGAATACCGTAGTTTCAATTAGTCGTAATTCATCGGCTGTGTTGATGGCGGCAGATTCAACCGTGACAGTGTTAGAGTCAGCTAATGAGAAAAACGAAAAAATTACACTGGCAACTGCCAGTAACTCTGAATACAGCAATTCCGGGAAGTCAGATCCGAAGGAATCATCTTCCGTAGCCAATTTAGTAAACGGGAAAGTATATGGCAATGTAATTTTGGATGAATCTTCTTATGCCAGGGCATATGTTATTACACTGGATGCTTTAAATATTGAGCAACCACTGAATGAGTACCAAATTACAGTAACTCATCGGCTTCATGGTGATAACTGGATTGATTATGAAAAAATAGAGACTGTAACAATTACTGATAATGATTTTGACAACGGAGAATATAATACTGATAAACTGGAATTCAAGCGTGAGGGAATTGTATTAACTAGCCAGAGCTTAGTTTTGACAAAAGATGCTTTTAAATCAGGGACTGAAGCTGAAATTACTCTGGAGTATGCAGTTGCAGATGGATACAGGATTTATGATAACAGAGCGAATTTGAGATCTATTTTTGTCGGAGAGTTGGATGATGATGACCCAGTTATTAAACCTGTAGGCCAGGCAGTCGTCAATATTAAATATGTATATGAAAACGGAACGATTGCGAAGGATACAGAGAGTGTAGCTGCTTTATATGATGAAAACACAAAGAAGTATAAGTTAACCTATGAGTTAGGTGATTTAGATGGTTATAAGCCGGTACTGGATACGATGGATTCGGCATCTGGAATTACCCTTGATGGAAATATTTTGACAGCAAATCTCTCTGAAGATAAGGAATACCTGGCTGTAATTGTTTATATGGCAGATACAGTTGAATATGTGGTAAGGCATAATTATCAGAAATTGGATGGATCTTATGAGGTGAAAGAGTCTGAAACAAAATCAGGGAAAGCCGGAGAATTGAGTGCGGCAGTTGCCCAAAATGTTACAGGCTTTACTCCGAAGCAAATTAGCCAGAAAGAACTGTCTGCTACAGAAGAGAATATTGTTGATATTTTCTACGATCGAAATATATATGATCTGACATATAGTACTGATGGCGGAGAATATGTTGAACGACAGACTGGATTGTATGGAGAGAGTCTGACGGTAGCGAAGAGCACAACCAAGGCTGGGTATGTGTTTGATGGCTGGTATACAGATAAGAATTTCTCTCAGGGCACCAGGGTATCCGGTAATATAATATTAGAAGATAATACGATATTATATGCAAAATGGAATCCGGGAATAGTTGGGTATAAGGTGGTTTATCTGATTGAAAATGCAGATGATAATAATTATTCGCTGCTGTGTACAGATGCAAAAACTGGTAAAACAGGAGATAATGTGCAGATAACAGCAAAAACTGCTAATCCAACAAATTGGGGCGAACTGGAGAAAAATGCCTTTACTTTTAAGGATTCAACAAGTGAAGCTTTAAAGGCAGATGGGACATCAATCGTTACTGTAAGATATTCCAGAAATATTTATACGATTAGGTTCCAGGATAAATCTCCTACTTTATGCAGGAAGAATAATCACACGCATAAATTAAGCAATTGTTATGAACGTACATGTAATAGATGGCATAGTCATGACGAAAGTTGCTATGATATGTCACACACAATTTGTGGTTTAACTGAACATCAGCATGACAGTACTTGTTATACTCGAGATATAAGTGCTAAATATCAGGCTAATATCAGAGAACAGTGGTTGGAAAATTATGGCGGACATTATTGGCTGTGGAATCGTAGTGAAAGTAAGTACACAGGATTGCAGGATATCATGCCTTAAACTAAAGGTGGAGTAAAGGTACTTGATTATTATAAGGATGGGGATACAGAAAGAGTACTTGAATATTATGTAGAAGATCCATCTGGTAATATATCTGATCCTTTGCATAAAGGCTATAAATTTTCACTTTATACAAAAACCACTATATATGTTTCGTCAACTATGAGCCCAACTTTGGATGAAGAGTATTATGTTATTGATGGATATGAGCGGTATTATAGTAATATAGACTTTGATTATAATCGTAAATTTAAAAACCCATCTAAGTTTTATTACACACGAGCTAAATATGATTTGACACTTATAAATGGAACGAATGAAACCACAAAGAAAGATATTCCTTATAAATCTGATATAAGCAAATATCTTGGAGCTCCGACGGTTAAGCCTACGTCAGATGCAACTTTTGATGCATGGTATGTAGATTCCAGCTTTACAGAAAAGTATACATCGGGTTCCATGCCAAAAGGAAATCTCGTTCTATATGCACACTGGAACAATGCTGCTTATGATGTGACTTTTAAAGATGGTCAGGAGGTATTAGATACAGTAGAAGTAAACAGCGGGGAGCTGGTTTCGCCGATTTCCACACCAGAAAAAGCTGGTTATAGCTTTACTGGCTGGTATATAGATGAAACATGTACACAGCGATATGATTTCCAGAGAAAAGTGGAAGCAGATTTTGATCTTTATGCAGGTTGGAGCATGCATTCAACTACCAGCTATCAGATATTATACGTCACAAGCGAAGGTGATCCGGTAGCGGATTCTGTAACGGGCAATGGAGTCATAGGAGATACAATTCAGGCCAATGCGGTTGTTCCAACGATAGCCGGATATGAAGATTATATTGTTGATAAGGCTACAGCTTCCATAAGCTTAGATGCCGATCCCAATAAAAATGTTATAAGATTTATCTATTCAAGTCCGGAATCATTGAGGTATACAGTACAGTATTGGTATGAAGATAAAATGGTTGCCGAAGAAGCAAATATTGCATCGAAATTCAGTTCTTTCCGTTGTTATCCGAACACTGACTTAGAGCAGCTGACAGGATATAAAGTAAAGGAAGCGTACAAAAATGTTAAGTTAACTACAGGTGAAAATATAATTAAGTTTACTTTGACCTTAAATGAGTACACAATTACATATGAAAATGTAGATTATAATGATATTGTTTGGGAAAATGGCAATACAAATCCTACAAAATACAATATTTGTACCAATTCCTTTGCTCTTAAAAATCCAGGCCGTGTTGGATATACATTTATGGGCTGGAAATTGGTTAAAGGAAGCGTTGAAAGCGGAGAATATGACTCTAAAAATGTAGTAATTGAAACAGGTTCCCGTGGAAATCTTACCTTTAAGGCTGAGTGGACAGTAGATGTAAACCAGAAGTTAAATTATAGTATAAAATACTACAAGAGCGAACAGCCGGATAAGGAAATAGGGAATCTGAATAAGAGTGTTCTTGTTGCTTCTCCTACAGTTAAGTATGCAGATGTAAATAAAACATATAGTAAGCCAAGTGGTTATATTCTGGATAAGGTAGAGTTTGGCGGCCAGACTGTAAGCGATGGTGAAATGACAATCACAGATACAGATAATATTATTAAGGTGTATTATAAAGTAGATGAGACGCAAAAACTAAAATACAGCGTTGAGTACTATATAGATGGAAAAGATACACCTTTTGATAAACTGGATAATCAGGAAGTATTGGTTGCCGATCCGGTAGTCAGTGAGGTGGCGGACAGCAGTAAAGTGCCTGCCGGCTATACGAGAGACCGCGTATTACCGGAGCTGCCTGCAACGATCAGCGAGACAGCTAAGGTTATCAAGGTATATTACAAAGTAGATGAAACACAGAAGCTGAAATACAGTGTTGAGTACTATGTAAATGGAAATGACACACCATTCGATAAGCTTGAGAACCAGGAAGTGCTGGTAGCCGATCCAGTAGTCAGTGAGGTAGCGGACAGCAGTAAAGTGCCTGCCGGCTATACGAGAGACCGCGTATTGTCAGAACTTCCGACAACAATTAGCGTTTCTAACAACATCATCCAGGTATACTACAAAGTAGACGAGACGCAGAAGCTGAAATACAGTGTCGAGTACTATGTAACCGGAAATGACACAGCATTCGATAAGCTTGAGAACCAGGAAGTGCTGGTAGCGGATCCGGTAGTCAGAGCAGTAGCGGACAGCAGTAAGATGCCTGTCGGTTATACAAGAGACAGCGTATTACCGGAGCTGCCTGCAACGATCAGCGAGACAGCTAATGTCATTAAGGTATATTACAGAGTAGATGAAACACAGAAGCTGAAATACAGTGTCGAGTACTATGTAAATGGAAATGACACAGCATTCGATAAACTTGAGAATCAGGAAGTGCTGGTAGCGGATCCGGTAGTCAAAGCAGTAGCGGACAGCAGTAAAGTACCGGCTGGTTATACAAGAGATTATGTATCTCCGGAACTGCCGGCAACGATCACAGAAAGCAGTAATATCATAAAAGTATATTACCGTATTGATACTGCTCAAAAATTGAAGTTTGATGTAGAGTATTATCTTATTGGTGAGAAGGAAGCATTTGATGCAGTCAGAAATCAGACAGTTTTTGTGGCAAATCCTGTGATCAATGCAGTGGCAGACAGCGGTAAGGTGCCTGCAGGCTACGAGAGAGCCTATGTAACGCCGCAGCTGCCGACAATAATCAGCAAGACTAATAATGTAATCAGGGTATACTATAAAGTAGATGAGACACAGAAACTGAAATACAGCATCGAATACTATGTAAATGGAAATGACACAGCGTTTGATAAGCTTGAAAACCAGGAAGTGCTGGTAGCCGATCCGGTAGTCAAAGCAGTAGCGGACAGCAGTAAGGTACCGGCTGGTTATATGAGAGATTCTGTATCTCCGGGGCTGCCGGTAACGATCAGCAGTTCCAACAACGTCATCCGGGTATACTACAAAGTAGACGAGAAGCAGAAACTGAAATACAGTGTAGAATACTATGTAAATGGAAATGACACAGCATTCGATAAGCTTGAGAATCAGGAAGTGCTGGTAGCCGATCCAGTAGTCAAAGCAGTTGCGGACAGCGGTAAAGTACCTGTCGGCTATACGAGAGATTATGTATCTCCGGAGCTGCCGATGACGATCAGCAGTTCCAACAATGTAATCAAGGTATACTACAAAGTAGACGAGACGCAGAAGCTGAAATACAGTGTGGAATATTATGTAACCGGAAATGACACAGCATTCGATAAGCTTGAGAACCAGGAAGTACTGGTAGCGGATCCGGTAGTCAAAGCAGTAACAGACAGCAGCAAGGTGGCGGCCGGCTACGAGAGAGCTTCTGTAATACCGCAGCTGCCGACAATAATCAGCAAGACTAATAACGTCATCAGGGTATACTATAAAGTAGATGAGACACAGAAACTGAAATACAGCATCGAGTACTATGTAAATGGGAATGACACAGCGTTTGATAAGCTTGAGAACCAGGAAGTGCTGGTAGCCAATCCGGTAGTCAGTACAGTGGCAGACAGCAGTAAAGTGCCGGCCGGCTATACGAGAGACCGTGTATTGCCAGAACTGCCGACAACAATCAGCGAATCTAACAAAGTTATCCGTGTATATTATAAAGTAGACGAGATGCAGAAACTGAAATACAGTGTCGAGTATTACTTGAACGGAAATGACACAGCATTCGATAAGCTTGAGAACCAGGAAGTACTGGTAGCCGATCCAGTAGTCAAAACAGTAGGGGACAGCAGCAAGGTGCCAGTTGGCTATACAAGAGACCGTATATTACCGGAGCTGCCTGCAACGATCAGCGAGACATCTAATGTCATTAAGGTATACTACAGAGTAGATGAAACACAGAAGCTGAAATACAGTGTCGAGTACTATGTAACTGGAAATGATACAGCATTTGATAAGCTTGAGAACCAGGAAGTGCTGGTAGCGGATCCGGTAGTCAAAGCAGTAGCAGACAGCAGTAAAGTACCGGCTGGTCATACGAGAGATTCTGTATCTCCGAAGCTGCCGACAACGATCAGCAGTTCCAACAACGTTATCAGGGTATACTACAAAGTAGACGAGATGCAGAAGCTGAAATACAGTGTGGAGTACTATGTAACCGGAAATGACACAGCATTTGATAAGCTTGAGAACCAGGAAGTACTGGTAGCTGATCCGGTAGTCAAAGCAGTAGCGGACAGCAGCAAGGTGCCAGTTGGCTATACAAGAGACCGTATATTACCGGAACTGCCTGCAACGATCAGCGAGACGGCTAACGTCATTAAGGTATACTACAGAGTAGATGAAACACAGAAGCTGAAATATAGCGTTGAGTACTATGTAAATGGAAATGACACGGCATTCGATAAGCTTGAGAACCAGGAAGTGCTGGTAGCGGATCCGGTAGTTAAAGCAGTAGCGGACAGCAGTAAAGTACCAGTTGGTTATACAAGAGATTATGTATCTCCTAAGCTTCCAACAGCGATTAACAGTTCCAACAACGTGATCAAGGTATACTACAAAGTAGACGAGACGCAGAAGCTGAAATACAGTGTGGAGTACTATGTAACCGGAAATGACACAGCATTCGATAAGCTAGAGAACCAGGAAGTGCTGGTAGCGGATCCGGTAGTCAAAGCAGTAGCAGACAGCAATAAAGTACCGGCGGGTTATAGAAGAGATTCTGTATCTCCAGAGCTGCCGGCAACGATAACAGAAAGCAGTAATATCATAAAAGTATATTACCGTATTGATACTGCTCAAAAATTGAAGTTTGATGTAGAGTATTATCTTGTTGGTGAGATGGAAGCATTTGATGCAGTCAGAAACCAAACAGTCCTTGTAGCGAATCCTGTGATCAATGCAGTAGCAGACAGCAGTAAGGTGCCGGCCGGCTACGAGAGAGCTTCTGTAACACCGCAGCTGCCGACAATAATCAGCAAGACTAATAACGTCATCAGGGTATACTATAAAGTAGATGAGACACAGAAACTGAAATACAGCATCGAGTACTATGTAAATGGGAATGACACAGCGTTTGATAAGCTAGAGAACCAGGAAGTGCTGGTAGCCAATCCGGTAGTCAGTACAGTGGCAGACAGCAGTAAAGTGCCGGCCGGCTATACGAGAGACCGTGTATTGCCAGAACTGCCGACAACAATCAGCGAATCTAACAAAGTTATCCGTGTATATTATAAAGTAGACGAGATGCAGAAACTGAAATACAGTGTCGAGTATTACTTGAACGGAAATAACACGGCATTCGATAAGCTTGAGAACCAGGAAGTACTGGTAGCCGATCCAGTAGTCAAAGCAGTAGCGGACAGCAGCAAGGTGCCGGCCGGCTATACAAGAGACCGTGTATTACCGGAGCTGCCTGCAACGATCAGTGAGACATCTAAAGTCATTAAGGTGTACTACAGAGTAGATGAAACGCAGAAGCTGAAATACAGTGTCGAGTACTATGTAACTGGAAATGATACAGCATTTGATAAGCTTGGGAACCAGGAAGTGCTGGTAGCGGATCCGGTAGTCAAAGCAGTAGCAGACAGCAGTAAAGTACCGGCTGGTTATACGAGGGATTCTGTATCTCCGAAGCTGCCGACAACGATCAGCAGTTCCAACAACATTATCCGGGTATACTATAAAGTAGACGAGACGCAGAAACTGAAATACAGTGTTGAGTACTATGTAACTGGAAATGACACAGCATTCGATAAGCTTGATAACCAGGAAGTGCTGGTAGCGGATCCGGTAGTCAGAGCAGTAGCGGACAGCAGCAAGATGCCTGCCGGCTATACAAGAGACAGCATATTACCAGAGCTGCCTGCAACGATCAGCGAGACGGCTAACGTTATTAAGGTTTACTACAGAGTAGATGAAACTCAGAAGCTGAAATACAGTGTTGAGTACTATGTAACCGGAAATGACACAGCATTTGATAAGCTTGATAACCAGGAAGTACTGTTAGCGGATCCGGTAGTCAAAGCAGTAGTGGACAGTAGTAAAGTACCGGCCGGCTATACAAGAGACAGCGTATTACCGAAGCTGCCGACAATGATCAGTGAGACCGCTAACGTTATTAAGGTTTACTACAGAGTAGATGAAACACAGAAGCTGAAATACAGTGTCGAGTATTATGTAACCGGAAATGACACAGCATTCGATAAACTTGAGAATCAGGAAGTGTTGGTAGCGGATCCGGTAATCAAAGCAGTAGTGGACAGCAGTAAAGTACCGGCTGGTTATACGAGAGATTCTGTATCTCCGAAGCTTCCGACAGCGATCAGCAGTTCCAATAACATCATCAGGGTATACTACAAAGTTGACGAGACGCAGAATCTGAAATATAGTGTTGAGTACTATGTAACTGGAAATGACACAGCATTTGATAAGCTGGATAATCAGGAAGTACTCGTGGCGAATCCTGTAGTCAATACAGTGGCGGATAGCAGTAAAGTGCCGGCCGGCTACACAAGAAACCGTGTATTGCCGGAACTTCCGACAATGATCAGCGAGTCTAACAACATTATTAAAGTATATTACAGTGTAGATGAGACGCAGAAATTGAAATACAACGTAGAGTACTATATAAATGGCAGTGCTACGGCATTTGATAAGCTTGAGAATCAGGAAGTATTAGTAGCCGATCCTTACGTCTTATTTGTAAAAGATAGTACACTTGTTTCGGCGGGATATGTCAGGGATAGAGTAGAACCGTTATTACCGGCAAAAATAGTACATGATGGAGATATTATAAAAGTGTATTACAGAGCCAGAACTGATTTGTACTCAGAAATAAACTATTATTATGATGACAGAAAGACAGATACCCAAAAAGACAATAATGCAGTATTTGGTACTGGTATACTTGATGGTGTTAAGGTAGAGACGGAGGTCACTCATACTGATGGCAAACATTATGTTTTAGACAGAATCGAAGGCAAGGAGAAAAAAGTAACAGTTAACCCGGCTGAGAACATTGTTAATATTTACTATGCACTTGACGAGAAGGGAACTGGTACAGATCCAAATAAGCCGGATAATATTCCAGATAAATATCAGATAACTTTTACGTATGTTGCTGGTGAAAATGGTAATGTAGATGGCCTAAAAGAGGAAGTAATTACCAGAGAACTGGATGCTGATGGAAGTTTTAGTTCAATAAATCCTGCTTATCCAGGAGCACTAGTAAAAGCAAAAGCAAATAACGGTTATAGCTTCCAAAACTGGACATCGGATGAAGTGGGGCTGATGGCAGGAAAGCCAGTAAGTACATTTGCTGATGAAGCAGCTATTAGAGAGGCAGGGTTTATAACTGATACAGTGTTTACTGCACACTTCAATGCGAAAGAAGATACTTCATACAGAATTGAGTATTATTATGAAGTTCAGGGACAGTATCCAGCAACTACAAATAACTACGAAGTCAGAACAGGTAAGACTGATACAACCGTGTCTGCGACCGATAACGACAAAATAAAAGCTGGATATAAGTATGACACTGAGGCAGCTAACGTTGTGAGCGGGGTTGTTAAAGGTGATAATAGTCTGGTCTTAAGACTGTACTTTAAACAACAGTTTACAGTAACGTATCAGTCAGGTAATCATGATTTCTTTGAAGAACAGGTAATTGGCGAGAATTCTTATGGTGATAAGACACCAGTATTTACCGGAGAGATGAATATAAGAGGCAATTATGTATTCAATGGCTGGCTGCCAGTTATCGCTGAAAAAGTAACAGAAAATGCAATTTATGTAGCACAGTGGCGATATACGGGAAGTAGTGGCGGAGACACCGGCGGTGGTAATACTCCAAGCGATAACAAACCATATGTACCGAATGGACCTGGTGAAACAGTGACTATCGAACCAGGTGATGTACCATTAGCAAATGTGCCGGAAAGTGGTCCTGCAGATAATCTGATGCTGATTGATGATGGTAATGTACCGCTTGCAGGTTTGCCTAAGACTGGCGACCGTTTTGGAACAAATACAGGTTTAGTAGCTTTACTTACCGGGTTCTTGTTAGCAGCATTTACAGCGCTGAATAATAAGAGACGGGAAGAAGAAAGTAAGTAGGGTAATCAAAGTTTTTGAGGGTTTGGATTGAGGGTCTGGTACATGAACCAGGCCCTCTGTTATTAACCGTAGAGTTGATTTGAAAGGTCTTTGTAAGCCGCAAGTAGTACCTCGTTTTCTTGCTGTAGCTCAAAGATGGTTTTCTGATAATGCCAAATGGTTTCAATGGTATCATTGTATTTTAGGTTGTATTTGATATGGAATAAGGCATCTTCGTAATCGTATGTATTCATAAGGCAGCGAAAATGGGGATCGATGCGTGGATCACTGCGGTACTTGATATTAGACTGGTTGGAAAGAACCAGCCATCTGTGCTTCCATCGAAAGCTTATGCTGATATTCCCTGTCACGTTGCCGGATTTTTTAACAGCTGCCGTATGTAATTATTGATTATACGGACAATCCATCGAATAACATGGAAGGAATCAACAACAGGAACCGCATTCGGGAAATACTTCCCCACATAGGAAATGTAAGGATTGTACATATCCAGATGTACCTCATCGACAGATATGACATCGGTCAGAGGCAAATGGTCCAGTTTTACATAGCGATCGAAAACATCGTGGGCATATGAATCCGAAACGTGCAACCGTTTGGAAATCGATACAGAGGTCTCCAAAAAGTTTTTGCAGGCTTCGATGATCAGCATGTCGGTTGCGTTGGTGGGCCTGTTTTTTTACTTCTTTTGCATGCATCCGGAATCCGCAAGATGGACAGAAATGAGCGGTTGGCGAAGTCTCAAGAGTGAGGGGCTTGGTCTGACACTGAATCTGAATCCCGCTGCTGATGATATCTGCATCTTTAAAGCCTAACAAATCTGTGACATGATTTATATATCCTCCTTTAGTAGATTAGTTTGTGCAAAAAACATCATACGTAAAAGAGGATAGAAGGATAAGATAAAATCGCCTTCAAAAAAGAAAATTAGAGTCAATCAGGCCGAAAATCGAACCAATTGCTCTGGTTTCCTATTAAAATGTGAGCAGCCTCCAACCAGAACCCTCAAACCAACCCTTTATGAAAGCCCCTCAAATAAAACCCTCAAACTAGCTCCTCACAAAAACAGACCTTCAAAAACTTTGAATACCCAAAATGATTAAAAAGGCGAAGGCCCGGCAGAAGTAATAATCTGTCAGGCCTTCGCCTTTTCATGGTGAAAATCTTTTGAAAAGTCAAATATTCTATTATAAATAGGTAGATTTCTATAATTTACGCTATAACTAAGTCTCTAATTTCTACCATCTTAAGTATTTCGGTATACTTTCTTTCAGGCAAAGTTATGTCCGCTTAAATTTTTCGCGCAGTTAATTTATTACCTTTTTTTCGCTTATGTAATAAAAAATTATGAAAATTACGATAATTACACAAAATTGGACACAGTGAACAACAAAAATTTAAAAATATAAGGGTTAATATAGAAGATACAGATTAGAAAATAAAGACGATATTGTATAGACTAAAGCCTATCTATATGATATGAATACTAAACAAATAGAAAAAAGTAAAAAATAGTACATATAATTTATTTTATTATACAGTTTTTTTTATTTTTTTTATTTCTATATCTTACAAAAACATTAATTATAAAAGCATTATACAGCGTCATGGTCACAAAACGGTTACATTTCAAGATTTTTCCATAATTTATTTTTGTTCTTTTTACTTTTTTTATGCCAGGTTGGCTGAATTAAAACTCATAAAATAAATTATAGGAAGGTGAATAAATTGTCGATAGCAAAAATGAGCATGATTCATAATTCATATCGTTATTTTACCGTTTCCGTAGATAAATACGAAGATCGATGTATGAAGGGAGTTATCTATCATGCGGGAAAAACTCCGGGAATCCGATATGATAATTTTCTTGAAATGATAACTCAAATGAATCGTATTTTTGACAGCATGTCATGTCCCAAACAGGCTATGGAACTGCGGCGATTTACAGGAATAGAGTATCCGGAACCGGTAATACGGGAATGCAATCGCTATCAGAATGGCAGAATGGCGACGTTTCAGATTTATGTGAAATTTCGCTATAACGCCAGTTGGCAGGGAGATATTACCTGGCTGGAAGGTGAACAGACAGAAAGCTTTGAAAGTCTTTTGCAGATGCTTCAGATGATTGATCGAATCTTTACCGGTCAATCGGAGGAGAGAGGAACGAGGGTCACAAAGATCTGCCAGATTGCGATTAATTCCTGCGAAAAAGGATTGGTGACAGGAAGAGTACAAAACGCTTTTATCAATCATCTGGAGCGATTTAAAGGAACCATTGGTCTGGCTGATGCAATGGTGCGTCTGTTTGAAGCAGGCGTTGGAGAAAATGATTCCGGAAAATCTCTGGAAGGAAAAATTATTTCAGAGGAAACCTGGGATTCCTATCGTTTAGGCGGGAAGGAAGCGACCTTCCTGATCAAGATCCTGTTCAGGGAACACTCAACCTGGCAGGGAGTAATTTACTGGCGTGAAACCGGTGAAAAACAGGCTTTCAGAAGCTTTTTGGAAATGATCATGCTGATAGCCTCTGCATTGGAAAGCGGTAAGGAAGAGCGTGAGTTTGAAGATAGATTTACAACAACTAATAATAGAGAAAAAGCCCGGATGGAAGGGTAAGGAAGGAGAGAAAGTATGAAAGGACTTAGAAAAAAGTTCAGACGAGGGCTTGCCGCGTTCCTGGCATTTGTTCTGACCATGACCTCCGTGAACACGGTGTCACTGGCAGATGTATCAAATGCACTGGAAACAGAAAAAGCTACCTTTGTCATGAGCGGAGAAGATATAGTGGAATCCGCTCAGGCTGCTATTGATAATGGCAGTACCTTTACTTACGAGGATCTCGGAATCGAGGAGACAGGAAGTACAGCGAAAGAGTATCAGAAGTTATTTACAAATGGCACAGTATATGAAATCGCCCCTTCTTATGACCTGGACGAAGAGGAAAACGCAGACGGAGCGAATCTCCGGATGTTTATCCGAGTAAAAGGTGAAACAGAAGGATATCAGATAACTGGTGAGGAGGAAATTATTTTCCTTTATATCAATGATTCTGAATCCAAAATTGCATTTCGTTCCAGAGTTGATGATTATGTAACGGATAAGGTTACGGTTAAAGGAAATTCTTATTTGGCAGAAACCGAAAAGCCGGTACTCGACGAGAAGGGAAATGCAATAGAAGGCGATAAGCCGGCACAAACCCCGGAAGAATCCACTGTACCCAGTGGGGAAAACGGAAGCGTAGAAGAGACGAAGGAGCCGGAGACTGAGGCACCGGCACTGGTACCGGAAGAATCGATGCAGGAACCGGAGTCGGAGGTACCTACGCAGGAACCGGAAACAACAGCAGCGGCAGAAGAGCCAAAGACAGAGGCTCCTACGCAGGCAGAAACCGAAAAGCCAACACAGGCCCCGGTACAAGAACCGGAAACAGAGGCCCCAGTGCAGGAGCCAGAAACACAGGCACCGGAAACTGATGCGGCAACACAGGCACCGGAAGTGCAGGAACCAGATACAGAAGCTCCCGCACAGGAACCGGAACCAGAAGCACCGGCACAGGAACCAGAGGCGGCAGATACAGGAAATGAAACCGCGTCTATAATAAGAAACAACACCTACGTATTGACAACTGCAATTGAGCCGACTTCAGAAGAGTCAGACGTATCAATTGTAGATGAAGAGGTTCCGAAAGCAGATAGTCCGAAAGAGGATACAGAAGCAAATACGCCTGCCGATAATTCGGTTACAGTAAGCACAGGAAGTAATGCGGATAAAGGTGATCATGCCGATCATGAAGAGAGTAAACCTTCAGAGAAAATCGAAGGCAAGACCTATGGCCATGTATTACTCAATGAAGAAAGTTATGCGAAAGCATATGTAACGACCCTTGATAAAATGGGGATATCTGTTGAAGCAGCAGAAGGGTTAACTCTTACGATTCATCATAATGCATTTTATAATGATAAAGATATATCAGAGGATGAAGTGATTAGAGGTCTGAAGGAAGGGGATGTGATTAATCCGGCGGATTATGCCTGGGAAAAGGACACTCTTACTTACTTAGGCAGTATACCAGAGGAGATAACAATCAGTGCTGAGTCTGATAATAAAATTGAATTGTTTTATGATGAGACTCCGGTGGAAAGAGAAGAAGACGAAATACAAATTCTGAATGCAGTCACAAGAAATTATTATCGATCGAGACTAGCCGATGATAATACGACACCTGGTAAAGTATTTCCTACCAAAACAGCAGAATGGGTAGACGAAGAAAATGGTTTAGCCAAAATTAATTTTACCATTTATGGAAATCCGGTCCGTAGGGGCAGTGATGTAATATTAATTGTCGATAGTTCTGGTAGTATGTCAGGAACAAAATGGTCCACAGCTAAAAGTGGAGCAAAAGGATTCGTAGATAATTTATATGAATCAGTTGATGGTGTTCCATCAGACAATCGAATTGCTATCGTTGATTTTGATAGCAGTGCAACAGCTTATCCGGGTATCAATAATTCGACAGAAACATTTTTAAAAGCGGATGATACAGTTAGGGTTGGAAATAAAAGACCTGTAACCTATTCTGCGACAGATTATTTTAAGGACTATGTTATAGACAGCCAGATGAAAGATTCTGGAGGAACTAACTACGATTATGCTTTTCAGGCGGCTCAAAAAATAATAGATAATCGATCTGATGATACCAGGCCTGTATATATTGTATTTATGAGTGATGGTGAGCCTCGTAATAATTCCATTTCACCATATCATGACGGCCAGGCTGAGGCAGCTGAGTTAAGAGGTCAAGGGGTAACAATTTATTCAATCGGTTTAAATATAGGAGATAAAAAATTTAACGATTTTATCGTTCCGTTAGCCTCTTCCCCTAAATCAACCTATGCTATCAATATCGAAAAAACAAGCGATCTGGTAGGCATCTACGACGCCATCGCCAGCTCCATCAAAATCGCCGGAACAGAAGCGACAATTACAGATGTCATCAACACAGAAGCGTTTGAGATTGCAACGGATTACAACGATGGCATGTGGTATGAAGCAAGCACAGGCACCGTAAGCAAGAGTTCCGATAATAAGACAATTACATGGGATTTCGGTAATATTTCTGCCAATAAGGAAACCCTTACTATCTATATTAAAGTAAAGGATACCGTACAAGGCGGCACTGCACCGGATACCAACAAAGAAGCAAAAGTAGATTACACGGATCCGAATGAACAGTCCCAGACTCAGGATATACCGAGTCCCAACCTGGCAGTTGGAGATGTGGGTACCATCACATTAAACTATTACCTGGTTAATGAAGACGGCATTACAATCAACGGAACCGGCGAAGCGATTGATTTCGCGCGCCGCCAGCAGCTGGGAACCAAACTTTACGGGGATGCACCTCAGGAGTTTGGCAGCTATACCGTGAATGCACCATCGACCATTGAGTACAATGGTATCAAATATCAGTATGTAGCGGCAAGTGCATCGAAGGATGGAAGTGCAAATCCTGCAAATGTAGAGCTGAGCCCTGCCAAGAAGGCAGTCAATCTGTACTATGGCTATCAGGAAATCAAAGATGTAACAGTAACCTTTCATGGCAACGGAGGCACGCCAAGCGTTAGCAGCGTGACCGTGCCAAAGGATACCGCTTTAGGCGGCCAGATAGCAACCGCAGTAAGAGAGGATCATAATTTCCTTGGATGGAATACAGCGATGGATGGATCTGGCAGCGCGTTCACTTCCAACACGATCGTTACAGATAACATGACTGTATACGCACAGTGGCAGAAAAAACAGGCGCTGACCATCAAAGCAGCCGACACAGAAAAAGTTTATAATGGTGAAATACAGTATGCATCGGAAACAGGATACGAATCGACTGGTTTAAAAGCGGGTCACAGAATTACAAACATAAAAGCCAGTGGTTCCGGACGTGATGTTCAGGAAGATGGCTATCCAATCACCATTACAGGTAGTGTAAAAGTTGTAAATGAATCGGGTGTCGATGTAACACATGAATACACGATTACAAAAGAACCGGGAACTTTGACAATTAAACCAAAAGAAGTGACAATTACGGTAGATAACAGTTCAAAGGCTTATGGTTCCCCGGACCCGAAGTTCACCGGTAAAGTAGAAGGCCTTGTAAACGAAACAGACCTTGGCACCGTATCATTTGTGAGAACAAATGAGGCTGAGGAAGTCGATGTTTACAAGGAAGTACTCGCTGCAAAGTATAAAGCAAATAAAAACTATACTGTAACAGAGCACAGAGGCGACTTTGAAATCAAGGTAGCTACGATGCCGGGAGCGTCTTTATCGGCTAAGGGCGGCAGCTGGGAATACGATGGAAATGCACATTATGCAGCAGCAACTCTTAATAAGGCGGATGGCTATACCGTATATTACAAAGTAAATGACGGTGACTGGACAGTAAATCCGCCGAGTGTAACAGAGGTATCAGAAGGTATTGTAACGGTATCTGTAAAAGCAACGAAACATGGCTATGTAGACCTGGGGACTGAGAATGTCACGCTGCAAATAACACCGAAGCCAGCAACAATTACAGTAAAAAATGCAGAAAAGACCTTTGGGGAAAGCGATCCAACCTTTGAGGGAACCGTACAGGGACTTGTTAATAGTACAGATCTTGGAACGGTTACTTATAAACGATCGAATGATACCGAAAATGTAGGAACATATTTTGACGTACTGATTCCAGAATACACAGAAAACACCAATTATAAGGTAACTGTAAAACCAGGTGATTTCAAAATTAAACCGGCAAAGGATCCTGAGGCGGACTTAAAGATTGCCGGAGGCAGCTGGCCGTATGACGGAAAAGAGCATAAAGTAAAGCTGAATGTCATAGATTCTGCACTGGCTGCGCTGAAGAGATATACGATCGAATACAGTACGGACGGAGGCCAGACCTGGTCTAAAAATGTACCGGGAGTGACCAATGTATCCGACGGAACGCTCACAGTCATTGCAAGAGGTACTCGTGAAGGATATGAAACGCTGGAATCGAATGAAGCTACGATTTCAATTACTCCGGCGCCGGTAACGATTGTTGTTGACAATGCAGAAAAGTTCTATAATGACCCGGATCCGGCATTTACAGGAAAGATAAACGGACTTGTAAAAGCGGGAGATCTTGGAAACGTAACCTACAGCAGAACCAATGATGATGAAGAAGTAGGCGTATATCAGAACGTATTAACTGCAAACTTTTATATAAATAACAACTATACAGTAGAGATAGAAAAGGGCGATTTCCAAATTAAGAGCGCATCACTCGAAGGCGCAGTGCTGACCGCGAAAGGCGGAGAGTGGACTTATGATGGAAATGCACATGCCGCCACAGCTGCATTGGAAAATGCACCCGGCTATACAATCTATTATAAGACCGGAAACGGCGACTGGACTACAGAAGCACCAAGTGTGACAAACGTAGCAGATGGGCTTGTAACCGTATCGGTTAAAGCAGAACGCTATGGATACGAAGCCCTGGAGGCAGAAGATGTAACGCTCAAAATACTGCCGAAGGAAGTCATTATCCAGGTAAAGAATGCAGAGAAGTTCTTTGATGAGCCGGATCCAAAATTCGAAGGAACCGTGTCAGCGTTAGTAAACCAGGAAGACCTTGGTACGGTAACGTACACCAGAGAGAATACGGAAGAAGCTGTTGGTAAGTACACGCAAGTATTGACAGCAAACTATACTTCAAATGGTAACTATGAAGTTACCATTAAAAAGGGCGATTTTGAAATCAAGACAGCGACTTTGGAAGGTGCTTCTCTAAGTGCGACTGGCGGAAGCTGGCCGTATGATGGAAAAACGCATTACGCCAACGCAGAACTTACAAAAGCGGATAACTACACCATCTATTATCGTGTAGGAGATGGTGAATGGACGACGGAAAAACCAGGTGTCACCAATGTATCAGAAGGCGAATTGACGGTATCTGTGAAGGCAACGAGAACTGGCTACGTGGATCTTGTGACAGAAGATGTCAAACTTGTCATTACACCAAGAAAGGCGACTATCACTGTAAATGATGCAGAAAAATTCTACGACGAAAAAGATCCGTCATTTACAGGAACAGAGACTAATCTGGTAAAGGCGGGAGATCTGGGAACGGTTACTTACCGCAGGACTAACGATGCCGAGGAAGTAGGCATTTATACAGATGTATTAACGGCAGATTATACCGCCAACGACAACTACAATGTAACTGTAGTAAATGCAGACTTTACGATTAAAGTTGCATCTATCGCAGGTGCGAAATTGACTGCGGCAGGCGGAAGCTGGATCTACGATGGCGAGGCCCATGCGGCAGCCGGAAGAGTTGAGAACGCAGACGGCTACACTGTATACTACAAAGTCGGAGACGGCGGGTGGACCACAGAGGCCCCGAGTGTAACCAATGTACTGGACGGAACCGTGACAGTATCCGTAAAGGCAACAAGAACGGGTTATGAAGAACTGACGACTGACGCGGTTACTCTGGAGATCATTCCGAAAGACGCAGCCATTGTCGTAGACGATGCAGAGAAGTTCTTTGATGAAGCAGATCCGAAGTTTACAGGAACCGTGACAGGACTTGTAAAGGAAGGCGATTTAACAGGGCTGACCTACATCAGAACAAACTCTGACGAGGCAGTCGGCATTTATCCGGAAGTACTGGCAGCAGCCTATATTGAAAATCCGAACTACAATGTAACCGAGCACAAGGGAACGTTTGAAATCAAGACAGCGACCATGAAGGATGCCAAAGTGACGGCAGACGGCGGAAGCTGGGTATACGATGGAGCGGCACATGCGGCGACCGCATCTCTTAAGAACGCAGACGGCTATACCGTATATTACAAGGCTGGAGACGGCGAATGGACCACGACAGCACCGAGCGTTACCAACGTGGCAGAAGGGATCGTAACCGTATCCGTCAAGGCAACGAAAACCGGCTATATAGATTTAACGGCTGAAGACGTAACCATTCAGATTACAAAGAAGCCGGTAACGATCACGGTAAACAATGCGGAGAAGTTCTTTAACGAGGCAGATCCGGCATTTACCGGAACCGTAACAAAACTGGTAGCAGACGGCGATCTCGGAACGATAACCTATGTGAGAACCAATGACGCAGCAGGTGTGGGAACGTATGAGAAGGTGCTGGATGCAGTTTACACAGACAACACAAACTACGAAGTAACCGTAAAACGCGGCGACTTTAAGATTAAAGAAGCGAAGGACCCGGAGGCAGAGCTTAAGATTGTCGGAGGAAGCTGGGTATATGACGGAGATGAGCACAGAGTAAAACTGGATGTCATCGATTCCGTTCTGGCAGCACTGAAGAAGTATAAGATCGAATACAGTACGGACGGAGGAAATACCTGGTCTGAGACTGTACCGGGAGTCACCAATGTGGCAGATGGAACCGTAACTGTGATTGCAAGAGGTACCCGTGAAGCTTATGAGACCCTGGTATCCAATGAGACAACAATCCAGATCACAGCCAGAACCGCAGCGATCCGGGTACATGACGCGGAGAAGTTCTTCGATGAATCTGACCCGGCATTTACGGGAACAGAAGAGAACCTGGTAAAAGCAGGGGATCTCGGAACCGTAACCTACAGAAGAACAAACGCAGACGAAGCAGTAGGAACCTATCCGGAAGTACTGACCGCGGACTACACGGCAAACAGCAACTATATTGTAAATGTAGTAAACGGAGACTTCGAAATCAAGACCGCATCCATAAAAGATGCAAAGCTGGAAGCAGCCGGCGGAAGCTGGATCTATGACGGAGCAGCCCACGCGGCCTCCGGAAATGTAACGAACGCAGACGGCTACACAGTATACTACAAAGCAGGCAATGGCGAGTGGACCACCGAGGCCCCGAGCGTAACCAATGTACTGGAAGGAACCGTAACCGTATCCGTGAAGGCTGTGAGAAGCGGCTATGCAGATTTAACGACAGAGGATGTAACCCTTAAGATTACACCAAGGGAAGCAGCCATCACAGTGGATCATGCGGAGAAGTACTTTGATGAGCAGGATCCGGAGTTTACCGGAACGGCAGCAAACCTTGTGGCGTCCGGAGATCTTGGAACCATTACCTACAGAAGAACCAACACAGAAGAGGCAGTAGGAACCTATCCGAAGGTACTGACAGCGGATTATGAGTCAAACAGCAACTACATTGTAACCGTAGTGAAGGGAGACTTTGCTATTAAGACCGCGTTCCTTGAAGACGCAGTGCTGACAGCAGCCGGAGGAAGCTGGGTCTATGACGGAGCCGCCCACGAGGCAGCCGCTAAGCTTGAGCATGCACCTGGTTACACGATTTATTATAAGGCTGGAAACGGTGAATGGAGTACCGAAGCACCAAGCGTTACCAATGTAGCAGATGGAACCGTAACGGTATCTGTGAAGGCGACGAAAACCGGTTATGAGGACTTAACGGCTGAAGATGTAACGATTCGCATAACAGCAAGGCCGGCAACCATTGTTGTAGATAACAAATCCGAATCTTATAGTGACATTGACCCATTATTTACGGGTCAGATACAGGGATTGATATCCGACGGAGATTTAGGGACTGTAGTTTACCACAGACTTGACGCGGATAAGAACAAAGAGGCGGTTGGCGCTGACATTACACTGACTGCAGGCTACAGTGATAATTCCAACTATAAGGTAGAGGTGAAGAACGGTAAGCTGGATATCATTGCATTAAATACGAATACCGTTAATGTAACCGGAGAAACCGTAACGTATGATGGAAAGACACATGGACTGAGAGAAGTAACCGCACTGAAGGAAGGCTCCACGATTCTTTACTCCGTGGATAATCAGAACTTTAGTGAGACAGTGCCTGTCTTTACAGAAGCGGGCAACCACACCGTCTATGTGAAGGCTGTCAATCCGAATTATCACGACACAGCCGTTGTAACAGGTATTGTAGTCATTCAGAAACGTGCATTATCCATTACAGCAGCCAGTGCGGAAAGAAAATACAACGGAACAGAATTAACCGCACCGACCGCGTCGATCACAGATGGAACGCTTGCAGACGGCCAGACACTGACGGCAGTTAAAGTGACAGGTTCACAGACCTCAGTTGGCAGCAGCGAGAATATAGCCAGTGATGCAGTGATCATGGCAGATAATGCAGAAGTTACCTCCAACTATAATATCACTTATTTAGCAGGCACCCTTAGAGTAACCTCAGGCAGCAGCGGAGGCGGTGGAGGCGGAGGCGGCAATACTCCGAATCCTGATAAGCCATACGTGCCGGGGGGACCTGGAACTGATCCGGGAACAGTAACGATTGAACCGGGTGAGGTACCGTTGGCAAACTTACCGGAAAGCAGTTCGTCTGATAACTTAATACTGATTGATGACGGCAATGTACCACTTGCAGGTCTTCCGAAGACCGGTGATCGTGCAGGTGCACACGCAGGATTAGCAGCACTGCTGTCCGGATTCCTGCTGGCAGCATTTACAGCGCTGAGCAGCAAGAAGAGGGAAGAAGAGAAGTAAAGATTCGATACGAAATGTGTTATTACGCAAATGGCGGCGGCCTGGCAGATGTTATGATCTGTCAGGCCGCCGCCGTTTGTATGAAGGAATTGCCGAACTACTTATTTTCCCGTCAGAAACTCCACCTGCGCTACTACCTGTCCGATGTACACGCTCAGCGGCAGTTCCTCACAGCCAACTACGTAGTGATTGCATTTGTTCACCGGAATCAGGATTTTCTTAGCCTGGCTGGAGCCGATGGCTTCCGCCATGACCGGAGTGATCTCACCGAGCAGCGAGTTCGGGATTACGATGCCGATAGGTCCGATAATAATGTCCGCGCTGCGGCTGGCCACTACCACGGGATTTTCACCGGTTGCACCGGCGTCCGCACCGGCTTTCAGCATGGAGGAGGTGGCGATGGAGTTGGTTCCGATTGCGGTTATTTCAAGTTCCGGATGGGACTTTTTTAACTGGACAATAACGGCGTGTCCCATCTTGCCGCCCTGCCCGTCGATTACGATAATTTTCATTTGTAGGTTCCTTTTCAATGATATATAATTTTCTTATTTATTATAAAGCATTCCTGCCGGGTTTACAAGAAAAGGGTATGAATTTTGAAGTGGCTCCCTTTTCCCTGTTTACGGAAGGGCTTACTTTGTAGTATAATATGGAATTACAAAAAACAGGAGGAATACATCATGTATGTAGAAAACAAAAATGTTCCGCTTACAGACTTAGGCGGCGGTGTTGTGCGGAAGGTACTGGCCTACAGCGAGAATTTAATGAATGTGGAGCTGAAGTTTGAAAAGGGAGCGATCGGTGCAAAACACAGCCATCCTCATGAGCAGATCGGTTATATTATATCCGGTTCCCTGTTATTTCAGGAGGAAGGCAAGGAAGACAAAGTTCTGGTAACAGGAGACAGCTATTACGTTGAGCCGGATGTGGTGCACGGTGTGGTAGCGTTGGAAGAGACCATGCTGCTGGATATCTTTACACCAATGAGAAAAGATTTCGTGGAATAAAAGTAACAGTTCAGCCTTCGCTTCCGGCTGCCGCTGTCCGGCCCCGCGCTTTCGTTTCCCGGACCTTTCCAGTTCCGGTTTCGGGCATAAGCATTTCTAAATGTGCAGGATTTTTCTAAAAACCAGTGAAAATCCCCAAACTCGCTGCGCTCAGACAGGTGGGGATTTCCCCTGAACGAAAAATTCTGCACATTTAGAAATGCTAATGCCCTGCAAAGTCACAGTAAAGGTCCGGGAAACGAAAGCGCGGGGCCGGACAGCGGCAGCCGGAAGCGAAGGCTGAACTGTTACGAATAAAGAACCATAACAAGAGAGAAGTCCGGAAAACAGTTTTATTTCCCGGACTTCTTCCTTATTTCTCCTTATGAGGCAGTCTGCCGCGTAAGAAACGTTTCTTTAATTTACTCCAGTTAAACGGTATCACCGGATAGATATAGCTCTTGCCTGCGATCGTCTTGTTAAATACGACAGCGCAGACGGATAGTATGACTCCGATGGCAAATCCCCAGTAATTAAAGAGGGCGGTGAGCACAAGCAGGATCATTCGCATGAATTTGAATGCGTAGCCCAGCTCGAAGCTGGCCTGGGAGTAATTGGCAATAGTCACGAAGGCCATATAGAGCATGGTTTCACTGTTAAACCAGCCGGATTTTACGGAGTATTCACCCAGGACGATACCGGCGATAACACTGAGCGGTGTGGTCAGCATGCTGGGCGTATTAACAGCGGCCAGCCTCAGACCATCGATGGCAAATTCCAGTATGAGTAGCTGGAAGATGAGCGGTACATGAGGCGGTTCTGACAATTGAATGAACTCCAGCCAGGAAGGGATGACATTGGGATTCTGCATCAGCAGAAGCCACAGCGGCGTTAAATAAAGGGTCAGCACAGAGATTGCCATACGCGAAAGCCGCAGGTATGATCCCGTTACCGGCGGGAAATAGTAATCGTCGGCTTCTTCAATAATGTCGAAGACAGACGAAGGCAGAATCATGGCGGCAGGAGAGTTATCCACCAGAATGATGATGTTTCCCTCCAGGATCGAGGCGGCCGCAGTGTCGGGACGCTCGGAAAATTTAAACTTCGGAAATGGATTGTACCATTTATGTGGATAAAGGCACTCCGCAAGGCTTTCCTGGTTCATGGTCAAAGCGTCGACCTCCAGCTTGTTGATCCGGTCTTTGATCATGGCGAGGAGATTTTCATCGATCCGGCCCTGCATGTAGCAGAGGGCGATGTCCGTGTGGGAGCTTTCCCCGGCGCTGGTGATCTCCATGGTGAGCTTTGGATCACGGATTCGGCGGCGGATCAGGGCCGTGTTGAAAATAAGGGTTTCCACAAACCCGTCACGGGAACCGCGAAGTACCTTGTCTTTTTCAGGCTCAGACACGCCGCGGGCCGGATAGGTGCGGCAGTCGATGGTGAAGCAGCTGTCATACCCGTCGATGAACAGACACGACACGCCCATGAGGAGCTGGCCGATCATCTCGGTATCACTCTTTACCAGTCCAACCTCTCCGTAGGGAAGGTATTTCTTGGAAAATGCGTGAGCGTCTTCCGGCATGGAGTCTTCCTTCAGCGTTGAAAATGCCTGGAGTATTTTGAGCCATACCTCATCTTTGGTGAAGCCATCTATAAAATAGAGACAGGCCTCCCGCCCACCCACATGGATGACTCGGTAGACTACGTCGAAATTCGTGTCCACATTCAATTTTTCTTTCAGATAAGACATGTTATCAGAAAGTTTACTGGAAAAGTCCATATTATGGTCTCCTTTTTTACTGTTTTGGTAGTCCGCGGATTAAGCGGCAATGAAAGGGAATTAGCGATATAGAAAGTATGCGCATTTTTTGTGAAAATATGTTTCATGAAAGCATGTACGCATGACTAAGACGTTTTTGCATGCATTGTATAAAAAATTGCGATAATCATTCTTCCATTCCGGCCCATTTTTGGTGAAATACACTAAAATGATTGACTTTTTCCATTATTGATGTTATGATTGTCCATGTGAGAAGCACAAAGGGGTGCCTTGCGTGTATGATTTCAGGCATGGGGATGCCAGAATTATAAGAACTTAATAATGTGACGGTTTTAGATCGTGACGAAGAACTGCTTTCTGTGGGGGATAAGCAGTTCTTTTTTTATTTCACAGCAAGTAAAATCAAGCATAAAATTCTCCGTGGCTTTATAATAACGGCAGGGCGGTTGAAACAAGGAGAACAGACGAATGTACGAGTGGCAGAAACAGATCCAAATCTTTGTCGATGAAATTGACAAATGCATCAAAAATTATAACGATGAAGCTTTGACACTGAGCTTTCTTTCCCGCAGTCTCGGTTATTCCGAATTTTATACGACGAGAAAATTTAAAGAGATATCGGGTATGCAGTTTCGGGAATACTTAAGGCTGAGGAAATTAGCCTTTGCACTAAAAGAGGTCCGGGACAGTGATAAGAGCTTTTTGGATATTGCGCTGGATTATGGTTTTTCGTCAAATGAAGCCTTTACCAGGGCCTTTAAAGGGACTTATGGCATGACGCCCAGTGAATACCGCAAAAAACCGAAGCCAGTTGTTCTGCGTACAAAAATAAACCCTTTCGACCGCTACTTATTAGGATTAGGAGAAATTGGCATGATGAAATCTACCGATGATATTAAAATTTATTTTGTAACCATACCCGCACACAAATTTCTGCACATTAAAAATTATGAGAGTAATGGGTACTGGGATTTCTGGCAGAAACAGAATCTGATTCCGGGCCAGGATTACGAAACCATTTGCGGTTTACTGGACAGCATTAAGGGGAAATTAGACGATGAGGGCGGAAGTGAACCTAACTGTGGAAGCGGCCAGATCATGGCCTATATTAACGACCCGGAGGGCAGACTCTGCGACTGGGGAATCCCGCGCACCGAGTGTCACGGCGTACGGCTTCCTTATGATTATAAAGGTGAGATACCGTCGCAGATGCTGCTCATTGATGTCCCTGAAGCCGAGTATATCGTCTTTGAACACGGTCCCTTCGATTATGAACAGGAAAACCGCAGTGTTGAGGAAAAGATTGAAGCGGCAATGGCGGCCTTTGATTATTCCGGCACCGGCTACAGTTTTGATGCCACACCGGGCAGAATCACATACTTTTACTTCAATCCGGAACAGTATTTTAAGTATATCAGACCGGTGAAAAGGTAGAGGTACCTCCTCATTGTGCCTGCAGTGAAGTTCGCAGAGCCTAATGGCAGTGTGCCTTCAGAAATTGAAAAAAACCGCCGGAACCTAATCGATTAGGTTCCGGCGGTTTCGCCATGGAGACAACAGGGCTCGAACCTGCGACCTTCTACACGTCAAGCAGATGCTCTCCCAGCTGAGCTATATCTCCATATCGCTATTTTAATCGAAAGGAGCAAAAAAATCAATAGTTAGAATAAAATTTTTTAAGTTGTCTTAATTTGTATTGATGGAAGTGAGAATTTTACATATAATAGCATTAATGCGTACTTAAGGAGGGGAGTTTTTTACTATGTGGAGGAAGTTAAGAAAGAACAGGCATTTTCGGACATTTATAACGACAGTGGCGGTCATCGGTTCGGCGCTGCTTCAGACATTTGTTATTCAGGCGTTCATAAGGCCGGCTGGGCTGCTGTCCGGCGGATTTACCGGAATTGCGATCCTGATTGACCGCGTGACGTCCCTGTTCGGAATCAATCTGTCAACTTCCCTGGCCATGGTGATTTTGAATATTCCGGTGGCCTGGGCCTGCAGCAAGAGTATCAGCCGGCGGTTTACATTTTTCTCACTGCTCCAGGTATTACTGGCCAGTTTATTTTTGAAAATCTTTCATTTCTCACCGATCTTCGAGGACGTGATCCTGAATGTGATCTACGGAGGCGTTCTGTATGGTTTCTGCATCGTCCTGGCGCTGAGAGGCAATGCCTCCACAGGCGGAACGGACTTTATCGCCCTCTACGTATCCAATAAGACGGGAAATTCCATCTGGACGTCTGTATTTGTGGGAAATGTGGTGCTTTTATGTATCTTCGGAGCTATCTTCGGATGGGATTACGCGGGATATTCGATTCTGTTTCAATTTGTGTCCACGATGATCGTATCCACCTTCCATCACCGTTATGAGCGGGTGACACTGCAGATTACGACCTCCAAAGGCCTGGAGATGACGGACGCCTATGTAAAGACCTTCCGGCACGGCATATCCTGTGTGGATGCCATCGGCGGATACAGCAAAAAACACATGTATCTGCTTCACACCGTGGTGTCTTCCTACGAGGTGGCGGATATCATCACCCTGCTTCATGAGGTGGATGAGCATGTGATCGTCAATATGTTCCGGACCCAGCAGTTCTACGGTGGCTTTTACCGTGCTCCGATGGAGTAGGCGGAGCCTGGAGCGTGTTTGAGAATTCATTCCTGCCATCTGCACGCCCCACTTTGCGGTATATTTACCCCTCATTCGGTCAACGTAGCCCACTACGCTTTCCTCATTCGGGGCAAATCTCCCACAAAGTGTGACGCACATCTGTCAGAAAGCAATTTTCAAACACGCTCTAACGGTTCCGCCTCCGAAACCCATACCAGTGGTGTTTCTTCAGCTTGGAAAACCAGTTAAAATAGAAGAAGAACAGGATCGAAGTGATGACCCATGTCAGCGGATAGCTGAAAATAACGGTCTGAATCGTCGGACGGAGCGGTACTGCAGCCCAGATCCAGACGACACGGAGTGCACAGACGCCCAGACAGGTGATAATCATAGGAATCCAGCAGTCGCCGACGCCTCGCAGGGAACCGGAATAAATCTCGATGCAGACGTAGGTGAAGAAGGTCGGAACCAGATACTGCAAGATCTCGGTTCCTTTTTCGATAACCGCCGCGTCCGTGGTAAACAGCAGATAGATATAGCTGCCGCCGCAGTAGAGCAGGACGCTTAACAGGAAGGTGGCGGCAAAGCTCATGGCCAGACACACGCGAACCCCCTTGTGAACCCTGTCCTTTTTCCCGGCGCCGTAGTTCTGTCCAACAAATGTGGTAACGGAGATGCCGAAGGCGTTGATGATCATCCAGAACACGCTGTCGATCTTTCCGTATGCGGTCCAGGCAGCAATGGTATCGGTTCCCAGCGCATTGACGCTGGACTGGATAATCACGTTGGAAGCGGAGTACATGACGGACTGAAGACCCGCGGGGAATCCGATCTGGATAATCCGCTTCAGCATGTCCAGATCCAGCCGAACAGACCGGGGGATCAGATGGTACGACTCCTTTGTCTTCATCAGCACGATGATGACCAGTACGGCGCTGACCAGCTGGGAGATGATGGTAGCCAGCGCGGCTCCCATGACGCCCATATGCAGGTAGACGACGAAAACGATATCCAGTACAATGTTGGTAAAACAGCTGGCAATCAGGAAGTACAGCGGCCGTTTCGAGTCCCCGATCGCCCGCAGGATACCGGCTCCCATGTTATAGATCAGGTTGCCGATGACTCCCAGAAAATAGATTCGCATATACAAAACCGCGTGATTTAATATATCATCCGGTGTTCCCATGGCGGATAAGGCCCAAGGTGCGCCTGCCACACCGATGACCATGAGGACAATGCCTCCCACGATGGAAAATGCAATCGACGTATGTACTGCCCTGCTCACCCGGTCCGGCTGTTTCGCACCGTAAAACTGGGAGATAATTACGGTGGCACCGGAAGAAAGTCCTACGAAGAACCCCACAAGAAGATTGATCAGGGTTCCCGTAGGACCTCCTACGGCTGCCAGCGCTTCCTTTCCAACGAACCGCCCTACAATCACGGCATCGGCGGTGTTATAGAGCTGCTGGAAAAATGTTCCAAATAAAATTGGAAAGAAAAACAGAAGAAGCTGTTTCCAGATCACTCCTTCTGTAATTTGATTCTGCCCCATGACACTCTGTGTCCTGCTTTTCTGACTCATATCCCGTTCCTCTTACTGTAAAATAATTATGTATTCTGAACTCATTATACAGGGAGAAAAGAGAAAACACAATCCCCATACCATATTCTTATTTTGCAGTTTCGGCTTTGGTCAGCGCCGTGTCGACTGCTTTTAAGAGGACGGTGGATGTGTAGCGTGTCTCATCGGAGTAGGAGATGTTTTTGGTGGACTGATTTTTTACAATCTGCTCCGAGAGAGTGTCCATGGCCGGCTGCATCAGCGGATACATGGTTGTGACCGCTTCGCTTAAGGGAACGAGGGTGACCGATGTAATTTTATCCGCATCCACGGTTACCTGTACGTTGACATCCTGGTTATTCAGCGTGATCGCGGAAGAGTAAACTCCGGGCACATAAGTGGCCACTTCTCCGGAAGTGGGAACGGTATCTTTTTTCGGCCGGAACATGATGAGAAACAGGGTGATTAACAGTATTCCGAGGCCGACAAAGATGGCGGTGTAGATGATTTCTTTCATCCGCAGTACAACAATTTTTGTTTTAGAGCTCATATTAAAATAAGGTCCTCCGAACGGGTTTTGTTATAGTGTATTCTGCTTGGGGGCGGTTTATGAATAGACGGCAGAAGAGAACTGTTGTTCTGAAAACGATGGACTTGTACATCAACATATAGTAAAATATAGTTGGATAGCCATTAAAATGTGAAAGGCTTGAGAGGGAAGGAGCAACACGAAAGATATGTCCATACAGTTATTAACAGGCGGTTCCGGTTCCGGAAAGACACACCGCCTGTATACCGATTTGATCAGGGATTCCATTGAGAATCCGGACACGAAGTATTTTGCCATTGTTCCGGAGCAGTTTACCATGCAGACACAGAAGGAGATTGTGACGCTGCATCCGAACCACGGCGTGATGAATATTGATATTGTCAGCTTCCAGCGTCTGGCGTATCGTGTTTTCGAGGAGCTTGCCATCGTAAACCCGGACGTCCTGGACGATATGGGAAAATCCATGATTCTGAGAAAGGTGACAGGAGGTAAACAGAAGGAACTGCCGCTGTACCAGTCCCATCTGAATCAGAACGGCTTTATCGGCCAGTTAAAATCCATGCTTTCAGAGCTTTACCAGTACGGCATTACGCCGGAAATGCTGGACGCGAAGATCCCGGAGACCACCAGCCCCATGCTCCGCCAGAAGCTGGAGGATATTTCCGTCATTTACAAGGCGTTTAAGGAGTATATCAAGGACCGCTATATTACGACGGAGGAGATTCTGGATGTGCTTTGTAAGCACCTGCCGGAATCGAGGCTGATCAAAGACAGTGTGATCACTCTGGACGGCTACACGGGCTTTACTCCGGTCCAGTACCGCCTGCTGGACCTTTTTCTCCGTTACAGCCGCCGGGTGATCGTGACTGTGACCATCGATCCAACCGTGGCGGAACGGGGGAATAGGGGCGTGCAGGACTTATTTCACATGAGCAGTGAGATGATGGATAAGTTAAACGCACTGGCCCGCCAGAATCACGTAAAGCGGGAACCGGATATCGTTCTCGACGACCATCCGGCTGTCCGGTACCGCAGCGGAGTAAAGCAGCGGGTAGAGATGCCGGTAGAGCTGCAGAGGAGACAGCAGGGGAGACAGCAGGCAGAGAAGCTGGCAAAGCAGCAGGAAGAGCAGCAGATGGAGCAGCCGGCAGCGGACACGCCGTCCCATTCGGCGCTTGATTTTCTGGAGCAGAACTTATACCGCTACAGCGGCCGTGTGTATTCCGGCAAAGCGGAGGAGATCCGCCTGGTGCAGGCGGTGAATCCGGCCGGGGAGATCTCCCACGTGGTCCGTCAGATCGGAAAACTGCTGCGCGAGGGATACCGGTACCGTGACATGGCCGTTATCACCGGTGACATCGGAAGCTTTGCAGGAGAGCTGATCCATCAGTTTGATGCGTCGGAGATTCCGTACTTCCTGGATGACAAAAAGAGCATCCTGAAAAATCCCATGGTCGAGCTGGTGCGCGCGGCGCTGGAGACGATTCAGAAGGATTTTTCCTACGAAACCGTGTTCCGCTACTTAAGAACCGGTCTTGTGACGAAGCCGGAGGATGAGCGCAGGCTGGACCGCCTGGAGAACTACGTGATCGCCATGGGAATCCGGGGATTAAAGCGGTGGAATACCACCTGGGAGGGCTGGTACCGCGGTGGCAAGGACTTAAATTTAGAGGAATTAAACCAGCTCCGGGAAGAGATTATGGCGCCTCTCACGGCGTTTATCGAGGCGTTCCGGGAAGAGGGAAGGACGGTGCGCACCATGACGGAGGCCGTGGTCCGGCTTCTGGAGGCGCTCTCGGTGGAGGAGAAGATGCTGGCCAGAGAGGCCTCATTTCGGGAACAGGGAGAATTTGGGCTTGCCAAAGAATACGGTCAGGTGTACGGCCTCGTCGTCGATCTGATGGACCGTCTCGCCAGGCTCTTAGGGGACGAGAAGGTGAGCCGCAGGGAGTATGCGGAGATTCTGGACGCGGGCTTTTCCGAAATCAAGGTAGGTCTGATCCCGGCGGCTGTGGACCGGATCGTGGTGGGCGATATTACGAGAACGCGTCTCGACCATATCAAGATTCTGTTTTTTATCGGTGTAAACGATGGAATCGTGCCGCAGAAGAAGGAAAACAGCAGCCTGTTTACGGATAAGGAGCGGGAATTTTTAGGCAGCCATCACATTGAGCTGGCGCCCACCGTACGTGTGGAGAGCTTCCGTCAGCGGTTCTATCTGTATCTCGCTTTAACGAAGCCGGCGGAACGGCTTTATCTCTCCTTCTCGGCCATGGATGCGTCGGGAAAGAGCCTGCGGCCATCGATATTGCTGGGAGAGTTAAGAAAGCTGTTTCCGCAGCTGACCGTTGTGGCCGCATCGGATGAAGCGGCCGGCGTGCCGCTTTCCATCCGGGAAGCCAGGGATAAGTTGACCCACGGCCTTCGGAACTTCGAGATGACCCGGGAGGATTCGGAATTCTTGGAGCTGTTCCGCCATTTTATGATGGATGAGGGGCAGAGAGAGAACGTAAAAAGACTGGTAGATGCGGCATTTTACGCCTATGAGGAGCGTGGAATCGGGAAAATGGCGGCGAAGGCGCTGTACGGCACGGTGCTGGGCGGCAGTGTCACGAGGCTGGAACAGTACGCATCCTGTGCCTATGCCCATTTCCTGAATTACGGTCTGGAGCTGGCAGAGCGCCAGCAGTATGAGCTGGCGGCTATGGACATCGGTAATCTGTTTCACGATTCCATCGACCTCTGTTTTAAGAAGATGAAGGAACAGGGAGGCGACTGGAAGACGATCGGGGAAGACGAGAGAAAGGCCCTGGTGCATACCGCCGTGACCGAGGTGACCGAGGAATATGGGAATACGATTTTAAAGAGCTCCGCCAGAAATGCCTATCTGGCCCGCAAGGTAGAGAAGATCACGGACCGTACCATATGGGCGCTGGCGGAGCAGCTGAAGAAAGGCGATTTCACGCCGGTAGGATTCGAGGTGTCCTTCTCGGCCGCCGATAATCTGAAGGCCATGAAAATCGCTCTCTCCGAGGAGGAAGCGCTTCATTTGAGGGGCCGTATCGACCGTATGGACTTGTGCGAGGATGAGGAACACGTCTATGTGAAGATTATCGATTATAAATCCGGCGGGACTTCCTTCGATCTGACTGCGCTTTATTACGGTCTGCAGCTGCAGCTGGTGGTCTACATGGACGCGGCCCTGGAGATGGAGGAACGCCGTAATCCGGACAAGGCTGTGATCCCGGCCGGTATTTTCTATTATAATATCAACGACCCGGTGATCGACCGGGAAGGAGACATGACCCCGGAGGCCATCGACAGGCGGATTCTAAAGGAACTGCGCATGAACGGTCTGGTAAACAGCGAGCTGGAGGTCATCAGCCATCTGGACCACGAGATTGAGACGGAATCCGATGTCATCCCGGTGGCGATGAAGAACGGCCTGATCCAGGAGGCGAAGTCATCCGTAGCGGGAGGAAACCGGTTCTCGGCCTTAAAACGCTATGTCAATGAGAAGCTGAAGACCGAGGGACGCGAGATTCTGGAAGGGGCCGTGGCGGTGAACCCGTACAAGCAGGGAAATAAGACGGCCTGCGACTACTGCCCGTACCATGCGGTGTGCGGCTTCGATTTAAAAACCTCCGGGTTTGGCTTCCGCAAATTCAAACCACTGAAATCAGAAGAAATATGGCCGGAGATAGAAGGAGAGCAGCAGGATGGCGATTAACTGGACAAAAGAACAGAAGGCGGTCATTGAAAGCAGAAACCGCAATCTTCTCGTTTCCGCGGCAGCGGGCAGCGGAAAGACAGCGGTTCTGGTGGAGCGGATTATCCGCATGATCACGGAGGGAGAGAATCCCCTGGACATCGATCAGCTTCTGGTTATGACATTTACGAAGGCGGCGGCGGATGAGATGCGGGAGCGCGTACTTCTGGCCGTCGATGAAAAATTGAAGGAGGACCCTGAAAACGGTCATCTGCAGATGCAGGCGGCCATGATTCCTTACGCCCGGATTACGACCATTGACAGCTTCTGTCTGGGAATCATCCGGGAGCACTATAACCAGCTGGACATCGATCCGGCTTTTCGTGTGGGGGATGAAGGGGAACTCCTCCTGCTTCGCGGCTCCGTGATGGAACAGCTGCTGGAGGACTATTATGAGGCCGGGGATGAGGAATTTTCCCGGTTTGTGGAGACGTATGCCACCGGCAAATCGGACCGGGGCATCGAGGATCATATTATGGCTGTCTATAACTTTTCCGGAAGCAATCCGTGGCCGGAAAAATGGCTGGAGGCCTGCGAAAAGGAACTGGAGGACTACGAGGAGGGAAGCGGCGACAGGCTTATGGAGACGGAGTGGATGCGTTTCCTGATGTGGGATGTCGCCATGCAGACAGGGGAATTCTGCGCCCAGCTGAAGGAGGCGCTTGCCGTCTGTGACGAGGAAAACGGGCCTGCGGCCTATATCCCCATGCTGACATCGGATTTGCGCATGCTGCAGGCGATCGGGAACGCAAAGGATTACGGCTGCCTTAATGAACTGTTAGGCAGCGCCTCCTTCGACCGCCTGGCCTCCATCCGGAGCAAGGAGATCGACGCGGATAAAAAATCGTTTGTGACCGGATGCAGGGACCGGATAAAGAAGGCGGTCGGAAAACTCCGTGATTTATACTGCTTTGAATCCATTGAGACCGTGGTGCGTGACTTAAGGGGTACCGCGGGGGCGGTGCGGATGCTGCTGAGACTGGCCGGAGAATTTCACGACCGTTACCAGGAAGCCAAGCAGGAAAAGAACCTGGTGGATTTCGGGGATCTGGAGCATTACGCGCTGGAGGTGCTTTTGGAAGAGACGGATGAAGAGGATACGGGGAGTGTGGAGAATCCCGCCAAAGTACATGGCCGAAGACCGTCTGCCGCAGCCGACGAGCTGAGCCGCCAGTTTGAAGAAATTCTGGTGGATGAGTACCAGGACAGCAACGACGTGCAGGAGGCGCTGATCCACGCCATTTCCAGAGAGCGGTTCGGGACGCCCAACGTGTTTATGGTGGGCGACGTGAAACAGAGCATCTACAAATTCCGTCTGGCCAGGCCGGAATTGTTCTTAAAGAAATACGAATCTTATCCCAGAGAAGACGGTCTGTATCAGACCATTGAGCTGCACCAGAATTTCCGAAGCCGGGACAGCGTGCTTTCCGGCATCAATGAGGTATTCTATCAGATCATGACGAAAGGTCTGGGAGGTATTCTTTATACGGAAGACGCCGCTCTCCATCCCGGCGCGGTATTTGAACCGACGGAAGAGACGGTAGGAGGAAAACTGGAACTTCACATGGTCAACACGGGAGGCGGCCTGTTAAAACAGCTGGAGGCGGATCCTGCGGACGATTTTACGGCCCGCGAGATGGAGGCCAAGCTGATCGCTGCCCGGATGAAGGAACTGATAAACCCCGAGACCGGGTTAAAGGTCTGGGATAAGAAGGAAAAGCGCTACAGGACCGCCTGTTACGGCGATATGGTTATCCTTCTGCGCAGCTTAAGCGGATTTGCTGAGGATTTCGTCAACATCTTAATGAATGAGGGAATACCGGCCTATGCGGAGCGGAGAACCGGCTACTTTACGGCGATTGAGGTCGAAACGGTGCTGTGCTTCTTAAGCATTATCGATAATCCGATGCAGGATATTCCGCTGGCTGCGGTCTTAAAGTCCCCCATCGTGGGAGCCACGGACGAAGAATTGGCCCGCCTTATGGCCGTGTTCAAGAGAACGGCGAAAAAGGGACAGGACAGGGGAATCTACGGGGCGTGGATGTATTATCTGGAAAACTGTCCGGAGGGTGAACGAGATGGAGAGCTTTACGGAAAGCTTGCGGCGTTATCCGATGAACTGGCAGAGTACCGCCGCATAGCCGGCTATCTGTCCATTCATGAGCTTCTGTATACCATCTATGAAAATACCGGATATTACGATTACATCGCGGCCATGCCAGCGGGAGAGGCGAGACAGGCAAACTTAGACATGCTGGTGGAAAAGGCGTCAGCCTATGAAAAGACCAGCTATTCGGGGCTGTTTCATTTTATCCGCTATATCGAGAACTTAAAAAAATATGACACGGACTTCGGAGAGGCCGCCCTGGCCGGAGACGAGAATACCGTGCGGATTCTGAGCATTCATAAGAGCAAGGGACTGGAATTCCCGGTAGTCTTTCTGGCGGGCATGGGCAAGAAGTTTAATAAACAGGATTTATATGGAAAGATCCTCATTGACCCGGATCTGGGAATCGCAACGGATTACCTGGACTTAGAGCTGAGAGTCAAGACACCGACATTAAAGAAGAATGTCCTCAGACGCCGTCTGGAGCTGGAAGCATTGGGAGAAGAACTGCGTGTTCTCTACGTGGCTATGACCAGAGCGAAGGAAAAGCTGATTATGACGGGCACGGACCGCTATCTGGATAAGAAACTGGAGCGTTTTTCTGATATTAAGAGAACGGCCGGACAGATTCCGTTCACCATCCTGTCAACGGCGGATTCGTTTTTGGACTGGCTGCTCATGAGCCTTTCCGGAAAACTGTCGGAGTCAGCGCTTTTGTCTGACGCGGGAGCGGAAACTGGTCTGATGACGGTAAGGTCTTATTCCGTTGCCGATCTGGTAGGCGTGGAGATCGAACATCAGGCGGAAAAAAAGCTGTCTAAGGAAGAACTGCTGAACTTTGACTGCGCCCGTATTTACGATGAAGCGTATGCCGCAGGCATATCCGCGGCCTTTGCATACCGTTATCCCCATACCGCGGATATCGGCCTCCATACGAAGCTTTCCGTATCGGAGCTTAAGAAACAGGGCCAGCTGATCGATGAGGAGGAGAGCACCTTCCTGCCTACGATTCCGGCCTTTCTGCTGGAAGAAAGCGGGAAAAAGGATCAGGGCGGTGGCGCATTCCGCGGAACCGCCTATCACCGTGCACTGGAACTGTTAAACTTCCCAGGTATGAAAACCATTACCGATGTGGAGATGGCACTGGATACATTCCGCAGGGAGAAGTACATGGACGAAGAGAGCCTGTCCCTTCTGGATGCCGGGATTTTATGGAATTTTTTAAGTTCCCCCCTTGGCCGGCGCATGAGTGCCGCACAGGCCAAAGGCCTGCTTTACAAGGAGCAGCAATTCGTCATCGGAATTCCGGCCCGCGAGATGGAGGTCTGCAATTCCGATGAGCTCGTCCTGATCCAGGGAATTATCGATGCATATATGGAAGAGGAAGATGGCCTCGTCCTGATCGATTACAAGACCGACCACGTGGTGAGAGGCCGCGAATCCCTGCTGACAGAGCGGTACGGGATCCAGCTGGAGTACTATAAGCGTGCGCTGGAACAGATGACAGGGAAAAAGGTGACGGAGAAGATTATTTATTCGCTGACACTGCAGGAGGAGATTGTGCTTGAGTAGGGGAGGAATTTATGCAATGCTGTACTAGCGGCAGTCAGTCGATGGGAAGATCGAAAGGGAAAGCACTTTGTATAAACAGATCGATTTTATGGTGAAAAGGGCATAACAAAACAACTGAAAACACAGGGGCCAACCTACAACAAAACGCCGCCATTGGAGACAATGGGCGGTGTTTTTGCGTACATGGGAAAATTGTGGTTAATACGATATGGGAAAGGTAGGATTGTCCTGCCAATAGCTTAACCCCTGCTTGCCATTAGCGCGCAATCCAATATTTTAACCTGTATGCTGGTTTTTTAGACCCAGACCACCAAAAAATTGATAATTGACATGTGCGGATGTCTATGGTAATATAATTATACCGCGTTCGGTTTAAGAATAAGGAGGGTTATTATGTCACGTACTCGGAAAGACTTTGCGCCACGTAAAGAAAAACTGATTCAAATTGCTTTGGATCAGTTTCTCGAAAAAGGTTATGAAAATACAACCATCACCGACTTGCAAAAAGCGTTTGGGCTCACGAAAGGCGGTATGTATCATTACTTCTCTGGCAAAGAAGAAATACTTGATACTGTGATTGAAAAGGGGCTCGGTGATTTAATTGATGAATGGCGCAATCAGATTAAGAAGTTACCAGAGAAAGACAGATTGATGTTTGTATTTTTTACAAACTCAGCAAACAGTTTCTCAAGTCGTCTAATTCAATATGGCAAGTCGGGAGAAAGCTCAATCGTAACCTATAAGCTGCGGGAACAGCGTATGAAGATGCTGGTTCCTCTGGTGACAGAAATTATTAAACAGTACATGGACAGTGGGTTTTACACCTGTGAGTATCCTGAAGAAATCGCCGAAATCGCTTTGCTGCTGGCTATCTCCATCGGCGATCAATTATTTGGCATATCCACAGATTTGGCCAAGCGGAAGAGACGCATCGACACTATGATAACATTGTGGAGAAATTGCGTACACCCTCCTGAAAGCCATTTGGAGGAATTGCGGGATAACTTGAACCGTTTTTATGAGGACCGCATGACAGACAGTAACCCGTAAGAGTATTGCTCATAAAAAAGGAGAATGTCACATGAAACAAACGAAAGCAAAACTTTGGAACAAGGATTTTACACTGGTCATAATAGGACAAATTATCTCGCTGTTCGGTAACGCTGTTCTTCGCTTTGCGCTGCCGCTCTATATCTTGGAGCAAAGCGGTTCCCCCGCCCTGTTTGGGCAAGTTTCCGCACTGGCTTTTTTACCTATGATTCTGCTTTCGCCAGTGGGAGGCATTATCGCTGACCGTGTGAATAAACAACGTATCATGGTTGTCTTAGACTTTATTACCTCCGCTTTGGTTTTTGGCTATATTGCCATAAGTGGTTATTTTTCAGACATAGCCATTGTAGTCGTGCTGATGATGGCACTCTATGCCATTCAAGGGGCGTATAGCCCGGCGGTGCAAGCCAGCATCCCATTGCTGGTGCAAGATGAAAAGTTGATTTCAGCAAATGCCGCCGTAAACCTTGTAAATTCACTATCTAATATGCTGGGACCGGTCATAGGCGGCATACTTTATGGAACGTTTGGACTTCCCATAGTGCTTATTGTGAGCGCTATATGTTTTTTTCTATCCGCGGTCATGGAATTATTTATTAGAATACCGCACAAAAAGCAAGAGTCCACCGGAAATATGTGGACTACAGTGAAAAAGGATATAGGCAGCAGCCTTCACTTTATGTTCGAGACAAAACCAATTTTAGCAAAAATTATCTTTATCATGACATTGTTTGAACTGTTTGCCAGTTCAGTACTTATTATCGGTGTGCCAGTGTTGATTACACAAACATATGCGTTTTCCAGCCAATGGCTAGGTGTGACACAAGGCATTATGATGGGTGGGGGATTAGTAGGAGGAGTGCTGGCTGGAGTGCTGGCGAAAAAATTATCCATAAAAAAAATACACCGATTGCTGTTCCTGATAGCTCTGTGCTTTGTACCGATTGTGTTAGGGCTACTGTCAGGCGTTTCCGCCATAATTGGCTATGGTATCATTACTGCGGCTTGCTTTTTTGCGATGATTGCCGGTGTACTTATGCGCGTGCAGTTGTTTGCGTTCATCCAGCAGGCAGTTCCGGAAGAAATGATGGGCAAGGTATTTTCCTGTTTGATGGCAATTATTCTTTGTGCTCAACCCGTTGGTCAATGGCTTGCTGGCTGGTGTTTTGAGCGTTTTGCAGAGTTGCCGTGGATCGTGTTTTTGGTGGCTGTCGTACTATCCAGCTTAGTATCCGTCTATTCCCGCAGTTGTTTCCACAAAATCGAAGTATAGTGTATCTCATCCCACCGAAAGTCTCGGCTGGTGTGACAAGTTTCAGCTTATATTATCTAAAAACTATTTAGTATTGCTAAAATATTTTTATGTGCTACAATGATAATAGATAAAATCTATAAATAAGGGAGCGGGGAAACATGATACCAGACAACGAAGTAAGGCTGACACAAATGACAAAGACAGCGGGCTGTGCTGCCAAGATTGGTCCAGGGACTCTGGCGGGAGTACTGGAGAATCTTCCCAAGGCTGAGGATCCGAATCTGCTGGTGGGAATCGAGACCTCCGATGATGGAGCCGTATACCGGGTGAACGATGAGCTGGCGTTCATACAGACGCTGGATTTCTTTACACCGGTGGTGGACGACCCCTATACGTTCGGCCAGGTAGCGGCGGCCAACGCATTAAGCGATATTTATGCCATGGGCGGAGAACCGAAGGTGGCGCTCAATATCGTGGCCTGGCCCAACTGTGTCAATCCGGCATTTCTCGGTAAGATTCTGGAGGGCGGCGCCTCAAAGGTCGCGGAAGCGGGAGCGGTCCTGGCAGGCGGCCATTCCGTTCAGGATGATGAGCCGAAGTACGGTTTAAGCGTGACGGGATTTGTCCATCCGGACCGGATTTTTAAAAACTGCGGCGCAAGACCAGGCGATGTGCTGATTCTGACGAAGCCACTGGGAACAGGTATCGTCAATACGGCGGTGAAGGCGGATATGGCTTCCGAGGAGGCGAAGGCGGAGGTAATCCGGGTTATGACCTCCTTAAACAAGACGGCCAAGCGCGTGATCGAACTGTTTGACGTGCACAGCTGTACCGATGTGACCGGGTTCGGCTTAGCCGGTCACAGCGTCGAGATGGCGGAAGGAAGCGGTGTGACTCTGGAAATCCATATGTCGGATTTACCGCTTCAGAAGGAAGCTCCGGATCTGGCAAAGATGGGGCTGATACCGGCGGGAGCTTACAGAAACCGTTTGTTTGTTGAGAATAAGGTTGATTTCGGGGATACAGAGGAGTTTCTGTGTGATATTTTCTGTGATCCTCAGACCTCGGGGGGACTTTTAGTCAGCGTAACACCGGAGGATGGAGAAAAGATAACGGCCGGGCTGCGGGAAGCCGGTTTGGAGACTGCGTTTGCGGTGATTGGCTGTGTGAAGGAACTGGAAGATAAATTCGTGAAACTGAGGTGAGATTATGATCTATCTCGATAATGCCGCCACCTCGTACCAAAAGCCGGAGGCGGTATATCAGGCGGTACAGGAGGCCATGCACCATATGGGAAACTCCGGCAGAGGGGCTCACGGCGCATCCCTGGATGCGTCCAGGCAGATCTATTCTGCCAGAGAGCTGCTTGCGGAGCTGTTCCATGCGGGAGACCCATCCCGGGTGGCGTTTACGGCCAATTCCACCGAAAGCCTGAATATGGCAGTCTTCGGCCTGTTCGGACCGGGAGATCACGTAATCACCACAATGCTGGAACATAACTCCGTTCTGCGTCCGCTCTATCTTCTGGAAGAAGCCGGACTGGAGCTGACGATTCTTCCCGCCGATCAAAATGGCTGCATCTGCTACGAGAATATTGAAAAGGCAGTCAGGCCCAATACGAAAGGAATTATCTGTACCCATGCCTCCAACCTCACCGGAAATATGGTGGATATCGGACGGATTGGGCGCTTCTGCAGAAAGAAAGGCCTGCTTTTCGTTGTGGATGCTTCCCAGACCGCAGGCGTGTTCGACATTAATATGGAAGAAATGGGAATTGATGTTCTCTGCTTCACCGGACACAAAGGCCTGCTCGGCCCCCAGGGAACGGGAGGAATCTGCGTACGCCAGGGTGTTGCTGTGAGACCTCTCATCGTGGGCGGAAGCGGAGTCCACAGCTATTCAAAGGCTCATCCGGAGGATATGCCGACTGCATTGGAGGCCGGAACTTTAAACGGTCACGGAATTGCCGGACTTTACGCGGCTTTACGCTATATTAAGGAAACTGGCATGGAGCAGATCAGGGAAAGAGAGCTTTCTCTGATGAGGCAGTTTTACGATGGAGTGAGAACCATTCCGGGAGTGACCATTTACGGCGATTTTACGGGACAGAGGGCGCCTATTGTGTCACTGAATATCCGGGATTACGATTCCGGTGAGGTGGCGGACGAGCTGGCGTATCACTATGAGATTTATACCAGGGCAGGCGCCCACTGTGCGCCTCTGATGCATCGGGCGCTGGGGACGGAGGGCACCGGAGCCGTCCGTTTTTCCATGTCACACTTTAATACGGAAGCCGAGATCGACGAGGCCGTCCGGGCGGTACATGAAATTGCAGAAGGCTAGTACAGCGTTGCACTATTACCGCGTTATTCATGCAATGAAGTACTAGTACTGCTTTGCATAAATTCCTAAGTAATAGCACCTGCTAGGGGGAAATGTCTATGAATCTGAAACAACTGGAGGCCTTTGTCTGCGTGGCAGAGGTGAAAAGCTTTTCTCAGGCCGCCAAGAAACTGTATCTGACCCAGCCTACGGTCAGTGCCCATGTCCATTCGCTGGAAAAGGAGCTGGGGGCCAGGCTGTTTATCCGCACGACGAAGGACGTGGAATTATCGCCGTCCGGGGAACTCCTGTACGACAATGCCAGAAAAATGCTGCAGCTGGAAAAAAATATTCTCCGCAATTTTACGAGGACCGATACGCCGGGCGTTCAAAAGATAACGGTGGGAGCCTCCACTGTTCCAGGGCAGTACATTCTTCCCCAGATCCTTTCCCTGTTTTCCAGGACGTATCCCGGTAATAAGCTGGAATTAATGGAGGCGGACAGTCTGGAAGTAGTGCGCATGGTGTTGGATGGGAAGGTGGAGATCGGCTTTACCGGCACGCGGCTGGAGGATCCGACCTGTGTGTTTGAGCCATTTTATTACGACCGCCTTGTGGTGATTACGCCAAATGTGGAGACATACCGGCAATATGAGAAGACCGGCTTTCCCATGGAACGTTTCTATGAGGAGAAATGGATTGTCCGGGAGGACGGATCCGGAACGCGAAAGGAAACGGAACAGTATTTGAAGGAACACGGCGTAGATTTAAAACGCATGAACGTGGTGGCCACAATAAGCAATCAGGAGACCATTAAAAAATCGGTCAGCGCCGCCATGGGAATTGCCATTATCTCCAGTGCCGCGGTGGAAGATTATGTGGCTCAGGGGCAGCTTCTGCGTTTCCCTCTGGCAGAGGGCGATATTTACCGAAAACTTTACATGGTCTGGAGTAAGAGCAATAAGCCTGGTAAGGCGGCCCGGCTGTTCATACAGTTTGTTAGGGAACTGTATGCTTACTTATAGATGAAATCTATAAGCGTAATACGATTATCAATTAGACAGAGGCCCCTTTCTTTGCTACACTGATTTCATAAAATCTGTGACAGTTCAGCCATGCGGCAGTTTGTACAGAAAAGTGTGTTACAAGCTGGCTTGTATAAGCGCTTTTCTGTACAAACTGACATAGGGCGGAACGCCTGGGCTTCTTGTTTTCTGTTTTTGAAAACAAGAAGATGCATGGCTGAACTGTTATTTATGAAAAAAGGGGGACAACATGAATTTGACGGAATCAAAAAAAACACTGGCGTTATCAGGGGCAGCGCTGGGTATCGTTGCGGCGGCGCTGGCTTTCTTCGGAAACCCGAAGAACATGGCGATCTGCATCGCCTGCTTTATCCGTGACACGGCGGGGGCCATGAAATTACACCAGGCGGCGTTGGTGCAGTATGTACGGCCTGAGATTGTCGGAATTGTGGTGGGCGCGTTTTTCATATCTCTGATCACAAAAGAATACCGCTCCACGGCCGGCTCTTCACCGATGATACGGTTTGTGCTGGGGATGATCATGATGATCGGCGCCCTTGTATTTCTGGGATGTCCGCTGCGTATGCTGATCCGTATGTCGGCAGGTGATTTGAACGCCTACGTGGCTCTGATTGGTTTTGTGGGCGGCGTCTTTACCGGAACAGCCGCACTTAAGAAGGGCTTCAGTCTTGGAAGATCTTATGAATCAAAAAGCGTCAGCGGATACGTTCTGCCGGTCCTTTTGGTTATCGTACTGATCTTGAGCGTGACGACGACCCTGATGGCAGTCAGCGAGAAGGGGCCGGGAAGTATGCACGCGCCGGTTCTCATTGCACTCGTGGGCGGGCTGGTATTCGGAGCGGTCTCACAGAAATGCCGGACCTGCTTTGCCGGAAGCTTTCGAGATGTGATTTTAATGAAAAACTTTGATTTGATTACGATTATCGGAGCATTTTTCGTAGTAATGCTTATCTTTAATATTGCAACCGGAGGGTTTAAGCTTTCCTTTGATGGTCAGCCGGTAGCCCATGCACAGCATTTGTGGAATATACTCGGTATGTATGTGGTTGGATTTGCAGCTGTCCTTGCAGGCGGGTGTCCCTTAAGACAGATGGTGCTGGCGGGACAGGGATCTTCCGATTCCGCTGTTACCTTCCTGGGAATGTTCATAGGCGCGGCTCTCTGCCATAACTTTGGACTTGCCGGCGCGGCAGCTGCGGCAGCGACGGACGCTTCACCAGCGGTAGCCGGAGGCCCGGGAATGGCTGGAAAAGCAGCGGTTATCATCTGTATCGCAGCGCTGTTTGTGATTGGTTTTCTTCCGGGAATTCAGCGGGAGAAAAAATAGATGAACAGAGATTAGAGTTCAGAGTGTGCAGAGAACAGATCAGGAGGAAACCCACATGTACGAAGTAGACGCAAGAGGCTTATCGTGTCCGGAACCGTTAATACTGGTGTCGGATGCATTGAAATCCCATCCGGGAGAGAAATTGAAAGTTTTGGTGAGCGAGCCGCATTCCAGAACGAATATAGAGAAATTTGTTAAGAGCAGAGGACTCACCGTGCTGGTAAAAGAGACTGGTTCGGAGTTCGAACTGACAATAGAAGGATAGAAATTAATGAGGCAAAAGGAAAATAAAGTGATCGTGACTTTCCACACAACTGCGGAAGCGATTGCGATGGAGAAAGCATGTTTAAACGGCGGAATCCCGGGTCGTCTTATTCCGGTCCCGCGTCAGATTTCCTCCGGATGCGGATTGGCCTACTGTGCCGCCGCAGAACTGGAGGAAATGGTTTTAAAATATATGAAGCAAAACGATATGCATTATGAAGCGGTTGGAGTGTATTTGATCTGACCGCTTTTTTGTTTTTCATAGGAAAGTTCATCCCATGAAACAAAAACCCTCCGGGGGACAGCGTGCCCCGCTTTATCGGGTATGCGCACTCCGTGCTAAGGAAATATGGCCGCTGAAGCGACCGTGCTCCGGCGCGCGAGTCCGGCTCGCCGGACTCTTTATTACTAATAATTTTTTAGATTTATAGAAAAAAACTATAAGTATCCTCTCCGAATTGTATTCAAAATATCGACCAAGAAGACAGAAATAAAGAAAAATGCACAAAAATGAAAATGGTATTGACAAATAGTTGTACAATATGGTAGACTCAAACTGTCAGAGGTCAGAAAATTTAATAGAGATAAGTATTCAAAGAAACTTATATATGCTCATAATTGGTTGAGCGTTTCTACCAGCTACCGTAATAGTTGTCTATAAGTTTTTGCATGACTGTCAGCACGATCAGTAAAGACTGCAAAAGACACCAGTCATGTGAAAATTATAGGGGTGACGGTGGTTTTTTTTTGAGGTGGAAGTCGTCCGGACGCGATTTTACAGCTGTCTCTCCTATAACTGGAATACGGAATAGGAGGGAAAATGGCCGGAGATAAGAATTTTGTACTGAAGGGAAACATCTGTTACAGCGAAGATGCAAAGAACTTAAAACTGGTAGAAGCCGGATGGCTCGTCTGCAGGGAGGGGCTGTGTGCCGGAGTTTTTGAGACACTGCCGGAGGAATACGCATCGTATCCGGTGACGGACTGCGGTGATCAGATCATCACACCAGGACTGGTAGACTTACATGTCCACGCACCGCAGTATGCGTTCCGCGGTCTTGGAATGGATTTAGAGCTTCTGGACTGGCTGAATACCAACACATTTCCGGAGGAGTCCAAGTACCGGGATTTAGAGTACGCGAAGAGCGCCTATGGAATTTTTGCTGATTCCATGAGGAGCAGTGCGACAACGAGAGCCTGTATTTTCGCAACCATCCATAATCAGGCGACAAAGCTTCTCATGGATCTCATGGAGGAAACTGGATTAAAGACCATGATCGGCAAGGTCAACATGGACCGGAACTCACCGGAATACTTATGTGAAGAGAGTGCGGAGCAGTCCGTGGCCGACACGGTGAAGTGGCTGGAGGACACGGCGGATCAGTATAAGAATGTCCGTCCGATCCTGACACCAAGGTTCATTCCATCCTGTACGGATGAGCTGATGAGGAAGCTAAAAGAGGTTCAGAAAAAGTATGACCTTCCGGTCCAGTCTCATTTGTCGGAGAATCAGGGCGAGATCGCATGGGTACAGGAGTTGTGCCCGGAGTCACGCTTCTACGGAGATGCTTACGATCAGTTTGGCCTGTTCGGCGGAGATGTGAAGACCATTATGGCCCACTGTGTATCCTCGACTGAAGAGGAAATCGAATTAATGAGAGAACGCGGCGTATACGTCGCCCACTGCCCGGAATCCAATACGAACCTGTCATCCGGTGTTGCACCGGTGAGAACCTATCTGGACAAAGGCGTCAACGTGGGGCTTGGCTCTGACGTAGCCGGCGGAAGCAAGGAATCCATATTTTACGCCATGGCACACGCAGTCCAGGTATCCAAGCTGAGATGGAGATTACAGGATACCAGCTTAAAACCGCTTACCGTGGAAGAAGCATTCTATTTGGGAACCATGGGCGGCGGATCATTCTTCGGAAAGGTTGGAAGCTTCATGGAAGGTTATGAGTTTGACGCTTTGATTCTCGACGACAGTGATATCCGCCATCCGCAGCCGCTTTCCCTGAAGGAAAGACTGGAGCGTTTCATCTATTTGTCTGATGAGAGGCATATAAAAGGGAAGATCGTAGCGGGAAACAGAATTTTTTGATATAATGAAAGCAAAGTGTAAATTTAAAACTGAATATAGAATTTCGAGAAGTTACCATATACGAAAGAAACCCATATATACTGAGCTGCGTGGGGCTGCTCTGCTATATAAATGAAAATCATTCAACTATCAAGGAGGTAGGAAGTATGGAAACGAAGGGAAATGAGAACTTTTTTGAGAAAGTGTTCCACTTGTCGGAAAACCACACGGACGTCAAAACCGAAGTTGTAGCCGGTATTACCACATTTATGACCATGGCATACATACTTGCAGTAAACCCGAGCATCTTAAGTGCGACTGGTATGGACAGCGGCGCCATATTCACCGCGACTGCACTGGCAGCACTGGTAGCGACTCTGTTAATGGCAGCATTTGCAAACTATCCGTTTGTACTTGCACCAGGTATGGGATTAAATGCGTACTTTGCATACACCGTTGTTTTGAACATGGGTTACACCTGGGAGATGGCTCTGGCAGCTGTATTCGTAGAAGGTCTTATCTTCATTCTTCTGTCACTGACCAATGTGCGGGAAGCGATCTTTAACGCAATCCCGATGAACTTAAAACACGCGGTATCCGTAGGTATCGGTCTGTTCATCGCATTTATCGGCCTTCAGAACGCGAAAATCGTTGTGGACGGCGCCACACTTGTTTCTGTTTACTCCTTCAAGGGTGCTTTAACGGATGGAACCTTCAATTCCGTAGGAATTACAGTTTTATTAGCAATCATCGGTATTCTCATTACCGCAATTTTAGTTGTTAAGAATGTAAAGGGCAATATCTTATGGGGAATCCTGGCAACCTGGATTCTTGGCATGATCTGCCAGGCGGTCGGCTTATATCAGCCGAATCCGGAACTTGGCATGTACAGCGTATTCCCGGATTTATCTTCCGGTTTCGGTATCAAGAGCATGGCTCCGACGTTCTTCAAACTGGACTTCTCAAGAGTATTATCCCTTGACTTCCTGGTAGTTATGTTCGCTTTCTTATTCGTCGATATGTTCGATACGCTGGGAACGTTAATCGGTGTAGCTTCCAAGGCCGACATGCTTGATAAAGACGGAAAGCTTCCGCATATCAAGGGCGCTTTGATGGCAGACGCTGTTGGTACATCCGTAGGCGCATTATTCGGTACTTCCACCACCACCACCTTCGTAGAGAGCGCTTCCGGCGTTTCCGAAGGCGGCAGAACAGGTTTAACGGCAGTAGTAGCAGCCATTTTATTCGGCTTATCCTTATTCCTGTCCCCGATCTTCTTAGCGATTCCGTCCTTTGCAACGGCACCGGCTCTGGTAGTAGTAGGATTCTTAATGCTTACTTCCATTACGAAGATCGACTTCAACGATTTTACAGAAGCAATTCCATGCTACATTGCAATCATCGCCATGCCGTTTATGTACAGCATTTCTGAAGGTATTGCCATGGGCGTTATCTCCTATGTAGTCATCAATCTGGTTACAGGTCACGCAAAGGAGAAGAAGATCAGTACGCTGATGTATGTTCTGGCGGTACTGTTTGTACTAAAATATATATTGATTTAATAATATATAGAGCAACTGAAAATAGCAACCTGAGCAAATCAGGAGAACCGGTCAGGTAGACATTGTCAAACGGGCTGGCGGCGACATCACTTTGATGGATGAAATTGTCCTGAAAAAGTCTCGTCGCTGCCAGCCTTTCTTATTTTTTAAGAACCGGGGCCTGATTAGCAGGAGAATAAAAGAAACAGGAGGTAGGATACCATGGGAGTTGGTAATAACATGGTCCGCGTTGACGCCATCGAGAAAGTGACCGGCGGCGCCAAATATACGGCGGATTTGGAACCAAAAGGACTTCTTGTGGCTAAGGTCGTAAGAAGCACAATTGCCAATGGTGTAGTAAAAAGCTTTGATTTGGAGGCAGCTCTGGCTGTGCCGGGAGTCGTCAAGATCGTTACGTGTTTTGACGTTCCGGATATTCAGTTCCCGACACCGGGACATCCCTGGTCTGTGGAAACCGCGCACCAGGATATTGCAGACAGAAAGCTGTTAAATACCAGAGTCCGTGTCTACGGTGACGACATCGCTGCAGTAATCGCAGAGGATGAGATCGCGGCAAACCGTGCGGCGCGTCTGGTGAAGGTGGAGTATGAGGAGTACGAACCCATGCTTACCGTCGAGGCTGCCATGGCGGAAGGAGCCACGGTTCTTCACAAGGAGAAGCCGGGCAATGTAATCGCCCATTCCAGCTTTGTAGTAGGGGAAGGAACCTATCAGGAGGCTGTGGAAGGAGAGGACGTGGTAGAGATCGATCATGTCTATGCGACGCAGAGCGTTCAGCACTGCCATATCGAGACTCCGATTTCCTTTGCCTACATGGAAAAAGGAAGGATTGTTGTGACGACTTCTACACAGATTCCTCATATCGTACGCCGTGTCATCAGCCAGGCGCTGGGGATTCCGGCCGGTGAAATCCGCGTGATCAAGCCGTACATCGGCGGCGGATTCGGCAACAAGCAGGACGTCCTTTATGAACCGTTAAATGCGTTCCTCTGCACCCAGGTGGGCGGAAGAGGCGTCCGCATGGAGATTTCCAGGGAAGAGACGCTGGCCTGTACGAGAGTGCGCCATGCGATTAAGTGCCATGTTAAGGCGGCTGTCAAAAAGGATGGAACGTTGGTAGCGAGAAAATTTGAGGCGTATTCCAATCAGGGCGGTTACGCTTCTCACGCCCACGCCATTGTGGCAAACACATCCAATGAGTTCAAGCAGATTTACCACGATGAGAAGACGCTGGAATCCGACGCTTACACCGTCTATACGAATATTGCCACGGGCGGCGCCATGAGAGGTTACGGAATTCCGCAGGCTGCATTTGCGGCGGAGTGTATGGCCGATGATCTGGCGGTGGCCGTTCATATGGACCCGTTGGAATTCAGAATGAAAAACTGTATGCCGGAGGGCTATGTGGATCCCCATACCCACGTTGCATGTAATACATACGGCTTAAAGGAATGTATGGAAAAAGGCCGGAGCTATATTCATTGGGATGAAAAACGGAAAGAGTATGAGAACCAGACCGGTCCTGTCAGAAAAGGAATCGGTATGGCGATCTTCTGCTATAAGACAGGCGTTTACCCGATCTCTCTGGAGACCGCTTCCTGCCGTATGGTTTTAAATCAGGACGGCTCCATGCAGCTGCAGATGGGGGCTACGGAGATCGGACAGGGCGCGGATACCGTATTTACCCAGATGGCCGCGGAGACCACCGGTATTACGGAGGACAAAGTTCATATTCTCTCCACGCAGGATACCGATATTACACCGTTTGATACGGGCGCTTACGCATCCCGCCAGACGTATGTCAGCGGTATGGCCGTGAAGAAGGCCGGACTTATTTTCAAGGACAGAATCCTGGATTATGCGGCATATATGCTGGATAAAGAGAAAGACACCATGGATATCCAGAATAATGTGGTAGTCGATAAGGAGAGCAAGGAGAAGCTTCTTGATATGGCGGAGCTTGCGACGACGGCGTTCTACAGCCTCGACCGCTCGATCCACATCACTGCGGAGGCGACCAGCCACTGCAAGGATAATACATTTGCAACGGGCGCCTGTTTCGCAGAGGTGGAAGTGGATATGCCTCTCGGCAAGGTGAAGGTGACCAACATTGTCAATGTTCACGACAGCGGCAAGCTGATCAACCCGAAGCTGGCTGAAGCACAGGTTCACGGCGGCATGAGCATGGGACTTGGATACGCGCTCAGTGAAGAACTCCTCTTTGATAAGAGCGGCAGGCCGTTAAATGACAACCTGCTGGATTACAAACTGCCTACCTCCATGGACACGCCGGATCTCCACGTGCAATTTGTGGAACTGGACGATCCGACGGGTCCATTTGGAAATAAAGCGTTAGGTGAGCCGCCGGCTATTCCGGTCGCACCGGCCATCCGGAACGCAGTGTTAAACGCAACTGGTGTAGCGGTAGATTCCCTGCCTCTTGACCCGCAGAAGCTTGTGGCTCATTTTAAGGCAGCGGAACTGATTTAGAAGGGACGGTGATATTCCATGTATGATATTGAAAAATTATACCAGGCAAAAGATATAGGGGATGCGATCCGTGCCTTAAAGGAAGACCCCGAGGCCGTCGTCATTTCCGGCGGCAGCGACGTGCTCATTAAGGTCAGGGAAGGCAAGCTTGCCGGATGTTCCCTGGTCAGCATTCACGGAATCAAAGAACTGGAAGGTGTGAGAATGGAAGAGGACGGCACCATCGTCATCGGCCCGGCGACCACATTTTCCCATGTAACCAATAACAGGATTATTCAGAAATATATTCCGATTTTAGGGGATGCCGTGGACCAGGCAGGCGGACCGCAGCTGCGCAACATCGGTACGGTGGGCGGCAATGTCTGTAACGGTGTGACCAGTGCGGACAGCGCCTCATCCTTCTGCTGTCTCGACGCGATTTTAGTCGTCGAAGGACCAGAGGGAGTGCGGGAGATTCCGATCCGCGAGTGGTATACCGGCCCTGGAAAGACGGTAAGGCAGCACGACGAGATATTGACTGCCATCCGGATCCGCAAGGAGTCCTACGAGGGCTTTGGCGGCCATTACATCAAGTACGGCAAGAGAAACGCCATGGAGATCGCTACCATGGGCTGCGCGGTTACAGTAAAACTGACCGAAGATAAGAAGCACATCGAAGAAATGCACATCGGCTACGGCGTCGCCGCTCCGACCCCGATCCGCTGCTTTAAGGCAGAGGAAAAGGTGAAAGGCATGGAAATCGGAAATGAGCTGTTTGAGACGCTGGGCAAGAGCGTTCTGGAGGAAGTGAATCCGCGTACCAGCTGGAGAGCTTCCAAGGAATTCCGTTTACAGCTCATCGAAGAGATGGCAAAACGTGCCCTGAAACAGGCGATTATAAATGCAGGGGGTGAATGCGATGCTTAAGATTGTTCATATGATTGTCAACGATAAAGAGGTCGAGGTGGCGGTAGACGACAGGGAATCCTTACTGGAGACGCTGAGGGACCGTCTGGGCCTTACCAGCGTGAAGAAAGGCTGTGAGGTCGGAGAGTGCGGCGCCTGTACCGTCTTGGTGGACGGCGAGGCCATCGACAGCTGTATCTACTTAACCATGTGGGCGGAAGGACGCCGGATCATGACGGTAGAGGGCTTAAAAGGTCCTAACGGCGAACTGAGTACGATCCAGAAGGCGTTTGTGGAAGAAGCGGCCGTACAGTGCGGCTTCTGTACGCCGGGTCTGATCATGACCGCGGTGGAGATCGTGGGAACCGGAAAACGGTACAACCGCGAGGAATTGAGAAAGATGATATCCGGCCATCTCTGCCGGTGTACGGGATATGAAAATATCTTAAACGCCATGGAGAGAATCGTGGAAGAGACTTATAAGGTGGTTGGCAAAGAGGATTAAAGGGAGAAGCGTGTTACTGTTTTCATAGAGCTTCATTATGTTTTGGATTGTTTCGAAGAGAGAAAAAGCCGGAGCGGCGACATTTGGGAGAGTGTCGCCGCTCCAGCTTTTTTTGTGAGGTGCGGGGCGGAGAAGGGGAAAAATGGACGGCTGGTGTGATGTTTAGACTTGTTTCGGAAAAATGATGCGGAAGCATACTGTCAGACGCGGCATTTCTATGGTATGATAGATGAAACGTAAGTGACACATCTAAGAAAACGAGGACAGAGCGTATGGAAGACGGGCTGAGAACCGTGATGAAAGAATACATCGATCAGGTAAACGACGTTTGCCTCCGTTTGCTGGCTGGCCTCTGCCTGAAATCCAAAGCGGATTTTCTGTGCAGCAGAAAGCTGCGCTGGGGCATCGAGTATGAGATCAACGGAACGAAGTATCTGCTTCATGGGGCCGGATGCCGGGCCTGTGACGGGGAACGGTATCTGGACTGGAACTTTGGCTATGGAAGCAGATGGTGTGGAATAGACCCGTGGCTTCTCGCCAGGACGCTGGAATATAACCGGGATCCGCATACAGAATACTACGACGGAAACCGAGTGAAAGCGGAATGTGAACATGCGGTATCGCTTGGCGAAATGTATCAGAAGCACAATCTCTATTACTTCACAATTCCTGTCAGCGAAACCTTTGAACCACAGTTTCCCAAAGAATTTGATACTCTGATCGTGGAACATTTTGAGGACCGGTGGGTGATCCCGAGGAACCGGATGGTTGAGCGCTTCTTGAGAAAGAGCAGAAGGGTGTACAAGGAAATCGGCAGCAGCCTGAATAAATATACACTGAGATTCATGCTGGACGGGAAAGAGACCGGTACATTTCTGTACGATGATATCTGTTATCCGGAGCGTGCGGTGACGATTATGAGAGAAATTCTGATAAACCTCGGGAGCGGTACAGACAAACCACAGAAAATGGAGAACAGATGAAATACTTAATATATGGAGCAGGAACGATCGGAATAACCTATGGATGGCTGCTGTCTCAGAACCACGAGATCGACCTGCTGGTGAAGCCGGAGCACTATGAAGAACTGTCTGGAGGAGTGGTTTTATCCGTTAAGGACTTGAGGAAGAAGGCCTCCTCTTACGAGAACGTGACTTTTTATCCCAGCTGTGTGACGGAAGTGACAGACCATTACGACGGGATCCTGGTAACTGTTAACCGGTGTCAGCTGGCGGGCGTTCTGCCCCGGCTTTCAGAGCTGGCTGAATATACAAAATATTTTGCATTTATGCAGAATAACTGGAATATTCAGGCGGAGATCGAGGCGTACTTATCGGCGGATCAGTATCTGATTGCGTTCCCTTCCAGCATGGGAGGCGGCCGCGATGAAGCCGGTTTAAAGGTCATCCTCTTCGATGAGGCAGTAAGGCTGGGCGGAAAATGCCGGGCCGGGCTTGGCGACATACAGACAGCGCTGAATCAGTCCGGGATTCGTACGGTTTTCGATAAAAATATCTTTGACTGGATGAAGGTCCACTATTTGCAGCAGTCTGTTACGGCGGGCGCTGTGCTGGAGTGCGGGGGTTACGGCTCATTTGCGAGTGACTATCAGGCCGTCAAAAAGGTGGTCAAGGCGTTTCGGGAGGGGATCGGTGTGTGCCGGATGCAGGGAGTCGATACGAATAAGACATTTCCGGCCGGTCTGTTCAAGCTCCCGACGTTTGTGGCAGCCCATATCATGCAGAACATGTTTTTAGAGGCCAACACCAGGGAGATGGTGGAAAACCATATGAAGAAGGGGCTTCCGGAATGGGCGGCGGGCTATCAGGAGATCTTAAACGCCGGAACGTGCTGCGGCCTGCCTATGACGGTATGGAGATCGTACGATGAGGCGGTGGAAAAGTACTGCCTGGAACAGACATTGAAATGTTAAAAATGCACAAAAAACAGACGAATTTTTTATTAGTTTATACAGATTGCAGGAAATGAGACTGTCTGCTATACTAACACACAGTAAGAATTGCACCTTGATAAGTACATCTCTATATGGCTGTTTAAAACATAGCTGGGTTCACGCGGCATATTTTCTCCCAATTTATATTCGGTGACATTAGTCTTGACGATATGAAGGGACGAATCGTGAGCGTCCCTGTCCGCCAGCAGTATACCAGAAGTATAGTTGTATGAAACAATGCATATTTTTACGTAAAAAATTCAGGAGGAATTGAAATGGCAGAAACTCTATTGATGAAAAACGTAAAGTATCTTGTGACATGTGACGACAACGACAGGTTTATGACGGATATTAACATGCTGGTGACAGATGGGGTAATTACCTACATTGGAACAGAAGAAAAAACAGCTGATAAAATAATTGATGCGTCCCGGATGGTTGTCTATCCGGGACTTATTAATTCCCATCATCATTTATATCAAACCTTCACAAGAAATCTTCCACAGGTACAAAACATGGAACTCTTTCCATGGCTGAAAACTTTATATGAGATATGGAAGGGCATCGACGGCGACAGTGTCTATTACAGCTCCTTAACTGGAATGGGGGAGCTGTTAAAGACTGGCTGCACGACGTGCTTAGACCATCACTACGTGTTTCCGGAGCACAGCGCCGGAGCACTTCTTGACGCGCAGTTTGCGGCGGCGGACGCCCTGGGAATTCGGATGGCGGCCACGCGGGGCAGCATGGATTTGAGTGTGAAGGACGGGGGACTGCCTCCGGACAGCGTGGTTCAGACGATCGATGAGATTTTAAAGGATTCGCAGGCGGTGGTTGAGAAGTATCATGATTCTTCCAGGTATTCCATGCATACCGTTGCGCTGGCGCCTTGTTCGCCGTTCAGCGTGACCGGCGGTCTCTTAAGAGAATCAGCGGCCCTGGCCCGCAGCCTGGGAGTCCGCCTCCATACGCACCTGGCGGAGACGAAGGACGAGGAGGCGTTCACCCTGGAGCATTACGGCATGCGTCCGCTGGCCTATATGGAGAGCCTGGGATGGATCGGAGACGACGTCTGGTATGCTCATGGAATCCATTTTAACACAGAGGAACTGGAACTTCTGGCAGCGACGGGGACTGGAGTGGCCCACTGCCCTGTCTCCAACATGAAGCTTTCCTCAGGCATTGCCAGAATCCCGGAAATGCTGCGGATGGGAGTAAAAACCGGACTGGCCGTAGACGGAAGCGCCAGTAACGACGGCTCCAATATGCTGGAGGAGATGCGGGTGGCCTATCTGCTTCACCGCCTGAATTCCAGCAGTGGGGCTCCAGCCGGTTACGATATCTTAAAGATGGCTTCGAGAGGGAGCGCATCGATTCTCGGGCGAGAGGAACTGGGACATTTAGCCGAGGGGATGGCGGCGGATTTCTTTGCCATAGCCCTGGACCGCATCGAACTGGTCGGCGGACAATACGACCCGAAATCACTGCTGTCCTGCATCGGATTCAAAGGTGCTGTGGATTACACGGTTGTGAACGGGAAGGTCGTGGTAGAGCAGGGCCGTCTCGTCAATGTGGAAGAGGAAAAGATCGTATCGAAGGCCAACGCGGCTGTGGAAAAACTTCTGAATATAAAGTGAGGATCGTGAGATGAATGAGAAAAGAAATGCTTCGGTTTTTGATTTAAATGGAATACCCAAAATGTCCCAGACACTGCCCCTGGCGCTCCAGCATGTGGTTGCCATGATCGTAGGCTGTGTGACGCCGGCCATCATCGTCGCGGGAGTGACAGGCGCCAGCCGGGAGGACCAGATTATCCTGATCCAGGCGGCGCTGCTCATATCCGCGGTTGCGACGCTGATCCAGGTGTTTCCTGTCCATAAATACTGCGGCTCCGGCCTTCCCGTCATTATGGGCGCCAGCTTTGCATACATACCCATGCTGATATCGCTGGGAAGCAGGTTTGACCTGCCCACCATTTTCGGGGCGCAGCTGGTGGGCGGCGCGGTTGCGATCCTGGTCGGTGTCTTCTATAAGAAGATCAACGCGCTGTTTCCACCCATTGTGACGGGGACAGTGGTCTTTACGATTGGTCTTTCCCTGTATCCGACGGCGGTGAATTACATGGCCGGCGGCACGGGAGCGGCGGACTTTGGAAGCCCTCTTAACTGGGCAATCGCACTTTTTACGCTGGGCGTCGTACTTTTCTGCAATCACTTTACGAAAGGGATCACGAAAATGGCATCGATCCTGATCGGGATGGCCTGCGGCTACGTTCTGGCCCTTGTGCTGGGAAAGGTTTCCTTCGCCCCTGTAGCGGAGGCGGGATGGTTTCAGATTACGACACCGCTGCATTTTGGCATTAAATTTGAACTCACCTCGATCATATCGATGACAATCATGTGTATTGTGGGATCGGTAGAGGCAATCGGGGACTTTACCTCCACAGCGGGAGGCGGCCTGGACCGGGAGGCCACGGAGAATGAGATGTGCGGAGGGATAATCGGGAATGGAATCGCCTGCATACTGGGCGGTCTGTTTGGCGGAATCCCCACGGCGACATTCAGCCAGAATGTGGGAATTGTCATTATGACAAAGGTGGTAAACCGGTTTGTGATCGGTACGGCAGCTGTTATCATCCTTCTGGCCGGATTTATTCCGAAGTTCGCCTCGCTGCTGACGACCATCCCCTCCTGCGTGCTGGGCGGCGCGACGGTGTCCGTCTTCGCCATGATCGCCATGACAGGAATTAAGCTGATCGTGAAGGAAGAACTGACCGCCCGCACCATCTCGATCGTGGGCCTGTCCGTTGCCGTCGGTATCGGCGTGATCCAGGCTCCGGACTGTCTGGGACTGTTCCCGGACTGGGCCAGAACCATATTTGGGGAATCGGCGGTCGTGATGTCCAGTATCATGTCGATTGCACTGAATCTGATCCTTCCGAGGGAAGAGGCGGAAGCGGAAGAGATGGTGTATGAGGCGGAGCGTGTTTAAGGAGCTTTCGTTTTGCTTGGAAAATGTGATTTTTTTCTTTGAGTAGTGTGGTATAAAGACATAACGTATAAAGCCGTCTTGTATTGACAAGGCGGCTTTATACAGTTCTCATCGGCAGCAAACGTGGATTCGAGGGCCTGGAGCGTTGCATAATTCACCGAAACTTACGCCCTAGTATGCCCCAATGCAATAAGCTTGTATGCGATCGATAGAGATTCCTTTACTTCTCGATATTACCGTTCAGCCTGATGATTTCCTGACGCAGGCGCTCCAGCTCATCATCTTTCCGTTCCAGCTCATCATCTTTCCGTTCAAGTTCATTATCTTTCCGTTCCAACGCTTCTGCAAGTCTTCTGATCTCTTCCTGCTGTTCTTCAATCATCAGTTCCACTGTGTTCTTATCATACATGGCCAGCGTCTCATTGTACATCGCAATCAACTCCTCCGGTTCCCTCTGAAATGCAGCTATTTCTTTGTATAGTTCCAGAAAAGCGGGATACGTCTCAATCACTCGTTTTATGTCTTCTGGTTTATCCGTGCTCAAAAAATACAGCCACGCATCCAGCTCTTTATCTATATTGTGAGTGATTTCCTTAAAAATGTCAAGCGCTATAAAGATATATTCCTGCAGCAGATTCAGCTCCAGTCCTGTGTCAAATTTTTGACTGGAGCGATGGATGTACTGGTCCGGAACCTTATGAAATTCAGACGAACTGTTCTCCACCAATACGATCGTATAGACCTTCTGGAGGTCGCGGTATGAAAACTTTTTCTTTTTCCTGCTCTTTTGCCGGTCATATTGACGAATGACCAGATCCGAGGAATAGCAGGCGCTTCTCTGTCCAGGAAAGTGGTATCCCACCTTCTGAATCTCCACATTGGCCAACGCACCGTTTTCCAGTTCCACAACGATATCCATGATAATTAACGACGCCTCGGCCGCCAGACGCCTGGACTGAGAAGGCAGAACCTGTTTTACCGTTACTTTCTGTCCAATAATAACCGTCAGCAGGCGGGACAATCGTTCCCCGTGAAGTACGGGATCAAATATGTGTTTAAAAAACGGGTCATATGTGATCTTTACCCCTTTTGCGCCCCTGACAATGTCAAAAATCTCCCTTTTGTAGTCTTCGGTCAGGTTTAAATACTCTTCATAGGCCGGCGACGTCTCCAGAATTCTCCGAGCCTCCTTTTCGGGCAGCACAATACCGCCCATACCGTTAGACAGATACTCTGTGTTTTTCATACGCATGATCTCCTTTTTCAGGTGTGTTTGAGTGAATAGATTGGCGAAATGCCAGATAATCAGAATGAACGGAAGAGGTTCCGCTCATAAAGTGAATGTATTTATTATAGCAGAGTAACAGGGAAAATGGAACAGAAAGATTAGAAATAATGCCCCATACAATCCGGCTGTTACAATTCACAGCACCAGGCGGCAGAGGCTCGCGGTGGGGCCGTGAATTGTAACAGCCAGCTGCCCCGATAAAAAGGAGGAACAAATGGAATGCATGTGGCCTGCGTACTGCCTGCCTTATTTCCCTGCTCCGCATGAACTTCTCAAAATCAACTGCGGATGCAGCAGGATCGTGCCGATCGGAACGCCGTTTAACAGGCTGTCCAGCGCGTAGTATCCGCACTTTCCCAGCTGAGGGCGGTCCTGGCGGATTGTGGTTAAGGGGGGCGCCATGTAGGGACTCATCGGCAGATCATCGAAGCCGATGATGCTTAAGTCCTCGGGGATCTTCTTTCCCAGCTCCTGGCACTGGACCATGGCCGCGTTGGCCAGCTGGTCGTGGCTGCAGATGATGGCAGTCACGCCGCGTTCCAGAAGCCGCGGCAGATGCTTCTGAATGCATTCGGAAATGTAATAGGAGCTTCCTGACAGCTGAGGATCGGCTGGAAGGCCGTTTGCCTTAAGCGCTGCAAAGAAAGCCCGGTGGCGTACTAAAAAGACGTGGGAGCCCAGCGCCCCGCTTAAGTATCCAATCTTCTTGTGGCCCAGGCTCTTTAAATGGTTCACCGCCAGTTCCATCCCCTCATCGTTATCCACGGCGACGCTGGCGACGGAGGGATTCCCCATGACATAGTTGTCAAACAGAACCGCGGGAGTGCGGCTCGTCTTAAAATCCGCGATCCAGGGTTCGCTTAAGGAGATACCCATGACCAGGGAGCCGATGTAATCGTTTTCCAGCATGAACACGTCGTAGGGTGTGGTCTTCTGCAGGCTTTTGGTAATGGGAATCACGTCCACGGTTAAGCCGGCCGGCTCGGCCATCTGGCGAAATCCCATAATGATGTCGTAGCCGAAGTGCCCGGGCGAGGTGTATTCCATATTATAAATAAGGACGCAGACCTTCTTGGAAACATTTCTTTTTCTGCGAAGTTTTGTGTATCCCATCTCGACTGCTGTCTCTAAAATTGTTTTTCGTAAAGTTTCGCTTATGTCGGGGGCATCACTCAGGGCTTTGGATACCGTACCCTTGGAAATCCCCAATTTATCAGCAATATCCGCTATCGTTACCATATTCTTCTCCAGTTCTTTCCGATAATTCAGACAGTCATTCCGGCTGCTTTCCAGTCCATTATATATAAAATAATAAAAAAATGCAATAAAATATACAAAATCAAAATAAGAATTTTCGGCTTGTTTCGTCTGAATGTCAAAATGCAAAAACAAATAAATCGTTCTTTCGTTGAAAAAGAGAAGGATGAAGAGGAGAAAGTTAGATAAAATTCCTTAAAATAGTCTTGACGTACGGAAAAAGATGGAGTATGATACAAATATACGAAACTAAACGAAACTTTTTTGAGAAAGTCACTGCACCTCAGCTTGAAATAATCTCGACACACGCGGGTGACACGTATCGCATGCAGAAGACAGAAAGGCTGGTCTCTGCGAACTCATAACAAGGAGGAAGATGGGAATGAAGAGAGAGTTGGGATTAACGCTCACCCTGGCGGCGGCAGCCGTGATGACCGCCGGAATGCTTGGCGGCTGTGGAAAGGCATCATCGGGACAGGGAGGAAGGGAAGAGGTCAGACTGATGGTGTGGTCGCCTTCCGAGGATCAGTCGAAGGACAGCGGCCAGTGGCTGCAGACGAGCTGTGAACAGTTTGCCAAGCTGCATCCGGAATGGGATATCACGTTCGTGTATGGAGTCGCTGACGAGGCTACGGCCGCCAACCAGGTGGCGCAGGATGCGGAGGCCAGCGCAGACGTGTTCATGTATGCCAACGACACCTTGACGATCATGACAGACGCCGGTGCATTGGTGAAGTTCGGCGGAAAGTACCGGGAAGAGATCGAATCGACAAACTCGAAGGAAGTCATCGATTCTGTGACCATGGACGGTGAGTTGTACGGTGTTCCGTTTACTACCAACACCTGGTTTATGTATTACGACAAGAGCGTGTTTTCCGAGGATGACATTAAGAACCTGGATCAGATGCTGACTAAAGGCGTGGTTTCCTTTCCCTTTACCAACTCCTGGTATTTACCTTCCTTTTATATAGGAAACGGCTGCTCCCTGTTCGGGGACGGAACCGATGAGTCGCAGGGTGTCGATTTCGGCGGAGAGAAGGCACTGGAGGTCACCAACTACTTAGTTGATTTAATCGCCAATCCGAATTTCCGGGTGGACGCGGATGGATCGGGAATGGCCGGTCTCCGGGACGGAAGCATACAGGCCATCTTCTCCGGCTCCTGGGATATGGCGTCAGTGAAAGAGATCCTCGGCGACAACATGGGCGTGTCGGCCCTTCCTGCCTATACGTTAAACGGCGAAGAGCGGCAGATGACGGCGTATGCCGGTTCCAAGGCGATCGGAGTGAATCCGGAGTCGTCCAATATGGTCCCTGCGGTCCAGCTTGCCGTGTACTTAGGCTCTGCGGAGGCACAGAAGCTTCACTATGAACTGAGAAATGTGGTTCCGTGTAACTTAGAGCTGATGGAAGAACCGGACATTGCCAGCGATGCGCTGGTAGCGGCACAGAATGACACCTTCAACCGTACGTCAATCCTTCAGCCGTTCGTCGCAGCCATGAATAACTGCTGGGTTCCGGTGGAGAACATGGGCAAGGGAATCCGGAATGGGAACGTAACCCACGAGAATGCAGGGGAACAGACGGAAGCCATGAATGCTGCGATGAACAGCAATGGAATTTAGGGGGATGAATCTATGGGAAAGTTAACGGGTAAATTAGAATTTGCAGCAGCCTGGTCCTTCCGGGAGGCGCTTAAAAACGGCGGCGCAGAGACGAAGCTGTCCATGGTTTTGATGGGTCTGGGAAATATTGTACATAAACAGGTCGCCAAGGGCCTGATTTACATGGCAATCGAAGCGGCTTACGTGGTATTTATGATTATGACCGGCTTTCACTGCATCTCCATGCTGGGAAGTCTTGGAACCGTGGGGCAGCAGGTGGTCTGGGACGAGGTGAACCAGGTCTACTTATACACGAAGGGAGACCAGTCTGTGCTGATCCTGCTCTATGGAGTGGCGGTGCTGTTTCTGACCGTACTCATGGCGGCCGCATGGTACGGCGCAGTGAAGAGCGCCTATAAGGCGGAATGCCTCGATAAGGCGGGAAAGCATGTGAACAATTTCGCGGAAGATTTAAAGAGTCTGCTCCACGAAAATTTATACCGCCTCTTCATGACGCCGCCGCTGACCTTTATCTTCAGTTTTACCGTGCTGCCGCTGATCTTCATGATCTGCATGGCGTTTACCAATTACAGCAAAATCGACAACCATCTGGTCCTGTTTGACTGGGTCGGCCTCGATAATTTCCGGGCGCTGTTTGATTCCGGCAGTATCCTGGGAAGTACCTTCTGGTCAGTCCTGTCATGGACTCTGGTGTGGGCGTTTTTTGCCACCTTCACAAACTATATCTTCGGTATGATCCTTGCGATCGCCATCAACCGGAAGGAGACGAAGGCCAAAGGCTTCTGGCGGTTCTGTTTCGTCCTTTCCTGCGCGGTTCCCATGTTCGTATCGCTGCTGATTATGAGAACGATGCTGCAGCCTAACGGCGCCGTTAATGTGCTCCTGAGAAATATCGGGCTGATTGGAGCTGATGCCAGCCTGCCGTTTTTTACCAATCCAACCTGGGCCCGCGTAACCATTATCGTCATCAACATCTGGGTGGGAGTTCCCTATACGCTGCTTCAGCTGACCGGTGTCCTTCAGAGCATCCCGGCCGACGTATACGAGGCAGCGAGAGTGGACGGCGCCAATGCCTTCCAGACCTTCTTTAAGATCACGCTTCCATATATGCTTTACATCACCACGCCGTACCTGATTGCCACATTTACCGGCAATGTCAATAACTTCAATGTCATCTACTTATTATCCGGCGGCGATCCGGTGACGGATTTAGCCTCTACGGCGGGCAAGACGGACCTTCTCGTCACCTGGCTCTATAAGCTGACGATTGATAAACAGTATTACAACATCGGCGCAGTCATCGGTATCCTGACGTTTATCATTCTGGCCGTGGGAGCGCTGCTCACGTACCGCAACAGCAAATCCTATAAAGATGAGGAGGCATTCTAATATGAAGAAAATGAGATCGGCAAAGCAGGTTAAGACGGTAAATAATATCCTGGTTCACACGGCTCTTGCCATTCTGGCGGCAGTCTGGGTGTTTCCCATCATCTGGGTGGTGCTCACCAGCTTCCGTGCGGAAAAGGGCTCCTATGTGTCCACCTTCTTTCCCAAGGCGTATACGCTGGCAAACTATACCAGGCTTTTCACGGATACGACAATTTTAAACTTCCCGCGTATGTTCGCCAATACGCTGTTCATCGCGGTGTGTTCCTGCATTTTGTCCACGTTCTATGTGCTGGCGGTATCCTACTGTCTCTCCCGGCTTAAGTTCCGTATGAGAAAGCCGTACATGAACATGGCGATGATTCTGGGTCTGTTTCCTGGCTTCATGTCCATGGTGGCGGTGTATTTTATCCTGAAGGCTCTTGGACTGACGGAAGGTAATCTGATCCGCCTGGCGCTCATACTCTGTTACTCCGGAGGCGCGGGACTGACATTTCAGATTGCCAAGGGCTTCTTTGACACAGTACCGCGTGCCATTGACGAGGCGGCTTTAATCGACGGCTGCAACCGCTGGCAGATATTTTCAAAGATTACACTGCCATTAAGCAAACCGATTATCATCTACACGGTGCTGACCTCCTTTATCTCGCCGTGGGTGGATTTTATCTTTGCAAAGGTAATCTGCCGCGCCAATTCGGACCAGTATACGATAGCGATCGGCTTATGGAGAATGCTGGAAAAGGAATATATTGACAACTGGTACACCAGCTTTGCGGCCAGCGCGGTGCTGATATCCATACCGATTGCGATCCTGTTTCTGTGTATGCAGAAGTATTATGTGAATGGCATGTCCGGTGCAGTGAAAGGGTAACGCAGCATCAGGAAGGCTGAGGAATGACTATGACGAAGAAAATGACAGCAAGAGAGCTGAAACGCTTCTATGCAGACAGCACATTTAAGAAAAATTACATCTATGACGGCCATGATCTGGGCGCTGCCTGCGGCAGTGACGGGACTGTGTTTAAGCTGTGGAGTCCGGTCGCGGACCGGGTGGAGCTCCATCTCTACCCGGATGGGGACGAGAGCGGCTGTATTCGCTCCGTCTCCATGGAACGGGGAGAGAAAGGCGTATGGATGTACCGGACGGAGGAATGTCTTCACGGTACGTATTACGATTATGATGTGAGCATTGGCCATGAGACGCGCCGGACCGGGGACCCGTATGCAAGAGCCTGCGGAATCAACAGCAGGCGCAGTATGGCGGTAGAGCTTGGAAAGACAGACCCGGAAGGCTGGGAGTCGGACCAGGCTCCGAAAAGGCAGCGTGAGGACATTATCTACGAGCTTCATGTGAAGGAGTTTTCCTGGGACGGGAGCGCGGGATTTCCGGAGGAGTTGAGGGGAACGTACCGGGCGTTTACAGTGGAGGATACCACCCTGTTCGGGGATGGCGTCCACCCAACCGGAATCCGGTATTTAAAGGAGCTGGGCGTTACCCATATCCAGCTGATGCCGGTCTATGATTTCGGCTCCGTCGATGAGGCCGGAGACCGGGACCAGTTTAACTGGGGCTATGATCCGGTCTGCTACAATGTGCCGGAAGGCTCCTATTCTACCGATCCGGCCCGCGGGGAGGTGCGGATAAAGGAACTGAAGGAGCTGGTGCAGACGCTGCACCGGAACGGTTTTCGGGTCATCATGGACGTGGTTTATAACCACACCTACTCGGCGGATTCTTCCTTCCAGCGGGTTGTGCCATGGTATTACTACCGCCAGGAGGAAGACGGAACGCTTTCCGACGGCTCCGGATGCGGCAATGATTTTGCCGCCGAGAGGGAGATGGCTGCGTCATTTATCCTGGACTCGGTCCTTTACTGGACAGAGGAATACCATATGGACGGCTTTCGGTTTGATTTAATGGGGCTGCTCCCGACGGAACTGATGAACCGGATCCAGGAAGAGCTGGATAAGCGGTACGGCATGGGTGAGAAGCTGATCTACGGGGAGCCGTGGGCTGCGAACGAGACGCCCATGGAACCCGGCTTTCATCAGGCCTTGAAAGAAAATGAAAAGAGACTGAATCCCCGCGTCGCCATGTTCTGCGACAACACGAGGGATGCGGTTAAGGGCCACGTGTTCGAAGCCATGGAACCCGGTTTTGTAAATGGCGGGGAAGGACTGGAGCGGGAGATCATGCACGCGGCTTCAGCCTGGTGCGACAGGGGAGGGGCATTCCACGCTGGTTCGCCGGAACGTGTCTTAAGCTACGTTTCGGCCCACGATAACCTGACGCTCTGGGATAAACTGATCCTTTCCATGACCCGCAACGATCACTCGCTGGCACTGCACATGAGCCGCTGTGACAGGAAAGGCTTTTATGAAAGACCGGAGGAGGTCATGCGGGCGTATAAGCTGGCGGTTTCTGTGTATTTTACATGCCAGGGACGCTTATTCTTCCTTTCGGGCGAAGAGTTTGCGCGGACAAAAGAGGGAGATGACAACAGCTTTGAAGCTCCCATTTCCTTGAACCGCCTGGACTATAAACGGGCGTATGAATTCGAAGAACTGGTTCATTTTTATAAAGACCTGATTGCGCTGAGAAAATGCCTTCCGGGCCTCTGCGATAAATCGGAGGAAGCCGGAAAACGCATTTTTAAGAAGAATGCAAACCGAAAGGGCGTCGTCAGCTTCCAGGTGGATAACCGATACAGGGGAGAGGGGCTCTGTGACACGCTCTTTATCGCCTACAACAGCCGCCGCCGTCCGGTGAAGGTGACACTTCCGGAAGGGGAGTGGGAAGCATTTTTAAAGGATGGAGACAGCGGGATGTGGAGACGGCCGCAGAGAGAGACGTATTCGGGCCTTCTGATTCTGCCGCCGGTTTCCGCGGTTATCATGGGACGGAAAACAGAGATGAAACAGGAGGCAGCGCGATGAAGCTTGTATATGGAAAACAGGATTTTAAAACACTGGAGCGCGGCCAGGAGAACTGTTATCTGCTGACCAACGGGCTCGGCGGCTTTTCATCGGAAACCGTGATCGGCTCAGCTGCCCGCAACGACCATGCGTTTTTTATGGCCTGCACGAAGGCACCGAATCACAGGTATCACATGATTCACAGGCTGCGTGAGAGGCTGGTTACGGCAGAGGGCGCGGAATATCTCTCCAGCCAGGAGTTTGCAGACGGAAAGGAACCGGAAGACGGATACCTCCGCCTGTCCTCCTTTCAGTTTGAGGATTGCCCCGTGTGGATGTACCACACGGCCGGAGTCGAAGTTAGAAAGACCGCGGCCATGAAACAGGGGGAGAATACAATTGCCGTCCGGTATGAGATTCAGAATCACAGGAGAGAGGCGTGTACTCTTTTAGTAGTTCCTTTTCTGCAGTTTGTAAAGAAGGGGGACGATCTGGACATGGATCAGGCGTTTTCCTGTTCTGACGGCCGGGTCAGTTCGGCGGGATTGGACCTCTATTTTTCTACAGACGGCATTGTGACTGCCTTCGAACCGGTTTATGAGACGTACTACTACGCTTATGACGCCTGTGACGGACGGAGGGAGACCGGGAGGGCTCTGGCCAACCATGGGGTCAGCTTAACGGCTGGCGCCGGGGCGTGTTCCAGTCTGGAAATCGTTTACTCTCTCAAACCGGTGACGGAAACGGCGGAGGCCATACTGGAAGGCGCGGTCCGATATCGCCGGGAACTGGAGAGACAGGCCGGTTTTCAGTCTGAGGCAGCTTCCATGCTGGCTAAGAGCGCGGCACAGTTTATCGCCCGCCGGGAATCCACAGGGGGAGATACGATTCTGGCCGGATATCCTTTTTTCGAGGACTGGGGCCGGGATACCATGATCGCGCTGGGCGGATGCGCTCTGGCGACGGGGCGGTTCGAGACGGTAAAGAGCATTTTAAGGACATTTTTGAAGGCGGAGAAGAACGGGCTGATGCCGAATCTCTTCCCCGAAGGCGGCAGCGAGCCCATGTATAACACGGTGGATGCGGCGCTTCTTTTTATCAACAGCGTTTATCTGTATTTTGAGAGGACAAATGACATATCCTTTGTAAGAGAGTGCTATCCGGTCATGGAGCATATCGTGAAGCGGTATGAGGAAGGGACGGAGTTCGGTATTCACATGGATGAAGACGGGCTGATCGCAGCGGGAAAGGGCTTCGACCAGGTAACCTGGATGGATGTGCGGATTGGCGACATACTTCCCACACCACGCCACGGGAAACCGGTAGAGATTAACGCTTACTGGTATAATGCGCTGCGGATTATGGAGAGATTGGGCGGGATCGCCGCGTCGTCCGATGACACAGCGGCCGCCGGTACAGCCGCTTCCGCCGTTCGCTGCGGCCGTCTGGCGGAGCTTGTAAAACAGTCTTTTAATGAAAAATTCTGGCTGGAGGAAAAACACTGCTTAAAAGATGTGATCTCCGGGACAGAAGACGGCGGCAGAGCGGCCGCTGACAATCAAATCCGCTGTAACCAGATCTGGGCGGTCTCCATGACTTTTTCCATGCTTTCACCGGAAAAAGAGAAACAGGTGGTGGAAACTGTGGCGGAAAAGTTGTATACTCCTTATGGACTGAGAACTCTCTCTGAGGATGAGAAGGAGTTCAGACCATTTTACGGAGGCAGTCAGCTTGACAGGGATTTGGCGTATCATCAGGGTACGGTCTGGATGTTTCCGCTGGGCGGATACTACCTCGCATATCTGAAGGTACATGGGTACAGCAGGGAGGCGAAGGCGGAAGTATGCCGCCAGCTGGAGGTTTTGGAAGGCGCCATGCGGGAAGGATGCGCCGGGCAGCTTCCTGAGATTTATGACGGGAAAAATCCCGTTTCTTCGAAGGGCTGTTTTGCCCAGGCGTGGAGTGTGGGTGAAATCCTCCGTGTATATGAAGCTTTGGAAAAAGTATAAGTAAAGGAGAATCGATGATGATGGAACAGGAATTAAATAAAGTTCTGGGCGAAAGATTTGGAAAAACTCTTGAGGAAGCCTGTATGGAGGAAATCTACCATGCGCTTCTTACCATTGTAAAGGGCAGGATGAAGGATCTAAAAAAGAATGCGGGCAGCAGGAAGCTCTATTATATTTCGGCGGAATTTTTAATTGGAAAGCTGCTTTCCAACAACTTGATCAACCTCGGCCTGTTTGATGAGACGGCGGAAGTCTTAAAGAAGCACGGAATCGATATTGCGGATATCGAAGAGGCGGAGACAGAGCCATCGCTGGGAAATGGCGGCCTCGGAAGGCTGGCGGCCTGCTTCCTCGACTCGATTGCGACGCTTGAGCTGCCGGGCGACGGCGTGGGCTTAAATTACCATGACGGCCTCTTTAAACAGACCTTTGCAGACCATAAGCAGAGGGAAGAGAAGAACCCGTGGATGACCGGGGACGACTGGCTGACAAGGACGGATGTTCGGTTTGAAGTGCCGTTTAAGGATCTTACCGTGACCTCCACCATGTATGACATTGACGTGCCAGGCTACAAAGGCGGAAAGAATTCCCTCCATTTATTCGATTTAGACTCGGTGGACGAATCCATCATCCATGACGGAATCGAGTTCGATAAAGAAGATATCCGGCGGGGCTTAACCCTCTTCCTCTATCCGGACGACAGCGACGAGAAGGGACAGCTTCTGCGCATCTACCAGCAGTATTTCATGGTGAGCAACGCGGCTCAGCTGATTTTAAAAGAGACGGAAGAGCGCGGATTTGATCTCTACCATCTCCATGAGCATGTAGTTATTCAGATCAATGATACCCATCCGACCATGGTGATTCCGGAACTGGTCCGCCTCCTGATGGCAAGAGGCTTTAACATCGACACAGCCATCGATGTGGTGAGAAAGACGTGTGCGTACACCAACCACACCATCTTGGCAGAGGCTCTGGAAAAATGGCCGGCTTCCTATTTGGAAAAAGTGGTTCCGCAGCTGATGCCGATTATCCGGGAGCTGGATAAGAGGGTGAGACGCGATTTCCACGATGAGAAGGTCTATATCATCGACGAGCAGGAACGCGTTCATATGGCTCATATCGATATCCATTACGGGCAGAGCGTCAACGGCGTTGCGGCTCTTCATACACAGATTCTCGAGGAATCAGAGCTGAAGCCGTTTTACGATATTTACCCGGAAAAATTCAATAATAAGACGAACGGCATCACGTTCCGCAGATGGCTGCTGCACTGCAACCATGAGCTGGCTTCCTATGTTGAGGAGCTGATCGGATCCGGCTATAAGATTCACGCGGAGGAGCTGGAAAAACTCCTTGTGTATCAGGAGGACGAGGCAGTTCTGGACCGTCTCCGCCAGATTAAGCAGAATGCAAAGCTGGACTTAAAGAAGTATTTGAAGAGTACCCAGGGAGTCGAGATTGACGAAAATTCCATTTACGATATCCAGGTGAAGCGTCTCCACGAATACAAGCGCCAGCAGATGAACGCGCTTTACGCAATTTATAAGTATCTGGAGATTAAGAAGGGCAATCTGCCGAAGCGTCCCATTACCATGATTTTCGGAGCTAAGGCTGCCCCGGCCTATACGATTGCCAAGGATATTATCCATTTAATTCTCTGTCTGCAGGAGCTGATCGACAGCGATCCGGAAGTGAGCCCGTACTTAAAGGTCGTGATGGTGGAAAATTACAATGTGAGCAAAGCTGCGAAGCTGATTCCGGCCTGCGACATTTCCGAGCAGATTTCCCTGGCTTCCAAGGAGGCGTCCGGAACCGGCAACATGAAGTTTATGTTAAACGGCGCGGTGACTCTGGGAACCGAGGATGGCGCCAATGTGGAGATTCATCAGCTTGTGGGCGACGATAACATCTATATTTTCGGAAAATCCTCCGATGAGGTTATTAAGCTCTATGAAACCAGCGGTTACTGCTCCAGAAAGATTTATGAGAGCGACAGCCTCGTGGAGGAGCTGGTGGACTTTATCATCAGCAAAAAGATGATCTTAACCGGTGATCCGGTTAATTTAGGAAGGCTTTATAAAGAACTGGTTTCCAAAGACTGGTTTATGACACTTCTGGATTTGAGAGAATACATTGCGGTGAAAGAGCAGATGCTGGCGGATTACGAGGATGAGCGTTCCTGGGCCCGCAAGTCCCTGGTTAATATTGCGAAGGCCGGATACTTCTCTTCAGACAGAACCATCGAGGAGTACAATAAGGATATCTGGCACCTGTAAAACGGAGGGTTTACGCTGCAAAGTGAGTGTGAATGGAAGTAATGATACGCTGGAGGAAATGGAAAGACTATGGCAGACAGAAATGAGCAAAAATGGTGGAAAACATCGGTGATCTATCAGATATATCCCAGAAGCTTTAAGGACAGCGACGGGGACGGAATCGGAGACTTGAACGGAATCATAGAAAAACTGGATTACCTGGAGGAACTGGGGATCGATGCCGTCTGGCTTTCACCTGTGTGTAAGTCACCTCAGGACGACAACGGGTATGATATCTCAGATTATCAGGATATTGATCCGCTGTTCGGCAGCCTCCAGGACATGGAACGCCTGATTAAAGAGGCGGGAGAGCATGGGATTAAGATCATCATGGATCTGGTCTTAAACCATACATCGGATGAACACCGGTGGTTTTTAGAGGCGAAGAAGAGTAAGGATAATCCATACCATGACTACTACGTCTGGCGCGACGGTGAGGAGGGCGTTCTTCCCAATGACATGAGAGCCTGCTTCGGCGGTCCGGCATGGGAGTGGGTACCGGAACTGTCACAGTACTATTTTCATCAGTTCTCCGTCAAACAGCCGGATTTAAACTGGGAAAATGAAGCAGTACGGAGGGAAATCTACGAGATGATCCGCTGGTGGATGGACAAAGGCGTGGGCGGCTTCCGCTTAGACGTCATCGATCAGATCGCCAAGGAACCGGACTTAAAGATTACGGGCAATGGACCGCGCCTTCATGAATTTATCCGGGAATTGAGCCGGGAGACGTTCCAGAAAGGGGATTGTGTCACCGTAGGCGAGTGCTGGGGCGCCGATACGGAGCGTGCAAAGCTCTACAGTGCGCCGGATGGAAGCGAGTTCTCCATGGTGTTCCAGTTTGAGCACATTATGCTGGATTCCGTACCGGGCAGGGAGAAATGGGATCTGGCGCCCCTTCCTTTCGTAAAACTCAAGGAAGTTTTAAACAAATGGCAGTGTGAGCTGCAGGGGAGCGGCTGGAACAGCCTTTTCTGGGACAATCACGATCTGCCGCGGATCGTATCGCGGTGGGGTAATGACAAGGAGTACCGTGTGGAGTCGGCTAAGATGCTGGCCACGGTTCTCCACGGTATGCAGGGAACGCCCTATATCTACCAGGGAGAGGAACTGGGCATGACGAACACGGACTATGAGATCGGAGAGTATCGGGACATCGAGACGCTTCATATGTATGAGGAACGTCTGGAAGCCGGGTATTCCGAGGAGGAGATCATGCGGTCTATCCACGCCAAAGGGCGGGACAATGCCAGAACGCCGATGCAGTGGAACTGCGGCGAGGGAGCCGGATTTACAGATGGAACTCCCTGGATCCGGATCAATGGGAATTACGGGGAAATCAACGCGGAAGGAGAACTGGCGGATCCTCAATCGGTCTTCCATTATTATAAGAGACTGATTCGTTTAAGGAAAGAGTATCCTGTCTTTGTACATGGAAGCTTCCAACTGCTTCTGGAGGACGATCCGAATATATTTGCATACGTGAGAGAATGGGAAGGCGTCCGCCTGCTGGTACTCTGCAATTTCTTCGGCAGTGAAACCTGGTGCCCTTTAAAGGAGATGTGGGAAGGAAAAAAAAGGCTCCTGTGCAATTATCAGGATGGAGAGAATGACGAGATTTTAAGACCGTATGAGGCCCGGATGATTCTGCTTTAAGAAAGAAACGCTTTGGCCCGGCGGCTGAAACTGTGGAGGAAAACTGCGGGGGAGGCGCCGGGCTTTTGCATAATCATAAAATACATTCCAAAATGGAGGTCTGCCCATGAGCGCCAGTTCGGTAACAGAATACACAGATAACTTAAGTGAAAATGGAAAAAAGTATGTCAGCGATTTCATCGGATTCATGCGCGAACAGTATCCGCAGATCGATTCTAAAATATGCTTTTCAATGCCAATGTGGCTGGCGGGTGAAAAAATGAAGGACGGATATATTGCTGTCTCCGCAGCCAAAAATCATTTTTCTATCCATTTTTCAGAGGAAGGATATGTAACCAACATAGCCAGAATGGTACCTGCCTGTAAAACCGGAAGGCAGTGTATCAATATCAAATATGGAGATGACGAGTCCTATCAGATTGTGAAGGATCATGTCAGGGATTTTTTGCTGCGCCAGTAACGGCTCATGGGGACTGTGCCCGCCGGAGTGTTCCGGCGCACACGGTCCCCATGGTTTATTTCAGGCCATTTATGTTGTCCACGAATTCACTGTTTCTGGCAGTCAGTTCTACCCAGGCCGGCCGAAAACCGCATTTTATTGCGTTGCGGACGGACTTTAAGTTGGACCATGCGGCACAATAAAAGGGAACTTTCCCCAAAGCGATGATTTCCAGCGCCAGTTTGCTGGTCAATGCGGCCGCGATCCCTTTTCGTCTGTAAGCGGGAAGAACGTCGATCCCGATCTGGTACATGGTTTCACAGTCGGCAGAGCAGCCGGCGAGTCCGATTAGCCTGCCGTGATCGTAGGCTCCCACGCCAAGAACATCGAACCCTCTGTTTTCGCTGGATAGGGCGTTGCTCCATTCCTCCGTATACAGATCAGAAAAATCGCCTTTATGCAGGACTCTTGTCTCGAATTCACAGGGCAGCTCCTTCAGTTGTGTCAGATCAGGCAGAAAGTATTCTGCCATAAAGCATACCTTTAAATCGTAAGCGGCCAGAGAGTCGTTTAAAGCGTTTATATTAGGCGTCTCAAAACAATGCTCAACTGGATATTTTTCTATGTAGACGCTAACAATGCCGGCCAGCCGTTCACTCACCTGAGCTACAATGTTATTGCCGTAGGATACTAGGTCACATTCCAGCGGCAGAGGCAGATATTTTCTCGCGTTTCTGTGCGGTTTCGACAGTACAACCCGGTTTTCTGCCTGCAAAAAATCTTCCGCGCTGCAGCTGCAGTCGACTGCGGATTGTTCTAATGCTATTTCCAGTATTTCCTTATTTGTCATAAATAATCTCCTCAAAGTAAAGCATATCAATTGAATGAAAGTAACTTCTTCCCGCATTTATGCCACATGATATCCCTCCCTTTTTCTTTCAGACTTTATACAGCCGGACGAAGCTCTCCGGCCATAATCCTGTGAATCCATTGTACCATAGGCCAAAGATTCGTGAAAGACTTTGCCGTGCGGTTATTGTAATCCGTTCGCATTGCAATTGTCCCTCTCTTTCGCTATAATGGATGAATAGAAATGGCAGGAGGAATTGACATATGATACGATGTGCAACCATAGGAACAAATTTTGTGGCGGACTGGTTTATGAAGGCGGTCCAGGCGTGTGACGGGATCAACTGCAGCCTGGTTTATTCCAGAAACAGGGGGACGGCGGAGGCGTTTTGCATGAAACACGGAGCGGAGCGGTGGTGTACGGATTTAATGGAGGTTGCGGAAGCGGAGGATGTAGATGCAGTCTATATCGCCAGCCCTAACAGCCTTCATTACGAACAGGCGGCGCTGATGCTGTCCCATGGAAAACATGTGCTCTGTGAGAAGACCATAACCTCCAATGAGGCGGAGCTTAAGGAACTGGTCCGGATTGCGGGAGAGAACCGCGCAGTTCTTATGGAAGCCATGCGTTCGGTCCATGAGGAAGGATTTTTGCGGCTGAGAGAGGTGCTTCCGATGGTGGGGACGATCCGGAGGGCCAGCTTCCAGTATGCGAAATATTCCTCTCGATACGATAAGTTTAAGGAAGGAATCATTGAAAATGCATTCAACCCGGTGTTTTCCAACGGCGCTCTGATGGACATCGGAGTCTACTGCGTCCATCCGCTGGTACGGCTGTTTGGTATGCCGAAGAAGATTATCGCAGATTCCCTGCTTCTCTCCAACGGTGTGGAAGGAGCGGGTACCATCCTGGCCTCCTACGATGGCATGCAGGCGGAACTTCTCTACTCCAAAATAACCAATAACCGTCTTCCAAGTCAGATTCAGGGCGAAGACGGGACTCTGGTGATCGACAATATTACGAATATCTGCAGCGTGGTTTTCTATGACAGAAAAGGCAATGCGGAAACGGTTATTGATCTTCCTCCGGAGCACAGCCTGGATGGAGAAGTAAAGGACTGGCTCCGCATGATTGAGACCGGGGAAGGAGTTCGGGAAGACAACGAATGTTCCCTGATGGAACTGCGTGTGATGGATGAGGCGAGACGCCAGGCGGGAATCGTCTTCCCGGCCGATCTCCGTAAAATTACCGGATGTTGATTATATGAAAACAAAGGGGGATTACCTATGTATTATTCGACGGCCTGTCCGTCACCTGTGGGAGTGATAACCCTGGCCTCCGATGGAGAGAAGCTGACCGGTCTGTGGCTGGAGGGACAGAAGTATTATGGCGGTGCGATTGCAGGCAGCATGACAGAAAATGATGATGTGCCGGTGTTCAGCGCCGCGAAACAGTGGCTGAACCGGTATTTTTCAGGGGAGAAACCGTTGGCCTCGGAACTGCCCCTGGCGCCTGTGGGCAGCGAATTCCGGCAGAAGGTATGGGAGATTCTCTGCGAAATTCCGTATGGCAGCGTGATCACCTACGGAGATATCGCGAAACGAATGGCGGTGAAATTAAACAGGCCCACCATGTCGGGACAGGCGGTGGGCGGAGCGGTCGGGCACAATCCCATCTCGATTATCATCCCGTGCCACCGTGTCGTGGGATCGAACGGAAGTCTGACGGGATACGCAGGCGGAATTGATGCGAAGATAAAGCTGCTGGAGCTGGAAGGCGCAGACATGTCTTCGCTGTTTGTTCCATCTAAGGGGAGCGCACTCTGAACTTGACAGAATCAGTAAAAGAAGGGTTTTGCAGCAGCATCTGCAAAACCCTTCTTTTTATCCGCGTTGCTTGTTTTCGAGGCAGTGCTTTTTCTTCAGCACTTTTCTCATTTTGACGGCATATCCGGCTGTTATGGGGTAAAAACAGGACAAAACCAGGACTGCCAGCAGAGTCAGTATGGGAATGGCTATTTTTATGGCAAGAATCATATGGACGCTTTTTACTGAAACTGGAACGTTGGCGGCATATCCTGTGAACGCCAGCAGGCTGCCGACGATCAGAGTAGAGAAGGAACCGCAGAATTTCCGAACAAAGGTGCTGGAAGCATTGATAAAACCGGCCTGTGCACAGCCGAAATGGAGTTCGGTATAATCGGTGCAGTCAGGAATCATTGCAAAACAGCAGATATTGGAAAAGGTCAGCCCGGTTGTGGTGAAGAGGCTCATGATTACCACCTGCCATAAGACTGCGTTTTCACGCAGCACAAGCAGAATCACCGCGGAGATAAACTGGAGAAGCATACTGATTCTCAGCATGGCGATCTTCCCGAAGCGTCTCATGAGAGAGGGAAGAAATGGAACCAGAACCAGGTTGACGCATATCTGTATGGCGGAGATGACGGCCAGGATCGAAAGACTGCCAACCACATATTTTATGTAGTACAGACTGATTGTTGCATTGATCGAGATTCCGAGATTGACCATGCCCAGCATCAGGCTGTTGCAGAGAACAGCGGGATTTTTAAAGACAACGTTGGACTGTCTGCGCCAGCTGAGCTTTGGAGGCGTTGCAATGGACATGTAATAATCCTTCTTTTTTGCTGCATTCGCTGCGAGAAAAGCCGTAATGACGCACAGAATGGCCACGATGGCAGCGGAACAGAACCATCCAGCAGAGGCATTTTTAAAATGTGTAATAACGGGAATTGTGAAGAGTCCAACTGCGGAAGTGGCTACCGCTCCGGAAAGCTGTCTTGAGGTGAGGAGCAGATTCCGCTCATGAGCGTCATGGGACAGCACGCTGTTCAGTGCCTGCCACGGCACGGTAAACTGAGTAAAAAAGACGGAGAGCAGCATCATGACGGCGCAGTAATAGATGATTAGTCCGCGGGAGGACAGCGGAGGGACGGAAAACTGCAGCAGAATCATGACGGCCAGGCCGATGGCGCCGAAGATCATGTGAGGACGGTATTTGCCCCACCGTCTGGTGTTGGTGTTGTCCACAATTTTACCGATCAATGGATCGTTCACTGCATCCCATATGGACATTAACATGGAGCAGGTGCCCACCAGTCCAATCGGCAGGCCTGCCATGTCTGTCATAAAATTCATTCCGAACTGGGTGCGGAACTGGTTGGGAAGCGTGCTTGCAAAGCCGCCGACCCCATAGGCGATAATATCTTTCTTTTGCAGCTTCTCCTGATCAGCTCCTGTTTTTTCTGTAGCCATAATTGTTTCCCCCTTAGTACATTTGAAAATATTTTAATATATTTATTAAATAAAATCAAGGGTATTTTATAAAATAAATAATAAATATAAATAAAAAACCAGGAATCTCTATTTTTTAAACAGAGATTCCTGGTTAGAAGAAATGTTCTAAAGTTCGATACGGTAGACCCGGGTGGGACGTCCGCGCAGCGGCGCCTTCTTTTCTCCGACTACCTCCGCATAGCCTGCGGACAGAAGATGATTGACGAAACGGTTTGCATTGGCTACAGTGACCTGCAGGGTGCCTGCCAGGTTCTGCGTTGTGATGTCAGAATCTCCCTGGAGATTTATTGCAGAACGTATACGCTGCAGCGTCATCACGGACAGTCCTGTATCCTGAGACGCTTTTTTCAGCTTTTCGGAAACCTCCTCTTCGGCAGGAACGCCGGCATCTTCCAACGCTCTTGGCACACTGCCTGAGCAGCCGATCACATAGCTTTTTCCGCTTTTCACTGAGAGATTGTATGCCTCTAAAGCGTGGGTGCGGGCGCTCATGACGTCGCGGCCGATACCGTATCCTACGGACAGCTCCATTCCCAGCCTTCCAAGCATGTAGGTGCAGAGCCGGCACTGGGTGAAGTTATCGGTGATCCTCTGAAGCGTACGTCTGGTCGTGTAGAGTTCAAATCCTCCCAGGGCCTTTTTCATCATCAGTCCAGTCGTATATTCCTGATCGAAGTCCAACAGACACTTCTGAAGCTCAATGCTCTCCGGAATGATGTCCTCCGCGGAAGCAGACTGCATGGAGGGGCTGGTTAAATAGACGACGCCAGGCAGATTATCGTTCATCTGCATCAGGCTCAGCTCATCCTGTAAGTGAACCAGCGAATCGATCACATTATCCGGCGTGGGATACGCGAATTTACACGGGATGCCGTTATCCTTTAAAAATGCGTAGGCATAGCTGTGACGGCAGATGATAAGATCAAAGGCGCCGTCTGCCCACCGTGCCTTAGCATTTTCCACAATGATGCGGTCCACGTCCAGAAGCTCTTCGAGAGAAAAGCGGGCCAGAAATTCCATGCGCTTTTTATCGTCGAACCGCGCGCTGCCCTTTGCATAATCGAGGGCTGTAATGACCTCAAGCCCGGGAATCCAGAGAGAGTGGTCAAATACAATCCTGGAAAGATCACAGGTACGGTCTTCATATAGAAGATGAAACAGGATCTGATAGAATTCGGCGGGCGATTCGGAAATGCTGACGAAGGGCTTCTCTGCCGCGCCGTGTGTCCGCAGGATTGCTTCTCTCGCAAATGCTCCCGTCGTGCAGAATGCGTCATACTGATTCTGAATCTCTGCAAAAACCTTTGGCAGATCCTGAAAGGAAGGACATACTACGTAATCTAATTCATAATTCAATTCGATATTTTTCATAATTCCGCGGATGTAGTCACAGTGTTCCGCGGAAGAAATTAAGGCTGCTTTACAGCTCATGATTGATCACCACCTTGACCGCTTTATTATATCAGGCGGAGATTTTAAACGCAAGGATATTTATTCAATCATCATAATAAAATAATAAATATTAAAAATATTTACTTGACATTTAATAAATAATATGCATAATAAATATTAAAATATTGAATAAATGGAGGGGAAGAAAATGTCTTATATGGATAGAGCGAAAGAACTCGCTCCCGTTATTGTGAAAGACAGAAGAGTGCTGCATTCAAAGCCGGAAGTGGGGATGAATCAGGAGCATACGGTGGATTACGTGTATAACCGGCTGAAAGAGATGGGGTATGAGCCGCAGAGAATGGGCGGCGGCGTATGCGCGTTGGCAGGCATTCCGGGAAAGACGCTGCTTCTGCGGGCCGATATGGATGCGCTGCCCATGGAAGAGGAGAGCGGGCTGCCGTTTGCATCACAGAATCCGGGAGCAGCCCACTGCTGCGGCCATGACTTACATACTGCCATGCTGCTGGGAGCCGCACAGATCTTAAAGGAGCACGAGGACGAGTTAAAAGGTACGGTAAAACTTATGTTCCAGCCAGGGGAAGAGACCTTATGCGGGGCGCGGGCCATGATTGATGCCGGAATTCTTGAGAATCCCGGCGTGGGCGCGGCGCTGGCATTTCATGTGAATTCCGGGGTTCCGGCAGGCGCTGTTCTGGCATTTCAGGGACCGACGGCCGCTTCCAGCGATTCCTTCACTATCACGGTGACGGGGAAAGGCTGCCACGGAAGCCGTCCTGATGAAGGCGTTGATCCGATCGCCATTGCATGTCATATCCATACTGCTCTTCAGGAACTTCAGGCGCGTGAGCTGAAGGCAGGAGAGATTGGAGTCATGACCATCGGCAGCATTCATGGAGGAACTACCTTCAACGTGATTCCGGAAGAGGTGAAGATGCAGGGAACCATCAGAACTTTCGACAATGAGGTCAGAGAGAAGCTGCGCGCCAGAATGCAGGAAATCTGTGAAGGCGTTGCTGGCGCGTTCCGGGGCAGTGCAAAGGTCAGCTTTGAGCCGGCCTACGCTGTGCCCATGGTCTGTGACAGGGAACTGGCTGCAGAGATAAAGGACAGTCTTTGTCAGCTGTTTTCAGAGAAACAGGTTCGTTTTGTAGACAAATCTTTCCCCGGATCGGAAGATTTCTCGTTCATTGCACAGCAGGTTCCGGCGTCATTCCTTGTGCTGGGGGCAAGAATCGAGGAAAAAGAGGTGTACGGCCAGCACCATCCAAAGGTACAGTTTAATGAAAAATGTCTGCCTGTCGGTGCGGCGGCGTATGCGTATGCCGCTGTCAGCTGGCTGGAGAAACAGAGCAGAAAGACACAGGAGGAAGGGTAAATGGAAAATCAGGCTTCGAAGAAAAAGATTCATTACGCATGGTATATTTTAGTGGTTTGTTTTTTGATGAACATGACGGTGCATGTGCTGGTGATGCAGGTCGCCTCTCTCTATATGGTGCCCATGTATCAGGAACTGGAGGTTCCCCGTGTTATGCTTTCACTGCAGAGCGTTCTCATGGCGGTCGGAGCGGTGCTGACTGCTCCGTTCTGGGGAAAGATGTATAAGAAGTACGACGCCAGAGTCGTATTGACAATCTGTACCGCCATGACGGCGCTCTGCACCATCGGCCGCGGTTTCATGCCGAACATGGTATCTATTCTGGTTCTGGCGGCCGTAAAGGGCGTCTTCTTCACTGGAAATACAGTACTGCCAAACTCCATCCTGCTGACGGCCTGGTTTAAAAAACGCCGCGGATTTGCAGTCAGCACGGCTTCTCTCGGAATCAGCGTCGGCGGCGTTATATTCAGCCCGATCGTGGAACGCCTGATTTCCAGCATGGGATGGCGTATGTCGGACAAAATTGTAGGCCTTATTATGCTGGCTGTCATGATTCCGTGTACTATCTTCATCGTGCGTTCCACACCGGCGGACAAGAATCTCCAGCCACTGGGCGCTGACGAGCCGGTAGGGGAACAGGCCGCGGCAAAGAAGCCGGCGCCGGTCGGTTTTACTCTGGCGGAAGCACGCAGAAGTCCTGCTTTCTATATCTTTATGCTTTCCATATTTGCGATGACCTTTGCTACAGGCGCCGCATTACAGCTGCCGGCGTATTTAACTGATATCGGGTATGGAAGCGCAGTTGCCGCTAAAGTACTGTCCGCTTACATGGCGGTGGCTATTGGCGGTAAGCTTTTACTGGGATATATTATAGACCGGTTCGGTGAAAAAATCGGAAGCATTTATATCTGTGTCGTCGGGGTACTGGCCTTCCTGTGCTTCATTATGGCGGGCAATAAGACGTTCATCTACTTACTGATCGTTCTCTATGGACTGGCCTCCGGTATAACATCGGTTCTCCCGGCTCTGCTGACCAGTAAAATATTCGGAACCAGGGACTATGGCCCGATTTACGGAACGGTGGTTTCCGTCAACCGGTTCGGCGGAGTGATCGGTACGGTTTTAGTATCGCTCCTCTTTGATATCACAGGCGATTACAGTATCATCTGGCCTCTGTGCGCAATATGCATGGCCGCTACCCTTGTGGCGATTGTGTACTGCATGAACGATTCGGAAAAAAAGATGAAGGCTGCGAAAACAGCCGTTTAATTGAGAAAAATAATTGAAAACAGCGGTACGCCGGACGGAAACCAGCCAACTATTATACGGTGGGGCTTCCATTCGGCGTATCGTTATTTACATATCATAGGAAAGCGCGCCTGTGATATTAAAAGACAGGGTCATGGAGAATGATTTTCATAAGGCATATGCTATCGCCCATTTTAATACTTTTCAGTAATTCCACGTCAGCCTTACAGGCAAACGCTCGTTCAAAAAGGATTTTGCTGTACCCTGTCGTACACTGGCACCATGTATTTGTCTCTAACCTATCCACCTCCGCAAGCATGGGACAGGGACAGTAATGAAATTGCAGAAACAGTTCGCCGTGAACCGGTATGGACTGTTTAAATATCGTGGGGGAGGTATGAAGGCGCTTTTTAAATACCGTGCTGTAATTGGATGAACTGTATCCATAATCTAAGCCGATATCTGTAATTGCTTTCTTTGGATTCAATTTCATATCGACAGCACTCTGGTCCACCTTACAGCGTTTGATAAACGAGTAAACACTTTCACCGGTTTCTTCCTTGAATATCCGGCTGAAATGGTATTTTGACAGAAAGAAATGAGCTGCTACGGTATCAAGCGATAAATCCTCATCCAAATGCTGTATGATATAGTCAATGCTTTGATTGATAAATTTTTTTCTATCCATATGTCTCCGGTCTTTGTTTCAATCACATGGGGGATGGTGTGTTTGCCTTCGTAAAACTGCTTTCATACTGCGTGTTTCAGTGACGAAAACCCCCTGTGGCCATTTACTGGTCACAGGGGGGCTGATATCAATGATTTTATTTCTGGTTCGCTTTTTTCCCTTCTCTCGGAAGGATAATATTCAGCAGGACCGCCACGATGGTAGCGACTACGACCGGTGAACGGCCGAAGATGGTGACTACCCAGCTGGGGAATGTGGAAAGTGCTGCGGTGGCCTGGGAAATACCCATGCCGAGCGCTGCGGCAAGTCCTACGATAGAAGAGTTGCGGTAAGTCATCTCTTCTGACATAACGAGCTTCATACCGGTCATGGCGATAGAAGCAAAAACCGATACGGTTGCGCCGCCCAGAACACATTGGGGAATGGTGGTGAGCAATGCGGAGAACTTCGGAATTAAACCGGCTGCAAGGAGAATGACAGCGGTAAGACCCAGGACACAGCGGTTGACAACCTTTGTCGTCGTAACGATACCGACGTTCTGGCTGTAGGTTGCGGTGGGGAGGCCGCCGAGCAGGGCGCCGAGAATATTGGTGACGCCGTAGCCCATGATGCCGCCCTGAAGTTCCTTATCGGTTGGTTCACGGTCGATAGAACCGCTGGTAGTTGCCGTAAAGTCGCCGATCGCCTGTATGGAGTTGATGGCGAACAGGATTGCAATGGCAATACAGGAAGACGGTTCAAACATGATTCCAAAATGAAGAGGCTGGGGAACCTGGAAGGCTGCCGCGGAACCGATGCTGGCGAAATCGACCATGCCAAAGAAGAGTGAGACAACATAGCCGACGATGATGCCGATCAGGATCGAAGCGAGCTTAAAGATTCCTTTGCCGAAATGGTTCAGTATAGTAACCACGGCAAGTGTTAAAAATGCTATCGCCCAGTTCTGCCAGGAACCGTATGTAGGGCTGGAGGTACCTCCGGCCATGTAATTGATTGCCGTCGGATATAAGGATAAGCCGATGGTGAAGACCACGGTACCCGTAATAAGCGGCGGGAAAAACTTACGGATCTGCATGACAAAAGCACCCACAATGAAGGCGACAACGCCGCCGACGATCTGAGCGCCTAAAATAGCAGGAACGCCGTAGTCCGCTGCGATCGACTGCATGCTGGGCACGTAAGCGAAGCTGATGCCCATGATAACCGGCAGAGCGGCTCCGAGATGGATCCCGTTCTTTTTACCGATGGGGAAAAGCTGCAGTAATGTGGAAAGTGCGGATACGACAAGAGCAGCCTGGATTAAGATAACCCGGTCTGCGGTGGAAAGGTTTGCAACGTTGGATACGATAATGGCTGGAGTAACGCAGCCAACGATCATGGCTACCACGTGCTGAAGTGCTAACGGCAGTGCCTGGGAGAATTTTGGGATGCCGTCCAACTGAAATATAGAAGCGTATTCTTTACTTGACTGTTTCATAGAGAGAGTTCCTCCTTAGGTTATTGGAAGTACTCCGGGAAACCGGATCGCGGTTTCCCGGCAGAAAATTTACTGATGAATGCGAGTACCGGTTTTCCCCAGGATTCCCTCTTTTGCTTTTTCAAGCAGAGTGATGAGTGCGTTGCGCCCATCTTTGGAATCTGCGAATTTCACAGCAGCCTGCACTTTCGGAAGCATGGAGCCCGGCGCAAAATGGCCTTCGTCCATATATTTTCTGGCATCGTCTGTTGTGATATCGTCCAACCATTTCTCTTCCGGTTTTCCGAAGTTGATAGCGACCTTTTCTACTGCGGTTAAGATGATTAAGAAATCAGCGTCCAGTTCTTCCGCCAGCAGTTCACTTGCAAAGTCTTTGTCAATTACGGCGCTTGCGCCTTTTAAATGGTTTCCGATTAAAGTAACCGGGATACCGCCTCCGCCGCAGGCGATGACCAGCTGTCCGGAGTCCACGAGGGAGCGGATCGCACCGATCTCAATGATTTCGGCGGGCTTTGGAGATGCAACGACACGGCGGTAGCCGCGGCCTGCGTCTTCCTTCATGATATATCCGTACTTTTCTTCCGCAATCTTAGCCTGTTCCTCTGTCATGAAATGGCCGATCGGTTTGGAAGGTGCGTTAAATGCAGGATCCTCCGCATCTACACGGATCTGTGTGATCATGGTAGTGACCGGAATATCCGTTAGTTTTCTGTTTAACAGCTCTTCTCTCAGTGCGTTCTGCAGGTCATAGCCGATGTAAGCCTGGCTCATGGCAACACAGACGGAGAGAGGAGTATTAGGCTGAGACGGATCTTCACGGCTCAGCGCGCTCATAGCGTTGTTGATCATGCCGACCTGAGGTCCGTTGCCGTGTGCAACGACGACCTCGCAGCCTTCCTCGATCAGGTCTACGATCGCTTTCGCGGTGATTTTAACTGCCGTCATCTGTTCTGGCAGTGTGTTGCCTAAGGCGTTGCCGCCCAGGGCAATGACAATTCTTTTCTTCTTATCCATTGAATAAACCCTCCACCGGTTTTATATAAAATCCAAAAAAGGACGCACCTGCTACTCGCTGGCAGCGGGTGCGCCCGGATTCATATTCTTCTTATTTGAATACGCGTGGCGTGTTTCTTTCTTCCAGCTTCTTTAAGATTTCCTGTGGATTCTCAAACTTGGCAAGGAAGATCATAGCGGCGATTACGTATGGCTTGAAGCTTGCTTCTTTGTATAACGGATCGCGGTAACGATCGAATACGGAAGCTTCTACTTCACCATCTACACAGCTTACGTCGTTGATATCAGCCGGTAAGCAGTGTAAGTACAGGGCCTTGCCATCCTTTGTAGTCTTCATAAGCTCTTCTGTACAGCACCAGTCTTTGTGGTCTGCATTCTGGGCCAGTAATTCTTTCTCCAGAGCTTTGATGCCTTCTGTATCGCCTTCGCCGTAAAGGTTCGTTCTCTTTTCCATTGCTGCGAATGGAGCCCAGCTCTTCGGGTAAACGATATCAGCGTCTTTAAATGCGTCAGCCATGTCGTGAGATACACGGAAGGAACCGCCGGACTTCTCTGCGTTCTTTCTGGCAACTTCCTCAACCTCCGGCATTACTTCGTAGCCTTCCGGATGAGCCAGGACAACTTCCATGCCCATACGCGTCATCAGACCGATTACACCCTGAGGAACGGATAATGGCTTTCCGTAGGAAGGAGAGTAAGCCCATGTCATAGCCAGTTTTTTGCCCTTTAAGTTCTCAAGGCCGCCGAACTCATGGATAATATGTAACATATCAGCCATACACTGTGTCGGATGGTCGATATCGCACTGTAAGTTTACTAAGGTTGGCTTCTGCTCTAAGATTCCGTCCTTGTGGCCCTGTGTTACAGAGTCAACAACTTCGTGCATATAAGCGTTGCCCTTGCCGATGTACATGTCATCACGGATACCGATCACGTCAGCCATGAAGGAGATCATGTTGGCTGTTTCACGAACGGTCTCGCCGTGAGCAACCTGAGACTTGCCCTCATCTAAGTCCTGAACTTCCAGGCCGAGTAAGTTACATGCGGAAGCGAAGGAGAAACGGGTACGTGTGGAGTTGTCACGGAATAAGGAGATTCCGAGGCCGCTCTCGAATACCTTTGTGGAAATGTTGTTTTCTCTCATGAAACGGAGAGCGTCAGCTACGGTCCAGACAGCTTCCAGTTCTTCGTCTGTCTTTTCCCATGTTAAGAAGAAATCATTGTTGTACATTTCCTTGAAATTTAAAGCGTTTAACTTGTCGATGTAATCCTGTAAGGTTTTCATATTGGTATAAAGCCTCCTGAAATAAATGTAATGTTATTTGGTATCTATCCTGCATGCTGTCCAGCCCGTCATAGATTTGGGGAAGGAATGAGGGCCGACGGCAAGAGTGATTGTTTTAGGGGTGGCTGCAGGTTTTAAGGAGACCTGCAGCCGGCATATATGGTTACAAAATGGCAACTGATTGGCTAAGTATTATTTCTCGCAGTAGATAGAAGGCAGCGCTGCGTAAACTGCTGCACATGTTACTAAATCCTGCTTCCATGTCTTCTCGTTCGGAGCGTGAGCCTGAGCCTCTGCGCCAGGTCCGAAGCCGATACAAGGAATTCCGTTGCGTCCCATGATGGAAACGCCGTTGGTGGAGAATGTCCATTTGTCTGTCAATGGACGGGCAGTTCTCATGGCAAGTGTTTCTTCTGCGCCGATACGGGTATCGCCGTATAAGTTCTTGTAAGCTTCTTCCAGAGATGCGGTTACTTTGTGATCCTCCGGAATAACCCAGGTCGGGAAGTAGCACTCGATCGGATAGGTAAGTCCTTTATAGGAAGGACGGGAATATTCATACATGGATACGGTTACGTCTCCGCCGTACTTCTTTACACTCGGTAAGTTACGGATTTCCTCTAAGCAGCTTTCCCAGGTCTCACCGGCTGTCATACGACGGTCTAAGGATACCGCGCAGGAGTCAGCAACCGCACAGCGGCTCGGTGATGTGAAGAAGATTTCGGAAACAGTGACAGTGCCGCGGCCTAAGAAGTTTGCTTCTTTCCATTCTGCGTTGTAGCTCTCGTCTAACATCTTAACGAGACCTTTTACTTCTTTGTCATCGGCTGCGTCGTTTTCATTTAAGGCACGTACATCCTGAAGGATATCGGCCATCTTGTAGATCGCGTTGTCACCGCGCTCCGGAGCGGAGCCGTGACAGGAAACACCCTTTACGTCTACACGGATTTCCATACGTCCTCTCTGGCCGCGGTAGATTCCGCCGTCAGTAGGCTCTGTGGATACAACGAATTCCGGACGAACCTTATCTTCGTTGATGATGTACTGCCAGCAGAGACCGTCACAGTCCTCTTCCTGAACAGTACCGGTTACCAGAACGGTGTATTTGTCGCTTAAAAGTCCTAAATCCTTCATGATTCTGGCTCCGTAAACGGCTGATACAATACCGCCGCACTGATCGGAAACGCCGCGGCCGCCGATTTCGGTGTCATTCTCGTAGCCTTCGTATGGATCGAAGTTCCAGTTGTTCTTGTTGCCGATACCAACAGTATCGATATGAGCGTCAAAACCGATTAAGGTTGCGCCGGTTCCCATGTAACCAAGAACGTTGCCCATATCATCGATAACAACCTTGTCAAATTCAAGCTTTCTCATCTCTTCTGCGATGCGGTCGATATGAGCTTTCTCGTCACAGCTCTCGCCTGGGAATTTTACGATGTCTCTTAAAAATCTGGTCATGTCAGCTTCGTAATTTTTTGCTGCCTCTTTGATTTTTGCGTAATCCATGATTTTAATACCCTCCGTTTTTTTATTTTATAATGAAGTTCAATTGCCTAACGTTCTTTTCCTTCCCAAACAATCGCTTTGTAGCGTTCCGGGTCGGTGTCGCCCTCCGTAGAGAAGAGGAGAACTTTTGAATCCTGATTCAGTCCTAAATGCTCTCTTAAATCCTTGTACTCATCCATGGTCATGATGCAGGCTAGAATACCGAATGGAGCTGCACCGGACTCACCGGACGTGACTGATACGTCTCCCTTAATCGGAGCTGCCAGCATTCTCATGCCTTTTGCTGCTGCCCAGTCAGGAGCAGAGACGAAGGTGTCAACGTGGTTCTTTAAGATATCCCAGGAGATGGTGTTCGGCTCGCCGCAGGCTAAACCTGCCATGATGGTCTGCATATCGCCGTCCACGATCTGAATGCCGCCGTCGCCGGCTTTCGCACCCTTGTAGAGACAGGCTGCAACATCAGCTTCCACAACGACAACCTTTGGCGGGTTTTCTGGATAACGATTTGCGAAGTAGCCCTGTACAGCTCCGGCAAGAGAACCAACGCCTGCCTGAACGAATACGTGAGTCGGTCTGTCGCATCCGTATTCCTCTAACTGTTCGCCGGCTTCCATCGCCATGGTTCCGTATCCCTGCATGATCCATGCCGGAATCTCTTCGTAGCCGTCCCATGCGGTATCCTGTACGACAACGCCGTGCTCTGTCTTAGAAGCGGCATCGGCTGCCATGCGGACACATTCGTCGTAGTTGACTTCCTCGATGGTAACGTCAGCGCCTTCCGCCTTAATATTATTGAAACGGGTGATGGTGGAGCCCTTTGGCATGAAGACAACTGCCTTCTGTCCTAACCGGTTAGCCGCCCATGCAACACCTCGTCCATGGTTTCCGTCTGTGGCTGTAAAGAAGGTAGCCTGGCCGAATTCCTCGCGGAGTGCTTCGGAAGTCAGAACACTGTATGGAAGATCGGAGACGTCTTTACCTGTCTGCTGTGCTATGTACTTCGCAATCGCGAAGGAACCGCCCAAAACTTTGAAAGCGTTTAAACCGAAGCGGTAGGATTCGTCCTTCACATAAACCTGGCCGAGTCCTAAATATTCAGCCATATGGTCGAGCTTTGCAAGCGGTGTTTTGCTGTACTGCGGGAAGCTCTCATGGAATTTCCTTGCCTTTCCGATTTCTTCCAGCGCCATGACAGGTAAATTCTTGTCATCTGTCTTCGGCATGGTGTTAACCACCCATTCGATTGGATTCATGATGTTTGATTCTCCTTCTTATTTTAATAATAAATTTAAAATGGAAATTTTATTGAAAACTTATTTATTCTCTTTTCCGGCATCCATGTAGCTGTAAAGCGTGAACTTGGATATTCCGAAAAAGTTGGAAACCTTGTCGCCGGATTTTGTAATCAGGAATGCCCCGGCATCGTTTAAATACTGAATCGCTGTGATCTTGTCATCCTTGCTCATCAGTGCCACCGGTTTGCCGACCAGCTGTACGGACTGTTCGATGAGCGTATCTAAAAGGTCGTTGACGTTGTGCGTGATCTTTCTTGGCTGCCGGTCTTCACTGGACATCTCCGCGGTGGAGATGAGAGAGCGGATCGAGTTGTCAACAGTGAGCAATCCTGTGATGTCATAATTTAAGGAAAAGATATAATCAATGGTACCGTCCTTTCCTCTTATATACATGGTACTGGATTTTAAAATCCTTCCGTCATCTGTCTTCGTTAAATAAGACAGCCGGTCTTTTAAGCATTCAGGATTCCGGTTCAGCGTTTCAAGAACGATTTCCGAAGGTCCGTCTCCCAGTTTTCGGTTGCTTACGTGACCGTTTTCGATATAGACGATGGAGCTTTCTATATCCTGCTTTTTTAAGTCGTGGATGACTACCTCACAGGCGTTTCCAAAATGGGATGCCACACCGTGTGCAATCTGAGTCAGTTGTTCGAGCTTTGAATCCATCTTGTAACCCCCCTTACTTGAATTCTTATACTCCCATCATAACATAAAAAAATGAAAAATCAATACTTTTTCTAAAAATTTTTTAGGCAAACTAATTTTTTTTGTATTTTCATCTTGCATTTCTTACTTTTAGATGATACACTGTACCTATAAAGATATTTATGGTACAAACTGCATAAAAATGATGAGAAGGAAAAAGTTCTCAGGGACAATATGCAAGAACAACGCACGGGAGGCGGGGAAGGTCCCATGTGCACACTGTATACTCAAAATTTTTAAGATTTTGACGAAAAATTAGGAAAAAGAGAGAAAAGGAGATGGAGACATGCTGATTATCGGTAATGGAAGAATGATCACAAGAAACCCGGAGGCTCCGTTTTTGGAAGATGGAGCAGTGGCGATGGATGGATCCACTATTATGAAAGTAGGAACGACAAAAGAGATAAAAGAAGCATATCCCGATGCAGAATATATCGACGCCAAAGGCGGCGTCATCATGCCGGCGTTTATCAACGCGCATGAGCACATTTACAGCGCATTTGCAAGAGGCTTAAGCATCAATGGCTACGATCCCCACGGTTTCCTGGATATCCTGGACGGAATGTGGTGGACGATCGACCGCAATTTAACACTGGAGGAGACAAGGCTTTCCGCCATGGCAACCTATATCGATTCCATTAAGAATGGTATTACCACCACCTTCGATCACCATGCAAGCTTCGGCCACATACGCGATTCCCTGTTTAAAATAGAAGAAGCGGCTAAAGAGACCGGCGTTCGTTCCTGCTTATGTTATGAGATTTCCGACCGTGACGGCATGGATAAGGCCAGGGAAGCGGTAATGGAGAACGCGGCATTTATCAAACACGCCCTGGCGGACGACAGCGACATGATCGCCGGAATGATGGGTATGCACGCCCAGTTCACAATCTCCGACGAGACCATGGCCCTGGCGGCAGCCAACAAACCGGATGAAGTCGGCTACCACATTCACGTGGCCGAAGGCATCGAAGACCTTCACGACTGCTTAAAGAAATACGGCAAGCGCATCGTAGACCGTCTTATGGACTGCAATATCCTTGGCCCGAAGACACTGCTTGGCCACTGTATTTACGTAAATCCTCACGAGATGGAATTAATTAAGGAAACAGATACCATGGTCGTACATAATCCGGAATCCAACATGGGCAACGCCTGCGGATGTCCTCCAACCATGGAGATCGTTCACAGAGGAATCTTAACCGGTCTCGGCACCGACGGATACACACATGACATGACGGAATCCTACAAGGTTGCCAACGTACTTCACAAACACCATCTCTGCGATCCAAACGCCGCCTGGGGCGAGGTTCCGCAGATGCTGTTCGAAGGAAACGCAAAAATAGCCAACCGTTACTTTAAGAAGCCTCTCGGCGTATTAAAAGAAGGCGCCGCCGCCGATGTCATCGTAACCGATTACATCCCGCTGACCCCGATGAACGCAGGCAACGTAAACAGCCATATTCTTTTCGGCATGACCGGCAGAAGCGTGACAACGACAGTCGGAAACGGAAAAGTCCTGATGAAAGACAGAATTCTTACGAATATTGATGAAGAGAAAGTCATGGCTGACTGCAGGCAGGCGGCAAAGGAACTGGCTGACCGAATCAATAGTAGATAGAGGGAAATTTTGACGAGGGAGTGAGGGTGGCTGACGGTTACGTCCTTTCTGCGGGAGACGAAATTTTATATAAATCTAAAGCATGATTTAATAAAATTTGTTCCCGCAGAAAGGACTGTGTACGGGCAGGCTGAATACTCCCTCGCAAAAGTTGCTGGTGGAATAGAGGGGCTGGCCGATGGGATTGGCGGAATAAATGCAGAAAATGCAGGTAGAAGATTCCAGAGAGAAAGTCTTTTGTTTGATGTAAAATGAAGGCAGCAATTGTAATTTTAAAGAGATATCTAAATAGCAATCACAATACCAATAAAGCAGAAAGAAAATATTAGAAAATTCACAGCGAGGTGTTTTCTTTTTTCAGCGGCAGCCAGGGAAGCAGCGGGTTTTGGAGGGAAACAAATTTTATTAAATCATGCTTTAGATTTATATAAAATTTCGTCTTCCCTCCAAAAACCGCGGACCCGGCAGCCAACAAATTCAAAAAAAGATAAACACCCGCGAATCAGGAGGTTAATGATGGGAGACAGAATGACACCAATGCCATTTCCGCAGTTAGTGGAGTGGGTAATGAAGGAACATGACGATAAGGGGACTGTGTTTGGGGTTTACAGACCTTATCAGGCGAAGGCGGAGAATGACAGGAAAATCTTTGGAAGGACTCTGGAGACTCCGGTTGGTCCGGCGGCGGGTCCTCATACCCAGCTGACCCAGAATATTGCAGCAGCTTACTATGCGGGAAGCCGGTTCTTTGAGCTTAAGACGGTTCAGATCATCGACGGCGAGGATCTTCCGGTGAGTAAGCCCTGTATCAAGGCTGATGATGAGTGCTATAACTGTGAGTGGTCAACGGAGCTTTACGTTCCGCAGGCACAGGAAGAGTACATAAAGGCATGGTTTTTACTGAGCGTTATGGCGAAAGAGTATGGACTCGGCGCCATGGACGGATTCCAGTTCAATATGAGCGTGGGATACGATCTGGAGGGAATCAAGTCTCCGAAGATTGATTTGTTTATCGAGTCCATGAAGGATGCAAAGGATACGGAGACTTATAAGAACTGCAGAGAGTATCTGCTGGAAAACGTCTCCATGTTTAAGCATGTGACGAAGGAGGATATTGAAGGGATTTCTTCTAATATCTGTAATTCCGTTACTCTTTCCACGCTGCATGGATGCCCGCCTCAGGAGATCGAGCGGATCGCTACGTATTTGATCGAGGTGAAGGGACTTCATACCTTTATCAAGTGCAATCCGACACTTCTGGGATATGAATTTGCAAGAAAGACCATGGATGAGATGGGATACGATTACGTCGCTTTCGGCGATTTCCATTTCCTCGATGATTTACAGTATAAAGACGCGATTCCGATGCTTCAGAGGCTGATGAAGCTGGCCGGAGAGAAGAATCTGGAGTTTGGCGTGAAGATCACCAATACGTTCCCGGTTGATGTGAAGCAGAATGAACTTCCCAGCGAAGAGATGTACATGTCAGGAAAATCGTTGTATCCGCTGTCTATTTCACTGGCTGCGAAGCTGGCGAAGGAATTTGACGGACAGTTAAGAATCTCTTACTCGGGCGGTGCTGATTACCATAATATCAAGAGCATTGTAGATGCGGGAATCTGGCCGGTAACGGTGGCTACCACTCTGTTAAAGCCGGGCGGATATCAGAGACTGGATCAGATGGCGAGTGAACTGGAATGCGGAAGCGTGGAGTTTGCCGGAGTGGATGCAGAGAAGGCCGCGAAGCTGGCGGAAGCTGCGATTACGGACGAACACCATGTAAAGGCAGTAAAGCCGCTTCCATCCAGAAAGATGAACAAACCGGTTCCGCTTACCGACTGCTATGTGGCGCCGTGTAAGGAAGGATGTCCGATCCACCAGGATGTGACCACGTATTTACAGCTTTCCGGAGCAGGCAGGTATGAGGAAGCCATGAAGGTGATTGCAGAGAAGAATCCGCTTCCATTTATTACGGGTACTATCTGTGCACATAACTGTATGAGCAAATGTAACCGTAACTTCTATGAGGATCCGGTCAATATCCGCGGCGTCAAGCTGGTGTGTGCGGAAGGCGGCTACGACGCCCTGATGAAGGAAATCAAGGCTGGGGAGTTAAAAGGAAAAAAGACTGCTGTTGTAGGCGGCGGCCCGGCTGGTCTGGCGGCTGCGTATTTTCTGACAAAGAACGGCTGTCCGGCGACGATCTATGAGGCGGGCGACAGCCTTGGCGGCGTAGTAAAGCACGTGATTCCGGGATTCCGTATTTCTGATGAAGCGATTGCAAAGGATGTGGCTCTGGCTACGGCTTACGGCGCTGAGGTGAAGCTGAACACGAGAGTGGAGAGTCTGGAAGACTTAAAGAAGGCCGGATATGACTACATCATTCTGGCGACTGGCGCTTCAACGCCGGGAGTTTTAAAACTGGAAGCAGGAGAGGCTATGAATGCACTCGATTTCCTGGCACAGTTTAAGGCCAACGACGGAAATGTAAATATCGGCAAAAATGTCGTTGTCATCGGCGGCGGAAATACCGCCATGGATACGGCCAGAGCCGTAAAGAAAACAAAAGGGGTGGAACACTCCTATCTGGTATACAGAAGAACGAAACGCTTCATGCCGGCCGACGAGGAAGAACTCGTAATGGCAGTGGAAGACGGCGTGGAGTTCAAAGAACTCTTATCTCCTGTGAAGCTGGAAAATGGAAAGCTGATCTGCAGTGTGATGAAGCTTTCTGATTACGATGCTTCCGGCAGAAGAGGCGTGTCCGAGACAGGTGAGACGGTGGAAATCCCGGCGGATACCGTGATTGCAGCTGTCGGCGAGCAGGTTCCGACCGATTTCTTAAAGGCCAACGGAATCAATGTGAACGACAGAGGAAGAGCCATGGTAAACGAGGAGACACTGGAGACCAGCGTATCCGGCGTTTATGCAATCGGTGACGGTTTATACGGACCAAAGACAGTTGTAGAAGCTATGCGTGACGCCAGAATGGCTGCGGAGGCAATCATCGGTGCAAAGGCGGCAAGAGACTTTGATGATACGGTGGAGGATCTTGGAAAACTCTACGACAGACGCGGAGTGCTGGCTGAAACGAAGGAATTTAAGGAAGACAGCACACGCTGCCTCGGCTGCTCCAATATCTGCGAGAACTGTGCAGAGGTATGTCCGAACCGTGCCAACATTGCGATCCATGTACCTGGAATGGCGAAACACCAGATTATCCATGTGGATTATATGTGTAATGAGTGCGGTAACTGTAAGAGCTTCTGCCCATACGACAGCGCTCCGTACTTAGATAAATTTACCCTGTTTGCCAATGAAGCGGACATGGAAAACAGTAAGAATCAGGGCTTTGTCGTCCTCGATCGGGCTGTGGTTTCCTGTAAGGTGCGCTATCTTGGAAACATGTATACCTGGAATGCCGCGGACAGCGACAGCGTAATTCCGGAAGGCTTGCGCAACGTAATGGAAACTGTCTGCAAAGATTATGATTACCTATTAGCATAGGGAAAGCGGGTGAACTTATGTATACCTTACTGGTGAATGGAACGAACGTTACCGTGGAAGAGGACCGAAAGCTGATCGATGTGCTGAGAAATGATCTGGGGCTTAAATCCGTTAAGGATGGCTGCAGCGAAGGCGCCTGTGGAACGTGTACGGTTCTGATTGATGGAAAGGCCACCAAGGCCTGTGTCCAGAAGGTTTCAAAGATGGAAGGAAAATCCATCGTAACAGTAGAAGGGCTCAGTGAAAGAGAAAAAGAAGTATTTGTCTATGCCTTTGGAGAAGCGGGAGCCGTGCAGTGCGGCTTCTGCATCCCCGGCATGGTTATGTGTGCAAAGGGACTGATCGACCAGAATCCGGATCCAACCCGCGATGAGGCGGCCTTTGCAATCCGCGGCAATATCTGCCGCTGTACAGGATATAAGAAGATCATCGACGCGATTCTGCTTGCGGCAAAGCTGTTCCGTGAGGACGCGAAGGATTTAAAAGCCCCGGTGGTAGATCATATCGGACAACGCGCGCATCGCGTGGATGTACCGGAAAAGGTGCTCGGTTACGGGGAGTACGTGGATGATATGGAAGTGGAGGGTATGATATACGGAAGTGCCATCCGCACACCGTATCCGAGGGCAAGGGTCCTGTCCATCGATAAATCCGAAGCGCTTGCGCTGCCGGGAGTCCGTGCGGTCCTAACCGCCGATGACGTTCCGGGAGGCAATAAAGTAGGTCATTTAAAGAAGGACTGGGACACCATGATCCCGGTGGGTGAGATCACCCGTTACGTGGGAGATGCGGTCTGCCTGGTGGCGGCCGATACGCCGGAGATTCTGGAAGAAGCCAAAAAGCTGGTGAAAATCGAATATGAGGAGCTGCCGGGTGTGTTCAGCCCGCAGGAAGCCTTAAAACCGGATGCGCCGCTGGTTCACGAGACAGGCAACGTGCTGGCTCATGAGCATCTGGTACGGGGCGACGCGAAGAAGGCTATCGAGAACTCCAAATATGTGGTGACAAAGGAATACTATACTCCTTTTACAGAGCATGCGTTCCTGGAACCGGAATGTTCCATCGCTATCGTAGATCGGGAGAAGGAAGAGGCTCTGATCTATTCGTCAGACCAGGGAACGTATGATACACAGCATGAATGTTCCGGAATGCTGGGCTGGGAGCGTTCTAAAGTCCATGTCATCAACAAGCTTGTAGGCGGCGGATTCGGCGGCAAGGAAGATATGTCGGTACAGCATCATGCTGCTCTTCTTGCTTACCATACAGGAAAACCGGTCAAGGTGAAGCTGACGAGAAAAGAAAGCATTATGATTCATCCGAAACGCCATCCGGCGTGGATGGAATTCACCACGGCCTGTGATGAAAACGGATATTTAACCGGTATGACGGCAAAGGTGATCACGGATACAGGCGCCTACGCTTCCCTGGGAGGACCTGTGCTCCAGAGGCTCTGTACCCATGCGGCAGGCCCTTACAATTATCAGAATATCGATATCGACGGCACTGCCGTCTATACGAATAATCCGCCTGCGGGTGCGTTCCGCGGGTTCGGCGTAACCCAGAGCTGCTTTGCTACGGAGTGCAACTTAAACCTCCTGGCAGAGATGGTGGGGATTACCCCGTGGGAAATCCGCTACCGCAACGCCATACGGCCGGGGCAGGAACTTCCCAACGGTCAGATCGCCTCTCAGGGCACAGCCCTTGCAGAGACGCTGGAGGCGGTGAAAGAAATCTATGACAGCCACCCGTATGTGGGAATCGGCTGTGCCATGAAGAATGCCGGCGTCGGTGTCGGTCTCCCGGACTGGGGCCGCTGCCGTATGACTATCGAGGGCGGAAAGGTGCATGTCCGTTCTGGAGCTTCCTGTATCGGCCAGGGACTGGGAACCGTGCTGGAGCAGGTGGTCTGCGAGGCGTTGGGTGTCACAGGAGACCGTGTGGTCTATGTGGCAGCTGAGACGAACCTGGCGCCCGATTCCGGTACGACCTCCGGTTCACGCCAGACCCTGGTGACAGGCGAGGCGGCCAGAAGAGCCTGTATGGATATTCTGGAAGATTTAAAGGGCGGAAAGACCCTGGAGGATTTAAATGGAAAAGAGTATTACGGCGAATACTTAGCCGCTACTGATCCTATGGGATGCGGCAAGAAGAATCCGGTATCCCACGTGGCCTACGGCTATGCGACCCAGGTGGTGTGCCTGAATGAAGACGGCACCATTGAAAAAGTGGTTGCGGCCCACGACGTCGGAAAAGCCATTAATCCGCTGTCCGTAGAAGGGCAGATCGAGGGCGGCGTAGTGATGTCCCTGGGATACGCCCTGACAGAGGATTTCCCACTGGATCACGGAAAACCTCTGGCTAAGTTTGGTACGCTCGGCTTATTCCGCGCGGATAAGACTCCGCCGGTTGAGAGCATCATTGTAGAAGAAAACAAGGATCCGCTGGCATACGGAGCAGTGGGAATCGGAGAAATCACCTCCATCCCAACGGCGCCGGCAGTCCAGGGCGCCTACTACAAATTCGACGGAAAATTCCGTACTACACTGCCTCTGGAAGATACTGCATACAGAAAGAGTAAAAAGTAAAAAGCAAAACCTTGATAAGGGCGCAGAGGGCCGGGCAGTATGGTCCTGCGCCCTTAAAGTAAAAATACGTTTCTCCGCCTGAAACGGTTGTATGCAAAAGAAAAATAAGGTATACTGAAAATAAGTTATTTCATTGAACATTCACAGAAACTTATGCAGTGTTGTGCTTATGCATGCGAGCGGAGAATGGAGGCCGTCATGTTCAGAGAATTGAGAAGAAAAAATCAGCAGTTATCGGAAACGGAAGCCAGGAGTATTTTGAAGAACGGAACCCATGGAGTGCTGTCTGTCCAGGGAGACGACGGTTATCCGTATGGTGTTCCGATGAATTATGTGTACGGGGACGACGCAATCTATTTCCACTGTGCAAAGGAAGGCCATAAGATGGAGGGCTTTCGGCGCTCCGATAAGGTTTCTTTTTGTGTTGTGGGAGAAGATGAGGTGATACCGGAAGCATTTTCGACCGCTTATACCAGCGTGATTGTGTTTGGCAGAGCCGTGATTGTGACGGATGAGAAAGAGAAGCGGGAGGCATTAAAGCTTCTGGCGGAACGATTTTCCCCGGATTTCGGGGAAGAGGGCGAGGCAGCGATCCAAAGCGATTGGAACAATGTCTGCGTTGTACGGCTGAATATCGAACATTCGGTGGGAAAAGCAGGCGTGGAACGGATTAAGCAGGAGGAAGCCCGATACGCTTCTTTCCTTTAACTGACAGCGCTGCGGGTATTCAGACAGCAGAAAGGAAGGATTTATCCCATGAAAAAAGTATTAAAAGGCGGTACCGTGGTATCGGGTGATGGCTGTAAAAAAGCTGACGTTCTGGTAGAGGATGGGAAGATCGGAGCCGTGGCTCCGGAGATTACGGACGAGGAAGCGGAAGTGGTCGATGTGTCGGGGAAGCTTTTATTTCCGGGATTTATCGATGCTCATACCCATTTTGATCTGCATGTATCGGGAACGGTCACTGCGGATAATTTTGAGACTGGAACGAAGGCGGCCTTATCCGGCGGCACAACCATGATTATTGACTTCGCAACACAGTACAAGGGAGAAAGCTTACATAAGGCTCTGGAGCACTGGCATGAAAAGGCCGACGGCAACGCGTCCTGTGACTACGGCTTCCATCTGGCCATATCCGACTGGAATGCCGAAATCAGCGAGGAACTGAAACAGATCGTGGACGAGGGAGTGACTTCCTTTAAGATCTATATGACCTATGACGATATGGTGCTGGATGACAAGTCCATCTACCAGGTCTTAAAGCGGCTGAAGGAGGTCGGCGGAATCGCCGGCGTTCACTGCGAAAACAAGGGAATCATCGAAGCTTTGACAGAGGAAGAGAAGGCGAAAGGCCACCTCACCACCGACGCGCATCCGAAGACGAGACCGGCCGTGGTGGAGGCGGAGGCGATCAGCCGTCTGCTCAAAATCGCGGATCTGGTACATACGCCGGTTATCATCGTGCACTTAAGCTCGGGAGCCGGTTATCAGGAAGTGAAGTATGCGAGGGAACGGGGCCAGGAAGTGATACTGGAGACGTGCCCGCAGTACCTCGTTCTGAATGAAAGTGTCTACAGCTTACCGGATTTTGAGGGAAGCAAGTACGTGATCGCTCCTACCATCAAGAAGGAGACGGACAGCACAAGGCTGTGGAACGCCATCAGAAAAGACCATATTCAGACGATTTCGACCGATCACTGCAGCTTCACCACCGGCCAGAAGGCGGCGGGAAAAGACGACTTTACGAAGATCCCCTGCGGCATGCCCGGAGTGGAGTCGAGGCCGGCTCTGATCTACAGCTTCGGCGTTCTGGAACGCGATTTGAAGCTGGAGCAGATGTGCCGTCTGCTCTCCGAGAACCCGGCGAAGCTTTACGGGGTATACCCGCAGAAGGGAGCCATTGCTCCCGGAAGTGACGCGGATATCGTTGTCTGGAACCCGGATACCGAATGGACCATGTCCGTGGAGAATCAGGTAGCCAATGTAGACTACTGTCCGTTCGAGGGCATGAAGGTGAAGGGAAAGGCGGAGCAGGTTTACTTGAAAGGTGAACTGGCCGCCAGGGACGGAAACGTGGTACTGGAGAAGAAGGGAAGCTACGTTCCGAGACAGCGCCGGATGGAACTGGATTAGGGAAGCGAGGGCTGAACTGCTGCTGAATCGAAAGGAAAAAGAAGTATGATCGTTTACAGTTGGGAACATGACGGACTTCGGGAGCGCCCTACTCTGTGGGAGGCGTTAAAGCTTTCCGCGGAACGCCACAGGGGGATTGCCCTGACCGGCGGAGGCGGAAAGACGAGCGTCATGTTCCGGCTGGCGGACGAACTGGCGAATATGGGAAAGACGGTCATTGTGACGACGACGACCCATATTTTTCATCCGCCGGGCCGGAATGTGGTGGACACTGACTGCGCAGAGGACGCGGCGAAGCGGTTGGAGAGAAATGGTTCAATCCTCGTGGTCGGTGTTCCTGGGGCTGACGGTAAGCTTAAAAGCCTGCCCTTAGCCGAGGCTGCCAGGCTGAAGGAACTGGCCGACGTCCTGCTGTATGAAGCTGATGGGGCCAAGCAGCTTCCCATAAAGGTTCCAAAGGACGGAGAGCCTGTGATACTGGAGTGTACCGACGCCGTTATCGGCTGTATGGGACTGGACTGCATCGGCGGTGAGCTGGAGGAATTCTGTTTCCGCACAGAACAGGCTGCCGAACTGCTGGGTCTGCAGAAAGAACCGGATGGATATTGCAGTCACCGGATCACATGCGGCGACGCGGCGAAGATTCTCACCAGTGAATCCGGTACGAGAAAGCTGGTGGGAGAAAGAGACTACCGGGTAGTGATGAACAAGGCGGATAATGAGGAACTTATAGCGAAGGCAGTCAGGATAGCAGGAGATATGGAACGGCTGCATCCGGTACCATGCGCGGTGTCCTGTTTTCTGCGCGGGGACCATTTGTAGCAAAAGAGAAAGGCGGCGAAGATGGAGCAGGAGAAAATACTGCGTTTCCATATGAAACTCAGGCTTTACTATGAGGAACGGAACTTTGGGCCGGGAGTCGCGGGCCTGATGCAGCTTGTGCGGGAACGCGGTTCCTTATCGGCCGCGTGCCAGGAGATGCATATGGCATATTCCAAGGCCTGGAAGATCATACACAAGGCGGAGGAGGACTTAGGCTTCCCACTTATGGAAGGAAAACGCGGCGGCGAAAATGGCGGAACCACGGTTTTGACCGAAGAGGGAGAAGCGTTTTTAAATAAGTACTTACGGTTTGTGAACGAAGCAGAAAATGCGGTTGCAGAGTTGTTTGAAAAGTATTACAGTTAGACAGGAGTATGGGGACGGGCAATATCCCATTTTAATTTTATTATGGATATTCTCGCTTGAGAATATCGCTGCGGCATGGAGGGGCTGCCTGCAGCGATAAAGTAAGGATTAAACCGAGATTAAAAAATCAAGGATAAAGGAGCAGGAGTCATGAGAGAAATCAGGACAGAAGATGCGGTTGGTCACGTACTGTGCCACGACATAACGCAGATCATCCCGGGGGTGATCAAAGATGCGAAGTTTAGGAAGGGTCATGTGGTAAGGTCGGAAGATATTCCGGTGCTGCTCTCGCTGGGCAAGGAGCATTTATACGTCTGGGAAAAGGACGAGTCGAAATACCATGAAAATGAGGCGGCTGAGATACTTTGCGGCCTGTGCAGAGGCGATTATATGGAACGAAGCGGAGTGAAGGAAGGAAAGATTGAACTGACCTCCACGGTCCGCGGGCTTCTTAAGATCGATACAGAACTGCTGGACAGAATCAACGGACTGGGGGAGATGATGATCGCTTCCAGGCACAACAACACCCCGGTAGAGCCGGGAGACAAGCTGTGCGGAACCCGTATTATACCGCTGGTCATCGAAAAAGAGAAGATGGAGAAAGCCGTGGAGGTCTGCGGCGGAAAGAAGATATTTACCATACTTCCGTATCAGGACAAGAAGGTGGGAATCGTGACGACGGGAAGTGAAGTCTATCACGGACGGATCAAAGACGCGTTCGGCCCTGTCCTGAAGGAAAAGGTGAGGGAATTCGGCGGGGAAGTGATGGGACAGACGATTACGGATGACAATCCGGAGCATACGAGGAAGGCGACCCTGGAATTTATCGCACAGGGAGCCGACATGGTATTGGTGAGCGGCGGAATGAGTGTGGATCCTGACGATAAGACGCCACTCGCTATCCGCAGCACTGGAGCGCGTGTCGTATCGTACGGAGCGCCTGTGCTTCCGGGGGCCATGTTCCTGCTTGCCTACTATGAAAAGGATGGCCGCCAGATACCGGTGGCAGGCCTTCCGGGCTGCGTCATGTACGCCAGGCGCACGGTGTTTGACCTGGTGCTGCCGCGCCTCATGGCGGATGATCCCGTGACGAAGGCAGAGCTGGACAAACTGGGAAGAGGCGGACTCTGCCTGTCCTGCGAGGTCTGTCATTATCCCAACTGCGGATTTGGAAAGGGCTGGTAAGATGGAAGGACTGACACATTTTGATGAACAAGGCAACGCCCGCATGGTGGACGTAGGAGAGAAGGCCGTGACGGACAGAATCGCAGCGGCGCATGGCTTTATTCACGTAAACCGTGAGGTCTATGAGGCTATAAAACAGGGAACAGCCAAAAAGGGAGACGTGCTGGGCGTGGCGCGCGTGGCCGGAATCATGGGGGCGAAGAGAACTTCTGATCTTATACCGCTCTGCCACGTGCTGATGCTGACGAAGTGTACGGTGGATTTTATTCTCCATGATGACAGGTTGGCAGTGGAAGCCGTCTGTACCGTCAAGACCAGCGGAAAGACCGGCGTGGAAATGGAAGCCCTGACCGGTGTAAATGTGGCTCTGCTCACGATCTACGACATGTGCAAGGCCATGGACAGGGGCATGACCATGACGGATATCACTCTCCTGCTGAAGGATGGCGGGAAGAGCGGCCTCTACCGGAAAGATGGAGAGCGCCTATGAGAGACGGCAATGGAAGAAAGATCGATTATATCCGCATTTCTGTGACGGATCGGTGCAATTTGCGCTGCCGCTACTGTATGCCGGAGGAAGGCATCGACTTAATGCGCCACGAAGACATTCTCACCTACCAGGAGATTTTAAAGATCGCAGAGACTGGGGCAAGACTCGGGATCAGACGCGTGAAGGTGACAGGCGGGGAGCCGCTGGTGAGAAAGGGTGTCTCCCAGCTGATCCGGGAACTGAATGCGATCGAGGGAATGGAAGACGTGACGTTGACCACGAACGGCCTTCTGCTGGGGGACATGGCTCCGGAGCTTGCGGAGGCAGGACTTTCCAGCGTCAATGTCAGCCTGGATACGCTGGATCCGGAACGCTTCAGTCAGATTACCAGGCGGGACCGGTTCGCGGATGTCATGAAAGGGATTGAATCCGCTGTCAGGAGCGGACTGAAGGTGAAGATAAACTGTGCGGTGATGGAGCATTTGAGCAGGGAGGATGTGCTCGCCTTCACCGAATATTCGGTGAAAAGCGGGATTCCTGTCCGCTTTATCGAGATGATGCCCATCGGACAGGGAAGAAAGTACCACGCCATGGATAATGAGGAACTGCTCAAAATCCTTTCTGAGGAATACGGCGATTTAAGGGAAAGCACGGAGCCGAGGGGAAATGGACCGGCGGTCTATTACACCTATGCATCGGGAGCGGGCTGTATCGGACTGATCAGCGCCGTTCACCATAAATTCTGCGGAAGCTGCAACCGGGTGAGACTGACGTCGGATGGGTTTTTAAAGCTCTGCCTCGACAGTCCGGCCGGAGTCGATTTGAGGACACCGCTGCGCAGCGGCTTATCTAATGAGGAATTAAGATGCCTGATGGAACAGTGGATCAGAGTGAAGCCGGAAAGCCATCACTTCCTTTCCCCGGAGGGACGTGAGGGAGAACTGCCGCTTTCCGACGGTACAAGGGAAAAATGTTTAAATATGAATCAAATCGGAGGATAAAAACATGGGTCAGGTTATGGCTGTCTGCATCAGCGAGAAAAAAGGGACACAGAAAAAGGGAATTTCAGAGGGACATTTTATAGAGGAATTCGGTATTGAAAATGATGCACATGCGGGAAAATGGCACCGCCAGGTGAGTCTGCTGTCCTATGAGACCATCGAGGCATTTAAGGAGCGGGGAGCCGAGATCGGCGATGGCGCCTTCGGTGAAAATGTGATTGTGAAGGGGATCGATCTGGTCCGCCTTCCTGTGGGCACCAGGCTGTCCTGCGGCGATATCCTTCTGGAGGTGACGCAGATTGGCAAGGAGTGCCACAGCCACTGCGAGATTTTCAAGAAGATGGGAGAATGCATTATGCCTGCCAACGGAATTTTTACCCGGGTGCTGCATGGAGGCGTGATGAAGGAAGGGGATGAAATAAACGTATGTACAGAGCAGGAATCGTAACGCTCAGCGATAAAGGCGCGGCAGGCGAGAGAGAAGATAAGAGCGGAGCCGTGATAAAGGAAATTCTGGAGTCAGCGGGCTATGAGGTGGTGGCTCAGAGTCTGCTTCCAGATGAGGGAGAGGCGCTGAAGGCGGAGCTCATCCGCCTGAGTGACCAGGTGCAGTGTGATCTGGTGCTGACGACGGGCGGAACCGGATTTTCCAGGCGGGATGTGACGCCGGAGGCCACGATGGCGGTAGCAGAGCGGAATGCTCCGGGAATCGCGGAGGGGATTCGTGCCTACAGCATGACCGTGACGAAACGTGCCATGCTGAGCCGCGGTGTGAGCGTCATCCGCGGAGGCACGCTGATTGTCAATCTTCCGGGAAGCCCGAAGGCGGTTCGGGAGAGCCTGGAATACGTGCTGGATACGCTGCCGCATGGTTTGGACATCCTGTCGGGACGCGGCGGAGAGTGCGCCAGGAAGTAGAAAGAGATTGAGTGAAAGGAAGAGAGTGTTGTGGAAAAAGTCTTGATAAAAGGGGCCGGAGATCTGGCAACGGGAATAGCCTGCCGCCTGCATCGCTGTGGATTTTCCGTAGCGATGACTGAAATTGCGGTTCCCACAACCGTGCGGAGAACAGTCGCATTTTCCCGGGCGGTTTATGAAGGAAATGCCCTGGTGGAAGATATTGAAGGGGTACTTTGCCGAAATACGGAGGAAATAGATAACACTGTAAATCAGGACAAGGTAGCGGTAATTGTCGATCCGTCGTGTGAGACGTTAAAATCCTGGAGACCGGATATCGTGGTGGACGCTATCTTAGCCAAGGTGAATCTGGGATCAAAAATGTCGGATGCGGATATTGTCATCGGTGTCGGCCCTGGATTTACGGCAGGTGAGGACTGTCACGTGGTGGTGGAGACGAAACGCGGCCACAATCTGGGACGCTGTATCTGGGAAGGCAGTGCATTTCCGAATACGGGTGTCCCCGGAATGATTGGAGGATACGATAAGGAGCGCATTATTCGCGCCGAATCTGACGGTATATTTACGGGAGATGTGAAGATCGGAACGTTGGTTAAAAAGGGTGACGTGGTAGGACACAGCGGAGAAACTCCCATATACGCAGAGGTGGGAGGCGTTGTACGAGGACTGCTTCAGGATGGTGTGGCAGTGACAGAGGGAATGAAATCGGGAGATATCGATCCAAGGGGTGTCGTCGAACACTGCTGGACCATTTCCGATAAGGCAACCGCCATAGGGGGCGGAGTGCTGGAAGGCATCTTTCATATAAAGAAGAAAAGGGGAGTAAAATAGTGAAAAAAGCAATCTTATTAGCAGGTGCATTAACAGTGGCGATGGCGGCGCTTACCGCTTGTGGAGGAACAGGAAAGGCTGAACCGGAGACGACAACACAGGCAGCTTCAGAGGCAGCAACAAAAGCACAGACCGTGACCATCGCAGCGGCAGCAAGTCTGGAAACCTGTTTGAGAGATGAACTGATTCCATTATTTGAAAAGCAGAACCCTGGTTTTACAATCGAGGGAACGTATGACAGTTCAGGAAAACTTCAGACCCAAATTGAAGAGGGGGCCGGTATCGACGTATTCTTTTCGGCGGCGACGAAACAGATGGATGCTTTAGATGACGAAGGCATGATTCAGGGCGGAAGCGTCAGGAATCTTCTGGAAAACAAGATCGTTTTCATCGTACCAACCGGTGACGAAGGAAACTACTCCTCTTTCGAGGATATTGCAAAGGCCGAAAACGCAGCGCTCGGAGATCCGGACAGCGTGCCGGTAGGCCAGTATTCGAAGGAAGCGCTGACCAACCTGGGACTCTGGGATGAGGTGCTTGCTAAGGCCAGTCTGGGAACGAACGTAACCGAGGTTTTAAACTGGGTTGCAGAGGGAAGTGCAAAGGCCGGAATCGTATATGCAACAGACGCAGCGCAGACCGATAAAGTAACGATCGTGGCGGAAGCACCGGAAGGAAGCGTTAAGAAGGCGATTTATCCAGCAGGCATCATCAAAGACTGTGAAAATCCGGAGGGCGCAAAGAAATTTATCGATTTCCTGGCCAGCAGCGAAGCTATGGATATCTTTTTAAAGAACGGATTCGCAGCGGCAGACGGGGCCGTGAATGGTAACTAAAACGCCGAGGGTTCATAATGTGCCAGAGATAAGGAGGAGAAGCAAGTGGATTTGTCACCGGTTCTCATTTCACTAAAGACATCAGTTATATCGATTATTTTCACATTTTTTCTGGGAATATGGGCGGCCAGAGCGGTGATTGCCCTGAAATCAGAACGGGCAAAGGCTATACTGGACGGAGTACTCACACTCCCTCTCGTTCTTCCTCCAACAGTGGCCGGGTTCTTTCTGCTTTACATATTTGGAGTGAAGCGTCCGATCGGAAAGCTGCTTCTTGCTGTATTCAGCTATAAAATCGTGTTTACCTGGCAGGCAACGGTGCTTGCGGCGGTGGTGATATCATTTCCGCTTATGTACCGTTCTGCAAGGGGCGCGTTCGAACTGGTCGATGAAAATGTCTTAAATGCGGCGAGAACCCTGGGGATACCGGAACGGAAGGTTTTCTGGAAGATTCTTATGCCGATGGCCATGCCGGGAGTTCTCTCGGGCGGTGTTCTGGCTTTTGCCAGAGGACTGGGAGAATTTGGAGCAACGGCCATGATCGCCGGAAATATTGCGGGAAAGACGCGGACGCTGCCCCTTGCCATCTATTCAGAGGTGGCGGCGGGAGACATGGAGGGAGCGGGGAAATACGTGATTATTATTGTTGCCATATCCCTTCTCATCGTGGCAGGCATGAATACGGCCGCCGCAGGCAAAAAGAAATTTTCGTAGGAGTGAGCCATGAGCCTGAAGGTAGAGATCAAGAAAAAATTGAGGGATATGACTTTAAATGTCGCCTTCGACACGGAGAGAGATTCCGGAATCACAGGGATCTTAGGCGCTTCGGGATGCGGCAAGAGCATGACCTTAAAGTGCGTTGCGGGAATCTTCACACCGGACGAGGGAAGAATCGAGTTAAATGGCCGTGTGCTGTTTGATTCGGCAAAAGGGGTCAACGTAAAAATTCAGGACAGAGGAGTCGGTTATCTGTTTCAGAACTATGCATTGTTCCCCCACATGACCATACGGGAAAATGTGGAGATGGCCCTATCCTGCCCCAAGTCAGAGCGGCGCGAAGCCGCCATGCGGTATCTGGACATGTATCATATCGGAGAACTGGCGGACCGGTATCCTTCCAGACTATCGGGCGGCCAGCAGCAGAGAGCTGCCCTGGCCAGGATTATGGCATCGAAGCCGGAGGTGCTGATGCTGGACGAACCATTTTCCGCTCTGGACTACTATCTGAAGGAGAAGCTTCAGTTGGAACAGCTGGAGGAACTGAGAAACTATGACGGTGATGTACTCCTTGTTACGCACAGCAGAGATGAGATCTATCGTTTCTGCAGTACAATCCACGTGATCAACGAGGGTGAAATTGTGGTGTCGGGGGCCGTAAAGGATGTCTTTAAAGAGCCTGAGACCGTGTCGGCGGCCAAGCTGACCGGCTGTAAAAACATTCTGGACATCAAATATGTGGATGCCCACACATTTTACGTGCCAAATTGGGATATTCAGGTTATAATGAGAGACAGAGAAGTCCCAAAGGACAGGCCGTTTATCGGAATACGCGCCCATTACTTTACCGCCGCCCATGAAGCGGAAAAGGAAAATGTGATGGAGTGCCGCTTAAAGCAGATTCTGGATGACCCCTTTGAGGTTACACTTATTTTGGAAAATGATCTCTGGTGGAAAATACCGAAAGGGCGCTGGAAGGATGATATGAAAGAGCGGGTGCCGGAGCGCCTGGTAGTTCCGGAGGAGAGTATTTTCTTTTTAAAGGACAGGTAGAATGGAGGATTTGGCGGATGAAACTGACTCTTATACTGCTGGCAGCAGGAAACAGCAGGCGGTTTGATGGAAACAAGCTGCTTACCCCGTTTCACGGGAAGCCAATGTATCAGTATATCGTGGAGGAGGTGGAAAAACTGCCGGATGGCCTTTTCGATGATAAAATCGTAGTAACACAGTATCAGGAGATTATGGAAGACCTGGAAAAAAGGGGGTATGTGGTGGTAGAGAACGTACAGAGCAGTCTGGGAATCTCTCATTCGATCCACCTGGCCCTGGAAGCCGCGGCATCACCGGGCGGTGAAGAAGCCTCGTACTGCTTCGCGGTCTGTGACCAGCCGTATCTGAAGGCGGCCACCATAGAGGGCCTGATCGAAGGCTGGAAAAACAGCAAAAGAGGAATTGGCTGTCTGTGCAATATGGGTGAGTTCGGAAACCCCGCGATTTTTTCGGAGGCATACAGGAATGAGCTTCTGGCGCTGGAAGGCGATGTGGGAGGAAAACGGGTTCTGCGCAGGCATATAGACGACCTCTATCTGCATGAAGTGGATGATGGCCTGGAACTTGTGGATATTGATGTGAGACCTCTATAAGGAAGGGGCATGCTTCTTACGCTTCCGGGGCTTTTGGAAGCCGGAGGCAGGGACATCTGGGGGAAAATGAGAGAGAAGTATCTCCTCTCGTTCCGGTCACAGCAGGTTGCGGAATTCGGCAATGCGGTCTCGTGTGTCGGGAAGATTCTGAAGGTCTGTCCGGAAGAGGAAACGGCGATCATTCCCCTTCTTTTGAATATAGATGGTCATACGTTTCTCCATCACGGTGTGCCGTCTCCGGAATGCCGGAATGTTGCAAAGGGACATATTCTGGAATGCTTTCTGGAACAATTTCCAGGTTCTGCCTATAGAGAGGAAATGGCAGCCTTTGCAGAATGTAACCTGGAAAATGACAGAAAACAGGTGTGTGCCAGGGCGCGTCCATTTGGCGACTGCCGCGAGGGTCAAAACCCCGTAGCCTGCTACGGGGTTTTTGACTTGCCTGCCCAGGAATCAGCGGCCTTTGCATCCGCTTCACAGGGAACATCAGGGAGTATCGCATGAGCGGCTTCTTCCATCGTATTTTTTAACAGAACAACCGCATCGTCCACTTCCTCTTCCGGGACTTCCATCAGGATTTCGTCGTGGACGATGCCTACGATTTTCTTGTCACTTTCCCGGATCCGGGAGGCCAGAAGGCCGAGGGCAGATTTCAGAATATCGGCGGCCGTGCCCTGAACCGGAGTGTTGGCCAGATCGGCCAGACCTGTGTTTGGAGAAAACAGGAACCTGCGTCCTGTGAGCGTCCGGCCTTCCAGGGGATGGCTCTCTCTTAAGTCATGGTGCCACCAGTTGATCCCGTGGTAATTCTGAAAGAAGGCACTGCGAAACTGTTCTGCTTCTTCTAATGTCATATCTACGCCATAGGACTGACTCGAGTACTGTCTGAGTCCTTCCGCGCCCATACCGAATATCAGACCGAAATTCACAGCCTTTGCAGCCTGACGCTGCGCTTTTGTTACCTGACTGATCGGAACATTGGAAATCAGGGAAGCGGTGAGGGCATGGAGATCCTCGCCTTTCTGACAGGCACTTTTCATTCTGGAATCACCGGAAATCTGTGCCGCTACGCGCAGCTCGATTTGGGAGTAATCGGCAAGAACCAGTTTTCTTCCATGGGGTGCTGTAAAGCAGCTGCGAAAATCGGCTTCCCGCGGAATCTGCTGAATATTGGGATTGTAACAGCTCATTCTTCCGCTCCAGGCGCCGATCTGCATGTATTTCGGATGGAGCCGGCCTGTCTCGGGATGAATCTGGGCCGGAATGGGATGGAGGAAGGAAGAGAGGGATTTGGAGTGCCTTCTGTATTCGGTCAGCGCCTGTACCAAAGGCTGGTTATGGTAGAGAGCCAGGCTTCTTCGCGATGTGGAGTTGACCGGGATTCCGTACCGGTTCAGTAGTTTGAGCACATAGGGATTACTCTCAAAGTTTACGTCCAGGGCTTCCTCGCCGCCCCACAGGGTAAGCTGGTACGCGGGAGTGCCGCTGTAGGTATAGAGGGTTTCCAGAGCATCGTTATACTGTTTCTCGGTCTTCCTGCAAAGCGAATCCCACTGTTCCAGATCGAGATTGATTCCGTCATATTCTGTATGGGCGATGGCGGAAGCGCAGGCAAATTCAATGGAGGCAATCCGGTCGAGACCGTGATGAGCCAGGAGCGGCTTCATCACACCGTACAGCTTCAGCAGAATCCCTGCATCCAACGCGGCATAGGCCAGCTGGGATCTGGTCAGAGAAGTGCTGTCCCAGGGGCCTGTCTGCTCTGTCTTATCCATCCTGATGCCGAGATAGTGGTCCGCCACCGCCGCCAGGCCCGCCCGCAAAGGACCGCCGCACGGCCGGAGTAATTGAGCGGCCAGCATGGTATCGAAGACTGGAAAGCATTCGATTCCAATACCCATGAGAAACTGTAAGTCAAACTTGGCATTGTGGAACAGCTTTTCCGAAGGGGTGTCCAGAAGCTCTCTTAAACAGGAAATTCCATCAGGGAGAAATACCGCACAGTCAAAGATAAGCACAGGAATACCAGGAGCGCTTATCTGGATCAGACGGAGCCGGTCGCTGTGCGGGTCGAGCCCGGTAGTCTCTGTGTCTATGGCGAGGAGCGGCGCTTCTTTTATTGCCTTCTGGTAGGGAAGCGTGTCGGAGGGGGAAGAAATAACCAGGTAGTCAATGGATAATCCGGTATTATCTGTCGGTGTGGCTTCGGGTGGCGTGATTTTATTTTCCATTGACGGCTCCTCTCTGTTTCGTTATAATAGAACGTACGTTCTTGCTTCTTCCAGTATACTATATTGTGGGCGGAAATGCAATTAATAATGTGGTATTTTACTATATTAGGATTGTGAACGGTAACCGATGGAAAAAAATACAAATGCAGAAAGCCTGGATATAAGGTAAAATAGACAAAGTTTTAAAAGGCAGATCAAATTCGCTTACAAAAATATAATTTTAAAGATAAAATGGAAGAAGAAAGGCAGTATTGAACGAAACAGATTTGGAGAAAATGATCAGACGTAAAAGAAGTAGGACATTATATAGAATGATCACAGGGAAAGGACTGGATACAGATTAATGAAAAGCAGAGAGTACAATCTGGCGCCAGAAGAAAAAATGGCCAGGGAACAGATGATGGAACTGATTTTGATATCCAGCCGTTTTACAAGCAGTATTACGGTTGAAAATGAAGAGAAACATTTTAATGGAAAGAGCATACTGAAGGCGGGAGAGCTGAAAAAGGGAGAGCGTTTTTATGTGGTGGCAGACGGCAGTGACGCTAAGGAGGCGATCGAAGCGCTTGACCGGTTATTTCCGTGTGCAGTGAACCAGCCGGACGTGCAGCCCTATCCATCTGGTGACTTCCGTCAGGGAAAAATAACCGGTCGTAAGCGGCAGGGGACTTGACTGGCGAAAAAGGTACAGAAACAAAGGCGATAAGAAAGCGTTAAGGAATTCGAACGCTTCTTGACAATGACACTGGGGTTCTTTATAATTTCTTTCATATTAACGCTTTATGCAGAAAGGAATTTACTCATTTCATGGACGACGCCGACAGTGACGCTGAACCTGACACACACCGGGCAAACTCAAATACGACAGTTACATACCGGTTGATAAAAAAGAACATGATAATTGAAATGAAATGTTGATATAGGAGCATAACCTGCGTTTCCCTCGGGAAAGGCGGGCTATGCTTTTTTGCGTAGTAGAAAAGCATTTTTTTGCTGCAAAAGCAGCCGCGCCCTGGTATGAGAGTCCGTCAAGCCGGACTCTGTGTGTCAAAAAAGAAGAAAGAGGAAGGAAAAAATTATGGAAGAACAGAGTATCTCATTGATTATTATTATTGGATGTATCATTATGTCCGCGTATTTCTCGGCGACGGAAACGGCGTTTTCCTCGCTGAACCGGATTCGAATCAAGAATATGGCGGAAAAGGGAAATAAGAGGGCAGGGCTGGTGTTAAAGCTGTCCGAAAACTATGACGGGCTGCTGTCCACGATCCTGATTGGAAATAATATCGTCAACATTGCAAGTGCATCGCTGGCCACGGTCATATTTGTGAAGCTCCTGGGCGATGAGGCGGGCGCCAGTATATCAACCGTGGTGACGACGATTGTGGTGCTGATCTTCGGTGAAGTTTCCCCGAAGAGTATTGCCAAGGAGTCCCCAGAGCAGTTTGCCATGTTTTCAGCCCCGTTTTTAAATGCGTTTATGGTGCTGCTGACACCCGCTAATTACTTATTTAAACAGTGGAAAAAGCTGCTGTCAGTCCTGATCCGGACTTCGGGAGATTCCGGCATTACGGAGGAGGAGCTGCTTGCTATCGTGGAGGAGGCGAAACAGGATGGCGGGATTGATGAACAGGAAGGAAGCCTGATCAAGAGCGCCATTGAATTTACAGAGCTGGAAGCCATGGATATCGCAACCCCGCGTGTCGATGTGACAGGAATTCCCGTCGATGCGGATAAAGAGGAGATAGCGGCGGTGTTTGGCGAGACCGGATACTCCCGTCTCCCCGTCTATAAGGATAAGATCGACGACATTATAGGGATCATTTACCAGAAGGACTTTTATAATCAGGTGTATCGCGGTGTGTGCGGCGTGGAGGCCATTGTCCGACCGGCGCTGTATGTGGCTAAGAGTAAGAAAATCAACGTCCTCCTGAAGGAACTTCAGAAAAATAAGATGCATATTGCGGTGGTAATCGATGAGTTTGGAGGAACCATGGGCATTGTAACTCTGGAAGATATTCTGGAGGAGCTGGTGGGGGAAATCTGGGATGAACACGATGTGGTGGTTCAGGAAATTGAGAAGATATCTGATCAGGAATATCTGGTTTTAGGCAATACCAGCGTGGAAAAGCTGTTTGAGGAGCTGGGCGGTGAGGAAGAGTTTGAATCGTTTACCGTAAGCGGATGGGTGATGGAACTGGCGGAGCGGATACCGGAAGAAGGGGATGTGCTCTATTATGAAAATATGACCATAACTGTCATGAAGATGAAAGACAGGAGGGTGGAGCAGGTGAGGATCGTGCTGGAGGCGGAAGTCATGGAACCGTGTGCGGCCTCGTTTTAGAACCGCGTACGAAAGTCCCGCTCTAGTGTCCTGCACAAAGTCCTCGCAAAAAACAGATAGAAAACTCTCTGCCCTCGTGCTATAATGAAAATAATAAAATTTGAACGAACCAAAAACGAGGTGCAGCCTATGCCAACGATCAAAGATATTGCCGCCAAAGCAGGGGTATCCCACGGCACAGTTTCCAATGTGTTAAACAAAAGGGGGAACGTCAGCGCTGAAAAAATCCAGCTGGTGGAGCGGATTGCCAAAGAGATGGGATATAAAATGAACGTCCAGGCCCAGCAGCTGCGGGCCGGTACGGCACGGAGAGTCTGCGTCATTGTGCCTAAGATCAGCTTAAAATGCTATAACGATTTATATAACGGGCTGGAACAGTACCTGCGGGAGTACGAGATCAGCATAGAACTCATATCCACCAATAACTTAGAGTGCGACGAGGAAAAAGCGGTTAAGAAGGCTCTCTCCTTAAATCCCATGGCGGTGGTGGTGGTCAGCTCGCTTCTTAAGAACAGGGGATTATACACTTCAGATACCAGGTTTTTCTTTGCCGAAAGAAAGGTAAAGGGAATGCCGGACGCGTCTGTCTACGTATCCTTTGGATTTGAGCAGGCGGGACGGGATATCGCGGTTAAGTGTATCGAGGATGGCCATCAGAATGTGGCTTTGCTCTGTGAGAACAGCATCTATTCCAACAATAAAAGCTTTATTAACGGTGTGGTGGATGTGCTGGAGGACGATAATTGCTCCTGCAAAATATTTCCCAGCGACGACAGCATGTGGTTTAACAAGGCCTTTGATATTCTGGGTTCGAAAGAGGAATTCGACGCGGTGATTGCCATGAGCCAGGAGGACGCCGATTATTTGAGGATGGCCCATCAGTATAATCCGGATAAGAAAATGCCGGTTATATATGCGCTGACCAGCAAGAGCATTGGAATCGATCCGGCCGTGTGCAGATATGAGCTGAATTATAAGCTCATGGGAAGAAACATAGCGGATCAGATCGTAAATGCCGGCGGGGAAGAAGCGGAGACGGCTCCTGCGCAGAAACAGCAGATGATCATGGAAAATGACGGATTCTACGGTAATCCCCTTCCGGCCGCTGTTAAGAAAGACAGCATCTGCTTTTTGACCATCCAGAATTTGACCAGCAAGGCCATCGGCATGCTGCTTCCTTCCTTTACCAGGGAGACCGGAATCAAGGTCAATATGATCGAGGTTTCCTACGATGAGCATTACAAGATGGCGCAGGCCTGCGTGCAGAACAGTCCCTACGATCTGGTCCGCATCGACATGGCGTGGATGACGGAGCTGGGCGATAAGATTTATCAGCCCTTCGACAGCTCCAGCTCTTCGGTTAAGTGGCTGCGGCAGCAGATTCTTCCCTCCCTCTCGGAAAACTATTCCATGGTTCATGGTGTCCAGTACGCGTTTCCGTTGGATGCCTGCGTGCAGATGCTGTTCTATAGGAAGGATTTATTCGAGGATGAGCTGATCAAAAGGGAATTTTTTGAAAAATACAAACGACGTCTGGAGATTCCTATGACGTTTGAAGAATACAATGAAGTGGCCAGATTTTTTACGAGAAAAGAGAATCCCGATTCCAGAACCAGGTATGGAGCAGTTACCGCTTACGGAAGAACATTCCTGGCGGCGTGCGATTTTCTGCCGCGTTTCCGGGAACTGAAGAAGGATATCTTCGATGCACGGGGAAATGTAAATATCCTCATCCCCGAGATGAAACAGGCGATCCGCAATTATCTGGATACCTGCAAGTATGCGGGCAGTGATATCTATCAGTGGTGGGGGGAACCCACCCGCCAGTTTTCGGAGGGGAATACGGCGATGCATATCGTGTTTTCCAACTATGCCTCCGAGATGATTCACAATCCGGAATCGAAGGTGCTGGGACGAATCGCCTGCGACACCGTTCCGGGCGGGCAGCCATTGTCGGGCGGAGGCTCGGTGGGAATCTCCAGATTCAGCAAAAAGTATGACGCGTGCATGAGCTTCTTAAAGTGGCTGTACCGGAAGGATATCGCGGAGACCATCACGTATCTTGGCGGATACGTCTGTAACCGCCAGATCAGCAGGAATATGGATATCCTGGAACGCTATCCGTGGTTGGAGAACATGGAGAAATCCTTCGAACCCGGCTGGAGGCTTTATAAACATGACAGAAATCCTGATTTCAATGAGTTCCTGTTTGAGGATATCCTGGGGAAGGCGATCCGGTCCATCGCATCGGGAATCGAAGAGATGGATGACGCGCTTGAGAAGGCGCAGGAGGAATGTGATCGGGCATTTAACGAAACAAGCACTGACATGAAGTCAAACTGCGCATCGATATAAGAGGTAGCCGCACTCTGCGAAATTACGGAGCATGGATAAAAAGAAATAACCGCCAGCAATGGAAATAAAAAGTATGGAAGGCGCCGCGCAATAAGTTTTAGGTAAGTAATAAGACACCTGAAATTTGTTGCGCGACGTTTTTTTTTGCTTTTATGAGACAAGGATAGACTTTCGTTAAAAGGTGAAAGCTAAACAGAAGTAAAAACTTTTAAAGTCGAATGTAGCACAGAAAACAAATGTATTAATTTGAACGTGCCAAATAAAATGGGGATTTTAACTGCGAAAAACAAAAGGTAACATAATAAAATGCACAAAAAAATGTAAAATCCATGTTATAACTATGTAAAATAAACAAAATAATTCGGAAACACTATTGACACGTTCCAATAAATGGTGTATAAAATAGATATAGAGACAAGGAGGTACGGAAAATGTACACAAAGAATCAGTCAATCAGAGAACTCATCGATAAGAACCGGATTTTGATTGCGGCTCATCGCGGTACGTGCGGCGGGAACGTGGTGCAGAATACCTGTCTGGCATATAAGAACGCACTGCTTCATGGAGCGGATATGATCGAGGTGGATGCATCCATGACTACGGACAAAGTATTTTACGCATTCCATAATGGGGAAGAGCCTCTTGAGCTGGGAATTGACCGTGATATCCGAACCATGTCATCGGAGGAAGTGGAGAAGCTCTTTACGCTGAATTCCTTACGGCAGGTATGCGGACAGAAGCTGGAACATTTAGAAGATGTGCTGGAGCATTTTCGCGGAAAGTGCCTGATCAATATCGACAGGTCCTGGTTTTACTGGAAGGAGATTATCGCTCTTTTAGACCGCATGAATATGAAGGACCAGATTCTTTTAAAGTCCGGTGTGGAGGAGGAGCTCTTAAAGGAACTGGAAGAGAGCGGCACCGGCATCATGTATATGCCGATCATGAAGAGCCCGGAAGAATGGGATATCATTCAGAAGTACGATATCAATGTGGCCGCGGCAGAACTTATCTTTACCGATCTGGACAGTGAATTCTTAAGCCCGGAATTCATGGACCGTTTGAAAAAAGCGGGGATCGCTCCCTGGGTGAACGCGATTACCCTAAATGATGAGATCATTCTCTCAGGGCTGTTAGATGATAATAATGCCATTAAGATTGGTTTTGATGAGACATGGGGAAAGCTGATAGACTTGGGATTCGAGATTATCCAAACTGATTGGCCGGCGTTGTTAAAGGGATACATATCAAATAAATCAAATGAAAAGTAGGAGGAGAATTATGAAGAACTTAAAGAAATTTGCGGCACTCGGATTATCTGCAGCTATGGTACTGTCACTGGCAGCCTGCGGATCAGGAACAAAGAATACGACAACGGACACGACAGCCGCAGGGACGGAGGAAGCTGCGAAAACAGAAGCGGCAGGAGATACTGAGGCTGCGGGAGATAAGGCAGCGGCCGGCGGAGATGTGGACAAGAGCCAGAAGCTGATTATTTACACAAACTCCGGTTCCAACGGCAGAGATGCATGGCTGAAGGAGAAGGCGGGAACAGCCGGATATAATGTAGAGGTGGTACAGATTCAGGGCGGCGATCTGGCGAACAGAATTATCGCGGAGAAGAACAATCCGCAGGCAGATATGGTATTTGGACTGAACTCCATTGAGTATGAGAAACTGAAAGCGGAGAGCGTACTGGATCAATGGGAGCCTTCCTGGGCCGGCGACGTGGATATGACACTGGGCGACAAGGACGGATACTATTATCCGATCGTGATCCAGCCTCTTGTCAATATGATGAACGCCGATCTCCAGAATCCGCCAAAGGACTACACCGACCTGGTAAATCCGGAGTGGAAGGATAAATACACCATCTTAAACTTCGGCGGCGGCACCGGTAAGACCATACTTGCCAGCCTGCTTGTTCGGTACAGAGATGATAATGGGGAGTATGGCATATCCGATGAAGGATGGGATTTTGTGAAAAGCTGGATTCAGAACGGTCACATGGAAGTACAGGGCGAGGACTACGTAGGAAATGCAATCTCCGGTACAGTTCCGATCACAGAGATGTGGGGAAGCGGCGTTCTTCAGAATCAGACAGAGAGAGATTATAAGTTCCAGATTATGGTTCCGGAAGTTGGCGTTCCATACGTAACCGAGCAGGTAGCCATGATTACAGGTTCTAAGAAGCGTGATCTTGCCATTGATTTCGCCAACTGGTTCGGTTCCGCTGACGTTCAGGCAGAGTGGATGAAACAGTTCGGCACCATTCCGTGCCAGCCCAAGGCAGTGGAGGAAGCACCGGCCGATATCAAGGAATTCATGGATCAGGTACATCCGCAGGATATGGATTGGGGATTTGTAGCAGCAAATATAGATCAGTGGGTTGAAAAATGTGAGCTTGAGTTCTTACAGTAGGTGACGGAGGGCGGTATGGTTTATGAATATAAATGATACCGCCTCTTTGCAAGGAGAGGAAAAGGATGATTGAGTTTAAGAATATTGAGATTAAATATGGGGATTTTGTAGCCATCAAGGATCTGAATTTAACGGTTGGAGATGGGGAGTTCTTTACATTTCTGGGACCGTCGGGCTGCGGCAAGACGACGACACTGAGGGCTCTCGTGGGCTTTATCGAACCCAGTGCCGGACAGATATTAATCGATGGAAAGGATGTTACCCACACTCCGGTAGAGAAAAGAAATATCGGGATGGTATTTCAGAGCTACGCCCTGTTTCCGACGATGACCGTCTATGAGAACCTGGCTTTTGGCCTGAAGGTGAAGAAGCTTTCAGCGGCGGAGATCGACCGGAAGGTCAAGGATGTAGCGAAGGTCATCGAGATCAAGTCAGAGCAGCTGGTGAGAAATGTATCTGAATTATCCGGAGGGCAGCAGCAGAGAGTGGCGTTAGCCAGGGCGATCGTTCTGGAACCGAAGATCCTGTGCCTCGATGAGCCGCTTTCCAACCTGGATGCCAAGCTGAGAGTGGGCCTTCGGAGCGAGCTTAAAAAGCTGCAGAAGAACCTGGGGATCACTACCTTATACGTTACCCACGATCAGGAGGAGGCCCTTACCCTGTCTGACCGGATCGCTGTGTTTAACAACGGATTTGTGGAGCAGGTGGATAAGCCTTACAACATCTATAACCATTCCGGATCGGAATTTGTCTGCGATTTTATCGGTGAGATTAACCGGCTGAACGCTGCTGTCTTAAGCGAGGTCGAGACCCAGACCGGCCATGCGCTGGATGGGAATAAGAGCGGCTATGTGCGTTTGGAGAGAATCAGTTTAAAGGAAATTCCAGGCTATGCGAAGATGCATGGAGTGATCCGGGATTACGATTATAACGGAGTCATGACGAAATACCGCGTTGAAGTCTTGGGGTGTGAGGTCCGCGTGATCCACGTTAATGACGGACAGCCGTTCATGGAAATCGGCCGGGAACTGGATATCTATATGAATCCCAGGGATATCATGCAATTTTAAAAGGAGGGAGTTTGTGTGAAACAGAGAAGCAAAAGTAAGTCTTTCAGTATACAGACCCTGCTTTTAAAGATTGTTATTGTATGGGCCATTGTTGCATTTGTCATCTACCCGAACTTAAATCTGCTGGTCAGTGTCTTCTATAAAAATGGACAGTTTTCCACGGAAGTGTTCGGAAAGGTCTTCGGCTCCGCCAGAGCCATGAAGAGCCTGGTGAACAGCTTCATTCTGGCGTTCACCCTGGTGGTTACGGTCAATATCGTGGGGACGCTTAGCGTTCTTCTGACGGAATACTGGGATATCAAGGGTGCCAGGGTATTAAAACTTGCATATATGAGCTCGCTGATCTACGGCGGAGTCGTGCTGGTATCCGGCTATAAATACGTCTACGGCGCCAACGGACTGCTGACAAAGCTTTTGGTGTCACTATTCCCGGGCATGAACCCGAACTGGTTTGTGGGATACGGGGCAGTCGTGTTCGTTATGACATTTTCCTGTACACAGAATCATATGATGTTTTTAAAGAATGCAATTCATGGACTGGATTACCACACCATTGAGGCGGCGAAAAATATGGGGGCGTCAGGAAGCAGAATCTTCTTCCAGATCGTCATGCCGGTGTTAAAGCCTACGTTTTTTGCAATCACCATCCTGACGTTCCTTACCGGACTGGGAGCCATGTCCGCACCTCTGATTGTCGGCGGAGAGAATTTCCAGACCATCAACCCCATGATTATTACATTTGCAAAATCCAGCTTTTCCAGGGAGGTTGCGGCATTTCTTGCGGTTCTTTTAGGAATTGCCACGATGATTCTGCTGGCAGTATTCAGCAGGATTGAAAAGGGCGGAAACTACATATCCGTGTCGAAGACGAAGGCAAAGCTAAAGAAGCAGAAGATCAGCAATCCGGTATTCAACGTGGCAGCCCATGTGGTCGCTTACGCCATGTTTGCCATCTATGTGATACCGATTATCCTGGTTATCGTATACTCGTTCTGTGATTCACTGACTATTAAGACGGGCAATCTGACTCTGAATTCGTTCACTCTGGCGAATTACCAGAAGCTGTTTACGAGCGCAGAGGCGATCAAGCCGTATATCGTCAGCATTGTATACTCCCTGCTGGCTGCGGTTCTGGCTGTACTGATGGCTGTGATCTGCGCCCGGTTTGTGCGCACGGCAAAGCATAAATACGACGTATTCTTCGAATGGGGCATGCTGATTCCGTGGCTTCTTCCGGCAACCCTGATCGCGCTGGGACTGACCACGACTTACGGGGAGCGGCAGCCGATCCTGTTTAACTATGTTATGGTAGGAACGCTGGTACTGATGCTCGTGGGCTATACGGTCGTCAAACTGCCTTTCTCTTACCGGATGGTGAAGGCGGCGTTCTTCAGCATCGACAATGATCTGGAAGAAGCGGCGAAATGTATGGGTGCGGGTACGCTCTATACGATGATAAAAGTAATTCTTCCGGTTATTTTCCCGGCGATTATGTCCATCATCATCCTGAATTTCAACGGGATGTTATCAGACTACGATCTGTCTGTATTCCTGTACCATCCGCTGTTCCAGCCTCTCGGCATCGTCGTGAAGGCCGCTTCGGATGAGTCGGCATCTATCGATGCCAGGGCCATGGGCTTTGTATACACGGTCGTTCTGATGATTCTCTCTTCTGTCGCACTGTATTTTGGCCAGGGAGATGGAATGGAACGCATCAGAAGATGGAAGCAGAGACGGTTTGAGAAGAGAGTGGCGAAGGGATGAGGAAGAGATCAATAGGGTAAGAATAAGAGCAGAAGGTAAAAAAGAAATCAACAGGCAAAAAAGAGATCATTACAGGGCGCCGCATGAAAGATATCATGCGGTATTCCTGTTTTTCAGGAGGCGGATTAGTTGAATGAATTTATAATGGAACAATGGATTTTTGTAGCCCGGCTCCTTGGGGCGGCTGTATGCGGCGGGCTGATCGGTTATGAACGGCAGAGCAGGAAGAAGACGGCGGGCGTCAGAACACACGTTATCATTTCGGTTGCGGCCGCGACCATGATGATTATCTCCAAGTATGGCTTCAATGATGTTCTCGGCGAATACGTCCGACTTGACCCGTCCCGGGTTGCGGCCGGTATCGTGACAGCTGTCGGATTTATCGGCTCAGGAATTATCTTTTTCCGCAACAACAATGTGAGCGGAATCACCACCTCCGCCGGTATCTGGGCCACGGTGGGAGTGGGTATGGCCATGGGCTGCGGCATGTATGTGCTGGGCGCTGTGTCCACGATTATTGTGATGGTTTCCGAAGTGTTTTTAGGGAGAAGGGGATATTTTTCCAGAAAGGCTGGAGAAGAGCGGGAGCTGGAGATCGAGTATAAGGACACCGACAAAGAAGATATCTTCTACTATATTAATAAGACCATAGAGGACGCAGGCTGCAAAATGGAGAATATAAAGCTGGCTGACGAGGACTCCCTCTGTGTACTGAGTGCGGTTTTAAAAGCGCCTGATGAGCTGGATGCTGCCCTCCTGGTGGGGGAACTCAAAAAGAAAAAATCAGTGAAACGGGTATCTGTCTGAACAGGTTGTAAAACACAGGGATGAGAGGGGAATACATGGAGACAGTGACAGCGGCAGTGGAGTATCTGGAAGGCATCAATCTGGCTTCCATCACCATGCGGATCGTGATGTCCATGGTCTGCGGCGGTGTAATCGGAATTGAGCGGGGCAAAGCGCATCAGCCGGCTGGAATGCGGACGTACATGCTGGTCTGCATGGGCGCGGCCATGGTCATGCTGACCGGACAGTATATGTACTATCATTTCCAGACCGGTGATCCGGCGCGGCTGGGCGCACAGGTGGTCAGCGGAATCGGTTTTCTGGGCGCAGGGAGCATCATTATATCGGGCAAGACGAAGATTAAGGGGCTGACAACGGCAGCAGGCCTGTGGACTGCTGCGTGCATTGGTCTGAGCATTGGGATTGGTTTCTATGAGGCCGGGATCATTGCTACCCTGGCCGTATCGCTTATCATGACACAACTGAAGAAACTGGAATACCATCTGATTTTTGATGACGTTTGGCTCAGCGTGTATGTGGAACTGGACGACGCGGTCAAAATGACGGATCTGGTCCGGGAATTTTCACCTGCCGGCCTGGTGATCGGCGAGGTGCAGATTGAAAAGAAGAGAAAAGGCTTCCAGAAGGCGGTGATCAGCTTAAAGAATACGGAACATAAGAGTCGGGAGGCGGTGCTCCAGTTTCTGGAAGATGTGGAAGGGATTCAGTTTGTGAAGTATACGGCTTAAAAAAATCGATTTGTAAAAAAATACTAAAATCTTGGTTGTAGACTATATTGTCTGTAACCAAGATATTTTTTTTGATAGAATTTGCAAACTAAAATGTTAAAATGTCAATTTTGTAAAAATTATTGACATTATTCGACACATATGTGATAATAAAATGTGAAATATAGCAGAAAGTTACAAAATATTTCAAAAACAATCAAAAAATACAAAAGAGAAAAAAAGACCAGGAAAGGAAAGAAACATGGAACAAAAAACTTCTATTATTCCAGCCGGCCGGCTGCAAAAGATAATGGAATACATGAAGGAACATGGCAGCGTTCAAATTAAGGAACTGGCAGACTACCTCGACGTATCAGATGCGACGGTACGCCGGGACCTGGATGATTTAGACACTCAGGGGCTTTTAGTCAGGACTCATGGGGGAGCAGTCAGAAAGAATGATAACACTTCTTCATTTGAATGGCAGCATAATGAGAAACTGACAATCATGCTGCATGAAAAAAAGCAAATTGCTAAATTGGCGGCGTCCTTTGTGCACGAGGGCGACACTATTCTGTTGGATTCAGGAACGACAACCTATTACCTGGCAAGTGAATTATCCGATATTCCTAATTTGACAGTAATTACTTATGACTTGTTTATTGGAGGAAATTTAGTTCTCCACCCAACCTCCACTATGATTGTAACAGGAGGAATCCGTCGTCAGGGGTATAATAATGTGCTTTTGGGAAGTATGGTAGAAGATTACGTTCGTAATATTCGTGTGGACAAGGCTTTTCTGGGAGCAGATGCTATTGATGTGGATTTCGGCATTTCCAATACAAATGTGATGGAGGCCAGTATTAAGCGATTACTGGTTCAGGCTGGAAAGCAGGTAATATTGATTGGTGATCACAGTAAGATGGGAAGAATGGCGTTAATTAAAGTCTGTGATCTCACAGATATTGATGGAGTGATTATTGATAAGGCTATCGATGAAAACAGCCTGCACAGAATGAAAGAAAAAGTAAAGAATGTATATTTGGCATAATGCGTATGCCTGAAAAGAAAGGGGTTTATGATGAATTGGTTAAAAGAAGTATTCAAAACTGAAAAGCCTGTTATTGCAATGTGTCATCTTCAGGCAATGCCGGGAGACAGTGGCTATGATCAGGAAAAGGGAATGGAGTGGGTGATAGAGAAGGCTCGTGAAGATCTGCATGCGCTTCAGGATGGAGGGGTGGATGCAGTTATGTTTTCTAATGAATTCAGCCTTCCTTACCTTACTGATGTAAAGAAAGAAACACTTGCTGCAATGGGACGCGTAATCGGGGAGATAAAATCAGAAATTACAGTTCCTTTTGGGGTAAATGTTTTATGGGATGCCAAGGCATCTTTGGATCTGGCAGTCGCTACCGGGGCTTGTTTTGTGAGAGAGATTTTTACTGGCGTCTATGCCAGCGATTTTGGATTATGGAATACGAATTGTGGTGAGACGGTGCGCCACCAACATGCGGTTGGCGCACAGAATGTTAAGTTACTGTTTAATATAGTTCCGGAAGCGGCTGTTTACGTAGAGCAGCGCAATATCAGAGAAGTGGCAAAGACAACCGTGTTTAACTGCAGGCCGGATGCTTTATGTGTTTCCGGACTGACAGCAGGGGAAAGCACAGATACCCAGATTTTGAATGAAGTGAAATCGGCTGTGCCGGATACTGTGGTGCTGGCGAATACGGGGTGCAGAATAGAGAATATTACAACTCAGTTATCTGTGGCAGATGGCGCCATCGTAGGAACAACGTTTAAAAAAGATGGAAAATTTGAAAATGGAGTTGATTATAACCGAGTGAAGGCGTTTATGGATCTTGTTAAGGAATTTCGATAAGAAGGGGAAGGTGTATCTTATGAGGAGAAGGTTACGGAAATGGTTTTGTCTTATATTAAGTCTGTTATTAGTTTTGGGAACTCTTACTGCATGTAGTCAAAGTCCAGAGAAGACAGGTAATAATGGTGTTGCAGGAAATAGCGGGAAAGAAGAGGCAGGAATTTATGATGGAATTGAGCCCTTAGAAACAGAGACTGAGCTGAATTTCGGATATTTGACTGGCTCCCATCATGGAATGATTATCTATATGATTGATAAAATGGGGGGATATGAAAAGGCAGGAATACGAGCCAATATAGAGACATTTGGTAATGGACCGGTTATGGTGGAGGCGATGGCTTCTGATTCCTGGGACTGCGGAACGATAGGGTTAGGAGGGGTTCTGACAGGCGTAATCAGCCAGGATATGGTCGTGATCGGAGCTGCGGCAAGAGATTACGATTCCCTGCGCATTTTTGCAAAAAATGATTCAGATGTTGTTTCAGCAGGAAATACGCTAAAAGATTACCCAGGCATCTATGGGACGGCAGATACGTGGAAAGGAAAAGAAATTTTGATTCCGACAGGGTCTACACTTCATTATGTTTTATCTACAGGCCTAAGCAAATTCGGCTTGTCTGATACTGACGTAGCAATGACTCATATGGATGTTCCAGGCATCAATACGGCGCTTCGGGCAAATAAAGGGGAGATTGGAGCACTTTGGGGCAGTTTTACATATGCGGATGAAATGAAGGAAAACTACACTGTGGTTATGAGTGCAAATGATCTGGGAATTGAATTGCCTACGGTTATGTGTGCGAATCCCAGAAGTTATGAAGATCCGGCCAAATATAAAGCGATAAAAAAATGGATGGAACTTTATTTTGCCACCGTTGATTGGATTTACAGCAGTGAGGAACATTTTGACAAGGCGGTTGAAATGTTTACGGAAATTAATGAGGAAGCGGGAGCTACAGGTACATTGGAAGAGAACCGGACAGTTCTTGAAAACAATCGCCATTACAGCCTGTCAGACAACGTAAAACTTTTTAATGAAAAAACGGAAGATGGATCGATGTTGTTAATAGAAGCGATGCATAACGACCCATTGTTATTCTATATCAAGAACGGCAGCTATCAGAAAGGTGATGATACCAAATTGTTGGGCGGTTATTTTAAAGCAGATATCATCAATGAAATTGCGGCAATGAAGGAGTAAAGGTGGCAGATTATGAAAAAAATCTTAGACCGGTATGCGGTAATCTCCGTACTCAGCGTTCTGACTTTTCTGCTCATCTGGCAGGGCCTTGTTACTGCCGGGATACTATCAGATAAAATTCTGCCTGCGCCGACAAAGGTATTTGCGGCTTTGTTTGATAAACTGAATAATAAAAGCCCGGATGGTTCTCTGCTGCAGACGAATATCCTGGTCAGCTTAAAGGTTGCATGCAGTGGGCTGCTTCTCGCAATTGTGATTGGGGTTCCTTTGGGCTGGCTTATGGGCTGGTATAGGACAGTCAGCCGTTTTGTTCGCCCTATATTTGAGATAATGCGCCCAATCCCCCCAATTGCGTGGATTCCCCTGACCATTCTGTGGGTTGGGATTGGCCTTGAGGCCAAAGCGATGATTATATTTTTTGCATCTTTTGTCCCATGTGTAATTAATGCCACAGCGGGAATCAAAAGTACTAATCGGACTTTGATTAATGTTGCGAAAACGTATGGGGCATCAGACTTTACGATATTTCTGAAAATAGGGATTCCCTCTTCTCTGCCCATGACTTTTGCAGGAATACGAATTGCACTTAACTCCGCATGGAGCACATTGGTAGCGGCAGAGCTGCTGGCTGCTAATGCCGGACTTGGTTATATGATTAATATGGGACGGCAGTTTGGGAGAGTTGATATCATTGTATTAGGAATGGTTACAATTGGAATCCTGGGTTTTTCGTTCTCATGGATATTCACAAAGCTGGAGCATATTTTTGTGAAATGGAGGACTGTCTGATGAAAAAAGTTACAGGTTGGAAAAAGAGTTTCGGACATATTGTTTATACGATAGCGCCTGCATTGTCATTGGTTTTGTTATTTCTCTTATGGGTTCAGATTTCCAGAGGGAATTCGGATCTTGTACCTGGGCCAGATCTGGTAATGAAACGATTTGTTAAAACTTTCGAAAAGCCAATTAATGGATATCTGATCTTTGGGCATATTTTAGCGAGTTTAAAACGTATTTTTTTAGCATTGATATTTTCTCTGGGGATTGGGATACCGTTCGGTATATTAATCGGATGGAATAAAACCTTTAATGCTATTTTCGGTACTCTTTTTGAATTTATTCGCCCCATTCCGCCGATCGCATGGCTTCCTTTGATTGTTATGTGGTTTGGTATTGGGGAGTTTCCCAAAGTTATTATTGTATTTATTGGGACCTTTACACCGGTGGTAGTCAATACCGCGACCGGGATTCGTTTAGTGGAGCCATTATACCTTGACGTAGGAAGAATGTTCCATGCGAATGATAGAAAACTGCTTACCGAAATTGCGCTGCCATCGGCTATGCAGTCGATATTTGCAGGCTTTAGAACTGCTACAAGTGGCGGACTAATGGTCGTTCTTGCGGCTGAGATGATAGGGGCTAAGGCAGGACTGGGATTTTTGATTACCAGAGGACAGGATGCCTTTGATGTTCCGCTTATTATGGTTGGCATGATTGTTATCGCTATTGTTGGAACTGTAATTTCTATTTTCACGGATCTTCTTGAAAGGCGGATATGTCCATGGAGCGAGAATATAAAATCAGATTAGATATACAGAATATAAGCAAATGCTTTTCCATGGAAAACGGAAAGAACCATGAGGTGGTGAGGGAACTGTCACTTACGGTACGGGATAATGAGTTTCTGATCCTGCTGGGACCTGGTCACTGCGGGAAGACGGTCATTTTAAATATGATTGCCGGTCTAATGCAGCCCGATTACGGAAATATTTGTTTAGACGGTAAGAATGTGGTGGGACCAAATCCAGATATGGGAATGGTATTTCAAAAGATTGGGACACTTCCGTGGAAAACCGTTATGGAAAATGTAGAACTGGGACCTAAAATGCGTGGAATACCGAAGCGTGAACGACGGGAAAAGGCTCAGCATTACATTGATCTGGTGGGGCTGCATGGCTTTGAAGAGCATCTGCCAAAGCATTTATCCGGTGGTATGAAGCAGAGAGTCGGAATTGCGAGAGCTTATGCAAATGACCCACAGATATTGCTTTTAGATGAACCGTTTGGACAGTTGGATGCACAGACCCGATATAATATGGAAGAGGAAATTGCGCGAATCTGGGAGCAGGAGAAGAGAACTATTTTATTTGTCACAAATAATATTGAGGAGGCATTGATGCTGGGAGACCGGATTATCCTTCTTACGGAGTGTCCAGCAAGAGTGAAGCAGGTGTATCAAGTTGATTTACCGCGCCCCAGAGACATGATGGACTGTAGGTTTTTGCAGATGCGCCGTGAGATTTCAGAAAACACGGATTTGTCAATATAGAAAAAGGGTGCAGTATATGACAGAAAATTATAAAATTGAAGTGAAAGAGCTTACCAAAAACTTCGGAGATTTAAAGGTTCTGGATCATATTTCATTTAAAGTAAAGAAAGGAGAATTTATCTGTGTAGTAGGGCCTACAGGCTGCGGAAAGACAACATTTTTAAATTTACTAACACAGCTTATTGAACCAACATCGGGAGAAATTTTAATTGACGGGAAAACGGCGGATCCAAGGATACATAATATTTCCTTTGCATTTCAGGAGCCATCTGCTATTCCCTGGCTTACCGTGGAAGAGAATATCATGTTTGGTATGAAATTGAAAAAGCTCCCTAAAGAGGAAATCTATCGAAGAACAGAAGAAATTCTTTCATTGGTAGGGCTTACCAAGTTCCGAAAACAATATCCTCATCAATTATCTACCAGTAGTGAACAGCGAATCGTAATCGGGCGAAGTTTTGCCCTGTATCCGGATCTGCTCTTGATGGACGAGCCTTATGGACAGATGGATATTAAAATGCGCTATTATCTGGAAGATGAAGTGATCAGGTTATGGAAAAAATTTGAAAGTACGGTTCTTTTTATCACTCATAATATTGAAGAAGCGGTCTATCTTGCAGACAGGATTATTATCCTGACCAATAAGCCGGCTGCGATTAAAGAAGAACTGATTGTTGACTTAGCGAGGCCGAGAGACTTTACGGATCCCCAATTTGTTGAGTTAAGAAAATATGTGACTGAGCAGATCAGATGGTGGTAAGTGGGAAAAGGCATATCAATAAGGAGGACAAAGTAATGAAACTGATGCCATCAATTGCATCAGCCGATCCTTTGGCAGCAGGGGAGGTCTTAAAGAATCTGGAGGCATGGCCTTATCTGCATATAGATATCGAGGATGGAAACTTCGTTCCCAATATTACGTTTGGAATGAAGACTGTCAGGGCGATATGTAAAGAAGCAGGGAAAAGGTATATTCAGGTACATTTAATGGTCACTCATCCAGAATCGTATTTAGACGGTCTCGCCGCCTGCGGAGTGGATTCTGTGATAGCCCACTTGGAAGCGCTTGACTATCCACTTTATTTTCTCAATCACTGCCGTGCACTTGGATTGGAGACGGGGCTGGCTGTCAATATAAAAACGCCAGTAGAAGCAGTAAATCCCTTTCTGGAAAATATGGATCAGCTGCTCCTCATGACATCGGAGCCTGATTATTTAGAAGAAAAAGTATATGGACCTGCAGTGGAACGCTTAATCCGCTTAGCAGGAACTATTCCGGCAGGAGTAGAATTGTATGCAGATGGAGGCGTGACCAGGGAAACACTTCAGGAACTTGAAAGAGCAGGTGTTCATGGGGCAGTCTTAGGCCGCCTGGTATTTCAGAGCCCTGATCCGCTGGAAATGCTTAAGGAACTTAAGGAGGAATAGAATGAATGCAGAAGAGGTGTTAAAAGAACTTTGTCTGGCACCGGCTCCATCCGGTTACGAAAAACGAGCTGCAGAGGTATTTTCCAGTAAAATACGCCCGTTTGTTGACCGTATCATGTTAGACCGTATGGGGAATGTGATGGCCACGCTAGACGGTACAGATCCAGAATCACCTTCGGTGATGATGTACGCCCATTTAGACCAACTGGGATTTATTGTAAGAAGAATTGAACCGGATGGCTATATCCAGTTGGACAGATTAGGGGGGATACCGGAAAAGGTGTTGCCTGCACTGCGTTTATGGATACGTACGGTGCATGGTGATTTCATACCTGGTTTGATTGGAAACAAAGCACATCATGCGGCTTCAGCAGAAGAAAAATACAAGGTCGATATGGTGACGAATCTTTATGTCGATATTGGAGCCGCATCAGAGCAGGAGGTAAGGGCGCTGGGAGTGGATGTTGGTTGTCCTGCCATTTATGAACCGTCTTTTCAACCTCTTGCAGGAGATAAAGTAAGTGGTACTGCTTTAGATGACCGTGGCGGGCTGACCGCACTGGTTCTTGCCGCCGAGAGTTTATGGGAAGACAGGCCGTCCTCAACTGTGCATTTCGTCGGTACCGTTTGGGAGGAGTTTAATATTCGAGGCGCTGCATTTGCAGCCAGAAGGTTAAAACCGGAGGTGGCTATGGGGCTGGATGTGGTTCTTGCAGGAGATACTCCGGATTTAAAAACGAAATATCAGAATGCACTTGGCAAAGGGCCGACAATTAATTTTTATAATTTTCATGGGAGAGGAACTTTAAATGGGATGATTCCCCATGAAGGTCTGGCCAGAATTGCTGAGGAGTGTGCTTTGAGAGAAAATATCCCCCATCAGCGGTTTGCATCTCTTGGAATTATAACGGAATCAGCCTACGTACAGATGGAAAATGAGGGAGTGGCTTGTCTGGATCTCGGCTACCCAGCCAGATATACTCACTCACCTGTGGAGACGTGCTCCTTAAGCGATATTAAGAATCTTGGCTTGTTAGCAGCAGCCTCCGCAAAGGCGATAACGCCGGAGTTTTCAATAAATCGCTATTCTATTGATTGCTGCAGTGATTCGTGATTAAGTGTATTCATGGCTGATAGGGAGGGGCATATGAAAAAAGGCATCCATTACTGGGCGCTTCCACATACGTTGAATTTAAGGGAGAAGATGGAATTTGCAAAGAGATTGGGATTTGAGGGAATAGAACTTGTAATTGTTGAAAAAGGGGAACTGCAGCCGGATTGCAGGAAAGAAGAATTGATGACGATCCGGCAGGCGGCGAAGGAGACCGGGATAGGTATTATTTCAGTAAGCAGCAGTTTAAACTGGAAATGCTCTTTCACCAGCGATGATGCTCAGATACGAAAAAAAGCCGGAGAGATGCTGCGAAAACAGCTTTATATAGCAGCTGAGCTTAATTCCGAGGTGGCATTAGCCCTGCCGGGCTTCGTAACAGCAGACTTTATTTCTGACGAAATTCACCCTTCCTTCCGAACTCATAAAGAAGAGGACTATCATCCGGGTCTGGAAATCATTGATTATAATACAGCATATGAACGTTCCCTACGGGCATTTGAGGAGATTGCTCCTATCGCTGAGAGGGTGGGAGTGACGGTGGGAATTGAAAATGTCTGGAACCATTTTTTAATGTCACCGTTAGAAATGCGGCAGTTTATTGATGAGATAGGTTCCAACTATGTACAGGTGTATTTTGACGTTGGCAATGTACAGCCCTCCGGGTATCCGGAACAATGGATCCGGATTCTGGGGTCCCGCATTAAACGGGTTCACGTAAAAGATTTTAGAAAAGGCTGCTTCTCGGTTCAGGGGTTTGTGAATTTGCTTAGCGGAGACATTGATTTTGTGAAAGTGATGCAGGCCTTGCACGAGATTGGATATAATGGCTGGATTACCGCAGAGGTAAATGAAAAATGGGATTATCCGGAATTTGCTGCAAAAGCAAGTGCACTGGCTTTAGAGCAATTGCTGGAGGAAAGGAGTAACAGCGATGTATGATATGATGAAATTAAAAACAATTGCAAATCAGCTCAGAATAGAAACAATTGAATCTGTATACAGGGCGAAATCCGGTCATATTGGAGGCTGTCTATCTGCTGCCGAAATAATAGCAGTTCTCTATTTTTATAAAATGCGATTAGATCCAGAACGGCCTGGGTGGGAGGATCGGGATCGCTTTGTACTGAGTAAGGGGCACTCGGCACCGATCTTGTACGCTGCTTTGGCAAAAAGAGGATTTTTTTCCGTGGAAGAGATGAGTCATCTGCGCCAGGCAGACAGCCATCTTCAGGGAGCCCCCAATCCTAAGACGCCGGGAATTGATATGTCATCGGGGCCTTTGGGACAGGGACTGTCGGCCGCAGTAGGTATGGCTCTTGCTGCAAGGACGATGAAAAAAGATTTTTTTGTGTATTGTATGCTGGGAGACGGTGAAATTGAAGAAGGACAGATATGGGAAGCTGCTATGGCTGCTTCAAAGTACCGATTAAATCGTTTGATTACGATTCTGGACCATAATGAGGTGCAGATGAGCGGTACAAATGAAGAGATTATGCCCCTGGGGGATATAAAAGATAAGTTCGACTCGTTTGGCTGGAAAACCTACGAGATAAACGGTCATTCGATTTCCGAAATTATTGAGATACTGGATCATGTTACACAAGAAAGCCAAGTAGAGAAGAGTGAACCGGATAAACCGGTTATGATTATTGCCAATACGGTTAAGGGAAAAGGAGTTTCTTTTATGGAAGGAAAAGCGGAGTGGCACGGAGCTGTACCGACAGAAGAACAGTACGACGCTGCGTTGGCTGAACTGGGAAAGGGAGGAACTAATTTCAATAACTTACGCACTTAAGGAGGTGAAAATATGATAGCTAACAGAGTTGCTTATGGGAATATGGTACACAAGCTGGCGATGGAGGATGAACGGATTACGGTTGTAGATTCTGACTGCATAAATGTACTAAATTATGGTGAGTTCATTAAGGATTTTCCGGATCGTTTTTTTGAATGTGGGATTGCAGAGCAAAATATGGTATCCATAGCTGCTGGATTAGCGAGCTGCGGTATGATTCCGTTTGTGGCTTCCTTTGCAGTATTTACAAGTATGAGGGCGCTTGATCAGGTAAGAAATATGATTTGTTATAATGGTTATAGCGTAAAAATAGTGGGAACTCATGCAGGGCTCGAAACTGGTTTTGACGGCGCGACACATCAGGCTATAGAAGATATGGCGATTATGCGCGCAATACCAGGGCTTAGAGTTCTGGCTCCGTCCACTCCAAATATGACTGCAAAACTTACGCGTTTGATGGCGGAGACAGATGGGCCATTTTATATGAGATTCGGGCGGGAAATCAATCAGGAATATTACCCGGAGGATATGGAATTTACACTGGGAGGAAGCAGACTGCTTCGAGATGGGGACCGTTTGACTGTTATGGCTTGTGGCCGCATGGTGGATTTTGCAGTTCGCGCAGCAGATCAGCTAACAAAAGAGGGGATCAGGGTAAGGGTTGTTGATATGTATTCCATCAAACCGATTGACGGGAAAGCGATAGAGGCTGCGGTGTCAGATACAGCATGTATTCTTACTGTAGAGGATCATAACACGATAGGCGGCCTTGGCGGGGCGGTCAGCGAATACGTCACAGAACACTGTCCGTGCAAAGTTCTAAAGATGGGAATGAGAGATGAGTTTGGACGATCCGGCCCCAGCGCTGATTTATTTGAGATGTATGGCTTGACAGCAGATAGTATTGCTGCCAGGATTCGTGAATTCTTGGAGTGAGCAGAAATTGAATGGAATATGAATACAAATAGAGAAAAAGCTGTAATCCAGCCAAAACTCCAGGTCTATGGAATTTGGCTGAATTACAGCTTTTTTCGTATAACCGCTGGTTCTGTCAGATTATTATCAAGGAATAATATGGAAAATTATGTCTAGAAATTGCGAAACACATCAATTTGGTTTACAATGGAATGGAATTGGGGGTGTCACAAATGAAAAAAAACAGTCTGCAGTTTGAACTGAGTTTAAAAATCAGTCTGTTCTTTATCATGATTATGTTGGCTGTCAGCAGCGGAACGATCGCGTATTTGTCCAACCGTTATAATAAAATTATTATCGATGACATGAACAGTAACCTGGTAAATGCGGTAAATACCATCGATTATTACTTTGACGATGTAAAAACACCTATGGTCATGATTTCCAGAAACAGCAGTATTCAAAGGGTTTTGAAGAATTATCAGGGGATGACTAATCGGGAAAAGCTGGATACAGTAAACCAGCTGGAAGATTTTGTGCAGAATATTACGACTTTCAAATCTTTTATTAATGATATTATTGTGGTGGGAGTAAATGGTTATCTCTATAATATTTATAGGGAAAGTCCTGATAAGTATATTGGCGATTATGATTTCCTTAACAGCAGATATTTAGCAGACAGCAGTGCAGGACCAGTCGGACTTACCTTTACGGGGCAGCATCCTACGGATTATTATATGTCTGCTTCCTTTTCCGAGGTTTATTCCGTGGTGCTTCCGATTAGATCCGGACAGAACCGGATTGGTTATGTGATCTGTGATTTAAAATCTGAAACTATCAATAATATCTTGAATAACAATTTAAAGGAAGAACAGGCCAAGATACTCATACGGGACGAAAAGGGGGAAATTCTGTATGAGGAGGGAAATGAGAAGATTTTGGCAGGGGAGGTTGTGGACGATAAAAACAGATCCAGAGGAAATTATGTAACCAGTGTCACGTCTGAAGTGACAGGATGGACTTATTATTATGCAGAATCCTATGAAACCATTAACAGTTTTTTAAAAAAGGTATTTATGGTTCATATCGTAATTATCGCAGGAATGCTGGCCGTTATCACATTCTTTTCTAATCAGCTGTCCAGACTGATATTGAAACCTCTTAAAAACATTGCATTTATGATCAGAGAGATGAAGATCAACCAGGGAGATTACAGAAAGAACAGCTACAATGCAGGCGGACAGAATGTGAATGAACTCAGCATTGAGATTGAACAGATGATTACGCGCCTGGAATCTCTGATTAATGAAAATTATTTATATGAACTGAAAGCTAAGGATGCACAGATCCAGGTTTTGACAAATCAGCTGTCGCCGCATTTCCTGTATAATACACTACAGCTGATCGAGTACCAGTCTTATCATCATCAAACAGAAAATATTACGACGATTATCAATGGACTCAGCTATATCCTGCGATATTCTTTTCGAAGTGAGAGTACGGTGCGGCTTGGAGATGAGCTTCAATATATCAAATGTTACTTAGATATTTACAGTTTAAGATATGAGAACAGGCTGACCTATGAGATCGATGCCGATGAAGATAGTCTTCAGGCAGAGATTCCCAGAATGATTTTAGAACCGGTGGTAGAGAACTGCATTAAGCATGGATTTGCAGGAGAACTTATGAAGGCGGTCATCGGAATTCAAGCAGTAGTGGAGAACCAGGAACTGTATATTCGCGTGACGGATAACGGAAAGGGAATGAATGGAGCGCGTTTGGAGGAACTGCGAAGATGTCTGGAGCAGATGTCTGTAGTCAGTGAACATATAGGACTGAATAATGTGTACTCTATTCTGAAACTGCGTTACGGAGATCGTTATGGACTTGGCATAGACAGTGAACTGGGGCAGTTTACGACGGTGACGTTACATATGCCTAAAACGGGGGGAAGGAACTGTGACAAAGGTATTACTGGTAGATGATGAACGTTATATGATTGAAATGTTAAAGGAGATCATAGACTGGGAGTTTTATGGCTTTTCCATTGTAGGAACTGCGGAAAATGCCAGAGATGGTATGAACTTATATTACAGGGAACAGCCGGATATCATTATTACGGATATCTGTATGGATCAGATATCGGGGATTGAATTTATAACCAGAATCCGTCTGAACAACGCATCTGTGAAAATCATGATTCTCAGTGCATACGATAAGTTTGAATATGCACAAAAGGCTGTGAAGCTTGATGTGGATGGTTATTTACTGAAGCCTGTTAACAGGGATGAGCTGTTAAGCAGTTTGTTGGAACTGCAGAAAAAGCTGGAATCAGGAAGCCAGTATCAGGAACAGATCAGGGATTTAAAGCATTCACTTGACAGTCTTCAGCGGAAGTATGTTGAAGAACAGCTGATTCGGATCTATGAGCATGGAGGGGAAACGGCAAGAAAGGAGCTGGAAGAGGATTCTTACTGGGCGGTAGCCAGTATCCAGGCGGTAGTTCGTAATGAAATCGTGTTTTTGGAACAGGACATGAAGACTTATGATGATTTAGAGGTTTTTCTGCTGTTTGTAGGAGATGGACTGTTTGCCCTTTTTCTTTGCAGCGATCTGGGGAACAGGAAAACAGTGAAAAAGGCTTTAGAGCAAATACGCCAGAAGTACTGTGAACGCGACAGGACGCTGCTTTGTGGTGTCAGCACCGTGGAGGAGGCCGGGTCTCTGTCAGAAGCCTGCAGAGACAGTAAAGGTTTTCTGAATTTGTTGTTTTATACTGAAGAAGGGGTTTATCTTTCTCATGGAATTATGAGGGAATGCAGAGAAATTGCCCGGGGGATGGAGATAAACCAGGAACAGATTCTGTTATGGCTGGCAGCGCAGGAAACAGAACGTCTGAAGGAAATGTTCAGGGGATGGCTTGATTCCTGTGCAAAGAATAATGCTGACTGCAGTGAGGTTATACATATTTTTTTGCAGTGTATTTCTACGATGAAAACCTATGTTCAGGGAAGTCCTAAGGAAAAGCTGTTAGAAACGATAATAGAGGAGCAGAAACAGATCATCCGCAGCAGTCAGCTTTCAGCTCTTTTTGAAAGATGCTTAAGCGAACTGGATGAGGAGGAACTCCACAGAAATAAGGCGGCTCTTCTCATTGCGAATGCACAGAATTTGATCAGAAATAACTGCTTTGATGAATCATTTTCCATTGAGGTGCTGGCCGATTCTCTTAATATTTCGAAAAGTTATCTTTCCAGGCTGTACAAGGACGAGACAGGTGAGTCGGTATGGAACTATGTGATCCGTGTCAGGATTGCCAGGGCGAAGGAATTGTTGATACACACGGATAATACGAATTATGGTATCGCTAAGGCCATTGGCTATTCAAGTGAGTACCATTTTTCCAGGGCGTTCAGCAAGATTGTAGGTGTGTCTCCTTCCGCTTATAAAAAACTTTATATGGAAATACAATAAGATAAGGCAAGAAAAAGTTGTTTTCATCATTTCCTGCCGAAGGCTCATTTCTTATACTCTTCTTAAAAGGAGGAAGACAGAAATGAGCTTATTTTATGTAGAAAAACAGAAGATTTATTGTGAGGGAAGGGTAGTGGCTGTGGCAGAGCCGCTTTCCGGATTTCATTATCGGGATGACTGGGAAGAAAAGGAGGAGGGGGTCCTTTGCTGGACCAGAACAGTATTTAGCGGGGAATGCGACAGGGAGGATTTTGAAACCATACATATGGCTCTTAAGCTGGTGGAGCCGGTGGGATTTTATATGATACCAGGAGTCCTTTATCACGGTAATTCCTGGGGAGATGGTCTGGAACCAAAAGGACTGGTTCATGAAGGAGAGCCGTGGGTGTTTGCCTCGCATAGAGCCGGGATACCGGCGGGACTGTATTGTCAGAGCGAGAAGACTGCATTTGGAATGTGGGCAGAGCCTTCCAGTAATTTAACTGCCTCATGCTCCTTTACAGAAGAAAAAGGACAGATGACTGCCAGGCTGTTATTTCCGGAACAGGAGGGGCCGGTCATTTACTGTGCGAGAGATACTTATGAAGACCGGAACTATATCGATCCTTATGTAAATAAGAGTGGTAACATCAGAGTGAGTGCAGTAGTGGTACTGAAAAAACGTTCATCTGCAGAGGGGTATGATTATGATGTATATGTACAAAAAGCGTGGGAGTATTTTAAAAGAGAAAGCCAGATTGTAATGGACAGGCGAAGTGTGTGGGATCTGGGATTTTCCTTTATAAAGGACAGCGCTTATTTTGAAGAGAATGGATTGGCTGGTTTCGCTATGGGGCTGACCTGGCAAAATGGAGGCTGGAAGCAGAAACGAGATTATCTGGAGATTGGCTGGGTGGGACAGCATGCGTCACTGGCCGTATCCCTAATCTGCAAAGCTTTGATTGACGGAGACAACTCCGATCTTATAAAGGGGTTAAAGGTACTGGATTGCTGGGCTGATAAGGCTGTACTGCCAAATGGGCTGTTCCGATGCAGATATGACCGCGTTTTACAATATAAAGACGATACGGAAAACAGGGATGAAAGACATGATGCAGCTAATTTGTACAGTGTCATAGAGGAATATCTGGAAGCTTATCATGTACTTTTGGAAGCCGGAATTGACAGAAAAAGCTATCTGACAATAGTGCAGCGGCTCTGCGATTTCATTACGTCAGTTCAGCGAAAGGACGGAAAGCTGGGGAAGGCCTGGTATAATGATGGTACATGTTCAGATCAGGATGGAACCGTAGGATGTTATCTGGCAAGCGGGTTGTGCGGTGCTTACATGGAATTTAAGAAGCCGGAATATCTGGCAGCGGCAAGAAAGGCATTTGAGTTTTATTACAGGGAGTTTATGGAACATGGATATACTACAGCGGGGGCTTTGGATACCTGCTGTGTAGATAAGGAATCAGCGATACCGCTGCTGGAGACTGCGGTCCGGCTCTATGAAATAGAGGGAAATGAACTGGATTTGGAGCGTGCGGTGGTGGTGAGCCGTTATCTGGCCACCTGGCAGTACCATTATGATGTGGTATTTCCTGAAAATTCTATACTGGGGCAGTTGGGCTATCTTACAAGAGGTGGGACCGCAGTATCTGTACAGCACCACCATATTGACTGTTATGGGCTTGTTTTCTATGAAATATGGCTGAAATTAAGCAGCCTGACAGGAGATCTGGTATGGAGAGAGCGCGCAGAAGCTGTTTGGAATAACAGCTTATATAACATGTCGGACGGGCGAATGGTGATTAAAGGACAGAGAAGACCAAGGGGAGCGCAGGATGAGGGTTTTTTACAGACCAGATGGCATACGAAAAAGGGAGAATACTTTGGCGTATCAGAATGGCTGGTAGTATGGCATCATGCATTCAGGCTGAAAATATTGAGAAAAGAGTTTTTAGCAAAGAGAGTAGGATATGACAAAGAGGAAAAGAATATTTGCTAAAGAGTTAAAGTATCAGTCATGTTCATACAGAAATCGTTATGCTAAAATTTAATCAGAAAACAAAAGAAAGAAGGTATGTTATGAAAAAAAGATTTTTTGGTTTACTGCTGGCGGCATCCTTACTTGGCGGGTTGACAGGATGTGCAGGAAATCAGGGGGAAACAACCGCAACACAGGGGACAGAAGCGACACAGGCAGTGACAGAGGCTGTAAAGGAAAGTCAGAACACTGAGACTAAAAAGGCAGAAATGGACCCCTGTACCCTGACATTCTTATCCTGGTATCCACAGGAAAAGTTCCAGCCGATTTTAGACGCTTTTGAGAAGGAGTATCCTGATATTAAAGTGGAATTCCAATATGCGGCTCCTGTGGCCGATTATCTGGAAAAGATGCAGGTACTGACTTCTACAGGTGAGATTCCGGATGTGTTCTATATTGCAGCAGAGAACAAATCTGAGATGATTAAAAATGGGTATTGTGCTGATATATCTGGAACAGAGGCAGTATCCAAACTGGTAGAGGTTAATAAGAATACTTACGAAGAAGGCGGTAAGGTTTATGGTTTTGCGCCGACAACCTGGGTAGGTGGATATTTTTACAATAAGGATATTTTTGAGAAGCTTGGGTTAAAAGCTCCTGCAACATGGGATGAGTTTCTGACGGTATGCGAAGCTTTAAAGGCAGATGGTACAAGACCGATCATTGAACGGGGTGAGTGGTTCTGGGATAGCTTTCTCGGGCCGTTTATGAATGATTATCTGGCAAATGATTTGGATTATCATCAGGAAGTAATTGATGGAACGAAGACATTTGCTGACGGCTGGGGTCCCTACATCGAAAAATGGTATCAGGATCTGATTCTTCCAGGTTACATCGACGAAGATCTGGTCAGTGTCAGCTCTCAGGAGTTTTTCAGCGAGTTTGCTACTGGAAATGCCGGTATGCTGGCAGGACATGCAGGACATCTGAAGGAGGTACAGAAGTTAAATCCTGAATTTGAGATTGGATTCTTCCCTATGCCTGGAACTGGCACAGATATTTCAGTGGTGTACGGTGCAGTAGACTGTGCCATGGCCATCAGTTCAGAGACAAAGTATCAGAAGCAGTCGGAGTTGTTCTTAAATTTCATTTCAAGAGACGATATTGTACAGTTGTATCAGGACATGAATGGATATGTGATTGGCATGAATGGAGTAGAGTCAAATGTTGATCCGATTCTCAAGGATGTTGCTGGTTTATACTCTGATGGCAAGATCAATGTATATATTCCTCAGGGCAACTGGGATACCTATGGAACAGGACTTCAGCAGCAGCTGATTGCAGGAAGCCAGCAGTTGTTGTTAAAGGAAATTGACTGCAATACCTTTATTCAGGAAATGCAGGACAAGTTAAAAGAGTTGAAGGACGAATAAGCGCTGTAGTAATGCTGCGGATGGAGATAATCTTTGCAGTTTAAGATGCTCCGCCGCAGCATTATCTGCAATATGGAGGAATAGATATGCTTAATCCCAGATTTTTTAAGAAATTTACTTATTTTATTATCGGCGCATTTTTGCTGTATACTGTTATTCTCATCGTGCCCATTGTGCTGAGCTTTGCGTATTCTTTTACAAACTGGGATGGGTACTCAAAACAGATTGATTTTGTGGGTTTGAAAAATTATATCAGGATATTTCAGTCAGAGGCTATGATGGCAGCTCTTGGAAATTCCTTTGTATTCTGTTTCTTTAATGCGGTGATCATCACGGCGTTGGCTATACCGTTGTCACTGGTTTTTCATGCAGGATTTCGAATCCGAAATTTCCTGCGTTCTGCTTTTTTCTTTGCATCAGTTCCCAGTGTACTGATTATTGGTTATATCTTTCAGCTGTTTTTCGGTCCTACAAAAAACGGTGTACTGAATGCATTGTTGGGTAATTTGGGTTTAGAACCTGTAAAATGGCTTTCTAAGGGGCTTCTTCCTATGGTATCCATTATTATAGCCAATGTCTGGAGGCTTACCGGCTGGCACGCCTGCATTTATCTGGCCAGGCTTCAGGGGATTTCAGAAGAGTATTATGAGGCGGCAAAGATAGACGGTGCATCAGGCTTTGCTATATTCCGTTATGTAACATTTCCGCTTTTGGCCCCTGCGATGACCATCAGTATGATGCTGATTATTATAGATGGGCTGAAGATCTATGCGCTGCCTTATGCACTGACAGGAGGCGGTCCCGGTTACAGGACAACATTTATGACACAGCTCATTATCCAGACAGGAATTGGGGAAAAAATGGTAGGAAAATCTTCTGCCATGGCAGTTGTCTTTTTTGCAGTGATTCTTGTGGTTGCAGTAATTCAGCTGCGGGTTTCCAGAAAGAGAGAGGAAAATTTATGCTGAATAAGAAAAAATGGTCTTCGGCAGTTTGGCAGATCCTGCTTGTTCTCTTTACACTGGTGTTTTTGAGTCCCATGATTTATATGGTGCTTAACTCTTTTAAGCCATACAGCCAGATGCTAAAGGATCCCTGGGGACTTCCGGACACCTTGTTTTTAGATAATTACATAAAAGCTTTTACGCAAATGAAATTTTTTCAGTCCCTTTATAATTCGGCAGTTATTACAATCGTATCGGTTTTTTTAATCGTAGTTTTAGGGGGGCTTGCGGCTTATCCAATTACCAGATTCGATAATCGGCTCACCAGATTCTTATCGGTTTATTTTCTCATCGGTTATATGGTACCCACCCAGGTGCTTATTGTTCAGATATTTTCTGTTATGAAGAAAATGCATCTGATCAATACGAAGACGGGACTCATCCTGGTATATGCGGCAGGGGTATCCTTTGCAGTATTTATGTATCAGGGCTTCATCCGTTCCATGCCGGTAGATATGGAGGAATCAGCGCTGATCGACGGGGCAAGGCCGTGGCAGATGTTCTGGAAGGTGGTTTTTCCACTTTTGAAGCCTGCCAGCGCGACACTCATCATATTTCAGACCATGTGGATCTGGAATGATTTCGTGCTTTCCAGCCTGTTCTTAAGTTCCAGAAAGAATCTGACGCTGCTGTTGGAACTTCACCAGTGTATCGGGGAATTCAGCCTGGACTGGTCCGTGATGCTGGCCATTATGTGCATCGTTATGTTCCCTATGTTAGTATTCTATCTGCTGATGCAAAAACAGATTATAGCTGGTATGACAGCCGGAGCAGTGAAGGGATGAGTGAAGAATGAAAATTACAAATGTTGAGATTTATCAGGTTCGTCCGAGGTGGATGCTGGTGAAAATCAGTACGGATGAAGGGATCACCGGTTGGGGAGAGCCTACGCTGGAGGGGAAAGCAACTGTGGTGGAGGAAATGATCCATGTATTTTCCACATGGCTGATTGGAGAAGATCCAGACAATATCGAGGCGCTTTATAACAGGATGTACAGAGGCGGTTTCTATCGGGGAGGCGGTGTCTTATGCAGTGCCATCAGTGGGATCGAGCAGGCACTCTGGGATATAAAGGGGAAAAAACTGGGAGTGCCGATCTGGCAGCTTTTAGGCGGCAGATGCAGGGACCGAGTTCGAATGTATGCCCATGCAGTGCCGTTTAAGGACGATCCCTCAAGAGAGGAACTGCAGTATTGGGTGAAAAAAAGAGTAGATGACGGTTTTACAGCATTAAAAACATCTATGGTAAATCCTCCTATCAGACATGTAGATACCTGGAAGAAGGTGGAAGAGATCGTCAGCCGAATAGCAGTAATGAGAGAGACCGCCGGAAATTGTGTGGATATAGCCATTGATTTCCATGGCAGAGTCAGTCCTGCTATGGCTCCAGTGCTGATGAAGGAGCTGGAGCCATATCATCCTATGTTTGTGGAAGAACCTGTTCTTCCGGAAAATGTGGATGTAATGAAAGAAGTAAGCCAGAAAACCGTTATCCCTATCGCAGCAGGAGAACGGCTGTTTACCACTTTTGGTTTCCGGGAATTGATTGACAAAAGGGCAGTGCATATTATTCAGCCGGATCTCTGCCATTGCGGAGGAATCTTACAGGGGCTTAAGATTGCGGCCATGGCGGCTAATCAGTATATATCTGTAGCACCCCATAATCCCCTTGGACCGGTAGCTCTCGCAGCATGTCTTCAGCTGGACACAGCGATATCCAATTTTACAGCACAGGAGCACCCTACGCATGAAGAAAAGCTGGACTTAGGGGTAGGGCTGTTAAAAAATCCATTTGTGATACAGGAGGGGTATATCGATGTGCCGAAAGGTCCCGGACTTGGAATTGATGTGGATGAGTATGCTGTGAAAGAACTGCAGTATGATGGTAACTGGGCAAATCCGGTTCTTTATTTTGAGGATGACCATTCTATGGGAGAGTGGTAGAAGGAGGGGCTATGAGCCGATTTGTGACAGTTGGAGAGACTATGGTATCTCTGGTTCCAAAAGAGCAGGGACTTTTGCGCTATGGTCCCGATTTTTCTATGCGAATTGCAGGTGCGGAGAGTAATACTGCCATAGGGATAAGCCGCCTGGGACATTCCGCTTCTTTTATTACCAGAACGGGAGCTGACGGATTTGGAGAGTTTTTGATCCGTATGGTCAGGGCGGAAGGTGTGGATACATCTGGAGTTATTGTGGACGAGAATCATAGAACAGGGGTGATGTTTAAAGAAATGCGTCCTGGTTTGGAAACAGCAGTTCATTATTACCGGGATCGTTCTGCCGCCTCCTGTCTGTGCACCGAAGATGTGGATGAGACGGTGATCCAAACAGCAGATATCGTACATCTGACGGGTATCACGCCATTACTCAGCAAAACCTGCAGGCAGATGGTATATGATATCATGGATATGGCGGATGATGGAAAAGCTCTGATCTGTTTTGATCCTAATATCAGAAAGAAACTTTGGAAAGATGAAGAATTCAGGCCTATGATGAAAGACCTGATCAGTAAAAGTTCATGCGTGATGATGGGAATGGAAGAAGGAGCATTTTTATATGGAATCGAAGATGTGAAGCGGCTGGCTGATCTGCTTTTTAAAGGAGGAAAGCTTCGGTATCTGGCTGTGAAAAACGGAGCAGAAGGCGCCTGGGTTTGTGACGATAAACAACTGTCTCATATTTCGCCGTTTGCTTGCCGTCCTGTTGATCCGGTTGGGGCAGGAGATGCCTTTAATGCGGGATTTATCGCCGGAATTCTTCAACGGGAAGGTCTTGAACAATGTGGAAAAATGGGCGCTGTTGCAGGTGCCATGGCTACACAGACCCATGGAGATATTGAAGGACTTATATCTGCAAAGGATCTGGAACTGATATTAAATCATGAAACATGTATACTTAGATAGAGGAAGAGGATGAGGAAAAAAATATGGATATTATGAAAGCAATAGTATCGAAGCATAAAATCGTAGCAATCCTGCGCAATGTTCCTGAGAAAGAACTTCAGGCGGCGGGGGCAGATTTTGTTGCAGTGGGAGGTGTCAGTCTAAAAAATGCGGCTGAATATCTAAAAAATGGCTTTGTGGGTGTTGGAATAGGCAGTTCTTTGGTGAAGGAAGAGTTATTTCTGCAAAAGAAATGGGAGCTGATTTCCACTGATATAAAAGAGCAGCTTGATGTTTTGAAAAAGGAGGGACTGTTTTGAAGATTGTGGGGATACATACCTGGCTGGTAAGGCCAAGGTGGTGTTTTGTTGAAGTACTCACAGATGAAGGAATATCCGGCTGGGGGGAAGCTGTAATAGAGGGAAAAGCTGCCACAGTAAAGGCCTGCGTCGAGGAAATGGCAGAGTATATAACAGGATTGAATCCTCTGCATATAGAAGATATCTGGAATCTGCTATACCGTGGTGCATTCTACCGTGGAGGTCCTGTGCTTATGAGCGCCATAGCGGGTATAGACCAGGCTTTATGGGATATCAAAGGAAAATACCATGGAGTTCCTGCTTATGAACTTATGGGAGGTCCCTGCCGCCATAGCATGAAGGTGTATTCCTGGATTGGGGGAGACCGGCCTGCGGAGGTGGGAAAGGCGGCCAGAGAGCGTAAAGAAGCGGGATTTACAGCAGTGAAGATGAATGCGACTGAGGAACTGCAGTACATTGACAGCTATAAAAAAGTGGATGCAGTATTGGAGCGGGTAGCTTCAATCCGGGAACAGACCGATAAATATTTTGGTATTGCTATTGATTTTCATGGTAGAGTCCATAAACCTATGGCCAAGGTACTGGCAAAAAAACTGGAGGAATTCGATCCTATGTTTCTAGAGGAGCCAGTACTTTGTGAGCAGATGGAGGATTTCAAGGAAATTGCAGCCTGCTGCAGCATCCCTATCGCGACTGGTGAACGTCTCTATAGCAGATGGGATTACAAACGGTTGTTTAAGGCCGGCGGTATTTCTATCATTCAGCCGGATCTGTCACATGCTGGAGGGCTGACAGAGGTAAAAAAAGTAGCGTCCATGGCAGAAGCCTACGATGTGGCACTTGCCCCTCACTGTCCGCTTGGGCCTATTGCACTGTCTGCATGTCTGCAGGTGGATGCGGTATGTTATAATGCAGTGATTCAGGAGCAGAGCATAGGAATCCATTATAATGTGGGGAAAAGTGTTTTGGATTATGTGCATAATCGGGATGATTTTACATTTGATAACGGATATGTGAAGCTGCCACAAAAGCCTGGATTGGGAGTTGTGGTGAACCGGGAACTGGTTGTGGAAGAAAATGGGGCTCCTCATCATTGGAAAAATCCGGTGTGGCATCATCAGGATGGCAGTGTGGCAGAATGGTAACCGATACTGGGGACAAAGAGAAAACAGAGATGAAAAGGGAGTGCGGCTCTATTGGTAAATAAATAACCATAGAGCCGCACTTCTTATACGTTGCCTGTATAAAGATATGTCTTTCAATTTACAGCCACTCCCCAAACCTTCGAATATAAATTGCTTTAAAAAACTGCGTTGACAGACAGTAACCTGCAAGAAGGAGTAACAGCCATGGCAGGAATCCAAGCGGCAGGGGAGCCATATCCAGACCGGAGGCCAGAGCAGAGAATCCTACCAGAACGGCTGCCAAGGCGACGATCGTGGTTGACAGGAGCAGCGGCTTCGCGGCCATGCTCTGTACAAATGGTACTTTCCCGCTGCGGATCATGTGAATGACCAGGACCTGGGATACGGTGCCGAAAACGAACCAGCCGCACTGAAACAGAGGGGCCATAGCCGGCGTATTTGCTTTGATGATCCACCACATGACCGCAAAACAGAGGATGTCGAAGACCGAGCTCAGCGGCCCCATAAAGGCCATGAAGGATTTAATGGACCGGGTTTCCCATTTCCGCGGCTTTTGTAAGTATTCTAGGTCTACGTTGTCAAATGGAATACCCATCTGTGAAAAATCACAAAGCAGGTTTTGGGTCAGTATTTGAACTGGCAGCATGGGAAGGAAGGGGAGGAACAGGGAGGCGACAATCACCGATATCATATTTCCGAAATTGCCGGAAGCCGCCATTTTAATGTATTTGACGATATTCCCAAAGGTCCGCCGGCCGGCCGCCACGCCTTTCTCCAATACCATCAGGTCTTTCTTCAACAGGATAATATCCGCGGTTTCCTTCGCAATATCTACAGCGGTGTCCACGGAAATACCTACGTCCGCCTGGTGAAGCGGCGGGGCATCATTAATTCCGTCACCCATATAACCGACCGTGTGTCCATTGGTCTGAAGCGCTTTCACTACCCGCTCTTTTTGGGAAGGGGACAGCTTCGCAAAAATACTGCAGCGTTCCACAGACTCTGACAGTGCGGCATCATCCATGGACTCCACTTCTTTTCCCGTGAGATAGCAGGAAGTCTCCACGCCCACCTTACTGCATACTTTGACCGCAACGCCTTCACTGTCGCCTGTCAGAACAACAGTCCGCACGCCGTGGCTATCCAGGGCGGTGACTGCCGCCTTTGCACTTTCCTTGGGCGGGTCCAGAAAACCTACGAAACCAATCAGTACCAGGTCCCGCTCATCGTCCACGCTTAATTCCCCGCCTGCCACATCATTTTTCTGCGCCACCGCAATCATCCGGAGTCCGTCCCTGTTGTGCTGTTCGTAAACAGACCGAACCTTCTGTAAAAGTGTTTCATCCAGCTTAAGGATTTTGCCGTTCCATTCTGCGTAGGTGCAGATTGCCAGCATCTCCTCCACGGCTCCCTTGGTTACCAGCTGCTGCTTGCCGTTCTGATCTTCCAGGAGTACGCTCATCCTGCGCCGGGAGAAATCAAAGGGGATCTCATCCAACCGGGTGTAGCTGTTTAAGATGGCTTCAATGCCGTTTTCATGAGCACGGTTTATGATGGCCAGATCAAGCAGATTTTTAAGGCCCGTCTGGAAATAGCTGTTGAGAAATGCGTGACGCAGGGTCCGGTTATCGTCATCCCCCACTACGTTCATGTATTTTTCCAGAATAATTCTGTCTTCCGTTAAGGTGCCGGTTTTGTCGGTGCAGAGTACATCCATTTCGCCAAAGGTCTGTATGGCTCCCAGGGTTTTGACGATAACCTGATGCTTTGACATGAGAACAGCTCCTTTTGCCAGCGTGGAGGTCATGATGACCGGCAGCATCTCCGGAGTCAGGCCTACGGCGATCGTGATGGAGAACAGAAGCGCGTCGCCCCAATCTCCCTTTGTAAAGCCGTTAATGAGCAGTACGACTGGCACCATGACCAGCATGAGCCGGATTAAAAGGCTGCTGACAGAGTCGACACCCCGTTAAAAGCTTTTTTTTGCCCGGTCTCCGGACAGGGATTTCGCCATGGAGCCAAAATAGGTTTCGTTGTTTGTGGCCAGGACGATGCCGGTTGCACTGCCGCTTACCATGTTGGTACCCATAAAACCGATGTTTTGAAGGTCGGTCAGCGCGTCTTCCCTGTCTGAACGGATATCCGCATATTTTTCTACCGGATTCGATTCCCCGGTAAGGGAGCCTTGAGCGACAAATGCATCTTTCGTGAAAACAAAGCGGATATCGGCCGGAATCATATCGCCGGCGGAAAGCCGTACCATATCTCCGGGAACGACGTCTTCGATGGGAATTTCCGTCTGCACGCCATCACGCAGGACGTCGGCCTTGTTGGAAATCATCTTCGAAAGCTTTTCCGCCGCCGAGTTAGAGCGTTCTCCCTGGATAAATGCGACCAGGCTGGAGACGATTACCAAAAACAGGATAATGCATACCGTAACGTAATCCGGGTGCTGGGAGTAAATGACATCTGTAAACAGTGTGATAACGGCGATGATAAGCAGCACAATATTGAAAATTTTACCGGTGCATTCTCGTGATTTTAATCGTGAGTTAACCGGCAAGGTTTGTTCCGGATTCGCTTTTGCAACATGTAAATATATGTGTCTGTCGACACGGTTCTTAAAAAATCCATTGTCAGTTTTCTGACTGTAACATAGTAAATCATCTTAAATAGCCAGACATATTTTTACACAAAAACAGAACACACATTCGAGAATCCTGTTGCATAATTCACATACATATGGTATAATTGATTTATGGAAAAAGTATATGAAATATCAGAGAAAACAAAATTAACATATGGTCGTGGATATGTATATTCTTTACAGTACCATCTTATCTGGTGTACCAAATATCGGAAGAAGGTATTAACAGATGGAATCGATATTCAATGTAAGGAGATGCTGACAGAACTGGCGGACCAGTATTCTTTTCAGATCCTGGCGATGGAGGTTATGCCGGATCACATTCATCTGCTCCTGGACTGCCGCCCGCAGTTCATGATATCAGACATGGTCAAAATCATGAAGGGAAATCTGGCCAGAAGGCTGTTTTTAGACCATCCGGAATTAAAGAAACAGCTGTGGGGAGGACATCTCTGGAATCCATCTTACTGCGCAGTGACTGTCAGTGACCGAAGCCATGAACAGGTAAAGTGCTATATTGATTCACAAAAAGAACGGTAATAGGAGAAATAGGATGAACAGGGCTTATAAGTATCGTGTCTATCCGACCGCAGAGCAGGAACAGCTTTTGACAGATACGTTCGGAAGCTGCCGGTTTGTTTATAATCATTATCTCGCCCTGCAGTCGGAAAACCATCAGCAGGGTAAGGCTTATATGAATAAAACTGCCTGTAATAACGACTGCAATCGAATCCTTAAGCAGGAGCAGCCATGGCTTAAGCAGGTGGATAAATTTGCCCTGACCAATGCCATCTATGCGCTGGATGCTGCTTACCAGAGATTTTTCAGGAAACAGGGCGGCTATCCCAGATTCAAGAGCAGGCATCACAGCCGTATGTCCTACACTACGAACTATACGAATGGAAATATTGCCATACTGGATGGAGCAGTCAGGCTGCCAAAGCTCGGAAAGGTCAAAGCAATTGTCCACAGGGCAGCACCGGAAGACTGGCGTCTGAAACAGGCCACGGTATCAAGGGAAGGTGACGGCAGTTATTATGTGTCAGTCCTTTACGGGTATGAGGCCGTGATTATGCCGCAGGCAGTTAATCCGGAGCAGGTGATTGGTCTGGACTATAAATCGGACGGATTATATATGGATTCAGAAGGCAGGTGCTGCGGTATGCCTCATTATTATAGAAAGAACCAGAAGAAGCTGACAAAGGCGCAGAGGAAGCTGAAAGCGAAGCAGCTGCAGTCAGTAAATTACCGGAAACAGCAGAAAAAAATTGCCCGGGTTGCAAAAAAGGCAGCCAATCAGAGAAAGGATTATCTGCACAAAAAATCAACTGAGATAGCCAAACAGTACGATTTAGTGTGTGTGGAAGACTTAAATATGAGGGCGCTGGCAAATAGAAAGTTCGGAAACGGAAAAGCGACCATGGATAACGGGTATGGATCATTTCTTATCATGCTAAAGTACAAACTTGAGTCCAGAGGAAAGCGTCTGATCCGCATCGAAAAGTGGTATGCGTCCTCGAAGACCTGCAGCAGTTGTGGAAAGGTAAAGATGATGCCGTTATCGGTACGCCGTTATGAATGCAGCTGTGGAATGAGCATGGACAGAGATGTAAATGCAGCAATCAACATCAGAAACAGAGGGTATGAGATATATCGAAAAGCAGCATAGAAATAATCAAAAACTGTAGGGCCGGGACGGTCCGAACAGTATAATCAACGCCTGTGGAGCTGGCATAAGACCTGTTAATAGAAGGGCAATCGGCACTGAAACAGGAAGCTCGTGTATTTATACATGAGTAAGTTCACGACGTTTTTACGACTTCGAGGGTTGCCGTCCATTGTTTCACCTCCTTGTAACATAGACTGGACATTTTAAAGTGACTACGCCCATCATAGCATTCGTGGCGTGATGTGTCAACTGTAAGCATCCGATAAGAAAAATGATGCCAAACATCCGTTCTTGCGTTATAATGGTATTTAGGTAATGCAGGAGGAAGATAACTATGGATATCAATGATCTGATTATTTACAGAAGAACCATGCCGGAGCGGAGTGCCCGTTATGCCGGCTTCCCGGCGGAGCTTCCGGAGGAACTGCGGGAATATCTGCAGAAAAACGGGGTGAGAGGGCTTTATATCCATCAGGCGGAGATGTTTTTAAGGTCGTTGAAACGGGAGAACGTGGTGATTACCACATCTACGGCCAGCGGAAAGACGCTGGGCTTTCTGCTTCCTGTTATCGAGGAGATTTTAAGGAATCCGCTGGCGCGGGCGGTCTTCATCTATCCGACGAAGGCGCTGGCCAGTGATCAGTACCGCGCGATTCAGCCATTCATTGAATATTTCGGAAAGAGCCGCATTTCAGCGGGAGTTTACGACGGCGACACGCCTGCGGGCGAGAGGAGCCGGATCCGGAAAGAAGCGAATATTATTCTGACCAACCCGGAGATGGTGAATGGGGCATTTTTGCCGAATCACAGTAAATTCGGATTCGATTTTATTTTTACAAATCTGAAGTTTGTCGTCATTGATGAGCTTCACACCTATAGAGGTGTGTTTGGGTCCCATCTGGCCAATGTATTCCGCCGGCTTCACCGGGTGTGCCGCTACTACGGTTCATCACCGGTCTTTCTGTGCAGTTCGGCCACCATTGCCAATCCCGTCGAACTGGCGGAGGAGATCTGCGGAAGAAAATTCGTGCGGATCGAGCGGGATGGCTCTCCTGCGGCAGAGCGGACCTACCTTCTGATAAAGCCTCCGAAGATTCTGGGGCACGATAAAAAGTACTATGGACAGGTGCAGGCCACGGCGGTGGCGGCGGAGCTGATCCCGGAACTGGTGGAACAGAGAAAGAATTTTATCGCATTTGCCCGTTCCCGAAGAAATGTGGAGGTAATTCTAAAGGAGGCCAGGGACCGTCTCGAAGCGGAAAGTCCGGCCAGTGCGTCCCAGGCAGATAAAATATCCGGTTACCGGGGCGGTTACACGCCTGCGGAGCGTAAGGAGATCGAGCACAAGATGGTGACAGGAGCGCTGTGCGGGCTGGTGTCAACCAATGCGCTGGAGCTTGGTATCGATATTGGTAAGATTGATGCCGCTGTGCTGGCCGGATATCCGGGAACGAGGGCTTCCTTCTGGCAGCAGACGGGCCGGGCCGGAAGAAGCGGCCGGGCGTGCACCAACTATCTGATTCTTGACAGCCAGCCTTTCGATCAATACATCGGAACGAACCCGGGATGGCTGTTCGAAAACAGCAGTGAGAGCGCCGTCGTAGACAAGAACAACCTTTTAATTGAACTTTCCCACATCAGGGCGGCTGCGGCAGAGATTCCCCTGACGCTTGATGATGCCTCTGTCTTTCCGGATCTGGGCGAGACGATTCCGGTCCTGATGCGGGCAAAGGAGCTGACCGGACAGAACGGCAAATTCGTGTGGTCGGGCGGTTCCTTCCCGGCCGGAGATTACAGCCTGCGTAATATTGACCCCAACCGGTACAAGCTGCTCTTAAAGGACAGCGGAAAAGAGATTACGGAGATGGACGAAATGCAGGCGTTCCGCGAGATTCACCCCGGAGCTGTCTATTTACACAGCGGCGTTCAGTACCAGGTTGTGACGCTGGATCTGGAGACAAGGACAGCCCGTGCCGTGCCGTTTAATGGAAATTACTATACGACGCCCATGGGGAATACGGATATCACGATCATTCACGGCAGGAAAGAGAAGCCGTGGAAACGAATAGATGCGGTGTTCGGTGATGTAAATGTCAACGCGCAGGTTTCCTTGTACCGCAAGCTGCAGTTTCATAATCATCAGAATCTGGGGTATGAACAGATTAATCCTTCGTTATCCAGAGAATTTGAAACGGAGAGCGTCTGGCTGAAGCTTCCGGGTAATGTGGTAACGGCCTACCGCCGTCTGCTGCAGGAGAGTTCAAACGGGCAGATGATCCGAAACAATCATTTTGAGGGGCTGTGCTGCGCCATCCGAAACGCAGCGCGCCTGGTAACGATGACGGAGCAGGAGGACATCGGCACGACTGTCAGCACTAACGCCGTTTATGCAGAAAAAAGCGTTGAGGAGTCCGTATATCTCTTTCTCTACGATCAGTATACGGGCGGTCTTGGATATGCCGAGAAAGCGTACGAGCTGATTCCGGAGATTATAGAAAATGGTATCGCCATGGTGAGCGGCTGTCCCTGCGAGGACGGCTGTGCCGCCTGTGTCGGTGACTACCATCTCGATAAAAGTATGGTTTTGTGGGGGCTTAGGAATATGCTGGAGGAGTCTAAAGTGCCGAAACATGTGAAAATGGCACCGTACGGTCCTTCGACATTTATACAGAAGCCATTTCGGTTTGACGAGCTGGAAACGCAGTGGAAGGCATTTACCGCCATGCTGCTGAAAAACGGGGAGCCGTTTGCGTCCTTTTTAAATACGATGAATGCGGTCAGAACGGAGGGGAGGAGACTCGCTTTGATTACGGATCAGCCATTTTACCGTGAGTGGATCATGGAGGAGACAAACCGAAAGGCCCTTAATAATCTGGTTTCCTATTATACGGACGCACCGAAAGGATTTGAACTGGAGGTGGAGGTTCGAAAAAAAGGGGAAAACAGAGAGAACCGGGACGATGGCTGTGGTGAAAACAGCGGGGACAGAAGCGGAGACAACAGCGATATGCGGAAAAAGCTTGAACAGAGGCTTAATAAGCTTAAGAAAAAGGAGAATTAGGTGGACTGGGAAAGAGAATGGGAGAGGCTGAACCCCTATCAGAGGGAAGCGGTCACCGATGAAAATAAAGCCTGCCTCGTGAGTGCGAATGTGGGGAGCGGAAAAACGACGGTGCTGACCGCGAAGATTCTCTATCTCCATGAGGTGAAGCATGTGAGTTACCGGGATATGGTGGTGCTTACATTCACAAACAAGGCGGCTTCTGAAATACGGGAGCGGCTTGTGCGTGCAGACCCGTCAGTGACGCCGGAGGAGACGGAAAACTTCGGGACGTTTCATGGCGTGGCTCTGGGACTCCTGAAAAAAAGTCTCCCGGTGGAGACCCTGGGATATACGAAGGACTTTATGGTGATGGAGCCGGATGAGGAACTGGAACTGGAACTGGCCCATGCGCTGATAGCGGAGAAAAAGCTGAAGATAAAATACAAGAACCGGCTGAGAAAGCGGCTGGCGGAAGCGGAGCGCGTATCGGCAGCGGGCGATTTCGGAGTGGCCGGCGGCCAGGATGATCTGGAAATCCTGGCAGGGCTTCTCACGGAGGAAAAACTCAGGCGAAATAAGATGACATTTTCGGATCTGATGAAAAATGCCTGCCTCCTGATGGCGAAAGAGGAAGGGGAGGAAGAGAGAGCTGCGAATATTCAATGGGTAATTGTTGACGAAGTACAGGACTGCGATGGAAAACAGCTGGAATTTATCGATTGCTTTATGGCAGAGGGAGCGAAGCTGTTTGCGGTTGGAGATCCCAATCAGGTGATCTACAGCTGGCGTGGGAGCGCGTTTCATTTGTTTTATACTTTGAAGACGCGGTATCAGGCGGCAGAGCTTTCGCTCCCGGTCAATTACCGGTCCTGCAACGAGATTCTGGAGGCAGCCCGGTGTTTTCAGCAGAATGGCGGGGCTCTGGAAGGGATAAGAGGAAGCGGGGAAAAGATTGTGGTGAAGAACCACTACGATTCCTTTCAGGAAGCGTGTTATCTGACTGACCGGATCCGTGAACTGCAGAAACAGGGGATTCCTTTTGACGAGATCGCCATATTTTACCGCTTGCAGAGCCAGTCTAAGGTGCTGGAGGATGTATTTTCAAAGAATGGAATTCCATATGAGGTGGCCGTAAAGACGGGGATTCATGAAATCCCGGTGCTGGAATGGCTCCTGCGGCTTCTGCGATTCCTGGCGGACCCTGCTGACCGCGCTGCTGCGGTTTTCGTTTTGAGCAGCCGGGAATACGGCGTGGAAATTTCTGCGAAGAAGGCGGAAAAACTGGCAGAGGAAGGCTGGGCGGGAGTATGCGGCCGAAAGGAAGCTTCTGAGAGTGGATCAGAAAAAGCTGCGGTGCCCGGGCTTTTCGAAAGAATGGTTTCGTTTGAACGAAATAGCGCTGAGATAAAGGATACGAATGCATTTTATGAGTATTTTGATCTGGATTGTTCACTGAAACCCAATGCAGCATCTTATGGGGACGATAAGGCAAATGTCCGGCATTTTCTGGACCGCATGTTTGCATTTATGAATGCAAAAGACCTTAAGCTTCCGGAAGGGCTTCGGGAATTCTTGAATTCAGCGGCGCTTTATGGAACTTCTCGGGAATTGCTTCCTGAGGCGGACGGCGCCGGAGAGGCATGCGTGAAAATGATGACACTCCATGCTTCAAAGGGACTGGAGTTTTCCCATGTCTTTATCATTGGTGTGAATTATGGCCTGATTCCGCTGCGGACGAAAGGGATAGACGGGGAAGATGAGGAGAGGCGGCTGTTTTTCGTGGGAATTACACGGGCCAGAAATTATCTGGAGCTTTCCTGGTATACCAATCCCGACACCTTCGGTGTGATGGCCGGGGAAAGCCGTTATATCCGGATGATTCCGTCAGAACTGGTGCAGGTACAGGAGCCGGAGAGGCAGACGGGAACTGCCAGCTTACAGGAACTGCGGAGACAGGTACAGATGGCGAAGGAAAACGGGGAGAGGTTGGAAGAAAAGGATGTGGAGAAAGCAGATGGGATGAAGGAAATGGAGGAGAAAACGCCAAACATCGAATCTGCATCTGCCGAAATACTGGTTCGCCACGAAACATACGGATGCGGCAAAGTTGTTGAAGAAGATGACACGATGATTACCGTAGAATTTGATGGATACGGAAGAAAAGAATTTATCAAGGCATTTAGCTGCCTGGAAATATTGAATGGACAATAAGGGAGGAATTTTTATGAACTATTATGCTGGAATGGACATAGGCGGGACGAATGGAAGATTAAAACTGAAAGACGGAGACGGGAATATCCTCGGGGAATTCACTGGGCCGGGCTGCAGTATCAATACGGACGGATACGATAAGAGCCGGAGCCGCTGCCGGGAACTGGTGCTTCCGGCACTGAAGGAGCTGGAACTGAATCCATCGGACTGTATGGGGATTTGTGTGGCGGCAAGCGGAATTGATTCACCGGGATATGAGAAGATGTGCCGGGATATCTTCGAGGAAATGGGATTTAAGTCCGACTGTATCCGGGCAGTCAATGACTGTGAAGTCTTTCTGTATTTGAAGGAGGGGCCGTCGATGGTAGTGGTATCCGGTACCGGTTCCATCTGCTATGGAATCGATGCGAAGGGTACTAAATACAGGACTGGAGGCTGGAATCATATCTTAAGCGATGAGGGCAGCGCATTTTATCTGGGTATGCAGACTATGAGACTTGCAGCAGAGGATCTGGACGAGAGGACCAAATGCCCGTATCTTACCCGGAGGTTTATGGAAAAGAGCGGCCTGGATACGCTGGAAAAGATTGATTTGTTCGTGAATGAGCATTTGTTTGATAAGTCGGAAATCGCCCGCTTTTCCATGATTGCCTATGAGGCCGCCAAACAGGGAGATTTACAGGCGGAAGGAATCCTTAAGGACTGTGCGGAGAAAATATGGAAACTCATTGAAGATACTGCCCGTAAGGCCGGCTGGATTGAACAGAGCCAGGTATCCCCTGCGAGCGGGAAGGAGAAACCTCATCTGTGGCTGTGGGGCAGTGTTCTGGTTAAAAACGAGATAATCAGAGATGAAGTGGTAAAAAGGGTGGGACAGGTCATGCCGGAAATCGCTGTCGCTGTTCCGGAGACGAGTGCGCTTGATCTGGCTTTGATGCTTGCGGGAAAGATCAGATAAAAGAGCTTTGTGTTTTTTAACAGGCTTCTTCGCTGTTTTGTTCTATTTGATTTGAAAATAGGCGAATTAAAACATCAGGATATTGGTCAGATGCAGATGTATGTAAATTACTATGATCGAAAGGTTAAATTACCAGAGGAGAATCATACGATTGGCATAATACTATGCAAAAATAAGAAGCAATCTATTGTGGAAATGACTTTGCCGGAAAGTAATAATCAAATATTTGCAAGTAAATATGAGACAATATTACCGAGTAAAGAGGACTTAAAATTGTTATTGGAACAGCAATCGTAAATACAGCGAATAAAAAATCGGTTCCCTGCAGTAGTTTTGCAGGAAACCGATTTTTATGGTACTAACGAAAGACATTGAAAATGTGGTTCGCGATCATCAATATATCATTTGTATTCTCATACGTGCTCCGGATCCAGAGAAGGCGTGTAGACCTCCCGGCTCTCATTCATCTCTATAAGCACAGAGTGAGCCGGGATTTCAATATTCTCATACTGATAAGAGGAATCACCGAAATTAGCAACCGCAACCGCGGCTGCCTCCCCGCCGCCTCCGAATACGGTTTTCTGCACGCTGCCGTCCTCGCTCTTATATTCAAAACCGGTCATTTCCCGGGTGACAGCCGTTTGGCTGAAGTCCGACCAGACGGTTTGGTGGCGGAGAATGTCTTCTTTATACTTTGACCATTCCACCGCATCGAGGTGATAGAGCGGAGGGACGTTGTAAAGGATTTCCCGTATCATACGGTCTGCAGTCGCGCCCTTGATTTTGAAGGTCGACCAGTCCCAGTGGTAGCTTGTGATGACAGAATCATTGTAGACGAGCTTGAACAGCGGAATATCGTATTTCGGGTCCACAAAGGTGGTACGGTACTGTTCTTTTACCGGAATCCGATTGGAGAAATGTTCCGCGACGCCACCGTTAGGATTGTAGTACTTTCCGATATAATAGTCGCTGTCCTGATTTCTTTTCATGTCCTCATCCATCCAGGCAAATGTCTTCAGTTCTATTCCATGGGCGTATGCGATATCAGAGGCTGCGAAATCATTGCCGCCCTCCGAGCCGATGACGAGATGGTACTGGTCTCTGATGTAAGACATACGTTCCAGTCTGGCGGCAAGATCTTCCTCCTGTGTGGTAATGTGAGAAGGTGTGTAATCGTCATAGATCTCTCCGGTTGCGTCACAGTCGATAAACCAGGAGTTAAACGGGAGCTGGCTGGACATAATGGTTTCCATACGATTTTTGACGGCAGGAAGCGACAGGGCGGGATTTAATTTGCGGCCAACGTTCTGAAAGCCGCTTTCCGGTTTGCCGTTCTGATCCGTTATGACTGCGTTTTCATACAGGGATGGATCGTCAAACTGAGCGGTAATCCACTGCTCTCTGCCGGGCTCGTGAATCGAATGGTAGGAGTCGTAGCTGGCGATGAGATAATCCTGGCTGACCGCAGTTTCGACCAGCTCCGGTTTTCCATACGCCTGTTCCCAGCTGTTAAGGCCGATCCATGCGTGTTCGATTCCGCCTTCCTTCATTTCCTGAAGCAGAGTAACCGTCTGGAAATCCATCCACTGTCCGGCATCGGCAAATACTTCCGGTAAATTTGATGCGACGGCATATTTGTGAACCTGAATCCGGTCCGTTTCACTTAAGCTACCATATCCTTTTGCCAGGAGAACCTCTAACTCTGAAGAGCGCTGCGTAAAGACAGATGGTTCCCAGAAATCATCCCGTTTCAAAAGCTGGCTGATGTAGCTGCAGATTACATTTTTCTGATACTCTGCCACGTAGTCCTGACCCTGTATTTCTTTCAGGACAGATGTAAATTCCTGACCATTTTCCAGGCGTTCGGCAAATGACAGAAAATATTCCATAACCGGCGAGGAAAGAGACGTTCGAAATGCCTGCCAGTTGATATCATCCGCTGATACGGCGAAATCACCCCAAAGATAGATGAAAGGAGCTCCGTACAGCTTACGGATATTGGGATTTGCCTCTGCTTTCTGTTCCAGGGTGGTAAACTGTCCCTGCTCGATTACGTAATTGCGATACAGCTTGGCCGCGCTGACAGGATCTTTGTCTGTGATGTAAATTCGAAATTTATTTGTCCGGTTATCGTCGATCGCCGGAAACTGATGGGAGACAGAGAACGCGATGGGGGAATCTGAAGTAAAATTCATCTCTGTCCGGTAAGGATCTTCCATAACGAACAGGAGGTTGTAGCTTCCGGCAGATGAGATCCAGAACGGCATGGAAAGCTGCTCCATCACCTGGAATTCCTGGCCATTTAAATAATCGAACCAGGCCGGATCGTCCGCAGGTACCCGCTTGCCTTCGCCAAAGGGAAAATAGTAGGTATCTGCGGAGATAACGGGCCATGTAAAGGAATTGTCGTTCTCATTTTCCGAGGTAATCTCCACACTTAAATAGTCCTTTTCGGGAGACAGGGATACTGATATCTGCTCATCGGGATAGCGCCAGCTGATGGTATCGCCGACTTTTCCATAGTCCAGTACGGTTCTCCGTTCCCCCTTAGCAGCTGCCGTTATAAGCGTCTGTTCCACCTCGAAGGACAGGGTGAATTCTTCCGGCTCTACCTCAAAATCAAAGGGAAGTCCGGTATCATGAGATTCAGAGACCTCCATTTCCTCCGGGACGGCTGCAGATGACGGTTCCGGATTCTGGCTGTTGGACACACAGCCGGTTAAAGCCAGGGTCAATGGCAGAAGCAGGCCCAGCTTTTTAGATAGTAAATTTTTCATTATATACTCCTTTTCTGATTTTTCATTTTGCGCGCAGGGAATCGGGCGGACAGGAATGCGTATCCGGCCGATGACTGCTGTATATCGGGCATTTGATTCATACAAAAGGGATTATAAGGCTCGGTTGTTACATTCATGTGACAAAATAGACATGGATTGACAATTTACATGACTGGAATGATATGGAAAAAGGAAAGCAGGATGGCCGGTTGCTTTTCTTCCAGAGTCCGCTTATAATAAATCAGCAGGCCGTAAAGGCAAATGCCAACAGATACAGAAAGATTACGATACCAGACTAACAGACCAATTACCATATCAGGAGACCACAATGGAGTTTAACGAAAAGCTGCAGCAGCTCAGAAAAAAGAATAATCTCACCCAGGAACAGCTTGCAGAGCAGCTGTTCGTATCGAGGACAGCTGTATCGAAATGGGAGAGCGGTAAAGGATATCCCAACATAGAATCGCTGAAGAGCATTTCAAAATTATTTTCCGTTTCCATAGATGATCTGTTATCCGGTGACGAACTGATCAGTCTGGCAGAATGTGAAAATCGTTCCAATATAAAAAAGGTATACGGACTGATGGGCGGAATCATCGATGTAATGGCGGCCGCCTTCATTTTTTTACCGCTTTACGGAAAGCCGGAGGGCGGACATATCTACCATGTGAATCTATTGTCCTTTACGGATACAACAAAAATAAATTTCTGGATATACTGGGGTATTTTTTGCCTTTTGATAGTTTTAGGAATCATGAGGCTGATTTTGATTCATTATGATAAAGAGGCGTGGCTGAGCAGGGTCACCAACGGTTCGGTCGCATTGAGCGCGGCGGCAATCTGTCTTTTTGCTGTGGCGAGGGAACCATATGTGACAGTTCTGATGTTTCTGTTTTTTATATGGAAGATTACGTTGCTGTATTACATAATGAATCGTAAACAGCATCAGGCGAAAACTTCGTAAAAACGTGATAAAAAGGCCTCTGACACGATACGTGTCGGGGCCTTTTTACCATTGTGAGAGTAAGTTTCTTGTCTTTTCTCAGTGGAAAGCAGATAATCTCAATACAGCCTGCAGGCAGCAATCTCGTAATGAAAAGAAAGGATACATGATAATGCTTAAGAAATCAAAACAATCTCTCATCATGGCAGCAAGTCTGTTTTTACTCTTTATAATTTTTACGGTTATGGTTAAAACAATTGATGTAAGACCGATCGGACCGGAACAGTCGTCCGTCGGTTTCGCGTCAGTCAACAAATTCGTATTTGAACTGTTCGGTGTGAATCCGCTGTGGTATAACGTAAGCGAATGGATGGGCGCCGCCGCCATGGCGACTGCGTTCGGGTTTGCCATGGCGGGACTGTTCCAGCTTGTAACACGCAGAAGCATCCGGAAGGTCGATGTCCCGATTCTGGTGCTGGGTGCATTTTACGGCATCCTTGCGGCCTGTTATGTGTTCTTCGAGGTCGTTGTCATCAATTACAGACCCGTTATTCTCACACAGGGGTCAGTACTGGAGGCGTCTTTCCCATCTTCCCATACGATGGCCTCCATCTGCATTATGGCTACGGCGATGATCGAATTTCATGATTATCTGCGAAAGCGGCGAGGGTGGCTGATGGCAGCGGATACCGCGGCTGTTCTGATCCTTGTATTAACGGTAGTCGGGAGAATGCTCTCTGGCGTACACTGGTTTACTGATATTGTGGCCGGTGTGATCCTTTCGGCGGCGCTGATCGCTTTGTTCTGTCTGGCTCTGCAATATACAGAGGAACGATACGGCAGAGCAGGAACGGCAGATTCTAGAAAATGACTTCAAATGTAATAACATGGCCTTCCCGTATACAGCGGACCTGATATCCGAACGTATCAGCGATTTTTTTGACGATCGGCAGACCGAGTCCGGTACCGGACAGCGCCTTGTTGCGGGAGGGCTCTCCGACATAGAACGGTTCCCAGATCCGTTCCGTGTCCAGATCGTCATTTCCAAGTTCGTTTGTGATCCGAAAACAGCACTGCCCATCGTTTTTGCCGAGTACTGCATGTACGGTGCCGGAGGCGGCGTATTTTACCGCGTTGGAGAGCAGGTTGGAAAACAGTTCCGTGACCAGCTCTGCATTTCCCGTGATTTCCAGATTCGGTGTGACGGCTGTGTTTAGGCTAAGCCCCCGCTTGGAAAGAAAGAGCTTCTGCTCCCCGATGCATTCAGAAAGCAGCAGATCCAGCCTGATGGTGGTCAGCGGATGTTCTTTCCGCTCGATTCCCGACAGGTTCAGAAGCCGTTCTGCCATCTGCGACATCCGGTTGTTCTGCTGGATGATGGTTTCTAAAAAGGTGCCGTCATCCAGCCCATCCTGGATTCCGGAGGAATACATGCCGATCAGGGAGATGGGAGTCTTTAAGTCGTGGGCCACGTCGTTTAAAAGCTGTTCCATCTGCTGATTTTTGGCCTGAAGCATTTTCTGATACTGCTGTATGGAAATGCTCATCTGGTTCATGCTGTCCGCAACGTGCTCCAGCTCATCGCGGGTGCTGATATGCAGGGAACCGTACTCCTGACGGGCGATCTCCTGCGAGAAACGCTCTATGCGGCGCAGCGGATTGGTGATATGTTTTACCAGTAAATACAGCAGTACCACGGCGACAATCAGGGAAATGACATGAAGCAGGATGCTGAAACGGTTGATAATCCCGATGAAGTCCGCCGTATTGGGAACAATGGCGGCGACCGCATACAAATTGGAGCCCACCGGGATATACTCGACTAAAATACCGTAGTTTAACTTGTCCTGCTGGTAAAGGCGGAACTGGGAACCCTTCTGGACGGCGGACAGATAATCCTGATCCCATAGCCAGAATTTTTGAAAACCAAGACCCTTCTCGCGGAATTTGTCCCGCAGACTGGTGCTTAACGCATCGTAATCGGAAGTATTGGCGGCGTAAGTGATCAGCACATTATCAGAGCTTTCCAGGCTGGCGACAGCTTCGTCCGGTGACATTCCAGCGTCTAAATATTCCCTGATGCGGCTGCCGGCCTGGCTGACATACTCTGTCTGCTGACGCAGATAGTACCGCGCCGCCACCTTCGAGTTGACGAAAAGTGTGGCGGCCAGGATCAGGGCCAGAATCGCTGCCGTACCGCAGATGAACTTGGTGGACAGCCGGTGGAAGCGTCGCTTTCCATTAGTCATGGCCGCCTCCCATCACGTAGCCCATGCCGATACGCGTCCGGATGAGGTCCTCGCCGATCTTTTTTCGAAGACGGCGGATATTACTATCGACGGTGCGGGGGTCTCCCTCAAAATCCATCCCCCACACGTGGTTCAAAAGCTGTTCCCGTGACAATACGATGTTTGGATTGGAGAGAAAATATTTTAAAAGTTCAAACTCTGTTTTGGTGAGGACCATCTTCTGATGGTCTTTTGTCACTTCCATTGTGACCGGATTCAGGCGGATATCATGGAACTGCAGGACATCAGCCGCATTGCACAGTTTTTTTATGCGAAGTAAAAGAACCTGTATGTCAAACGGTTTTCGCAGGTAATCATCGGCGCCGCAGGAAAGTCCGGCTATCTCGCTTTCACTTTCTCCCTTTGCCGTCAGCATGAGAACCTTTACGGGGATGTTTAAAAGACGGATCTCTTTTAAGGTCTGAATTCCATCCTGAACCGGCATCATCCAGTCCAGCAGTACCAGATCAACCGGGTGCTCTGTCAGGAAATCAACGGCGGAACGGCCGTCGGAAACCACGTTTACCAGATAGCCTTCACGCTGGAGATAGAGCTTTAGGATTTTCTGCATTTCAGGATCGTCTTCTGCGATTAATAATTTCATGGAGGCCTCCTTTGCCGGTAATTGGCAGGCGTATCCGGAACGGAAGCCTGCCGTAGCCATGATGGCTGTTGTATCAGGATAATATAGATTGAGAATTTGTGCAAGGAGTGTCTGACTTTTTTACTATGTCAATGGCATGACTCGTAATGCCCGCTAAATCCTCGCGTTCACAGACCGCAAAATGGTATTTTAAATACAGTTCAAACGCGTCATGGTCCATGGCATCTACGGCTTCGCGCATAAATAAGGCACAGCCATCCGCTGCGACGTAATGCAGACGGGTTACAGGAAGGGCAGAGATCAGATCATCGATGTCCTCTTTTCTGACAAGCTCAAATAAATCCTTTGGCTCTGACTTAGCGGCGAATGTCCGGGAATCAAGCAGGCCCTTTTCTATATATTCGGCGACGTTAATGCTGCCGCGGTGGAAGCCCTCATCAAGGAGGCAGCCGTCGGATATCACATACGCAGCAAAGATCACGCCGCCTGGTTTTGTAACGCGAATCGCCTCGCGCAGAGCCTGCAGCTTATCCTCTTTAGTGTAAAGGTGATACAGCGGCCCCAACAGCAGTGTGATATCATATCCGTTGTCCGGAAATGCGGACAGGTCCATGGCGTTGCCCTGGGTGATCGTTATGTTTTCTCCTGCCTGGGTGTTTTTACGGAAAACATCTATGTTATGGCCGACCAGTTCCACCGCGTCCACGGCACAGCCCTGACGGGCCAGAGCGTGAGAATACCGGCCGGTTCCGGCTCCGATTTCAAGCACCCGGTCCCCTGGCTTTCTATATTTTTCAATGTAGCGCATCGTGGTGAGAAATTCAACCGATCCATGCTTTAAGGCCAGCCGGCTGTCTTCGTCATATTGATTGTAAAAATCGATTAAGTATTGGTTTTCTGTCATAGGGGACTCCTTCTAGCGCTGGGGTGCGTCTGGTTTTTCCTGATGAATGAGGGCGGATAACAGGTTCATCAACATCTTTTCCGCATGGTTCCTGTCAAATGAGATCTTTTTGGCCGCTGTCAGAACCGCTATGCCGTGAGTATAAAGAAACAGATCCAAAAAGATTACCTTTGCACGTTCTAACTCTACGCCGATGGTTTCGGAAAAGAGTGCAGCCCTTTTTTCATTATCGGCTTCGTGATAAAAATCCTTTGCCTCAGTCATATTCAAATCCATATCGTTGATAAATAACAGTTTAAATAAGTTTGTTTCTTCCTCGGCAAATGCAAGGTACGAAAGAGGCAGTACTAAGCAGGGATTTACATCTTCAGTATGACTGAAATCGATCACATACCGGTTATAGTATTCGTATGCAAAATCAAGAAATTCCTTTTTTAATTCCTCCATATTCTCGTGGCAGGTGAAGATCGGACGGGTAGAACACTGCAGTCTGCCGGCGATGCTCCTTGCGTTTACTGTTTCGAAGCCTGTTTCTTTCGTGATCTCGAGGACCGTGTTTAATATCATTTCTTTTGTGATCTTTGCTTTTGGCGGCATAAGCGACTGCCTTTCTGTTTTAGAATTGATGTATCACAAGCGTTGTGTAACTATTGTTACATATTGGAAAGACAATGTCAAGAGAGAAAATTATTTGTATCTTGCAACAGTTCAGGACGGCGGGAAAAACTGCTGCCGTATTTTATTTAAATCTCTTCCGATACTCCGAAGGCGACATCCCATACTGCTTCTTAAACAACAGATAAAAGTTCTGCCTGGAGTTTATCCCCACAAGCTCATCGATATCGCTGATCGGAGTATCGGAGTGGAGAAGAAAGTACACGGCCTTTTCCATGCGGTACTTAGTCAGATAATTCCAGATCGTAAGCCCCGTCTTTTCGCGAAAGATTTTTTGAAGATAGACCTTGTTAAGCGCTACATACGCTGCAATCTCATCGATATTCTCAATGGAAAAAAAGTGATAATTGATATAGTTTTTGATTTGTTCCACATAAGTATCGGTGGGGCTTTTTTCGGCGGAAAGAAGGCGGACGACCTCAATCAAAGCCTTATTGACAAGAATATTTAAGTAGTAAGGGTCTTTTTTGTTATTGGTCTCATTGCAGATCTCCTCCAGCAGGTGAAAGATATTTCGCGCATTCTGAATCACCAGGCCGGTATTCAAGTGCTGAAAAAATGTGCCGAGGCAGGGATAGGCTTTGACAAGGGCGGAAAGCGTGCCGATGGAAGGAGTAAGCTCAGACTGATAGTAATTAATACTCATATTGATGCAGGAATCAGGGGAAATCAGCTTGTGCGGCGTATTTCCGTTGACGATCATCAGGTTTCGTTTCTTCAGATTATAAATTTCACCTGCAATATCGTAATAGCAGGTTCCCTCTACAATGTAATTAAACTCAATGGATCCGGCCGGATGCTGATGGTAGTCCATATAGTATTTCTGCCAGTTCATATAGCAGATCTCTTCGGGCAGAAGGACGCAGTCCGGATTCGTAATTTGATAAGCGTTTTCGTATGCCATAGCAGTTTCTCCTTTTCATTTCGATTGTCCGTATAACCGTCTCTTCCTATCCTACCGCATAAAATCCCCACTGTCAAAAAAATGTAATAAATAATAGCTTCTTAATAAAAAAAGACCTTATTTTAAACGGTAGAAACATCTATGAAATCCGTGTATATTAATACATGTAAAGCAGTGAACCAAAGTAGTCAATCACCCGTTTGAAGCGGGGATTCTGACTCTCGCGGCCGCCGTTGGATGGACATGTGGGCATGTCTGACTGGCTCGTTGACCGCGGTAATAAATAAAAAAATTGGAGGGCAGTTACTATGAAGAAAAATTTGGCAGGACTTTTTGTTGCAGCGGCAATGGTGGTATCCTTATGCGCATGCGGGTCAGGGGGAAGCGGCAGTACAACTGCAGAGAAGACCAGCGAGGCGGCAGCGGGGGCAGCGACAGAGGCAGCGGCGGGGGCAGCGGCCGGCAGGGGAGATGCAGTTACACTCACCTATGTGACATGGAATGAGAATCAGCGGGGGCAGATTCAGGATACCATCGACGGATTTCAGAAGCTTTACCCGAATATCAAAGTAGATTTACAGATCACCCCATGGGGGGAGTACTGGACGAAACTGGAGGCCGCGGCAACCAGCGGAAATATGGCCGATATCGTGACCATGCATACCAACGTAGTCGCAAAGTATGTAAACGGCGGCAAGCTGGCGCAGCTCGATGATTTAACTCAGTACGATGATACCTTCAGCTACGATAATTATCCGGAGGGAGTAACGAAGCTGTATACATTCGGCGATGCCCATTACGGAGTGCCGAAGGACAAGGACTGTGTCGTGCTCGTATACAATAAAGAGCTGTTTGATAAAGCGGGCGTAGAGTATCCCAACGCGGACTGGAGCTGGAACGACGTGGAGGAAGCCGCGAAGAAGCTGACCGATAAGGAAAAGGGCGTCTATGGATTTGCCGCATACAATCACGATCAGGAAGGCTGGGGAAACTTCCTGTATGAAAACGGCGGCAGCATCATCGACGAGACAACACACCAGTCCGGGCTGGACAAGCCGGAATCCATTGAGGCGATGGAGTGGTATATGAATATGAATGCCAACTATTCACCTTCCAATGAAATGATGGCGGAAGTCAACTATATTGAGTTATTTGCAACGGGAACGGTTGCCATGCAGACCTTTGGCAACTGGGAACTGAGCTATTTCACGGAAAATGAGCTTGTAAAAGATAAGTTTGCCATTACAGAGCTTCCGGCAGGGCCTACCGGCATCAAGGCCACACAGATGAACGGCCTGGCGCTGTCTGTTCCCAGCGACTGTAAGAATATGGAAGCAGCAAAGAAGTTTGTTGCCTATGCAGGATCCAAACAGGGGATGCTGGATTCTGTTAACGGCCCGGCCATTCCGGCATTTACGGGGGTAGATGCCGACTGGGCAAAGGCACATGACGATTTATATGATACCGGCGCTATTTTGAAGAGCATGGATTACGGGGTACAGTTTGTAGGAACGGAGAGCAAGACAAAATGGTCCGAGGTCATGAATACTTACGTGGCGAAAATATTTAACGGGGAAGCGAGCGTAGAAGAGGCATTTACCCAGGCTGCGAAAGAGATCAATGAAATTCTGGCAACGGAGAAGAAATAACAGGAATCCGTGAACCAGGGGGCTGCTGCGAGTTTTTAGCAGCCCTTTCTTTCCCAGGGAGAGATAAGATGAACAAACGAAAATATAAAAACTATCTATGGGGCTACTTCTTTGTTGCGCCGACAATCATAGGGTTGCTGATTCTCAACATCTATCCGATCTTTAAAACACTTCTGCTGAGCTTTTCGGCCAGCACAGGCTTTGAAGAGTATGTGTTCAGCGGCCTGAATAATTTCACACGGGTCCTAAAGGACCGGGAGGTCTGGATCGGACTTAGAAATACGCTTATTTTCTCCGCTGTTTCCGTACCGGGAGGTATCTTTATCAGCCTGCTTCTGGCATGGCTCATGAGCAAGGAGATCAGGGGAAGAAGCGTTTACCGTGTTATTTATTTTACGCCCATGGTGGCTGCGCCTGCGGCCGTCACCATGGTATGGGCATGGCTTTACAACTCGGAATTCGGCTTTTTGAATTATGTGATCAAGAGTCTGGGCGGCGCGACGCATTCCTGGCTGCACGATCCGAAATACGCGCTGATGTCGGTGATTATTATCGCCATATGGGGCGGTCTGGGACAGCAGATTATCATACTGATCGTGGCCATCACTAATGTGCCGAGAGTCTACTATGAGGCGGCGGAGATCGACGGGGCGGGTGGCTTTGTGAAGCTGTTTAAGATAACCGTCCCGCTCATTTCTCCCAGCGTATTCTTCCTGACGATAACGGGCTTTATCGGCTCTCTGACGCAGTTTGACTTGATTTATATGCTTTATAACGCCAATACGTCAAAGGCCATGGACTCGGTCCGCACAATTATGTACCAGTACTACAGGCAGGCATTTGTCGTACAGGATAAGCCGTATGCCTCGGCAATTTCAATTGTCGCACTGTGTCTGATTCTGATTTTCACCGGACTTCAGTTTGTGGCGCAGAAGAAAATCGTCCATTACGAATAGGAGGGGAGTAAAGTGGAAGCAAACAATAGTAAAAAACACGTGGTAACCCATCTCCTTCTGATTCTGGGCAGTATTGTGATGCTGTTTCCGTTCCTGTGGATGATTTTATCTTCCTTCAAAACGGTTGGAGAGCAGATGTCCATTCCCATGAAGATTCTTCCCGGGAGCTTCGGATATCTGGAAAATTATAAGCAGGCACTGGAGGCAGTTCCGTTTCTGCGCCTGTATCTGAATACGATTCTGATGATTTTGGGGCGCGTGATCTGCGCGGTCATATTTTCCAGTATGGCCGGATATGGATTTGCCAGGATGGAATTTCCGTTTAAGAGGCTGCTGTTCACACTGGTATTGATGCAGATGATGGTACCGGGACAGATTTTTATTGTACCTCAGTATATGATGTTATCGAAGATCAAGCTGTTAAATACGGTATTTGCACTGATATTCCCGGCACTGGTCAGCGCATTTGGCACGTTCCTTCTGCGCCAGCAGTATATGGCGCTGCCGAAGGAGCTGGAGGAGGCTGCCGTGATTGACGGGTGTAATCCGTGGCAGGTGTTTACTAAGATCATGGTGCCGGTGACCCGGTCCAGCCTGGCTTCGCTGGCGATTTTTACCGCCCTGTTTGCATGGAAGGACCTGATGTGGCCGCTTATCGCCAACAATGATTTAAACCGGATGCCTCTGGCGCCCGGACTGACCGTCCTGCAGGGAATCTGCAACAACAATAAGGGCGCACTGATGGCAGGCAGTGTGATCGCTACGGTTCCCATGCTGCTGTTATATATTGCGTGCCAGAAGCAGTTTATTGAAGGAATTGCGCAGACCGGTATTAAAGGGTAAAGGAGAAAATTGGATATGAACATTGCTGAAAATGGAATTTACTTAAATCTGGGGTTGAAAAAGGGAGAAGCGGTCAGGCTGCTGCATTTTTCCTCTCATCCTCAGGAAATGGAGATTGGAGATGACGACGTCTCTGTGTACACTCTGGCGGAGCTTCAGGCCAGCGGTTTCAATCAGAATGACCACCATGGTCTGAAGCATACAGGCAGCAGCCCGTCCCTGCTCATGACGTATGAGGACCACCGGGATTACCGGAATGATTACGGAAGAAAACTGGAAGTAATTCAGAAATACAAAGGACTGGAGCTGATTACGCATATCCAGTTCTACGACGGAATTTCTGTTGTCAATTTTGTCAATGAGGTCGTAAACCATTCTGAGGATGAGTATGCGCTGGAGTATGTATCTTCGTTTGCCTTAACCGGGCTCACGGAACTGGCCAAGGGGGCGAGAGATAAAAACGGAATTCTCTATATTCCGCACAATACCTGGTTTGGCGAGGCCCAGTGGAAAAAGTACACCTTAAATGAACTGGGATATGACGCGGTAAATTCCTTTTCCATGAAACGGATCGCTGTCTCCAATACGGGAAGCTGGGCGTGTGTGGAACATCTGCCCATGGGCTGCTACTATAATACAGAGCTGGATCAGTCCCTGATGTGGCAGATCGAAACGAGCGGGTCGTGGCACTGGGAGGTCAGCGATATCCGCGGAACTCTTTATGTCCAGGCGGGGGGGCCGACTTACCAGGAAAATGGATTTTTGAAGCTTTTAAAACCGGATGAGCACTTTTTCTCAGTACCGTGTACGGTATCGGCGGCAGAGGGAGAATTTCAGAAGGCAGTCGCAGAGCTGACGAAGTACAGGCGCAGAATCCGCAGGAAAAATGAGGACAACGAGAAGCTGCCGGTCATCTTTAACGATTATATGAACTGTCTGATGGGTGATCCGACCACAGAGGTCTTAAAGCCGCTGATCGATTCGGCCGCGGAATCTGGCTGCGAATATTTCTGTGTGGACTGCGGCTGGTATTCCGACGGACACTGGTGGGATGGAGTCGGAGAGTGGCTGCCCAGCGACAGGCGTTTTCCGGGAGGAATCGAGGACGTGATCCGTTATATCCGGGATAAAGGTATGGTTCCGGGACTATGGCTGGAGCTGGAGGTGATGGGGATCAACTGTCCTATGGCCTCCAGAGTCAGCAGGGACTGGTTTTTCCAGAGAAATGGCAGGCCCATCATTGACCACTGCAGGTATCAGCTGGACTTCAGAAATAAAGAGGTGCGGGACTATGCCACCGGAGTCATCAAACGGCTGGTAGAGGAATACGGCGTTGGCTATATCAAGATGGATTACAATATTGATACCGGTGTTGGAACCGATTACCATGCGGATTCAGCGGGAGAGGGACTGCTTTCTCATACCAGGGCGTATTTGGGATGGCTGGATGAGATTTTCGAGGCGTATCCCGACCTGATTATTGAAAACTGCAGCAGCGGCGGCATGAGAATGGAGTATTCCATGCTGGCACGCCAGAGCATCCAGTCTGTAACCGACCAGACGGATTACATCAAAATGGCGGCGATCGCGGCAAACTGTGCGACGGCATGCGCCCCGGAGCAGGCGGCAATCTGGTCCTATCCGCTGGTGGAAGGAACCGAGGAGGAGACGATCTTTAACATGGTAAATGCCATGCTGTTCCGCATTCACCAGAGCGGTTATTTAGGGCAGATCGGAGAGCAGCGCATGCAGTATGTGCGGGAGGGTATCGCCTGCTATAAAAAGATTCGGGAAGATATCCGGGAAGGAATTCCCTGCTGGCCGACCGGTCTTGCCTCCATGTCTGACGAATACATAAGCTATGGTTTGATAAATGGCGGAAAACAGTATCTGGCAGTTTGGAGAACCGGCGGTGAAGGGGAGAAATCATTTGAGATCCCTCTGGAAGGAAAATCCGGTGCGGCAGCCGAAGTCTTCTGTATCTATCCGGAAAAGAAGGAGACCTCATTTACCGTCAATGGGAACTGTTTAACGGTCAGCCTGGCGCCCAAAAGCGCACGCCTGTTTTTGGTTGTCACGGAACCTCGTGAATAAAGTTAGTACAGCGTTGCGTAAGTGCAGTACTGGTGCTGCCCGGCGTATTTACGCCGGGCGGCAATAGTAAGCGGTCAATAACCGGAAAGGTTAAGTGAGGTTGAAGATGTGACTGAACAGACGGTAAATAGGAAAAGCGGTATCAAATGGAAAGTAAAGTGCATTCTCGGGGGAACGATGCTCAGCCATAATTACTATCTGTTTTTGCTGGTACATACGCTTTTCCTGGTATTTACGAGGATTCCTGCTATTTTTATCAATACCCTTCTGATGAACCAGACCGGAAATGTAAACTCCACCCTGTTTTATAATGGGGCGATCTTCGCGGCATGTGCGCTGACGATGTCCGTCTCGGCGCAGATTATGCACAAGACGGGATGCCGTGTGACGGCCACTGTCGGAATCATTGGTTATAATATCCTTTATCTCTGCTATATCCTGTTTCAGCCTTATGTGGGAACCTGCTATATGCTTTTCGGGCTGTTTAATGGAATGGCAGATGGCTTTTATTATATCAGCTATGGACATATGATTCTGGACTATACGGATGTCACCAACCGCGACAGCGGAATGGGAATCATCAGTACACTGAGCGCGGGAGTGAACTTAACCGTACCGTTTCTGGCAGGCAGCATTCTGTCTGCGATCGGCGGCGTGAAGGGGTATGTGGCAATCTTTGTACTGGCTTTTGCCATTGCGTTTCTTGCTATGGCCGCTGTATTTAAACTGCCGGGGGAGGTAAAAAAGGAAAAGAGAAATGTGCGGTATGGGGCATTTATCCGGCTGATGGGAGAGAACCGTCAGATTCTCTATGGACTGCTGGGAGAGACCTTAAAGGGAGTTCGGGAAGGAACCTTTATGTTCATTCTGAACATTATTCTGTATCAGCTCATTAAGAGCGAGTTTTTGATTGGGTGTAATTCTCTGCTGACGGGGCTTGTGTCGATCCTGTCCTTCTGGTTCATGAGCCATACCTTCCGGCCGGATAACCGGCGCAGGTTTATGCTTCTGGCCGTTACCGGACTGACTGGAATTACCATTGTCTGCTACTGGTTTTTGAATCCGGTTATGGTGATTCTGTTTGCGGCGGTAAATGCATTTCTGGCCGGTATGATTGAAATATCCTGCTATACCACATTTTTCGATGTTTCACAGAGTGTGAAGGAGATCGAAGATTTTTCACCGGAACTTCTGGCGTTTCACGAGATATTCGTGGTGACCGGGCGGTGTATCGGCCTTGGAGCGTTCGCGTTAATCAATACGGTGTCGGGGGCAACCTTAAAAGCCCAGATATTCAGTCTGCTGCTGTTGACGCTGGCGCAGTTTGGAACGGTGTTTATGTGCAGGACAGCGGTAAGGGCGGCTGTAAGGTTTAAAATGAGTGTGAAAATAGATTGATTTATATGAGCGAAAAAGGACTGATCGGTGTTTGGGTGAATGGCATTCAAATACAGTCGGTCCTTTTTGGTATGGAGTAAAACTTTCGTTTGAGTGTGTGGCGGAACTGTTACTGTGTGGTCGATAAATACGGTTTTTTATTGTTTTTTTGTAATAACCATGTTATACTCTTGTTACGCATTTTCTTATGCGTCACGATATCTTATGCCATATTAATGGCATCACGGCAAGTCTGCCAAAGCATTCACAATTGTTTGGAAATAGAAAGCGGGAGGAGTGGTCTGTCTATGGAATGAATGTAAAAATCTATTGTAAAGTACCAGCTATTTGAGTATAATGGAGGTAGAAACGTGGTAAAAGTTAATAAAAAGTATAAAGACAGATTATTTCGCATGGTATTTAACCGGAAAGAGGAGCTGCTTTCGCTGTATAATGCTGTCAGCCATTCCGAGTATACAAATCCTGAAGATTTGGAGATTCATACGCTTGATGATGTCATCTATATGAAAATGAAGAATGATCTCGCATTTTTAATTGACGACGTTCTGAATCTGTGGGAGCACCGGTCTACATGGAATCCAAACATGCCGGTCCGGGGAGCGTTTTATATCGTAGAGGAATACAGAAAGTATATTGAGCAGAAGGGGCTGAACCTGTATGGAAGCCGTTTGATTACGCTTCCCATTCCTCAATTCTATGTATTTTACAATGGCTTGAAGGAAGAGCCGGACAATGTAGAACTGAAGTTATCCAATGCATTTTCCACGCTTCATCCGGAACTGGAACCGTGTATGGAATTTAAAGCGGTCATGGTGAACATTAACCGGGGACATAATAAAAGCCTGATGGAGCAGTGTTCTGCATTAAGGGAGTATGCAGAATTCGTGGCGCGAATCAGAGAATGGATGAAAGCAGGGGCAGATCTTTTGGAGGCAATCGGAGAAGTGATCGATTCCTGCATCCGGGATGGAATACTGGCGGAATTTTTGTCATCACACAGAGTGGAGGTGTTCGAGGTGCTGCTGACAGAGTATGATGAGCAGAGGCATATAGCGAGTGAGAAGGAAGCGAGCAGGGAAGAGGGGATGCAGGCTGGCATAAGGAAAGGTCACCGCGAAGCGGCCATAAATTTATTTGAGAGAGGTTTGTGCATAAAAGATATCGCAGTGATTTGCAAGGAAACTTACTGTCTTATAGCAGAATGGTATGAGGAATGGAAAATTTCCAAAGGCGTTAGCCGTTAGGATCGAAGCAGAATGCAGCAACCGCGCAGAAAATCACTTATTTCTAATTGAAAGTCAGAAATAGGTGATTTTTTGCTATAATCCTAAACCGATAGCCAGCAAAGCATTTTGTTGAGTCCTTGCGGTTCCTTATAAGGAAAAGTATTATAACCAGAAAAAATATGGAGATGCTGCTGAATTATAATGAATTGAATAAGAATAGGGTTTATGATACACTTGATTTATGCAACGGCATTCATTTTAACGCAATTGGACAAGGTTATATTTTTGATTCGGAGGATAGAATGGCAGCGAGAATTGTGATTATTTCAGGGGCGTGTGGAACAGGCAAGTCCAGCAGCTCCAGGTTGCTGGCTGAAAAATCACCGTACGATTGTGCGGTTCATATTCACAGTGACGATTTCTATCAGTACATACGTAAGGGATATATTGCCCCCTGGCTGGAGGGCAGCGGGAAACAGAATGAAGTCATAAAAAATAGTAGGGGCAGATTCCACATTCGTCTGCACAGAAAATCGCCGATAAATCCCTCAAAATCCCGCCTGGAGCGCATAAAGAGCTTTAATAAATTATGGGACGTTTGGGCTTAACCCGTCAGACGAGTTTTCTGATCTTGATGTCATTATGATTGTCGATAATCCCGACCTTTTCCTGCAATCTAATCAATGGCTTGAGCAAATTGGGTGTTTCTATATTTCTTTTATTGAAAATACGATTGGTGGTGCGAAAGAAAGAAGAATACTTTTTGACGATGCGCTGGACGTTGATTTCGTTATTCTTTCAAAGGGAAATTTTGAAAATGCGGTAAAGAATGGCGGGATTGATATATTAAAACGAGGCTATCGCATTTTGGTTGACAAGATTGATCTTGAGCATACGTTGACGACGTTCTCCATAGGAAATTTGCCTTACTCGCTGTTATCAGAACACGAATTTATCAATATAGTAAACGATTTTTGGTATCATACTATTTGGACAGCAAAGAAAATAATGCGAGGCGAACTATGGGCGGAGGATTGGATTATTCAAAAACTATCGAATTGCTATGCTCATTACGAAAAAAATGACATTAAAAAAGCATTATCATCAACCATGGAGTTATTCAGACTGGTAGCTGTGGAGGTTGCAGGTAAGCTGAATTATAAATACCCAACAAAAGCTGATGAGTATTCGACCGAATGGATTAAAAAAAGCCTATAGTATAAAGCGTTACTTCCACCCTCTTAGTAAAATACACAGAAACAAATACAGGCCTATACAATAGTGGCAGGCAGTGTATGAGTGTACACACTCATACGTATGCATAAAGGGCTATGAAAAATAGTAAAACAGTGATATAATTCTATCAAAAATTATCATTAGGAGGTCAATCACGTGACATCAAAAGAATTCGCTGAAATTATAGGGGTATCACAGTCCACCATATCGAGAGCGTTAAACAACAGCAGCCAGATTTCTGTGGAGCGGCGCGAGTTTATTCAGAAGAAAGCGGAGGAGTACGGTTTCGTTTTGAACAGTCAGGCGAGAAGTCTAAAGACAAACCGCACAGGCACGGTGGGGATCCTGTTTCCGAAGCATTTTATCGGAATGAGCTCTAATCTTGGGCTTGCGCATTTATATGATCTGGTGCAGGCGGAGCTGAGTAAATATGATTATGATGTGATGGTCGTCTATGATGGGGAAAAACAGAATGGTCTCTCCACCTTTGAAAGAATGATTAAGATCGGGAAAGTGGACGGATTTATCATTTTTCGAATGGAATCCAGCAAAAAAGACCTGGAACTGATAAAAAAGTATAAGGTTCCCTGCGTTTATCTGCTTCATGCAGAAAAGGCCGGCTCCTATGGCAGCTGCCTCTCAGACTGTGAATACAGCGGATATCTGATCGGAAAACTGTTCGGAAAATATAAGGAATATAAAAGCTTTTACATCAACGTAAAAACCTCCGCGGAATCGAAAACGAGACTGGCCGGATTTAGACGCGGTCTGAAAGAACGCGGCGTTGTTATGGATAAGGATGCTGTATGGCAGAGCGAGTTGTCGGTAAAGTCCGCATACGAATGCATCATCGATAATCAGGAGACGATTAAATCGAGAAAATGTGCGATCCTGGCATTCAATGATACGGTTGCCCTCGGCGTTTTAAATGCATGCAGGGATTTGGGACTAAAAGTGCCGGAAGACGTGCAGATATCAGGCGTTGGAGGTCTGCCGATCATTGCTGAAATTGCGCCGGATCTTACCACTGTGAATGTGTTCCATGAGAGAATCGCCTCCATGGGGTGCGAGATGCTTCGCTCTGCGATTGTTCATGGTGTCCAGGAACCGATTCATACTGTGATCAGGCCGGAACTCGTACTGAGGGGAACTACTCTACGGTAATTCTTTGTGCTATTCGCATAAAACATCACAATAAAATGTATTAACTGTAACAAAAGTGAATAAAGGTATTGACAATGACTTTACCGGGAGCTATAATTTAACCATGCAACAAACGCATACGTATGCGTAAACTCACACAAACCCAAAGGAGAGGGAGGATTACAATGGTTAGATTCGGAAAGAAAGTATTGGCGGCAACATTATCGGCTTCTATGGTTCTGGCGATGACAGCTTGCGGTTCCGGCAGTTCAAGTAAGACCACAGAGAAGGCGGCGGAGACCACAGCCGCAGCTGAGAGTGCAAAAGAAACCACAGCAGAGGCTAAAGAGGAGTCAGCGGAGGAGACTGCGGGGGCGGTCATGCCGAAAGCGTCAGGCGAGAAGCTGGTGATCGGCACTCTGGCAAACTGGGTGGGACTTCCAGCATGGTATGCCTATGCGGAAGGATATTATGAAGAGGTAGGACTTGATGTTGAAATCGTAAACTTTGGTTCTCAGGGGACCCTCGTCAATGAAGCGATGGCAGCCGACGAATGTGATATTGCCGTATCCGGTATGGCTTCTGTATATGCTCTGTCTACCGGCATGTATAAGTATATCGGGGACGGATGTCTGACGATCAGCGGTGAGACGCTTTACGGCCGCCCGGATGATGCGATCTACAAGGCCGGCGCAGATGCGAATGGTGTCTATGGAAGTGCAGATGCATTAAAAGATGCGGTTATCCTTGGGCCGATGAATACAACTGCTCAGATGAACGCTATCGCATATATGCAGTATTTCGGCATTGATGCAAATTCCTTTACCTTTACGAACCTGGATTACTCCTCTGCACTGGCTGCATTTGAATCCGGTCAGGGCAATTTAATTGCGGTGAATCCTACTTATGCCGCTATTCTTGCAGCAGATGGTTATGTACAGGTCTCTGATTTTACACAGGTGTCGCCCCAGGATATTATTGACGCGGTTTATTGCCAGAATGAGGTGGCCGAGGAGCGCCCGGAGGATGTGGAGCTTTTCCTGTACTGCTACTATAAAGCATGTCAGGATATGTTAAACAATCAGGATAACAGAGTTGCGGTAGCTTATAAATGGTATGTAGATGAGGGGCTTGATTATAAAGAGCAGGATGTCATCGATGAGTGCAGTCTTAAGAGCTATTTTACTCTGGATACGGTGGACAGCGGCGACTATCTGCTGGGAAGCTTTATGAATTACGCTGCAGAGTTCCTTCTTACCAACGAAAAGGTAACAGAAGATGATGTGACTAATGTAAAGGCAAGTATTGATAACAGCTTCATTACTTCCATAAAAAAGTGGGCGGCAGCTGAGTAGTCAGGCAGCCCGCTGCTCGCGGAAATAATTATTGAGAATCCCGGTCCTTTTGTTTTGTAATATTTTTGCGATAACTAAATCTTACATTAAAAGGGCCGGGATTTCTTTGTAATATCGGCAGAGCCGATGGAGTACTGACGGGATAAAACCGCAGAAACTTGAGAAGTAATACGATTGATTTAAAATGGAGAAAGTTCAATGAAAACGAAGAAGAAAATCAGCAAATATACAATTATTTCCTGCTGCACGGTTCTGTTCGTGCTGGCAGCCTGGTATGTCTGCATTAATGTTCTGCATTTAAAACAGGAAACCGTCTTTCCAGGACCGCTCACTGTTGCCAAAACATTTGTGCAGAAAATGACTTCGAAAGTACCGGATGGGGCGACGCTTCCGACCCATCTGATGGGAAGCCTGAAAGTAGCGCTGTTCGGATACTCTCTGGGAGTGCTGTTCGGGGTTCCGATGGGGATCATGATGGCCTGGTTTAAGTGGGTAGACCGTCTTGCAAGACCGCTGTTTGACTTAATCCGGCCGGTTCCGGGCCTTGCCTGGATTCCGATGTTTATTCTACTTTTCGGTATCGGCATTTTACCAAAGGCCGCTGTTATTTTTCTCAGCACCTCGGTTGCATGCATCGTAAACAGCTACACCGGAATTAAACAGACGAAACAGGAACATCTCTGGGTTGGAGATGTCTTCGGATTTTCAAATTTGCAAAAGTTATTTAAAATAGCGATTCCCACTGCACTGCCGATGATCTTTACCGGGCTGAGAGTGGCGATGGGAGCGGCCTGGATGGCTCTCGTTGCGGCTGAACTCCTTGCCTCCTCCGTAGGCCTCGGATATATGATTCAGCAGGGCAGGTACGCTTCAAAACCGGCGCTTGTATTTGTCGGTATGATCATGATCGGAATTGTCGGATTACTATTCGATACAATTCTGCACTGGCTTGAAGTAAAAGTTGCGAAAGGAATGAATGCAGAATGAATGAAAATACAAAAGAAAAATTATTATCAGTCATATGTGCGGTTATTTCGATTGGAGCATTTTTGCTTCTCTGGTGGTTCGTGACGCATTACACAGACTTGTCGAAGCTTCTGCCGGACCCCGTAGTGGTGCTGAAGGCGACCTTCGAGTACTGTATCGGCGTGGTGGGCAAATACAGTCTTATCATTCACATGCTGAGCAGTCTGAGACGAGTACTGATCGGCTTCTGCCTGGGATCTCTGGCCGGTGTAATACTTGGCTTGCTGATGGGAAGATATCTCCTCGCCAGGGCAATTTTTAATCCGATTTTCAGATTTATACGTCCGATTCCTCCGATTGCCTGGATTCCGATTTCTATTATATGGTTTGGACTTGGAGAAGAAGCTAAAATATTCCTTATTTTCCTGGCGGCATTTGCCAATACCACATTGAATGCGATGACTGGGGCCATGAATGTCGATCCTGAAGTGATTCATGCAGCCCGGATGCTTGGGGCAAAGGAACGTCAGATTTTTACCACTGTCGTAATTCCAGCATCGGTTCCTGCTATTTTTGCAGGACTTCAGGTCGGAATATCGTCTGCGTGGGCAAGTGTGGTGGCAGCCGAGATGATCAAGGCAGAGAACGGCCTGGGATGGATTATTCAGGCCGGTATGGATAACAACAATATGACCCAGATTCTGGCCGGAATCATTATGATTGGCGTTGTTGGTTTTTTACTGGCTTATATTATGCGTAAAGCTGAAGAGGTGATGTGTCGATGGAACAAGAGCGGAAGATAAATACAGTAATAGAATGCAAAGGCGTCTGTAAGACATTTGATACGCCGGAGGGGAAACACGAAGTCGTGCGCGTGCTGAATTTTGCCGCCAGAGAAAATGAATTCCTGGTCCTTTTTGGCCCCGGCCAGTGCGGAAAAACAACCATTATCAACATGATTGCCGGTTTTGAACCGGCCACAGAGGGAAGCATAACCGCTTCCGGCAAGAAGGTTGACCGGCCGGATGTCTCCAGGGGAGTGGTGTTTCAGTCCATTTCACTTTTTCCCTGGATGACAACCATGGGCAATGTCGAATATGGACCTAAAATAGCCGGAGTGAATAAGGAAGAACGGAAAAAACGGGCGCAGAAATATATCGACCTGGTAGGGCTTCAGGGCTTTGAAAATTCCTATCCCGTTCAGCTCTCCGGAGGTATGAGGCAGCGTGTCGGCATCGCGAGAGCATACTGCAACGAGCCTGATGTAATGCTGATGGATGAGCCGTTTGGCGCGCTGGATGCGCAAACCAGATATTTAATGCAGGAGGAACTGCAGAGAATATGGAGCGCAGAGAAACGTACGGTTATTTTTGTAACCAATAATATTGAAGAAGCACTGTATCTTGCAGATCGAATTATTGTTCTTACCAATTGCCCTGCAACAGTAAAGAAGGAATATGTCATCGATCTTCCCAGACCCAGAAATTTGGTTTCGAAACAATTCCTGGCGCTTCGTAAGGAAATAACCGGCATCTTGGATAGATGGGAGGATTAGGTATGAGTGATCAGATAAAAGTACAGGTCAGACACCTGACGAAGAAATTTGGGGATCTGCTGGTTCTGAGCGATGTGTCTTTTGACGTAATGGATGGCGATTTACTTTGCGTCGTGGGTCCCACGGGCTGCGGAAAAACAACCTTTCTGAACAGTTTGGTAAATATTTACGATACTACCTCCGGCGAAATCCTGTTGGATGGACAGAAGGTGGATACGAAAAAGCAGAATATAGCGTATATCTTTCAGGGAAATTCAACCATGCCCTGGCTGACCGTAGAAGAAAATGTGGGCTTTGGACTGCTGTATAAGCCGCTTTCCGATGCAGAAAAGAAGGAGCGGACAGAGAAGTATCTGGAAATCGTGGGATTAACCAAATACAGGAAATACTATCCCAAACAGCTTTCTGCCAGTATGCTGCAGAGGGTGAGCATCGCAAGAGCATTCGCCACGGAGCCGGAACTGCTGCTGATGGATGAGCCGTATGGGCAGCTGGATATTGAGCTTCGCTTCCGGCTGGAGGATGAGCTGGTGAAGCTGTGGCAGATGACGAAAACTACGGTATTATTTATCACACATAATATCGAAGAGGCGGTCTACCTGGGCAATAAAATTATGATTCTGACGAACAAGCCGACAACAGTTAAAACAACATTGATCAACGAGCTTCCGCGTCCGCGTGATATTGCGGATCCGCAGTTTATTGAGCTTCGGAATAAAGTGACTGAACTTATTAAATGGTGGTAAATATGGAAAAGAAGAAAAAGAATATTGTCTGGTTCTGTACGGACCAGCAGAGGTGGGATACCATTCACAGCCTTGGCAATCCCTATATACATACGCCGAATATTGACCGGCTGGTGGAGGAAGGCGTTGCATTTACCAGGGCCTATACGCAGGCGCCGATCTGCACGCCCAGCCGCGCCTGCTTTTTAACGGGACGTTATCCCAGAACGACGAAGACGATCTTTAATGGAAATGAAGAGTTCTCAAAAGATGAAAAACTGGTGACGAAGCTGCTGGCTGATGAAGGGTATACGTGCGGCCTGGCAGGCAAGCTTCATCTGACATCTGCGGAAGGCAGAGTGGAGAAGCGGTGCGATGACGGGTATTCCTATTTCCAGTACAGTCACCACCCTCATAATGACTGGAAGGATGGAGGAAATGATTATCAAAACTGGCTGAATGAAAAAGGCGTCCACTGGGAAGAAATCTACGGCGGTAAGTTTATGACTATGGCTACGTGGCCGCCGCAGGCAAATCCCGCATTTTCGGGGAAGCAGGTGGGCGTTCCCGCACAGTACCACCAGACTACATGGTGTGTGGAGAAGACGATCGATTTTATTGAGAGCAGGAGAAATACCGGAGAACCGTGGCTGATCAGCGTGAATCCCTTCGATCCCCATCCGCCGCTGGATCCGCCGCAGGAATACAAAGACCAGCTGAGCATAGGAGATATGCCGCTGCCTCTCTGGGAAGACGGTGAGATGGAGGGGAAGCCCCCCCATCAGCAGAAGGATGTGATTCAAGGTGGACAGGATGGCCAGGCGGAGCCCATAGGCTCGCTTACAGATGAAGAAAAACGGGAGCATTTCAGAGATTACTATGCGGAAATAGAGCTGATCGATGACCAGTTTGGAAGACTGCTTACGTACCTTGACCGAACCGGGCAGCGTGAGGATACGATTGTTATTTTCATGAGTGATCACGGTGAAATGAGCGGCGATCATGGGTTGTATTGGAAGGGCGCCTATTTCTATGAGGGCCTCGTGCACGTACCCTTAATCATTTCCTGCCCGTCCGTCTTCAAACAGGGATTACAGTGCGACGCGCTGGTGGAACTCGTAGACATCGCTCCGACACTGATGGAAGCTGCAGGACTGGAAGTTCCTTATTTTATGCAGGGAAAGAGTTTTTATGGTATACTGACAGGAGAGGCGGATCCCCATCATTTCAAAGATGCAGTTTACAGTGAGTTTTATCACTGCCTGAGAGGAACTCATGAAGACATTAATGCAACAATGTATTATAATGGGAGATATAAGCTGGTAATTTACCATGGAAAAGAGTTCGGAGAGTTGTATGACCATGAGACGGATCCGAATGAATTCCATAATCTGTGGGATAAACCGGAATATGAGACGTTGAAAACAGAACTGGTGAGGAAGAGTTTCGATCATACCGTACTCTGCAATATGGATAATTCCATGCACCGAGTCTATGGTTTCTGATAAAGGAGATGGAGAGATGAGTCAGAAACCGGTAAATATTGTTTGGTTTTGTACGGATCAGCAGCGCTATGATACGATTCATGCGCTGGGAAATCCATATATTCATACACCAAACATCGATCAATTGATAGAAGAAGGGGTTGCATTTACCCGGGCCTATACCCAGGCGCCGGTTTGTACACCCAGCCGTTCCTGTTTTTTAACCGGAAGATATCCCCGAACTACAAAAGCATTTTATAATGGCAATGACAATTATTCAAAAGACGAAAAGCTGGTGACAAAGCTTCTGGCTGATTCCGGATACGTTTGCGGCTTATCCGGAAAGCTTCATTTGACTTCTGCACAGGGGCGGATGGAAAAGCGCACGGACGATGGCTACAGCTATGTTCAATGGAGTGAACATCCTAACGACGACTGGCCGGGCGGCGAAAATGATTATCAAAACTGGCTGAAAGAGAAAGGCCTTCGCTGGGAAGATATCTACGGGGGAAAATATACCAGTATGGCAACGTGGCCGCCGAAACCGAATCCTCATTTTACAGGTAAAACAGTTGGTGTGCCGGCCGAGTACCATCAAACAACCTGGTGTGTTGAAAAAGCGATTGAGTTTATCGAACAGAACCGCAGCAGCGGGAAACCGTGGCTGATCAGCATGAACCCTTACGATCCGCATCCACCCCTGGATCCGCCTCAGGCCTACAAGGACAGACTAAACATTGAGGATATGCCGCTGCCTTTGTGGAAGGCTGGGGAGCTGGACAGCAAACCTCCGCACCAGCAGAAGGATTATATGCAGGGCGGCCAGGATGGGCAGGCGGAACCGTATCCGACTCTGACGGAGGATGACAGAAGAGAACGTTTTCGTGATTATTATGCAGAGATAGAGTTGATTGACGATCAGTTTGGCCGTCTGATGAATTACCTGGAGGAGACGGGGCAAAGGGAGCAGACGCTCGTGATTTTTATGAGTGATCACGGCGAGATGAATGGAGACCATGGCCTTTATTGGAAAGGCGCCTATTTCTATGAGGCGCTGGTTCATGTTCCGCTTATTATGTCGTGTCCGTCCCTGTTTAAGAGCGGCCTAAAAAGTGATGCGCTGGTTGAACTTGTGGATCTGGCTCCGACCCTGATGGAGCTTACCGGACAGGAAGTTCCTTACTATATGCAGGGGAAGAGTCTCCTCCCTATTCTGACCGGACAGGCGGATCCCCATCATCATAAAGATTCGGTTTATTCAGAATTCTATCACTGTCTCCTGGGATCGCATGATAATATTTATGCGACCATGTATTATGACGGCAGATATAAGATTGTAAATTACCATGGAATGGAGTATGGAGAACTTTACGACCATGAAACGGATCCGGAGGAGTTCTGCAATCTGTGGGATAAGCCAGAGTACGCCTTGAAAAAAGCTGAGTTGATCAAGAAGAATTTTGACAGTGCCATTATAAAAAATATGGACCGGTCTATGCATATGATTAATGAATACTGACAGGATATGCAGACCAAAGGAGATGCTGATGAAACTTACTTTAGAAGGAATAAAAGACAAACAACTATGGAATCAGGCAGGAATCGAACTGCCATCCTATGATTTGGAAGAACTGGCACAGCGGACAAAAGAAGCGCCAGTCTGGGTTCATTTTGGTATTGGGAATATTTTTCGTATTTTTATTGGCAGCATTGCGGATCGTCTGATCACAGACGGATTGATGGACCGCGGGATTGTCTGTGTGGAGACATTTGACTATGAAACCATTGACCGGATCTATAAGCCCTACGACAATCTTTCCCTGTCGGTGATCTTAAATAACGATGGAACGACAGAAAAAAGGGTATTTGGCTGTTTCACGGAAGCACTAAAGGGGCTGCCTGACGGGACGGAAGACAGACAGCGCTTAAGAGAGATCTTTGCCAATCCGAGTCTGCAGATGGTTTCCTTTACGATCACGGAAAAGGGATATGCGCTGCGCGGTGCGGACGGACAGTATTACCGCTTTATTCTGGACGATATTGACTATGGCCCGGACCGGGCAGCAGGGGCTGTTGCGATCATAGCCGCCATGCTCCTTGAGCGGTATCAGGCGGGGGCGAAGCCGCTGGCGCTTGTCTCCATGGATAACTGCTCCCATAATGGGGAGAAGCTTCGCAGCGCAGTGCTGGAAATCGGACAGGAATGGAAAAAGAAGGGCTTTGTCGATGAGGAATTTTTAAGCTATATCAGTGACGAGGAGAAGATTGCATTTCCATGGTCCATGATAGATAAGATCACGCCGAGGCCGAGTGAAGCGGTGAGAGCGATGCTTCAGGACGCCGGAGTGGAGGACATGGATATTGTGGTCACCGATAAGCAGACGTACATAGCGCCCTTTGTAAATGCCGAAGAACCGCAGTATCTGGTGGTGGAGGACCATTTCCCCAATGGACGTCCGGCTCTCGAGAAGGCCGGGGTCTATATGACAAGCCGCGAAACCGTGAACAAGGCGGAGCGGATGAAGGTTACGGTCTGCTTAAACCCGATCCATACCGCTCTGGCGCCTTACGGGTGTATGCTGGGCTTCAACCTCTTTTCTGATCAGATGAGTGATCCAGAGCTGGTTAAGCTGGCTGAAAAGGTGGGGCTGCAGGAAGGCATGGAGTTTGTGGAGGATCCCGGTATTATTTCTCCGAAAGCGTTTATTGACGAATGCATCAATGTGCGTTTTTCCAATCCTTATCTTGGGGATACACCGCAGCGTATCGCAGTGGATACTTCACAGATGGTTGGAATCCGCTTTGGGGAAAATATCAAGGCCTGTGTTCTCAAATACGGTGACGCGAAAAAGCTGAAAGGGATTCAGCTGGCCATTGCCGGCTGGCTTCGGTATCTGCTTGCTGTCGATGACGACGGCAAAACGTTTGTGCTTTCCCCGGATCCCATGATCCTTAAGCTGCAGGAGCAGATGGCCGGAATCGCATGGGGCGATCCGGACAGCTTAAAAGACCAGCTCCGGCCGATTCTGGGAAACGCGAATATTTTCGGTATCGATCTGTATGAGGCGGGAATCGGAGACGATATTACGGAGATGGTACGGGAAGAGATCGCGGGTAAGGGGGCGGTCAGAGAGGTGCTGAGAAAGTATTTGAAATAAGAGTAAGTGAAGTGAGGAGGCAGTCAGATTAATTCTGGCTGCCTTTTTGATCTTCTTGGGGGTTTTGTAGTAACTGCTCATTTGACTTACAAAAATCTGCAAAAATCTTAAAAACCTCTTGACTTAGAGTTAACTCCAGGTAGTACAGTGGAAATACGAAAAAGATTGCGGAAATGGTACAGCGCGAGACGGGATTTAGGACGGCAGAGCTGAGAACCGTGGTGCCCTATTCAGAGAACTATGATGTGGTGGCGGATCAGGGGCAGGACGAAGTGAAGCGGGGATTTATGCCGGAGATCCTGCCGCTGGAAGTGGATCCTGAGGAGTATGGCACCGTATTTCTGGGAACGCCGGTATGGTGGTATACGTTTGCCCCGGCGGTAAAGACATTTTTGGCACAGTATAAGCTGGATGGAAAGACGATTCTGCCATTTGCCACAAACGGCGGTGAAGATATCCAGCGGAGAGCCGGGAGGCCATCATTTCCTGTCATTCAAGCTGATAGAGCCACTGGTAAAAGAGATAAACGGCACGATTGTGGAATGCAACACGGCATACGGCGGAAGAAGGGCCGATACTAAATCTCATTGTAAAGTAATGGAGGAGCATGGCTTTTCAACTATCGCGCCTTATGATATTATGGATACAGATGGTTCCATTGCTATTCCGGTGGCGGGCGGTGTTCATTTAAAAGAGGACATGGTGGGCTCGCATCTGGCAAACTATGATTTTATCGTAAATCTGGCTCATTTTAAGGGGCATGCCATGGGCGGCTTCGGCGGCGTGCTCAAAAATATGTCCATTGGTATTGCATCAGCTATGGGAAAGAGTCTGATTCACAGTGCGGGAAAGGAAACGACCGGATTTGGAATCGACACACTTCAGGATGATTTCCTGGAGTCCATGGCGGAAGCGGCCAAGGCGGTGGCCGATTACAGGAACGGTTCCATCCTCTATATCAATGTGATGAACCATCTCTCGGTGGACTGCGGCTGTGATTCCCACCCGGCTCCGCCGGAAATGAACGATATCGGAATCTTAGCTTCCTTAGACCCGGTGGCCTTAGACCAGGCCTGCGTGGACCAGGTCTATGATGCTCCCGACGGATCGGCACTCATTGAGCGAATCGAGTCACGCCACGGAATCCATACCGTGGAGCACGCGGAAGCAATCGGAGTCGGAACGAGGAACTATGTCTTGTATACACTGGATGAGTGAAACAGAAGGAGAGATAAAATGACCATAGCAGAGGTGAGCAAAAAATATGATATCACTGCGGATACACTGCGCTATTACGAGCGGATTGGTCTGATTCCGCCCGTTCCGCGGACGAAAAGCGGAATTCGTGATTATGACGACGTTTCTTGCGGATGGATTGAGCTAATGATCTGCATGAGGAAGGCGGGAGTTCAGATTGAGGCTCTGATCGAGTATGTAGCCCTGTTTCATCAGGGAGACTTAACAATTGATGCCAGGAAGAATCTTCTGATTGAACAGAGGGAACAGCTGGCCCAGCGGATGAAGGCCATGCAGGTCTCGTTAGACCGGTTGAACGACAAGATCGACCGCTACGAAAAGGGGCTTATGGTGACGGAGAAAAGGCTGCAAAAGCTGTGAAGTTTCATTTCAATTTCATAAATAAAGAAATAAAGAAATAAAAATATAAAAAAGGCCGCAGTCCGTTGCAATTGCAACATACTGCGGCCGCTTTTTATGATAAGCTGATTACGAATTCAAAAGAAACTGATTGTAGATATTAAAAAGCAGGAAATATAGAATGGAGGAAGTACAATATGGAGAACAAGATGTTTTGCTATCAGTGCCAGGAGACGGCGGGATGCGCCGGATGTACAAAATCAGGTGTCTGTGGAAAGGGGCCCCGTACGGCCGCTTTACAGGATATGCTGGTGTGGGTGACAAAAGGGCTTTCAGAAGTGGCGGTACGCATGCGGGAGGAGAATCAGAACGTTCCGGATGAGGTAAACAGCCAGGTGGTGGAAAACCTCTTTATCACGATTACCAATGCCAATTTTGACGATGAGGCGATTATCGGGAAAATAAAGGAAACGCTGGAAATGAAAAGAGAGTTAGCAAAAAGCCTGTCAGGAACGGAACCCATGTCTCCAGCGGCTCTCTGGGATGACGCAGAGCATATGGAAGAGAAGGCGAAAAGCGTCGGTGTGTTATCCACGGAAGATGAGGATATCCGCAGTCTCCGGGAACTGATTACCTATGGTCTTAAGGGAATGGCAGCCTACTTAAAGCATGCCGCGGCTCTGGAAGCAAAGGCGGAAAACAGGAACACGGCAGACGGCAAAAGAGACACGGCGGTATTTTTAGAGAAGGCGCTGGCGGCGACTCTGAATCCGGCGCTGACCGCGGAGGAACTGACAGCGCTCGCCCTTGAGACCGGAGAGTACGGAGTGACAGCCATGGCGCTTCTCGATGAGGCAAATACCTCCTCATATGGCCATCCGGAGATTACGGAGGTCAGCATCGGGGTCAGAAAGAATCCGGGAATTCTCGTATCCGGCCATGATTTATACGATCTGGAACAGCTTCTGGAGCAGACGGATGGAACCGGCATCGATGTGTACACTCATTCAGAGATGCTTCCGGCTCACTATTATCCGGCCTTTAAGAAATACTCTCATTTTGTGGGAAATTACGGGAATGCATGGTGGAAACAGAAGGAAGAGTTTGAGGCGTTCGGCGGGCCGATTCTGCTGACTACCAACTGCCTGGTTCCGCCGAGAGACAGCTATAAGGAACGGCTCTACACGACCGGAGCGGTTGGATATCCGGGATGCAGGCATATAGAAGCGGGCGAAGATGGAAAGAAAGATTTCTCGCAGATGATCAATCAGGCGAAACAATGTCCGTCGCCGGTGGAACTGGAAACGGGCAGTATTGTCGGCGGATTCGCCCATAATCAGGTTCTTGCTCTGGCAGAGCCGATTGTAGAAGCAGTGAAAAGCGGAGCCATTAAAAAATTCGTTGTGATGGCAGGCTGCGACGGCCGGGCGCCATCGAGAAATTATTATACGGATTTTGCCAAAGCGCTTCCAAAGGACGCGGTCATTTTAACCGCCGGATGTGCGAAGTATAAGTATAACAAGCTGAATCTCGGCGACATCGGAGGAATTCCCCGCGTGTTGGATGCCGGACAGTGCAACGACAGCTACTCCCTGGCCGTGATCGCTCTGAAGTTAAAGGAAGTATTCGGCCTGGAGGATATCAACGACCTGCCAATCATCTACAACATCGCATGGTATGAGCAGAAGGCGGTTATCGTTCTGCTGGCCCTGCTTTCCCTCGGCGTGAAGAATATCCACCTGGGACCGACGCTGCCGGCCTTCTTATCGCCGAATGTGGCGAAGGTTCTGGTTCAGCAGTTCGGAATTGCAGGAATTGGAACGGTGGAAGATGATATGAAGTTGTTTTTTAAGTAGCAAATAAAGTTTTCGATTAGCGAATAAAGTGTTGCAGTTGAAATATGGAATTGAGTGTGGGCGGAGCAAAGGCTTCGCCCATTGTTTTTAATATAGGAAGGTGAAGTGCAACGGCTGTGAACTGCAATTGATGCATAGGACACAGGAATATTTGCCGATAGTTTCAATTGCGTTTTCCAAACCTTTGTGGTAGAATTATCTCAGGTTTTTATGATATTCTGTTTCTAACTTCTATAGAGCAGGCAATTCAGAAATTTCTTTCATACATCCCATAGTGACAGGCGGCATTGGCTTCAAAATTGTGTTATGACAAAAAACAAAAACATTGAGGGCGGTTTGTAGGCGCATGTCATGCAGGGGCATGTGCTGAATGAGGGAGACGAAATTTACAAAAGGGGAAGTATAATTTAATATGGCATATAAAGCAGAGTTATGGGCAGAAGCAAAAAAGAAATGCAGACTGGGAGAAGAAGAAATTCGCATGGCGAAAGAAATGGGCCTTAATCCGAAAAGCCTGATAAAAAACATCCCGAGCCCAAAACAACAGTGGAAGGCGCCTGTAAAAGTCTGGATTCGTGAAATGTATGCGGAACGGCAGAGAAAAGCAGAGAACAAAAAGAGAATAAAAGCAGATAGATTAGCTGAAACGGTTGAGAACTGCAGGGAAGAGGAGCACGAGAAGAGGGACATATGAATAAACATCAAGTGTTAAAACAATACTTTGGTTACGACGAGTTCCGTGACGGACAGGAGACGCTGATCGACAGCATTTTAAGCGGCAGGGACACATTGGGGATTATGCCTACCGGGGCAGGTAAATCGCTGTGTTTTCAAATCCCGGCACTTATGATGGATGGAATTACACTGGTCATCTCTCCATTAATCTCACTGATGAAGGATCAGGTGGAGGCGTTAAACCAGGCGGGGGTTCACGCCGCCTATTTAAACAGTTCCCTGACGGCTTCCCAGTATTACAGGGCGCTGGCCTATGCCAGAGAGGGGCGTTATCCCATCATTTACGTCGCTCCGGAGCGGCTCGTGACGGAGGAATTCCTGGATTTTGCGCGAAATACGAAGATTTCCATGGTGGCGATCGATGAGGCCCACTGTGTATCCCAATGGGGACAGGATTTCCGTCCCAGCTACTTAAAGATTGTAGAGTTTATCGAACGGATGGAGGTACGCCCTGTGGTCAGTGCCTTTACTGCTACGGCCACAAAGGAGGTAAGGGATGATATCAGCGATATCCTGATGCTGCGGGAGCCGACAGTTCTGACCACGGGATTTGACCGGCCTAATCTATATTTCGGCGTCCAGGCGCCGAAAGACAAGTATGAGACGATGAAGAATTTTCTGGAGCTTCATCCGGGGCAGAGCGGAGTGATCTACTGCCTGACCAGGAAAAACGTGGAAGAGGTCTGCGAGAAGCTGCGGGCAGATGGATTCTCTGTTACCAGGTATCACGCGGGATTGAGCGATTCGGAGCGGCAGAAAAATCAGGAGGACTTCATTTACGACAGGGCGGCTATCGTTGTTGCGACCAACGCGTTCGGCATGGGAATTGATAAATCCAATGTCCGGTTTGTCATCCATTACAACATGCCGAAGAATATGGAGAGCTATTACCAGGAAGCGGGCAGAGCAGGCAGAGACGGGGAACCGGCGGAGTGTATCCTGTTGTACGGCGGCCAGGATGTGATTACAAATCAGCTGTTTATCGATAATAACCGGGATAATCAGGAACTGGATGCCGTGACCCGTGCCATCGTCCAGGAGAGAGACCGGGAACGGCTGCGTAAGATGACATTTTACTGCTTTACCAATGAGTGTCTGAGAGATTATATCCTTCGGTATTTCGGAGAATATGGAGAGAATTACTGCGGAAACTGTTCCAACTGTCTGAGTCAGTTCGAGACGGTGGACGTGACGGAGATTGCCGTGGAACTCATCGGATGCGTGGGGAGCAGCAGGCAGCGGTATGGGACCAACGTGATTATCGATACGGTCCACGGCGCCAATACGGCAAAGATCCGTCAGTACCGTATGGACGAAAATCCCCATTATGCAAAGCTTTCCAAAGTGCCGACCTATAAACTCCGCCAGGTGATGAATTACCTTCAGCTCAAGGAGTATCTGGGCGTGACCAATGACGAATACGCCATCGTAAAGCTGACGGAGAAGTCGAAGGCGGTTCTGGAAGAGGAAGAGCCGGTTGTCATGAAGATGGCGAAGGAGCAGGAACACCCGGCAAAGGTGAAGAGCGAAAAAGGAAAGAAGAGCCGGAAGGGGCTGGCGGCCGGCCTCGGCGGCGCTCAGTTTACAGAGCGCGAGGAAGCGCTGTTTGAGAAGCTGCGGACTCTGCGCGCGGAGATTGCGAAGGAGGAAAAAGTTCCGCCGTATATCGTATTCTCTGATAAGACACTGACCCACATGTGCGTGGTGAAGCCGGGGACGAAGGAAGAGATGCTTAAGGTAACCGGGGTAGGGGAATTTAAGTATTCGAAATACGGAGAGCGGTTCCTTGCATGTGTAAAGGAGGAGACCCCGGCAGAGGCTGGGGCAGAGACTGGTGTAACGGCCGGGACAGCGGCAGCGGTTCCCGATTACAGCGGATACGACGACGGTGATGATCTGTACTTTTTCAGCGAGGAAGAGGATTTGCCGGACTACTCGCTGGAGGCGGCTCTTACGGCGTGGGAAAACGGAAGTCCGGAAAAAGCGGATCTGCCGGGAGATACATTACCGAAGAAGGTGGCTTCGGCGGAGGGAAAGGGAACTAAGAAAAGGTCATCGAAAACGAAATCAGAATTTGTAATGACAGAGGAACTGGCAGACCAGATTCACTATTCGGACCGGGTAACGCTAAGTGATTTTGTGGGACAGATTAACGATTTAAGGGACGATGAGACCATGAAGCGTCTGACTATAAAATCCGTGGAGCAGAAGCTGATGGAGGAGAAGTGCTGGGAGATACAGTTTTTCAACGGAATGGGCAGAAAAAAGCTGACGGAAGAGGGCGGAAACTTTGGAATTGAGGCGGAGAAACGGCTCAGTGAAAAAGGGAATGAATATGAGGTCATGTACTATACGGAGAAGGCTCAGCGCGGAATCGTAACATGGCTTCTGGCTGGGGATCAGAACTTATCCTGAAATCAGAATTTGTCCTAAAATCAGACTTTCTTCCAGTATCAGTAAAAATATATCTTTTTCAACAAAATCCTAGCGTGAGTTATTTTTTTAACACAGTGTTTGAGCTATGATAGGATACGAGCTGTGTTAAAAAAATAACTATTGGAGGGTAACACTGTATGGGAACAAAAGAGAAGGAGCAAAAGACGCTTAACGGGATTCAGTCGGCGGTGCTTCTGCTGTTAATTGTGGCGGCAGTAGCGGTCTGTATTCGTTTTAAGGTCGGCGGACCGATGATCGGGCTGTTTTTCAGCTGGCTGATTATCTATGTATTCTGTATTGTATTGAAGATAGACTATGAGCATGTAAAAGAAGGAGCCTTCGACGCGTTGAAGGTGGTTCTGCCTACGATGACCATTTTGATGGCGATCGGCGTTCTGATCGGCACCTGGATGGCGTCAGGAACGATTCCTACCATCATTGTGTACGGTTTGAAATCCATCAATCCGGCATTTTTACTGACATTTACTCTCATTTTTACGGCGGTATTAAGCCTGGTGACAGGAACGTCATACGGCTCCGCGGGCAGCGCCGGTGTGGCCATGATGGCGATCGGCAATGCTATGGGAATCAATCCGGGAATGGTCGCTGGAGCGGTAATCTGCGGCGCCATGTTCGGTGATAAGTTAAGCCCGTTTTCCGACACGACCAATCTGGCTCCTGCCGTTGCGGGGGCGAAGCTGGGAGACCACATCAAGAGTATGCTGTGGACGACGCTTCCTCCGATGATTATCAGCATTATTTTCTTTACCATAGTGGGGATACAGCAGACAGGCGGCGGCTATGATCCGGGGGATTTGAATATTTACATTGATTACTTACAGGGCGCGTTTCACATCGGATGGACCACTCTGATCCCGGCTATTTTGATTATTGCACTCCTGATGTTCCGGGTAGGCGCGTTTGAAGCGCTGGGAATCGGTGCGATTGCGGGAGCGCTTGTGGCAATCTTCGTCCAGGGCGTTGATGTGCGGTCGATCCTTAAGGTCTGTTATGACGGATTTACCAGCGATACAGACATTGCTGTGCTGAAATCTATCTTAAACAGAGGCGGTATGGCGAGCATGCTTCAGTATGTGGCTATTATCACTTTTGCAGTAGGAATGGGCGGTATGCTGGACCGCCTGGGTGTTCTTAACAATATTCTTTCCGTCTTTATCAAGCGGATCAACAGCGACGGTTCCCTGGTGCTGGCAACGCTTTTAACCGGATATGTAACCAGTATTGTCAGCTGCTCCAGCCCGATGTCCCATGTACTGACCGGACGTCTGATGCAGCCCCTCTTTAAAGAGCGCGGTGTTGCGCCGAGAATTCTTTCCCGGTGTCTGGAGGACAGCGGCACACTGGCAGGACCTATGATTCCATGGCATGGCTATGGTATTTACATGGCGGGAACACTGGGGGTTACATGGGCGCAGTATATCGGATTCGTTCCGCTGTTGTGGCTGACGCCGGTATTCTCGATTCTGTATGGATTTACGGGAATTTCCATTAAGCATGTGAACGATGAAAAAAAATAGAACGCAGGCAGAATACGCCGGAGGAAAGAGGGTGCGGAGCAAACCGCGCCCTTTTCTTTTGGCGTATTCTGCTTTTTAAGGGGCAGGAATGACTGTGAACAGCTGACGGATATTTCTCAAAGGAGTTGCTGAATGATTCTCTGCGTGCTACAATCGAATCAACAATTATAAAATAGAATTGGAGTATGTGCAGTGAGTAAGATCGTAATATTGACAGGAAGTAAAAGAAAGGGCGGCAACACGGAGCTGCTGGCGCGCGCATTTGCAGACGGTGCGGGGGAGCACCATGAGGTGGAGATTATTCCGGCGGCTGATTATAAGGTCAATCCGTGTATTGGCTGTAATTCGTGTTTTACGAGGGAAGGGAATCAATGCTTTCAGGAAGACGATATGCAGCTGATTTACGAGAAATTGACAGATGCAGAGATTCTGGTAATCGCATCGCCGGTCTATTTTTACGGAATCAGTGCGCAGCTGAAGGCGGTCGTTGACCGCTTACATACACCGATGAGAAATAAGTTTAAAATCAAGAAGATGGTACTGCTTTTGGTCGCAGGTGCTGCTTTGCCCTCCGTTTTTGACGCGATAAAAGTACAGTATCAGCTGATCCTTGACTTCTTTAAATTGGAGAATGCGGGGATGGTTCTGGTAAGGGAAGTGAGAGAGAAAGGGGAAATCAAGGGGAATCCCGCACTGGAAGAGGCGCGCGAATTGGGCAGGTCGCTTTGATGGAAAGCGGCCGGTCTCAGCACCGCGCCTGTGCCATCGCCGTCAGCTGTTCCATGTCCTGGATTACCGTCTGATGCCCTCGTTTGCTCACGATCCCCATGTCCTTTAACTTTCCCATGAGCCGTGTTACCGTGATCGTATGGATTCCCAGGTAGCCCGCCAGCTCGCTGTAGGAAAAATCCTTATGTATGACGTAATGCGTGTCCTCGTAGATAGCCAGTTCGGTCAGGGCACAGCAGAGGCTGACGAAATTATCGCCATCCTGGAGCGCATAGCAATGCTTTAACGCGTTATCATAATGGGCGATCGCTGTCTCAAAAAGCCAGCGGTAGAAATCAGGATGCGCCTCTACAAATTCCCGGAAGGTAGAATAGGGGATCTGATAGAGTGTGCAGGCGGATTTGGCCGTAATGGAAAATGCGTAAAAGGTATCGTCGGGATAGGTACGGGCATAGGCCGGTATAAAGCCGACAAAATCACCAGGAAGAAAATACTGATGGATCCGTTCTCTGCCGCCTGGAGAGACGCTGTGCAGGGCGCAGAGTCCTTCTTCGAGGCAGTATACGTATTTGTCCATATGGGCACGATTGTACAGACAGTCGTGCTTTTTTTTATGGGTCAGAGTACCAAGGCCGCGCAGGGCGTTCATGTAATTCATATTGGATTCCATCATAAGGGATACCTTTCATAAGGACTACTAGTGCCGCCCGGCACTAGTTCGTGAAAAACTTCACTAAGTGTTCCTATTATACCACAGCACCAGGCAAATAAAAAGTAAAATCATAGCAACTGATATTTTTTTGACCGTGAAGACAGTGTTATAATTTTAACAAAATAACAGGAGGGGAATTACTATGGAACGAAAAACAATCGGCTATGAGCGAATCAGCCACTTAGTGGAGCGTCAGTACGAGCAGGAAACGGCTATGATAAAAGAACTCGAGGGAGGAAATTATACCGCAGAGCATCCGTATGTGGTGGTAAATCCTTATTTTGTCAATCCGCTGACAGCCCTGTTTTTATTCAATACAGAGAAGGAAGAGGCGGTAACACTGACCGTTAAGGGAAAGGAAGCTGCGGGCGATATCACCCACACATTTCCGAAGGCAAAGGAACAGATTCTCCCTGTGCTGGGGCTTTATCCCGAGTATGACAATACGGTTGTGGTCACGCTGGAAGACGGAACTGCTTATGACGTGACTGTGACAACAGAAAAAATTGAAAATATGCCGTATCAGGCAGATTACATCAATACGACGAGTGACTACATGAATGGGCAGCTCATGTTTGTGACACCGGCGGGGGACTCGCTGGCGGGCGGCTACGACTACCGCGGCGACTGCCGCTGGCATCTGGTGGAGCCGTTTATCTTCGATATGAAGCCCGCGGCAAACGGCCGCATTCTTATAGGCTCCAACCGGCTCTTGAACATGCCTTACTACACGGCGGGAGTCTGCGAAATGGACCTGGTCGGTAAAATATACACGGAGTACCGCATTCCCGGCGGATATCACCACGACCAGTTCGAGATGGAGGATGGAAATCTCCTGATTCTGACTCAGGAGAAAAATGCCGCCACAGCGGAAGATATGTGCGTGCTGGTGGACCGCGGAAGCGGGGAAATCATCAAGTCCTGGGATTACAAAAAAGTACTTCCGCAGGAAGCAGCGAAATCCGGAAGCTGGTCCGAACACGACTGGTTCCACAACAATGCGGTGTGGTATGACAAACGAACCAACTCTCTGACGCTGTCCGGCAGACACCAGGACGCGGTTATCAATATTGACTTCGAGACGGGAGCGCTCAACTGGATCATCGGAGATCCTGAAGGGTGGCCGGAAGACATGGTGAGCCGTTATTTCTTTACACCGGCAGGCGAAGGCGATTTCGACTGGCAGTATGAGCAGCACGCCTGTATGATGCTTCCGGATGGTGATATCATGATGTTTGATAATGGCCACTGGAGATCCAAAAATAAGGAACATTACAGACTCAACCGGGACAATTTTTCCAGGGGAGTCCGCTACCATATCGATACCGAGAAGATGACGATCGAGCAGGTATGGCAGTTTGGAAAGGAACGGAAAAATGATTTCTTCTCCTCCTACATTTCCAATGTAGAATACTACCGTGATGGTTACTATCTGGTACATTCTGGCGGAATGGGGTATAATCATGGTGTTACATGCGAGGAACTTCCGGTTTATATGAATCTGGAGGATCCGGAATGCGTATTAAAGAGCATTACTGTGGAGATCATGGACGGAGAGCTGATGTATGAAATGCATCTGCCATCCAATTATTACCGTGCCGAGAAGATGAGCCTTTACCGGGAGGGAAAGAGTCTCGATTTGGGAAAGGGAAGAGTCGTAGGAAAACTGGGCGTTACGGGCGAATTTGATACGGAGGTTCCGGCAGAAAGCACCGGAGAACTGCTTCCGGAATCCTGTGAGGCGGTGCTCACGGAAGAAGACGACCGCATCATTTTCAAGGCCAAGTTTAAGAAGGGGCAGCTTGTCATGTTCCAGCTGGAAAAAGAGGATGATCCGGCGGAAATCCACCGTTACTTCATCTCAACCAGCGCACAGAAATTCCTGGCCATGTGTTCCGGTACCTTCCTGCCAAAGGACGACAGGGAAGTGACCTTAAATGTGGACAAGGAAGGACTAAACGGCACATTTGATGTGCGCGTGATTATCGACGACGTCAAGTATGAGACCGGACTGAAGCTGGAATTCTAAAGGATAAAGGATAAAGGATAAAGGATGAGTCTGGAATACCGGCTTCCAATGACAGATCATATTAACGGACTATAATTACAAAGGGGAAGTGAGCTGACAATGAGTAAGAAAATAGGAAAGATACTTGGAATTGTGGTGGGAAATGGGATTTTTGCGCTGGGGCTCTCGGCGTTTTCCATGCCCAATCATTTCCTGGTGGGAGGCGCCACGGGAATTGCCAGAAGCGTGCAGCATTTTGCACATCTGGACGTATCGGTGACGGTGGCAGCCCTCAATGTGGTCATGTTTTTGCTGGGATTCTACATTCTGGGAAAGCGGTTTGCGCTGACCACTATTGTCAGCACACTTGTATTTCCCGTGTTTCTGAATCAGTTTCTGAAGATCGAGGCATTCAGCCATCTGACGAATGACCGCCTACTGGCGGCCCTGTTCGGCGGTATGCTGACCGGACTGGGCCTGGGGATCGTCATGCGTCTGGGCGGTTCCACCGGAGGTATGGATATTCCTCCGCTGATTCTCAACAAGAAGTTCCGGATTCCGGTGGCGGTGTCCATGTACTTCTTTGACATTTTCATTTTGCTGTCTCAGATGATATTTTCCAATACGGAAGAGATTCTTTACGGCATCATGTCTGTACTGCTGACCTCCATCGTATTAAACCAGGTGCTGGTATTCGGCGCGGGCGATGTGCAGGTGCTGATCATCAGCCGGGAGTATGAACGGATTAATGAGATTATCCAGAAGGATTTGGACCGGGGGTCCACCTTCCTGCCAATCCAGACTGGATTCGAGAAGCTGGACCAGAAGGCAGTTCTCTGTGTGCTCCCGAACCGGGAAATGAGCCACTTGAACCACTGTGTGCAGGAGATCGATCCGAAGGCATTTATCATTATCAACGGCGTGCGCGAGGTGAGAGGGCGGGGATTTACGCTGGATAAGCATCTGGTGTGATATTGCAGTGAGAACAGAGAGAGCAGAAGCAAAACGCATAAATCAAACAGAAAGCCGGGAGTTTAAGACGTTATCTTAAACTCCCGGCTTTCTGCCTTCTGTTTTCAATCTCTGTCATTCTACAGCCACCGGTTCCGAGATTCATAATCCGTATTTACTCCCGTCCCTGCCTCCTCGAAGAGAAGACGGTTTGCGAAGTGATACGTTACAGTGCCTTCGCCAAGATACGTCCCATCCTTCCTGCAGAGGTTAAAATAAGCCGGAATGGGAAGGTCCCTTGTTTTCATGGAAGGGCTGAAGAGCATGACCTCATAAACCATTTTTCCGGATATCATGTTTTCCAGAATGTCTGAGGCGATTGGGATCAGGTGAAATGGTACATCTCCCTCGGGAAGTATCATAACGGCCCTGTAATACTCGTGTTTGTCCGGTGTGAAATCTGCGTTTGTAAAAGTAAACTCTGCCTGAAAGAGACCGGCCCTCTGGTCCAACGGCCGCATGGTGACTCCATTTGTCTCGTAATCCCCGGCAAACAGCCGAAATTCGGTGCCGGGATTCTTAAGGCACTCCGGTGTGTTCTCATCGGTCTCAATAAAGACCTCGGTAACGTCTTCCCTCATATGAATAGTGACTTCCAGAACGTCAGAGGGAGAAAAGTCCTTCTGGTTTAGAAGCTGTATCTTCATTCTGCTGTGGTAGAAGGAGGGGGTGCCCCGGCCTTCCAGAAATATATAAGTCCCCTTCTGAGCTGCCCCAACGCTCTCCGCTTCTCCATTTCCCAGGTTCGCTTCATTTTCTGATACTCCGTACTCTTTTTCGGATTCGGCCTCCTTAAGTGAGACCTTAGCCAGATAGACCTTCGGCCGTCGAAACAGGAAAAACGTTCCGTAAAGGACGACAAATACGATGCTAATAAAATCAATACCGGATCTGCGTAGACTGTTTCTGACCGCAATGTACAAAAACATCAGGAACGTGATGATATAAAAGGCATATGCCTGCAGCAGAGGAACCTCGCTTCGCCGGGTACGGTACCGGTTATAGAGCAAAATGACCGGGCGGTACGGCTTGCTGCAGTGTTCGCAGGTTCCGCGGGTTAAATGAGGACTCTCTATTTCCTGCCCACACCAGGGACAGGGCTCAGATTTTATCAGCATGGCGCCTCCTTATAGATAAAACGCAAGGGAAAGGTCCACATTTATTCCCCCATAGCCGGCCGGATGAAGAACCGCAGAATGGCCAGCGCGCTGGCACCCACGGCCCCGTCCACGGCTGCATACGGCAGGATTTCCACGTTCCCTGCGTAGGTGCGGTCCACGAAGATCAGCTGGCGTTCGATGTAATCCATCAGTTCGTTCTGAATGTCCTGGTTGTCAAAGAGTTGGCCATGCAGAAAAATCTTACCAGGGTTGGTGATGATGGCGATATTGGAAATGGTGATGCCAAGGTATTTTAACGCCTCCGCGATATACATTCCGATTACAGGATCACCCATGGAATAGGCGGTGGTGATTGTCTCGATGGTGATCAGGGAATCGTCGGGGACGAGGCTTCTCAATATGGTGTTCGGCGTGTTTTTGTACAGCAGTCTTGCGTTGCGGATCAGGTGGTTTTCGCTGGCGTACGTCTGGAGACAGCCGTATTTGCCGCACTCACAGCGGCGGCCGCCCTCGCTGACGATGGTATGACCGATCTCGCCGGCCACGTAGTTCTCGCCGAGGAACATCTCACCATCCACGACGTTGGCGCAGAACATTCCCATGCCCACATGGAAAAAGGCGAAGCTGTCAGGGCTCTCCTGCGGGGAAAAAAGATATTCGCCAAGAGCCATGCAGCGTGCGTTGTTTTCATAGACAATGGGAAGCGGAAGCTCCTTCTCAATCCGTTTCGGGTCGAAATTCTGCCATGTCTTCCGGTTGGTCACGAGACTGGAGGCGCTCCCGTTCATATGGCCCGGAACCGCGGCTCCGATTCCAACGATTTCGTCCCAGGAAATACCGGACTCTGCGACCAGGCCCTTGACACCATCGATAATGGCGTCTGTGATCCGGCTGGCCAGCTCCTCGTTAAACGGTTCCGCGTGCTGAAAACGGATTCGGCCTTTTAAGTCCGTGATACAGATGACCAGGGCCTTCTGGGTAAACTCCAGACCGATACTGTAAGCCCTGTCGGGTATGATATCGATCAGAACCCGCTTGCGGCCCGAGGAGCCCTCGTCCGTGGAGGCTTCTCCCAGCTCCCTTACAAATCCTTCCGAAATCAGTGTGGTAACGTTCATGGTTACCGTTGCGGGTGTGATTTCGGTCTCTTCTGCGATATCGGTTCGGGCAATGGGCGCGTTCCGGTAAATACACTCCAATATCCGGCTCCGGTTGGAGGCTTTCTTCTTTTTTCCCTTATACATGGCTGCAGCAACCTCATTCTTCCATCGTTATAATATTACCAGAGCATGTGGAAAGCTAGTACAGCATTCACCAGAACTTATGCAATGCTGTACTAGTTTCAAACAAGCTCTAAAGTGTGCTGACGAGCGGTTCTTCCAGCCGGAAACCGGTGTATTTGGTGGAAACTTCGGTGACACGGTAAACATCGAGGCAATCCTGGAATTCCGTTTCCCGTTCGCAGACCATATTCTGGAACTGCCGCCAGCATTCCTGTGCCTCCGATTCGTTTCCCTCGGCCAGCTTCATCAGCGCTTTCCCTAATCGTAAACTATATTCTCGGTGGTAGTCAAGATATTTCCAAAATAAATTTTGCACGGCCGTGCGGCCCTTTGCACTGTCTGTCCCGGACACGAGACTACAATCCACGTATTTGATCAATTCCCTCATGGCTGCCGCCTCTTTCGGATCCTTTCGGTTTTCTTTTCCGTTGAAGTAGTCGCAGCTGCACAGGGAAGACAGTTTTGTTAAATAGGAAAGAACCCGTTCCCAGCCCGGCCCGTAGGCGGCGCTGAAGTACTCTTCCTTCAGCTCTTCAAACGTCACATCCTCATCAAAGAGCATACGGCCCATGACGTAGCCTGGAAATGCGTTAGGGAGACATTCCCGAAGCTCCTGGCAGCTGATATAACCGTCCATGCCCATCTGTTTCAGTTTCCGGATGTCCTGACCGATGATTTCGGCGATGTGGATATAGCCGAAATCACCGTAGTGTGCCCGGCCCAGCGGATAATCGTATACGAAGCTTTCCCCGTGGAAATAGTTCTGCCACGATCTCAAGAACACCATATTCTCATCGAGTCCCACTGGAAGGGTGATCCGGTTCCGCTCATAGGCCGGAATGGGACCGTAGCTGTCCCTCAGCTGGTAGGATTGCTCGAAGGTGCGGCTGATAGGGGCAAACATCAGGAGAAAACGGTCCGGATTGCGGAAGGCTTCCTCTGCTGGCGGCCACAGAAGCTCCTGATAGAGCAGAAAGACGATTTTTGTGTCGAGGTGCAGACTGGTCAGCTTCTCGTCGATCCGGTTCAGCAGCCGTATATACTGGTCTGTGGGAAGCTGGGCACGGCAGGCCTCACATTCACAGATATTGTTAAATTCATCCGCCAGCCACACGTGGAGGCAGGAAACGGCTGGATGCTGTACACAGTATTCCGCAACCCGGTCGGAAAACCTTTCGATAACGGTTTCATTGGAGTAGCAGAGGTTTGTGTTCATGGGCACTCCGTGAAATAATTCCCGCTTTCCATTCACGCAGGCGGCGAGGGAGCTGGTCTCCGGCAGCAGCGGTTCGGTAATGGCTTTCCAGTCTGCACAGGGGAAGCCGAGCACATCTCCGGTCCAGCCGTGGCCCGCCTGATGGAGCAGAAGACCACGCGTTTGAAGCGCCTCCTCGATCTTTTCCGTGAAGGAGGCGGCAGTCTCTCTCGTAAATTCCTCCGGTTTTAAGAGCGGGTTCATCTCGTGGTGATACCAGCGGGCCATAAAGGTATAGGGAAGCTGAAACTGTAGAAAGAAGCTGTTGTATCCCATTTTCGGCAGCCAGTCGATGAAGTCCAGAATATTCTCCAGTGAGTTGGCTCCCTCGATACAGACACCCCGGTGGCGCAGCGCGGCTTTCTTCCGGCAGCAGGCGGAGAGCTGTTCTTTCTTATATAAGGAAGGTATGTATTCATGCTTCTGACCGGGAGCGGGAAAACGGCAGCCAAGGAGCCATAAGTATTTGTAGACGCCGAGAAGGACACTGCGGTCATTGCTTCCCGAGATGATTCCTCCGGATGAGTTGACGTCAATGGAGTAAGCGTCCTCGCTGTTTTTCGGGTTTCCCAGCGATTCGAGCCGCAGCGTGACGTCAGCCGGTCTGCAATTCTGATTATTAAGTATAATTATTGAATCCGCAACTATTTCCGCCAGGCACCGGGACAGCTCCTGTGCTGCAAAGGCGACAGGCGAACCGGAATGTGAGGAATATAAAATGTTGATCGTCATGGAAATCCTCCTGTAATGTATCTGGTTAATTAATTATATTTTATAACTATTATATCAAAAAGAAAGAATAAAAATATATGTGTAAAATGCACAATAATATTTCTTGAAAAGTGATATAATAAACAAAAACACTTTATTTTTTGATTTTATATTGCACGACATGCGGAAAAGTGTTATATTGTAACCAACAAAAGCAATGCCAAATTAATTATAAAATATAATTAAAGGAAGAAAGAGAGGGCTTTCCATGAAAGGACAGTTTTCAGCCGCTTCGCCGGCCAGAACAGTGGACCGCAGAAAGAAGCAGAGAAGGCGCATAAACATGTGGTGCTGGATTTTTATGATTCCCACACTGATACTATACATATTGTTTCAGGGGTATCCGATACTCTCCAGTATTTTTTATTCGACTCTGGACTGGTCGGGAATGACATCAAGCGCCCTGTTCATCGGACTGGACAACTTTAAAGAGCTGTTACAGGACAAATACTTTTTTAATGCGGTGGCTAACAGCTTCAAGTACATGCTCATGGCCGTTCCGCTGCAGCTGGTGATTTCTCTGGCCCTGGCCTATATCTTTAACAGTATATTAAAGAAGGGCGCCACATTTTTCAGAACTGTGTTCTTCCTGCCAGTCATTACAACGGCTTCCATTGTGGGAATTATTATGATGTTCATCTTCGGCGGAACCGGCTCCATTAACCAGTTTCTGTCTCTCTTCGGAGTGAGGGGATTAAACTGGCTGGGCAATGCCAATACGGCGCTGATTGTGGTAGTGCTCATCGGTGTCTGGAAGGATTCCGGAACCTTTATGATCTACTGGCTGGCGGCGCTGCAGAGCGTATCCCAGGACGTATATGAGGCGGCGACCATCGACGGTGCGAACAAGTGGCAGACATTTCTCCATGTGGTATTTCCCCTGATCATTCCGATCGGCGGCGTGATTACCGTACTCTGTATCATCAGCTCCTTAAAGGTATTCGACCTGATTCAGACCATGACCAATGGCGGACCGTTTTACTCCACTGATGTGGCGGCTACCTTCGTATACCGGACGGCCTATGCCAGCAGCAGCGGAATGCCCCGGCTGGGTTACGCCAGTGCCGCAGCCATGACCTTTGGAATTATTGTCGTGGTGATCGGAACGGTGGGCAATGTGGTGAAGACGGCGTTTCAGAAGAAAAACGCGATATAGGAGGGGCATATGGAAAAAACATCGATTTTAAACAAGGTGGGGAAGATGGTCCTCTACGCAGTCCTGGCGGTGGCTTCATTTCTGTGGGTCTACCCATTTCTCTGGATGATTTCGGCTTCCTTCAAGACGCAGAATGAATTTTTCGCCAGCGGGTTGAATCTGATTCCCCAGTCCTTAAACCTGGACAATTTTATCCGCGCATGGAATAACGCGAATTTCGGCATATACTTTAAAAACTCCATCATCGTAACGGTATCGGTTGTGGTGATCGTACTTTTAAGCACCTCCCTGGCCGGATACGTCATGGGCCGTTACTCCTTTGTGGGAAAGGGCTTAATCATGAAGATATTCATGGCCAGCATCACCATCCCCCTGGTATTTACCGTGATCCCGATCTACGAGCTGTTAAAAAATATCGGCCTTTCCCAGAGCCTGGTGGGGCTGATCCTGGCGGAGTCGGGCGGCGGCCACGTCATCTTCCTGATGCTGTTTTCCAGCTTCTACGCCTCAATACCGAATGAGATGGAAGAGGCGGCCACCATTGACGGCGCAAATTTCGTTCAAACCTATGGAAGCGTCATGTTTCCGCTGGCCAAACCCATCATGGTAACCGTGGTGATCATGCAGTTTATCTGGACATGGAACTCCTTTTTACTGCCACTTATCATTACGCTTAACAATCCGTCCCTGCGTACGCTCGCTGTGGGACTCTACGCCTTACGAGGCGAAAATGTCGTTGACTGGACCGGCATCGCTGCCGGCGCCAGCATTGCAATCGTACCGGTTATCTGCGTGTTCATCGCACTGCAGAAGTATTTTGTAGATGGTATCGCCGGAGCTGTAAAGAGTTAAGAAAATCAAATAAAGGAGGATATATTTATGAGAAAAGTGAAGAGAGCCCTTGCGGCGGTGCTGGCGGTGCTTATGGCCGGATCCTTAAGCGCCTGCGGAGTCAAGGTGCAGACAAAGGATGACGCGAATACGACGGCAGCCGTGACAGAGGCAAAGGAAGAGTCTGAAGCCGTGGATACGCCGACAGACGAAAAGGTGACATTAAAGATCATCGACTGGAGTGACAGTACGAAAGAGCGCAGGGAGGCTTTCCACAAGAAATTTATGGAGGAGAACCCCAACGTCACGATCGAGTACACGGTTCTGACTGCGGATCAGTTCAAGGAGACCGTTATTTCCGCCATCAAGGCGGGGAACGCACCTGATTTATTCCCGCTTCCCTCTGGCATGAAGCTGAGCGCGGCCCTGAAGGAAAACTGGTTTATGCCAATGAACGATTACGTATCCGATGATTTCCTGAATACGTTCGCGGATGGCGCTCTGAATGAAGGAATAACGACCATTGACGGCAAGACGTATGTGCTTCCGGAATCGGCAAATATCATCAATACCCTTGTATTTTACAATAAGAATGTGTTAAAAGAGGCAGGCATCGATGAGAGCCAGCTCCCGAAGACTCGCAGCGAGTTTATCGACGTGTGCAAGAAGATAAGCGACGCTGGAAAGGGCAAGTATTTTGGAATCATCGACAGCGGCGCACAGGCGAACCGTCTGGAGCTGGCGCTTCGCTCCCTGGCCAGCTTAGATGGCGGCAAGTGCAGCGACATTTCCCAGATGATTCTGGTGGATGGGCAGAATACGCTGAATTCCGAGGCAATGCAGAGTGCCTTTGATTTCTATGATACACTGGTGAAAGAGGGATGCTTCCATCCGGATACCGTTTCCATCAAAGCACCGGAGGCCCGCGCACTGTTTGCACAGAATCAGGCGGCGTTTATCATTCAGGGCGCATGGTGTATCTCCACATGGCGCAAGGATAACCCGGATCTGGATTTCGGTGTCATGGCGCTTCCGGCACCGGACGATGGAATGAAGGGCAAGCTTCCTTATATCGGAGCGCAGCCGTGGATGGGAATTTCCGCAAATTGCAAGCATCCGGATGTGGCGGCCAAGTATTTAACCGCGCTCTATTCTGAGGATTATCAGGCGGGCCTCGTGGAAGACGGTGGATTTGTATCGGTAATCGACGCGGCCAACAAGGCTCATATGACTGACGACGTTATGCTTCAGTATTACAATTTAAACAACGAGGAAGCGGCGCTGGCACCAGATCCGATCGTGGGAAATCCGGCCACAGCTGACGTTTATGCAGAAGTTTCCGCGATCACTCCGGGACTCGGGGAAATCGCCCAGGGTATTCTGGCGCAGAACATCGATTATAAGACGGAGTTAAAGACACTTTCCGACAAGACACAGGAAGAGTGGCTGAGAGCCATCGATGCCGCTAAGGCGAAGGGCGCCGATGTGTCCGCCGATGACTTTGAATTCAAAAACTGGAATCCGATGGAGAATTATACGGCCGATCTTTATAAGAGCAGATAGAGGCCGGATGCCATAAAAAAAGAATAATTTTTTGCCATTGCTGCATACTGTTAGAAAACGTTCTGGTGGGAAGTGAGCCGGAGGAAACGGAGACGGTATGCAGCATTTTAATGAAGTTTATTATGAGCCGGAGATCTTGAATTACCAGTTGGGAAAGGAGTTAAAGGAACAGTTTAAAGAACTGCCGTGGATTCCCATAGAAAGCCACAACCGAATTCCCGAGATGCAGGAGAAGTCCAATAAGGAATTTGGGCGGATGAAGCGGAACCTGATTATTGGAATCAGGAAGACGCATAAGTATGTGGAGAACCATAAGGTATCCGACTATCTGGTTCCCTATACCTCTTCCGGATGCAGCGCCATGTGCCTGTACTGCTACCTGGTCTGCAATTACAATAAGTGCTCGTATCTGCGGCTTTTTGTCAACCGGGAGCAGATGATGGACCGGCTGATCAAGGTGTCCTTCATCAGCGATACTGAGAAAACCTTCGAGATCGGCAGCAACAGCGACCTTGTGCTGGAAAATACCATTACGGGGAATCTGGAGTGGACGATCACACAGTTTGCTGAAAGAGGACGCGGCCATATTACATTTCCGACGAAATTTCACATGGTGGACCCGCTGCTGAACCTGGATCACAGGGGAAAGGTGATTTTCCGCATGAGTGTGAATCCGCAGCCCATCATCAGCAGAATCGAGCTGGGGACATCATCTCTGATGCAGCGGATCGACGCGGTAAACCGGATGTGTGACGCCGGTTATCCCTGTGGCCTGCTGATCGCCCCGGTCATCATCATGGAAGGCTGGAAAGAGGAGTACCGGACGCTGCTTGAGACGCTGAGAGACCGCCTCTCGCCCAAAATGAAGCAGGAGATGTTTCTGGAGGTTATCCTGATGACATACAGCTTTGTGCATCGGGCGATCAACGGAGAGGCATTTCCGGCTGCGCCGGAGCTCTACGACAAGGAACTCATGACGGGACGCGGCCGGGGAAAGTACTGCTACCGTCCGGAGGTGAGGGCTGATGCGGAGAAATTCCTGCGGGAGGAGATAAAGAGAACGCTGGGCGATGCGGAGATTTTATATATTGCGTAAAATGAAACGTGTGAAATGGCGGAGGCGTGCTGGCCTCCGCTGTTTTTGTGCTGAGAAAGTTTCACTGCTGAGGCAACCGCAGACCGGACGGCAGGACGGACAAAGGGGCCGTGAACTGTAACGCGTTCCGGTACGGAGACAGGGGAAATTTCACAACAGGATTGCTGACATGGTTTGGCTGTGTTATACTACATGGGATAAAAGAAAGCCCGTTTTGGCGGGGGATCGAATGACAGGATGCAGGACTGGAAGGGAATTTTGATAAGGATGAAACGAAAAAATAAGATAAAATACGTGATTATGGCAGGTGCAGTGTCGGCAGTGGTTCTGTCGGCCTGCTCCCATGGCCAAACGGCAGATATCACTGCAGCGGAGCAGTCGGCCGCAGAGGAAACGCAGACCACGGAGCCGTTGACGGTCTCTGCGTCTGAGGCCGCTGCTGCCGGTGGAGAAGCGGAAGAGGGCGGAGAACATACGCTGGATGGCAGCCGGATTATTGCCGGACAGAGCTTTGATGTCACCTGGAAGAACTGGGGAGATGTCCGTTTCGTTTCCTATGCGCCGCCTGCCGGTCGTGTTCATGATGATGCCGCGTTCTATTTGACGAAAAATGATGAGATATTATATGAATTTCCTCAGGCATGGGATGAGGGCTGTGTACCGTGGACCTTCGAATCGGTGGATATGGTATCCTTTCGTGATATTGACGGTAATGGAAATGAAGATGTAATCGCTATTCTTTCGTATATAACGGGAGCGGGTCCGCAGGCGGCGGTTCCATTTCCCACTACGCGAATCTTTATGGGCGACGGAACGAAATTTGTGATTGACACCGAACTGTCCGAAGCGGTCGATGAGGCACACGCCAACGAGAATATCAGCACGATCATGGATTTTATAAAAAACCGGACATCACCCGTCAAGGGGGAAGGGGCCGATAAAACGGCGGAAGCCGGAACCGGCGCAAAAACGGACTCCGCCAGTCCGGAGAGCGGAGCCGGTGAGGACAAGATGTATGAGATAACCGGGATTCGGGAAAAGGACGCGAGGGCCTTTCTAAAGAAATTTGTAGGCCATGTAAAGGCGGGAGAGAAGGCGGAAGCCTCCCGGATGATCGCATTTCCGAGGAAAGTGATTCTGCCGGACCAGGAAGTGACGGTAGAGAGTCCGGAGGCATTTTTAACGTATTACGATGAGATTTTCACGGAAGACTTTAAGGAGCGCCTCAGTCAGTTTATGGATGAGGATTCTATCTGGTGGAACTATAGGGGAGTAGCCGTGGGAAATGGCGAGATCTGGCTGAATGAAAGCGATGGCGCCCTGTGGATTGTAACGTTAAACAGCGCGGAGGACCGGACGGTTCTGTATCCGGGAGAAACGGGGATTCAGGCCGGATAAGGGCGCTGGAGCGGCAGTTTTGATAAGAGAATATGAGGAGAGAGGAAGGAACAAATGGAGAATCAGGAGCAGACACATAAACGCAGGGTCCGGTATAAAGGGACTCATCCGAGAAATTATAAGGAAAAATATAAGGAGCTTCAGCCGGAGAAATACGCCGATACCGTGGCGAAGGTGGTGAGCAAGGGAAGTACGCCGGCTGGGATGCATATCTCGATATGTGTGCAGGAAATCCTCGATTTCCTTCAGATCAAGCCGGGGCAGAAGGGGCTTGACGCCACGCTTGGCTACGGCGGCCATACCCGGGAAATGTTAAAGTGCCTGCAGTCGGAGGGCCATCTCTACGCCCTTGATATCGATCCCATCGAGCTTGTAAAGACACGGGAACGCTTACAGAGCCAGGGCTTCGGCCCTGAAATACTGACGATAATTCAGGAGAATTTTGCGAATGTCGGCCGCGTGGGGGCCGAGGTGGGACCGTTCGATTTTGTGCTGGCGGATCTTGGCGTATCTTCCATGCAGATCGACAATCCCGACCGCGGATTTTCTTATAAAACCGAAGGCCCGCTGGATCTGCGGCTGAATCCGGAGAAGGGAATCACGGCCGCGGAGCGCCTGCGTACAATCGACGAGGAAGAGCTGCGGGGTATGCTTCTGGAAAATGCGGACGAGCCATACGCGGAGGAGATTGCCAGAGCGGTCGTCCTGGAGATTAAAAAGGGCAATCCGATCGATACGACGACGCATCTCCGCCAGGTCATTGAGAAGGCTCTCTCGGCAGTACCGGAAGCAGACCGGAAGGAAGCGGTGAAAAAATCGTGTCAGAGGACATTTCAGGCGCTGCGGATCGATGTGAACAGCGAGTTTGAAGTGCTCTACTCATTCTTAGAGGCGCTTCCGGGCGTGCTGGCGCCGGGAGGCCGTGTGGCGATCCTGACCTTCCACTCCGGCGAGGACAGGCTGGTGAAGAAGTCCTTTAAACGCCTGAAGAAGGAAGGCGTTTACAGTGAGATCGCGGATGAGGTGATACGGCCGTCGGCGGAGGAGTGCTTGAGGAACGGACGGGCACGGTCGACGAAGATGAGATGGGCTGTGAAGGCGTGAGGAAGGCAGTTGAATTCGAATCAGCAGCTAAAGTTTAAAAGTATGTTATAATACGCGCAGGGGTATCAGGGGATAGTCCTGCGCTTTTATTTTGTAACGGTTCACAGCCCATGGATTACGTCTGCCGCCCGGCCCGCTCTGCCGGAGGATGTGATTCGTGGGCTGCGAACCGTTATGCATTTTTCAGGAAAAAGAGGGGAGAAGCCGACTGTTCTTGACAGGGAAAGAGCCAGAACCTATAATTTCTGTAGGACAAAACGACGAGGTTATGGGATATGGAAAGAATGGATGCACTGCTGTACGACTGCGATATCAGGGAGCCCCTGTTTGACTACCTGGAAGAGCGGTTCGGGAAAGCAAGGATGTTTGAGGAGAAAATCATCGGAAAATCGAGGGCTGACGTCTTGATGGTGACGGAGGGCAGAATCACGGGGCTGGAGATTAAGAGTGATGCGGATACGTACGAGCGTCTGAAGAGGCAGATCCGTGACTACGACAAATACTGTGACGAGAATTACGTCGTGATCGGCAGATCGCACGCAAAACACGTAGAAGAGCATATTCCGGCCTATTGGGGAGTGCTGGTCGTGTCTGTGAACGGCAGAGAGATCGTGATTGAGGAAATGCGTCCCGCGCAGCAGAATCCTAAAATGAAGCGGGAATTGCAGCTTGCCATTCTGTGGCGGGCGGAGCTCCAGAACATTATCGAACAGAATCATTTGCCTCATTACAGGCAGAGGAGCAAACGGTTTGTGAGGGAAAAGCTGTTGGAGAAGTTGGAGTGGAACCGGCTGAAGCTGGAGGTCTGTGAGGAATTATTCGAACGGGATTATACGCTTCTGGAGGACGTGGAGGAATGAAAGAGGGAAGATGGATTGTGTTAATAGAAATGAACTGCTTGTGAACATACATAAACTGCATACCACAGATTTGGGGGTGGTGCGGATTAAGAAGAATCTGACATTGGATACGGATGATGTGGTGGCGTGGTGCAGAGCGGTGATTGAAAACGTAAACACTGGTATAACCAGAAAGGGAAAGAACTGGTATGCGGAGAATGAAGCCTGTATCATAACAGTCAATGCGTTCAGCTATACGATTATTACAGCTCATAAGCGCAGGAAAATGTTGTAATCTACACGATATTGGTTAGGAGCATTTATAGGGGAAATTGGGATGAAAACTGGAAACTCGGAGGAATAAACGGTTAGTCCTGATTTGATGTTGTGTTATAAAGCAAGGATATCGGATTTATTGGGAGAATCTGAAGCAGTTATGGTGGAAGAGACGGCAGCGATGCCTTGAGGACAGCGGATTTCGATGATTGTATGAAAGTCAGATGATACTTATCGTCAATTGCATGTATGTGATTGGCGGTATTTTTTTGCGGCAAAGAAGATTTATTTAAATAAATGTATTCTAAAAAAATAAATTACAAGGTACCTTGACAAATGGACGGCGGAGGTGTAAGATGAGATTACAAGGTACCTAGCTAATTGAAACATACCTAACAAATTAAAACGTAACGAACGAATAAACAAACAAAACAGGAGGATTTCTATATGGATGAAAATAAAACAACATGCCCATGCTGTCCAAATCAATGCGAGGCCGGAGCACTGCAGTGCGGAAAAGGGAGGGCGTACTTCCGTAATGAAGACAATGGCGGAAGCGAGCGAAGCAATCGAAACGAGAGTGAGCATAACCACCACCAGGGTGAGGGGCGGCAGAATCATGGCGGCAGGAGAGAACTGGGGGAACACAGAAGAGGCAGATCCATGGAAGCCCATGGAAGGAACTGTAAAATGGGAGTGCGCCGTCACGGCTTTGTAATAGAAGAAAAGCTTCAGGGCCAGCTGCGCGCCTGCGGCCACTTCCTTCATTATAATATGGGGCAGAAAGTGGGGCAGGCCAGAATCTTATCTGTGCTTTTAGAGCGTGGAACCATTACCCAGCGGGAGCTTCAGGATATTCTGGAGGTGCGGTCCGGATCACTGAGCGAGATTTTAAATAAAGTGGAAGACGACGGATTCATTGAGAGGAGCCAGAGTGAGAATGACCGGCGGCAGATGGAGGTAAAACTGACGGAAGCGGGAACGGAGGCTGCCTCCAGACTGGAAGAGGAACGCGTAGATATGACGTCCGGACTGTTTTCCTGTTTGAGCGGTGAGGAGAAGAAGACACTGGCGGAACTGCTGGATAAGCTGTTGGACGGCTGGGAAGGCCCGGAGCGTGAACGAGGCTGCAGAGGCAGGGGACACGGTCGGCGGATGCATGGCCGGGAAGCTGGCCAGCCACTGTAAAACCATAGTAAATCTGCATAATATACAGGCGATTGTGAATGGATAGTTTTTAACAAACTTTTCCCGGACAGTAAAAAAACGCTGACAATTTATTTCCCAAAATGTTAAAATAAACCTATAGGAAAGGGAGGTTTTAACATGAGACGAATTGTAAGCGCATGTTTACTGCAGACCATGAGATTTGATACGACGAAGGAGGCTGATCCGGAACAGGATTTTACCATCTTTTGCAAAAAGCTGGAAAAGAGCAGTGTCAAATATGTCATTGAAAAGAAGTCAAAGGAAGCGGACGGCTCCCTGGTGGTGAAGATCAGGAAGCAGTATAACTCCTACAGTACGGACGGATATCTGTAGTAACAAACGTTGATGCTTTGGAATCAATGAGATTCCAAAGCATCTATTTTAATTTCAGGAGGGAAACTATGTTTTCGGTAAATGATCATGTTGTATTTGGAAATCATGGAATCTGTGTGATAAAAGCGATCGGTCCTCTGGATCTCAGCATTGCGGAACGGGGACGGCTTTATTACACGCTGGAACCGCTCTATGCACAGAAAAATACCATTTATACGCCGGTGGATAACGAAAAAAGCTCCCTGCGCAGAGCGATTACAAGGGAAGATGCGCTGGAACTGATTGACAGGATTCCACAGGTGGAAACTGTTTGGGTCCTGGATGAAAAACAGCGTGAGGAAAAATACAAGGAAATCATGAAGCAGAATGACTGTATGGGCTGGATGCAGATTATCAAGACCCTGTATTTAAAGAAGCAGAAACGTTTGGCAGAGGGACGGAAGAATACAGCGCGCGACGACTTATATCTCAAACTGGCGGAAGACTTTTTATACGGCGAATTTGCCGCGGCTCTCGGAGTGGAAAAAGATCAGGTGGAAGAGCTGATCGGCCGGAGAGTAAGGGAAATGGAATCCGCTTAAAGACCAGGTACGACTGTATCAGAGAAGAGAGGAGGCGGCCGTAAATTGGATGGTCCTGAAAAACATGAAGCAGTAAATGCGGAGAAACACACAGAACATCCGGAAGAATGCACAGTAGAACACACAGCAGAACTCAGGGAAATACTCACGGAAGAACAGGCAGAGTCGTTAGACGACTGCTTTGCAGATGCTCTGGCAGACTGCCGGCTGGAAGAGGCGGAATCTTTCGATTTCGAAGACGAAGGATCGGAGCTGCCTGCGTTTAGCGAGGAAGACGAATATCTCCATGAGGACTCCGTCCATATCTATTTGAAAGAAATAGGAGGCGTGCGGCTTCTGAGCCCGGAGGAGGAGACGGAACTCGCCCTGAAGGTAGAGCAGGGAGACGACGACGCGAGAGACCGCATGGTGCGCGCCAATCTCCGTCTGGTGGTCAGCGTTGCCAGGCGATATGTGGAGGGCAGCGGTATGTCCTTCCTGGACCTGATTCAGGAAGGGAACATTGGCCTGGTGAAGGCGGTGGAGAAAGCCCTGGGCCATTTAAGCAAGCGGGAGCAGGAGATTTTAAAGCTGCGTTTTGGTTTTGTGGATGGGCGGATCTGGACGCTGGAAAAATGCGGGAAGTGTCCTGGCTCTCGGCTGCGGAAGCCGTGAGGAGATAAAGGAAAGCGAATATTTAAGCCAGGCAGAAGTGCTTGGAAGGTCAGTTTAACCGAAGAAGAAGCCGCTGTATCAGCAGATAAAAATACTGATACAGCGGCTTCTTCTGTTCTGTGCCGGTTGCAGTGCTCCGGTGTATTACCCTTTTGCGTCCTCCTGGCGGAGATTCGTGAGCCCGGTAATGAGCTCCACACACCGGTCCAGGCCCAGCTTTCCGCTGTCCAGGGAGATGGCGTAATTTTTTGCCATGCCCCATACCTGCCCGGTGTAGTATTTGTAATAGACTTCTCTCTTCTTATCCTTTTCCTCCAGGCGTTTCGCAGGACTTTTTTCCGTTTCCCCGTAAAGGCGGACAATGCGTTCGGCCCGTGTTTCGGCTTCGGCGTGAACGAAGACATTGAGGCAGTCTGTCCGTTCCTTTAAAATATAGTCTGCACACCTTCCAACGATGACGCAGGGGCCTTTTTCCGCCAGGTCCAGAATGACATTTCTCTGGATTACCCAAAGGAAATCGTCGGCCGACATCCCGTTCATGGCTCCATTCATTCCTCTGGCGGCGAAGGCGTATCCGAAGATGCTTTTCGAGGGAGCATCCTCGCCCTGTTTTTCGATATAGGATTCATCAAAGCCCGTTTCCACGGCCACTTTTTTGACCAGATCCTTGTCGTAGTAGGGGACTCCCAGTTTATCAGCTGTCATTTTTCCTATGGTACGTCCGCCGCTGCCGAATTCACGGCTGATGGTGATGATTCGATTATCCATGTGTTCTGACCTCCATTTGCTTTAAACATTTATATTCGTGAGAGACAAGAATAATTGTAAGAATCAGAGAAAGCACATCGGCAATGGGGGCCGCCCACAGCATTCCCGTGACGCCGAAAGCCATCGAGAGCAGGATGACGCCCGGAACTAAGAAGACGATGTCCCTGGACAGGGAAAGGATAGTTGCCTTCACCGGTTTTCCAATCGACTGCAGAAAAATACTGCTGGCCTTCTGTACGCAGCAGAGCAGGATGCCTCCCAGGAAAATACGGAAGCACATATTTGCGTATTCATTATACAGACTGCTCTCGCTGCCGAACAGGCTGACAATGACCTGCGGACAGAATTCAAAGAGCAGTGTGGCAATGATGCCGACTACCGCGGTGGCGGCAATAATATGACGATACGTATCGAAGACCCGTTTAAAATTACCGGCGCCGTAATTATATCCTGCGATAGGTTGGCCGCCGACAGCAATACCCACTGAAAATGCAATGACGATGCCGAAGACCTTCATAACGATTCCAACAACGGAAAGAGGAATATCAGCTCCGTAAATGGACTGGGAGCCCTTGATTACAATCATATTGTTGGACACACTCATGACGATGACAATGGCAATCTGTGTGATAAAGCTGGAGATGCCCAATTGGCCGATCTGCCTCAGCAGATGGCCATCCGGAAGAAAACTGGCCTTCGAGAGGCGAAAGGATTTCGGCTTCTGGAAATAAAGGATGGTGACGAAACAGGAAACAACCTGGCCGATGACTGTGGCAATGGCTGCACCCCGTACACCCATGTGAAATACGAAGATGGCGACCGGATCCAGAATCAGGTTCAGAACGGCCCCGATTACGTTGGAGAACATGGAATAAGCAGGGGAGCCGTCAGCCCGGATTGCCGCATTCATGCCGGAGGCGAAAATATAGAAGGGGATTCCCAGCAGAATGACCTCCATGTATTCTTTGGCATAGGGATAGCTGGCCTCCGTCACTCCAAACAAGCGGAGAATCTGATCCGTAAACAGAAATCCGATTACGGTCAGCAGGATGCCAATGAATACTGTAGCCAGGATTCCATTGCCGATACATTTGTGGCTGGTTTTTTTGTCGCCGCTTCCCAGGGAAAGGCTTAATTTGGAGGCGCTTCCGTCCCCGATCAGCAGGGCCATAGCCAGAGCAGCTACAGTGAACGGGTAGACGACGTTAGTTGCCGCGTTTCCTAGGTAACCGACACTCTGACCGATAAAGATCTGATCCACGATGTTATAGAGGGCGCTGACCAGCATGGAAAGTACGCAGGGAACTGAAAATTTCATCAGCAGCCTGCCGATGGGTTCTGATGCAAGATAGGCATTTTGTTTTGTTTCTGTCATAGATAAACACTCCTTATAAATAAAACCTGCGCGCAATCAATTCGGAAGGTTCCCGCTTATAGATTACACGCAGATATTGCTGGATTTACATCTATTCAGATTAACGCACACGGTTGAAACGGAAATGGTAAAATTTTTCCGCCGTGAATCATTATAACTGTTTGGACGGTGCTAATGTAAGAAGAAAATTTAATTTTTAGCATTTTTGTGTAAAATGCGCATATTAAAATAGAATGCAAACGCGTAAACCGGTAGGCACGAAAACCAGAACACAGTTTTATAATAGAATTTTCTCAAACCAGACACAGTCCGGCTGAGAAGGCAGCGGTTATCTCTTTTCTTTTGATATCGGCCGCATTTTTGATGGCGGAGATTGGACTGATGGATATTTCTTAACTAAAGGCCCCGGAACTGATCCAGTGGATCTATGATAAAGTAATACTGCCGGAGAATCTGCTTTTTATCAGCCATTTTAAGGGGCTGTTTGGATTTTTGGTGATGGTGATCAGTTGTCTGCCGGCACTGGCATTCATGGGGATCACAGGTATGGTGATGTCGAAGATTGCGGATAAACAGCAGGAGTCTGATAGAAGGCGGGAAAATGTGCATGGCAGACGGTAAATGCCGTGAGAGATAAGCAGCCCGTCTCCCGCATTGAGCGGCTTTTGCAGTAAAACGTATAAAATTCCTGAAAAACAAGCTTCTATACATATCCGGCGGGCAATTGGCGAAAGCTATTTAGACATATTTCATAAAAAAACAGATGGAATTCCGTTAAAAATCCTCTGTACAAACTGATATATTAGTACTAATATATTAGCATAGTGGAAGCTGTAAACCAATCTTATTTATCATCAGGAGGAAAATCATATGAATATGTCACTTCGCTGGTATGGACCAGGCTATGACACCGTAACTCTGGAACAGATCCGTCAGATTCCGGGCGTGAGAGGCGTCATAACGACACTCTACGGAACGCAGCCGGGAGAGGTCTGGGAAAGGGAAGAGATCAGAAGCTTAAAGAAGACCGTCGAGGATGCGGGGCTTTCCATTCTTGGAATCGAATCGGTCAACGTCCATGACGACATCAAGACAGGGGCAAAGGACAGAGACCGCTATATTGACAACTACATCACGACGCTGGAACGCCTGGGCGAGGAAGACATTCATATGGTGTGTTATAACTTTATGCCTGTGTTTGACTGGACCCGTTCCGAGCTGGCCAGAAAGAGGGCGGACGGCTCTACGGTTCTCGCTTACAATCAGGATATCATCGACAAGATTGACCCGGAGCATATGAGGGAATCCATCGAAGCCATGTCAGCCGGTTATGTCATGCCGGGATGGGAACCGGAGCGTATGGGCAGGCTGGCAGATTTATTTGCGATGTACCGGGAGGTCGATGAGGAGAAGCTGTTCTCCAATCTCGTTTATTTCCTGGAAGCCATCGGGCCGGTCTGCGAGAAATACGACATCCGCATGGGAATCCATCCGGACGATCCGGCGTGGCCGATATTTGGACTTCCGAGAATCATTACGGATAAGGCTCACATTGAAAAATTCTTAAAGGCAGTTGATAAGCCGTACAACGGTCTGACGCTCTGCACCGGATCCCTGGGTTCCAATCAGAACAATGATATTCCGGGCATCATCGAGGCAGCAAAGGGAAGAATAGCCTTTGCCCATGTCAGGAACTTAAAATACAATTCCGACCGGGACTTCGAGGAGGCCGCGCATCTGTCTTCCGACGGCTCCATGGATATGTATAAAATCATGAAGACGCTTTACGACACCGGCTTTGACGGCTGTATACGTCCGGATCACGGCCGTGCCATCTGGGGCGAGGATGCGATGCCTGGCTACGGCCTGTACGACCGTGCATTGGGCGCGATGTATTTACAGGGCTTATGGGAAGCGATCAGGAAGAATGGGTAGCCGGGAAGACCTCATGTATGACGTGCTCAGAACGGATATCCTGGATTTGAAGCTGAGACCCGGCCTGGTTTTCAGCATAAAAGACGTCTGTGATGCGTACGGGACGGGGCGAACCCCAGTCAGGGAAGCGCTGATCCGGCTTTCCAAGGAGGACCTCATCACATTTCTGCCGCAGAAGGGAACGATGGTATCGAAGATCGATTTCCAGAGGGCCGACAATGAACGCTTTCTGAGAAGCTGTGTGGAAGAACAGGTAATGCTGGAATTCATGGCTTTGAATGACCATGACCGGGCTTCGGAGGCTGCCGCGGCCTTAAAGGCGTCTCTGGACCGGCAGGAAAGAATCGTGAAGGACAGGGACTGTCGCGGATTTCTGGAGGAGGATATCGTGTTTCACTCCGTATTTTACCAGGCAGTAAACCGGGATACCTGCGCTCACATCATCCATGCGAACTCAGGCGATTACCGTCGTATCCGGCTGCTTTCCCTGACGGAGACCGGAATCAGCGACGGAGTGGTGCAGCAGCACAAAGAGCTGATGGAGGCCGTTCTGGAGCGTGACGAAGAACGGATGCACCGGCAGCTGGCCCTTCATTTAAATAAAATGGTGAACGAGGAGCGGTTCCTGGTAGAGAAATACGCAGAGCTGTTTACCAGCGGCGAGGTGGAGGAAAAACGGAAGAATGACGGCTTTGCCGAGGATTTTCTGGTCAGCACTGCATTGCGTGAGGGGGAAACACCCCGCCGCAGGCAACGGGGGATTTAACCCTTGCGGGAATAAATGAGAGAGGTGTAAAGATGAATTTAACAGATACAGGATTACAGGAAAGACAGGCATGGGAGAAGGCGGGGATTGAGATTCCTTCCTATGACAGGGCGGCAATGGTTAAAAAGACAAAGGAGGCGCCGGGCTGGGTACATTTCGGCGCGGGTAATATCTTCCGCGGCTTCATTGCGGGTCTTCAGGATATGCTTCTGGAGGAAGGTCTTGCCGACACGGGGATCATTGCGGCAGAAACCTTTGATTTTGACATCATGGACAAGATCTATGAGCCGTTCGACGATCTGGCTCTTTTAATTACCTTAAAGGCGGACGGGAGCACGGAGAAGAAGGTGATCGCCTCAATCGCGGAAGGCGTGAAGGCGGATTCTGCTGATGCACAGGAATGGGAACGCCTGCGCACCATCTTTATAAGCCCATCTCTTCAGATGGTATCCTTTACCATCACGGAAAAGGGCTATGCACTGAAGGGGGCGGATGGGGCGTATTTCCCATTCGTTCAGAGCGATATCGACAATGGACCGGAGCATCCGGCCGGCGCCATGGCTGTCGTCTGCTCCCTTTTACTGGAACGGTACAGACAGGGCGCCGCGCCGCTGGCCGTTGTCAGTATGGACAACTGCTCCCATAACGGAGAGAAGCTTCAAAATTCCATTCTCACCATGGCGGAGGAATGGAAGAAAAAAGGCTTTGCGGACGATGGTTTCCTGGAATATTTAAAGAACGAAGAAAAGATAGCGTTCCCCTGGTCCATGATCGATAAAATTACGCCAAGACCAAGCGTTTCCCTGGCAGAGCAGCTGGAGGCCGACGGAGTCGCCGCCATGCTGCCGGTGATCACGTCTAAGAGGACGTATATCGCACCGTTTGTCAATGCGGAGGGGCCGCAGTATCTGGTGATTGAGGATAAGTTCCCGGCAGGAAGGCCAGCGCTTGAAAAAGCGGGAGTCTATATGACAGACAGAGATACGGTAAACAGGGTGGAGCGCATGAAGGTAACCACCTGCTTAAATCCGCTGCACACGGCGCTGGCTGTATACGGCTGTATTCTCGGTTACACCTCGATCGCGGAGGAGATGAAGGATCCCGAGCTCAAGGCGCTGGTGGAGAAAATCGGTTTGACAGAAGGTATGCCGGTGGTGACCGATCCGAAGATTCTTTCCCCGGAGGCTTTTGTGAACGAAGTCATCTATGACAGGCTTCCGAATCCATTTATCCCGGACGCGCCGCAGAGAATCGCAAGTGACACCTCCCAGAAGGTGGGAATCCGGTACGGCGAGACGATCAAATCGTATGTGGAACGGTACGGCGACGCTAAGAAGCTGACCTTTATTCCGCTGGCGATAGCCGGATGGTGCCGTTATCTGCTGGCTGTAGATGATGAGCTGAACCCGTTTGAGCTCTCGGCTGATCCGATGGTTCCGGAACTGAAAGGCTGGCTGCATGGCGTTGAGGCGGGAAAGCCGGAGACGTATGCAGGGCAGCTGAAGCCGATTCTTTCCAATGAGAATATTTTTGGTGTTAATTTGTATGACGCCGGGATTGGCAGCCTGACAGAAGCGATGTTCCTGGAGGAAATAGCCGGAGCCGGTGCGGTGAGAGAGACACTTAGAAAATATCTGAATTAAATATTGAATAAAATGAATGGACAGAGCGGTTCCGAACTTTTGCAATATTTACAGCGTTTCACACGATCTTAGAATCAGGAACAGGCTTCTATATCCCCCCCGGTCTCGACAGACCCGGGGGGATTTTTGTGCATTAGGGTGAGTTTGAAAATTCATTCCTGTCATACGGAATAGTAACGATGACGCTGTTCTTCAAATACGGAATACTGACAAAGGAAATATTGGCTTCTGTGCCGTAGCACGCCATGAGTCTGCGATAAATATTGTTCAGACCAAAGTGATCTCTGCCTTCCGGCTGTTCCTCGGTCAGACAGGCTGTGGCCCTGGGGATATCAATCCCTTTCCCGTTGTCGGACACCTCGATGACCATGTGGGTGTGAGTCTGATCTAAGGTGATGGATATTGTGATCTGCGGTGCAACGGGCCATGTCTCCAGACTCATGTTTCCAAAGCCGTGCTTTAAGCAGTTCTCAGCAAGCGGCTGAAGAAGTACCTTCATAATTTTGCAGTTTTTCAGATGCGAATCGATATGACAGGTAAAATGAACGCCCTCTCTGGAATGACGGTTCATGATCTCCATATAGGAGGTAACGTGTTCTGCCTCCTTTTCGACAGAGATGAAGGTTTGTCCCACACTTAACGTGATCCGCAGATAGCGTCCCAGGCTTTCCAGCATACTTCCCGCCGTATCGGAGTGTCCGTTTAATATTTGAAAATGAATACATTCCAGTGTATTATACAGAAAGTGCGGATTGATCTGTTCCGACATCATCTGAATCTCCGCCCTGGCTTTTTTCTGTTCCTCTTCTTTAATCTGAAGTAACTGGAGCTGAATCGTATCATACATCTGGTTCAATTGTATTCCCAGCAGGCTGATCTCATCAGAGCGGGGAAATACGACCTTTGTCTGGTAGGAACGGCGGTTGATTTGAGCAATAATATCTCCCAGCGTTTTAATATCCCTTGTCAGGAAATGGGACAGGCCGAAGGCCAGCAGGGCTGCTGCGGCAGAACAGAACAGCCATACCATAAAAAAGAAAGAACGGAATTCCTGAATATCGCCGGTGAGTGCGGATTTTCTGCTGATATGGACTACCTTAAGATCACAAAAACGGATAGCAGCCGTTGAAACCACCAGCTCGTCCCGGTCTGTGGCCAGATGCTCTCCGCGGAGATTATCCGTCTGTGCTACCAATGCTTCCAGACTGGTCCCAAAGGCATCGGGATACATCTCTTCCTGTATATCCAGGGGAATTCCATTGGAGTCGGCCAGATACATGCAGTAAGTATAGCCGTTTGACATCTGGTCAAAGTATGACCGGATCTGTCCCGTATCCATCAAAATAATGACCCGCGCCTTATATTTGCCTTCTGTATCGCGATATGCAAAGGTGCCGGTTCCCCTGCTGTAGGAGACCGGATAGGAGACGGGGATAGCGCCTCCCTGTCGGAATAGTAAATTCTGACGGGTTGGAAATACGGTAATAAGAGGATATTCCCAGATGTTTTCTGTAAAAAGCGTTTCAAAGCTGCCGCCGAATCCGAGAGAATAGGGACTGAAGAGAAAGCCATTTTCTCCGCAGATCAGAATGTTGTTGACCTGGGCATGGTTTTGGAAGAAGGAAGCCATCTCATCGGAAGCCGCCTGATAATAACCGGAGTAACCGTCAAAGCTGTTATTGGCAATATCGGCAATCATATCGGGAAACGGCTTTCTTACCAGAAGATTGTTCGTAGCGGCGGAGAGGGACTGAAACTGGGAGGAAAGTACGGCGCCGGCAGTTTCCACCGATTGTTCTGCTTTTTTCAGAACCTCCCTGGTGTTTCGCTTGTAAAAATAGGAGTAGGACAGCTGACTGATCAGCAGCAGGGCTGCCGTGGTGATGGCGATCATGCCGATCAGCAGTTTGTACCGAAATTTTAGATTAGAAAACCAGTTTCTCATAGTCAGCGCCTTCCTTCTCCGGTATACTGCTTCTGATAATCGGAAGGCGTCAGGCCGGTACGTGTTTTAAATGCGCGGCTGAAAGACCGGTAATCCTCGTATCCGAGAAGGATTGCCACATCGCCTGCTGTAATATCAGGGTGTTTTAACTGTTCCTGGGCGTAGCTGATTTTTAAATCCAGCAGATAATCACGGAAATTTAAAGAGGTCTTATTTTTAAAATACGTGCTGAAGTAGCTTTTGCTTAATCCCAGATAACTGCAGACCTCCTCCGTATGCGGATTCTTAAGCAGATTGGCATGGAGGTAGGCGATGGCCTTTTCAATCAGAGGCTCGTTCTTGGTGGCCCGGCTGACGGCGAGTTCGTTGGCAAAACCGTTTAAAATCTCACACATCCAGCTTCTGACCTCTTCCAGGGAAGAGAGATTTGACAGCGCGGCATAGGAGTTGCCGGTAAAGCTGATCGGGTGGCCGCCCAGATAATCAGCCAGCTGGCTTTGAATTGTAATGATGATATAATTGCACATACTGTAGAGATAAGAGGGCGGCGGAAGCGGGGCGGTGATAAGGCTGTCAAAATAAGAGGTAAACTGCAGCCGGATGTCCTTCAGATCATTTCTTAAAACTGCCTGAAGGATATCATCGCCGGGCATGATGACCGGCGGCGGAAGGCAGTTTGTCACTTCCGGTTCTATGACAAGACCGGCTTCCGGATAGATATGCCATGTGATGGCCTGTCGGGCATTCTGGTACGAGGCGGGAATTTCGGACAGTGATGGTACCGGTTTTCCGATGGCGGCCGCCAGATTATCCCCTCGCCAGGAGGCCAGGCAGCGGTTCAGCAGTTTTGAAAGAGACTCCTGCGTGTGATGATGAAAAGGCAGATTGACAACGAGAATCAGTCCATCCGGTGGATATTCGGAGATGAGAACGGGACTGTCAGCCAGTTCATTCTCCAGGATTTTCTTTAATGCAACGAGACTTTGATTCAGCTCCACATTCTCATCCGGATCGAAGCGGGTTCGGAACGTCTGGATCAGTACCACGCAGGATTGTGTGTTCCGGATGAGCAGTCCGTATTTGGAAGAAATACTTCCCAGCTCTTCCTCTGCCAGCTCCCCTCTTAACAGCTGGGGAATCAGGTTCTGCCTGTGAAGCGATACTTCGGCTTTCCTCAATTTGTGAAGTGTTGACAATTGATCGGTATGAAGATTTCTTTTATCCACAATAGATTCTTTCAGCTTACAGATCAGATTGGTCAGTTCCTTTATGGAGATCGGTTTCAGAAGATAATCTTCAATGCCGTACCGGATGGCAGTTCTTGCGTACTCAAAATCATCGTAACCGCTTAAGATAATGAAGGAGCACTCAAACTGTTCCTCCCTGGCCCGGCGGACAAGCTCCAGTCCATTCATTCCAGGCATCTGAATGTCGGTAATTACAATATTCGGTTCATAATAACGTATCTTGTCAAGCGCCTCTGCACCGCTTGCAGCTGTCCCGATGACAGTGACAGAATAATCTTCCCAGGGAATGATGCTGCGAAGTCCGGTACGGATCTCGGCCTCGTCATCCACGATGAGAAGGGTGATAGCTGATATCGAATTCATAGGATTCTCCTCAAAACAAGGTTAAAATTTTAAAGCAAGGCCATTATAGCATTGTGAATAATGGAAAGCAATAAATTGGCGTGAGATTTGTACAGTTCGAAAAAAATGCCGCATAGACAGTAAAAAATGCCATGTGAGTTATGGGAAATATGCAGTAATATGTGAGCACAGACAAACAAAAACAGTACAAAACGAACAGATCACAAAGCAAACGGAAAGGGAGTAAAAACTATGAGAAAAGGAAAGAAGATAGCGGCGCTGAGTCTGGCGGGATTAATGGCTGTTTCAGCTCTTACGGCATGCTCACAGGGGGAAACGAAAGAGAATACAGCAGATCTTACATCTGGAGCCTTGGCGGCAGAGGGGACCGGGGCAAATGAGGCAGGAAGCAGTGCGGCTTCGGGAGACCGAGTTAAGATTACTGTATGGACAGAGAACCGCCATGACCTGGATTATATGAATAAGATAGTCGAGGAGTTCAACAACACGAATGACCATATTGAGATTGAGTATGTGGTGCAGACGGAAAACTACGTGAATTTACTGAGTATGGCTGCCAATTCCGGGCAGTCACCCGATATATTTACTCAGGTGAACATCACGGATTTTAAGAATTTCGTGGATAACGGAATCGTACAGCCCATCAATGATTTTATAACCGATGAATTCAGAACAATTAATGAAGTAGATGACCACTTATACGAAGGGGCCAATGTGATGGGAGATGAGATCTACTGGGTTCCATGCGGGAAGAGAAGCGGTTCCAGATTTATTTACAACAAGGAAATATTTGACGGGCTGGGTCTGGAAATTCCCAAATCTATCGGCGAGCTTCCTGAACTGGTTAAGAAGATCACAGAGGCGGGAAACGGAGAGTACTATGGAATCATATTCCCCGGTATGAGCGGTCCGTTTGAGCGCTGGCTGGAACACTCTGCGGAGATGAGCGGTGTCACACCCTACGACTATAAGACGGGGACCTTTGATTTTACAGGCTTTAAGCCATGGCTGGAAGTGACCCGCCAGATGTTTGAGGATAACAGTGTCTTCCCCGGATCGGCCTCCATGAAGATTGATCCGGCCCGTGTACAGTTCTCCGAGGGGCATGCGGCAATCCACGCAAATGCTTCCCAGGAAGCAACCGTGCTGACGGAGCAGTTTCCGGCACAGATTGAATGGGCGGTAGCAGACCTTCCCACATTAAACGGCAGGATCGAAGGCTGCGAATACGCCAACCCCAATACTGGCTGGCTGATGAGCGCGTTTACGGAGCATCCGCAGGAGGCTTGGGAGGTGATCGAATACTTTGGATCAGAGGAAGTTTTAAAGGGATACTTTGAGAACGGCTATTCTCTTCCGATTTCTCAGTATATGGACGAAAAAATCGATAAATCCAAGATCGGCCGCATGGCAGACTTTACCGGCGCAGATTATGAAGCGGTACTTCCGGTAGCACCGTCGGTAACACCGGAGGGAGAGAATTACCGCGATGCGTTGTGGAATGCTTGTCTGCAGGGCGGTCCAGACATCGATGAGACGATTGATAATTTAAATAAGACGTATAACGCTGCTCTCGATAAAGAAGTAAAGATGGGTAAGACAAAACGGCTCGTGATTAAGGATTACGATCCTCTTCATCCGGGAGACGGAACCATAGAGTATCTGGACAATTAATAAAAACTCAGTAAATTGAAAGGAACCGGCTGCTGCAAATAGACTGTTGCAGCAGCCGGTTTCCATTTGGAAGGAGTAAAGGTTATGAATACGAAAAAATCATTGGGGCAGCGGATGAAAAAGAGCTGGCAAAAAGGTGACATTACCATGTGGATTATGCTGCTTCCGACCATCTTTTTTATTCTGGTCATGTCCGTGTATCCATTTCTCTGGCTGATCCGGTACGTGTTTTATGATTATAACGGATTCAAGGCATATTTTGTCGGCCTGGACAATTTTAAACGGGTGCTTACGGATAAGATATACTGGAACAGCGTCCTGCATACTTTTGAATACGCGGTTATGAAGCTGCTGTTTGTGATTCCCCTGTCCCTGGTGACCGCCGTTTTGCTTCAGAGAAAGCGGTTTGGGAGCGGGTTGTTTCAGGGAATATTTTTCCTGCCGACGGTCATCAGTTCTGCGGTATACAGCCTGATCTGGTACTTCATATTTGCCACCTACAATGGGGTGCTAAACGGTTATCTTCAGGCAGCGGGTGTTATCGGTGCCCCTGTTGACTGGCTCGGAAGTTCCAGGACCGCCATGGCAGCGGTGGTTATCGTGGCTATCTGGGGGGCTTTCGGCAACTATATGATACTGTTGATCTCGGGATTGACCGGAATTCCTGCGGATGTCTATGAGAGTGCCCAGATCGATGGGGCAAATGGAGTGCAGACCTTCTTCCGTATCACGCTTCCCATGCTGGGGCCCGTGCTGAAGGTGGTTATTATGCTGGCCATCACCACGGCATTTAAGGATTACCAGTCCATTCTGGTACTCACAGGCGGCGGTCCCAATAACCGTACCCACGTGATGTTCTCTTACATATTTGAAATGGTATTCGGGACTTCCGGCAAGGCCTCTCAGCTCCAGATCGGCTATGGTTCTGTTTTAAGTATCATTTCCGCCGTGATCGTGGGCCTCATCACGATTGTTTACTTGAAATTCAGCAAAAAGATGGATGAAATATCATAGAGGGGGGAGCGGTGATGGCAAGAGAAAAAACAATTCATGCAGTGGAATCCAAAAAGACGAAGATGATCAATGCGGTGATTTTCATTCTGTTGTTGATTCTGGCCGTTTTGACGGTCTATCCGGTGGTTTATATTATTCTTGGATCTTTTAAGACAAACAGTGAGCTTGTAAGCGGCGGGTTAAATATTCTTCCTGAGAAATTCGTTCTTGATAACTACATTCAGGCGTGGAACATGGGGAATTTTTCCCGGTATACCGCAAACAGCCTCGTATTGAGCTTCGGTGTCATGTTCGTCTCTCTGGCAGTCAGCAGTATGGCGGGATACGTATTTTCAAGGCGGGATTTTCGTTTCAAAAGCCTGATCTACAATGCGATGGTCATGTTTATGTTTATTAATGTGGGCAGTGCTTCCCTGCGTCCGCTGTTTGAACTGGCAGTTAAGCTGAATATGAATAAATCCATGCTTTCCATAATCCTGATTTCGGCAGGAGGTGGTCAGGCCACCTATGTGTTCCTGATTCATGGTTTTATGAACAGCGTGCCGAAGGAGCTGGACGAAGCGGCCAAGATGGACGGCTGCAGCTTCTTCGGTATCTACAGCCGGGTTATTCTTCCGATATTAAAGCCGGCGCTGGCCAGCGTTGCGCTGCTGTCCTTCCGCGGAGGCTGGAATGAATATATTCTGCCCTTGATTTTTACCATGACCAATGAAAAACTGCGGCCCTTGACGGTAGGCGTCGTAGCTCTTCAGAATGCAGGAGACGGCGCGGCGGCATGGAACATTCTGTTTGCCGGATCTGCCATAGCGGTGATACCGATCATTCTGGTATATCTGTTTGCCAGCAGACAGTTTATGGGCGGCATGACCGCCGGAGCGGTGAAGGGATAAGCTAGTACAGCATTGCATAAATTCCTAAGTAATAGCACTCGCTATCTACGCCAGGAGCACGTCTGCGAAGCTAGCCGTAGGGTCCACTACGCCGTCGCTTCGCAGACGCACACCTGACGCAGATATCAAGCACTATTACTCAGTTATTTATGCAACGCTGTACTAGTACAGCGTTGGAGAGGAAAAGAGGAGAGAAAACATGAAATATCAGTTAAATGAATACGGCTTTATTACAAATTATCTGGTGAGCGGGAGAAAAGAGACGGACTTCTCAAGCAGTGCGGCGGATAAAAACCAGCTTGCCTGTGAAAAAATGATGCGGTCCGAGGCAGCGGATCACGATCCGGTTATGCCGGCTGGTCCCGTCGTTCTGGGGGCTTTGAGCGCCCTGGGACTGCCCTGGGAGTACGAGTACACGTATGGAAGCTGGTTTGTGGACCGGTCTTCCTTCTATCCGCTGCTGACCAGGGTGGAGCTTCACGCTGCTACGATACTGAATGCCCGGGAGGACATGGAGGCGGAGGTCTGGCTCTGGAGCTACGCTGCGGTGGATCTCTGGGTGAATGGGGTGTTTGTGGGGGGGATTGAGACTCCCGTATATAAACCCATCAGCCGGAAGATCATGAAGCTGCCTTTAAAAAAGGGGGACAATACCATCTATATAAGGCTGGTGAACTTAGGCGTCCGGGACACGAGAACCCTGTTTGGAATCCAGATTCCCGGGCAGGAAAGGGAAATGCTTTCAGTGATGCTGCCGGATGCAGAGAAGGCCGCGCTCTGTTCGAAAGCAGCAGACTGGCTGTCAGGAATCATGATCAGAGAAAAAACGATGGTATTTCCCGCTCCGGCGCCGGAAGGAAGCCGCCTGATCTACGATGCCAGGCCGGTGGATTTTACGGAGTACCGTAACCGTTATACCGGGATAACGCTGAGGGGAGAGACAGAGCTGGCTCTGGCACCGGATAAGCCCTATCTGAAGGTTGTGGTTACCGTATCAGGCCAGACCCTGTCAAGAAGCTTTGAACGACAGGAGCTGCTGACCATTCAAAAGGGAGAAACCATAGACCCGGAAGAGAACAAAAGGCGCGTCTTTGAGAGAATTGCCGGTGTGAAACAGATTCCAAGGGGAGATTCAGAAAGCTTTTCCATGTATCCGATTCTGGCACGTTTCGCCTTAGGCAGAGTGGATCCGGAAGATGAGCGGGAGATATATAAGTCTTTTGACCAGATTGAAAGCAGACGGGATTGTTCGGACTTTCTTACCTGCGCCATGGTCCGTTTTATGAAGCTGTATCCCATGGATGAAGCCATGGCAGCACGGTGCAAAGAAGTCATGATAAACTACCGTTACTGGATGGATGAGGCGGGCAGTGACGGCATGTGCTTCTGGAGTGAGAATCATTCTCTGATGTTTTTTGTCAGCGCTTATGTGGCAGGTGACATTTATCCGGAGGAATTATTTATCCGTTCCGGAAAGACCGGACGGGAGATGAAAGAGACTGCGCGGCAGAGAATCCGTGACTGGATGGTTCGAACAGAAAAAGAGGGCTTCGATGAATTCCACAGCGGCGGCTACACCCCTATCACCTTTGCCGCTATTTTAAATGTGGTTGATTTCTGCGATGGGGAGTTGTCGGCTCTTGCATGGAAGGCGGCGGACCGGCTATTAAAGGATCTGGCAGTCCAGACCTTTCAGGGCGTCTCCATTTCACCTATGGGACGGGTATACCGGGAGGTGCTGTACCCGTATACGCAGGATATTCAGTGTCTGATCAATTTAATAGATCCGGAGGCGCCGGACCAGTTCAGTGAGTGGATCATTTTCCTGGCTACCAGTAAGTACCGGCTGCCGGAAGGACTTAAGGAGATGATGTACAGCCCGGCGTCTCTCGTCTATGAGGAGAGCAATGCCAGAATCTGTGTGGAAAAACAGGAGGATTACATGCTGACCTCCGTGGAATCTCCAAGACGCGACGGCAGGGTGCGGAAATGGAAAAATATAAGTGAACAGCCGGATGCCGATACCGGAAGCTTCTCGTATGTGAAATCATTAAATGAATGTTTTCACGGAACAACCCAGTTTGAGCCTGGTGTATACGGCTATCAGCAGCATATGTGGTATGCCGCTCTCGATCCCGCTGCGGTGGTGTTCGTAAACCATCCGGGGGGAAGCTGCGAAAGCTGTACCACAAGGCCGGGGTACTGGTTTGGCAACGGAATCATGCCGGCTTTAAAACAGGTAAAAGAGGTTCTCTGTGCAATTTACCGGATTCCGGAGACCCATCCGATTCCATTTACCCATGTATATTGGCCATCCTCCAGATTTTCATATGAAATAATAGAAGATACGTGGCTGGCCGGCAGCGCCGGCGGCGGATACGTGGCTCTTTGGTGCAGCGACCCGTTTACGGCTTATGATGACCTGATGTTTCACTGTGAATACAGGGTGAAAAGCAGGGATGCGGCTTACGTCTGTATCTGCGGAAGCCGGAAAGATTATGGAAGTCTGGAAGAATTTCTGCTGGCATGTAAAGAGAGGAAGCCTGCCTATGATAGAGAGAAGGGACGGTTAAGGGCAGGGAATGAGGAGATTACTTATAGAAAATATGAAAATATGACCCAGTATATTTAAAAACAGAAGATCAGTATTCAGATGCCTGCCGTTTTTTGCTGTACAGACACCGCAATACTGATCTTCTTCCTGTATACTTCTTTCTGGTATTCTTTTTCTGCGATTCTAGTACAGCATTCACTGGAACTTATGCAACGCTGTACTAGATGGCAACCGGAATCTTATCCGTAAACGTATGGTATTGATAATCCTCCAGCCGGAAATGGTCTTTCGTAAACTGATAGAAATCCTTAACCTCCCGGTCCATAAGGAACGTCGGCGCCTCATAGGGCACTTTTTCAATCATTTCCTTAACAATCGGCACATGTCTGTCGTAAATATGGGCGTCTGCGATGACATGGACCAGTTCTCCGGCCTCTAAGCCGCTGACCTGGGCGAACATGTGAAGCAGAACCGCGTACTGGGTGACATTCCAGTTGTTTGCGGTCAGCATGTCCTGGGAGCGCTGGTTTAAAATCCCATTCAGCACATTCCCGGATACGTTGAATGTCATGCTGTAGGCGCAGGGATAGAGATTCATCTCGTGAAGATCCTGATGATTATACAGGCTGGTAATGATCCGGCGGCTTAGTGGGTTGTGCTTCAGATCATAGAGAACCCGGTCCACCTGATCGAACTCGCCCTCTTTGTATTTATGCTTAATTCCCAGCTGGTAGCCGTATGCCTTTCCGATGCTTCCGTTCTCATCGGCCCAGGAGTCCCAGATATGGCTGTTTAAGTCGTGAATGTTGCTGGTTTTTTTCTGCCAGATCCAAAGCAGCTCACCGACTGCGGATTTAAACGCGGTCCGGCGGAGCGTCAGGATGGGAAACTCCTTTGACAGATCGTAACGGTTGATGATGCCGAATTTCTTTATGGTATGGGCGGGAGCGCCGTCCTCCCAGACCGGACGCACCTCGCTGTCCGTATCCCATACGCCGTCTGATAAGATTTCTCTGCAATTCTGTATGAATAAAGTATCTGCGTAACTCATGATATTCCTCCATGATCCTGTAAGTAATTCAGTAACCGGCGGCAGGGCGCGTATATTTAATCCGCCTGCGGCCGTTTCAATTATACCAGATAGCGCTCGATTCGAACAGGTATCTCCTGAAAATAATCAGAATCCTGTTTGTAACGTGTGATAATTTTCTCACGCACCGTTTTTCATATTGACATACCGGCTGTGATCGGGTAATATGAAAGAGTTCCGCAGGGAGTTCTTTCCTGTGCGAAAATGATTCTTAATCTCTTTGTGGTCTCCACGAAAAACTCCGTTATGTTGTATTGCGAAAGAGAACAAATAAGGAAGCTGGTGATGCGGTTGTAGTCGTATTTTGTTGAAGTTACCCATTGATTAAAGTATAATAGAAGAAAGGAAGAAATATGGGAGATATTGCATACCAGAATAAGGATGTAACCGCTAAGGTTATGGCGGAGGCGCTTAAGGGAAAATCACTGGCTCCCTTTGGAATTCACCAGTTAAAAATCGTAGATATTCTGCCTACGAATTTACCGGTGATCGAAAGCAATGAGCTGCGGCTTGACAATTTATTTCTGCTGAGTGACGGCTCGATCGGGATCATGGATTATGAATCAGCCTATAATCAGGAAAATTTTGTGAAATACATAAATTATATTGCGAGAGTGATAAAGCGTTATGCAATAAACCATGAGCTGGATCGTATCAAACAGATAAAAATGATCGTTATCTACACGGCCGATGTGGACCATGCGGAAGCGGTTTATGATCTGGGAGGCATTGTGTTGAAGATTGAACCCACCTTTTTAGTGGAAGCAGACTCAAAGGCACAGTACGACAGGATCAGGAAGCGGATAGATGCAGGAGAACGTTTGACCGATGAGGAATTAATGGAGCTGATGATTCTGCCGCTAACCGTAAAGGGAAAGAAGGAAAAACAGCCGGTGATCATCTCGGCAGTAGAACTGGCGAAGAGAATTGCAGACCGAAAACAGGCTCTGGAAGCGCTTGCAGGTATTTTGACGTTTTCTGACAAGCTGATAGACGAAGCCTATAAAAGGCAGATCAAGGAGGAAATGCGGATGACACAGATTGGACAGATGCTGATTGATGAGGGCATGGAGAAAGGAATTGAAAAAGGAATGGAAAAAGGAATTCAGGCATTGATTGAGGATAACAGAGAAGGTGGTGTTTCAGATGAAAGAATCATCGAAAAGCTGCAGAAACGTTTTTCCATGGACAGAGGGAAAGCGGAATCGTATTTGGAGCGTTTTACACAGAAGTAGAACGGACCGTTGATTTACATGTAAAACCGGGGCTTGAGGGACCTGGTTTTATTTCTTTCTAGGAAACTTCGCAAATCGGCCAAGATAGTGTATAATGGACTTGAAATAAAAAATCACATAACAAAAGAGCGAATGTAGTGATTCGCCACGACGTTGATTATGTAGTTTTTTGTTTTTGGTTTAGACTGCGCTGTCTGACGGCAAAGAAAGAATAAGGGGCATGGAACTATCCATAACCCATTACCTTTCGGAATCGTTCAAACAGCGCAGTTTTTTTGTAGTAAACTTCTAAAACCAACATAGAAGTACCACACTTCGGACATTTGAGTGGGTCATATCCAAACGTCAGAATAATCGAGTTACGCCAATCCAGAAGACTGGAAAGATAGCGTTGTTTCTGAGGGGATAAACATTGCCGAAGATTTTTATCCTGTTTATGATGTTTTGCATAAATCCCATAGTAACGAACCATTTTGAAGTGCTTGTCAGGGATATGAATAATCAGGCGTTTTATAAAGTCAATGACGGGGAGGCATTCTGTAACCGTCTTGTGATCCTCATGCCTGGTGTAATGAAACGTCACGGAGTCACCATCGTAAGAATCAATTCTGGAGGCAGCAATAACCGGTCGTCCGAGATATCGGCTGATATACTTAATGGTGATATCTGGAGAGCAGAGATTGGGTTTGGCACGGACGTAAAAACCATCCGGGTGATCCTTATAAATCTGATTTTTAAGTTTAAGGAAAGAAGAACCGAGTTTATGCGCAAGTTTTTCTAAAAGAACCTTACGGAAAGCGAAGCGTAAAAATCTGAAATCAAAATGTTTGTTTGGACGCCAGGAGGTAATATTACCGGCACCGCCCTCGGAGATGAGCGCATGGATATGAGGGTTCCATTTGAGGTCTCTACCGAAAGAGTGAAGGACACAAATAAACCCAGGAGTAAAGTTTTCAGTTTTATTAAGTTTAGAAAACATACGAAGGACGACATCTCGGACGGCATGAAAAAGACAATTCAAAAGAGAATGATCCTTAAGAAAGTAGATGCGAAGTTCCTCTGGAATCGTAAAGACACAGTGTCTGTGGTTACAGGAAATGAGCTTGCAGGACATACGAAAAGCCCGTTTCTGATTATACATGTTACCACAAGATGGACAGAAACGGCTTTTGCAGGAAAAAGGTACAGATTTAAGTTTCCCACAATGGGGACAGCCGTAGACAGCTTGTTCTGGCTTAGACGGACGCCAATTGGAAAATGAGATTTACGAACCATCGAAAATAATTTGCAAAAAAGAAATATTTGTATATAATGATGTTTAGAAACAGGACAGGAGGATACTACATGAAAGCGATTGTTGCGGTAGACGAAGCGTGGGGGATCGGGAAAGACGGAAAATTATTGACCCATCTCCCCGAAGATATGAAATTTTTCAGAACGGTTACAAAAGGGAAAGTGGTCGTTATGGGCAGAAAAACGCTGCAGAGCTTTCCGGATGCGAAGCCATTGAAAAACAGGATTAACATCGTTTTGACATCGGACGATACCATGAACGGCGAGGGACTCATTGTCTGCCGCAGTGTGGCTGACGCCTTAAATCAGCTGAAGGAGTATGACAGCGACGATGTCTATATTATTGGAGGTCAGAGCGTCTATGAGCAGTTTCTTCCATATTGTGATACCGCGTATGTGACCAGGATGAAACGGGATTTCGGTGCTGACACCTGGTTTGTGAATCTCGACAGTCAGGAAGGCTGGGAAGAGACGGAAACAGGGGAAGAGAAAGAGTACGAGGGGCTGCATTTTGCTTTCTGTACTTACAAAAACAGGAATTGCCCGAATCGATAAAATCAGACCAGGACGGAGGACAAAAGAATGTTAAACTGCGAGAGAACAAGCGTAATGAATTTTGAAAATGCCATCCGGGGCGCGAGAAATCCCATGAACAGCTGGGGGCGTATGGACAGTGGCTACGACGAAGACGGTAATTTTGTGCTGGGACCCAATGATATGAGCCTGGCCAGACGGTTAAGAAATGCAGGCAGTGACCACCGCAAATACATCCGGCAGATTTTCGTATCCGTGGATATCACTGCACCGCTGTACTGGTGGAAGGAGTACGATACCTATAAAGTTTCCACCGTGGCAAACTCTACCAGCACGATGCACAAGATTCACAGCAAACCATTTTCCATAGATGATTTCAGCCACGACCACATGACTCCGGAGACCCTGGAATTCATGAATCAGATGGTGGAGTATTTAGAGAAGGTGCGGAACCGCTATCTGGAGACGAAGAGCAAGGACGACTGGTACGATATGATCCAGCTGCTCCCGTCCAGCTACAACCAGATGAGGACGTGTACCATGAATTATGAATCCTTAATTAATATGTACTTTGCGAGAAGAAACCACAAGCTTGCCGAGTGGCACACCTTCTGCGACTGGATCATGACGCTTCCTTATGCAAAGGAGCTGATAGCGGCGGAAGAAGACGAAGAAGCATGATCCGCTTCGCGGAAAAACAGGAAAAGAGGTTATCATGAACATATTAGTAACCGTTGACAAAAACTGGGCGATCGGAAACCAGGACCAACTCCTGGTCTCCATCCCGGAGGACCAGCGCCTTTTGCGGGAGGAGACTCAGGGGGGAATTATCGTGATGGGACGAAAAACCTTTGAGACCCTTCCGGGAAAGCAGCCGCTGTACGGCCGAATCAACGTGATTTTGTCAAAAGACCGGAATTACCAGGTAAAAGGCGCGGTCGTCTGCCACTCTCTGGAAGAGACGCTTGAATTTTTGAAGCAGTACTCCCAGGCCTCCGTATTCATCATCGGCGGCAGCAGTATCTATGATCAATTCCTGCCTTACTGTGACACCGTCCACGCAACCTTTATCGATTACGAATACAGCGCCGATACCCATTTTCCCGACTTAGACAAGTCCGGGGAGTGGAGCCTTACCGCTGAGAGTGATGAGCATACCTACTTTAATTTGTGTTACAGTTTCCGGATGTATCAGAGGAAATGAGCCAAACCAGGCCGCAGGAACAGCAGTAAGTTTATCCTTTATTTTTAAGAATTCATATTGTCAGGTTGGAAATTAGATGGTAAGATGGTAAGAGTACCATTTCTCCTGATTGTTGGGGAAGGCTATCAGGAAAGGCGTACAGGTATAATTCACCAAAAGAATTAGGAGGATGAAGATGTATAAGATTTTAAAAGCAGAGAAATTAGCTGACAAGATCTATCTGATGGACGTAGAAGCGCCCAGGATTGCTAAAGCCTGCCAGCCGGGAGAATTTGTAATTGTCAGGATGGACGAGAGGGGAGAGCGTATTCCTCTCACAATCTGTGACTATGATAGAGAAAAGGGAACCGTTACCATCGTGTTCCAGATCGTCGGAGCCAGCACAGAGAGAATGGCTGGTTTAAAGACGGGAGATTCCTTCATCGATGTCGTGGGACCTCTGGGTAATCCGTCGGAGTTCGTTCATGACGACTTGGAAGAAGTGAAAAACAGAAAGTATTTATTCGTAGCCGGCGGCGTTGGAACTGCTCCGGTATATCCACAGGTAAAATGGTTAAAAGAACACGGCGTTTCCGTTGATGTCATTATGGGTTCCAAAACAAAGGATTTACTGATTCTGGAAGACGAGATGCGGACGGTAGCCGGCAATTTGTACGTCACCACAGACGATGGTTCCTATGAGAGAAAAGGCATGGTTACAGAAGTGATTAAGGATCTGGTTGTAAATCAGGGCAAGAAGTACGATGTCTGCGTAGCCATCGGACCGATGATCATGATGAAATTCACCTGCCTGATGACAAAGGAACTGGGTATTCCGACAATCGTAAGCTTAAATCCGGTCATGGTGGATGGAACAGGCATGTGCGGTGCCTGCCGTGTATCCGTGGGCGGAGAAGTGAAGTTCGCCTGCGTAGATGGACCTGAATTTGACGGCCATCTCGTGAATTTCGACGAGGCGATGAAGAGACAGCAGATGTATAAGACGGAAGAAGGCCGTGCGCTGTTAAGACTTCATGAGGGTGCGACCCATCATGGCGGATGCGGCCATCGTGGAGGTGACGAGTAATGGATATGATGAAGAAAGTGCCTGTCAGAGAGCAGGATCCGAAGGTCAGAGCGACAAATTTCGAAGAGGTTTGTCTTGGATATAATGAAGAAGAGGCGAGAGCGGAAGCCAGCCGCTGTTTAAAGTGCAAGAATCCGAAGTGCGTGGGCGGATGTCCCGTTTCCATCGACATTCCGGGCTTTATCAAAGAGGTTCAGGAAGGCAACTACGAGGAAGCCGCAAAGGTAATAGCAAAATCCTCCGCACTTCCGGCGGTCTGCGGCCGTGTGTGCCCGCAGGAGAGCCAGTGTGAAGGCCAGTGTATCCGCGGAATCAAGGGCGAGCCGATCTCCATCGGTAAGCTGGAGCGTTTCGTTGCAGACTGGTCCAGAGAGAATGGCTTCGTTCCGGCGGCTCCGGAAAAGACCAACGGCAGGAAGGTAGCCGTGATCGGTTCCGGCCCCTCCGGCGTGACATGTGCAGGCGATTTGGCGAAGATGGGATATGAGGTGACGATTTTTGAAGCCCTCCACGAGCCGGGCGGCGTACTGACATACGGTATTCCGGAATTCCGTCTCCCGAAGGAAGGCGTCGTACAGCCGGAGATCGATAACGTGAGAAAGTTAGGCGTTAAGATCGAGACAGACGTCATCATCGGCAAATCGGTGACCATCGACGAGCTTCTGGATGAAGAAGGCTTCGAGGCCGTATTCATCGGTTCCGGCGCCGGACTTCCGATGTTCATGGGAATCCCTGGTGAGAACGCCAACGGCGTATTCTCAGCTAATGAGTATTTAACGAGAAGCAATTTAATGAAAGCGTTCCGTGATGATTACGATACGCCGATCGTTGCAGGTAAGAAGGTAGCGGTTGTCGGCGGCGGAAACGTGGCGATGGATGCTGCGAGAACGGCTCTTCGTCTCGGCGCAGATGTACATATTGTATACAGAAGAAGCGAGGCAGAACTTCCGGCCAGAGCGGAGGAAGTACACCACGCGAAGGAAGAGGGAATCATCTTTAATCTCCTGACAAATCCGATTGAGATTCTCACCGATGACAACGGATGGGTGAATGGTATGAAGTGTATCAAGATGGAACTGGGGGAACCGGATGCTTCCGGCAGAAGAAGACCGGTTGCCATTGAAGGTTCCGAATTTGTCATCGAAGTGGACACGGTTATCATGTCTCTCGGAACTTCACCGAACCCGCTGATCTCCGCCACTACCAAGGGTCTCGAAACTAACCGCAGAAAATGTATCGTAGCGGAAGAGTCAAACGGTAAGACTACAAAGGAAGGCGTATACGCAGGCGGCGACGCCGTTACGGGCGCTGCCACAGTAATTCTCGCCATGGAGGCGGGACGCGCCGGAGCGAGAGGAATCCACGAATACTTATCCGGACAGGAAGAAGCATAAGAAGTATTATAACAGACAGTATTATTCAGATAGTATCATAACAGGATGCAGAGGGGCTGCCAGCAAGGCAGCCCTTCCTGATGATATATCGTTTTGTTTGAGGTGTATATGAGTAAGAAGATAGATTTGCTGCATGGCCATATTTTTACGTCTCTGACGGGACTGGCCCTGCCGATTATGGCGACGGCGCTGGTCCAGACGGCATACAGCCTGACGGATATGGCGTGGATCGGCCTGGTGGGGTCTCCCGCAGTGGCGGCAGTGGGCGCGGCCAGCATGTATACATGGCTTTCCCAGGGAGTTGTGGCGCTGGCCAAGATGGGAGGCCAGGTGAAGGTGGCCCATTCTCTCGGCAGCGGGAGACCGGAGGAGGCCGCCAAGTATGCGGCCGGAGCGATCCAGATGGGCGTTCTGTTTGCCCTGGTATTTGCCGCTGTTACGGTGTTTGGAGCCCGTCCGCTCATCGGATTTTTCGGCTTGAGTGACGGCGCCATTATTCACAATGCCCAGGTGTATTTGAAGATTACCTGCGGCCTGATCTTGTTCTCCTTTTTAAATGCGATAATTACCGGAATACTGACGGCGATGGGGGACAGCAAAACACCGTTTATCGCCAATGTTATCGGGCTTATCATGAATATGATACTCGATCCGGTTTTAATATTCGGTGTCGGACCGTTTCCCGTAATGGGTGTCGCCGGTGCGGCGGTGGCCACGGTCACGGCCCAGATGATTGTAACGATTGTATTTCTCGTGGTAGTGAAAAAGGACAGACTGGTGTTCGATAAGGTCCGTTTCCTGGAGCGGATCCCCAGGGATTATTTCCGGGTGATGGTCCGCATCGGCCTTCCGGCTGCGGTCCAGAATCTGATCTATACCAGCATTTCCATGGTTCTGACCAGATTTGTGGCAGGCTTCGGCGACGCGGCCGTGGCGGTGCAGAGAGTGGGAAGCCAGATCGAATCCATCTCCTGGATGACGGCGGATGGGTTTGCGGCGGCCATCAATTCTTTTATCGGCCAGAACTACGGAGGACGCCAGTACCGACGGGTGAAGAAAGGCTATATGACGGCTATCGGCGTCATGTTCGTATGGGGGCTTTTCTGTTCGGGCGTGCTGATCGGATTTCCGAGGCAGATCTTCGGACTGTTTATCCATGAGGCAGATATTATTCCCCTGGGCATCAGCTATCTCGTCGTCCTCGGTTTCTCACAAATGTTCATGTGTGTGGAGCTGACGACGGTCGGCGCGCTGTCCGGTCTCGGAAAGACACTGCTCTGTTCCGTTATAAGCGTTGTGTTTACCTCGGCAAGAATACCGCTCGCCATGATTTTAAGCAGCACGCCGCTGGCGCTTGACGGTATCTGGTGGGCATATACGATATCCAGCGTGATCAAGGGAATCCTGTTCTTTATCTGTTTTCTGTATGTATCCGGGAAGCTTCCGGAGGATGGCGCGCAGGCGTCATGGTAAGTTTAGAAGGGGGAGTTTGCAAATGAAGAAACCGATGACACAGGAAGAACGTTTTGTACAGATGATCGAAACGCCGGTTTCCACACTGATTCCGCGGCTGGCGGTTCCAACGATTATCAGCATGCTGGTGACCGCTATCTATAATATGGCGGATACCTTTTTCGTCAGCCAGATCGGAACCAGCGCATCCGGCGCGGTGGGCGTCATGTTCTCCGCCATGGCCATGATACAGGCTATCGGCTTTACGCTGGGAATGGGGAGCGGGAATTACATCTCGCGTTCGCTGGGGGACAGAAACGGCGGGGAAGCGGAAAAATCGGCGGCGACCGCATTTTTCACGGCCCTGATCATTGGTGCCCTGATCTCGGTTTTCGGGCTCATCTGCCTGCGGCCGCTCGTATTTCTTTTAGGGGCTACGGAAACCATCGCTCCATACGCCATGGACTATGGCAAATATATTCTGATCGCAGCCCCCTTCATGATGTCTTCCTTTGTCATGAACAATATTCTGCGCGCCCAGGGAAATGCCATGTATTCCATGATCGGTATTACCACGGGCGGTGTCCTGAATATGATTCTCGATCCTATTCTTATCTTCGGTTTTGATATGGGGATTGCAGGAGCGGCCATTGCGACGATGATGAGTCAGATGATCAGCTTCGTAATCCTGTTTTACCAGTGTAATTTCAGAGAAGGAAGCATTCGGATGAGGCTGTCCAAATTTACGCCTACCGGGAAAATGTACGGAGAGATTCTGCACGCAGGACTTCCCTCCTTCTGCCGCCAGGGACTGGCCAGCGTGGCGACGGTGATCCTGAACTTTGCGGCCGGACCATTCGGCGATTCCGCTATTGCGGCCATGTCGATTGTCTCCAGGTTTATGATGTTTATTAACTCGGCGCTGATCGGCTTCGGCCAGGGCTTCCAGCCGGTATGCGGTTTTAATTTCGGGGCGAAGCGGTACGACCGTGTGCTGGAGGCGTTCTGGTTCTGCGTAAAGGTGGCGATTACGATGCTGACCTGTTTCGGCATCATCGCATTTGTGATCAGCCGTCCGATCATTACCGCATTCCGCCGGGAAGATTTAGAGGTGATCCGGATCGGTACGCTGGCGCTGCGGCTGCAGATCCTGACGCTGCCGCTTCAGGCGTGGGTGATCATGGTCAACATGCTGACCCAGTCCATCGGATACGGGTTCCGCGCTTCGCTGGTAGCCATGGGACGCCAGGGACTGTTCCTCATTCCCTCGCTCCTCATTCTGCCGAACATCTGCGGCATTCTGGGCGTACAGCTGGCCCAGCCGGTGGCCGATGTCTTTACCTTTGCGCTGGCGACCTTTATTGTGGTGAGAGTGCTGGAGGAATTGAAAACCATGCGGGAGGGGCAGAAAATAAAAAAATCATAAAAAATATAAAAAAGGGTTGAATTTTACCTATGGTTTCGGTTAACATAAGAGATAGAGTATTTCTACATAAAATTCCAGATGAAAATAGAGCGAAGGACCAGCGATGAATATAAAAATACAGTTAAGAAGCAATCATTTTCGGAAGTGGCTGAGGAGACTTGGCTGCAGCCTGTTAATCGGAAGTATGTTATGTACACAGACAGTTCCCGCGTGGGCCACATCCAAGGCGGAAAAAGAGAAGAAAGAGGCTCAGCAGAAGCTGGATGACGCCAAGAAGAAGGCGGAAGCGGCAGAAGCCAACAAGAACGCCGCCAACGCCCAGGTGTCAAAGCTGACCTCGGATTTAACGGCGCTTCTTACCGATATTCAGTTCCTCGAGACGGATATCGCCAACAAGGAGGCCGACATCAAGCAGGCGGAAATCGATTACGAGGCAGCAAAAAAAGAAGAAGAAAAGCAGTATGCTGCTATGAAAAAGCGGATTCAGTATATGTATGAAAAGGGTGATACGGAGTACCTTGATATCTTTCTTCAGGTAAAGAGTATGGCGGACCTGTTAAACAAAGCGGAGTATGTGGAGAGTATCTATTCCTATGACCGGAAGATGCTGGATACGTATCAGGAGACAAAGCAGCAGGTGGCTGACAACAAGGCGCAGCTGGAGAATGACAAGGCCGAGATGGAGGTAATGGAGCTGGAGCTTCAGGGCCAGAAATCCCAGTTGGAGACGACGATTGCCAAAAAGAAGAAGGAAGTCAGCAATTTTGACTCCCAGTTAGCCCAGGCAAAGAATGATGCGGCAGCCTATGCCAAGACCGTAGAGAAGAAGAACCAGGAGATTCAGAAGGCGAAAGAGGAAGAGGCCAGAAAGAAGAGGGAGGCCGAGGAAGCAAGAAAGAAAGCGGAAGCGGAAGCAGCAAAGAAAAAGAGTTCGGCTACGAGTACTTCGAAGAAGACATCGGCCAACGACAAGTACACCGGCCCGGCTGCGGTAAAGAGCAGCGGCGGATCGGCACAGGGCCGCGCGGTAGCGGATTATGGCCTTCAGTTTGTGGGTAATCCCTACGTTTACGGAGGGACAAGCTTAACGAACGGAGCCGACTGTTCCGGTTTCGTGCAGCAGGTATACAAGCATTTCGGCTACTCACTGCCGAGAAGCTCTTCGGAGCAGCGTTCCGCGGGACGTGAAGTCTCTTATTCGGAGGCGCAGCCAGGTGATTTAATCTGCTACGCCGGCCATGTTGCGATCTATATCGGAAACGGACAGATTGTTCACGCCAGCACGCCTACGACTGGTATCAAGGTAGGTACGGCTACATACAGGACGATTTTATCGGTCAGAAGAATCGTATAAGGTGAGATTATAAAAATTATGAAACAGCAGAATGACTGGTACACGGGGATCAACCATTACGACAACTATGTGGAGAAGGAGATCGGGATCGAGCGCAGAATCATCGACGGGCCCACCGATCCGTATCTCCACGAGCGTGTGGAGATATTCTATGTGTTGTCCGGAAAGGGCGCCATATCGGTAAACGGATATGCCTACGACGCGGTGCCGGGCAGTCTGTTCTGCATGTATTCCCACCACTTCCACCATGTGGAAGCGGTGGAGGAAAAGCTCGATGTGGCGGTGATCCGGTTCCACATCGGGCTTTTTATGTATATGAGCTGGGAGAAGCACCCGAAGCACGCCAATGCCAGGCTGGTGTACGATACGAAGCCCATGGTGAGACTTTCCGGGGAAGAGAAGGAAGAGGTGGAGGCGCTGGTGCGCAGCCTTCTTCGTGAGGCAAAGGAAGCGCGATTTGAGCGGCTTAACATGATCGAGTACAAGACGCTCGAGCTGCACGCCTATTACTGCCGGTATGCCTATGAGGAAATCGGTAAGGCGTCCCGGAAGGAACGGACGGTATGGAGCATCATCGAGAAAGTGATTCTGGCAACGGGAGAGGATATCACGCTGGAGGACATGACAGAGGAGGGGATAAGCCCTGAGACGATGAACCGGAGGATCAAGGAAGCCTGCGGATTCACATTTTTCCAGCTCAAGCAGTTTGGAAAGGTGATCAATGCCTGCGCGCTGCTGCATTTTCCGGAATTATCCATGGAGTATATCGGCGATCAGCTGAATTTCTCTTCTGCCGCGGCATTTTACAAGGTGTTCAAACAGTACTGCGGGGTGACTTCGCGGGAGTATCAGACGGAGTATATCGGAACCATGGTTCCGGGAAGCGGCGCCGGTTCGGCAATGCAGTTTCTTCAGTATATCCATATCCATTTTTCCGAGGATATACGGCTGGAGGATTTATGTGAGAAGTTCTGTATGAAGCCGTATACGGTGAAGCAGATCTTTAAGCAGGTCTTTGGAAATCCCTTTGAAGAGCTGCTGGCCCAGGTCCGCATCTCCTATGCCTGCTCATTTCTGCGGACAGGGGACAGGACGGTTCTGGAAATCGCCTCTCTGTGCGGCTTTAACTCACAGTCTACCTTTCAGCGGCATTTTAAACGGTGGATGAACCAGACGCCGGAGGAGTACCGGGAAGTGATGAGAGAAAAGCCTGACAAAAAATGATAATAAAACTTCATAATGTGAATATAAGGAGAAGCCCTTCTTTGCTATAATGAAAGTATCATGTTCAATATGCGAAGGAGGTTTTTTCTATGTATGACAGATTATTTTCTCCGATTCAAATCAGGGGTCTGGAGCTGAAAAACAGGGTGGTCCTGCCTGCAATGGGAACCCGTATGGCGGGGGAAAAGGGGGAGATCACTCCGAGGCTTGTGGCCTATCACGCGGCCAGAGCGGCCGGCGGCTGCGGCTTAAACATCGTGGAGGTGGCCGCGGTACATACGCCCAGCGCTCCCGCACACTTTGTATCCATCAGTGACGACAGCCTGATCGGGGGGCATAAGAAGCTGACGGATGCCATCCACCAGAACGGCGGAAAGGCGGCGATTCAGCTGTGGCAGGGCTCTATCGCCACGACGTTTGACCCCAGGGCAGAAATGCTGGTGGTTAATGATATGGAGTTTGCAGGTAAGAAGCTTAAGGCTATTACAACAGACAGGATACAGGAGATTGTGGAGTGTTACGGAAAGGCCGCGGCGCGCTGTGTCGAGGCTGGATACGACTGTCTGGAATTCCACTGCGCGCACAATTATCTGCCACATTCCTTCTTAAGCGGAGGATTAAATCACAGGACGGATGAGTACGGAGGAAGCTTTGAGAACCGGTCGAGATTCCCGCTTGAATGTATCCGGGCGATTCGGAATGCCATACCGGAGGAAATGCCGCTGTTCATGCGTATTGATGCTCACGATGATTATCTGCCGGGCGGGCTTACTATCGAAGAAATCATCGAATTCTGCCGCATAGCCGGGGAAAATGGAGTAGATGTACTGGATGTATCCAGGGGAAATATCATCACGGCCGGATCCGTTTATGAGGTTCCGCCCATCGATATTCCGAGAGGCTTTAATGTGGAGAACGCCGCACGGATCAGAAGAGAGACGAAGATGGCGACGATCGCCGTGGGAAGAATCAACACCGCGGAGCAGGCGGAAGCCATCCTCGAAGAGGATAAGGCCGATATGGTCGTCATGGGAAGAGCCCAGCTGGCTGATCCGGAGTTCTGCAATAAGGCGAGGGAGGGCAGGACAGAGGACATCATCCACTGTGTCGGCTGCAACCAGGGCTGCTACGACGGATTCTGCGATTTAAGGAACAGACCGTTTATCACATGTTTGAGAAATCCGTGTCTGGGTCACGAGGAGGAGTGGAAGCTTACAAAGGCGGAGACTCCGAAACAGGTCTATATCGCAGGCGGCGGAATGGCCGGCCTGGAGGCGGCCAGGGTGCTGCTCATGAGGGGCCATCATCCGGTGATCTTTGAGGCGGGAGACCGTCTGGGCGGCCAGTTTATCACGGCGGGCCAGGCTCCGGGCAAGGAAGAGATGAAACAGGCAGCCATTTCCTTTGGACGGCTGGTGGAGCGGTCGGGTGCGGAGGTGCGCTTCCATACGCCGCTTACACCGGAGATTATCACGGAGGAGAAACCGGACGCGGTGATCGCGGCCGTAGGCTCCGCGCCGATCGAGCTGAAGCTTCCGGGAAGCGGGAAGAAAATGGTCTGTCAGGCCCACGCCGTGCTGGAGCATGAAGTGGAGCCGGAGGGCAGCGTCTGTGTGATCGGAGGCGGGCTGGTCGGTCTCGAGGCCGCGGATGCGCTGGCGGCGGCCGGGCATCCGGTGAAGGTGCTGGAAATGAAGGATACGGCGGGAGAAGATCTGGGAATGCTACGGAAAATCGCCGTGATGCAGAAGCTGGTTGGTGAGTCGGTCGGGATCATCACAAGTGCCCGATGTCTCGAAATCTATGAGACCGGTGTGGTGGTTGAGACACCGGAAGGGAAGGAGACCGTGGCCTGTGACAGCGTGGTTCTGGCTGTGGGGTCTGCTTCGAGAGACAGCAGTGCGCTGAAAGAAGCCAGTGAGAAGGCTGGGGCGGATTTCTTTGTTATCGGAGATGCGAAGCGGGCAAGGCGTGCGATTGATGCGATTGCGGAAGGATTTGATACTGCAAGGCTGGTATAGGGGAAGGAGGAGGAATTATTAATGAAATCCAGATTATTAGAAGCGTTAAAGATCGGTTCCATGACCGTAAAAAACGGCGTTTTCATGGCGCCCATGTCCCTGGGATATGAGAGCCCGGACGGAACGGTCAATGAGACCATGCAGGAATACTGGCTGGCAAGGGCGAGAGGCGGCGTGGGCTGTATCATCACCGATGCGCTCTCGGTAGATTCCGATGTGCCGTATCTGGGCAACACGCTGTGTTTCAGAAATGAAGAGAGTATTGCGTCCTACCGCCGTTTCACGGACAAAATCCACGAGTGCGGCGCCAGGGTGATCCCGCAGATCACCCACCCGGGACCGGAGAGTGTCAGCGCGTTCCGCGGCATTCCGCCCATGGCCAGCAGCGTGTACTTAAATTCTATGGCTCAGAAGACCAGGGCTGTCACTCTGGAGGAAATTCCAGGGATCATACAGAAATACGCAAAAGGCGCATACGATGCCAAGCGCGCCGGCTTTGACGGAATCGAGCTGCACTGTGCCCACGCGTATATGCTGCTGGGATCATTTTTATCACCTATGAGGAACAAACGGACGGACCGTTACGGCGGCAGTCTCGACAATCGGGCACGCCTGCTGTGTGAAGTCCTGGATGCGATTCGGGAGTCCTGCGGCCCCGATTTCCCGATTATTCTTCGCATGTCGGGAAGTGAACGGGACGAACAGGGCAATACGCTGGAAGATATGAAGTACCTCGTTCCGATCCTGGAACGTCACGGCGTGGATGCATTTGAAATCAGCGGCGGTACCCAGTATGAGCGATGCAATAAGATTATTCCGTGCCACGGGGAGGTGCAGGGCGTCAACGTTCCGGAGGCGGAAGCGCTGAAGCAGGCGGCGGCAGTGCCGGTACTTGTGGTCGGGAAAATAGGCGAGCCGCGATATGCGGAATATCTGGTCGATTCGGGCAAGGTGGATGGCGTCGTGCTGGGCCGCGTCCTGATTGCGGATCCCGACTTCGTAAAGAAGATGGAAGCCGGAGATTACGACGGAATCGCACCGTGCGCGGCCTGCGCCATTGGATGTGTGGGAGAACAGACGAAACGTCATCCGGCCTCCTGCGTGATCAATCCGGCGGCAGGCAGGGAGAAAGAGCTGGAGCTTACGAAAACGGAAAGGCCGGAACGTGTGGTGATCGTGGGCGGCGGAATCGGCGGCATGGCCTGTGCCAGGGCCTGTGCGGTGCGCGGCCACAAAGTCGTTCTCCTGGAGCGGGAAAATGAACTGGGAGGCCAGATGCGGCTTGCCTGTATTCCGCCCCATAAGCAGGAACTGAGCAAATGGATTGTCTATCTGGAGCATGAACTGGAACGGCTGTCTGTAGACGTACGGCGGAACACGGCCGCGGACAGGGACGTTATTGACCGTCTTTCTCCTGATACGCTGGTTATCGCTACCGGAGCGGGAGAGATGCTCCCGCCAGTACCGGGAATCGATCCGGAGCAGGCGATAACCGCATGGAAGGTATTGAGAGGAGAGACAGCCATCCCAGGCGGAAATGTCCTGGTAGTCGGCGGCGGTATGGTTGGCTGTGAGGTCTGTGAGTACCTGATGCATCAGAAGCGCGGATTCTGTCATATTACCATGATCGAGATGGCAGATGAGATCGGCGCGGGAATGGTGGTGAACAACAGAGTGCCGGCCATGATACGGCTGAACCGGCCGGAGATTACCATGATGACAGGCACAAAGCTGGTATCCGTAAACGGCGGAGAGGTGACAGTGGAAAGGCGCGGCACACAGGAAGTTTTAAGCGGCTTTACCCATATCATCTATGCCTGCGGGGCACGCCCGGTCAGAGGTCTTTATGAGGAACTGAAAGAGGCTTATCCGGAGGCGGTTCTGATCGGAGACGCGCAGCAGCCCGCACAGGCGCTGGAAGCGGTAAGGCAGGCGGTGGAGACTGCGGTGCGGATCGGTTAATCCAGGAAAAAACATTGGATTATGGCTGTTCCTGATGATATAATGGAAATATAAGAAATACATGAAGGAGGACACGCTGATGAAACAATGGCTGGATACTGCGGACGAATATATAAAGTCCTGGAAAATCCGTGATGTGGCGTTCTTAAAGCTCTGCGTCTGTGCTGCCGGTTTTCTGTTTGGAATGGGAATCCCAAAACGGCACCGGAACAAAGCGTCAATCGCTGCAAGTATTATTTTCTCTGTGACCTATGTGCTGGTGATGCTCCCATTTTTAAAGCTGCTGGACAGAAACTTGAAAGAGGGAGCGGCCTGAATGTGGGCCTGAATGTGAGCCTGAACATTGACCTGACTGGAGATGCGGAAGCTTCGAAGGAAATGCTGCAGGAAGAAAGGGGAGCTGTCATACCTGTGATTTACCATCACTGGCGGGGCAGTTTCCCTTTTCTCACGTTTTCGTAACCGGCAAAACACGGGTCATCGATTCAGAAGGTAAATAGACAGATTCAGATATGCGGCGAACAGACACCATAACAGGTATGGAATCTGTAAGCAGGCTGCCAGAGGGGAGATTTTATAAAACTGGTAAATCATCGCGGCTATGAGGAGGATCAGTGCAATAAGCCAGATAAATGACAGCAGATATTGGGAGAGACCAAAAAACAGGATGCTCCATCCAAAATTGAAAAGAAGCTGTAATGCATAGTATTTAAGCGCTTTTCCTGTGTTTGGATCCCCCGAGACATAGATTATGTAGGAGGAGATCCCCATTAACAGGTACAGAATTGTCCAGACAACTGGAAACAGAAAGGCCGGCGGTGATAAGGGCGGCCTGATCAATGTCTGGTAGGCCATCGTATTACCGCTGATAAGAGCGGAAATAGAGCCGACAGGATCATGATTGAAATGAGCAGAGCGCTGATATTTTTCGATTTCATAGATGCTCCTTTGACAGGTGGTTAGTAATTATATGCGTAAGAGGGAAGGAAAAATGATAAATCAGGAGATTTCCCAACCCCCTTGAGTTTACAGGGAAACCCAAAAAATACTTGCGAAATTCGACATTCTGTGAGAGAATATAACTAAGTATGATGTGATATATTTAACAAAGTACTTTTCACAATTATTACTTATTCGAAAGGAGTTTTAACATGATTTATTCACAGGAAGTAGAAGAGATGTGCACAGTGGCACAGGGCGTTCATCACGGCGCTGCTCCAATCCCAGAAGAAGCAAAATGGGTAAAATCTAAAGAAGTTAAAGATATCTCCGGTTTAACACATGGCGTTGGCTGGTGTGCTCCTCAGCAGGGTGCATGTAAGCTGACTTTAAATGTCAAAGAAGGCATCATTCAGGAAGCACTGGTAGAGACCATCGGATGTTCCGGTATGACTCACTCCGCTGCCATGGCTGCAGAGATTCTGCCAGGTTTAACCGTTTTAGAAGCATTGAACACAGACCTTGTTTGTGACGCAATCAATACAGCAATGAGAGAATTATTCTTACAGATCGCATACGGCAGAACCCAGAGTGCGTTCTCAGAGGATGGACTTCCTGTCGGTGCGGGACTGGAAGACTTAGGAAAGGGACTTCGTTCTCAGGTTGGTACCATGTACGGAACCTTAAAGAAAGGTCCTCGTTACCTTGAAATGGCTGAAGGTTATGTAACCGGTATTGCACTGGATGCTGACGATCAGATCATCGGCTATCAGTTCGTAAGCCTTGGAAAGATGACAGATTTCATCAAGAAGGGCGACGATCCGAATACTGCATGGGAGAAAGCAAAAGGACAGTACGGCCGTGTTGCTGACGCTGTTAAGATCATCGACCCAAGACATGAATAATGGGACAGGACGATAAGTCTACATAGAAATATCGGATTTCCATTTGCAGAATTTGACATAGCCTAATAACAAGGAGGACAAGATAATGGCTTTATTTGAATCATATGAGAGAAGAATTGACAAAATCAATTCCGTATTAAACAGCTATGGCATCGCTTCGATCGAAGAAGCTGAGAAGATCACGAAAGATGCTGGTTTAGATGTATACAAGCAGGTAGAGGCAATTCAGCCGATCTGTTTTGAGAATGCAAAATGGGCTTACACGGTAGGCGCAGCCATTGCAATTAAAAAGGGCTGCAGGAAAGCTGCTGACGCTGCTGCAGCTATCGGCGAAGGCCTTCAGTCTTTCTGTATCCCGGGTTCCGTTGCTGATCAGCGTAAAGTTGGCTTAGGCCATGGTAACTTAGGAAAGATGTTACTGGAAGAGACCACAGACTGCTTCTGCTTCCTGGCAGGTCATGAGTCCTTCGCAGCAGCAGAAGGCGCAATCGGTATCGCAGAGAAGGCAAACAAGGTTCGTGAGAAACCATTAAGAGTTATCTTAAATGGTTTAGGAAAAGATGCCGCTCAGGTTATCTCCAGAATCAACGGCTTTACCTACGTAGAGACCGAGATGGATTACTACACAGGCGAAGTAAAAGAACTGTGGAGAAAGTCCTATTCTGAAGGCTTAAGAGCAAAAGTTAACTGCTATGGCTCCAACGATGTAACAGAAGGCGTTGCAATCATGTGGAAGGAAGGCGTTGACGTTTCCATCACTGGTAACTCCACCAACCCAACCAGATTCCAGCATCCGGTTGCAGGTACTTACAAGAAAGAATGTAATGAGAAGGGCAAAAAGTACTTCTCTGTTGCTTCCGGCGGTGGTACAGGACGTACACTTCACCCGGACAACATGGCAGCAGGTCCTGCTTCCTACGGTATGACAGATACTATGGGACGTATGCACTCTGACGCACAGTTCGCAGGTTCTTCCTCCGTTCCGGCTCACGTTGAGATGATGGGTCTGATCGGTGCAGGAAATAACCCGATGGTTGGTATGACTGTTGCTGTGGCTGTTTCGATCGAGGAAGCGGCGAAGGCAGGGAAGTTCTAAGAAAAGGCTTAATGCCAGCAAAGAAAAGCAGATGTGTCCATTGGGCACAAAGCGATCCCCCAAGGAGTTGCAACTCCTTGGGGGATCGCTTTTCCTTTTGAAGAAGAATAACTTATGCTGGCCGTTGGCTATTTTATCTCCATTCTATCATTTCTTGGAGCGTTCCTGTGATAGGGGGGGCTCGGTTTATTTTTATTATTTCCATCTCTGAGCGGAGCTATTTAAGAGCTCGTTCAGTGTATGTGTTTTCATCACTTTTTTCAAATAAACACTTATATAATAACTACTAACTATCAGTACGAAGTTGGTAGTTTTTTTATTACTATAAATTAGATAAAAGTTACAAAACTTATTCATGACTTTATAAAAACAAGTGCATAATATCCAAAATATGAAATAAAAAATCAATAAAAAGCAAAATAGTTGACAATAACATATCTCATGTTATTATGAAAATAAAGGGGGGAAGCAGATGAAAAGTGTACTGGTACGTTTGGAAGAATATCTGCCAAGAGCGAGTGGAGCGGAAAAAGGCGCCTTAAAGCTTCTGCTTGAAAGTCCGGAGACTGCAGTCAACTGCAGTATTCAGCAGCTTGCAAACAAATCCTTTACTTCGGCTTCCACAGTTATCCGGCTATGCCGTAAAATGGGATTTGACGGTTATAAGGAATTTCATAAGGCTCTTCTCTGTGAAGTAGCGGTGCGAAAGGATACGAGGGGAGAAGAAACACGTGAAATAGAGAGAGGATGGACTGGAGAACATAGTACAGAAGGTCACATACAGAAATATACAGTCTCTCGAAAACACATGTAAACTGATGGATTTAAATACGCTAAGCAACTGTGTGAATCTGATCAATTCCGCAGATAGCCTGCTTCTGTTTGGGATGGGAGCGTCTCTGTTGGTGGCCAGGGATGTATACTTGAAATTTACCCGTGTTAATAAAACGTGTTATTTCTGTGATGACTGGCATATGCAGCTCCTGCATGCCAAGAATTCAACACCAAAGGATGTAGCACTTGCGATCAGCTATTCTGGAGTAACGGAGGAAGTAGTTCGGTGTGCAAAAGAAGCTAAAAGCAATAAGACGCCAGTTATTGCTATCACCAGGTTTGAGGCGTCTATCCTTGCGAAGCTGGCAGACTATAACCTGTATGTTGCCACGACAGAGGTATTTTCCAGAATCGGAGCCATGTCCTCCAGAATATCGCAGTTTAATGTGGTGGATATCTTGTACAGCGCGTATGTGAACCAGAATTATGATGAGTGTGTTCCGAGAATTGTAAAAACGCGGTTTGCAAGAGAAGGGGAAGATATTACCTGGCGTATTTAATAGAAAAGATAGAAGGGAGGAAGCACATGAGCTTTATGTTTAAGCCTTTGGCTTATGATGATCCAAAAGCTGTCAATCACATCACATTGCCGGAATCACTTGTGAGTGATGTATCGTCAGAAATTGGAGAAATTGCAGGTCGCTTGGCAGCCGCCTGTATGGGGAGAGAGGGAAAGGCCCCTGTAGTTCTTGGTATTGACGGGTATGTCAGTGCAATATTTGATCCGTTGGTCTCAGCAGTCGAGGCAGAACTGGAAAGTAAGGGAAAGAAGGTACTCTGTCTGCCTATGGAAGCGCTTTATAAGACGGAGGAGGAGATTCATGCGGTAACGGCGGAGAGCCTGCCTCTCAACTATGAGGAAGATCCGGTACTGCTCTTTGGCAGGCTGTATTGCGGAACGATCGATGACTTGATCGATCAGGAGAAGGTCTGTTCCGCATTTTCAGAGAAAAATGACGATATTGTGCTTGTGTATGGACTGGGCAGCTTGAGCGCCACGCTGCGTTCTCATATTACCGTAAGTGCTTATGTAGACGTTACCCCGAAAACAGCGGCAATTCGCGCCAGAGAGAAAAAATTTGCTAATATTGGGGACAGGGAGCCTCAACCGTTTCCACTGCTGATGAGGAGAAATTACTACGTAGATTTTGAAGTGGTGGTAAAACTTAGAAAAGAGCTGCTTACAAAAAATCTGCTTGACTTTTATCTGCTTGGAAATGAAGAAGACAGTTATCTCATGATGTCAGGGAGCACCATGGAGGGAATTTTAGATACGTTGGTGCTGTATCCGTTTCGGGCTAAGCCTGTATATCTGGAGGGAATCTGGGGAGGTGAATTTATAAGAAAGGTGCGGGGGATCCCTCTGGAAATTGCAGATAATGTGGCCTGGATTTTCGATATGATCCCCATGGAAGTCAGTATTGTGGTGAAAGCGGGGGAGCGTCTGCTTGATTTTCCATTTTCCACATTTGTTCAGAAGAAGGGCCTGGAAATGATGGGAGAACGCTGTGTGAAGGAGTTTGAGGGCTATTTTCCAATCCGTTTTAACTATGATGATACATGGCACAGCAATGGCAATATGTCTGTTCAGGTCCATCCGGATGAAGATTTTACGATTAGCCAGTATGATGAATTTGGCCGTCAGGATGAAGCGTACTACGTGATTGCGACCGGACATGATGCGAAGACGTACTGTGGATTTAAGGGAGATGGGAGAAAATTCCTTGAACTGGCAAGAGAGTCTGAGCAGACGCATGAAAGTTTCCCTTATCAGGATTATATCAATGCCATAGACAGTGTACCGGGCCGTCAGATTATGCTTCCGGCTGGCACAATCCATGCGTCCGGAAGAAATCAGCTGATTCTTGAGCTGGGGAGCTTGACGATCGGTTCTTATACCTACAAAGTTTATGACTATAACCGGAGGGATAAGGAGGGGAAGCCCCGTCCCATTCATGTGGATAACGCAGCCAGTGTTCTGCACTTTGAGAGAAACTCAGAATGGGTTCAGAAACATGCAGCTATCCAGCCGGTGCTTCTGGAGAAGACGGAAGAGTATCAGGAACTGGTGGTGGGGAAAACTGAACTGATGTACTATGAGGCCCGACGCATTGAACTTAAGACGCACGGCAGATATGAGGGACGAAATCTCGGACAGTTTACTGTGGTCACAGTGGTAGATGGAGAACGAGCCAGGATCTATTCCAGGAGTAATCCGGAATTTTCCTTTACGGCGGAGTTCCTGGATATTGTGACGATTCCCGCCACCATTGAGGATTATGTGATTGAGGCTGGTGGCTATCAGCCGGTTGTCATTCATAAGGTTATTCTGAGAAGTGGGTATACGAGATATAAGAATCCTGTATATTATGACCGTAAGAGGGAGTGATCATGGAAAATTTTGTAAGGGAACCTAAGGGAATTCAGGAATTTACAGCCGGATGCCGGCTGATGGGGCGTGAGGTGGCCGACAGACAGAAGCTGGTAAAAGAATGTACCGGCGTCTATAAGAATGAAAATGCTTTAAAGGAGCACGGGGAGGAACTGGCCTACTGGGTTTCCAACCAAAATTTTAACAGAGAAAATTTTGTTAAGGGGAATTTACAGTGGGGGATTACATATATTAACCCATTTACTGTTGATGGGGAATGTGCCATGACGAGCGGACACTTTCATGGCGATCCGGACTGCGATGAATATTACTATGGTCTTAAGGGAAGCGGTTTTCTTCTGTTCTGGGATGGGGCTGATGATTTCTATGTGGAAAAGATCTATCCCGGTTCTCTTCATTATATTAATGGTCATTACGCTCACCGGATCATTAATTCAGGAGAAGAGATTCTGGCTGTAGCAGCCTGCAGCCTTCCAGCCAGTAGGCAGGACCATCAGTCGATTCGTGAACACGGTTTTCCATATCGTTGTTATAAAAGAAATGGAGAAATTATATGGGAGAAACAGGAATGAGCCTGATAAAGCTGGAACCGGTCTATAAAAAGAGTATCTGGGCTGGGGAGCGGTTAAGGAAAATCCGTGGACTCACAGCATCTGGAATTGGTATAAGCAGGGAAGTGTGCGCCTATCAGGGCTCGGAAAATGTGATTGCAGCAGGGCCGATGAAGGGGGAATCGGTCGGTCGGCTGATCGCAGATTACCACAGGGAACTGATGGGAGAGGATGACAGTAACCAGCTTGTCAGGGTGGCATTTATGGATACAGCTGAAGATTTGTCAATTCAGGTTCATCCGGATGAAGTACAGGCAGCCATAGTTGGAGATTACGAGAAGAGCGAGTCGTGGTATATTTTGGAGGCCGGAGAGGACGCGTATATAACGGCAGGTGTGAACTGCGGCGATTCGAGAGTGCTGCGTAAGGCAGCAGAAGAGAGTCATCTGGAAGAATATCTGATACGTCATCCAGTAAAAAAGGGTGACTTCGCCATGATTCCAGCGAAAATGATTCATGCGTGCGGAGGCGATATGCTGGTATTGGAAATCGGCAGCTTTGGAGGTATTACTTACCGGCTTTACGACTACGGACGGGGAAGGCCGCTTGATCTCGAGAGGAGCCTTGAAATTATGGATCCGACTCTGGCTTGCTTAATGGTTCACTGCCAGGAAAAACATGACAATGAGCTGTGGACGGTAGGAACCCATAGATTGTTCCAGGTGGATATTCTGGATGTAAGAGAGCATTATTATCTGAAAGGAAATGGAAAGTACCGTATTTTAACGTGTGTGGAAGGATTTTGCAGACTTCAGTGTGAAGGTGAAGTATTCATTCTGGGCTATACAGAGACAATTTTAGTTCCAGCGGCCAGTGAGCAGGTAGAAATTGCAGGAACATGCAGGCTTATTATAGCAGAACGTTAGCTGTTTCGTGTAGTTTACCGGAATACCGGAAGGAGCCAATTATGAAGCTGAGCATTGCCGTTTATCCGTCAAATAACCGACCCGGGGCGGGGGAGCAGGAAGACGCCTATTTGGATATGGCAGGACAGTATGGTTATACAGAAGTATTTACGTCACTTCATTTGCCGGAGATTCACGATAACCGGCAAATAGATAATCTGGAATCTCTGGCAAAGCGTGTGAAAAAGAGGGGGATGGAGCTGACTGTCGATGTGGGAGGCAGTGGAATTGCCAGACTTTTAGCCAGCGAGGAAGTCGGGAGCAGGATAAAGGAGGCGGAAATTGATTTTATCCGGCTGGATTATGGCTTTCTAGTATCTCAGGCAGCCGAAATGGTTCGTCAGTGGAATATACGCGGCCTGGTGGTGAATGCTTCTATTTACAGCGAGGAGGAGGTACACAGCCTCCTGGCTGAGTTGCGGTCCATTCGGCCGCAAATAGAGATACGGGCGTGTCATAATTTCTATCCGCGTCCGGAAACAGGAGAGGATGAGCAGTTTTTCGACAGGCAAAATTCGGCTTTTACAGGAGAAGGAGTTCCGGTATATGCCTGTCTGCCCTCCCTTACGAATCCGCGGCCGCCATTGAGGCTGGGGCTCCCCACACTGGAGAAGCATCGGTATATGGAACTCAGCCGGGCAGCCTGTGAGCTTAAGTGCAGTCTGGGTATCGGGGGTATTATGGCTGCAGACGAATTTTTTTCAGAAGTAGAACTGCAGACAATCACTTCTGTGGTAAACTTAGACCCCTGGAAAATAGAGGTGAAGAAGCGACGAGATATAACAATGCTGGAAGAGGAAATCTTAGAAGGAAGCAGCCATCATTTTCGTTATGACAGCAATTCCAGAATTCTCCGATCTGCTTCCTCCAGAGAGATGGCGGAGTATGCGAAGCGTGTACCGGCCAGAAACATGGAGCTGCGTCCGCGTGGTACCGTGACCATAGACAATGAAAACTATGTGAGATACAGCGGTGAACTGCAGGTGGTTCTGGAAGATATGCCGGCAGATGAGAGAGTGAATAGTATCGGACAAATTCAGGAAAAAGATATGTGGAAATTTGAGTATTTCAGAAAGGGATATGATTACTGTTTCCTGTAAGCGGAGAGAGGATTATTCTTATATGGTAAATTTGGAGCATCTAATAACGGAAAACAGAAATCCGGAGACGGTGGATTTAGATTCCATGACTCCTATGGAGATCGTGACAATCATGAACCGTGAGGACGAAGGCGTGATAAAGGCGGTTAAGAAGGTCTTGCCGGATGTGGCTCGTCTTATTGAGGTTTGTACGAAAAAGCTGGAGGAAGGAGGAAGGATGATCTATATCGGAGCAGGTACCAGCGGGAGAATTGGTGTCCTGGACGCGGTGGAGTGTCCCCCCACCTTTGGCGTATCCGACCAGGTTGTCATGGGACTCATCGCAGGGGGAGAAGGTGCATTTGTAAAGGCCGTCGAAGGGGCCGAGGATGATGGTTTGCTGGCGGAAAAGGAACTGAAAGAAAAGATGCTTTCACCAAGGGATATTGTAATCGGTCTTGCGGCCAGCGGCCGCACTCCGTATGTTGTTGGTGGACTGAATTATGCAAAGAAGCTGGGATGCGTTACCGCCTCGATTGCCTGTAACCACAATGCGGCTATTTCGAGGGAGGCGGATTATCCCATAGAAGTTGAAACAGGTCCCGAAATTCTTACGGGCTCAACGAGGCTGAAGGCTGGCACGGCCCAAAAGATGATTCTTAATATGGTGTCAACAGCTACGATGGTAGGAATTGGAAAGGTTTATGAGAACCTGATGGTCGATCTGGTTCGTACCAATGAAAAATTGGAAGCCAGGTTGTGCAACATTGTTATGGAGGCAGCCGGATGTGACAGGGCGCGGGCGGTGCAGGCGCTGAGTGAGGCCGAAGGCAATGGAAAAGTAGCAATTATCATGATTCTTTCTGAATGCGGCAGACTTAAGGCCGAAGAAAAACTAAAGGAAGCCAGGGGACATGTCAGAAGAGCGGTTATGCAGATGTAGAAAGGAGCAGTTGATTCCATGGTTGGGATTGTGATTACTGGGCATAACGGAATTGCCGGGGGGATGCAGGAGGCTCTGCGTCTGTTGGCGGGAGAGTATCCTTGGTTATGTGCCGTCGATTTTATGGCCGGTGAGGGAGAGGAGGAATTAAAACAGAAACTGATGAAGGCAAAAGAGGATATGAGAGATTGTAGTCAGTTTCTGATACTTTGCGATATTATGGGAGGATCACCATTTAAAAATGCATTTACCCTGTTTTACCGTGATCCTGCTGTTAAGCTTTTTTATGGGGTAAATCTCCCTATGGCGGTGGAACTGGTATTCAGGGCTATGGAGAATCAGGAGGAATGGGATCTTGAGGCAATATCGAAAGAGGTGCTTGATATGTTGAAAGAACAGCAGGGAAGCATTTTATGGCCGGAGTACGGATGAAGGAGGAAGGAGTGATGGAAGATTATTTAAAACCGGCTGTAAAGTTGTTGTCCAGGTATGCAGCCGAAGGAAAGATTCCAGGCGCAGCCCTTGCGCTGGTGACCAGGGAAGGAGTAACGTCAGCCTGCGTCGGCAATGCATCGCTTCTTCCGGAAAACGTTCCGCTTACGGCGGACCGGCTGTTTGATCTGGCAAGTGTTACGAAAGTTCTGGCTACGACAACACTGGCACTCCAGTGTCTCGAGGAGGGACTGTTTACTCTGTCAACGCCAGTGTCTGCTATACTTCCAGATTTTCCGCACCAGCAGGTTACCATTGGTCATTTACTGACCCATACCTCGGGAGTTTGTTCGGATGATAAGGCATATAAGAAACGGAAGGACAGAGCAGATCTGACTCGTTTTTTCTATGAGAAACCACTGGATTTTACACCTGGAAGCAGAGTTCTGTATTCTGATTTTGGTTATATTACTCTGGGGTATGCCATCGAAGCCGTTTATGGAAAATTAGACGAGCGTTTTCAGACGTGTATTGCCAAGCCATTGGAAATGAGGGACAGCGGATATCTTCCATCTGAACGTGGACTGGTGGGTCGCTGTGTTCCTACTGAACTGACGGAGGAGAGAGGCCTGATCTGTGGGACGGTCCATGATGGAAAGGCATTTCTGCTCGGAGGCGTCAGTGGAAATGCAGGACTCTTCAGTACGCTGGAGGATATGACACATTACGTGAGGATGATTCTGGATGACGGTGAGTATAGAGGGCGGAGCGTTTTAAAACGTGCGACAGTCAGACTGCTAAAGCACTGTTATACGGAAGGATTAAACGAACGGAGAACACTGGGCTGGTGGTCCAATGAGAGATCTATGAGTTTTGGTGACTATTACAGTGAAAGTTGTATCTATCATACGGGATTTACAGGAACATCTGTGTATATTGATTTTATGAGACAGTGCGGAATTATCCTTCTGACGAACCGTATTCATCCGGCCAGAGATAACCCTTGGATCGGCGAAATACGTAATACAGTTCATAACGTGATTTTATCACAAATTACCTGTTGAATGGGATTCTTATAAGGGGGCATAAAAATATGGGCGTTATACTGGGACGAATTGATGAGAGGCTGATTCATGGTCAGATGGCGCTGGCATGGCTGCGCCAGTATCCAGCGGAAGTAGTTATTGTGGTAGACGATCAGAGTGCGAAAGATCCGCTGCAGACTATGCTGCTGCAGATGGCGGTGTCGGGTACTGTGATATGTGAAGTAGTATCAGTCGCCGATGCAAAAGCAGCCGTAGAATTAAAGTCCAGCAAAAAAATCTTTCTCTGTGCCAGAACGCCTGATGTTTATGTAAGACTGCTTGAGATGGGGGTAAAAATTCCACAGATTAATGTCGGCGGTCTTTACAGTGCAGTGGGGAGGACTCAGTATTATAAAACTATTTTCCTCGATGAAAAGTTGAAAGAAGATATTTTAAAGCTGGGAGATTATCCAGTGAAGGTAGAGCACCGCATGGTACCCCAGGATGCAGAGACAGACATTATTGCCGAACTGAAAAAACAGTAATCTACCGTTAAAACTTAAAGTTGGCAGGCGCCGCCACACTGTAAGGTCGTATAAAAATGAAAGGGGTAACAGTATGGAAATGAATGTGATTCAGGTTTTACTACTCAGTTTGTTTATCGCATTTATGGCAGTAGAAACGTATTGGTGGGGCGGTGCAATCTACATAGCCCGTCCAGTTTTTGCAGGTCCTTTGATTGGACTTATCATGGGAGACTTACAGACAGGCCTATTAGTTGGCGGCAGCGTGGAAATGGTATTTTTAGGCGGTCTTGCTATGGGCGCCTATTCTCCGCCAAACTCATATATCGGAGGAATGGTGGGAACCGCGCTGGCAATCATGTCGGGCGGCAACATGGAGGTGGGAATCGCGCTGGCCTATCCGATCGGCGTTATGGTGCAGATGCTCAATTATGTTGTGACCAATATCAATATTGTATGGGTGGAACAGGCAGAAAAATCGTATAAAGCCGGTAATATAAAGGCAGCCGAAGGCTATCACTATGCGTCAATCATTACGCGTATGCTGATTCAGTATTTTCTGCCAACCTTCCTTGCACTGCTCATTGGTTCCAAGGCTATAGAAGGTCTGTATAATAGTATTCCTCTGTGGTTCTCCGGCGGACTAAAGATCTCCGCGGGTATCCTTCCAGCAGTTGGTATGGCTTCTATTTTAAGGACGCTTGGAATAAAGAAAGGCTGGCCTTATTTCCTGGCTGGTTTCGTTCTGGCAACATATTTAAAGATGGACATCATGTCGATCGCTCTGCTGGCTTTGGCCGGAGCTGTTATTGTCTGTACGCGCGGAGAGAACAGCATGTCTCTGGGATTTGACAAGAAAGAGATGCAAAGGGGGAAGTTGGATAATAAACTGCTCCGAAGGGTGTTCTTCCGTTCCTTTACCAGCATGGGAAGTTTTAACTATAAAGGGTACAATAATATTGGATATGTATATTCCATTACACCAGCCCTGAAGAAAATCTATGAAAATGATCCGGAAGGCTATGAAGAGGCATTGGTGCGAAATTGCGAATTCTTCAACAGCCATCCTTATTTCTCTAACCTGATCATGGGAGCCTCTCTGGCTTTGGAAGAGCAGAAGGAAAAAGACGGAAGTGTAGATGGTGCGGCGATAACAGCCACAAAGGCAGCCCTCATGGGACCACTTGCAGGTATTGGAGATTCCGTGTTCCAGGGGACATATCGAACGATCTTTTCTGCAATCGGAGCCGGTATGTGTATGAATGGAAATGTACTTGGCTGTTTCGTTTATTTGATTCCACAGATAGTGTTGTCCTGGGGAACGAGATGGGGATTCTTAAAGTATGCGTATATTTATGGAACCGAGCTGGTGGTGAAATTAAAAACCTCCAATCTTTTTGAGACGTTTGTAAAGGGTGCAAATATTGTTGGTATGATGGTAATTGCGGCTATGACCAGCAGCTTTGTGTCATTATCATTAAAACCAAGCTGGACAATTGGAGAAAGTACGATAGCGCTTCAGTCGGTCTTCGACGCAGTTATACCCAAATTCCTTCCGCTGCTCTGTGTACTCCTGTTTTATCAAATCATGGGAAAGAAGAAAAACGGAATATATATTTGTCTGGCAGGCAGTTTCATTGCCGGTTTCGCAGGTGTTTTGATTGGCCTTCTGTGAAAAGTATGGGAGGCATTCATGGGTGATAAAAAAGAAGTGCTGGAGAAAATCCATCATAAGTTGATTGTTTCCTGCCAGGCTCGAAAAGGCTGGGCTATGTATGGGTCAGAGATTATGGCGGCATTTGCAACCGCCGCTATGGAAGGGGGAGCTGGAGGTATCCGTGCAAATGGAGTTAAGGATATTACGGCAATTCGTAAAAAAGTGAAGCTTCCGATGATCGGAATACAGAAAATATGGACAGAGGGCTGCGAAGTCTATATCACGCCTACCTACGAAAGCGCTATCCCCATCCTGGAGACTGGTGTGGAGATTATTGCTCTTGACGGGACTGGCAGGAAGAGACCAAACGGAGAGACATATGATTCCATCGTGTATCAGATACGGGAGCATTTTCCCGATGTGCTGATTATGGGAGAGATATCCACGCCAAAGGAGGCGGAAGCGCTTCAAAAGAGCGGGACAGATATCATATCCACGACGCTGTCCGGTTATACCAGGGAAACTGCAGGTGTAACGGTCTTTAAACCGGAATTGGTACGGGAGATTACCTCTGCGACAGATTTACCGGTTATTGCCGAAGGTCGGATTCATACGGTAGAAGAGCTGACAGCGGCCTATGCCGCAGGCGCCCACGCGGTTGTGGTGGGAACAGCGATCACGAGGCCGGAGATTATTACGGAAAGATATGTCCGCGGCCTGGAAACTTATTTTGAAACTGTGAATCAGTAAAGCCATAGAAAAAAGACAACTGCCCAGTGGAATTAGTTGTCTTTTTTTCGTCAATATTCTTTTTCATAATGATAAAAAGTTCTTTTTACTGTCATAGCCTGGCGCTCATAAAAACGTCTGCCCGGTTCGTCGGTTGACTGAAAGAATATGTGATTGATTCCCTGCCTGTACATGGAGGACCACATCTCATAAAGAAGTACAGTTCCGACGCCGCCGTTCCGATGAGCGGCAGACACTCCAAAGGGGCCGAGGCGAGCTGGATTGCCATCCATAGCTCTCTGGATATAACCAACAAGAGTATTTTGAAAGAAGCAGAGGCAGATAAGAGATTCTGCTTGTCCATTCATCATGGCCTGTTTTAGATGGTGATACCAGCCGGGACTGAAAGAATGATGGGCAAATTCCAGAATTGCCGGTGCATCCGTCCATTGAAACGAACGGAAGCGATATCCGTCGGCCTCTTTTGCTGTCTTAAGCGCTTCTATGGATTCAGGAATGTAAAAGTCGGTCAGATACCGTTCCATAAAGAATGCAGGAGCAAGGCAATGATACTCGTGAAACTCGAAAAAGGAGATAGCCGCCTTATTTTTTTCATCGATTCCCGGAAAGAAATAATAAGGGCTGAACGAGGCTAAAATTATGTGTTTTACTCCCATTGTCCTCCAATGCGACTCTATAGTATGAAGGAGCCGGGTACCTATTTTCCTTTTCCGGAACCGGGGAGAAACTGCCATGGCAAGAATCCAGGCCTTATCCTTTTCCAGACCGCGGTCCAGATAGGGATAACTGCGTTTCATTCCAATGAGAAAGCCGCAGACCGTATTCCCCTCTTTGGCTACCAAAAGATTGGAAGCAGCAAAATTGTCGTTACAGAAAACAGTTTTTACCATAGTTTCTTCTGTAACAGGATCATCAGGAAAACATTCGCTCCACAGCGATAAAATCTGTGGAAGATCATGAGAATCAAAGTTCGCAATCTCGACCATACGGTACCTCCAGTCTGTGCCAGTCGCAAGGATATCTCTGTTTTCAGTATAGAGAACTTATGATAGAAAAACAAGAGAATTAATCAAAGATGGTATTTTGTTTCGGAGGATGGCAGGAATTGTGCGGAATCTTAATTTCTTACAGAATGAAGGGGGCCGGCAAGCCGTATTCGTGCGTCAAACCGCAGTCCCTTCAGCTGACACATTTCCTTAGGGAGGAGTGTGCATACCCGATTAAGCGGGGGAAGCTATCTGCCGAAGTTTTTTTGTATCATATTATAAACCTTTCTGAGAAACAAAAAAACCTTCCTGCTATTCAGGAAGGTTTTCATGACCTATCCGGGAATCGAACCCGGGTTTCCGCCGTGAGAGGGCGGCGTCTTAGCCGCTTGACCAATAGGCCGTATCTGTCGTTTCCGACAACTTCCTTATAATACCATAGGAAGTTGGATTTGTCCAGATAAATTTCAAAAAAATATAAAAAAATTTTAAACTATAAAAAATACCCCATAAATTAGGTTGAGCCGGCAAGGTGACATTACGTCAACCCCGCCGACTTAGTGGAAACATATGTAGGAAGCGCTCTGACTGCTTAATTCGATTTCCTATGTTTATAATATTATTATACTGAAAAAATGTAACAGAAATTTGGCCGCAACGTAAAAAGATTATGAAATTTATTAAGGGTTTCTAACGAATTATGAAGTTTGTATCTTTTTGGCATAAAACAGAGGGGGATATCGTCAATTTTCCCGCCGTCTGAACTGTTACAATTTAATAAGAAAATTTAAAAAAAGTATTGACTATCACGCATGGTGATAGTGTAAAGTGAGAGTCAGAGATGAGGTCCCCGGTTCCTTCCAACGCCGGCAGGAGGGGCAGGAGAACCGAACCGGGCGGTAAAGGAAGGTGAGAATTATGATGACTGTTAAACAGGTTTCCACATTGACGGGTGTCAGTGTTCGGACGCTCCAGTTTTACGACGAAATCGGCCTGTTTCAGCCGACGGAAATGACGGAAGCCGGATACAGGCTGTATGATGAACATGCATTGGAAGTACTGCAGCAGATCCTGTTTTTTAAGGAACTGGACTTTACGCTGAAGGAAATCAAAGCGATTATGGAAAACCCGCATTTTAATAAAGCAGCCGCATTCGAAAAGCAGAGGGAACTGATTCAGCTAAAACGCGACAGATTGAATGGTATGCTGGAGTTACTCGATAAATTAATTCATGGAGAAATGTGTATGGACTTTAAAGAGTTTGATATGAGCGAATATTTTCAGGCTTTAAGTGAGTTTAAAGCAACACATACGGATGAGATTATAAAACAGCTTGGAAGTATGGAGCAGTTTGACGAAATGCTAAGCACGCTGCAGTCGCATGAAGATGAGATTGCCAGCCAGGCAGTCAGGCAGTATGGCAGCATTGAGAATTATACAAAGGCAATGAAGGAAGGTTTTCAGAAATATTTGTCTGAAGGACCGGCTGTTTCAGAGACAGAAGTGAATGGAATTATGGAGCAAACGGAGCTGTTGACGAAATGCCTTACAGCCGACTTAAGCAGAGATACTGCATCTCCGGAAGTACAGGAGGCGGTAAGCAATTTAATTGCTTTTTGCGAAGAAACCAATAAAGGAATCGATATGGGAGAGAATTACTGGTCTTTTACGGCGGAATCCTATCAATCCAATCCCATATATATCGAGGTGAACGACCGGAAATACGGGGTGGGAGCCTCAAAATTTATCGGAAATGCAATTAAAGAGTATTTGGACAGAAGATAGATCAGAGGAATGTTAAAACAGATTAAACGTTATTTCAAATGCTGCCTTTGGAGGAGTTCGTCTCTGCCTGGGGTGGCATTTGTTCTGTATTTACATATACGGAGCAGCAGCTTTACGTGCAAGATAGGAAAATTATTCGTTTCATGTTATAATTTTTCCATAGATACAGACGAATTTTATGAGGAGAGAGGGAATTTAATGGAGACAATCATCTGCGGACATTGCGCTGCACCGGTGTTTTACGACGACGGGCTGGGGTATGGAGTTTGTGAATACTGCGGTTCTATCATAAAAGACAGGGAAGACGCGGGCGAAAACCGGACGAATCTGGACAGGGAAGTCAACTATATTATGGAAGTGAAGCCGTATGCATGGGAATACAAACTGCTTTTTGCAGTTCTGGACTCTGGTCTGCAGAAGGCCGGCAGCCTCAAACAGGAAATGTTCCGTCCTCTGTTCCTTACCGATGAGGCCGCAAAAGAGGAGATCCTGCGGTATGTGAAGTGGATCACTGGCAAGATGGAGAAGCTTCAGGAGTATACAGATCCGCTCCAACGCATTTTTAAGGTTGAATTACCGGAGGCAATGGGGCCGCCCGGACAGCCTGGCGATGAAACAAAGCTGGTAAATACCGCAAATCGTATCGGGAGCGTTTATACAGGCCTTATTTACTGGGGATTGGAATTCCAGACCGACGCAACACCCATTAATCTGAAGGGGTTAGCGTTGGAGGCGAGGGGCATGGCCGTATCAATTCTGGAAAATATCGAACAATTTTGCTACCAGGGCAGGAAGCATTTTGCTGGTCTTCAGCCTGGCATGAAGGTGCCGCAGGATACCAGTCTTGTCCTGCGGGAACTGAAGATGGATCAATTTATGGGTGAGCTTAAGAAACTGGGCGTTTTGTAGCAATGAGCTAATCAGATGGAAAGATAGAAAAATGGAAAGATAGAGTAATAGAGGAAAGAGGAGAAACAGCATGATTGATTTAAAGATTCTGGAAGAACTGTCCAATGCGTTCGGTCCCAGCGGTTTTGAGGAAGACGTGGTTAGAGTGATAAAAAAATATTGCAGTGGAATGGCCTTTCGAAATGATGCAATGCACAATGTATACACAGAGATGAAGCCAACGGCTCTCACGGCCGGGACTGGGGATAACAATGAGATTCATGAGAAGCCTGCATTTTCAGCCGACAGACGTCCGGTGCTGATGCTGGATGCCCATCTCGATGAATGCGGATTCATGATTCAGTCTATTATGGAAAATGGTCTTATGAGCATCGTAACACTCGGCGGTTTTCACCTTACCAGCCTTCCGGCCCACTCGGTTATTGTGAGAACGGCAGAGGGGAAAATGCACAGAGGTATTACCACGTCGAAACCGGTTCATTTTCTGACACCGGAGCAGAAGGCGGACAACAGCCTGAGGATCGAGGATATCCTGATTGATGTGGGCGCGTGCAGCCGGGAAGAGGTGCTCACTGTGTACGGAATCCGTCCGGGCGATCCCGTTGTTCCGGATGTGGCGTATGAATATCATGAGGAAAACGGCATCTGCTTTGGAAAGGCATTTGATAACCGCCTGGGATGCTTCTGTATTATAGAGACCATGAAGGCCCTGATGGCGGAGGAAGACCGCCTGACGGCCAGAGTCGTGGGTGCGTTTGCAGCCCAGGAAGAGGTGGGAACCAGGGGGGCTGTGGTGACTGCTCAGCAGGTGAGGCCTGATCTGGCAATCGTGTTTGAGGGCTCACCTGCCGATGATCCCTATTTCCAGGCGGGAATCGCGCAGGGAGTGATGAGAGGCGGTGTACAGATCCGCCATCTGGATAACAGCTACGTATCGAATCCGGCGTTTATCCGGTACGCGCATGAGATCGGAGAGAAATTTGGAATTCCCTGTCAGGATGCTGTTCGGAGAGGTGGCATCACAAACGCAGGGAAGATCAGTCTGACCGGTCAGGCGGTTCCGGTTCTGGTGCTGGGAATTCCTTCCCGATACGTGCACAGCCATTATAATTTCTGCGCGAAATCAGATATTGAGGCGGCCGTATCCATGGCAGTGGAAGTGATCCGCGGCCTGAATGTGGAAAATATGAAGCGGATTTTCAGACAGGACGTGATTTGATAGTATGGTGCCGTATGCGTACCTAATCGGGAAAATGTACGCCATGGGCGGAGAAAAGCGTGTCAAACGATTGGATTTTGTGTCAAAGAAACGGGATTTTGGGGAGTGAGAGTCGTTTATTTTTCACAGCTTTTTCTGAGGACACGAGAAAATACTTGTCAAGGCTTTTCCAATAGAATATAATATCATGGAAAGAGCTGTTGCAGAAATCGGTTAAGATGCATGCAACAGCCTTTCCTCTTCATTTGCAATTTTTGTTTTTTATTGCAGGAATGCGGGAATGCTAAAGATAAAGCGGCTTATGTCCGGTTTTTTTCATTTCCGGCATTCGTGATACCGTACATGATTATTATAGGAGGAATACCCGTGGAAAGAGAAATGATTATTGTTCTGGATTTCGGTGGTCAGTACAACCAGCTGATTGCCAGACGAGTCAGAGAATGCAATGTTTACTGTGAGGTTCATCCATACACACTGGGGCTGGATAAGATCAGGGAAATGAATCCGAAGGGAATCATTTTCACCGGAGGCCCTAATAGTGTATACAAGGAGGAGTCCCCGCATTGTGAAAAAGAAATCTTTGAGATGGGAATTCCGATCCTTGGAATCTGTTATGGTTCCCAGTTGATGGCTCATATGCTGGGCGGAAGCGTTGCGACGGCTCCAGTCAGCGAATATGGCAAGACGGAAGTGGATGCAGAGTCGGATAGCCGGATCCTCGATTCCGTGAGCCCGAAGACAGTCTGCTGGATGAGTCATACAGATTATATAGAAAAAGCCCCGGAAGGCTTCAAGGTTACCGCTCATACGCCGGTCTGCCCGGTGGCAGGCATGGAATGTGAGGAGCGCGGCCTCTATGCGGTTCAGTTCCATCCGGAGGTTATGCACACACAGGAAGGCATGAAGATGCTGTCCAATTTCGTATACAATGTCTGTAAATGTTCCGGGGACTGGAAAATGGATTCCTTCGTTGAATCTTCCATACAGTCTATCCGAGAAAAAGTCGGCAGCGGCAAGGTGCTCTGCGCTCTGTCCGGCGGAGTGGATTCTTCCGTAGCAGCTGTTATGCTGGCGAAAGCAGTTGGAAAACAGCTGACCTGTGTATTTGTAGACCACGGTCTTCTGCGCAAGGATGAAGGCGACGAGGTGGAGGCTGTCTTTGGTCCAAATGGTCCTTATGATTTGAATTTTATCCGTGTCAACGCCCAGGAACGTTTCTATGAGAAACTGAAAGGGGCGGAGGAGCCGGAGCAGAAGAGAAAGATCATAGGAGAAGAGTTTATCCGTGTATTTGAAGACGAAGCAAAGAAGATCGGCACGGTGGATTATTTCGTGCAGGGTACCATTTACCCGGATGTTATCGAGTCAGGACTTGGAAAGTCAGCCGTGATCAAGTCTCACCACAACGTGGGCGGACTTCCGGAGCATGTGGATTTTAAGGAGATCATCGAGCCGCTGCGCCTTCTGTTTAAGGATGAGGTGAGAAAGGCCGGTTTGGAACTTGGAATTCCGGAGTATTTGGTTTACCGCCAGCCGTTCCCGGGCCCGGGCCTGGGCGTGCGCATCATCGGCGAGATCACACCGGACAAGGTAAGAATCGTTCAGGAAGCTGATGCAATCTACCGCGAGGAGATTGCAAAAGCTGGAGTCGATAAGGGACTCGGCCAGTATTTCGCGGCGCTGACGAATATGCGGTCGGTTGGCTGCATGGGTGATGAGAGAACGTACGATTATGCCGTTGCACTGAGAGCTGTGCTTACATCAGATTTTATGACTGCGGAGTCGGCAGAACTTCCGTGGGAGGTCCTGGGAACTGTGACCAGGAGAATTGTCAATGAAGTGAAGGGCGTGAACCGGGTGCTGTATGATTGTACGGGGAAGCCGCCGGCTACGATTGAGTTTGAATAATAGATATGTTCCCGGGAACCCAGTAAAATCAAGGGCTCCCGGGATTTTTTTGCCCATCCGGTACGAAAACGGTACGCATTATTCCGGAAACTAATATAGTCTTAAAGAAGTCAGGCAGAGCAGAAAAAAGACGATATAATATGCCTATCTGCGCATTACCCCCATCAGTCTCTATCTAAGTTTGAGGAGCGCTCCCGGAAACGTTAATAGAATGACTATTCTAATATATTTTTAAACGTGTATCACTATTTTGCACCGTACAACTTCATAAATCTGAGTTTATGAAAATAGCATACCGGCATTAAAGTCTCAATATGTCGACGCGATCCATATGCCAGCATAATCCAGACACCAGATCAGTAAATCATAAACTTCCCCTATATCAAAGATTAACCAGAATTGGCACAACCTTATATCCCATTTCAGATAAATAGATAATTCTAAAAATAATTTTTTTCTGTCCTAAACCTCACACCATCATTTTACCATATCGCAATCCCCATAAAGTGCCAATCCGCACTCTAGAGCCAGCATAAAATATTTCTCAGCACTATCCACTCCATAGTCGGTCAAATCTCTTTCTTCCCATTCCCCATGATCCAGGCTGTCTGCACTATAAAAAAACTGAACAAACGGAATATGCCTGTATTTCGCAGCGGCCAATAAAGCCGAGTATTCCATATCAACAGCGATACAGCCAGCTTCTTTGCGCTCCGTAATTGTGTTCAAGGTTTCTCGGTAGATACCATCTGTTGTCCATATTTTTCCTGTAGTATAAGGACAGCCACACCTTTTCAGACTTTCTATTAAATGTTTTGTTATTTCCTGGTCCGGGGCTATTTCCTCGCTCGGTGCTAAATAATGGTAACTCGTTCCTTCATCTCGTACTGCCCCGGTAGGGACGATTAAATTGTGCTGGACGGTATCGTCATCCAATACACCACAGCAGCCGAAGAAAACAAATTTTTTTGCCCCGGAAGCAATTACTTCTTCAAAACAGCTTACACTGGCAGGTGCACCGACTAATGAAAGGTAGAATGCAAACTCCTTTCCTCCATACGTAATTTTATAGACTGGATTTTCTCCATTTGCAGTAATTAAATTGGTAATTACTTCAGCATTGCTCTGAGTAGAAACTCTGTTTATAATTCGCTTTGAAAATGTAGATATACAGACTTCCGGGAAATTTTCGATCGGCTTTACCGTATCAGTCGGATTTAAAATAGCACGATCCATTGTACGATTACTATAAAATACTGTTTTCATATGGTATCTCCTCACTTTCTGGTAATAATAAAAGCTTTATCTGCTCAATAATTCTTTTTGGAATATTTGTATCAATAGCCATCATGACACCATACATTCTCACTCCCTGGTAGGAAAATACAATCAAATCAAAGATTGCCTCCGGATTTACCGTCTTAAATTCCTTACGTTTCATACCGTACTGGATAAAGTCAACCCACATTTTTTTCGAATCGAGATATTGCTGAGTAATGGAATTATCACTTTTGGATATATTCGGATTGCTGAAGAATTCATAGATTGCAATACTTAAAGAGGAACTTTGGTCTAACATTTCTTTTTCGTATCTCGTTAAAACATCACAAAGAATTTCTGCTGCTGATGTACCTTTCTGCATTTTTTCGGAAAATTCGTTTTGCTGATTTCCCATAAGAAAATTTACAATTTCAAGAAAAATTTGTTCGGTACTTTCATAATGGCGATACAGTCCCCCACGGCTAAGTCCTGTTTTTTCGCAAATATCTTTCATAGTCACATCTTTGTAGCCTTTTTCAGTAAAAAGTTTAAATGCCTCCATACAGATGAGCTGCTTGGTTTGATCTCCCTTAATTCCCATTTTCAGTATTCTCCTTTGCGACATACATGTCTCTTTTTGTATTATGCGACATATGTGTCGCTTTGTCAATGAGAATTTGTTATAAATTTAAGAAGCAATTAACAGTTTGCCGCTTTTAAAATAGTAATCATACGATTCTAAATAGCAATGACATATCCTGAATAACAATCCGGAATACTTTCATTTCGTACAGAACATAAAACACCATCAGGTCTTGACACCTCCCTTCATTTGTGCTATTGTGCATATAATCAAATACAAAAAGCGATGATAAGAAATAGTAGGTATTCCGGACTTTACAGAGAGAAAGCGGTTGGTGCGAGCTTTCATTGAAGGAGTAGCGAACCGGTCTTTGAGCTGTGGGCTGAACGGAACGTAGATTTCCCAGTAGGTTTCGCCGGGTTCTCCCGTCACAGAGAAAGAGTATCAGGCAGTCTGCCCCGTACTCGCGAGCGCGGATTTATTCCGAATTTAGGTGGTACCACGGACTTTTGTACAGTTCGCCCTAAGCTGATGAGCGTCAGCTTGGGGCGTTTTTTATTTCATAGGAAAGTTCGTCCTATGAAATAAAAACCCTCCGGGAGGATGCGCACTCCGCGCTAAGGAAGTATGGCCGCTGAAGCGACCGCGCTCCGGCGCGAGAGTCCGGCTCGCCGGACTCTTTCCTGGTTTGTGGAAAATGAAAAAGGGAGGAAATCATATGAAACTGGAAAAACTTGTAGGGGATCGTTTTAAAGAACGTCCCGCGGACTGTGTCGTGGACAGCCATGCGCTGATGATCCGCGGTGGCTATATGAAGTATGTGGCAAATGGTATTTATTCGTCGTATACGCCTTTAAAGAGGATTACTCGTAAGATTGAACAGATTATGCGGGAAGAAATGGACGCAATCGATGGGCAGGAGGTACAGTTTCCTGTTGTGATGCCGGCCTCTTTATGGCAGGAGTCCGGCCGGTATGAGAGCATTGGAAAAGAACTGCTCCGGTTTGCCGACCGGGGCGGCAGCCCTCTGGTTCTCGGTATGACCCACGAGGAGGCGGCGGTTCAGCTTGTGAGGGAGTATGGACAGAGCTATTTGAAATATCCTTTTATGATTTATCAGATTCAGACAAAATTTCGTGATGAGGCGCGTCCGAGAGCGGGACTGATCCGGGTCCGCGAGTTTACAATGAAGGACGCCTACTCGTTCCACACAAGCCAGGAGGATTTAGAAGCGTATTATGACAGGTGTTATAAGGCCTATGAGCGGATTTATAAGAGGGTGGGAGTTCCTGAGGTCATATCCGTGGCATCGGATTCCGGCATGATGGGCGGCAGCATTTCCCATGAATTTATGCTTTTGATACCCATCGGAGAGGACTCCATCGCGATCTGCGGGGAGTGCGGATACCGGGCCAATATGGAAGCGGCGGAAACCATTGTGTGCAGTGCCAGGGATGAAATTTCAGATGAACTGACGCTGGTTCATACGCCGGATATACACACGATTGAGGATATCTGTCATTTCCTTGAAACCGGGAAGGAACACTCCTGTAAGGCAGTGGTTTACCAGCGGAATTCTGACGACAGGTATATTGTCCTGTTTATTCGGGGCGATCTGGAAGTAAATGAAACAAAGCTGACCAATTATCTGGGTTATGAGATTCACCCGGCAGTCATCACTGAGGAAAGCGGCCTGACGGCTGGATATATTGGTCCGTACAACTTAAAGGGGGATTTTACGGTTCTGTTTGACCGTTCGCTGGAAGAGGCAAATAATTTATCCTGCGGCGCCAATATCTGCGAATACCACTATACCGGGCTGGATATGAAACGGGATGCGGGCAGCGCAGAATACCATGACTTTGCGAAGATCACCGAAGGCGGAATCTGTCCTCACTGCGGGAAGGCGGCAATTAAGATTTCACGCGGTATTGAGGTCGGAAATATTTTCCAGTTAGGTACAAAGTATACAAAAGCCATGGATATGACGTATGTGGCAAAGGACGGAAGTATGCAGTATCCGGTGATGGGATGCTACGGGATCGGTGTGGGACGGCTTGCTGCCGCTGTATGTGAGGCGCACCATGATGAATTTGGACCGATTTGGCCAAAGGAAATTGCACCGTGGCAGATTCATTTATGTGCTGTCCGGCCGGACCATGAAGAAGTCAGAGCGTATGCGGACCGCCTGTATGAGGAATTGCAGAGCAGGGGGGTGGAGGTGATCTATGACGACCGCCAGGTAAGCGCCGGCATTATGTTTTCCGATGCGGATCTGCTGGGAGTTCCGCTGCGAGTCATTGTCAGCCCGAGGAATCTGAAACAGAATATTCTGGAGGTAGCTTCCAGGGATAAGCGCTTTTCAGAGAAAATAGCGATGGAGCATGCGGTGGAAACGTTACTGCAGCTCGTAAATGATCGCTAAAAGGCCTGGTGACTAATCAATACGCTTATAGAGATAGTAAAAAGGGCCTGCGTGTGTTAAAATGAGCGAAACGGTGAAAGGGCTTTATATGGAAGCCCAGGGGAGGAAAATAGGATGAAAACACCTGTATTAGAGACGGAAAGGCTGCTTTTGCGGCCATTTTGCGAAGCAGATGCACAGCGGGTCTTCGATTGCTGGGAAAGCGATCCGGATGTGGCGCGGTATATGTTTTGGAGCAGTCATAATGATGTTGAGAAGACCAGGCAGTGGACTGCCTTCGAAGTCTCTCAGATACCATCGGATCAGTGGTACCGCTGGGCCGTGGTGCTAAAAGCGACTGGAGACCTGATCGGAACCGGACTTGTTTATTACGAAGAGGAATACCATTTATTTGAAATAGGTTATAATTTCGGTAAAGAATACTGGGGACATGGATTTGCGACAGAAACGATGGAAGCAATTGTGGATTTTGCAAAGAATGTCCTGAAGGTAAAGGAGCTGGTGGGCAGGTACGCAAAGGAGAATCCGGCGTCGGGCCGTGTGATGGATAAACTGGGATTCCGGTATTTCAGAGAGATTCCTTATGAGGCGAACGAAGGAAAACACCGTTACAATGGGGTGGAGTGCAGGCTGAAGTTCTAAAAGGATATAAAATCATGAAAAAATATTTGTCCGCTGCAACATTTTATCAGGCTCATCTGTATAGAAGACAGAACGGCTAAGAAAGCTGTTAAAATTCCAAAAACAGAAAGGATAAATATTATGAAAAAGATGATGACTCTATCTATTACACAATGATTGCCAATCCTTTCGTGGATTGCCAGACTATGGAGGCTGCCGCCGAGGTGGCTGGATTTGAGTATCGCACGCCGGAACAGGTGGAAGTCTGCTCAGAAAATAAGATACAGGCCGTGGATCAGGAGATGATCCAGGTCATCTATTCAGCGGATGAAAATCAGATTTTGATCCGCAAGGCACTGGGAACAAGGAATATAAGTGGGGATTATAACAACTATCAGAAAGAAGAAACCATCACGGTGGATGAAATGCAGGTGACTTTAAAAGGAACTTTTGTATGGGAGGCGGTGAAAGCTCTGCCTGACAAATACCGTGAGGTCATACACCTGTTTCATTATGAAGGATACTCTACGGCACAGATTGGAAAAATGCTCAAAAGAAAAGAAGCAACCGTTCGGTCGGATCTGCGGCGTGGAAGGCAGAAATTAAAGGATATTTTGAAGGAGGCATACTCTTATTTCCTGCATTTTACAGAAACAGTGACAGAAGAAGCGGTTAAACAGATCGTAGAGGAGATAGACGCAAGATGACGTTCGGGGCGGAGATATTATTTTAACCTGGTGATAGATCCACCACTGCAGGCATCATCACCGCCCCTCATCGCCTCACCCGTTATGACTGCAGACACAACGATACATCTCAGACAATTGTTTGGAATACTGTTCCATCAACACAGATAACCGGGGTTCCCCTTCCATCGTCCGTTTATAGATGATCTCCGGGGATACGGTGCGATTCCTGTCAGCTTTCATATGAAGCATCTCCTGGATTTCGCTTAAAATACAGGCGGTAAAGGCCAGATAGTCTTCCATCTGTGCGGAATTAACCGCTCTGGCTTTTCTGTTGTTGATTAAGAAAAGTATTTGTTCTGCCTCGGATATCATGTGCCAGGAAATCCATAGAAGTTTTTTGATAAAGGCCGAATCCTCATTTCCCGCCTTTTTCAAATACTGGATAATCTGGTCGTGAATCAGATGGTAATGGATCTGGACATCGCAGATGACGCCATAATCCAGAGGCGCGGTCAGGCTGCTCTCCAGCAGGCGAAGGTAAACGTGGTGTGTGTGGAACAGCTGGTACAGGTTGTAGCGGTACTGTCCCTTCTGGTGTGTTGGAAATACAAAACGGTTTACGAGAAGTACCAGCACCATCGCAGCGACGACATATAGGATACGGAGCTCAGCGGCCAGCATCTGTGGGAGTGCCAGCGTGGTAAGGGTCAGGGCAAAGCAGGTGGAGAACAGAGCCTGCTGCCAGGTTCCGGCCGTTTCCATATAAAGCCCTGTTGCCATAACGGTCGCCAGTACAAAATGCCAGCCGGTTCCATGGAACAGCGGGAGGAGAAACTGCAGGATAAGACAGCCCGCCAGTGTGCCGATAAAGCGGGTCTTGATGCGCGTGGCGCTTTCCTCATACATGGGGCGGAGCAGCAGGAAGGCGTTCAGCACGAGCCAGTAACCATGATTTGCCTGGCTGATCGTACTGTAAGTAAAGCCAACTGTCAAAACTACGCTGAGACGAAGCGCAAAACGCGTCTCAAATGCATCCGCTTTTATCTGGCCAAACAGTTTTCTTAAGGGGCGGCGGTAGCTGGGGAGTCTCCAACAGGGAGGACTCTGTTTTTCACCTGTCTGTCGGATGTTTTCCAGGATCAGCAGGAAGAGACGGAGAAAATTCTGAACAAAAATGCAGGGGATTTCATCGCGTTCCTCCGCTTCGGCCAGAAGGTTATTTCCTGTACTGACCAGTTCTTTCCGTTCAAAACCGCCGTTTCCTGCGGCCTCCATATATCGGGCCAGGCGTTCCAACAAGTCATGGCAGGTCTGGTCAGAGAGCGTGGCTGCCTGGTACGGATTTGTCAGAAAATACACGGCACGCTGAAACAGCAGCGCAAACATATACTGAATTTTCCCCTGGGGGCTTACCACATAGGTGAGGCCCCTGCTTTTGTAGGCTTCTCCGTAAAGTCCCTGGAGGATTGGAAAGATGGTATCCATCTGTCCGGAAGCCAGACTGTCGGAGGGGGCTGTTTGTTCTGCGTTGGGGGACATCTGCTCAATCTGAGCGCGCAGCGCGGCTGCCAGGAGCAGGAGACCCTTTTTGGCAGCAGCAAAATGGTCATTTTTTCTATTCTGAAACGAACAGAAGAACAGTATGATGGTCAGAACCGCCAGACCGTAGGCCAGCGCCCCCATCTGCATGGCCAGTCCATCCCATCCGACAGGCCGCAGCTGAAGAAAGACAAAGCACATGGCATTCGCAAAATATCCCAGCGGATTAAACTGCGAGGTCTGGAGAAAAACCAGCAGAAAGGGAACGGTCAGATTGAGAAGAATGCAGAGCGCAACGTTGAGGGACGCGAAAAAGCTGAGAAGAGCCATCAAAAACTGCGTCCCCACCAGAACAATCAGCTGCCGGACTGTTAGATATTTCCGATAATTGACCTTGAACAGGATTGTAACCACCGATACGAGGATTGAATAGGAAATGCCGAATAATAGGATCGTAGAGTAAAATAAAAAAAGGAAAAAAAGGATAATTGGCAGGGCGGCCGCGAATTTGGAGCGGAAAGCTGCCAATACTGATTTTGTTTTGTTTTTCATGGGTGAAGTCATCTCCTTTAAGGAAATATTATAACTCTAATGGGGACGGCTGTCATCTTTTTTGTGAAGAGGGCATGAACCTGCCCTATATCAGAAGGATACTGTACTGCAGAACGGACGTTAAACAGTTTGCCTGATTAGCGTCCGTTCTGTGGCTTCATAAGTATTAGTCAGTGGAAGTATCCGGTGGTTTTTCCCGATACTGCACTGGCGTAACCCCCATATATGTCTTAAAAACAGTCAAAAAATAATTATAACTCTGAAATCCGGACTCTTCGGCTATCTTTTTAAGGGAATCATTGGACTGCCGGAGGAGGTGTGAGGCGATTCTGACCCGGTATGCGTTTAAATATTTCGTAAAAGGGAGGCCAAGCGCGTCTTTGAATGCCCTGGAAAAGTAGACCTCCGACACTCCGCAGTGGCGGCTGATATCCGACAGAGAGAGATCCAGATGATAGTTTTGATAGATGTAATTCAGCGCCTTCTGGATCAGCGGCGGGTATTGGGAGACCGAGGCGGACGCAAGCCGTTCCAGGCCCTGGCGGTAATAAAGGAGAAACTGTTTTTTCAGCGTCTCAATATCCAGGATATTGTTGACAGCCGGCGGCGGTACCGTGATGGTCTCACGATCCTGGGCGGCTGTTCGGAGAGCCAGCTGCATGATCTCCGTCAGACGCAGGATGAGGCGCTGAAGTCCAAGAAGAGAGACGTGCGTCTGTCCGACTGTATCAAAAATATGAGTGACGATTTCAGTCACTTTTTTTTCGTTCAGGTGAAGAAGAGATTCTGACAGCTCATTTTCCTCCTGCAGGGAGAGCAGCAGGACGGAATTACCTTCCTTTTCTACAGGACGTTCCGAATCGCTGTTAAAAGGCTTTACCTGAAGACGATGGTGAATTTTCAGGTAGTAGGGGCGCAAATGTTCCACGGAGTCGAAGACGGGCATGGACTCGGCAAAAGTATGGATAGAGAGATAACGCCGCAGGTTGTTCTTCAACAGGCTGATATCCTGGGAGGCCGTCTGAAGGATGGCAGCTTCGCTGGTGAGATCCGGAAAGGACAGCAGGACCAGGAATTCACCGTAGTTGATATGTGTGATAATTCCCCTCTGAAGCGAGGTGAAAAATGTATCACAAAAGTGGAGAACCGTATTGACAACCTTCTGATGGCGTTCATCCGGTATGCTCTGATAAATACTGGAGAAATTGGTGATCTGCAGGCAAGCCGCAACGTGCCGCCGGCCGCAGAGCAGCGGATCGGAGGCGAAAAAGTGACGGCTTTCATCCGGAATATCATAATTTAAGACGAGATTCCGGAGGTATTGCTGTTTTGACAGCTGGCACATCTGGTCCCACTGCTTCTGATGAAGCTGCTGTTTATCAATATAAAGCCGTATTTCGGACAATTTCGTTTCGAGAAGAGTCCGGGACAGCTCATGCTTTAGGAGGTAATCGTAAGCCCCGGCCTGGAGAATCGGTTTTACGTACTCGAAATTATCGTAATTGCTTATGACAAGGATTGTAATGGGAAGCTGATGTTTGCTGATAAACCTGGCGACCTCTAATCCGCTCGCCCCAGGCATCTCCATATCGAGGATCACGATGTCGATGGAATCGCCATGGGCGTTCAGATATTCGATGGCGCCTGTTCCGTCCAGCAACTGCCCGCAGACATGGATGAAATCGAGGTCTGCCAGAAAGGTCTGCATCTTATTTAAAGAAAGTATGTCGTCATCGACGAGAAGCGTCTGAAGCATGCGGGTCCTCCTTTACAGGATAGCTCAAAGAGATTCGGGTGAAGCTCTGTCCGTCGCTGTCGATGGAAAATGTGCAGCGGTTCCCATACTGGAGGCGAAGGCGTTCGATACAGGACCGTATTCCGATATTTGAATAGTCCTCCTCCGTTTGACAGGACAGATTAAGGATCTGTTCGATCTGATCGTTTCTGATTCCGGAACCGTTATCTTCAATGATGATATGGAGCTGTTCTTCTTCCAGATAGGCGTAGAGAAAGATGATTCCATCCTCTTCGAAATTGCGGAAACCATGCTTTATGCAGTTCTCAATAAATGGCTGCAGAAGAAGCTTTAAAACAGGCAGTTCCATGAGGGGGGCGGCAACGTCACACTGAAGCGTAAGGTTCTGGAAATTATTATATTTTTTAATGGAAATATAGTCTTTGATAAAACCGATTTCCTGGCGCAGCGTGACGAAATTCTCCGTATTTTTGGAGACGAGTTTCAGCATTCTTGTGAATGCCAGAGATACCTCCTCGATATTTTTAACGCCCTGAAGGCTGGCCAGCTGTGTAATGGTATTCAGAGCATTGTAAATCATATGGGGATTCAGCTGCTGCTGCAGCGTCTGCAGTTCAAGCCGGCGCTGTTTTTCTGCGTTTGCCTGAATTTCCTCCAGCATCTTGTCAATTTCATTTTCCAGATACACAATCCCGTCTGATATTTCCTTCAGTTCGTCGTTATTCTTATGGTGAAAGACACTCTTCTCCCTGGTAGTGATAAAACGGAGCAGCTCATTCTTAATCAGGAGGATCTTTCTGGAGAGCGATTTGGATATGATTCTGGAAAATGCGATGGTCTGCATGAAAACCAGAATCAGGATAATGACAAACAAAACTCTTATATTTCCGGAATCTTTGTAAATATACGTGTGCGGAACCAGCACATAGGTATGGTAGTTTGTTAAAAGGGAACTGGCGTGCGCCATCTCATAGCGTTCATTTTCCAGAATTACCGTTGTTCCCTGGGCGGAGAGGAGATGCTCCATAATTTCCGGTTTACTGAGGAGGTGAACCGCATTGGTGTAGATCAGTTCGTTATTGGGGTTAGCGATGAATACCTGATAGTTGTTCCCATCATAATCTCCCAGAATGGAATGAAGCAGCTCCGGGCTGATATCCACAAGAATGACAGCGAGTATTTCCCCCTCTTCCTTTAATACACGGCCGTAGGTCAGCGCCTTCTCACTATCGGTACTGTATAGATTCCGCTCCGTGTAGTAGGTGCCGGGGGAGGCCAGCTTCACACTCTCGCACAGCGGACTGTGAAAGCTTTGGAGCCGATTGATATTGGAGCCGTTGGTGTATATGCGGTTATAGCGGTCGATGATCGTGTAGGAACAGGCAAATTCGCCGTAATTAGAGATGGACTTCAGGAAATTCTCAATCAGGACATGCTTCTTATGCCCTTCGACCGTGATTTCATCGTAATCCTCCTTCAAATAACTGCGAATATCTTCATTGGAAAAAATGTGGGTAATATTCTGTTCAATATCAGTGGTCAGGGAATCCAGGGCCTGATTGATGGTGGAAATTCTGCTGTATGTAAAGGTGAGTTCCTTCGAACGCATGGTGCGGAACCAGAATGGATATGTGGTGAGGCTGATGAGTAAAACGGGAACAATCCCATTGAATAGAAAGATCAGAACAAGCCGGGCATTAAAATGGGATTTAAAGTAATGGATTAATTTCGGGTGTTTTTCCAACTTCTGTGCCTCCTGATTGAGTATACTCGAATTATACTATCAGAAAAATTCACTTACAATAAAAGATTAAAAATTTGTAGTAACTGGTAAAAAATACAAAGCTTTCCGCCGGATGTGAGTCAGTATAATAAAGTCATGAACAAGGTCACAGGACAGAAAGGAAAATGAATTGTGAAAAACAGTATAAGCAGGATTGAACAAAAACGAAGATTCATGAAAAACTTCAGGGCAACGAAAACACTGTATTTGTTTGTAATACCCGGGCTGGTGTATTACGCATTATTTAAATACTGGCCGATCTACGGGTCGCAGATTGCATTCCGGGATTACTCTCCATTCCTGGGATTTACGAAAAGCCCGTGGGTGGGACTTGAAAATTTCGAGAGATTTTTCCGGTCTCCGGATTTTTTCCTGATACTCAAAAATACATTGCTGATCAATGTGACGAACCTGATCCTGGGATTTCCTTTTCCGATTATACTCGCCATTCTGCTGAACCAGGTCAGAAACAAAGCATTTAAAAAGCTGGTTCAGACTGCGACGTATGCACCGTATTTTATCTCCGTTGTCGTTCTCGTCGGTATGATGTACACCATGCTTTCTCCGTACAGCGGTGTGGTAAATGCGGTAATCCGCTTTTTTGGCGGAGACCCTGTCCATTTCATGGGAAAACCCGGAATGTATGTCATGATCTATGTCTTATCGGGGATCTGGCAGACGTGCGGGTGGTCTGCAATTGTCTACATAGCGGCGCTGGCATCGGTTTCCCCTGATCTGCATGAGTCGGCAATCGTCGATGGGGCCGGAAGATTACAGAGAATCTGGCATATCGATCTGCCGGGAATCATGCCGACGATCATTACCATGCTGATTCTGACTGCGGGACAGCTTTTAACGATCGGCTTTGAAAAATCGTACTTAATGCAGAATTCCATGAATCTGGGGGTATCGGAGGTCATATCGACGTATACCTACAAGCGGGGACTGGTAGATGGTGATTTCAGTTACGCGTCTGCGGTCGAGATGATGCAGTCCGTGGTGAATTTCGTGATTTTGATTTCAGTCAATAAATTCAGTAAAAGGTTCAGTGATACTTCTTTATGGTAGAATGGGGGGATATGTGAATGAAAGCGGGAAAAAAAGACAGAGTCTTTGTAATTGTCACGACGGTGCTGCTGGTCATGATCTTAATCGTTGCGTTATATCCACTGTATTTCAGTCTGATTGCCTCCATCAGCAGCCCGAGAGCCGTTTATCAGGGAAGGGTTTTGTTTCTGCCGGCGGATGTCACCCTGGATGGCTACCGGAAGATATTTGCGGATGAATCGATATGGACAGGCTTTGGCAACGGTCTGCTCTATACGATAGTCGGAACCCTGTTAAATGTGGTATTTACCATTCCGCTCGCCTATGCCCTCTCCAGAAAAGAGTTTCCGTTTGGCGGCATATTCATGAAAGTAATGGTCTTTACCATGTATTTTTACGGAGGTATCATTCCGCTGTATTTCGTGGTAAAGCAGATGGGGATGCTGGATCGTCTCTGGTCAATTGTTCTGCCGACGCTGATCAGCACTTACAATATGATAATCGCCAGGTCTTACTTTATGGGAAGTATACCGGAAGAACTGAAGGAAGCAGCATTTTTAGACGGATGCGGATACGTGGGATTCTTCTTTCGTGTGGCTCTGCCTCTGTCAAAATCGCTGATTGCAGTCATGGTACTTTTTTATGCGGCGAAGCAGTGGAATTCCTATTTCGAGCCCATGATCTATTTGAGCTCCGAAAGCCGTTTCCCGCTGCAGCTGGTGCTTCGGACCATTCTGATCGACAGCCAGAATTCACTGGCCTCGGCGGATGCATCTACTGTGGCGGATATGCAGCAGCTGGTTGATTTGCTGAAATATGGCTGCGTTGTCGTCTCAAGTATTCCAATGCTGGTATTTTATCCCTTTGTTCAGAAGCATTTCGTAAAAGGCGTGATGCTGGGGGCGGTAAAGGGATGAGGATAAATGAAAGGAGAAGCAGAATGAAAAAAAGAAGATTTGCAGCACTGTGTACAGCAGCAGCCGTAGTGGCAGGCTGTGTGGCATGCGGAGGGACAGCACAGTCCAAGGGGCAGGACAGCAGTCAGGCCGGCGCGGGGGAAAAAGGGAAAGAGAAAATCAAGGTGACCTTTATCAAGAATGAGTGGCACGGTGACCCGAATGACATGGAAATCTATAAGATTCTGGAGGAAAAGACCGGAGTCGAGGTGGAATGGCAGGTTTACTCAGCGGCGACATGGGAGGATAAGAAGAATCTGATCTTATCCAGCGGGGATATTCCGGATGTCTTTTACATGAATGCCGTCAATGTCAACGATGTAACGAAATACGCTCCTCAGGGAATGTTTCTGGATCTGACGGATTACATCGAGGAATACTGCCCGAATCTCAAGAAAGCATTTGAGGAAATGCCGGGATATAAGAATATCTGTATCAATCCGGATGACGGGAAAATCTACAGCATCGGGCGTGCGGTGGAGAGAGAGGTAATGTATACGTCAGGCCTGCTCTACATCAACAAGAAGTGGCTGGATCAGCTGGGACTCCCTGTCCCGAAGACCGTTGATGAGTATTATGATGCACTGAAGGCATTTAAAGAAAATGATATGAACGGCAATGGCGATAAGGGGGATGAGATTCCATTCATTTTCCATTATAATTCGTCCGTGCCGGATACTGTATACAGCTACCATCAGCTGTTCGGCTCTTTTGGATATGTGGATCCGGTTTTGACCGTGGGCGCCCATTTCATAGAAGATGAGAACGGTGAGATCGTCTATACGGCAGAACAGGAGGAGTACAAGGATGCAATCCAGTATTACCATAAGTTTGTGAAAGAGGGGTTATGGGATTCTGAAGGCTTCACCACACCGGACACCTCAGTCATGAATGCCAAGGGAAATAACGATCCGGAAATTGTAGGCTCTTTTATGGCATATGATTCCACATTTGTCGTTCCTGAAAAATACAAAGAAGATTATGTGATTGTTGAGCCGCTGGAAGGTCCGACAGGCAAGCGAATCTGGCAGAACAGCGCCAACAGCAACGGTAATGTCAATGGAACCCAGTTTGTCATGACTGCATCGGCAAAGGGTAAGGAAGAGGCAATTATGAAATGGCTGGACGCCCATTTTGAACCGGAAATTTCGGCACAGCTGTTTTTAGGGCCGATTGGGACCACCCTGGAGAAGACAGACAGCGGAATGCTGGATTATGTACCTACTCCTGACGGGATGTCCTACAGTGAATTCCGGTATAAGAATGCCCCTGTACACGTACCCTGTAAGATTGCTTCCGAGGATTGGGGAAAGCTGGTCCAGGTCATGGATGAAGATATCAATAAGCTGCAGATCGCCAAAGAGCACTACGCTCCGTATGCCACGCAGTCCTCTCTGTTCCTGCTGCCGAATAAGGAGGAGAGTAAGTACTTTACCACGACAGCAAAGGATATCGACGACTATGTCAACAAGATGCAGGTAAAATGGCTAACGGAAGGCGGGATTGAAGCAGAATGGGATACCTATTTAGAGCAGCTGAATAAGCTGGGGATCGATAAATACAAAGAAACGGTAAAGGGGATACGGGAAAGGATGGCGAAGCAGTAGACGTGGACAGCGGAAAGAGAAAAAGTAATTTCCTGATATTTATGACAGACCAGCAGCTGGGGACGACCCAACAGAGTAAGGGACCGGCGTACATGCCGAATCTGGAGCGGCTAAAGCGCCATGGTGTGACTTTTCAGGAGGCGTATTGTCCATCTCCCCACTGCTGCCCCAGCCGTGCCAGCTTTTTTTCCGGGTTGTATCCCTCAGAGCACGGCATATGGAACAATATTGATCTGGCGGATGCATTTTCCCACGGTTTAAATGACGGGATCAAGCTGTTTTCAGAAGATTTGAAGGAAGCGGGATATCAGATGTATTTCAGTGGGAAATGGCATGTCAGCGCGGAAGAAGGGCCGGGCGATCGAGGATTTGGTCCCTGGATCTATCCGCCGCAGGAGGGCCGGTATAAGCCATGGAAGAGGACTCCCTTTATGGGAGACTGGGATTGGCTTTTAGAGGAAGACGACATTGCTCTAGAAGAGGGGCGCAGAGAAGGGGGAATCTCCAGAATTGGATTTCCTCAGTACAGCCAGTACGGTGTGACGGAAAATCCCTTCGGTGACGGTGATGTTGTATCCTGTGCAGAAGGCTGGCTGGAGAATGTGAGCAACGATGAGCCATTCTGTATGTATGTCGGAACACTGGGGCCTCACGATCCGTACTTTGTCCCACAGCAGTATCTGGATCTCTATCCGGATGAATCGATAGTGCTCCCGGAGTCCTGGAAGGACCAGATGCTCGATAAACCAAATCTCTACAGAAGGACGAGAGAAAGGTTTGACCAACTCGGCGAGGCGGAACAGAAACGTTCCCTGAAGCATTACCTGGCCTTCTGCTCCTATGAGGATGCGCTGTTTGGAAGACTTCTCGACGTGCTGGAGCGGAGAGAGCTTCTTGAAGATACTGTGATCCTATACGTATCGGATCACGGAGATTATGCCGGCGCCCATGGATTATGGACGAAAGGCCTTCCGTGTTTTAAGGAGGCGTACCACATCTGTTCTGTCATGGGGTATGGCGGTATTAAGGCGGAGGGGACCGTGATCAGCCAGAGGGTATCGCTTCTGGATTATGCGCCGACATTTTTAGAACTGGCCGGTATCCTGGAAGCGGATAATATGGAAACGGATAATGGGGAAGTGAAATGGCGGTTTTCAGGCCGCTCCTTAAAGCCGTTTCTGGAGGGGAGCATTCCGGAACGATGGCGCTCGGAGACTTATACACAGAGCAATGGAAACGAGTGCTATGGAATCCAGAGGAGTATTTTTACAGACGAATACCATCTCGTTTTTAATGGATTTGATTTCGATGAACTGTATGATTTGAAAAAAGACCCGGACTGCATGATAAATGTGATGGAGGAACCTGGATACGAGGCAGTTATCTATGACCTGTATAAGAAATTGTGGAAATTTGCATATCTGCATCGGGACGCATTGGGGGACCCCTATATTACGACCGCGCTGGCGCGGTATGGCCCTGGGATCATCAGGACGGCGAAACGGAAAATGAAAGGATTTCCTTCTGCTTAAAATCACACCGCCGGCACTGAGCCAGAGTATTTTCACTGTCACAGCCCTCCCGGTGACAGGCGCCCGACCAACGGCAGATGCTTGGCAGGATTAAGATTTACAGTGCTGCCTGATAGAAAAAAAGGAATCCGTACAGCCGGGAGTTGTGCGGGTTTCTTTTTTGATGCGCAAAATGTCCTGTATGACTATTTCACAGAAAAATCATCAAATCCTGTCTGTCCTTTCAGCTTTCTTTCAGCTTTACATGCTAGGATAAAAACACCTTAAGAAAACAAAGAACAGGTAATCACACAGAGAAAAGGAGGCAGGACCGATATGGCACAGGAAATTTTTGAACGTTATGAAAAGAAATATCTGCTGACAGAAGTACAGTACCTCGGTCTGAAACGGTTGTTTGAGGACAGGATGGCAGCCGATGCATATGGAGTACATACCATTTCCAATATTTATTTTGACACAAAGGATTTTGAACTGATCAGAACGTCCCTGGATGGGCCTGTATACAAAGAAAAACTTCGTCTGCGGGCTTATGGGGCGGTGAACGAAAAGAGTACGGTATTTCTGGAAATGAAGAAGAAATACAGCGGTGTGGTATATAAAAGACGTGTACCAATGGAACTTGTGTCTGCCATTTTATATTTAAATAACGGGATTCTTCCAGAGTCGGAAAATCAGATTTTCCGGGAAATACAGTACATGAAACAGAGGTATCATCTGGAACCGGCGGCATATGTGGCTTATGACCGCGTGGCGTGTTACTGTAAAACCGATGAAGAACTGCGGGTAACCTTTGACTGGAATATACGATGCAGAAACGAAGCGTTAGATCTGCGGGCCGGGGCATATGGGACTTCCCTGCTTGATGCAGGCTGTGTCCTGATGGAAGTAAAGATACCGGGAGCAATGCCGGTCTGGATGAGCCGGGCATTTTCGGAGCTTTCCATCTATCCCGTGTCATTCTCGAAGTATGGGCGTTACTACAGGGAGTATCTGCTGAGAGAGGAAGGGGCGGAACCCGAATACAAACAAAACACTATAAAAGGAGGGCGTGTCTGTGCTTAACAGTATTTTGACGGAAACAGTCAGCTCTGGGATTACATTGCCGCAGCTGGTTATATGTACCTTGACTTCACTGGGACTTGGGCTTGCTCTGGCATTCCTTCATACATATAGAAATACAAGCTCAAGAAATTTTGTGATGACGTTAGCGATTCTCCCGGCTGTGGTACAGGCGGTGATTATGCTGGTCAACGGAAATCTGGGAACAGGTGTCGCGGTAATGGGCGCGTTCGGGCTGGTGCGTTTCCGGTCTGCGCCGGGAAATGCCAGAGAAATTGGAAGCGTGTTTCTTGCCATGGCCATCGGCCTGGCGACAGGAATGGGGTATCTGGGAATCGCTGTTCTCCTGCTTATCATAATCGGGGCGGCAATTCTAGTTTTGGCGGCGGTTACTTTTGGCAGCCAGTCATATGCGCAGAAAGAACTGAAAGTCACCATACCGGAAAATCTGGATTATGCCGGAATTTTCGATGACTTATTCGAAACGTATACGAAGCGTGCGGTGCTCATGAAGGTACGCACAACAAATATGGGAAGTCTTTATGAGCTTTGCTACCGGATCGAACTGAAAAAGGAAGAGGAGGAGAAGGCGATGCTCGACGATATTCGGTGCAGAAATGGAAATCTGACGATTGTGTGCGGCCGAATAGCAGAGAACAGAGAGGAATTGTAAATGAGAAATATACATTTGAGGCTCCATTTTTTTACAGGGACTGATGTTACAAGCGTGAAAGGAGAGATGGGATGAATCAATTATTGAGACGCGGTCTGTTTCTCGTTATGACTGGAGCGATTCTGATGACCGGATGCCAGAGCAAAAACGGAGATCAGGCCTTCGAAGATACTGAGGCAGAAGGCAATGGAAGCGCCGTAGGAGCAGAAACCGTGATAACCGGAAAGGGAGATTCTGTCTCAGTGACCGGAACGGGAGCCGCGGTAGATCAACGTATCGTGACGATTACGGCGGCGGGAACGTACCGGCTCAGCGGAGAGATTACAGACGGCCAGATTGCAGTAAATGCAGGCAAGGAGGACGAGATCCGCCTGATTCTGGATGGCTTTACAATATCCAATGCCAGCTCGTCCGCTGTCTATGGAATAAAAAGCGGCAGTATCACAATTACCACGGAAGAGGGAACAGATAATTATATTTCCGATGGAACCCAGTACCAGTATGAGGAAGAAGGCGCCGATGAACCGGATGCAGCCGTATTCAGCAAGGACGATATCATTCTGGAGGGCAGCGGGACGCTGACGGTCACAGGAAATTACGGTTGTGGGATCCGAAGCAAGGACGATCTGACAGTGAAGTCGGGAACGTACGTGATTGACGCGGTTCAGGACGCCATGAAGGGAAAAGATTCAGTAGAAATAGAAGGAGGCACGTTTACCTTAAATGCTGGGGAAGACGGCATTCAGGCCAGCAATGACGAGGAAGAGGACAAGGGATATGTGAAGATTTCCGATGGTACGTTTTCCATTACGGCGGCCGCCAAGGGAATTAAGGCGGAGACGCTCCTGGAGGTAACAGGAGGTACCATTGAAATTGATTCGGAGGATGATGCAGTCCACTGCAACGGTGACGTGAACATCACCGGAGGAACTTTTACGATTGCCACCGGAGATTATGGAATCCATGCGGATAATCAGGTGGTGATCGACGATGGAACAATTACTATTATAGAGAGTTATGAGGGGATCGAAGGGCTGACGATTGATATCAATGGCGGCGTGATCGACGTTACCTCGGAAGATGACGGTTTAAACGCGGCCGGGGGAAATGACGGTTCTGGAAATGACGGTTCCGGAAATGACGGCTCCGGTAATCTGGAGTCCGGCATGGAAGGAAGGCCGGGAGGTCCAGGCGGCGCTTTTGGTTCAACGGAAGGCGCCTATATCAAAATTACCGGAGGTGAGATAAAGGTCAGCGCCTCTGGAGACGGCATTGACTCGAACGGTGATTTCTATATGGAAGGCGGCACCGTGATCGTAGAGGGCCCGACAGACAATGGAAATGGGACGCTGGATTACGATGGAACCGGAACGATCAGCGGAGGAACATTTATGGGAACCGGCAGTTCCGGGATGCTACAGTCATTTTCCAGTGACTCCACTCAAAATGTGATTGTCGTGTATTTTGCTGATATGAAAACAGCCGGCACGGAGTGGACGCTTACGAGCGGTGATGAAACGGTAATGCTGTCAGGGAATCCGGATAAGGAGTATTCTTCTCTGATTATAAGTTCCCCGGAATTAAAGGACGGGGAGATGTATCAGCTGGCTGCGGGAGAAGAATCTAAGGAAATCACTGTCTCGGGAATCATCACCCAGTCCGGCACACGGTCCGGAATGGAGGGCGGACCGGGATCCGGAATGGACGGTTTTAAGAACAACGGCCCTCGGAATCGTGGATCCGGTGATAATGCTCCAGAGAAAGGCGGAGAAAGTGGCATAACAGATAATCCTCAGCAGGGAGGCGGCATGCGTGGGAAACACGGCGCTGATGGCAGCGGAGGAGGGGAAGCGGAGAACTGAAGTAATAATTAAATGATATTGGATTCCAATTCTCACTTTTTATGGTAAAATAGCCATAGAGAGTGGAAATTGGAGGTTGAAAGACTTTGGAAAAGAAAATTTGGCTGGACAAATTAAGGGCAGAAGACAGGGATACGGTATTTTCCATGACTTCCGACCCGGAGATCGTAAAATATATGCGTTTTGATACCCATGAGAAGCCGGAGGAGGCAGAAGAACTCATCCGGCATTATACGGAAGGAGGAAATTACGGCTTTCTCATACGAATTGCAGACAGCAAAGAACCGGTAGGAGTCGCCGCCCTGAAACAGGATGAGGAGAACTGCGGAGAGTATTCGGTGTCTCTGTTCAGTTTTCAGAGATTCTGGAACAAGGGATACAATACCGCCGCGGTGGAACTGCTGAAGACATTTGCACAGGAACAGGGAATCAGAGCTCTGAAAGCTTATGTGGTGGAAGAAAATTACGGTTCACGAAAGGTGATGGAGAAATGCGGATTTCAGATACAGGAGATCCTTCATTTTGATGATTTTCCCTCTGGATTATACGTTTACGCTCTGCCAATGGAATCAAGCGTTGTACCGGATATAGAAAGGATAATACCATGAAACTGTTTGGAAAGAAGGCTCAGCCTAAAAAGGAAGAACCAAAGACGCAGGAAGCAGTCCTGACACTGTATGCCTGCAGAAAAGATGGGAAGGCCGTGCCGGATATTGCATGCCGTCTGTTTGCTGATGTGATGGACAAGATCTTTTATACGGACGAAGATGAATTTCAGATTCGTTTTAAGGATGGCACAACATCGGTTTTCCATCTGGTAACGGACGCCGGGGAGACAAAGGTGCAGTCCAATGGAATGGCCAATTTCTTTTCCCAGGCCCCTCTTGCGAATGAGGAGGTGAAGGAAGCGGCCCTCTGCCAGATGCGTCTGTTTAATTGTATCATAGGAATCCGGTTCGAAATCGACGGGGACAGCGACAGGACAAACGGTATCATACACTCCATTTATGGCATGGCGGAAGAACTCAGCGCCTTTGTGCTGTATCCCAATATGTATCTGTATCACTGGGATGGCCGCCTGCTGCTGTCGATTGACGGAAAGAGTGATTTTGAAGAGTTTTATCCGCAGGCCAGTACCACGATTCTGGATCGCGAGGTGAATGAGAAAGAGGCAGACAGAGAACGGAAAATGCGTTCCATCACCATTTTAAAGGAGAAGGGGATTCCCTTTCTTGAGCATTTAAAGGCGTCGGTGTTCGAATCGGAATGTAAAATTCCGGACAAGGAAGTGATCATTCATCGCCTTGCCTGTATTTTTACCGCTTGTGTCCAGTCTGAGATTTATGCCAGCGGGCAGTTTAAAAACTGCAGGGAAATGGCGGCGGAAGAGATCGCACAGATGGAGGAACGCTATCAGATCTCGGAGTGGCTCTCACCGGAAGAACGGGACTATCTCGAAAATCCGGACAAGGATCCGGCGCTCCATAACCGGTTTGGATGGCGGTACGAGTGCTGCTCTGTACTTTTGTGGGCACTGTCCATGATGGAGTTGAAGGAACCGACAGAAATATGCGATGCCTCTGAGCTTGGAGCAGTCATGTGGAACCATACTTTTGACAGTCTGATGGAAACTGCGGTTCTTCGCAGCAGGGACGAGATTCTCGACATGCAGGATCTGGTGCTGCGGTATGACTGGGCCTGCGTTGATGCGAGAGTCCACCACAAGGAGGTTCCGATGCTGAACAGTGATATTGTTTTCGAGTGGCATTATGCGCTCAACTGGCTAGTGCAGGCTGATGGAATCGCAGACTGGGACCGGGTGACAACGACGACGTAGGCGCAGAGAGACGGAGGTATTTATGGATTACTGTCTGAAACACAAGCCGGAGTATGAGTGCGAAGAAAGCATATTATCGGCAGCTGGTGGATTTTCCAGGAGATATGTAAAGAAAGAGGACAGGACACAGTATGTATAGAAGAAAATTGATGATAAATGGTAAGAGTGGGAGGCCAGCCGGAGCAGTTGGCCTTCCTTTTCTTTCTTTCAGATTCTGTCACCTAGACGTAACAGTGTCTTGGTATGTCTAAGGGTTATGAAGCCATTCTATTGGGACACCTCTTTCTTCTTAAAAAACGCTCCCTTAAACTCTGAAGGGGTCATATCTTCATATTGCCTGAACACTTTAAAAAAGTACTTTTCATCCGAAAATCCACAGTAAAACGCTATTTCTTTCAGATTAAAGTCTGTTGTAGTCAGCAAATTTTTTGCAGATTCTATCCTTACAGAATTAATATACTGTGTCAGCGTTTTCCCAGTCAGTTTTCTGTAATTGCTGGAAAGATAATCCGGATTATAATGAAAGATTTCTGCAATTTGTCCAACCGTAAGAGACTGCTGAAAATTTCTGCGTATCCAATCCTGGATTTTGTAAATATGAAGCGGATCTTCTTTAGAATCCAGAAGCCTGGAAGAGAATTCTCCGGCAAGTTCTAAAAGGAGGGCTGTTAGTGAATAGTGGAGCAGATATTCGGAAGCCGGATAACGACGCATGGAAATATCAAGCAGCTGTGAAAAAAGTACAGGGACCCGTTTCCCATGAGTTAGTGTTCCTGTTTCAGGAACAATGTATTTTTCCGGAAGCGCTTGACTGATATCTGTCGGATACTGTTCCTGGCTGATATAGACTGGGGAAACAGGAATGTGAAAGTGCACCCAGTAGTAGTGCACGTATTCAGAGGATTCCCGCCAGCCATAATGTTCAGTATCCGCGTGAAGCAGAATAAAATGAGTCGGATTCAATTCATACTGAATACCATACTGTGCAATATTCAGAGTGCCTTTTAAGACATAAATTAATACAAAAGAATCCAGACAACGTTTTGGATGTAGAAAATTCTTATTTTTCACCAGTTGTCCACTGGATAAAAACGTAAGTGGCTGGCTGCAAGGAAGCATGAGATGGCGCATAACAATCCTCCTGTTCGTGAAGTATTACTTATTTAGTATAACAGATTTTAGCTGAAATTTAAATGTAATGAAAGCATGATATAAGATATTTACACCTTATATAGAGTAAAAACGGTTGTGCATAAAGTATATAAAATATATAATTAAATCATAAAACTTGTGCATTAATTTAGTATAAACTGGAAAATATGCACGGGGGGAAAGGCTTCCAAATACGCGCGATTGGAAATTTATACCAGAACAACAGCCTGTGAGTGTTAAAAACAAAAAAGGAGAGAACGCTATGAAGAAAATGAAATGGATGTTTACGGCTGCATGTGTGTTTTTTGCATTAGCTGGATGCAGTGCAAAAACCACAGAAACAGAAGCTCCGAAAGAAGAGACAGCTGCGAAGAATTCTGTCGATCAAGCGACAGAGACCACAAAGTCGTCTCGGGGAGATCAGATCACTTTGCGATTCGCATGGTGGGGTGGGGATGACCGCCATACGGCCACATTAGAAGCGATTGAAGCGTATGAAAAACTAAATCCAAATGTAAAAATTGAAGCAGAATATCAGGGATATGATGGATACAATGATAAGTTATTAACTCAGCTGGCAGGAGGAACCCAGCCGGATATTATGCAGACCATAGCAACCGCGGCAGCAGAATATCAGGCGTCATTCCCGGAATCATTTGTACGATTGGATCAGCAGGATATTTTCCAGTTAAGTGTATTCGATCAGAATTTCCTGGACAGCTTCTGTAAATCCAATGATGGAAGTACTGTTGCAGTGCCTTCCGGTGTCAGCTCCTATAACTTTGTGGTGAATAAAACAGTTACTGATGCTGCGGGAGTGGAACTAAAGGACAATATGACATGGGACGAGTTCGTAGAGTATGGAAAAAAGGTACATGCAGCAAATCCGGATTACTACTTAGTTACATTGTCAGATGACGACTGTAATCATCTCATGCGCTCCTATGTTCGCCAGTTATGCGGAAAATGGACAATTTCTGATAAGTATGAAGTTATAACAGATAAAGATGCTCTGGTAAAGGCATTTACACTTCTTCAGAGCCTTTATAAAGAAGGAATTGCTGAGCCAATGGATACAGCATTTGCTTATAATGGAGACAAAGATGCCAATAAAAAACTTTTAAATAATGAAATTGCCTGTTCTTACAGAGCATCATCGTCAATTATTAATCTTGATACAAGCGGAGGTATGGCTCTTGATGTAGTCAATATACCGGTTGATCCGGAGGCAAAAGAAAGTGGTATCATTACTCAGCCGTCTCAGCTGTTTATGGTATCGGAAAGTCCGAACAAAGAAGAAGCTTTGAAATTTATGCAGTGGATGTATACTGATGAAGAAGCAATCCGCATCTTAAGCGATTGCCGTGGTGTTCCTCCGACAGAGATGGGACGTAACCAGCTGGAAAAAGAGAATTTGTTGAACCCGGTTGTCAATAAGGCTGTTTCACTGGCTCTGGAAAAGACTGATGGTGCGGTTCCACCGGTCAATGAAAATTCGGAGGTCTATGGTTATCTGTTTCCTCTCATGCAGGAACTTTGTTACGATACAATTACTCCAGAAAAGGCTGCAGACGAGCTGATTACTAATCTTGCAGAGATCGTAGAAACATTAAAGCCATAAATAAAGCAGGTAGAATTACTTCGTGATTCTCAGCAGTAAATTGGGCCGCCTGTTATGGCGGCCTGATTTGAAACGGACTGCTTGCGGAAACGGATTTTTCAGGATCCGGATTTATTAGGGGGAGAGGACAACGGATGAATAAAAAGAGACATACAACGAGGTTGGAGAAAAGAAATAATCTTGGGTATTTATATCTGCTGCCCTGGATCATTGGATTCCTTATTTTTCAATTGTATCCGATAGCCATGTCACTGTACTATTCGTTTACGGATTACAGCTTTGGCAGCCAGTATGACTTTGTCGGATTGGCCAATTATTTACAGATATTTACGAAAGACCGGGAAGTGAAAAATTCCCTTGCTGTCACTTTTAAATTTGTCTTCATGTCAGTGCCGATGAAACTGCTCAGCGCTCTCTTGATAGCAATGATCCTGAACCAGACTTTAAAGGGGATCGGGCTGTTTCGAACCATTTACTATCTTCCGTCTATTCTGGGAGGAAGCGTGGCGATAGCCATTCTTTGGAGACACCTGTTTGATTTAAATGGAGTAGTCAATGTCTTTTTAAACAAATTTGGGATCAAGAGCATTGGTTTTCTGACCGATCCCCAAATAGCCTTGACCACCATCAGTATGCTGTCAGTCTGGCAGTTTGGTTCTTCCATGCTGTTTTTCCTGGCTGCATTAAAACAGGTTCCTCAATCACTTTATGAAGCTGCAAAGATCGACGGGGCGGGCCCGGTTCGGTCCTTCTTTAAGATTACCATACCCATGATCAGTCCCATGACGCTGTTTAATATTATCATGCAGATGATCAACGCGTTTCAGGAGTATACAGCGCCGGCGGTAATCACAGGAGGCGGTCCTGTGAAAAAGACACAGGTACTGGCAATGACTCTTTATCAGAATGCCTTTACGTATAGGAAAATGGGATATGCGTCGGCTATTTCCTGGATCATGTTTATTATCATTATTATATTTACCATATTTATTTTTTCAACCAGTGCAAAATGGACGTTTTATGGGGACGAGGAGGGGTGATTATGAATAAAAAGAAAGAAAAGATTCGAAAAATAGTCTTGAAGTCTATGTCGTATCTAATATTGATCACGCTGGGAATTGTTTTTCTATATCCGCTTTTGTTTATGGTATCTGCATCATTTAAAACGAATCAGGAACTGATGACTTCTATGAGTCTTATTCCTAAGCGTATTTCTTTTGACAGTTATGTGTCAGGCTGGAATGGAGTTGGATCCTATACTTTTGGACATTTTATGAAAAACTCAGGACTTTTGGTGGTTCCGGTGGTGCTCTTTACCGTGATGTCCTCCTCTTTGGTGGCCTATGGGTTTGCGCGGTTTAAATTTAAAGGACACAGTCTTCTATTTGGTGCGATGCTGTCCACTATGATGCTTCCGAACGCGGTTGTTATTGTTCCACGCTATATTATGTTTCGACAAATGGGCTGGCTAAATACATACGTGCCGTTTTACGCACTGTCGCTGTTTGCCTGCTATCCCTTCTTTATCTTTTCAATGGTACAGTTTATCAGAGGGATACCAAAGGATATCGACGAGTCAGCATTTATGGATGGCTGTTCTACCTTTGGAATATTTGTTTATATGATACTTCCTTTGGCAAAGCCGTGTCTGTTTTCTATGGCAATATTCCAGTTTATCTGGACCTGGAATGATTACTTTAATCCTTTGATTTTTATAAATAGTGTAAATAAATATACGGTTATGCAGGGACTTCGGATGTGTATGGACAGTTCCAGCGGCATTTCATGGGGACCAATTATGGCACTGTCCCTGATTGCAATCCTGCCGTGTGTCATAATTTTCTTTGCTGCCCAGAAATATTTTGTGGAAGGTGTTGCGACCACAGGACTGAAAGGATGAGAACGATGAACGATACCATAACAAATAATATCTATCCTAAATGGAATTCCTTTGGAGACAGGTCAATGGAAAAAATGCTCCTGCTGTTTGCAGATACCAGAAAAGCGCATGCAGCAGCAGGCGATACAGAGGAACTGGAAAAATATTTTTCTTTCGCAGAAGCGGCGGGAAGCAGCTTTGATTGGGTGCAGCTTCACAGCGGTTACTTTTTTAACCATGCGCCATTTGAGAATTATCCGGACTCCGGGGTTGAAATAGATGAGAAAACGAATGTGTTTCTTGATAAGGCAATTAAAATTTGTAAGCGGAATGGTAAGAAAGTTTCCTATATGATGGGAGATTATTCCCCGTTGGATTGCTTGCTGGAAAGATATCCTCAGGTCCGTAATTTAAATAATGGTCTTTTCTGGGACCTTATGTACGATGCAGCATGTGGTATATTGAAACGTTTTCCCGATTTAGATGAACTGGCTATGTACTTTTTTGAATCTAAGAATCTGCTGCATTATAATAATTTTTTTGGCTGTATGAATTACGGACTGAATTTTAATGAAGATACACTAACCGGGCATCCAGAACTGGTTATGGAGCAGGAAGGAAAATCTTTCCCATATTTAAGCTTTGGAGACCATCTGCGAATGATGCTTCAGGCGGTGGCAAGAGCGTGCAGAGATTGCGGGAAGAGTTTTACACTGCTTACCCATGTCTGGTTTCCATATCAGGAAGAGGTACTCTATGAAGCACTGAGGGATTTTCCCGCTGATCTGCCTCTACTGCTGGAACATAATTACACGACAGGAGATTTTAATCCGGCACTGCCGGCACCAGGGCTGATTAAACGACTGCCACATTTGAAACATGGTATTTGTTTCTGTTGCGGAATGGAGTACCATGGACTGTCCCTGGTTCCGTGTTGTTTCCCGGAAGCAATGGAGGCCACGATTCATGATGCTATGGAATCAACTTTAAATCTGGAACGTATTACAGTAAGGCCCATTTGGGACGGCCAAAGCCTTCTTGGGTCACCCAACGAGATCAACCTGTATTATCTGCTTAAAATGGCGGATCAGCCGGATATTGATCCTGAAGAAATCTGGAAGGAATGGATTCAGGGCAAATACGATCTTTGTGATGAGGAGTCGGCGGAACTGTTGGCCTCTGCATTCCGAAAATCGTATAAGGTAGTACAGAATGTGTTTTTTGAATTTGGAGTGAGAACCAATGATCATTCTCATATACCTGATTTTGCACATTTGGAGTCCAGGTTCTTTAATTATGGAAAAGCATTGATCAAATGGTCCCCTACGCCGGAAAACAAACAGAATATTTATGACCTTTTGATTCATCCGGGAGATAAGATACTCAGGCTGCACAGGGAATTACATGAAGAATCGCTGGAACTAATTGAACATGCACTGGAACAGATAAAATCATTGGAAGGCTGTATGCGATGGAAAGACTACGAGGATGTAGTTCGCCGTTACGAAGATATGAGAATTTGGGTTCTGCTGCATCAGGATGAATATGAGTCTTATATCCGGCTTCTGATTCAAAGAAGAAATCCCACAGAGCGCAACCGGAAACTGGCGGAATGTGCACTGAGCAGTCTGGAAGAAAAGACGAAAAAAATCAGGAATGGAGAAATTCGAGACTGTTATCTGTTTTCGATAGATCATATTGAATCTTTTATAGAGGAATGCAGATCCAATTTCAGTATAAACAGACGATAAAGGATGGACAAAATTATGAATCAAAAACAATTTTCAGAAGCCGTATCATCGGTTACAGTAAAGGATAACTTTTGGGATCCGGTAATGGAGGTGACCAGAACTCAGATGATCCCATACCAGTGGAAGGCACTGAATGATGAACTTCCTGATATAGAGCCCAGCCACTGTATTCGGAATTTTAAGGTTGCAGCCGGACTTATGGAGGCAGAATTTGATGGGAGAGTCTTTCAGGACAGTGATGTGGCAAAATGGATTGAAGCAGCATCTTATTCGCTGAAATGGCATCCGGATGAAACTTTAGAAAAAGAAATCGATGATACGGTAGAATTAATTATACAGTCACAGCAGCCAGATGGTTATATTGGAACATATTATTCGATCAACGGACTGGAAAAACGGTGGACCAATATTATGAGGCATCATGAACTTTACTGTGCAGGACATATGCTGGAAGCGGCAGTAGCTTATTACAATGTTACTGGAAAAGACAAATTTTTACAGGCTATGATCCGCTTTATAGATTATATTGACAGTGTTTTTGGTCCGGAAGAAGGGAAAATTCATGCTTATCCTGGCCATGAAGTGATTGAAATGGCTTTGATGCGGTTATACGAAATTACAAAGGAGGAGAAGCATTTACGGCTGGCCAGGTATTTTATCGATGAGCGGGGGAAGCAACCCTGTTATTTTGAAAATGAGATAGAGACTTATCATAATGAATATCCCTGGAAGGACAGTTTTTTTCAATTTCACTATTATCAGGCGGGAGCTCCTGTAAGAGAGATGAAAGAGGCCGTTGGCCATGCAGTGCGCGCTGTTTATTTATACTCGGGAATGGCGGATGTCGCAAGGGAAACGCTGGACGATTCACTTTATGAAGCTTGTCAGGCTATGTGGGACAGTATCGTGGAAAGGCGCATGTACATTACGGGCTCCATCGGGGCTTCGGCCTATGGAGAAGCGTTTACCATTGATTACGACCTGCCGGGGGATCTGGTATATGGAGAAACGTGTGCCGCTGTAGGGATGGTGTTCTTCGCCCATCGAATGCTGAAATTAAGCCAGCGCGGCGAGTACGCGGATATTATGGAACGTCTGCTGTATAATGGTACAATCAGTGGTATGGCATTGGATGGAAAGAGCTTTTTTTATGTAAATCCACTGGAAGTTTATCCAAAAAAGAATGAAGAGATTCAGGCTTTCCGTCATGTAAAGGTAGAACGGCAAAAATGGTTTGCCTGTGCCTGTTGTCCACCGAATTTAGCGAGACTGGTGGAATCTGTAGGTTCCTATATTTACACACAGCGTGAGGACCAGCTTTTTATTAATCTGTTTATAGGGAGTGAGGCTCTAGTGTTTTCTGGAGAGAATTCTGTGTATATCACTCTGGAAACCGGATATCCATGGAATGGAAATGTAAAGCTGGTTATGGAATGTGAAAGCAGCAGAGAATGGGAGGTGGCTCTTCATTTGCCGGACTGGTGTCGGGAATTTGAACTGCATGTTGATGGAAAATCAGCCTGGTATATGCAGAGAGAAGGTTATCTTTATTTGAGGCAGTGCTGGAGAGGAAGGCACGAAATATCTTTCAACATGAAAATGGAAGTACGGGAAGTTCGTTCTAATCCTAAGGTACGGGATAACATCGGAAAGGTTGCAGTGATGAGGGGACCAGTGGTTTATTGCCTGGAGGAGGAAGACAATGGGGCTGATTTACACTGTATAGAAATTCCATCCCATGCGCAGTTTGAAGAAACGTACCGCCCCGATCTTTTGGGCGGTGTGGTTACAATTGAGTCTATTGGACGGAAGATGATGCCGGAGGAAGGGAGTGCACTTTATTTGGAAGACGGCTGGGAGCGTTACGAGGAGAAGAAACTTTTATGGATCCCTTATTATAGTTGGGCCAATCGTGAAGCAGGAGAGATGATAGTCTGGGTAAGGAAACGCTGACAGGTATCAAAAGCTAAATTTATTAACATTTTACAGGAATGAATTTCAGAGAGAGAACTTAGTGGTAATTTACCCCTGCGTTTTCTCTCTGATTCTTGCCATACTATGGATTGAGAGATTCTACCGCCCCTACAGGGGAGGTCTCCTGACATAACCCGCACCGGAGACAATGGTCTCCCGCAATCTGACAAGGCTCCCATGGCATGATGCATTGTTGCGGACATGCCTCCGCGCAAAGCTTGTATCTGATACAACCGTCAGTGATGGAAAATCCGCTCATTTCCTCATCCATCCACCTATTTCTCATTTGCAACCCGTTTTATTCTGTGATATGATAAAAAGATACGATTAAGCAAACGAGGTGGCAGCGGATGAAAGAGAACTGTGGTATCGTCATCCTCTCCGGCGGTTCCGGCCGCCGCATGGGGTACGTCAATAAGGCCGACCTGGACTATCACGGAAGGAGCTTTGCCGGGCAGATTATGGAGGAGCTGTCAGGCTTGGGGCTGCCATTCTTTCTGTCCACGGGAGTTTACGGGAATCCAACCGAAATTCCTGATAACTGCACTGCAATTTTGGATATTCCGGTCGATGGACAACAGGGACACATCGGTCCCATGGGCGGCATCCGCTCCTGCTTTTTAGAGACGGACGCGGACGGCCTTCTGTTTGTGCCGTGCGACATGCCTCTGATCCGGGCTGAGATGGGACGCCGCCTGATGGAACGGTGGACGCCGGAATACGATGCGGTGATCTGGAAGACGCGCGATGGCCGGATCCAGCCGCTTTGTGGTTTTTACTCCAGAACGTGTCTGACTGCGCTTGACGGATGCATCGGAGAAGGAAACTACCGCATGATGGAATTCCTGTCCCGAATCTCGTGCCTCGTTATGGAAACCGGCCGGGAGCACCTCCCGGACCGCTGGTTTTTAAACGTCAACGACCGTGATGACTACGGAAGACTGGAACGGACAGCCTGTCCCGTGCTGGCGGTGAGCGGAAGCAAGAATACAGGAAAGACAACGCTTCTCGAGCGGCTGGTTTCGGCACTGGCTTCCAGGGGAATCCGTGCTGCGGTAATCAAACACGATGGTCACGAGTTTGAGGCGGATGTGCCGGGAACGGACAGCTTTCGCATGAAGCAGGCCGGCGCGTATGGCACGGTGGTGTACTCCGGCAGTAAGTTTTCCATGGTAAAGGAACAGCCGGGTTTACAGGCAGACGCCTTCTTTTCCTTCTTTCCGGAGGCGGATTTAATTTTACTGGAGGGGCAGAAGCATTCGGATTATCCAAAGATCGAAGTGCTGCGGCAGGAGGTCTCGAGAAAGCCCGTCTGTGACTGTTCGACCGTGCTGGCCTATGTGACAGACGGCGGCTGGGAACCGGATATGGGTGAATCTGCGTCCAGGACAGAAACGCCAGAACATAGCAAAGTACCAGAAACGATCGCTTCAAACAATCTGGATGCTATATTAGAAGTAATCATTCATCTTCTCGATTCCGCAGACCCGGATAACAGCGGCAGCCCCAAAGCCGCAAAAGCCCATCACAACAGCGGAGGACATGCCGTATGACCATGGAAGAAGCATTTGAAATATCCAATATTTTGAGATGTGCCAGCCCGGTCAGCCGGACGGAGATCGCTTCCTTCGCTTATATGAAGCGGTATGAGAAAGGGCAGCACGTATTCTACGACCGTGAGGATCTGACCTGCTTCTATATCCTTCTGGAGGGAATGGTTTCGCTCTATAAGCTGAACACTCTGGGAGAGAAGAAAGTGATATTCGTCTACGGCCCGGGAAACCTTTTGAATGAAGTCCTGTTCGAGGATATTCCGGCTTCCATCAACTGCGAGGTCCGGGAGGACTCCAGTGTTCTCGTCCTTCCGAAGGACAGGCTGTGGCATGTGATGGCGAGCTGACAAAGGCCGCCTTCAATTCCATGGCCATAAGAATCCGCCGCCTGTACCGCCAGATGAAGAACACCACCAACGCGCTGAAGGGAGAAAAACGCCTCGCCGCCAAGCTCTACATGCTGGCCAGGGATTATGGAAAGGAGACGGAGAGAGGGATATCCATCGAAATGCAGTTAAGCATCACCTATCTTTCCGAAATGCTGGGCTCCAAGCGGGAAACGGTATCGAGGCAGGTGAAGAAACTCTGCGACTCGGGCCTGATCCTTATGGAAAAGAATCATTTCTGGATTCCCAACCTGGAGAATTTGAGCAATTATTTTAAACAGCCATGATGAAAATCACGGCGTTTTTTGTACATTTCTGCTATAGTTAAAATATTAACGAAAAGAGTACGGGAAGGAAGGAACGCATGAAAAAAGTACAATCAACCTGCAACTACTGTGCCCTGGACTGCAACCTGGATTTTTACGTGGAGGACGAGAAGATCGTCAGGGTGCTTCCGACAAAGGGGTACCCGGTCAACGACGGCTTCTGCTGCATCAAGGGACTGTCCCTGGATAAACAGCAGACTGTGGTGAAGACCTCGCCGCTTCCGAAGATCCGGCAGGCGGACGGTTCCATGAAGGAAGTTTCCTGGGACGAGGGATTTCAGTATGTGGCGGATCAGTTACAGGAGCTTCAGGCAAAATACGGCCGGGAAAGCGTGGCGGGCATCAGTACCGGACAGCTGACCATGGAGGAATTTGCCATTTTCGGCCACGTCATGAGAAATTACTTAAAGACCAATGTGGACGGCAATACCCGTCTCTGCATGGCGACCGCGGTCGTGGCCCACAAGCAGAGCTATGGCTTCGATGCCCCGGGATACACACTTAAGGATCTGGAGCTTTCCGATACGATTATCTTCATCGGAGCCAATCCGGTCGTTGCCCATCCCATCCTCTGGAAACGGGTGCGCCAGAATCCCGATAAAAAGGTGATTGTCATCGACCCGAGAAAATCGGAGACAGCCATGAACGCGGATTACTGGTACCCGGTAAAATGCAGGGGAGACTTATATCTTCTCTATACGCTGGCCAACGTTCTCATCGAAAAAGGCTGGATCGATCAGAACTACATCGAGGGACACACGGAAGGCTACGGGGAATTCAAAGAATTTGTGAAACCATTTACCCTGGACCAGGCTCAGGAGACCGCGGGACTTTCCCCAGAGCAGATTCTTAAGCTGGCGCAGCTGATTTACGAAGGAAAGCGGGTCTCCTTCTGGTGGACCATGGGCGTGAACCAGGGCTATGAGGCGGTCCGCACCGCGCAGGCCATCATCAATCTGGCGCTGATGACAGGCAATATCGGCCGTCCGGGAACCGGGGCCAATTCCATTACGGGCCAGTGCAACGCCATGGGCTCCAGGTCCTACAGCAATACGGCGGTTCTCTACGCCGGCGGTGATTTCACGAATCCGGCCAGACGGGCTAAGGTGGCGGAAGCGCTCGGCGTGGACGAGAGTGTGCTGGCTGAGAAGCCGACGGCGACCTATAACCAGATCATCGAGGGCATCAATGAAGGACGGATCAAGGGGCTGTGGATTCTCTGCACCAATCCGCGCCACAGCTGGACCAACAACGAGACATTTGCAAGCGCGGTGAAGAAGCTGGAGCTGTTTGTGGTTCAGGATATCTACGACACCATCGAGAGTGCCGAGGAGTGCACGGTCTTCTTCCCCGTAGTTTCGGGAATCAAGAAGGAAGGCACCTATATCAATCTGGAGCGCCGCCTTTCCGCCATGCGCCCCTGCCTTGCGAAGAAGGAGAATGAGATTACGGACTACGAAGCCATATTAGGCGTGGGTAAGGCGCTGGGAATGGGCGGTCTGCTGAAGGGCTGGGAGATGCCGAAGGACTGTTTTGAACTGATGAAGAAGTGTTCCAAAGGAATGCCGGGCGACATTACCGGCGTCACATGGGAGATGCTGGAGAATTCCAACGGAGTCCAGTGGCCGTTTCGGGAGGGAGAGACGCTGGAGGACGATGAACGACGCCTGTATGAGGACGGCAATTTCTTCACTCCCAGCAGGAGAGCCCAGTTCAAATTTGAGGCGCCCATGGAAAATCCTCTGCCGCTCACGGAGGAGTATCCGTACCTGTTCAACACCGGAAGAGGCTCGGTCGGCCAGTGGCATACCCAGTCGAGAACCAGTGAGGTTCAGTTCATCGGCGACGTATCGGCCAGGGAAGCGTATCTCTTTATGAATCCCGGGACGGCCGCCGCGTATGATCTGGAGGAAAATGACCGCATCCTGGTCCACTCCGTCAACGGAGAAAAGGCCGGTTTTCAGGTGCGGATCTCGGATCAGGTGCGGGAAAAAGAGCTGTACGCCCCGATCCACTATATTGAGTGCAATAAGCTGACGCCTTCCGTCTACGACCCGTATTCGAAGGAGCCATCCTACAAGGCGACGCCAGTCTGGTTTGAGAAAATGGAAGGAGGTAACGCGGATGTACCGGATAAAAATTGACAGAAGCCGCTGCATCGGCTGTCTGACGTGTGTGACAGCCTGTGTCGTCAGCCATGAGAGCTGCGACGCCAGAAACCGGGTGGTGATTGACAGCGAGTCAAAATGCGCACCCATTTTCTGCCGCCACTGCGAAAAGCCGGAATGTGTATACACCTGTATGACGGGAGCTATGCACAAGAATCCCGATACCGGGTTTGTGGAATACGATAAGGAAAAATGCGCCAGCTGTTACATGTGCATCATGGCCTGTCCCTACGGCGTGCTGAAGAGCGACCGGGTCGAGCATAAGGAAATTATGAAATGCAACACGTGTGTCCACCGTACCCAGGATGGTTCCCCCGCGCCGATGTGTGTGGAAATCTGTCCCATGGGAGCGATTACTCTGGAGGAGGTGAAGGGATGAGATACGTGGTATTAGGCGCTTCCGCAGCCGGAGTCAACGGCGTGCGGCAGCTTAGAAAACACTGTCCGGAGGCGGAGATCGTGCTGGTGTCAAAGGATGACGCCGTTTATTCCAGATGTATTCTTCACCATTATCTGGGAGGAATCAGGACGAAGGAGGAGCTTTGCTTCGCAGAGTCCGATTTTGAGACAAAGTACCGGGTGGACTGGAGAAAGGGCGTTGTCTGTTCTGCGCTTCGGGAAGCAGAAAAAAAGGTGGTTCTGTCCGACGGAACGGAGCTTTCCTACGACCGTCTTTTAATTGCGACCGGTTCCCATACCTTCTTTCCGCCTGTAGAAGGCTTGAGAGAGGCAAAGGGCGTCTTTGGATTTCATAATTTAGACGAGGTGGAGCAGATTCGGGACGAGGCGGCGAAGGCGGAGCACATCGTTGTCATGGGCGGCGGCCTGGCAGGCATCGACGCAGCGGTGGGATTTCTCCATAGCGGCAGACGGGTGACGCTGGTAGAGATGGAGGACCATATACTGGCGAAGCAGCTGGACCGCCGCAGTGCGAAAACGTACGAGGAGGCCATGGAGAAAGAAGGCATCCAGTTTTATCTGGGCCGGGGCGTAAAGGAAGTGCGCATGGGAGACGGCGGAGAAGTCACTTCCCTGCTGCTGACCGATGGGACGGAAATCCCCTGTGACATGGTTGTGGTCACCGCCGGCGTGCGTCCCAACGTCGAATTTCTAAAGGATCCCGGAGTGGAAATGGACCGGTTCGGACTGGTGATCGACCATCACGGTCAGACCAGCGTACCGGACATTTACGGCGCGGGCGACGTGACGGGGCGTTCCCCCATCTGGCCGGCTGCAGTGAAGCAGGGCATGACCGCAGCGGATAACATGGCAGGCGTTCAGACCTCCATGGATGATTTCTTTGCAAGCAAAGCCACGATGAATTTCCTGGGAATTCCCACCATGTCCCTGGGAGTTCCGGAGATACCGGATGAGACGTATACCGTGGTCATGGAGGACAACGGAGAGCAGTACCGGAAAATCATTCATAAAAATGGGAAAATATACGGCGCAATTCTTCAGGGAGACTTGTCCTACGGCGGCGTACTGACCCAGCTGATTGCCAAAAGAATTGATGTGTCACGGGTAAAGAAACCGCTGTTTGAGATTGACTATTCCGATTTCTTCCATACAAAGGAAAACTTTGAATTCTATTATGAGGAGACGTAATCTATGAAAGAACGTTTGAAAAATATGCCGATTCCGGTTGTAGCCACCATGCTCGGCGCCGCCACCTTAAGCAACATCTATCAGGGACTCGGATACGACTGGATCCGCCACGTGACCATGTGGGCCTCCACCGTTGTGCTTCTGTTTTACATTGCAAAGATTGTCCTCTATCCTTCCATAGTAAAAGGAGAGTATAAAAATACGGTCCCGGCCAGTCTCTATGCAGGTATCACTATGGTTACCATGATTCTGTGCAGCTACTATAAGGACTGGTTTCCCGGTGCGGCCAGAGTGGTTTTAATCGCCGCTGTCTGTATCCACGCGGTTCACATCGCCGTGTTCCTGTTTAACAATGTCTTCCATGGCGTGAAGCTGGATACCTTTGTTCCCAGCTGGTTTGTCACCTTTAACGGAATCATGGTTTCCACAGTGGTCGGAGCCGCCATGCTTCCGCCGGTTATGGCGAAAGCGGTATTAATCTGGGGACTCTGTATCTATACGGTAACTATCCCGTTTATGATCTGGAGACTGGCGGCGAAGGAAGTGAAACCGGCCGTCTGGCATACCCAGGCCATCGTGCTGGCCCCCTGCAGCCTCTGTCTTGCCAGCTATTTGAATCTGGCTGCGGAGCCGAGTATGATCCTGGTGAGCGTCCTTTTCCTCTGCGTATTTTTATCCCTGGCGTTCATTATCGTGAAGCTTCCGTCCTTCTTTGCCGTGCCGTTTGCACCGGGATTTGCGGGACTTACGTTCCCCATGGCAATCGGTATCGTAGCCTCCAATAAGGCAGCCGCGTTCTTCACGGGAGCGGGTCAGGAGACTCTGGGCTATGTGGTAAAACAGATTGCCGGAGTGCAGATTTACTTAACGACGGCCATCATCGGGATGGTGCTGTTCGGATTCATGAAATTGCTCTGCTCCCCTGCGAAGAAGCAGGCGTAACATGATTTGAGGCGCGCTTCCTGGCTCGCCTCTTTCGTCAGATCTAAGGGAAAACAAAAAGAAATCGAATGACAGGATGGGAAGAGAGATGGATACCAGGAAAACGGGAAGTGAAGGAGAAGAGCGGGTGACATTGGAACGGGCAGTCCGGCTGCTTTTGGACCACTGCAGTATCATAACGGAGACCGAACGATGTTCTGTGCTCGACTGTACAGGGAGGATTCTGGCGGATGATGTGTATGCAAAGGGGGATCAGCCGCCCTTTGACCGTTCGCCGGTAGATGGCTACGCCTGCCGCAGCTGTGATATCACGGATGCAACAAGGGAAAATCCGGTTTATTTAGAGGTGGTGGAGGAGATCGCCGCCGGCAGCTGGCCCACGCGCGCCGTAGGCTCCGGCCAGGCCGCCCGTATTATGACGGGCGCTCCGATTCCTGCGGGTGCGGACTGCTGTATTTATCAGGAAAAGACCGATTACGGGGAGACGTGCGTGGCGGTCTTTCAGGGCTGTCAGCAGCATGGCAATTACTGCTTTCGCGGTGAAGATATTCAGGCGGGCACTGCGGTCCTTAAGAGGGGCACACGCCTGACCTATGTGGAAGCGGGAATTCTGGCCGGGCTGGGGCTTTGCGAGGTAACGGTTTACCGGAAGATCCGGGCGGCTGTGCTGGCCTCCGGCGATGAACTGACGGAGCCGGGCCAGCCCTTACAGCCGGGGAAAATATACGACAGCAACTTATATTTCCTGGCTGTCCGTTTAAGAGAGCTGGGGATCGAGGTCCGCGTCTGCCGCCGTGTCCCGGACAGCGAGGCTGAGATGGCAGAAGCGCTTGGCGATGCGTGCCAAAAAGCGGATCTGGTCATAACGACAGGCGGTGTGTCTGTCGGAAAACGGGATATCATGCACCAGGCCCTCGCCATGGCCGGGGCCAGAAGGCTGTTCTGGAAAATCCTCATGAAGCCGGGAATGCCCACCATCGGCTCCGTATTAAACGGAACTCCGGTGATCAGCCTTTCCGGAAATCCCTTTGGAGCACTGGCAGACTTTGAACTCCTGTGCCGGCCTGCGTTTGAATCCATGACGGGGGATTCCTTCTATGCCCCCCGGATGAGGAAAGCCATCCTATCCCGGGGATTCTTAAAATCCAGCCCATCCCGCCGTTTTTTAAGGGGCCGTTTCGAGAACGGGGAGGTCTGGATTCCCGAGGTCAAAAAACACGCTTCCGGGATCCTCAGTTCCATGGCGGGCTGTAACTGTCTGGTGGACATTTCAGCCGGAACGGAGCGGATAGAGGCCGGAGAGAGCGTGACGATCTGCGATCTTTCCCTTGACAGATAAAAAATATACCTGTTCAGCAAGATAATGCTTGTAAAATTCCTCCGTATCGGATAATATTATCTGGTATTTATACATGGAAATGCATAATAATAAATTGAAGGCTCATCAGAAATCGGGTTAGGCCTTCGTAAGATACTCAGGAGGAAAGTAATGAATTACGGTATTTTAAGCCTGCTTCCGCCCATTATCGCGGTCATACTGGCAATTAAGAGCAAGAATGTAATCCTGTCCCTTTTTTGCGGCGGTTTTGCAGGCGTGATGATTTTCAGCCACGGGAATCCGTTTCTGGCTGTGAAATCGATGATTGGAGATTATTTATTCGTACAGCTGACGGACAGCTATAACGCGGGAGTGATTGTCCTGATCGTCTTTATCGGCGGTTTCATCAAGCTGATGGAGAAATCGGGAGGTGCCCAGGCATTCAGCCAGAGTGTTTACCGCTACGTGAATACGAAGCTGAAGGCCCAGCTCTGCGCCTGGGCGGGCGGCATCGTAATCTTTTTCTCAGATCTGGGCACACCGCTTCTGGTAGGACCGGTGTTTCGCCCCCTGTTTGACAAACTGAAGATTTCCAGAGAAAAGCTTGCCTGGATTCTGGATTCGACCTCCTCGCCGGTAGCCATTCTGATTCCGTTTATCGGATGGGGCGTCTATATTATGGGTCTGATCCAGTCCGAATTTGACAATCTGGGAGTAATGGATTCCGACTATACGACGTTTGTTCAGGCGATTCCATTTCAGATTTACGCAATTCTGGCAATTATCATGATTCCGCTGGTTGCCTTTACGAAGCTGGATTTTTCCCAGATGAAGAAGGCGGAACTCCGTGCCGGGAAGTCCAACGAGACGTTTTCCTTCATGCAGGAGGACGAGGAGAAGGGCAGCGCGGAAACGGGATATTCCCGGAAGAACGCAAAGCCGGTTATGGTGGTTCTGCCGATACTTGTGGTGTTTGTGACGCTGTTCGGCACGCTGGCCCCGGCCGGTTTCCCGTTTAAGAAGGTGGACGGCAATGAGTTCCGGGTTGCCCTGACTATGGGATACTTCTTCGGTGCAATTGTGCTGATGGCATTTATCTGTATTTTTAAGGTTATGCGGTTTAAGGATACCTTCAAGGTGTATGTGGAAGGCATGAAGGGCATGACGGATGTAGCGGTCACCCTGGTTCTGGCCTGGTCTCTGGGGAAAATGATCAGCGGTCTTGGCACCGCGGAATTTATCGTGGAATTCCTCCAGGCCATGCGCTTTTCCGCGGCTCTGGTACCAGCCTGCATCTTCCTGTTTGGCGCGTTTGTGTCATTCTCCACAGGGAGCTCCTGGGGAACCTTTGCGATCATGATGCCGCTGGCAATTCCCATGGCACAGGCGTTCGGTATACCGTTTGCCATCGCGGTGGGCGCGGTCTTATCCGGCGGACTGTTCGGCGACCACTGTTCCCCTATTTCAGACACTACGATTCTCTCCTCAACCGGCGCGGAGTGTGATCTGGTGGAACACATCAGGACGCAGCTGCCGTATGCGGTGGTGAACGGAATCATAGCATTTGCCGCCTATATTATCGCGGGAGTGACGAAGAGCCCTGCTGCGCTGCTCTTTGCGGTTGCCGCGCTGGTGGCGGTTATGATCGTCTTTAACCGCCTGCCTGATAAGATGGGAAAAAGGGCATAAAAAGAAGCTGTCAGTTATGCCGCGCAAGCCGCAAAACCCCCGTATTTCCATGTATAACCGGAAATACGGGGGTTTTAATTTATCATAACTAAACGTTTATAATTCCGACAGAAACTGATCTGTTTCCCGCCGGTTTTTTAATATGACGGTTTTCACATCATCCGCTTCGCTCATCATATCGTAGAAACGCCTGCGGGTTTCCTTGTGATGAGTCCAAACACTCTTGATAAAACGTATCTTTTCCGCATTCAGTTTTTCCGGGCAGTTTCCTCCCATATCCGTGCGGCTTTTACCATAGTTTTTCACAAATCGTCCAACCACTCCGCTCAGACATCTGATCCGGGAAAAATCCATGAAAATGACGGCGTCACAGTACTGCAGCCGGAGCGGGATTGTGCGCGAAATATTGCCGTCGATAATCCATCTGGGCTGAACCAGTTCCGACAACAAAAGCCGGTCAAATTCTTCATCGGACACAGGCTTCCAGTTATCGTTCCAATACAGTGCGTCCAGATGGATCAAAGGCAGGCTTAACTTATTCGCCAGCTTATTTGAAAGGGTGGTTTTTCCGCAGCCATTGCCGCCGATAATCAGTATTCTTTCCAATCGTAAATCCCCCGTGATCAATCAATGATTATCTAACAGTATAAGGCAGCGGACTTCCAGTTGTCAATGGCCGCGGCAGACTGTAAAAAAATAATAGCATTGCTGTCACACCGACAGATGGAGCACTTCATAAACCGTTCCTTCTACAGACGAGTCCGGTTTTTTGCCGAAAAAAGAATACTCCTTCTGCACCCATTGTTCCGGATCGCAGAGCAGCACCTTCCCGGTACAGCCATTTCCAACTGCGGAAAAATGCGGCCGCACCATTTTCCGGGACGCTGGAAGAACCTGTTCTGTTTCCAGCATAAACCGCGAAGTTAAAAATTCTTTTTCAAGTTCCACAAAAACGGGAATTCCCAGTTTTATGCGCTGTCTCCCAAACGAGGACACAATATTATCGTAGTACCCATCCCATATAAAATGGATCATTCCGGGACTGTCCTTCCAGAGATACAGCGGGGAATATTCGTTGCCGCCTTCTGATCCGCCTTGATTTTCCCGTATCAGATAAGCCTTAAACAGCAAATCTTCAAAACCATCTGTCTTCGTCCCGTTATGTCTTACGCGCTGGCGTATGAGATTCATGTCGTAATGATCCGGCAGCGCTATCTGATACTGCATTGCAATCATGGGAAGCTCCTTCTTTCTGTATCATTCAGTACCGGGCCCGGCGGTGATGTTTTTACTATTTAATTATACAGAACTGCCGCCGTCGTGTATAATAGTTGGTAATGATGTCTGGTATCATTTTAAATGATGGAGGGAACTATGGAAAGTCAGGAACTCAGAATATTCCGGGAGGTTGCCCGCGCAGGCTCCATCTCGAAGGCGGCCGGTCAGCTGGGATACGTACAGTCGAATGTGACGGCAAGAATCAAGAAACTGGAGGAAGAGTTAAACGCCGTTCTGCTAATCCGGCACAGCAAAGGGGTCACTCTGACCGCGGAAGGGGAGCGCCTCATACGCTGTCGATATCCAGACTGCCGCTGTGGCTGACCGCATTTCAGGAACAGCTTCCAGAAATGAATCTTTCTGTGGTCACGGACAGTCAGGATCATCTGGCCCAATATCTGGCCGAAGGAAAGGCTGACTGTGCCTTTCTGGAGGCGCAGTACGTGACAGAGGAGATGGAGACACTGGCTTCCTTTCAGGAAACACTCTGTATCATCGCCCCATTCGGCTGCGCGGAACGGGAGATGATTCAGATGCCGGCCATAGTAAATAAAATAGCTGCGTGCCCTTACCGTGCCCGTCTGCTTGCATGGTTTCAATCCCATGGTGTGCCTGCTCCACGGATCATCGAGATGGACACGGTCGAGGCCATACTCCGCTCCGTCGAACTGGGAATGGGGATTTCCCTTCTTCCCGCCAGCGTCCTGTCAGAACGGCAAAATATTGCGGTATCAGGTGAACTAAAAATGGACCCTGTCCGGATTTTTCTGTCCGTCTGCAAAGGCAGCTCCGGCAGGGCCGCCGAAATTCTCCGGGAAATTATCATAAATGGGGCGAAATCATAAAATAAAAAATATTTTCTTATCATTAATCACGACATACAGATGTCCTGTTTATTTGCTATAATAGAGAAAAAAGCATCGAAAAGAAGGCTAGTACAGCATTGCATAAGTTCCAGTGAATTCTGTACTCGCTATTCACGCCAGAACCACGCCCACGAAGCTAGACGTAGGGTCCACTACGCCGTCGCTTCGTGGACGCGCCCCTGACGCAAATATCAAGCACATAATTCACCGAAACTTACGCAACGATGTACTAGAAGGAGAAGGATATGACAGAATCAAAGAAAAAGGCAGTACTAAAGAGCAGGATCGAGCAGGTATGGGAGGTTGTGACAGATCTAAGCGACTGCAGCTGGCGCAGCGATCTTCAGAGAATCGATGTACTGGAGCCTGGGAAAACGTTTGTGGAATACACGAAGGAGGGCTTTCCGACCACGTTTGTGATCACCCGGTTCGAGCCGCCGTACCGGTATGAATTTACCATGGACAACGCCAATATGACAGGTACGTGGACCGGTCTGTTCCGCCGGACGGACGAAGGCTGTGAAGCGGATTTTACAGAGCGGGTGGACGTGAAGAAGTGGATTATGAAGCCGTTTGTCCCGGGTTACCTAAAGAAGCAGCAGGAGCAGTATTTTCATGATCTGAAGGCGGCGCTGGGCGAGTGAGCGCAATTGGGAAGATTGACCTATCATGAGTAACAGGAGGCGTTTATGAAAATTGACCGACTAATCGGAATCCTGTCCATTCTTTTGCAGCAGGAAAAGGTGACGGCGCCATACCTTGCCGGGAAGTTTGAAGTATCACGGAGAACGATCAACCGGGATATCGAAGATATCTGTAAAGCAGGCATTCCGCTCGTAACCACACAGGGACCCAATGGAGGGATTTCCATCATGGAGGGATACCGGATCGACCGGACTGTACTGACTTCATCGGAGATGCAGTCGATTCTGACCGGACTTCGCAGCCTGGACAGCGTATCCGGCACCAACAAATACCAGCAGCTTATGGACAAGCTGGCCATGGGGAATTCTTCGATTCTGACCTCAAACAGTCATATCCTGATTGATTTATCGTCCTGGTACAAATCCTGCCTTGCGCCGAAGATCGAACTGATACAGGCTGCGATCGGCGCCAGAGAATACATCACCTTTGCGTACTTTGGTCCTTCCGGCGAGAGCAGAAGGAAGCTGGAGCCGTATCTTCTGGTCTTTCAGTGGTCCTCCTGGTATGTGTGGGGATACTGTACCGATCGTGAGGATTACCGGCTGTTCAAGTTAAACCGGATGCTGGAGCTGAGGGCGCTGGATGAACGCTTTGAGGAGCGGAAGGTTCCTGCGTATGATATGTCACCGGACAAGGCATTTCCGCCGCGGATTTCCGTCACAGCGGTCTGCGAGGCAGATATGAAGTGGCGGCTGATTGAGGAGAGCGGGCGGGAGAGCTTTCAGGAGAGGGAAGACGGAAAACTGGTATTCAGCTCCTGCTTTTCCGATCCCGGAAGCGTATTTAGCTGGCTGCTCAGCATGGGAGACCGTGTGGAACTGGTGGAACCGGAAGAACTCCGGGTGGAATTTGCCGCCATGGCAGAGAAAATTTGTCGTATTTACCGTTAATGATGACATACAGTTGTCGTGATTAAAGTGTTATCCTGTAAGCGTACATGAGAAAACCACAGAAGTGGTGGAAAAGAGGACAACTGGATGAATTACGAAATCGTGACACTGCCTGAAAAGAAGGCGGCAGGAATAACAGCAAGGACGAATAACCATGCGTCTGATATGGGAAGCGTCATAGGCGGGCTATGGGAAAGCTTTTACGCGAAAGGGGTTTACGACAGTATCCCCGAAGACAGAAGAGGCTGCGTCCTCGGAATTTATTCAGACTACGAGAGTGATGAGAACGGCGATTATGATATGACGGCAGCCTGTGAGGTGGCGGATGATGCCGGGCTTTTAGAGAACTTAAGGATCCGCACGATCCCGGCAGGCAGATATGCGAAGTTTGTCGTCAGGGGAGATGTGCAGCAGGCCCTGGTTCAGTTCTGGATGGAACTGTGGAGTATGAACTTGAATCGTGCGTTTCAGGCTGATTTTGAAGAGTATCACGGGATGACCGGTGAAGAGGCGGAGATCCATGTCTATATAGGATTGAAAGAGGAGTGAACAACAGGAGAGGGAATGATGAGTATGGAATTCAAACGGGTAACTTTGGAGAATATCGAAGAAGAGCACATCTGCTGTGCCATATCGGATAAAAAGGGAGAGACCTGCGTGGCCTCCAAGAAGGCATGGATGAAGGAACGGCTGAAAGAGGGACTTGTGTTCGAAAAACTGGATGTGCGCGGAAAGGTATTTATCGAGTACCTGCCGGCGGAGTACGCCTGGGTGCCTGTCGATGCAGATGGATACTACTATATCGATTGTCTGTGGGTTTCCGGCCAGTATAAAGGACAGGGCTATAGCAGCCAGCTGCTGGAGCACTGTATCGCTGTGGCCAGGGCGAACGGGAAGAAGGGGCTTGTTATACTTTCCTCTAAGAAGAAGATGCCGTTTCTGTCGGATGGCTCCTACTTAAAGCATAAAGGATTTGTGACAGCCGATACTGCTGCGCCGTACTTTGAGCTTATGGCACTCCCATTTGAAGAAGGGACAGCCCTGCCGCGATTTTTAGAGTGTGCAAAGACCGGTGAGACCGATGAAAAGGGATGGGTTCTGTACTACACAGCGCAATGTCCCCACACGTCGAAATACGTTCCGATTCTGGCGGAATACGCCAGGACTCAGGGCATTGAGATCAAGACAGTAAAGCTGGAATCCCGGGAAGCTGCAAGGCGCGCGCCAAGCCCATTTACAACATACTCGTTATTCTATGACGGGAAATTTGTGACAAACGAGATTTTATCAGAGAAAAGCTTTGAGAAATACAGGAAGAAAGTGTAACGTGCTGCGCAAAACGCAGATCAATTCACACTTTCCCTAGTCTGAGAAAAGAAAAAGGAGACCGATGATATGTCTGATATTGCAGCAGATTATGAGCTTCAGGCAGACAGGCTGCGCAGATTACTAAAGGCGAAAAAGACCTTTGAACCGGCTATGGAATTGGCACTTGTCCTTCCTGCGGTCACACATACGGGGGTGGTTTCAGGAAGCAGCAGCCCCACGTTTTGCGATCATGTGCTGGAGGGTCTGGCAGAAGGGGATTACAGTGTGATGCTGACTGAGAAAGATGAAACCATAGCCTGGCATTTTTTCCATAAAAAGCAAAAAAATGTGGACTCCGGCGATCCTGACTGAAATCGCTTTTTCCACACCTATATCATACCATAAAAATCTCTTTTTTTCAAGACTTGTAATGAAAGTCTGAAAGGCGTAGAATCAGTACTTACCAAATACGGGGAGGAAAAGAGATGCAGGAGAACTGGTATGAACTGATGGAAACAGTACAGCGGAAGCAGGAACTGGAAAGAGTGCTGGCTTGCAACGAGAAGACAAAATCCTTCGGACTTACACTCACTGAGGAAGATGCTGGGAGACTGATGGCAGGCCGGCGTGATTCCTTAAGGACGCAGATGCGGGTCGAATTCGGAAAGGGGGTATTGCCGGAGATTATAGAGACTTTCTGTGATTCTCCCTATTTGCAGCAGGAAAACTATGCTGATGTGATTGCGGAGCTGCAGGAAATCTTCTATCTCTATAAGAACGAATCAGAGGACAACTTAACGGATGAGGAACTGCTGACATTTATGAAAGAACAGTTTGACGGCGTCTGTTACGGTTCCGTCGCCTATTTGGAGGAAACGTGCCTGGAACGTTTTGCGAGGGCGATTCGCGCCGGATACCGGGATTACGTGGAGGACGGTGGAAAAGGAGAGTACGAGAAATTTTCACAGGAAGCACGTTGGGACAGGGATCTCTTTTTGGAGACACTCTTTGACCTGCTCAGTTAGGAGGCGGACATGGACTATACGATGGAAGAACTGCTGCCTGTTGTCGGAAAACTTACGGAAAAGTATACCAGTCTTTCCAGCACCTCCGTCACCTATGAGACGGCACAGCAGCTGATGGGAGCGGTGCTTTACTGCCTGCGGGAAGCAGAATATGAAGCGGTGAAGACAGGAAAGAACAGCGTAGCCACCGCCTCAGACACGGATTTATGGAGGTTTTACCAGCAGGGGTATGAGGTGGTTCTGGAGAAGACCGCCAGGGCCAAGAAGGTCTACGATCAGGTCATTGCGAATTTTCGTTCCTTCGGAAACCGCTGTTATGAGGATACGGTTATCAAAGGGATGCCGGAATTCTTTGTCCATTACGATGCCAGATTCCGGCCCCAGGATCATCTGCTCACTCTGGATTACCCGATTTTACGGCCTGTCGGGAAGCGAAAGGGAATAGACGCCATCTACTTTTATTTATCCTGTGTTCTCCTGGAACAGAGATTCCTGGGCAAGATTCCGGAAGCGTACGGAAAGGCGGTCCTGGAACACTACCATGGGGATTATGAGGAGCTGGTTCTGAATGTGGCTTCTGTCATTATGAGGAATCTGGTGATTCATATGATGATGGGGAAAAAGCTGTCCGGGGATACGGTGACAGCAGACGATACGAAGCGGTTTTGCAGCCGTGTGAAGATCTGTGAACCACTGAAACTCGAGGAAGCCATAAATCAGCTGATGGAGCAGATGACAGGCGGCCCGGAGGGGGACAGAGCCATGCTTTCCTATCTGTCCTGCGACAGGAAGGATTTTGCAGCAGAACTTAGGAATGCCGCGGAGTATGGATGTATGGACCGTATGATTGTTTATTAGAATTACGCAGAGAACACATTTTAAGCATAGTTACGGCACTATAATAACACAGGAGTCTGCAGTTCAGGAAAAGGAGGCGGTTTTTATTGAAGATGCCTGAAGCAATTGGCAGTCAGATGTTTGCACCATGCGGAATGAACTGTATGGTGTGTTTTACACACTGCAGTACCAAGAAGGCCTGCGGAGGCTGCCTGGGAAACGATGAGAGCAAGCCCGGACACTGCCGGACTTGTCTGCGAAAAAACTGTGCAGCTGAAAGAGAGCTATCCTACTGCTATGAATGCAGCGATTTCCCATGCAGAAGGATACGGGATCTGGACAGAAGCTATCGCAAACGGTATGGCGTCAGCCTCATAGAACAGTCCCTGTTTGTGAAGGAAAACGGCATGGAATTATTTCTGAGAAATGAGCGGAAACGCTATACCTGTACGGCCTGCGGGGGTGTAATCTCTCTCCATGACCATCGGTGCAGTGAATGCGGGAGGGTAACTTCCGGATAATTATTTATACTGAGGAAAACGGTTTAAGAGAATAACAAAATATACATAATGCACAAAAAAATAAAGATTTATTGATAAAAAGGCGAATAGACTAAAAAACTTTTAGCGTATATAATAAATTTTGTGATTAAATATTGGTGCTATTCATTATGTATATCCTGAGAATTGGCTCAGAGTCTCTACCAACTACCGTAAAGAGTTGACTACATAGTTTATGTAGTTGACTCTTTTTTTGGTAAATTCATGTTTGTTGGTGGAAGGGAGCGACAATCGTAAACCTTTAAAGTATAGACTACAGGATAGCAAAGCAGGCAGTCTTAACAGGCAGTTTATTTAAAGGAAGATGGAGGACATATTATTGGAACGAAAAACAGGATTCGCAGACAGGTTTTTTGGGATATCCCAGAGTCATTCAAGCGTTAAAACGGAAGTACTTGCAGGAATCACAACATTTATCACAATAGCCTATATCCTTATTCTGAACCCACAGATTTTATCCGACCCATATTTGATTATGGGAGACGCAGCGATGGCGCAGAAGATTGCCAACGGCGTCTTTATCGGTACCTGTATCGGAGCGTTTATCGGTACAATCCTTTGTGCATTGTATGCAAGGGTTCCGTTTGCGCAGGCGCCAGGCATGGGGTTAAATGCATTTTTTGCATATACCGTGGTGTTGGGAATGGGATATACATATGGACAGGCACTGGTCATCGTATTTATATCCGGTATTTTTTTCATCGTTATCACCGCAATCGGTCTGCGAGAGGCGATAATCAGATCAATTCCGGACGCGGTTAAAACAGCGATTACCCCTGGTATCGGTCTGTTTATTACAATTATCGGACTGAAGAATGCAGGAATCGTCATTTCCAATCCTGCCACACTCGTAAGCCTGGTTGACTTTTCCAAATGGAGAAGCGGCGCGGATATGGTTTTGATCAATGGCGCGCTGGTGGCACTGGTTGGCCTGGTCATTATGGGAATTCTGCATGCGAGAAAGGTAAAAGGCTCGATTCTTCTGGGAATTATAGCGGCAACCCTGATCGGAATCCCGCTTGGTATAACGCATCTTTCAAATTTAGATATGAATCTTGGAGTGAAATTCCAGGATTTCGCGGAAGTATCATTTTTAAAGATGGATTTTGCCGGCCTGTTTGCCGGAACAAACTTTGTGGAAACTCTGTTTACGGTAACGATGCTGGTCATCAGCTTTTCCCTGGTTAATATGTTTGACTCCATTGGGACACTTCTCGGAGCAGCTAGGCAGTCTGGAATGATTGATGAAAACGGCGAAGTAATCCGGATGAAACAGGCGTTAATGTCAGATGCGGTTTCGACATTGGCAGGCGCAATGGTAGGAACCTCAACCGTTACCACTGTGGTGGAATCCAGCGCTGGAATCGCGGAAGGCGGAAGAACGGGTATGACGAGTCTTGTAACCGCTCTGATGTTCCTGGGAGCCATTCTGTTTGCACCGATTGTCAGCATTGTTCCGGCGGCGGCTACTGCCCCGGCACTGATTTTCGTGGGGATTCTGATGCTCGGTAACATCAGAGATGTGGATTTCAGCGATATGAGCAACGCACTGCCGGCCTTCTGTACAATCGTATTTATGCCATTTACATATTCGATCGCCAATGGTGTCGCATTCGGACTGATTACCTATTGTCTGATGAATATCATGACAGGGAAAAGACGGCAAGTTAGAGCTTTAACATTAATGATCTCCGTTGTATTTGTTGTGAGATATGCTTTTATGACGTTGGGATAAGACTGGTTTGCGGTTTAAAACGCATTTTACCAGGATCAGCAGTCAATACGCAGCAGGCTGGACTCTTTTTGAGGTCCAGCCTTTTGTCTTATACAGTAAAGATGGAATTTATCTATTGACAAGAGTCCGAAATCGGACTATACTTTATGTATCCGAAATCGGACACATAAAGCGCCTTAATTAATTTTCATGCCTGGAAAAATGGATTTTTCAGTCAGCATTTGGGCTCACTTAGCAGACAGGGGAAAAATTGTGTATGAATGAACAGATAAGACAAGAGACAGAGAAACAGATAGAACAGCAGACAGGATGGCAGCCGGAGCAGCAGATTAAGCAGCAGTTGGAAACTTTGAACCAGCAGATAAAAGAACTGACCGGAGTTTACCATCAGGCTGCCGCCAGGCTGGGAATTTCTGATAATGAATTTTGGGTGTGGTATACCCTGTTTGTGATGGGGGAGGAATATTCGCAGCAGGATATCTGTGAGATGTGGTCATTACCGAAGCAGACGGTTAATTCAGCTGTTGCAAATATGGTGAAAAAAAAGTTTGTCAAACTGGAAGCAGTTCCCGGGACACGGAACCGGAAGCTGTTACGATTAACGGACAGCGGTAAAAGTTATGTTGAAGGCATCGTACAGCCTGTATTTGCAGCGGAGTACCGGACCTTTGTCAGGCTGTCGGAGCAGGAACGTCAGATATGCATTTCTTTATTAGGCAAGTATATCGGATGCTTTAGGGAAGAACTTCGTGAGCTGGCGGCATTGGAATGAAACTGGAAGTATCGGCAGGAAATATCAGATGGAGGTGAGCGCTTGAGTGATAAAACGGCTTTCGTACTGGGGGGAGGAGGTTCCCGTGGTTCCTATGAAATGGGGGTATGGAAGGCCCTGCGGGAACTGGGGATTGATATACATGTGGTGACAGGTACATCTATCGGCGCAGTCAACGGCGCAATGATCGCACAGGGGGATTATGAGAAAGCAATTTTTCTGTGGAATCAGATTGAGACCGCTCAGGTCATGGATGTACCGGTCAACGATGAACATCCATTGAAGAAAAAAGTTTGGCAGACATATCAGACCTTTGTCTTAAACTTTGTAAAGAACGGCGGCACGGATACAAATCCTCTGAGGCAGACGCTTGGCTCGTTTATTGATGAAGAACGAATACGTAAGTCTGAGATCGAGTACGGACTTGTTACCATAGATATGGATAGAAATATTCCCTGCGAACTATTCAGAGAGGATATTCCCTGTGGGAAACTGATTGACTATATTATTGCCAGCGCCTCCATCTATCCTGCGTTTAAACCGCATCGAATTGATGACGTAAGGTATCTGGATGGCGCGTATCACGATAATCTTCCTGTGAAGATGGCATTGGAAAAGGGGGCATGTCACATCATAGCCGTAGATCTGGAAGCCTTTGGAGTGGTTAAGAAAGAGGCGCTGGCGCTTGCAAAACGCCTGACATATATCCGGTGTTATTGGAATCTCGGCCCTACACTGGTATTTGACCATACTGTAATGCAGCGAAATATCCGTCTTGGTTATCTGGATGCGTTAAAGAGTTTTCAGGTTTATGAAGGCTGTGCTTTCACTTTTATGCGCGGCTTTGGAAAATCTGCGGCAGAACAGATGGGCGGTTATCTTCCGCTTAGATCATTACTCGAAAAGGGCAGCGCAGGATTCGTTCTGGATCAATTGTACTTAAGACAGCTGGAAAAGATTTTCGAGGAGCATGGAGTTCTGGAACCGGATGAAGGAACAACCGCGCTGGTATGTGCCGAGGTGGCGGGGGAAGTATTCGGCCTTAGCAGTGAGACAATTTATTCATACGGAATCTGGCAGGAGCAGCTTCAAAGACAAGTGCAGGAGTTCCTGATTCCGGAACAGGAAGAGAAGGGAGAATTATGTTTCGCGGATACTCTGTATGAAAGCGCCAGGTCATTGGCTGACAGACGTTCCAGGGCAATTCTGGCAGGCCGTGTGATTGCGGATATGGTTCGGACACAGAAAGAACAGCCTTCCCCTGCAGGCTTCAGCATCCTTCCGGAGGCGTTTCTGGCAGGTGTTTATTTGGCGGCAGGCAGTTTTTTATAAAAAATTAAATAAAATACCTGATGTAAGGTCAAACAGGAGGATATTTATGCAGAGTAACAGGATTGGTACTTCCGGGCCAGGATGTGTTTAATTATCTTTAAGGGAGCCAGACTGCGCAGGTGGATGATGCCATATGGAATTATGATGCCAAACATCTGCTCCCAAACGTTTTGAAGCTCTTTATAAACATTATATGCAGTTGGCCGATCGTATTCTTTTAAACGGTCTGGAAATATCCGTACCAATATGGTAAAATGGTAATGTAAAGTAAATACAAAGATAAAAACACAGCCCGGTAGGTAGTCCGGGCGCAGCGGACAATATTCGTGAAACCGCTGTCAGTAACCTTCCTCCTTAGGTCGTCCGTTCTTTGTCTATTTTGAATCATATAAGGAGGATATCATTATGGACAAAGTATCGCTGACCTTTCGGGTATTTTTTGAGGACCCGTTCTGGATCGGAGTCGTGGAACGGATTTCGGGCGGAACGATGGAAGTATGCAAGATAACCTTCGGTATGGAGCCGAAGGATTACGAGGTATATGACTGGCTCCTTAAGAATTATTATCGGCTGCGATTCAGTCCGGCCGTGAAAGCTGAGGCTAAAAAAGAACATACCAACCCGAAGCGCAGGCAGCGGGAGGCCAGGATGCAGACGGCGGTCTCCGGCATCGGAACGAAGTCGCAGCAGGCCCTAAGCCTGCAGCATGAGCAGCTGAAGGAGGAACGGAAGATCCGGACCCGCGAGCAGAAAGAAGCGGAAAAGGAAGCCAGATTCGAATTAAAACAGCAGAAACGGAAGGAGAAGCACAGGGGCAGATGATTCTGCTTCCTGTGTTTCCTTTTTATATTTCATAATAACAGGCAATACCGTTATGGAAACACCCAGGTCCTCCGTATAATCGAATCCCCTGTTTGAGGACTTTTCGTTACTCGTTTCATATGATGTTTCATATTATATTGTAAAGATCAAAATCGGGTAAAAAGAATATGAAAGAAACAGGCTATCGGCGGGACGCGGCATTGGAATATGCAAAGAAATGGGCCATGGGCAGAAATCCACGGTATTTGGACTTTGAGCATTTTGGAGGAGACTGCACGAATTTCGCCTCACAGTGCATTTACGCGGGGAGCGGGGTCATGAACTATACGCCGGTGATGGGATGGTATTATAACAGCAGTACTGACAGGACGCCGAGCTGGACGGGAGTGCAGTATCTCTACAATTTTCTGGTTAATAACAAGTCGGTTGGTCCGTACGCGGCAGAAACCGGTCAGGACGGAGTACAGCCGGGAGATATTGTACAGTTGGGCAATGCCAACGGTTTTTATCACAGTCCGGTAATCGTCGCGGTCACGGGCGGCCGCATTTACGTGGCGGCGCACAGCTTTGACGCTTATATGCGCCCTCTTGATTCCTATTTATACGTGAAATCCCGCTTTCTGCATATACAGGGTGTACGCAGCTGGTAGATACCGAAGGCAGAAAAACAGGCAAAAGCTATTGACTATTGGGTTACCAGATAGTTTATGATAGGAAAAGGCAAAGTCAAAATAAAGAAAGAAGGGGAATCATGTATATCCATGTTGAGCCGGTAAATGACAAGAACCGTGAGGCAGTACTGGCTCTCAAAATTCACGAAACACAGAAGGGATTTGTGGAAAGTCCCGAACAATGCTTAAAGGAGGCGGCGGAAGAGAAATGCTGGCGTCCGGTAGGCATCTATGACGGAGAACAGCTGGTAGGCTTCTCCATGTACGGTTATTTCTGGCAGTATCTGCCATTTGGCCGTGTCTGGCTGGACCGGCTGCTGATCGACCGGGATTATCAGGGCCACGGCTATGGGCACATCGTACTCCCGATGATGATCGAGAAGCTGAGAAGCGAATACCACAGAAAGAAGATTTACTTAAGCGTAGTCGAAGAAAATCAGGGGGCAATCCATCTCTATGAGAAATTCGGATTCCGATTTAACGGAGAGACCGATGTTCATGGAGAGAAAGTGATGGTGCTGAAAGAAACGCTGAATAGAAGCGTTGAAAGAAACCTGAATTAGTTGACAAAATTGTAAAAATATGATATATTATCTTTCAATAAAAGGGAGTAGCGAACCATCATCCGATGGATTTTAAATCGTCTTCTTGGTGTTTTTATAAACACCCGTATAAAATGAAATGTGCAAGACTTTTATTGTGGCAGGAACTACCACGGTAAGAGTCTTTTTCTTTTCTTCATAAAGGAAGTTCCAGCCACGCACGAAAACTTTTAGTTGTCGTCAGACAGGAAGGAGAATCAGTATGGAAGAAGAGAGAAGAAAACAGGAAGTAGAAGAGGCGATCGCCGCCGCAAACCGGGTGCTCATGAATCTGAGGCAGGCCGAAACCGCGTTATCGAGCGCAGGCAGCTGGGGAATCTGGGATATGCTGGGAGGCGGAATGTTTACTACCTGGATCAAGCACTCCAGGATCGATGATGCGAGAACGTCTCTGGAGGAAGCCAGACGCAGCTTAAGAAGCCTGCGCAGGGAACTGATGGATATTGATATACCGGCAGATTTCAAAATCGATATTGGGGAATTCCTTAATTTTGCCGACTATTTCTTTGATGGATTGATCATAGACTGGATGGTCCAGGCAAAAATCAGGGAGGCATCGGACAACGTGAGTGAAGCCATACGCCGTGTGGAGATGCTGCGGACCAGACTTCACGAAATGCTGTGAGCAGAGGCAATTCCCTAAACAGGCAATACATTTACAGGAGAGGAGGGCTGAGCCGGTTCACGGCCTGGCCCTCGCCGGATACAGGAAACAATCTGATGAAGTCTTTCACGAAATTACTGTTTATGGTATACTAATACTGCATTGCGCAACGCAGTACTGGGAGCACTTGATGTTGACTTGATATTGAAATGGAGGAATCAGTTTGAAAGAACGCGAGATAAAATACGATTTTCTAAGGGCGGTGGCGGTGCTGGCGATCATTATGGTCCACGCCATACCGGCTGTCTCTGTCAATGATAAACAGTGGTGGTTTGCAGCAGTCATGCAGCCGCTTCTGCTCAGCTTTGTCGGAATATATTTTATGCTCAGCGGTCTGTTCCTTCTGGATTCGGCGACCGGAGACATCACGCAATTTTATAAGAAACGGGTAAAAGTCATCGTTATCCCGTTTTTCTTTTTCTCGGTCCTTTACTATCTGTTCTATGTCAGCCGCAGCCAGGAGATATTATCCTGGTGGGAGTATCCGGTGGAATTCCTGCGGGATTTTTTCAGCGGTACAGTGCCTATGGCGGACCATATGTGGTTTATGTATGTGATCATAGCGCTCTACCTCTGTACGCCGTTTTTGGCCCGTATGATGAAGGCAATGAATGATAAGGAACTGAAATATTTTATTCTGCTCATCCTTGGAGTCCAGACACTGACCAACTATGCCGGTGGATTTGACATCGGACTGGATCAGATTCTTGATTATATGGTGTTTAAAGGCTGGCTGATCTACTATGTCCTGGGATATGCGCTGAAGAGGCTGTTCAAACGGGAGGAATTTAAGTGGTTTGCCCTTGCAGGAATCGTAGGGCTGGCTCTGACACTGCTGCAAAAAAGGTTTACGCCTGGCTTTGTACCGGGAATTCACGATCTGGCGCCTACCATGATTGCCATGTCGGCGGCAGTGTTCTTACTGTTTGAGTGCTGTGGTAATTTAAAATGCAAGGCTGCCAGAACAGCCGCTGTCTGGATGAGCCGCCACAGCTATTCGGCCTACCTGGCCCACTATCTGATTCTGAAGGCCGCAGCTGAAATGCTGGTGGATCAAACCATAGTGAGACATTTTTACGTTCCGCGCATTGTCTGTGCAACGCTGCTGACCGCGGTTCTGTCCTTTGCAGCCGCATGGATCTTGGACAGTACGGTGATTCGATGGCTGCAAAATTTAATTAAGACGGATCAAATGGACCAACGAAAATGAATCAATAAAGACGACTCAATAAAAATAATTGGAATCAATATAAAGGGGAGATGCACGAGATGTCAGGAAAGAACTGTGAAAGCTGTATGTATTATACATACGACGAGGACTACGAATGCTACGTATGTGATATGGAATTGGACGAAGATGAGATGATCCGCTTTTTAAGGGGAGACAGCGGCGGCTGTTCTCATTATCAGTTCGCCGACGAATACAAAATCGTACGAAAGCAGATGTAAGACATAAAAAAGCCCCATAAAAGGGAGGAGCCGGTATCCTTCTGTAAGAATACCGGCGATTATGAAAAAAATTTTATCTGATGTAAGGCATAAGCATCTTTCTCTTATGTTATAAGTATATCCGGTAAATATGAAGATAGTTTGACCGGTATGTAAAAAGATTATGACCAGAATATGAACAGAACGCGCTGCACATTAATTCGATCCTAAGGGACAGGCAGTTCGATCAGGAGGCTGTATTGCCATCAAATCCATCAAATGTAACACTCTCCAAATGATAATTAAGACTCCACTCCATAAACACTCCGGGCCACGGCAGGTATTCCTGCCGTGGCCCGGGGCTATTTTAACTCATTTCACTTCTATTAATCCAGTTTTGTATAACCGTAGCTGTTTACAATCGCATCCAGCTTGATTCCGTTCTTACAATCCGGACAGTTCTCCGGCTCGGAGAGACGGAAGTCGGGAAGATCGGAAGAATCGAATACCGCATTAACCGGATATCCGTCGATCTCATTGACTGCGGCGAAGATAACGGAGATGCCTTCCAGAATGCCGCCGTAGGATTCGATGCAGCGAATGCTCTTTAAAATAGTACGGCCGGACATCGCGGTAGCGAGAACGACTAATACGTGTTTATCCTTCAGCATATGCTTGATGTTGTCACGAACGACCATCTGTCCGGCGGAATCGAATTCCGGAGTCACGATGTAAGTAGTCTTGTGGATATTCGTGGTGGTAACGCCGAGCTCGGATAATTCCTTTGCTACATAGGCGCCGATTACCTCACAGCCATCCATACAGATGATGGTATCGATTGGAGTCTTGGAAGCAAACGCTTTGGAATAATGCTTGAGCTCTTCCGCTCCTACGCCGATCAGCCCTGATAAATCAACACGGTTTACGTATCTTTTCACCATGGATTTGGCAACCTGCTCAGCTTCCTCCTGACGCATCTTCAATGTGGTCATGTCAATGTAGTAGTTAATGTGAAAACGGTCGGATGAAAAATGTCCTTTTGTTACTTTTAAAGCCAGCTTATCATTGTCTCTGGCGCGAATTTTGGTTTCCTGCCCCATACTCATAAAAAACAACCTCCTTTGTCATATTACTTCTATTATAACCGATGTCAACCACAGAAACTATAACAAAGGTTAACTTTTTTCGTTATTCTGAAAAATGATAGCTGTCCAGAAGCTGATTTTTCATGTGCCAAAGCTCATTGGAGAGGTCCACATGCACCTCGTGAGGGTTCACAAGACGGCGGGATTCATCCCAGAGCGTATCCAGTTCTTTCTTGCAGTACGCCTGAATGTCCATGACCGCGGGGGATTCGTAAACGCATTCTCCATCTTTAAATACCGGAACCATCAGATCACGGAGATGATAGGTGTTGGGAGCCAGGTGCGTCTTTTTCCAGGTCTCGATGGGATCGAAGAGCAGCAGTGAATTATTTTCATCGTATTTCTCGCCCTCCAGGCAGATCAAATCGGCAATGATTTTTCCGGTTTCCCTGCTGTAAATACGCTTGATACATTTATTGCCCGGGTTGGTAATCTTCTCGGCATTTTCGGATAACTTGATCTTTGGCACAAATTTTCCGCTCTTCCTATCTAAGATGGCAGCCAGCTTATATACGCCGCCGAAGGATGGGCAGTCCTTGGAGGTGATCAGATTCGTGCCGACTCCCCAGGAGTTGATGGCTGCGCCCTGAATCTTTAAGCTGTTGATCAGAGACTCGTCCAGATCGTTGGAGGCGGAAATAACTGCGTCTGGGAATCCGGCATCATCCAGCATCTTTTTCGCTTTCTTCGATAAATAGGCAAGATCGCCGCTGTCGAGACGAATTCCGTAGAAGGTCAGCGGGATTTTCGCTTCCTTCATTTCCTGAAATACCTTAATGGCGTTAGGAACACCGGATTTCAGCGTGTCATAGGTGTCCACCAGCAGGATACAGGCAGAAGGATACAGCCTGGCATAGGTGCGGAACGCGGTCAGCTCATCCGGAAAGCTCATGATCCAGCTGTGGGCGTGAGTTCCCTTGACAGGAACGTTGAACATCTTACCGCACAGAACGTTGGAGGTCCCGATACAGCCTGCAATCATGGCCGCCCTTGCGCCGTAGATACCGGCATCCGGTCCCTGAGCCCGGCGAAGTCCGAATTCCATGACACCGTCGCCGCCGGCTGCATATACGACGCGCGCTGCCTTTGTGGCGATCAGGCTCTGATGATTGATGATATTTAACAGCGCCGTCTCAATGAGCTGCGCCTCCATAATAGGAGCAATCACTTTTACCAGCGGTTCACGCGGAAAGACGACAGTGCCTTCCGGAATGGCATAAATGTCGCCTGAGAATTTAAAGTGGCGTAAATACTCCAGAAAGTCTTCGCCGAACAGTCCCGTGGAACGCAGATAGTCCACATCGTCCTCTTCGAAACGAAGATCCTTGATATATTCAATTACCTGCTCCAGACCGGCACAGATTGCATAACCGTTGCCACCCGGATTTGTGCGGTAAAATGCGTCGAAGATTACGGTCTCATTGGCATCCTTTTCTTTAAAATAGCCCTGCATCATGGTTAACTCGTATAGATCCGTTAATAAGGTTAAATTGCGCTGGCTCATATGTGTTCTCCTTCTGAACGTTTAATGTGGGGGCGGAGCAATTGGGACCGTAAGGCCCGGGGACTCTGTCCTTTTTGGACATTATACCATAACTTTACAAAAACGCAACGTGATTGATAAAAAAATAACAATCTATAATATCAGAATAATAGAGAAGAATAACTATAACAAATGGAGTAAGACAAAAAAAATAATGAATATTTCAAATAATTATATACAATTTGACAATTAAGAAATAATTTATTAATTTTTTCTAAAGAGTCTTGCAAAACAGAGAGAGATACTATATAATAAAGCTATCAAAGGAAAGAGATACAAGATATAGAGAAACCTCCCGGGAACAGGAAGCGGGAAGGATAAAAAATAGAAAGAAAAGGAGGTAGATTCCGCCGAAAACATAAGTCTCGTCTGATTTCCAAGTAGGAAGCGGACAATAGGAAAAACCTTTCGGCCACAGTGAAAAGCCATTCCTTCTATGATGAATAAATGCGAAAGCATGGATGAAGTAGCAGGAAAAAATCTATATATCTTTTACATATGCCTATATTTCGTTATAAACTGCAAAGGAAAATTCATCGTATGAGTCGTATGACGAGAAAGTATGATTCGTCCGAACAAAGGTTTCCACATATGTAGCTTACTAACATATAGAAGAATGAAAATGACGATGCAGAGATAAACCAGATGATAGATGAGGCCCGGTAATGGAGTGGCGAAGGTAAAAAAATTTAATATAGAGCATCCAGGTACACAAGTATCAGTGACAAAACAAAAAGTGAGGGTAAAGTCCAATGGATGAAGTAGTCTAGGAACGGGTATCGAAGTTCATGTAAATGAGTCGGTACCCGTTTCTATTTGCGTGCAGACGGCTTCCGCAGTGGGACTGCGCAGTTATGGAAAAAGATTGAAGAAAAATGTAAAAAACGCTTGACAGAACTAACTGTAACTGATATTATTACAGTATAAAAACTGAAACGAAAAAAGTTACAGAATGGAGCGGATGAGATGATAAAAGGGAAATATTGGATAACGGCGGGAATCGCCGCAGCGGTTTTAGTACTGACGGCGTGTTCGGGCGGCCAGGGGAGTGCTTCCGGCAAGGAGACACAGAAGACGGCGGCGCAGAAAGCGGAGGCCGGTGCGGAGGTCCAGGCTTCACAGTATGTTAAGTTTAAGCCGGAAGAGGCAAAGGAAGTTATGGATTCGGACGATGCGCTCATCGTGGTGGATGTAAGAACTCCGGAAGAGTATGCGGACAGCCGGATTGGCGATGCGATTAACATTCCGGTGGAAGACATCGGAGAGGAGATGCCGGAGGCGCTTCCGGATCTGGATGCGAAAATTATGGTCTACTGCCGAAGCGGCGTGAGAAGTAAAAACGCGGCGGAGAAGCTGTTGGGCCTTGGTTATAAGAATATTATTGATATAGGCGGTATTAAGGACTGGCCCTATGAGACCGTGTCTGGTGATGAAAAATAAAAAATGGTGATAAGAAAGGAAGTTTTGAGATGAAAAAGTATGATGCGGTTATTATAGGATTTGGCAAAGGCGGTAAGACTCTGGCGGGAAAGCTGGCCGGTGAGGGAAAAGCGGTAGCGCTGATTGAGAAATCAGATAAAATGTATGGCGGTACCTGCATCAATGTGGGATGTATTCCATCCAAGTCTCTGGTGAGAAGTTCCCAGATGACGGAAGCAAAGGGAGAGATCTCTTTTGAGGAAAAGGCGGAATTATACAGGACAGCTGTTGAGGAAAAGAGACGCGTTACTTCCCTGCTTCGAAAAAAGAATTTTGACAAGCTGAATCATCTGGAAGCGGTGACCATTTATAACGGAACTGCCAGCTTCCTTTCCAATACACAGGTAAATGTAGTGCCGGCAGACGGTTCGGAGGCGTTTACTTTAGAGGGAGATCAGATCTTTATCAATACGGGGAGCGCTCCGTTTGTGCCGCCGATTGAGGGAATAGAAGGCAATCCCCAGGTTTATTTAAGTGAGACATTTATGGATTTGGAGAAGCTTCCAAAGAAGCTGGTCATCATTGGCGGCGGCTATATCGGGCTGGAGTTTTCGTCCATGTATTCCGGATTTGGCTCTGAGGTGACGGTCATTCAGAACGAGGCACGCCTGATTCCGAGAGAGGATGAAGATATCGCGGCCGAGATTCAGAAGGTTTTGGAAGAAAAGGGCGTTAAATTTGTGGTTGGCGCGGCTATTTCCGGGATCCGGAAAGAAGGGGACTGGTCTTACGTCCATTACTCTGTCGATGGAAAAGAGGAAGATCTGGAGGCGGATGCGATTCTGGTCGCTACAGGAAGAAGGCCTAACACGGCGGGATTAAATCTGGAAGCGGCAGGCGTGGAATTGACGGCCCGCGGCGGCGTCAAGGTAGATGACGGCTATAAGACGACGGCTCCGAATATCTGGGCCATGGGAGATGTGGCCGGAGGACTTCAGTTCACCTACGTTTCCCTGGATGATTTCAGGATCGTGTGGTCCAGCCTTCACGGCGGGGCATATGATGCGAATGCGGGCAAGAGAAGCCATATTCCGTACAGCGTGTTCATTGAACCATCCTTCTCAAGAGTCGGTATGAATGAGCAGGAAGCGCGGGGGGCCGGTCTGGATGTGAAGATCGCCAAACTGCCGGCGGCCGCGATTCCGAAAGCTGCTGTCTTAAACAGAACCAAAGGTCTCTTAAAGGCAGTGATTGATGCGAAGACGAATAAGATATTAGGCACGATGCTGTTCTGTGAGGAATCTTATGAGATGATCAATATCGTGAAGCTGGCCATGGATCTCGATGCGGACTACACGGTATTGAGGGATCAGATTTATACGCATCCGACGATGAGCGAGGCGCTGGGTGACTTGTTTGCGGTCTGAAAAAAACGGTCTGATGAAACTGAAAAAAACGCTTGACAAATTATGCTTTTTCATATATCTTTGACTTAAGGATAGTTATTGCTTCGGGCAAGCTTGACCTTGTATGATCGTATTTGAGTGGCAGCAGCCATTCTTATTGATGATGCAAGGTCTTTTTTATTTCTAAAATGAATCGGAAGGGGGATTTCGATGATCTTTAAGAAGAGACTGAACAACAATGCAGTCATTGCGGAGGACGAAAAAGGGCGCGAGAAGATACTGGTGGGATGCGGGCTTGGGTTTCAGAAAAAGGAAGGCTCCGAGGTGGAGGAGCAGAAGATCGAAAAGATTTTTTCTCTGGAGGACGCCGGGCAGAGGGAGCAGCTGAAGGAGCTGCTTCAGGAGATTCCTGTGGAACACGTGAAGCTGGCGGACGATGTGCTCTCCTATGCCAGAGTTCATGTGAACAGTAAGATCAGCACGAATGTCATCATTCCGCTGTGCGACCATATATACATGGCGGTGGAGCGGAAGAAGCAGGGAATCGATGTGAAAAATGTGCTTTTGTGGGATATCAGGCGGTATTATCCCGCGGAGTATGATACGGGACTCTATGCGCTGCGCTGTGTGAAGGAGCGGTTTCATGTAAAGCTGGAGGAAGATGAAGCGGGCTTTATTGCCCTTCATATTGTGAACGCGCAGATGAATTTAAAGCAGAAGACGGTCCATGAGATCACCACCGTCATGCAGGAAATCGAGACAATCGTCCGCATGACCTGTAAAATCAGGCTGGACGCGGAATCTGTCTATTACCACCGCTTCATTACGCATTTGAAATTTTTCGCGGAGAGGATGTTTTCCGGAAAAACGTATGAAGATCAGGAGGTGGCGGCGCTGGCGGAGGTGATCCGGGCGCAGTATCAGGAAGCTTACCAGTGCGGCAGGAAGATTGCCGCTTTTATCGGGGATAAATACCAATATACGCTGAGTGAAGAAGAGATTCTTTATCTGAGTATTCACATTGCAAGGATCGTTTCTGTCTCGCGGAAACCACGGGCATGATTCAGAAAAGGAAGGAAAGGAGGAAAGCCCATAAGACATAGCGTGATATTTCATTAAGGACAGTTACATTCAGTTGGCTCGACCTTCAGATTTCAAACAAAAAAATAGAAAGATGGAGGAAATGAAATGGGAAAATATGAGGAACTGGCAAGAGAGATTGTCAAATACGTGGGAGGCAGGGACAATGTTACCGGACTTACCCACTGCATCACGAGACTGCGTTTTAAGCTGGCGGACGAAGCCGCGGCCAATGATGAAGCGTTAAAGAACATGGAAGGCGTGGTCACAGTCATGAAGAGCGGAGGCCAGTATCAGGTGGTGATCGGAAATCACGTGGGAGAGGTCTATGAGGATGTCTGCCCGCTTCTCGATCTGGAGAAAGGGGAGGAGACGGCAAAGCCGGAGAAGAAAGAGAAGGTGTTTGACCGGTTTGTGGATACGATTTCCGGTATTTTCCAGCCGATTCTGGGAATTATGGCGGCCTGTGGTATGGTGAAGGGGCTGAACACGCTGTTTGCGGTGCTGGGATTATATCCCGACACATGCGGCGGATACTTAATCATCAATGCGGTGGGGGACGCGCTGTTTACCTTTCTTCCGCTGTTCCTGGGCTATACCTCCGCGAAGAAGTTTGGTTTAAAGCCCATGCTGGGGCTGGCGATCGGCGCGATCATGTGCTATCCGGCGATTCAGGCGGGAAGTATTTCCGCTTCTATGGCTCCGCTCTACACGCTGTTTGAGGGGACGCTGTTTGAATCGCCTGTGTATATCACATTCTTCGGGCTTCCGGTAATCTCCATGGATTATACCTCCACGGTAATTCCTGTTATTTTTATCGTATACTTTGCGTCGAAATGCGAGAAGCTGTTCAATAAGTTTGTACCCGATCTGGTCAAGTTTTTCTTTGTGCCGATGCTGACGCTTTTAGCGGCGCTTCCGGCGGGATTTCTGGTTATCGGTCCGGTTGTCACCTTTGCATCCACGATTATCGCGGAGACAGTACTTACAATCAGAAGCTTTTCACCTATGCTGGCAGGAGCCATCGTTGGATTTACCTGGCAGATCCTGGTTATCTTCGGCCTGCACTGGGGATTTATTCCGGTTTATATCAACAATATCATGACCATGGGCTACGACAACGTGATGATGCCGTTCTTTGCCTGTACCTTTGCGACATCGGCTGTGGTTCTGGCTATCTTTATCAAGACAAAGGACAGAAAACTGAAGGAAATGGCACTGCCCAACTTTATTTCCGGTATTTTCGGGGTGACGGAGCCTGCGATCTACGGAATTACACTGCCGCTTAAGAAGCCCTTTATCATCAGCTGTATTGCAGGCGGAATCGGCGGAGGCTTCTACGGTTTCTTCAATTTTAGAAAATTTATGATGGGCGGAATGGGAATCTTCGAGTTTCCGGCGATGGTGGAGCCGGACGGTTCCATGGGCAACTTAATCGTGGCTGTGACCGGGGCCCTTCTGACCATGGTGATCGCGTTTGTTATGACGATGATTGTCTATAAAGATAAAAAGAAAGAGGATTCTGCTGAGGACGGCAGAATGGACAGTGGCAGTGCAGACCAGGGAACGGCTGACAACAACCCGGAATTCGCATCTCATGAGTTCCTGACCATCATGAGTCCCATGAAGGGCGCTGTTATTGATTTAAAAGACGTAAAAGACAGCGCATTCGCCTCCGGAATCCTTGGAAAGGGGATTGCTGTTCTTCCAGAGGAAGGTCTGGTGGTGTCACCGGTGGATGGAACGGTTGTGACCATTTTTCCGACGCTCCATGCGATTGGAATTCTGTCGGACGAAGGGACGGAGATTCTGATCCACATCGGACTGGATACGGTGCAGCTGGATGGAAAGGGCTTTGAGGCTGCAGCGAAGCAGGGCGATCATGTGAAAGCGGGGCAGCCGCTGATGCGGTTCGATATGGAGCTGATCCGGGAGGCAGGGTTCCTGCTGGAGACGCCGGTTCTGATCAGTAATTATGGGAATTACCAGTCGGTGGAAGCCGTTGTGAAGGCCGATGACGCGGTGGAGTATCAGAAACCGCTTTTGCGGATCGTTAAATAACCGGAAAGGAGATCAGAAAATGGGACTGAGTAAAGATTTCCTCTGGGGAGGCGCCACTGCTGCAAACCAGTGCGAGGGCGGCTGGCAGGAGGACGGAAGAGGACTCTCCAATGTGGACGTGTGTCCGGCAGGACCGGACCGTGAAGCAGTGATACGGGGAGAGCACGTATCGCTTGTCTGCGACGGGGAGCACCGGTATCCCTCTCACGAGGCCATTGACATGTTTCACCATTTCCGGGAGGACATACGCCTCTTCGGCGAGATGGGCTTTAAAGTCTACCGCATGAGCATCGCGTGGACGAGGATATTTCCCGGAGGAGAGGAAGAGGAGCCAAACGAGGCGGGACTGCGGTTCTATGAGGAGTTGTTCCGGACGTGTCACGAATACGGCATTGAGCCGCTGGTGACCATCTGCCACTTCGACTGTCCGGTGCATTTAATCGAAAAGTACGGCGGATGGCGGAGCAGGGAGATGATCGGCTTCTATTTGAAACTCTGCCGCACGCTGTTTGTCCGCTACCGGGAGCTGGTGCGGTACTGGCTGACCTTTAACGAGATCAATATGATTCTGCACGCTCCATTCCTGGGCGCGGGACTTCTGTTTCAGGACGGGGACGAGAGGGAAAAACTGAAATACCAGGCCGCTCATCATGAACTGATTGCCAGCGCCCTGGCGGTGCAGATGGCACACGAAATCAATCTGGAGAACAGAGTCGGCTGTATGTTTGCGGCGGGGAGCGTCTATCCGTACAGCTGCAGGCCGGAGGACGTGTGGGAAGCACTGAAAAAGGACCGCGAGAACTATTTTTTCGTCGATGTGCAGGCCAGAGGGGAGTATCCGGCCTATGCAGGGAGAGCGCTTGAGCGGGAGGGCCTTATGCCTGTGATGGAAGACGAGGACGAGAGGATATTGAAGAAGGGAACGGTGGACTTTATCTCCTTTTCCTATTATAACAGCCGCTGTGTCTCTACGGCAGACAGCGTGGAATCGGCGGAGGGCAATCTGTTTGCCTCTGCGAAAAATCCGTATCTGACGTACAGCGAATGGGGCTGGCCCATCGATCCCCTGGGACTTCGGATTACCTTAAACCAGATCTATGACAGGTATGAGAAACCGCTGTTTATTGTGGAAAATGGGCTGGGAGCACAGGATTTTCCCGACGAAAACGGAAACGTTGCAGACGACTGCCGGATCGATTATTTAAAGCGGCATATATGCGCCATGATGGATGCCGCAGAGCTGGACGGCGTGGATTTACTCGGCTACACGGCGTGGGCGCCCATCGATTTGGTGAGCGCAGGCAGCGGACAGATGAAGAAGCGATACGGCTTCATCCATGTGGATCTGGACGACGAAGGCAATGGAACGGGAAAGAGGATGAGGAAGAAGTCGTTCGGATGGTATCAAAAAGTAATAGGGACCAATGGGGAGTGGGCCCGTTACGGGGCAGAATGACGAAAATACGCGACAGATGCCCGAAATTTCGTCTTTTACTTGACATTTCCTCCCATAATATCTATAATGAGAGGACATATAAGGCATAACCTGCCATTATATTATAGGAAGAAAGACGATGAAAGAGACAGTAGGACCGTGGGAAATCCAAAGCGAGCCGGGGAGGGTGAAAGCCTGGTGAGAGTAGTCATGGGAACGAACATCACTCTGGAGTCTCCGGCTGAAAGCTGTATAAGCGGTAAGCCAGGACGTGGTTCCTACGTTACAGGGAACGCATATGTCAGTATGCTGTAATAGGTGGTTTAGCGAAGCACGGCCTTCGTCCTGATTACGGGACGAAGGCCTTCTTTTTTTACTATTTATAAAGGAGGTCAAAAGAGATGTATAACAAAGTTCCTACAGATTTAAATTTTGTAGCGAGAGAAAAAGAAGTTGAAAGATTCTGGGAAGATCACGAGATTTTCCAGAAGAGCATCGATAACAGAAAAAAGGCTGAAACCTATACCTTCTATGACGGCCCTCCAACCGCCAACGGAAAACCTCATATCGGCCATGTCCTCACCCGTGTTATCAAGGATATGATCCCGAGATACCGTACCATGAAGGGATGCGACGTGCCGAGAAAGGCCGGATGGGATACCCACGGACTTCCAGTCGAACTGGAAGTGGAGAAGATGCTGGGGCTGGACGGCAAGGAGCAGATCGAGGAATATGGTCTCGAGCCATTTATCAAGCACTGCAAGGAAAGCGTATGGAAGTACAAGGGCATGTGGGAGGATTTCTCCAAGACCGTCGGCTTCTGGGCTGATATGGATGATCCGTACGTTACCTATGAGAACTACTATATCGAGTCCGAGTGGTGGGCTCTTAAGCAGATCTGGGAAAAGGGCCTGTTATACAAAGGCTTTAAGATCGTTCCCTACTGTCCGCGCTGCGGAACGCCGCTGTCCAGCCACGAGGTGGCACAGGGCTACAAGGATGTGAAAGAACGCTCCGCTATCGCCAGATTCAAGGTGAAGGGCGAGGATGCTTATATACTGGCGTGGACGACCACACCGTGGACGCTTCCTTCCAACGTGGCGCTCTGTGTGAACCCTGACGAGTCCTATGTGAAGGTGAAAAACGGAGAATATACGTATTATCTTGCGGAAGCTTTGTGTGATACGGTTCTGAATAGTGAATACACTGTACTGGAGCGCTGCACCGGAAAGGATCTGGAGTTCAAGGAGTACGAACCGCTGTTTGATTTCGTGCATCCGGCGAAGAAGGCCTTCTATGTGACCTGCGATACGTACGTAACGCTGACAGACGGTACCGGAGTCGTTCATATCGCTCCGGCATTCGGTGAAGATGACTCCAAGGTTGGTAAAAAATACGATCTTCCTTTCGTTCAGCTGGTGGATTCCAAGGGCGAGATGACGAAGGAGACGAAATGGGCGGGCACCTTCTGTAAGAAGGCCGATCCGCTGGTTTTAAAGGATCTGGAAGAGCGGGGCTTACTGTTCTCCGCACCGGTATTTGAGCACAGCTATCCGCATTGCTGGAGATGTGACACGCCTCTCATCTATTATGCGAGAGAATCCTGGTTCATCAAGATGACCGAGGTGAAGGAAGACTTAATCCGCAACAACAACAACATCAACTGGATCCCGGAGAGCATCGGTAAGGGACGCTTCGGCGACTGGCTGGAGAATGTTCAGGACTGGGGCATCAGCCGGAACCGTTACTGGGGCACTCCTTTAAACGTATGGGAGTGTGAGTGCGGCCATCAGCATTCTATCGGAAGCATCGAGGAATTAAAGTCCATGTCTCCTGACTGCCCCGAGACAATCGAACTTCACCGCCCATACATCGACGCGGTGACCATCACCTGCCCGAAGTGCGGGAAGCAGATGAAGAGAGTTCCGGAGGTAATCGACTGCTGGTTTGATTCCGGTTCCATGCCATTTGCGCAGCACCACTATCCATTTGAGAATAAAGAGCTGTTTGAGCAGCAGTTCCCGGCGGATTTCATCTCCGAGGCTGTGGATCAGACGAGAGGCTGGTTCTATTCTCTGCTGGCTATCTCGACCCTGATCTTTAACAAGGCGCCATATAAGAACGTTATCGTTCTGGGCCACGTGCAGGATGAGAATGGACAGAAGATGTCGAAGTCCAAGGGCAACGCGGTTGATCCGTTCCAGGCTCTGGATGAATTCGGCGCAGACGCCATCCGCTGGTATTTCTATATCAACAGCGCGCCGTGGCTGCCGAACCGTTTCCATGGCAAGGCCGTCATGGAAGGCCAGCGCAAGTTCATGGGTACTTTATGGAATACGTACGCTTTCTTTGTTCTCTATGCAAATATTGACGAATTTGATGCAACAAAATACAAACTGGAATACGATAAGCTTCCGGTTATGGATAAATGGCTTCTGTCGAAGTTAAATACTTTAATCAAGACCGTGGACACCAATCTGGGCAATTACCAGATCCCGGAGGCGGCCAGAGCACTTCAGGAGTTTGTGGATGACATGAGCAACTGGTATGTGAGAAGAAGCCGTGAGCGTTTCTGGGCAAAGGGCATGGAACAGGATAAGATCAATGCCTATATGACCCTTTACACCGCGCTTGTGACCGTCAGCAAGGTGGCTGCGCCGCTGATTCCGTTTATGACGGAGCAGATATACCAGAACCTGGTGTGCAATATCGATAAGACGGCGCCTGAGAGCATCCATTTATGCGATTATCCGGAAGCGGATGAATCCTGCATCGATGAGAAGCTGGAAGACAACATGGACGAGGTCTTAAAGATCGTAGTCATGGGCCGTGCGGCCAGAAATACGGCGAATATCAAGAACCGCCAGCCGATCGGCCGGATGTTCGTGAAGGCGCCTCATGAGCTCTCCGTATTCTATCAGGAGATCATCGAGGATGAACTGAATGTAAAGACAGTTGTCTTTACAGACGATGTCCGCGATTTTACCAGCTACAGCTTTAAGCCGCAGTTAAAGACTGTCGGACCGAAATATGGAAAACAGTTAAACAACATCAGAAAGGCCCTTTCCGAGGTGGACGGCAACACCGCCATGGATACTTTGAATGAAAAGGGCGCCCTCACGTTCGACTTTGACGGCAGTGAGGTGGTTCTGACGAAGGAAGATTTACTGATTGATACGGCTCAGATGGAGGGCTACGTATCGGAAGGTGATAATACCGTTACGGTTGTGCTTGACACGAACCTGACACCAAAACTGATCGAGGAAGGCTTTGTCCGCGAGTTGATCAGCAAGATTCAGACGATGCGTAAGGAAGCCGGCTTTGAGGTTATGGACCATATCCTCATCACCAGCGAAGGCAATGAGAAGATTGCCGGAATCTTTGGCGCACACGGCGAAGAAATAAAGAGCGAGGTCCTCGCAGAGGGCATCACACCGGGTAAGGCAGCGGGATATACGAAGGAATGGAACATCAATGGTGAGAATGTCACTCTGGGCGTTGAAAAAGTTCAGTAATATGAAGCGAGGATTCTCTTCAGATGGAAATAACCAATAGGAGGTCATTCACAATGAGTATGGGATTTGATAAAGAAACCTTTAAGAAAAGCGTTATTTATAACGTAAAAAACGTATTCCGCAAGACGATCGATGAGGCTACTCCGGAGCAGGCGTTTCAGGCAGTTGCCTACGCGGTAAAGGATGTCATCATCGATGAGTGGATTGCAACCCACAAGGAGTATGAGAAGCAGGATGCGAAAACCCTGTACTATCTCTCCATGGAGTTTTTAATGGGCCGTGCCCTTGGAAACAATATCATCAATATCATGGCGCTGCCGGAAGTGAAGGAAGTTTTGGACGAACTCGGCTTCGATTTAAACGCCATCGAGGATCAGGAGCCGGATCCGGCTCTCGGAAACGGCGGCCTTGGCCGTCTTGCCGCCTGCTTCTTAGATTCCCTGGCGACGCTGGGCTATCCGGCATACGGCTGCGGCATCCGTTACCGTTACGGTATGTTCAAGCAGAAGATTGAAAACGGATATCAGATGGAAGTTCCGGATGACTGGTTAAAGAACGGCTATCCGTTCGAGGTACGCCGCGCCGAGTATGCGGCGGAGGTAAAATTCGGCGGTTACGTGAGAACTGTCTGGGAGGACGGCAGAGAGCATTTCGTTCAGGAGGGATATCAGTCCGTCCGCGCCGTTCCCTACGACATGCCGATCGTCGGCTATGGCAACAATGTGGTGAATACGCTGCGAATCTGGGATGCGGAGGCAATCAATACCTTCAGTCTGGATTCCTTCGACAAGGGAGACTACCAGAAGGCAGTGGAGCAGGAAAACCTGGCGAAAACCATTGTCGAGGTTCTGTATCCCAACGACAACCACTACGCTGGAAAGGAACTGCGTTTAAAACAGCAGTACTTCTTCATATCCGCCAGCGTTCAGAGAGCGGTTAAGAAGTATATGGAAAAGCATGAGGATATCCATAAATTCTTCGAGAAGACAGTGTTCCAGTTAAATGATACCCATCCGACCGTGGCTGTGCCGGAATTAATGCGTATCCTGTTGGATGAGTTTAACCTGACCTGGGATGAGGCATGGGCTGTGACGACGAAGACGTGTGCCTACACGAATCACACCATCATGTCCGAGGCTCTGGAAAAATGGCCGATCGAACTGTTTTCCAGACTGCTGCCGAGAATCTACCAGATCGTGGAGGAGATCAACCGCCGCTTTGTGGAGCAGATCCAGCAGATGTATCCGGGCAACCAGGATAAGATCCGCAAGATGGCCATCATTTACGACGGCCAGGTGCGCATGGCCAACTTAGCCATCGTCGGCGGATTCTCTGTCAACGGCGTCGCAAGGCTGCACACCGAGATATTAAAGAAGGAAGAGCTGCGTGACTTCTATGAGATGATGCCGCAGAAATTCAATAATAAGACCAACGGCATCACACAGAGGCGCTTCCTGCTTCACGGCAACCCGCTGTTAGCCGAATGGGTGACTGGAAAAATCGGAAGCGAATGGATCACAAACCTGCCTCATATCCACCGTTTGGCGGTATACGCGGATGATCCGAAGTGCCAGCAGGAGTTCATGGACATCAAGTACCAGAACAAGGTCCGTCTGGCCAAATACATCAAGGAACACAACGGAATCGACGTGGACCCGCGTTCGATCTTCGATGTTCAGGTAAAGCGTCTTCACGAGTATAAGCGCCAGCTGATGAATATTCTTCACGTGATCTATTTATACAACCAGCTGAAGGATAATCCCAACCTGGATATGATTCCGAGAACCTTTATCTTCGGCGCCAAGGCGGCGGCCGGATATAAGAGGGCGAAGCTGACCATTAAGCTGATCAATTCCGTGGCAGATGTAATCAATAACGACAAATCCATCGACGGAAAGATCAAGGTGGTGTTCATCGAGGACTATAAGGTATCCAACGCGGAGATTATTTTCGCGGCGGCCGATGTCAGCGAGCAGATTTCCACGGCCAGCAAGGAAGCATCCGGTACCGGAAATATGAAGTTTATGTTAAACGGTGCGCTGACGCTGGGAACTATGGACGGCGCCAATGTGGAGATCGTGGAAGAGGTTGGAGCCGAGAATGCCTTTATCTTCGGTATGACCTCCGACGAGGTGATCGGCTACGAGAACAAGGGCGGATATAATCCGATGGAGATTTTTAACAATAATTACCAGATCCGCCGCGTCCTGATGCAGCTGATCAACGGCTACTTCGCTCCGCAGGATCCGGAGCTGTTCCGTGACATTTATAATTCTCTGCTGAATACGCAGAGCAGCGACCGTGCAGATACGTACTTCATCTTAAAGGACTTCCCGTCCTACGCGGAAGCACAGCAGAGGATCGATCAGGCTTACCGCAATGAGACCTGGTGGGCAAAAGCGGCTATTCTGAATGTGGCCTGCAGCGGTAAATTCACCTCAGACCGTACGATCGAGGAGTATGTAAATGACATTTGGCATCTGGAAAAGGTGAAGGTAGAAATAGAAGCAAATCAGTAAAGCAGTGCAGAATAAGCGCTTAAGAGAATTACGGTGGGAAAATGCAGCGAGAAGCGCCGTCGGCAGGACGGAACAGCGGGCGGCATTTTCCCACCGTTCTGTTTTTGAGTGCTGCCTGCGGCGGGGATTTGAACCGTCGAAAATAACGATTTACGTGAAAAACAGCGGTATTGTGCTGGAGGAATCGTCCATGGCTCTTGTAAACAGGGACACCGGCCTGATTATAGCCATGGGAAATGAGGCGGAGGAGGCTATGGATGCTCCGCCGACTCCTGCTGTCCTTTTACCAGGCCGGGGCGAAAACGGTGTATCTCAGCAGTCTGCCTTTGGAAACTGCCGTAACCTCTCTGGGGGAACAGTGCTCCGTGTTCGTGGGAATTACGTGGAGTGGGAAGGAAAAGGAACGTTTCTGCATAAACGAGAATTGTCCGCATAGAATTTTTTAAAGGAACTTGCGGAGGTTTTTGGTGGCAAAAAAAGTTGTAATGATATGCGTCATGGCATTGCTGCTTCCATATATAATAACCCTGGCATGGACAGGCAGAATCGAGGAAAAGAAGCAGGTACCGCTCATTACCAGCGGAAAAAAAGTGATTCTGGACCGGAAAAACGGGGAATCCTATATGGATGTGGAAGAGTATCTGCCCGGAGTCGTGGCGAAGCAGATTCCGGCGGAGTATGGGAAGGAAGCGCTGCGGGCGCAGGCTGTGATCGCCAGGACGTTTATTTACCAGAAGATGAATGGTCAGGACGAGGTGAAGGAATCGGAGCTTCATATGGAATATCTGGAGGAGAAGCAGATGGAGGCCATGTGGGGAAGCGAGTCATTTGTGACGTATTTTCAGGCGGTGGAAGAGGCCGTGCGCTCGACGGCGGGCGAGGTGATCACCTATGACGGCAAGCTCATTGAACCGCTGTTTCACCGCGCCAGCACCGGGATGACGAGAACCGGAGATGAGAGCCATACGTATTTGCAGGCGGTGGCCAGCAAACGCGATGTGGAGGCAGAAGGCTACCTGACCATGATGACCTGGAGCAAGGAAGATTTTGCCGGCAGGATTAATCAGATCGCCGACAGCGTGCCTGTTGATGCAGGCCAGCTTCCCCAGTCCATTCAGATCATCGTCCGCGACGATGGCGGTTACGTGGGACAGATTCAAATCGGTACAAAGGTGTATACAGGAGAGGAGGTCCAGTATGCACTGGGGCTGCCGTCACCGTCTTATACGCTGGAGGAGTACGACGGCGGAATCCGGGCGGTCTGTCAGGGCGTGGGCCACGGTTACGGTCTCAGCCAGTACGGGGCGAAGTGCATGGCGGAGGAGGGAAAGACCGCGGAAGAGATTCTTGGATTTTTTTATAAAAATATTGTTCTGATTTCTGAATAACTCTTTCTCCTTTGGTAAGAATATTACCGAGGTGATAAACGTGAAAGAGAAAATGAGTCAATTGTTCAAGGATAAAGTATTCCTTGTCCTGTTGGTTTTAGGCCTGCTGACTATAGTTGCTGCGGCAGGAGTCATTACCATTCAAAGAGGAAACAATGACGGCCAGAGTCCATATCTTGAAGTTCCGGACCAGAAGGGTGTCATTGCAGAAGAGACGATACCACAGGAAAACCAGGTAGCAGTTGCCGGTGATTCCAACGCTGAGCAGAATCTGGATGCGGATACACAGGTTGCTGATTCCGCCAAGGCTACAGCGAAAGCAGAGACAGAAGCTAAAAACCCGGCGGTTAAGGCCGGAGCGGAAAAGGAGGCGGCCGCAGCGCTTGTCCTCAATTTTAACGATGCAACAAAGATGGCATGGCCGGTATCAGGAAATGTCATTCTGGATTACAGCATGGAGTCCACCATCTATTTCCCGACTCTTGATCAGTATAAATGTAATCCGGGCATCGTCATTCAGGGCGCCGTGAGCACACCGGTCGTAGCACCTGCAAACGCAAAAATCCAGGAGATCGGTTCTAATGAAGAACTGGGTAATTACGTCATTCTTAATATGGGAAATGACTATACGGCTGTCTGCGGCCAGTTAAAGGAACTGCAGGTAGTGGAAAATGAATATGTCGCTCAGGGCGACGTTCTGGGCTATGTGGCCGAACCTACGAAATATTATTCAATTGAAGGCGCGAACTTATACTTCGAGCTGGAGCACGAGAATCAGCCGGTAGATCCGCTGGATTACATGCAGTGAGAGCGTGCGGACCGGACTGTACCATACGGTGAAGAAAAGAAGGCAGGGCAGAAGGCTTATTGAAGTTTTCTGTTCTGTTTTTTTGTGTAAATGGAGATGGGGATGTGGTATAATATAAATGAGGTTTGTGAGCGGTATTTTTATGTGTGGCCGTCAGGAAAGGAGAAAAATAATGAATTACGATATACTGAAGAAGAATTTTGAAAAGCATGGATTTCATACGTCATATTTCGAGACAGGGGAGGAAGCGGCTTCCTACATAAAAGAGATGGTGAAGGGGAAGGCGGTGGCGCTGGGAGGCAGTGTGACGCTGCAGGAGATAAAACTGAATGAGGTTCTGGAGGGGGAGTGTGCGCTGACCTGGCACTGGCTGGAACCAGGGGCAGAGACGCTTAAGAAGGCGAAGCAGGCAGAGGTCTATATCTGCAGTGCCAACGGGGTATCCGAGACCGGAGAGATAGTCAATATCGACGGGACCGGCAACCGTGTTTCCATGACGATCTACGGGCCTCAGAAGGTGTACTATCTGGTAGGCAGAAATAAGATTTCGCCCGATATGCACAGTGCACTCATGCGTGCAAAGAACGTGGCGGCGCCGAAAAATGCGCTGCGTCTGAACCGGAAGACGCCCTGTGCGGCGAATGGAGGGGACCGCTGCTACGACTGCGACAGTCCGGAACGCATCTGCAGAGCAACCGTCATCCAGGATCGCCCCTGTAACGGTATGGAGGCAGAAGTCGTGTTTATCAACGAGGATCTGGGCTACTAAAAGTAACAGTTCAGCCCTCGCTTCTGGCTGTCGCGGTCCGTCCAGGTGCTTTCGTTTCCCGTACCTTTCCTGTGACTTTGCAGGGCATTAGCAGTTCTTAATGCGCAGAATTTTTCGTTCAGGGGAAATCCCCACCTGTCTGAGCGCAGCGAGTTTGGGGATTTTCACTGGTTTTTAGAAAAATTCTGCACATTTAGAACTGCTTATGCCCGAAACCGGAACAGGAAAGGTACGGGAAACGAAAGCACCTGGACGGACCGCGACAGCCGGAGGCGAGGGCGGAACTGTTACTACTAAAATGTTATAAAAAAATAATAATTTGTTCATATGTGAACTAAGGTAATATGCTATAATAAAGACGAAAATAATGTGACGGGAGTGCGGCTATGAACATATTGTTTTTTTTAACACCAAAGTGTGAAGTAGCATATATTTATGAGGACGAGACTCTGCGGCAGGCCCTTGAGAAGATGGAGTATCACAAGTACTCCGCGGTACCGATTATCAGCAGAACGGGAAGATACATTGGAACCATCACAGAGGGCGATATGCTCTGGGGAATCAAGAATAAGTTTAATTTAAGCTTAAAGGAGGCCGAGCGCGTAACCGTGGCGGCGATCGACCGGAGACTGGACAACCGTCCGGTATATGCAAACTCCAACATGGAAGATTTAATCGACAAGGCGCTGAACCAGAACTTTGTTCCCGTGGTAGATGACCAGAAGAACTTCATCGGAATCATCACCAGAAAGGACATTATTCGCTATTACTACGATAAGTCCCAGGAATGCAGTCAGGCGGCACAGGCCTGTCGGAACGCGGGAGATAAGGCACGGCTGGTGCTGGGATAGGAATTGTGAAAAGGAATCACGGATTAGGAAGCAAGGCTTTGTTAAAACGCCTGTCGACGGGAACGGTTACTTCTGTAACTGGTGTTTCCCGGCGGCAGGCGTTTTTTTGTGTTTATGCTCTTGTCATTTTTTCTTTCTCTTCGTTTAGCAGAGAGATGGAGTCGGCAAAGGTATTGTCGATCACTTTAAGCAGCGTGTCCTGCTCCAGAGTCGGGGAGTAGTAAAAACCCTGCTGGTAGTCGCATCCGGCGTTCGTCAGGATATTTACCTGATTCTCGGTTTCCACACCTTCTGCGATGATATTTAAATCCAGGTCCTTGGCGATGTGGATCAGTCCCTCGATCACGCAGCGTGACTTCGGGTTCGTCTCCAGCTGCCATACGAATAAACGCTCCAGCTTCAGCGTGTTGACCGGAAGCTCCAGGATTGTGGCTACGCCGGAATATCCGGAACCGAATTCGTTTAACACCAGCTCTACGCCCATGTCGGACAGTTCCTGCAGCATGATGTTAATGTTTAAGTATGCTGTGGTCAGGGCGCTTTCCTGGATCTCGATGGCAAGCTTGCCTTTGGGGATCTGGTAAGTATCGATGACGCGTCTGACCTCATCCAGAAAATCTTCCTGCAAAAAGAGGATAGAAGATATCGGGAGAGCGATGGAATCGAATTCCCTGCCTGCCTCGGTGAGCTTTGCGATACATTGGCCCACTTTATCCAGGGCGAAATATTCGAGGGAGCGGATCTGGCCGGAGTCTTCAGCGATCGGAAGAACCTCGCTGGCTCCAATGAGTCCCAGCCCCTTGATGAAGATGCGCATATAAAACTCTGCGCGGCTGAACTTTCCGGTTTCCATATTAAGTGTAGGGCGGTAACGGACCTCAATCTCTTCTTTTTCAATGGCGGTCTTTAAGTATAACGCGATGGTATGGCGGCGAAGCAGCTGCTTCTGAAGTGTACTGTCGAACATAATGGCCTGGTTCGGTCCGCCTTCTTCTGCTCTTAAGACTGCCAGGTCGAGACATTTTAACAGCTCGTCCGGCGTCACGGCGTGTCCCGGATAGGAACACATACCCATCTGAACGGAACAGAGGCAGTCCGTTCCGTTCACTTTCCAGGCGTGATCAAACTGTTCGGCGATCTCTTCTGCAAGATCGGATGCCTGTCCCTGTGAATACTGGTCGAGGATCATGATGTATTCCACGCCGATGTAGTGATAAACAGGTTTTCCTGTCTTTTCTTTTAAATAGGCGAGAATCTGGCTTAAAAGGTTCTCACAGTAATCGTAACCAAATACCTGATTTAATCGTTTGAAATTCTCTATGTATACTTTTAATACAACTCCGCGGTCTGAGGGTGTATCCATGACTTCCGACAGGTGCCGGTAGCATGCGTCACGTTCCAACTTGCTTTCTTCCGCCCTTTCAGTGATCACGGGCTCGGATTCTACCGGTGACGGAGTGGGGATTGTCTTCTTTTGAAACCAACTCATGTGGTCTGCCTCCTGTTTTTGCAATTATTAACTTTATTGTAGTATAAAACAGGCGTGAAATCAAGGAAGATTTCGGTAAATATTGAACCTACTTTACGAGAAGCATGACAGCTCCCAGCAGAAACAGAATCACGCCGGTCAACCGGTTTAAAAGTTTCGGATCTGCTTTGTTTGCGAAAACGGCGGCGATTCGGGCAAACAGGAAGGTAAACACGATACAGAGTACAAGCAGGAACAGATCCGGCATGCCGCCGATGGCAAAATGGGAGAGGGAGCCGGTCAAAGCCGTGAACGTCATGATAAATACGCTGGTTCCGACGGCGGTCTTTAATTCATATCCCAGTACGCTTGTCAGCAGCAGAAGCATCATCATACCGCCGCCTGCGCCGATAAATCCACAGATGAAACCGACCACAATGCCGCTCAGTATGGACTGGATCAGCTTTTGCCTTATGGTCTTGGATTCCTGTGCGTCTTTGGTTGTGAGGACCGGTCTCACTATGAATTTAATGCCCAGAAGCATGGTGAGGAAGACGGATGCGTTCCCCATGGCGTGATTGGGAACCAGGGATGAGATGTAGCTTCCAATCATGGTGAAGATTAAGACAGCGGCCATCATCACGATACCGTTTCGAATATCGAGGTTTTTGTGTTTTCCGTAGGTGTAGGCCGATACGGCGCTGGCGAGAACATCGCTGGCCAGAGCGATGCCGATCGCCTGATAAGCAGGGACTCCTAAAAATGTGATGAGCATGGGGCTGATGACGGCCGCCGCGCTCATTCCGGCAAAGCCTGTGCCGAAGCCGGCTCCGAGGCCTGCAAACAGACATACAATGATTTTTACTAACATGGTAAGACCTTCTTTTCTCTTGTTTTCTTGTTTATTCCCGCGGGTAACGAGCTATGTGCGATGGAGGCATGAGCTTTTGGCGACTGCTGTGAGGGGGTAAATACTCTGTTGCTTGCTGCGGGGGAGTTGATTACGTTTGTTTTAGATTATCCATCATCCGTTTTAATAGATCCGAGAACATATGCCGTTCTTCCTCTGAAATCCCGCGGTTCAGCCGTTCGAAGAAATCCTCCTGTGTCCGTTTTAAATCCCGGGCGACAGGGGCGGCGGCATCTGTCAGCTTTAAATGAATTTTTCTGCGGTCGGCGGTGTCCTCGTGACTCTCTAAGTATCCCAGACCCGTCAGCGACTCCACGGAAGCGGATACCCCTGATTTCGCCAGCATGCGGAAATAAGAGATGTCCTTTGCTGTGTCGTAATCCGGATTATTGTAGAGAAACAGAATGATGTCGGCATCCATCAGCGATAAATGGTGCCGTGCGGCCGCGGTCTGAATGACCTGATTGTAAATCTTGTGAAAGGACTTTGCTCCGGATAAAATATCGCGTGTCTCCATATGATTCACCTCTTTTTCTGTGGATTTCCGCGAGCAGCCAGCCGGGGGCCGAGCTTGTATGAACGAGCATATGGCTGTTAGCATAGGTATATGGCTGTTAGCATAGGTATATGGCTATTAGCATGGACATATGGCTGTTAGCTCGAGTATTTGGCGACTGCCGCGTGGGTCAAATACCCTGCCGCTTGGAACGGAGTATTTGACTGATAGAGTAACAGTTACAAATAGTTTTAAAATGAACTGTTCTTTTTAGAACTATATCAAATCGTTCCGGTTTTGTCAATAGAAATACCGGTGAAGAAGAAAAGGAAGAAGTAAATTTCAGGATATCGGGGAATGATAACCGTGAGGTGAAAATATGAAATCAATCTGGACACAGACAACGAAAATACCTGGAAGAAATCCGCTTCCCGGTAATAAGAAAACAGAGGTTGCAGTAATCGGAGCAGGACTCTTTGGTATTCTGGCGGCCCATTATCTGAAGGAACAGGGAAAAGAAGTGATTGTGCTGGAGGCCAACCGGATCGGAAGCGGCCAGTCGGGATATACGACCGCGAAGATTACATCCCAGCATAACCTCATTTACCAAAAGCTTGTAAACACCATGGGGGAGAAGCATGCCGCCGCTTACGCCATGGCGAACCAGCAGGCTATTCGGGATTATGAGAAGTTAATTGACAGATACCGCATTGCATGTCATTTTGAGAAGAAGGATGCCTATTTATTTTCGGTTAATGAGTCGGAAATTCTGAGGCAGGAGGCGGACTGTGCTGCACGATGCGGCATACCGGCTTCCTTTGTCCGGGAGACGGAGCTTCCGTTTCCGGTTCACGGGGCGGTGCGTTTTGCAGATCAGGCACAGTTTCACCCACTGGAGTTCATCGAAGCGCTCTCCGGGGATTTAACAGTCTATGAGCGGACGAATGTCCGTGAGGTGAAGGGGCATGAGATCATTACGAACAGAGGTGTGGTGAAGGCGGGTCACATTGTATTTGCGTGTCATTTTCCATTTGTAAATATACCGGGCTTTTACTTTCTGCGGATGTATCAGGAAAAGAGTTACGTGATGGCGCTGGGGCCTGTAAAGGAGCTGGAGGGAATGTATCTGGGGATTGATAAAAACTCCTATTCCTTCCGGAGCGCGGGGGATACGCTTCTTTTGGGCCATGGAAGCCATCGGACTGGAAAGTGTCCCAAAAAGAATCCTTACGAAGAGATGCGGCGGTTGAGAGAACATTTTTATCCGGACACGGAGGAATACGGAAGATGGTCGGCGGAAGACTGTATGAGTGTGGACAGTGTGCCTTACATCGGCCATTTCTCCGGCGTGCTTGCGGACTGGTACGTGGCAACGGGATTTGGAAAATGGGGCATGACAACGGCAATGGCCGCGGCCAGGATCGTGACAGCGCAGATTATGGGAAGAAGGACGCCGTACGACGAGGTATTTACTCCGCAGCGGTTCAGGCCAAAAGCGGCGGCGTCCACATTTCTTTCCCATGCCGGTTATTCTGCGGCCGGGCTTATGAGTGGCGCTATGCCAAAGGTTCCCCGGTGTCCTCATCTGGGCTGCAGGCTTGTATACAATCGGATGGACGGGCGCTACGAGTGCCCCTGCCACGGATCGCAATTTGAACAAAATGGAAAAATATGCGTTGGCCCTGCACAAGAAAGCCTTCCTTTCATAAATTGATATTAGAAACTTATCATATTGAAAGGAGTATTTCATCCTATGGATTGTTATACGAAACAAAGATGTCCTGGCTGCCAGGCGCCGCAGGGCGCTAAAGGCCGTCAGGATGTTCCAATGGGCCCAGGCCCGGTGATACGCCCGGATCTTCCTCTGGGATCTGGCCCGGCCGTTCACCACGATTCGGCGACACAGCCGAATATGCCGATGGGGCCAGGACCGGCGATGCCGCCGGAGATGCCGATGGGGCGCGGAGGCGCAACTCAGCCCAATATGCCGATGGGGCGCGGGGGAGCGACGCAGCCGAATATGCCGATGGGCCCGGGGCCAGCAATGCCGCCGGAGATGCCAATGGGGCGTGGGCCGGTAATGCCGCCAGAAATGTCAATGGGGCGTGGAGGAGCGACACAGCCGAATATGCCGATGGGACCAGGACCGGCGATGCCGCCGAATATCCCGGCAGGATGTGGACCTAACATGCGTTCGGAGATGCCGATGGGACCAGGGCCGGCGATACCGTCGAATATGCCCATGGGACGTGGATCTGCAATGCAGCCGAATATGCCGATGGGATCAGGGCCGGCGATACAGCCGGAAATGCCGGTGGGGCGCGGATCAATGATGCAGCCGGAAATGCCGATGGGTCGTGGATCAATGATGCAGCCGGAAATGCCGATGGGTCGTGGATCAATGATGCAGCCGGAAATGCCGATGGGGCGCGGATCGATGATGCAGCCGGAAATGCCGATGGGTCGTGGATCAATGATGCAGCCGGAAATGCCGATGGGGCGCGGATCGATGATGCAGCCGGAAATGCCGATGAGCCGTGGCGCAATGCCGCAGTCGAATGCACTGATGGACTCAGGTACGGTCGCTCGCCGGGAGGTAATGTCAGGCCGTGAATCAGCCGTTAGCCCAGAAATGCCGACGAATTCCGGTTCTATGAATTCATCCTGTGATATCGATCAGTTTCCAGTGGCTATGGCATACGTTCCGTGGCAGCGCTGGCAGCAGGTCTATCCGGTTGAAAAAGCAATGAGCAGAGGGACAATTTTCCCGGATCTGGATAAACCGTTTTCCATGGGGAGGTGCAGATAATGGCAAATACCGATATGAACTGCAGTGCTTTGCTTCAGGCAGTCTATGAGGCGAGCTTCGCTATGGACGATGTGATTCTCTATTTGGATACTCATCCCAGTGATCAGGATGCGCTGAATTACTACCAATATGTATCAGATTTACGGAAACAGGCAATGGATGCCTATGAGGCTCAGTGCGGCCCGCTGATGTTTGACGAAGTCCGGTCCGATAGTTACTGGACCTGGGTCAATAATCCGTGGCCTTGGGAAGGAGAGTGCGGCTGATGTGGAGATATGAAAAGAGATTACAGTATCCGGTAAATATTACTACACCGAATCCTAAGATGGCGACGTTTATTATGAGTCAGTATGGTGGACCAGATGGTGAAATGGGCGCTTCCATGCGCTACTTATCCCAGCGCTACGCCATGCCATATAAGGAGTGCAAGGGACTCCTCACGGATATCGGAACGGAGGAACTCGCTCACCTTGAGATTGTAGCGACGATTGTTCATCAGCTCACCAGGAACTTAACGCCGGAGCAGATTGTGGAATCTGGTTTTGGCCCTTATTACATTGATCACACCACGGGTATATGGCCGCAGGCCGCGGGCGGAATTCCGTTTAATGCCTGCGAGTTTCAGTCGAAAGGCGATCCGATCACCGATCTGGTAGAGGATATGGCGGCAGAACAAAAGGCCCGGAGCACCTATGATAACATTCTGCGTGTAGTGACGGATCCGGAGGTCTGTGACCCGATCCGTTACTTAAGGGAAAGAGAAGTGGTGCATTTCCAGAGATTCGGTGAGGCGCTGCGGATTACCCAGGATAATTTAGACAGTAAGAATTTTTATGCTTTTAATCCCAGCTTTGATGTAAAGAATAATTGCTGATAAAAAGGGAGGGGCCGGCAAGAGGGGGATTCTTGCCGGCCAGAGTATGAAAAAAAGTTTTGTTTGGTTTTTCTCTGTTACATGTATTACTATACATGAGATATGTGAAGAATTTTTGATGAAAATCTGAAAAAAATGTGTACATTTGAATTGGGACAAGTAACACCATAGCAGTTGAAACATTTACTCAAGATATTGTGTATACAGTATTTCAGCTTATTGTATGTTGTGACTTTACAGGAAATCTGGTATATTTGTAAGAGTATTGTAAGAGCAAATGAGACATAAGGAAAGAGGGGACAGGCATGATTTTAGTAGTAAAACGTGATGGGGCAATCGTAGAATTTCATCTGGAAAAGATCTCCGAAGCTATAAGGAAGGCGTTTAAGGCGACGGGGAAATTTTATACGGAAGATATTGTGGAACTGCTGTCGATCAGAGTGACGTCTGATTTTCAGGAAAAGATGAAGGGCGACCAGATTGCGGTCGAGGATATTCAGGACAGCGTGGAGAAGGTGCTGGAGGAAGCCGGCTATACGGACGTGGCGAAGGCATACATATTATACAGGAAGCAGCGGGAGAAGATCAGGAATCTCGGTAAGACAACGCTGGATTATAAAGATGTGGTGGACAACTATGTGAAGGTGGAAGACTGGCGGGTGAAGGAGAACTCTACGGTCACATACTCCGTGGGCGGTCTGATTTTAAATAACTCAGGCGCGGTTACGACTAATTACTGGCTGACGGAAATCTATGATAAGGAAATTTCCGAGGCTTATATGGATGGTGATCTTCATATTCATGACCTGTCCATGCTGACCGGTTACAGCTGTGGCTGGTCTTTAAAGAGGCTTCTGATGGACGGGCTCGGCGGAATTACAGGAAAGATTACGGCGGCTCCGGCGAAGCATCTGGCCACGCTCTGCAATCAGATGGTCAATTTTCTGGGAATAATGCAGAATGAATGGGCGGCCTCCCAGTCATTCTCTTCTTTTGATACGTATCTGGCGCCCTTTGTTAAGGCGGACAACCTCTCGTATGACCGGGTGAAAAAGTGTATGGAGGCATTTGTCTTTGGCGTAAATACGCCCAGCAGATGGGGGACTCAGGCACCATTTTCCCATATTTCCCTGGATTTGATGGTTCCGGAGGATATGGCATCGCAGAAGGCCATCGTGGGTGGACAGGAGATGGATTTCACCTATGGGGAGTGCCAGGCGGAACTGGATATGGTGGACCGGGCATTTCTGGAGACTATGCTGGAGGGTGATGCCAGCGGACTCGGTTTTCAGTATCCAATCCCGTCCTATGGGCTGACTCCGGACTTCGACTGGTCTGATAATGAGAGAAACCGGCTATTGTTTTCGCTGGCTTCCCATTACGGTACGCCGTATTTTACGAATTACGTCCGCAGCGGACTGAAACCGGGAGATGTGAGAATTTCCTATGATGGGGTAACTCCTGATTTACACGAGCTGCGCAGCAAAGCAGGCGGTTTCTTCGGATATGGGGAACATACAGGATCGATCGGCGTGGTTACGATCAATTTGCCGAGGATTGCGTATCAGTCGAAGAACGAGGCGGAGTTCTATGAGAAACTGGATAAGATGATGGATCTGGCGGCGCGTTCCTTGCGGACGAAGCGTGAGGTGATCTCCAATTTACTGAAGAACGGCCTGTACCCATATACGGCCTGCTATCTGTCTGATTTCAGCAACCATCTTTCGTCCATCGGCATTATCGGGATGAATGAGGCCGGCCTGAATGCACCGTGGCTGGGAGAGGGCATGGAATCGGAGAAGACGAGACAGTTTGCCGCTGCCATGTTAAATCATATGAAGGAAAAGATCGTGGGATACCAGCTGGAATACGGGGATCTCTACGGTCTTGAGGCGACGCCGGCTGAGTCGGCTACCTACCGTTTCGCCATGCTGGATAAGGAAAAATTTCCTGGTATCAAGACGGCGGGGCACGAAGGAGATGCACCGTATTATACGAACAGTACGAAGCTGCCTGCGGACTACGATGGTTCCCTGGAAGATGCTCTGGCGAATCAGGATCAGCTCCAGCCGCTTTATACGGCAGGAACCGTGTTCCATGTTTATATGGAACGCGAGTTTGACGACTGGAAGAAGGCGCGGGATCTGCTGCACGACATAACGACTGGTCATGATATTCCTTATTATACGCTGTCGCCGATTTACTCTATCTGCCAGTCCTGCGGATATCTGCCGGGAAGGCAGAATGTGTGTCCCAAATGCGGAGGGCGCGCCGCTGTCTACAGCAGAATTGCCGGTTATTACAGACCGGTTCACGACTGGAACGAGGGGAAGGCACAGGAGTTCAAAAACAGAATCATGTTCCGTGTCTGAGTTTTGGCTATCCTGTAAGCAGCAGTGAATTTTCCGATTATGCACATCTAAGGTATATTCGCATATGATATAGTACAAACCTGATAAATTAAAGGAGATCAATCATATGTGTTGTTGTAATAATAGATGTAATGTAAATTGTGGATGTAATTGTGGATGCGGTTCCTGGAGCTGTGGATGCGGAAATAACAATAATAACAATAATAATTCCTGCTCATGCAGACCGAATGACTGGGCTAACTGCCAGTTCCGCCGCGGCTATGCTGCAGGCTTTAACGCAGGTTATGAGACCGGCTTCAGAGATGGCTTCTGGGCAGGCAATAATAACAACGTAATGCCGATTACGGCTCCTGGCACCGCTGCTGAAGGCGGATGCGGATGTGGCTGCCGCTAATCACCTCGTAAAAATGGATATTCGTTGACACGATAAGATCCGCCGGCACATTGAGTGCCGGTGGAAACATTAAACAGTAAAAAGAAAAAAGAAAAGCCAAAAGCCAAAAACAGAAAAGCTTTTATGAAACGCAGAAATGAGCCGTTTCATAGAAGCTTTTTTCCTGCGTTTCCCCTGCGCATATCTGAAAACCCATTCCACCCGCTGCCCACTCCGCTTCGCAGCATATTAAGCCCCTATACAGTCAGCGCAGCCCGCTGCACCTCCTCCATTGGGACTCAATTTCCCACAACGTGTGACTTACAGCTGACGAAAAGCAATTTTCAAACACACGCAGGTTTTCAAGAGCCGATCATCCGAATAAGAAAAAATAATGACAAAAAAAGGGAATATAGTTTGGTGATATTGCACATTGTAAAACTGAATACATTATGCTAGTCTATATACAAGTCATTGAGGTTGTATACAAATTAAAAGATTTGAATACATTTAGAAAAACAGACCGGGATGACGGAATAACTGACCAGACCAATAAAGAAATAAGTAAAGGAGAAACAAATCATGAACATGGATTACTTAACAGACAAGTTTTCGCTGGACGGAAAAGTTGCACTGATTACAGGTGCTTCCTACGGAATTGGTTTTGCAATGGCAAAGGGAATGGCTGCAGCCGGCGCAACGATCGTGTTTAACGATATCAAGCAGGAATTAGTAGATAAGGGAATTGCTTCCTATAAAGAAGAGGGAATCGATGCTCACGGCTACGTATGTGACGTAACCAATGAGGCTGCTGTGAATGAGATGGTAGCCCGTATCGAGAGCGAAGTCGGCGTGATTGATATTCTTGTGAACAATGCCGGTATTATCAAGCGTATCCCGATGTGCGATATGACCGCTGAGCAGTTCAGACAGGTGATTGACGTTGATTTAAATGCTCCATTTATCGTTTCCAAGGCAGTTATTCCGTCTATGATCAAGAAGGGACACGGTAAGATCATCAACATCTGCTCCATGATGTCTGAACTTGGACGTGAGACTGTATCCGCTTATGCGGCGGCAAAGGGCGGCTTAAAGATGCTGACCAGGAATATTGCGTCTGAATACGGTGAATTCAACATTCAGTGTAACGGCATTGGACCTGGCTACATAGCGACTCCTCAGACTGCTCCGTTACGTGAGACACAGCCGGATGGCTCCAGACACCCATTTGACCAGTTTATCATTTCCAAGACACCGGCAGGACGCTGGGGAGAAGCGGAAGACCTTGCTGCACCGGCAGTATTCTTAGCTTCCGATGCATCTGATTTCATCAATGGACACGTTCTCTACGTAGACGGCGGTATCCTGGCTTATATCGGCAAGCAGCCGCAGTAAATGACTGGAAACAGGGACCGGCGGGAACGGTAATGCTGCATAGACGGCAATTGACCGTAAAGAAAGGTTATGCTATACTATGAGCACCCGGTGTACTTAAGCCTGGTTATAAAAGAACGAATATTCATGCCATGATTCTGTTTCCGGCAGAGCTCATGGCATGTTTTTTAGAAATGATGACGGAGAGGTGCCATGGAAGAGAAGACGAAAGCCTATAAAAACCGCGGGGAGCTCGTTTTTGAGACGTTAAAGCGGGAGATACTGGACCTGGAGCTGAAACCGGGGCAGATGATCAGTGAGAATGAGATCTGCGAGCGTTTCGGCGTTTCGAGGACGCCTGTGAGAGAAGCGGTCAGAAGACTGCAGGAGCAGGGGTTTGTCATTTCCGTGCCCTATTCCGGCACTCAGGTAACGCTTTTAAATTTGAACAATATCAAACAGATGATCTATATGCGCGTGGCGGTGGAGACCATGGTCATGCGGGATTTTGTGGACATTGCGACTCCGCTGTGGATGGAGGAGGTCCGCTACATGATCAGAAAGCAGCAGGCCCTTATTCAGGAGAAGGGATTCGAGCCGGAACAGTTCTACCGCATGGATGCGGAGATGCACGCTATCTGGTTCCGGGCTACGGACAAGATGAAGCTCTGGGATATGATTCAGGCGCAGCAGCTTCACTATACCCGGTTCCGTATGCTGGATTTCGTTACAGAGACGGATTTTACCAGGATCATACGGGAGCATACGGAGCTCTTTGAACTGTTGGAGAAAAAGGATATTGCCGGGCTGGAGCGTTCCCTGAAGGAACATCTCTATTACAGCATGAAACGCATGAAACACCAGATCGATGTGGAATATAAAGATTATTTTGAACAGGAGGAATAGACGATGGCGAAAGTATCGATTACCGTAAAAGATGAAAATGGCGCGGTAAAAAGCTCTGTCTGCGGTGAGGAACGGGCCGTTCTCGTTTACGAGGGCGCGTACGGCGAAGGAGATACCATCACATTTACGACAGACGCAGTGAACCAGCACTACGTGGTTCGTGTGGATGACACCATGGATGAGGCGCTTGTTTATATCACGAAGCCGGAAGTGGTTTATGGGATCCCATTTGATGAGAAGAAGGTTTCCTATAATCCAAAATCATTTGCCGGGGAGAAACACTATCTGACCATGAGAACAGCGGAGGCGTATGAGACCGCGGCTTACCGCAATCTTGCAAAGAACGTGATGGACCAGCATGGCGATCCGGGATGTTATCCCCATGTGTATGCGAATGTGGAGACACGCGGCGAAGCGGTGTTTGCAGCGCGCAATGCCATTGACGGCGTGGTTTCCAACGAATCTCACGGTGAATGGCCGTATGAGTCCTGGGGAATTAACCGTCAGGATGATGCGGAGATGACCCTGGAATTCGGTCGTCCCGTGGATTTTGACAGGATTGTTCTCGTTACGAGAGCCGATTTCCCTCATGATAACTGGTGGGTAAAGGCGACGTTTACCTTTTCCGACGGCACCACGGAAGTGGTGGATATGGAAAAGAGCGTGAAGCCTCATGAGTTCAGAATTGAGAAAAAGGGAATCACCTGGTTGAAACTCAGCGATTTGATCAAGGCAGATGATCCGTCTCCGTTCCCGGCGCTGACGCAGATTGAAGTTTACGGGAAGTAAGAGACTGCAGGAAGCAGGAGAAAATGAAGTGCAAATATAAGGTACGCAGCCCCGCCGAGGTCTGCGTACCTTATTTGTCAATTTCTTGTAACAGTTCAGACGGCGGAAAAATCAGTGCAAAGGCGGGCGTTAAGCTTGCTTATAAGACCGTTTTTGCACTGATTTTTACATCGGATGGATATCCGATGCTTCTTGACCGGATTTTTCGGTCAAGAAGATGAGCCGTCTGAACTGTTGCAATTCCTTCACGATATTTGAAATTTCCTCTTTCCCTTTTTCCTTTATTCGAGTAAAATGGTACTATGACAGACACCATTGAGGGGTGGTATAATGAGTCATAATAAGGAGGAAAACATATGGAACTGCTGTTTATGGAGCCTGTGTTCAAGGAAGCAATATGGGGAGGCACGAAGCTTCGCGACGTGTTCGGCTATGAGATTCCAAGTGATACGACAGGCGAATGCTGGGCTGTGAGCGCCCATAAGAATGGAGACTGCCGGATCGCCGGCGGTATGTATGACGGACGGCTGCTGAGCAGCCTGTGGGAAGAGAAACCGGAGCTTTTCGGGAATTATCCGGGAGATCAGTTCCCTCTTCTCGTCAAGATTATTGATGCTAAGGCGGATTTAAGCATTCAGGTTCATCCGGATGACGAGTATGCGAAGGTTCATGAGGACGGATCGCTGGGAAAGACAGAGTGCTGGTATATTCTGGACTGTGACCCGGGGACGGAGATTGTCATCGGCCACCATGCAGGGAGCCATGAGGAGATGGAAGCCATGATCCGCGGCCATCAGTGGGACGAATTTATCCGCAAGGTCCCGGTGAAGAAGGGCGACTTCTTCCAGATCAATCCGGGATGCGTCCATGCCATCAAGGGCGGGACTCTGATTCTGGAGACCCAGCAGAGCAGTGATATTACATACCGTGTCTACGACTATGACAGACTGTCCGATGGAAAACCGAGGCAGCTGCACGTGGAACAGAGCATTGCGACCATTGAGGCGCCGTTTAAAGAGGCCTCCTGTGACACCTTTACGGAAAAGATACCGGGGGCTGTGCACACGCACCTCATTACGTGTCCGTTCTATTCTGTGGACAAGTATGAGATTGACGGCGTGTTTACCAGGGAATTCAGCCGGTTTTTTGCCAATGTCAGCGTGATCAGCGGCAAAGGCTATGTAAACGGAATTCCGCTGGAAACGGGACAGCATTTTATCGTTCCGGCAGGAGCAGGAGAATTGAGATTTGAAGGAAAGATGTCGGTGATCTGTTCCAATCCGGAGTCAGGGACTCTGTAGGAAGCTGCGGCACATCGGGATTCAGATAAAGGAAGAATATAGACAGGAGGAGTAATGAGATGAGACTTGGAGCATTAGAGGCAGGCGGGACTAAGATGGTTTGCGCCATCGGCAACGAACAGGGTGATATTTTTGAGCGGGTTTCGATTCCGACGGAGACACCGGAGATTACGATGCCGAAGCTGATTGCATATTTTAAGGACAAGGAGATCGAAGCGCTGGGAATCGGCTGTTTCGGTCCCATCGATTTAAACAGAAAGTCGGAGACCTACGGATACATTACCACGACACCAAAGCTTAAATGGGCCAATTATAATATAGTAGGCGCGTTCCAGGAGGCGCTGGGTGTACCGGTTGGCTTCGACACGGATGTGAATGGTTCTGCGCTGGGTGAGGCGACCTGGGGCATCACAAAGGGGCTGGAAAACAGCGTGTACTTTACCATCGGAACCGGAGTGGGCGCCGGAATCATTTCCAACGGAAAGCTGCTCCACGGCATGCTTCATCCGGAAGGCGGCCATGTGCTTTTAGCGAAGCATCCGGACGACACGTATGCGGGAAAATGCCCGTATCACAGAAACTGTCTGGAAGGACTGGCTGCGGGACCAGCCATTGAAGAGCGCTGGGGCAAGAAAGGAATCGAGCTTGCAGACAGGAAGGAAGTATGGGAGATGGAGGCCTTCTACATCGGCCAGGCCATCGTGGATTATATCGTGATCCTGTCTCCTCAGAGAATCATTCTGGGCGGAGGCGTTATGCATCAGGAGCACATGATGCCGTTGGTGAGAGAAGAAGTGAAGCGCCAGCTAAACGGCTATATCCAGACAAAGGAACTGGAGGATTTGGACAGCTACATCGTTCTTCCAAGCCTGAATGACAATCAGGGAATCATGGGAGCCTTAAAGCTCGCCATGGATGAACTGGAGCTGGCAGAGTAAGCGGGTAATTGCCATTTTTCTCCTAGTGATAAAGCAATACTGGTATGTTATGATACGTTTTGTAACAGAAATGTAACGATTTTGTAATATACAAGGAGGACTTTATCATGAGAAAGTTACCATTATATGTTCTGGCAGCAGCAACCGCACTGAGCATCGCCAGTGTACCGATGACGGCTCACGCAGCGACCTTTCAGGTAGTTGGAGGCGGCAATGGTATGAATGGTTATATGACTAACTGCAGCGGACAGACCGGCAATTTGGCAAATATGTTAAGTCAGCTGGGCGCGGGTACGGGCAGCAGAACCAGCTTGGGCTGCGGTCTCGGTCAGAACTTAGCGGGTAACGGATCCTGCGGTTACGGCCAGGGCTGTGCGGACAACGGTTCCTGCGGCTACGGTCAGGGTTGTGCAGACAACGGATCCTGCGGCTTCGGTCAGAGCTGCTCCGGCAACCAGAACTGCACCAACAGTCAGAGCTGCGGCGGAAATCAGAACAGCGGCATGAATGGACAGAATTTTCCTTTCATGATGATGCGTTAGAGCACTTTTCAAACACGCTCTGATTCACGGTGCGACTACGGAAGAAAAACAGCGTTAGAACGAATAGAAAAAAAGAAAAATGATACATAAACAGAAATAAAAAGCAGATAAAAAAGCAGAGAAAAGAATCTCCGCTGCACAGATCGGAATGTGCGGCGGGGATTCTTTTTTTCTCCTGCGATTTTCTTCTGAAACAGGAATACGGTTACCATTCATAGCCCCGTCTGCCCTGTCCGGTCCGTGAATGGTAACGGAATACGACACATCCCCCAATCTGCCTATTGACTTTTAATTTCCACACCGCTATAATCCATTACGTTTAAAAAGATAAACACACTTCTAAACACACTTCAGGGCAAAACAAGGAGGCTTGGAAAGATGAAGCAGATATGGGCCATATTTCTCAGAGATATAAAGAACATAGGAAAAAATCCGGTGGCGGTTATCGTAGCGCTGGGAATTATGATACTGCCGTCGCTGTATGCCTGGTTCAACATCGCGGCGAACTGGGATCCTTACGGTAATACGAAGGGGCTCCGGGTGGCTGTGGCCAGTCTGGATCAGGGGACACGGATCGAACAGCTGGACACCACCGTAAATATCGGTGACATGATTATTTCCAATCTCCATGAAAATGATCAGATTGGATGGCAGTTTGTGGATGAGGAACAGGCGGTGGAGGGCGTGAAGGCGGGCCGTTATTACGCCTGTGTCATCATTCCGGAGGACTTCAGCGAGAAGACGGCCAGCATCTTTACATCGAACGTTCAGAAGCCGACGCTTCAGTACTATGTGAATGAAAAGAAAAATGCAATTGCCACGAAAATAACGGATAAGGGCGTCAGCACCATCCAGCAGCAGGTGAATGAATCCCTGATCAGCGCTTCCTCTGAAGCTCTGGGAAAGGCATTTCACGTCACCTACGGTACGGTGGAAGGGAAGAAGGAGGATCTGGCGGATGAGATGGTGTCCTCCATGAAGGATGCCAGAAATGACCTGGTTTTGATGGGCAGCTCGGTCGGCGCATTAAAGTCGTCTCTGACTGCAGGAAAAGGTCTTTTAAGCAGTGTTCAGGCAATGCTTCCGGATTCCAAAGAGCTGCTTAAGTCGGGGCAGGACACGGGAGCGGAGGCCAGCCGTCTCATCCGCACCTCAGAGGATTTGTCCGACACCATGACAGACAGCGTGGGAAATGTGCTGGACATCGAAGATGGCCTGATGGACTCTGTGGACCGCTCGGTCCGCGATGCCATTGACCGCTGGGACCGCGATACGAACGCGGCAGCAGGGGAATTAAACAAGGCCTCTGACGTATTAAATACACTGCTGAATGTGAACCAGAAGCTTTATGATCTGGTGAACAATTTAAAGGAGAAGATTCCCGGACCGGGAAAGGTTCTGGGCGTGCTGTCCGATATGATTACCAGCCAGATCGACAGGCAGAAAAATATGATACATATGATAGAGACGGCGGAGGACACGGCCTTAAGGACGGGGAAGCTTCCGGAGGACGCCAGACAGGAGATCAGGAAATCACTGGAGGAGATGATGGATCAGGGGGCGCGGATTACGGATCAGTATCACAGCCAGGTGAAACCGGCCCTGACGGCAGGACTGGACAGTCTTTATGACAGCATTTCCGCCGCGTCCGATTACGCCGTCGGTATTAACGGGCTTCTGCCGCAGATTGACGGCACCTTGACTCAGACCACGGGTTCCTTTGACAGTCTGATCGAGACGCTGGACCAGACTGCGTCCATGATCGCGGCCGGTGAGGAAAAACTGGACCGCATCATCGATGAGGTGGAATCCGTGGAGGAGAGCGAGCGGCTGGCCAAGATTGTGGAGATCATGAAAAATGATCCGGAGACCATGGGGGATTTCCTGTCATCCCCGGTGAATCTGGAGGAGAATCAGATATATCCCATTGAAAATTACGGTTCGGCCATGACTCCGTTTTACACGATTCTCGCCATATGGGTGGGCGGCCTGGTCCTGGTGGCTGTTTTGAAATGCCGCGTCGTGGAGGACGAGAAAATTCATGGCGGAAAGGCGTATGAAAAATACTTTGGAAGGTACTTCATCTTTATGGTGTTCGGTGTGGCGCAGGCGCTAATCGTGTCGCTGGGAGACCTCTACCTGCTGAAGATCCAGTGCCTGGAGCCGGCGAAATTCGTGCTGGCGGCGGTTCTGGCGAGCGTGGTGTTTGTCAATATCATCTACACGCTCACCATCTCCTTCGGCGATGTGGGGAAGGCCCTGGCGGTCGTCCTGCTCGTTATTCAGGTGGCCGGGGCAGGGGGTACCTTCCCGATCGAGGTGACGCCGCATTTCTTCCGTATGGTCAATCCGATGCTGCCGTTTACACACGCCATTAATGCCATGAGGGAGTGCGTCGGCGGTATCTACGGAAATGCCTACCGTGAGGATATGGCAAAGGTCCTCTTATATCTGCCCATCTCCCTGTTTGTGGGCGTGGTTCTGCGAAAACAGGTGATCAGGATGAACGATTTCTTCGAGCGCAAGCTGGAGGAAACCGGGGTGATGTAGGTTTAACAGCCAGCTTCGGCGGCGTGGCAGCGCGTTACGGCCCGGTAGTGGAAAATCATGATTCCGCCAATGGTGAGGGCTGAAAACAGAGGGAACAGAAGCCAGACATACGACAGGGAAAGGCCGCTTACGATCAGACTTCCCAGTACGGAGGCGGCCAGCCCTCCAGCCCGCAGGGACAGGGAGAGAACCGACATCATGCTTGCGCGCTGGTCATTGCCGACGGCCTCATGAAAGATTGTATTTTCAATCAGATTCCCGGCGCCCAACACAATGTAGACCAGGACGAAGAGGGCCAGAAACAGCCAGACCCGGTGGGTAAATCCCAGGGCGGCGACGCTTAACACGAGAAGAAAACGCAGGAACCAGTATGTACGCCAACTCTTTTGTGGTGTGAGCACTGCTTTTTTGGACTGCATGGCTGCCTCGGCCGCTTTACTGCCGATGGTGACGCCTAAGTAGCCCAGGCAGGTGACCACACCGAAGATCCATCCCAGTTGTTCAGGGAGAAATGTCTTGAGCGTCGGCTGCCAGTAGACTTCTACGGTACAGAGAAGCAGCCCGTAGGCGGCAGACATCAGAACAATGGTGATGACCGAAAGGCTGTTTCGGAGGGAGTGATACAGGCCCCGGAGCTGCTCCTTAAACTGGAGTGCTGGGGAAAGGGGACTCCTTTCACGGGCAGGCTCCTTCACAAAGCAGGCGGCCAGAAACAGGATGAGCGTCTGTATGGCCAGAGCCAGGATCAAGAGAAGATTATAGGAGCCGTCCAGAAATCCCAGGATACCGCCGGTAATGGATCCGAGAGCCAGGCCGACGCTGTCGATGACAGCCATGGTGCTGTTGATCTTTTCCAGATTCCGGCCCTCCTGCTCCCGGAGATACGCCTCGATCTCCAGTGCCTCGATGGAGCCGGAGCTGAAAGCACGGCCGATACCCTGCATGGCACACGCGGCGGCCAGCATGAAGAAATGGCTGCTGAACATAAGCAGGACGTAGTTTGCCATCATGAAACAGGCAGACAGTAAGAAAATTTGTTTCCTTCCGATCAAATCCGCCATAATTCCGCTGGGGAGTTCCAGCACGACGACCATGACGGCAAAGATTCCGATGCACAGCGACAGGTTTTCCAGGGTGGCGCCGTGACTTAACAGCACGAGGGAGAGTACCGGCGCGAGAAGTCCGGTACCGAAGGCATTGGCCCCAAATAACAGGATGTGGCTTCGTTTCATGATGGCTGCTCCTCCTTTTCTTCCGGAATTGGACTGTGGGGATATGCTACCAGGCCAAATTCCCAGGGAATCGTGTCTTCGCCCGGAACCGAGTGTGCATCGGTGAAATCCAGGATTAAGTGGTACAGCTCCTCCGCATCTTTTTTCGATAAATGGACGACTCCGCTGGTAAAATCTCCGGTCGTCATCACATCAGACTTATCTTTCGCCCGCTTTAGACGGTCTTTAAAACCATTCCAGAGTTCCGTCATGATATAATCCGACAGATAGAAGCGCTCTTCCCTTAAATCATCATCCAGATTCCCGCCTATGGAGACGGAGACCGGAAGCTTTTTGTAGTATTTCGCCTGGATTCCATGGATGGATTCCGTGTGGTCCAGCTCCAGCAGGCCCAGTTCCTCCAGCTTCCTGATATGGAGCGAGACGGAAGAGGCCGATATCTTTAAGACATTCGACAGCTGCTTGGGGGTCATGGGCTTACCGTTTACCTCCAGGGCCTTTAGAAGGCGCTGACGCTGCGGGTTCATATAGATATCCATTTGTTTCCGGGTAGCCAGTGTTATCATTTTCCGTTCTGACATAAGATTCTCCTTTACGGCAGACCGCTTTTTGCAGACCGAAAGAACAGAATCTTCCGATGGGGCGGTGCGGTGTCGTTTTTCCATCTGTATAGATGTTTTTTGTAGTATATATTACCATTATTATAACGTTACATATTATGTAATGTCAAGATGGATTTATAAAGCTTTTTGGCCTCCTGTTTTGTGCTGTTTTTGAGATGGATTTGACAGAACAGATGTATAAAAAAATCCGAACCGGAGCCGATAAATGCTTATCGGGTTCCGGTCCGGATTCTGGGTGCGGATCACATGATTACTGACCTTCGTTCACGATTTCCTGCAGAACGTTGATAAGATCGTAGATCGTGTTAATCTGCACGTTCCGTTCCAGGATTTCATTTTTCAAATCGATGGAAAGCGTCTCGAATTTGGCCTGGACGGCGGGAGCAATATAGGACATGTTCATCACCTCCTGGTTAGGATGTGTAGGGAGAGGATAAGATATACGGATTGTGAAAGAGAATTTGACTGAAATTGCAATGTAAAAAAATACCGGAAATCCTTTTTTAGAGGACTCCGGCATTTTTTATTCTGGTGGTTCTGAGTATACCATTCAGGATAAGAGGAATGCTCCAGTTATGAAAAACTAGAGCATGGTTATACTGGTCACATACGGTTCACCGTTTAGTGGCTGATAAATATCTACGACAGCAAACTGTGGGTTTAAATCTTCTGTCTGCGGTTCTGCGATTGTCATGAATTTGTAATTGGTTCCATTTACTACCTGCGTTGCTACGGCTATGGGAGTATAGAAGAAATCGTTATGTCTTCCGATTGCATTAAAAAATATGAAGGAGTCATATGGCGTAAGATATGACTGATAAGACCATCCGCCTGGCATGTGTCACCTCATGAACGTTAGTTAGTACAGTATATGCATTTTTTTTGAATTGTCGATTCCTATTTTACATAATTTGACGCTATATTTTCGTACAGGCGGCAGATAATATAGGGTGAGGGAACAGTTTCAGGGCGTAAAAATAACATTTGTGCACGCTTTTATACATTACCGCACATTTTTGTAACCATAAAATGGATATTTATGGTATAATTAACCATATGGTCCACAACAGGAGGATTCCATGCACGTTTTTAATCCGGTATTTTATGATGAATATAACCTGATGAACTATCTGGATTTTGCAGTTATGAAGACGGCGAAGCTGTATCCGGATGTGCTGAGGGAGGAAATTTATCTGCTGTTTTATTTAATAAAAGATAATTTCCAGGCAAATATGAAATATCTGAGAGAGAACAATGTAGACGTGGATTGCTTCGGCTTCCTGCCTGTCAGGAGAAATACCAGGAACTCCGTGGAAGCGTTTTTTGACATGTTTAATTTGATTAACGCTGAGAATTATATATCCGTTCTGCTGTACATGAATGATAAAAAGAATAACCGATACGACGATCTTTATAAGAAATATGCGTTTAAAGGTGATTTTACGATTATCAGCAAGAGGGATATCGCAAAAGATCATGGCTTAGGCCGGATTACTGATGATGAGAAGATGGCTAAAATCGACCAGGTGGAGAGCGGATCCAACAGTTATATTCATCCGAGTATCTTTATACCCCTTTATACGCCTGCGGATATTGAGGCAAAGGAGGAGATCCTGCGTGATTTGCTCCGGGTCAATACCTGGCTGTTAGGCGGCGCATACCATCAGCTGTGCTGCTTTATATTGAACAAATATGGCTCACTGAAATCCTTTGAATGCCTTCACTGCACGAAGAATGCGGCGTGTTTTGAATGCTTTGAAAATTATTATGTTTCATTTAAAGAGATGATTGAACAGGAACTGTTTCCGCTGAGCCAGGAATGCGGTAGTGATGAACCATTTAAAAATATGAGGTAAAAACTATATGAAATACAATTTCGCTCACTTGATTTGTGTGTGAATGAGATGGAACGGGCTTGTTGAAGTTTTACGAGAATTCCGGCTGGGATTATTTGCGTATAAAAAGATGGGGGCGGAACATACATATGGAAGTAACCGCCTGCCGAGTAGCGAAGTGGAAAGTATGGAGCTGCTGAATCAGAAGCTGGAGAGCCTGGAGCGTTGCTTTCCTCTGACGAAAAGATAAGGATTGGAATGATACCGCATCATTCCCGAAAGGAACGATATGGAGTTAAAATATATTGATATAGGATTAAATTTGATGGGAAAGCAGTTCGATTCAGACCGGGAAACGGTTGCAGCCGATTCGTTTGCAGCCGGTGTCGGCTTTATCGTGACGGGAACGGATCTAAAATCAGACCGCGCGGCGGTCGATTATCTGAAAAAAAGCAGATTTGAGCATGCATGGTGCACCTGCGGAATTCACCCGCACAATGCTGACCGATGGGACGAGAATTATAAGAAACAGCTGTTGGAGCTGATTCAGCGCAACCGCGGAATCGTGGCCGCTGTGGGGGAGGTTGGCCTGGATTACGACAGAATGTTCTCCACTAAGGAAAATCAGAAACGGTGTTTTTCGGATATTCTCGACATTGCCGAGAGCCTGGAACTGCCGCTTTTTCTTCACGAGCGGAGCGCGGAACAGGACTTTATAAAATTGATGAAACAGCATCAGGAGCTGTGCCGGAGAAGCGTTGTGCATTGTTTTACCGGTTCAAGTGGAACGGCATACCGGTATTTACAGCTGGGATGTTATATCGGAATCACAGGCTGGATCTGTGATGACAGGAGGAACAGGGAGGTAGTGGAGGCCGTCAAAAGCATCCCCCTCGACCGGCTGATGATCGAAACGGACGCGCCCTATTTGACACCGCTGAATATCAAGGGGCTGCCGCGGCGAAATGTTCCGGTAAATATAAAATATGTGGCAGAAAAGATTGCCGCAGTCAAAAATACAGACGTTGAAGCCGTGGAGCAGGCAGCGCTTAGAAATGCCAGGCAGTTTTTCAATCTATAAACTGGATAATGGATTGTCATATGCAGTGAAATAAAATGTGGGAGGAAACCAATGTCAACTACATATTATATAGCAAACAGAAAGAGAAAAAAAGAGTGCGGGGAGTTTAAGAAATTCTGGGAAGAAGAATGGTTTCCGGAGATTACAGATAAGCTTTACCAATTCTGTACTGGGACAAACGGTGAGATCGTAAATAAAGATCTGGCAGAGAGCATCACAGAAGATAAAATGTGCGGGTTTTCCTGCACGCCGCTCAGCAATACCTTATACGAGGAGGCGTTTCTTACGGTGAATAAGTCCGGCGTATTCTGGCATAAGTGTGAGGTGGAAGGCGTTCTGCTGAACAGCCTCGAGGAGCTGATTAAATTTTTCTCGAAGAAGGCCAACCAGGAGACGTATTCGCTGGAGGATCAAAATGGACGGGTATGCACCCTGAATGATTTGATCAGGGAGCTTAGCGGGAAATAAAACGTATGCAGGGTGCTGTTGGAACGATGGAGATGCTTCTGACGGACAAAGGGTTAAATGTGCTGCAGACTTTTGAAACCGGTATTTCTTCTAACAGGGAAATTTTTATGAGGGATGATGATATCTACTCTGTGGTCGTGACCTACAAGGACTTTGTCGGAAGTAATGATGTGAAAATAGAGAAGTGATCAGATCTGTATTTCCCCATTAGAAAATGCCGGGAGCCTTTATGAGAAAGGCCTTCCGGCATTTTGCGAAGAATTGGAGTAACAGGATTTAAAATGTTGTGCATTAATTATGATGGGGACAGGTGACGATTACTTATTAATTTAACTGCAGACTGTAGATGTATAATTAGGAAAGTGTCAGGTCGAAGAGTCTGTAATATAAAGTGTAAATTTATAATGTGATTATATGGGAGGGGTTATGGCAATTAATTGTTGTATTTGTAAAAAGAAACAAATAGGAAGATGTTTGAATATATACAACTTTATTCATTAGTATACCGGTGTTTGTGCCTGGAGTTAAAACGTTAATATAGCCGGAAGGTTGAACTGTTGCAAATAAAAAGGAAGGATTAATGATAATGTTTGATCTAAATAAAAAGTATTTTAAAGATATGCAGCATATTGTCTACAAGCAATGGGATAACATTGAAATTAATGCAGTATTAAATGGAATTAATCAAGGTTGGGTATTTGTGAATGAGCAAATCAATCCGAAAACAGCACTTCTCTGGTCGCGCGGGATAGAAGGATTCTATTTTATTGGAGAACCGTACAATGATCAGTTTAATCAAAGTGCATGTGATTTTGTTCTGAATATTCTTGATAAACGGATAAGGCAATCGGGACTTGATTATTTTGAATTTAGCGGTGATCGACCAGAGTGGGATTCTATATTAGAACAGATATTTGATAAACAAGAATTAATAAAATCAAGGCAGTGTGTCTATAAATTTGACTTGGAACGTTGGAAAGATCATGAAATGAGATCAGATCAAGAAGGTGTTACTGTCTATAGGATTGATAAGTCATTTTTTGAAAATAAAATAGAAAATTTTTCTTTTGTTGAAAATGAAATTTTACGATGGTGGAATTCGCTTGAGCATTTTTTTGAGTATGCTATTGGGTATTGTGTTGTTTGTGATGAGATAATTGTAAGCTATTGCCTGACAAATTTTGTTTATGGTAATACATATACATTAGGCATTGAGACGCTAAAAGACCATAGACGAAAGGGTTACTGCCAAATTGCCGTTGAAGCTTTTATTACAGACTTACTAGAGCATGATAGTGTTCCATACTGGGATTGTATGTATACTAAAGTGGCTTCAAGAAAACTTGCTGAAAAAATTGGCTTTTATTTAGACCATACATATGCTTTATATCGAATTTTACTGAGCGAAGAGGAGTGAAGTCCCTGTTCAAATTTTCAGTAGGCCATGTTCTCTAAAGTGCAGTTTTTTATTTTTCTATCCGATTTCTTATTAGAGATATGTAAAAACTCCTATTGTAAAATAAAAAGGGGATAGCCTTGGAATGGTCAGAAATCAATTTCATCAACGAAACTGTTTTATACAACGAATGAAAGGATCGTACTGGTATAAGGCGAACTGCCGCTTCAAAAATGGAAAATGAGGCGTCTTTTTACAACAAAAAAGTGCCAAAAGCCTTGTAAATACAAGGGATTCAGCACTTATGCAAGAATCGGAGTAACAGGATTTGAACCTGCGACCTCTCGGCCCCCAGCCGAGCGCGCTACCAAGCTACGCCATACTCCGTTTCTGGTCACTATGGTATTATAGCAGAAAGTTTGCGATTTGAAAAGTATATTTGTTGAAATATTTTATATTTTAAGATATGATGGTAAGGACGATATGATTCATGGAGAAAAGACAGGTGAGAAAGAATATGAAACCGATCGTGAGTTTTGATGTAGATATGACACTTTTGGACCATAAGGACTGGACGATACCGGACAGCGCCATGGAGACCCTGGAACGGCTCCGGGAGAATTACACCATTGTGCTGGCCACCGGCCGTGATATGGATTCCAGCTTCAGCGTTGTGTTAAAGGAACAGATCAGGCCGGATGCCATCATTCATTTGAATGGAACGAAGATTACGGTGGGGGACACGATTATTTACGAGCATCTGTTTGATAAGGAACTGATGAGGCAGATCATTGCCTATGCACAGAATGATGCAGCCTGCAGCGTGGGAGCCAGTGTGGGCGGGTATGATTACTACGTGCATCCGGAAGTGGTGAACCGTCACGATACGGATCTGTGGGGAGAATGCGGACGCCGGTTTGCGGACCCGTGGAAGCTTCCTGATTTGGATGTCAGGACAATGGCATACATTGGAGATGAAAAGGGCGCAAAAGCCATGGGGGCCCGGTTTCCCGAGGTAAATGTGCACATGTTCGCGGAAAAACGGGGCGCGGATGTGGTGGAGAAGACAGCCAGCAAGGCTATGGGGCTGATCCGCCTCTGCGACTATTTTAATATCCCTCTTTCCAGTACGGTGGCCTTTGGGGACAGCATGAACGATTACGATATCGTGAAGACGGCAGGCATCGGAATCGCCATGGGAAACGCCATGGAAGAGCTTAAGGAAGCCGCGGATTATGTGACTGATGCCGTGGATTCGGATGGAATCCGCAATGCCTGTGTGCATTTTGGGCTGATCCGGTTATAAGGGTGTGTGGCATTACTTTTATGATACTATACAGGGAAGGAAATAAGTAGCATGGCAAAACATTATGATATCTTTATCATAGGCGGCGGGCCCGGCGGTTATACGGCTGCGCTTAAGGCAGCAGGGCTGGGGCTTAAGACTGCAATTGCAGAGAAGGAAAAACTGGGCGGGACCTGTGTCAATAAGGGGTGTATTCCGACGAAGGCTCTGCTTCATGCCTCCAGTATGTTTGCGGCGTTTCAGAGCTGTGATGTATTTGGAGTATCGGCTGATTTCATTTCTTTTGACTTTAAGAAAATGCAGGACTATAAGAAACGTTCTGTAAAAGAGTACCGGAAGGAAGTTCGGGAATCGATTGAAAATGCGGGGGTCGACTATATCGAGGGAACGGCGACGATCCGCCGGGGACGGACCGTAGAGGTCAACAGTCCTTCAGGTAAAGATTATTACGAGGCAGATCACATCATCATTGCAACGGGGGCAAAACCGGTGATACCGGATATTCCGGGAGCGATGCAGCCGGGCGTTCTGACGAGTGACCGGCTGCTGGCTTCTGATACCTGGAATTACGATCGTCTCACGATTATTGGCGGCGGCGTGATCGGAGTGGAATTCGCAACGATATTCCAGGCGCTGTGCTCCCATGTGACGATTATCGAAAGCCGGGAGCATTTACTGGGACCTATGGACAATGAGGTTTCCGAGGTCCTGGAAAATGAACTGAGACGGAAAGGAATCGCTGTCCAGTGTGAGGCAAAGGTCCTGGAAATTCGCGAGGAGGAACAGGGACTCATCTGCGTTTACGAGGCGGATGGAGAGGTTCGGACGATCCGTTCCGGCCAGATTCTCCTGGCAGCAGGCCGAAAGCCGAATCTGGACGGACTTTTTGGACGGGATGTCAGCCTTGCCATGGAAGACGGATGTCTTAAAACGGATTCGGAGTTCCGCACCAGTGAACCCGGCATTTACGCCATCGGCGATGTGACGGCCGGCAAAATGCTGGCTCATGTGGCGGCGGCTGAGGGTACTTATGTGGTTGAAAAGATCGCGGGTGTGCATCACACCATACGGCTTTCCGTGGTTCCGAATGGCATGTTTGTGGAACTTCCGGTCGTGCCGGGATGCATTTATACCGAGCCGGAGATTGCTTCCGTCGGAATTACGGTGGAAGAAGCGAAGGCCCATAACATGAAGGTGCGCTGCGGGCGCTACTCCATGAGCGGTAATGGCAAATCCATCATTACCAGAGAACAGAGCGGATTTATTCATCTGATTTTTGAGGAATATTCCGGTACCATTGTCGGCGCTCAGATCGTCTGTCCGCGGGCCACTGATATGATCAGTGAGATGGCGACTGCTATCGCAAATGGCCTGACAGCGGATCAGCTCATGCTTGCCATGAGGGCCCATCCGACTTACAGCGAGGGCATAACGGCGGCAATCGAGAATTATTATGAAACAAAAGGAGACGAAAGGTTATGATTCAAGAGAGAATTGCAGCATTACGAAGCCTGATGGCGGAGCGCCAGATTGACGCTTACATGATTCCAACATCCGATTTTCATGAGTCGGAATACGTGGGCGATTATTTTAAATGCAGGAAATTTATAACTGGTTTTACAGGGTCCGCCGGTACGGCGATTATCACGCAGACAGAGGCGAGACTCTGGACCGACGGCAGGTATTTCGTACAGGCGGCGAAGCAGCTGGAAGGAACCGGCGTGCTCCTCATGAAATCCGGTCAGGAGGGCGTTCCGACCGAGGAAGAGTATCTGGCAGAGGTTATGCCTCAGAACGGAACACTGGGTTTCGACGGCCGTGTCGTCAACAGCCAGCTGGGAGAGAAGCTGGAAGAGCTTCTGGAAGACAAGCACGTGAAATTTTCCTGGAAGGAAGACCTGGTGGATTTCATCTGGGAAGACCGTCCGGCGTTATCCGCTGAACCGGTCTGGATTTTAAAAGAAAACTACGCGGGCAAATCAGCAGCGGATAAGATTGCTGATTTAAGGGAAGCGATGAAGAAGGAGAAAACCACGGTCCATGTCCTCACCACGCTTGATGATATCGTGTGGCTGTTAAATATCCGCGGAAATGACGTCGTCTGCAATCCCGTAGTTCTTTCCTATGCATTGGTGACGATGGAACGGTTCTATTTATTTATCAATGAGGCGGTTCTGGACAGCGAAGTGAAATCCTATTTAAAAGAGCTGGGCGTTACCGTACGGCCGTACAATGATATTTACGATGCGGTGAGCCAGTTAAAGGGCCAGAAGGTGCTTCTGGAGACAGCGAAGACCAACTATGCGATCATCAGCAATCTGGATGAATCCAATGCAGTTGTTGACCGTATGAATCCGACCGCTCCGGCCAAAGCAGTCAAAAATCCGGTTGAGATCGAAAATATGAAGAAGGCCCATATCAAAGATGGTGTGGCTATGGTAAAGTTTATCTGCTGGCTGAAAAAGAATATTGGAAAGCAGACGATCACCGAGCTTGACGCGGAGCATTACCTGGATAATCTGCGCGCAGAGCAGGAGGGGAATCTGGGGCTTTCGTTCCATACCATATCCGCTTATGGGGCAAATGCGGCGATGTGCCACTATTCCGCGACGCCGGAGAGCAATGCGACTCTGGAGCCAAAAGGACTCTATCTGGTAGATTCCGGCGGACAGTATTATGAGGGAACAACCGATGTGACGAGAACGATCTCCCTGGGGGAGACGACGGAAGCAGAACGGGAACATTTTACCCTGAGCGTCATCAGTATGCTGCGTCTGGCCGCTGTAAAGTTCTTATATGGGTGCAGAGGACTTACCCTGGATTATGTGGCGAGAGAGCCGCTCTGGAGCAGAGGGCTGAACTTTGACCACGGAACCGGCCATGGGGTAGGTTACCTGTTAAATGTTCACGAACGCCCCAACGGTATTCGCTGGCGTATGGTGCCGGAGCGCCAGGACAACTGTGTACTGGAAGAAGGCATGGTGACTTCAGACGAGCCGGGCATATATATTGAAGGCAGCCACGGCGTACGTACGGAAAATCTTATTGTCTGTAAGAAGGCAGAGAAGAACGAATACGGTCAGTTTATGGAATTTGAGTTTCTGACCTTTGTGCCGATTGATTTGGAAGCACTCGATAAATCCCTGATGAACGAGCGGGATGTGGAACTCTTAAACAGCTACCACAGCGCAGTATATGAGAAGATATCCCCGTATTTGACAGCGGAAGAGGCTGAATGGCTGAAGGAAAATACGAGGGCGGTATAAGCAGGCGTAAATAAAAAAGCATATAAACGATATAAGGCGGAGCCATGCGGTGTGGATCCTGTCAGGGGCGGTGAAAAATAGATTTTCATCGTCTTCCTGACGGGAATTCACGATCGCTATGGTTCCGCCTGTTTTTGGGTTATTTCTTTACGAAGCCGCATCAGAAGCGGAATAATCGCTTCCCAATCCTCTTGATCCAGTTCTTTCAGCAACTCCACGGCCCTGCGGAACTGTGGCGGTTCCGCCATTTCGGTATCAAAGAATTCCAGCGGCGTAATTTCCAGGTAATCGCATATTTCGAAGAATTGTTTCATGGAAGGCATGGAGCGGCCAGAGGAAATACCCTGAATGTAACTCTTATTTTTACCAAGATCCAGACTCATCTGGTATTCCGAGACATCCTTTTTCAAACGGAGCTCTGTAATTCTGTTTCTGACAAACTGTTCATTCATTCTTATCACCTCTATGGTTAATCATAAAGGATAATCTTTCCCAACATTCCGTTTTATATGCGTAATAATGGTAGAAAAATCGGTTGCATATACGGATAAAAAGCGTTATTATATAAGTTAGAAAAACGAAAGAGAATGATAAAAGAAAGTGCGTGCCTATAGGGCGAGAGGATGTCCGATGACAGAATATTTAAAAAAGAGGAAGGATAAATGGTCCTGGAAAAACTGGGCTTTTTTATGCGGCCTGATCTATATCCTGATTATGGCGGGAATGTTTGGCTTCTGCCGAATGCAGTCCAGAGGGGCGGCAGGCGGCTTGATTGCGGCTGTGTTTGTAGTATCTTTGGCGGCAATGGCCGTAATGATTGTGATTTCTTATCCGGTGAGAAGGGAAAAGGAGATAATGCAGGAGTGTGGCCAGGAGCAGGACGGGCAGGAGGTGCGGGATGCATTGTACCGGAGACTGGGGGAGTTTGCCGATACGATCCTGTTTGAGTATCGATACCGGGATGGAGCGATTCTATTTACACCGAACGCTTCCGGTCAGATAGAGATTCCACTCTTAAAGAGCGTGCTGGAGAAATACGTGAAGCGTCCGCCGGCGCAGGGCGAAAACAGATGCTTTGAGTTTCGTATGAAAGCGAATATGGAAGAATACCGCTGGTGTATCTGTCACGTCAGGGCAGAGTACGATGGGGCGGACACGCCTGTTTGTCTGATCGGAAAACTGGATGATATCACCAAACAGAAGGAGCGGGAGGAACAGCTTCTCTTCCAGTCCACCAGAGACGGTTTAACCGGCGTGTATAATAAGACGGCATTTGAATATATGATGGAAGAAACCTTAAAAAGAGGCAGCCGCGGCTGTTTATACATGATTGATATCGATAATTTCAAGGATGTGAATGACCAGTACGGCCATCCGGCCGGGGATAAGATTCTCGTTAAAATCGGAGAACTGCTGCGTGAAATTTTCCGGGATTCCGATTTGATTGGCCGGGTGGGAGGCGATGAATTCGTGGTCTATTCCGAGTGCGGCGAGACGAAAACGAGGGCGATGAAGCTTTTAAACGGCACAGCGGATTTTACGAAGGAAGGTGAACACCGGATTTCTGTGAGTATCGGAATCGCCGCAAGCACCGGGGAGCCGGACGAAGAGTATCAGGAACTGTTTTCCAAAGCCGATCAGGCCATGTACCGGGCGAAACAGGAGGGGAAAAATCGGATTGCCTGGTATGAGGAGTAGGCGAGAAGAAGAGAAATGAAAAGGGGATTGGAATAAGGATAAGAAAAAATGGCTGCGTTGAAAACGCGGCCATTTTTGATGCAGCAGGCAGTATGATGGGGGAAATTATAAGGAGGGATTTCTAATTCTGATCGTCGGGCAGATCTACCAGAGTGTAGGCATGATTGATGCAGGGTAAGAAAATTTCGATAATGTCCGAGGTGCGGATTTTTAAACTGGACGTATTGATACAAGGATGACAGCCGAGAAATTCCTGTTCAAGAATAGCCTTGTCAATCAGCAGGCGGACACGGTTTCCTTTATCATTCATCAGGCCCAGAACGGAGACGGAGCCAGGCGTTATGTTCAGATACTCTTCCATAAATTCCGGTTCTGCAAATGAGAGTCTGGCTGATCCAATTTGTTTTGACAGGACTGCCGTCCGAAATTTTTTATGTCCCGGGATCATGAGAAGATAAAAACTGTTTTTCTGTGCATTGCGCAGAAATAAATTTTTACAGATATTTGTGTTTAAAAGCGCATCGATATCATGGCATGCTTCTATCGTAGCGGTCGGATCATGATCCAGACGCTGATAGGTGATTCCCAGCTTGTCCAGGAGATCGTAAGTGTGTATCTCTTTATTAAGACGCCCGGCAGGATTTGCGGGCCGTCCGGTATATAGGGTGCGGTCTAAGTGAAAGTCTGGTATGGGGGTAACACATTCTACAGGAGTAATATTTGTCATATGGAGTGCCTCTTTCTGTTTGAAATCTGTCAAAGGAGTAATAAGAATCCTGGTGTTATTATACTAGAGTGTGGGAAAAATGCAAGTGTAAGCAGAGAGGTAAGCAGAACGGTAAGCAGAACGGACGGAGGAGACGGACAAATGGGCCGTGAACTGTAACTGATACAGGATTGACGGGGCAATGTTTTTTTCGATGGTTTTATACAGCGTCTTGTATTATAATAAGTTCTATAGAGGGAATGGTTATCGATTGATTGTAACGATAGAAAGGCTTTTGCTGAATACTATATTTAGGAAGTTATCATATTTGGCAGTTTAGCAGCGGAAAGTGTTGGAGGGAGCCAAATACGCCATGAACATAAAAGAAGAAAAAGGAAGGCAAAATCAAATGATTGAAAACCGGCTGAAAGCGGAAAGACCAAGAGTAGTGACAGAAAAGGCGACAAAAGGAAAGCGTGATGATAAAGCTGCAAAAGACAGCAGTTCAAGGCAGGAGAAGAATAAAGTGCCCAATACAGGCAGGAAGATGGGACGAAAGCCGGATTCGGGGGAGAAATCGTCGGATCAGAAAAAAGGGCCTAAAAAGGAGCAAAGAGCAGGCGGAAAAGGAAAATGGGGCAATGACAGCCAGAAACCGAAGTACGATACAGGCCGGAACAGAGCTTCTGGCGGGAACTCCAATTTACAGAGCAGGGAAGGAATAAAAGCGGACAGGCAGCCAGTCAGAAAGAATACTTCTGCATGTCCTGTGTTTTTGCGCTGCGGCGGATGTCAGCTTCTGGATATGCCTTATGAAAAACAGCTGAAGATCAAGCAGACAAAGCTGGAGGAACTGTTGAAGCCCTATTGTAAGGTGCAGCCAATTATTGGAATGAAGGATCCTTTCCATTACAGAAACAAGGTACACGCTGTTTTTGACCATGATAAAAAGGGAAATCCCGTTTCAGGGGTGTACGAGGCGAATACTCATCGTGTCGTTCCCGTAGAGTCCTGTCTGATTGAGGATCAAAAAGCGGATGAGATAATTGGAACCATCAGAGGAATGTTAAAATCATTTAAGATTAAAACGTATGATGAGGACACGGGATATGGTCTCCTTCGTCATGTCCTGATACGGCGGGGATTCACAACGGGTGAAATTATGGTCGTTCTGGTCACCGCTTCTCCTGTATTTCCTTCAAAGAATAATTTTGTACGGGCATTGAGAGAAAAGCATCCGGAAATTACGACGATTGTTCAGAATGTAAACGGCAGGGACACCAGTATGGTACTCGGTGACCGGGAGAATGTGCTGTACGGCAAAGGCTATATTGAGGATATCCTGTGCGGCTTCCGTTTCCGGATCTCTTCTAAATCATTTTATCAGGTAAATCCGGTACAGACAGAGGTGCTCTATCGGAAAGCGATGGAGCTGGCCGCACTTAAGGGGAAAGAAACGGTGATTGACGCGTACTGCGGTATTGGTACGATTGGGATCGTGGCAAGTCAGGAGGCAGGCCAGGTGATCGGCGTGGAATTAAACCGCGATGCAGTGCGGGACGCAGCTCAGAATGCTAAGATTAATGGGATTAAGAATGTGCAGTTCTATTGTAACGATGCCGGTGCGTTCATGAGCAGGATGGCGGACAATGGAGAACATGCTGATGTCGTTTTTATGGATCCGCCAAGGAGTGGAAGCACGGAAGAGTTTATTCAGGCGGTAGTTAAGATGAAACCGAAAAAAGTGGTCTATGTGTCATGCGGCCCGGATACGCTGGCCAGGGATTTGGCGGTGTTTAGGAAGATGGGGTATGAGGCGAAAGTGGCGTGGGGGGTGGATATGTTTCCGGGGACGGAGCACTGCGAGATTTGTGTCGAATTGTGTCGGAAATAGGGATATAAATACTTTAATAAGTATCAAATAAATATTTGGTATGAGAAGAACTATCAAGAGAAACTTATAAAGACTTCAGATACATTAAGTGATTTATCAGCTGCATATTCAATAAGTTTTCCTAAAGATTATTTCTTCGATGGTATACTCAGTAAATATCCGATTATTGTGAACAATTTTGATTTGACAGATAGTGATAAACTTATGCATCTCTTGTATCTATGCACCCCTTTTGCAGAATTAGAATATGATTATTTGCTTCTCTTATTTTGCAACAAACCTAATGTGTTAATTCCTAGTGGGCTTAAGATTCCAAAGAATTTTTTGGGGACACTAAAACAATGTGTCGAAAATGATGATGAGTCTTTAGTAGATGAATTGGGTCTGCCTTTTCCTATAGAGGTTACATCGCAGATTGTGGATTGTTTTGCCAATGTATATGATGTTGAAAAACCTGCTGTTACAGGATACGAAAATGTTGACCGTGTAGGCGAACTGTTATGGGCTTTCTCAAAATCTAGACAAGTGCTAACTAACTATCAGGATGAAGCGTATTTTATTAGTATTGAAAAGAAGTATAAAGACGAAATTTTTAAACTTCTTAGTGATATTAGCGACAAAATTGTAAATGAGCATTTTACTGAAATCTCAAATATTTGCAAGGCTGTATTTGAAGGAGATGAATTTTTGGATGTAGAACTAAATGCATTTTACAATAATCTCAACAGCCTTTGCTTGAATTAACTCCAATTAGCATATTTTTAGGGGAATTTTAGAAATGAGAACGCAGTGGCTGGAGAACGGAGAAAAATCTGAAAAATCAAATTAGGAGGCTCTAATTCACCCAAATGACAGGACAAATAATGAGTACTAAAATAATACGGTGTCCAGTAGGGCGCGAATTACAATGGCTTCTCAAAGGGCAACCTGCGCCTTTCGGGAATCTTTTTACAGCCTCAACACACTGCGAAGTCTGCGTGGAATTGCGCCGGAAAAATGAAAAAACGATTAAATAAACGAATATAAAATTCTTAAAAATAAATTGGCGGGAGGTATTATTGTGGATCAGGATCCTTTCAAAGAGTACCTTATACAAACAGAACCAAATAAAAGAGATAAGGGATATGCCTGGCACACTGCAATCGGATTGCAGGCGGTGGATGGATTAAAACCTTCTAAATATTTGTTGGATACTGCGATTCAAAATATTGAAGGGCAGATAACTCTTGATGAAGCTCAGAAATTATTGGATGCCTATTATGAAGAAAACCCAAGAACTGATGAGAATGTAAGAACAGAAGAGGCCGATAAAGTTTCTGTGAGAATTGCAAAGCTGCTTTCTGAAAAAGCATTTTCTTTCACACCGAATGAGTATCTATCTATTCACAGGAAATTGTTTGCTGGAATCTATGGACATGCAGGAAAAATCCGTGATTATAATATTACGAAAAAGGAATGGGTATTAGACGGAGAAACAGTTCTTTATGGAAGCGCATCGGAGCTTAGAGCAACATTAGAGTATGATTTTTCGCAGGAGAAGAATTACAGCTATAAAGGATTATCGATGGATGAGATTATTCATCACCTGGCTATTTTTGTTTCAAGATTATGGCAGAATCATATTTTTGGAGAGGGTAATACGAGAACAACAGCGGTATTCTTTATCAAATATCTGTGTACTTTAGGATTTGATGCAACGAATGACATTTTTGCGGAGAATGCATGGTATTTCAGAAATGCTCTTGTTCGAGCTAATTATAATAATCTGACAAAAGGAATTCATGAGACTACTGAGTATTTGGAATTGTTTTTAGAAAATTTGTTATGTGGTGAACATCATGAACTGCACAATCGGACTTTACATGTAAGTGGACGATATAAACATGATCAAAAATCGGACATTAAAACTAAAAAACCGGACATTGAAACTGAAAAACCGGATATTGATATATGGGAAATATATGGAGAATCGCTGGAGGCGTTTACATCAAAAACAGTGGTCCATATTCAAAGTATGTATAATTCCTTTGGAGTAAACGTTGTATTTGGCAGATCAGATATGCAGAAGATAACAAAGCTTGGTGCTAGCAGAGCCTCTGATTTGCTGAAAGATTTGGTTCATGCACAGATTATAGAAGCAGTTGCTGGATATGGTAAGGGGAAATACAGGTTTTGTAAGAAATAAAGAAGAAAGCGTGCATCGGATATCTATACAACCAGTACTGATTATGAATTGTATTAAGCAGTAAAATGTCATGATTTTACGCCAAGGACAGACTATGCTTTTTGCATATCCGAATCACCGCTTCCATCAATACGGAAAGTATTGTACTGTTGTCCAAACTATTGTCGATTGATAAATTAAAGGAAAGCTAAAACGGAATACACTGGAGAGTTGAACGTGATAATAGGATATTCGAGGCAGGAAGAGTTTTGTGGATTAGATAGTTAAATATAAGAATGAAGGAGGCAGAGCTATATGTTATGTAAAGTCCTTGTGGACAGCGAAATGAGTTCTGCTTCTCTTATAGAAAAGCGGAACTAGAGGTGGCGGTATATAAGCGGTAAAGTGAGGATTAATTATAAAGTACACGCCTTTATAACTTTATAAATGGTACCCTTGTTGCTGAATCAAGTGTTTTAAGGCCGTTACAATGACATTTGATTTTATGATGGTTTCGATGTTTTTTACGAAAGTGACATAAAATACCTGTTTGCGGATCTGCTCGCTGAGGGCAAACCGTAATTCCTGTACACTTTCTTTGTGATGGTTTGAAAATGATTATTCCTTATATGGAAGCAGCTTCATGGCACAGTAAGGATATATTATATTTTGATGACATTATAATCCATTCATCACATGTCGAGTCGGTAATAATGATGCGGAATTGTGGCTTTTGGCCTTTTCATAGATGTGAGACGAGTAAAAGAGGATATGGGGTAAAATTTCAGGTCAGCCAGATTAAAAATGGCTGGCCTTTTCAGATAGACTATAAGGACAGATGGTGGAACTCTATTTTGTTTATATATTTGATGAATCACACCACCAAAGTGTTGAATCTAATATAGGATTTAATCATGGATTATGGTTTTCCACAACTTTCACTAGTAAATAAGATTTAAACTCTGAACAAATTTTTCTTCTGTAAATACTGAGTTTAAGGAGGCGGAGGTATCCTTTAAAAATGCCGACTGATATAAAAGCATGATAAAAAACATCTGCGAAAAAAGAATAAAGAGGCAAAACAAGGGCAGCAGGAGCCGGATCAATGGGTTCAGGCTGTCCGTCAACGTAAATGGCAGAAACAGCAGTAAAAATAACAGAATCGCTTAACAGCACACTGTTCAATACCAGAACTGCCATACACACTGCCACAGCAGGGCTGCTGGTCAGCTCCCGGAAATATGTGCGCAGCGGCTCAACACCCTCCCTGTACAGGAACGCCGACAGCGAGAGGATGACGGAACGGTGGCTTTTCATAAAACCGCAGCCTAATAGCAGCAATGCATGTTCGATGGTGTCCCGCACTGTGATTTCCGACCCATCGAAGGTATGATAGCAGATGGAGTGCGGGACTGTTTTCATTGGGTCTACATAAGTGATTTGAGAAAGGGGGATTCTGACTTTTTCGTCCAGTCCCATGGACAGTTCGATACACTCAGTTTGCTCTGTGTTTACAGGCGCTGACGCCGCTTTTTAAAATGTCAATCCCCCTGTCAGCATGGTTGGTCACGAAGATGATTTTTGCCTGAGACCAAAGGGTGGCAGAAGCAGTTTGTTGTATACTGTTTTGAAATAATAAAGTGACGCCAGGGGGAAACTCTGTCCTTCTGGTGTCCTAAGGTATGTGACACGATGGCACTTGGAGAGAACATCCCATTACGAAAATATTATAAATACAGAGAAAAAATAGAGTTTTTCTTGCTTCACCAACTCCAGTTTGCCCTGCAGTCTAAAAAGCTATATGGTGACGTCATCCCAGTAATTCCCCCCTTGACATTGAGAAGACACGGTGTTATGCTGATGTACATAACAGTATAACACTGTATTATGTTACATAGAAGAAGGAGCAACCGTGAAGATTACCGTATCGAATAACTACGAAGGCCCTATCTATGAACAAATCAAGCGGCAGATCATTCACTCCATTTTAAATAGCGAGATTGTGCCGGGTGATACGTTGCCTTCCCTCCGGTCATTAGCAAAGGAACTTAAGGTTGGTGTTTTGACGATCAACCGTGCGTATACGGAACTTGAGAACGAGGGGTATTTGGAAACGGTTCAGGGAAAAGGCTGTTTTGTTGCCGAAAAAAGTTCGGAGATTATCAAGATGCACCTGCTGGATGAAGCAAAATCGCTTATGGGGCAGGCGGTTCAAAAGGCCCGGAAAGCAGGAGCTGATGATGAGGAGATGTCTTCTTTGTTTCAAGAAGAATTAAGGAGGAGTCAAAATGAATAAAATGCTGGAAGTGACAGCACTCTCAAAGTCCTATAGGGATTTTAAACTTGACAATCTTACCTTTTGTCTGCCGGAAGGGTTTATCATGGGGCTGATTGGCCCCAATGGGTCAGGTAAGACCACCACGATTAAGTCCATCCTCAATATGATTGAACCTGACAACGGCAGCATAACCGTGTTTGGAAAAGATCATATTGCCCAAGAGCAGGAGATTAAACGGGATATCGGCGTAGTATTTGACAACAGCTACTTTGTAGACGAGTGGAACATGACCGATGTGGAAACGGCATACTCTCTTTTTTATGATCAATGGAACAGCGAAACATATTGGTCCATGCTTTCGAAATCTCGTATTTCAAAAGAGAAGAGGGTAAAAGAACTGTCCAAAGGAATGCAGATGAAGCTTATGCTGGCCTGCGCCTTTTCTTATGACGCGAAGCTGTTAATTCTGGATGAACCGACCAGCGGCCTGGATCCGGTTTCCCGTGATGAGCTGCTGGAGATTCTATCAGGATATATTGAAGATGGACGGCACAGCGTTCTTTTTTCCACCCATATCACAAGCGACCTCGAAAAGATCGCGGATTATATCACCTGTATCAACCTTGGAAAGCTGATTTTCACAGGCAGCAAAGAGGATTTTGTCGAGGGATACCGCATTGTAAGCGGTGACAAAAAGACATTGACAGAGGATCTGGAGAACCGGCTGATTGGGGTCAGAACCTTTGCCACAGGCTACGAGGCGCTCATTCGGACGCAGGACTTACCGGAATACCTGCAGCCCGAGGCCATTCACGCAACGATTGATGACATAGTAGTATTTGTAAGCCGACAGGCGGAGAAGGAGGCGGGGCGATGAATCTTACCGTGAAATGTATGAAGCTGGATTATCTGCTTCTGAAACCCTATTTGAAATCCATTCTGCTGGTGCTGCTGGTGCCGCTGCTCATCACTTTTTTTACAGGCACCCTTTTTGAAGGGCTGTCTTTTGCAGCAACGGTAATGGCCATGACCACCGGCTACACCTTTTCCGTAGTGGAAAAGAACAACATGGAACGGTTTTATGGCTTCCTTCCAGCGAAAAAAAGCGCTTTGGTCATTGGAAGATACCTGGTTATATTTTTGATGGGGCTCCTGGCGCTGCTGGTTACGCTGGGAGTACAGGCGGTTATTCTGTATTTTAAGAATTGCGCCGTCACCCTGCCGGATATGGTCGGAACCTTCCTTCTTTGTACCATACTATTCTGCATCTATGCAGGTATCCAGATTCCGGGCTATTATTGCTACGGTTCCATCAAAGGCAAGATGTTCATGTTTATTCCGACAGTAGGTTTTTTACTGTTTTACTATATTGTACGTCTGTTTATGGGAGATATAGATAGCTTTAACCTGAGTTTTAACACAAACAACGCCATGCTTTTGTTGGGCGGCGCAGGCGTTATTATGCTCATTATGATTCTGTCGGCAGCTGCCTCCATTCATATTGTTCAAAAAAGAAGAGCGTGAGGTGAGATTTACAATGTGGGAAATGATTGGAATAATCGCCTTAGCGATTGGCGCTATTGTAGTACGAAACATACTGATTAAAAAATTCCGTACGCGGAATAAGAAATAAGTTTCAAGAAAACCATTATAAAACTTCATCAGTAAAAGCGTCGGTTTAAGATCCGGCGCTTTCAATTTTTAGTCGTGCTGTAATAGGTTTGACATCTGTTATGTGCTTCAAGTATTTATCAATGACTTCATCAATCTTATAATCTTTATCCCATTTTGCATTATAGGCAAATAATATAAGCCCTCTTGTGCGAATATAAGAATTATCACTGTCAAGCATATCGCTTAACCTATCCATATATGGATAAACACAATCCGTTTCTTCACTCTCTTTTTGCAAATCCTGTAAGGCTTTGTATGCAACATTATTATTTTTATCGAACAACAATTCGAATATTTCTGCTATATCTGCTGACACAATAATCCCCCTTTTAACTTCTGATTTCACGGCTTTGCAAACAGGAATTGTAAGTGCGCCTTATCACAATAGAGTGCTCAATAGATAACGCTTAATGCCTCATTTAATTGACAGTTATTCAACCTCCGTCTTATTTACAAAGTCCAAATTATAACGCAAAGCACCGTGGTCTCTAAATATCGTTGCACTTGTAATACGGATTGCCAAAATAACGCAGTTTTCATCCTGCTCATTATTTGCATCGTCGTACCAGTCGGCAAATACTTCACGAAGTTTCGTTCTTAGCGTAGCGTTTTGGGGATCTAAAACCCATCCGAGGTTTTCTCCAATACCGTGTCCGTATATCCCCTCAAAGCAAACTGAAAACGCAACCTCTTTGTTTTGAGCAATCTGCTGCATTTTATTTGATTTTGCTGATGTTGTAACATAAAACACGCCATCTTCATAATAAGCGCTCACATCACGGACACTGGGGCGGGGGAAACCATCAGCACTCAGTTCTGTCGCAATAGTTGAGAGCGCAAGGGCATTATCTTTCTTGTTTCCACAACTCTCTTCGATTAATTTCATTCCTTCTTCATACCTGTTCATTGTCACGTCCTCCATCAATTTCAATTTGTTGCTCTGATTATACCAAATTGGCCGTCGCGCTACAAGATTAAATGGCGAGATTGACGAAGTGCTTGCCACAGGCACTTAGGGTATTGGGATTTCGTACCTCATTCGCTTGCCGCCTGGCAACTCCATCGGCAAAATGGTGGTTTTAATTTGAACCATTGTTTTCCAGCTCCCCAAATGGCAGTTGACAACGCCGTGGGGGGGATATAGGAATTGTAAGAAACGGCCTTTCGCGGTAAAATAAAATGGAATTACGCATCCGTCGTGAGGTTTCTGTGACATTTTGCAGGTATTATATTAGAGAGTCGGGAGGAATTATATATGAGGATATTAGTGGTGGAGGATGACCGCCTTTTGAATCACACGCTTTGCTACAATCTTTCAGTTGTAGGATATAAAGTAGACGCCGCCATGACGAAAGCGGAGGCCGAGGCGCTTTACGAAAAGCAGGACTATGATCTGGCCGTGTTGGACGTGAACCTGCCGGACGGAAACGGGTTCGACTTTTGCCGGGAACTGAAGGAGCGCCGCCCCGACACCGCCGTAATCTTCCTGACGGCCCGCGACATGGAGAGCGACATGCTCCGGGGATTCGAGCTGGGAGCGGACGACTACGTGACAAAACCCTTTCCCATCAGCGTGTTCCGCAAAAAGGTGGCCGCCCTGCTGGCCCGGATGCAGAAGCATTCGGCCCGCGATTGTTTCGACGATGGAAACCTGCTGATCAACTTCACGGAGATGAGCGCCACCCTGGCGGGAGAGGCCATTTCCTTCACGCCGCTGGAATACCGGCTGCTGAAGGTGCTGACGAAAAATCCACAGATTGTACTCACGCGGCAGGTGTTATTGGAGAAGTTATGGGACGCGGACGAGAATTATGTGGACGAGCACGCTCTGACCTCCGCCGTCAGCCGCATCCGGGGAAAAATCGAGGGCAGTGGGTTTCAATATATCAAAACGGTATATGGCATGGGCTATCTGTGGATTGGAGGAATGAACAAATGACAGTTCAAAAAACCTCCGTCAATCAAATCTGCGCCTGGACAGGCGCCGTTCTTTTGCTGCTGTCCGGGATCTTTATCACAGTGCTGTACCGGATTACGGAAAATAGGGAGGCGGTCTGGTGTACCCTCGTGTACCTTCTTCTGGTTTTGTTGTGCGCGGCCATCTTTATCGCCGCCCTGCGCAGGAAGCTGACCGGATTCTCAAACAGGCTGTGCGGGCTGCTGGACGGGATGGCGGCAGGGAGCAGCGAACTGCCGGAGATAGAAGAGGAAGAGAGCCTGTTCTATAAAATCAATCACCGCCTGACCCGCCTCTATGAAATCATGGGAGAAAACCGGCGCGGCATCGCAAAGGAACGGGCCGAGCTGCAGGAACTGATTTCCGATATAGCCCATCAGGTGAAAACGCCCATTGCCAATTTGAAAATGGTGAACGCCACGCTTTTGGAAGAACCCGTCCCGGAGGAAAAGCAAAAGGAGTTTTTGCAGGCGGTGGGGGGCCAGCTGGACAAGCTGGATTTTCTCATGCAGGCTATGATCAAAACCTCCCGGCTGGAAACCGGCGTTATCTCCCTGGAGAAAAAGGAGCAGCCCATCTATGACACACTGGCGGCGGCACTGGGCGGAATCCTGCTGAGTGCGGAGAAAAAACAGATTGAGGTTCATGTGGATTGTGAAGAAGAGCTGTGCGTATCCCACGACCGGAAGTGGACGGTTGAGGCGCTGTTCAACCTTTTGGACAACGCCGTAAAATATACGCCCGCCGGGGGCAGAATCTGCGTCTCGGCCGAATACCGGGAAATGTATTTGAAGATTGATATTGCTGATACAGGAATAGGTATCGCAGAACAAAACCAGGGAGCCATTTTCAAGCGGTTTTACCGGGAGGAAGCGGTGCGCGATGTGGAGGGCATCGGAATCGGCCTGTACCTGGCCCGGGAGATTATCACCATGCAGGGCGGGTACATCCTTGTATCGTCCGGTCCTGACCATGGTTCCATTTTTTCCGTGTTCCTGCCCAGGCGGTGAAAGCTTAAATATTACGGGATTGTGACATTTGAGTGGACCGTAAAGGGTACTTCGTGACATTTCTGCGAGAATTACTCTTTATAATTACACCATCACCAGGAAAGGAGGGTAGTTTCCATGAGTATTTTACAGGTAACTGATTTGAAAAAATATTACGGCGCCGAACCGGGCGTCACAAGGGCGCTGGACGGCGTAACCCTCTCCATCGAACAGGGGGAGTTTGCTGCTATTGTGGGCACCTCCGGCAGCGGCAAATCCACGCTGCTGCATATGATGGGCGGGTTGGATGTCCCCACCTCGGGCAGCGTCGTGGTGCGGGGGAAAGAGCTGTCCAAAATGAAGGACGAGCAGCTGACTATCTTCCGCAGGCGCAACATCGGCTTTGTCTTTCAAAACTACAACCTGGTTCCCGTGCTGAATGTCTATGAAAATATCGTTCTGCCCGTGGAGCTGGACGGCGACCAGGCGGACAGGAAGTATATGGAGGAAATTGTGCAAATGCTGGCTCTGGAGGATAAGCTTCAGAGTATGCCGAACCACCTTTCCGGAGGCCAGCAGCAGCGGGTGGCCATTGCCCGGGCGCTCATTGCAAAACCGGCCATTATCCTGGCTGATGAGCCCACTGGAAACCTGGACAGCCGGACAAGCAGCGACGTTTTGGGCCTGCTGAAAACCACCAGCCATAAATTCCATCAAACCCTTGTGATGATTACCCATAACAATGAGATTGCCCAGCTTGCCGACCGTATTATCCGGATAGAAGATGGGAAAATTGCAGGATAAGGGGGCGTACACATGAAAGATATTTTATTCGGCAACAATAACGCCTCTGTCATCAAGCGGTTATCCAACCGCTGCTTTAAGGCCGGAAAGAGCCGGAATGTGATTGCAGGCGTTGCCATTGCACTGACAACCCTCCTGTTTACTGCGATTTTCACTCTGGGTTCCGGGCTGATGGACACCGTGCAGGACCAAAATATCCGCAGGCAGGGCGGCGACGGGCAGGCGGTTTTAAATTACATCAGCGACCAGATATATGAGGACGTTAAGGACCATCCGCTGATTGATAAAATCGCCTATACCAAGGCGGTTTCTTACCGGCTGCAGTATCCCGGTATGGAAAAATGGCCCTCTGATCTGTGGTATATGGACGATATGGCGCTGGAGTTTGCCCGTTATACCCCCACGACAGGACGCCGGCCCCAGGCGGAAAATGAAATCATAGCTGATACCAGAACGCTGGAGACCCTGGGCGTACCGGCAGAGGTCGGCCAGACGGTCACTCTTCAATATAATATCAAAGGTACGCAGTATACCACCGATTTTACCCTGTGCGGGTTCTGGGACACAGACATGTTAAGCAGCATCGGCCGTCTGATCGTGTCCAAAGCCTTTGTGGACGCCCAATCGGAGCTTTTGACCTATACCTACCCGGAGGACAACGACTATTCCGGTATTGTAGCTGCCTATGTGATGTTCCGTGGCGGCGGGGCGGTGGAGCCAAAGCTGCAGAAGCTTCTTTCGGAAACCGGGTATACCTGCGACATCATGGGCGGCAGCCCGTCCGACAGTAATTATGTCATTGCAAGGGTAAGCCCTGCCTATCAGGGCGGCGAATTACGGGGAAATCCCGCCCTGCTCTTGTCCGGACTTGCCGGAATCTTGCTGGTTATGGTGACGGGATATCTGATTATTTATAACATTTTTCAGATATCCGTGATTCAGGATATCCAGTCCTACGGCCAGCTGAAAACCCTGGGGACCACCGGCCGGCAGATCAGACGGCTCATTGGCAGGCAGTCCCTGCGGCTTTCGGCAATCGGTATTCCCATCGGCCTCCTGGCCGGGTTCCTGATTGGAAAGGCTCTGCTGCCCTTTTTGATGAATGGTACGGTTTACAGTGCTGAAGCCGGCGTGAAAGTGTCCGCCAATCCCTTTATCTTCCTCGGTGCGGCCGCCTTTGCCTTCTTGACGGTGTGGATCAGCGTGCGCAAGCCGGCAAAAATCGCGGGCTCCGTCTCCCCCATTGAGGCGGTCCGCTACACGGAAAGCGACTCCGGGGCATTTCGGAGAAAGGAGGCGGCGAGCAAAAAGTCCACCGGCGGCGCAAAAATCTACCGCATGGCCCTGTCTAATTTGGGGCGGAACCGGAAGCGCACCCTGCTGGTGATTCTCTCCATGACCCTGAGCCTGGTATTGTTTCATACCGTGTTCACTCTGTCAAGAGGCTTTGATATTGAAAAGTATGTGGCGAAGTTCGTCAACAAGGATTTTGTTATCTCTACTGCCGACTACTTCAATTATAAGTTTGAGACCAGCGAAATGGAACTGACAACCTCCTTTGTGGAGGCAGTCAGGCAGCACGAGGCCTTTTTAGACGGCGGCGGCCTGTACAGTACAAGAACGTTGGAGGAGGCCTTCTCCGCGGAGAGTGGGGCCGTGTCCAGTTATAACAAGGACGAAAAGGGAAATCCCTATGTCCAGTTTTTCGGTGCGGACGACTTCCTGCTGGAATCTGTGGAGGTAGTGGAGGGAACCATTGACTGGGAGGCTCTGAATAGGGGAGGCTATGTACTCTACGGACTGGCCTGCGACGATAAGGGAAACGTCATCGACAATCCAGCCATCCATCCGGGCGACACCCTCCGGTTCCATCATGTGGCGAAGGATGGGCTGAACAACACCATAGACGTCACCTTTGATTTAACGGTGATGGCCAAGGTGCGGATCAACGAAAACACCGATACGACCCGCAATACCGGCGAGGCACGTTTCTATCTGCCTACCGAACAATTTCTTCCCCTTTGCAGGACCCCCCACATGGTCAGCTATCCCTTTAACGTCAAAGACGGAGCTGAGGCGGACATGGAGGCATTCCTAAGGAGCTATGTGGAGGATGTGGAGCCCAGGATGAATTATGACTCGAAGGAGACCTATATCCGCTCCTTTCACGACCTGACCTCTCTGATTGTCACCATCGGAGGCGCGTTGAGCATGATCATCGGATTGATCGGGATTGCAAACTTTGTCAACTCGGTTCTGACCAGCATCATCACCCGCCGCAAGGAGTTTGCCATGCTGCAGAGCATCGGCATGACTGGAAAACAGCTTAAGCGGATGCTCGCCTGGGAGGGCGTATATTATGCCATTGGTACTATCATCGCCTCGGCTGTGATCGGCACTCTCTTTTCCGCCGTCGCCGTCCGGGCCATCGCTGGTGGGATTTGGTTTTTCACCTATCGGTTCATTTTCTGGCCGATGTTGGTTGTATACCCGTTTTTGATTCTGCTGACAATGATAATTCCCACGCTTCTGTACCGGGGGATCGCAAGGGACAGTATCATAGAACGGCTGCGGCAGGGTTAATACTCAACTGTCTCTTGCAACTTCCAGATTGTTGGGCTGATAAATTGGAAATGAACGGGGTAGACCGTCTGAGGCGTTGGTCTCCCAACTATTTAAAAACAATGTCGGATTTTTACTATATCAAAACAGAAATTTATTATATAATTCCCTCGGAAGAGGAATGGGCCTAAGGCGGTGTGCGTTGCAATGGATAAGACTTGACAAATTTTTGATTTTTATGAAGTATACTCAAAGAAAAACAGGCCCGACAGATAACGTCTCCAGTGCAGGGCTGTTGGCCGGATAACATTGTGCCAAGCCGCAATCGTCGTATCCGCTCATATGAATATAACAGAAAACATGACACTCAGATGACTTGTTTGATATGTTATTCTAAAGAGAAAATGGAGGTTTGTGCTATGATTGAATCGAAATGTGGGATCCTGTGCAGAGAGTGCGGATACAAGGAAGAAATGGGAGGCAAAGGCTGTATACATATTGAGAAGCCATTTTGGGGCGACGGCGGCAAACGGATTAAACAATGTGAATGTTGGGCGAAGGGCAGGTGATTTTATGGCTTCAAATCTGGAATTTGTAGAATATGTCTGTGATCAGATCGGCGGTGCCGGGAGCATAACCTATAAGAAAATGTTTGGGGAATACGGCGTTTACTGTGACGGCAAAGTGATTGGAGTAATTTGTGACAACCAGTTTTTCGTGAAGAAGACTGCGGCAGGCGCGGCCCTCTGTTCAGACTGCGAGGAGGCTGCGCCCTACACCGGCGCTAAGCCGCATTTTATCATCGATAACGTAGACAATCAGGAACGAATGGCGCGATTCATCCGAGCCACCTGTGACGAGCTGCCTGCGCCAAAGCCGAAAAAGAAGAAGTAACATCAGGGGGAGATTCAGCGTCGAACTGGATCGCCCCTGCTTCTTACCAATACAAAACATTTAGGAGGCTGCCTATGAATTGGGAACCGTGGACAGGCTGTTACCAGATAAGTGACGGCTGTGCAAACTGCTATTTTTATGGACCGTATGCCAAACGCTATGGTCAGAATACGATTCTGAAGACGGATAAATTCGACTGGCCTATCAGGAGAAATAAAAAGGGCGAATACAACATCAAAGGGGATAAGATCCTCGCCACCTGCTTTGCCACTGACTTTTTCCTGCCCGAAGCGGACGAATGGCGGGGAGAAGTCTGGGCCATGATCCGGGAACGGACGGACATTGATTTCTTGATTCTAACCAAGCGGATTGACCGGTTTCCGGTATCCCTTCCCTCTGACTGGGGCGAGGGCTATGACAATGTGAACATCGGCTGCACAGTGGAAAACCAGGCGCTGGCTGATTACCGGCTCCCCCTGTTTTTATCTTATCCGATGAAGCGGCGGTTCATTGCCTGCGCTCCGCTTCTGGAAGCAATCGACCTGGCCCCCTATCTTCATGGAGTGGATCATGTTACTGTTGGCGGCGAAACGGGGCGGGCAGCGAGAGAGTGCGATTACAAGTGGGTGTTGAACATCCGGGAGCAATGCGTGCAGGCGGGCGTGACTTTCTGGTTTAAGAACACAGGCTCACTTTTCCGGCATGACGGCATTGTAGAAAAAATCAATCCATATAAGCAGACCGGAATGGCAAAAGAACTTGGTATAGATATTTCAGACGGAAAAAGACTGTTTTAATGCCTTTGGCAGGAGGTGCTGATGTTAGAGCTAAGATTGTTAAACGATGAGGATATATCGCTGGTAGAAGTTTGGCTGAATAAGGAACATGTAAAAAAGTGGTATGAAATACCGCATCTTGGGGTTTCCATCAATGACTGGCTCTATGAACTGAAAGAGCGCAATGGGGAATTCAAATGGTTGACCCACCTCATCGTACTGTGGGAGGGTCGCCCGATTGGACTATGCCAATACTATAGATGTGAGGACAGCAGGGAGGAGGATTTTGGAACACTGCCAATAAAAGGTTCTTACGGCATTGACTACCTCATAGGAGAAGAAGCCTGTCTCGGAAAAGGTTTGGGTAAGGAAATGATTACATCACTTGTGAATGTGGTGTTTTCTTTTCCGGATGCCCAGCGGGTAACCGCGGACATAGATAAGACGAATAAGGCGTCTGAAAGGACACTGTTATCATGTGGCTTTGAGTTATTAGATACCGGAGGCAGCCGTTATGTTTTGAATCAAAAATTGGATAAAACTTTTCGTTCAGTATTGTAACGAAATCACAAATATACCATCAATTCCAGAAGATTTTAAATGTTTAGAAATTGTATGGGACTAACTCAAATGTTTCCGTTCAGCGAATAGATGGCTTGAGGGGGACACTTGAAATAAAGTCATATAAAATTATGAAGAGAGAGGGTATGAATATGATTACGCCAATGACAAAAGCATGGGAAACGGAACTGTTGTGGTCTGAGGAGGAACTGACCAAAAAGAGTAAAATGAAAAACGAGGGGGGCGGTCTTTTAATCCTGGGGATTGGGGTACTGGCTCTGGGAGTGCTTAACCATTTGCTGCTACATATTATCTATGAAAGCGATATGATATGGATAGCGGTTACCATCGGCTGTGTACTTCTGGGCATCGTCCTAACCGGATTCGGCATAAAACTAATAACCAAAACCGGCGCCTCCGTTGCAGAGATGACCGCCAAAGACAGCGGCTACAGTACAGAAGAAATTATGGAATTCTACAGGGAATGCCGTAGGTCAGATTCGCTTCTGCTGTCTTTGACTCCCCAGCCCACGAAAGAGAAGGACTTTATAAAAGTTGGCTTTTTGACTAAAAACTGGCTGCGGCTGCCAGACAGGCTTTATCATGGAGTCATGCGGATATCAGATATGGCTGTCATCTGGTATGAAGAGTCTGCGCTTCCCGGTTATGACCCTGGTGTTTTCGTCATTAAGAGTAATGGAAATATGCTGTATGTAAAATGCAAACCGGATATAGGAACAGAGTTCGTGGAGGCACTTACCAGCAGAAATCCTGAAAGTATTACTGCCCGGCGTTTTACGTTTGAGGGGAATAACTATGATGCATTTCAGAACCCGCAGAAGGCAGCAGACCTTTATCGGAGGATACATAAAGCTTAAGGTTAAGGGAAAATGAATATAATACAATACTCAAATAGAATGGATGAATATCTAAAGAATGATGATATAATTGATTATGATAACGAAGCGATTGCAGTGCTGGCTGTTACATTATTTCAAAAGGCAGATAATGAGTTGGCGTTTATTAAAGCAGCATATGAATTTGTCCGGGATAACATTTCGCATTCAGCAGATATAAATGATGATACCATTCCATGCACTGCGTCGGAAGTGCTAAAAGCTGGTCATGGCAGAGGCAGACAGTTTTACTGTATATCCTGATCCTGATGTAAAAGTATTGGAAAATTTAAGGAGGAGCAGGACAAGAGCAGAGCTTTGGGATAATCTCCCTGCTGAACTTGAGTATAATATAGTTTATTATTTTTTTCTTTGATCTGTTTCCCCTTGCCGATGAACTGGCGAAGGGCAGTTCCGTGGCGCCTGCGGACATGAAATTGTATGGGGAGATATTCAGCGTTTCTATCTTTATACTTACGCTTACCGCACTGGTGCGTAAAATCAAGGAGGATCCTGAAAAAGTATTTATTAAAAGCCTGAGAAGATATGCCAACACCACACAGAATCCGGAGGCCACGTTGGAGCGCCTCAAGACAACATGGGAAAGCGGCGAGCGGTTGCGCGACTGGTGCCGTATGGATGAACAATATATCATCGCATGTATCAACGGCCCCGGCTACGCGAATGTGATTCCCCTGCAAGAGGTGGTTTGGGCGTACAAAACAGTAACGCGGGTCAATGCCGTCATTAAAACAGATGCCAGCCTGATGGTTCGCTATGCAAACCAAAAAGGAGGAGACATCTCCATAAGCGAAAAGACAGTCGATTATATTTTGCAGCAGTTTATGGAGAAGCACCGCGATATTGTCGTGGGGCACAATCGAGAGGTAGAAAAGAGTTACTTGAAAAAGGATCTGGTGGGTCTCAGGGAATACGTCCGCCAGCAGCGTGCAGGCATTCTTTGATTGAAATTCGGAAAACAGTTGATAGAAGCAGGAGGATTTACATATGGAGCGTTTTTATCAGGCATTATCCAGCGGGGCAAAAAACGAAGCGTTACCCGAAGAATTTGATTATTTCGGGAAGTTGATCGGCAGTTGGGACATCGACTATGTTGACAACAGTACTTCCCAGGTACTCAAAGGCGAATGGCATTTCTCATGGGTGCTTGAGGGAATGGCGGTACAGGATGTGATCGTCCTGCCCGGCTTTGAATACGGAACAACCCTTCGGGTCTATAACCCGGACACACACGCCTGGGATGTGGCCTATTGCTACACAGGAAGGATCATGCGGCTGGAGGCGAGAAAGCAGGACGGAATCATCGTCCTTACAAACCTGGAGGACGAACGGAGAAAATGGGTCTTTGCCAAAATCGAGGACGATTGGTTCCATTGGCAGGATGTTACGGTGGAGGACGGCGAATGGCAGGTCAAATTTGATTTATATGCCCGGCGCATGTGATAAGAGTTTTGTTTATAGCGCAATCGTAGCGTAAGATACCCCGAGAAATCGGAATTGACCAAGCTGGAAGCGAGGGATGCTTCTTGAACGCAAGTTCAAGAAGACGGCTTTAGCAATAAATCATTAATTGTGGGGGCTTTACCTTATGATATACGTAGAATGCGGAAAAGAACAGGATTATTTTATTGCTTTTGTAGAAAATGCTTTAGGAATATTGGCTAAAGAGGATTATGCCTCTTTTATATCTCTATTTGATAGTAGTCGGTTGTCAGAACACGACCTGGTTTTGGCTCTTAGATATTTAGACATATCCTGTCCTATATTGAAAATTGATGACCCGAAATTAATAAAAAACAAGAAACAAAATACCTATTTATTTGCTTTTAATGAAAGCAGTGGGTATCACATGGACTATGACTTAACAACAGATGGTGCAATAAATGATTTGACGATTCAAATCGAATTTTTGAGAAAGGCAGACGGGTATATAGCGGTTCTTGACGATTTGCATACCCTATAATATTTTAAGAGTATAACTTCCAGTTTATAGAGGAATTGAACGGAGCGACAAAACGGGATTGATAAATACAAGTATAAGGAGAACAAAAATGGATATAGCAGATTTTAAAGAATTTAGTCAGAAATGTTCTGAAGAATTACCGAATGAAATTGGCAAAATACTCCAAAATGCAAAAAGGGAAAAATCTTGTTCGATTGGTTTTATCACTACCGATGACTTTTATGGTTTCTATTTGTCATGGGACTACAATACTGACATAGAAGAGTATTATGATTGGGAAAATGGAGCTAATCCAGATTTCTTATATCAGCCACTTGTTGATACTGTTGACGCTTGTAAAGAAATTGATTTTTGCAGTCCGTCAGATGAAAAGTGGAATTTTGCTGAAACCCTACTTTCTGTATTGGAAAAGAATATCAAGGAAATACCAGACGAAATATTTAAAAAGAATGGTTTTAAAAGAGAAGATGTCCTGTTTTTTGCTACAATGGGAGATGGAGATTATATTGAAGAAATGATTGAAACATCTGTAAAAATGTTCAATGCCAAAGAAACTCTTGAGGCATATGGATTGACACAGTAATCTGACAATTCCAGTTTGTCAATAGTATCGTATATGGTTTAATTGAGGAATAACAATTCCGGTTTGCCGGACGGATTCAAATTTGTCAGAAGAGGTAAAGATCACGGAGGACGCAGGACGGAAGGAGGCGGAGACATGAGCCGGTTACTATTGCTTGAAGATGATTTGAGTTTAATTGACGGTCTAACCTATTCGCTGAAAAAGTACGGCTTTGAGATAGCCGTTGCCCGGACGGTAAGTGAAGCGGATTCCCTTTGGAGCAGCGGGAGCTATGATCTTTTGATTTTAGATGTGTCTCTGCCTGACGGTTCAGGCTTTGACGTTTGCGAAAAAGTGCGTCAAACATCTAAGGTGCCCATTATGTTCCTGACAGCATCGGATGAAGAAGTGAGCATGATCATGGGGCTGGATATAGGTGGCGATGATTATATTACTAAGCCCTTCAAACTGGGCGTACTCATTTCCAGGATTAATGCGCTGCTGCGGCGCGCCCAAAATTTCAGCGCGGCGGAAACGGAAATCACATCCAATGGGATCACCGTATTTCCATTGCAGGGCCAGGCGCGGAAGGGAAAAACCACGCTTGAATTAACGGCTGCCGAATACCGCCTGCTCTGTCTGTTCATGCAGAACCCGGGGCGGATTCTCACGAAAGAACAAATCCTGGACAGGCTGTGGGACGGCAGCTATGTGGATGATAATACGCTGGCAGTCTATATCCGCAGATTAAGGACAAAGATCGAAACCGCCCCCGGAAATCCCCGGCTCCTTGTAACGGTAAGAGGGATGGGCTATAAATGGAATATCACGGACGGAGACCATGGGATATGACTATTTTTACGAACAAGGACATAAAAAGGCTGTTTCTCATACTTTCCTGTGTGCTGGCTTCTTTTATCATCCTGTCGCAGTTATATTTCTGGTTTACCGAGGGCACGCCTAATCGGGTATTGCTTTTGCTGTCTCTGCTTTTGTCAGCGGGCATTTCGATTTGCTGTCTCCTATATTTTCGCCGGCAGCAGCAGTTGATTGAAAACGCCATAACCCAAATCAACCGGTTTGCTTCAGGCGACGGAGATGCACGGATCGACAGCGGAAGCGAAGGCAGCTTGTTTAAGCTGTTCCACGAGGTCAACACACTGGCGACCACACTGGCTGCTCACGCGGCACGGGAACAAAGCACAAAGGATTTTTTAAGAAATACCATTTCGGATATTTCTCACCAGTTGAAAACACCCCTGGCTGCGCTTGACATTTACAATTCCCTGTTACAGGAGGAGTCCGGGGATAAAGAGGCGGTCATGGAGTTCGCCTTAAAATCCGAAAGGGAGCTAGAGCGGATCGAAACACTGGTCCGGAACCTCTTGAAAATCACAAGGCTCGATGCGGGCGCTATCGTGATGGACCGGCAGATGCAAAGCATTTTGGAAATGATGAACGCATTGAAAGCCTCTTTTGAAACACGCGCCAGGCAGGAAAATAAGGAGCTCCTGTTATCCGGCCCATTCGGCGCCGCACTTTTTTGCGACAGGGACTGGCTGATGGAAGCGGTGAGCAACCTTGTGAAAAACGCCCTGGACCATACAGATGAGACTGGCCATATTTGGATCGAGTGGAGCAGCCTGCCGACCATTACACAGATTATTGTAAAGGACAATGGAAGGGGGATCCATCCCCAGGATATCCACCATATTTTCAAGCGGTTTTACCGCAGCAAGTTTTCAAAGGATACTCAGGGGGCCGGACTGGGGCTTCCGCTTTCAAAAGCCATTGTGGAAGCCCATGGCGGCAGCATCGCGGTTGACAGTGCTCCCGGCAGCGGGAGCACCTTTGTATTAAATTTTTTGAACCTTACGAAACTGTAAGCCGGTTTTCATCGGAGTGTAAGGGCGGCATGTTATGCTGTCTGTAAGCAAGGAAAAAGCGGTATATAGAAAGTGAGGAAACGATATGAATTTGTTAGAAGTCAAAGGGGTTTGTAAGACCTATGGGGGCGGCGGACATGAATCTGCAGTCACAGCGGTCGGAAGCCATTCGGCGGTATGGAAACTGGCACGCTATTTTTTCTGGAATCAATGATCACATCGCTCAGGAAATATCGGCCAGGGGTGACGTGAACGTGTCTGGCTGGCTTGGTATGGCAGATGAAATCACATACCATGGGAAAGAGTTAATTGTGCAGGGCAGCAATGTAGCGCTGGCTGAACAGATGAACATGGTGGTCACCCAGGGGGATTATCCCGTGACGGCGGGGGAGGCTCTGCTTGATTGGCTGGCCCTTGACGAATATGGCTTTTCCATTGGGGATGAGATAGAAGTTCTCTTTCCCGACGGACAGGCTAGGCAGTATACAATTACCGGAACCTTTGGAGACTACTCCACCCTGAAAGGCTCCGATGCCCATGGGCTGCAGCTCTCCACAGAGGGGATGCGCGCCCTTCCCGCTGATTTATACAGGGAATATTATTACGTTCAGTTTGCCAATGGTGTGAATTTGAACCGCGCTATCAGGGAAATTCAGGAAAAATACCGATTGAGTGAGGAGCAGGTTTCCACAAATGTCATGCTTCTCGGACTGATGGGCCAGTCCAATGACAGCACTATGCTTGAGATTTACTTAACCGCCGGTATTCTGTTTATCCTTGTCACCATGGCAGGCTGCTTTATGATTGCCAGCAGCTTTAATATGAGCATATTGGAGCGTACCCGGTTTTTCGGGCTGCTCCGCTGTCTTGGCGCGACGAAACGGCAAATCAAACACTACATCAGACGGGAGGGTTTATTATACTGTGTGAAAGCGGTTCCCATGGGCCTGCTTATGGGAACTGCCGCCCAATGGATAACCATGTTTGTCCTGAACCGGTTAAATTCAAAGTATCTTCCCTCCATGCCATCGTATCAAATCAGCTGGGCCGGTGTTGGCGCCGGTATAGTAATTGGTTTCCTGGTGGTCCTGGCCGCATCTGGATCACCGGCAAAGCGGGCGGCAAGGGTATCTCCGCAGGCAGCCGTTACGGGCAACCTTGACCAGACAAATCACCAGGCGATCCGCAAAGCGTCCAATACTGCCTTGTTTCATGTGGATACGGCAATGGGACTGCGTCATGGGTTTTCCAATAAAAAGAGCATGGTACTGATTGCCGGCTCCCTTGCCACAAGCATCGTCCTGTTCCTCTGCTTTTCGGTTCTGCTGACCTTCATGAACCATGCATTAAGCCCTCTAAAATCCTATACGCCAGATTTGTCCATTGAGGGCGCAGGGGAAGATGTGCTGCTGAATCCTGGCCTGCTGGGGGAAATTGAAGCAATATCAGGCGTAGAGAATGTATATGGAAGAATGTACCTCTCGGGCATCCCAGCCAGTATTGGTCAAAATGAAAATACTGCTGCACTGATTTCCTATGATCGGACCCAGTTCACATGGGCAAAAGATGCCCTGATTGCCGGAGACATACAGGGAGTGGAAAACGGCGGCGGTGTTTTGATCTATTATGGCTATACGCAGGAAAATGACTGGCAGGTTGGGGATACACTTATTCTCACCATTGATGAAGAGGTTTGTGAAGTACCGATTGCCGGCATTATCTCTGATATTCCTGTTGACGCAGCGAATGGCGAATGGATTATCATTGCATCCGAAAACACCTTTACCGGCCTGACCGCTATTACGGATTACAAAGTAATTGATATACAGGTGGATTGCGATATATCCGGACAGGTCAGAAGCCTGCTCACTTCTGAAATGAAGCTGCTAGACCTGCAGCAGCAAAACACCGAGGTGCGGACCGGCTATTACGCAATGGCGGTTTTCGCATATGGTTTCCTGGTTATTATCGCTCTTGTTGCTCTAATCAACATCATTAACACAGTAGGGGCCAGCGTATCCATCCGCATGAACCATTACGGTGTGATGCGGGCGGTAGGGATGTCCGGAAGACAACTTAAAAAAATCATTGCAGCCGAAGCCGCCGCCTATGCGGTAAGCGGCTGTATTGCGGGCAGTGTGACAGGGCTTTTGCTGCACCGCTTCTTTTATGACCGTTTAATCACTTCAAACTGGGGCACTCCATGGCAGCCGCCTGCCGCCGTTTTAACTGCCACGGTTTTTGCAGTTCTTTTGACCTCGCTTGTCTCTGTCCGCTGCCTTGCAAGGAAGATAGAGAAGACGAGCATTATAAATGTAGTAAATGCTGGATAAGAAAGAAGGAGAATAACGATATGATTAGTCTTAGAAAAATGGAACAGACAGATTTGCCCGTTTTTAAGAAATGGCTGTATACGCCGCACGTTGCCATGTGGTACCACGATCCGCTGGATTGGATCAAAGAAGCCACGGCGCAGGACGGCGGGTTTTGCTGGATTCACCACTTCATTGTGGAGCATGAAGGACAACCCGTCGGCTTTTGCCAGTATTACGCCTGCCAGGACAGCGACGAGCCTTGGGGAGGCTACACGGCACTGGGCGGATCTTACAGCATCGACTACATGATTGGGGAACCCGGCTTCCTTCGCAAAGGCCTTGGAAAACTGATTGTGGCGGAATTGACAGACAGGATCGCCCTCCACCCTGACGCCAAAAGAATTGTGGTGCAGCCGGAGCCGGAAAACAAGGCGTCCTGCGGCTTGCTGCTATCCTGCGGCTTTGTGCTTGATACGGAAAAGGAGATCTATGTAAAACGCTTACCTTGAACCGTAGGCAAGGAAAGATTGTTCGACAAATCGGGATTTGAGGAGACGAATATGAAATATACAAGCACATTAATAGTAGTAAAGGATATGGAAAAGAGCAAACAATTTTATCACGATGTTTTAGGGCTTAATGTAGTTGCCGACTTTGGCGCAAATGTTACATTGAATGGCGGAGTTGTCTTGCAAACGCTTGATACATGGAAGTCCTTTATCAGAACGGATAAAGTTGTTTTACCCAACAACGCAGGCGAACTTTATTTTGAGGAAGATGATATGGACACTTTTTGCAATCATCTGAAATCTTTTAATATTAGTTATGTTCACGAATTGTTTGAACATTGCTGGGGGCAGCGAGTGGTTCGATTTTATGACCCTGACAAGCACATTGTTGAAGTTGGAGAAAAGTTAGATGCGGTTGTTATTCGCTTTGTTGAACAAGGTTTGTCAGCAGAGGAAACAGCGACCAGAATGGACATACCGATTGATTTTGTTGTATCTTGTCTTGATAATAAATAAACTTCCAGTTTGACGAGTTGAACAGATAATGATGAACAGGTGGTATCAATGAACACATCAATATGGGTGCCTTGGAGCATCGTTTTTATACTTGGCGTCATATCAATTGTTTTGCTGTCGGGGAAAGGCAGTTTTTTGATTGCCGGCTACAATTTGCTGCCAAAAGAGAGAAAGCAAAAATACAATGAAAAAAGATTTTGCCGTGTTGTAGGGGGCGGTACAAGCGTTATAGCTGTTATTTTGGGGATAGCGGCATTCTACCGGTTTGAAATGCCTGCAGTTATATCCTGGATTATTCCGTGGGGATTGTTTGGAACAATAGCGGTCGTGGCCATTTTAGCTGATACCATTTGCCGGAGGAAGTCATGAAAGATATTTATGAAAAATTCGCATTTGATTATGACGAATTTGGACCCATTGAAAGCTATTTAGGAGATGAGAAAAACTTTTTCCATAAGCTGTTCACTGAGCATAACATCAAGACCGTTTTAGACTGCGCCTGCGGAACGGGGCAGCATTTGTATATGCTATCGCAGCTGGGATATCAGACCTGGGGCTCCGATTATTCTCACTCCATGCTGAAAATTGCCGAAAAGAATTTGCATGAGCGTGGGTGCGATATCCCGTTAACACAATGCGACTTTCGTTACTTGGAAAGAAAGTTTGATGTCTGCTTTGACGCGGTAGTATGCCTCACTACGTCTTTGCCTCATTTACATACGGATGAAGATCTGCTGTTTGCAATAAAGTCCATGAAAAACAGGCTCAATAAGAACGGTCTGCTCGTCTTCACATCGGGAACCACGGATTACACGCTGACATTACCTTCTATTGAGGTAGTCGTAAACCGTGAGGACTTTTCAAGAATATTTGTGAAGGAGCATGACGGCCGTTTTCAGACAATTCATGTATTAGACTTATATCATAGCTTACAGCGCACGGAAGAAAATCAATATGACATTGTATATCGTATTTTACTGGATAACGACTATCGGATGCTACTGTCTAAGACTGGGTTCACCAATATTGAACTATATGGCGATTATGATAGGAGTCCCTATGATGCAGGCAGTCGGAGATTGATCGTCGTAGCGGAACTGACAACATAAACAAGTAAGATAGAAGGCTGTGAAACGGATGAATGACGATCAAATAAATACAAATAAAATGTTAATCGGTGCTTGCGGTATTTTTTGCAGAGCGTGTGATCACTATTTTGCCAATACAGAGGAAGGGGCGCATCTTCTTTATAAAAGCAATATAAAAAGGCGAGTAGAAGTACATCCGTGCATGGGATGCAAAGCAGAGGATGAAACTAAAATCTGCATCTATTGCGCTGGCTGTGAAGTAAGGTTATGCAGTATAGAGCAAAAGGCAGGGTTATGTACGGAATGTGTACGATATCCCTGTGATAAGTTAAAAAGGTTTCACACAGGATTAGCGCATCATAGGGAAGCGGAGAAAGCTCTTGAGGAAAGCAAAGGCAGCACACTTGAACAGTGGTATGCACTGTCCGAAAAAAGGTGGACATGCCCTTCCTGCGGACACCAATATAGTTATTATGAACAGAGATGCGTTCAGTGTAACGCCTTGCTGAATGGCCTGGAACCTGATTTAAGGTAGTGCCCTTATAGGAAGAATCAAAGAAATTACTTATACGGTAAGGGGTAACTAAATGAAAAATCCATGGGAGGGAATTCCACTGACTGATTATGAAAATCATATGAAGCTGGATTCTGTGATGCAGTTACAGACTATGAATGAAATGATGAAAGGCCAGTTTGACGCTTATTCCATCTCCAGCGTTATGATATTGGGGATTGCAGGCGGCAATGGCCTTGAGCACATTCAAAGAGACAAATTTAAGAAGGTATATGGGATAGACGTCAATGCCTCTTATCTAAAAGAAGCGGTTCTCAGATACCCGGAATTGGAAGGACTTCTGGAATGCCGATGCATCAATTTAACGGAGGAAACGAATCAGCTGCCAAAAGCAGACCTGGTGATTGCAAATCTGTTGATTGAGTACATTGGATATGAAAGATTCCAGAAGGTTATCAACCATGTAAGCCCGAAGTACGTTTCATGTATCATTCAACTGAACCTGGAAGGCAGCTGGGTGTCGGATTCACCATATCTGCATACGTTCGACGGGTTGGAACAAGTACATCAGCAGATAGAAGAGCACGCATTGGAAAAGGCAATGCTTGAAATTGAGTACCGCTCAATCAAGACCTTGGAGCGTATTCTGCCCAATGGGAAAAAATTAGTACAGATTGATTTTGAGAGATAACGTATATTCCTGTTCGTTTTGTGAAGTTCCGGCAGCCATAGGAAAATGAAACCTTGACTGATTTTTGATATTTATCATTTATGCTCAGAGAAAGGAGGCGGTTTTATGGCGTATAAAATAATGGTGGTCGATGATGAGAAAATGCTCACCGGCCTTCTCTCTGATCATCTGAGGGACAATGGATATCTGCCCTATGTGGCAAACAGCGCGCAGGAGGCATTAGAGCAGTTGGGGACAGAACCTGACCTGATTCTGCTGGATATCAAAATGCCCGGTATGAACGGCCTGGAACTGTGTAAAACGATCCGGGAGCATGTGGCGTGCCCCATCGTCTTTCTGACTGCCTTAGCCACAGAGCAGGACACCATCAACGGGCTTATGACGGGCGGGGACGACTATATCACAAAGCCGTTCAGCCTGCCTGCCCTGACAGCCCGGATTGCGGCCCATTTAAGGAGGGACGTCCGCAGAGCGAACCCGGCCAGGCTTCTTTCTTCTCATGAGCTGCTGATAAACCTTTCAGCACGGACCGTGCATTATCAAAAAAATGAAATCCCTTTTTCCAGACGGGAGTTTGACATCATCGAATGTCTTGCCACCAATGCCGGCCAGGTCTTTGACCGGGAGCGTTTATACGAAGCGGTCTGGGGGCTGGAGGCAGAAGGCGACAGCGGCGTGATCCGGGAGCATATCCGCAAAATCAGGCAGAAATTAAAGGAGCTGACGGGCAAAGAATATATTGAGACGATCTGGGGGGTGGGATACCGGTGGAACCGTTAGAAAGGAAGAGGACATCCATGCCTCTGCGCAAAGCATTCTGCACCTACGTGTGTGTGACCTTCCTCTGTGTCCTGTTACTGTCTGTTCTCACCATATGGCTGTGTATCTCGGTCCAAAACTATCTTCTGCCGGTATCGGATGAAGTGGTTTTAACCATATGGGAATCCTTTGATGATGACAGAACCAACAAATACGCTTTTAACATCAAGATGGGGGAATCCCCCAAAGAGCTACCCTTTCTGATTGGCGTTGGAGGCGTCAAAAAGACAGTACAGGACGCAGAATACGCGGTTACTGCAATAGAAAGAAACTGCAGTTCCTTATCCCCTAAGCGGCGGCTTCTGTATCAGACATGCGGGATCGTCATGATTGCAGGGCCAATCGGTCTTTCTTTTGGAGGAATCCTTCTGTGCGGAATCCTGTTTTACAAAAGGAAGCTGAAACGTCCCATCGAAATACTGACGGACGCTGCTGAGCGGATTTCCATGCAGGATCTTGATTTTAAAATACTTCCTGAGAGCGGAGATGAGCTGGGAAAGCTCTGCGGCTCCTTTGAGCAGATGCGCAGGGCGCTGCGGGAAAATTATCAGAAGCTGTGGGCCACAGTGGAGGAGCGCAAGAGGCTGCAGGCTTCCGTGGCCCACGACCTGCGCAATCCCATCGCCATCATAGAAGGCCATGCCGAGTATTTACAGATTAACCTGGCGAAAGGAACGCTTGGGGTGGAAAAGATGTCTGCGATTATTGGAAATATTCTGCAGGCGGCAAAGCGGCTGGAAAGCTACACGGAATCCATGCGTACCCTGGGCCGCTCGGAGGAGCATGAAGTACGGCGGAAAGAGGTATCCTTTGAGGAACTTTACAAAGACTTAACTGCGGATTTGTCTATCATCACCGCAGGGCGGGGCATTTCCCTTGTCTGCCAAAATGACATTGGGGAAGAGCAGGTAAATCTGGACGCAGATGTACTATACCGTATTTTGGAAAATCTCATTGGCAATGCGGTCCGTTTTGCCAAACGTGAGATCCGCCTTTCCTTTTCCAGTTCCGCAAAGGGCCTGGAGGTCAGGGTAGAGGATGACGGAAACGGTTTTCCGAAAGAGGTGCTGAACTCTCAAAACGGTTATTTTGTACCGAAGGGCGGAGACAGGGAGCATTCCGGACTGGGCCTTGCCATCTGCCGTATCTTGTGTGAAAAACACGGCGGCTCCCTGCGGCTTTCTAATGGAAGAGAGGACGGGGCAATAGTACGATTTTCTCTGGAATATTGACTGATTTTTGATATTTGCCGTTTATAATCTCCTTACAAACCGTTTCCCCAACCATGAGGATAGCGGGTAAGGAGGTTTTTTATGAGAAAATTTTTCTGTTTTGTACTTTGTGCCGCACTGCTGGGCTCCCTTGCTGCTTGCCGCGCGGGCAGTACTGGCGGTACGGGTGGTAAACCGGGCGGCGATGAGCAGCGAGGGGGAGCGCTCTCCCTGGACGATTCTTTCGTAATTGATAATCCATTTGCCGAGGAACAGCCTCAGAGCAGCAGCTTAAGCCATGGGATGCCGGTCACCGATCCTGAAAAAAAGCCGGAAATAGTGTATACCGGCGGTGAATGTACGGTGAATTACGCGGTCAGCGCCTCCGGGATTGGCCGGGACTTCGGCTTTCTCTTATATTTGGACGGCGTTCCCCAGCCATATAAACTGGAGCCGGACGGTGAATATGCTTACCTTCACTCCGTCAGTCTGCCGGAGGACACGGAAGATCTGCCATTTACATTCCTTTTTACCCCTGTGACCGGGACAGAAGGGGAATCATCTACACTGGCGGTGACGAGCCTGACCAATCCGCGGTTTCAGCCGGATATGGAACAGACCTCCTCCTATGGAGGGTATCACAGTCCGTTGACTGCCGAATACCCCGTCAACTTTACAGCTAGTCCTCCGCCTTTTCACCAACAGTTGGCTGTGAATCCTTGTATTTCCAATATGGTCCGTCAGACTCAGCTGGTCACAAGCGATTACCTGGAAACAAGAGGCTGGAGCCTCGCGCAGCTGAATGAAGGGATTTTTCAGTTCATCACCTATGACGGGGAGGTACGGTATGACAGCCTGGCAGTTTCCGGTGATGCTCCCGCAGCCATTCACTATGAACTGGCAGGGATACCCGGTATGCGCTCACAGACCACGTTCTATATTGACCATATGCCCATTGCGGATGACAGCGGAACACTGGTGTTTGAAAATACATTTACGTCCGGTGAAGTGCTTGCCTATGACTTCGGGATTGACGCCCGAAAGCTGGACGGCTTCCGTACTTTTTACGCGGTGACTGTGCCTCTTGACACAGATGACTACCCGGATTTTCCCATTAGTACCCTAAAGACAGATTCCATTTTATTCTATCAGGAGGCGCAAAACAAATGAAAAAACGGATTTCGATTCTTTCTCTTATTCTTTCTTTGATGCTTGTATTTACAGCCTGCACCGGACCCACAGCACTGCCGGATTCCTCACCGGACAGCAGCCCGGTGCCTGAATTCCAAACAGCGGCCGCTGAGCCTGAAGTCAGCATGAGTACCCTTACGCCGATGGTTTCCAAAACCACTGCAGGAAGCTTATCTTTTAAAGGCTTTACCACCGGCAATATCCCCGGAGACATCAAAAACGTGTACAATGGCGGTGGAAGCAATGTACTGGTGACCACCTCCAATACCCTTTACTTATATGATCTCTCCCAGGACGCCGTCACTGCGAAAACAGAAACCGGTACAAGCAGCCGCACCTACAGGGAAGAGCACTATAAGCCTGTCCGAAACGGCTTTGTGGGACTGCTTCTGGATTTGAACAGGCCAGGGAGCGAAAGCGGGCTTTTGGAAGGAAGCAGCGTCCCCGACGTTACCTGCATTTTCTATGACTTACAACTGAACAAGATACGGGAAATCAAGGTACTGGAAGTGCTGGCTGGTGTGATGAGCGAAGCTGACAAAAGCTTTGGTGTGCAGGAACTGCGGATGATTGATGTATCGGACGATGGTTCCAGGATTGCGGCGGGCAGCCTATCCGCGCTCTACTTGTATGACATGGAGACTAAAACCGCACGCCAGATTGTACCGGAAAGCAAAAATATGATACCAAACGACGTGCGTTTCGCCGGAAATTCCCGCGTTGCCTTCGGCGGCGCCTATCTGCCCGCCGGCGCTTCCGAATCAACCTACTCTTATGGAACCGTGAACATCGATGGCAGCAACCTCCAAATCCATACCCCGGAAAACTTTCGAGCAGGAGAACTTCCCGGAGCCAGGGATTCCTTTGTGCTGGTCGGTCAGGACATGCGGGCAGTATCAGGACAGCTGCTCATTCATCCCGCCGACGGAGCGGCCAGAACCATAAAGCTTGCCACCGCCAGGGAAGGCGATATGGCGTATCTGTCCGACGGCGGCAAGTATTTTGCCACATCGGTCAATGGGGATAAACTTGCAGTCCGTATTTATGAGATGGAAAGCGGCAGCCTGGTTACTGAAGCTTTCATTGCCGAGGATGATGTAACCTTGATTTCCCGCGTGCCGGACGTGCGCATTTTAGACAGCCTGCGCACCGCCATAATTATTTATGGTCAGCATGTGAACACACGGATAAAGGTTGTACAGTTTTAAGTTTTATAAAAAGACAGGGGAGGCGGCTGTGTTTTGATTGTGACAATGCGAGGACTGACCAAGCGGTATAAAGACAAATATGCCCTGCGGGATTTTTCAGCGGAACTTGAAAACGGCGTATATGGTTTGATGGGGGTCAACGGGGCGGGGAAAACCACGCTGCTCAGTATCTTTGTCGGTATCCTGCGGGCGGATGGCGGCCAGGTGCTGATCGACGGCAAAGAGGCGGGAAGCCTGGGCGCGTCATTTTATTCCCATATTGGCTTTTTACCCCAGACCACCCAGTTTTATAAGGATTTCACCGTGATGGAGTTCCTGCGCTATATGGCGGCGCTCAAGGGCATTGATTCCAGGGCAGGTGAAAAAAGGGCGGAGGAGCTGCTGGAAATTGTCAATCTCACTGATCAGGCTGAAAAAAAGATAGGGGCGCTCTCCGGCGGAATGCGCCAGCGCGTCGGCATCGTCCAGGCCATGCTGGGCGATCCCTCCATTCTGGTGCTTGACGAACCTACTGCCGGTTTAGATCCCCAGGAGCGCATCCGTTTTCGCAATCTCATCGGTAAGTTTGCCGCCGGGCGAATTGTGATCCTGGCTACCCATATCGTATCCGATGTGGAGTCTATTGCCAACCAGGTGATGATGATGAAGGACGGCCGCCTGCTTCGGCAGGATTCGCCTGCCCATTTAATCCGGGATATGGAGGGCAAAGTATGGCAGGTAAAAGCAGATGACGGGAATGCCGAAGCCTTTTTAAAGCAGTACAGGGTGAGCAACATCCTGCGGGAGGAGACGACAGTCAGGCTGCGGATCATCAGCGACAGGCAGCCCTCAGTTGACGCGGTGCAGCTGCAGCCCAATCTGGAGGACGTATTCCTCTATTATGCGGGAGGAAGCGAGACATGGTAAAGCTAATGGGCTATGAAATAAAAAAATGCTTCTTAAAAAAGTCAATTCTGCTTCTCTTGATGGCCTTTACCCTCGTGAATCTGGTTTCAATTTATGGGACCTATCGGGACGATTCCAACTTTGATGAGTTTCCCCGGTGGAAAGAGCTCTATCCTGCATTTTACAGGCAGTTTAAAGGGGAGATGACGGAAGAGAAGATCAGCAGCCTTCTCTCGCTTTACCGGCCTGTTGAAGCCAGGGTCGATGACCGGACGGCAAGCACTGCGATGGACGATCCGGATACCTATACAGGGAATATTTACAGTGACTACTATTTTTTGAACTGGAACTTTGTAAAGCCCATGGAGTATCTCTATACCTATCAGATGCAGGCGCGCGAGATCGCCCGGTCTGCCCGGTCCAATCTTTTGTTCTATTCTGCTGTTGGAAACGACTATGAGTACAGGAAAAACCAGATCATCGCCGGGCTGTATGAAAACCGGAGCGTCAGGGAGTTCGAGTTCACCGGCCTTTATCATTCATTCGTCCATTATGATTTCTCCATCCTGCTGGTACTGCTCCTGAGTCTATACGCACTTGCCGGCGTTTTTGTATCAGAAAAGGAGAGCGGGATGGAATATCTGCTGCTGACAACAAGACAGGGAGGCAGGAGAACAACGATGGCAAAGCTGATTGCCTCCACTTTGTTTGTGTCAGTTGTGAGTCTCTGGTTTATACTCACAGATTTTTTTGGATTTGCGGCTATTTATGGTACATTCGACGGCGGCTCTTTGCCGGTCTATGCTCTTGAAAATTTTGAACAGTCTGCTGTGGGGATGCCGCTTGCAGAATATGCCGTGGTTTCAACGGCGGTTAAAATACTGGGAGCGGTCATTGCAGGACTAATTTTCCTGTTTCTCTCCCGGTTTTTCCGAAGTGCACTGTTTCCCTATGTATTGGGGCTGCTTACAATCTTTGCACTGGCATGGTTCTTCGGACGGTATTCCGCCTCCAGCCATTTAATTTTGAAAATATGCAACCCGTTTACTCTCCTTCAGTGCCGGACGGTCTTCCGGGTAACAGAGTTTGTAAACTTCTTTGGCATTCCGGTACTGACTTATCAGGTGACGCTTCTCATCGGCGCTGTGTGGTGCGTGCTGCTTATGCTGGCCATAAGCGTATTTGCAGGAAAGAATGCGGCCGGGAAAAGTGGTGGGCTGAGTAACGGTGGGAGACTGGGGAAAGGTAGTGGAGTGCCATGGAACTTTTTACATTTGAATTAAAGAAAATGCTTATGAAACGCCGGGGCCTGCTGCTGATTACGCTGTTTTTCCTGTTCCGGCTTGGTTCCCTGGTTTTGCTGGATTCACCGGCCAATCGCGATCTGGAGCTTTACAGGGAGGACTATCGTTTTTACTTATCGAAAGTCGAAGGTCCGGTAACCAGGGATACTGCCGCCTTTTTAGATGAAATTTTTCAGAAGATTGCAGAAGCTGGAGTGGAGCTTCCAAAACTTTATAACAGCTTCTATGACGGAAATCTTACCCGGGAGGAATTGCTGGTGCAGGCGGCCCCCTATGAGGAGAGGCTGGAACACAAACATGGCTTCCAGCTGCTGTATGATCAGTTTATCTATGCCAGGGAAGACCCGGAGCGCCGGTATCTGCTCTATGACAACGGCTGGAACGGTCTGCTGGCGAAGGGCAGGCTGGACGTCATGTTTGTGAGTCTGCTCCTGCTCATCATTACCCTCATGCTCTGTTATGAATACCAGTGCAGTATGGATGTACTGAACCTGACAACACAGAAGGGGGGAAGACGGCTGACGATGATCAAGCTGCTGCTTGCGGCAGGTGTGGTGACAATCCTTAGTCTGCTGAACAGTACGCTGGAGTACGCTTTCTACGGGGTGCGTTATGGACTGCCGCATGGAGACTATCCGCTGCAAAGCCTCCCATGCTATTCCGGCACGTACAAAGCGCTGACGCTTACCAAAGCCTTCCTGTGGATGGCCGCAAGCCGGTGGTTTGGGAGCCTGCTTTTTGCGGCGCTGGTCCTGTTTCTGTCCGTTCTGATTCAAAAGTATGCACTGACCCTGATTATGTCCTCTGCCTTGCTGTTACTTCCGTATTATGCCATTCAAAACGAAACAGCCCGGTGCTTCCTGCCAGGCCCGCTGGCCTTTCTGCTGGGGACCGGATTTCTGCGTGGCGCCGGGAGGGCGGCAGATCCTTTGCCCCGGCAGGAAAGCGTGTTATTCTGCGAAATCACAGGAGAGGTGATTATACTTCTCACTGGCGCTGCACTGTTTCTTCTGGCAGTCATGCTCTATGTGATATTCCGAAGGAACTCTGCCGCATGGAATCATGGCAGGAAGGGTGGTAAAGGACGGGGAGCCGTGGCTGTGCTGTCCCTGTTGCTGCTTATAAACATGACAGGGTGTGCAGACGGGCACCGTAGCGACGCGGGGTATGATATTTACAATGCGGCGCACCGCAGCAGATTTGAAAATGAACGTTACATTGTCTGGTTTGATGAGACCGCAGAAACCCTTCTCTTCGAGGATAAGGGGACCGGGCGGCGGGACCGGCTTGTGCGTGATCCGCTGCTGCTGTCGTCAACCATAGGGCGGTGCATCTATGGCAATGGGAGATATGTCTACTATTTCCGCAATGACTACAATAAATCCGGCCGGTATGAATGGATTGAACGGATCCTGCTCATAGAAGTGGACTTGGAGACGTTTCAGGAACGTATTGTATACGAGGACGTCCAAAGCTCGTTTGAGCAGGTCTTTTTGGGCAGCGGAATCAACACCCTGTTTGATGCTGCGGCCCGGCAGGGTACACAGGCTTTTCTGGAAGACGTTTGGGCGTTCTTCCTCAGTGGCAATACGCTTTATCTCCTGGGAAACGATATCCGAACCATGGATTTGCTTACCGGGCGTATGGACACGATTGAAGGCCCCTGCCCCGTGAAGGGGAGTCTGGCTTTCGACGGGCAGAAGATTTATTACACCACGGACCGTCTTGAGGTGGCAGCCTATGATGTTCAGACCGGAGAAACCGGCGTCATCCCCGGCCTGATTACAGAATTTTTCTTTTTGACGGATCACCGATTCCTCTACATCAACCGTGCGGATGAATACCGGCTTTATGTGATGGACAGAGCGGATGGGACGGCTTACCCGCTTACCGACCAGCCTGTTTTGCAGTTTGAGGTGGAAGGAAAATCAATTGTTTACACAGGCCGGCTTGACAGAAGGGCGTATTGCATCAATGAAGAGGAAGCAGATGAGATGTCGGCGGCTGAGTCTGGTTTTTAGAAAGGACCTACAAGCTTGAAAAGATCTGTTTTTATTTCCCGATGATGGAGAAACAGCTGGAAGCCCTTGAGGAGAAGTGCAGAACATATGACGTTGATGAGGTAACAGATTATCACATCAATATCTGGGAATTGGATCAGTTTCTGCCACCGCGGCTCACATTTAGGGCGTTGAACCAGATTGTGATGGAAGAGTGGAAGGCGATGGCAGACAGCGGCTGGGGAGAAGAATTGTTTTACCGGCCTATTCAGACGGAAAAGGGTGAGATCTATATTGGATTCTGGGATACAGATAATAATGACAATCTGTTCATAAAAACGGAGTTAAATACGAAAAAGAACAAATGTTCTGAAAGTGTATTGCGATCTCATATCAGCTCCTGTATAATAGCAGTAGAAAGAGGAGTATTGGAGACAGCATTATGAGACAGTCTGCTCTGTTTTGCCAAATGCAGAGGTGTATGTGAATGCAGGCGCCGTGGCATTCTATAAGGCGGAAGGATTCCCCGTTGAAAACAGCATGACAGAGAAAGTAACTGGGGAACAGGAATACCTGATGGTGTTTCATGAGAGTGATGAAACAAAAGAATAATGCAGTAAATGATAATGAAGCCAGAAAGAGAGAGGTTTGAAAATGCTGATTCATTTTAAAGATATGGAAAAACGGGAAGTGCCAGGAATTAGGGTTGGAATTGTATGCGCAGGTGATGAAGAGTTAGCTCCTTTTTTACCTGTAATTAATAATTGCAAAATAACCGAAAGAGCCATGCTGAAGTTCTATGAAGGAGAGATTCAGGGCATAGAAATTGTCGCTCTGTACTCTGGAGTATGCAAGGTAAATGCTGCCATAGCGTCACAAATTCTGATCGATGTATTTGGAACCAATTTAATTATTAATTCAGGAACGGCAGGTGGAATGAATCCCAACCTCGAACTGTTTGACACGGTAATTTCTACAGAAGTCTGCTATCATGATGTTGCACCGGATATTTTAACCGAATTTCACCCATGGATGAAAACAGTGTTTTTTGAAGCAGACCGTGAATTGATAGAACGATCAAAAGCCGCTGTCAAAAAGATAGAGCCAGCAGGAAACGTATTTTGGGGACGAATGGTAACAGGAGAGTCATTTATAACTGATGAGGGACGGCAGAAGATTAATGACGAATATGCGCCTTTTACAGTAGATATGGAAACTGCAAGTATTGCCCATGTATGCTATGTAAACGGGATACCATTCATTTCAATTCGATGCGTTACTGACACCGATGTGTGTAGAGGAATATGTAATTTTGAAGAAAACTGCGCCAAAGCCTCGATGATTGCAAAGAATATTACAGTGGCTTTATTAAACGAATTTAGAGGTTAAAATGAGAAATTGTCTTGTTGGTGAGGAAACTTAATTAGGTGGATAACGGGATCTTAAGAGGAGCGATATGGAAAAGTATGAATTAATAGATATGCAAAAATTTGACAGAGCAGATTACTTTTATTATTTTATGGGCGTAGGAACTACGATTGAGTTTACCGCAAAAATAGATGTCACGAAAATGATTGAAAGGTGTATAAATGATAGCCTTAATTTTCAGGCAGTTATGTTGTACCAGCTCTATAAAGCGATAAACACTATTGAAAATTTTAAATATGACGTATTAGAGGGTAACTTGATTAAATGGGATAAGATAGTGCCCACATTCTCTTCGATGAATAAAAACAGCAAATTATTTTTTATACTTTATGCAGATATGCAGGAAACTTGTGTTGAGTATAATGAACAATATCGAAAGATCGTAGAGGAATATGCAAATTCTACCACGATAGTTCCGCAAGGAACCTTACCTGAAAATATATTTAATGTTTCGTGTATACCATGGCTGCATTTTGAGCATTTTTCTTCAAATTCAAAAACAATGGAAAACAAGGTTGCAAAGATGATTACCTTTGGTAAGTACGAAAAAATAGATGGATGTTTCGTATTGCCATTGACGATACAAATATCTCATGCGATTGCAGACGGATATCATGTAGCTTTGTTCTTTGAAAAATTGCAGGAAGAATTGAATTTAATGTAAGCGTTTTATAAAACAGAAAAATGTTCTTAGGACAGCAGATTTTGAACTATATCATAAAGTCTTTAGAAAAGGATGTGATATTATGGCAACCTGGAACCCATGGCATGGATGCAGGAGAATTAGCCCGGGCTGTCTGAACTGCTATGTATACCGCAGAGACGCTGAATTTGGAAAAGACAGCAGCATCATAGCCAGAACATCCAGTTTCGATCTGCCGGTCAAGCGGAATCGAAAAGGAATATATAAATTACAGCCGGATGAGGGAGCCGTGTATACTTGTATGACCTCGGATTTCTTTGTAGAAGAAGCGGATGAATGGCGGCCCGATACATGGAAGATGATCCAGGAGAGAGGTGATCTGCACTTTGTGATCATTACAAAACGAATCCAGCGCTTCCAGGTGGGGCTTCCAAAAGACTGGGGAATAGGATATGACAATGTAACAATCTGCTGTACGTGCGAGAATCAGAATAGGGCTGACTATCGACTCCCTGTCTTTCTGGATTTGCCAATCAAACACCGGACGCTCATTCATGAACCGATGCTGGAACGGATAGAAATTCGCAGGTATCTGGCAACCGGATTGATTGAACAGGTTACCTGTGGTGGGGAGTCCGGCCCAGAGGCCAGGATTTGTGATTACGCATGGATCCTAGATACCATGCAGCAATGTGTGGAGTATGATGTTCCTTTCTGGTTCAAACAGACAGGCGCTAAATTCAAAAAAGGAAACCGTGTCTATCAGATTGAGCGGAAAGACCAGATGAACCAAGCGGAAAAAGCTGGGGTGAATTACAGATACGAAAGAAAAAATATAATTAAATAAGAGATACAGGCTTGCAACTCAGGGGCCGTAAATGATAACAGACAGTGGAGGGAAAGACAGCGCAGTATGTAGGGAAATTGTAAAACGTGCTGGAATACCATTTTAGATTCATCATAACCTGATAACAGCAGATGCACCTCAGACCATTTACTATGTGAGAGATATTTTCCGGAAGTTGGAACTGGAGGGGATCACCTGTTGTGTGAATTATCCAATCTACAAAGGTCAGAGAGTCACCATGTGGTTTCTGATCCCTATGAAAAAATTCCGACCGACAAGGCTTTAGAGATATTGCTGCCAAATTTGTAAAGAGAACTCCTGCCAGGATCGCTTTATTACTACCGGTGTGCGATGGGCGGAGAGTGTAAAGCGAAAAATATTCGAGGTGTTTTTGAAAATTTTGTATCGGATCCCAGTAAGAAGATCATCCTGAATAATGACAATGATGAGCAGCGCATGTTGTTTGAGAGTTGCACATTAAAAGGGAAAAGAATCTGCAATCCGATTGTGGACTGGCGGGACTCAGATGTGTGAGAATATATACGCAGCGAGAGCTTGGCGCTTAATCCGCTTTATGATATGGGATTCTACTGAGTCGGCTGTTTGGGATGCCCCATGACAGGGCAGAACCGTTGGACAGAGTTTCGCCTATACCCAACCTACCAGAGGGCGTATATAAGATCCTTTGGGAAGATGTTGGACGCTATCCATGCTGGCGGAGGAAAGATGAAGTAGAAGACGGAGGAGGAGGTTTTTTCGTGGTGGATGGAGGAAGAGACCATCGAGGGGCAGATGAGTTTGTTTGATATGCCGGAGTGGAAAATTGAAAATGAAACATAGAAAAAGATAATAGGAGCTGCAGTGTCAGCCCATCGGAGTAACAGTAGTTTAGAATAGCAAGTCAAGCTCCGGTGGATACATAGAAAGTTTTGACTGGGTTTAGTAATTACTGCTAAGAATAAAGTCTTTAGAGAAGGTTCTGAGGGTTTTATTATTGGCACTAATTTTGCCAGCAATGCATTTCTTAGTCTGAGATACGAAAGGTATCTTCAAATCTATAAATCTATGATATAATTCTAATGCAGGGGAAGAGTGGGATGAAAGAATCAGTCATACACTCGGATCTGGCAGGGAGGACAGCGTGTCCGCCCGGGGCCAATTCTGTCCTGTGGACATCATTTTTATACACTCGAGACATGTAGATGTGGAGATAATACCCCAAAATATAGTAATATCTTTTTCTAAAGTGTGCACTCAAGGATAATGTTTTGCTTAAAATAAAATCAATGAGGGATATTATCAGGCTGTAGAAGTTATAAGAAAAAAATTTATTGACATAAAAATCAATAGAGATTTTTAAAACTCTGAATTTTAATGATTTGGGCTAGAACAATCGGTTTTTCAGCCCTGCTATGCTATTTTGAATTATTTAAAACAGACTCATTAATGAAAGTTGAAACTGAATTTCACCATAAAAATGTAAAGAACAGGAGATAAACAGTATGAAACAAGGTTTTTTAGAACAAGAATCAAAACGAGTAAATGAGGCTGCAAGGAAAACACTTTTTAGATTGTTCTTTGCATACGTCTGTATCATTGCTGTCCTTTATTTTCTTTTAAAGGATTCCTTTGATTTGAGTGATCCTTCCAGCAGAGAAGTGCTTTTTTATCTGGTTATTGGTTCAGGGATCATGCTGCTTGCGGTAATCGTGGGATTTTTTAAAACAAGACGAGCAGTCACGAATGGTAAAAATCTAATTATTCCTTATGGTGAAAATACAAAGGAGGCAGTGGCGGAGCTTATTGATCAGGAGGCCTCAGAGGGAAAGATACAGGTAGAGGAATACATTTATGAATTCGCGGAGGGGAAAAAGCCACATGGAGAGAAAATCGTACTGACGCCTTCTTATCTGCTGCTTTGCGGGAATAAAAATAAGATAACGGTAATTCCTCGTGATAAAATCTACTGGATCGTTGCCCAGGTTGGTCAAAAGGGAGGTTCTTTCCGTGTACAGCTGTTAATTTTTACAGAAAAGAAAATTTTCAATATGGTAGGAGTTGATATCGAGCACGTTGTGGGGATTGTGGATAAGATATATCAATACATACCAAATGTTTTTAGCGATTACGACCCCTTTATATTGTCATATGAACTGGAAGAAGTATTTGCGAAAGACCGGGCGGAGTTTTTAAAGTTCTATGAAAGTGAAAAGATGAAAATGAATAAATAAATAAATAAATGAATAAAAGCATAAACGAATATAAGTAAAAACAAATAAATACACAAACAATCACGAATCCATCCATAAAGATAGCCTGTTCATAATTTAAACGGAGGTAAGAATGAAACATACATTTACCGCACTAGTCGAACGTTTTGAAATGCAGGGAGGCTGGTACTATGTTTCTGTTCCAACGAAAATCAGCAAACCGCTTGAATTGCTTGGTGGTCACCGGTTTGGTTTTATTGCGGTTACTGCTAAAGCTGGTAATACAAGTTGGCCGACATCGTTAATGCCGAAAGGGGATGAAACGCATATTATCGCGCTGCCCGCGAAAGTGCGTTCAAAAGAGAAGATTACTCTGGGTATGGAGATTGAAATATCTTTTGAAACGAGGGTAAGAGAAAGTAAACGGGAGGAATTCACATAACTTATCAATGCTCAAAGTATGTGGGAATATTGCTATGAAAATCAGACTCATGAAACCATCCGATAATCGGTTTGCACTCAGCCAAATTTATGAGGAAAGTTGGAGATATGCATATAAAGGTATAATACCACAGGCATATTTGGATAGTATTCCAACAGGCCGGTGGGCCGCCAATTTTGATCAGGCAGAAATGAATACGATTGTCATGATTCAAAATGATATTTTTATCGGCACAACCAGTTTTTGTAAGTCCAGATTTCCGGAATTTAAGGAATTCGGAGAGATTGTATCACTATATTTGTTACCTGAGTACATGGGGAACGGGTATGGAAAGCATTTGCTTAATGCTGCGGTAGAGGGATTAATACGTCTTGGTTACCGTGACATATTTTTATGGGTACTGGAAGAAAATTATAGAGCAAGAAGCTTTTACGAAAAAGCTGGTTTTACACCAACCAATCGCTACTTAAATGACAGCATTGGAGGAAGAGATCTGCGGGAAGTTCAATACCGTTTTTGCACCGATTCGTGTGTGTAAAGTTTCAGACTGTAAAATGCATAATCTCAGTCCGAAGCAAAGGAACCGTCCACTCCTGGAACACATGCGCGAAGTGTGCAGGGAGATCGATCCGATAAGAAAAGATTAGTAGTTTACGTTACCGTTCACTCTCCACCAGGGGCACCGCAGTCCGGTTCGGCCGGGCATGCTTCCTCAGCCTTTCCAGTTCCGGTTTCGGGCATAAGAAGTTCTAAACGTGCAGAATTTTTCTAAAAACCAGGTGAAATTCCCAAACTCGCTGCGCTCAGACAAGTGGGAATTTTACCTGAACGAAAAATTTTGCGCGTTAAGAACTTCTAATACCCTGCAAAGTCACAGGAAAGGCTGAGGAAGCCTGCCCGGCCGAACCGGACTGCGGTGCCCCTGGTGGAGAGTGAACGGTAACTAGTTTACAGGCCTCCGCTATCTAGCCGAAATCCCAGCCTTGCATCCCCCATCAGAATATGCTATGCTGAGTATGCTCTAGCCAGACATACAATACCATGCCGCGCTGCGCCGTCAAGGCGCCGGGCATGCTTATAGGGGGTGTATAATACTGCAGCTGGTAATACCATATTCAGGAAACAGGAATGTATCCTGTTTTTTTTGTTCACATAGGAAGGAAACCATTTCCTCTGGCAGATTAGAGCGATGAAAGAATTTCACAGAACAGCAGCCATCTTGAAATATGATGATGAGACTGGAAAACTTAATAATATTCCTGTTCATAAACAAGATCACGAGAGCGGGAAGATTCCATTTACCCTTTTAGCGGAAGAATTGAATTGTGCCAAAACCCGGAATTGCGAGGACGAAGTATAATATCCAATAAAAGCGGATGGAAGGAAATCAGGTGTTTAAATATCCGGGCGCAATGGATATTTGAATGCCTTTTTTTTATTCGGGTAAAATAACGAAGACATCAATAATCATAATCGGAGACCATAATCGGAGGACATCATGAGGAAAATAGGAAAACAGCTTATTACGATACAACTGATTGACAATTATTGCGCGTGGCTTGCGGGCTGTGAAAAAAGTGAGAAGACCATTCAAAAATACCGGTATCACCTGATCCAGTTTATGAAATATCTGGATTGGAGGCCAGTGACAAAAGAACGGGTATTAATATGGAAGAAATATTTGAGGGGACATTACGCGCCAATCTCTGTAAACGGCGCGCTGACGGCGTTAAATGGCCTCTTTCAGTTTTGCAACTGGAAGGACTGTATGGTGCGCTTTTTAAAAATCGGAAAGGCTTCTTTCTGCCAGGAGAGCCGGGAGCTGTCTAAGGAAGAGTATGTGAGACTGGTCGAGGCGGCGGCCCAAAAGGGCAACGAGAGACTGGCGCTTGTGATTCAGACCATCTGTGCCAGCGGAATCAGAATATCGGAGCTTGCCTATATCTCAGTGGAGGCGGTTCAGAGAGGCAGAGCGGAGGTGGAGTGTAAGGGGAGAGTGAGAACCGTCCTTTTGACCAAAAATTTGTGCATCATTCTGCAGCAGTATGCGATTAGAAAAGGAATCACAGAGGGGGCAATATTCAGAACCAGAAACGGAAAGGCGCTGGACCGCAGCAATATATGGAGGGAGATGAAGGCACTGGGCGCAGCGGCATGCGTAGAACGCGACAAGATATTCCCGCATAACTTAAGGCACTTATTTGCAAGGACGTACTATGAGGCAGAGAAGGATCTGTCAAAATTAGCGGATATTCTGGGACATCAGGATATTAACACGACGCGGATCTATACGATGGAGAGCGGAAACAGACACAGACAGCAGTTGGAGAAATTAGGGCTGTTGGTTACATCATACAACCGACTATCTCTTTTGTTGTAAAATATAGAAATAAAAATAAGAATTCAACCTGATTATACTACATATTAATTTTAAAATCTATATTTTCCTACATTAATTTTTGTTTTTCGACACAAAAAGCAGACCGAACAAATTAAAAATTTCGATCTGTCTTATAATCATGCAATTTTTTGATCGTTTCTGCGGTTTTATCCGCGGAAACGATTTTTTTTCCTTCTTCTTCCAATATTTTACAACAAAAGAGATATTCGGTTGTAAACCGGGACGGAGAACGAAGGATGAGGAAAATCAGAGAACCGTGCGCCCTTTTGATTTTATTGCTGTTGATTTGTTTTCGCCCCTGTATGCCGGTGTATGGAATGGAGCTGCCGGCGCGGGAGGAGACTTCCGGGGTGAATCCTGAAACGGAAGGAAAAGATAACCGGGTGATGGGAAGCAGGATTCCAGTCTATGAAACTCTTGGAGAAGCATTGATCCGTAAGCTGAGTGAAGATCAGGGGGAAGCCGAGGGGAAAAATACAGGAATTACTTTTGATACGGTGGAAGAGGCCGTTTCATTTGGCCGTTATTTTTACCGGTACGTATATTGGGGGAAACAGGAAATACGGCTTGCGGCAGGAAGGGACGTGGAGGGCGTCACCATTTATGCGTGGTGTGATGATATCCAGGAGGCCGTCAGTCAGCACAGACAGGTAGCTGCAAAGCTGGAAGAGACCGCAGCCGGCGGTTTTGGACTATCAGATGGAGAGAAGGCGGCATTTTTTTACGATTGGGTATACGAAAATGTGGACTATGATGCGGCCATGCAAAATAAAACGATTTATGATGCTGTGATGAAGGGACAGTCTGTATGCTGGGGCTACGTTTCCACATACCTGGCGCTGTGCAGAATGGCGGGCTTGACCTGCGAACCGGTTTATCAGGGGAATCACGCGTGGAATCGGGTATGGATTGATGGGGGGTGGAAATATTGCGATATTACATGGGACAAGAGCCTGGGCGAACACAGGTGGAAGCTGATCCCGGAAGAAGAGATGGAGAGAGATTCCATGCACGAAACGCTGTGACCGGACACAGGACATGCCGTGGAACAACCTCGAACCGAAAGTGCCGCAGGATGACCGAATTCAGAAAAGCGGAGAGACGGCGGCGGGTTCAAAGACGGATGATGAAGCTTGTGACTGTGATGAGCACGGTGGCGGCTGTCCTGACAGCGGGATATTCCTTCGTTTCCGAAGGGGCGCTGGAACCGAAGGAAATTCTGGTACCGCCCCTCGTCATCACCGTGTCCGAGGAGGAGACTCCCGTAGGTTCGGGACCTCCGCCTGCAGCCATGAAGGAGCCCGCCCAGAGCACCTCTGAGGCCGCCGCCATTCCTGCACCTCCCACATACCTCGGAGAATTCGAGATCACCGGCTACTGCAGCTGTGATATCTGCTGCGGGAAAAAGGACATAAAGCTGACAAAGATGGAGACCGTCCCGAAGTCAGGCTATACCATAGCGGTGGATCCGCAGGTGATCCCGCTGGGGAGTTACCTCGAGATCGAAGGGGTAACCTACAGGGCGGAGGACATTGGACAGGCGATAAAAGACAGGAGCCTTGATATCTTTTTCTCCTCCCACGAGGAGGCAGTCGAGTTCGGGCGGCAGAAAAAGGATGTGTATTTAAAATAATCCCTTTCGAGGGTTTACATAGATAAACAAATGAAATTGGAAGGATAACAGGATGAAAAAAAGGAAGATTGCATTGACGGCGGTTGTACTTGTCACGGCTGCCATACTCCTTTCGGAAACTCAGACCGGAATTGCATATGCGGTGGAGGGCTGGGAGAGTGCCGGCGGAGAATGGAGGTATTTAGATGACCAGGACCAGCCGGTGACTGATGTATGGAAGCAGTCAAAGGAAGCCTGGTTTTACCTGGATTCGGCCGGACAGATGGTAAAGGACAGTTTTATTGACCGGGACAACGGCCTGTATTACGTGGACGCAGATGGAAGACGCGTTCAGGGCAGCTGGGTCTGGTCAGATGGAAAACGGCAGGAAGATTATGAGGAAGGCTGGTACTATTTTGGCAGCAATGGAAAGGCATACCGGAGAGACGGCGGTTTTAAACGTGAGATAGGCGGAAAAACATACGTGTTTGATGAGAGCGGAAAAATGCTCACCGGATGGCTGAATGAGGAAGGCCGCCCTCTGACAGAGGATGAGAGTCCATTAACAGAGGGCGTATACTACGCCGGTGAAGATGGAGCGCTGTGGAGCAGCACCTGGCTCGATTACGGTTCCATGGAGGTGGGGGCCGCCGATGAATTGGAAAGCAGCGTAACGGGACGGGATTACACCGAGTATAAAGAGCTGTGGCTGTATTTTGACAACAACTTTAAACGGATAAAAAGCAGCGGAGACAGGGTGAAGCAGAAGGTGATTAACGGCGCAACCTATGGTTTCGATGAATACGGAATTATGCTGCCGTGGTGGAGCCGGGTAGCCAGCGTCAGCGACGCGGACAGAAGCAATCCCACCAGCTCGGAATCTGCAAAATACTTTGCAGGCTATGACGGCGGGCGCCTGCTGCGAAACACCTGGTTCTGGATGTGCCCCTCCGAAAATCTTGACGAACAGGATTACAGCAACGGGGAATACAGCTGGTGGTATACCGATCAGGACGGAGAGGTTTACCGGAACCGGATCAGGAAGGTCAACGGCAGAAATTACGCGTTTGACGGACTCGGAAGAATGCGTACGGGATTCGTTCTGTTTGATGGAAAAGATACTTTTGTAGCCCAGTATGACACGGATGACTGGACTTCTGAAGATTTTAAAAACGGAGACCTTTACGGACTGGAAAAGGCGGATTTGTACCTGTTCGCGCCGGATGAACTGAATGACGGTTCCATGCAGACTGGCGGGGATATAAAGGTGGAGTTGTCCGATGGAGTCTTTACCTTTGGATTTGGAAGCAGCGGCATCGCTTACGGCAACCGGAATAAGATTCGCAAATGGAAAAATGCCTTCTATATTAATGGCCTGAAACTGGAAGCGGATAAAGAGTACGGGTATGGTGTCGTTCAGGAGGACGAGGACATTTACCGGGTAGTCGATACCAGGGGAAATGTGGTATCCGGACAGAAGAAGATTGTAAGAGACAGGGATGGAGGCTGGCTGATCATCCTGAACGGGCGTTTCGCCGCCAGGACAGACGACAGCTCAAAGCCGAAGTGGCATAACGGCGAGGAAGGCGAGGGATTTTACCACTACGACGGGAACGATAAGGACGATAAGTATTCCGGAGGTCTCATTGCCGGATACGATTCGGAGCCGGTTCTGGATCAGCTGCCCGCCGAGGAACGATTGAATTTTGAGTAGAAAGAGGTTGGAGACAATGAATGGATTTCGAAAAGGCAGATTGCCGGCAGTTATGGGAAGGCTGCTTCGGAACGTAAAGAGGGGCACCGCACTGCTGCTGGCAGTCACCCTGACCCTTTTGCCGTCGGTACCGGGCACGGCCATGACAGCCTGGGCCGCGGGCACAGAGCTTCAGCCTGCACAGGGGATGAAGACCAATGGCGGCGGATTGACGACCGCTTATAAGTGGAATCAGGGATCGGCCGGAAAATTTGACATAGAAGGCATCGAAAATGCTGCTTTAATCGGTTCTGATAATCCCTACACGGGAGACCGGTTGAAATCCGTTATCACCACGTATGCCCACCAGGGATATGAAACAGTGATACAGAAACAGGGCGGCACAGGAGGAAGAAAGAATGTAGCCATATCAACCAACGGCGGAGTGCAGACGTTTGACGACCTGGGGGTTGAAGTACAGATGAAGGTCTACCCCAGTCTGGATCAGAAATGGATTTTGGTGGACTACATTGTATATAACAAAACCAATGCGGATAACCCGATTCAGCTGGCCAGCGGTACGGACGTACAGGTGGGTGGAAGAAGCGGCGCGGGCGCGGGAGACCCGGCGGACGCCTCCACTCTGGAAGCCAATAGCCGTGGGTTTCACATGGTCAATGAACAGACGCAGCAGACCTTTGACTGTATCTACAATGACAGCAGTCTGGGGGTGACAGAGCCTACGACGAAATGGGTAGGACAGTACAGCGCCAGGTATAATTATTACTTTACGGATGGACCGCACAGCGTTTCGAATCAGGATTCGGGGCTTACCTATTCCTGGACTATCCCGCTCCGTCCGTATGAGACGGCAGTCCGTCGGGTGGCGTTTGGAGCCAAAGGGCCGTCCTACTATGTATCGGCCGCCCACGGAAACAACAGTAATGTAGGCGCTTACGATACACCGTTGCAGACGATTGAAGCCGCAATTAATAAGATTGGCAGCAATGTAGGCTATATCTATATACAGGATTACGGCGAACTGACGTCAACGGTCAACATTCCGTCAGGCGCCAATATCACGTTTATGAGCTCAGATTACAACCGCTCAGGAACGCCGATCGACGATATCATCACACTGCACAGAAGTTCCAGCCTGGTGTCGGGAGCGATGTTTGCTACCAACGGAGGCACCATGCGTTTCAGCAATCTTGTGCTGGACGGCAGCAAGGCCGGGGCAGCAGGCAATACCGCTCCGATCCTAACCGGAAACACCGGAACGATCGGTGTGATGAGCGGGGCGGTGCTGCAGAACAACAAGGTATCCGCACCCGGTGTGGGAAGCGCCATTCAGGCAGGCGGAAGCGTAAACCTGGAGATGAATTTCGGAACGATTACCGGTAATGTCACGAAGGACCGGGGGGCCGTGAATTTTGAAAGCACAGGGAAATTTACGGTACAGAACCGGATCGTGATTGAGGACAATACGAATGAGGGCGGCGCAAAGGCCAATGTCTATCTGGCCGCCGGCAAATACATGACGGTAGAGAGCGACTTGGATACCACGAGCATCGGCGTGACGACCGCCCAGCTGCCGGAAGCCTCGGCCGGTGGCCTTTCTACACAGGCCAATCAGGAAGTAAAGATAGCTGTGCCGCTGACGGGAAGCGCGGTGAATATATCGCCCAGTCCGTTTGTGGATAACTTTTTCGCAGATGGAGCAGGCAGTGACGGAACCGGACTCTACATAACCACCGGCACGGCCAATTTACCGGGAGCGGGAGCAAACTATGACAGAAACACGGTATTGAAGAAAAATGGCTATCAGATTACAGCCTTCATCAAAGATGTAAACACAGGCGGCGGCATTGCAGGAGCGCCTGCGATACCGGCGATTACCCGTGGATCGGGTGAGGCGGTAGAGATCGCCGCGCCGCCGCAAGTGACAGGATATGAATTAGAAGGCGTGACCATTGACCAGGGGGCATTTACCTCGCTTCAGGCTCAGCTCACACCGGGAAGCGATTTTGGAAAAGTAACAGGAACCATGCCGAACCAGGATGTGACGATTGACTACGAGTACAGAAAGGTGGATTCCAGCATTAATTTCGAGGCAAACGGCGGAACGCCGACACCGCCTTCCCTGACAGGAATGGCCGGCAACAGTGTCAACGCACTTCTGCCCAGTGTCAGCCGATATGGATATCGGTTCCGCGGCTGGAGTACGGTAAATGACTGGAATAATCCGAGCTTTATTACGGAACTGCCGGCAGTATTTCCGGATACACCGATTACGTATTACGCGATTTTTGAATCGGACCCTAATGTGAAATTTAACTATACTGTGGAATACTCCAATCAGAACGGATCGATTGTATTCCAGACCAATACTTCGGAAAGTGCATACAGTGTGGAAACGCCGATCCAGGCACAGAAGAAAACGATACACGGCTACGTATGGAACCTGGGAGACTCAGGAACGACGCCGGAGACGTATAACTTTAACGGGTCCAGCGTCCCGATTGGTACGTTTAACGGATCAGGCGGGCAGTTTGAAGGAAAGATGCCGGGGCAGGATGCCACGGTGCGTTACCGCTACCGGGTGGACTACGGCAATACGGCCGCGCAGTCGCAGCTTACGGTACGCCATCAGACTGTGAGAGGAGCCGTCGTCTCGGCCGACCAGACCAGCGGCCGCTATCCGGAGGAGGCGATTACCGCCGGTCCGGTGACGAAATACGGGTATCAGTGTGTGGAGGCACGGATTGACGCCGGGGATACGGCAGACGATGCCGATGGAAATCTGGTCAGCGCCCTCACCGGTGCATTTGACGGGAGCTTCCAGTACCAGGGCGTGATGCCGAATCAGCCGGTCACCATTACCTATATTTATGAACCGACAGAAGAAGGCTATCCCCTGACCGTGGAATATGTGGACAACCAGACACAGGATGACAGACTGAAAAATATCAGGGAACCGCTGCGCCACATGCATCAGGCGGAAGAACCGGTAGGACTTGCCTGTGCGCAGGGCGGAATGGAATACCAACAGCCTTACGGCTACACTCTGGCGGCCAGGGCCATCAGCCCGGTGACCAATAAGATCAGCTGGAGCGGAAATGATTTTACGGGAACTATGCCGAATGACAGTGTGACTGTGAAATACAGCCATAGCCGTACCGCATCCCTTTGGGCGGACATTACCTACCGCGCAGGAGCAGGCGGAATACTCTCCGCAGCGGACGGGATGTCTCCGGATGTACAGGCTGTTGGAAACGGCAGCTTCCGGACCAGTGCCCTGATCGATGACGGAAGTGACCAGGGAGCGGAAAACGGCTATACCCTGAAAACTTTGACAGACAAAAAGCTGATGCCGAAAGGCGATGCGAACAATTATTACCGTTTTGAAGGATGGTTTGTGGATGCAAACAACAATGGAATGCTTGACGGCGGTGAGACGCTGCTTGGAGAGGATTACCATATTACCGGTAATACGGTATTGACGGCTTATTTCGGAGAAGATCCGGATAAGTGGGTGGATATCCGTTTTGAGGCGGGCGCCCACGGCACCATTAATACGGGAGAACCGGTGAGCCTTCATACCACCTTTGACAAGAAGTGGGGAGACATCACAGGCAGCCTGCCGCAGTACACCCCGGAGGTAAATTACCTGACCGTGGGCTGGTATGCGGGATCAACGCCTGTAAATGGGGAACTCGGTCTCGTAAACGGGCAGACGTATACCATCCGTTTCCGTCCGGACCCCGATGTATTTGGAACGGAAGTGGCCCAGCCGGAAGTGCTAGCCGGTTTAAACAGCCAGGGAAAAGGCCGCGTCACCGTGTTCCACACAACGCAGGGATATCAGTATATTCTGACAGACACAGACGGTAAGATCCTTAAGGTGCTTCGCGGAAATGAGCTGTCCGGGCGCGTGGTGTTTGATGACCTGTATCCGGGCGCGTATTACCGGATCTATGAGGCCGATGAGAATACCCTGGTCCAGGCTGGCGGTCAGATCGACGAGATCACGGAGCCGTTAAGCGCGCCGGCAGAGGCGCTGACACCTGTACTGGAGACGAATTACCAGATTATCTACGATGAGAAAGAGGAAGGCAAAACCTGCCTGGTGATCAAACCCTCGGATCCTGATTCGGAATACGCGGTGCTCGACAGCAATGGTCATGTGGTGGAAGTGCCATCCGCGAGTGCAGGCGGCTGGAAGAAACCGGCCGGAAGCCCGGCTTCCCTGGAATTTGCGGGACTGGATTATAACCAGGAGTACACGGTGGTGGCCCGCCCTGTGGGACAGACGGACATTACGGCGGAGAGCCGGAGAGAGGCAGGAAGCGTTATAACAACCGATCCGGGCGCAGAACTGGAACTGCCTGAATATATCGTTGAGGCGGTAAACGGACAGATCCTGCAGGTGGCGGAGGAAACCGTCGGCGAAGAGCGGTACGAGAAAGCCCATAAGGGTGACCGGGTCAGGATTACGGCCGATGCGGCAGACAGTGCGGGAAATCCATTTTCCCACTGGGAGACGACCATCGGAACCGCCGGAAATCTGGGCGATAAGACAACCGCCCGGGAAACCAGCTTTACGATGCCTGGCGCCAATGTGGTGCTGACCGCAGTCTATAAAAAGCCGGTCGCATCACCGAGCAACGCTGCGGTCGTGGATGAGGTGAGAGGCGGGAGCCGGAAGGAAACAGCGCTGGATCCCAATGAGATTCCAAGGCTGGAGGAAGAACTGACGACGAACGCGGACCGGGAGCTGATCGATGTAAACCGCGCCGATGTGACGTATAAAATCGTGTACAGAAAGAACGCAGTCAAAGCGTCGGAATCCAATGCGGTAAAAGCCTCCGGCTACTACGACCAGAACCATGAGGAGGCCTATAAGGGCGCCTGGGGACTGGATGTGCTGGCGGAACGGTATGTCAATGGAAGAAAGGTGGCCGGTACCCCGGAACCTGAGGCTTCCTTCCGGACTTACATACAGATGGGAAAAGACGATATCGACATGATGGATTACCAGCTGTATGAAATAACAGAAAACCCGTCTACCGGTGAGACGGAAGCGAGTCTGGTTGATTTGGACTATGACCCGGAGACCACGGGAGGGCTCTTCACCTTCACGGCCCATATTGGAAGCCGGTATGTGATGGTATATAACCGGGCGTACCGCGTGTTCTTCATAAACAGCGTGGTCCTGCCGATTGAGAACCGGTACCGCTATTCCTTTAAGGTCCGCCGCGAGGAGGCGCCGGATGACATATATTACAGCGACGCGTACGGCCAGGTGGCGGATCAAGTGGAATACTTTGTGAGCCCCACCGGAGCGGAATACAGCTATGAAGGCTGGAGCTATGACCAGAACCGGTTTAAGGAGTTTGACCCCTCCGGAGCGATCCGAAGAAAGACGTACGTGTACGCCTATTATAAGGATAATGTAAAAGAAGTGGACGATATCAGAAAGAAGCTGGAGGAGGCGATCCAGGAGGCCATACGGATCAGCGATGACCACTTCCTGAAGCTGGAAGAGAGCGGAAAGCTGAAAGACGCAGTGGAGGAAGCGCTGGAGATTCTGGACCGTGAGAATCCAAGGGCAACGGCCGGTCAGCTGGAAGCGGCTCTGGAAAAACTGAAGGAGAAAACCGAGCCGTATGAAAAGATCCTGGATGACCGTTACAACCATTACGACGAGATTCAGGAAGGCGGAAACAAGGGCGGCAACAAAGGCGGCGGCGGTGGCGGACACGGAACAAAACAGAATCCTTTTAACACAAATACGCCGAAAAGCTACGTAGTTGGAACCAACGGAAACTGGGTGGAAGTCAGCGCGCCCGAGGGAGAAGAGAGGCAGATGGCCTTCGTTCTGACCGGAGGAATGCGGTTAAGCGGAATGTGGGCGTGGATCAAGTATCCCGCGGACGGAAGCGGCAATCCATCAGACAGGACCGGATGGTACTATTTTAGTGACAAGGGAATCATGCAGACCGGTTGGATCAGGGATAAGGCCGGAAACTGGTATTACTGCAACACGGAAAAAGAAGGCAGATTCGGCAGAATGCAGACCGGATGGCACCACGACACTGCAGATGGAAACTGGTATTACCTGATTCCGGAAGGCGGAATGATGGCTGTGGGCTGGCGAAAGATCGGAGACAAATGGTACTATTTCGAAACGGCCGGGGCCGGGGTATACACGTACAACCCGACTAAGGAAAACTGGAATTTTGGCGGAGGAAAAGGAAGGCCGCTGGGTTCCATGTATAAAAACGAAAAAACACCGGATGGCTTTGCAACGGACGCTGACGGTGCGTGGATTCAGTAGGAGGAACTCGATGAAAAAAAGATTTAACTTGAAAGCAAAGCTGGCGGAGCTTCTGGCGGCAGTCATGGTATTTTCCATGGCTGCCCCGGGTAATCCGGCGTATGCGGTCAACTATGGGGAGACGTCTGTCATTGAATTCGATCCCCAGGCGGGCCCGGGCCTGATCCATTCCAGCTACAGCGGCGTGCCCAGAAGGGCAGACGGGGTCTCCTTTGCTACGGGACAGGCAGGGCATCCGCTGACGGACTCTGCCGATTTTAACGGAATTCCCAGAGAAGATTTTGGGTCCGGACAGAGGCCGCAAATCCCGGAATTTAATGTTGCGTGGGACGGCTACACGTTTGATGGCTGGTATAACGAGGCGGGAAACAAGATTCTGTCCCTGCCGTACGCATTTCCCTATTCGCAGGTGAGCACCTACAAGGCTGTGTGGAAAGGAAATGCGACGAGTCCGTTTCAATTTACGGTGATGCACTACCGGGATTTAAATACCGGCAGAGACAACAACAATAACGGCGCCGATGAGAATGCATGGCCGGCGTCCGGAGCAGAGGATCTCTGGAAGTTTTATGAGTCGCCGGACTGGACGCGGTCGGTTATGGCCAATACCCCGATCTCTGCCACCTATAGGAGAGATATTCCGGGATACCGCTTAAAGTCCGTGCTGATAAAAAATAACCGGGTGCGGAAGTATGAGGAAGCCAGCGGCCAGGGAAGTCTGGATGGCGGGGCCTCCATCAACTCGGCGACAAACGCGGTGCGCGGCAATATGCCCAATGACAATCTGACGGTGGCGTACCGGTATGAACCCGATCCGACGAAGAAATTTGCGGTGAACGTTGAGTATGTGGATTTCTCAGGAACGCCCATCAAGACTCCGGACACCTTTACATTTCCGGCGGAGGCGGAGATCGATATCGCACCCGCGCAGATCAACGCTTATACGCTGCAGAGCAGCGAGATAAAACCGGGCTTTGAGGGGACGGATGACTTAGCAGGCCAGGGAATCTATTCGGCGGCGACTGCGGGCTGCCATTTTGACGGAAATAACCATTTTAAGGGAAAGATGGCGAATCAGCCTATAACAATTACTTATAAGTATGCAATTGATCCCAATTTCCATACGAGGCTTCAGGTAAAGAGGCTGGATAACCACGGGAATCCGCTGGAGGACGATGAGATACGGGATATCACCCCTGCGTCTCCGGTCGTGATCGATGTGGAACAGAAGACGGGCTATGATTATCCGCCCAACATTCGATGGGACGAGCATTTTACCGGAAATCAGAACAGTTTCGATCCCAATGCGGAAACGCTTACCCTAAACAGCGACATGCAGGGCGGGATCGTGACGATTACATATAATGAAAACCTGTCGGACGAATCGTACTGGGCAAAGCTTGAGTATTATAACGGCAGCAACGGATCCATCTCCGGGGCGACGGCTCCCCGTTTTAAGAAGCACGGGAATTATACCATCGAAGAACTGACGGATGGCATCGCGGCTTCTCCGGAGGCCCATTACGTGTTTGACGGCTGGTACAAGGCCAATGGAAATGGAAGTGATAAGACGGGAGAGCGGCTGGAAGGAAGTCTCTCCATAACCCAGGCGACGAAGCTGTTTGCAAATTTTGAGGAAGATCCCAATGAGTGGTTTGACTTAAGCTTTGAAGCCGGAAATCACGGATCGCTTACCGGAGTGACCTCGATTCACACAGAAAAAGGAGTGCTGTGGACCTCTTTGAATCTTCCGACTCCCGTGCCGGATACGTATTATACGTTTGCAGGATGGTTTGATGAGAGCGGAAACCGGGTACAGGACAGCCAGACGGTATTGGCTGACCAGCATTATACGGCAAGGTTTGTTCCGGTCAGCATGCCAGACGACGGAATCCTTGCAATGCCGGATGCGAGAGGTACTGTGGCTCAGGATGGGCGGGGAAAGGTCTCCGTATCCGGAGCAAATGAAGGGCGCAGATATGCGCTGACGGATGAGAATCACCGCGTGCTGGCTGTTAAGACTGGCGTTCAGCTGCAAAGCAGCGATTTTATCGGATTGTATCCGTGTACAGCCTACTACGCGTATGAGCTGGCCATGGAAGTGAATCCGGCCGTCGGAACGATCCTGCCGGACAGCGTGGATCCCCTCGATTTCGGACCGCCTACCCGGGTGACTGTACCGGCCCTGGGCGGCAATTATCAGGTGGGAGCAGACTCCTCAGAAGGAAAGATGCGAATTACCATCGACCCGGCCGCGCCGAATACCCTATACGGCATTCTGGATGCGGAAGGAAACGTGATACAGGTTCCGGGAACTGATGGAGACGGCTGGATTGGAGCCGCCGGTTCCGCGGGAGCAGTCTCCTTAGGAGGCCTGGAGCCGAATCAGCTGTACACGGTCACTGCTAAACACGCAGGAGAAACGGCTTCGGCTGCCGACAAACGGATAATGGGAACACAGGTAGCCGTTCTGGGCAGTGATCAGCAGGAGCAGACGTATACCGTATCCCTGACAAACGGCGGATACATCGATGAGATAGTAAGAAACGGCACAGCACTGGAAATAGAATCACACGCTGTGACCGCTGTCGTAAGAAAGGGAGACATAGTAAAGATTAATGCAGATACCACGGATGGAAACGGACAGGCGTTTAAGCAGTGGAATACCCTGATTGGAGCCCCGCAGCTCTTTGCGGCGAGAAGAAATCAGCCGGTGACCATGCCGGGACAGAATGTCGTGCTGCAGGCCGTTTACCAGTCGCCGCCAACGGCCACACCGGGCAATGCATCGGTGGAGTTTTCGCCGAAGGATGGTAAGACAGCTCTGGATTTATCCGGGAACTATCAGGAGAGCCTGATACAGGCGCTGACTGCCAACACCAGCGATCAGACAGCCATGACACAGGGAATCGATGTGGAATATACGGTGAAATTTAACAGAAGGCCGCCGAAGGCTTCGGAATCCAACGCAGTGAAGCAGGAGATGGGAGAGGACGGCGATCTCGTGAAAGTGCCGTGGACGCTGACCTCTTCCCTGACAAGAAAGGTGGGCGGAACCAATAAGGAGCTGCCGGAAGACGGAAACTCCCAGCCGGATATCCGGGTGTACGGTGTGATCGACAACAACCTGCTGGGATATTTAGACTACAGGCTCTGGAAGATCGATGACCCGGAGGGGGCGCCAAGCTGTACGCAGATACCGATGGAACCGGATCCCAACAGCGCCGGTGAGGCATTCCGGGGCACCATATCCTTCGATGCCGCGGTTGGATCCACCTACGTGCTGACGTATTTGAAGGCGCATGAAATAACAATTATAGACGGCAAGAGAGCGGCCGTTCACCGGGTGAAGGTGAAGTCAGGCACCGCGCTGGAAGACACAGAGGAATTTAACGACCTGGCTATTTTTGAAGACTACACAGACCCGGTTACCGGAATTGTATACGAGTATCAGGGACTGGGAGTATCCGAGTCTTCGGCAGCGTACGATGTTTCGGAACCGGTCACACGGTCATTGACCCTACATGTCCGGTACCAGGCCGCGGATGATACAGAGTGGCAGGCGGCCAGGCGGAAGCTGATGGATCAGATCGCTGTCGCACAGGCGCTGATGAACAATACGTCGGTCAGTGAGGAAAACAGACAGCTCTTAAGCGCCGCGGTGGATACGGCGCTGGAAGTGGTAAACAGAGTTTACCGGCCAACGCTGGAAGAGCTTTTACAGACCTATGAGGAATTAAAGGGAATCGTGGACACCATCAGTTCAGGCGGCGATAATCCCGATAACCCGGATAATCCCGATAACCCGGATAATCCAGACAATCCGGATAATCCAGACAATCCCGATAACCCGGACAACCCAGATAACCCGGATAACCCGGACAACCCGGGTGGAAATGGCTCCGGCGGTGGTTCCGGTTCCGGCAGATCGGGCAGAGTCCTGGGACCCGGCCAGTCCTTTAACCGTTACAGAACGTATTTTAACGGAACAGACGGTTCCTGGGTGCAGGGCGAAAGCAACCGATGGATGTTCGTCCTGAAAAGCGGCGCGAAAGTCAAAGACAGCTGGGTGAATGTGAGGTATGAAAATTCGCAGCAGCTTTATACGTATCACTTCGATTCGGAGGGCTGCATGGACACGGGCTGGTATCAGGATTCAGAGGGGCAGTGGTATTATCTGGTCCCTGATCCCGGAAGCGAGCAGGGACGTCTGAAGATCGGCTGGTATTTTGATCAGGACGCCGGCAAATGGTACTATTTGAACCAGTTTACCGGAGGAATGCTTACAGACTGGCAGGAGCTGGGTGACGGCTGGTATTTCTTTAACCCTGTGAGTCAGCCGGGGCGTCCATACGGATCGCTGTATGTGGGTGAAATCACTCCGGATGGGTATCCGGTAGATGAAAACGGCAGATGGATCAGAGAAACGCCGTAATGGTCCGCTGACGGCAGAAATGATTGTGGGAACACCGGAGAGCGGAAAACAGCAGAACGTGTTCCCACTTTTATTCCCGCGGACAATGAGTCGGGCGGGCGCGGGCACCTGCGGGTCCGTCTGATGACTGCCGCGAGGGTCAAAAACCGGTGGAGAGAGGATAGATGTATGGTAGAAAAACAGGAACTGGAGGCACGGTTTAAGGAGCTGACCGGCACGGACCGGGCGGGGATCATGCTGGTTCTGATTCACGGACAGAAGGAGGAGAAGCTCTTCGGGCAGATTATTAACCGCTATTTGAGAAAGCCGGTCTTATTTTACGGAATGGACCAGCTGATCCTGAAAACAGACGAAATTTGTGAACGGATTGGTACCCCCATGCTTTCCATGGCTCCCCGTTTTTTGCAGAGAGAGGAAAAGGAACGGTACCAGGAACTGTCCCAAAAGAAAAACGAACTGGAGAAAATGGCCGGAGACTGGCACAGAATGTCTGATCTGTTACAGGCCCAGGCGCCGGCGGCCAGGGAAATTCTTGAGATTCAGGTTCTGTTCCGAGGCAATGCCACGATGCAGGGAAGGTTCCGGTGTCCGATTACCGGCAGAAATTACATCAGTTTTCGCAGTGCCCTGGAGCTTCAGCGGATGCTCAGAGAGGTGGAAATCCAATTTTGTACCAATAACCAGTCAGACAGCAAAGTGTCCGGCCTGGCCGGATCAGGTAAGATCTTAAACAGAAAAAAAGGAAGGGTCCTATGATATGCAGTGAATGCAAACGAAAGAGAAGACAGCAGGACATAGTCTGCGAGATATGCGGCGCATTGGATAAAATGCGGGAATTCGAGCAGTTTCAGGAAGAGATGAACAGGAAGTTTTTTTCAGAAAGGAACGAAGTGGAGGCGGTAAGGTGAATGAATATGAAATGATTATAGATGGGATGCATTTTGGGGTCAGCAAGCATCTTTTTGACAAGCATTTTACCATCCTGTGGGCGAATGATTACGCATACGGTCTGACCGGTTATACAAAAGATGAGTTTTATTTAAAGTATCGTAACCGGGTTGATGAGTATTACAGGAAGGACAGCGAGACGTTTGACTACATGTCCAGTAAGATAGAGGAAGCGTGGAAAAAGCAAAAGGAAGGCTACTTATTCGAGTGTCCGGTAAAACCGAAAAGGGGGAAGACGGTATGGCTTGCCATGAACGGCCGGTTTTCCGGGGAAACCTATCGGGGAGTCCCATTGATCTGGAATGTGTTCTACGATATAACGGACATACGAAGGAGCCGGAAGGAGCTGGAAGAGAAATCGGAACTGTTAATCAGCGAGCTTCAGAAGGTGGAACAGATGAAACAGTGGCTGACCTGCTTTGTATCAGAGTTAAACGAGGATGTCCACTCCATGGCCAATATCATTGGCGGGCTGTCCGACGTGGCGGTCCTCTCTCTGAACAATCCGAAGCGGTGTGAAGCGTGTTTGAAAGAAATAACGGTGACCAGCAGACAGCTGAGGAAAAAAGTCTGCGGCGCCAGCCGGAATTTTCAGCAGGAGGCTGGTTTAGAATATGAAGTATAATCGTGTGGAGGCGGCCAGGCGGATTAGAAAAAGGCGGAAAGAGCTTGGGCTGACGAGTGCAGAGGTCGCGAATAAAATAGGAAGGGCGAACCACTATTACGGTGATATAGAGCGCGGCACCTGTGGAATGTCCATTGATACCCTGATTGAGCTGACGGAAATCCTGGAGATTTCCTCCGATTACATCCTCTTTGGAAAGAGGACCGGAAATGAAATATCGAACGCTGCCAGGGCCTGCCGCATCCTGAGGCAGTGGGATGAAAGAAAACAGGAGCGCGCGGTGGATTTAATGAAATATTACCTGGAGCTGGATAAATGATGGCAGCGGCTGCGGTATCTCATGTATCGTACCTCAGCCGGTTGGGAAAGGAATTCCTGTATTCCGACGGCGTCAGCCCGGTTTCAGAGGTTTTTAATAAATCCATATTGCGTATACTCTCTTTATTCGCTATAATAATTCTGTATAGGTACCAACTATGGCAGCGCAGATATTTTCACAGCTAAAACAGTTATTCCTGATTTATCATCTGACATACTATATAAAGTCATGATTTCATTCTGAAACAGCCTCGGTGATGTTTTAGGAAGTACATAAACTTGTCATTCGGGAGTGTACCCCCAGGGGGATCTGGAGATTGCCGGTCAGGTATACGACGGGACCGTGCTGTGGAAGGGAACAAATAGCAGAACTATATAATTCAAAAAACACGGACAGGACAATGATAGTATGAAAAAGTATTTTATAAAGTTGTGGAGAAAACTTCTAATTACAGGTTTTGGAATGCTTATAATTATCACCCTTATTTTCAATGCCATGCTGATCCGGCAGACTGCATATGAGGAAGGTTCCCGGCATTTGGACGAGTTATCCGCACAGATAGCCTCATCCATTGAAAAGCAGTCCCGTGGCCAGTGGAATATGCTGGATTTGTTTTACCGGTACTTTGCAGATCTGTCAAGTGATGACTGGACAGTATTGAACGGCTATATTAAGGATAAGAAGGAAGCTTTTGGATTTGACTCCTTATGTCTTGTGGATGAGGACGCAATGTATTACGATGGGGAGATGTCTTTTTCTCTGCTTTCGAACCGGGAAGTGACAACGACGCTGCTTACAGACCGGCAGCCGATTATACTCGATAATATGTTCTCGGCAGAGGGCAGGCTGATCTTTTTGATACCCATTGAAAAGCAGGTTGTCGGAGGAAAGACCGTCTGTGCATTGGGTGTGGTCTATAACAGCCGGAATCTGTTTGATATGCTGAATATTCAGGCATTTGACGGAGAATTAAGGATGTATATTATACATCAGGATGGCGTCGCGCTATTTCGCACCAGCCAGGAGAATATCTTAACGGGATATAATATAATTAACAGCCTGGGGGAGGCTGAGTTTAAGCGCGGCTCTCTTGACTCATTTCGGAATAATATACGGGGCGGCCGGCAGGAACTGATGACGGTACAACTGGAGAATCGGGAGTACTATCTGAACCATACGCCTGTGGAGGTGAATGACTGGCAGCTGGTCACGATGGTGCCGGTGAATGTGGTCAGCGGGCGTTTGATGCGCTCAACCATGATTACATTTCTATGCCTGTTTGTGGTAGGAACCCTGATTGTGCTTGCTTTTATCCTGCTCTATTCGGATTCCACGAGGAAGGTGCTCAAGGCAGAAGAGGTGGCGCGTAAAGCAGCGGAGAGTGCCAATGAATCGAAAAGCCGGTTCCTTTCTAATATGTCTCATGATATACGTACTCCCATGAACGCCATTATCGGAATGACAAGGATCGCACAGGATCATATAGAGGAACCTGTGAAGGTGAAGGACTGTTTGAAAAAGATTGATTTGTCCGGCCGTCTTCTGGTGGGACTGATTAATGATATTCTGGACATGTCCAAGATCGAAAGCGGTAAAATGTCTCTGAATAATGATACGGCGTCGCTGGTGGAATTGATGCAGAACCTGGTGAGCATTACCCAGCCCACAGTTTTTCGGAAAAATCAGATATTTAATATACGGCTTCATGATATCCGCCATGAGAGTCTGATATTTGATTCTCTCCGACTGAATCAGGTTATGATAAACTTATTGGGAAATGCAGTAAAATTTACACCTGAAGGGGGAAGCATCAGTCTGGATGTGACAGAAGAAGCTGCAGAGGATGAGAAGCTTGTCCATCTTGTGTTTAAGGTGGCGGATACAGGTATTGGTATATCCCGGGAGTTCCAGAAGAATCTGTTTACCTCATTTACCAGAGAGCGGGACAGCAAGATCGATAAAATTGAAGGAAGCGGTCTGGGACTGGCCATTACAAAGATGATCGTGACTATGATGGGCGGTACCATTACTGTCGAGAGTGAACCGGGCAGGGGGAGTGTATTTACGGTAGAAATGGATTTTCCCGTTGCAGGTGCACCGGAGGAGATGAGCCTTCCGGCTATTCATGTACTGGTGGCGGATGATGATCCGGACACCTGCCGTTCTGCAGCCGGCTATCTTCGTGAACTGGGGGCCAGGGCGGATGCTGCGTATGGGGGCAGGGAAGCAGTCAAAATGGTAAAGGAGGCTGTCTCTGATGGTGACGATTACCACATTATCTTTCTGGACTGGCGTATGCCGGATCTGGAAGGAACCGATACGGCAAGAGAGATCCGGGAGGTAGTAGGTGATGACGTTCCGATTTTGATTATCAGTGCCTATGACTGGAATGGGATAGAAGTGGAGGCAGGTGAAGCTGGTATTAATGGTTTTATCCAAAAGCCCTTCTTCAAATCAACGCTCTACCACAATATTCAGAAATATTACCTCCGTTGTGATCTGGAGCAGCCAAAGGAAGAGCTGGAACGAAATGCCCTGTCAGGCAAACGGCTTCTGCTGGTAGATGATAATGAAATAAATCTGGAGATTGCCCAGGAGATGCTGTCCTATACTGGTGCGGTGGTGGAGACGGCACGTGACGGGCAGGAGGCGGTGGAGCATTTCCGGAATTCACCGGTTGGTTATTATGCCATGATTTTTATGGATATACAGATGCCTGTTATGAATGGTTACGAGGCAACCAGAGCGATCCGGCAGATGGAACGTGCAGATGCCGGTCAGGTGCTGATCTTTGCTATGACAGCAGATGCCTTTGCAGATGATATTGAGCTGGCGAAACGTGTGGGAATGGATGCGCATTTTGCAAAACCGCTTGATATGTCCGCTATGTTGAAGGAAATTAGAAAAATACGCGGATAGCAGAGCAGAAACGGGGTCAAAATGATATTTGATAAAAAGAGTTTTAGTGTAGTGTTATGTATGCTGGCTATACTGGGAACGCTTGGGGGATGTTCAGCGCCTGGTGCGTCCGTTGTGGATGAGAATTTACTGGGAATGGCAGACTCCGGTACGGAACAGATGACCATCATTATCACATGTAATTCCAAACTGGATCATTTTGCGGCTGCTGTTAAGGAGCGGTTTCCTGATATCAGGCTGGTACAGGACTGCTATACGGGGCAGTACCGGATCAGCGAGCATATTGCCCGTATTGAGAATCATGATTTTGGAGATATCCTGATGGTGAAGGCAGGCCACATCCCCAAGACTGACATGTCGGACCATCTGATGGATCTGTCTACCCAGATTTTTCCGGCCCATTTTAACCCGAATGTACTTCAGGCAGATGAAGATGGCCATATTCGCCTGATTCCGGGGCCTTTAAGTTTTAACTGCAATATCTATAATAAAACATTGTTTGAGGAAAATAGCTGGGAGGTTCCGGGAGACTATGAGGAACTTTTGGCTTTGAGCCAAAAGATTGACAGGACCGGAATCCGTGGATTTCGGAACAGCTATTTTGACTCTGCCTCACAGAGCTACCAGATTTATCAGTACAGCGTCTTTTCCGCGCTGGACACATTGACACAGGTAGAAGGGCAGAACTGGCATAATAAACTTATGGCGGGAGAGAAGATTTCTCTGGAACCTATGGAAACTGCTTTTCAGGATATGCGGCGCATGATGGATACCGGGGCAGTCCGGGCCGAAGATATGGATGTTACGCTCAACGCCAATCTGGAGGCAATGGCGAACCGGGAGGTTGCCATCGGCAGCGGGGAGATCGACCATATCCGGAGGCTTAACTCAAACAGTAAGGATGAGTTTTGTTTCATGCCCCATTTCAGTATGACAGATGGGCAGGGCTGGCTTTTGAATCTGGGATTCTTTTTCGGAGTCAACAATGAGTTGAAGCAGCCGGGCAATGAGAAGAAGCGGAAGGCAGTGATGGAACTTATGGACTTTATCGCCTCAGAGGAAGGGCAGAATCTTTTGGTGGAGGATGGGCTCGGTATGATGCCTGCTACCATTGGAGCCGTCATTCCGGACGATCCGGTACTGGACCAGATCCACACACATATAGAAAGCGGACGCTATATCATGCGGCCAACCTATGATATGTTTTCCTCTGTATTGAGCACGGATATCGGAGGATTTATACGGGGAGAGATAGACAGCAGGGAGATTTTGGATAAATGCAGCCTGATTTTAGAACAGGGGTCTGCTCCGGTGCAGGTATTAGGAGAGGCGGAGGAGGATTTTACCATTCCTCAGGCAGGCTGCTTAAAAGCAGATGCTCTCCGCGCGGCAACCGGCACGGACATTGCCCTGATTGCCGTATCGGAGGTGAACGGTTATGACCCCGTAGGGGGAACCAGGGCAAAGCTGTACAAAGGATTTGTCACCGAAGATGATATCACCCGAATGACACAGATTCATATGGATACGCCTCTTATGAGTATGAGCGTTTCAATGATGGGCCATGAGCTCCTGTCTCTTCTGGAATACGGAGCCACATCAGGACAGGAGCAGCAGGAGGGAAAGGTGAGCCGGTTTCATCCCTTTGCTGTCTCCGGCGTAAATCTTACTTATCATCTGGATAGAGAAGAGGGGGAACGTGTTTCCGGGGTGATTCTGGAGGGCGGCGGAAAACTGCAGCCGGACGCATTGTATACGATCTCCTATATTAAGGGAGCGTTTACGGAGGGGACATTAGACGGGACGGAAACCGGTATTACGATGACAGATGCGCTGCGGAATTATGTAATGACAGAAAAGCGCGTTGCCCCGGATAAAGACCGAATCCGGTTCAAGGCTGCAAAACGACCTTGAATTCTTTTTTGAAAGGTGTATAAGAAAAACTTTGGCTCTCAACAAGCAGAGCCAAAGTTTTTTCATTTTTGGGACGAACATATTACCGGAAATCATAATTAAACCTCCGCCCGCTCACCATTCTGTAAAAACCGCTGTTCAAATTCATCTACAGGCATGGGTCTATAGAAAATAAACCCCTGTATATAATCACATCCCAGTTCCTTTAAAAATTCTACATAATCCTTTGTTTCAACACCTTCGGCAACTGTTTTTAAATTCAGTTCTTTGGCGGTCTCGACAATATGGCGGACCAGAATTCGTTCCCTGGGGTCTGAGTAATTCTGGAACAGAGAGCGGTCAATTTTCATGGTTTTCAGCTCTGTGTTTGTCAAAACGCTGAAAGAGGAATAGCCGCTACCGAAATCATCAAGAGAACAGGTAAAACCGTAATCCCGCAGATGTTTCACCACGGTCTGCACCAGGTCTATCTGATTTAATACAATGCTTTCAAGAAGCTCAAATTCTATACAGTCTTTGGGACAGGGGACTTTTTCATATACTTGCTTGTATTCGTCAAAAAAGTAGCGGTAATTAAACATATTACTGGAAAGATTGACGCTGATTTTAATTTTCTTGCCATAAAGATCAATCCAGCGGTTAATGACACGGCATACATGTTCAAACATGTATAAGTCCAGATCGCCGATCAGGCCGTTTTTTTCCAGCTCCGGCAAAAACTCTCCTACAGGTATCATCCCTTTTACCGGATCAATCCATCGTACCAGTGCTTCGGCTTCCTTGACCTCTCCCGTTTGCAGATCTACTTTCGGCTGAAGATAAAGCTTAAAGTCCTCGTGCTCCATCGCCGGACGGAAATCCTGTTCCAGATTGTAATTTCCCAGATTCGAATCACGGTAAGTCAGCCCATATACCTCCATATGTGAGTTGCGCAGACGGCTTTCCGCGCTTTCTGTACGGCAGATATCGGCATTGTACTGTGCGGTAAGGAAATCCGGGGGATTGTGCCCAAGCCGGAATATACCGTATCCCATATATATTTTTCCGTACTGCTCACCGTAGGGCCAGTCGCGTATTCTCGTATTAATATCGATAATATAATGAAAGATATCGTCATAATCCTCCGGTATATGAACCAGAAGAAGATAATATCCTGAATGGATATGTGCTATATATTCTTCGGGTTTCAACCAGGACTCAACGCAGTCATAAATCATGGCGGTCAGGCGATCCCCGGCTTCCCGTCCAAACAGCCGGTTAAAAATGCGAAAACGTTTGATTTTCATGCTGACCAGGGCGTATTCTTCGGAATTCCTTTTACATAGTTCTTCATAACGTGTTCTTATCCATTGTTCATTTTTTAAATCAGCCATCGCGTTATCCTCTGTTTTCCATTACTTTTTATCAAATGAATATCTGTTTGGTTTATGAGATAAAATTCTGTTAAAGCCGGTGATTGCGAATTATATGTCATATTAGAAAGTTATCTTAAAAACATACGAAAAAGTTATAAAATCAGCTAAGCTGTCTATAACTATATCACAATTGTAACTGCCGGGCAATGTTGCAGACTAAAATTTTGCAAAATCGTTATATGATACCGAAGTCGTGCAGCGTGATCTGATCATTCCATGGTGCCCTGATTCTGCTGCTCACCGACTGCTGCCTGTACATTTGCCTCCGACACGATCGGAAAGCTGGCGGCAGAGCAGCAGGGTGGAGGAAATAAAACCGAATGAAAAAGAGAAGGGGAGTCAGACTGTCGATACGGTCTGGTTCCTCTTCTCTTTTTTGTGAACGGCTGCTGTCATTCCGTTTCCTGTTTTCCTAAATATTCCTGTTCAAATTCTTCCACAGGAACCGGCTTGCTGAATAAGTAGCCCTGGAACAGATCGATTCCGCAGGCGCGCAGGACTGCAAACTGTTCCTCACTCTCGATTCCTTCCGCCACCATGCGGATTCCCAGCTTGAGACAGACCTCGGAGATGGATTCCACGATCGCCCGGTTCCTGGAATTCGTGGTGATGTGATCGACCATGCTCTTATCCAGATTTAACGCGTCGAAGCTCACCTCGGACATGAGAACGACATTGGCACATTCCGTGCCGAAATCATCGAGAGTAACCGTAAAACCTGCGTTCTGAAGCTCTGTGATTAACTGTTTGATGTTGAGGTTTTCCTCGTTATGAACTTTTTCCGTGATTTCGATCTCCAGATAGCCCGCCGGAATCCCAAACTGGTTACAGATGGCCAGGAGCCGTTCGGAAAGCGCCGCCTCCCGCAGAGTGCGGAGCGAAAAGTTGACGGATACAGGGAAAATCTGTCTTCCCTGATCCTGCCACGCCTTAAGTTTGGAGCACACGAATCGGAAAACGTAGAAATCGATCAGGCTGACCGTATCGAATTCCTCCAGCAGAGGAAGAAATTCGTTGGGAGTAATCAGGACGCCAGGCTGCGGTGTGTAGCGGATAAGCGCCTCACAGCCTACAATCAGGCGGTTTTCCGACGAAATCTTAGGCTGAAAATAAACAAGAAAATGGTTTTCAGCGAGCTCCCTTTTTAAGGTTTCAGAATCGGATAAATGCTGCAGCAGCCTGTCGTTGCAGCGGCGGTATCTGCGGGACACAGGATTGATCCGGTAGAATGCCTTTTTATTTTCATACATTTTCGCGTCGGCCGCCGCGATGATCCGGCTGATGTTCTCAATGCTTTCCATCCATTGGGAGCCGATGGCAGCCTGGCAGTCGGAGTCGTTCCGGAACCTGGCTTTCAGCTCACGCACCTGATTCAGGAAAACCTCCTGCGTGATGCCCGGACTGATGATGACAAACTCATCCCCGCCGATCCGATAGAAATCCGCCTGTGTGAAGGTGGATTTAATCCGTTTGGCACACTCGATCAGGACGCGGTCTCCGAATTCGTGACCGTAGTGGTCGTTGATGTCTTTGAGCCCGTTGACGTCCAGATAGACAATACCCACAGACTGCTTCGAATGAGCCAGAGCCCCGGTATCGACGATGTATTTATTTCTGTTGTAAAAATCGGTCAGTTTGTCGTAATAGCTTAAATGGGTCAGCAGCTGTTTGCTTTCCGAATGGCTTCGTGCCAGCATCAGGAAGTAGCACAGCGTCTGAAGCAGAGGAGCTATGTTCTGGATCCGGTCGGGCGGCGGATTATCGACTCCCAGATACCCGATCAGAGTGCCATCCTGCTCCAGAGGGGCGGCCACCAGGCTGGTAATTGACTGCGCATGGAGAATTCGGTATTCTTCAGGATCAGATTCCCGTATTTGCTCCATATCCTCGATAAACACGCACTCTTTTCTGCTAAAATAAGTCAGCCAGCGGGTGATCAGGTTTAGGGGAAGGTCTTGAAGATTCATCTTTTGCGATTCGACCCCGTGGCGGCACCATTCATAGTCATTGTACATTTTTCCGTCTCTTATGTAGAGGATGTAGGCCCGGTCGGCGGAAAGAAAACTTCCGAGGTGCTCCAGGACCTGGGCGATGGCGGTATCAATATCTTCAGTCTGATACAGTGTCTGGACACATTCCGTAATCATCTCATTGGTCTCCAGCGTCAATTTAAGCTGGAGCTTCTCCTTCTCTGATTCTGTGGTATCGAAGGCAAGCTCCATACGGGCAGCCCGCCCCTCCCATTGAATCAGCCGGTCTTTTAAAATGTAGTGGCGCCGGGTCAGCGGATTGGTGTATTCCCATGTGTAAATCTCACCCTCCTTCAGGATCGGAGAGGTACAGAATTCACACGGCGAATCGAAGCCCTGCAGGACTTTATAGCATTTCTGTCCGTCCATGGTATCGACGTGAAATGTTTCCTGGCCGGCTTTATTTACAAATAACAAGGTGTGATCTTCAAGGTCGGAGACGTAGACGAGTTCGGAAATCTCATTCATGGGACCGAGAAGGTTATCCACCATATGGGAGAGATGTTCCTTCCTTTTCCGGTCCTCCTCCTCAATCTCCTGAAGCTTCTTCTGACGTCTGGCCTGTTCGGAGCTGTACAGGTAGAAAAAGAAGATCATCAGAACGAAGAAACAGTTTAACAGAAGCAGGCTCTTTTCTGCAAGAAGTTCTCTTTTTTCGGAAAACTGCTCTGCGGCAAGAACCGCCTGGTCAGCCAGATCAAAGTAGGATTCACTGTTTTTGAACAGAAGTTCCGCATCGCCGCCGGACCGGACAAGATAGATTTCTTCCTTTAAAATGCTCCAGTCCGCTACCATCTGGAGAATCAGGTCCTGAAACTCCCTGCTGTCCATGCGGATCAGCCCGTGATCACCGTTTCCTGACTGCAGTTCATCGAGAATGCCGTCCAGCTTCGCAATCAGTAAGTCATTGGGAATGCCGTTCAGCTCCTCCTTGACGAGACGCTGGGTCGCACCGCGGACAATGCCGGCGTGGTTTATGACCATGGCATTGCCTTGAAGATTATGAAGGCATGAAACCGAAAAAATGCTGGAAAAAACCAGCGCTATAGTAAAAATGACAGGAAATATTCTCTTTTGCATGAGTGCCTCCGGGTCCGCTATCATGATAAATTATACTGCCTTTAAGAGTACCATATTTAGCAGGCTGTTGCAAGGAATAAAGAGAGGACGAAGCGATTTTAGCCCCATCTTCTATATTGTAGACGCAGGAGCTCTGTGCTAAAATAGGAACAGAAACAGAAGGCCGCCCGGGGAGAAGGGAGTATACCGTGGACTTATTTTATCATGAGACATTTATGCAGAGTGAGCAGATGCCGATGGAGCTTCGCCTGCACCGCGGACAGATTAATTACATGATTCTGGAGCACTGGCACCGGAGCATTGAGATCGATTATCTGCTGGACTGTGAAGCCGATTTTTATATGAACGGGAAGAAGAAAGCCGTGTCCGCCGGAAGCATCACGCTGATCAACAGCGGGGATATTCATGCCCTGGAGCCAAGAGAAGTACCGGAAGATCCGGGGGATGAGATTCACGGTATTTCGTTGTTTATTTCCTACGAATTTCTGAAAAAGATATGTCCTGAGATCGATCAGATTACCTTCGAACTGGAGGGAGCGGAAGAACGGCTGCATGAACTGAAGGGGATCTTCGATGACCTGATCCGTCTGGAGCTGAGCCCTGCGGAAGAGTACGGCTATTTAAAGAAGAATGCGCTGCTCCATCAGCTGATGTACCTTCTTCTCACGTATTTTAAAAGACCGAAAAACAGCTCGGCCGTAAAAAGCCAGAAGTATATCGACCGCCTGCGCGTGGTGCTGGACTACGTGGAAGAGAACTACCAGGAACCGCTGACGCTGCAGGGGGTGGCGGACCATTTTAACGTGTCCATGGAGTATCTGGCGAGAATATTAAAGAAGTATACGGGCAACACATTCAAGACGCATTTGAATCAGGTCCGCGTCAGCAAGGCGTTCCGGGATCTGCTCGAGACGGATTACTCCATCCTGGAGATTGCCATGCGCAGCGGATTTCCGGATACCCGGTCCTTTATCAATGTTTTTCGGGACACGTACGGCATGACGCCTTCCCAGTACCGGAAAAAGAACCCCAGGCGGGAGACCGTGAAGGAAACCGTCTCTGCCGAATATCCGCCCCATATCAGGGTGGTGGAACCACAGAGAGACAACAATTAGTATAGGCCATGGCCGGCAGAATACTGGAGCAGTTCCAGCGTCTGCCGGCCCTCTCTTAAGGAGCGTTTGAAAAAATGTCAAGAAACGTATCTGTTTTCAATAAATAATGTAAAGATTTCACAAAGTGAATCCGATACAATTAGAACATAAGACGCGTCCTTAACAAAAAAAGAGAGGTTATTTAAAAATGGAGAAAATTTCGTTAAAAGAACGGTTCAGTTATGGGTTGGGAGATTTGGCCTGCAATTTAATGTTTCAGCTGATTACAGCGTATCTGATGTTTTTCTATACCGATGTAGCGGGGATCGGACTGGGGGCCATCAGCCTGATTATGCTGGTCGCCAGAGTGGTGGACGCGGTCACGGATCCGATGATGGGGGTAGTCATCGACAAGACTCATACCAAATGGGGAAAAGCAAGGCCTTACGTGCTGTGGATGGCGGTTCCCTTCGGAATCATCAGCGCTTCCATGTTCCTGGTGCCGAATTTCGGCGGAACTGGCAAATTTATCTACGCACTGATCACCTATATTCTGTTCTGCATCGTGTATACAGCCCTCAATATTCCATACAGCACCATGCTGTCCTGCATGACGGATGACGTATCCGACCGGCTCTCCTTTAATATGTTTAAGTCTCTCGGAGCCAGTCTGGGCGGATTCATCGTCATGGGAGCGACCCTGACGCTGGTCGGCATGATCGGCCGGGGGGATCAGAAAAAAGGCTTCTTCGGTACGGTTGTTCTGTACGCGGCTGTAGGCATCATACTTCTGATGATCTGTTTTAAAAATACGAGAGAGCGGATCATACCGGAGACGGAAAAGGATTCCGTGGCAGGCGCTATAAAGGTTGCCGTCAAAAACAAATACTGGCTTCTGTTCTGCGGAATCACCTTCTTCACCTTTGCCGGCATGATTCTGAAAAATCAGTCCACCATGTATTATGCAAAATACTACCTAAACAACGAGGGAATTGCCTCCCTTCTGATGACGATTCCGACACTGCTCTCTTTCCTCATGGCATTTGTGATTCCGACTCTGGCAAAGAAGATCGGAAAACGCAACTGCATTCTGTCCGGCGGGCTGGCTACCATCGCAGGAAACCTTGTGGTGCTGATCTCCAGAACGAATCTGGCCGGGATTCTGGCGGGTACGGTCTTATGCGGAATTGGCCTGGGGCTGGGAATGGGAGTGACATTTGTCATGGGAGCGGAGACTGTGGATTACTCCGAGTGGCAGACGGGAAGGCGTCCGCAGGGAATCATGACCGCCCTCATGGGCTTCGGCGTAAAGCTGAGCATGGCAATGTCGGGCGTGGTAGGCGCCCAGATCCTAAAATTCGGCGGCTATGTGGAAAATTCGGAGCAGACAGAAGGCGCGCTTCGCGCGATTCAAATGAATTATATCTGGATTCCGGTCATTTTTTTCATCGTGGTGGTCATACTCAGCTTGTTCTATGATCTGGATAAGAAATATGAAAAAATTCTGGCTGTAATACATGAAAGGAGAAATTGATGGAGAAAAAATGGAACGAAGCAGAGAAGGAGGGCTACCGTCTCATTTACAATGAGGGGGGAAAGGATCTCGGAATCTCTTTCGGCAGTAAGGTGACGATTATAACAGAGGATGGCTTCGCCTTCAAGGATTTTCTTGGAACAGGAGAGCTGGCAGCCTATGAGGACTGGAGACTGCCCGCAGCAGAGCGGGCGGCGGACTTGGCTTCCAGGCTTTCGATCGAAGATATTGCCGGCCTGATGCTCTACAGCGCGCATCAGCTGATTCCGGCCAGGGGGCCGCTTTCAGCCGCTTTCGGGGGCACGTACGGCGGAAAATCCTTTGATGAGAGCGGAGCGGACCCGTGGGATTTAACGGATCAGCAGAAGGAGTTCATCGTAAAAGACAGGGTGCGCCACGTGCTGATTATGAAGCTGCAGGACACGGAGACTGCGGTCAAATGGAACAACCGGCTTCAGGCGCTGGCGGAAAACACCGGCTTTGGAATACCCGCCAACAACAGCTCGGACCCGAGGCACGGGGCGGGCGCTGCGGCGGAATACATGGGTGTGACCGGAGAACCCATATCCAAATGGGCGAATGGAATCGGCCTGACCGCTGCATTTGAGCCGGAGGCGGTAAGAGAATTCGGGGAGATCGGCGCGGCGGAATACCGGGCGCTGGGGATCACGACGGCATTGTCCCCGCAGATCGATCTGGCCACGGAACCGAGATGGATGCGGTTTGCGGATACATTTGGCGAACATACGGAGCTGACCGTGGAAATGACGCGGGCGTACTGCGACGGATTCCAGACTACAAAGGGCAGCGAGGATGGCTGGGGTGCGGACAGCGTCAATACCATGGTAAAGCATTTCCCGGGAGGGGGGCCCTGTGAGGCAGGACGCGACGGCCACTACGCATACGGAAAGTTCGCGGTCTATCCCGGCGGGAACTTTGAAGAGCATCTAAGGCCCTTTACGGAGGGCGCCTTCTCGCTGAACGGCGGTACGAAGACGGCCAGCGCCGTGATGCCTTACTACACGATTTCTTACGGCGCAGACCAGACCTGCGGTGAAAATGTAGGGAATTCCTTCAGCAAATATATCGTAAACGATCTGCTCCGCGAACGGTTTGGCTACGACGGCGTCGTGTGTACGGACTGGGGCATCACCCACGATATGGGAAAGACGGAAGAGGAGTTTGCCGGAAAATGCTGGGGTGTGGAGACACTCACTGAGGCGGAACGCCATTTAAAGGCTCTGGAGGCCGGTGTGGATCAGTTCGGCGGAAACAACGATGCCGGGCCGGTGCTGGAGGCTTACCGGATGGGGTGTGAAAAATACGGGGAAGAAGCCATGCGCAGCCGCTTTGAACGGTCCGCCTCCAGGCTGCTCCGAAACATATTCCAGACGGGTCTGTTTGAAAATCCGTACCTGGATTTGGAGCATTCCTGCCAGGTGGTGGGCTGCAGGGAATTTACGGAAAAGGGATACCTTTCCCAGCTGAAATCTGTGACGCTCTTGAAGAACCGGGCCGGGGTGCTTCCGCTTAAAGAGCACATAAGGGTATATATTCCACGGCGCCATATCCGCCCATACTTGGATTTTATGAGCTCCATGACGCCGGATATGCATGTGGAACCTGCCGGCAAGGGCGCGGCCGCCGATTACTTTGTGGTCGTGGATACGCCGGAAGAGGCTGACGCTGCCATCTGCTTCATCGAATCGCCAGTTTCCGTGGGCTACGATCCGGAAGACCGAAAGCAGGGCGGCAGCGGATACGTTCCGGTAACGCTTCAGTACAGGCCCTATGAGGCGAAGCAGGCGAGGCTTCACAGCCTGGCAGGAGGCGATCCGCTGGAGGATTTTGACGACAGGAGCTATCGCGGAAAATGGAATACTGCGGCAAATGAAGAAGATCTGGATCTTGTCCTTGATACGAAAAAACGCATGGGAGACCGCCCGGTGATCGTATCGGTAAACTTGAAAAATCCCATGGTGATGGCGGAGCTGGAGCCCTGCGCTGACGCGATCCTGGTGGATTACGGGGTATCCCCCCAGGCGGTGCTGGACGTTATCACAGGCAGATTTATCCCCTGCGGCCTCCTTCCGCTTCAGATGCCGGCCGATATGGATACCGTGGAACGGCAGGCAGAGGATGAGGCGTTCGACATGGAGTGCTACGTGGACAGCGAGGGCCATGTCTATGAATTCGGCTTTGGCATGAATTTCGACGGCGTGATTGAAGACGAGAGAACTGAAAAATATGGGAGACAGAACAGAAGGAGGACAAAATAATGGCAGGACAGTTTCAGTATGACAGCCTCCCGGTGGTGGAGACGAAGGCCGGGAAGCTCAGAGGATATCAGTGGAAAGGGACGTATATCTTCAAAGGAATCCGTTACGCAAGGGCGAAACGGTTTCAGCTCCCGGAGGAAGCAGAACCCTGGGAGGGAGTCCGGGAGGCGGCCTCCTATGGCTTCGTCTGCCCGATGCTGACAAGGGACAATCCGCAGGGCGAGCTTTTAGTTCCCCACCGCTACTGGCCTCAGGACGAGGACTGTCTGAGCTTAAACATCTGGAGCCAGTCTCTGGACCGGAGCGCGAAGAAGCCGGTGCTGTTCTGGATTCACGGCGGGGCGTTTTCCATGGGAAGCTCCATCGAGCAGAAGGCGTACAACGGAGAAAATATGAGCAAATACGGGGATGTGGTAGTCGTTACCGTAAACCACAGGCTGAACATCCTTGGATACTTCGACATGTCTCCTTACGGTGAAAAGTACGCTGGCTCCGCCAATGCGGGCCAGGCCGATCTGGTGGCCGCCCTGTTGTGGGTCAGGGACAACATCGAGGCATTTGGCGGAGATCCGGGCAACGTGACCATCTTCGGACAGTCGGGCGGCGGCATGAAGGTGAGCGGCCTGATGCAGACCCCGGAGGCCGACGGGCTGTTCCATAAGGGAATGATCATGAGCGGCGTGGCGGGCGATATTCTTCCCTATTCTACTGGCGATTCCAGGCCGTTAATCCGGGCGATGCTGGAAGAACTGGGACTTACGGAAGATGAGGCCGGGCGGCTGGAGACGATTCCCTACCACGACCTGGCAGCTGCGTATAACCGGGTGAGTCCTGCAGTCGCCAAAGCTGGCGGTTACATCGGATGCACGCCCAAACCGGCCGATTTCTACAAAGGAGAGGGTCCGGCGGTTGGATTTACGGAACATGCAAAGACCATACCGGTGATGGTCGGTACGGTTTTTGGCGAGTTTGCGATGGCGCCGCTGCCCTTTAACAAGGAGCAGATACCAGAGGCAGAATTAGAGGCGGTTCTTGACAAACGTTTCCAGGGCCGTGGGAAGGAGCTGAAGGCCGTCTTTGCCGAAGCGTATCCGGGAAAGAACCCGGCGGACTTACTCACGCTGGATACAATATTCCGCGGGCCGACCAGGGAATTTGTGCGGGCGCTGGCCGCCGCGGGCGGAAGCGTGTATTCCTATTTATTTGCGCTGGAGTTCCCGTACCAGAATCAAAAGACGGCGTGGCACTGTTCCGATATTCCTTTTGTTTTCCACAACACGGAGCTGGTTCCGGTTGCCAACATTCCGGAGGTGTCAGACCGTCTGCAAGAGCAGATCTTCGGCGCGGTTATGGCTTTCGCCAGAACCGGCAAGCCGGAGTATGAGGGGCTGCCCCAGTGGCCTGCTTCGCGGGAGGACGACGAGGCGACCATGATCTTCGACCGTGTCTGCGAGGTCCGCCATAACCACGACGACCGCCTGTTAAAGCTGCATGCGGAAGCGTCGCCGAAGTTTGACCTGGCGGCCATGATGGCGAAAATGGGGGATGAGATTCAGCACTGACTGCGGTGAAAAATACGAAAGATATATGGTGTAGCAAAAGGGGGAAGGCATTTATGCCTTCCCCCTTTTGCTGATATTCCCTGACAGTGTTAGTTCACAGCTTTTAATTGATAGCAAATTATAAATGCAACATTTCTTATATTTTGCGCAACATGGATACAAGAAATGAATGAGATAAAAGAGTATGATAAATTCATGAGTGGTGAAATTGCATATAAAATATGAAATAAATGCAAGATAAAATGTGTGTTATATATGAAAAAAGCAGTTTCACGAGGATAATTCTTTTATTATGTTAAAAGGAGATGATGAGACAGGACATAAAAATATTATAATATCTAAAATATAAGAGAGGTATTGGAAATGAAAATACATTTTTATGGAACAGGAGCTTCAGAGGGTTTTCCGGCGTTATTCTGTGAGTGCGAATCGTGTCAGCAGGCCAGACGATCTGGAGGTAAGGATATCAGGACTCGTTCATCACTACAAATTGATGACAGTGTGTTAATAGACTTTTCACCGGATACTTTTGCACATACAATACACGATGGTTTAAGGCTGACGGAAATAAATAACCTTCTTATAACACATTCTCATCCGGATCATTTTTATCCGATGGATGTTGCAAATGTGCTTATGCCTATGGCAAGAACACATGAAGGAAGGCGGCTACAGGTTTATGGAAACAGAAGAATAGGCGAGGTCTTAAATAGTATTTTATTAAATAACAGCGAATCAGAAAAAAAAATAATTTTTAATGAATTACATAGTTTTCAAAAGGTACAGATGGATGACTATGAAGTAACACCGCTTAGAGCAGATCATATGAGAAATGAAGAGTGCTTTATTTATTCCATTAGTAAGTCCGGTAAGCGGGTTCTGTGCAGTTTTGATACAGCAATGTTTTCGGAGGAAGTTTGGGCAGCAATTTCAGAAAGCTATTTTGATTGTGTGATTCTGGATTGCACGTCTATTGACAAAGACAGCTATTTCAGCGGACATATGGGATTTGGGGAAAATGTGAAAATAAAGGGACGGATGCTCAAGCAAAAAAATGCAGGAGAAAAGACAATTTTTATTGCAACACATTTTGCTCATTCATTTGCTCCGTTCCATGAGCGGTTATCAAAATTATTTATGTCGGATGGTTTCATTCCTGCATATGATGGCCTGGAAATTATGATTTAGTTGGAAGGCGGATTATTTCTGTATTGCCTGGGGGTGATATGGTAAAATTTTTTAAACATACTGGAAAAGTAGGACTGATCAGAAAAACCGCAGGAATGAGCAATATCTCCGATCCCGGCAGTGCTGTATTTCAATAAAGATGCGGCCTTTTTTAATCGAAAATCCAGGATGAATTCTTTTATAGACTGATGAGAAATCTGACTGAAAATGCGGTATAAGTGGGAGCGGTTAATGCCAATGTAACTGGCAATTTCAGTTACAGATAGATCCGGATTATCGTAATTACTCTGAATATACTTAATTGTATTATAGTAATAGTCGGCGTTTGTTGTATTTAACCGAATTTGATTTACAGAGATCAGGAGAGAAAATATCTGGTACAGATGTCCTGTTAGAGCGCATTCCAAAGCGGGTCCTGTTAAGGAGAGCTTTACAATAGAACTCATATTTTGAATGAGATTCCCATCATCATCGTAGTGGATGACAAGATTATCATCGGTGAATCCACAGAGTCCAAGTAAACGGCTCACATCCGTTCCGTTAAAACCTACCCAATAATATTTCCAGGGAGCAGAAAAATCGGCCTGATATCGAACTGTTTGATAGGGGAGAATCAGAAAGGCATCGCCCTGACTTATGTGATAAGTTTTGCTGCCGGTAGAGTAAGTACCGCCTCCATCTATAATATAATGAATAATATAGTGATCGTAGGTGGCAGGCCCACTGACATGCCCTGGGGCGCAATTGTTTTTATAGCCGCTTTGCCAGACGGAAAGAGACGCAGGAAGAGAGAGTCCAGCTGTATAATCCTTAAATTCGATGTACCATGTATCTTTTCTTTTGGTTATATCTTCAAGTTTATATTTTTTATCGTTAAGCACAGGACTGCCTCCTCCCGCTTGAATGCTGATATCATACTATCATAATTAAAGTCCTTTATCAAGATGTGAGAGGTGTTTACTCCTGACATATAATAAGAACAATATTAATAAGCAATATTTAATAAGAAAGGATGAGTGTAATGAAAAAAAGTTTGCGACAATTAAAAAAGGTATTGGCGGTATTGACCATTGCAGGAACCATAACGGCACTTTCCGCATGTGGAACTTCCAACGATAGTATGTCCTCTGAGTCAAAGATGTCTTCGGAAACAAGTGCAGCGGAAAGCACCAGCGCGGAAGGCAGTGCTGCAGAAGCAAAGTCATTAGAAGAGCCGGAGGGAAGTGATGAGACTTTTTATCTGACCTCCGGAAATAATGCGGAACTGACAGCCAGAATGCGCCATTGTTGGGTAGATAATGGATACCTTTACCAGCAGTTGACATTTCGTGCGCTGTTTCTTGCAGATCAGACGCTGCAGAATGTAAAGCCTGATCTGGCCTCTGGTTATGAAATGTCGGAAGACGGGATGACCTATACAATTACCATGAAAGATAATTTAAAGTGGTCAGATGGAGAGCCGCTGACAGCCGAAGATGTAGCATTCAGTATCAGAACGCTTCTTCATGCGTCACAGGCGAATGGGATCTACACCACGGCATTCAATAAACTAAAGGGAGCTGCTGCATGGGTAGACGGTACCAGTGACCAGTTGGAGGGACTGACTGTGCAGGGAAATGAGATTACATTGTCGCTGACAGAACCATTCTCCAATATGATTCCTGTGCTGGCTCAGTTTGCAATTTACCCGGAGCATTGTTTAAAGGATGCGGATCCGCTGGAAATTCACAATAATGTTTTCTGGGAAAAACCAGTTGGAAGCGGTATGTATTACGTTTCTGAATTTAATTCCGGAAATTATTTTGTACTGGAACCAAACCCATATTATGAAGGGACAGCACCGCAGATTAAAAAGGTGCAAATCAATTTTGTGGGTGATAATATTGCAGAGGCACAGGCAAATCACATGGACTATTATGATACAAATGCACCGAGTGATATCAGTGAACTGGACAAGCTTACTGCTTTTCAGAAATATCCGGTTGATATGATGTTTTACCGTTATTTTATCTGTAACTTAAAGGATATGGATGGGAATGAAAATAAACTGATCGCAGACAAACGTGTGCGTGAAGCATTTCTCTATGCGATTGACACCCAGAGTTTGATTGAAAATATTTTCCCGGATCTGGCAACACGTACCTGTACCGGAGTACCGTCTTACGATCAGCGGTATGACTCCTCTTTAGATCAGTATCCATATAATCCGGATAAGGCAAAAGAATTGCTGAAGGAGGCAGATTATGATTTTTCCACGCCTCTGAAAATTCGTTATTACTATAAAGACCAGTCTACGGTAGATTTTATGGAAGCGATTGCTTATTATTTAAGCCAGGTAGGAATTACCTGTGACGTTCAGATGTTCCAGGAGAGCGGAACTCAGGGAATGTTTGTGACAAGGGACTACGATCTCAGCTATAAGGGCCTTTCCGCTTTTGATATCAGTGAATGGTATTCCGAGTATACATCTACTAATAAAAATTTCAGCAATATTTTAGGGGGAAATACGGTATTTGATGATTTGACAAACAGGCTGATGACTGCAACCCGTGCAGAGGAGCAGGATGCCGTGCTTGACAAACTGCAATCGTTAGAACAGCAGGAACTCTTAAAGCTTCCGATTGCAACGTTCAAGAGCATTATCTATATCAATCGTGGCAGAGTCTGGCTTCCTGATGATGTGCAGTTTGGAAATCCCAGATATCGTTATGATATGAAGTTTGAACAATGGAAAATGTATTAATCCTTAATCCGGGCTGCTTTAGCAGCCCGTGATTTATAGAAGGAGGGGTATTTAAAATGCTGAAATACACAATGAAAAAATTTATGCTCATGATTCCTATGCTGCTGTTGATCAGCGCGCTTGTTTTTTTTGCGCTGGATTTAACTCCGCTAGACCCGGTCAGTTATATTATCTCGCCGGATGCGGCGGCTAATGCAGCTAATGTAGAGGCACTGAGAGACAAGTATGGCTTAAATGATCCGACGATTGTCCGGTATGTCCATTGGATTGGTGATATTCTCCATGGTGATTTTGGATACAGTATCGTGAGCGGAACTGCAATTTCCAAAATAATTGCGACCCGTCTGCCTGCAACACTGGAGCTCTCTGTATTTGCTCTGATCTTATCTACCATGATTGGCATTACAATCGGTATTTGTTCCGCCATTTGGCAGAATAGTTGGGTTGATTATCTGGGACGATTTCTGGCTGTAGTGGGACAGTCAATTCCGCAGTTCTTTTTTGGCATCTGTATGATACAGATATTTGCCATAAAAATGGGCTGGTTTCCTACCAGAGGACGAATGTCTCCTGGAGCAGAAGGCTTCTGGTCCAGGCTGCCACATCTGGTACTGCCTGTTCTCACACTTACGATTTCCATGTGTGCGGTTTTGATGAGGTATGCAAGAAATTCCATGTTGGATGTGCTGAACAGAGATTATATCAAGACGGCCAGGAGTAAGGGGATTCCGGAGTGGAAAGTATATTTAAAACATGGTTTCCGCAACGCATTGAAACCGGTATTAGTGGTGTTGTGTTTCCGCCTTCCCATGCTGATCGGTGGGTCCGTAGTAATTGAAAATGTGTTTTCTTGGCCGGGCATCGGTTCTATAATTACAAGCTCTGTAAACTCCGGTGATTATCCGGTAATTATGGTTACAACACTTATGGTTGCCGTGGCTATTTTATGTGCCAGCTTTCTGGTGGATGTATTAAATGCATTTCTGGACCCTAGAGTGCGGTTGGAAAAGTAGAGGCCGGAGGAGGTAGAAAGAATGAAAAGAAAACATAAAATTTCAGAAAGAACTTTGTTGAATATCAAAAAATTTATGAGAAACAGGCTGGCGATGGCGGGATTGGTGGTCAGCGTGCTCTATATTCTCCTGGCTATAGGAGCACCGCTGCTGACAAAAACAGGGCCGGCTGATATTAATATGGGCCAGATGACTGTTGCTCCCGGAATGAAACATATTCTGGGAACGGACAAACTGGGGCGTGAACTCTGGTCACGGGTGCTTTACGGGGGAAGGATGTCAATTTTAATAGGCGTGTGCGGTGCTTTAAGTGGTTCACTGATCGGAATGATTCTTGGAAGCATCGCGGGATATATAGGCGGAAAAGTTGACGGAATTCTGGTTCGTCTTTCGGAAATATTCCAGACATTTCCCAGCATGATACTGATACTGATTATGGTCTCCATGATAGGTCCGGGTGTGGGAAACCTGATACTGATTTTTTCTGTTACCGGTTGGATGACGACATTTCGTATGATACGCAACGAATTTTTTACATTGAGAGAGGAAACGTATGTTCAAGTCTGCGAGGCATTCGGTATGTCGAAAGCAGGAATTATGTTTGGTCAGATTCTTCCTAATGCCATCTCTCCAATTATTGTAGCAACAACTGTCAATGTGGCGGGATTTATTTTGCAGGAAGCCGGCTTAAGCTATCTGGGTCTGGGGGTCCCTTCGTCTGTTTGTACATGGGGAAATATCTTAAATGCAGCGAAATCCCTGGATATAATATCAAATTACTGGTGGCTCTGGGTGATTCCTGGAGTTGTAATCTCAGTATTTGTTCTGGCGGTAAATTTTCTCGGTGATGGTCTGAGGGATGTGCTTGACCCGAAACAGCAGTAAGGAGGGGAACGATGAATCATGATATTATTTTAGATGTTAAAAATTTGAATACCGGTTTCCTTTCAAACGGAAAGGTTGTACCGATTGTAAAAGACGTTTCCCTGCAATTGGAAAGGGGAAAATGTCTGGCGATTGTGGGGGAGTCCGGATGTGGAAAGAGTGTTACCGTTCATTCGATTGTTAAACTGCTTCCGAAAAATGCGAAAGTATCATCAGATGGAGTCATTTACCGCTCGGGAGTACAGAATGGTGGGAAAGAGTACCGCCTTGACCAATTGGAAGCTTATGGTATGGAAATGAGAAAAATCCGTGGAAGAGATATCGGTATGGTTTTTCAGGATCCGATGTCTTCTTTAAATCCGGTATACCGTGTGGGAGATCAGGTAGCAGAAGGGTTGATGGAGCATACCAAAATGAACAAAAAAGAAGCAATGGTCCGCGTCGTGGATATGTTCAAAAAACTGGGTATACCGGATTCGGAGCGTCGCGTAAGGGAGTATCCTCATCAGTTCAGCGGTGGAATGAAGCAGAGAGTCGTGATTGCCATTGCTATGATAGAAAATCCGGAAATTATAATAGCTGATGAGCCGACAACTGCACTGGATGTGACGATTCAGGCTCAGATTATGGAACTAATGAAGGGGCTTCAGATTCATGATAATAAATCAATTATCATGATTACCCACAACATGGGACTGGTTGCGGAAATGGCAGATGATGTAGCAGTTATGTATATGGGGCGTGTTGTAGAATCAGGTGCGGCGGAACGCATTTTTAATGCTCCGTCCCATCCGTATACGAAGGCTTTGCTCCGGTCTGTCCCGGTCCTTGGAATGGAAGACGGAAAAGAACTGGAGACAATTCCCGGAACGACACCGAATCCCGCAGATGCAGGAATCGGCTGTGAATTTGCAGACAGGTGCAGTGAATGTATGGCACAGTGCCGGACAGGGAAAATTCCGAACTTTTTAGTGGAAGATGGTCACCGGGTGCGCTGTTTGAAATATGCAGACTGTAAGGAGGTGGAATAGATGAATGGGGAAAAGGAAGTTTTGTTCCAGGTGAAAAATTTAAAAACTTATTTTCCGGTAAAAGAGGGACTCTTAAAGAAAGTGACAGGGAATGTCAAAGCGGTTGACGGAGTATCCTTTGAAGTCTATCGGGGGGAAACTCTGGGAGTAGTAGGAGAATCCGGTTGTGGAAAGTCTACTATGGGAAAAACAGTTATGCGTCTGCTGAATCCCACTGATGGTGAAATTCTCTACCGTATGGGTGGGGAAATGAAGGATGTGGCGAAGTTTAATAAAAAAGAGCTGTTTGATTTTCGAAAAGAAGTCCAGATGGTTTTTCAGGATCCGTATTCTGCACTGAATCCTTCAAAAAAGATCGGCGAGGCATTTGAGGAACCTCTAAAAATCCACGGAATCAAGGATCAGAAAAAACGGCAGGAGATCATGGATCGTGTGATTCAAATGGTGAATTTAAGAAAAGAATATTTACTGCGCTATCCGCATGAATTTTCGGGAGGTCAGCGTCAGCGTTTGTGCATTGCCAGAGCACTGGAAGTGAATCCTTCTGTGTTGATTTGTGATGAACCGGTTTCCGCTCTGGACGTATCAATCCAGGCTCAGGTACTGAATCTCATGAAAAAGATCCAGCATGAGTTAAAGCTTACCTATATTTTTATCGCCCATGATTTGTCGGTTGTACAGTATATGAGTGATAGGATTGCCGTCATGTATCTGGGGGAAATTGTAGAACTGGCGGATTCAAAATCATTATACCGCGAACCACTGCATCCTTATACTAAAGCGCTGCTTTCCGCAATTCCGGTTCCGGTTATTAATTCCGGAAAAAAGCGAATTGTAATTGAAGGTGATGTCCCAAGTCCGATTAATAAACCGCAGGGGTGTCCGTTTCATACAAGATGTCCTCAGTGTATGCAACAATGTAAAACAGAAAAACCGGTATTGTTGGACAGAAAGGGAGAGGGGCATTTCGCAGCTTGTCATCTCTATAGTCGAGAGGAAATATTATGAAAAATTCACTGAAATCTGCGGCAGAAAAAAAGCTGCTGATCGCAGCCCATCGTGGAGTATGGGGCGGAAATATTGCGCCTAATACAATCGAAGCTTTCGAGGCCGCCCTGGCACAGGGAGCGGATATTCTGGAAATGGATGTTTTACGGACTGTGGATAATCATCTGGTAGTCTTTCACACTGGCATGGAAAAATATCATCTGGGGCGTGATATCTGTTTAAACAATCTGACAGAAAAGGAAATTCTGTCAATCCCATATGTCAATATAGACGGTGTGGAAACGGAACAGCGGATTCAGAGTTTTGACAGCGTGCTGAAACGTTTTAAAGGACGATGTTTTTTGAATATTGACAGGGGATGGGAAGATCTGGAGCTTGTGACGAAAGCTGTGGAACGATATGGAATGCAGGACCAGATTCTGTTAAAGAGTCCGGCCAAAGTGCAGTATTTCCAGAACGTAGAACGGTTTGCACCAGATTATATGTATATGCCCATAATAACGGAGGAGGACCAATGCTCTGAGATTTTGGAGACCATGCGGATTAACTATGTTGGAGCGGAACTTGTATTTAAGGAAGAAACTTCGGCTGTGGCCGCTGATACATATATCTGTGCCATGCATGAGAAGGGACGGCTATTATGGGGGAATGGAATTGTATTTAACTATAGAACGAAACTGAGCGCTGGCCATAGCGATGATATCTCGATTTTGGGACATCCGAAGGACGGCTGGGGATTTTTGCGAACAAAGGGGTTTGATATCATTCAAACAGACTGGCCGTGTCTCCTGAAACAGTATCTTTTATAAATGACAGTAAAGTAAGAGAGGAAAAGTGTAATGTCAAAATATAATGTAAACAAATTTAAGCAGATTACTGTAGCATTAAATACTCCGTTTGACCAGAAGGGAAATGTTGATTTGGAAGCAGCCAGAAAGGTCGTGGACTATTTCTGCAATAAGGGAATTAAACAGATGTATGTCTGTGGAAGCACAGGAGAAGGTTTTCTTCTGGATACAGAGGAGCGAATGGCTGTCACAGAGGCAGTGGTCAGTCAGGCGGCCGGAAGAATGAATATTATCGTTCATGTTGGGTGTCCCGATACCAGACATTCGGCTTTGCTGGCCGAACATGCCTGTAAAACAGGAGCTGACGCAATTTCAGCGGTTCCGTGCGTATATTATCGCATGGGGGAGGAGAGTGTATATGCACACTGGACTGCAATTACCGAAGCCGCCGATTTGCCGTTTTTTATCTATAATATTCCTCAGCTCACAGGATTTCAGCTTTCCATGGGGCTGTTTAACCGAATGCTTAAAAACGAACGGGTGGCTGGCTTGAAATGTTCGTCCGATCCGGTTAAGGATATTATGAAGTTTAAAACTGCCGGAGGAAAAGATTTCCTGATATTTAACGGTTCCGACAGCCAGTTTATAGCCGGGCGATTGATGGGGGCAGAAGGAGGAATCGGAGGGACCTATGGCGCTATGCCGGAATTATATTTAAAGATGGATGAGCTGATTAAAAGAGAAGAATGGAAAAAGGCGCATCAGGTTCAGGAACAGGTGAATCAGTTTGTGAGCAGGCTTTCTTCGTTCCCTTCCATGTATGGGGCGGTGAAGAGTATAATTTCATTAGACGGATGTAAGATTGGAAACCCAAGACTTCCTTTTTTACCGGTATCATTAGATGATCCGGAACTGATTTTACTGTATCACGATATCAGAAATGCAATTGAGGAGACAAAGATACTGTAAAGTCCTTAAAGATTAAGTATGGGGTGATTATTTGACTGAAGTGGTCATAGAACAGATCATTTATTTAGTGAAACTTGTGTCCGCCGCTATTTGCGGCGGATTGATCGGTTATGAGAGGCAGAGCAGAAAAAAAACAGCTGGTACAAGAACTCATATTATCATTGCAGTTGCTGCCGCGGAGATGATGATTATATCCAAATATGGCTTTCAGGATGTAGTGGGTGAATATATCAAACTCGATCCATCACGTATAGCAGCAGGGATTGTAACAGCAATCGGTTTTATTGGATCGGGAATTATTATTTTTAAAAATAATAATGTAAATGGAATTACTACATCGGCTGGGATCTGGGCTACTGTTGGTGTTGGAATGGCTATGGGAGCAGGTATGTATGTCCTGGGAATTGTATCAACGGCCATCGTGATGACCGTTGAATTATTTCTTGGAAGAAAAGGATTTTTATCTAAAAAAGGTGGAGAAGAGAAAGAATTAAAAATAGAATTTCGTGAAAATCCGGAAAAAGAAGTTTTTCAATTTATAGAACAAATTATATTAGAGGAGGGCTGCAGGATAGAAAGCGTTCAATTGATAGAAGAAAGCATCTTGTATGTCATGAGTGCTCAAATAGCGATTCCATATAAGGGAAATGTGGTATCTCTGGTGGGAAGGCTAAAGGGAGTGGGCCCAATGGTACAAATTACGATTCAGTGAATCGTCAAAAAAACGTTAACTTTCTGATATTTTGGAAGGTTAACGTTTTTTTAATGATAGAATTCCATGGGAGTGTCCCATTGAGATACCGGAGTTTTTGAAAAAAGTGAGGGAGGATTATGAAGAGAGATCCGGAGCAATGAAGAAATAAGGCGGGCAGTGATCCGGAAGGACTTATTTGAGAAGAGAGGAATTAATGGGGCGTGAATCCATGAAAATGGATTCACGCCCCATCATATGACAGCAGATATGGAAGGATCAATCATTCATTATTCGGTCACAACCGGATAACCTGCTCCGAGCCAGCCGGCTCCGCCTTCTTTTCCCATGCCTCCGCTTAAGGAATAGGCCTCATAGCCGAGCAGTCGGAGAATAGCCATGGTCTGGGAAGAGGTCTGTCCGCTGTAGCAGTATACGACGACTGGTTTATCAGTCGGAATTTCGGAAAAATGTTCCTGCATTCCCTTGCCGAACGGAATGTTCATGGCGCCTGCGATGTGGCCCTGCTTATAGTCGTCCTCACGGCGGATGGAGAGAATCGTATAATCTTCGCTTTCCGCGTCAACCAGTTCTTTTAAGGCTTCCGCCTTGAAATTAAAGGAAGCGATGGTGTTGCTGGTCGCCTCTTTGTAGTAATCGGCGATAGCGGCGGCGATGGCCGGATCTACTTCATAGGTGTCATCAGGAATGACGGCTTCCTCGGTGTCGATATAGGCTTCGTAGCCTTCTTCCTGGGAAATGCCGTTGTTCCAGCCGCTCTGAATGTTCGTAGCAAATTTTCCGGCTGCGTTTAAGAGGGCTACCGTCTGAGAGGAGGTCTGACCGGTATAGCAGTTTACATATACTGGCGTGTCATCCGGGATTTTATCCAGTGATTCCGCTACAGCAGCACCGTAAGGGATGTTCCACGCTCCTTTTAAATGTCCCGCAGCGTAGTCATCAGGCTTTCTGATATCGATGATAACCATGTCTTCACCGGCGTCGATTTTTGCAAAGAGATCGGCTACAGACGCCATATGCTTATCTTCCGGGAAGTTTTTAAAATAGTCAGTAGCGGCCGCAGTGACGGTATCCTCTGTTTTTGCGGCTGCTTCTGTTTCTGCACCGGAGGTCTCCGCGGGCGCTTCCGTGGTTTCTTCCATAGCTGCGGCCGTCGTCTGAGGGGCAGCAGAAGGTGCTTCCTTTACGGTCTTGGTTGCACAGGCGGTCAGACTGGCTGCCAGGGTGAGCCCAAGTAATACAGGTACAATTTTCTTCATAATAATTCTCCTTTTGGTGTTAGGATGCGTTTTTCTTTAACGGAGCAGATTGACCGGCCGGCATCTCAACCGGATTATCAGAGTTGGAAGACCATTCTAAATAGGCGCCGTCATAGATCCGGATGTTCCGGTATCCAGCCTCGTACAGCTGAACAAAGACCGGAGCCGCCCGCATGGACGTCTGGCAGTAGAGAATGATTTCATCCTCCGGATAAATTTTTTCCTCCAGGTAGTTAATTCTGGTAATCTGCGTTGTCTTAAATGTTCCATCCGAGAAGAAATTGGTCTCATAGGGAATGATCAGGGATGTCGGAACCTTGCCGACCTCTGCGTATTCCTCAAAAGAACGAACGTCTAACAAAATGGTGTGCGGATCCGGGTTCTCAGCCTGTGCGCGGACCTCGTCCATCGTTGCGAGCCAGTTGGCTGACGGCTCCTTCGCAGTAAAAACAGCCTCGGCCGGAGCTTCGATATCAGTGCTCAGCTGGATCCCGGCTGTCTGGATGGCGTCAAAGCCTCCATCCACAACCTTAACTTTCTGGTGGCCAAACATGAACAGACTCCAGAGAAGGCGGGAGGCGCCCATTTTATTGGCATCGTACGCCAGGACTAATGTGTCATTGGAGATTCCGTTGCTGCCCATTACCTTTTCAATCTTTTTCTGGCTGGTCAGCATATTCTTTACCGGAACATTGATAACAATGTCGGCGGTGGGAATATTGACTGCACCTGCTACGTGTCCCGCGGCATATTCCTCCGGGGTACGGGTATCCACAACGACCACGTTGGACTGTTCGGCGTAGCCGGGCAGGTCCTTCGTGGAGACGATCAGGGACTCCCCTTCGACAAAAGTATGGGAGCTGCAGCCTGTAAGAGCCGCTGCCAGAATCGCCAAAAACGAAAAGATTGTTATTTTTTTGGCAAATAAGCCCATAAAACCCTCCTTTATAAAGCGAGTAATGGTAGTGTGTAGTAAACGCTGTTGTTTTGCGTGAAAATAAGGGCCTCAACCTTATTTCCATGTAATTCCAAGTTTTATTATACTGTAACAGGGTTGATTTCTGGTATAAGAATCCGTTATATTATATCTGTTAATCGGATAATGCTAAAACTTTAACGAAAATCGTGATAAAATAATAACGAAAAAATGCGAAGAAATCATAAGGAGGCAGGGAATGGACCGATGGAAGAAATGGGCGGTGTTTTGTGCCGCAGCCGCGTACCTGGCAGTCTACATATTTGTATCATACCGGAATCTTCTCGTATTTCCATTTGTTCATTCGGATGAGAGCTGGCTGGCCGGTTTGAGCCGCGATATGCTGGCGGCTGGAAATTTAGGAGTGACAGAAAGCTTTTTTGATGCGAAGCCCCGGGTGCCCCACGCGATGAAAAGCCTGTTTCATCTCATGCAGATGGGAGCGGTCGGGCTGGGTGGTTTTTCTGTTGGAAGTGTGAGAATGCTTTCTCTTCTGGCGGGGATTATCTGCCTCGTTCTGTTTTATCTCTGCGTGCGCCGTATGGGAAGCCGGTGGTTTGCTCTGGGGCTTACTGTTCTGCTGAGCCTGGATATTCAGTTTATTTATGCCTCCCATTTTGCGCGGCAGGAGATTTTTATTGCGCTGGAGCTGCTGGTGTGTCTGTGGATTCTGCTTGAAAAAAAAGGGCGGCCGGGGACAGGGACCGCGCTGATCCTGGGAGTGGTCACAGGACTTTTTGTCGGGATTCATCCAAACAGCTTTTTGTGCGCGGCGGTCTGCGGCGCCATTATGGTGTTTGAAATCGTGAGGCAGGCGGCGGGAAAGGATAAAAAGGGGGCAGTGAAGACATTGGGCAGTCTGGCCGCCTATACAGCAGCGGTGCTCGCGGTGACTGCCGTCTATGTTGGTATCAGTTTTCAGTTCAATCCTCATTTTCTGCCGGACTACTTTTTGTATGGGAAAGAGGAGTTTGAGCTGTCGTCCTCCGGATGGGCGAGAGTCGGGGAGCTATTTTCATTTTTCAGCGGCGTATACGGGCGGGATAACGGAACCTATTATCTTCCCGATGTGCGTCTGGAGATGATTGCCATGGCTCTGGCGGCAGGATTATCGGCCGCCGCGTGTCTGGTCATGAGAGGGGAGCCCATATCTGAGAGTGAAGCGTTGGGAGGGGAGCGCGTTCCTGACAGCGAAGAGGATCGGTGGATTCAAAATACCAGGGGGATTCTCGAGGGGGCCGCAGGGCTTGCGGCGGGTATGGTGGTGATTGGCCGGTATAATCAGACGGCTGTCCTGTTTTTCTTCCTGTTTGGCTGGCTCCTCGCAGGCCAGGTCCTGCAGCTCTTCGAGAAGGCCGGCCGTACGATCGGAATTCTGATACTTGCGGCCGGTCTTGCCGTGGGGAGTATCTGGCAGATACAGAACCAGCGGCCCGGGGAGGCGGAGAATTACGCTTCGTATCTCGATCAGCTGGCGGAACTGGTGCCTGCGGATGCCCCCACAATCGGAAACCTGAATATGGAGTTTTATTTTGACAGAGGGATGCTGAAGGATTACAGAAATCTTCCTTACGTGGAAGGCGGGGTGGAAACGTATATCAGGGAAAATCAGATCGAGTATATCTGCTATTCTGATGAGCTGGATTATCTCTATGAGCACAGGCCTTACTTCCATGCGATTTATGGAAATGCAGCGTTTGTGAGGGAGCTTAAGGCGTTTTGTGAGACGGCGTGCAGGGAGGTCGGGCGGATTCACAGCCTGGAGTATGCCTCGCGGGTGAATTCCCTGAGAGGTGCGGAGGAATGGGGAACGGTGAGAGTGTATCGGGTGAAACAGGAAAAACAGGAGGACACTTAAGTCCTCCCACGGTCTCAGCCCTCGCAGGCTTTTAAAACACTCCTTGATACATTCAGGTATTTTCCTCCAGCATTTTTTCCAGCGTTTCTGCCTCCGGCATCGCTTCTTTGGAAAAAACGGCGGATATGCCTTTTTTCTGTCTGGACATGACGGCGATATGGGAGCCGAGCGTGCGGGCTTCGCGGATATCGTGAGTTACCAGAAGGATGGTACAGTCGGTTTGGGCGGCCATGGCGGTGACGACGGGATATAAGGCCTTTTTGGTGGCGATGTCCAGGCTGGAAAAGGGCTCATCCATAAGGAGGACTTTGGGCTTTAAGGACAGTGCGCGGGCCAGCGCGGCGCGCTGCTTCATGCCTCCGGAGAGCTGGTGGGGATAGGCATTTTCAAAGCCGGACAGGCCTGCCATGGATAAATAGCTTCGGGCACACTCTTTTCTCTCGGCCAACGTGCGGAAGAGTCCGGCTTTCTTCATGGCATAGGTCAGGTTGCCGAGAACCGTGTACCAGGGAAAAAGCTGTTCGAAGCTTTGAAATACCATCATGATGTCTTTCGACGGAGCGGTGATTTCCGTTCCGTCTAGCAGGAGAGAACCGCTGTCCGGGCGGTCAAAACCTCCGATGAGCCTTAACAGCGTGCTTTTTCCGCAGCCGCTGGGACCGACGATGACAAAGAAATCATGATCGCATACCGTCAGGTTTAAATGGTCAATGACCGTATGAGTCTGGCTGCTTCCGGTGTAGGAGCGGCTGATGTTATGAATTTCCAGCATGGTTTCATTCCTTTCTAAACAGATTTCATCCCCCATTTGGTGAGCGTGCATTTCTCAATGACCGAGAACAGGCCGTCTTCAACCAGCATTCCAATGAAAATGACAAGAATAATTCCGGCGAACAGTCCCGCCGTGTTCATGAAGGTGCGCTGAGTCAGAATGTACCAGCCGATGCCGCCTTTGGCGCCTACTGCTCCAAAGACCATTTCGGCGCTGATGAAGGCCCTCCAGCCCCTGGCCCATCCGATGCGCAGGCCGGAGATTAGATAGCCCAGGGATGCGCGCAGGCGGATCTCTGCGGTGATAGCGGCGGAACTCATGGAAAGGCTGCGCCCCATATCCTCATAAATGCCGGGAACCGCGTTAAAACCGGCCAGGAGATTGACCAGAACCGGCCAGAGCGCAGAGTGAACCACAATGGCCGTTACCGCCCCGGTGCCGGTTCCGAACCACATGATAATTAACGGAAGAAGAGCCAGGCCCGGGAGCGGATGCGCCAGGGCGGTCAGGGTATCCACCAGACTGTATATCAGCCGGCTCTGTCTGGAAAACAGGGCCAGGACAACAGCCAGGACGGCAGAAATGATAAGGGAAAAGGCGATGATTCCCAGGGAGTACGCGGACTGCCAGATTAAGTCCCCCTGCGTGATGCCCTGAATCAGGGTGGCGCACACCTGTTCCGGGGAGGGAACCAGAAGCGGGGAAACGTTCGAGATCCGGCAGAATAGTTCCCACAGCAGAAGAAAGACCGAGATCCAGAACAGGCGCCCGGCCCATTTCTTTTTTGTTATAGTGTCTAAAAAACGTTCAGTCATAGTAAAAATTCCTCTTTTTTACACTCTAGTGGTGAACCACGTTATCAAAAAACAGACTGTCTGCCGGCAGCTCCTCTGAGAGAAAGCCCATCTCAGCCATCTGGCGGTTGAAGATCTCCACTCCGTTCAGTTCGCTGGAATAGATCGTGCCGTCCCGGCCCATCTGTCTGTAAAGTTCCTCCTGAGAAATTCCATAGAGAGGTGCGAGAAGCTGGGAGGCTTCCTCCATATTGCTGTTGATGTAATCGATTGCTTCCTGAAGGGCATCGATGACTGCGTCGTAATACTCCCGGCGGTTGTCGTGAAACTCCTCCATAGCAACGCCGGTGATAAATGTAAACGGCTGCCCGACAATCTCCTCCCCCGTGGCCATCACGTGCATACCGCCATCGGACTCCTGGGTGATATAGGGCGGTGTGGAAACGTGTGCCGTGATCTCGGTCGCGGAGAGAAGGGCGTTTACGGAATCGGGATGGCTCATGGAGACCAGCTGGTTGTCCAGGGCATGGGGATCTCCCAGCTGCTGGCCGGCCAGCATGCATAAAAGTACGTGCTGGGTACAGGCTGGGGACAGGATCGAGATCCGGTCTTTGGGCGTCAGCTCGGTCAAGGAGTGAATGTCGTTCCGTGTGACGATGGCGACCTCATTGGAACTGATTCCGGTGGCATAACGCCATTTCATGCCGTTGTCAATGCCGATTAGGACCGGAGATACCCCCATAAATCCGAAATCGATCTCTCCGTTCATCATTCCTTCGCGGATGCCGGTCGGGCCGCCGAACTGCTTCCAGTTGATTTCCACACCGGGAAGCCTCTTTTCAAGAAGCTTCTGCTCCTTCATGATCTGAAGCGGGGCATAGGCAATGCCGTACTGCTCGGCGATCCCCACAGACGGCGCCTTTTTCCCGCCGCATCCGGGCAGAATGAGGACCGCCGCTGCAGAGAGAATGAGCAGAGCGGATCGTATGAATGAGGGGCGGTGCCTTTTGCCGGTGTTTAAATCAGCTCTTATGTCAGCGATTATGTCAGCGATTATGTTAGAGTTCATGTCTGTGTACATGTCTGTATACATGTCTGTGTTCATGTCAGTCTCCTTTATGCAGTCCATAAAAATTCGTGATCATCTCTTCCCCCCGTGTGGAACGGACGGACAAACGATGATAAAAATCGTGGATATTGGCGGAAATATTTGCGTCATCTCCCCAGAGGACGGCGTGGCCGAAGCGGGCGGTGGCATTCTCCATGGCGGGGATGGTCTGGCCGGGGAGATAGTTGTAGCCGGCATCCAGCACGTAGGGCAGAGCCAGAAGTTCTTCTAAAGGTGTGATGCTTAAAATGTCGCCTGGCCGGCAGAATAAGAGCTGGACCGCGACACATCGTCCCTCCGCGGCCGCTTCCAGGCAGTCCATAGAGGGGGGCTCGGCCGGCATTCCGAGAGCGCTCCGTATCACGGCACCCAATATGTCAAAGCCTGTTAAGAACGGGATAAAGACATCCTCGAAAGCGCCTCCGATCCGGCTGGCCAGTTCGTTGACCTGAATTCCGTCTTTTCCGACCAGCACCTGAAGATAGAAGGGGCCATTGGCGATGCCGAATGCGGCTGCGGTTCTGCGGCTGATTGACTCAATTTCCGCGTACCGGTCCATGTGAACCGTGGGAAAACGATGCCCGACGCAGACTCCGATATGGACCGGATCCGGATAGAGAAGGCGGTCCGTGACGGTCAGGATATGGAGTCTGCCCTCATGGAGCCATCCGCTGACCGTAATTTCCGTGCTCTCGCAGAATTCTTCCACCAGTGCCTCCTGTTCCCGGGAATAGGAGAGTGTGTCCTCCAGATGGGAGAAGACCTCCTCCGGCGTATTGAGGCGGTAGATTCCGCGCTGCCCCTGGGAATCCAGAGGCTTTATGACATAGGGAGACTGAAGTCCGTCCAGAGAGCCTGCTTCCATGCCCTGATGGATAAAACGAAAACGGGCGGCAGGAATACCGGCCTCTTTCAGGATTGGTTTCATATGCTTTTTGTTGGTTACGGACAGCGCTTCCCCGACCGACAGAAGCGAAGGCAGATTTAGGGCGCTGCTGACAGAAGCGGCCGTGTACACCGGCTGGTCCGTTCCCATGGTCATTACCGCGTCTGCGTGGTGCTCTCTGGCCGCACGGATGCAGCCTTCTATATCGAAGGTGCTCACCGGTTCATGGAGTCCCGCATACCGTGCTCCGCTGGGCGATCTGGTGTAATCGGCCAGAATCGTGTCCATCCCCAGCGTCTTTGCCCGCTGGAACGCATGAACCTGGCAGTTGGAGCCGCCGAGGATCATGAGCCGTGGGGCGCGGATTCGCCGGGATATGCGGTAGAGCGGTTTTGCGCCGCGGCTGCAATTCCGTTTTACGGCGGGGAAGCATGTATAATTTAGAAACAGCTTTGTGTACAGCCGCAGCAGTGAGAGCGCGCTGTAGCCGCTGATGTTTTTTTTCGCAGATTTCTTTTGAAAAAGAGCATGATTCCAATCCTCTTCACCGTTAGATTCTCTCCTGTAAGGAATGGATACGGCCCTCACCGGTCTTGTGCTCCCTTTAAAAACAGAGGCGGACAGATAAAAGAATCCGTTGGGTTTCAGGCGGCAGGCTTCCTTCACTAAATCGGCTGTCATGATCCTAAGGCTGCTGACGCGAACCCCTTCCGGCACGCCCAGAAACAGGGAGAACAGCCCGTCGCGCATGAGGCTTCCTGCTCTTCGGTAAAGAGAACGGCGGGAGACGGCGGGGACTCCGTATACGATGTCATATCCCTGCTGGATGGTGTCGTAAAGGGCCGCCAGCATTTCCGGAGGCTGTTCTAAGTCGTCGTCAATGGTGGCGTAATACCGGCACGGATCTAAGTGCTCCAGGCCGCAGAGTGTGGCGGCCTGCTGTCCGTAATTGCGGTCCAGAACCAGAATCGCGGTCTCCGGAGAACGGCATATCCCGGCCAGGAAAGCCGCGGTTTCCGGCCTGCCGCTGTCATCTACGATGCAGATGCGCAGAGTGAGTTTTTCAGAAAATAATTCCCGTATACGGTCCGTTAAAATCCCGATGGATTCCCGGGGCCGGTATACGGGGATGATGATGCCGAGATCGTAAATCATGGTAAAACTCCTTATCCGTTACACGAACCGCAGGATTGCTTCCGTTGTCCGTGCGATATCTTCATCTGTCAGGGCCGTGTGGACCGGAAGGCGGAGAAGCGTCTGATAACAGGACAGCGATTCGGGTAAATCTTCTTTGTGGTATCCCAGTTTTTCCCCCATGGGGGAGGCGTGGAGAGGGACGTAGTGCGTTTTGCAGTCGATTCCATGGGCCGCCAGGGCGGGGATGAGAGAATTCAGCAGGGCGGGGTCCTGAAAACGGAGATAGAAAATATGGCCGTTGGGCCGGGCATAGGCGGGAATCTGCATACGCATGGCGATTCCCCTCTCCTCCAAGGGAGCCAGCTGCTTCCAATACTGTTCTGTCACGTGGAGGCGGCTTCGGGTAATCTGGGAAAGACACTGAAGCTGCGCCAACAAAAGGGCTGCCTGCGGTTCGCTTAAGGCGGTGCAGGAGCCGGGAAGATTCCAGGTATAGCGGGCAGCTTCCCCGTCTAAATATCCCGCCCGGTTCGTTCCGTGAAGGCGGTACTGGCGCGCATACTGCCAATGGCCACGGTTTTTGGTGATCATCAGGCCGCCTTCTCCGCAGACGGCATTTTTGGTGTGATGGAAGCTGACGCAGCCCATATCGCCGACGGTCCCAAGGGGCTGATCCTCATAATAGGCGTCCACACATTGGGCGGCGTCCTCGATCAGGACGATACCCGCCTCTTCGGCCAGTCTTTTTAAGCCGCCGAGAGGAGCGGAGACACCTGCGTAATGCATGGCGATCACGGCCCTGGTGCGGCTGGTTAAGCGATTGGACGCGTCCCGGACCGAGATGTTCTGGGTGTCGGGCGTGATATCGCACAGAACGGGCCGGCCGCCGTGGCGCAGCACGGCATTGGCGGCAGACGGGAAGTTAAAGGAAGGAAGCAGGACCTCATCACCCGGAAGCAGGCGCAAGCAGGCCAGAGCGGTCTCCAGGGCCAGCGTGCAGCTCGGGGTAAAGAGAAAACGGCAGCCTGGATAGAGGCTGTCCGCGCAGTCAAGCAGCCGTTTCATGAATAAGCCATCCGTCTCCAGGCCGGAAGCCAGGACTTCTTCTAAATAGGCGGATTCAAGAGGCGCATGAAAGCGGCTGTAAAATGAAATATCCATAATAATCCCTTTCCTCTACCGCGGCCGCCTGAATTATGATACACTATAGCCATCAAAGAAATGGAGGCGCTGCGTGATGCATGAAATCGATTGTCTGGGAGATATGTGTCCGATTCCCATCATGAAACTGAAACAATGCAGGGAGATTAAGGAACACGGCGGCCAGATCAAGCTGGTCACAGACCACAGCTGTGTGGTGGAATCCATAGGCAGCTACTGCCGGAAAATGCACTTGAAAATGGAGACAGTAGAGCCGATGAACGGAATCTGGGAGCTGTATATTACAGTCTAGCAGATGCTTTTCGTAACAATGGAGATAAAATACAGGATTATTTTTTCCAGAGCAGGATTGTTTTTGACCAGATGTGGATTGTATATGGAATACACATCGTAATTCAAATCGAAATCCATAACGGAGATGATCTTTATCTGCTTCTGGTATACTTCCTTCTTTACGGTTATGTAGGGAAGAAACGCGGCTCCATGTCCGGCAAGAACTGTGCTCTTTACAGATTCTGTGGAGTCGAGATGGTACATCACCCGCAGGGTGTCCAGGGGATGCCCTGCCTGCTTTAGGTACTGATGAAGCAGACGGTAGGAGCTGAACTGCTCGTTCAGCATGACCAGGGTGAATTTTTTAAGCTCAGACAGTGTAATGCTGTCCGGGCACCGGTAGTCTTCGCTCGCCACCAGACAGATCTTATCGCTGAAGGCCAGGTTGCAGACGAATTCAGGATTATCTGTGGCGCCCACGATAAATCCCATGTCCGCCTGCCCGTGCCCCACGCGGTGAATGACCTCGGTGGAGGGGACGGAATTTAAACTGAAGGAGTAGCTGGGATATTTGTGATTCACCTTGAACAGGGAGCAGGGAAGCGCGTAGTTGCAGGCCACGGGAGTGGCCGCGATACGAAACGTCCCGTTGTAGGATTCAAGGCTGGCGAGTTCCTCCTTTAAATTGGAGTAGGTCTCTAAAAATTGTTCCGAGTATTTCTGCATGACCTCTCCGGATCTGGTAAGTATGATCCCGCGGTTGGAACGTTCGAAAAGTTTTACGCCCAGTTCCTCCTCCAGCCGCTGCATCTGCTGGCTTAAGGCCGGCTGAGAGATGTGGATCGCCTGGGCTGCCTTGGATATACTCTGTTCTTTTGCAATTCTGGAAAACATGGAAATCTGTTCTAAAAGCATTTGATCCCCCCCCTCATTATTTCATTTCTATTTACCCCGGTATTATTTCTATCATTCATTATACAAGAACGTTAAAAAAAACACAATATCGCCATAAGGATTGTTTATAGCAAAAAATTATACAGTATAAGCAACTTGGATAGTGAAAAAAATGACAATGTGCTATACTGTAGAAGTGTAGTAACGCGTTCAAATCCTCAAAAAACAAGAAAAAAGGAGGTGCAATGAATGCAGGAAAACGGAACAGAAACGACAGGAAGTATCCGCAGAAGCCAGACCTCAGGAGGCTCGTCAAGACCACGGAAGAAGAAAAAGAATCAGCTTCCCATTGGATTTGGAGTCTTTTTGGCTATCATAGTGATCGGAATACTCTTAGGATTTAAAAACGGCACGCTGGCTCTTTTCTGGGCGTTTGGGTGCTGCTTCGGTTTTATTTTGCAGAAGTCCCGCTTTTGCTTTACCGCATCCTTAAGAGACCCGTGTATTACCGGATCAACGTCGATTACCCGTGCGGTTCTGATTGCATTCGCCATAACCACCATCGGCTTCGCCGCAATTAAATACGGCGCATTTGTAAACGGACAGGAGATTCCGGGCCAGAGTTATATCATGCCCATCAGCCTTGCCACGGCAGTAGGCGGAATCATGTTTGGTATCGGTATGGTAATCGCAGGCGGCTGTGCTTCCGGCACGCTGATGCGGGTTGGCGAAGGCTTTGCAATGCAGATGCTGAGTCTGCTGTTCTTTGTAATCGGATCCCTTATCGGCGCCAGCCATATGGGATGGTGGACAGAGAACTTTATCGCAACCGCTCCAAGAATTTTCCTTCCGGATGTGTTTGGATGGGCGGGAGCAGTGATTTTACAGTTAGCAACGATCGGCCTGCTCTATATAGCGGCTGATTTATATGAAAAGAAAAAAATGGGAATTGAAGAGTAGAAAGGAGATATTATCATGGCAGAATTTACAATTGATTGTTTAGGCGAGGCTTGCCCGGTACCGTTAATGAAGGTTCAGAAGCAGTGTGAGAAGATGGCGGTAGGTGACGTACTGATTGCGTCGATTGACCACAGCTGTGCGATGAAAAATGTTCCGGAATGGGCCAGAAATCAGGGATATAACGTAGAGATCGAGGAAGTGGACGACGGAGAATGGGAAATCGTCATTGAAAAAACAAAATAGAAAGGCGTGGGTGACACTTTGAAGGCTTTTTGGGATAAAGTGAGTAAAAATCCATATTATAAAAAGATTTTCAAAAATCCATTTACATATGTCACAGGAGCGGTGCTGCTGGCCGTCTTCCAGATCGCCATGTTTGCGTCTACCGGTTCCCCCTGGGGAGTGTCCGGCATCTTTGCCAACTGGGGCGCATGGCTGTACCGTCTCGTGGGCGGTAATGTGGATAAGTGGTATTACTTTTCTTCAGAAGGCGCACAGAACACCTTAAACAGCGGAATCCTGAATCATCCAGGATCCTGGCAGAACTTCGGTATCATCGCAGGAGCGCTGCTGGCTGCTCTGCTGGCCTCTCAGTTTAAATTCAAAAAGATTAAATCCTTAAAGCAGGTAGTGGCCGCCACGTTGGGCGGACTGCTGATGGGATACGGCGCAAGGCTTGCCGGCGGCTGCAACATCGGAGCTCTTTTTTCAGCGATCGGCTCCATGTCGTTATCCGGATGGGTATTTGCATTCTTTTTGTTTATCGGGGCTTTCATTGGGAGCAAGCTGTTGGCCAGGTTCTTCATGTAGCGTCGCAATATCGGAAATGAATCTTTGACCGCTGCAACTCTTTGACAGAATTGCGGCGGTTTTTGCGTCACGGGAAACTGTTTATGAAGCAGATGAGAATCATAAAACATATTTCCTATAGAACAGATGACAATCAGTACAGAAAGGCAGGAATCATTTTGGAAAAGAAAATAGAGCAATACGATGTGGTAATTATTGGCGGCGGCGCAGCAGGTCTGACGGCCGCCATCTACTGCGGCCGTGCGAGGCTGAAAACCCTGGTGATCGAGAAGGCGCTGGTAGGCGGACTGGCTACCTATACGAACGAGATTGAAAATTACCCGGGATTTCCGGAAGGCAGTACAGGTCTGGGCCTGATGGAGCTGTTCCACAAACAGGCCAAGAAATTCGGCGTAAAGTTCAAACTGACCGATGTGCGCGCGGTGCAGCTTAAGGGAGACAAAAAAGTAGTGGAGACCTTCCGGACAGATTATGAGTGCCGTTCCGTCATCATTGCCAGCGGCGGCAAGCCCAGACTCACCGGGGCGCCGGGGGAGGACAAATTCTTATACGACAAGGGTATTTCTTTCTGCGCCACCTGTGATGCGGCGGCGAACACGGGAAAGACCGTCATGGTCATCGGCTCCGGAGACGCGGCCATCGAGGAGGGAATGTTCCTCACAAAGTTTGCGAGCAGAGTCATTGTCAGCGTCATGCACGAGGAAGGGAAGATGGACTGCAACGAGATTGCCAGGGAAGAAGCCCTGGCCAATCCGAAGATGGAGTTTATCTGGAACACGCTTCCGGCAGAATTCAGAGGAGATGAGGAACATCTCCGCAGTGTGGCATTGCGGAATTTAAAGAACAACGAGATCATCGATGTGCCGGTGGATACGTGTTTCTTATTTATCGGTTACCTGCCAAATACCGAGATATTCAAGGATATCATCGATTTAAGCCGCGCAGGCTACGTGATCACCAATGAAAAGATGGAGACAAACATGCCGGGCGTCTTTGCAGCAGGGGACGTAAGGGATAAATTCTTAAAGCAGGTAGCTACCGCGGTCGGAGACGGCGCGATCGCTGGCTATGCGGCGGAGAAATACCTGGCTGAGAGCGAAGTATTCGAAAAACAGATTATGGACCCGACTGTGCCGGGTGTGGTGTACATCTGGAATGCCGTGGAGACGGCCAGCCGTGAGCTGCTTCCTGTCATCGAAGCCTTTGAAGAAAAGCATGCGGGCAGCGTGAAGGTGACGAAGGCGGATATCTATAAGTCTACAGGCATCGCCAGCCGTCTGGGCATCAGCGGAGCACCGGCAGTGGCATTTATAAAAGACGGAAAGCTTGCGGGAGTGTTGACAGAAGGGATTACAGAAGATGCGCTTGAGGAGGGGATTAAGTAAGCGTAACTGATCAGAATGTTATAGCCTGGCAGAGGCAAAGGCAGATAAAAAACTGCTTTTGCCTCTGTCCATTTTTTTACATCAGGGAACTGGATCGTAACCACCATTCTGTAAGATAGACAATACAGATGCTTTGATTAATGAATTGACATCATTTCCGCAGGATAATAGAATAAAGATAAGCCATAAAGATAAAGTCATAAAGGAGATGTCATGAGCGAAGATAAAATCAGATCCAAAGCACTGGCCCTTGTAATCATTCTGCTGGCCGTCGCCCTGTACAACAATTACCGCATGAAGCAGGAACTGAACAATCTGCGAAGTGAGATGAGCAGTATGGAAGCCATTTTGCGCAATGAAATCAACGGAGTCAGGAGCGATGCGGATCATAAATATGAAAGTGTGACAAAGAAGATGGAGCAGGATGCCAGCCTGTTTTCCGATACTTCCATAAATATGGGGATGCAGGACGGAAAGCTGGTGGTGACGATGCGGGCGGTTCCCAAAGCGCTGGAGAAGAATGAAACTGTGACTGCCAGTCTGACTGCGGAAGGAACCGTATACCGGCAGGCGCTTGACGCAGAGAACCAGGCACAGTTTATGCTGGAACCGGCAGAATGGCTGGAACCGGCCTTTGTAATTGAGTCAGAGACCGGATACCGTCAGGAAATTCTGAAGCCTGTGTATACCGTCAATACCATGATGGCGCGGGCGGAATGTGATTTTTATGATTCCGAGGCAAACGATGAGGGGATGTTTCATTTCTGGATTACGGGAAATGCAGGTGGAAATCCCTTTGAAGAGGACGAGATCGCAATGGCAGAAGCAAAGATTGCGGCAAACGGTATGGTAGAAAGCCCGGGTGGAAATGGCGGCTCACACCAGAAATCCGGTTATAGTCAGGCAGTCACGGAGGCGCAGGCCGTAGAAGTACAGCCTGCCGCATACGACCAATTGGCAGGGGAAGACCTTACCCTTACAAAGCTTTCAGGTGAGACCGGTAAAATAGTGGGCTACCGGATCGACGTGTCCGATTATATAGGAAGAAAAGACAACGTGAATTACGAAGTTTATCTGCGGATTACGTTGAAAAATGGGCTCCAGTATGTGACCGGAGGTCCCCTGGTTTCATTTGCTTCTACGGAGAACAGCACTTCCAGGAGCGGGGGGAGTGAGAATCTGGTGCCGGTATTGGATTTTTAGTAATCCGACAAATAAACAGATATAACAAAAAAAGATTACCAATTTGTGGGAAAATGTAGTAGAATATGAGAAAAGCAGTCAGAAAAGGAGAATTAAAATGGCATTCTATTATGAGGAACCGTCCAGAACATTCAGCGAGTACCTTCTGGTTCCGGGCTATTCATCGACAAAGTGTGTTCCATCGGAAGTAAGTTTAAAGACCCCTCTGGTCAGATACAAAAAGGGAGAGGAACCGGCGCTGCATATTAATATTCCTATGGTTTCCGCAATCATGCAGTCGGTGTCGGACGACAGATTGGCTATCGCTCTCGCGCAGGAAGGCGGCCTGTCTTTTATTTATGGATCTCAGACCATTGCCGAGCAGGCAGCGATGGTGAACCGGGTGAAACGGTACCGTGCCGGTTTTGTAGTAAGCGATTCCAATGTATCTCCTGAGATGACGCTGGAGGACGTGCTTTCCCTGACTGAGCGGACAGGCCATTCAACGATCGCCGTAACGGAAGACGGCGGACCAAACGGCAGGCTTCTGGGAATCGTAACCAATAAGGATTACCGTGTGAGCCGTATGACCCCTGACACGAAGGTAAAGGAATTTATGACACAGATCGGCGACCTCGTCTACGCGGACGAAGACACCACTTTAAAGGAAGCCAACGACATTATCTGGGAACACAAGATCAATTGTCTTCCTCTGGTTAATAAAGAAGGACAGCTGGTCTATCTCGTGTTCCGCAAGGATTACGACAGCCATAAGAAAAATGAAAACGAGCTGATTGACAGTTCCAAGCGCTACATGGTGGGGGCGGGTATCAATACGAGAGACTATGAGGAACGTGTTCCAGCGCTTTTGGAAGCAGGCGCCGATGTGCTCTGCATCGACAGCTCGGAGGGCTTTTCCGAGTGGCAGAAGATCACCATAGACTATATCCGGAAGAATTACGGACAGAGTGTGAAGGTGGGCGCAGGCAATGTAGTGGATGCGGAAGGATTCCGTTTCCTGGCGGAGGCCGGAGCTGATTTCATTAAAGTCGGGATCGGCGGAGGCGCAATCTGCATCACACGTGAACAGAAGGGAATCGGAAGAGGCCAGGCAACTTCTCTGATCGAGGTGGCAAGAGCAAGAGACGACTATTACGAAGAGACCGGCATCTATGTTCCGATCTGCTCTGACGGCGGAATTGTCCACGATTACCACGTAACCCTGGCGTTGGCCATGGGCGCTGACTTTGTGATGCTGGGCAGATACTTCGCCAGATTTGACGAGAGCCCGACAAAGAGAGTCAATGTCAACGGAAGCTACATGAAAGAGTACTGGGGCGAAGGAAGTGCGAGAGCGAGAAACTGGCAGCGGTATGATATGGGCGGAGAGAAAAAGCTTTCATTCGAAGAAGGTGTGGATTCCTTCGTACCGTACGCGGGCAGCTTAAAGGATAACGTGGGTCTCATCCTGAGCAAGGTGCGCTCAACCATGTGCAACTGCGGCGCGCTCACCATTCCGGAGCTGCAGAGCAAAGCAAAAATTACGCTGGTTTCATCGACCAGTATTGTCGAGGGCGGGGCACATGATGTCATGCTGAGAGATTCAAAATAAAGTTTTTTGCCGGAAAGGGAGCGGATTGTATGGAATATTTCAAAGCATCCGAAGACCACGCAGAGCAGATTTATAATCTGGTACAGAACACCATTACCGCGGTCTATCCCCGGTACTATCCGGAGGCGGTGGTGGATTTCTTTTGCAGCCTTCACAACAGAACCAATATCAGCCGGGATATAGAAGACGGCTGTGTGCGTGTTCTGTGGAGCGACGGCCGGATGGTGGGAACCGGAAGCTGCAAAGGCAGCCATATCACCAGGGTCTTCGTTGCCCCGGAATTTCAGGGACAGGGGTATGGCAGGCGGATCATGGAGAACCTGGAACGTGAAATTGCACGGGAATATCCATCTATATGTCTGGATGCGTCCCTTCCAGCGGCTCACTTTTACGAAAGCAGGGGATACAAGACCGTGAGACATGGGAAAACAGAGGTTGAGAACAACGCCATACTGGTCTATGAAGTGATGGAAAAGCAAATGACTAAGAACTTATAAGAGAAAAATTAGAAGAGCGGTTAGCTGCGCGGCGGATAATACAATGTCCGCCGCGCTAAACTGTTAATATAGAAAGTGTTTAACTTAACAGATCATTCACGCTAATAATGTTACATCCCTTGCTTTCATAATAATGCAGCATCTCATCAATCTTTCTTTTGTCATAACTGGTAATGCAGTCTGACAGCACACTCACGCCATACTCTGCCTTGCGCAGGTTGTAGCAGGTCGATTTGACACAGATGGCGGCATCTGCTCCTGCAATGTAGAAATCACACAGTTCATTCTTTCTGATATAATCTGTAAATTCTTCAGAGCTTAACGCATTTCCTTTATATTTTGTAAAAATATTGTCTGATACTATTTTCAAGTCTGAAGCTAATTCAGATCCACAGGTATTCGGTTTAAATGTCCTCGTGCCTGCGGATAAATTTTCATGTCTGATATAAATAACATGAATTTGATGATTGGCCGCCCAATCGATCGCTTGATTGATATTGTCAATCACGTCCTTGTAATTCTTTGTTATATCATTTTGAATATCGATTATGACCAGGGCTTTCTTCTGCATGGTGTCTCCTCCTGACAGGTAGTGTATTTTGTTTGCTTTTTTATTATAGCCTGTAATTGTTGACAGCTATATGGCAACAATCTATAATGAAAAAAGAAATTCTACCTGTGCGGTTGGGACTGCTTCGGCATACGTCCTGCCACAGGCTCCTGCTGCCTGCTCTGGCCCGGTGGTTCATCTCCATTTCCTGTTCCGGTTTCGGGCATAAGCAGTTCTAAACGTGCAGGATTTTTCTAAAAACCAGAGGAAATCCCCAAACTCGCGTTGCTCAAACAAGTGGGGATTTCCTCTGAACGAAAAATTCTGCGCATTAAGAACTGCTAATACCCTGCAAAGTCACAGGAAATGGAGATGAACCACCGGGCCAGAGCAGGCAGCAGGAGCCTGTGGCAGGACGTATGCCGAAGCAGTCCCAACCACACAGGTGGAAGAAATTTTGGAAGGCGGATGATCTGATGAAAGTTGACAGGCTTGTAAGCATTATTATGATACTCCTTGATAAAAAGCGTATAGGCGCGCAGGAGTTAGCCGATCTTTTTGAAGTTTCACCCCGCACCATCTACCGCGACATAGATGCGGTCAACATGGCGGGGATTCCTGTTTGTTCGATACCGGGAGTGGGCGGCGGCTTTGAAATCATGCAGGAATACAAAATGGATAAAAAGGTATTTTCTGCTGACGATCTTTCCGCTCTCTTAATGGGGCTGTCCAGTCTTTCCAACATCGTGCGGGGAGACGAACTGGTACACGCTCTTGCGAAAGTCAGGAGCTTTATCCCGGCTGACAGAGCGAAGGATATCGAATTAAAGGTAAATCAGATATGTATCGATTTAAGTCCGTGGACAGGAAACAGCAGCATACAGCCATATTTAGAAATTATCAAATCAGCTTTGCAGGAAAACAGGCTGCTTTCGTTTGAATATACAGCCCACCATGGAAATAAAACCGCACGAACAGTCGAGCCGTATCAGCTTGTATTGAAAAGCAGCCATTGGTATTTACAGGGGTATTGCCAAAAAAGACATGATTTCCGCCTGTTCAGACTGTCCCGTATGGCGGACCTGCAAATGCAGGAGGAGGCTTTTGTACCGCGGGATTATCAAAAACCGGTTTTAGACTTTGCAGAAATGCTGGAAACGATGCAGACAAAAATCAAAATCCGTATTCATCAATCGGTGATGGACCGGGTGCTTGATTATTGCTCTTATGAAGATTTCTCGCCGGACGGTGATGATTATTACCTTGTCAGTTTTCCTTTCATAGAGAACGAGTACCACTACGATATTCTTCTCAGCTTTGGGGATAAATGCGAATGCTTGGAGCCGCTGCATATCCGCACGGAAATGAAGCGAAGAATACATGATATAGCTTCCTTATACGAAAAATGATATTACATTTTACCACAATTTTTATTGTCTGCTAAAGTTTTACTTGACTATAGGGTTACCTTATAGTTTATGCTAGGGGGACGCGAGTAAATCGTTAAGATATTTTCATCAGGAGGAAACGGGTTTTATATGAAATTAATTATCCACTACTTAAAAAACTACAAGAAAATGTTTCTGCTCAATGTAGTATCCGTACTGGGGTTTGCGCTTGTGGAGCTGGGTATTCCGACAATCGTGGCTCAGATGATCGATAACGGAGTAAACCGCGGGGATCCGGCCTACATATGGAAGATGGGGGTTCTGATAGCCGCTATTTCTTTTGCCGGAGTTGCAGGCACGATTTTGCTGGGGTACTGCTGTGCCTATCTTTCGACCTCTGTCACCAGAGATATCCGAAATGATATTTTCAAGAAAACTCAGGAATTCTCACACAGTGAGTTCCACGAATTCGGCATCGCCTCCCTGATTACCAGGACGGGCAATGATGCATTTCAGATTCAGATGTTTATGAATATTCTGCTGAGAACCGCGCTCATGACGCCGGTGATGATGATCGGAAGCATTTTCCTGGTTTTACGGGCTTCTTTAAGCCTGTCCGTCGTTATTCTGGCGACGATTCCGCTGATTGTGGGCGGAGTGATTCTGGTGGCAAGGATTTCGGAGCCGATCAGTGAGAGCCAGCAGTCCTCCCTGGAAGACATCAACCGGATTTCCAAGGAGAACTTAAGCGGTATCCGGGTAATCCGTGCATTTACCAACGATGAGTATGAGAAGAAGCGCTTCGACGGCGCCAATTCAAGCTATATGGGGAACTCGAAGAAACTGTTTAAGCTGATGTCTGTGACTCAGCCGGTCTTCTTCCTTCTTATGAACTTAGCCGGTATGGTAATCTACTGGATTGCCAGCATTATGCTCAGCGAGGGAACTCTGCAGATCGGTGAGCTGGTGGCGTTTATGGACTACTTATTCCATGTGATGTTCTCCATTATGCTGTTCTGCCTGGTCTTTATGATGTATCCGAAGGCAGCGGTCAGCGCCGGACGTATCCAGAAAATATTTGACGCAGAGCCGTCGATTAAAAATCCTGAAACCAATGTGCAGTCGTTAGACCACATCGATGATATCGTTTTTGACCATGTAGATTTCGTTTATCCGGATGGAGAGGAAGCGGTGCTTAAGGATGTGTCATTTTCGGTGAAGCGGGGAGAGACGATCGCCTTTATCGGAAGTACCGGGTCAGGAAAGAGTACGCTGATTAACTTAATTCCCAGGGCTTACGATGTCAGTGCGGGCCGTGTTCTGATGAACGGGAAGGATATCCGGACGTATGATTTGGAGAGCCTGCGGCGCGCCATCGGTTTTATTTCCCAGAAAGCAATGCTGTTTTCCGGAACCATTGCAGATAATCTGCGTTTCGGTAAGAAGGACGCCACGATGGAGGAACTGGTACAGGCGGCAAAGACCGCGCAGGCGTACGATTTTATCGTGGAAAAAGGCGGGTTTGAAGAACATATCACGGAGAGCGCAACCAATGTTTCCGGCGGCCAGCGCCAGCGTCTGTCCATCGCAAGGGCGCTGATTCGAAGGCCGGATGTCTATGTTTTTGACGATTCCTTTTCTGCCCTGGATTTTAAGACGGATGCGAAGCTTCGCCGGATGCTTAAGAAGGAGACGGGTAACGCCATCGTCATGGTGGTGGCTCAGCGTATTTCCAGCATCATGGAGGCCGACCAGATCATTGTATTGAACGAGGGCAGTATCGTGGGGACAGGAACCCATAAGGAGCTGCTGGAGAACTGCCGCATTTACCGTGAGATTGCATTATCCCAGTTAAGTGAGGAGGAATTATCCCATGCATAAAAAAATCAAAGAAATCGGAAGGATGCTGGGAAAACTGAAACCCTTTCTGGCGCCTTATGCTTTTCAGTTATTTGTATCTGTTTTTATGATCGTTATCAGTATTGGGGCGATTACAGCCGCGCCGCGGATTGAAGGAATGATTACCAGCAGGCTGGCCGCAGACCTGGCGGATATGGCCTCCGGCGCAGAGGGCGCCGGCATTAATTTTGAAGTGATTCGCAATATATTGCTGGTGCTTCTGGCTATTTATCTTACGAAGACGGTTTCCCAGATCGTAGGCTCGTTCTGCCTGACCAACTCGATTCAGAACGCCATGCACGATTTGCGGAACGAGGTTCAGAACAAGATACGCCGCCTGCCTGTCCGGTATTTTGACACCAACAGCTTCGGCGACGTACTGAGCCGTGTCACCAACGACGTGGAGGCGGTATCCAACGCGCTCCAGCAGAGCTTTTCCCAGGTGATCAGCGGTATCCTTACCCTGATTCTGGCCCTGTGGATGATGTTTTCCATCAACAAACTGATGGCCTGCATCGCTTTTTTGATCATCCCGGTGGGGGCCCTCATCACCCGCGGTATTGTGCGGATCAGCCAGAGCCAGTTTAAGGCTCAGCAGGACTCACTCGGTGATATGAACGGAGCGATTACGGAGCTGTATACCGGTTACAATGAAATACTGCTGTTCGGACAGCAGGAGCAGTCCAGGGAACAGTTCGAGGCGGTTAATGACAGCCTGCAGAAACACGCTTTTAAGGCGCAGTTTCTCTCGTCACTCATGAGCCCTCTCATTTCCCTGACGACGTATTTAAGCATCGGCGTTATTGCGGTGATCGGCTGCTTTGCCATCCTGGCCGGTACGTTGTCGGTGGGAAACTTACAGGCATTTATCCGTTATATCTGGCAGGTCAACGACCCGCTGACCCAGGTTTCCCAGCTGTCTGCCCAGATTCAGGCGGCCTTTGCAGGCATGAAACGTATTTTTGAGATTCTCGATGAACCGGAGGAGACAGAAAAGTCTCCAGCGGGACTCCTTCCAGGACCGGCAAAGGGCGAGGTTACCTTTGAGCATGTCAGCTTTTCCTATGGGGACACACCGGTAATCAGGGACTTTAACGTCACGGTTAAGAGCGGTCAGATGGTTGCCATCGTAGGACCAACCGGAGCGGGAAAGACCACGCTTATCAATCTGCTGCTTCGCTTCTATGATGTAAACGGCGGACGGATTCTCGTTGACGGTGTGGATATCCGCGATATGAACCGGGAGGACTTACGGTCCATGTTTGGTATGGTGCTGCAGGATACCTGGCTGTTCTCCGGAACGATTTTTGACAATATCCGATACGGTAATCTGTCGGCCAGAAAGGATGAGGTAATCGATGCGGCCAAGATGGCCAATGTCCATCACTTTATCCGTACTCTGCCCCAGGGCTATAACATGGTAATTAACGAGGAGGGAAGCAATATCTCCCAGGGAGAGAAGCAGCTCCTGACGATTGCCAGGGCTATTTTAAAGAATCCGCAGATCATGATTCTCGATGAGGCTACCTCCTCGGTAGATACCCGTCTGGAGAAGATGCTGCAGAGCGCCATGAACAAGGTACTGAAAGGAAGGACCAGTTTCGTCATCGCCCACCGTCTGTCCACCATTAAAAACGCAGATTTAATTCTCGTTCTCAGGGATGGAGATATTGCGGAAATGGGGAACCATGAGAGCCTGATGGCGCAGAGCGGTTTCTACAGTCAGCTTTACAATTCCCAGTTTGCGTGGGGATCGGAGGAAGCGTAAAAACAGTGTTTGCAAAAAGCAGTGTCGAAGTTCAGACACTGCTTTTTTTGATCATAAAAAGGTTATGAAAGTCCGCTGCCGATGCTGCGGCTCAAGGGTGTTTGCAGAAGTATAAACGGCAGGTATTAAGTGGTACCGCCCACAACTTTAGCCTGAAACTGGAGACTGGCTGTACCAAGCGCCGCAATATTGGGTATGGTATAAGTCAGTGTACTGCTGGTCAGGGTTGGTGTGGCAGCAGTGCCGTTTACCGTAAAAGAACCAGTAAAACATACGTAGCGCCGGCAGGAATTGTATCGCTGAAGGGCAGATTGGTTAAGGCACTTAAGCCAAGGTTTGTTATGGTTACGGTGTAAGTCAGAGTTTCGCCAATACTGGCTGTTAACTTATCTACCGCTTTCACAACTGTGGGCGCGATAAGCAGAACTGTAGATACCGTGTTGCTGTTGATCGGACTTCCGCCATAGGTTACACTGGCAGTGTTGTCTAATTTGTTGATAATTGCCATGGAATTCACCTCACAAAGCTGGTTTGATTTATCATATGCATTAACAGAAGGACATGACATCAATATGTAATCGTTCACACGGAAAGCTGAACTGTTACAAAAAAACTGCAAGACTGCAAAAACTTCTTGACTTGGAGTTCACTCCAGCAAGTATAATAAAAGAAATGTCTATGACTGAAAAGGAGAGTGCGAATATGATTTACAAAGATTTTCAGGACTTAAAGCTGTCTGCCCTTGGAATGGGGGCTATGCGTCTTCCGGTAACGGCAGGAGATGATTCTGCCATTGATGAGGCGGCCACTGCAGAAATGGTCGCATACGCAATAGAAAAGGGTATCAACTACTTTGATACGGCCTGGGGCTATCACGGCGGCCATTCCGAAGAAGTGTTGGGCAGAGTGCTTGGCAAGTATCCGAGGGAGAGCTTTTATCTGGCAACAAAATTTCCGGGATATGACCTTTCCAACATGGATAAGGCAGAGGGGATTTTTGAGAAACAGCTTGAGAAGTGCGGGGTGGAATACTTTGATTTCTATCTGTTCCACAATGTATGCGAGATGAATATTGATGCTTATCTGGACGAAGGGTATGGGATTTTTGAGTATCTGCTGAAACAGAAGGAGGCGGGGAGAATCCGTCATCTTGGTTTTTCGGCCCACGGCAGCTATGAGGTGATGAAGCGTTTTTTGGAGGCGTACGGCAGTGAGATGGAGTTCTGCCAGATTCAGCTAAATTATCTGGACTGGTCATTCCAGGGCGCTGAGGATAAAGCAGAACTGCTGCACAGCTATGGACTGCCTGTATGGGTCATGGAACCGCTGCGGGGAGGAAAGCTGGCTGTTTTATCCGAAAAACACATGGAAAGGCTGAGAAAATTCCGCCCTGAAGAAAAGGCGCCGGCATGGGCGTTTCGATTCCTGCAGTCTGTTCCGGATGTCACGATGATCCTGTCGGGCATGTCTGATTTTGGACAGCTTCAGGAAAATATACATACCTTTGAAGAAGATAAGCCGCTTCAAAAAGAGGAAATGGAGACGGTACTGGCGATTGCGGATGAGATGCTTAAAAAGTCCTCTCTGCCCTGCACGGCCTGCCACTACTGTGTAAGCCACTGTCCAAAGGGACTGGATATTCCATCTCTGCTGGAGCTTTACAACGAACACTGCTTTACCGGCGGCGGTTTTCTTGCGCCCATGGCGTTGATGGCAGTGCCGGGAGACAGGCATCCTGACGCCTGTATCGGATGCCGAAGCTGCGAGGCCGTATGTCCGCAGCAGATTAAAATCTCAGAGGCTATGGCGGATTTTGCCGCAAAATTAAAAGCATAATTATAAAAGTTGAGGCCTGCGCCGAATTACGCAGGCCTTTTGCTGTTTTGATTATTAACTTACTGCTCCTATCTATGAGCCGGTTGATTTTCTGCAATTGTAATGATATAATGTATCAAATATGTTTATGTTTGCTGAATATATGGTATTAGATCCTAGTTTTTGGCTATAATATATGGCAAGTGTACCAAGTAAAAGGTGCGACGGATGGTCTGGCTGTCTTTAACAGCAAATTGTATAAAGTGAGAAAAAGAAAAGGGTGAATTCTTCCGCTGGGATCCGCGGTACCAGTCTGTTTTCGGAGGAGATGACGACTATGGGAGTCAAAATAGAGAGATTAAAAAAATATACTGCTGTTATAGTGATTTTGGTACTGACAGCAAGTGTTTTAAGTGGCTGCGGTTTGCTGGAATCGAAGAAAAAGACGGTTGTAACGGTACTTTTTAATACAAAATTTGATCTTTTGGAGCAATTGATTGAGAAGGTGTATCCCGATATTGACCTGCAGGCAGAGCAGAGTTTTAACCCCGGCGAACAGCTTCGGAGGCTGGAGAATGGAGTCGGCCCGGATCTGGTCATTACGACGCAGCCTTTGACCGGCGAAAGCCTGGATTATGTATTAGATATCAGTGATATGTCCGTTACCGTGGCTTACGATGGCGCTGTTATGAAAAATTTAAAGCAGGATGGAAAGATATACCAGCTGCCGCTGCCGGGACAGTATACGGGTTACATAGTAAACGAGACTCTTTTCGAACTGGAAGAAATTTCTGTGCCAAATACCAATGAAGAGTTGCGTGAAGCACTGATTACACTAAAAGAGCGGGGAATTGCAGGGGAGGACGGGAGCAATTTTGCTGTATTCAGCGACTATAATGCGAATATAGCCATGTTTTATACGGGATATACGGTTCCTGATTTTTTAGGAACGATGGAAGGGGTTAACTGGCTTGCTGCTCTCTGGACACAGAACGCTTCTTTTAGTGGCGTCTGGGAAGAGAGCTTCACAGCGATAGGGAAACTGGCAGAAGCCGGTGTGATAGATGCGGCTGCGATCGGCCGGCAGCGCAATTCTATTAAGTATAGTGCACGAATGGGACGTGGTACCCTGGCGGTACTGTGTGGAGACAGTGCTTTATTTTCTGAATGTGTGGCCGAAAATCTGAATGCTGTGGAAGCAGGGGAAGCCCCTGTTTATTCATACCGAATGCTTCCGTTTCTCAGTAATGGGGAGAACTCCCCCTGGGTGCTTTTTTCTCCGGCTGCCTACATTGGAATTAACAGCTCTTCCGGCAAAGAAAAGCAGGAAGCATGCAGACGTGTGCTGGAACTGCTTTCCACCCAGGAAGGGCAGGAAGCACTTATTCAAGAGTTAAACACAGGGATTTCCTGTCTGCAGAATTACGAAGCCGGTGAAGACACAGTTCCAAAGGGAATTGAATCATGTATAGAAAATGGTTACGTATACCATGTGCTGTTTCCGGAACGGACGCTGGAGTATTTAGGAAGTAACGCCAGGAAGGTGATGGGGAATAAAATTACGATTTCTGAAGCATTGGCCTCGTTGGACTATTATGTAAGAGAAGGAGCAGATTCGGTGGATGACGCCATGGAGGTGGTGGGAGTTATGGAAGAGGACCTGCTGCTTCATGACTTTAATGTGCGCCGGGGAGAAAGTGAAATAGGTAATTTTCTGGCTGATAGTGTGGCAGATGCCTCCGGGGCACCGATAGCGGTGATCAACGGAGGGGGAATCAGAAGCAGTTTTTATAAGGGCGAGGTATTGGGCGAGGATTTGGAAGCTGTCTGCCCCTTTGACAATCTGATTGTGGTTTTAGAGATGGATGGGCAAACGATGTGGGATATGATTGAAAATGGTTTGACTGTATGTACGGATGAGTTACCCGGAGGCCGTTTTCTTTCTGTTTCAGGATTGACATATGTATTTGACAGTTCCAGGCCGGCTGGAGAGCGTCTTATGGAACTTACCCTTAGAGATGGAACGCCTGTCGATCGGAAGACAGTCTACCAGGTGGCAATCAATGACTATATGGCCGGAAAACGGGGATATGTGGAAGGAAACGGAGATAATTATACTATGCTTAACTGGTATGATGATGAAACTGAGAAGGGATCTGTCTCCATGGTCAAAGAAACGGGGTTGACGTATCGCGACGCTATGGTTCTGTATTTTGATAATCATCAGGGCAGTCCTGTTCGCGCACAGATAGAAGGCCGTATTACAGATTTGGCTGACAATAAGATGAAATAAGACCAGGAAAGAAGGAAGTGCAATGAAAAAGATCATTCCCCGACAATTGGAGAGGAGAAAAATACTAGCCTTTCTGCTGGCTGTACTGATTACTCTGCTGTCTGGTTTTATCTGCTGGGGGGCTTACCAGCGTGAGGCGCGGCAGACAGTATCGGGAATCAGCGAAGTTTATTTACGGGAAATGACGGCACAGATGAATGAACAATTTAAAAATAATATTGATGGACAGTTTGCACAGCTGCGGACTGTGGCCAATTCCCTGTCGGATACAGAATTGTCGGATAAGGCCAATCTGGTAGATTTTCTGGCTAGGATTCAACATGATAACGATTTTACCCATGTAGCCCTTTTGAATGATAAAGGAGTCGGTTATTCACCAGATGGAACACTTCAGGTGATATCCAAGCTATCAGGACTGGACCAGCTTTTTACGGGAACGGAACGGCTGGTATCATATAATGAAACGATATGGGACAGCAATATAATTCTTCTCGGCACCTCCATGGATCCCAGAAGCCTTGGAGATGAGAAACTGGTGGCGGTTATGGCGGGGATTGATACGGAAGTGGTTGGCGAAAAACTGGCATTGAGTAAGGAAGGAATGGATGCCTATGCCAATGTTATTACGCGAAACGGAGATTTTGTAATCAAAAGTAAGTATTCCAATGATTTGATAAAGGGTTCCAACCTGTTTACCGTTATGAGCAGGGAGGCTGATTTTGATGAGGGGTATGATCTGAAAACACTGCAAATGCAAGTGATCAGTGGAGAAGAGGGGATGGTATCCCTAAAACTTGGCCCCAGGCACGAGTATCTCTATTACGCACCTGTACCGGGCACAGAGTGGTATATATTTACCAGTATGGCCTATGCCACCGTTAATTCCAAAGTATCTGCCCTGAGCCGGTTTTTGATAGTTCTCTCACTTGGAATTTTAGCCGCTATCCTGTTGATGCTCTTCTTTTTATTTACCATGTATCAGAAAAATGAGCGCCTCCATCAACGTCTGCTAATGGAGGCAAAGGAAAAGGCTGAACAGGCCAGTCAGGCGAAGAGCAGTTTCCTTTCTCAAATGTCCCATGAGATTCGCACGCCGATGAACGGCATCATTGGAATGGCGGAAGTGGGAAAGCGGCATATTGGGGATCCGGAGCGTATGAAAAGCTGCCTTGAAAAAATCAGTCTGTCTTCCCGCCATTTACTGTCTTTGCTCAACGATATTCTGGATATGTCAAAGATTGAGAGCGGGAGGATCGAACTGCACAGGGAGATATTTGAACTGGGGCATCTGTTAAAGGTCCTGTCTGTCATATTTTACAATCAGGCCAAGGAACGGAAGATAGAATACGACACGTTATTATCCGGCAGGCTGGAGGAGAACTTAACGGGAGACAGTATGCGCTTAAATCAGATTCTGACTAATCTGCTTTCCAATGCCATGAAATTTACACCAGACGGAGGTCGTGTAGTGCTGTCAGTGGAGGAACTGAGACGGGAAAACGATAAAATATGGATACGTTTTGAGGTACGTGACAACGGCTGTGGGATTGCTGAAGAGAACAGAGACCGAATTTTTGAGGCTTTTACTCAGGAACATAGCGGAATTGCGCGCCAGTACGGAGGAACGGGTCTGGGGCTTCCAATTACAAAGAACTTTGTCGAATTGATGGGGGGAACCATTGAGGTGGAGAGTCGGGCTGGCGCCGGCAGCATCTTCCGTGCCGATATACCCTTTGATACGGTTTTGGACGGAGGCGTCGGCAACAGAGAACAGTGGGGAGAGGACCGGCGCATTCTGGTGGTGAATCCGGTGATGAATCGGCAGTCCCATATAGTTTATGTACTGGAGAGCGCGGGATATACCGTAGATTTTGCTGTATCAGAATCCGAAGTTATGGAAAAAGTAGTGGCTGCCGCTGGTGACGGCAATCCTTATCACATGTGCCTCGTCAGGTGGAATGTTTTGCCCGGATTAGAACTTTTTGCAGCAGAAGTCCGTCGCACAGCCGGTTGTACGGGGCTTAAGATAGTTGTAACCGGATACGACCGGGACGATTTAGATGAGGCTGTCCGTTTGTGTGGTGCCTCTGGCTTACTGTGCCAGCCGGCTTTTCGCAGTGATGTGGAGGAACTGCTTCGGAATGTAGAGGCGGGGCAAGATACGAAAGCCGAAGAGATTCAGTCCCGACATTTAGAGGGTAGACGGATATTGATTGTAGATGATAATGAGCTGAATCTGGAGATTGCTGTGGAATTGTTAGAGATTTCCGGCGCGCAGATTATAACCGCTGTGGATGGCAGAGATGCTGTTGAACATTTTTCTTCCTCACCGGAGGGATTTTATGATATTATATTAATGGATGTACAGATGCCTGTACTGGATGGACTGAGCGCTTCGAGGGAGATCCGGGGGCTGCCAAGGAAGGATTCCGCATCGGTGTCAATCATTGCAATGACAGCCAATTCATTTCAGGAGGATATTAAACAGTGCCTGGACAGTGGAATGGATGGCCATATTGCAAAACCGTTTATGTTGGATGATGTTTACCGGTGCTGTGATGAAGTGTTAATGAAGAAAAGCGGGGAAAAGGATGAAGAACGGCGTAGTAAAATACGAACGAGTCTATGAAATTTTGAAAAACAAAATAATATGCGGCCTGCTGTCCCCGGGTACGACGCTGCCTGGGAGGGCCAATTTATGCAGGGAATTTGATACCTCTGAACGGACCGTGAGACGGGCGGTGGAGATGTTGGAGCAGGAAGGTTTTTTGGAGGTAGTTCCAAAGAAGCGGCCTGTAGTTGCTGCTGATTATATGAACAGATGGCAGGAGGGGAAGGAAGAACGGAAACAGGTCGATGCCGTTGCAGCCAACGATATCTTAAAATCGGGTATTCTTCTATGCTATCCGGTTAACCGCCGTGGAATGTTCCTGTGTAAAGGCGATGACTGGAAAATTCCCGAGACGATAGTGGAAAACATGGATGTAGATGACCCAATTGGATTCTGGCGTTTGTCCAACCGCTTATGGCGCTTCTTTATTTCCAGAAATGAAAATGAGCTGGCACTGCGTGCTGTGGACAGTCTTGGGCTGGGAGAAGTCGATCCTCTGCCGGCTGCAAGGAAAAACAGGGTTGATTATCTGGAAGGCTTAAAAAAATTGATAGAGACAGTAAAGTGTGGCGGCAGACCGGAGGAAGTTCATTTTGATGCGCTTTTTTCGATTTATGGTATTGTTTTAGATCGAATTGAGGGAGAACCGGTCTGCCGTGTCACTCCGGATTCTCCTTTAAGAGTGGGAACGAAGAATTTTGAACGTCAGTTCAGAAAATCACAGGAACGGTATTCCAGCGTCTATTTAGACATTTTAGGCCAGATATCCATAGGGCGCTGCCAGCCAGGCGACAGGCTTCCGACACATGAGGAACTTCAGAAGATATATGGTGTCAGTATTGATACGACTATCAAAGCAATCAGAATTTTACAGGACTGGGGAGTGGTGACTGCATCACCAAGAAACGGAATTTTTGTGGCAAAAGATTTAGAGGGGCTGCAGAAAATCTGTATTGAACCGGAACAGATCGCCAGCCACGTAAGACGTTATTTCGACAGCCTGGAGCTTGTGGCGATGACTGTTGAGGGAGTGGCAGAGCATGCGGCGGAAAACGCCAGTCCTGATGACGCGCGCAGGCTGTGGTCGGTTATGAACAGTCAGTGGAACGATCCTTTTTATCATCAGCTTATTCCACTTACACTGTTAGAATTTATTACAGACCATATTCACTACAATGCTCTTAAGGCTGTTTATGATTTGCTGCTTAAAAATTACAGCATAGGGAGAGGGATTCCCAAGCTTGTACAAAAAGATAAAACCCCTGTAAACAGTGAACTGTACCGACAGTGTATGGAAGTGACCAGAATGCTGGCAAAAGGTGATAAGAAGCTTTTTGCTGCTCATGCATCCGCTGTATTTCAGAAGATTCATTGGCTGGTTATTCAGGAATGCAAAAGGCTGGGGTATTGGGACAGTGCGATGAACGTGTATGACGGAACCGCATTATGGAAGTGATTTAACTGGTCTGTTTCGGGACTGCTGTTAAAAAAATGTTAAAAAATGCTTCAAAAAAGCGATGGCTGTAATAAAAGGTTACGGCAGAAGCTGTTTCATGTTATACTGTAACAGTCAATTTATTATAGAAAGGACTGAGGTTTACCTATTGAAAAATTCCCTGCTAAAATTGAGAGAGAAACTGACGGAAGCGCTTAATTCCGTACTCCCGATCATCGGAATTGTCATGATTCTGTGCTTCACGATCGCTCCCATTTCCCCCAGTATTTTACTGTGCTTTCTGATGGGTGCTGCCATGATCATCGTAGGCACCATGTTCTTCACGCTCGGGGCGGAGATCAGTATGACTCCCATGGGCGAAAGGCTGGGCACGGCCATTACGAGGAGTAAAAAACTGAGCATTATCGTTATACTGGGATTCGTACTGGGATTCATCATCACGATTTCGGAACCGGATCTTCAGGTGCTGGCGGAACAGGTGCCGTCCATACCGAACCGGACTCTGATCCTGTCGGTGGCGCTGGGCGTTGGTGTATTTCTCGTCATTGCACTTCTGCGTATGCTGTTTAGCATTGCGCTGCCTCACATGCTGATTGTATTTTACATTCTGGCATTTGTTCTTACACTGTTTGTTCCGCAGAGCTTTCTGGCAGTGGCCTTTGATTCCGGCGGCGTGACGACGGGCCCTATGACGGTGCCGTTTATCATGGCTTTTGGTATCGGTATTTCCGCCATACGTAATGACCGGCATGCGTCGGACGACAGCTTTGGCCTGGTGGCACTCTGCTCCATAGGCCCGATTCTTGCAGTACTTATCCTTGGAATGATTTACAGGCCCAATGAAAGTGCCTATATTCCGCCGGTCCTTCCGGAGATCAGCAATTCCGTAGAATTATGGGAGCTGTTCCGCGTCGGACTTCCTGCCTATATTAGAGAAATTGCCGTATCGCTTTTTCCCATAATCCTGTTTTTCGGTATTTTCCAGATCGCAGTTCTCAAACTTTCAAAGAGAAATTTAAGAAAAATCATTGTAGGTCTCGTCTATACGTACATCGGCCTCGTGCTGTTTCTGACTGGTGCCAATGTGGGCTTTATGCCGGCCGGTAATTACCTTGGACAGGTGATCGCCTCCCTGGATTACAACTGGATTATTGTTCTGATCGGTATGCTGATTGGATTCTTTATCGTCAAGGCGGAACCGGCTGTTTACGTATTGAACAAACAGGTGGAAGAGATCACGGATGGCGCCATTCCGGCCAGAGCGATGAGTATCAGCCTTTCCGTTGGCGTGGCCGTATCCATCGGAATCGCCATGCTGCGGGTGTTGACGGGAATCTCCATCCTGTGGTTCATCATCCCGGGATATGCGATTGCGCTGGGACTTTCCTTCTTTGTGCCGAAGATATTTACGGCCATCGCCTTTGACTCCGGCGGGGTGGCTTCCGGCCCGATGACCGCCACATTTCTTCTGCCGTTTGCGCAGGGAGCCTGTACCTCGGTGGGCGGAAACATTGTCACTGACGCCTTCGGCGTGGTCGCTATGGTTGCCATGACTCCGCTGATTACCATACAGATTCTGGGCATGATCTATCAGATGCGGCAGAGATCCGCACCGAAAGACCAGACATTTTCCGAGCCGGCGCTGGACTTCGACCAGCTTGACGATGATGCGATCATCGAACTTTAATGGCAGTATAGCTGCAATAAAGCAGCACAGATAAGATTCCGAAAGAAAGGACTGCAGTATGAGCGAACTGTATTTAATGGTTACAATCACGGAAAGAACCGCGGTAAAAAAGTTTCATACTCTGTACGGCCATCACGGGGCGGATGTCGCCTTTATAACCGTGGGTAACGGGACCGCGGTCAGCGATACCCTGGACTATTTAGGGCTGGAGGAGACGGAGAAGGCTGTCATGCTGTCTGTGGTGACTGGCTCCGTATGGAAAGAAATAAAATCAGATCTACAGAAGCATTTAAAAATTGACGTTCCGGGCACGGGCATAGCCTTTATTATTCCGCTCAGCAGCATAGGAGGCAAGAAGCCTCTGCTGTTCCTGACGGAGAATCAGAATTTTGAAAAAGGGGAGGAAAGCTCATTGAAAGACACGAAATACGAACTCCTGATTGTGATTGCCAACCAGGGATATACCAACATGGTTATGGACGCAGCCCGGGAGGTGGAGGAAGTCGGAGGAACCGTGATCCACGCCAGAGGCACAGGCTTAGAGCGTGCGGAGAAGTATCTCGGCGTCTCCCTCGTGGCGGAAAAGGAGATGGTGTTCATCGTCGTAAAGAGCGGCATGAAGAGCCTTGTCATGAAAAATATCATGGAAAAAGCCGGTCCGGCAAGCAAAGCACGGGCCGTAGCGTTTTCGCTCCCCGTGACGAGCACGGCGGGCATGCGCCTCATGGAAGAGGCAGAGGACGATAACGATTAGGCAGGAGAGCGAAAGACCATGGAACCATACTATTACAGCCAGATGAACAAGACAGAGCAGAGCGCATATCACGCCATGAAAACCGGTCTGACGGCGCTCGCTCCGTCCTTTGCGGTTCCGCGGCTGGAAAACCGGGAACTGGCGGATATCTTTTTCAAGCTCCGCCTGGACCGCCCCGAACTGTTTTACGGTACCGGATTCCACTACCGTTTTTACCAGAATTCCGGCAGCGTGGAGATGATACCGGAATACTTATTTGACAAGGGAAAGGTGAAAGAACATCAGAAGGCGATGAACGCCAGAACGGCCAAGCTGGTTCGCCCGGCCGAATCTATGACAGAGTGGGAGAAAGAACGGTATATTCATGATTTTATCTGTACCAGCGTCCGCTACGACAAGCTGAAGAAGCCGTATTCCCATGAGATCATCGGCCCCCTGGGTCAGGGCGTGGGCGTCTGTGAGGGGATCGCCAAGACGGTGAAGATTCTCTGTGATGCCCTGGGAATCTGGTGCATGATAGCTATATCCGAAGCCAATCCGGAAAAGGGTATCAAATACCGCCATGCCTGGAATATCGTGAAAATCGGCGGCCGGTATTACCATCTGGATGCCACCTTTGACAACAGCCTGGGCCATGGAGAGACCATCCGCTACGACTACTTTAACCTGGGGGATAAGCAGCTGTTCCGCGACCACGAGCCGGTGCTTTATCAGGCCCCGCCATGCGGCGACGGAGACCATTTCTATTACAGGGAAAATAAGCTTTCCTTTACAAAGACGGAGGACGTGGCCAAACGCGCCGCGCAGGCAGTCAAAAAAGGAAAGCCGCTTATTTTCCACTGGAGAGGCGGTTATCTGACACGGGACACGGTGACGGAACTCTTAAATCTGATGGAGGAGGCCGCAAGGCAAAAGGGGAAACACGTCCGGGCGGGACTCAACTGGCCCCAGGCGGTTTTTTTTGCTGAATTCACCGAGGTATTGCCGGAAGAAGAACTGCTGATGGAGAATGCGAATGAAGGGGAGGTACTCTAATAATAAGAATTCGGCGAAGACGCAAAGCTGTCTACCACCAGCTCCAGAAGATCTCCGCGGTTGATACTTTCCGAGTATTCGAATGGTATGCCGCGCTGGTACGTCGTTCTGTTAAAGATCAGCAGAGGGGCTCCCGGATTGACATTCAGCAGCCGTGACTCCATGAAGCCGGCGATTCCGGCGGAGATGATGTCTTTGCCGTTTTCAAAATTGATATCATATTGTTCCTTCAGAAACCGATATAAAAAGTAGATTTCCCCGTTGTGCCGCTCCAGGCCGGGCGCGATCTCCGGCAGCACGTAGCTGACCACATAGGCGAAAATCGTATCGTTTACCATCTTGACGCGCTGGAGACGGTACACGTCGCTTCCGTTCTCGATGTTTAAGGCCCTGGCCACTTTCAGTTCGGCCGGAATCATGTCGATCACGGCGCCCTGGGCGCTGACGGAACAGTCGCCTTCCAGACGGAACTGCGTGGTCACGGAGGCCTGGTTTTTAACGCTGAGAAACTTATAGGGTGTGATGGATTTTGCCGCCTGGAGTACCTTTGTGCCTCTCCCCTGATGAACTTCCACGATATGCTCGTCCCTGAGCAGGTTGACGGCGTTCCGTATGGTGGTCCGGCTGACGCCGTAGATCTCCATCAGTTCATTTTCCGGAGGAAGAAAGGAATCCGTCGGATATTTTGACGACAAGATATCTGCCTTGATCGCATTGTAAACCGATACATATTTTGGTGCGTTTTTATCCAAGATCATTGCCTCCTGTCTGTGTTTTCTACCGAACAAAAAAGCTGTCCATCAGGCCATTATAAAAGACGTACCAGGGAAAGTCAATAGATTACGGGAATAAAAGATATGTTTTGAATACCTTTGCAGCGCTCTAAGAAAGCTGATCTGCGCTTGTCCATTCAAACGGTCCCTCCATGGTCACCGCGATTTGATAGACGTCCGGCCGGAAGCTGGACTCGGAATACTCCATAATCCCACCTTCCCAGTAGGCGGTCCGCTGAAACGTAAGGAGCGGAGACCCGGGAGCGACTCCCAGCAGACGCGATTCCAGAAAGCCGGAACCAGCCGAGGATATCGTTTCCTCCACCTTCGCAACAGTGAGTCCGTAATTTTCCTGCAGACAGCGGTACAGAATGAAGAATTTCCCACTGTGCTGCTCCAGGCCCGGGGCCAGAGGGCACGGCACATAGCTGGTGACGTAGGCAAACACCATATCATTTAAGCTTTTTATACGCTGAATCCTGTAGACTTCGGAGCCGACGGCTACGGAGAGGACCCCGGCGATCTTTATTTCCGCAGGTACCACATCAACGAGGGCTTCCTGAGTGATGATCTCCCCCTCCACCAGCGGAGCTCCCCGAAAATCGGTTATGTGATTAAAATTTCTGAATTCCTGGAAGGGATAAGGCCGCGACCATTTCTTGGGACTGATCACCTCAGTACCCTTTCCCTGCACGGATTTTACAAGCCCATCCTCCTGAAGGAGGGCGATCGCTTTTCTTATCGTAGTGCGGCTCGCCGAATACAGCTGCGTGAGCTCACCCTCCGTGGGAAGAAGACTGCCTGCACCATAGTTTTCGGAAGCAATCCTTTCTTTTATATCACTGTAAATTTCCATATATTTTAATTTGTTCTTAGTCTGTATCATCAAACAATACCTCCATAAAATAAAACATGATGAATTACATGGAAACAAAAAGGTATGATTTTAATACCTTTTATAATCCTATACATATCACAAAATAAATACAAATACAAGAAATAAGAGGAGAAAACCGTGACAAAATCGATAAAATAGCAAATTACATAAAAATAAACCGGCATAATTGTGAAAAAATACCATTGAAAAATGGCGTTAATATGGTAATCTTGTGTAAGATGAATTAGATATGAATTTGTATTTGAAATGTATCTTGAACATCGGAGAAGCCAAACACAGGCGGTCACAATCGTGATCAGAACAAGGAGGAAGGTATAATGAAGCTGAAAAAAGTATTGGCAGCGGCTATGGCGGTGACTATGCTGGGCAGTCTGACAGCATGCGGAGGCAATGGGGGGAGTGGTGAAGCAGCGGCGGCAAAGGCTCCGGCGGGGAAGGAAGCTTCCACAGATGGATCTAAAACCGTCAACATTGCAATGACAACTACAATGGGGGACTTAGACCCGTTTGCACCGCCCACACAGGGGCGCAATTTCCTGCGGTATGCAGTCTATGACAATATCGCCATATTTAAGGATTTCGGAACCAGTTGGGATCAGATGCAGTGGGTTTTGGCAAAGAACATCGAGCAGAAGGATGATGTAACCTTCGAGATCGAGCTTTACGACTACATACACGATGCGTTGGGGAATCCGATTCATGCGAGTGATGTGGTGTTCTGTTTAAACAGCATTTCCGAATCGGGCAACTTCACGAGGTTTACAAACTACATGGAATCGGCCACTGTGATCGACGACAATCATCTGGAGGTCAAGCTAAAGACAACTACCGTTGGCGCCTTTGAATATATGCTGGCCCAGTGCTGTATCGTGAGCCAGAAGACGTATGAGGAACATAAAGATCAGTTTTCCACAAAGCCTATCACCTCAGGAGCCTACCAGGTGACAGAATGTGTCTCTGGTTCCTATTACGTGCTGGAGAAAAATCCGGATTACTGGCAGACGGATAAGAACTTAAGGAGCTATACAGCCAACGCGTATGACCAGGGCGTGGACAAGCTTGTTTACAATGTTGTCACAGAGGCCAGCCAGGCGACCATTGCCCTTCAAATGGGAGAGAACGACATCATTACCGTCTGCAATAACGCGGAGATCGGTTACTTCATGAACCAGGACGGCACGCCAACCGATGGCTATAGTGTAAACAAGGTATTATCCTCAGCCCCTATGCTTCTCGCGTTCAACATGGATGAAGGCCAGATGTTTGACGGTAACCTGGCGCTGCGTCAGGCCATCTGCTACGCCATCAATCAGGAAGATATCATTGCCGGCGGCTTAAGAGGTAACGGCGAGGCAATCAAGGATTTAGGGGATAAGCTGTGCGGCGATTACAATCCGGAATGGAATGAGGAAGATTACTATGATTTCGATCTGGACAAAGCGAAAGCCATGCTTGAAGAGGCGGGATATCCGGGAGGAATTGATCCGGCGACGGGAGCGCCTCTCCATATCCGCCTTATGATCGACCAGCAGTACAAGGACACCGCTGTGGTGATCCAGAGCCAGTTAATCGCAGCAGGACTGGATGCAGAAATCAATGCCTACGATAACTCTCTGCTGGCAGCGTATCAGTATGACCCGGCCCAGTGGGATTTATACGTATTCATTCAGGGAACCGAGTGCTACGTAACGAGTATTTACGATGGAATTTTTGACGCGGGCGCGGATGGGAAAGCTCCGAAGTGCTTCGTAAAGGATGAAACACTGCAGGGGCTGGTAGAAGCGGCCCATGAAATCAGCACGCACGGCGACGAGACGGTAGAAGCGCTCCATGATTACGTCCGTGACAATGCATACGCATATGGACTCTATCAATCCTATACCTTCTCCGTAGGACGCGATACCATCGGTCTCGTCAATCACCCGTGGGGACAGCTGGTAGGACCGGCGTGCGACTATACGAATTTTAAGTGAGGTCTATTCTATGGGTAAATATATTGCAAAAAGAATTCTGTGGCTGATTCCGGTTGTTGTGGGCGTGACCTTCCTGATCTTCACGATTATGTTCTTCATTCCCGGCGATCCGGTGGCCATCATGCTTGGGTCCAGTGCAACACAGGCGGAGATTGAACAGGCGAGGGAGATGCTGGGCTTAAACGGCTCGTATCTCCACCGGTTCTGGAATTACGCCAGCGGAGTATTTTTACGCTTTGACCTGGGAACGTCCTTTCAGTACGGAACCAGCGTGACAGCCGATATGCTGACGCGCTTTCCCAGAACATTTACGCTGGCCGTGGCCAGTATGCTGATTTCCGTCTGTGTGGGGGTGCCGCTTGGGGTTATCGCGGCAACCCACCAGAATACGGTTTCCGACCGTGCTTCCATGATCGTCGCTATGTTTGGCGTATCCATGCCATCCTTCTGGCTGGCGATTCTGCTGGTACTTTTATTTTCCATGAAGCTGGGGCTGCTCCCCTCTTATGGAATCGGAGGATTGAAATTCTATATCCTTCCGGCTATCGCCAACTCCTTCGGCGGAATCGCCGGATTCGCCAGACAGACGCGGTCCAGCGTGCTGGAGTGCATCCGGGCGGATTATGTAACGACGGCGAGGGCCAAGGGAGTAAGTGAGAAGAAGGTCCTTATGGGGCATATTCTTCCGAACTCCATGATTCCGATTATCACCTACGCAGGCACACAGTTCTCCGGACTTTTAGGAGGTGCTATTGTCATTGAAAACGTATTTACAATTCCCGGAATCGGCACCTATATGGTGCAGGCAATCAATTACCGCGATTACGGGGCGGTACAGGGATCCGTCATCTTCTCGGCGATCACCTTCAGTGTGGTCATGCTGATCGTGGATGTCATCTACGCCTATGTCGACCCCAGAATCAAAGCCCAGTATGAGAATAAGCAGAGGAGTACAAAGAATGGGAAAAATAAAGAGTGAATCCATGTTTTCGATCTTTTTGAGAAGAATGGTAAAGCGGAAAGAAGCCATGTTCGGCCTGTCCATTCTGATTATCCTGGCGGTCCTGGCTATCCTGGCCCCCTATATCTGCCGCTATAACTACGCGGAAATGAATCTGCAGAATGCCTTTGCCCCGCCTTCAAGGGATCACTGGCTGGGAACGGATTCCATGGGCAGAGATATGCTTTCGAGAATTTTATACGGCGGACGCTTCTCCCTTTCTGTCGGTATTGTATCCGTGGCCATCTCGGGAACCGGCGGCCTGATTCTGGGCTCCATTGCCGGGTTCTTCGGAGGAAAGGTGGATAACTTAATTATGCGTTTCCTGGATATATTCCACTCCATTCCCCAGGTGCTCATGGCTATCTGCGTGTCCTCCGTTCTGGGAGCTGGGTTCTTTAAGACGGTTCTGGCAGTGGGAATCGCGGGAATCCCCAACTTTGCCCGGACGATCCGCGCCAATATCTTAGCCATCCGCGGACTGGAATACATAGAGGCGGCGGAGTCCATCAACTGCGGAAATGCGAGAATCATCTTCCGGCACGTCATCCCCAATGCTATCACGCCGTTCATCGTCCACTGCACCCTGGCGATTGCCGGCGGCCTGATCGTCTCAGCGACCTTAAGCTATATCGGTCTTGGCGTTCAGCCGCCGCTTCCGGAATGGGGAGCCATGCTGTCCGATGCCAGATCCTACGTGCGGCAGTACCCGTATCTGATGATCTGTCCCGGCGTGTTTATTATGATTGTCGTCATGTCGTTTAACCTGATCGGGGACGCGGTCCGTGATGCACTTGATCCGAAGCTGAATAAGTAACTCATAACAAAGAGGTGTTTATATGAAAAATGAAAAGATCGAAACAGATTCCTTCCTGTCGGTAAAGGATCTGGTCGTGGAATATACGATGGAGGGAGAAGTCGTACATGCGGTGAGCAGCGTCTCCTTTCATTTGGAAAGGGGGAAGACGCTGGCGCTGGTCGGAGAGACGGGAGCCGGCAAGACTTCCATTGCAAAGGCAATCCTGCGCGTCCTTCCCGATCCGCCTGCCAGAGTGCCGTCCGGAAGCGTGTATTTAGACGGCGTGGATTTGCTGCAGTTGAAAGAGGACGAGATGCGGAAGGTCAGGGGAAATAAGATATCCATGATCTTTCAGGACCCGATGACAGCGCTTAACCCGGTCAAACGGGTGGGAGAGCAGATCGCCGAGGGAATCCGGCAGCATCAGAAGATAAGCCGGGCGGAAGCTTTAAACCGTGCTTGTGACATGCTGAACATGGTAGGTATCTCAGATGACCGCGTAAACGATTACCCGCACCAGTTTTCAGGCGGAATGAAGCAGCGGGTGGTCATAGCCATGGCGCTGGCCTGCAGTCCAGACCTGCTGCTGGCGGACGAGCCGACAACGGCTCTGGATGTGACGATTCAGGCCCAGGTTCTGGAGATGATCAAGGCGCTGAGAGACAAGATGAATACGGCCATGATCATGATCACCCACGACCTGGGAGTCGTCGCCGATGTGGCGGACGACGTAGCGGTGGTCTATGCGGGGGAGATCATTGAGTACGGATCGAAGGAAGCTGTTTACGACAATCCTTCCCATCCCTATACGCAGGGGCTATTTGGCGCGCTGCCGGATTTGAGCAAGGAGGTCCGCAGGCTGAATCCCATCGAGGGCCTGCCGCCGGATCCCGTCCATCTGCCCGAAGGCTGTTCGTTTAACCCAAGATGCCCCCATGCCACAGAAGAATGCAGTAAGCATGCGGTTCCCCTGAAAGAAATGGAACCTGGCCATTTGACGCGCTGTTTAATAGCGGGTGCAGTTCAGAAAAAGGAGGATTGACATGGAAGCATTGATCGAAGCACGAAATTTAAAAAAACATTTTGATTCTCCAAAAGGAAAAGTACACGCGGTGGACGATATATCCTTCAAAATTATGCCGGGCCGTACCATGGGGGTGGTCGGTGAGTCAGGCTGTGGTAAATCCACTCTGGGGCGGACGATGATCCATCTTCTGCAGAGCACGGAGGGCTCGATTTACTTCGAGGGAAAAGACGTGACAAAGGTGAAGGATAAGGCGCTGATGCAGCTCAGAGAGAAAATGCAGATCATTTTTCAGGATCCGTATGCTTCCTTAAACCCGCGTATGACAGTAAAAACCATTATCCAGGAACCATTGATTCTGTCGAAACGTTTCTCGGACAGAGGCTCCTTAGAGGCGGAGACCGTCCGGCTCATGGATCTGGTGGGAATCGAAGAGCGTCTTAGAAATGCATATCCCCATGAATTGGACGGCGGACGCCGCCAGCGTGTGGGAATCGGCCGGGCGCTGGCCCTAAATCCGAAGTTTGTGGTATGTGACGAGCCGGTATCCGCCCTGGATGTGTCCATCCAGGCGCAGATTCTGAATCTGCTCATGGATTTACAGGATGAATACCATCTAACCTACATGTTTATTACTCATGACTTGTCGGTCGTACGCCATATTTCCCATGATATCTGCGTCATGTATTTAGGCCAGCTGGTAGAGACGGCACCGTCGAAAGAGCTGTTTAAAAAGCAGCTGCACCCATATTCCAAGGCGCTGCTCTCCGCGATTCCGTCGGTGGATATCCATGCGAAGAGAGAGCGGATCATCTAAAAAGGGGAGATCACCTCCCCGGTTAATCCGAAACCAGGTTGCAGATTCGCTTCCCGATGCCCCTACGTGTGCGGCAAATGCCACGAGCCGCAGCATCTGGAGGAACTGCTGCCAAACCATTTCGTTTCCTGCTGCCGCGCCGGAGAAATCAATGGTCTTTAACGTTACTGGCAGAAGGGACGGTAACCTTTTCGGATCAGTATCAGCAGAACAATATCAGCAGAACAGGAGACTTGAAATGAGCGGTAGTATAGCACTGAAAACAGGCAAAACAGAAGAAAAGGTCCCTGATAAAATATGGAACGCCTCCTTTATCAGCGTATTTATCGCCAATATGCTGATGTTCATGGGGCAGCAGATGATGAATACCCTGGTGGCGAAGTACGCCAACCATCTGGGAGCCGCGCCCATTATCGTGGGTCTGGTGACCAGCGCGTTTGCTTACACGGCGCTGATATTCAAGATCTTTGCAGCGCCTGCCATTGATACGTTCAACAAACGGTATATTCTGGTATGCGCCATGCTGGTCATGGCGGCGTCCTATGCCGGATATAGCTTTTCCGGGTCCATCCCGGTGCTTCTGGCCAGCAGGCTGCTTCAGGGGGCCGGGCAGGCGTTTTCGGCCACGTGTTGTCTGGCGCTGGCTACGGACACGCTGCCTCCGGATCGTCTGGGAACCGGTATATCCTATTTTTCCCTGGCCCAGGTGATCTGCCAGTCCATAGGGCCCACCATCGGTTTGTCGCTGTCCAGAACGATCGGCTACCATTACACGTTTATGATCGGCGCGGTTACCATGTGCCTGGCGGCGGTGGCGGCCAGCCGGATCCGCAACAAGCATGTCAAAGCCGTGAAACGGTACAGTATTTCCCTGGACAGCATTATCGCCAAGGAGGCCATACTCCCCGCCGTGCTGATGTTTTTGCTCTGTATGGTTTATTACAACATCACAACCTTTCTCGTTATTTACGCGGAGGAAAGGGGATGCGGCATGAACATCGGGTATTTCTTCACTGTCTATGCCGTAACGCTCCTGGTGACCAGACCGGTGATCGGCAGATTCGGCGATAAACACGGTCTGGTAAAGATATTTATTCCCGCCATGTTCTTCTTTGCGCTGGCATTTTTACTGATCAGCTTTGCAACCAACATCTGGATGTTTTTGCTGGCGGCCTTTGTCTCGGCGTTCGGATACGGCGCCTGCCAGCCGTCGGTACAGACGCTGTGCATGAAATGTGTACCAAAGGAAAAGCGGGGAGCCGGCAGTTCCACCAACTACATCGGCCAGGACCTCGGAAACCTGGTGGGACCGCTGATTGCAGGATCTCTTGCAGGCCGTTTCGGCTATGCGGCCATGTGGAGAATCATGATCATCCCGGTAGCATTGGCACTGCTTATCGTGCTCGTGTTCCGAAACAGTATTCATTCAGCCGGTCAGGCGAAAGAGGAGGCAGTTTGATGAATCGAAAAGATTACTGGTCTCCGGAGACGAATCCGGAGACAGGGGAGAAGTTTGCCAGAGTGCTGGAATATTTCCATACAGCCCATAATGGCAGCGCGGATATCGACAGTATGATTAACAGTCCGTACGGGGAAGAATGTGCCAGACGGATGCAGCTCCGTTTTAAATACGAACACGACGCCATGGGCGAGGCCGCAATGGAGTATTACAGGGCCTGCGGCCTGAAGAAAGAGATGTACGACGGTGATGATTACTACGCCCGCTGGGTGATCCTGACACCTCTGGAAATGGAGACAGAGGAAGGCAGAAAGAAGAAATATCCGATTGTCTTCTATAACCACGGCGGCGGCAATTCCATTGAGTGTGAGGAATTTTCCCTTGGCTTTGCCGAGCTGGCGGGAAGAGATAAATTCATGGTGGCCTATTTGCAGAATACCAACTGGGAGAATTTTGAACGCGTGCTGGATTTCATCGGCGGGAAATACCCCCTGGACCGGGAGCGTGTCTATCTCTGCGGCTATTCCCAGGGCGGTTACCAGGTTACCTCCACCTATTTTCGGATTCCTCAGAAGCTGACGGCAGTGGGACCATGCGGCAATGATATCTACAGGGAATATGATAATTTCAACGTCCCCTACACACCGGAGGAAATACAGAACTTAAAGGACGCCCTGGTACCCCTCATGCAGGTGGTAGGCGTGTGCGAGGCCTCCAGCTTCGTTCCGGTCAATGACTGGAGGCCGAGAAAGGACTGGGGAAGAGAATGCAGCGGGGAAACGTATCTGGATGACCGCCGCGACGACTCCAAGGACCCGACCCGGATTCACGGCGGCCGCCGCAGATTCAGCGACATGCCGGTTCCGCCTGAGGGCGAGGACAAGCACGAATGGATGATACGCCGGCTGAACATGCGCATGGATACCCTGAACTGCGAACCAAGAGACGCCGGGACGTGCCTCTCTTATCTAAATACGCCGGAGGATGAACTCCACCACGTCCTGGGATTCTACGGAGATGAAGAGGAGATCACCTGGCACTACGGCTATAAATACTACACACTGAATATCTGGAACCGGGATAACTTAAACGCGTTCCGTTATGTTGCGGTGGAAAACAATCCCCACTGGCCGCCTGTTCTCATGGCGGAGCTGCTGTGGGACTTCTTCAGACAGTTCCGGAGAGACAGTGGGACGGGGAGGATTGTGGAGGAGGAGTATTGCTGCTCCTGAAGTGAACTGTACGGTGCTGCAGCTTGTTAATAAGTAGAAAAAGGAACGGAGGTTGTGCAACTGCCGTTCCTTTTAGATATTGTTCTAGTATCTGCTCTCGTCTGAAAATCTGTAATATCTCTGGCATTTCCCAAATGAACAAGCCGAAATAATATTAGAAATGAAACATTTCATATCTGTAAGCGAAAAATGTCAAAAAAACAGGTAATACTGCACAAAATAAGGTCGATATAATGACCTTAATATAGAAAAAATAATGCAGTATTGACTGCAAAATCAGAGTGAGTTACACTTATTTCATAAATAAATGAAACGTTTTAAAAATACATTGTATTGGATAGTTTGTCAGTCCAGAGGTGGAGTTTATGTCTACGATAAAGGATGTAGCAAGAGAAGCTGGTGTATCGTTAGGAACGGTCTCCAACGTTTTAAACGGCAAGCCCAATGTGAAAAAAGAAAACAAGGAGAAAGTTCAAAAAGCAATTCGGAAAGTAGGGTTTCAGTATAATATGGCTGCGAGCTTCCTTCGAACGAAGACGTCGAAAAATATTGGACTGATTATTCCCAGTATAACGAATCCATACTATCCGGAGCTGGCGCGGGGAGTGTCGGATTCGGCACGGATCGCATCTTTAACAGTTTTTTTGTGCAACGATGACAGAGATGTCAGCAAGGAACATCGGTATGTGGACGAACTTTTGAGCAAAGGGGTTGACGGTATTATTCTGGTGAAGCCTCAGATGAACCTGACGGAGCTGCAGGAATTAAACAGACACACAGCCCTGGTTCTGGTCGATGTAGGAGAAGACATAGGCACAGAGTTTCATGTGATTAATGTCTGCGACGAACAGGGGATTATTCAGGGAATGACTTTGCTTCGACAGTATGGACATAAAAAAATTGCATTTGTCAGCGGACTTCTGGAATCCTATTCCAGCAAATGCAGGGTGCAGACTTATCGAAGATGTCTTGCGGATTATGGGTTTGATTATCGGCCTGAATATGTGATCAGCGGGAACTATGACTGGCAGAGCGGATATACAGCGGCCAGGCAGCTGATGCAGTTGGATGATCCGCCCACCGCAATTTTTACTTCCAATGATTTGATGGCCTTGGGAGCAATCAAGTCTACTCTGGAAAAAGGGATTCGTATACCGGAGGAACTCTCAATTCTTGGGTTTGATGATATAGACATGAGTAATTTGTGCACACCGGCACTCACCACAATTCATCAGCCCAAGTATGAAATTGGAATCGAAAGCATGAATATGCTGCTTGCCTGTATGAATGGAGAAACACCGAAAAATGGAATGAAAACAATTTTGGAGACGAGACTGGTTTTCAGGGATAGTGTGGGATATGCATAAAAGATTTTATTTAACTTTAAAATGAAACGTTTCATTTTAAGAAGGAGGGTGTCATGCAAAAAGAATTAATTTACATTGGTAGTGATCATGGCGGTTATCTTCTAAAGCAGGCGATTAAAGACTGCCTTGATCATAAAGGGATTCCATATAAGGATGTGGGATCAAATTCCGCGGAGATCGTGAGATATCCCACATATGCAGAAGCGGTGGCTGTGGCGGTATCGGAACACCGTGCATCAAAAGGAATACTGATCTGCTCTACTGGAATTGGCATGAGTATTGTGGCAAACCGTTTTAAAGGGGTTCGGGCTTCACTTTGTACTGACAGTTATATGGGGAGAATAACCAGGGCACATAATGATTCCAATATACTGTGCTTAGGAGGAAAAATAACCGGAGAATTGGAAGCACTGGATATTCTGGAGAACTGGCTGAGTACAGAATTTGAAGGGGGACGTCACTCGATTTCTCTGGGTATGATTGAAGCGCTTGATAACGACAGAATTTAAGAAGAAATGGAGGAAGCGAAAAGAAGAAATGGAGGAAGCGGTGTGAAGATTGCAGTAACCGTTGGCAGTGATCAGGCAGGAGATTCTGCGTTTGTAGTTTGGCGTGGATTTGAAAAGTCGATACGAAAGGCCGCAGAATTTGGTTATGATGGGGTAGAGTTGGCAATGCGGTCCGCGATGGATGTGGCCGCCGGTGATTTAAAAAGATGGTTGGCTGAAAGCAGGATGGAGGTAAGCTGTATTACCACCGGTCGGATGTTTGCAGAAGATCATCTGTATTTTACACATTCCGACCCGGATATCAGGAAAAAGGCTGTTTCTGCTTATCAGCAGCTTATCGATATGGCATCTGATTACTGTGAGTTAATCAACATCGGACGGGTCAGAGGGGGGGTGGGGGAAGGACAATCAGAAGAGGAGGCAGAAAAACTCTTTTCAGATGCTTTTCAGCAGTTATGCAGCTATGCTGAAAGAAAGAAAATTCAGGTTCTGATAGAACCGGTGAATCGGTACGAGATGAATTTTATTAATAACCTGGATCAGGGGGCGGCGTTTTTGTCTCGTTCTGGCTACTCAAATGGGGGGCTCCATGCGGATGTCTTCCATATGAATATTGAAGATGACCGGATTGGTGAAAGTTTTATAAGAAACAGAAAATGGCTGAAGTATGTACATATAGCCGATTCAAACAGGCTTGCTCCCGGTTTTGGTCATCTGGATTTTGAAGAGATATTCGGAGCACTGAAAGCGGCGGATTACAATGGGTGGATATCGATGGAAATACTGCCGGGAAATGATCCGGACATGGCGGTTAAGAAGGCGATAGAATACGTTTTGCCATGGTGTGTTCCAGTAAATTGAGAGAAAGGGGGATATAAAAACAATGGAGAGGGTCCGTAGTGTAGCGGATTTGGACCAACTGTGCAGGCATTTCCGCAGGGAGTTAATTGAACTTCTGCACAGCAAAGGAACTGGGCATCCGGGGGGATCCCTATCCTGTGTGGAACTGTTGACAGCCCTGTACTATAAGATCATGAGAGTGGATCCAAAGAATCCCGAACGAGAAGGGAGAGACCGTCTAATACTTTCCAAAGGACATGCGGCACCGATTCTGTACTGTGTTCTGGCAGAAAAAGGGTTCTTTCCTGCTGCGGAGCTGACCACATTTCGTCAAACCGGAAGCCGTCTGCAGGGGCACCCGTGCCGTCATAAGACTCCAGGTATTGAATGCTCTTCCGGACCGTTAGGGCTGGGACTGGGAGCAGGTCTTGGGATGGCACTGGCAGAAAAATTGAAGAAGAGTGATGCCAGAATTTATGTAGTCATGGGGGATGGGGAAATACAGGAAGGTGCTGTCTGGGAATCAGCAGCGGCGGCAGCCAAGTACAGACTTGATAATCTAACCGCTATTCTCGATTTTAATGGTGTTCAGCTGGATGGCACATTGGAAGAAATTATGCCGCCTGGAGATTTAACGAAACGGTGGGAGGCGGCCGGATGGAATGTGGTAAACTGTGATGGTCATCAGATTTCTCAAATTATTGAGGCCATTCGGATTGCAGGAGAGTGCAAAGAGAAGCCAACAATTGTCATTGCAAAAACCATAAAAGGAAAAGGGATATCCTTCATGGAAGGCAGGCACCAGTGGCATGGAAAAGCAATCAATGATGAAGAATTCGAACGGGCGATGCAGGAACTGGGGATAGAGAGGGGGGAGTGGAATGGGGGATTCCATTCGTGATGCTTATGGAAATGCACTGGCAGAACTGGGAAGAACAAATGAAAGAGTAGTTGCTCTGGAAGCTGATGTGGGAGGCTCTACAAAATCCTCTGTTTTTGGAGGCGAATTCCCGGAACGATATTTTAATATGGGGATTTGTGAACTGGGGATGGTTAATGCTGCTGCAGGACTGGCGATAGAAGGATTTGTTCCATTTGTGAATACGTTTGCGGTTTTTATGACCTCCAGAGCACTGGATCCGATTCAGAGTATGTTGGCGTATGACAGCTTGAATGTCAAACTGGCTGGAGCATACTGTGGCTTATCTGATTCTTTTGATGGAGCCAGTCACCAGGCAATTACGGATCTTGCTGTTATGAGAGCGATACCAGGCATGACGGTGGTATCTGTCTGCGATGCGGCAGAGACGAAGGCAGCAGTTCAAATACTGGCGGAATATCAGGGGCCTGTCTATTTAAGACTCAGCAGGGCCGAGGCGCCTGTAATCTATAAAGATGGCTGCAATTTTCAGCTTGGTAAAGGGATTGTATGCCAGGAGGGCTGTGATGTGACTTTGATCGGAACCGGAACCGTTGTATCACGCTGCTTAGAGGCGGCAGAAAGACTGAAGGAACAGGGAATCAGTGCTGCTGTGATCGATCTGCATACAATAAAACCGATTGATGAAGCATTAATTCTTAAGTATGCAGAAAAGACGAAAGCCATTGTTACAGTAGAAGAACATTCTGTTTTTGGGGGGCTGGGCAGTGCAGTGGCAGAAGTCATAGTAAGAAAATATCCCGTTCCCATGGATTTTATCGGAATTGAGACATTTGCCGAATCGGGAGCCTATGAGGAATTACTGGATAAGTTTGGATTAGGAATAGCTAAGATAACAGGAGTGTGTAAACAGATAATTCACAGAAAGTGAGAAGGAAAGAGGTTTCGTTATGAGAAAAAGCGGAAAAATGAAAATCGTGGCAGTTGCATTATCACTATGCTGTACGGCCGTTTTGGGAGCATGTGGTTCGGGAAGCAGTCAGACAAAGGCGAGCGGGGAGACGACTTCTGGCAGTCAGGTTGTGACAGAGTCAGAAAATAAGACAGTAGGAGCCAAAAAGCAGGAAGAAGGGCTTACCGGAGAACTGAATATTTTTGTGCATGTTGGATCAATGGATATAAATCCTGTCGTAGAAAAGATGAAGGAAGAAAATCCAAATTTGAAGATTAATGTAGAACTGGGTTCGGCAACCCAATACGAGACTGTACTTAAAACAAAACTTTCAGCCGGAGAAGCGCCGGATATTATGACGGTCTGGCCGGGAAGCCGTACGTCTGACTATGCACAAAAAGGTTATTTGGAAAAATTGACGGATGAGCCATGGGTTTCCAGAATACCAGGAACCATTAATTCTGAATTCTCTTATGAAAACGACCTGTACGCCATGTGTTTTAACGTAGGCGGAGAAGGACTTCTTTATAACCAGGACCTGTTTGATCAGTTGGGGTTATCCGTGCCGCAGAATTTTGATGAGCTGCTTGCAGTCTGCGAGACATTCCAGAAAAATGGAGTGCAGCCATTCGCATCAGGTTTCAAAGATGACTGGGTAATTATGAGATATACGAATTCAGCTTTTGCAACACTGGGATATGGCAGAGAACCAGATTTTGATAAAAAGCTTGCTTCTGGAGAACTGGACTTCTCTTATCCGGGCTGGGTTGACCTGTTTGATAAATATGGTACTCTACTGGACAAAAAATATTTTGGAGATGCAATTCTGTCGACAGACAGTTCCCAGGCAATTGCCGATTTTGCAACGGGAAAAACGGCAATGATGATTCACACATCTTCCACAATATCGGAAATCAGAAAGGTTGCTCCGGACATGAATCTGGGGTTGACAGCTACACCCGTTAATAATGCAGGTGAAGAACTGTATGCCAACTGGAAGAGTGGTCTTGGATTTGCAGTGAGCAGCAAATCGAAAAACAAGGAGGCGGCGAGGCGATTCATGGAAATATGGTCTGATCCGGAAGTCAATGAGGCTTTGTATCGCGACAATGCGCAGCCTACAATTTTGACGGATGTGCCTGCAACTGGAACGGATCCTGCTTTACAGGATTTCTACAGTAAATTTGTGAGTACGGAAAAATTTGCGCTGGGCGCTCATGACCGGTGGCCGGCGGGAATGTCTAACAACTGGAAAAAGAAACTTCAGGAATTTGTAGGCCGTCAGATTGACACAAAACAGATGATTGACTGGCTTAATGAAGAGTATCAGAGCATGAAATAAATCTGAAGAGAAGGAGTATGAATATCTATGGTCAGGCGAAAAAGAATTTTTTATCAATCACTGCTGTTTATGTTGCCTGCCATCCTGCTTGTTGTTTGCGTGGACATTATTCCTATTTTTCAAAATTTTTACTATTCGCTGTTTTCATGGGACATTCTGGAGCCGTCCATGAAGTTTGTCGGGTTTGATAACTTCATAAACTTTTTTAAAATGGACGGCGCCAGAGGCGCCCTGAAAAATACGCTCATTTATGCGGTGCTGGCTGCAGTGTTCAAGAACGTTGTGGGTCTTGCTCTTGCCCTCGCTTTAAATTCCGGATTGAAGACTCAGAAGCTGTTAAGAACCTGTATTTTAAGCACGACGATGATTAGTCTTGTAATCAGCGGATATACATGGACATATCTGTACCACCCGGAATATGGCGTAGGATATTTAATTGAAAAATATACAGGAATCTCCTTTTTAAATCAGGATTGGCTTGGAAATCCAAATCTGGCTCTTTATGCGGTACTTGTCGTATCAATCTGGCAGATAGCAGGAAAATATATGGTTATCTATTTAGCCGGTCTGCAGACGGTACCAAAGGATTTATATGAAGCCGGAGATATTGACGGTGCATCAGGCTTCAGCAAATTTAAATATATAACAGCGCCTCTGATTATCCCGTCTTTTACTGTCGGCATCTTAAATGCGATAATTCAGGGACTCAAAGTATTCGATGAAATCTATTCCATGACGAGGGGAGGTCCCGGTTTTGCTTCAGAGACACTTACCACACTGATGTATTCACAGACTTTCTTCTATAGTGGAAAAGCCGGTTTTGGATCCGCGATCTCAGTTATTTTATTTGGAATTGTATTGGTTGTCTCTTTGCTCATCTCTTCTTATTTAAGAAAGAAGGAAGACGCGGTATATCAGTAGGACGGAGAGGAGTATTATGCAAAAGCTTAGGCTGCGAAAAATTTTATTAGAACTGGTTATGATTCTTTTTACCGTTATTTATATGTTTCCGGTGATGAATCTGGTGTTCTCGTCGCTAAAGTCGACCGGTGATCTGATGCGCAATCCGGTTGGACTACCCTCTGTACTGGAATTTGGAAATTACGTGGTAGCATGGACAAAAATGGATTATCCCAGAGCATTTTTTAATACGGTGGTAATATGCGGCGGATCGATTTTGTTTATTGTCATAATTGGCTCTATGGCAGCATATCCCATAGCCAGATACCGCACTCACTTTAATCAGGCAATGTATCTTTTTTTTCTGGCTACGATTATGATTCCGGGACAGGCAATTATGATTCCGCTGGTACGGCTGTTCTATAAAACCGGACTAGTAAATACTCACATCAGCCTGATTGTATATTATACGGCTGCAGCAGTCCCGTTTGCTGTGTTTCTGTTTACTGGTTTTATAAAAACAATTCCTGCAGAACTGGAAGAAGCAGCCGCTATAGACGGAAGCGGAGCATTTCGAACATTTTGGAAAGTTATTTTTCCCTTGATGAAATCTTCTGTTACGACTGTCATTATTTTAAACATTATGTGGATATGGAATGATTTTATGATGCCGATGGTGCTGCTGCAGAGTGAAAAAATGAGGACCTTGACTCCATCTATCTTTAATTTCTTTGAAGAATTTGTCACACAGTGGAATTATGCGTTTGCAGCCTCGGTGCTGGTTATGGTACCGGGAATACTGGCGTTTCTCCTGCTTCAGAAGCATTTTATTGAAGGAATGGTTGCAGGAGGTGTAAAATCGTGACAGGCTGTGTATGTTTAAGACTTTGTCCTCAAAGGACAGGAAAGGATATTGATTATTATGAATTATCGTATTATACCGCAGATCCCTCCCAGAGGAGAGATCGTGAGAATCCTGATTGACTCAGATGTAGCAAACGAAATTGATGATCTCTACGCTCTGGCAATTGTTTTCGGCCATCCGGAGCGATTTAAAATTGAGGGTATTGTTGCAGCTCATTTTTCCGGAAATGGCCCTTCCGATTCCAAGGAACAATCTTTTAAACTGTTGAAAGAGCTGCTTGAAAAGGCCGGTATGGAAAATAAATTTCCAATAGCCGAAGGTTCTCACCCAATGCAGTATCGTAATACACCGGTTGATAGTGAAGGCGTTAATCTGATTATCCGGAAGGCCATGGAATCAACACCGCAGGATCCGTTATGGGTTGTTGGGATCGGAGCTGCCACAGATCTGGCCTGTGCACTGTTAAAGGCACCGGAAATTATATCCAGAGTTCGTTATGTGTTTCATGCAAGAAGCGAACATACATGGCCGGAGCGAAATGAACAGTTTAATGTATATGGAGATATCATAGCAACACAGACTCTGCTTGAATCAGAAGTCCCTCTTATCTGGTTTGATACGGGAACCTTTATTTGTGCCTCTTATGAGGAGACAAAAGAAAAACTTGCACCGTTGGGAGAATTGGGTAAATTTTTGCATGAGTTCAGGGACAGGAAGAAATGGTTTGGCCAAAGCGACAAAGGATTCTTTGATATGGGAGATTTCTCTTTCCTTTACCAGCCCGCCTGGGCGATGTATGAGATTACAGACGTGCCGGAGATGACTAGATTTATGTATTTTCAGCATACTCACAAACATGGACAGATGGTGAGGGTATATGACATTGATGTAAAGAAAACATGGGATTTGTTTTACGAAGGTATGGAATATTTAACAGGAGGCAGTGTATGAAAGATCCAATACAAAAGTATTTTGACGTTGGAACAATAGCGTGGATGTCATATCCGCCCCAGTCATATCCGCTTTTAGAAGCAGTGAAAAAGATTGCATGTGACGAATATTTGAGCGCCATTGAAATTACACACATAGAAGATGCAAAAGTGCGCGGGCAAGTACGTGATATGCTTGCACAATCCCATATGAAAGTCTGCTACGGAGCGCAGCCAGGACTTCTGGGAGCAGGGAAAAATCCTAATGACATAGATGAGGAGAAGCGCCTGGAGGCTCAGAAAATTCTAATGGATGCTGTCGATGAGGCACAGTATATGGGGGCTGGGGGTATTGCTTTTCTGGCTGGAAAGTGGGAGGAAGAGACGAAAGGGGAGGCTTTTGGGCAGCTTATAAAAACCTGTGAGAATGTCTGTCTTTATGCTGCGGAAAAAAAGATGACAGTGGAATTGGAAGTGTTCGATTACAACATGGATAAGGCAGCTCTGATTGGACCGGCACCTCTTGCGGCAGAATTTGCTGCTGAAATGAGGAAACGCTGCAGCAATTTTGGCTTGTTGGTAGATTTGTCCCATTTTCCGACTACATATGAGACCTCAGAGTTTGTGATTCGTACTTTGCGCCCGTATATTACGCATTTCCATATTGGGAACGCGGTTGTGAAGGAATCATTGGAAGCCTATGGAGACCAGCATCCACGATTTGGCTTTCCAGGCAGTGCCAATGACACGCCGGAACTTCTGGATTTCTTCCGGATTTTGAAAAGTGAGGGATTTTTCAACTCCAGGAAGCCGTATGTTCTGTCATTGGAAGTAAAACCATGGAATAACGAGGACGGAGAGATTATTCTGGCGAACACGAAACGAGTGATTAACCGTGCGTGGGCATTGTTGGAGGAATAATACTTATGAAAATTGTAGTATTGGATGGTTATACAGAAAATCCCGGTGATTTATCCTGGGAAGACTTAGCTGCATATGGTGAACTGACAATATATGACAGAACACCGGTTTCGGAAATTGAGGAGCGGATAAAGGACGCGGAAGCAGTATTTACAAATAAGACACCAATATCACGCAAAACGATTCAGTCCTGTTCGTCTCTTAGGTATATTGGTGTACTTGCGACAGGATATGATGTTGTTGATACAGCGGCTGCATGGGAAGCAGGAGTCACAGTTACAAATGTTCCAGCCTACGGAACCGATGCAGTTGCTCAATATACCATAGCGCTTCTGCTGGAATTATGCCATCATGTAGGAGATCACTCTGACTGTGTAAAATCAGGCGCATGGGCACGAAGTGAGGACTGGTGTTTCTGGAATTATCCCCTCATCGAGCTGGCGGGCAAAACTATGGGCATTATAGGATTTGGCCGGATTGGACAGAAAACGGCCAGAATAGCAGAAGCGCTCGGTATGGAAGTGAAAGTATTTGATGCAGTCCATAGAAAAGAACTGGAGACAGAACATTGCCGTTATGCGGAGTTTGAAGAAATGCTGGCGAAAGCAGATGTAATTTGTCTGCACTGCCCTTTGAACTCCGGCACCAGAGGAATCATTAATCGCGATACGATTTCCAGGATGAAGGACGGTGTCATGATTATCAATGATTCCAGAGGTCCTTTGATTGTGGAACAGGATTTAAAAGACGCTCTTTTAAGCGGTAAAGTGGCAGGAGCAGCGGTAGATGTGGTGTCTGAGGAACCGGTCAGAGAGGATAACCCTTTGATGACAGCACCAAACACTATTATCACGCCGCATATTGCGTGGGCTTCCAGAGATTCGAGAAAAAGGCTGATGGATATTGCGGTAGATAATTTAAAGCATTTCCTGGAGGGGGCGCCTCAAAATGTGGTAGCAGCGGCATTAAATGGGGCTGGCAGTAAAAAGTAAAATAAAACAGAGCCGCCATTAGTACAGAAGATAATTGAATAAAATGCAGCCTTGGAGATTTGCAGTGTCAATCTCTGGAGCTGCATTTTTATTATTTCAATATATCTTATCAGCCGGGCAGAAAAATCTTTTGATAGTAAAATTATTACAAATATGGTAAAATAGAGCAACCATAGAATGTCCCGGATCCCTATAACAGACCAGGACAAAGAAGGACAGCATGGCAGAAAGGCAGGAAACCGGACTGTGAAGGAAAATAAATACGATGATGAGTTATTTTTTAAGAAGTACAGCGAGATGGACCGCTCGAAGCAGGGCTTAAAAGGGGCCGGTGAGTGGTCTGAGTTACAGAAAGTTCTCCCTGAATTTAACGGCAAACGGGTCCTGGATCTGGGCTGTGGTTATGGCTGGCACTGTCTGTATGCCGCTCAGAATGGAGCACAATACGTCCTGGGAACAGACATTTCCGAGAAGATGCTGGCCGCCGCGAAGCAGAAAAACAGCCATGAGGCGATTGAATACCGCTGCAGTGCCATGGAGGATCTGGATTTTCCGGCCGGATCCTTTGACGTCGTGATCAGCTCATTGGCGTTTCATTACGTCAGAGACTTCAAGCAGCTTGTCCGAAAGATAAACGGCTGGCTGGCTCCGGAGGGAGCATTTGTATTTTCCGTGGAGCATCCGGTGTTCACTTCGCGCGGGGATCAGGATTGGTGCTATGATGAAGAGGGCAGGATTCTTCATTTCCCAGTGGACCGCTACTATTATGAAGGTGAGCGGGAGGCAGTATTCCTTGGCGAGCACGTGACCAAATACCACCGGACACTGACCACATATTTGAATACACTGCTTTTCAACGGATTTGCGTTTAAGAATATTATCGAACCGCAGCCGCCGGAAGAGATGATGGACATTCCGGGGATGGAGGACGAGATGAGGCGGCCAATGATGCTGATTATAGCAGTGCAGAAAAAGTAAAACAGCCTGTATAGTACAATGTATTAAAGAACGCGGGAAGAATTCCACAGAAAACATCATATAGAAAACATCATAGAGAACACCACACAGTATAGACATAAAGAAATCATATAAGGAAACCGTACACAGGAAGAAGGGGAAACAATGGCTTCAGAGGATGAACTTTTTGCCGAGTTTGGCGCAGATGCCGGTATGTTTTACGGCGCTCTGGTCAGAAGCACGGATAATTATATTTATATTATTAACATGAAGACTGATGTCGCACTGGTATCCCCGAATATGCAGAAAGATTTCGAGCTGGAAGGAAGACTTGTTCCGGGACTCGTTTCTGTTTGGGGGGATCTGATCAACCCCAAAGACTTCAAACGGTATTCCAGATCGATCGAGGTGATGCTGAATGGTGAGACCGATGTGCACGACGTGGAATACCAGGTGCTTAACCGAAAGGGAGAGTACGTCTGGGTATGCTGCCGCGGTGTGCTGAAGAGAAATGATGAGGGCGAGCCTGTTATTTTTGCCGGAGTGGTCACAGATCTCGGCAGCAAAGGCAAGATTGACTATACGACAGGGCTGTTTACCAACCGGGAGTGTGAGAAGGAAGTCGGCCGGATATTTGAAAATGAGGAAAACGCAGAAGGCGGTATCCTTCTTTTGGGACTGGACGATTTCGTGAGAATTAATGATTTAAACAGCCACATCTTTGGTGATGCTGTACTGCGCCAGTTTGCACAGAGCGTTCAGCAGCTTCTGCCCTCTGAGGCGGCCATGTACCGGTTTGACGGCGATGAGTTTGCCATCGTTTATCCCGGCGCGGGGGAAGAGGAACTGCGGGCGTTGTATCAGAAGATACATGCATACTGCAACAGGCCCCATAAGATCGATGACAGTTCGTATTTTCTTACGGTGTCTGTCGGCGTAGCTATAATGGGAAAAGATGGCAGTGGCTATCAGGAACTTCTGACCTGCGCGTTAAGCGCTCTTGAGGTGTCCAAACAGAATGGAAAAAATACGGTCACATTTTTTTCTCAGGATATGATGCGCATCAGAAGACGCGCGCTGGAGCTTTCCAGCCGTCTTCAGCTCAGTGTGATGAACGGGATGGAAGCATTTCACCTCGTCTATCAGCCGTTTGTGCATTCGGAGACGCTGCGGGTCTCTGGCGCCGAGGCGTTGCTTCGATGGTCCTGCGAGTCTTACGGAGTAGTTTCGCCGGTTGAATTCATACCGCTTCTGGAAGCCTGCGGCCTGATTGTGCCGGTCGGAAAATGGGTTCTGGAGGAGGCGGTGCGAACCTGCAAAAAGTGGCTCCGCTATCAGCCTGATTTTATTATGAATGTAAATATTTCCTATCTGCAGATGCTCGACGAGTCATTTATCGATTTCGTGAGACAGATTCTGAATCAATATGATCTTCCGCCCGCCCACATCGTGCTGGAACTGACGGAGAGCTGTTTCGTCACGGATATGGAGGCGCTAAAAGAAGCCTTTAAGCTTCTGCGGAATTTGAATATACAGATTGCCATGGACGATTTCGGAACCGGATACTCTTCTCTGGGTATGCTGTCCCAGTCGCCGGCTGATATCGTGAAGATAGACCGCCTGTTTATCACCGCCATCGGGGATGAAGAGAATGAATTTAACCGGTCATTTATCGGTTCGGTCATCCAGCTCTGTCACAGAGTGGGGATTTCCGTATGCGTGGAAGGCGTAGAACGAAAGAATGAACTGGACACGGTCTGTTCCCTGGAGGCCGACTGCATTCAGGGATATTACATATCAAAACCGCTGCTTCTGGAGGACTTTGAAAAGAAATTCTGGGATGTGTGATTTATTTAACGAACGGTAAGAAAGAGGGGGCCGCTGGCAGGTCTCTTCTTTTTTTATCGGATCAATAAAAATTTATTTTACAAAAATAATGGTAAATTTGGTAAAAACTTTAGAAAATTATAAGAATTTATTGTTGTAAAAGATTATGAGATGCCATTATAATGGGGGAGAATGGAGCGAGATATTAATCAGGAGGAAAGAGACGTATGAAAGACGAATTCAACCACGTGGAAATAGACGGTAAAGAGGCGGACGATATCCAGGTAAAGATGGATGATGTCGTGGCCGATGCTGAGGCCTTTGCAGCGGAAGAGAAAACCGTTCAGCCGGAGCGCAGCCGGAGGGGCGGGGCGAAGCCTGTACCGGTGATGGAAGATCCGATGAGCGACGAGGATTTTAACGAAGAACTGAAAGAGCTCATGGAAGAAGACACTTCCGGCAAGAAGAAAAAAAAGAAGAAGAAAAACGGAGAAAGAGGACGCCGTAAAAAATGGAGCGGCAAGAAAAAAGTCCTCGCTGGTGTCGCCATCGCGGTGGTGGTTATTTTCGGAGCCTCCAAGGTGATGGGCGGAGGCAAGGCGCCCCAGATGATGGCATCCACATTCCCTCTGACCAGGGGCGAAGTGGTGGAGATGCTTTCCGTCAGCGGTCCCGTCGAGGGAACGGACAGTGTGGAGGTGGTATCCAATTTACACGCAGAGATTCTGGAGATCCCGGTAAAAGAGGGAGACCGTGTGGAAAAGGACCAGCTGCTGGCCACTCTGGATGAGAAGGATGCGAAAAAAGAGGTTGATATCGCTCAGAATGCCTATGACCTTGCAGTTACTACATATAATGAGAAACAGATCGAGGCTGAGAACGGCTATGCCAAGGCAAAGCAGGATTACGATGCCGCCAAGGCCAATTACGACAGAACAAATGTACTGTTCCAGTCGGGAAGTGCCTCCCAGCTGGAGCTGGAGACCGCTTCCGACGCACTGAACAATGCACAGCGCGATTTAAAGACATTTACATTAAAAGATGGCAGACCAGTGGCCAATGAATCGTATTCCCTTCAGATTGAGAACGCGGCTTTCGAACTGGACCAGAAGAAGGAACTGCTGGAAAATACGCGTGTGACCAGCCCGATCGCCGGTACGGTGGTACGGGTCAACTGTAAGGTAGGCCGTTTTGCGGATAAGACAGATGACGACAAGCCGATGTTCATTATCGAGAATCTGGACGTACTGGAGATGAAGATCAATGTCAGTGAGTATTCCATCGGTAAAGTCCAGATTGGCCAGCCGGTAGAGATCAGCGCGGATATCTTAAACGGCGAGGTTGTGAAGGGCGAGGTGACAGCCATTTCCCCGACCGGTGAGGAAAAAGGAAACGGTTCCACGGAGCGCGTGATCCCGACGACGGTCCGCATTATTGACCAGAATACACGGTTGATTGCAGGCATTACTGCGAAGGCAAAGATCGAACTGCAGAAGGCGGAGGATGCGTGGGTCGTTCCGGTTTCCGCTCTGCTTCAGCAGCCGGATGGCAGCACCGCAATCGTAACGATAGAAGATAACATCGCCCATATGATCCCTGTGACCACTGGAGTTGAGAGTGATATTCAGGTGGAAGTGATCCCGGCGGAAGAAGGAAAACTGACCGAGGGAATGCAGATCGTTGAGACACCGGCGGCAAATCTTACAGACGGCATGACCGTTGTAGCTGTTCCGGCCGCACAGTAAAGGAGGAAGCAATATGTGGAAAAGGGAAAAAAGGCTTCCTTCCTACATGACCGAGAATGTATCGGATGACCTGATCCGGCTGGTGGATATGGTGAAGATATACGATACTGGATCCATCAAGGTTCTGGGCCTGAAACGAATCAATCTGACCATTAAGCGGGGAGAATTTGTGGCGATCATGGGACAGTCCGGATCCGGAAAATCCACCCTGATGAACATTCTGGGGTGCCTGGACCGTCCGACTATGGGCCATTACTATCTGGATGGAATCGATACGGCCGACATGAGTCCCGACGCGCTGTCTGCGATCAGGAACAGAAAGATCGGCTTTGTATTTCAGTCCTTCAACCTGATTTCGAGAACATCGGCACTGAAGAACGTAGAACTGCCCATGACGTATGCCCATAAATCCAAGAAAATGCGGGAACAGCGCGCGCTGGAGCTTCTGGAGCGCGTGGGCCTGGGAGAGCGGTATGAACACATGCCGAACGAACTCTCCGGCGGACAGCGGCAGAGAGTCGCCATCGCCAGGGCGCTGGCTAATGAACCGCCGCTGATTCTGGCAGATGAGCCAACCGGTAACTTAGACACCGCGTCTTCCGTGGAGATCATGGAACTGTTTTCCAGGCTGCACAAGGAAGGCGCCACGGTCGTTGTGGTTACCCATGAGGAAGACATCGCCGCATTCACGGAGCGGATTATCCGGTTCCGGGATGGCCAGGTGGTGAGTGATAAGAGAAATATTCCGAAGGAGCTTACGGAAGAGGAAGCAGTGAAAATGCAGAAAGAAGGGACGCCATGCTGCTAGAAAATATGACCATGGCGCTCCACGCCATCCGGTCTAACAAGATGCGCTCTTTCCTTACCATGCTGGGAATCATCATCGGTATCGCGTCGGTGATCGCCATCGTTTCTGTCGGTGACAGCATGCGGTCCCTCTACGCGGATGCCTATAAAAACATAGGTGTGAACCGGGCGATCGTGATGGTATCCTGGCGTGTCGATGATTTTCGAATGAGCGATTATTTCACCCTGGACGAACTGGACCGGGCGAAGGAAGTGTTTCATGACAAGATATCCTATATGGACAGCGACGCCTATGCCAGCACCGAGGCAGTTTATGGAAGAAACAAGGTAAAATACGAGTTTCAGGGGATTGATTACAATTATACGAAGGTGCAGCCCACGAACATTATTTACGGCCGTGAATTGAGCGAGGCCGATGTAAGAGGGCGCAGGAATAACGTGGTGCTGGAAGATAAGGGTGCGGAGCAGCTGTTCGGGACAGCCAATTGTGTCGGCAAAACATTCCGTATGACAATCAATAAAACCACCGAGGAATATACAGTGGTAGGCGTCTACCGCAAGGATTTGTCGCCTCTGGAGGCGATGATGATGGGGAACGGCCAGACGCAGTCGGGCTTTATGCCCTATACGATTCTCACCCGCCCCAGCGATTATTTTCAGGATTTGAACTTCTATGTGAAGGACGGCGTGGACATGAAGACATTTCTGCCTGAGATTGCCCGCTACGTTGCAAAGATAAAAGGAAGGCCGGTAACGGATATCATGACCCAGTCTGTCGTGGAACAGATGGGAAGCGTGGACAGCGTGCTCGGCGGTATGTCTGCCGCGGTAGGCGGCATTGCAGCGATTTCCCTGCTGGTAGGCGGTATCGGTATCATGAATATCATGATGGTATCCGTGACGGAGCGTACCAGGGAGATCGGAATCAGGAAGGCTCTGGGGGCCCGTACCGGCGATATCATGATGCAGTTTTTAACAGAGTCGGCGCTTATGTCGGCCTGTGGGAGGCGTGATCGGAATTCTGCTGGGAGTGGGGATTGTCATGATCGGCGGAAGCGCCATGGGGATGGTCCCTGTTGTGAAGGTGTCCGTAATCATTGTGGCGGTCGGATTTTCCGCCCTAGTTGGAATCTTCTTTGGCCTGTATCCGGCATCAAAGGCGGCAAAGGCCGATCCTATCGATGCGCTGCGCTATGAATAGGGAAGGGAGAGACCATCATGCTGCTTGAAAATATGTTTATGGCACTGCATGCCATCAAAGCGAATAAGATGCGTTCCTTTCTCACCATGCTGGGAATCATCATCGGTATCGGTTCGGTGATTGCGATCGTGTCCATCGGCGACACCATGCGTTCCATGGTAGCCGATTTATATGCCAATGTGGGTATGACGCGGGCGATCATCTATATCTGGCCATCCGACGGCGGAGATATGCGGGACAGCGATTACTTTAATTTAGAGCAAATGGAACGGATTAAAGAAGTATTTCATGACGATATTGAGTATATGGATACCAACGCCTACTACAGTAGTGAAGCGCTGTTTGGCCGGAAAAAAGTGAAATTCCAGTTCCAGGGTATCGATTACAATTATCCTGACGTACAGAAGATCAACATTCTATACGGAAGGAATTTAAATGAGGCTGATATTAAGGGGCGCAAAAAGAATGTGGTTCTGGAAGCGCAGGGCGCGCTGGAGCTCTTCGGAACGGAAAATGCCGTTGGCAAGACGCTGCGGACCACGGTCTATGGCGAGACGGACGATTATAATGTAGTCGGAGTATATAAAAAAGAGATGACACCGTTCGAAGCGATGATGATGTCCATGATGCCGGGGCAGACGAAGGAGGGATTTATCCCGTACACAATCCTTTCGTGGCCCAATGATTATCTGTTCCAGCTGAACTTTTATGCGAAAGAAGGGACGGATATGAACGAACTGTCCGGGCGTATGGTCCCTTATCTTGCAAGGCTTAAGGACCGGCAGCCGGCGGATGTGACATTTTATTCTGCACTCGATGAGATGAAGGGGAACGACAGCATGATGAGCAGCCTGTCCGCCGCTGTAGGCGGGATAGCGGCCATTTCTCTGCTGGTCGGAGGAATCGGAATCATGAATATCATGCTGGTGTCTGTAACGGAAAGAACCAGGGAAATCGGAATCAGAAAGGCCCTTGGGGCGAAGACTCGGGATGTTATGATACAGTTTTTGACGGAATCCGCGATTCTGTCCGCATTGGGAGGCATTCTCGGCGTGATGATCGGCGCGGGGCTGGTCATGGGCGGCGGCGCGATGTTCGGAATTTCTGTGGTAGTGAAACCCCAGGTCGTCGTCGTGGCGGTTGGCTTTTCCGCTCTGGTCGGCCTGTTCTTTGGCCTGTATCCGGCGTCAAAGGCGGCGAAAAAAGACCCGATCGACGCGCTGCGGTACGAATAAAAGTTTTCGAAATCATGAAGAAATAAGTGTATGTGGCCGGGGATTTTCCTGTATTTTACAGGGGTGTCCCCGGTTTTGAACTTTACAAAATTATAAAAATCTCCAGATGGGTCTCGCCAAGTAAAAAGTTCTATGCTATAATAAGATGATATGTTATGGTGTATTGAGGAGAGCCTATGCTGAGTGAAGAAAAAATCAAAATCATGACGAACCTCGCCATGTTCGAGAAAAAAGAGGGGAACAGGATATTTCCCGTAAACCGGTATTTTAAAAGTGATTATATCAGCAGCAAACTGCTGCGTTCCTTTTTCAGTTATACCCTGAGTTTTCTGTTGGGCCTTGTCTTGTGGGTGCTCTGTGATATTGAAAAGTGGCTGAATGTCATGCGGATCGAGAGTCTCATTGAACTGGGTATGAAGGTGGGCTTGATCTATCTGGCCGGACTGGTGGTCTACCTCATCATAAGCCTGTGCATTTATGCGAGGCGATACGACTACGCGAGCCGTGGGATGAAGGTCTATATGGCAAAACTTAAGAGGCTGGACAAACGTTATGAAGGTAATTCCAGACCCGGAGCGCGGACTAAAGGAGGACGGACCCAATGATGAGTCTTCTTGTTTTCAAGGAACGATTAAAGGAATTTTATGCAAAGTTTGACATTTATATTACGCCGGTAATTAAGTTTGTATACAGTTACCTTGCGTTCTGGCTGATGAACCGGAATATCGGTTTCATGACAAAGCTAACGAATCCGCTCGTTCCTCTGGTGCTGGCGCTGGCGTGTTCGTTTCTGCCATACAGTGCGATCAGCTTTCTGGCGGCGGCGTTTATGCTGGCTCACTTATGGGCGGTATCCTTTGAGGTTACACTGGTTATGGCGGTGTTTGTCCTGGTGGTTGCACTTTTATACTACGGCTTCCATCCCGGTGACAGCTGTCTTCTGATCCTCACACCGATCTTTTTCGTACTGAAGATTCCGTACGCGATTCCACTGATTGTCGGCCTTTCAGGCGGCATGATTTCCGTGATTCCGGTGGGGTGCGGCATTTTTATCTATTATACGCTTCTGTATGTCAAACAGAACGCGGGGGTTCTGACCAATGAGATATCAGCCGATATGATGCAGCGCTTTTCCCAGATCGTGAAGAGCCTCTTCGGGAATAAGCTGATGTTAGTGCTGATTGCGGCTTTTGCGGCTGCGATCATTGTAGTGTTCATTCTTAAGAATATGTCTTTCGACTACTCCTGGATCATCGCTATTGTGGCGGGTACCATCGCCCAGCTGGTGGTGATTTTTATCGGAGATATTACCATGGATGTATCAGTTCCGGTAAGTGAGCTCATTATAGGAGTGGTGGTTTCTTTAATCTTGTCGGGGATTTATACGTTTTTCGTCTTCGCAGTGGATTATTCGCGGACCGAATACGTTCAGTTTGAGGATGACGATTATTATTATTACGTGAAGGCGGTGCCGAAGATGACGGTGAGCACGCCCGACGTAAAGGTTCAAAAAATAAATGCCAGAAAACTCCAGAGACCACAGCGTTAGGCGAAACTGGAAAAAGGGAGGTGGACTTTCGTGGCAGATATTATAGATGGATTATATTCCTGGGTTTCTTTCTTACCAAGGATAACCAAGACGAATCTCGTTGAGATTATTATCATAGCGATACTGCTTTATGAGCTGCTTGTCTGGATTATGAATACGAGAGCCTGGACTCTCTTAAAAGGAATTCTGTTAATACTGTTTTTCTATGTGCTGACCTATATCTTCCGTCTTGATAATATCAAGTGGATTTTAAATACGATAGCGACGCCGGCAGTGACGATGGCGATCGTGATCTTCCAGCCGGAGCTTCGAAAGGCGCTGGAACAGCTGGGAAGCAGAAACCCGCTTACAGGAATTCTTACCTTTGATGACGGAAAGGACAATTCCGCATTTACCGACCGGACGATCAACGAGCTGGTGAAAGCTACTTTTGAGATGGCCAAGGTAAAGACGGGAGCACTCATGGTGATAGAGCGCGGCGACTCCTTAAAGGAGATCGAACGAACCGGCATTGAGATTAACGGTCTGGTGTCAAGCCAGCTTCTGATTAATATATTCGAACACAACACACCACTCCACGATGGGGCGGTGGTCATACACGGTAACCGGGTGGCGGCTGCGACATGCTATTTACCGCTGTCCGACAACATGTCCATCAGCAAGGAACTGGGAACGAGGCACCGTGCCGCGGTTGGCGTCAGCGAGGTAACAGACAGTCTGACCATCGTGGTCTCTGAGGAGACGGGGCGTGTCTCTGTCGCTTCGGAAGGCGGATTAAAGCGCGCGGTTGACGCGGATGCGCTGCGGGAGCTGCTTATGGATATCAAACACGTGGAAGGAGAAGGCAGCAGATTTAAGATATTGAAGGGAAGGCGGAAAAATGAAGGAAAAATTGCTAAATAATCTCGGCCTGAAAGTCGTTTCTCTCGTTCTTGCCTTTGTTATCTGGATGGCGATTGTCAACATTTCTAATCCCGTTGTTTCCGGACAGCCGTTTACAATCCCGGTGGATGTCCGTAATAAGGAAATCCTGGATAATGCCAATCTGACGTATGAAATTATCGGCAAGGACAGCGTTACAGTAAGTTACCAGGTAAACACGAGAAACAGCTCGCTGTTCCGGGAATCCGATTTCAGCGCGTATATTGATTTAAAGGACTATAACGATGTGACAGGCGCGGTGCCGGTCACCATAGAGGTGAATAAAAACAAGGTATCCCTGATCAGAAACGGGGAAGTGACGGCGAAGCCAATGGTTCTCCATGTGAAAACGGAAGCCATGCAGAATAAGAAGTTTGACTTAAAGGTGAATTACGTAGGAGAGGTGGAAGACGGCTACGCGTCAGGAATTACCACCCTGTCCTCCGATTACGTGGTGGCGCGCGCGCCGGAATCCGTGATTGGCAAGATTGCGTCGATCGGTATTGAGATTAACCGGGAAGGAGCCAACGCGGACTTAGATGGCTACGTAACGCCCAAGTGCTATGACGCGAACGATAAAGAACTGACGGATCTCGGAGATGAACTGACGATTACTCCGGAAAACATCCATTATAACATGGCGATCCTGAAGGCCAAGGAACTGACACTGAATTTCGAAGTGAAAGGAACTGTGGCCCCCGGCTACCGGTTCACAGAAGTGGAGAGCGACTTGAAAGTTGTTCCTGTGGTTGCGACGAAGTCAGTGCTGGCGTCTGTCAATGCGCTTTCTGTTGTCGATGACAAGCTTACCATCGACGGAGCGACTACAGACAAGGTGATCCATCTTGATCTGAACGATTATCTGCCTCCGAGCACGACGATCGCACCGAATGCCCAGAGCCAGGTGACGGTTACCTTAAAGGTAGAACCGCTGACGACAAAGTCCTACACTCTTAAGCTGGCCGATTTAGCCAGCAGTGGTTCAGACCCTGATTATGAGTATACCTTCAGCAAGGACAGCGTGGATGTGACGGTCAGGGGGCTGAAGGAAGATTTGGATACACTGGATATTAAGGATTTGAATGCCGCGCTCGATATGACCGGACTGGAGCCTGGAACCCATGCAGGTAAGCTTACCTTCGAGGTGGGAGAAGGGTTTGAAGTGGTGAATTATTCTGACTTTGAAGTGACGGTTGTCTCTGATAACGAGGATGAGAGTGAAGGTCCTGGACAGACGACAGCTGACCAGGAGACGGATGAACCAGCAACCGCCGGTACTTCAAAAAAAGCAGCAGAATAAGAATCAGTAACGATGTGTGGAGGGATAGAATATGGTCAGTGCTAAAGTTGTCATAAAGAATCCTACCGGCCTTCATTTACGGCCGGCGGGGATTCTTTGTAAGGAAGCTATGAACTTCAAGTCTTCGGTGAATTTTCGTTTTAAAAATACCACCGCCAATGCAAAGAGCGTGCTCAGCGTATTGGGCGCCTGCGTAAAAAGCGGCGATGAGATTGAATTCGTCTGTGAGGGAGTGGACGAAAAAGAGGCTCTGGCTGCCATGGTTCAGGCTGTCGAAGACGGACTGGGCGAATAAATTTATTTTATAATTAATAAGGAGGTCTTGTTATGATGAAAGGAACAAGCGCATCTGCGGGTATCGGCATTGGGAAAGCCGCTATCGTGGAAGAGACAGAACTGGTGATTAAGAAGGAGACGATCTCCGATGCAGCGGCTGAGAAGGAACGTTTCCATGCGGCCCTAAATCAGGCGATGGAGGAGACGGATGCTCTGGCTAAGGATCTGGCTACGAGAGTGGGAGAGAAGGAGGCCGAGATTTTAAACGGTCATTTAATGCTTCTTTCTGATCCGATGCTGACAGGCGAGATAGAGAACACGATCGCAGGGGAGAATGCGTGCAGTGAATACGCGATCGAGAACGTCTGCAACATGTATGCCGATATGTTCGCGTCCATGGGAGACGAGCTGATGCAGCAGAGAGCAACCGATATGCGTGATATCAAGACACGTATGCAGAAGATATTACTCGGTGTCAGTTCCGTGGATATCGCCTCACTGCCGGCTGGCAGCATCATCGTTGCAAAGGATTTAACCCCATCCATGACGGCCGGTATCAATCCGGACAATGTATGTGGTATTGTAACGGAATTAGGTGGAAAGACCTCTCACAGCGCGATTCTGGCAAGAGCCCTGGAGATCCCGGCGGTGGTTGCGGTAGAGGGGTTCATAAACAATGTAAAGGACGGAGATACTGTGGTTCTGGACGGATCGGAAGGAATCGTATTCGTGAATCCGGAGGAAACGGTCACTGCGGAATATGAGACAAAGAGAACCGCTTATTTAAAAGAAAAGAAGGAACTGGACCAGTACATCGGCAAGCCAACCGTAACGAAGGATGGAGTGACCATCGAACTGGTTGCCAACATCGGCAAACCGGAAGATGTGGACAAGGTTCTTCAGTACGACGCAGAAGGCATTGGCCTGTTCCGTACGGAATTCCTGTTTATGGACCGGAATTCCATGCCGACTGAGGACGAGCAGTTTGAGGCGTATCAGAAGGTAGCCATTGCCATGAACGGCAAGCCTGTGATTATCCGTACACTGGATATCGGCGGCGACAAAGAGATTCCATATATGGGATTAAAGAAAGATGAAAATCCATTCCTGGGCTACCGGGCCATCCGTTTCTGCCTGGACCGCAGGGAAGATGTATACAGACCGCAGCTTCGTGCGCTTCTGCGCGCAAGTGCGTTCGGCAATATAAAGATTATGGTTCCGATGGTAACATGCCTGGAGGAATTCCGGGAAGCGAAGGCTATGATCGAAGAAGTGAAAGCAGAGCTGGATTTAAAGGGAATCGCCTATAAGAAGGATATCCAGGTGGGTATCATGGTGGAGACCGCAGCCGCGTCCTTAATGGCCGATGCGTTCGCGAAGGAAGTGGATTTCTTCAGCATCGGAACAAACGACTTAACACAGTACACCATGTCGGTAGACAGAGGAAATGACAAGGTATCCTACCTTTACTCCCCGTTAAACCCGGCTGTACTCCGCAGCATCCGCCACATCATCCAGTGCGGCCGCAAGGAGGGCATCATGGTAGGCATGTGCGGCGAAGCGGCCAGCGATCCGCTGATGATTCCGCTGCTGCTGGCCTTTGGCTTAAATGAGTTCAGTATGAGCGCTTCCGCGGTCTTAAACGCAAGAAAGCTGATCACAGGCTACAGCATCGCAGAACTGCAGGCAATTGCAGATAAGGCAATGTCGTTTGTGACAACCAAAGAAGTTGAGGCATACATGCGCGAACTGCAATGAGCGGAGCGTAGTCGAGGTGCACTGCGGGGTTGAACGAAGCGCTCATAGGCTGCACTGCAATCTCAAGCTGAATTTACGAATTATAAAATCCTGAAAGGAAGGCAGCTGTCGCATTGGCGGCTGCCTTCCTGTGATGAAGGAGACAAACTAATATGGGTGTATATCTGATTTGTTACGCAGCCAGTTATCTGTTTGCGAGGGCGGGGTATTACTGGCTTTCGGGCCTTGTTCTTATCCTGGCGGCTGTCTGGCTGTACTGGTACGATTATAAGAGGACGGAGAATATCATTCATCTTCGCGGGCTTTTCTCCCTGTTCTGGGTTGGAGGACAGGGGATTGCGTGTCTGAAGCTGTCTGAGCTGTCGTCGGACTGGAATATAGTCACATGGCTCTGTTTCCTGGTGGCGCTTTTAGGCTTCTGGGTGACGTATGAGTTCCTGATGAGGGCTCAGGGAGAGTCGGGAGGCCAGCGTTCCAGATGGTTTAATTTTCAGGGCTATGAGAGGCCGCTGTTCTGGTCCATGGTCATCGTTACCGCGGTGTCCCTGGGGGCGTTTCTGGCAGAGGCCCTGATCCTGGGATTCGTTCCGTTTTTCGTACGGGGCGTGCCGCATGCGTATTCGACCTTCCATATCACGGGAGTTCACTATTTTACGGTTTCATGCGTCCTGGTGCCGGCGCTGTCCGTGCTCTATTTCTGTATCGAGCAGGGGCGGAACGGCGTGCGTATGATGCTGGTGATCCTCATGGATCTGATCGCCTGTGCGATTCCGGTTCTCTGTGTGTCCCGTTTCCAGCTGATTCTGGCTGTAGGGCTGGCAGTACTTACGTATATCGCCATGGACAACCGGCTGAAGATATCTTACGCTATAGGCCTCGTGCTGGGAATGATTCCCATCTATGTGCTGCTGACCTATGCGAGAGGCCATGACGTTTCGTATTTAAATGGAATCTTCCAGATGAAGAACAGCGAGATGCCGATCTTTGTCACACAGCCTTATATGTATATTGCCAATAACTACGATAACTTTAACTGTATGGTGGAATGGCTACCATCCCATACCTTCGGCCTTCGGATGCTGTTCCCCCTGTGGGCGCTGACCGGACTGAAGTTCCTGGTTCCCTCCCTGGTGGATTTTCCAATCTATGTGACGAAGGAGGAGTTGACGACGGTCACGCTGTTTTACGATTCCTTCTATGATTTTGGAATCATCGGCGTTGTTCTGTTTGCCTGCATTCTGGGCGCGGTTGCATTTCTGCTGGTCCGAATGATGAAGCGGATACGCAATCCGGTGGGCTATCTGTTTTATGCCCAGTTTGCGATGTATCTGGTGCTGTCCTTCTTCACCACATGGTTCAGCAATCCGGCCACCTGGTTTTATTTGATTATTACAGGCCTGCTATGGGGCTTCTGCTCCTGGCGTAATGACGGAAGACACGGGTAATCCTGAGAGGCGGGATAACCCCGTGTCTTTCGCCTGTTCTCCGGCACTAAGTGCCTTCGAACAATTTTGTATTGCAGATATTTACAGAAAGAGGAGTAAGCAATGGAAAAAGAAGATATCAGAGTAACACACGTCATCATACATATTCTGGATTCCACCGTGGGGACGGCGGTGATGTCAGGGGGCCTTTTGGAGCACGGATCCGATTTTTCCGATTTTGTGAGAAGCCATATTTACCGGGTCATGACCAGCGACGAGGGAAAATCCTGCCAGTTTGACGGGGATTCCCCGGTTTACCAGATGGTCTCGGAGATGGATGAGGACACGTTTATCCAGAAGTCTCAGGAGATCGCCCAGAAGCTGTTTGACATCATGTATTCCAACATTGAGATTCCGTCCGCGGATTTGATGGTAGTGCGGTACGACGCGGGACAGCAGTGCGGAATCGCCCTGCTTAAGATGAACTATAAGTCCTCCTATACTCATATGACGAACTATACGGAAAATGGAAACTGCAACGACATTATCCGCCAGAACGCCATTCTTCCGGCGGAAAATCAGAAGCTGACAGAGGCGTGCCTGATCGACTTAAATGATTACTCACTGCGTGTGATGGAAAAAAAGTATGAGGTCAACGGGGTGAAGACCAATTACTTCTCCCAGATGTTTTTGCAGTGCCACGGCAGCATGTCTCCGAAAACGGAGCTCTCGATCGTAACCAAGGCAGTGGAACAGGTGCAGAAGGGATATTATGATGAGTCTGAGCAGTGGGAAGCCCACATGGAGGCGAAGAGCATCTTAAGCCAGGAGCTGGCGGAGCAGGGCAGCATCGACATTCCAACCGTAGCGGAAAAGATTTTCCACGAAAAACCGGAACTGAAGGAAGAATTTACGGAGAAGATGGAAAAATACAATCTTTCGGAAAAACAGGTGACACCTCAGAACCCATCCACCACCAAAAAATTCGAAAAACAGTATCTGACCACCGATACCGGTATCGAGATTAAGATTCCCATGGAGGAATATCAGAACAGAAACTCTGTGGAATTTATTACGAACGCGGATGGGAGCATATCCGTGCTGATTAAAAACATCGGGAGCATTACCAGCAGGTAATGTTCCCGACGTTTTATAATGTCATTTATGTATTTATTGTTTACGAATCCATATTCTCGTCCGATCCCTTACCCGATTTGCGATCTTCCTTATCCGATCCCTGATCCGTCAAATCCCCGGTCTTCTGCGCGGTGGCTCTCTTTGCCTTTTCTTCCGCATAGATCCTGTCGACCTTCCGGTTATGGCGCCGGACGATGGAAATAACAATAGCCGTGAGTAGGGCTAACGGAATCCAGAAAGGACATGTGGTGATGAAGAGGATCAGTAGATTCGTCAGGGCTGTGACGATGGACTCGAAATTCTTTGCGAGCCCGTTTTTAATTCGTGCTCCGGTTGTCTCCGGTGTGACAGGCGTGTAGGCCGTCACTTCTGAAATGCTTAAATAGACGGTACTGTAATCCACCTGATTGTCGTAGAGGCGAAGCTGGGACTCCATGGATTCCAGCTGGTAGCGGATATCAGAGAGCCGCTGTTCCAGCGTGATGACCGTATCGATGGACTCGGCCTTCTCCAAAAACTGCCAGATGCGTTCCTGCTCGATCTCCAGTGACTTTTTCCGGCTTTCCACGTCACTGTACTGGAGTGTTACGTCCTGCGTGGACTCTGATTTGTTGGTGACGTTACCGCTGTCACTGACTGCTCCCACGAAACGGTCCAGTTTATCGTTGGGGATGCGCGCGGTGATGTTGCCGTACCGGGGAACAGGCTCTCCGCGATAGTTCAAGCTGGTGCCGGAGATATCGGACTGTTCGATGTAGCCGCCTGCTTCAGACAGTTTGGCATTGATGCCGGAGATCATCTTGTCGAATTCTTCCGTCTCCACCTGCATCGTGATGTTGCGGATCAGTTTGCGCCCTTCTGGCAGGAGCGGAGTACCTGACGCATCCATCTCCAGTTCGCCGCCAGAACCGCTTTCGGATTTTTGAGATGCAGAGTCATAGGTCACAGAGGTGTTTGACACGGTTTCGGCGGCTGCCTCTGTGTATGCCGCTGTCGCTTCTGCTACCATTGAAGATTTGCTGCCCGAGCCGCATGCGGTGATTCCGATCACAGCGGCAAAGAGCGGAATCATAAGTGAAACCACTTTTTTCATAATAATTCTCCTCCCTGAGAATGGATTAAATTTGGTTTCAGGGCGTACAGATGACAGAAAGTAATTTTCCGCTACGCCCTAGTAAGAGAATACCATGGCAGAAAATGGATTGCAACGAAAGTAATAAAGGATTAAGAAAACATTAGATGTTTGGAAACAATATTAAGAAAAAATGAAAAACAAATCTGCAAAGACGAAATAAAAGAGAAAGAAAGCATACTTGACAGTCTATATAAAAGGCGGTACCATAGACTTATAGAAAAAGGAATCGCGCTGGGATTATCGGAAGGTTCCGGTGCGGGGAAGGGAGTAATATATGGGGAAGAAGTGGAGGACCGCTGTTGTTGCCGCGGCGCTCAGTGCGGTAATGGCATCATCGGCATTTGCCGGAACCTGGGAGAATCAGGAGGGAAGATGGAAGTATCACAACGATGACGGCAGCTATGCGGCAGCCCAGTGGGTAGAGGACCAGGGAAGCTGGTATTACGTGGAGCAGGACGGCTTTATGAAGACCGGCTGGTTCCAGGACGGCGCCGGAGTATGGTACTATTTTGATGAGAATACGGGGGCCATGGTTTCTGGCACAACCCGGAATATCGGGGGAACCGATTATACGTTTGACGGTTCCGGAGCGTGGGTACAGCCTCAGGTACGGCTGAATGACGGCTGGAACGGGACGACCTACGTGAACCGGCTGGTTGGATACCAGATTACACTGCCGGATTCCTATCAGGCTGTTTCGGGGAATACCGTCTCTCTGCCGGAGGAGGCACAGTATGACATGGTGGCGTCAGCGCCCGACGGCAACAGTATCATCGTCACCGCCATTATCAATATGTCTGAGCTGGACGGGGAAAACTGGTCGGATGAGGAACTGGCCTATTACTTTAAATATATTTATAGAAGCGAAAGCGATGTCATCGGCGCTTCCTTCAACGATCTGGGGTTCGCAAAGATCACATTAATACAGAGTGAAGAGGGAATTGCTGATGTCTATTTCAAACGCTGCGGCTCCTATGTACTGATGATTGAGACCGTGTTTATTCCATCGAGATGGCAGGAGATTGACGATATTCTTCACACAATGAAGATTCCAAACTGATGGATTCCAAACGGCTGGATTCCAAACAGAAGACAGGATAAGAATTACGCACGGGCGAAGCGGTATGCCCTTTTGGCAGGCAGCCTGTTATCCAGGCTGCCTGTTTTACGTCTTTTTCGCATCGGAGGGGGTGGATTCAAAGTATTTTTTGTACGCCCTGGAAAATGTAGAATAGTTTTTAAAGCCGCAGTCAAAGCATACACTGGTAACGGGCGTCCCACTGCGAAGCAGATCCCGCGCCAGTAAAAGGCGCTTTTCGGTTATGTAATTACCAAGGGTATAGCCTGTGGCCTGTTTGAACAGGTGCATCAGATGGTAGCGGCTCAAATAAGCGGCGTCGGCGATCTGATCTACGGTCAGATCCTCTGTCAGATGCCCGGCTATGTATTCCATGACTGCGGAGATTCTGCGGTCGCCGGTGCCGGGGGAGATGTATTCCACCCGTCCAGTCAGGGCGGCGCGGTTTAATTTGATCATGAACTCCAGAAATACCACCTGGCAGTACAGCTCTTTGGCGTATCCATCGTGGGCGCAGGCGTATTCTAAATCGGTGATAGTCTTAAAGAGTCCGCTCTTCTCCAGCGAATGAATCCGCAGCACGTTGGAACGCAGCTCCTTCGCTTTATGGAAGCAGTCGCTTAAGTCGTAGGTGTCGGAACGGTAGGAGGTGATGAAGCGGGGGGAGAGATAGACGATGATCCGTTCATAGGGAACCGACGGGTCGATGTCCGGCCTGTGAATATCGTTATGGCTTACAAGTACGATATCGTAAGGCTGCAGCTCATACGCCTGGCCTTCGATCCGGTATGTCACACGGCCCCGGATGAAGATGATAATTTTATCGAAATCGTGGTAGTGGTATTCAAAATCCTGTTTTTTTGTATCGGTCAAATGGAACAGCCGAAAGTCGCTGTTTAAGTACCCTCTTTTTTCGTAGCCGGTCATAAGTTCTTGTTTCCTTTCCTCAACGGTTCTATTATACAGCAATAGACACAATATGCAATAAAAACAGCATAATATCGATAGAATTGATAAATAATGCTGGCTATAATAGAGAAAAAGAATGAATGACAAAAGAGGGAATTAATCATGAAGATTATTGTTTTAGCAGGCGGATACAGTCCGGAGCGGGATGTGTCCCTGTCCTCGGGCTCTTTAATTGCCAATGCGCTGATGGAGCAGGGCCATGAAGTCTTTTTCCTGGATCCCTGGCTGGGAATCAAGGCAGGGGAGCGGGTTCATTACAGGACCAGGGAAGAAGGGCTGGGCTTTGCTTACGAAATCGGCGGGGAAGCCCCTGACTTAGAGCTGCTCGGAACAGAGACCGGTGCGAAAAAATCACTGATTGGCCCTGGCGTTCTGGAGGCATGTCGGGAGGCGGACATGGTGTTTATCGCGCTCCACGGCAGCACAGGAGAGAACGGACAGATCCAGGCAGTACTGGAGGCGTACGGAATTCCCCATACGGGCAGCGGTTATATGGGAAGTTTACTGGCAATGGATAAGAATATTTCCAAGATTTTGATGCGGGCGGCCGGAGTGGCTACTCCTGACTGGTATCTTGCAGAAAAGGGAAAATGCAGTCAGCCGGAATTTCTGCCCTGTGTCGTAAAGCCTCTGGACTGCGGTTCCAGTGTGGGAGTCACAATCGTAGACAAGGAAGAAGAATGGCATACGGCGCTGGAAGCAGCATTTTCCTATGGCGACCGCGTACTGGTGGAGAAAAAGATTACGGGACGGGAGTTCTCTGTAGGCGTACTGGGCGGAAGAGCCCTGCCTGCTATCGAGATCATACCGGAAAAAGGATTTTACGATTATAAAAACAAGTACCAGCCCGGCATGACCAGAGAGATCTGTCCGGCCGGGATCGATGAAAAGCAGGAGTCAAGGCTGGAAGCCGCCGCTCTGACGGTCCATCGTATTCTGGAACTGGGATACTATTCCAGAGTCGATTTTCTGATGGCTGGAGACGGCGCCATCTACTGTCTGGAAGCCAACACACTTCCGGGTATGACGCCTTTCAGCCTTCTTCCGCAGGAGGCGAAGGCAGCCGGAATCACATATCAGGAATTATGCGAAGCAATTGTCAAAAATGGGAAAGGAGCCGCATTATGAAGATTACATTAGAGAAATACCATGGACTCGGAAACGATTACCTGATCTTCGATCCGAATAAAAATGAATTAAAGCTCACAAAGGAGGCGGTACGGCTGATCTGCAACCGCAATTTCGGCGTCGGATCGGACGGCCTTCTCGTCGGCCCGATTCTGGGGGAAGACAAGATGACGTTGAAGATATTGAACCCGGATGGCAGCGAGGCGGAGTTAAGCGGAAACGGTGTCCGGATATTCGGCAAATACTTAAAGGACGCGGGCTATGTGCAGAAAAATCATTTTTCGGTCAACACCTTAAGCGGGGAACAGCAGATCCACTACCTGAATGAGGAAGGAACGAGAATCAAGGTTTCCATGGGGCATTTAAGCTTCTGGAGCGACGAAATCCCGATGACGGGGCCGAGGCGTGAAGTCTTAAATGAGACGATGATGTTCGGCAGCATTCCGTACCGGGTGACCTGTGTCTCCATCGGCAATCCTCACTGCGTGATCTGGCTGAGTGATATATCAAAGGATCTGGCCTGCCGCATCGGCCGCCACTCCGAAGCGGCTGAGTGTTTTCCGGAAAAGGTAAACACCGAACTCCTCAGAGTGGTGGACAGAACCAACATCGAAATTGAGATCTATGAGAGAGGCGCAGGCTATACCCTCGCATCCGGAACCAGCGGCTGCGCCGCCGCCGGAGCAGCCTACAAGATGGGCCTCACCGATCCCAAGATGTACGTCCATATGCCGGGCGGAGTGCTTGAAGTGGAAATCGAGGAGGACGGTTCCGTCCTGATGACCGGAGACGTGGGCTACGTCGGAAAATTTACCTTATCCCACGAAATGGTGGAGCAGCTGCGCAGCCTGTGAGTCCTGGTATTGACAGCTTGAAAAGCGGGTGAAACTTGCCGCAAGGATGTATCCTGTATACACCTTTATGCGGGCAAATTTCACCCGCTTTTTCGTTATGTACCGCAATTTTCCCCGCCCAACATCAATTTCGTTTTGTTGACGTACCTCCTCCCATAGCTTATAATAGATAATAATTGCGATAGAATGCCGGCGGTATTAACTGCGGCAGAGAGGCGGAACGTATGGATCAATTGCCAGTGGCTGGAGAAGGTACCGGCATTTATGTTATAGACGAAGATTACAGGATTGTCTACTTCAATGAAACAGCAAAGATTGTCTGCCCTAATTTAAGAACAGGGAACACCTGTTATCAGGGAGTTTGTAATGGAGATTCTCCTTGCAGCGGCTGTCCTGCTATGAAAGAAGACTGCAGCCGTATTCTGTTTTACGACGCGGTGAACCGGCAGTGGCTTGAATTGTCGTCGGGACAGATTGAGTGGCCTGGGCGCGGACGGTGCTGGCTGATGCTCTTTAAGGTTGTGGACAGGCAGAGCAGAAGTCTGTTTTACGATTTGACGGAGACCAGTGTCTATGAAGAGCTGTTCGAGTTAAACCTGGCAGAGAATACCTATAAGATACTCTTCCATCAGAATGGGAAATACGTGATTCCCGCCATGGAGGGAAGCCTGGATACCATGTGTATGGAGGTTGCGGACCATATGATTGATCCGGAGGACCGGGAGCGTTTCCTGGAGTTCTGGAATTTTGATACGCTGTCGCAGCGCCTGAGCGGAAATAACCACACCATAAGAGGGGAATTCCGGAAGCTTCTTGTGTCCGGGGAGTACTGCTGGGTGGCCCAGACTGCCGTGCTGCTGCGGACGGGGGAGCAGGAGAAGACGGTTATCATGGTTTTTATCCAGGACATCGATCAGCAGAAGAAGCAGGAGACTGCGGCCCCGGACAGAGGCGGAAGCAGGCTGGAAGAGAAGGATTCCATGATGGGGCTGTACCGGTACGGCCCGTTTCTGGAGAGAGCGGAACAGTTTCTCCGGGAAAAGCGCGGCACAAAGTTCAGCATGGTCGCCATCGATATTGAGCATTTCAAGCTGTTTAACGAATGGTTCGGGGAGGAAGCCGGGGACCGGTTCCTGATCAGTATTGCAGAGCAGTTAAAAGAAGTCGAAAAGCAGTGCGATTCCATGGCCGGCTATATGGGCGGCGATGATTTTGCCATCATCATTCCGAGAGATGAGTCGGTTCTTGGGAATCTGGAGTGGGGAATTAAGCATTTTGTGAAGCAGTACGGGGGAAGCGCCGGCTTCCTTCCGGCCTTCGGTGTATACGAGATAGAGGATTGGAATCTATCCATCAGCATGATGTACGACAGAGCCTCCATCGCCCTTTCCACGGTCAAGGGAAATTACTTAAACCGTATGGGGCGGTACGACGCGGGAATGAAAAAGAAGATGGAGGACGACCAGGTGCTTCTGTCGGAGGTTCAGAGGGCCCTGGATAACCGGGAGTTTATCTTCTATGCCCAGCCCCAGTGCAATATGCTGACGGGAAAGATTATCGGACTGGAATCGCTGGTCAGATGGAACCATCCCGTAAGGGGCATCGTACAGCCGGGAGAATTTATTCCCCTTCTGGAGAGCAACGGCTTTATTACCAATCTGGACCTTTACGTCTGGGATATGGTGTGCGGAAAGCTTCATGACTGGATCGCGGCGGGGCATAAGCCGATTCCGATCGCGGTCAATGTCTCCAGAATCGATATCTATTCCATGAACGTTACGAATACGTTTGCAGAGCTTACGAGCCGATATGAGATCGATCCGGCGCTCCTGGCCATTGAGATCACGGAAAGCGCCTACGCCGAGGATTACAATCTCATTCGCCAGGTGGTGATCGATCTGCGGAATGCGGGCTTTACCGTCTTTATGGACGATTTTGGAAGCGGATACTCCTCGCTCAACATGTTAAAGGATGTAAATGTGGATGTCATCAAGATCGACACTAAATTTCTGGATATGAACGAGTACAGCCAGAACCGCGGCATGGGAATCCTGGAGACCATCGTCCGCATGGCAAGACTGACGCAGCTGCGGGTGATTGCGGAGGGCGTGGAGAAAAAAGAACAGGTGGATTTCCTGAGAAATGTAGGCTGTATTTACGGGCAGGGCTATTACTACTACCGTCCGATGCCGATCGAACAGTTTGAACCGCTGCTTCTCCATGAAGAGAATGTGGATTACCGCGGCATTCAGGCCCATCAGCTGGAGGAACTCCGCCTGGAGGACCTGGTCAATAAGGATGTGACCAGCGAGGCAATCCTCAATAATATGCTGGGCGGAATGGCCCTTTACGATGTCTGCGGGGAAAAGATCGAGCTGCTTCAGGTGAACGAGGGGTATTACCGGGTGACCGGCTGTAATCCCATCGATCTGGAGGAACGCAGAAAATTTATTATGGCGCAGATACACGAGGATGACCGGGGCAAGGTGCTGGAACTGTTCGAAGCGGCCTACAGAAATCCGCTGAAGGGATCGGAAGGCATCATACGGCGCTACAGACTGAGCGGAGAGCTGATGTGGATTTCCCTGCACATCTTTTTCTTAAAGGAAAGGGATGACCACAGGCTGTTCTATGGATCGGTCAGCGACGTGACAAAGGTAAAACGGCAGGAAGAGAGGCTGGCTTCCTCCCAGCGGATTCTTGCGGATGTCCTGAATATCAATGGAGATGAAGGTGCATTTGAGCCTCAGACGCTTAAGACGGCCGGAGAACCCATTGAGCTGCAGAACGACGAACTGGACTTTCTGGATTCCGGCGTTCCAGGCGGTTTTCATTGCTGCCGGTGGACGGAGGACATGGAGCTTCTCTACGTGAGCGGGCGTTTCCTGGAAATTCTCGGAATTACCGGTCGTGAGCTGGAGGAGAAGTATCAGAATCAGATGGTTTCGCTTATCCATCCCGGCGACCGGGACCGGGTGCTGTCCGCTGTTATGGCAGAGGAACAGACGGTATACAGCCTGGAATTCCGTATGCGGGCGAAGGCGGGATATGTATGGATCCGCTATCAGGCGAGGCGAAAACATTGGAATGGCAGCACATTTTTATATGGAGTCATCCTGGATATCGATGAGGTCATGGCATTGCGCCAGGAGATAAAAGAATGCAGAAAACTATTGGAAGAACTGGAGCGGAGCAGGCCTGCACAGACGGATCTGCTGACGGGTCTCCATAACCGGGAGACAGGGATTCCCCTGATGAAGGAGTGGATATCCAGGCGCAGAGGCCAGCCGTCTGCGCTGGCACTGTTTCGGTTTTACGGGTTTCCAGAGGTGAATGAGGCGCTGGGACAGATGAGCGGGGAACGGATCCTGGTGAACAGCGTGGAGAAGCTGAAGAGCTTTTTCCGTGAGGAGGATATCGTCTGCCGGATCAGCAGATATGAGATCCTGGTGCTCTGTAAAAATATCGGGAGCAGGGATATGTGCAGGAAGCTGGAACAGCTGATGGCGGATATGAAGATGGAGTTGTCCCTGGAGCCGGCAAAGATCCGGCCTTCCATCAACGCGGGATATGTGATGGCCGCGGACGGAAGCGCAGACTTTGCTGATCTTTACAAAAAGGCGGAGCAGGCGCTTGAAATGGCGTCTTCCCAAGGGAAAGGCATCTGCCTGCGATGCGGAGAAGAAATCGTGGATTAGTCGGAAATGAGACCGGGAGCCAGGGAATTGTCAGGTGTGAAAAGCCGCCTGAAGCTGTCCCTGGCTCTTCATTTTTGTTATAGACCTTAAGTTCCTGGTATGGTATACTATGAGCACTTGGCGAGGTAGTTTACGCAATGCAGTACCAGCCATAAATTCAGAAAAAAGTGAGGGAATGAGGATATGATAGCTGAGAAGATGAGGCCCCTTGTTGAGAATAATTCTGCCATTCGGGCCATGTTTGAAGAAGGAAAACGCCTGGCCGCCATCTACGGACCGGAGAATGTCTATGATTTCAGCCTTGGCAATCCCAATGTGCCGGCGCCGGAGGCGGTGAACCGGGCGATTACGGATATTGTGGCGGAAGAAGCGTCTACCATGGTCCATGGTTACATGAGCAACGCGGGCTTCGAGGATGTCCGGGATACGGTTGCACAGTCGCTGAACCGGAGATTCGGCACACAGTTTCATCTGGAGAATATTCTGATGACAGTGGGCGCAGCCAGCGGTATGAACGTTATTTTAAAGACGGTTCTGGATCCGGGAGACGAAGTGATCGTATTTGCCCCTTATTTTATGGAGTACGGTGCCTATGTGAGAAATTACGACGGAGTGCTGATGGCGGTATCCCCGGATACCTCCTCATTTCAGCCGAATATCTCGGAGCTGAAAGAGAAGATTACGAAACGGACGAAGGCGGTTATCATAAATACACCGAACAATCCTACCGGAGTGGTCTATTCGTCGGAGACGTTGGAACAGATTGCGGCAGTTATGAAGGCAAAGGAGGAGGAGTACAGGACTTCTATCGTGCTGATATCGGACGAGCCCTACCGGGAGCTGGCGTATGACGGGGTGGAGGTGCCTTATGTGACGCCGTTCTACCATAACACCGTTGTCTGCTACTCTTACAGCAAGTCCCTGTCGCTTCCGGGAGAGCGGATCGGGTATCTGGTGATTCCGGATGAACTGGAGGATTCGAAGGCAGTTATCGCTGCAGCGACCATTGCCAACCGTGTTCTCGGCTGCGTGAACGCCCCTTCTCTGATGCAGCGGGTGATCATGCGCTGTATAGACGAGAAGGTAAACGTGGAGGCCTATGACAGTAACCGGAATCTCCTTTACAACGGCCTCACGGGACTCGGCTTCGAGTGTATCCGTCCGGAAGGCGCATTCTATCTGTTTGTAAAATCTCCGGAAGCGGATGACAGGGCTTTCTGTGAGGTATGCAAGAAGCACCGCCTGCTGGTGGTGCCGGGAACCTCATTTGCCTGTCCGGGTTATGTGAGAATTTCCTATTGTGTGTCTTATGAGCAGATTGAGCGGTCTCTGCCGGCCTTTGAAGCGGTTGCCGGAGAGTACGGACTTTCATGACGGGAGGAAGAGCGATGAAACCATGGGAGGCAAATATCAGAAAAGTAGTCCCTTACGTGCCGGGAGACCAGCCGAGGGGCAGCCATTTAGTCAAGTTAAATACGAATGAGAATCCCTATCCGCCAGCGCCGGGCGTAAGCGCAGCGCTTAAGGAGATGGATTACGATCTGTTCAGAAAATATCCGGATCCTGCATCCTCGGTTCTTGTAGACGCACTTTCCGAATATTATAAAGTGGATAGAGATGAAATCTTTGTAGGGGTGGGATCTGACGACGTGATCGCCATGGCGTTCATGACCTTTTTCAACTCCGATAAGCCGGTGCTTTTCCCGGACATCTCCTATTCCTTCTATCCGGTTTGGGCGGAGCTTTTCGGCGTACCCTATGAGAAACCGGCTCTGGATGAGAATTTCAAGATTGTGAAGGAAGAGTATTACCGTGAGAACGGCGGAATTATTTTCCCTAATCCCAACGCGCCTACCGGGCTTTATATGCCGCTTTCGGAGGTGGAGGATATCGTTTCCCATAACCAGGACTCTGTGGTGATTGTGGACGAGGCCTACATTGATTTTGGCGGAACCAGCGCGCTTAAGCTGACGAGGAAGTATGAAAATCTTCTGGTTGTGCAGACTTTCAGTAAGTCGAGATCCATGGCGGGCATGAGAATCGGCTATGCCATCGGAAATCCGGCCTTAATCCGCGCCTTAAATGAGGTGAAATATTCTTACAACTCCTATACCATGAATATGCCGTCCCAGATTCTGGGGGCGAAGGCCGTGGAAGACCAGGCGTATTTTCAGGATACGGTGGAGAAGATTATCCGTACGAGAGAACAGGCGAAGCTAAGGCTTCAGGAACTTGGCTTTACCTTCCCTGAATCCATGGCAAACTTTATCTTTGCTACCCATGAGACCGCTATGGCGAAAGACATCTATGAGGCACTCCGGCAGAACAGCATCTTTGTGCGGTACTTTAATCAGCCGCGGATTGACAACTATCTGCGCATTACCATCGGAACAGATGAGGAGATGGATGCCCTGTACCGCTTTTTGAAAAAATATCTTTAGATTTTCTTCATTCCCGCGGGCAACGAGCCAAACGGACACGCTGGCGCGTCCATTTGACTTGTAATGGTTCCGGCCGGGGAGTATAATGAGGACAGGTGATGATTATGAATAATTGGAAGAAGTACTGCAGGTTAATTCTCAATATTGTCATACCCCTGCTTGTTATCTGGCTGGTCTGTTTTATAGGACCGCGTTTTTTGAAGTTTTTCCTGCCGTTTGTCATCGGCTGGATTATTGCGATGATAGCCAATCCGTTGGTGAAGTTTCTGGAAAAACGGGTGAAGATCGTGAGAAAGCACAGCTCCATGCTGATTGTGGTGGCGGTTTTGGCGCTTATTATCACGCTTCTTTACTTTGTAATTACGAAGCTGGTATCGGAAGCTGTCGGTTTCGTGGGCGACATCCCGAAGTATTATGAATCGGCTTCCGTGGAAGTCCAGAAGATGCTGATTCAAGTAGAACGGCTCCTGCAGTTCCTGCCCCAGAGTGTTTCAGACTCCGTAAACCAGTTCTTCGGACATATCGGGGAGTATTTGAACCTGGCAGTGCAGAAGATCGCAAGCCCTACCGTGACCGTCGCCGGCAACGTGGTTAAGAGTATTCCTGCGGCGCTGGTATATACGATTGTCACGATCTTTTCGTCCTACTTATTTATCGTGGACCGCGATAAAATACTGGAATTCTTTAAGAAATACATGCCGGAGGGCGGATCGAAGTATTATAAGTATTTGAAAAAAGATGTAAAGCATCTGGTGGGAGGCTATTTTCTTGCACAGTTCAAGATCATGTTTGTGATCGCAGTGGTGCTTGCTGTCGGCCTTCTGGTTCTGAGAGTCGATTACGCTCTTCTGATCGCCGTTATTGTGGCTTTTCTGGACTTCCTTCCGGTGCTGGGAACCGGGACGATCCTGATTCCCTGGGCGGTGATCAGGCTCTTTTCAGGAGATACTGCCTTTGCAGTGGGGATGCTTGCACTCTATGTGCTCACACAGGTACTGAGGCGTGTTATAGAACCGAAGATTGTAGGCGATACCATGGGGCTGGATCCTCTTGCAACGCTGTTGTTTCTGTATCTGGGCTTTAAGATCAGCGGAGTCGCAGGTATGATCCTGGCGGTGCCCATCGGCATGCTGTTTCTGAATCTGTATGAGTTCGGGGCCTTTGATTCCCTGATCTACAGTGTGAAGACACTGCTTCACGATATCAATGTGTTCCGCAGGGAATCGGACTGACGGAAAGCTAGTACAGCATTGCATAAATTCCTAAGTAATAGCACCCGCTATCTACGCCAGGAGCACGCCTGTGAAGCTAGCCGTAGGTCCACTAAGCCGTCGCTTCGCAGACGCACACCTGACGCAGATATCAGGCACTATTACTCAGTTATTTATGCAATGCTGTGCTAGTAACGAATTGGAGGAAGGAATGAGTAAAATCAGGAATGAGAAAAAAGGAATCCGTCTGGCGGCGGGACTGATGGCCGTCATGATGATGGCTGCTGTGCCGTTTACGGCGGCAGCGGCAGAGCCGTGGGATAAGGAAAACGGTCAGTATGTGGACGCGTCGGGGGCGCCCATAGCGGGAGCGCTGGAGAAAGGTATTACCGTGACGAAGTATCAGAACCGGGCGAATGCGGACAAGGGAGGCATCGACTGGGCAAAGGTCGCGGCCGACGGCGTGAATTTCGCCATGATCAGAATCGGATACTATAAGGACATGGATCCCTACTATTCCATGAACATGCAGGGCGCGTCGGAAAACGGGATTAAGACCGGTGTATTTTTCTACACACAGGCACTCGACACCCAGAGCGCCATAGACGAGGCGAATTACGTGCTAAAGATGGTGCGGGACTATCCGGTGTCGTACCCGATCGCGTACGATGTGGAATCGCAGCACCTTCTGGACAACGGTCTGACGAAGCAGCAGATTACCGACAATATTAACGCATTCTGCAAAGTGATATCCGATGCGGGATATCGGCCAGTCGTCTATGCGAACAACGAGTGGCTGACCAATCACATGGATATCAGCCAGATTCCGTACGATATCTGGTATGCGAGGTACGGAACCATCAACAACTGCCAGAACAGAACCATATGGCAGTGCACGGATAAGGGAAAGGTAGATGGAATCACCGGTGACGTGACTATCGAATTTTCCTTTGTGGATTACGGAACACTGATTCCGGCGGAAGGCTGGAAGCATGTGGACGGTAACTGGTATTATACGAAGAATTACGTGAAACAGACCGGCTGGGTCTCAGTAGACGGTAAGTGGTACTACTTAGATTCCAATGGCGCCATGATTCACAACACGACTATGACCATCGACGGGGCATCTTATACCTTTGGCCCTGACGGAGCGATGGCAGAATAAGCGAAAGAAAATTGGGATACAGGATGGATAACAGAAGGTGAAGGCAGAGAATAATTTAGATTCAGATGATATGAGAGGACTGGTATGGAGGCTTGCGTTTCCCTCCATGCTGGCCCAGTTTGTGAGTGTGTTTTACAGTATTGTGGATAGAATGTATATCGGTAATATCGCCGGAACAGGCGAAATCGCATTGGCAGGAGTAGGAATCTGCGGCCCGATTGTGACCCTTATTTCTTCTGTTGCTTTTTTAGTGGGTGTCGGCGGCTCCCCCCTCATGAGTATACGGCTGGGGGAGAAGAATGAGCGGGCGGCCAGACAGATTCTGGCAAACTGTTTTCTGCTTCTGACCGTGCTGTCAGCGGCGATTACAGTGATCGCTCTGCTGATGAAGAACCATCTGCTCATGTGGTTCGGAGCCAGCGAGGCCACGTTTCCTTATGCAAACGCATACATAACGATTTATCTGCTGGGGACGGTATTTGCGCTCCTGGCAACGGGGATGAACCAGTTTATCATCTGCCAGGGCTATGCCAAGGTGGGCATGAAGTCGGTCTTAATCGGCGCGGTGTGCAATATTATATTGGACCCCGTGTTTATCTTTGTGTTTCACATGGGAGTGCGCGGCGCGGCCGTGGCTACGGTGCTGTCCCAGATGGCTTCCTGTGCTTACGTGCTTAAGTTTCTTTTCAGCGAGCGGGCGCCGGTGCGGATTACCTTCGGGGAATACGACTGGCAGATCATGAAGAGAGTCCTTTTAATCGGCTTAAGTCCGTTTCTGATCATCGCGTTTGACAATATTCTGATCATCGCATTGAATACTGTGATTCAGAAGTACGGCGGCGCGGAGCAGGGAGATATGCTGTTGACCTGTATGACGATCGTTCAGAGCTTCATGCTGATGGTCACCATGCCGCTTGGCGGGATTACCAGCGGGACCCAGACGATCCTGGGCTATAATTACGGTGCGAGAAGGCCGGAACGAATCAAGAAAGCGGAGGTTCATATCGCGGTTCTGGGGCTTGTGTTTACCACGGTCATGTTCCTGATCGCCCACACCATTCCCCAGTTTTTCGTCCGGATCTTCACACAGAATGAGACGTATGTGGAACTGACTGTCTGGGCCATTAAAATCTATACATTAGGCATAATTCCTCTGGCTGCGCAATATACTGTAGTGGACGGGTTTACCGGTATGGGGATCGCACGGGTGGCGATTACACTGTCCATGTTCCGGAAGATAATCTTCCTCGGCGGCGCGTTTCTGATTCCTGCAACCATGGGAATCAAATACATATTTTACACGGAACCTATTTCCGATTTTGTCAGCGCAGCCGTATCGGTGACTATCTATTTCCTGGTCATTGACAAGATCATCAACCGGAGACCGGTATTTAGTAAGCAGAAAGCCTAGTGCCACCTGACGCGGATATCAGGCACTATATACCGGCGTATTTACGCCGGGAGGCACTAGTACTGCATTACTTTACTCAGAAACTTATGCAGCGCTGTACCAGGAGCACGTCCGGATAGGAGGAACAAAGCAGTGATGCGAAAATGGATTGCCGCAGCCGCTGTGCTTTTGTTTGGCACATTGGGTACGGGACAGGCCTGGGCAGGGACATGGCAGTATCAGGCCGCAGAACAGCCGGGCCCCGGTACGAAGGAAATCGGCTGGCAGTACCAGGAGGATGACGGAACATTTGCCCCGGAAGGCTGGATTACGGATCAGGGCCGATGGTATTACATAGGAGCCGATGGATTTATGAAAACCGGCTGGATAGAGCTTCAGGGGATCTGGTATTATCTGGAGGATTCCGGAGCGATGGTCTGTGGGACTACCCGTGTGATCGACGGGAAGGAGTATACCTTTGACGATAACGGCGCCATGGTGGAAGGACCCGGCGTCACACCGGCGGCGGGGAGCTGGAACGGAATGACGTTTACCAGCCCCCGGCTGGGCTATCAGGTGACAGTACCGGAAGGTTTCGTGCCGCTGGAATCGTATATGGATTTATACGTGGATGATACCATGACTCTGGATCTGTCGGTGGCGGCGCCGGATATGACGGTGTCCATGGTGGTGGTGACGTATGACCAGATGGACGAGGAGTTTAAGGGAATGAATGCCGGACAGCTGGCCGCGGTGATGGGGCAGGGACTCGGCGGATACGACGAGTATATGCAGATCGGAGCGGTGGAGATGGTCACCCTTGGCGGCCTGGAATACGCGAAGCTGCCGGTAATCTATACGGGACTTCTCAACCAGGATCTGTATTTCCGGTGGTCGGGAGAGTCCATTATGATGATCGAGATCGTCTACGATCCATACCGGAAAGATATGGCGGACGGAATTATCGGATCGATCCGATGAAGGAACGAAAGCAGAAAAGGTGTGTCAGGAGAACCATCGTTTTGATGATTCTGCGGCACACCTTTTTGAACTGTTCCGATTATTATCCGCGGCAGCAGAATTCAATCTTTTTAATCAGCTCTTCGTAATTATCGGAATAAATCTGAAGATTGAGCAGGCGGTTGACTCCAAGACTCAAAATGCCAAGCAGGGACTTTCCGTCAACAATCATATGATCACATTGTAAATCAAGATCACCGGAATACCCTTCAAGCGCTTTTAAATAATCCATCACTTCATCGACGGACTGGAATACAACCTTTACTTCTCCCATGTGAAGTACCTCCTTTATACATTGATAAGTATGTTGTATTTTAGTGGAAATGAAAAGAAAAGTCAAATAAGAAGTTGTTAAGAAACAGCAGATTCATGCTAAAATACCGTTAATATGCGGCCCTGATGAGGAGTGAACTGTAACTGAAGCAGAGAGTAGCACAGAAATACAGAGATAATAATTGACATATGTCAAAAATTGCCTTATAATAAATGACATATGTCAATAACATCTGCACAAGGGAGGAAACGATATGGCACGGCCCGTTAAGGCGAGACGGATATGCGGAATACCGGGAAGAATGCGGTTTGGACCGTTGGAAGCAGGGACAGGCCCGGAGTCGGACCAGATGATTTCCCTGACGCTGGAAGAGTATGAGACGATTCGCCTCATCGACTACCTGGGCTGTACTCAGGAGGAATGCGCAGATCAGATGGGGGTGGCCAGGACGACGGTTCAGGCCGTATACCAGTCCGCGAGGTTGAAGATAGCGGCCATGCTGGTGGAGGGAAGCGCTCTTTCCATCTGCGGAGGGAACTATGAGGTATGCCCCAGGGCGGGCGGCTGCTGTAAAAAGGACTGCAGAAAGCGTCTCTGCCCCGGACGCAGATGTGATGGACAAGAGCACTCTCGGAAACTCCCTTGCGCCCATCTTTGTGGCTGATTTTCCGCCATATGCACACAAATTTATTCAACGTACACGCCGTGTACGCCTCGTAAATTTGTGCACATCTGACGAAAAATCATCTCACAAATCTGAGCACAAGGAGTTTCCGAGAGTACTCGAATATCATAATGGAGGATGGAATCATGAAAATTGCGGTAACGTATGAGAACGGCGGTGTGTTTCAGCATTTTGGACACAGCGAACAGTTTAAGATTTATCAGGTAGAAGAGGGAAACGTTGTATCTTCAGAGGTCGTGGAAACCGATGGAAACGGTCACGGCGCGCTGGCTGGATTCTTAAAAGGGATGGGAGTGGAGACTCTGATCTGCGGAGGTATCGGCGGAGGAGCGAGAAATGCGCTGAGTGAGGCCGGAATCCAACTGTATCCGGGTGTGAGCGGAGATGCGGACCAGGCTGTGGAGGCGCTCTTAAAGGGAACGCTCTCCTACAATCCTGATACCATGTGCAGCCACCACCATGAAGGCGAAGAGCATGACTGCAATCATGGCGGCGGAAGCTGTCATCACTAGAGTGTGTCAGAAAGCAATTTTCAAACACGCTCTAAAGCTCTGTTGGTTTAAACAGGGCTGTCTTCGCGGCGTTTCGCGGGAATCTTTATGGTCACCTCCGTTCCTGTTCCGGGAGAACTCTGGAAGGTAAGGCCGTAGGAATCTCCGTAGAGACGCTTCAGGCGGAGGTTGGTGTTATAGACACCGATGTGTACAGAATCGGAGGTTCCATTTGCCATGGAATCTCCTTTTCCTTCTGCCAGAATAGATTCCAGCTTTTCGGGAGAAATTCCGATGCCGTCATCGGAGATGAGGAAGACAATGTCCCCGTCCTGCCGCCAGCCCGTCAGAAGGATGTTGCCGCTTTTTTCTTCTTTGTCCATGATTCCGTGGAGCCATGCATTCTCCACAATGGGCTGGAAGGTCAGCTTTGGAATGGTATATTCGGACAGTTCATCCGGCACATCCACGACGAAACTGACACAGTCGTCGTAACGCATGTTCTGGAGCTCCACGTATAGCTCGGTGTGTTCCAGTTCTTCCTCGATGGTGTTCATAAGCCCCCGCTTGCTGAGCGTCAGCTTATAGAAACGGGAGAGTGTCTGGACCGCCTTCGTAACGTCTTCTTTTCGTCCGGTTCTGGACAGCCAGTTAATCATATCCAGTGTATTATAGAGAAAATGCGGATTAATCTGCGCCTGTAAGGCCCGGAACTCCGCCAGCCTTAAGTCTTCGGAGGCCTTCTCCTGACTGTTCATCAGATCGTTGATCTCTTCCGTCATATAGTTGTACGTGTCGGTGAGGACGCCGATCTCGTCACAACCGGTCTCTTCGGCCTCCATCGGCCTGGGGCGGCCTGTACGGACGGATTCCATCTGATAGGCCACCGCGATGATACGGTCCGCGATGGAGACGGAAAGCTTCAGGGCGATGAAGAGGGCGGCGGCGGTGAAGAGAAGGTAGGCCATAATCAGCTGAAGAATCAGCTTCCTACCTGCGTCGGTGATGTGGCTGGAGGGCAGCAGGGAAACCATGTACCAGTCCGTGTTCCTGACTGGGAAGTAGGCCGTATATGCGTCGCCATCCGGATACTCCACCAGGGAAAATGTCTTTTCCGGACCGATCCTGGTAAAGAGTTCGTCCGCGGGAATATAGTAGATCCCCGCAAGGGCCATGTCGGAGGCGGATACCATCACGTCACGGCTGTTGATGATGTAAGCTGCCTCTCCCTTGACTGAGGCGTTGTTAATAAGCGCGGAATCGAAGGGCTCACCGTTAAAATACACCGCCAGATAGGCGGAGGCCTGCACAAGCTCCTGATCGGAGCCTACAGGCGGCAGATAGGTGATCTTGGAAATATAGGCCAGGCGGCCGAATTCCCCTGCTTCGGACGGACTTAAGTAGAGCTCCGGGCAGAGCAGCTCCCTATCATGCATGGTGCTGAAGATTCCGTACCAGTAGCTGCTGCTGATAGAGGAGACAGGAGCAAACAGCCGGTTGCCCTCGGTATTGTATTTCATCAGATCAGGGTAAACGGAATCATCGTAGTAGATGCGGATTCCCGTGATCATGGTGTTGTCGGTCAGGCTGTCCGTCAAATGAAACAGGCTGTCCATCCGGTTCTGCTCCGGCTCAAACGCCGCTGCATCGCTCTCCGAGAGATAGAAGAGGCGGTGGATGGAGGAAGACTCCTTGAGTGCGTCAGATACATAGGTCACATGGGACACCAGATTCTCGATCGACGCCGCCGTCTGTGCAGATAAGGCCTGTTCCGAGCGAATGGAGTCGTCCATGACGATGCCGTAAAGCTTTACGAAAATAAAGCCTGATAAGACCGCCGTGGGCAGCAGAATTAAAAGAGCATGGGAGATAACAAGCTTATTCTTTAATTTCAGGTCATACGTATAGTGACGCATCATTCGTTTGAAGAAGTTTCTCATGAAAGTATTTTCTCCCTGTATTCAGAAGGGGACAGGCCCACCAGCTTTCGAAAGGTCTTGCTGTAATAGTTGCCGTCGCTGTAGCCCACCTTGGAGGAAATATCGGCGATCTTATAACGGGGATCGCCCAAAAACTGCTTGGACTTCTTGATCCGGTAATTGGTCAGATACTGGTTCAGTGTCTGACCCGTCTCATTTTTAAACAGCGTGCAGATATAGCTGGAAGACCGGTTCACATATTCGCTGACATCCAGCACAGAGAGCGAGGAGATGGCATAGTTCTGGTGAAGGTATTCCTTGACCTGAAAGACCAGGGGATTCTCCCCCGTGTCCCGGCTTAAATGGTCAAAATACTGTTCGATTTTCTCTGCCAGCAGGCTGTGCAGCTCAGAAAATGTGCGGCAGCGGAGTACGCTGTCCCAGATGGACTGAGGATTTACTCCCTCGCTGCTCCACAGGGAAACATAGTTCATGATGCCGTTTTCGTCCAGCTTGACAAGGTATTTGTAATAGATATCCTTCACCTGGCTGGGCAGAAGCGGCTGGCCGTTCAAGATGGAATCATGGAGCTGTTTCACCAGTTCCAGCGCCTTCTCCTTCTGCTTTTCCGAGAGGGCCAGGCCAAAGTCCATCAGTACATCGGCGGGCGGGCAGAGGGCGGCCGGTTTATCGTAATCGGTCAAAATGGAATTGAACTCGTGAAAAAAACTGTTTTCCAGGAGATGCTTCGCCTTTTCATAAGAGAGATGGACAGAGGCGGTGCCCGTGACGATAGGGCCTACTGCGAGGAAAAAGCGGCAGTATTTGTCGAAGCTCTCCTGTAAGAACAGGGCGCATCGTTTAACAGCCTCCTTATCCGGCTTTTTCTCAGAATATATATGTACGATTACATAGCGGTCGGAGCGGAAGGCATAGACCTGCTTTAATCCCAGCTCCTTTAACAGAATCAGGAAATTCTCCCGCGCCTCATCCATCGGGATCTCCGGAAGCTCGGAGAGCGGCGTCATGCTGTCTACGATGATTGTGAAAAATGAGGTAGCGGGACCGATGGTAAGCTCCAACTGGCCGCTCAGCTCCAGCGCCGCCGCTTCGCTGTCCGGAAGCGACAGAAGGTGGGCCAGATGGCCTTTCTGCTCCTTTTCCTGTATCATGACGGCGCTCCGCGTGTGGCTGCGCACCTGGCAGTTTAACAGGGCCTCGGCCAGGGCGTCGTCGAGCTCGGAGAGGCTCAGTGGTTTCTCTACGTAACGGACAGCCTTCAGTTTGATGGCTGCCTTTAAATACTCTTTATCAGAATAGGCGCTCATGAAAATAATAGCGGTATCAGGATTCTTTTCTAAAATGGCTTCTGCCATCTCAACACCTGTCATCCGGGGCATCCTCACATCGGTTAAGACAATGTCCGGCTGTTCGGAGACCGCAGTCTCCAGGCCATGTACTCCGTCGTCGGCGAGAAGTATGGAGTCAAAAGGCAGAGAAAGCCTGGCGATGCTGTCACGGATTCCTTCGCGGGTCAGTTTTTCGTCGTCTACAATCAGCAGTTTCATCGTATCTTTCTCCTTCCAAAAATGCGGGATCGCCAGAACGTTCCCGGTTTCATGTTTTGTAAACATGGTATATAAATATTGTAACAGGAAATAGGAAATATGCAACGAAAATAGACAAATTACCCCATGGGTATTATACTGGTATATGATGGAAACAAAAGAGGAGACAGCGGAGGGAAGACGGTGAAACGGTTCTGGCTGATAATAGGACTTCTGACCATTTTAAGTCTTGCGGCGTGCAGTGCTGCGGGGCTGGTGGAGGAGAATCCGGAATATGCAGTAATCATGAAATCGAAGGATAACCAGTATAATGAAGAAGTGGCGGAATCGTTCCGCCAGGTGACAGAGGAAGCGGGATATCGCTGCGAGGTGCTGTATCCGGAATCGGCGAGGGCCCAGGATCAGGTGATTCTTGTGCGCCGTATGATGCGGGAGCGGGTGAAAGCCATCGCTATCGCGGTCAGTGACGAACATGCGCTCGCTCCCGTGTTAAAGGAGGCGATGGCAAAAGGAATCGTGGTCACTACTTTAGATTCTGACACGGAAAAGGACAGCCGCAGCATTTATGTGAGCCCGGCCGATCCGAAGGAGACAGGCGCCAGTCTGGTGCACGCGGTCAGGGACTGTATGGCTGGGGAGGGCCAGTGGGCAATCCTTTCGGCCCAGGCCCGTTCTGCTAATCAGAGCCAGTGGATTCGCGCCATGATGGAGGAACTGGAACAGCCGGAGTATCAGAATATGCGTCTCGTGGATATTGTATATGGGGAGGATGATTATAAGGCATCCGAAGCCAGGACGAGAGAGCTGATAGAGAGGTACCCGGCACTTAAGGCGATCTGTGCGCCCACCACGGTAGGGATTAAGGCCGCTGCGGATGTTGTAAAAGAGCAGGGACTTGAGGGACAGATCAGGGTGACAGGTCTTGGGGTTCCACCCATGTCTGAGGAAGACGCTGTTTCTGACTACGCCTGCGTGTGTCCGGAGTTAAATCTCTGGAATCCGGCTGCTTTAGGAAAGCTGTCTGCCCAGGTGTCCATGGCACTGGTTAATCAGGAACTTACAGTGAGAGAAGGAGCGGTATTTAAAACGGAAGACGGCAGGGATTATCCGATTCATGAGGGAGCCGGCGGCGGCCTGGAAGTGACGGCGGGCGGTCCCGCATCACCGGATGAGGGCGGCAGCGGCCTGTGAAACAGGGATAAATGGCAAAAACGAAATATTTTCCAGTATTTAGAAAAATATTACCGTAGAAATGTCGAATCGTGTCGTGGTATGATATAAACTGTCAGAAAACAAAGGGGTGATAAAAATGAAGCATATTTTCGTAACGTTTGACCAGGCAGAACAGATCTTTTCATTTGTAAAAATTATGAGCAAATGTGATTTTGATGCGGACGTAAAACTGGGAAGCCGTATAGTAGATGCGAAGTCGATTGTTGGAGTGCTGTCCCTTGCTAAATCGAGAACAGTAGAAGTTATCTTCCATACAGATAACTGTGATAATATAATTGATCAGATAGCAGCTATCGTTCCCATCGCTGCGTGAAGAAAAAGCAAAATCAGGCCGAATAAGCCATAGAGTTTTGACTGCCGGAAGGCAGAGAAAGTAAAAGGTAGAACCGTTTACTTTCTCTGCCTTCTTTTTGTGTAACAGCTGCTTCAGAGGGGCTCTCTCATGAGCCTGTGGACTGGTAATGGGACAATCCGAAACGCCACAGGCAGGCCGCCGGAATTAAGAAGAGGCAGGCGGGCAGCGGAAGAAGGGCGTACCAGTCCCTGGCAGTTTTGCCGGTCAGATAGAGGAAGGGGTAGTACTGGAACAGGGAAAACGGCACCAGGAAGGTGCAGATCGTGAGCACCGTCTTTCCGTAAATGGCGATCGGATATTTACCGTACTCCCGCGCGCCGTCCGTGAACACGTTCATGAACTCCAGCCCCTCCAGGGTGAAGAAACAGATGGAGGCGAAGATGATATAGACAGCGGCAAACACGAGGGTCCCGCCTCCGATCATGAGGACCAGCGTGAGCACCCGCATCGGTGTCCAGAGAATACCGCTTTTCGCCACTCCGTAAGCCAGCATGACGACAGCCTGGAGAAGCCGTCCGATCCTTGTAAGCTCGATCTTGCTGCACAGCACCAGGAAGACGCAGCTGCCCGGCCGCAGCAGGATCCGGTCGAATTCACCGTTTCCAATCATCAGGTTGAAAGTATCGAAGCTGCGGAAAAATGTCTCCGCCAGCGTGTACGCCATCAGCGTGATGGAAAAACATAAGAGCACCTCCGGATAGATGAAGCCGGAAACCTCATGAAAACGCGTCATCATGAAGTAGACGCCCAGAAACGCGTTAAAAGAGACGAGAAACTGTCCCAGCATGGTGAAAAAGAACGAAGCCTTGTGCTGCATCATGCTTTTTAACTGCATTTCAAAAAAACGAAAATAAAGCCGTACTGCTTTCATAAAAGATTCCTCCTTTTTCTCAACCGCCCTGTATGACAACGTGTTTCAATGCATGGCGTTCCATGGCCCGGCCGGCGGCCAGCATCACAAGCAGCCAGAAGACCTGCAGAGAAAGGCTTAAGTATATCTCACGGCCGCTCAAATCACCGCCGAAGATGCGGAACGGCACATTCTGTATGGAGGCAAAGGGCAGAAGGCTGACGACAGCTCCTATATTTCCCGGCAAAAAGGGCAGTGGGATGACGGCGCCGCTGAAAAAATCGAAGAGCGACGAGACGATCAGCCGGATTCCCTGAGAGGAGATAGTATAAAAAACAGACATATAGACCACCATGTTAAGCGCAGTGACGATGAACAGCGCCAGAACCATGGAAAGTACGGTAAAAAACCAGGTTCCCGCATGGGAGGGAAGTGTGAGGCCGTAGGGCTTCGGAAGGAGAAGGGCTGCGATGAGAATCGGCATACAGCGCAGCACCGCCTTTGACAGACGGACGGCGAGACTCCGGACATACCACATATTATAGAGGCGCACGGGACGGCAGAGCTCGTAGGCTACATTGCCCGTGGTGATGGAATCAAACAGCTCCATCTCCCAGAACCAGGCCATGTAGAGGGCCAGAAATGCCTGCTGAAGCCAGACGTAGGTCGACAGCGCCTGAAAGGTCATGGGAAATGACGAGGAATCCGCCTGGTAGAAGGCCCGGAACAGTAAAATCTCCATGGCGCCCCAGACAAACTGGGTGACCATGCCTGACACCGCGGCAGTCCGGTACTGCAGCCCGTGTAGGAAGCGAATCCGGAAAAATGAGAGGTATTTTTTCATAAGCGGCCTCCTAAATCCGATAATCGCGGTACAGATCCGCGACCATCTCATCCAAAGTTTCCCCTTCTTCCCGGCAGTGATTTTTCAGTGACCCGAAGGTGCCGTCTAAAAGCAGACGGCCTCTTCCGATCAGCATGACCCGGTCTGCCATGGCTTCTATGTCCTGCATGTCATGGGTGGTCAGGAGGACCGTGGTGCCGTGAATTCTGTTCTGTCTGCGGATAAAGTCACGGACTGCCAGCTTGGAGACGGCATCCAGGCCGATGGTCGGCTCATCCAAAAATAAGATTTTCGGCCGGTGCAGCAGGGAGGCGGCGATTTCACAGCGCATCCGCTGGCCGAGGGACAGCTGTCTGGCAGGCGTCCGCATGATTTCACTCAAGGACAGTAAATCTACAAGCTCGTCGAGTGCGTCTTCGTAATGTGTCTGGGGAATTTCATAGATGTCGCGGAGAAGCTCGAAGGAATCAATGACGGGCACGTCCCACCAGAGCTGTGAGCGCTGGCCGAATACGACGCCGATCTCTTTTACGTGTTCCCTCCGTTCCTTCCAGGGTATCCGGCCGTCAATGAGGCAGGTTCCGCTGTCGGGAGTCAGAATTCCGCTTAAGATTTTGATGGTGGAGCTTTTTCCTGCGCCGTTGGGGCCTATGTAGCCAACCATCTCACCGTCTCCGATGGTGAAGGTGATGTCGTTCAGCGCATGGACATAGTCCACTTCTCTGTGAAAAAGCGCCCTGACCGCTTCAGAAAAGCCGGCGCTCCTTCTTGCGACTTTAAAAGTCTTGTTCACATGTTCCACTTGAATCATAATGGTTCCTCCTGGTAGTAATATTATGGAACGTGGACTTTCTGACAGAGGACAGCCGGTTGCAGATCTGTCGTAACAGTGAGTGCGTTCTAATATCTTGCCAAGCGGTGGAATGCCTCAAAAACCGCATTCCTCTCCGGGAGGTGACTGTGCAGCAGGAAATGACGCCTGCTTTCCGGGGACTCTACCGTGGTATCAATATTCTCTTTTCCCGATTCCCGGAATGGGATGAAGGCGGGAGAAAGGAACTTCATTTTAGCACCGGAGAGGGCAAAAGTCAACGGAAAAAGGGTATTGACTTATTCATAAAATGTGATAATATAAACATATGAACAGTTATTCATATGATGGAATAAAATAAGAACAAGAAGGAGGTAAATCATGGAGGATGGAAACAGAATGGATCTGCAGGACAGCGAGGCACCTCACTGTGATTTTATATCGGTCCACGAGGACATTGTAAACCGTGTCATGCAGGTGATGCCGGCTGACCAGCAGCTTCTGGATCTGGCCGAATTCTTCCGGGTATTCGGAGATTCCACCAGAATCAGGATCCTGTATGTACTCAGCCAGTCAGAGATGTGCGTTTGTGATATTGCAGGCCTTTTGAAGATGGGGCAGTCAGCGATATCCCATCAGCTGCGCGTCCTAAAGCAGATGCGTCTGGTAAAGTTCAGGCGGGACGGAAAAACCGTATTTTATTCCCTCGCAGACGGCCATATCGAGACGATTCTGGCCCAGGGCATGGAACATATCTGCGAATAAGAGAAAAGAAAAAGGAGAGAGTAAGGTATGAGAAAGATTATTAAATTAGAAGGTTTATGCTGTGCAAACTGTGCTTCAAAGATCGAGACTGAGGTTTCGAAGCTGGCAGGCGTGAAGTCTGCGGCACTCAGCTTTATGACGCAGAGACTGACCATGGAGGTCGAGGACGACCGTGCAGACGCGATTGTGGAAGAAAGCAGAAAAATTGCATATAAGATAGAACCGGAAGCAGAATTTAAGGTACTCCGGTAAACGTTAAGGAGCAGCGATGACGAAAAAACAGAAAACGATGGTAGTAAGGCTGGCGGTCAGCGCGGTATTTCTGATCGCAGGAGCCCTGATGGAAGGGAAGACGGCTTATGCCTGGATTCCGTTTGTAATTTCCTATCTGTCTGCCGGATATGACATTCCGCTCAAGGCGGTGCGCAACATTTCCCATGGCCAGGTATTTGATGAGAATTTCCTGATGACAGTGGCAACCTTCGGAGCGATTGGGTGTGGAGCCCTGGAAGAAGCGGTTGCGGTCATGCTGTTTTATCAGGTAGGAGAGTTATTCAGCGATTATGCTGTCAACAAGTCGAGAAAGTCCATCACCGAGCTGATGGATATCAACCCGGAGTATGCCAACCTGGTCCGGGATGGAAAAGAAGAGAAGGTCGATCCGTATGAAGTCGAAATCGGAGATACGATCGTCGTTAAGCCAGGGGAAAAGGTGCCGCTCGACGGCGTGATTATAAAAGGAAACTCCAGCCTCGATACGAAGGCGCTGACCGGAGAGTCCATGCCGGTGGAGGTAAAGGATCATGATCCGATCATCAGCGGCTCTATCAATCTAAACGGAGTTCTGGAGGTCCGGGTGACGAAGCTGTTCGATGACTCCACCGTGGCAAAGATCCTGGAACTGGTGGAAAATGCCAGCTCCAGAAAGGCAAAGGCCGAGAACTTCATCACCAAATTTGCCAGAGTGTATACCCCAGTGGTCGTCTGTCTGGCGCTGGCTCTGGCTATTATTCCGCCTTTGCTCTTGGCCGGAAACTGGGGAATCTGGATTTACCGCGCGTGCAGTTTCCTGGTAGTGTCCTGCCCATGCGCACTGGTTATCTCCGTCCCGCTCAGCTTCTTCGGAGGCCTGGGAGCGGCTTCGAAGCAGGGGATCCTGATGAAGGGAAGCAACTATCTGGAAGCGGTGGCGTCACTCGATACGGTGGTATTTGATAAGACAGGAACACTGACCACTGGAAAGTTCCAGGTGACACGGGTAAAACCGGTGGAGGGAACGAAGGACGAACTGCTTGAACTGGCGGCCTACGGAGAGTTTCATTCCAACCATCCGATTGCCCTGTCGGTGAAGGACGCATATGGAAAGAGCGTGGAGGAATCCAGGATTATCACGGCGGAAGAGATTGCCGGACACGGAATCCACGCGGTACTGGATCTGGAGAACGGCAGAAAAGACTTATTTATCGGTAACGAAAGGCTGATGAAGGCACAGGGAATCACCATTACCGATGTGCCGGAGATTATGGGAACATCCCTTTACATCGCAGAAGGCGGCGTGTTCCTCGGTTCCATCATCATTTCCGATACGGTGCGCGAGGATGTGCCGGAAGCGCTGCACGGACTGAGAAGAGCCGGCGTCAGACGCCTCATAATGCTGACCGGAGACAAACCGGAAGTGGGCAGGGCGGTTGCAGATAAGCTGAGCCTCGATGAAGCGTACGGCGGCCTCCTGCCGGGGGATAAAGTGGGGAAGGTAGAAGAACTCCTCACTACGAAGCCGGAAGGCAGCACACTGGGATTCGTGGGCGACGGCATCAATGACGCCCCTGTTCTTGCCAGAGCGGATATCGGTATCGCCATGGGCGGAATCGGTTCCGACGCGGCAGTGGAAGCCGCGGATGTGGTGATTATGACAGACGAACCTTCCAAACTCGTGGATGCCATCGTTATCGCCAGAAAAACCATGCGGATTGTAAAACAGAATATTATATTTGCAATCGGTGTCAAGGTACTGGTTTTGATTCTGACGGCACTCGGATTTGCAACCATGTGGGCGGCGGTATTCGCCGATGTGGGTGTTTCGGTACTGGCGATTTTAAATGCCATCAGGGCGCTGAATTATAAGAAGGCGCGGGAGAAGGCGTTTGAGGGCAGCGCAGGTACGGAAGTTTAAGGGAAATGGCCCCATACCTTTGCGGGAAAACCGGATGACTGGATTGTTTTCCAAATATGAATAAAATGCTTCCAGAATAAGAATAAAAATACATTGACAAACTTTTTTCAAGCTGTTATATTTTATGCATATAACGGGGGTGATGTAAGAGAATTTCATCGGGGCGGAAGCTCCGGTCAGGGGTTCTGGCACATCACGCCCCTTTTTGTGTCATAGGGAAGGGAGAAGCTATTATGAGCAAATACAGTAAGGAAGATATCTTCCGAATCGTGGAAGAGGAAGATGTGGAGTTTATCCGACTTCAATTCACTGACATTTTTGGCATGTTGAAAAATGTTGCCATCACATCGAGCCAGCTGAAGAAGGCGCTCGATAACCGCTGTATGTTTGACGGGTCCTCGATCGAGGGCTTTGTGCGGATCGAGGAATCCGATATGTATTTATATCCGGATCTGGATACCTTTGAGATTTTTCCGTGGCGCCCGCAGCAGGGAAAGGTGGCGCGGCTGATGTGTGACGTCTACCGTCCCAATAAGACTCCGTTTGAGGGGGATCCGCGGTATGTGCTGAGAAGCGTGCTAAAGGAAGCGGCCGATATGGGTTTTGTCTTTAACGCCGGACCGGAATGCGAATTTTTTATTTTTCAGACAGACGAGGAGGGACGACCGACGACGGAGACCCACGAAATGGCCGGGTACTTCGACGTGGCTCCTATTGATCAGGGAGAGAATGTCCGCCGGGATATCGTGCTCAATCTGGAGGATATGGGATTTATGATAGAGGCATCTCACCATGAGATGGCGCCGGGACAGCATGAAATCGACTTTGAATACGCGGAAGGGCTGGTGACGGCTGACAATGTCATGACGTTTAAGATGGCAGTAAAAGCGATTGCGAAACGCCACGGCCTTCATGCCACGTTTATGCCGAAGCCGAAGGCGGGAGTCAATGGATCGGGTATGCACTTAAATATGTCCCTGTCTGATTTAAATGGAAAGAACTTATTTGAGGATGAGGCGGATCCATTGGGGCTCAGCCAGCTCGCCTACCAGTTTATGGCCGGCATCCTCTGCCATATGAAGGAGATGACCATTTTAACGAATCCGCTGGTGAATTCCTACAAGCGGCTCGTACCCGGGTACGACGCGCCCATCTATATCGCGTGGTCCGCAAAGGCAAACCGCAGTCCGCTGATTCGGATTCCGTCGTCGAGAGGAGAGAGCACCCGGATCGAGCTGCGCTGCCCGGACCCTTCCGTCAATCCATATCTGGCGCTGGCGGCCTGCCTGGCGGCTGGCCTGGACGGAATTAAAAAAGGTATGGTTCCGCCCGACAGTGTGGATACTAATATTTATACCATGGCGCCGGAGGAGGTTCTTGCGCGCGGTATTTCCAGGCTTCCTGAGACGCTCGGAGAGGCCATCGAGGAATTTAAGAGCAGCGAATTTATGAAAGAGGTTCTGGGAGAGCATATTTATACCAAGTATCTGGAGGCCAAGGAAGCCGAATGGAGGATGTTTCGGGCGTACGTAACGGATTGGGAGACAAAGGAGTACTTGTATAAGTATTAATTTTTTTGTTTCTCAGCTGATTCGATACCCTGGAGGTGAGTGCGCTTGGCCAATGTGATTGTGGCGTTCTCCAAACCGGAGGACGCGAAAAATATTAGGAATATCCTTGCAAAAAATGGCTTTTCGGTCGCGGCGGTCTGTACTTCCGGCGCACAGGCCATTAACAGCGCCGATGAACTGGGAAGTGGGATTGTGGTATGCGGGGCCAGATTTGCAGACATGGTGTACGACGAACTCTACGACTGTCTGCCTCCGGGAGTCCGGATGCTTTTGGTGGCATCGCCGGGACACTGGAACGGAAGAGCGCCGGAGGATGTAGTCTGTCTCGGGCTGCCCCTGAAGGTTCACGATCTGATCAGCACTCTGGAGATGATGATGGAATCGCTGGTCAGGAGAAGGAGAAAACAGAGACTGAAGCCCCTGGAACGGAGCAGGGAAGAACAGGAATTAATCAAACAGGCGAAGGAACTTCTGATGGACAGAAACCATATGACCGAGGCGGATGCCCACCGCTATCTGCAGAAATGCAGCATGGACAGCGGCACCAACATGGTGGAAACCGCGCAGATGATCATGAGCCTGATTAACAGATAAGGGGGATACCATGAAGTTTACAAAGATGCAGGGAACGGGGAACGACTACGTGTATATCAACTGTTTTGAGGAGACGGTGGAGAGACCGGAGGAGCTGGCGGTAAAGGTCAGTGACCGCCATTTTGGAATCGGTTCGGATGGCCTGATTCTGATCTGTCCTTCCGGGCAGGCGGACTGCCGCATGAAGATGTTTAATGCCGACGGCTCCGAGAGCGAGATGTGCGGAAACGGAATCCGGTGTGTGGGGAAATACGTGTACGACCACCATATCGTGGAAAAGGATGAATTCGATGTGGAGACGAAGGCGGGAATCAAGCATTTAAAGGTCACTGACGAGGGCGGTAAGGCCTCACTAATCACCGTGGATATGGGGATTCCGGAGGTGACGGGAGAGGTGCCGGAGCCGATCATGATCGACGGCCGGTCCTATGAGTTCATTGGAATCTCCATGGGAAATCCTCACGCCATCTATTATATGGATGAGATTGACGGATTGGATTTAGAGGCCATGGGACCGGCGTTTGAGACACATAAACGTTTTCCGGAACGGACCAACTCAGAGTTTATCCAGGTGATCGACAGAAGCCATCTACGCATGCGTGTGTGGGAGCGCGGAAGCGGAGAGACGTGGGCCTGCGGCACAGGAGCGACGGCGAGCGCTGTAGCCTCCATCTTAAGCGGCAGGACGGAGAATACCGTGGAGGTGGAACTGAAGGGGGGAACATTAAGCATAACCTGGGACCGGGAGAGCGGCCATGTGTATATGACCGGACCGGCTGTGGAAGTATTTCAGGGGGGATTTGATCCAGAAAATTTATAATTTGCTCACAGGAGGACATCGATGGTAAAAGTAAATGACAACTATCTGAAACTGCCGGGAAGCTACCTGTTTTCCGCTATTGCGAAAAAGGTGAATGCCTATACCGCTGCAAATCCGGATAAGAAGATTATCCGTTTGGGAATCGGCGACGTCACGCAGCCCATTGCGCCGGCTCTCATAAAGGCGCTTCACGATGCCGTGGAGGAGATGGGCAGTGTAGAGACATTTCATGGTTACGCGCCGGATCTTGGCTATGGCTTTTTGCGGGAGGCCATCGCGGCTGGCGATTACGCCGCCCGTGGATGTAAGATCGAGGCGGATGAAATCTTCATCTCCGACGGTGCGAAATGCGACTGCGGCAATATCCAGGAGATTTTCAGCGAGGACGCGGTAATTGCAGTCTGCGATCCGGTCTATCCGGTTTACGTGGATTCCAACGTCATGGCCGGCAGAACCGGAGAGTATGATGAGAAGACGGGAAAATGGAGCAGAGTCATTTACATGCCGTGCACGGCGGAAAACCAGTTTGTCCCGGAACTCCCGGAGGAGACTCCCGATCTGATCTATCTGTGCGTTCCAAACAATCCGACCGGAACGACGCTTACGAGAGACCAGCTTAAGGTGTGGGTCGACTATGCCAACAGAACGGGAGCCGTGATCCTTTACGATGCGGCTTATGAGGCGTATATCGCAGAGCCGTCGGTTCCGCACTCCATCTTCGAGATCGAAGGGGCCAGAACATGTGCCATAGAGTTCCGTTCCTTCTCGAAAAACGCCGGCTTTACCGGCGTGCGTCTGGGATTTACCGTGATTCCGAAGGAGTTGGTCCGTGGAGGTGTCATGCTCCATTCCCTGTGGGCGAGGCGCCACGGAACGAAGTTCAACGGCGCCCCCTATATCGTTCAGAAGGCCGGTGAGGCGGTATACTCTCCGGAAGGCAGAGAGCAGCTAAAGGAACAGGTAGCCTATTATATGAGAAATGCGAAGGTGATCTATGAGGGGCTGAAGGAAATCGGATGCGAGGTGTACGGCGGTGTCAACGCCCCCTATATCTGGCTTTTAGTCCCTGGCGGAATGACCTCCTGGGAGTTCTTCGACTGCCTCTTAAATGAGGCCGGCGTGGTGGGAACTCCTGGAAGCGGATTCGGGCCCAGCGGCGAGGGATATTTTCGTTTAACGGCATTTGGCACGTATGAGAATACGGTGGAGGCCGTGGAACGCATGAAAAATATGGTTTCCCTAAGAAAATAACGTTGACAACCGCCCTTTCTGTGGTTATGCTAGATGAGAAATAAGAAAATAAAGATAATGGTTGTGAATAAAAAGGACAAAAGCGTTCGTACCCTGGTGGTACTGACGCTTTTTTTGTTTCACAGGGGACTCCGCTTGCCGGAATTTTTATTCTATAAAAGGAGAGAAAAATCAGATGGATGAGATCGATAAGAAAATATTGCAGATGCTGCAGGAAAATGCAAGGTATTCCCTCAAGAAGATTGCTGAGAGTACCTTTCTGTCTTCGCCGGCGGTTTCCTCCAGGATTGGAAAACTGGAACGGGAGGACATCATCACCGGGTACCACGCGGCGGTGGATCCGGTTAAGCTGGGATATCACATCACGGCATATGTAAATCTGGATGTTGTGCCTGGAGAGAAGCTGGGATTTTACGAACGGATGGCGGAGATTCCCAATGTGCTGGAGTGCAGCTGCGTGACGGGAGATTACTCCATGCTGTTGAAGGTGACCTTCCGGAGCACCATGGAGCTGGACGCTTTTATCGGTGAAGTGCAGAAATACGGGAAGACGAACACACAGATCGTACTGTCAACTCCGGTCGGTCCCAGGGGGGCGGATGTCATGGAGGCTGGTAGCTTTCACGATTAATATCTTCGATCGATTAACTAATTATTAATTATAGTGCAATTTTATAAATAGTATTGTGCATTTTCTGAAATTTTTGTATAATATATCTAAAGTGTATCAGACTGACAAGTGCATTTTCAGCAGGGAGGAGCAGAATGAAAAGATACAATATTAATTCTGACTGGAAATTCAGAAAAGGCGATGGAAGCCCTGCCTCCGTGGTTACGCTGCCTCACATCTGGGATATCAGGGGAGGTCAGAATGGAAACGGCGGTTATGTGGGAGCGTGCGTCTATGAAAAGCAGATTGTGATGTCGGATGACTGGAAAGGCAGGGATATCTATCTGGAGATAGGCGCTGCGGGCAGTGTCGCCGAGGTTGTGATCAATGGTCAGCCAGTGGGGACGCATAAAGGCGGCTACTCCTTATTCCGGTTTAACATTACGGAATGGATGAGACCGGGGCATTACAACCGGATTGAAGTGCGGGTGGACAATTCCGTGCGCGACGATGTGTATCCGATCGCGGCGGATTACACGTTTTTCGGCGGTATTTACCGGGATGTCAATCTTGTGGTGGCGGATTCGTCGAGATTCAGCCTGGATGACGACGGCTCTGAGGGTGTTTATATCATTCCGGAGATTACGGGCGGCGGAAGAGGACGGGTCCGCGTGTACAGTGTGGTGGACGAGCCGGAAGGGTGCGAGGTCTGCTGCCAGGTGCTGGATCAGGACGGGGAGCTGTGTACGAAAGCGACGGTCAAGGCAGGAAAGGAGCCGGCAGAGCTTTTTATCGAGCAGCCTGTTTTGTGGAATGGACGTAGTGGTGCTTATCAGTACACGCTGTCCGCAGATTTGCTGAAAAACGGAAAGTGGATGGAGAAGCGGATTATCCGATTCGGCTTTCGAAGTATCAGCCTTTCCGCAGAAAGCGGTTTTCAGCTGAACGGAGAGAGGCTGTTTCTCCACGGCGTAGGGCGTCATCAGGACAGAGAGGACTGCGGATGGGCCATTTCCCGGGAGGACATGGAGGAGGACATGGCCCTCTTAAAGGAAATCGGCGCCAATACCGTAAGGCTGGCCCACTATCAGCATGCTCCTTATTTTTATGAGCTGTGCGACCGGGAGGGGCTGGCAGTATGGGCGGAGATTCCGTTTATTTCCAGGCTTTCAGACAGTGCGGCGGCCAGAGACAACGCTCTTTTGCAGCTGACGGAGCTGATAAAACAGAACTACAACCATCCGTCCATCTGCTTCTGGGGAATCGGCAACGATGTGACCATGTTCGGCGCAGAGGACTGGGTGGAGGAGGCGCTTCGGGAGATGAATGCATTGGCGAAACGCCTTGATCCCGGACGAATCACGGTCTGCTCCCACATGATGACGCTTGCGGAGGACAGCCCTTTGAGCGTTATTACTGACGGAATCGGCTATAACGTCTATTACGGATGGTATGTGGGCGAATGCAGTGACATGGGAGTCTGGCTGGATGAACTGCAGCAGAAGCAGGTGCCCGTTCCGATCGCCATATCGGAATACGGCGCGGATGGAATTCTGACTTACCAGACCGGTTCGCCGACGAAAGGCGATTACTCCGAAAGCTACCAGTCTCTGTACCACGAAGAGATGCTGGCAATCATAAGGGAGCATCCGCTGGTGTGGGCGTCCTATGTGTGGAATCTGTGTGATTTCGCCTCCGTCAACCGAAAGGAAGGCGGTGTGAGCGGGAGAAATAACAAGGGACTGGTCACGTATGACCGAAAGACGAGAAAGGACGCATTTTACCTGTATAAGGCGGAGTGGTCCGGGGAGCCGGTGGTTCATATTACCGGAAAGCGTTATAAGAGGCGGGCGGAAAGCAGTAATACTATCCGTGTTTATTCTAACGCGGAGGACGTGGAACTGTTTGTGAACAGCAAATCCATGGGAGCCATGTGCAAGGACTGCCATATCTTCTGGCTGGACGGAGTGGTGCTGCTTCCGGGGAAGAATGATATTTTGGTGAAGACGGAGCGCGGAGATTACGATGATGTGATCCTGTATGGAGAACAGGCGGATGAACCTTCCTATTTATTCAGACAGGACAGGAATGCGGAGATGCGGGAGGTGGCGACCGAATACCGTGTGAGGAACGGGTATCATTCCGTATACGATACACTGGATGAGATTTTGGACAATCCGGAGGCGAAAAAGGTTTTGGAGGAGGAGGCGGGAGCCGATGTGTTGAGCCAGCCCCTGCTGCATACGCTGGGAGAACTTCCGTTAGAAAGCATTGCAAGGAAATCGGGAGGACTCATACGCAGGGAATGGGTCGTCCGGCTGAACGAACGCCTTACAAAAGTGAAGAAACTGCAGGAATAGATCAAAAATGGTACATTCAGGGCTCTTTTCACATACTTTACATCATAGAGGTATGTGAAAGGAGTTTTTCTTTTGGCTGAAAGAAAGATAGTAGTGATAGATGCCGGTCACGGCGGCGCTGATCCGGGCGCAAAATTTGAAGGAAGACAGGAAAAGGACGATGCATTGAGGCTTGCCCTGGCGGTAGGAAAAATTCTGTCGGAGAATGGAGTAGACGTCAGATATACAAGAACAGATGATACGTATAATACGCCTCTGGAAAAGGCCACGATGGCGAATGAGGCGGGAGCGGACTATTTCGTATCGATTCACCGGAATGCCATGCCAATACCGGGCAGCGCCTCCGGAGTTATGAGTCTCGTATTTGAGAATAAGGGAGTTCCGGCACAGCTTGCGAACAATATCAACGAAGAACTGGCCAATACGGGGTTTGCCAACCTGGGTATCATCGAGAGGCCGGGGCTGGTCGTGCTTCGCAGAACCGAGATGCCGGCCGTCCTGGTGGAGGTGGGATTCATCGACAATGAGGCCGACAACCAGCTCTTTGATGATAATATTGATGCCATCGCAAGAGCGATTGCCGACGGAATTCTGACAACGATCCGGGAAGGGGAAGCGGCGCAGCCGGAGTACTACCAGATTCAGACGGGAGCTTACCGCATCCGCTCTCTGGCAGAACAGCAGATGAATACGCTGCGGTCCCAGGGATTCCCGGCGTTTATCGTCAATGAGGATGGTTTATTCAAGGTACGTGCCGGCGCTTTCCGTGAGCTGGATAACGCCGTGCGCATGGAGCAGGAGCTGAGACGGTATGGATACAATACATTTCTTGTCAGAAGACCGGCCGTTTCTTAAGAGACCGGACCGGGACCATTTTCCAACGGTGAAAATGGTCCCGCCGGGGAACTCCATATTCCGGAAAAATAGTGTCCGCAACAGAAAATGTGTGTTATAATAGAGACAGAAAAACAACAAAACAACAAAACAACAAAACAACAAATCAACGGTCACGCATGCACAGGAGGGATTCACATGGGAGATAAGAAACTTGTTATTACCATTGGCCGTCAGTATGGCAGCGGCGGCAATGAAATCGGTCGGAAGTTGGCGGGAGAACTGGGAATTGATTTTTACGACAAGAATATCCTGCGTATGAATTCCGACGAGAGCGGCATCAAGGAGAGTTACTTTCATCTGGCGGATGAGAAAGCGGGGAACCGGCTTCTGTACCGGATTATCAGCAGTATGACACCGGAGATGAGAGGCCCAAGCTTCGGTTCGGACTTAATCTCGGCGGACAACTTATTCCGTTTTCAGTCTGAGGTGATCCGGAAGCTGGCAGAGGAGCAGTCCTGCGTCATTGTGGGCCGTTGCGCGGATTACGTGCTGGAGGACGCGGACAACATCGAACTGGTACGGATATTCATTTATTCGGATATGGACGCGAGAATCCGCAGGATTAAGGAGAAAGAACTCTATGCGCCGGAGGACATTAAGAAGAATGTAAAGCGGATAGACAAGGAACGACGGAATTACTACCGTTATTATACCGGGAGAGGATGGGCGGACCCGGAGAACTACGATCTTCTGATCAATACATCAACGGCCGGGATCAAGGGGAGTGTCAGAATGATCGAGGAGTACATAAAGATCAGAGGCTATAAAATATGAGTTTGGGCGGCACAGTCAGGTTTGGCTGTGCCGTTTTTTTTGGGGCGGCTGAACAGGATAAAAATGATATATTGTGAAAACCGGCAGTAGTGTGATATGATAGAGCCATCCGGGCAGGCCGGACTTGTGAAAAGGCGCCTGGGAATGGTAAACGGAAATACTGGTAACGCAGGATAAGGGACAGGAGAGAGGAAACACATGGTTAAGGCAGTGATTTTTGACATGGATGGCGTGATCATCGACAGCGAGGGAACGTATTTGGAATTTCAGTTGGAATTTGCCAGGAAGAAGAACCCGAACGTGCGCATTGAACAACTTTATCCGATGGTTGGCGCGACAAAAAAAGAGGCGTGGGAGGTACTGGAGCGTGCGGTCGATAACGGACAGCCGTGGGAGGAATTGAGAGATGAGTGCCGCCAGCGTGATATTTACAGTGAGGTGGACTATAGAGAGATTTACCGCCCGGAAGTTACAGAGGTCTTAAGAACTTTGAAGGAAAAGGGATACCGGCTCGCACTGGCTTCTTCCACTCAGATGGATTTGGTGGAACGGGTTCTTCGTGAAAATGAGATAAGGGAATATTTTGAAGTGGTGGTCAGCGGCAGCCAGTTTAAACGGAGCAAACCGGACCCTGAAATCTATCAGTATACAGCGTCTCAGCTGGGCGTAAGGACGGAAGAGTGTCTGGCGGTGGAGGATTCCACCATCGGGATTACAGCGGCCAGCAGAGCCGGGATGAAGATCGCGGCGGTGATCGATAACCGCTACAATTTCGACCAGAGTCTGGCGGATTATCACATTGCCAGGGTGAAAGAGGTATTAGAAGTGGTGGCTGAAGCATAAAATACGATATACAACCTTGAAGGAGGAATGATTTGGAGTATATCGGTGAATTGCTGAAAGGCGTGGTCATAGGAATTGCCAATATCCTTCCCGGCATCAGCGGCGGGATGCTGGCCATATCCATGGGCGTGTACGACACGATCATCCATGCGGTGAACCGGCTCTTTAAGGAACCGGTGGAAAGCATAAAAACGCTGTTTCCCTACGGTCTGGGGGCGGTGGCTGGGATCATCAGCCTGTCTCTGGTGTTCGAATACTTATTTGGGACGTTTCCTTTACAGACGAAGCTGGCGTTTATCGGGCTGATCGGCGGCGGCCTTCCTGCTCTGTTTGAGAAGACAAAGGCGAAGGCGGAGCCTGGGGAGAAGAGACTGGGGGCTGTTACGATCTGCATCACAGCCGCCGTGGTGATCTTTATCACCGTAGCGGGCGGAATGTCTCTCGCCTCCGGTTCCCAGGCTGGAGGCGAGTCAGTGAAGACCGGAGCGGCCTATCTCTCTTCCGGCCGGTTCTGGATTATCTCCATGTTCTTCGTGGGCATACTGGCTGCGGGAACCATGGTGGTTCCGGGCGTGAGCGGCTCCATGATCATGATGATGATCGGTGTGTACGAGCCGCTGCTGCAGACGACAAACGGCTGTATCAGGGCGGCGGCCGCGTTTGATTTTCCAGCGCTTCTGTCAGATGGACTGGTCCTGCTTCCGTATTTTACAGGGCTGGGACTCGGAATTTTTCTGTTTGCCAAAATTGTGGAACATCTTCTGGTCAATCATGAGCGCCAGATGTACCGCGTGATCATCGGCCTGGTATTTTCTTCGCCGGTGGTGATCCTGTGGGATGTGGCCTGGAAACAGATCGAACTTTACCAGCTGCTTGGCGGGATTTCCCTGTGTCTGCTGGGATACGCAGCAGCGGTTCGGTGCGGCGGAGAAGGATGAGCCGGCGGTTGAGAAACGGGAATACAAAAAACAGAAATACAAAAAGCCAGATGCATCGTCTGATCAGCAGAAACGATGCATCTGGCTTTTTTCTTCTTAATTAATTATATGAATTAATTTAACTCGGCAATTCTTGTGACTCCCACATAAATATGGGATATTTTATACCAGGTGCGGAAATCGATAACTCCCGTCACAGGGAGGCCGAATATGGACTGGAATTCCCGTACAGCGGCTGCGGTTGCCGGTCCGAAGATCCCATCCGGCGTAATGTGCGGGATGGCGCTGTAAACGGTGGCGATGGCGTCCAGCTGTTCCTGCACCTGCTGTACCTTCTGGCCGCTGGAGCCGATGGTTAAATCGTAGCCGGGCCAGGAAGCGGGGATGCCGGAAATCTGCTCGGCGGTATTGATGTACATGTCATCACCGTAGAAATAGCGCAGAATTTCAATGGGGCTGTATCCGCGTTCGCCTAAGTCGGCGGAGCCCCACTGCGTCATCCAGCCTTTGTGCTGGCAGGACACCCGGTTGCCGTCACAGTACTGGGTTAAGATCGGCTGTTTGACCTCAGGACGCGATAAGTAGTTGTCGAAGATCTCATCCACAACCTCGGAGATGGACTGGAAGATATTTCTGCCGTAGATCCATTTATGGTCAAAAGCGGTGGAAGAGGTAATGGTGAAATCATAGCCCTGGTTGCGGTACCACTCCGTGTAGACACGGTTCAGTGTGAAGCTCATGATGGCCAGAACGTTTGCCGTGATGGAGGAACGGGGCCAGGTTGCGTAAATTTCACTGGAGGCTACATTCTTGATATAGTCCCGGTATGGAACGTAGTAATTGGGGGCGGTTGAGTCGGTAGGAACTCCGTCATGAACCACGACGGTCTGAGGAACTACCACGCGGCTTAAGACGATCTCACCGGTTTCAGCCACCGGCTTTACTTCAGCTTCAGCAATTTTTGGTGGATAGTAACCATAGAGCGTGTGATCCGGAATGACGATGGGAGTGTCCGGTGATACCTCGTCGGCCAGCGGCGTCATACGGACCGGCTGGATTGCAAGAGAGTCCGGAAGGATTTCCGTTCCGGAGATGGCGACTTCCGCAAAGCCCCGCGCCCGGATGGTGATGGTATATTCGGAATAGGGCTGGGTTAAGCCGGGCGACAGGCTGTATTCCAGCGGAGGAGCGGCTAAGCGGATCTCCCCGGTCTGGCCGGAAGAATTGGTGTTCGTCGATTCTACAGTGCTTTCAGGATCTCCTTTGTAAGCGATGGAAACTTCGGCATCGCGGATAGGAAAATTGTTTTCGGCAGAAACTACATTTACCTGGAGTGAGCCGGTATCAGTAGGTTCCAGTGCGGCAGCGGTCATATATTTTCTCATAGATTGCCCCTTTATTGGATGATTACTGACAGTATATGACGGCTGTTTCGCAAATGTTCCGGTTTTTCCGGAAAACGGGCTGCGGCGGAGAATGTTTCTGCCGGGAGGGGGCAGGCGCCGCAGTCCGGGAATCCTGGCTGACTGAAGGGATTCCGAATTTCCGGACGTTTTACCGGAACATGGACTCTACGTAGTTACGCATTTCATTCCGGCTCTCAACGTTTCTGGCTCCGTCTACGATTTCGTTCCGTCTGGATTCCGGAAGTTCCGCAAAACGGGTCAGAATGTCGGAATGCTGTGCCAGCTCCATGGTAAAACCGATGGGCATTTCACTGTTATCTATCATAAACATCACCTCGGAGATAGTCTCTGCAGTTTTGAACCCGGCTATTCGCGGATACGGTTTTTTCACCAGGATGTGAAAGCCAAGGCCGGAAGATCTATCCATCTCAAACGGAAGATCCATCCAACGTAATATGAAAAAAAGGAAATTGTATATTATGTTTAAAATAGTCTATAAAAAATACAAAAAGATAGTCAGGCAATCGTGCAGAAAACAGTTGAAAAATGTCGTGAAATCATGTATAATCTATTCAATTTGGGCTGATTTTCAGAGCGCTCAAACAACGCATAGCATTAAGAAAGGATTGGGACTTTACGTATGAAAGCTTTTTTAATACTGGAAGACGGAACCGTATTCACAGGAACCAGCATTGGTTCGAAAAGGGAAGTAATCAGCGAAATCGTATTTAATACTTCCATGACCGGTTATTTAGAAGTCCTCACCGACCCCTCGTACGCGGGGCAGGCCGTGGTGATGACGTATCCGCTGATTGGTAATTACGGAATTTGTCGTGAAGATATGGAATCGTATAAAGCATGGCCGGACGGCTACATTGTCAGAGAATTATCTAGAATCCCCAGCAACTTCAGAAGCGGGGATACCATTCAGCATTTCTTAGAGGAACAAGATATTCCAGGTATCAGTGGTATCGATACGAGAGCCCTAACAAAAATCTTAAGAGAAAAAGGTACGATGAACGGCATGATTACAACCAATGAAAATTTTGATTGTGATGAGGCTGTTGCCCGTATGAAAAATTATTCGGTTACCGGTGTGGTGAAGAAAACCACCTGCGCCGAAAAATACATGCTTCCGGGAGACGGAAAGAAGGTGGCGCTTCTCGATTTAGGCGCAAAGATGAACATTGCCCGTTCTTTGAATGAGAGAGGCTGCCAGGTTACCGTATATCCGGCGACGACGGCAGCGGAAGAGATTCTGGCGGAAAATCCTGACGGAATCATGCTTTCCAACGGCCCTGGAGATCCAAAGGAGTGTACGGATATTATCACCGAGATCCGCAAATTATATGAATCAGAGGTACCGATCTTTGCCATCTGCCTCGGCCATCAGCTGATGGCGCTGGCCACAGGCGCGGATACCCACAAGTTAAAATACGGTCACCGCGGCGGAAACCATCCGGTAAAGGACTTAGAGACAGGACGCGTCTACATCTCGTCACAGAACCACGGCTATGTGGTGGACATGGATACAATTAAATCTGAGACGGCCGTTCCGGCATTTGTCAATGTCAACGATGGCACTAACGAGGGATTAAAATACGTAAATAAGAACATTTTCACGGTTCAGTACCATCCGGAGGCATGTCCGGGACCGCTGGACTCCGGCTACTTATTTGACAGATTTTTGAAAATGATGGAGGAGGGAAAGTAATGCCGAAGAATCCTGATATTAAAAAAGTACTTGTTCTCGGCTCCGGCCCGATCATCATCGGCCAGGCGGCGGAATTCGACTATGCGGGAACCCAGGCATGCCGTTCTTTAAAAGAGGAAGGCATCGAGGTGGTTCTCTTAAACTCCAATCCGGCCACCATCATGACGGATAAGGATATTGCGGACAGGGTTTATATCGAACCTCTGACGGTAGAAGTGGTGGAACAGCTGATCCTGAAGGAGAAACCGGACAGCGTACTCCCGACTCTGGGCGGCCAGGCGGGACTGAATCTTGCCATGGAATTAGAGGACGCCGGATTTTTTAAGGATCACAATGTGCGTCTGATCGGAACCACAGCTCTTACCATTAAGAAGGCGGAAGACCGCGAGATGTTCAAGGAGACTATGGAGAAGATCGGCGAGCCGGTAGCTCCCTCCGATATCGTGGAGGATGTCAAACACGGTCTGGAAATCGCGGAAAAGATCGGTTATCCCGTAGTCCTTCGTCCGGCTTACACACTGGGCGGTTCCGGCGGCGGTATCGCTGAGAACCCGGAGAAATGTGCGGAGATTCTGGAAAACGGCCTTCGTCTGTCCCGTGTGGGACAGGTTTTGGTGGAGCGGTGCATCGCAGGATGGAAGGAAGTCGAATACGAAGTGATGCGCGACGGTGCGGGCAATGTGATCACCGTTTGTAATATGGAAAATATCGATCCGGTCGGCGTTCACACCGGCGACAGCATCGTTGTGGCTCCCTCCCAGACTCTGGGTGATAAGGAGTACCAGATGCTTCGTACATCAGCACTTAAAATTATCAGCGAACTGGGAATCACCGGCGGCTGTAACGTACAGTACGCCTTAAACCCGGACAGCTTTGAATACTGTGTCATCGAGGTAAACCCGCGCGTGAGCCGTTCCTCCGCGCTGGCTTCCAAGGCCACCGGATATCCCATTGCCAAGGTTGCGGCCAAAATCGCACTTGGTTATACCCTGGACGAGATTAAGAACGCGGTTACGAAGAAGACGTACGCCAGCTTCGAGCCGATGCTGGATTACTGCGTGGTCAAGATGCCGCGTCTCCCGTTTGACAAGTTCATCAGCGCCAAGAGAACGCTGGGAACCCAGATGAAGGCGACCGGAGAGGTCATGAGTATCTGTACGAACTTTGAAGGCGGCTTAATGAAGGCGATCCGTTCCTTAGAGCAGCATGTGGACAGCCTGATGTCCTATGATTTTACAGAGCTTTCCGACGAGGAATTAAAGGACACGCTGGCCCTCGTGGACGACAGGAGAATCTGGGTGATCGCGGAGGCGTTAAGACGCGGCTTCACCTATGAGACGATCCATGCGATCACGAAGATCGACGTCTGGTTTATCGATAAGCTGGCGATCATCGTGGAGATGGAAGAGGCGCTTAAGAAGGGACCGCTGACGGTGGATCTGCTGAGAGAAGCCAAGAGAATCGAGTTCCCGGACAACGTCATCGCCAGACTGACAGGAAGCTCCGAACAGGAGATTCATCAGATGCGTAAGGACAACAACATTGTGGCCGCGTTTAAGATGGTGGATACGTGCGCGGCTGAATTTGCGGCGGAGACGCCTTACTACTATTCCTGCTTTGGCAGCGAGAATGAAGCCGCATATACCAGCGGGCGGAAGAAAGTGCTTGTCCTCGGTTCCGGTCCGATCCGTATCGGCCAGGGGATCGAGTTTGACTTCTGTTCGGTTCACAGCACCTGGGCGTTCAGCAAAGAGGGCTATGAGACGATTATTGTAAATAATAACCCGGAGACGGTAAGTACCGACTTCGATATTGCGGATAAGCTGTATTTCGAGCCGTTGACACCGGAGGATGTGGAGAGCATTGTGGACATCGAAAAGCCGGATGGGGCAGTGGTTCAGTTCGGCGGCCAGACGGCCATCAAGCTGACGGAAAGTCTGATGAAGATGGGGGTGACCATTCTCGGTACGGCCGCGGAAGATGTGGATGCGGCGGAGGACCGGGAGCTGTTCGATAAGATTCTGGAGGAATGCAGTATTCCGAGACCTGCGGGCCATACGGTTTACACTGCCGAAGAGGCTAAAGAAGCGGCCCATAAGCTGGGATATCCGGTGCTGGTCCGTCCATCCTATGTTTTAGGCGGCCAGGGCATGCAGATCGCCATCAGCGACCAGGATGTGGACGAATTTATCGGAATCATCAACCAGATTGCCCAGGAGCATCCGATACTCGTAGATAAGTATATCATGGGAAAAGAGATCGAGGTTGATGCCATCTGTGACGGCACCGACATTCTGATTCCGGGAATCATGCAGCATATCGAGAGGACCGGTATTCATTCCGGCGACAGTATTTCCGTCTATCCGGCTCAGGATCTGACAGAGAAGAATATCGAGACTTTAGTAGAGTATACGGAGAAGCTGGCGAGAGCCCTTCACGTGAAAGGCATGATCAACATTCAGTTTATTGTAGACGGAGATGACGTGTACATCATCGAGGTGAATCCGCGTTCTTCCCGTACCGTGCCGTATATCAGCAAAGTTACCGGAATCCCTATCGTGCCGCTGGCGACGCAGATCATCTGCGGCCGGACAATCCGGGAGCTGGGCTATACGCCGGGACTTCAGCCTTCCGCGGACTATATTGCCATCAAGATGCCGGTATTCTCCTTTGAAAAAATCCGCGGCGCCGATATCAGCCTCGGGCCGGAGATGAAGTCTACCGGAGAGTGTCTGGGAATTGCGAAGACCTTCAATGAGGCGCTTTATAAGGCATTTGAGGGAGCAGGCGTGCGCCTTCCAAAGTATAAAAATATGATTATCACGGTCCGCGATTCCGAGAAGGAAGAGGCCGTGGACATAGCAAGAAGATTCCAGGCACAGGGATACCGGATTTTCTCCACCGCGGGAACTGCGAAGTTTTTAAACAGCCATGGAGTAAAGGCGCTGGCAGTAAGAAAGCTGGAACAGGAGTCCCCGAACCTGCTGGATCTGATTCTGGGACACGAGATCGATCTGGTTATCGATATCCCGCCGCAGGGGGCGGATAAGAGCCGTGACGGTTTCATAATCAGAAGAAATGCCATCGAGACAGGCGTAAACGTGCTGACCTCACTCGATACGGCGGCGGCTCTTGTGACCAGTATGGAAAACAGGGCGAATGAATTGACGTTGATTGATATTGCAACGGTTTAAAGGGCAGACGGGCGGCAGTTACAGGTTTAAATATCTGTGACTGCCGCCTGTTTATATTGTTAGAAGAAAACACTGTTTTACTATAATAATCGAAATAACTGGCTGTTGACAGCTTGAAAAATACGTGGTATATTTATAACATAAAGTTATAAATATACCACGTAGAAAGGGGGAAGAATATGAAATATGGCTATGGTTGTCTGGGATTTCTATCGCTGCTGGGTATCCTGGGAATTGTCACGGAGGAGCGTACCTTCCTCGCATTTTTTGGATTTGCGGTGGATTTTCAGTACTTTTTCAGAAAGACAGATGAGATGATGATCGAGTATATGAATAAGTCCGCTGCCAGGGCATTTATGTGCGGCATGGTTTTAACTGCCGTAGTGACGCTGATTTACGCGGCGCTTTATGGGATCAGCAAGGCGCTTGTCATCGGGATCGCCTGGGGGTGGAGCGCATCGGTGCTGGTCTATGCGTTATCAACTGCCTATTATGGAATAAAAGAAAGCTGGTGGTCGGGAGATGATTAAAAACCGGATCAAAGAATACCGGGCCAGGTATGATATGAAGCAGGAAGAACTGGCGGCCAGGGTGGGAGTCCGCCGTGAGACGATCGGTAACCTGGAAAAGGGGAAGTACAATCCTTCCCTTGTTCTGGCCTGGAATATCGCAAAGGTCTTCGGCGTCACGATTGAGGAACTGTTTACCATGGATGAATCGTGACGCCGTTTGCGGCAGCATCGAGTCAGATCTCTGATTTGTGGTATTTAAAGAAGTCCAGTGTCTCGGCAATGTCGGCCTCGTCTGAAAACAGGCCGATGGCCTTTCCCGCTTCGACTGCAAAATCCACATATCCGTTTGGTCTGGCTGTGATGAGACGTCCGTCGCTCACAGCCAGATTTTTGCTTGTCCGAATGGTGTTCTTTCCTTCCAGAAAACCGTATTCTTCCAGAAGATCGACGCCGGCGCAGATGGCGCAGATACAGGATTTGTCCCGGTTAAGTCTGTGAAGGAAGGCACTCAGCTCGTCTCCTCTGACATGGGCGATATCGCCGCCCGGAATGATGAAGGATGTAACTTCGTCCGGATCGATATCTTTTAAAAATGTGTCTGCCTGAACGCAGAAGCCTTCCGATGTGCGGATCGTTCCGCCGCCTGTGTCATCGGCGGAGCCAGCCATGCAGTAAGCACAGGGCTGTTCACCAAGAGAGGAGTATTTCATGAAATATCCCAACAGTACGATCTCAAAGAAACAGCAGCCGTCATAAATAAGAAAATAGTTACGCATAGTTCTGCCTCCGTAATAAAATTGATATCCTTATTATAGGTGACGGCACGTTATTTGTATAGATAAATTGACATTCTATTTATTTGATGGTAAGATTACCCTAGATTTATAAAGAAAGGGTGAGAACGATGTAATGGTTTGTTTATAAGTAAATCAATGGAACCAGGGATGGAACGCAGGGTGCGGGCTGTCTTGTTTTGATACCCTTATAAACGATACTTTTACACCGTATACAAGCCCGAAAAAGAATTTCTTTTTCGTCTGTTTTCGTGAGCGGCTGGTCGTGAGGATACGTATGGATATTCCGGAAGCTGCCGCAGGACTTAACTTGTGTTGTGGTGATGTATGGGCCACAGCTTTTTTTTATTTCATAGGAAAGTTCGTCCTATGAAATAAAAACCCTCCAGGAGGAGGCGCACTCCGCGCTAAGGAAATATGGCCGCTGAAGCGACCGCGCTCCGGCGCGAGAGTCCGGCTTGCCGAACTCTTTATTCAATGGAAGAGGGCTCCTGCTGCGTAAAAATGGAAACGTGCGCTTTGGCGGATGGCTGAAAGGTCTGTGGCATATAACGGGAACATGAAGAGAGAAAGAAGTGAAATGAATATGGAAATGATTTATAAATATCCGAGAACCCGCCATATCGAAGGCTCCAGAATCCAGGCGGGCGACGAGAATTTGAAAAATGTGAGATTCGAGGAGATCAGGGGAAAATTCGTGGTTCTGGAGGAAAAGGTGGATGGCGCCAACTGCGGCGTCAGCTTTGGGGAGAACGGCAAACTGATGCTCCAGAGCAGGGGCCATTTCTTAAACGGCGGCTATGGAGAGCGCCAGTTTGATCTTTTTAAGACGTGGGCCAGCTGCCATCAGGCGGATTTATATGAGATGCTGGGGACGCGCTATGTGATGTACGGGGAATGGCTGTATGCTAAACACACGGTGTACTATGACAGGCTTACCCATTATTTTATGGAATTTGACATTTTTGATAAGGAAACGAAAAGCTTTTTAAGTACGGCTGCGAGAAGGAAGCTGCTCTTACAGTGCCCGTTTATTGTGTCGGTCCTCGTTCTGTTTGAGGGCAGGCTGAATTCTCTGGAAGAGCTGGTTTCCTGGCTTGGCAGGTCACATTTTAAGTCGGAGCGGTATGAGCAGTCCCTGCGGGAGCAGTGTGAAGGACAGGGGCTTTATTGGGAACTGGTAAAAAGGCAAACAGATATGTCCGATCTCATGGAGGGTATCTACATCAAGGCAGAGGACGACGGTCTGGTGAAGGAACGGTTTAAATATGTGAGAAGCACATTTTTAAACACGATTCTCGATTCGGAGACACATTGGCTCAACCGGCCCGTCATTCCGAACCAGCTGGCGCCGGGGACGGATTTATTCTCGGATATTCCCCTTCGGGAGGAGGTGTGAGTATGGCAGATCAGCAGAGACTTGAAGATTTCTTAGAGCAGAAGGGATACTGCTTTGACACACTCCTCGTGGAATTTCCATGGCTGGAGGAGTTGGAAGACGTCATGCAGGACAGCACATGGCACCGCGAGGGAAATGTGCTGGAGCATACGAGGCACGTCTGCCGTGCGGTCGTGTCAGGTGAAGAGTGGAAGGATTTAAACAGAGAGGAACGGGCGGTCCTTTATATGGCCGCCATGTTCCACGATATCGGAAAGAAGAGCTGCACAATGCCCTCGGCCGAAGAAGAGGGCAGAATCATTTCACCCGGGCACAGCATTGCGGGGATGAAGCGGTTTCGGGAGCTGTGCTATAAGGAATTGGAGGAACGTTTTTCGATTCCGTTTACGGTCAGGGAGGAGATCGCCTGGCTGATCCGTTACCATGGGCTGCCGCTTTTGTTTATGGAGAAGGAGTCGCCTTCCGTTAGCCTTGTGAGAGCAAGGGAGAGCGTCAGGCTGAAGCTGCTCTATCTTCTTGGGCGCGCAGATGTGCTGGGAAGGGAGTGCAGCGATAAGACGGCGGCTCTGGAGACGGTGGAATATTTCAGGGCTTATGCCGGGGAAACAGGCTGTTATGATGAGCGGATTCATTTTGCCAATGAGTATACGCGTTTCTGTTACTTTGAGAAACAGACCATATGGCCGGAGGAATGCCTCTATGATACGACGAAGTTCGATGTCTATGTGATGGCGGGGCTTCCTCTGGCAGGTAAGGATACGTATATTCAGGAGAATTTTTCACATCTCCCGGTAATCTCCCTGGATGACATCCGGGAGGAGATGGGAGTGCGGCCGAGTGAGCCTTCTGGGCCTGTGGCGGCCGTTGCGAGAGAGCGGGCAAAGGGATTTCTGCGCACGCAGACCCCATTTGTGTGGAATGCAACCAATCTGGTGCTGGACAACAGACAGAAGATATGCCGGCTGTGCAGCAATTACGGTGCAAGAGTGAATATCAGATATTTGGAGGTGTCTTACCGGGAAGTGCTGCGGCGCAATACGATTCGGGAGCGGAGTGTACCGTTGGAGGTGATTAACCGGATGATTCGCCGCCTGGATATGGTAGAGCGTACCGAGGGCTTCCGGGTAAGCTTCCAGTAAAATGACGGCCGCCTGATAAAATAGAGCCGGAAGGCCGATCTGAGAAAAAGGAGTGGAGAGAGATGGTGTTTTATATTAACAAACAGGCAGTGGAGATCAAGACGAGATTCGAAAACGCACCTTTGACCTCGCCGAATGAAGCGTGTGCGGCGATCGGCATGCTGTGCAAGATATACGGGCTTCCCATACCGGAAAAGCGGGAGATGGTCAGCGAGATGAAGCAGGATCTCCACACCGCCATAGATGGGAAACCGATCCCGTCGGAATTCGCGGAGAAAGTCTTAAGCCTTTTAGAAGGGTATTTTAAAGATGATCCGGTGACAGATGAGATTTATGAGCTGCTGAAGTACAGCTATGATGAGCAGAAATAGTGTTAAAATATAAGCGGAGCGCTGATTTTTGGGGAATAGGATCGGCGGTGCGGTAACGGTGGAACTGCCCCTAAGGCCTCAGTCCCGTTTGCCTCCTGCTTTACCACATTTGCTTTTACAAAGAAAGTTTTTTATAACAAAAAAGTGCTGACCTCCCATTCAGGAAATCAGCAATCTCTTCTAATGGAGATGACAGGGCTCGAACCTGCGACTTCTTGCGTGTGATGCAAGCGCTCTCCCAGCTGAGCTACACCTCCATAGCAACTATTTTACCACGTTGACGGAAAAATGCAAGAAAAAAATGGAAAATTAATCATAATTTATCCTGTAAAAACACAATTGAGCGGCGGAATCGTTCCCGCCGCTCTGTGTTATTGCGCAGTCTTTATTTCTTTACAAACTGCTTATCAAATTCCGGATTGAAATAGTAGAAATTCTTGGAATCCAGATTGGACTTAATCTTCTCCAGCGCCTCGCCGAATCTCTGGAAATGAACCACTTCACGTTCACGCAGGAACTTGAGCGGTTCCCTGACTTCCGGATTGTCGATGATACGGATCAGGTTGTCGTAGGTGGTTCTGGCCTTCTGCTCGGCTGCTAAGTCTTCCGTTAAGTCGGTGATGGCGTCGCCCTTGGACTGGAACTCACAGGCATTAAACGGGACGCCTGCTGCGGCGGTCGGCCACAGGGCTGTGGTGTGATCGACATAGTAGGCGTCAAAGCCTGCAGTCTTTGCCTGCTCCGGCGTTAAATTCTTTGTAAGCTGATAGACGATGGCGCAGATCATCTCCAGATGTGCCAGCTCTTCCGTACCGATATCCGTTAAAAGTCCGCCAACTTCTTTGCATGGCATGGAGTAACGTTGGGAAAGATATCTCATGGAAGCAGCCAGCTCTCCATCAGGACCACCAAACTGGGTGATGATGAGAGATGCCGTCTTCGGGCATGGCGTCGAAATTTTTACTGGAAACTGAAGCCGTTTTTCATAATTCCACATTAGACAGTACCTCCTTCCCACGGAAGCGGACCGTCAGACCAGGTAAAATGCTTCTGTCCCGGATACTTCGTATGGGTTTCTGATTTGTTGTTGGTATCGGGGCAGACACAGTCAACCGTCAGCGGTTCAAAATTCTCCGCGTACGTCTGCATCAGCTGTTTTCTCTGCTTCATGGCGTCGCTGAATGCCTTTAAAGCGTTGTCGTCAAGAGGATGGGTGTCAAGGAACAGGGTCAGATCATTGACTGTGAAGCTGATTTCATTAATCTGTTTTAACATTGTTTCGCGGTCTGCCATTATTTACCACCTCCAGTCACATAAAACGGTAAGTCGAGACAAGGGAAGATCGTTCCGTGCTGTAAAGCGGCAGCAGGCTCATATGGCTGTTCCCAGGGCTGCATCGGTACTGTCGCGATAGCCAGTGTTAAAGCGGCGGCAGGTGTACTCTTGTCACTGTCGGATTTTCCGCAGCCACATGAACTGTTTGAATTCAAATTCATAAGAACACTCCTTTCATGTTGCGTTGTAAAGTATCTTCTTTTCTAGTATCTGCACAGAAGATAAAAATACGATGCAAAAAATATGCCAGAATAACCATTTGCCTTATTGTATAATGGACCAGAATAAAATATAATGGTAGATATCACTAGGATAACAGGAGATCAGAACATTGAATGACAAGAAATTTGCAGTATTAATCGATTCGGATAACATTTCAGCAAAGTACATCAGCTATATTCTGGCTGAGATGACAAAGTATGGTGTCATTACATACAAAAGGATATATGGAGACTGGACAAGCTCTCAGATGGGAAAGTGGAAACAGGAACTCCTGGAAAATTCTATTACACCGATTCAGCAGTTTTCCAATACCGTGGGAAAGAATGCCACCGACTCTGCGCTGATTATCGATGCCATGGATTTGCTGTATACCGATAACGTGGATGGATTCTGTATTGTTTCGAGTGACAGCGATTTTACGAAGCTGGCCAGCCGGCTGAGGGAATCGGGAAAGGAAGTCATCGGCATGGGTGAGGAGAAGACTCCAAAGTCATTCCGCGCCGCATGTACTGTGTTTACCAATTTAGAGATCCTGCTTGACCAGGATGAGGAGAGCGTCAGCGGAGTAACGGTAGGACGGGAAGTCATCGAACAGGATATCGCTTCAATTATCCTGGAGAACGACGATATGAATAAGGCTACTGGTCTGGGAGAAATTGGGAATCGTCTTGTAAAAAAATATTCTGATTTCGACGTCAGAAGCTATGGTTACAGCTCTCTTTCGAAATTTCTGGAGGAAATGGATAGTTTTGAACTGAAGAAATCAAATAATGTAGTAACGGTTCGCATAAAGGACAACCGAACCAGGAAACAGGAGCTGGATGATTACGCCATAAAGCTGGTAAGAAACAGCGGAAGGAACGGCCTGGAGCTGGCCGCTCTGGGCAACGGCATGCACAGGAAGTATGGGGATTTCAAGGTCAAGGATTACGGCTACTCCACATTTTCCAAGTTTGTGCAGAGTATCAGCCAGTTAGAGGTCCGGGAAAATAAGATAAACAACAAAGTCGTCTTCATCAGACAGGAGTAATACGGAAGGAAAGAGGGAATAACGATGGTAAGTTACAGCTTTGGTACAAGGCTGACCAGACTTTCCGACGGAGAGAGACGAGAGAGTGATGACGCCTGTATTACAGTCATGACGCTGGAAGAATTCCGGGATGCGAAGGAGACGTACCTTCACCGGAAGGTACTGGTGCATTCCATGGAGAATATCCATTACTGCAAGGCGGAGGCGTACGGCGGCTGCACGATGGGGACTTTTATGATTCCCAATAAAAATAATCTTTTAGGCGAGAAGTTCTCCTTTGGCTTCTATGTGACGGACAGTGAGCTGATTCTGCTCGATGAAGGGGATATGCTGACTGAGATCATCAAACGGATGGAGGACATTGCGTCGAAAGAAGGGACTGCCCATTCCCATGCTGGAGAGGAGAGGGCGAAGGAAAAAGGAACGTCTGCCGCTCCCGCGGAGTTTCTGATCCTCTTAATGGATTATCTGATCCGCAACGATGTGCTTTTCCTGCAGAAGTATGAGGCGAAGCTGGAGGACATGGAGGACGAGCTGCTGGATCATCAGCCGAAGAATTTTTATGAGACGGTGATCGTGAGCAGAAAGGAACTGCTTGCACTGCACACCTACTATGAACAGCTGATATCTCTGGGAGAGGAACTGGAGTCCAATGACAACCACCTGTTTTCCGAAGGGGAATGCGTAGGTTTCGGCATGTTCGCCAGCCGGGCCAGCCGCCTTCACGATCATGTGGAGATGCTGCGGGAGTATGTATTTCAGATTCGGGAGATGTACCAGTCTCAGATTGCCTCCAATCAGAACCAGATCATGAGCTGGCTGACCGTAGTGACGACGATCTTTCTGCCCCTCAGCCTGTTGGTAGGCTGGTATGGAATGAATTTTGCCAATATGCCGGAGCTTCGATGGAAATATGGCTACGCAGGGATGATTCTTCTGAGCGTCGTAATTGTAGCGGTCGAGATTTGGTTTTTTAAGAAAAAGAAGATACTATAGGAGAACGCGATGGAAAACAAGGAAAAAGGCTCGTTTGTCGGCAGTGTGCTTCTGTCTTCCCCGGTGTGGGATGCAGAAAAGTTAAAAAAGGATTTGCTGGATGAGTGGAATATCAGCGTACCGGATGAGGAGGAGGCGGATAACGACACCATCGTATTCGAGGTTGATAATTATATGGTAGCCATCAGCCTGATGCCGGCACCTGTGCCTGCGGGAGAGGCGGAGTATTACGCCAAGTCCAATTATTTTTGGAAAGGCGCTGTGGACGCGGCCAGTGAGCACCGGGCCCATATTCTGGCTGCCGTGGTCGGGGGAAGGGAAAATGATCCGGTTGCAGCCGGTAAGCTTTACGTAAAGATTTCTTCGGCCTGCTTAAAGCAGGAGAATGCGCTCGGAATTTATACCAGCGGAACCGTGTTTGCGCCGGAGATGTACTGCGCCGTGGCGGAAGATATGAAAGAGGAAGAAGAGACTTATCCGATTTTAGACTGGATTTATTTTGGCCTGTATCAGACGGAAAAAGGGATGAACGGGTATACATACGGCATGACTGCTTTTGGGAAGGATGAGATCGAGGTGTTGGAAAGCGCGGCTACGCCAGCCGAGCTTCACGAATTCCTCTTTGATATTGCGAGCTATGTACTCTGTGATGATGTACTTTTAAAGGATGGGGAGACCATCGGCTTCACGGAAGACGAGAAGCTTCCGATTACCAGGTCGAAAGGCGAGGCGGTGGAAGGCGACAGCATAAAGATCGCCTTCATGCTAGTATAACCCACACCAAATACCTTACTGCTTCGCTGGTCTGATTTTCCGATAGTACAGACGCAAAAAATCATCCTCACCGAACCAGCAAGGCATTTAGTGTGGGTCATACTAGCTTAAGAAATCAGGAACCGATTACCAGATGCCCAGAAAATTCTGCATGGACAGGCTGACCAGGGAAATTCCGATCCAGCAGCACAGGCCCAGAAGAATCGGTTTCATTCCTGTTTTTACGAGGGTGACCAGGTTGGTATTGGTCCCGATGGCGGCCATGGCCATGATGATGAAGAACTTGCTTAAATCTTTAAGCGGTCCCGTAACCGTGGCGGGGAGATGAAATACGGTGGTCAGTACGGATGCGAGAAGGAAGAACAGAACGAAAAACGGAAATATTTTTGCGATTTGAAAGGTATTTCCGGAGCCGCTCTGTTCTTTTTTTGTGCGGTAAAATGCCAGGAACAGGGTGATTGGTATAATCGCCAGGGTTCTGGTTAGTTTAACAATGGCGGCGGCCTCCAGTGTATTGCTTCCGTAGATGCCATCCCATGCAGCAGCGGCGGCCGTGACGGAGGAGGTATCATTGATGGCGGTGCCGGCAAACAGACCGAAGCCCTCGTTGGAAAGCCCTAAAGCGGCGCCGAGCGCGGGGAAAATTAATGCAGCGGCAATGTTGAACAGGAAGATAACGGAGATAGACTGTGCGATCTCCTCGTCGTCCGCCTCAATGACCGGCGCAGTTGCCGCTATGGCAGAACCGCCGCAAATGGAAGAACCGACGCCGATTAAGATGGCGCTCTTCGTCGGTATCTTCAAAAGCCGGAAGAGCAGAACCGCTATGAGAATCGATGTGGTGATGGTGGCCAGGATAATGGGGAGAGACTGCCTTCCCTTTTCCAGAACCACGGATAAGTTCATGCCGAAGCCGAGTAAAACGACGGCGTACTGGAGAATCTTCTTAGATGTAAACGCGATCCCGGGGCGGAAAAGCTCCTTTCCCTTTATAAATGGAGCAATAGCCATTCCGATTAAGATGGCACAAACGGGGCCGCCCACTACCGGAAAGAGTCTGCCTAAAAACCAGGCCGGTATGGAGATGGCGAGACAGATCAGAAGCCCTGCGGTATATTTTTTCATAGTTAAAAATTCCTTTCTTGTTCGATATCATTATGAGATCATGGGGATAAATTTATTCCAGAGGCCATGGAAACTGTTACCATTATACAGAAGGATAACCATAAAATAAAATTCTAAATATTTATTTATTGATAAATATATGTTATGATATTGAGAAAGGAACGTATTTTACAAAAGGAGGAAAGTTCAGATGCTGGATTTTCGGATGGATACATTTCTCGCCGTATGCAGATGCATGAATTTTACAAAGGCGGCGGAGGAACTCAACATTACACAGCCTGCTGTGTCGCACCATATTCACTATCTGGAGGAGCACTATCAGGTAAAGCTGTTTAAGTACAGCGGTAAGAAGATCGGACTTACGGAGGCGGGGAGGATGCTTTTGTCGGCGGCGACGACGATGCAGCACGATGAGCTTCATTTAAAGCAGGCACTCAAGATGTCGGATGGCGGCGGGCGGCGTCTCGTGTTCGGGGCAACCATGACTGTGGGAGAGTATGTTCTTCCGGAAGCGCTGATGCGGCTTATGGACGCCCAGCCGGATATTTCTGTGAAAATGGTGGTGGCCGACACCCAGGATCTGCTTAAGAGCCTTGACGAGGGGGAGATCGAATTTGCAGTGGTAGAGGGCTTTTTTCAAAAAAAGGAATACGATTTTCTCGTATACGACAGAGGGAAATTTGTGATTGTGGCTTCGCCGGAATATCAGTTTCACAGCGAGGGTAAGGTGATCGAGGATCTGACGCAGGAACGGTTCTTTATCCGGGAGCCGGGATCCGGTACAAGATATGTGTTCGAGCGGTATCTGGAAGGCAAGAACCTTCTGATTCACGATTTTGAGGACCTGATGGAGATCAGCAACATTGGCGCTATCAAGAGCCTGGTTGCAGATGGACGGGGAATCACATTTTTATATGAGGCTGCTGTGAAGAAGGAACTGGAAGATGGCCGGTTGAGGCGCGTGGAGCTGGAAGACTTCGAACTAAGCCACGATTTTACTTTTATATGGAGAAAAGACAGCATTTACTCCGAATATTACCGTGAACTGTACCGTCTGCTCCGGGGAGAATAACGGAGAACCTCGAAAATACTCTTGACAGAATTAACTGTATCTGCTATTGTTACAGTGTAAACTGAAATAATAAAAGTTACAGTTTGTTGCGGAATGCAGTAAAGTGTGTGAAATGGAGTGATAAAGATGAAGAGGGGAAGATCGAGGAGACGCCGCCGTCAGGCAAGGCTGGTGATGTACGGTGGAACGGTCATTTTACTGGCTGCGGTTCTTGGAACGGCAGGTCTGGCTGTTGGGCGGAGAACCGGCGGCAGAAGACCGGAATCCGCAGTGGAAGAGAGCAGCACGGCTTCTGTGGCGGAACATCTGGCAGGGACGGTAACGGCTTACGAAAGCACAGTCGTCGAGGGGATTGATATTACCGGAAAGAGCCGGAGCGACGCCGAGAAGCTTCTTTTGGAGAAGACGAAGGGTCTGTCTGTGGTCTGGCAGGATGGGACCGTGACAGCGGAGGAGGAAACCGGCGGAGCAGTCAGGAGAATTCTGGATGAGATTTACGGAAACGGGCAGATGAAAACCGGAACATTCGGTTTCGACATGGATTCTCTGGAGGAGTCCTTCCGTGCGCTGGCTAAGGAGCTTGCCGGTAAATGGAACCGTGCGGCGGCCGATTCCCAGCTGGTCTCCTTTGATAAGGAAACAGGCGTCTATACCTATTCGGAGGCGAAATCTGGAAGAACGCTGAATGAAGATGCGCTGGTACAGGGCCTGATGGAGGCGGTAAAAGCTGGAAATTATGCTGCGGTGGAACCGGAATTTTCGGAGAACTCCCCGAAACGCAGCGCGGCGCAGGCAAAGGAGCAGTATCAGGTTATTGGAAGCTTTACGACTAAGACGACAAGCAACAAAAACCGGAATGAGAATATTCGTCTGGCGGTGGAAGCGATCGACGGCAGGATTCTGAAGCCGGGTGAGGAATTTTCTTTTAATCTCGCCACAGGAAACAGGACGAAGGAGAAAGGATACCAGCCTGCCGGCGCATACCGGAACGGTGTGTTGATTGAAGAACCGGGCGGCGGTGTGTGTCAGGTGTCTACCACACTTTATAATGCCATTGTGAGTTCGGGGCTTTCGGCGACGGAACGCCATTCCCACAGCTTTACTCCGAGTTACATACAGCCGGGAGAGGATGCTATGGTAAGCTTTGACGGCTATGCCGGGCCGGACCTTAAGTTTGTAAATTCAGAGCCGACAACGGTGGCAGTCCGTGCCTCTCTGAAGGATAACACACTGAAGATATCCATAGTCGGCCTTCCAATTCTGGAAGATGGCGTGAAGGTGACCATGCGTTCCGAAAAGGTAAGGGACGTAGAACCACCGGCTCCGGTGTACGAAGTCAATGACGGGCTTCCGGCAGGTACGGAGAAGGTTGTGGATCAGGGGCAGAAAGGCGGAGTCTGGAAGACCTTCCGCGTAGTGACCAAAGACGGCAATGTCTTGGAAGAGACTCCGCTTCACAATACGACATACCGTGGAAAGGCATCGGTAATTCAAAAGAACGAGAACGCGGCAGAAACCGGTGAGTCTTCGGCAGAGGCGGGAGAAAACGAGAGCGCGGCCGGCGGACAGACGCAGGGGATTGCAGGGCAGGAGACGGCGCAGCAGCAGGCAGTTCCCCAGCAGACACCGGCAGCGGGCGCAGATGCAGACGCAGTCGTGGTACCGGCTTTTCCAGGTACATGAATTAAGATATATTGAAAATAAACAATAGAATAAAACCATTAAATGTCATTTGGAATAAGAAAAGCCTTTTATAGACTGATCTTATCCCGAATGGCATTTTTTTGTTTCCTTTGCTGAAAGTTATCTTGATTTGGTTATAAGATTTTACTAATCAGACAAATATGCGTATAATAATTATTGTTATAATAAAAAATAATGCGCAATATAAATAAAAATATAATATTAAATTAATATATATTGACATATTCTACAAAATATAGTATTTTATTATTATAAAAATAATAATTAAGAGGAGGAAGCAAAATGAAAAAAAGTATTTTTATGATCTCGATGATATTAATACTTTGTCTTACAGCATGTGGACAGCAGAGGGATGTTCCAAAAGAGAGTGGCACTACAAGTGAAACTGCAAAATCAGGTAAACTGAATGTATTGTTCATGTCGGGTGTTTATGCAGATTCAGCACGATCCATGACAGATGAGTTCAAAGAAAAAACAGGGTTCGACGTAGAAGTTAATGATGTTCCGTTTGCCTCATTCCATGAAACTGCCATGCTGGACTTTGCCAGTCAGGCGGGAAGCTACGATGTCGTTGCGGTAAATTTATCATGGCTGGGAGAATTTGCTCCTCATCTTGAACCTTTAGATGACCGGGTAAAGGAGAGCGGCATGGAGGTAGATAAGTTTATACCCAGTGTCTACGATGCCTGTAAATGGAATGATGTGCTGTACGGCTTTCCGAAGGCACCGACACCAAACATGATGGCATATCGCACGGATCTGATTGATACGCCGCCAAAGACATACGAAGAGTATATGCAGATGGCGGAGAAATTCAATGATCCGGACAATGGAATGTACGGGATCTCCATACCGGGAAAGAAAGAACAGTATGCGGTTCTCTACCTTGTACGTTCATGGGCCATGGGAGCAGACGTTGCGGACAAGGACTGGAACGTTGTGGTAAACGGTGAAGTCGGACGCAGTGCCATGGAGCAGTTGGGAGAAGTTACGAAATATTCCGATCCGGCTGGTTTGTCATGGGGACTGGAGGAATCCATCAATGCCTTTCTTCAGGGAAAAGCAGCATTCTGTGAGGCATGGCCGACTTTGGGAATCGTACAGGCGGCGGATGATCCGGAAAAATCCAAGATTGTGGATAACTGGGCTATCGCACCATTCCCACAGGAAAAGACAGGAATCAACCAGATGAGTATCTGGTGTGTGGCTGTTTCCAAGTATTCAAAGAATAAAGATGCGGCATTCCAGTGGATCAGGGAATACTCCAGTCTGGAAAAGCAGGAAAAGTTTTTCGATGAATTCGGAATTTTACCTTCTTACACAAGTTTCTGGGAAAAGGATGAAGTGAAGAATTCCAAGATGGGCCCACTGGGAGAGGGGCTAAAGACGAGTCTTCCCAAGTGGCGCATCCCTGTATCGGCAGAACTGGATTCTATTATGGCAAATGCAGTCAGCTCTTATATGTCGAAGCAGATGACACTGGATCAGGCAATGGAATTTTTCGATTCCGAACTGAACCGTGCAATTAAGAATAATCCACCGCCTGCTGACAGCAAAAATGACAATGCGATCGCGATAGAAGAAGCTTTGAAATAAGGGCGTGGGGGGAGCGCAGCGGTTGCCGGTGCCTCCCCTTTTTGCTTTACGATCGGAGGAACCTATGAGAAAAGAGGAGAAAAAGAAGAGGATATCGGAGGACCAGCTGACGACATGGCTGTTTTTAATGCCGGCGCTAATCATTGTGCTGGTGGCAGTGATTATCCCTCTCTGTAATTCGTTTGTGCTGAGCTTTGAAAAAGTAAGAATTAATGTTCCGGGATTCATACCTCAGTTTGTAGGGCTGGAGAACTACCTGCGTATGCTTGATGATCCGGTTTTTATCCGCAGTGTCCAGAATACAGCCCTTTTTGCCTTTGCGTCAGTTCCTGTGGAGCTGGTACTTGGCATGATGCTGGCGATGATGCTGTCCGGGGATGGGACGGGCGCACGTATCATGCGGTCGATTATGCTGATTCCGATGATTATGGCCCCGGTAGCGGCCGGAACCATGTGGAGAATGATGCTGGACAAAAATACAGGTATTATTAATTATCTGCTGACGTGTATCGGCATGCCCGCAGTTGACTGGCTCGGTAATCCGAAGCTGGCTATATTTTCCGTTATCATGGTGGATGTCTGGAGAATGACTCCGTGGTTTGCCCTGCTTCTGATTTCGGGGATCAAATCGATTCCCGGCGATACCATAGAAGCTGCTCTCGTGGACGGGGCCACGAAGTGGAAATGTTTCCGTTATGTAATCCTGCCCCAGCTTTACAGGGTTCTGACACTGGTGCTGATGCTGCGCGTCATAGATGCTTTTAAGGTTTTCGATATTGTCTTTGTTATGACGGGGGGAGGCCCGGGAATGGCGACTGAGATGCTTCCGAGCTATATCTACGCCCAGGGACTGCGCTATTTCGATGCAGGGTATGCGGCGGCGCTGGCCCTTGTCTTCATCGCAGCCATGGCAGTTCTTTCATCTGTATTTGTATTCTTAAGATCCAGGGTTCGGGATGAGTAAAGGAGGAAATCATGAGACGGAAAGAAAATGACAGAATCAGCAGTACGATCACAGACTTTCTCGGAAAGCCAACGAAATGGATTTTTATTACCCTGTTTGCAGTATCTGTGATTCTGCCTCTGTATTGGCTTGCTACAAATGCCATAAAAGTGGAGGCAGATTATCTCGCAAGCCCTCCGGTTATCATACCGACGCGGATAACGACAGAAAATTTTATAAAGATCTTTGTAAATGACGGCGTGGGAAAGGGATTGTACAATTCGGCTGTTATCACAGCTGTGTCGACCTTTTTGGCTGCATCCTTCGGAAGTCTGGCGGCCTACGCGCTGACAAAAGGAAAACTGGGAAAAAGGACGCGGAGTATCTTTGCCGGCTGGTTTCTTTTACAGAAGATGTATCCGGCGGTGGCAACGGCGATACCGATCTATCTGGTTATGCGCAGCCTGCATCTGATTGATACAAAGACGGCCATGATTATATTAAATACCAGCTTTAATTTTCCTATGGTAATCTGGCTGATGATGGGATTCTTTCAGGAGGTGCCGGAAAGTATCGAAGAATCTGGGAAAATTGATGGATGCAGCATGGCGCAGCGATTTTTCTATCTTGTGCTTCCGATCGTGAAACCGGGGCTAGTGGCTTCCGCAATCCTTACATTTGTCAGTACCTGGAATGAATTTTTATTCGCTGTAATTCTGAGTGTCAGAAATGCGAAGACGCTGCCGGTTATTATATCCGGTTTTATTACGGACCGTGGACTGGAATGGGGGCCGATGGCTGCTACCGGTGTAGTAATTATCATACCGGTCTTTATCATTGTATGGCTACTGCAGAAGGATTTTGTGCAGGGGATGACGATGGGAGCAGTAAAGGGATAGAGCATAATAGCATTATCCGGGAAGGAGGAACAGGATTGCAGAAAACAGGGGTTTTAGCGGAAGAGGCGACAGTCTGGTATGAGATCGTAAGAAATTGTCTTCTTAACGACATTTTGGGCTTTTGGAAGGAGAGGACTGCGGATCAGGAACATGGGGGGTATATAACTTCCTTCGACCGTGAGGGAAACTGTACCGGAAAAGAGAAAAATATCTGGCTTCAGGCCAGACAGGTCTGGATGTTTGCAACAATATACAGTAATGTGGAAAAAGATCCGGCCTGGCTCAATCTGGCAAAGACAGGAAGAGATTATCTGATATCCCATGCATACGCAGGAAACGGGAGATGGTATTATCTGCTTGATGAGAATGGGACCGTTCAGCAGGGTGCCATATCCCTGTTTACAGATATGTTCGTTTTAATGGCACTCAGCGCATACGCCGCGGCCTCAGATTCGACGGAGGATGAGAACGTAATCCGAGAGACATTTGACAGGCTGGATCAGAATATACGAAATGAGGACTGCCGTGACACATTTCCTCAGAAATACAAGGCGGGAGCAGTCAGTCATGGGAGATATATGATCTGCCTGAATTCTGTGGCTTGTGCACGGGGATATTTAGATGGAGATAAGGCGGATGCGTTGATTCGTTTCTGTATGGACAGAATTTTCGGCGTGCTGGGGCATGGTGATGATGGGACCATTCATGAGATGAGAACGCTTCAGGGCGGATATATCGACAGCGAGGATGGACATCGGATTAATCCGGGACATATTTTTGAATCCATGTGGTTTGTTCTGGAACAGGCTGAACGAGTCGGACGGCCGGAATATGCGGAGCGTGCGCTCCATACGATTTCAGTTACGTATCAGAGAAGCCATGACGAAAAATTCGGCGGGATTCTTCACATGCTAAGCGATAATGGAACCGACGAACAGTATAAAGACTGGAATGCGGCTCGTCAGTTAAAATGGGATGAAAAGGTCTGGTGGACACAGGCGGAGGCGCTGTGTGCATTGCTGACGTCTGCTGACAGAACCGGTGACAGCGCAGCATGGGAAGAATTTAAAACCCTCTTTCTCTGGTGCAGGGAGCACTTCTTTGATCCGGATTATGGGGAGTGGTATGCGGTATTAAACCGGGATGGATCACCTCGAATGAAGCTCAAGGGCGGAATTCAAAAGGCAGCATTTCATATACCAAGAGCGTTGTACCAGTGCAGCTGTATACTGAAAAAATATGTAGCGGAAACGGGAGATTGTGATGCGCAGACCTAATATAGTATTTATTTTAGCCGATGATATGGGGTTCTGGACACTGGGAAGTGCGGGCAACAGGGACGCAGTTACGCCGAACCTGGATGATATGGCGCGAAATGGCTGTACTGCGGAAAACTTCTTCTGTTCCTCGCCGGTGTGCTCGCCGGCCAGAGCAACCCTTCTGACAGGAAGGATGCCGTCTATGCATGGTATTCTGGACTGGATCTTACAGGGGAACATGGAAAATGAGGGAGAGAAGCCTATTGAATATCTGGAAGAGTTTAAAGGGTATACAGATTATCTGAGTGAAGCCGGATATGTCTGCGGGGTAAGCGGAAAATGGCATCTGGGAGACAGTGAAAAAAGGCAGAAGGGGTTCTCGCACTGGTATGTACATCAGTCAGGAGGCGGTAACTATTATGATGCCCCCATGATACGGGAGGGGAAAAGAGTCCGTGAACCGGGGTATGTTACCGAACTGATTACCCAGGATGCAGTCCGGTTCCTGCGGGAGCGGGAGGGGAAAGACGAACCGTTTTATTTGAGCGTTAATTTTACTGCACCCCACACGCCCTGGATTCATAATCATCCGCAGAAGTATCTGGATTTGTACCGTGACTGCGCATTTACCAGTTGTCCGGTGGAAAAACGCCACCCATGGCAGATCGATTTTTCCGAGTTCAATTATGACAGGAAGGAAATGCTGAAGGGGTATTTTGCGGCAACCTCCGCTCTGGACTTGGGGGTAGGTGAGATCAGAGAAGAACTGAGGCGGCTGAATCTGGACCGCGATACTCTGATTCTGTTTTCCAGCGATAACGGATTTAACTGCGGTCATCATGGAATATGGGGAAAGGGAAATGGAACCTCCCCTTTTAACATGTACGATACTTCGGTAAAGGTGCCGTTTATAGCATGTATGCCGGGAAAGATCCGGCCGGGAATACGTTTAAAGGGACTATACAGCGCTTACGATTTCTTTCCAACGATCATGGAGATTGCGGGACTGGCGTATAAAGAAAAGGATCTTCCGGGAAAAAGCTTTGCAAAAGCCATTTTTACGGGAGAAGAACGGGAGATCAATGACTGTGTGGTTGTCTACAGCGAATATGGCGCAGTCCGGATGGTTCGCCAAAGGGAGTGGAAATATATCCGCAGGTATCCGGAAGGCCCGGATGAGCTCTACAATCTTAAAACTGATCCGGGGGAAATGCTCAACATGATTGACAAGGCGGCTCCTGAATTGATAGAATTATTAAATAAACGTCTGGAAAGCTGGTTTTCGGAATATGCAAGACCGGAGACAGACGGACGGCAGGCGAACGTGACAGGAGCCGGACAGAACAAGAGGCATACTGCAAAAGGATTTGAACCTGGTTCTTTTCAGATGGGATACGAAACGCTGCCGGTCCGACAGGCATAGAGCGCAGGAGTATTTGTGCGGCGCCGGAAAGAGGGACTATGACTGAACTTAGTGCAAAGGAAGAGAAAATTTTATGGTACATCTATGCGATGAAGCATGTATCAAGAAAGAGTCTGTTGGAGTTGAGTCATTACAAGGCGCCTACCCTTTACCGGGTGATAGAGGCCCTGGTGCAGAATGGATACGCAGAGGTATCCGGCAGTGAGGAATACGGGAGCAAAGGAAGGCCCGGTGAGCTTTTGTCCATGAACAGCAGGCATGCTTATGTGTTTTCAATCTGTATATTGCGGGAAACATTTTACTGTGCGGTAGTGGATTTCAGTAATGATATACTTACAATGGAGGAGCACAGACTGATTCCGGGCATGACGCCGGAGCAGCTGGCAGATATTGCCAGACAGGATTTTTCAGAAGCCTGTGAACGGCTGGGACTGGCGGAGGACTTGTTTTTAGAGATTGGTCTCTCCGCTGTCGGTCCCCTCGACTATGCGAACGGGCAGATGCTGAGGCCGTTATATTTTTTAGCCGGAGAATGGAAAAATATTCCAATTGTGAAGGTGCTTCAGACCAGATTTAACCGGAAGGTCTACTTGGACTGCAACGCGAGGGCGGCACTTATGGGAAATTATCTTCCCAATTACTTTGAAAGACATCAGAATGTGGTTTATGTGACAGTCGGAAATGGAATCGGCTCAGGATTAGTTATCAACCGGAAACTAATGCTGAACCACAATATCATACTGGATGGATTCGCTCACATGACGATTGACATGGATGGCCGCAAATGCACCTGCGGAGAATATGGCTGCGTGGAAGCTTACGTATCGGTTCCGGCAATCCTGGCTCAGTGCGTGGAAGAGATGAGACTGGGCATCGACAGCAGCATGAAAAGTCAGATGGATCATCTGACACTTCAGGATTTACAGAGAGCAGTGAGGACAAAAGACGCCCTGGCTGTTATCCAGATCAATAAGGCGGCGAATATTTTTGCAAAATGTATATTGAATTATCTTCGGATGGTTGAACTGGAGGCCGTTGTGTTGGGGGGGAGTTTAATTGAGGCGGTTCCAGAGTTTTATGACAGGGTAGAGCAGTATGCCAGAGAGCGGAATTCGTCTGTTATGTTTTACCGTTCCACAGAAAAAGAGAAGAATATTTTAAGGGGAATCGCGTCTGAAATTGTAATGAGATATATTTTCGGAGAATAAATATGAGGTTTTACATGAAAGGGGAACACGCATGAGAAAAGTTTTTCAATCATAAGAATATCCATATCGTATACGACTTCCGCAGATGGACATGTTCATGAGTTTCAGGTGGCATCTTTGATTGATAATCCAATCGAATAGTATGGAATGCTGGCATAGGAGGAAAATCCTGTGCCAGTTTTTTTGAGTTGGAATTTTACTGTAGGGAACTGGCGAGGGATATCAGCGGTGTTTCTGTTTTATCTATAAGGTTACGCCAATCATACAAAATGGTAACAGTTCAGACGGCGGAAAAAAATAAAGAAGGGTATTGACAATAAATTGTGCAAGGAATATAATAATCGACATAGAGTACACGTGTACGCAAATAAAAAGTGCATATACAAAAACCTCGATTACAAATAACAGAAATAAATTTAATGAAATATAACCAAATAAATGAATGAGTATTTGGGAAAATTAACGAATGCCGGTGAAGGAAGAGAAAGGAGAGGGCAAAAAAATACCCTGAGAGTTTATCGGTCTGCCGCGAAACATACGGATAAACAGTCAGGATACCTTATTCAGTACCATTCTAAATGATTTAAGTAAAAAAGTAAAGGTTTCTTTTCATTAAAATTTATATATTACAGTTGTTAAACAACCATATTTCAGGAGGTTCTATATGAAAAGAAGATTTGTTGCTGCGATGCTGGCCGGAGTCATGGCGTGTTCACTGGCAGGATGCAATACGAAGTCACCGATGGCAGGAAAAGAAGAGACGACAACGGCCGCCGATACCCAGGCAGGCTCGGATACCCAGGCTGCTTTAGCAGAAGGAGAGACAGATAAGCAGGCGGAAGCCGCAGGCCCGATCACCATTCAGTTCTGGAATGCATTTACAGGAACGGACGGCGATGTGCTGAGGGAGATTGTGGACCGCTATAATAAAGAGAATACCAGAGGAATTACGATTGAGATGGATATCATGCCGGCCAGCAGCTTAGAGGAAAAACTTCCGGCAGCCATCGCTTCCAAGACAGCGCCCGCCCTTATTATCAGAGGTAATTTTGATACGGCAACTTATACGGATAATGGAATTTTGACGCCGCTTGATGATTTCTTCGAACAGACCGGAGTGGATGCCTCGAATTTCAGTGATGCATCTCTTTAGGCGCTTCAGTATTTTCCGCCGAACGAAGGTGAGGGGGACTCTCCGCGTCAGAAGGTACAGATGATGATTCCGATGCAGGTTCATTCCACGTTCCTTTACTGGAATAAAGACCTGTTTGAAGCGGCGGGACTTGATCCTGAGACACCGCCGGCAACATGGGAAGAGGCGGCCGAGTATGCGCTGAAGATCTCTGATCCGTCCAGAAAGCTTTATGGAATCGGTTTCCCAATCAGCGGCGCGCCCTGCTATTTTGATGCAATGTTCAAGTCCAACGGAGGTGACGTCTTCTCTGCAGACGGTAAGAGTTCTGTTCTGGACAGCCCTGAGAACTTAAAGACCCTTCAGTATATTCAGAATCTCGTCAATCAGGGGGCTGCGCCGGTTGGATCTACAGGAGCCGATACGGATAACTTAATGCTTGCCGGACAGATGGGAATCTACTGCGGCGGTCCATGGCTGATCAGCGGACTGAAGGAAGCGGAGATCAATTTTGGTGTTACGGGAATGCCCGCAGGGGACAAGGAAGCTGCCGGTGTCATCGAGGTCCAGGGCTTTGGAGTCACCTCCACGGCCAGTGAAGAAGAAAAGGCGGCGGCTTACGACTTTATCGCCTACTGGAATTCAGACACGACTTGTAAAGAGTGGTCCCTGCGCAACGGCTATCCGCCATATTTAAAGTCTCTGGCAGAGGATGCAGACATCAAAGCGGATGCAACAGTCAATGCGCTGTCCTCTATCTCTGAGTTTGGATTTTCCTTTGCACCGGGAATTAAATCTGTAAAACAGGTCAATAACGACATTTTATTCCCCATGATCGAAAATGTAGTGGCCGGCAACGACCCGCAGGAGGAACTGAGCAAGGCGTCGGAGAGCATCAACAAGCTGCTTTCTGAGTAGACAGCAGTACATAGAGGTGATTTCATTGAATAATATAAAAACCAGAAAGTCCCCTTCACGTTCATTCGGCAGAAAATACTGGAATAAACCGGATCGGGTAGCATATTTATTTATGCTGCCCTCCATCCTGGTACTGTTCGTATTTGCGATTATTCCGCTGATGGCATGTCTCGTAATCAGTCTGTTTGACATGAATATCTTCTTTACGGACACCAGTTTTACAGGGGCCCACAACTTTATCACGGCATTTCAGGATACACGGTTCTGGAACGCACTGCTGAACACGGTTATATTCGTCCTGTTTGAAGTGCCTCTTCAGATTGTGATCGGACTTTTGACGGCCAATGCGCTGGTAAAGACCAGCCTCTTTAACAAGGCGGCCAGATCCATCTTCTTCCTGCCGGTAGTCTGCTCCATGGCGGCGGTAGGCATTATCTGGTCCATTCTTTTAGATACCAATATCGGATTCATACCGTACTTACTGGAACAGATCGGTATTCATAACGCCACCTTTTTCCGAAATGCGAAGACGGCCATGCCGACCGTGATCGCCATGACGGTGTGGAAAAATTTCGGCTACACCATGTCCATTCTGGTAGTGGGAATCCAGGGGATATCCCAGAGCTACTATGAGGCGTCGGAGATCGATGGGGCAGGGAAGACGGCACAGTTCTTTAAGATTACACTGCCGCTTTTGAAGCCCACGCTGGGGTTCTGCCTTATTACCAATACCATCGGCTCTCTTCAGGTGTTTGACCAGGTGTACGTCACGACACAGGGCGGTCCGCAGTTTAAGACCGAGACGCTGGTACAGTATATTTATAAAACCGGTTTTAATCAGCCCTACAATCTGGGATACGCCTGCGCCCTTTCTGTGCTTCTGCTGGTGGTGATACTGGCTGTCTCCCTTCCGATGTACAAGAACATGTTTATTAACCAGAATTAGGAGGCCGGGGATGAACGAAAAGAAGAGAAGACGTGTGACACTTTTAAGTGTGGTTAAGATCGTATTTACGGTGTTCCTGATTGTGATTGTCCTGTTTCCGCTTATCTGGATGGCAGTTGGGTCCTATAAACTGGAAAAGGAGATCCTGGGATATCCGCCCACTGTTTTTGGAACGAAATATACACTGAAGTCCTTCCAGAGGATTTTTAGGACAATCCCTATGGCATCATATATTAAAAATACCGTGATATTTGCAGGTGGTTCAACGATTCTGGCAGTGCTGTTTGACTCATTAACGGGCTATGCGTTCGCGCGGCTGGATTTTAAGGGGAAAGATATCCTGTTCATGCTGGTGCTGCTTACCATGATGGTACCATTCCAGGTTATGATGATTCCGCTGTTTCTGGAATCGAATCTGCTGGGGCTTTTGGACACCTACGGCGGACTGATTCTGCCGAAGGCCACCTCGGCATTCGGCATCTTTATGATGCGGTCCTACTTCGCGGCTCTTCCGAAGGATCTGGAGGAAGCGGCAAGAGTGGACGGCATGAGCGAATTCGGTATATTTGCAAAGATTATGTTCCCGCTGGTAATACCGGGAGTACTGACTCTGGCTATTTTCCATCTGATGCAGAACTGGAATGATTTGCTGTATCCGTTAATGATGACCAGCAGCACGAGGATGAGGACGCTCTCCGCAGGACTTGCCCTTTTCGTGGGAGAACACGCGACCACTTATTATGGACCGCAGCTGGCCGGTGCTCTTCTGTCGGTGCTGCCGCTGCTCGTCATTTATATCTTTTTCCAGAAATATTTTATCGCCAGTGTCGCGACCAGCGGAATGAAGGACTAGTACTGCTAAGCTGCTGAAACAGAGGAGAGAAAAAAACAATGCAGAAAGCCAGAATTACGATCAATCGAGAGTTTAAAAAGGGTTCCGTTGATGACCGGATCTATGGAAGCTTTGTGGAACATATGGGCCGGGTGGTCTATTCCGGAATCTATGAGCCGGATCACCCGCTGGCTGATGAGGATGGATTCCGAAAGGATGTGCTGGAGGCGGTTAGAAACGCCGGCATTACCACCATCCGGTATCCGGGCGGTAATTTCGTCTCCTGCTATAACTGGGAAGACGGAATCGGCCCGAAGGAGGAGCGGCCGCGCAGGCCGGAACTGGCCTGGAAGGCAGTCGAGACGAATGAGTTCGGAACCGATGAATTTATGAAATGGTGTGAAAAGGCCGGGGTGTCACCGATGCTGGCGGTCAATCTGGGAACCGGCAGTATCCGGGAAGCGTTGCATTACCTGGAATACTGTAATTTTAAGGAGGGCACCACTTACAGCGAAAAGCGGAAAAGGAACGGGCGGGAAGAACCGTACCGGGTCCGCACCTGGTGTCTCGGCAATGAGATGGACGGGGAATGGCAGCTGGGCCACAAAGGCGCTTCTGAATATGGAAGGCTGGTGAGAGAGACCGCCAAGGCCATGAAGATCCTGGATCCCGGTGTGGAACTGGTTTCCTGCGGAAGCTCCTTAAATACCATGGCCACATTCCCGGAATGGGAGGCGCAGTCGCTGGATGAGACGTATGAGTATGTGGATTACATATCCCTGCATCAGTATTTTGACGGCCATGAAAAGCCTGTGGAAAGCTTCCTGGCACAGGCGGATGAGATGAGTGATTACATCCGGACGGTGACATCAGTCTGTGATTATATCAAAGCGAAAAAACGCTCTTCCAGACAGCTTTCTATCAGTTTTGATGAATGGGGCGTGTGGACCAGGGCGTCAAAGGAGACGGTAAGAGAGTGCGACGAGAGGCCCTGGCAGAAGGCAATGCCGATCAGCGAGATGGTTTACAGCTTTCAGGACGCTCTGCTCTTTGGAGGAATGCTTCTGGCAATCCTGAAACATGCGGACCGCGTCAAGATCGCGTGCCAGTCCCTTTTGACTAATGTCAGCGCGATGATCATGACGGAAAAGGGCGGCGGGGTGTGGCTGCAGCCGATCTATTATCCATTTGCGGATACTGCCGCCTACGGTCACGGCAACGTCATGGACTGCCGCGTAACCTCAGACTCAGTTTTTTATGAGAAGAAAGAAATCCCACTTCTGGATACGGCCGCGGTGGAGAACGGAGATGAGATGGTTGTATTTATGATCAACCGTTCTCCTTCGGAGGAGATGGAGGTGTCACTGGATTTACAGGGATATGAGGCGGTAGCTGTGCTGGAGCACCGCGTTCTTGCTTCGGACGATCCGGAAGCCGTGAATTCACCGGGCCATCAGCCAGTGAGACCGGAACAAAAGGATGACGCTGCCATAAAAGACGGAAAAGTTGCGGTTGTGCTTGACAGGCTGTCATGGAATGTGTTACGAATAAAAGTTAAGTGACAGCTGCCGGAACAGGTACAGAGAATTCCGGCGCAAGTCAAAAACCCCGCTGCAAGCAACGGGGCATTTGACCCTCGCGGCAGTCGCCAAATGGACGCGCCAGCGTGTCCTTTTGGCTCGTTGCTCGCGGGAATAATGAAGAAACCGGAGGCATGGTGCAAAATGGGTGTTACGACGAATGATATAGCGAGAATCTGTCAGGTTTCGAGAACGACCGTGATCCGGGCCCTGAACAATCAGGGAAGGATCAGCAAAGAGACGAAAGACAGGATCGTGAAGACAGCGGAAGAACTGGGATATCGGCCGGATCTTCTGGCAAGAGGACTGGTAAAGGGAAAGACGATGTATATCGGCGTCGTGGTATTTGATGTCAAGAACCAGTATTTTGCCCAGATGTTAAGCGCAATCGAGACGGAGGCCCAGACAAGAGGCTACTGTGTAAACATCACGCTCCATGGAAAGAACAGGGAAAAAGAGGTGGATCTAATCCGAAAGCTGGTGGATTACCACGTGGATGGCCTGATTCTTTCCCCGGTAAATAAAGGAGAACATTTTAATAAGTTTCTGAAAAGTCTGGACACACCGCTCATCGTCATTGGAAACAAGGTTTCGGATGAGATTCCGTTTGTGGGAATTGATGAGCGGAGGGCGGCAAGGGAAGCGACGGATAAGATTCTGGATTCCGACTATGAGCGGGTGGTGTTTGTCTGCCCGCCTCTGGGCGAGTCTAAGGAAGGGAACAACTATACTCATGAGCAGCGTCTGGAGGGCTTTCGGGATGCGATAGGGAGCCGGTTCACGAGGGTGCAGATCATAAGCTCGGAATCGTACGGGGAGGAAGCGGCTTCCATTCTGGAAGAGGGAGGCGGCAGGACTGCATTTTTCTGTTCCGGCGATATCTATGCGATGGATATTATGAAGTATTTGAAGGCCCGCGGCAAACGGGCGCCGAAGGACTACGGAATCATGGGTTTTGATGATATTGAGCTTCTGGAATATTTATCTCCGCGCCTGTCCACCATCTATAATTCGGTGGAGGAAGTGGCGAAAAGGGCAGTGGAGCTTCTGTTCGACGAGATGGAAGGCCGGGAAATTGCCATGGAAACCTATGAGCGCTACCGCCTTGTCCAGGGAGAGACTCTGTAAACAGAGAGGACAGACATGGACAGAGATCATTATGCATCAACGGAATACAATATTCCGCTGATTGAAAACAGGGCCGATCCGTACATCTGTAAGCATGAAGATGGTACGTATTACTTTACCGCGTCGGTCCTTGAATATGACAGGATTATACTGAGAAAAGCCGCGACCATATCCGGTTTAAAATGCGCGGAGGAAAAGACACTTTGGGTCAGACACGACAGCGGACCGATGAGCTGTCACATATGGGCGCCTGAAATTCATTATATATCCGGCGCCTGGTACATTTATTTTGCTGCCGGAGAGAAGGACGATATCTGGAAAATCCGCCCTTATGTGCTGGTAAACAGGGGAGACCCGATGGAAGATGAGTGGGAGGAACTGGGACAGATGAAGGCGGCGGAAACCCCGGAGCCTGACAAATTCTCATTTCAGGATTTTTCCCTTGATATGACGGTATTTCCGTACCGGGAAAAATGGTACTGCGTTTGGGCGGAAAAGGTGAATATAGGCAAAAAGATATCCAATTTATACATCGCTGAGATGGAGGCGCCGGACCGGCTTTTGACGGCGCAGGTGCTCTTAAGCGCCCCCGATTACGACTGGGAGCGCCGCGGATTCTGGGTGAATGAAGGGGCGGCTGTCTTAGAGAGAGACGGCAGGCTGTTTCTGACGTATTCGGCCAGCTCGACGGGTGCCGATTACTGCATGGGAATGCTGCGCTTACGGAGAGGAGGAAACCCCCTCGATCCGGCTGACTGGTCAAAATCCAGAGAACCGGTGGTGAAGACCGATGTGGAAAAGGGGATATTTGGCCCCGGCCACAATTCCTTCGTGAAATCTGAGGACGGTCTCACGGATATTATGGTATTCCATGCCAGGCAGTATGACGAGATTCTGGGCGATCCTCTGTATGATGAGAATCGGCATGCCTACACACTTCCCGTGGAGTGGGATGAAAATGAGGAGCCGGTGTTTCATTTTAGGAAGAACCGGCGCCCCAATATTTTGATGATGGTAGTGGACCATCAGGCATTTTACGGTCATTCCAGGGTGAAGACGCCGTATTTTGACCGGCTGAAGGCGGAGGGAGTATTCTTTGAACACGCCTACTGCTCCTCGCCTCTCAGTATGCCTTCCAGAAAAACGATGATGACGGGGCTGTATCCCCACCATCACGGCCAGACGGACAATTCCTTTGAAACGCCCTGGGACAGCCACGAAACGTATGTGGATGTCCTTAAGGAAGCCGGATACCGGAATTATTACTTTGGAAAATGGCACGCCTGCGCCGGAAAACCGTCGGATCTGGGCTGCCTTGGGGTGTCCTACCCGGATTATTCCAATCCATACCATCAGCCGGAGTACGAAGAGTACCGGAAGCGGAAAGAACTTCCGCCGGCCAGAATGCGCGTGGAAATGAATATGTGCGAGAAGGGCTGGATTGATGATGTGAAGGAGGGAGATCTCTATGATTTCCCGGGGGATCTCACGAATGAGGCGCTCTCCGGCATCCTGGAGGGACCGAAAGAGTGCCATGAGGCGTACTATGTCGCGGATATGGCCTGCCGCCAGCTGGAGGAGCTGAAACGGGAGGAGGCTCCGTTCATGATGCGGGTGGATTTCTGGGGACCGCACCAGCCGTACAGCCCGACAGAAGAATTTGCGGCGCTCTATCCGCCGGAATCCATAGAAGAATATCCGAGTTTTTTCGATGATCTGGCAGGAAAGCCAAGATCCTACCTGTTCGATACGGGAAGGGAAACGAGCCGTGACAGAGAGCTGATCCGGCCGAATCCCATGGAATGGTCCCGATGGCAGATGCTCCTTTCCAGATGCTACGGCCAGATCACTATGGTGGACGAGGCTGTGGGAAGCGTGATTGAGAAGCTGCGGGAGCTTCAGATGGATGAGAATACGCTGATTATCTGGACCGCGGATCACGGTGATGCCCTGGCCTGCCACGGCGGCCATTTTGACAAAGCCTTTTATTTGCCGGAGGAGGTGCTGCGGATTCCGCTTGCGATGGCCTGCCCCGGCGTGCTCCCAAAGAACCGGATCTGCAGGGAGCTGGTAACCAACTGTGATTTGGCTCCTACTATCGTGAGCGCTGCGGGAAGCGCCTTCCGCTCACCCGTGGATGGAGAGGATATATTACGGCTGTTCACGGAGCAGAGGCCGGGCTGGAGGACAGCGCTCCTGGCCGAGACCTACGGACACCTTGCGCCGTGGAGGGCGGAAGCAGTCGTATGGCAGCAGTATAAATATGTGGATAATCATGGGGATGCGGAGGAACTTTACGATCTGGAGGCCGACCCGTATGAGCTTCATAATCTGGCTAAGGAGAAAGAATATCAGGCCTTGCTTATGAAGATGCGCATGAAGCGGATGGAACTGAAGCCGCACATCTATAAGATATAGTCGCACTCTGTGAAATGATCGAGCGTTGATTGAAACAAAGTTGAAATGCCGGAAATGGCCGAGAGGCTGACTTTCCGGCATTTTTCTTTGCCGGGGGGAGAGAAGTGAGGGATCTTAAGGTACTGCGGCCCCGGATTTTCCGGTTCATTCTAAAATTTACGAAGTCTGTTTACACACCGGATAATCCAGTGTATAATTAAAAAATGCTCTTACGAATGTAATAACAGGGCGTGTATACATAATTGAGGGGAACAAAGCATGAAACGTTTTTTGAAGAAATTACTCTGCTGGACACTGATCAGCAACTGTTTTCTCATGACTGCCTACGCTGCTCCGGCATGGCCGGCCGGACCAGATATACAGGCGGAGGCAGGAGTCGTCATCGACATGGATTCCGGCGCCATTTTAGGTGGAAAAGCGTATGATACGCCATACCCGCCAGCCAGTATTACGAAGCTTCTTACGGCTCTTCTGGTGATGGAGCACAGCAAACTCGACGATGTGGTGACATTTTCAAGCAGCGCGATCAATAACGTGGAGTCCGACAGCGGTAATAAGCTGAATGTGGCAGAAGGAGACAAGCTGTCCGTGGAGGACTGCCTCTATTCCTTGCTGGTTCATTCCTGTAATCAGGCGGCTAACGCGCTGGCAGAGCATGTGGCCGGGTCTCAGGAAGCGTTCGTGAAGATGATGAACGACAAGGCCGCGGCGCTGGGATGCAAGGACAGCCATTTCGATAATCCCTCCGGCCTCAACGGAGACACACAGTACGTGACGGCCAGAGACATGGCGGCGATCTCCAGAGCGGCATTTGCAGAGCCGGATATTATCAGAATCAGCGCGGCGCTGACACATACGTTTCCGCCTACGATCAACAATCCGGATGGCCTGACGATTTATGCGGAGAATAAGCTGATCCTGAATACGAATGACTCTTCAAGCCAGTACTATTATCCGCCGGTGAAGGGCGGCAAGACGGGATACCTCTTAAAAGCCGGCAACACGCTGGTTACCTATGCGGAGAAGGACGGGAAGCGTATGATTTCCGTGATTCTGAAGGGGAGTCCCGGACAGTATTATCTGGACAGCAAGGCGCTTCTGGAATATGGATTTGCGCATTTTACCAATTTTAATGTAGCGGAAAACGAAACTGCCTATACCGAAGGCGAGACAGCCGTGGAGGTGGCCGGAAAAAGTTATCTGCCGGTGGATCTTAAGATCGATCCGTCCGGAGCGGTGACACTCCCGGAGGGCGCGGTATTTGCAGATACGGAGCACACGCTGACAACCGATTTTCCGGACGAGCATCCGGAGAGAAGCGTGGCGTTTATACAGTATACATACGACGGACGGAAGGTGGGCGGCGCCTATTTGACGCAGAAAGAAGTGCAGGAACCGGTCACGGAGCCGGCAACACAGGAAGAGTCAAAGCCGGAAGCGGATGACAAGAAAGAGGAGGTGAAGAAGAAGTTTTCCATCAATCCCTTTCTGATTATCGCACTGGTGGTGATTGCCGCCGCTGCCGGCGGTGGAGCGTATCTGTCATACTCCAGAAAGAAAGAGGAACAGCAGCGCGCTCTCCGCAGGGAGCAGAGGCGCAGGCGGCTTCGGGAAGAAGGCGTGACGGAAGAGGAATTCGACCGTTTGCTGAAAGAGCGTCTGGGAGACCGTAGTAAAGGGAATAATCGAAAGAAGAGATAGAAAAAAGGCTGTACCGCTCACCCGGGAACCGGGAGACGGTACAGCCTTTTTTTGCTTAATTCCAGCGACTGCCGCGGGAGTTTTTTCAGTGACTAACGATTCCTGGCCACCTGTGTGATATAGTTGCCAGTAAATGCGAGGCCCGCCAGAACCAGAGCGGTTCCCAGCCCTGAGTAAAAGACTGCGATAAAGATATCCGGGCAGAGGCCGGAGGTGCGCAGGCCGATCCCAAAGGTCATCATAAAAGCCATGATGCAGAAGGACTTGCGGTCAAAGAACTTCAGAATGAACTGCATCTCTTCCTCATAGCGTACAATCCGGTCGGTGTGCCTGCGTACCAGTTTGCCAAACACCATAAACCAGAAAAGGAAAAATACTGCTGCGGAAAGGGCCAGATTGATCAGTGTCACATAGCTTTTATAGGAAATGATCCCGATACGCAGAATATTAAAGCCGGCTGCGAGCCAGACAATGCCTGCAAGCAGCAGTAGATAATTTTTTTTGATTTTCATGTGAATACCTCCTTAAATGAACAATGTTCATTATATGCCGGTTTTGGAGATATGTCAAGTGATGGCGGCGCAGTTTTTGAAGGAAAATAAATGTTACATTTTTCTTAACAATAGAAATGATATATTGACTTTAAATCTTACATATGTAATAATTTATAAAAACTCGGTGCAGAATGCGAAGTCTGCGGGAGCAGGTGTGAGATTTGACGGAAATGTGCGTGAAATGTCATCATCAGGAAAAGGTATGAGATCGAAGCTGTAAAGAGAGGAACCATATTATGAGACGTAGAAAAAGTAAACGTGGACTGATGATCGGTGGTATAGCTGCAGGGATCCTGATAGCTGCGGTGATTGTGGCAGGGGGGGTCTGGTTTCGGAGAGGAGGGGAGACGGAGAAGGAGAAGACCCCGGAAGAGCTCCTGATGGAGTACACGGATTATATCAGGACCGGTAACTACGAGGCGATGTATGGAATGCTGAACGAACAGAGCCGGAAGAATATCGGTCTGGAGGACTTTACAGCGAGAAATAAAAACATCTATGAGGGAATCGGCGCCGCCGATATTCGCGTGGAGATCCAGAGTGTGGAGGAACGGACGGAAGGTTTGAAGACGGTCAGCTACCAGACTTCGCTCAACAGCTCCGCCGGCGAGATCAATTTCCTGAATCAGGTTGATTTTATCTGGGAGCAGGCGGCTGAGGACCAGGGAACGAAGAAGAAAAAGGCGGCGGGCGACTATCGGATGATCTGGAATGATCAGGTTATATTCCCGAATCTGGGCCGCACCGATAAAGTGCGTGTCTCCACCGACCGGTCTGTGAGAGGGGAGGTTCTGGACCGGGACGGCGGTCTGCTTGCCGGAAAAGGGAACGCTTCTCTGGTGGGCCTTGTTCCCGGGAAAATGGCCGGTTATACCGCGGGAACGGAGGGAGAGACTTCCGGCACGAGCCCTGATCTGGAGCGGCTTTCTGAGCTTCTCGGTGTCTCCGTGGAGAGTATAGAGAAGAAGCTGGCGGCAAAATGGGTGAAGGAAGACTCCCTGGTTCCGGTCAAGACGCTGAAAAAGGTAGATGAGTTTGATCTCCAGTCAGCGAGTCCAAGAGAGGATAATGTGGAGAATAAGGCGCTCCAGGACGCGCTTCTGGCCATACCGGGCGTGATGATTACCGATACACCGGTGAGATCCTATCCGCTGGGAGAGGCGGCGGCCCATCTGGTGGGATATGTCCAGAATGTGACGGCTGAGGATTTGGAGAAGCATCCGGGCGAGGGATACTTATCGGACAGCGTCATAGGGAGAAGCGGAATCGAAACTCTGTATGAAAAAGAACTGAAGGGACAGAACGGAGAAAAGATTTCGATCGTCACCTCCGAGGGCGCGGAAAAGCTGGTTCTGGCCGCCATACCGCGGGTAGACGGCACCAATATCACGCTGACCATAGACAGCAGCCTTCAGAGGACCATCTACGAGAAGTTCAAAGACGTCAAGAGCTGCACGGTTGCCATGAATCCTTACACGGGGGAGGTCCTGGCACTGGTGAATACGCCGTCGTATGACGACAATGATTTCATACTCGGCATGTCAGAGGAGAAATGGGCCTCGTTAAATGAAGATGAGAGAAAGCCGATGTTTAACCGTTTCCGACAGCGCTTTGCGCCCGGCTCCTCATTTAAGCCGATAACGGGAGTCATCGGGCTTTCCACGGGAGCGCTGACTCCGGGCGAAAGCTTTGGCACGGACCGCGCGGGACTTAGCTGGCAGAAGGATGCCAGCTGGGGAAAGTATCAGGTGACGACACTCCACGACTACAGCCCGGTCAATCTGGAAAATGCCTATATTTACTCCGACAACATTTACTTTGCGAAAGCCGCGCTGAAGATCGGGTATGACGACTTCATGGCCGGGCTCGACCGCCTGGGCTTCAATCAGGATCTGCCCTTCGAGATATCCGTTTCCCAGTCCCAGTATTCCAACACGGAACGGATCGAGACGGAAATCCAGCTGGCGGACAGCGGATACGGTCAGGGGCAGGTGCTGATGAATCCGATTCACCTGGCGGCCCTTTATACCATGTTCCCCAACCGGGGCGATGTCATAAAGCCATACATTACGTACAGGAAGGAGCCGGCATCGGAAGTATGGCTGAAGGGTGCCTGTACTCCTGAGATTGCGGAAACAATCGATACCGCGCTGAAAAAGGTAATCAGCTCGGAACACGGAACCGGCCACGCCGCGATGCGGGGGGATATTACGCTGGCAGGCAAGACGGGAACGGCCGAGATAAAAGCGTCGAAAGGAGATACCTCCGGAACGGAGCTGGGCTGGTTTGCAGTCTATACGGCCGACGGCCCGAACCGCGCGCCGATACTCATGGTCAGTATGGTGGAGGATGTCAAGAATGCCGGAGGAAGCGGGCTGGTAGTGAGAAAGGCGAAGGCCGTGCTGGATTCTTATATTCCGCCGGTGCAGTAGTGAACTTACCGGATCCATGGTAGAAATTTCCTTGTAATGATGTACCACTGAATTTGACAGATACACACGGATATAGTAGAATTGTGAAGGCATAGCGCGTATTTATCTGTAGTGGATATATGCATTTTAACAAATTCGATTTGAGGAGAGAATCATGGATTACAGGACAAAAGCAATAAAATGTGTAAAGGATACCGTGTTACCTGTTCAGATGCAGTGGTTTCAGGACTGCGGCTTCAATATGGATACATATTGCCAGAAATATGGAGATACAGAGCATTCCTTTGCAAAAGAAATTGAAAAGGGCCATATTTATGAAATGGGTTATCCCAAATGCGTATGTGAGGAAGCACTGGCAGGAGGAAAAGACGCTTCCTTCTGCGAATGCTCCAGACAGAGTATGATATACGTTTTGGAAAATATGATGCCGGAAAAGCACATAGAGGTGGAGATAATCGAAACGGTTTTGAGCGGAGCTGAAAAGTGTCGGTTTAAGGTTACGATCGAATAAGCGGTTTTAAACCGTTTTTTCCAAATTTAAAGCAATGAAAATGTCATCTGACGGGAACGCAGTGGTTTCGTCTGATGACATTTTTATTACCCATAAAGCTGCTTCTCTTTCAGGATACGCAGTGCGATATCCCCTGCCTTTGCACCGGTTGCCCCGTCGTCTCCATTAATATGGACCGCAAAGGAAAAGGCGCCGTTTTTAGATTCTATGAAGCCGATAAACCAGCCGTTGGTGTTTTTTCCATCGACTGTGCCAGTGCCGGTTTTTCCGTACAGTGACGATGTGCCGTCGGAGGAGAGGAAAAGCGCGTCCTTAACGGTCTCCATGTCACGCTCCGAGTACGGAAGCGTGTGGCCGGATAATGCAGCCAGCAGCTTCACCTGTTCCAGAGGAGATATTTTCAAGGAGGATTCCAGCCAGAACCGGGAGAGGCCTCCTGAAAAGTCCAGATTTCCATAGGAGAGGGCGGTAAGCTCCCGTTTGATCGAGTCTTGGCCGCCCTGGCGGTCCAGATTCATAAAATACCAGTTGACGGAGTTCGTCATGGCGGTGTTTAAGTTCTGGTCCCTGTTCCAGGAATCGAAGGGACAAGTTTCTCCGTTCCAGGCCATGGCAGATTCCTCCGCAGTGATGATACCCGCGTCGAGGGCCATCAGGGCGCTGTAGATCTTGTAGGTGGAGTTTGGCGAAATCCTTGTGCGGGCGTCGTCCTCATTGGATATCAGATAACGGTTTTCGGAACTGTCATACAGGACGAAGCTGCCGTCAAAGTTTCCGAAATAGCTGCTCAAATCTTCTAAAGACGCCTGGGGCAGAGCCGCACGATAGCGGTCTGAGGAAAATGCGATAGCGGAGGCGGACGGCGTGGTACAGATCACCAGCGCTGCGGTCAAAAGATACAGCAGCCGGCTCTTTAACCGTCTGTTGCCGGTTTCCCGGCGGTAGGAGGCAATGTGCAGAATCCGCTTCCGGATCTCTTTGCGGCTTCCGCCGATGCCGGCTGTCTGCCCAAAGGTCAGATGGGAGAGACTGGCTGCAAAATGAAGCAGGGCATTTCCATAATCACAGGACGCTTTTTCACCAAGAAGCGCCAATACCGCCGTATCGCAGGCAATTTCCCGGTCGCTGTCCATCTCCTTTAAGGCCAGCCAGACCAGAGGATGGAACCAGTAAAAAATCAGGAGGAGGCGGAAAAGAACGCCGCTCATGATATCCTTATGCTTGTAATGCAAAAGCTCATGCAGCAGAATGCAGCGGATCTCGTCTTCCGAGAGACCGGAGAGCCGGGATGCCGGAAGCAGCACACAAGGCGCGGCGATTCCCGCCGTAACCGGGGAGCGCAGCCGGGAGGAAGAACGAAGCGGAATGTCTCTCCGGATTCCAAGCTGCCTCTTACAGTCCTCAAATATGTCCCGCAGGATTGCATCCCGAACGGGAAGGGCAGTCTTCTTTAAAAAATTGACCCGGACCGCGGAAATAAGGGTGAGGACTGCAAGTAAGACCGCTCCTCCAATCCAGAGGGAGAGAAGGGCGAATGCCAGATAACCAGGCATTTCCCGGCTAACCGAAACGGAAAAATCATGGAGCAGTCCCGTGGCTGTAAAAATATTACCGGCAGCCTCCGGGCCCCCGCCCTGCCACGAATCCCCGGCCGGGGCCATCCACAGATCGGCAAGGCGGGAAGTCAGCCTGCCCAGCCATGGAAATGCTTCAGCCAGGAACGGCGCGGCCGCAAGGATCAGGAGAAGAAACCACAGGCGGTAACGGGTTTCCGCTGTCAAGTACCGGTCAAACGCTTTTCGTATGAACATTATGATGCCGCCGGAAACTGCAATGGCGGCACTGCTTTGCAGCAGATAAAGAAGCAGAGATTCTGCCATCTGCTATTCTCCTTCCCCGCTATGCGATAGGAGGCCGCGAAGCTCTTCCAGTTCTTCCTGGGAGATCCGTTCGTCCTTCATATAATTGGCTACCAGTGAGGTCAGATTTCCATTGTAGAACCGATTAAGAAAATGCTCGCTCTCCTGGCTTAAATAGTCTTCCTTTGCTACCAGCGGGGTATATACAAAGACCCTGCTTTTCTTTTCATATGTAATGGCCCCCTTCTGCACGAGGCGCTTAAGAAGCGTCTGGATCGTCTTGGGACTCCACTCCGTAGCCTCTGAAAGGCAGTCCGTCACCTCGTTGGTGCTAATAGGGGCTTTGCTCCAGATGACTTTCATAACTTCATATTCGGCTTCTGATATCTGCGGCAGCCTGCTCATGATAACCTCCCTGTTCTTACAAATGTAATAGATATATTATACGCGAGCGGAACTCCGCTGTAAAGGGGGCGGGATCAAATATTTGAGCGGGTTTTCTTATGGTTTTCTCAAAGTTTTCTCATTTGACGGATCCGGCAGGACCATGATATACTAGTGCTGGTACTACGGACAGTTAGCAGAAAAACTGGCCCCGGCCGGAGACTGTCCGGCCAATCATACAAGAGGTGCGAGGTAAGACAACATGGTCCAAAACAGGGGAATTAACCAGGACGTGACACAGGAGATGAACCGTTCTCTCCTTTTAAAAAATTTAAGAAGAGAAGGCATGTGTTCCAGGGCATATCTGGCTTCCCTGACAGGGCTGAAACAGGCGACCGTGACCAATATTATGAAGGATTTTTTAAACTGGGGAATCGTCACGGAGGTGGGCTTCCTGAATGGAAGCAAGGGCCGCCGTTCCATCGGCGTATCTATTAATCCGGACCGTTACCGGGTCATCGGCGTGCGCCTTGCGAGAAAGCATTACAGCGTCGGCCTGTTTGATTTGACAGGGACGCAGATAACGAAGAAACGAGTGGATTTTAAACCGGAAGAGCAGCCGGATGCGGAAGATATATTGAACCAGATCGCAGCCGAGATGCGTATTCTGATGAAAAAATACGGAAAGGATACCATACTGGCGGCAGGCATGGCGGTGCCAGGGCCGTTTATAGCGAAGAAAAACCGAATTGCTCTGATCACGGGGGCCGATATCTGGAAGGATGTTGATTTAAAGAAATTCTTTGACAGAGAACTGGACATCCCCGTATTTTTAGAGCACAACGCCAACGCCGGCGCCTATGCCCATATGTGGGACTTAAAGGACGCCTACCGCGATGATATTCTGGTCTACATTGCGGCCGGTCAGGGAATCGGCGCGGGAATTGTGATGGACGGAAAGATTTATAAGGGTGCTCTGGGAACTTCGGGGGAGATTGGTCACATGACTATCGACCGGAACGGAAAGCCTTGCGCCTGCGGCAATAAGGGCTGTCTGGAGCGGTATGCCTCTTCCCTGGAATTAGTGAAGGCGGTATACGGTGACCAGGCGGGCCGGGCAGGATGCAATTTTGAAGATGTGGAACGGCGCATACGCGAAGGCGACCAGTTCTGTATGGACTGCTACCAGCGCGCCTGCGAGAGCCTTGGAATCGGAATTATTAATATTGTCAATGTCATCAATCCGGATATCATCATCATCGGGGATGATATGGCGAGACCGGATCCGGAGCGAATGGAAGCCGTGATCCGTGAAACCGTGCGGGAAGGCATTCTGGCCGACGTGTGGGAGGGACTGACACTGTCGATCAGCACCTATCAGGGCGACCCGATCCTGACGGGAGCGGCAATCGTCGCCATCGACCGGATTTTCGACAGTCCGGGCCAGTTTATCCCGACAACGAGTCAGGCGGGGGCGCCTGCGAGCCCGTCTGACGAATGACGCAAAGTCTACGGAGCGTAGATTGTACCCGCAGGCTTTATGGGGTACAATGGAATACGAGGTGATAAACATGAATACAGAACGCAAAAAGCAGCTTATTATGGAATACAAAAACCGCCATCCGGAGATGGGCGTGATTTCTCTGAAATGCAGGGCTACCGGCGAATCATTTCTGGGAATATCGGGAGATACGAGAACCGCTTTCAACAGCGTCTGCGCCAGATTATCGGGCTCTTCCCATCCGAACCGGCATCTGCAGGAGCTGTGGAATGAGTATGGGGAGGAAGGCTTTGAGCAGTCCGTGATTAAGGTGCTGAAGTATGAAGACCCATGCGAGGACCATACGGAGGAACTGGAGCTGCTCCGGGAGGAATGCTTGGAGGCGGATAAGAAGGCTGTCAAGATCTGGAAATAAAAGAACTGGTACAAGAGCCGGTTGTTGTTTAGAAGAGACCCTAAACTGCGGGGTCTCTTTTGTTTTGCCCGGAATCTGTTACAATGCACGGCCCGCAGTGGGGCCATGAATTGTAACCGGAATCTCCGGCCCGGGAGTTTGAGGTTGAGAATTTTCTGAGAAACGTTTATGATGGTGTAGCAGGGCGTGTTTGAAAAATCACTCCCTGGGGGAAAAAGAAAAAATTGGAGGAGGTATGATATCAAATGTATCGTTTATTAATCGTAGATGATGAACGGGCAACCCTGAATGGACTTTGCAATTATATTCCATGGGATCAAATGGGGTTCATCGTGGAGGGAAGCGCAGCCAATGGAAAGGCTGCTCTTGCATATCTGGAGAATCATACGGTGGATGTGCTTTTATCCGATATCCGTATGCCGGTGATGGATGGCATAGAGCTGGTCGCAAGGGTCCGGGAGCTGGGGTATGACATGGAATGCGTGTTTTTAAGCGCACACAGAGATTTTGAGTATGCAAAGAAGGGGCTGCAGTATGGGGTCCTGGATTATATTTTAAAACCAACCAAATTTGGTGATATCAGGGAAGTGTTCGGGCATGTCAGGGAAAAGCTGGATGAAAAGCGGAAGCGTGAAGAGTTCCGGGAAGAGAATATGGGAAAGGATGTGATCTCCCTGGTAAAGAAGTATGTAGAGACCCATGTTCGCACCGCCAGCTTAGAGGAGGCTGCGGATTACGTCAATATGAATGCCCAATATTTAAGCAGGCTGTATAAGAAAAAAAGCGGACAGAACTTCTCCGATTATGTCATGGAGGTGAAGATGAAGGAATCCCAGCGGCTTCTTGGGGACTCCCGTTATCGGATCAGGGAGGTCAGCGAGATGGTTGGATATACCAATGAAAAAAACTTTGCCCGCGCGTTCCATCTGTTCTGTCAAATGAGTCCCAGAGAGTACCGCGACAGTCAGGCGAATGGAGGAAAAAATCATGAGGCAGAGATTTTATAAGCATAAATACTTTTACAATATGCTGATCAAATTCCTTCTCCCGGTTCTCCTTTCCATCACGGTGGTGGGCGGAGTGGGAACGGCTGTGGGATACTCCTATTTAAAAACCGAGCTGGATCAGACGAACCAGAAGCTTCTGCAGTCTACCCTGTACAGTACGGAGCTGATGTTAAGCGAACTGGATTCCCTGATGCTGGCCTTTGATATTAACCCGGGGATTATCAATAAATGCTATCACGTATTGAATACAGAGTCCCTCGGCTACCAGGAGCATCAGGATTTAACTACCATAGAAACGTTTATCAATGCCCCGGTCAACGCCAGGCAGTACATAGACAGTATTTATATCTATTATCCCAACCCCTATAACCGGTTTATCCGGTCTAACAACAGAGGGGGAATGCTGGGAATCGGGATAGACGAGGGATGGCTTGAAAGCTATCAGGTGCATAAGGATAAAGATAAGACCTGGAGTGAACGCCGCAGGTTGGGAACCACAGGCCGGGATTTAATTACCGTATACCAGATGATGGACTACGATGGTGTGATCCTTCTCAATCTGGATGCACGGTATATGAAAGAACTGCTGGATTCCGCAAAGGTATTTTCCAACCAGTCTGTCTTTATCTGCAGCCAGAACGGAGATGTCCTCCTTCAGACAGGCCCTGTCAGTCTGGAGGAAGCACATGGAAAGGATTCTGTTGTCTATAGCATGGATTCAGAACGGTATCAGTGGTCTTACCAGTCGGCCATTCCCAAGATTGAATTTTACAGGCTTCCGCTTCTGATTGTCAGATACACCTTTGTATGTATTTTGCTGGTTACGTTTTTAGGCATTCTTCTGGCTTATGCGGCCACCCGTCTCAGCTATCGTAATTTTGAGACGCTTCAGGAACTGATGGAGGCGGCCAGAGAAGGCAAGGATATTCACGAATATGAAGTAAAAGAGTCCTCTGACTATTTCGCTTACATCACCAGACAGATGATACAGAATTTCATTGAGCAGGATTTCTTAAGGGTCCAGTTATCGGAGCGGAAATACAAACTCCGCGCTACGGAGCTGTTGGCGATGCAGTCACAGATGAATCCTCATTTTCTGTATAATACGCTGGAAACCGTCAACTGGAAGATCATGGAACAGACGGGGAAGCGCACGGCGGCCAATGATATGCTGGAAGATCTGTCCGAGATTCTGGTTTATTCGCTGGATGAAAGAGAGCAGGCCACCCTTGAGCAGGAGATTCACGTAACGGAATGCTATATCAAGATCTTAAAGGAGCGGTATGGCGAATTATTTCTGGTGGAATGGAGCTATGAAGAGGAGGTGCTTGCAATTCCCGTCGTAAAGTTTGTCCTTCAGCCGCTTTTAGAGAATGCGGTGAATCATGGGATCAGGGAAAAAGAAGGCGGAACAGGCAGAATACGGATAAAGATATTTGTGAAGGGGGAAAAACTGCATATTCATGTGGTGGACAATGGAGCCGGTATAGAGAAAGAAAAGCTTACCCGTCTGCGAAAAGGGCTGGAAGAAGGACGGCTGGGTGACAGCCATATCGGAATATTCAATACGAATAAAAGGCTGCAGCTTGCATATGGAGAAAGCTGCCAGATGAAGATTACCAGCAGAAAGGGCGAAGGAACTGTGGTTATGCTGGTGATACCAATGTCAAGAAATGAGGTAGAAACAGCAAAGAATGATACGTTCTCTTTAAATTAGTCAATCGATGATGTAGTTATCTCGACTTGGACAGGTTGTATAAAAAAAGAGATTTATTTATACTTTTCTTATGAACATTTCCAAGATGAAACGCTAATGAAAAGGAGGAAAAGGAATGAAACGATGGGGGAAACGGGTTACAGCGTTATGTCTGACAGCCGGAATGGTGATGCTTACCGGATGCAGCGCGGCACAGCCGGAAAAGGCCGCAGATACGACGACGGCGGCGACAACGGGGGATACGGCAGCGCCAGCCACAGAGAAAGGGGCGGCTGAAAACACGGACGCAGCAGGGCAGGAGGTGTCTTTCCGGTATGAATGGTGGGGAGGCAGCGCTACCCATGAGGCCTATACGAATCTTCAGGCAGCTTATAAGGAGCTCCATCCGGAGGTCACGATCGAGCCGGAGTATTCCGCCTTTGACGGATACCAGGAGAAGGTAGTTACCCAGTTAGCCGGCGGCACGGTGGCGGATTTATTCCATATCGATGCGCCCTGGATGATGGAGTGGGTCGGCAGAGGAGATTACTTTACAGACCTTTACCAGCAGGATATTCTGGATTACAGCAGCATCGGTAAAGAACTCCTGGACCAGTACTGTGTTTTTGACGGGAAGCTGCTGGCTGTTCCCATGGGGGTTCAGTGTTCCGGTATGCTGCTGAATACGGTGGCTGCTGAAAAATACGGATTAAAGATAGATCATCAGCTGACATGGGAAGAGATCATTGAACTGGGAAAAGAGCTTCATGAGAAGGATCCTGACGCCTATTTCTTTTCCGCAGACCATGGACATGTGCTGAATGCTTTGCTGGCGATGATAAAGCAGCGGACCGGCGGTCAGGTGATCAATGATGACTTTACGATTGCATTTACCAAAGAAGATTTACTGTATGTGTATAATCTTATCAAACAGGCCTATGAATCGGGTGTTTTCGAGCCTATGGGGGAGGCGGATCTCTATTACGGTTCTTCCACACCTAATCCCAAGTGGATCAATGGGGAGGAGATTGCCTGTCTGGTGTGGAACAGTGAGTTTACTAAGGTCGATGATTTGCTGGAGGGAAAGGATGAGGCGACTATGATCCTCTGGCCAACCATAGGCGAAGGAGCAAAGCAGGGGTCTTCCCAGATTCGTCCCACCTATCTGGTCGGATTGAGCAATTCTTCTAAGGTACCGGATACTGCGCTGACGTATTTAAACTGGCAGCTCAATGATCCGGAAGCGGCTAAGATTCTCGGGTCTGTCCGTGCAGTCCCGACCACGGAGGCCCAGCAAAAAGCAGCTGTGGAAAATGGAGTGCTGAGACAGCCGGTTATCGATGCTCTGGATGAAGCTTATGGCAATGTCCAGGCCAGGGACAATGGTCCGTCGCAAAACAGTGAGTTAAGAGATACCCTTACCGACGAATTCTCCAAGGTTGCCTATGGGATGGCGACTCCGGAAGAAGCGGTAGAGTCAACTTTTACTGCTCTGGAAGAGGTTCTGCAGAGAATTAAAAAGTAAAGAATAAGCTGCCGCACGGAAGAACGCAAACCGTGCGGCAGCGGCTTTACCGGCGAAAGGAGAATTGCAATGGGCAAAAAAATAAAAAGCTTAAGCCGTATTGAGGGGCTTATTTACATATCGCCATGGCTCATAGGCTTTCTGGCGCTTCAGCTCTATCCGTTCCTGGCATCACTATACTATTCCTTCACGGATTATGCCATGGTGGGGACCCCCAATTGGGTCGGATTAGAGAACTTTATAACTATTTTTAAGAAGGACAGAGAAATCTGGCATTCTCTAAAGATTACACTCATTTACGTTGCCATAGCAGTTCCGCTAAAGCTGGCGTTTGCGCTGTTTATCGCCATGCTGCTGAATTTGCGGGTAAAGGGAATCGGCATCTTCCGTACGGTATATTATCTGCCGTCCATACTGGGAGGCAGTGTGGCAATCGCTGTACTGTGGCGCTTCCTGTTCTCGGGAAACGGTACCATCAATACCATGCTTTCCTGGTTCGGCATCAAACCGGTGGGCTGGCTCAGTAACCCCAGGATCGCCCTGTTTACGCTGAGCCTTCTGGCAGTCTGGCAGTTCGGGTCTTCTATGGTGGTATTCTTATCCGCCCTTAAAAATGTACCTGCCGAGCTTTATGAATCGGCCAGAGTGGACGGAGCAGGCAGTGTCAGGTGCTTCTGGTCTGTCACGATCCCCCTGATTACCCCTACGATCCTTTTTAATCTGGTTATGCAGCTGGTCTCCGCATTTCAGGAGTTTACGGGAGCGTTTGTCATCACTAACGGCGGCCCCATGAAGTCCACATATCTTTATATTTTGAAGGTGTATGATGAAGCCTTTAAGTATTACAAAATGGGGTATGCCTGTGCCTTATCCTGGATTCTGTTTGTGATTATGATCACAGTTACCCTGGTGATTTTCAAATCATCCAACTTATGGGTATTTTACAACGATGGAGGTGGAGCCAGATGAAAAAGAAAATAAGGCGGGGCGTGATGTACGTGTTTCTTATAACCGTGGGAATCATCCTCATTTATCCGCTGGTATGGATGTTCTTTGCCACATTTAAAACGAACGCTGAAATCTTTGGCTCTTCCGCCCTTCTGCCTGCCCATATAAGTCTGAATGCCTATATCGAGGGCTGGAAGTCGGGCGGAGGCGTATACAGTATGGGACATTTTATGAAAAATACGTTCCTGCTGGTGGTACCCAGCGTGCTGCTGACCGTTATATCCAGCACTTTGGTAGGATATGGATTTGCCAGATTTGATTTCCCGTTCAAGGGATTTTTGTTCGCCATGATGCTGTCGACCCTGATGCTTCCAGGTACTGTGACCATGATTCCCAAATATCTTATTTTCAATAAGATGGGCTGGCTCAATACCTACCTGCCTTTTATCGTACCCGCTGCCCTGGGAAGCTCGGCATTTTTGATCTATATGGTACTGCAGTTTATACGGGGAATTCCAACGGAACTGGATGAGTCGGCAAAGCTGGATGGCTGCGGTTCTTTGCGAATCCTGATCTATTTAATCGTGCCGCTGGCAAAGCCGGCGCTGGTATCCTGCGTGATTTTCCAGTCACTATGGAGCTGGAACGATTATTTCAATCCCCTTATTTACATCAACAGTACGAAGAAATTTCCGATTTCCCTGGGACTGCGGCTGATGCTGGACAGTGCCGGAAAGAATGCCTGGGATCAGATCATGGCCATGTCGGTCGTGGCGATTCTTCCCTGTCTGATCCTGTTTGCCGTTGCGCAGAAGACATTTGTGGAAGGCGTGTCCACGGCTGGACTGAAGGGGTAGCGAAGAAGACATGTTAAGGAGCGGAGCGATGGAGTGTAAGTTCAATCAACAGGAATTAGAGAAGATCAGAGAATGGGTATACGGCCATAAAGAGGAATTAAAAGAAGATTTAAGACGGCTGGTGGCTGTCCCAAGCGTCTCCGAACCGGACAGCGGTGAGAATCCGTATGGGAAGGAATGCAAAAAGGTTTTGGAGGAAATGATGGCGATCGCTGTCTCATACGGCCTAACAGCGACCAACTATGAATATCACTTTGCCGGAATGGGACTGCGCCCTTACGTCTATGGGGAGAATGCGATCTCTGTATGGAACCATCTGGACGTAGTGGCGGCGGGAGACGGCTGGACCTTTCCGGCTTATGAGATGAGCGAGAAAGACGGTTTCCTGATCGGAAGAGGAATCCAGGACAATAAGGGACCGGCCGCGGGCGCACTGTACGCGCTGCGGTATCTGAAGGAAGAAGAGGAGCGCCTGGGACTCCGTCATAATTTTGTACTCTTTACAGGCTGCAGCGAAGAGCGGGGCATGGAGGATATGGAGTACTTTATGAGCCATTACAAAATGGATGGCTTTCAGCTGGTGGCAGACTGTGCCTTTCCGCTGGGACATGGGGAAAAGGGGATTTTAAATCTTACTTATGAAAAACAGCTGGAGCCGGACAGCCTGATTCTGGGGCTGTCCGCCGGGAGCAGTGTAAATTCTATTCCGGGTGAAGCGCACATCCGGCTCAAAAAGGTTGCCGGGCTTATGGAAGCTCTGCAGCATTTGGAAAAGAATAGGATTACCGTGGAGGAAGAACCGGAGAGTGTGAAGGTGAAGGCGCTTGGAATCGGGTGCCATGTCGGATTTCCGGAAGGAAGCGTCCATGCGCTGTATGTCCTGACGGAAGCGCTGCAGGATCTGGAATTCTTTCAGGAAGAAGACAGAAGGCTGTTTCAGTTCCTGTGCAGGATGAACGGTGATTTCTATGGAAACGGTGCTGGAATTGCGTGTGAGGATGAGCTTTCAGGAGCGCTTTGCGGAGCGCTGAACATAGCGCGGTATCAAGAGGACGGATCGAAAAAGTACGTATGGATGCAGTCGGATCACCGTTATCCGATTACCGGGGCTGCGGGGGCAGAGATTGGAGAGCGGCTGGTGCATCTGGCCGGACTTTACGGCTGTAAGGCTGTCATTAAAAAGGATGAGAAGCCTTATTATCTGGACCCGGAGAGCGATACGGTGAAAACGGTGATGAGCGCTTACCGCGCGGTAACTGGAAAGGACAGCAGGCCGTTTACCATGAGTGGGGGAACCTATGCCAGAAAACTGCCGAACGCCGTATCGTATGGCATGTCAATGGAAACGAAGAGAATCTATCAGGATCCGAAAAGACCGGGCGCTTCGGGCGACTGTCACCAGCCTGACGAGTCTCTGGACTTTTCCCAGCTTTTGGAGGCTGTTGTCATTTATATTGCCACCCTGCTTGCACTGGATTAAAGAAAACACACGCAAGCATTGGTTGGGGGATAATCAGGAGGAATTGTGATGAATAAGAGAGAACGTGTATTAGCGGTACCGAATAACGAGGAAGTGGACTATGTTCCGGGCTGTTTTTGGCGGCATTTCCCGCCGGAACAGAGCCATGGAGAGATTTTTATCAGAGAGCAGATCAAATTTTACAGGGATATGGATCTGGACTTCTTAAAAATATCCTGTGACGGATATTTTGGCTGGCCGGAAAAGACACTTATAAACTTGGAGAGCGCCAGGCAGCTTTACGGGATGAAGCCGATCGGAAAGGATCACCCCTTTATACGGGAGCAGGTCGAGCGGGCGAGAGCCATTGTCAGGGAATTAAAGGGAGAATGCTGTATTTTTTACACCATGTTCTGTCCGCTGTCTTATCTGCGGCTGGAGGTGGGCTGGGATAAAATGATGGAATGCATGAGAGAAGATCCGGATGCGGTCCGCTACGCCTGTGATATCATAGCGGAGGATGTATGCAGCCTGGTGGAGGGGTTACTGGAGGAGGCCGGATGCGACGGAGTATTCTATAGTGTTCAGAACGCAGAGATCACCAGATTCACCTACGATGAGTACCGCAGCTGGGTAACGCCAAGCGACAAAAAAGTGCTGGCGCAGGCCAATACGCCCGGGCATTATACGATTCTCCACTGCTGTGGCTGGGACGCGGATGAGGCAGGAACCACCAACCGGATGGAGGTATGGAAGGATTATGAGTCGGCTTTAGTCAGCTGGGCCATGTATGTAGACCACCTGGATCCGGTACAGATCCGGGAATTCTTCGGAGGGAGAGCAGCGTGGGGCGGTTTTGACAACCGCAGATGCGGAGTGCTCTACAAGGGAGACAAAGAGGCGATAGAGGAAGAGACCAGGCGGATCATCGCGCTGGGCGGCAAAAAAGGGTTTATATTGGGGCCGGACTGCAGCCTGCCGGACGATATCGATCCGGAACATATCAAATGGGTGCTGGAAACAGCAAGGAGGTGCATCTGATGTATCAGGCAAACGAAAATCGTTACGGACAGATGAAGTATTTTCACTGCGGGAACAGTGGGCTTAAGCTTCCGGCCGTATCGCTGGGATTGTGGCATAATTTTGGAAGCAGGGATAATTTTGACAATATGAAGGCAATGTGTTACACTGCATTTGACCATGGAATCACCCATTTTGATCTGGCCAATAATTACGGTCCTGTGTATGGAAGCGCGGAAGAAAATTTCGGCAGAATCATGGAGCAGGAGCTGCATCCGTACCGGGATGAGCTGGTAATCAGTACAAAAGCAGGGTACGATATGTGGCCGGGGCCGTATGGGGATGGAGGAAGCAGAAAATACCTGATCTCCAGCCTGGATGCCAGCCTGAAACGGATGAAGCTGGACTATGTGGATATTTTCTACCATCACCGCATGGACCCGGATACGCCTCTCATGGAAACCATGATGGCGCTGGATCAGATCGTCAGGAGCGGAAAAGCTCTGTATGCGGGCATTTCCAATTACGATCAGGAGCATACGAAAGAGGCAATGGCGATACTGTCAGATTTAAAGTGTCCATTTATCATCAATCAGAGCAGCTATAATATATTCGACCGCCATATCGAGACAGACGGATTAAAGACGTATGCAAAAACTCACGGCTGCGGCATTATCGCATTCAGCCCTCTGGCCCAGGGGATGCTGACTGAGAAGTATCTTCATGGAATCCCTGAGGACAGCCGGATCAGACGAGACGGACGTTTCTTAAAGGAGAGTGCGCTGACTGAAAAACGGTTGTCCCAGATCCGTGCTCTTCATGAAATAGCGGAAGGAAGAGGGCAAAAGCTTGCCCAGATGGCATTGTCCTGGGTATTAAGAGACGGTGACGTGACGAGCGTGTTAATCGGTGCTTCGAGGCCGGAGCAGATTGTGGAGAATATAAAAATAATCGACAGGACAGAATTTTCAAAAGAGGAGTTGGAGGCAATTGAAGAAATCTGTAAATGAGAGAGTAAAAGAGGCCATGAAGGAGCAGGGCGTTGACCTGCTCCTCATAACGCCATCCTCAGATATGGTTTATCTGCTGGGAAATTGTATGATGTCGGATGAGCGTCTGAATGTTTACGTGGTACCGGCGGAAGGGAGAGACTTCCTGTTTGTCAACGACATATACGGACAGGAGGCGGCCGGATGGGGCATTCCGGAAACAGAAGTGGTTACGTGGAAGGACGGTGAAAATGCGGTCTCCTTACTTCTGGAGCAGCTAAAGAAAAAGAGACTTCCATGCGGAAAAATAGGTGTCGGCGCATCAATGCCGGCTGGATTTCTGGTTCCGCTTCAGGAAGCATTTTTTCAGACACGCTTTGTCCTCCATCGTGAGATCCTGGGCCGGATGAGACGATATAAAAATGAACAGGAACAGAGCCTCATGGAGGAAGCCTGCAGCAGATGCACGGAAGCGTTAAAGGCGGTTATGAAGGCCGGCAGCGGCTGGATTGGTAAAACGGAGGGAGCGTTTGCCGATGCCCTTTGCAGGGAGATGGAGCAGCGGGGGATATCAGAGGCAGGAGCCCTTGTCTGTGCGGGAACCCATGCGGCGGTGCCTCATTATACGGGAAAAGATGGCGTCATTTCAGCGGATGCGTGTCTCCTGGTGGATTTTGGAGGCAAATACATGGGATACTGCTCAGATATGTCGAGAACCTTTTATTTCTATGGCGGCAGCGGAGAGAACGATAAGAGACGGGAGTTCGAGGCCGTGTATGGAATCGTGCTGGCGGCGCTGGAGGCCGGGCAGGGGGCGGCAGTCCTGGGCGGACGGATGGAGGATGTTGACAACGCGGCGAGAAGTGTGATCGCTGGAGCCGGCTACGGGGAGTATTTCACCCACAGGACAGGGCACGGGATCGGAATCGATACCCACGAGGAACCGTGCGCTGCTTCCGGTGATAAAAGTGTAATTGTGCCCGGACTCGCGTTCTCCGTGGAACCGGGCATATACCTGCCCGGAAAATTCGGAATCCGAATTGAGGACCAGATATTTATGACGGCGGACGGCGCCAAAGTTCTCCATGACTATCCACGAAATGAGTGGCTGGTGTGCGGGTGACGGGCTGTGTTCTGCAATAAAATGCGATATGGGCAGTATTTATATGCAGTATTTATGGCGTGGAGGAAATACAATGGATTGTGCAAAAGTGGGCCGCTTGATTATGCAGTTCCGAAAAGAAAAAGGAATGACGCAGCAGCAGGTCGCAGACCTTTTAGGAATCAGCAACAAGACTGTCTCCAAGTGGGAGCGTGGTCTGGGCTGTCCGGATGTATCGCTGTGGGATGATCTGTCCACGGTGCTGGGCGCCGACATATTAAAACTGCTTCAGGGAGAATTGAGTCCCAACCGTCCGGATGTGGGCAAGCTGGAAAAAACACTCTTCTATGTATGTCCCACCTGCGGCAATATTCTTGTAAGCACGGGAACCGCGTCGATTTCCTGCTGCGGGAGAAAGTTAAAACCGTTAATTCCGGTTACGTGCTCGGAGGAGCATAAGGCTGTCCTGAGGGAAATTGACTTGGAGTATTATGTGACCGTGAATCATGATATGCGCAAGGATCATTATATTTCTTTTGCTGCCCTTGTCTACCATGACCGTATCTATTTAAACCGGCTGTATCCGGAGCAGAACCCGGAATTCCGACTGCCGATGGTAAGGAAGGGCGGGTATTTATATCTTTACTGTACACAGCATGGGCTGCAGAAGTGCCCGATCGCGCAGATCACCAGGGAACATGAAAGGATCACGGACTGAAAGAGCTGTTATCAGAGACGGCGGTTTTGAGTAAAATCAAAATCGCCGTTTTTTTTCTATTTTTCTGTTGACATTTTCCTAAAATGTGGTATTGTTTAACTAGAAATATTAATTAATTGAATTAATACATAAACCGAAGGAAGAAATTAATTCAAAAATAAAAAAAGAAGAGGAGAACAGCGATGAAATTTTTTGTTGACACAGCGAAAGTGGAGGATATCAGAAAGGCAAATGATATGGGAGTTATCTGTGGAGTAACCACAAACCCATCTCTGATTGCAAAAGAAGGAAGAGACTTTAACGAGGTTATCAGAGAGATCGCTTCCATCGTAGACGGACCGATCAGCGGCGAAGTGAAGGCTACCACGACAGACGCAGAAGGCATGATTAAAGAGGGACGTGAGATTGCTGCGATCCATCCGAACATGGTAGTTAAAATCCCGATGACAGTAGAAGGCTTAAAGGCCGTTAAGGTGCTGACCGCGGAAGGCATTAAGACAAACGTAACGCTCGTATTCAGCGCGAACCAGGCACTGCTGGCAGCCAGAGCCGGTGCGACCTATGTATCTCCATTCTTAGGACGTCTCGATGATATTTCCATGCCAGGCATCGATTTAATCGAAACCATTGCAGAAATGTTCAATGTGGCGGGAATCACAACTGAGATCATCGCAGCAAGTGTCCGCAATCCGATCCATGTCATTGACTGTGCCCTTGCCGGAGCCGATATCGCCACCGTTCCTTACAGCGTAATTGAGCAGATGACAAAGCATCCGCTGACAGATCAGGGAATCGCAAAATTCCAGGCTGATTATAAGGCAGTATTCGGAGAGTAAGAGGAGGACACGGGATTGAGCGACTATCTGGAACTAGAAAAAACAGCCAATGAGATACGAAAAGGCATCGTGACGGCGGTTCACAGCGCAAAGTCCGGCCATCCGGGCGGATCACTGTCGGCAGCGGACTTATTTACCTGGCTCTATTATAAAGAAATGAACATCGATCCGGAACAGCCTTTAAAGGACGACCGTGACCGTTTTGTATTATCGAAGGGCCATGTGGCGCCCGGATACTACTCCACACTGGCACACCGTGGATTCTTTCCGGTAGAGGATTTGAAGACACTGCGTCATACCGGTTCCTATTTACAGGGACATCCGGACAGAAAGCATATTCCAGGCGTGGATATGTCCAGCGGTTCTCTGGGACAGGGAATCTCCGCCGCGGTCGGTATGGCACTCTCTGCGAAACTGCAGAAGAAAGATTACCGTGTTTATACACTTCTTGGCGACGGGGAGATCGAGGAAGGACAGGTTTGGGAAGCTGCTATGTTCGCAGGTCACAGAAAGCTGGATAATCTGGTTGTGATTGTGGATAACAACGGACTCCAGATCGACGGCCCGGTGGATGAGGTTTGCTCCCCCTATCCGATTGACAAGAAATTTGAGGCATTTAATTTCCACGTAATCTGCATTGACGGCCATGACTTTGCCCAGATCGAGCAGGCATTTGCAGAGGCAAGAAATACAAAGGGAATGCCGACCGCCATTATCGCAAAAACCTTAAAGGGCAAGGGAGTTTCCTTCATGGAAGGAGCTGTAGCCTGGCATGGTGCCGCTCCAAACGACGAGCAGTATCAGGTGGCAATGGCAGATTTGGAGAAAGCAGGTGAAGCGTTATGCCAGAGATGAAAGAACAATCCGTAAAGAAGATCGCTACGAGAGAAAGCTATGGCAGCGCTCTTGCGGAGCTGGGAAAGCTTAATGACAAAATCGTGGTCCTGGATGCCGATCTGGCAGCCGCGACAAAGACGGGAGTTTTCAAGAAGGTATTTCCGGAACGCCATATCGACTGTGGTATTGCAGAATGCAACATGATGGGCATTGCCGCCGGCCTTGCTGCAACAGGCATGGTTCCATTTGCAAGCACCTTCGCCATGTTCGCAGCCGGCAGAGCGTTCGAACAGGTTAGAAACTCCATCGGATACCCGCATTTAAATGTAAAGATTGGTGCGACTCATGCAGGAATCTCCGTCGGTGAGGACGGCGCGACACATCAGTGCAACGAGGACATCGCTCTGATGAGAACGATCCCCGGCATGGTAGTGATCTGCCCGGCCGATGACGTGGAAGCGAGAGCCGCCGTCAAGGCCGCGGCCGAGTATGAGGGCCCGGTTTATATGAGGTTCGGCCGTCTGGCTGTGCCGGTGATCAATGATAATCCGGAGTATGAATTTAAGATCGGAAAGGGCGTAGTCTTAAAAGAAGGCAGCGACTTGACCATCGTGGCTACCGGTCTGGAAGTTGGCCACGCACTGGAAGCTGCAAAGCTTCTGGCCGCAGACGGAATTGACGCCGAAGTGATCAACATTCATACCATTAAGCCTTTGGACGAAGAGCTTATCATTAAATCCGCGAAGAAAACTGGACGCGTGGTGACTGTGGAAGAGCATTCCGTCATAGGCGGACTTGGAAGCGCTGTCTGCGATGCCCTGTCGGAGAATGCTCCGGTACCGGTCTTTAAGATTGGCGTCCGTGACGTATTCGGTGAGTCTGGCCCGGCTGCGGAGCTGATTCATAAGTATGAATTGGATGCAGAGGGAATATATAAGCAGATTAAGAGTAAGTGGTATTAATAGAAACAGAAGCAGGAGCAGTAATAGGAAATGAGCAGCAGGCCGTGATATGGAAGAGTTGGTTCCCGTATCACGGCTTTTTTGCGTGAAAGGAGAGTGAAGATTTTACGCAAAAACGATTAAGCAAGACGGCTTTTTCTGTATCGTAGATCAAGTTCATAGATTTGTAAGAAATTATAAAACGGTATGCAAGTCAGAAAGTTAAGGAAATAGTCATTGACATTTTTAGAAATCCGTTTTATAGTATCCATAGAATAAAGAGGGCGTACAGTCCTTTATGAGCAAAGGAGTGGTTGTTATGTTGGCAAACGGAATGAAAAGGGTGAAAACAAGATAATGATAGAATAGACAGGGACTGGCGTATAATAGCTTTATTTTGCTGCGCACGGCTTGTTGTCGTGTTTTTTTTGTACCATTTTTCGGGATTCCGGGGAAATGGGACGTATGGCCCTGTCGGCTCATAAAGGAGATTATGATTTGGAAAGAGAAAATTGCATATTGATCAGCAACGGTAAAAACTGGATTGAACAGGCGGCGGTCGACCAGCTTCATGGAGTCGCGAATCTGCCGGGAGTGGTGAGGACGGTAGGGCTGCCGGATCTGCATCCGGGAAAGACTCCAGTAGGAATGGCGGTGTTAAGCAGGGAGCGGTTCTATCCCCATTTAATCGGCAACGATATCGGATGCGGGATGAGTCTGTTTTCCACAGGTGTGAAGCAGAAGAAATTCCGTATGGATAAATGGGAATCGAGGCTTAACCAGGTTCGGGAGCTGAGCGATATTCCGTGCGATAACCCTTATGAAGAAGTTTGCCCCATCAGGGATTTGGGAACCATCGGCACAGGAAACCATTTTGCAGAGTTTCAGTGTCTGGAACACGTTTACAGAGAAGAGGAGGCCAATCGCCTGGGACTGCTTCATGGGCGCCTTATGTTACTGATCCACAGTGGTTCCCGGGGATATGGGCAGGAGATTTTAAACCGGTATTATTCGCCGGAAGGACTGGCGGAAGGCTCGAAGGAGGCGGAGGACTATTTGAAGGAACACGACTCGGCGATTCTGTGGGCCGGAAGGAATCGCATAGTGACTGCGGAAAAGCTGCTGGCATGGCTGGGTGTGGAGAGGGAGGTAACTCCGCTTTTGGAGAGCTGTCATAACTATCTGGAACGGACGGAGGATGGCTGGCTTCACCGGAAGGGAAGTGTATCGACGAAGCAGGGAGCCGTGGTTATTCCGGGATCCAGGGGAAGTCTGACCTATGTATGTGTACCGGCGGCGGACACGTCCGTTTCCCTGGACTCTGTGTCCCATGGCGCGGGCAGAAAATGGGCCAGAAGTATCTGCAGGAGCAGAATTGACCAGAAATACGACAGGGATTCCATCAGGAGCACAAAGCTCAAGAGCCGCGTAGTCTGCCATGATACCAATTTACTGTTTGCCGAGGCGCCGGAGGCCTATAAAAATGTGGAGCAGGTGATTGCTTCCCTTGAGGATTACGGACTGATTACTGTTGTTGCGACGCTGCGGCCGCTTATTACATTTAAGGGTTAGGGGGCTGCGCATGAGAATACAGATAAGTTCCGGCCAAGGGCCGGCAGAATGTGAACTGGCGGCAGGCCTGCTCTATGAGGAATTAAAGAAGGAGGCTTCCGATATCCGGCTGATTTCCTTCACGCAGGGAAAGAAACGGGAGGGATTTTCCTCGATTGTGTTTGAGACAGAACACGATTTTACCGGCCTGGAGGGCAGTGTACTGTGGATTTGCAGGAGTCCGTACCGTCCGGAGCATAAACGGAAGAACTGGTATGTGGATGTGAGTATTTTAGAGGCGGTGCCGCGGGTGACAGAGGAGAAACTGGTCCGTTTTGAGACCTTTCGAAGCGGCGGAAAAGGCGGCCAGAATGTGAATAAGGTGGAGACTGGTGTCCGTGCCATCCACATTCCTACAGGAACCGCAGTGGTATCCACGGAGGCCCGGAGCCAGCATATGAATAAACAGATTGCATTGAACCGCCTGTGCGAAATTCTGGCGGAAATGAACATGGAGAGCGGACGAAGGGAAAGGAACCTGGCCTGGATGGAACATGCCAGACTGGAGCGTGGAAATCCGGTTCGGGTATATGAGGGAAGATCGTTCCGGCTTAAGACTGAGAAAAATGGGGGATAAGACAGATGGAACAGGAGACAAGATGCGGCTGGTGCCTGATTAATGAACCGATGATCCAGTATCATGACAGCGAATGGGGCGTACCGTCTCATGACGACGGAAAGCATTTTGAGTTTATGCTTATGGAGGTCATGCAGTGCGGGCTTAACTGGAACATGATGATACAGAAGAGGGAAATATTCAGGAAATGCTTCTATGGCTATGATTTTAAGCGGATTGCAGAGTTTGGCGAGGAGGAGATCGCTGAAATCCTTCTCGTCCCCGGCATGATCCGTTCCAGAAGAAAAATCATGGCAGTCATAGACAATGCCAGACAATTTATGAAGGTAGAGGAGGAGTTTGGCAGCTTCGACCGGTATCTTTGGGGCTTTACGGATTATAAGACGTACGTTTACCGCAGGCACCAGGAGGGCGAGGCGGAAGCGAGGAACGAATTATCGGATCAGGTGAGCGCGGATTTGAAAAAGCGAGGCTTTAAGTATATGGGGTCCATCACGGTATTTTCTCATCTGCAGGCCTGCGGCATCATCAATGACCACCATCCGGATTGTTTTAGGTATGAAGCGCTTCTGAAAGAGACGGAATGGGAGTATCGGTAAGAGAGACGGCAGAAGGGCTTTTGAGATGCAGACCGATAGAAGGAATAAAAAATGAAAAGCGAGGTGCTGGAATGGCAAAAAAGGAAACTGTAACACAGGGAGACTTATTTGAAGTACTTGATATGATAGAACAGCTGGGAATCCGTTACTGGCTGGATGGAGGCTGGGGCGTGGACGCGCTTGTTGGCAGGCAGACGAGAGAACACAGGGATGTGGACATCGATTTCGATGCCGCATGCACCGAGAAATTACGGCAGAAGCTGGAAGAAAAAGGGTATAAAGTAGTAACAGACTGGACTCCTGTCCGTATAGAGCTGTACCATCCCCAATTGAGCTATATCGACATTCACCCATTCGTCGTAAATGAAGACGGAACAGCAAAACAGGCTGACCTAGAAGGAGGATGGTATGAATTTGAGGCCGATTATTTTGGCAGTGCCGTTTTAGACGGAAGAGAGATACCGTGCATCTCAGTGAAGGGGCAAAAGATTTTTCATACCGGCTATGAGCCGCGGGAAGTGGATAAACATGATATGAAAAACATTGAAGAACTGATGGGCGGCGTTTCGTAAAGCGGGCTTGATGCAGGAATTTAAAAGATAAAAAACAGCAGGGAGCGACAATATCGATCGTCGCTCGCCTGCTGCTTCGTTATGATGCAGATGTACGGCACAACGTACAAAATGCACTACACCTCAGGAAAACACCTGAAGATAATCAAATTACCGTCAGGATCCCGGTTTTTACCGGGAAACCAGTCCCCTCTCTTCGTTTTCCAGAAATTCCTTAGTCCGGCTCCAGTAACGGATGCCCCAGTTTTCAAAATTCCATTCTTCCATATAATCGTTGCACTCATAATCAATATAATACAGTGCGTCGTTCTGTACCACAAAATTGGCAGGAAAATAATCGATATTCGTGTTTGCCGGGTAGAGCCTGCCGCACATATCCTCGATCTGGCGGAAATAATCCGGCTTCACCTGATCGCAAAGAACCAGATCGTAGATGGTATTTCCTTCTATGTACTCCTTCAAAATCCGTTCATTTTCCCGATCGACATCGTACAGTTCCGGAATCAGGATTCCGATATCGAGAAGCCTTTTGTAATCTCGCAGCTCCGATTCCAGCTTATCGCCGAACTGGTAATAGTCGCAGGGCTCGTGATGAATCTGCTTTAATACGAAGGAACGGGCGCCGTCTGTGACGAGATAGGAGTAGCCGCCTTTTCCCTTTCCAAGGAGGCGGATAACCCGGTATTCCTTCTGATTGACTGTCAATGTCTCAGGCATGCCACCGTCTTCTAGCTTCTCGATGAAGTGGACCGGATACTTGTTCCAGTATTTTTTGTAGACGCGGTTCTGGTCTCCGTCAAAATTAAGCTGGTACATCCGAAATATCACCAGAATATCTTTGGGCTGCCACTGTTCCTCATAAGAGTACTGATAGATCATGCCGATCTTCTCCATGACCCGGCCGCTTCCCGGATTCTCACGGTCATGAGTGGCGGTAATGTAGGGTAAATCTGTGGTTTTTAGTTTCCGGATCAGCGCCCGGCCGGCTTCGGTCATGATTCCCATCTTCCAGAACTCTTTTTTCAGACCGTATCCCAGGTCGTGGCTGTCGTCATCGCTGACGTTGATATATCCGATGGGGATATCATCTGTTTTGAGGCAGACCGCGTAGTGGTAACCGCTGGGCTGCTCGTAAGTACTTAAATAGTGTTCTTTGAGATACTGCCCGGCCTCCTCCAGCGATGTCAGCGGGAACATGGGCAGAAAATGATTGACTTCGGGATCGCTGAGTATGGCGAACAGCGCATCGGCGTCACGCTCTGTAAATCGGCGCAGCCGCAGGCGTTCGGTTTCAATGACAGGAGTATTATCCATGTGTGTCTCCTTTTTCTGTTGTTTTTTGTATTCGTGTAAGGGTCAATTTTTCTTTACCCCGTTTTAATGCCCTAATGCTTAATGCCCCCAGAGATTCTGCGCCACCTGCACGGCAGATTTATCTGCGATTTCCGCGATCTTTTCTTTTGACTCTTTCATGCCGTTGTTGATCCAGCAGCGCAGGACTCCGGTCAGGCCGAAGGTGATGAACTCGATGAAATAGGTGAGTGTCACATCGTCGATTTCGGGATACTGTTTCTTGAAAACGGCGGTTCCGTTGTCAGAAATGAGCTGGTGGAAGCGGTTGACGAAATCACTGGACGCACTGTTTTCAAACAGAATTCTGGCAATTTTTACGTTTTCTTCAATATATTGTATAACAGGCAGCAGGATGGGCATCAGCGATCCGTTCTTTGAACTGCACAGGAAATTATCTATCATATCCTGGAAATCAGCCAGTACGTCGGATTCCATCTTCTGCAGCAGATCGTAAGTATCGGTGTAATGATTGTAGAAGGTTCCCCTGTTTAGATCAGCCCGTTCCGTGATGTCCTTGACGGAAATATTTTTAAAATCTCTCTCGGTCATCAGCTCGATCAGGCTGTCTTTTAACATTTTCTGGGTCCTGCGGATTCTCCGGTCCTCTTTCTGTGATTCCATATTCTTCTCCTCACAATCCTGTTTAAAAACAAAATTTATCAGTTTCGATTGATATTAAACACAAATGCAAATAAGTGATGCTTAACGTACAAAGCAGCGAATCGTTGCTTATTGAAATATACCAACAAGTGAATTATAATACACATGTGTTCAAAAGTCAATGATTGTACAATAATCAAAAGGTGGGCAATAATGAAAAGAAACAGCGATATTTTCAATCAGGTGATTCGGTTTATTGTGTATCACGGGAAGATCATTGAGAAGGTTTTCCTGGTAACCACGATTCTCTGTGCCATTTGTTTTCCGTTTGTAGGGGTGAATTATGATCTGAGCAAATATCTGCCGGATTTTGCACCGACCAAACAGGCGCTGGATGTGATGGAAGCGGAGTTTGGTTATCCCGGTATGGCGCGGATCATGGTTAAGGACGTATCTTTACAGGAGGCGAAACGCATCCGGGAAGAGATATCCGCGGTCGATGGGGTGGATCTGGTACTGGGCTCCGACGTCTCGACCGACGTCTATATGGGAGCGCCGTTCCTTAATGAAAGCATGACGGAGTTCATCGGCGTCGATCTGCTGGCAATCGATGATTACTATAAAGATGGGAATGCCCTGATGGACATCGTCTTTGAAGATAAAGACGGAGAACCGCGCACCAATGCGGCCATCGAGGAGATCTACCGGATCGTCGGAAAGGACCGGGGCTGTTTTGCAGGAAGCGCAGTGTCCAGCAAGGAGCGTGAGGCCTCGATTACCAGGGAGATCACCATGGCGATTGCCATGTCAATCGTTATCATATGGCTGATCCTGACACTGACGACCACGTCGTGGATGGAGCCGTTCCTCTTTATCTTCGTAATGATCGTGGCGATCGTTTTGAATATGGGATCGAACATCGTCTTCGGAACGATATCCTTCTTTACCTTCTCCACGGCGGCTATTCTGCAGCTGGCGGTGTCGATGGACTACTCCATTTTCCTGCTGCATACCTTTACGGCCCTGAAAAACAGGGGCATGGAGATCCATGAGGCCATGGTGGAGGCGATCAGGGAATCCTGCAGTTCCATTCTCGCCAGCGGAGCGACGACGATCGTGGGATTCATCGTCATTGCATTTATGCGTTTTACCATTGGTAAGGACGTCGGATTCGTCCTGGCAAAGGGTATCATATGCAGCCTTCTTACCGTACTTCTGCTGATGCCGACGCTTATTCTCCGGTTTGACGACAAGATCGTGAAGACGGCGCATAAGCCGCTTATTGCCTCATTTGATGGATTTGCACGGGCCATGTACAAGATCCGGGTTCCGGTGTTCCTGTTAGCGGCCCTGTTAGCGGTTCCCTGTTATTTCGGCCAGAGTATGAATAAGTTCCTGTACGGCGACGACGCCATCGGCGCGGGGCCGGGAACGCGGGTCTATGAGGACACGCAGGAGATTAACAGCCTGTTTAAAAAGTCCAATATGACAATCTGTATCGTGCCGAACGGTTCCAGTGTGACGGAAAAAGAACTGGCGGAGGAACTGGAGAATCTGGATTTCGTCAACTATGTGATTTCCATGTCGGGCACCATGCCGAACGGGATTCCGGAAAGCTTTCTTCCCGAGGATTTAACCAGCCAGCTTCGCAATGAGGATTACGCCAGAATGCTGATCTCCATGGATACGCTGCAGGAGAGTGACTATGCCTTCGAGTGCAGTGCCAGACTGGAGGAGGTCGTACATAAGCATTATCCCGAGCATTCCTACGTAATTGGAATGACGCCTACAACCATTGATATCAGGGATATTCTGACGGAAGATTATAATAATGTATCGCTGCTGTCTCTGGCCGGTGTGGCGCTGGTAGTATTCATTACCTTCCGGTCGATCCTGGTTCCGATCCTCGTGATCGTACCCATCGAAGTTGCCATCTATTTAAATATGACGCTGCCCTACGTGATGGGGGACAGCATGATCTATATCGGCTACATTATCGTCAGCTGCCTGCAGCTGGGGGCCACCATCGATTACTCGATTTTGATGACAAACAACTATCTGGCATTTCGTAAGGAAAAAGGCCGCCGGGAGGCTGCGGTCGCCGCTGTCAACAAGAGCACGCTGTCTATCATGACATCGGGCGGTATTTTGATGGTAGTTGGCTATCTTTTGTACTTTACTTCGTCCATACAGGCGATCTCCCAGGTAGGGCGTCTGGTAGGGCGCGGGGCATTTTTGAGCGTGACACTGGTTCTGTCCCTGCTTCCGGCCCTCCTGTCCGCATTTGATAAGCAGATTAAGCGGCAGCAGGAGAAAGCGGATGCGCGGAAAGAGAGAAGACGGAAACGTCTGGCGGCGGCTAAAAATCTGACGGGGGCGAGGAATGTGACGTCGAACAAGAGTGCGGTGTCGGAGAAGAACCTGGCGCTGGCGGAAGGTGTGACATCCGAGAATAGTCTGACACCAGCAGAGCGTCCGGCTCCCGCGGCAGGAAAAGGCAGTTCAGAGGAAAACATAACTCCAGCGCAGACCGGAGAGTCAGATCAGAAGGAAAAGGGAGATGACAGCCATGAGGAAGAGTAAACGGATTTCAGCGTTTGTTTTAGCAGCAGTGCTTGCATGCGGCCCGACCATGGAGGCGGGAGCGGCGGCAGACACCCCGGTCTGCGATGAGACGCTTTATATCACCATGGACCCCTATGGGGAGATAAAAGAGAGCAGTGTCGTAAAAAGCTACACCACGAATGGAAGCAGCCAGATTGTCGATTACGGCACGTACAACAGAATTACCAATATGACAGATCACGCCGAACCGGTGACGGACTCGGAGGGTAAGCTTACTTTCAACCTGGAAAATTCGGAGGATCGCTTCTATTTTGAAGGCGGCACGGATACCACCAGGGAAGAACTCCCCTGGAATATCCAGGTGAGCTACCGTTTAAACGGACTGGAGAAGAAGGCGGAAGAGCTTTACGGCGCGGCCGGCCTGGTGGAAGTGAATGTGGATCTGACACCGAATAAGCAGGTATCGGATTATTACCGCAATAACATGGTTCTCATGGCTGGAACCGTTGTGGATATGGATAAAAACCTGAGTCTGGAGGCAGAAGGCGCTCAGGTCCAATCGATGGGCAATTTAAACGCGGTTATATTTTTCGCGCTTCCGGGAGAAGAGCAGCACTACTCTATCCGAATCGGAACGAATGATTTCTCTTTCAGCGGTGTCGTGTTTACCATTGTTCCGCTGACCGCGGCCCAGCTCGATAAGGTGGGGGATTTGCGCGAGGCGAAGACGACCCTTGAGGACTCGGCGGATGCCATCAGCGGCAGCCTGGACACAGTGTTTGATGCGTTTAACAGTATGCAGAAGAGTGTGGAAGATACGGCCGACGGCCTGCGCGGACTCGATCACAGCCGCCAGCTTTTCGCAGACTCCAAGGGTAAGGTATACGCCGACGCTGACGAGGCTCTGGCTGGCCTAAATGAATTGTCCCAGCAGTTTGAACCATTTTCCGGGCATATGAAGGAGGCAGAAAAATTCCTCGATACCATGAATTCCCATGTAAATGAGTTGACCGGCCATCTCGACGACCTGTCGCCGGATCTGGAGGACATGAAGGCCACCATGCGGGATTTAAGAGATGATTTACGGGGAATCAGTTCCATGTTAAACAGTCCCCAGGTGGATCTGGGAGCACAGGCATTTCTGCAGCTGATGGAAAAGACAAAAGCAGATTTAGAGACCTTCAAACAGTCGCAGGCAAAGCTGGATGGCGGCGTGAGTGCGCTGGCGCCTGCACTTGCCGGACTGGTCGCATCGACCGGCGGGCTGAGCGGTAAAAAAGCGGAATATTTCAGTGAGGACAGCCTGGAAGATTTAATCGGCGAGATGGAGAGCGCAGGCGTGAATCTGGGAGATGAGGATGAGGTCGCTTCCTATTTAAGAAATGAGGTTGGCATGGCCACCGATGAGATCGATGCGCTCATGAGATATGCGTCTCAGGCACTATATGAGACCGCTACTGCATCCCAGCCAAACACGGGTAATATCGCCGCTGCGGTTCGCGCAATCGTCGAAGGCTTCCATGGCACTGCGGGAAACACCGGACTGATTACGGATATACAGACCATGATCGGACAGACAGAGGTCCTTTTGCAGGCAGCCGCTTCCCAGAAAGGAAATGCGGTGGGATTGCTGCAGAATACGGCGGATATGTCCCATCTGGCAGCCAGTATGTGCAACACGCTGGACGATATCATTTCCGATGCAGACAGCCTGACCAAGACGGTCAACTACTATCACGAGGATACGCTGGATACTCTGAGGGATCTGGGGAAAATGACAGACACCGCCGCCAGGAGTTTAAAATCCCTGACCGTGTTCTGCACCTCCTTTGAAAACCAGATGAAAACGGTGGGCGATTCCTTAAACGCCAGCACTCAAAAGACACTAAACGGTCTGGCAGGAACCCTGGATGGAATGGGAAACGGGCTGGATCAGACAGATGTGCTTAAAAATGCAAAGGATACAATCAAAACGCTGATCGACGATAAATGGGATGAGTATACGACAAAGGATACCACCATTTTGAATATCGATATGGACGCAAAGCCGGTATCCCTGACTTCGGAGAAGAACCCGTCCCCGCGCACCGTGCAGATCATTCTGCGCACCGGTGAAATCAAGGAAAAGGATAAGAGCACCGCTGCAGAGGTGGATGAGAGCTACCACCCGGAGGGAAATGTGTTCCACCGCATCGCCAGTATCTTTACGCGGATCTGGAATATGATTACGTCGCTGTTTCATAAATAAAGAATTGTGAGAAAAGGTTCCGGAGCTGTTAAAAGCGGCCGGGGCCTTTTCTTTATGGGATATCTAAACATCGGGCGCGATATGACATTGCATTTGACAGAGTAGTACAAAGGCATTAAAATTGATAGAATATAAAGCATATTCATATATTAACAGGAATCGCGGCAATCCTGTGTGGCTGCCCGATCGGCGGCCTCGAAGTGTATTTTTAAGGAAAACATGGAATACTACCAGTAAAAACAGGGCAAAAGGACGGGAGAATCATATGTGCGGACGATATTATGTGGATGACGAGACGGCGCGGGAGATCGAAAAATTAGTGGAAACAGTCAATGACAAGCTTCGTCTGGAGCGGCTGAGAAAGGATATTCATCCCACAGATGAGGCGCCGGTTCTGGTGGCGGGAGACCGGGAAATGAAGCTGGAATGGCAGCACTGGGGCTTTCCTAATTTTCAGGGGAAGGGCGTGATCTTTAACGCCAGGTCTGAAACGGTGCTGGAAAAGAAGATGTTTCGCGAGAGCATTCTGCATCGGAGAATCATCATTCCCTGTACCTGGTTTTATGAGTGGAACCGGAAAAAAGAGAAAGTGACATTTTACCGGGAGGACGCTCCGGTGATCTTCCTGGCCGGTTTTTACAATGTGTTTGGAGACGAAAAGAGATTTACGGTTTTAACGACGGAAGCCAACCAGTCGATGGTCAGCACCCATGACCGGATGCCGTTTATCGTCGAGCCGGATCAGATGAAAGACTGGGTACTGGATGACACAAAGTTCAGCGGAATGCTGAAACAGACCCCGGTGCTGCTGGAAACGAAACAGGAATACGATCAGCAGGAACTGAAATTTCTATAGCAATTTACGGCAGAAAGAAGCATATCCTTTACAAAGAGTCTGAGGCGGAGGGGTATGCAGGTGAAACAGACGGGCAAATATCTGCTCCTGTTTGTAACAGGGGGCCTTCTATATAATATCATAGAGATTTTACTGCGTGGCTGGAGTCACTGGACCATGTTCATTCTGGGCGGCGTCTGTTTTATCTGCCTTGGTTTGATCAATGAACTGCTTCCGTGGACGCTGCCCCTGTGGAAGCAGATGCTTCTGGGGGCGGCGATCATTACATATTTTGAATTGATTACGGGGTGTATCGTCAACATCTGGCTGGGGTGGAATATCTGGGATTACAGCGGACTGCCCGGTAACATCCTTGGGCAGATCTGCCCGCAGTTTTCCTTCTTATGGCTCTGGATCAGCCTTGCCGGGATTGTTCTGGATGACTGGCTGAGATACTGGCTTTTCGGAGAGGAGCGGCCCCGTTACAGACTAGTATAGCGTTTCGAAATTAACCAGACTAAAAACGCAGGATAGATTTTCGAGAGTGCCGGACTAAAAACGTAGGCGTAGCGGGCTACGCTGAGGCTTTTAGTCCGGTGCTATCGGAAATATAGACAAGTTTATAGTCTGGTTAATTTCGAAACGCTATACTAGTATGAGACGACCGCTAACGTGAGCCGGGACACGACTGTCCACGAACTGTCATATGATATCTTAGAGACGCTTATGTTTGCGCATGAAAGGAGCGGCTTTCAACAGTGGAAGACGTCAGCCTCCCTTCGGCCGGAAACATGAGGAAAGGAGATAATCAGATGAAAGATATCACATTGTGCCATCCCCGTCTGCAGGTATTGGCCGCCAATATGGTGGAAGAGTGCAGAAAACAGGGACTGGCAGTTAAAATAGGCGAGACGCTGCGCACCAGAGCGGAGCAGGATGCGCTTTACGCACAGGGCCGTACAAAACCAGGCAGTATCGTGACCAATGCGCCGGGAAGCTCTTACAGTTCGTTTCATCAGTGGGGAACCGCCTTTGACATCTATCGAAATGACGGGCAGGGAGCCTATAACGAGTCCGGCGGCTTTTTCGAAAAAGCCGGCGCGGTAGGTGTGTCGTTGGGCCTCATATGGGGTGGAAACTGGAAATCGATCGTGGACAAGCCGCATTTTCAGCTGGCCGATTGGGGCAGCTCCACGGAGGGGATCAAACGGCTGTACAAAGACCCTGCTGAATTTATGAAAACCTGGGTTACGGGAAAGGCAAAGACAGGCTGGATTGAAGATGTGTACGGCCGCTGGTACCGCCATGACGACGGAAGCTATACGAAAAATGACTGGGAAAAGATCGACGGTAAATGGTACTGGTTCAATGAATCGGGATACGCCTACCGCAGCCAGTGGGTGCTGAGTAAAGAGAAATGGTATTATTTAGGCGAGGACAATGCCATGGTTACAGGCCTTCAGGTGGTCGATAACAGCGCATACTTTTTTGATGAAACCGGGGCAATGGCTACCGGGAAGATTACGCTGGAGACAGACGAAAAGGGAGCACTGCGCGGCTGAGAAGCCGGCGGAAAGGCGGCAGGAGTTTTTGAAACTGCCGCCTTAAAATGGTAAAAGATCAGGGGACCGGAGAGGGATTGCACTCAGCTGTTCCCTGGCTTTTCCGTTTATGAAGTGTCTCCCGGTGTCATTTAAAATACTGGGAGTATGCAGACAGAAATAAATCATACTCATTTTTCTCTGTAATCCAGATAATTACGTAGTATTCTTCGATTCCAAGGCGGGAATAGGCTTCCAGTCGATGATTGCCGTCATTTAACTCGAATTCCCCTCGGTTTTGCCGTCCTCGATCAGGTAGTGGACGATTAATGGGGGCATATCCGTTTCTTTCTTAAGAACCTCCGATAGCTCGTTTACATGCTTCTCAAACCATTCCTCATTAATCCGCCATTTCATGTTTTCTTCAGGGCCGCAGCAGCGGGTCAAGAGCCATAAGGGCATTTATAGTATTCATCAGCTAACTGTTCAACGCTGGCGCCCGCATTAAATTTTGACTTGATGTCACGATTGCGTTCTATGAGATACTGTTTATATCCCGACGTCTCGCCCCATGCACGTTTTTTGTCACTCGATGGGATATAGACCAGCTTGCCGGATACGTACTTCTGTATTTGCTTTAATAGCCGTTCGGGAAAGAGATCTCTGCCGTTTTCGTATTTCAATTCTATCATCTCCTTTCAAGAGTATTCTATCGGAGTATTGCTGTATTTGATATAGAACGAATTTGTATAGTTGTTTTTTACCTATGATTTTGCAGGGGAGGCAGCACGCAGCCGACAAAAAGAACCGGTGTGTCAACACGGTAGCGGTGGGGAATACAGGTACATTAGAGCATCAGCAGCATGCATAAAGGGCAGGATAAGCCACTGGAAGGTAAGTCAGGATTTCTCAGATAAAATAAACGTCTGTATATATTTATCCATATTAGAGAAAGCCTGCTTTTTCAACTGCTTCTGAAGAAAAATCAGCAGGACACAAACCGCTAGACCGCATAGCCCGCCAAAAAAGCCGGGAAGCGTAAAACTGAAGATGCCAATACATGAAATACCGGCCAGGATTATAAGGATAAGCGCGTGAATGAACGTTAAAAACCTGTCCCTTATATAGGTTAATTCAAGCAGAGAGTCGGAGCAGTCTACGCGAAATGTGCATTGAAACCGATAGATTCCGTTTTCTATAGTTTTTATCGTTCTGATTCCGGGAATTGCATTTTTATTGTGGTAAAGGCTGATTATTTACCAGGAGTCCATACGTGCTGTCTGCGAAGATGAGAAGCGTTTCAATAATTCCCATTCTTTCATGTGACAATGGTAGGTAAGTTGTGATTTCATAAGATCTCCTTATTGGAAATTACATGCCTTCGCAGAACATAGGCAACATTATCTTTTCCATTCCATCGGCGTAAACCTAAGGCTATTAACCGTCTGCTCCACATCTATATCATGGAGACCTAACTTGTGATATACGGGACGGAATGGGGGTGATAAGACAGGTATCGAACTGATTAAAATGATTTTAACATACAATGAACGAAATGGATACAAAAAGTGAGGGCGGTGAGTAGAGAAGCCTGTCATATTGAAGGTGTGTTCCCCTTATTTTGTAAGAGATTTCATAAAATTTATACTTTCTCCTGCGATCACATCCGGCATTTCGTCGTGAACGTAGTGGCCGCAGTCTAAAAACATATAGTGGGCATTCTCAAAGGATGAAAGATAATCTGTTACAGTATCCCGCCAGCCGGGAGTTACCTGGGAACCATCGGAAATGAAATAGTAAACAGGGATTTTTACGGGTTTACCCAGACTGTCAACGTTTACGGCATTATCATAACAGGATCTGGCCTCGTCAGCCATGCTGCCGGTCATAAAGCTGCGCATAACAACCGCTCTGTACATTCCCTTTTCTTCATCAGATAAGACATCCATAGTCATGGCCGGGTCCGTATTGTAGATTTCAGGCTGAAGCCGCACCAGACCGGACCGGTAAAAGAACGAAAGGAGTTTCATATGATCGGCGGTGTCCTCCAGCAATTGCTTTCCCCAGGAAAGATAAAGGGTGGGCACTGCGGCATCAAGGCCGATGATGGCTTTTACCTCATCGGGATATTTCTGTCCCCAATAGAGCGCTTCGATGCCGGACAAAGAGTGAGGAAACAGAATATAGGGACCATTTTCCCCGGACAGCGTCAGGGCCGAGCGTGTCTCCTCCAGCACGGTATCGATATCTCTGGGAACGTCTGCGGTCTCACTGAACCCATAACCGGCTCTTTCCACGACTACGATGTGGTACTGATCGCTTAATCTGCTGTAGAGCGCCTTAAAATCCAGAGCAGGGGCAGCAGTTCCCGAGCCGGACAGAAATACAAGTGTTTCATTGCCATTGCCTTCGCCATACACATGCATCTGGTGGCCATTTACTTCCACCATTTTTCCGACAGGCGGATAGTTTCTGCTTTCGTCCCATAGACTGATTTTATGAAAGCCATATAAGGCCCCGCAGAGGATTACAGGTACTGCCAGCAGAAATAGTATAATTCTTAGGATTCGTCGTCTTAAACGCATTTGTTATTACCTCCTCAACCATTTTAGTCTATCACATAAGGCCCAGTTGCTGTAACTGCCTGACGGGCAACTTTCGGTTGCATTGACTAATATATTTCCATTGCAGCGTGACATTGGGGCAATCTTCATGGTTTGCGGACTCTGGAAGCAGAGACGGCAATTTGTGATTGGCTGATTCTCATGTATAGGCTATAATAGAATCCAGAAGAGTTCAATCAATCACAGAATAAGGAGGCTCAAATGAAAAAGACGTTTGAGAGCTGCGGACATTCTTTTGACGCAGAATTTTTTTCGGCCGAAAGCTCTTGTATGATCCGTTTCTATGACAGCAAAAATGAAGACTTTGGCGGTTCTCTCCATGATTTGGTGATTGCAGAACCGAGTTACGGTTTTTTGCTTGTACAGTATATCGGCGATGATGCTGTTATGAGCGGAGTGTTAAATGAAAAGTATTTTTCGAAAAATATGACGGAGGATATCCTCTGTTTTCTGGAGGACAGTCTGCCGCAATGCAGAAATGTCTACTTCCCGTATCATATCGATTTTGCTGCGGTTACCGGATGTGATGAGTACAATGGGGAGTATTCTGCCTGAGCGATCGGGCGCGATTTGCAGTTTCCAGCATATGGTTCCCCATGTGCCGGAAGAAGTCCGTTCAGAGAATCGTAAAGAATCAGAAATAAAAAGCACCCGGCTAATTCGGATGCTTAAAATTGAATTCAATTTGATTGTAATCCTCAGTATCAGCCACAAAAGGTTTACCGACCGACAGCTTTTCGTTGATTTCCCTCTGTGTTACGTAATATTCATTTCTAGCCTTCATTAAGATCGAGGCGCGGGAATCCTGAGATGAGTTTTGGAACCAGTAGAGCAGCAGCGACTCTTCTTCAGATAACAGCTTTTCGACTACGGTTCCTGCTTCTTCGGGTCTCAATGCAGTAATGAGAGGTTGGTTCAGTTCTGGTAAATCAAATAGATTGTAGATCGTCGTTCCCAGTGCCTTCGCGATGGTCTCCATGTAAGCGGTTTTTACATTGATGACAGTTCCGTTGATAATTCGATTAAGAGTGGTAGCTGGGATACCTGTTAAAGCAGATAGCTGTGTTTTATTAATATCCTTTAGCTTCATATACATTAAGATTTTATTGTTTACCATTTGTGCAACCCTCCATAATGGATTATAGCAGAAATGGAAAAAAATGTAAATAAATGTCGAATGGATGGAGGAGGAGAATTTATTTTCGTATATAATAGAGCAGAGCACAATTCAAGTGTATACAGTCAGATTATCCGTAAGCTGAAGCAAAAAGGTTGGGTGAAGCAGGTTTGCAATGAGCATAACAACAGGAAATATAATCTGTTTTTTACCGAGGCAGGCTGGCAGGTATTTCGCGATCATGATAATTTTAGGAAGTCCTGTTATAAACGCACCTTTCAGGGATTGGCGGCTGGTTTGGCAGCACCGATAGTAATACTTTCGCACGAAAGAACTCGGGCGTCTAACCGAATATTCATATCTGTATCTGTAACAGTTTTTGAATAAAAGAACTATTTCTGTGAATACTTTTCGTATATTATGGATATACGAGGTATTTTGCTATGAATAATAATAGAGACAGAGTTTTGTTATTTACAGAGGAGTTTACGAAAAAACACGGGTATACGCCAACAACATATCAAATTTCAAATGAACTGTATATACCGCATGATAAGGTATTCTCTATAATGGAAGCTTTAAGGGCCGATGGGAAAATCCAGATCAACAGGCCGTTATAAGCATCTTGAATCAGTTTCTCTCGCAGTATACAAATATATAGGGTTAAAATGATCGAAAATAAGAGAGTAGCCTATGGTATTCGCTTTTCTTTCAATAGTTCTGCAGAGGTGTATCTTTTTGCGGTCCGTCCAAATATCGTGATAGCTAGCGTAAAAAACACCAGTTTTGTGTTATTATATTGGCGACGAAACCAAACGACACAAATCGAAGGCTTTATGAAGAATCCAAAGGATATGGCAGCATTTATCTATGGAATCCGTGACGAGGTGATTTTGCTTGGGCTGGATATCATCTGAGAGACCCTGGAAGACTGTGAGATTGTAAAAACAGGCCAAAAGAAACTAGTTACATCACTGGGTAAAGTCTCGTTCCGATAACACTGTTTAAACGCAAGGAGACCGGAGAGAGATGCTATCTGCTGGAAAGGATTATGGGAATAGACAGCCATGAGCGTCTGACCGAAGATTCACAGCCTGAAGTTTCCGGAAGAGTCAAAACCGGTAAAAAAGAAGGCTGTGAACTATCTGTAGCTTATCTTTATTTTTGATAATCGTAAGTAGCATTTTATTTAAAGTCCCAGGAACGGGCATAGAAAAACCACCCTTTCAACATAGCCTATATCCTCCAGCCCGTCCCATAACATTATCTCTGCCATTTCGTCATTTGCTCCGCTTACGAACGGCCTGAGAGCATCTAATTTTCCATAATACGCAGCTTGGTATATTATATCCTTTTTTGCTGTTTTTACTTTAAACAGCCCTTTAAATACTAATTTATCCACTGTTTGATGTGTTTCTTCAAATAGCTCTCTAACTGCAGCTTGCCTTGCTGTTTCTTTTTCTTCAATTCCTCCGGCTGGAAACTCCCATTGACCTCTCCATGAATTATATCCTATTAAGAACATACCATTTACAGTGATTATTGCAAATGCACCTGTTACATTAGGATACATCCTTTAACCTCGTTACATAATATTTTATCTGACTCCCAAAATGCTATTTTGTCATATGATATATCACATTCTTTAAGTGAATCTTCAAAGTTAAAGCAGTCTGATATTGAAAAGAAGTTATGCATTGATATATTATGTTCTTCCGAATCGATATATAAATAATTCTCAAGAAACCGTATCCAATCAGAATAGCTTAAATTATAATGTACATCATCAGCATATTCAAAGTTAACACTTACTCCGATAGGGGCCTTTGAGTTGTTAGTCCAAATCAAAAGTTATCAAAACATTTTAAAACAAAAGCCCTAAAAACCTAATAAAATCAAGGCTTTCAGGGCTCGAAAGAGTAGCGGAAGGGAGATTTGAACTCTCGACACCACGGGTATGAACCGTGTGCTCTAGCCAACTGAGCTATTCCGCCATATGAAATTGTTTGATAAATAAGTAGTTTATTTATCAGTGGGACCTACAGGGCTCGAACCTGTGACCCTCTGCTTGTAAGGCAGATGCTCTCCCAGCTGAGCTAAGATCCCATGCTTGTCTCAGAACTTTTTGTTTCTGTGTTCCCGACTGCTTTGCTAGTATAATATGAATTGTGTAAATTGTCAACACTTTTTTGGAAATATTTTTAAGAAAATTTTATTATTCATTTTATATGATTTATGATATACTTAAGATTAGCAAATGGTGGAGGGATTCCATGTACTATTTTATCATAAACCCAAACGCGCGATGCGGGCGGGGGAAGAACGTATGGAAAAAACTGGAAAGGATTCTGGAGCGTGAGAACGCCCAGTATCAGGCGTATATAACTGAGAAGCCGGGAGATGCGAAGGTTTTTGCCAGAAAGCTGACAGAAGGGTGCAGGGAACCGCACGTAATCGTTGCAGTCGGCGGGGATGGCACTGTCAACGAGATTCTGGATGGTCTTTCTTTCTGCAGCCCCGTTACCTTAGGTTATATTCCTGCCGGTTCAGGCAATGATTTAGCTAGAAGCTTGAAATTGCCGAGAAAACCGGGACGCTGTCTAAAGAAGATTCTGTCTCCAAAGTACCATAAGCAGTTGGATTACGGAGTGCTTACATATGGAGGAGATGAGATTTCCTGCAGAAGATTTATGGTCAGCGCAGGTATTGGCATGGATGCGGCGGTTTGTCATAACATTCTTTATTCCAGGACAAAGGGAATTTTAAATAAGCTTCATATAGGAAAGCTGACCTATCTTTTGATCGGTGTCAAACAGCTCTTGCTTGCAAAGCCTGCTAAGGGCTATTTGCTGTTGGATGGAGTTCAGAAGGTGGAGTTTAATCATGCCTATTTTATTTCCGCACATATTCATCCGTATGAAGGCGGCGGTTTTAAATTTGCGCCGGATGCCAGCTATGACGATGGAAAACTTTCCATTTGTGTAATGAATAACAGAAAAAAGAGAAAACTAATACCGGTGCTTTTAAACTCCATGTTTGGAAGGCAGTCCCATAATAAGGGAACCCGGTTTTATACATGCGGGGAGGCCATGGTTCATGTGGATAAGCCGATGGCGGTTCATGTGGATGGAGAGAGCTGTTTCTGTCAGAACGACATACAGCTGCGCTGTATCAAAAAGGCGGTCCGCATGATTGTTTAATATTTTATTTAGAAATACAGTCAGAATTTAATTTTAATCCTGGCAACCGGATAAAATGGCAGCACAGCTGCTATGTTATTCTGTTTTTTGTATTCTGGACTTAGAATGTAAATTAAAATAAATATACAGATTTCAGAAAGGATATTAAGATATCATATGAGAATCGGACAGGGATACGATGTACACAAATTGACGGACGGAAGAGATTTGATTCTCGGAGGAGTAAAGGTCCCCTATGAAAAAGGACTTTTAGGCCATTCTGACGCGGACGTGTTAGTTCACGCGGTGATGGACGCCCTGCTCGGCGCGGCGGCGCTGGGGGATATCGGGGAACATTTTCCGGATACGGATCCGGCTTATAAGGGAATATCCAGCGTGGAACTCTTAAAGCGCGTCGGAACGCTTCTTGAAGAGAAGGGGTACGTGATCGAGAACATCGATGCGACAATCATTGCTCAGAGGCCCAAACTTAAGGATTACAGACCGCAGATGGCGGAGAATATCGCTGCCGCCCTTGGAATACCGGCAGACCGCGTCAGCGTAAAGGCAACGACCGAGGAAGGTCTGGGCTTTACGGGCAGCGGGGAAGGAATTTCAGCACAGGCAATTACCTTATTGACGACAGTGGGGGATTACTGTTATGATGATAAAATCATGGACAGCGGCTGTCAGGGCTGTAGTGGTGGCTGCTGCGGGAAATAATCAAACAGGAGGGAACTATGAAAATTTTTAATACATTGACGAGGCAGAAGGAAGAATTTGTGCCGCTGGAACCGGGAAAGGTCAAGATGTATGTCTGCGGACCGACGGTATACAACTTCATTCATATAGGAAATGCGAGGCCGATGATCGTGTTTGATACGGTCAGACGGTATTTTGAATACAAGGGCTACGAGGTGAATTTTGTTTCCAACTTTACCGATGTGGACGATAAGATCATAAAGAAGGCCATTGAAGAGGGCGTGGATGCTGATACCATTTCCAAGCGTTATATCGAAGAATGCAAGAAGGACATGGAAGGACTGAATGTGAAGCCGGCCACGAAGAATCCGCTCGCTACAGAGGAAATCTGCGGGATGCTGGATATGATCGGCAGTCTGATCGAGAGCGGCCATGCTTACGTGGCAGCCGACGGAACCGTTTATTTCCGTACAAAATCATTTGACGGCTATGGAAAGCTGTCCCATAAGAATATCGAGGATCTGCAGTCCGGCTTCCGTGAGATCAAGGTGACGGGAGAGGAAGGCAAAGAGGATCCGACGGATTTTGTTCTCTGGAAGCCCAAAAAAGAAGGGGAACCTTACTGGGAGTCCCCATGGTGCGAGGGACGTCCTGGCTGGCATATCGAGTGTTCTGTCATGTCCAAGAAGTATTTGGGCGACCAGATCGATATCCATGCGGGCGGAGAGGACCTTGTCTTTCCGCATCATGAGAATGAGATTGCTCAGAGTGAGTCGGCTAACGGCAAAGAGTTTGCAAAATACTGGATGCACAATGCATTTTTAAATATTGATAACAGGAAGATGTCGAAATCCCTGGGCAATTTCTTTACTGTCAGGGAGATCAGCGAGAAGTATGATTTATCGGTGCTTCGTTTCTTTATGCTGAGCGCTCACTACAGAAGCCCGCTGAATTTCAGTGCGGAGCTGATGGAATCTTCCAAGAATGGATTAGAGCGAATTCTGACTGCGGTTCAAAAGCTTAAGGATCTGGAGAGCAGCGCGGCAGGCGATTCGTTTAAAGAAGGCGAGAGCAGGGAAGCTGTTGACGAGCTGGTTGCAAAGTATGAGGCAGCCATGGATGACGATTTTAACACCGCAGATGGTATTTCTGCTGTCTTTGAACTCGTCAAGCTGAGCAATTCCACAGCAGGGCCAGACAGTTCCAGGGCTTATGTAGTATATTTGAAAGAGACCATCGAAAAGCTGTGCGACGTGCTGGGCATCGTCACCGAGAAAAAGGAAGAGATACTGGATTCTGAGATCGAAGAGATGATTGCGGCGAGACAGCAGGCGAGAAAGGATAAGAATTTCGCGCTGGCCGATGAGATTCGCGGACAGCTTCTTTTAAGGGGAATCGTTCTGGAAGACACCAGAGAAGGTGTAAAATGGAAGAGGGCGTAAGAGAAGAGGTCGGTTTCCAGACCTTTTGCAATGAGGCGCTGAGGCTGAAGGAGATGGATCCGAGGACGTATTCTCCGCTGGCGCTGGCCTATATCGGAGATGCCGTTTATGAACTGATTGTCCGCACCATGGTGATCAATCATGGAAGCATTCAGGTGAACAAGATGCATAAGAAGAGTGCGTCGCTGGTCAATGCAGGTACTCAGGCAGAGATGATACGGCTCATTTTGGAAGAGCTTACCGAAGAAGAGACGGCGGTCTACAAACGTGGACGCAATGCTAAGTCGGTGACGACGGCGAAGCATGCGACCGTGGTGGACTACAGAACGGCTACGGGCTTTGAGGCGCTTTGCGGTTACCTCTACCTGACGGGCCGTCTGGAGCGGCTGGTCACACTGATCAGCCACGGATTTGAGAAAATAGGAGAACTGGAATGACGGAAGAATTTACAATAGAAGGAAGAAACGCCGTGCTGGAGGCATTCCGTGCGGGAAAGACCATTGATAAGCTTTATGTGCAGGATGGCGTAAAGGACGGTCCTATCCAGTCCATTATCAGAGAGGCGAAAAAACAGGATACGATCGTGAATTTCGTTTCCAGGGAACGTTTGAATCAGATGTCGGAGGAAGGCCATCACCAGGGAGTGATCGCACATGCTGCGGCTTATGAATATGCTGAAGTAGAAGACATTTTGAAGGCGGCTGAGGAAAAAGGGGAACCACCGTTTATTTTCCTGCTGGATGGGATTGAGGATCCCCATAATCTGGGCGCGATCATCCGTACGGCTAACTTAGCGGGGGCCCATGGAGTGATTATTCCAAAACGCCGCGCTTCCGGCCTTACTGCGGTAGTGGCAAAGACCTCAGCGGGAGCCCTCAACTATACACCGGTGGCGAAGGTGACAAACCTGGCGGCCACGATTGAAGAGTTGAAGGAAAAGGGACTTTGGTTCGTCTGTGCGGATATGAACGGCGAACTGATGTACCGGCTGAATTTAAAAGGGCCTGTCGGTCTGGTGATCGGCGGCGAAGGAGACGGTGTGGGAAGACTCGTCAGGGAAAAATGCGACATGGTTGCATCGATCCCCATGAAGGGCGATATCGACTCGCTGAATGCTTCCGTGGCCGCGGGTGTGCTCGCTTACGAGATCGTCAGACAGCGTCTGGGCTAGTGCCGCCCGGCACCAGGGCCTGTTTCTATGTGAGATGGAGATGAAGAAAGATGAAGAAGAATAGAATTGTGGTTCTGACCGCCTGCACCGCGCTTATGGTGTCGGTGAGCGGTTGCCAGAGCCAGAAGGCATCTGTGGCTGAATCGCAGACGATTGCCGCAGAGAGTACGGCTGCGCTGGCTGAAGAACCGGAGAGCCTGGCTGTCGTGACTGTCGAAGAGGAAGCGGTTCCGCTGTATTCAAAGCCGGCAGGGAGCAACGTGAGAACGCCGCAGGCTTCCGGTACGACGACTTACAGCAATAACTCTGTGACACTGGATGCGTCCAATCTGTCCCAGGGCTATGTGATGGTGCAGTATACGGGAGGCTCTTCCAAGATCAAGGTTCAGGTGATCAAAAGCGGCGGAGAGACGTATACGTATGATTTAAATGCCAGATCTGCCTATGAGGTGTTCCCGATGTCGGAAGGCAACGGCAGCTATACGGTGAGAGTGTTGGAACAGGTACAGGGCAACCAGTATGCGGTGAAGTTCAGCCAGGATCTGTCCGTATCTCTTGCAGACCAGTTTGCACCGTTCTTATATCCAAATCAGTATGTGAATTTCACTGCGGACAGCAGCGTAGTAAAGAAGGGCGCAGAGGTGGCCGCGTCTTCTGCGGATGCGCTGGAGGTTGTCTCGTCCGTTTACAATTATGTGGTCACCAACATTACATATGATACGGCAAAAGCCAACTCCGTTCAGTCCGGATATCTTCCGAACTGCGATTCTATCCTGTCTCAGAAAAAGGGAATCTGTTTTGATTACGCTGCGGTTATGACGGCGATGCTGCGTTCCCAGAATATTCCGACCAAGCTGGTGGTGGGATATACGGGCAGTCTGTATCACGCATGGATTAATGTTTATATCGAGGGCCAGGGCTGGGTGGACAATATCATCTACTTTGACGGCCATGACTGGAAACTGATGGATCCGACATTCGCCTCCTCCGGCAAGGGAGATCCGGCGATTGAAGAGTATATCAAGAACAGCTCGAATTATAAAGCAAAATACTCTTATTAAAATTTCATATCATAAAGGAGAAGCGATACATGGCGAAGGAATTGAAAAAACATTATTCCGCCCGGGAGCTTTCGGCTTTCTGTCTTCAGATATCTCTTCTGCTTCGCGCGGCAATCCCTCTTGACGAGGGATTGTCTGTTATGGCGGAGGATGCGGCAGATGAAGAGGAGAAAAAGATTCTGTTACATATGTCTGAGGAAGTGGAGCTGGGAAGCCCGTTTTCTGTCGTTCTGGAGCAGGTAGGAAGTTATCCGTCTTATGTGATCCGGATGGCGAAGCTGGGCGAGGAAACAGGAACCCTGGATCAGATGATGGCGTCTCTTTCAGAGTACTATGAAAAAGAATACACTCTGATGAAAAGTATCAAAAACGCGGTGACGTATCCGGTCATCATGATTTTTATGCTTTTGGTTGTCCTGTTCGTCTTGTTTACGAAGGTAATGCCTATTTTTGAAAGTGTTTATGAGCAGCTGGGAGCGCGTCTCAGCCCTGTATCTATGGCGGCGACGAGACTGGGCGGCATATTCAGCGGAGTGGCTCTTATTGCGGGGATTCTTCTGGCCGCGGCGGCTTTCGTTATCTGGCTCATGGGAAGAGGCGGCAAAAAGATACAGGCGGCTCAGCACATGATGGACCGTTTTAAGAGAAAGAGCCGGATCGCGCTGGCGGTGGCGAACCGCAGATTTACTTCTGTGCTGGCTCTGACGCTACACAGCGGTCTGGAGCTGGAAAAGGGCATGGAGCTGGCGGCTGAGCTGGTGGAAAATCCTGCGGTAGAGGAAAAGATCAAGGCCTGCGGAGAGGAACTGGAGACAGGAACCGATTATTACAGCGCTATGAAGAACACCGGTCTGTTTGGCGGATTCCATGTTCAGATGATCAAGGTGGGCGTCAGAAGCGGCCGCCTGGATGAGGTGATGGAGGAGATATCCAGAAGCTGCGAAGAGGAAGCAGATACGGCGCTGGACAACATGGTGAACCGGCTTGAACCGACGATGGTAGCCGTTCTCGCTGTGGCTGTCGGTCTGATTCTTCTCTCTGTCATGCTGCCGTTAGTCGGTGTGCTTTCAGCCATTGGATAAGAGGTGAGCCGATGAAAAGATGGAAACAGACAGGGAAGGAAATTTATGGCTACGTCCTGTCCGTACTGGTATTTCTGTGCGTGCTGGCGCTTTTTGTAACGGGAATCATGTCCTTTTCAAAGAAGGCCGATGCGAGAGGTGCGGATACGCTGCGGGATGCCATACGGAGAGCTTCCGTGCAGTGCTACGCCATTGAAGGCAGATATCCGCCCAGTGTGGATTATCTGGAGGAAAATTACGGGATTTTGATTGACCGGAATAAGTATGATGTGTTTTACAGCGGATTCGCGTCCAACTTCATGCCGGATATTACGGTCAATCTTCATGAATAATAGCTGGGAGGTGCGCGGATGGGCCGCAGAAATGATCATAAGGGACAGCTGGTGAATACATTGTTTACCATGCTTCTGTTCCTCGTATTTGTGCTCTGTGCGCTGTTTGCGGTTTTGATCGGAGGGAAGGTCTACGAGAATATCAATGCCAGGACGGAGTCGACCTACCGCGGCGATGTGGCTCTGAGCTATATTGCCAACAAGGTAAGGCAGGGCGACGAGGACGGAATGGTGGGACTGACCGAGATGGAGGGTATCACAGTCCTACAGTTGAAGCAGGAGATAAACGGTTCTGAATACGTGACTTATATATACTATAGAGATGGAAAGCTTTGGGAGCTGTTCACCGATACGGAGAGCGGTCTGGGCGTAAATGACGGCTATGAGATTCTGGAGTGCGACGAAGTGGCCATGTCCATGGAGGGGGAATTGCTTTCCGTCTCAACCAGTGGCGATGGAGGCGGCCGGATCTGGCTGTCTTTAAGAAGCGGAGGATGAAAGGATGAGCAGGAAACAGCATTCGGGTATATTTATGATGGAGATGATCATGGTGGTCTTCTTCTTCATTCTCTGCTCCAGCGTCTGCATCATGGTCTTCGTGAAAGGGGACCGGATGAGCCGGGACGCCGCAGATTTGAACCAGTCGGTACTGATTGCCCAGAGCGTGGCCGAGGTATGGAAGCTGGAGGGACCGGAGGGACTGAAACAGCGTTTTGGCGCCAGTGTCTCTTCACAGGACGACGCCTCTGGAGCAGACGGCGATGACGCATTCAAAACAGATGATGATGAAGCCTCCGGGAACCGGTATGTGATGGAATTTGATAAAAATGGAAACCTTGCGGAAAACATTCCGGAGGGCGGCGGAGACGGAAGTGCGAGTGGAAAGATTTACACAGCAGTGCTTTCGGCGGACGAAGCGGAGAGTTCGGCGGAGATAACCGTCAGCCGTGAGAAAAACAGCGTCTACACGCTCTCTGTAAGCCGCCACGAGAGAGAGCAGGGGTGACAGGAGGAAACAGATGGCTAAACAGGAGAGCGGATTTAAGGCGAATATTGGAAGTTCTTTTCTGATACTGATTTTTATCGTCATGTGTCTCGTCACGTTCGGTATGCTGTCCCTGACCTCCGCAAAGAGTGATTTAAGCCTTGCAAACAGAAACGCGGACGCAGTTACGGAGTATTACAGGGCCGATACGGAAGGCGAGGCATTCTACCGCATGGTGGCAGGGGAAGTGAAGGCGGCCTGTACCAATGCCTCAGGGCATGAGGAGCGCCTTGCGCTGCTTGAGAAGGCACTGGGAGAATACTACAGAGGCGGCGCGGCGGTGACGGAAGTGGCCATGGAGCGTGCGCAGGCACTTCATATTGAGCTGGAACCGGATTTGGACGGGGAAGGCTCGGTGCGTGTGGCGAAATGGAACGTGATACAGACGGAAGATTACGAAATAGATGACTCCATGCCGGTATGGGGCGGAACGGCTGATACAGAACAGAAATAGTCCGTTTGCGGATTCCGGCGGGAAAGAAAGACAGGGAGATTTGCAGGTATGAAGGTAATTGATTTGTTGAGTTCGGCTGTGGAACAGAATGCGTCGGATATCTTTTTGGTACCCGGCATGCCGTTCTCTTATAAGCTGGGCAGCAGAATTGTCTGCCAGAATGAGGAGAAGCTGTTTCCGGCTCAGATGGAGACGCTGATCACAGAACTTTATGAACTGGCGGGGAACCGCAGTATGGAGAAGGTGAGAGAGCATGGAGACGACGATTTCTCCTTCGCCCTTCCCGGTGTGTCGAGATTCCGCTCCAGTGTGTTCCGGCAGAGGGGATCGTTAGCCGCAGTTATCCGGGTGGTTACGTTTGATCTGCCCGATTATGAGACGCTTCACATACCACAGAATATCATCGATATCGCCCAGCTGACCAAGGGCTTCGTCCTGGTCACGGGACCGGCCGGCAGCGGTAAGAGCACGACGCTGGCGTGTATCATTGACAAGATCAATCATACGAGAAACGCCCACGTCATTACGCTGGAGGACCCGATCGAGTATCTGCACCGTCATAAGAAGAGCGTGGTAACCCAGAGAGAGATCGTGACGGACACGGACAGTTATGTCTCCGGACTCCGGGCAGCCCTTCGTCAGGCGCCGGATGTCATTCTGGTAGGTGAGATGCGTGATTATGAGACGATCCAGATTGCCATGACGGCGGCGGAGACGGGCCATCTCGTCATTTCTACGCTTCATACGGTCGGGGCGGCCAATACCATAGACCGTATCATCGATAATTTTCCGCCGAATCAGCAGCAGCAGATCCGGATGCAGATATCCATGGTCATGCAGGCGGTTGTGTCCCAGCAGCTGATTCCCACGGTGGATGGCGGCGTTTATCCGGCCTTTGAGATTATGTTTTTCAACAATGCAATCCGGAACATGATCCGCGAGTCCAAGACGCACCAGATCGACAGCGTGATTGCCACAGGACAGTCGGAAGGAATGGTATCCATGGACACCAGCCTTTTAAACCTCTATAAGAAGGGGATGATTACAAAAGAAAGCGCCGTGATCTACAGCAGCAATGGTGAGCTGATGGCGAAAAAAATCGAACGTCAGGGTTAAGGATAAAGCATATTTTTCCCATAACCAGTTATACTATCCGTAAGACAAGACAGGAGAGTGAACTGATTATGAGAACGGATAAGAGAAAAGTGGCGCTCATCGGCACCGGTATGGTGGGTATGAGCTATGCATATTCCATGCTGAATCAGAATATCTGTAATGAACTGGTTCTGATTGACATCAACAGAAAAAGGGCAGAAGGCGAGGCGATGGATTTAAACCATGGACTTGCCTTTTCTGCGTCCAACATGAAGATTTACGCTGGGGAATATAAGGATACGTCAGACGCGGATATCGCCGTCATCTGCGCCGGTGTGGCACAGAAGCCGGGGGAGAGCAGGCTAAACCTGTTAAAACGGAATGCAGCGGTATTTAAATCGATTGTAGACCCGATTACGGAGTCGGGATTCAACGGAATATTCTTAGTGGCGACAAATCCGGTGGATATCATGACCCGGATCACGTATTCGCTTTCCGGCTTCAATCCGCGGAGAGTGCTGGGCAGCGGAACTGCCCTGGATACCGCCAGGCTGCGTTACCTTTTGGGAGAATCCCTTTCCGTGGATCCGCGTAATGTCCACGCCTACGTGATGGGAGAGCACGGAGACAGCGAATTTGTTCCGTGGAGTCAGGCGATGATCGCCACGAAGCCCATCCTTTCCCTTTGTGATGAACAGGGAGAAGGCGGGATGGAGGTCATCTGCGGGGAAGAATTAAAACGGATCGAGGAGGAGGTGCGCGGGGCTGCATACCAGATTATTGAGGCGAAGAGCGCCACATACTATGGAATCGGTATGGCGCTGTCCAGGATCACGAGAGCGATTCTGGGAGATGAAAACAGTGTGCTGACCGTATCCGCCATGCTGCGTGGAGAGTATGGGCAGAACGACGTATATGCCGGCGTTCCCTGTATTATCAACAAGAACGGCATTTTCCGCGTGCTTCCGCTGGATTTGAATGAAGAGGAAAAAAAGCGTCTGGGCGAGTCCTGTGACACGCTCCGGGCCAGCTTCGATGAACTGGAAAAATAATAGACAAAGGTACAACGGAAAAAGAAATAGAAGGACCAGCCGTCCGTTTGAGCGGCTAGTCCTTTTTCTTTTCTTCCGCGGCCTCGGATGCTTTGGTCTCTTCGGCGTTTAAATCTTCCTCATCGCTCACATACTCCAGAATTGCACTGATATCACAGTCCAGATACTCGCAGACTCTTGCCATCAGGGCCAGGTCGACGCGGGAGACCTTGTTGTTGCAGTAATTGTTCAGCTGAGTCCGCTGGACTTCACAGTGATAACAGACTTTGTTTTTGCTTTTGCCTTTTTCGAAGATTAAATCAGCCAGCTTGATATTAATATGCCCCATAAAATGCCTCCTTCCGTATAGTGATATTATATGTAAATAAATCTAAGAAAATAAGATGTATTTAAATAGATATATTATAGTAGATATATTTATGTAGATGTATTAAAATACAGGTATAATAAAATGCATAGAAGAAAGGAAGAACCGAATGAAGAGATGTTCCTGTTTTGCAGTCGCGGTTATTCTGATGGTGACACTATACAGAATGATACCACATTATGAGATATTAGCCCAGTACAGTTTCAGCTCTCCCGGCAGCAGGGAGACGACGATTCTGGCAGTCAGCCACACTGTCGGGCCAGCGCTTTACATATCAGGAGAAAATATCTTAAGACTGCACAGGAAACTGAATTACGATGTTCCTTCCAACCGGGTGATTCTAATGCTTTACGGAAAGAAAAGCGATGTGGAGAAAGGGAAATGCAGCGTAATCATGATTTATGAGGGTGAGGATGGCAGCAGGGAAGAAAATGCCGGTATTGTGTTGATAAAATGATCGCTGATGAAGAAAGGAAGAGTGCCGGAAATGGTCTGTTTCCGGCACTCTTCCTTTGAAAATTTTACCGGTGCATTCTCGTGATTTAAATCGTGAGTTAACCGGCAGGGTTTGTTCCGGATTCACTTTTGCAGCATGTAAATATATGTGTCTGTCGGCACGGCTCTAAAAAAATCCATTGTCAGTTTCCTGACTGTAACATAGTAAATCATCTTAAATAGTACTTGAAATAGTCAGACATTTTTCTATACAAAAACAGAACATACATTCGAAACTTTATTGCACAATTCATGCACATATGGTATAATTGATTTATGGAAAAAGTATATGAAATATCAGAGAAAACAAAATTAACATATGGTCGCGGATATGTATATTCTTTACAGTACCATCTTATCTGGTGTACCAAATATCGGAAGAAGGTATTAACAGATGGAATCGATATTCAATGTAAGGATATGCTGACAGAACTGGCGGACCAGTATTCTTTTCAGATCCTGGCGATGGAGGTTATGCCGGATCACATTCATCTGCTCCTGGACTGCCGCCCACAGTTCATGATATCAGACATGGTCAAAATCATGAAGGGAAACCTGGCCAGAAGGCTGTTCTTAGACCATCCGGAATTAAAGAAACAGTTGTGGGGAGGCCATCTCTGGAATCCATCTTACTGCGCAGTGACTGTCAGTGACAGAAGCCATGAACAGGTGAAACACTATATTGATTCCCAAAAAGAACGGTAACAGGGGGAAAGAGGATGAACAGGGCTTATAAGTATCGTGTCTATCCGACTGCAGAGCAGGAACAGCTTTTGACGGATACATTTGGAAGCTGCCGGTTTGTTTATAATCATTATCTTGCCCTGCAGTCGGAGAACTATCAGCAGGGCAAGGCATACAGGAATAAGACTGCCTGCAATAACGACTGCAACCGAATTCTCAAACAGGAGCAGCCATGGCTAAAACAAGTGGATAAATTTGCCCTGACGAATGCCATCTATGCGCTGGATTCGGCGTACCAGAGATTTTTCAGGAGACAGGGTGGTTATCCCAGATTCAAGAGCAGGCATCACAGCCGTATGTCCTACACTACGAACTATACGAATGGAAATATTGCCGTACTGGCTGGTGAGATCAAGCTGCCAAAGCTTGGGAAGGTGGGGGCAGTTGTGCACAGAAGGGCACCGGAAGACTGGCGTCTGAAACAGGCCACGGTATCAAGGGAAAGTGACGGCAGTTATTATGTGTCAGTCCTTTACGAGTATGAGGCTGCGATTATGTCGCAGGCAGTTAATCCAGAGCAGGTGATTGGACTGGACTATAAATCGGACGGATTGTATATGGACTCAGATGGCAGGTGCTGTGGCATGCCTCATTATTATAGAAAGAACCAGAGGAAGCTGAAAGCGAAGCAGCTGCAGTCAGTAAATTACCGGAAACAGCAGAAGAAAATTGCCCGTATTGCAAAAAAGGCAGCCAATCAGAGAAAAGATTATCTGCACAAAAAATCAACTGAGATAGCCAATCGGTACGATTTAGTGTGTGTGGAAGACTTAAGCTTGAGGGCGCTGGCAAACAGAGGGTTCGGGAACGGAAAAGCGACCATGGATAACGGGTATGGATCATTTCTTACGATGCTAAAGTACAAACTGGAGGAGAGAGGAAAGCGTCTGATCCGCATCGAAAAGTGGTATGCATCCTCGAAGACCTGTAGCCGTTGCGGTGCGGTCAAGATGATGCCGTTATCGGTCCGCCGTTATGAGTGTAACTGTGGAATGAGCATGGACAGAGATTTAAATGCTGCGATTAATATCAGAAACAGAGGGTATGAGATATATCTAAAGGCAGCATAGAAGTAATCATAGACTGTAGGGCCGGGACGGTCCGAACAGAATAATCAACGCCTGTGGAGCTGGCATAAGACCTGTTAATAGAAGGGCAATTGGCGCTGAAACAGGAAGCTCGTGTATTTATACATGAGTATGTTCACATGGAGACGTTATGGAACAATTCTGCATCCGGTGAGCTTTAAGTACTGCCCGTCGCTCACGGTGATATATTTCGAACCTTCAAAATTATCATTTGAGATAATCGAGTCGAGTACGTGGTAACTGTCCTTGGATATCTCGACATAGCCAAAACCGATAACGGAATCCTCATCTACCTCAATTTTATACTCTCCTGCCGGAATGTGTACGCCGACCTTAAACATACCGTCGCTGCTGGTATCCGGACTGCCTGCCTCTTCGATCGGAACGGCATAGCACCCGGTCATCTTAAAATACTGTCCATCGGAGATGGTGACGATGGAATTGGTGGAAATATTATCGTTGGCAATGATGGAGTCAAGGGTTCCGCTGCTGTCCTTTGCGGTCTCTATGTATCCCATGAAGGAGTCGCAGTACACGACGTATTCCCCTGCAGGAATGTCGCTTCCTACTTTGTAGGTGCTGGCTTTATACCTGGTTTTCGCCTGTTCGGAGGTTTCTCCGTTCTCTGCAGGGCCTGTGTTCTTTTCTTCTGTACCGGCTGGTTCACTCATGGATATTTCCGCGGCCGGCAGTACGGGGGGTGAAGTCTGCGAGCCGGTATTGGAGAGTCCGAAAATAAAAACGATTACATAGAAAAGAGTAATAATGACTCTGGCCGGTTTATTGAATTTTTTGTATTTCCACATCAGAAAGAGACCGATTGGGAAACAGCAGAACAGCAGCATCAGCATAATAAACCAAATTTTGGAATAGAATGGTTCCTTTACCGGTACTCCGTTAATACTTGTCTGGTGAGCCGGCGTTTCCGGTATTGTTTCCGTCGGTTCCCCACAGTTTGGACAGAATTTTCCATCAAATTCTGTCCCGCATTTTCGGCAAAACATTTTCATTAACTCCCTACATTTTAAATTTTTTGCCGCAGTTTAAACAGGTGACCTGAACTTTTTTGGCGCCCAGATTACCGGCTACCAAACCCAGCGGACCTACAAGCGCAGCGCCCACAACCGCTTTCCCGATGCCGAAGCCCTTCTTATTGCCTGACAGCGAAGTGGAGCCGCATCTGGGGCATTTCGCCATGGAATCGTATTGCTGCTGCTGTATTTTTAACTGTTCCTGCTGAACCTGCAGGGCCATAGCCTGTATCTTTACCTGAGCCTGCTGCAGCTGCAAGTCATTCTTGGCCTTTACCTGTTCCAGAGCGGTTTCGGACAGCGGTGCGCGGCAGTTGGCACAGAAGTTGGCGCCGCTGGAATTGACGGAGCTGCAGCCCGGACAAACAACGGAATCCCCAGGCAGCACCTGCTCCTCCGCTGGTTCGAGACGTTTTCCACAGGCAGAACAGAAGACGCTGCCGTCGGAGATGGCGGTATTACAATGTGGACAAGTCATAAAAAATCCCCCCTTTTGTTTTTTTTATTAAAACGCCAGTGGCTGTTTTAATTCTTGTGTACGGAATGTACAGAATATTTATTTATAATAACTATACAACGTTTTTGGTGTGATACGGCTGGAATATACTGGGAAAAGGGGGAGGCGGTGATGCAGTTACATGATGGCGCATGATCAGCTGCGGTGGCTGCGCTGTGCATAAATCCATCGATTCACACTATTCTTACTTGTCCCATATAATATTGTGTAGTGCAATATTAAAGGAGATAAATAATTATGAGTTGTGAAAATTATAAATGCAGATGTAGATGCAAATGTTATGAAAAATGTGAGCCTAAGCGTGAATGCAAATGCAGACATGAATGTGAATGCAGACGGGAATGCGAACCAAAACGCGAGTGCGAGTACAAGCCCAGACATGAGTGCAAACCGGAGTGTGAATATGAGCCCAGGCGCGAATATGAATGTGAATGCGAGCATGAACACGAGCAGGATCAGGGCAAAAACTGTGAATGGTTCGAAAAAGTATTAAGAGAATTTTACTGGAGCGGCTTCCATGATGGCTGTAAAAAATGTGGACGTAAAGAAAATGAATGTGGCTATGAAGGGTACGAAGAGTATAAAAAATAGTAAGAGAATAATAGAAGCATATGGATAAAAATGATAGAGGCGGTCTGCACAGGCCGCCTTATAATTTTGAGTGCGTATGCAAGAACCGGTATGCATTTATTGAATGGTATGCTGCAATGCAGAATCAATCTCTCGGAAATTATAGTGAGTAATGGGGAGAGCGATAAATGGCGAGAGAGATGGAGCGCATGATATTGTATCGGGTTACTGTGGTATTGCAGGTGATGGTCTTTACGGATTGTCCTGCTTTTATTATACCTTATTTTTTATTATATTATTATATCCATCATATCTTAGCTTGTTTTATTTTATTGTGCTGCCGGTTACATTCTCTTTAAGTGAAAGCTTCGTAATAGTATATCCCTCAAGGCTGGCCAGGCGGCACAGCATTTCTATAAGGTTTAATACCTTCTGATCTCTTTTCACATCATTGTTAATCTTATGCATATAAAATCCTCCTTAAAGTACGCCCCACCCTAAGTTAAATATATAATAGGGTGGAGCTGTTGGAGAAAAAAGGCAGTCTTAATTTACTGACTGCCAAAAGAAACGCTTATTAACTTTACCTTTCAATAGGGGAGTGCAGTGCCATTTCCGGCAGATGGGAAGTAAAGATAAATAGAAAAAAACCCTTGAATAATCAAGGGTTTTAACCAGCTGATGACGGGACTCGGACCCGTGACCTCCTCACTACCAATGAGGTGCGCTACCACCTGTGCCACATCAGCATTTTGTGTTTTAGCTCGTCAAGCGAACCTCATATATAGTAGCATGAGAAATTATATTTGTCAACAGAAAAATTATAAAATTTTTTATCCAAATCGAGAATCTTTGACGGAAGCTTTTTTCCGTGGTATACTGTTTCCACGTGGCGACAGGAGGTATTTCATGAAGAAGAAACGCAGAAAAAGAAAAAGTGCATGGGCCATATTTTTTAAGCCCATTAAAGTGATATTCTCAATTTTTTTAATTCTGATGATTCTGGGGCTGGGAGCCGGCGGCATCGTATATCTGAAGTTCGGGGATGAGATTTCGGCCTGTAAAGAACGGGCGGATCAGATTGTGGCACAATCAAAGAGAGAAGATTTTTCGCAGCCATCGGATACAAGGATCTACGATTCAGCGGGACAGGTGATCGGAATTATCAACACAGGACATTATGAGTATGTACCGATTACAGAAATCAGCGAGAATCTGCAGAATGCGTATATTGCCCAGGAGGACAAGCGTTTTTATAAGCATCACGGTGTGGATTTTATCGGCCTTGCGAGAGCGGGTGTGGCATTGGTTAAGAATAAGGGAGAGATTACCCAGGGCGGCAGCACTATCACACAGCAGGTCATTAAGAATACGTATTTAACGCAGGAAAAATCATTTATCAGAAAGATTACGGAGATATTTGCGGCGCCTCAGATGGAGGAAAAGTATTCCAAAGCCGATATCCTGGAATTTTACTGCAATACTAATTTCTATGCAAACCGCTGTTACGGAGTGGCCAAGGCCAGCCTCTATTATTTTAACAAAGAGGCAAAGGATTTAACCGTCTGGGAAGCGGCCACCCTTGCAGGAATCAGCAACAATCCGTCACGCTATAATCCAGTGGCCCACCCGGAGGCAGCCCTGGAAAAGAGAAATAAAATTATTGACAACATGCAGAAAAACGGCATGCTCACGGAGGCAGAGTGCGAGGAAGCGAAGGCACAGCCGCTTACAGTAGCCAAGGTAACCGAGGAAGGGACGAAGGAGACTTACCAGTCCAGCTATGCGGTCCACTGTGCGGCCCAGGAACTGATGAAGAACGACGGCTTCGAGTTCGAATACACCTTTGCCGATGAGACCGCTTACAACGATTATAAGGAGCGCTATCAGGAAGCATACCAGGAGAAGAGCGATTTGATCCGCAACGGCGGGTTTGAGATTCATACAAGCCTGGACAGTACGCTTCAGACGCAGCTTCAGGCAGGTATCGATGAGACGCTGGCGAAGTTCACCGACGTCTCGGACAATGGGAAATACGCGCTTCAGGGAGCTGCTGTCTGCATCGATAACCGGACCGGCTACGTGGTGGCGATTTCCGGCGGACGAGGAACCGATGATGAGTATAACAGAGGATTTTTAAGCAGACGTCAGCCCGGATCGACGATCAAGCCGCTGATTGACTACGCGCCTGCTTTTGAAACCGGGTATTACTACCCGTCGAGAATCGTAAACGACCATTTATTTGACAAGGGGCCGAAGAACAGCGGTAATAAATATTACGGTGAAGTCTCCGTAAGGGAGGCTCTTAACCGGAGCTTAAACACGGTCGCCTGGCAGGTGCTGGCGGATATCGGTGTGGATTACGGAACGAGCTATCTCGATAAGATGCATTTTGTGGGACTCAGCTATCTGGATAACTGGAATACCAGCATGAGTATCGGCGGATTTACCGAAGGCGCCCGTGTCGTGGACATGGCAAGGGGGTATTCCGTTCTGGCTAATGGCGGCATGTACAGCAACAATACGTGTATCACCGGCATTGACAGTCAGTACGAGGGCGACCTCTATCAGGAAAACCAGCCGGAGGAATGTATTTTCACTGAGGACACGGCATATATGGTCACTGATGTCTTAAAAGGTACTTTAAACCAGCCATACGGTACCGGATACGGTTTGGGACTCTCAATACCGGCAGCGGGGAAGACGGGAACGACCAACAGCAGTAAGGACACCTGGTTCTGTGGCTATACCAGGTACTATACCACCGCTGTCTGGGTCGGTTACGATACACCGAAAGCCATGCCGGGAGTCTACGGCAAGACGTATGCCGGTAAGATCTGGTATGATTTTATGAAGCAGTGCAATGAGGGCCTTCCGGCTGAGGACTGGGTTATGCCGTCAACGGTGGCCTACTATAATGTGGACTCCAGAGGCGAGAAAACCAGCCAGGAGACCGGGAAACAGGATCTGTTTTCTTCTGTAGCAGAGCAGAATGCGAGGTCCAACTCCAAGAAGTGGGATGAGGAACAGAAGATGAAGGAAGAAAACTCCAGGGCTGCCGCCGAGCAGGCATCCAGAGACGCCGCGGCACAGGGCCAGGAACAGGCGGCCGCAGGGCTTACGGCGCTGATTGGTGAATTAAATGGCCTGACTTACCGGGATGAGGCGACACAGGAGATGATCAGCCAGGGACAGTCGATGCTGGACCTGCTGGCCGGAACGGAGCAGTATGATGCTTTGAAGCAGCAGTTCGATGAGGCGGCAGGCAGGGCGGAAGCACTTCCGTATGAGGAACAGAGCGTACCGCCGTCCCAGGAGATTGGGCCGGGAATCACCCATGAGGCGAGACCTGGCGAGGCGCCCTCCAGCACGGAGGAGGTCACCTCCGGCCAGGCCCCTGGAGTACAGCCGGGTGCGGCGCCAGGCGGATTCGAAGCAGTCGGACCGGGCGGTCAGTAAGGAAGGAAAACAATCGCTACGTTAAAAAGGAATTGTGAATAACTTTTCTTTTTAACGTAGTTTTTTAATTTTCTTCACTTACACACCGGTTTCCTCTGTAAACAGATTGAACAGCCGAAGCGCAGAGCGCTGCGGGCAGATTGCCATCGTGACAGCGCACGGGACAGGACAGGACAGGGGAATAGTACTAGTCTCTCCGCCACAGGAAAAAAAGCGCTTGCCCGGATAAATAATCCTGTGTTATACTGCTGTCAAAAACGGATGACAGCCTTTATAAGAAGCTATCGCCACCGGTATCCGGTTTCTTCCCGTATTCCTTTCTGCCAATTTCATCAGGCGTTCTCTGTCCGCTCGGACTTAAGAATTAAGAAACTGATCGAGAAGCTGGAATTGGATTCTTCAACTGCATCCAGATATATGGAAGAATTCTGGTCTGCGTTCTCCAAACAGTAGGTTGTATTTTAGGGTTGCTTTTTATTCGGATAGCTGTTATGCTAGATGAGGATTTTATAAAACAAGCGAGAATTCCCCCGCCTCTATAGGTGAAAGGATGAAACGCCAAAAACAAGCTGCGCATCTATAAGATGTAGTCGCACTCTGTGAAATTATCGAGAGTGGATTGAAACAAGAAATGAGTTAAAATAAATGATGAAGGGAAGTGAACCAGAGTGGAAGGTCGAAGTCAGAAGATGGAAGCAGACAATTATCATAAGCGAGTGGTAGTGTGGGCAGAGTCGATGACTTCGGAACTGCTCTGTCTTCACTGCCGTTAAAGAATAGTCTTTTGCGCTTATGATAGCCATTTCCTGGGGGTATGTCCCTCAGGGATGGCTATTTTTGCGTGCTGCTTCCACGGTAAACCACACTTGAAAAATAAGGTTCGTATGGAAGGAGAAGAAAAATGCAGGAGAATTTTAACATGGAAGAACTGATGGATCTGCTGTTTACCCGTCAGTTTCGTAAATTAAAAGACATATTGACAGAGATGAACGAGGTGGATATCGCCACCTTTATCGAAGAACTGGATTCAGAGAAGACGGTGGTAGTCTTCCGGATGCTGCCCAAGGAGTTAGCCTCGGACGTATTTGCGTGTCTGGAGGTGGATAAGCAGGAGCATATTATCAACAGCATTACGGACTATGAACTGGGGACCATTGTGGATGATCTGTTCGTGGACGATGCGGTTGATATGCTGGAGGAGCTTCCGGCCAATGTGGTAAAACGTGTGCTTAAAAATGCCAGGCCCGACACGAGAAAACTGATCAACCAGTTTTTAAACTATCCGGAAAACAGCGCCGGCAGCATCATGACGGCAGAGTATGTAGGGCTTAAGCAGTCCATGACCGTGGAGCAGGCGTTTGCCTATATCCGGAAAAACGGGGTGGATAAAGAGACTATTTACACCTGCTATGTCATGGATGCGAAACGGAGGCTGGAAGGTGTTGTCACGGTAAAGGACTTACTGATGAATCCCTACGAGGAAATAATCGGAAATATCATGGATACCCATGTTATTAAGGCTTTTACCACCGAAGATCAGGAAGAAGTGGCGGATAGTTTCCAGAAATACGACCTTTTGAGCCTTCCGGTGGTAGATCATGAAGAACGCCTCGTCGGTATTGTGACGGTGGATGACGTGGTCGATGTCATGGAACAGGAGGCAACCGAGGACTTCGAAAAGATGGCGGCCATGCTTCCCAGTGAAAAGCCGTATTTAAAGACAGGTGTCTTCCAGCTGGCCAAAAACAGGATTGCCTGGCTGTTGATTCTGATGATCAGCAGTATGATAACCGGCGGAATCCTGGCAAAGTACGAGGCCGCTTTCGCGGTGATCCCGCTTCTGGTAACCTTTATTCCCATGCTGACCGACACCGGCGGTAACGCAGGAAGCCAGAGCAGCACCATGATTATCCGTGGTATGGCAGTAGGTGAGATTGAGCCGGGCGACTTATTTAAAGTGCTCTGGAAAGAGCTGCGTGTGGGAATTATCGTCGGAGCCATTCTGGGTTTCGTCAATTACGTCCGCCTCGTAATTCTTTATCCGGGCAAAGAAATGCTGTGCCTGACCGTAGTTCTGAGCCTGATGGTAACCGTTGTTATTGCCAAAACCATCGGATGCGTGCTCCCGATTGCGGCAAAAGTGTTCCATATGGATCCGGCCATCATGGCGGCTCCGCTGATAACGACGATTGTGGATGCGGTGAGTTTGATTATTTATTTCCAGCTGGCGTGTTCGCTGCTGGGCTTATAGAATAGGAGGTACGCCCCATGTCTTCTGGGTGTTTTGGGGAGAGGTGGGGCGGGGGAACCAAACCACCCGGAAGTTATGGGGCTGGGTACTGGCCGCCGCTAGAGGTTTGTGTGAAAGGGAGTATTATTTATGATAGAGTATAAGAAAATCAGTGATTTTCCAAAAGGAACATTATACAGCCAACTAAGCAGTGCATATTCTTTCCATGATAGTTTTAAAAAATATTGGGAAGAAATGTGGAAAGAGTATGACTGCTTTTTTTATTCTAATTTAAATATTGCAGACAAATGCGGGTTCATAACTGTCTTGAATGGGAAAGCAATCGGTCACATTTCATGGGATCCGAGGAATAATCCGGACTATGTGATCATAGGTCATAACTGCATTTTAAGTGAATATAAAGGCTGCGGTTATGGGAAAGAGCAATTGCGGGAAGCAATTGCAAGAATTAAAAAGAGCGGGACCCAAAAAGCTGTTGTAACAACGAATGGTATACTAATACCCGCTCAAAAAAATTATGAAAGTGTAGGATTTAAGAAAACATCAGTAAGAGAAAATAAAGATACGCCATTTGCAGGTGACTATATAGATTATGAACTGATATTTTAATCAGAATCCCGCTTCTAGTTCGAATCCCGTTCTATTTATCTCTTGCTTTTTACTTATGGAGCCTCTCCTCCATCACTGGGGCGTACTCATCTCCCCTTATTTCCATGTATTCCCTTTACATTCCCCGTATAATATGCTACACTTTACCTATCGTAATGTTTTTGTAAAAATAACGCTAGAGAGGAGGAAATCAATGACCACAGGAGCAGTTATACTTGCTGCGGGCCATAAAAGCTCGACTACCAGCTTCCAGCCCATGCTTCCGGTCGGGGACACGACTGCGGTGAAGCGGATTATCATAACGCTTCAGAGAGCCGGCGTGGAGCCGGTGGTGGTGATTACGGGAGACAGGGGAGAGGAACTGGAGAAGCATATTTCCAAGATGCGCGTGGTATGCTTAAGGAATGGAGAGTATGCGACGACTCAGCTGTTCGACAGTATCTGCATGGGATTAAACTACATCGAGGACCTGTGTGACCGGGTGCTGGTCATGCCGACAAAGGTTCCGCTGCTGCTGTCGGAGACCATCGAAAAGATTATGGAAAGTGAAGCGACACTGTGCTGTCCCGTATATGAGGGCAGAAGAGGCCATCCGGTGATGATAGCAGCGGACTGGATCCCGAAGATCCTGAACTACCAGGGAGAGTACGGGCTGCGCAGTTTTTTGCGGGAGCCGGAAGCGGATGCGGTGCTGGAGGAGATTCCGGTGGATGACAGAGGGATCATTCAGGCCGTGGAGACGGATGAAGACTGTGCCATGGCCATGAGCGGAAATCATGGCAAGCTGCCGCTTCACAGCCGTATGTCACTCTATCTGGAATGCGACGAAGTCTTTTTTGGACCGGGAATCGCCCAGTTTCTGTCGCTGATCGATCATACCGGGTCCATGCAGACGGCGTGCAAACAGATGCACATGTCCTACAGTAAGGGCTGGAAAATCATGAAGACCGCGGAGCGGGAGCTTGGCTATCCGCTATTAATCACCCAGTCGGGCGGAGCGGAGGGCGGCTTTTCACAGCTGACTCCGAAGACGAAGGACTTTTTAAACCGTTTTTTGCAGATGGAGCAGGAGATGAACAGCCATGCTTCACGATTGTTTGAAAAATATTTTGGAGATGAGAGGTAATGGGGATGAAACAGTTATTCGAAGAGATGAAGCAGATTCTGGAGCAGGGAGACAACCTGGTACTGGTGACGGTGATCGCCGGTTCTGGTTCCACGCCGAGGGGCGCGGGAGCCAGGATGATCGTCAGAAAAGACGGGACAACCATGGGAACCATTGGCGGCGGCGCGGTAGAATATCAGGCGGAACGCATGGCTCTCGATGTGCTGGAGAGTAAAAGCTCCTTCAGCAAGGGCTTTAAACTGGTAAAAGGCCAGGTGGCGGATTTAGGAATGATCTGCGGCGGAGACGTAGTGGTCTATTTCCAGTATGTAAGCCCGGACAACCAGGATTTTCTTGCCATCTGTGAGGAAGGCATCCAGGCGTGTGAGCGGGATGAGGACAGCTGGATTATTACTGATATTACGGACGAGACGGCCTGGGCCGTGGGGCTCTATTCGGAAAGCCGTGGATTTGCCGGAATCACCGTGGAGGGCGATATAGAACCGCTGACTCAGGCAAAGGCGGTGCAGACCTCCGTAAGCGGCAGAAAGTATTACAGCGAGCCGCTTCAGAGAGCCGGTACGGTATACGTGTTCGGCGGCGGCCATGTGGCGCAGGAGCTGGTTCCGGTGATTGCCCATGTGGGATTCAAATGTGTGGTTTATGATGACCGCCCTGAATTTGCCAACAGCAGACTATTTCCGGATGCGGTGAATACCATAGTCGGTGATTTTACAAGTGTCTTTGATAAGGTGACAATCCGTGAGCAGGATTACGTTGTGATCATGACGAGAGGCCATCAGTGTGACTACGACGTTCAGAAACAGGTTCTTAAGACGCCGGCTCACTATATCGGAGTGATGGGAAGCCGCCAGAAACTGATGACACTTGCCGGAAAACTGAAGGCGGAGGGCTTCACCGACCAGGATATCGAGCGGTTCTACAGCCCGATCGGACTGGCGATTCTGGCGGAGACTCCCGCGGAAATCGCCATCAGTGTGGCGGGCGAACTGATTATGGTCAGAGCCAGGAGAGAGGGCCGGACGAAATGACAGAGCGCCATCTCTTTTTAAAGGGACGGTCCGGGGCCGGGAAGACGACGTGTCTCCTGTCCTGCCTGGAGCCTTACTGGAAGGGCGCGGGGGGATTTTTGACCCAGCGCCTGACAGACGGAGACGGTGAGACTGCGGGGTTTCGCCTCCTGCCGGTGGAGAACATGGAAGTAATACCTTCTGTGACGAGGACCTATGAGCCTGGCATAAAGGGCATTTTCATTGAGCGGACACCGGAGGGATGGAGAAAATATCCGGAAGTGTTTGAGACGCTGGGAGCGGAGATACTGAACCGCCTGCTGGAATATCCGGAACAGTACCGTTTCTGCTATATCGATGAGATCGGCGGCGTGGAACTGAAGGTAAAGCCGTTCATGGAGCGGCTGGAACGGCTGCTCGGGAGTCCGGCCTTCTGTGTCGGAGTTCTGAAGCATTCGGGAAATCTGGCCTCTTTGGGTACGAGAATTCCGCTTCCAGCCAATGCAGCTCCCGACAGGGAGTGGCTGGAAGCACAGATGGAGCAGCGCTTCGGCTGCCGGATTCTGGCCTTTGACGGAGGCGAAGCGGAGAAAATGGAAATCAGGCGGATCATAGACCTGCGGCTTTCCGGAACAACAGAGAAAGGGAGTGAAAAGTGATGGCAGATAAACATCGGGTGCGAGTGCGGCTCACCGCAATGGTGGTTCTGTTTGCAGTCTGCTTTTTCGGTTCCTTCATGCTGGGAAGATATCCGATTGAACCATGGACGCTGATTCGGGTGCTGGCATCGAGAGTCATTCCAGTTACACCGGACTGGCCTTCGCAGGTAGAGACGGTTCTTTTCAACGTCCGCCTTCCCCGGGTGTTAATGGCGGCGCTGATCGGTGCAGGACTGGCGGCGGCGGGAGCAGCCTATCAGGGAATATTTAAGAATCCCATGGTCTCGCCGGATGTGCTGGGAGCGTCGTCAGGCGCCGGATTTGGAGCCGCCCTGGGGCTGTTCCTCTCATTCTCCTACCAGGGAGTATCGTTTCTGGCGTTTGTTCTGGGACTGTCGGCTGTTGGGGCGGTCTGTCTGATCAGCAGCCGCGTGAAATACAACCAGACGCTGGGCCTGGTGCTGGCCGGAATGATGATCAGCTCCCTGTTTACGGCGGCTGTGTCATTTTTAAAGCTCGTGGCGGACCCCAACAATACGCTGCCGGTGATCACATACTGGCTCATGGGAAGCCTGGCCTCGATCCGGCCTAAGGATTTAGCCTTTGCGGCGCCGTGGATCATCGGCGGGATCATCCCCATTTACCTGCTGCGCTGGAAGATCAATGTGCTGACACTGGGTGAGGAAGAAGCGCGCTGTATCGGTGTCAATACCAGTGCGGTCCGGCTTGCCGTGGTGCTCTGTGCGACGCTTATTACATCGGCGGCCGTGTCGGTCAGCGGTCTGATCGGCTGGGTGGGGCTGGTAATACCTCACTTTGCCCGGTTGCTGGTGGGAAGCGACTACCGGAAGATGCTTCCAGCCTCTCTGCTTTTGGGCGCAAGCTTTTTACTGGTGGTCGATAACTTCGCCAGGCTTCTGGCGACCAGCGAGATACCCATCGGAATTCTCACCGCATTTGTGGGAGCGCCGTTTTTCCTCTGGCTGATCCTGAGGGAAGGAAATAAACTTTGAGAGGTGGTAGAATATGGGGCTGATCGTAGAAAATCTGACCTTCGGCTACCGGTGCTTTCCCGTCCTGAAGGGCGTGGATTTTTCCGTGGAAACGGGAAATCTCGTCTGTATGCTGGGGAAAAACGGTGCCGGTAAGAGCACGCTGTTCCGGTGTATTCTGGGCCTCTTAAAGGGGTACCACGGGAAAATCATGGCCGATGGGGTGAACCTCCGAACGCTTAAAGAGAAAGAACTGGCCAGAAAGATTGCCTATATCCCCCAGAATCACGATCAGGCGTTTGCCTTTTCGGTTTTGGACATGGTGATGATGGGAACCACATCGTCGCTTCAGGGATTAAAGAGCCCTGGCAGGGAACAGCGGGAGGCGGCATTTGATGCGCTTAAGACCATGAGGATCGACGCGATGGCGGAGCGCTCTTACGCGCATTTAAGCGGAGGGGAACAGCAGTTGGTGCTGATAGCCAGGGCGATCGCACAGCAGGCTGGAATTCTCATTATGGATGAGCCGTGTGCAAACCTGGACTACGGCAATCAGGCCAGAGTCATGGAGGAGTTAAAGCGGCTTGCCGGCGAGGGATATTTAATCGTACAGTCTACCCACAGCCCGGATCAGGCGTTTCTCTATGCCGATCAGGCTGCGGTGCTTTCAGACGGGATGATAAAGGCATTTGGAAAGCCGGAGGAGGTGCTGACAGAATCGCTTCTGGAGACCATGTACGGCATACCGGTTCGTTTGTTTGATGCGGGAGACACGGGGAGAAAGCTGTGTATGCCCGATCGGGTGAAGGGGGAATAAATTATGTGGGAACTGTATGAACGGCTGATAGAGCCGATACCGGACGATGTTCCGGTGGATGAAATAATCGTGGGAACAAGCTGTACCATGGTGAGAGCCGGAGGAGCGGCGGGGGCGGCCGCCAACCAGAGGCTGGAGAGCCGGCCGCGCATCCTGGAGGAAGAGGAATGGGAACGGGGCATGACCTGGAGACAGGCGGCGTCCCTGATTTCCTCCTGGAACTTTCTGGAGGCCGGAATCGGAGCGGCGGCCATCAACGCCTATTATAACCGGGAGTCTGTGCTGATGGATGGAATCGCCGCGTATGAGGGCGTAAAAATCCTGGAAAGCTGCGATACGTTTGCGGCGCCGGGAGACGCGTTTGCGGGAAAAAAAGTGGCGACTATCGGCCATTTCCATTATGCGGAGCGCTATCTGGAAAAGGCAGGAGGACTCTTTGTTCTGGAGAGGGAACCGCGGGAGGGAGACTATCCGGATACGGCCTGCGAATACATTTTGCCGGACATGGATTACATCTACATAACAGGGTTCACTCTGGTGAATAAGACGCTTCCAAGACTTTTGGAACTGTCCGGCAATGCCAGGGTGATTCTGGTGGGACCCAGCGTCCCGATGGCGCCGGCGCTGTTTGAATTTGGCGTGAAGGAGCTGGCCGGAACGCTGATTACGGATATGGCAAAGACAGAACGCTACATCCGCCACGGCAGCCACCGGGCGGTAGTGCGCTCCGGTATACCCGTGAGAGCAGGATATCAGAATTAACAAATAAGGGAGGCAATATCATGAAGAAAAGAAAAAACATATGGCTGGGCCTGTCACTCGCTGCAGTCATGATGATGGGACTTGGCGGCTGTGCCAAAGGATCCGGAAATGCCGGAGAGACACAGCAGACTGCGGTGGAGACCACTGCCGCGGCGACAGCGGACACGACAGCGGCGGCTTCACGGGAGACGGATAAGGCAGATTCTGCGGCCGGAGTCAAGGTTGCGCAGGCGGAAGGAACGAGAATTATCACGGACTCAGCCGGGAGAGAGGTGGAGATCCCTTCGGAAATCACGAAGATCGCGCCCTCCGGTCCCCTGGCCCAGATCGTACTCTACACGGTGAGCCCGGATAAGCTGGCAGGTCTGGCGGCTGATTTCTCCAATGAGGCGAAGCAGTATATCGATGAAAAGTACTGGGGACTGCCAAAATTCGGACAGTTCTACGGAAAGAACGCAAGTCTTAACATGGAAGCTCTGATTGCAGAAGCGCCGGAAGTCATCATTGACATAGGAGAGGCGAAGAAGACGGTGAAAGAGGACATGGATGCTCTTCAGGAGCAGTTGAATATTCCGGTTATCTTTGTAGAAGCGACGCTTCCCACTATGGCAGACGCCTACGAGATGCTGGGAGATATCACCGGCGAGAAGGAGCAGGCCGGGAAACTGGCGGATTACTGCCGGGCAGAGATCGGGAAGGCAGATCAGAATGCGGCGGCCATTGCTGACGCAGACAGAAAGAGCGTATATTTTGGACTTGGTGAAGACGGCCTTCATACCAATGCCAAAGGCTCCATCCACGCCGACGTGATCGATCGGATCGGAGCGGTCAATGCGGCCGATGTGGAAGCGGTATCCAGTGGAGGCGGAAGCGAAGTCTCCTTCGAACAGGTACTGCTCTGGAACCCGGATTTGATCATCGTGGATTCCCGGAAGCTCTATGATACGCTTACCGCGGATCCCATGTGGCAGGAGCTGGATGCTGTGAAAAACGGGAAAATCTTTAAAATACCGACTGCTCCATACAGCTTTATGAGCAGCCCGCCCTCTGTAAACCGTATGATCGGCATCGAGTGGCTTGGCAGTCTCGTATATCCGGAGATCTATATGTCGGATATTCAGGAAGAAGTGAAGAGTTTCTACCAGCTTTTCTATCATATCGATGTGACGGACGAAAAATTGGAGGCAATACTGAAGAATGCGGTTAGGGGATGAGGGTGCGCGGGTACGCGGACTTTTGCATAGGGATTGAGGAAAAGGGAGAGCAGGCGGCAGGGAGGGAAAGGTTCAGGGATTCCGAGGGGGTGGGACTAAGGGCGAACAGCCCCCTCAGCAGGGGTCCCGGGCAATTCGACCGAACGCCTGATGCGTTCGCTCTCAGTGCCCGCAAAATCGCGTCCTGAAAACGCGATTTTGCCCCTGCTCCGGCGGCTGTTCACCCTAAGTCCCACCGACCTCTGCATCATTCACCTTTCCCTCCCTGCCGCCCGCTCTCCCTTTTCCGGCCAGGCTGTGAAAAAGTCCGCTGTGTCCTGGCTCCATAAGGGGTGGAAAGACATCATTGAACCGGCCATAAAAACAGGTGGAAAGTATCTGGGATTATATCTTAGTCAATAAACAACGGTTTTATCTTAAGGCGGCGTTTCGTAATATTTTTTGCAGGTTTTGTCGGCCGCCTGTTTAAATTTTTCTTTTATCGTTATACATTATCCTCATCTTTTGCGAGAAACCACAGGTTCTTACTGATGGACAGGAGTGTCATTGTAAACAGGATTGATTCCCCAGTCCCTGCCAGAGCCAAGACATATACATGATCTCGCATATCATAATGTTTCCTTCTGTATGTATAAACTGTGTTGGCCTCTGATGTTTTGTGAAATTTCAGGGATCAAACGAATTGCAGTCAGTGTTTAATTCGGTCTGTTGCCAGACAGAACCGGGGGCGCTGACGGCCTCTTACCGCCTGCTTTTACAGCCAGTTCCATAGAGCAGAGCCAGCTATATCTTTCTTCCCTTGTGTAGCCAGTACCCAGCGGACTTTTTCGCAGCCTAGCCGGAAACGGAAGCGGGGGTGACAGGGAGGGAATAGCGAATGATGCAGAGGTCGGTGGGACTTAGGGAAAACAGTCCCCGGAGCAGGGGCGAAATCGCGTTTTCAGGACGCGATTTCGCGGGCACTGAGAGCGAACGCATCAGGCGTTCGGTCGAATTGCCCGGGCCCCCTGCGGAGGGGGCTGTTTTCCCTTAGTCCCCCCCCCTCGGAATCCCTGAGCGGTTCCCTCCCTGTCCCCCCGTTTCCGTTTCCTTGATACCTCACGCAAAAGTCCGCGTACCTCCCACACAAAACCCCAATTCTAAAAAAATACGCGAAGCCGGGAAATGGCTTCGCGTATTTTCTTCATTTATGCGCAGATATTTAAGCCTTGTTTACAAAAGACTCGCAGTCTGTACATTCCTTCATGGTCGGATTGGACTCGTGAGTACCTACCTTGATCGCTTCAAGAGTACAGTAATCCTCGTTCTTGGCATGGTAAGTGCAGTTATTGATTGTACAATGGATACATTCGTTCTTTCCGTTTACTAACATAATTCAATACCTCCTTCATCATTTTATCGGTAATATTATCTGCAGAAATGAAGAAAATATACGGATGAATGTCAGCGCAGTTTTTAAACACGCTCTGGGACTTGTTAGATTGTATGTTTGGGTGTATACTATTTTCATTGAAAAAAATTTGACAGAAAGGCTTTAGGGAGGTCGTAGGGGTGGGACAGAAACAGAAGACAAAACAGGTGATCATGACGGAAGGCGTAATCTGGAAGCAGCTTTTGGCGTTTTCCATGCCGCTTCTGGTAGGCAATCTTTTTCAGCAGCTGTATAATACTGTGGATTCCATCGTGGTTGGAAACTTCATCGGCAGCGAGGCACTGGCTGCGGTTGGTTCCAGCAACTCCCTGATCAATCTGATCATCGGCATGTTTATGGGAATCGCCACCGGCGCGGGAGTGATTATCTCCCAGTATTACGGGGCGAAGGACGATCAGAAGCTTCACTGGGCGGTGCATACATGCATGGCGCTGAGTCTAATCGGAGGCACGCTGCTGATCGTGCTGGGCGTGCTTCTGTCCCCTCTGATCCTGAAATGGATGGGCACGCCCGAAGAGGTTATGCCTAATTCTGTCGCCTACCTGCGCATCTTCTTCTGCGGTTCCCTGTTCAATCTGGTATACAACATGGGCGCTGGAGTGCTGAGGGCGGTGGGAGACTCCAGGCGGCCTCTCTATTATCTGTGTGTGTCTTCTGTGGTAAACATTATTCTGGACATGGTTTTTGTGGTGGTATTCCATATGGGGACGGCCGGTGTCGGTTATGCCACCGTGATAGCGCAGGCAGTTTCTTCCGTGCTTACGGTGCGGACGCTGATGAAAACGGAGGACAGCTACCGTCTGGTCCCTACCCAGATCAGGATCGACCGGCGCATGATGAAGCGGATCTTAAAGCTGGGCATACCGAGCGGAATTCAGCAGAGCATCATATCCCTGTCCAATGTTATCGTCCAGGCGAACATCAATGGCTTCGGAGCGGCCGCCATGGCGGGCTACGGCGCCTACAGCAAGGTGGATGGCTTCGCCATGCTGCCGCTTCAGAGCTTCTGTATGGCTTCGACCACCTTCACAGGCCAGAATATAGGCGCTAAAAAGGCAAAACGTGTCAAGGATGGAATGTTTCAGGGAATTGCCATCAGCCTGATTTATACGGCCTTTATCTCGGTCATCCTTTATTTAAATGCGGACAAGATTCTCCGCATCTTCTCGCCGGATGAGGCGGTTATCGCCTTCGGGCATACTACCATGGCCATCCTGCTTCCGTTTTACTGGTCCATTGCGATTCACCAGATCCTGATGGGAAGTATCCGGGGAAGCGGAAGAACCATGGTTTCCATGTTGATCGGCGTTGGAAACATGTGTATCCTGCGCATGATATATATTAATTTACTGGTTCCATTTTTTCCGAGTTTTGAGGCTGTCATGTGGTGCTATCCAATCACCTGGATGACGACGATGCTGATGGACTGCGTCTACAGCGCAAAGGCTAAATGGATTCCGAAAGGAGAATAGACGATATGAAACACGGATTTATCCGGGTGGCAGCTGCGACTCCGGATGTAAAAGTGGCTGATCCTCAGTTTAACAGGACAGAAATCTGCGCTCTTATCAGGGCGGGGATAGAGAGAAGGGCGAAGCTCATGGTATTTCCGGAGCTGTCGCTTACCGCATATACATGCGGGGATTTATTCGGCCAGGACGCGTTGCTGTCCGGAGCGAGAAGAGAGCTGAGAGAGATTTTAAAGGAGACGGAAGGCTCCGACTTACTGGCGTTTATCGGAATGCCGTGGGAGAGGGGCGGGAAGCTCTATAATGCAGCCGTGGCGGTTCAGAACGGCAGAATCCTGGGCGTGGTGCCGAAGACGAATCTTCCTAATTATGCAGAATTCTACGAGCGCCGTTATTTCGAGCCGGGCAATGAGATTCCGGTGATGGTAAGCTGGGAGGGACAGCGTTTCCCCATGGGGACGAATATACTGTTTGCCTGTGAGGAGATGCCGGGATTGATCGTAGCCGCGGAAATCTGCGAGGACGCCTGGGTTCCGTGTCCGCCTTCGATTCGCCATACGGCGGCCGGAGCGACCGTGATCGTCAACTGTTCAGCCAGCGACGAGACCACAGGAAAGGATATCTACCGCAGAAGCCTGATCACCGGCCATTCCGCCAGCCTCGTCTGCGGCTATGTCTATGCCAATGCGGGAGACGGCGAGTCCACCCAGGACCTGGTGTTCGGAGGACAGAATTTAATTACTGAAAACGGAACATGCCTGGCGGAGTCGAAACGGTTTGCAAACGATACGATTTTTGCGGATCTGGATCTGGAACGTCTGAACAATGAGAGAAGACGCCTTTCCACGTATCCGGTTCGCGACGACAGCGCATATTTTACCGTTGGATTTCATATAACGGAAGAGGAGTATGACCTGGAACGCCCCATCGATCCGATGCCGTTTGTTCCGACGGATGAAGGGCAGAGAAACAGACGCTGCGAGGAGATTTTGTCCATTCAGGCCATGGGCTTAAAGAAGCGCCTCTCCCATACCGGATGCAGCCATGCGGTTCTCGGCATTTCCGGCGGCCTCGATTCCACGCTGGCTCTGCTGGTGACGGTGCACGCCTTTGACATGCTGAAGATTCCGAGAAATCAGATTCATGCCGTGACCATGCCGTGCTTCGGAACCACAGACAGAACGTATCAGAACGCCTGCCTGATGACGAAGAAGCTGGGAGCCGAGCTGACTGAGATCGACATAAAGGAAGCGGTTACAATTCATTTTCGTGACATCGGTCATGACATCGACAACCATAATGTAACCTATGAAAATGCTCAGGCCCGGGAGCGGACCCAGATTCTCATGGATCTGGCGAACCGGTTAAACGGCATGGTGGTCGGCACCGGCGATATGTCGGAGCTGGCGCTCGGATGGGCCACCTACAACGGCGACCACATGTCCATGTACGGGGTCAACGCGTCGGTTCCGAAGACGCTGGTGCGCCATCTGGTGCGCTATTATGCCGATACGTGTGGGGAAGAAGAATTAAAAACGGTCCTTTTAGACGTGCTGGATACACCGGTTAGCCCGGAGCTTCTGCCGCCGAGGGAGGGCGAGATCGCCCAGAAGACGGAAGATCTGGTGGGACCCTATGAGCTTCACGATTTCTTCCTGTATCAGATTCTGCGGTACGGTTACCGTCCGGCCAAGGTGTACCGTCTGGCGAAGGCGGCCTTTGGCGGAGAGTATGGCGGCGAAACGATCTTAAAGTGGCTGAAAGTATTTTACCGGAGATTCTTCAGCCAGCAGTTTAAACGTTCCTGCCTGCCGGATGGCCCGAAGGTGGGCTCCGTCGCGGTTTCGCCGCGGGGAGACTTACGTATGCCCAGCGATGCCAGCAGCCGACTGTGGCTGGAAGAACTGGAGGGACTGTCATGATTACCAGCAGCGCCAACGGAAAAGTAAAACAGGTCATGAATCTGACGAAGAAGGCGAAGGCGAGGAAAGAGTCCAGACTGTTTGTGGCGGAAGGCCTCCGTATGTTCAAAGAGATTCCCAGGGATCGGATCGAAAACCTGTTCGTGTCGGAAAGCTTCTTAAAGAATCCAGAAGGCCGGAAGGTGATTGGTTCTATGAATTATGAGGAGGTGGCGGACGATGTGTTTAAGACCATGTCTGATACGGCCACGCCTCAGGGTGTCCTGGCCCTGGTAAAACAGTATGCATACACGATTGATGATATTTTAGACCGGCCGGGTCCGGCGCTCCTCATGATTCTCGACACCATTCAGGATCCGGGGAATTTAGGGACCATCCTGCGCGCTGGAGAGGGAGCGGGCATTACCGGAGTGGTCATGAACGACACCACAGCCGACATCTATAATCCCAAAGTGATCCGTTCCACCATGGGGTCCGTGTGCCGTGTGCCCTTTGTCTATACCGCCGGTTTACCGGAGACGCTGGCCAAAATAAAAAAACGCGGTGTCCGCCTTTACGCGGCCCATTTATCAGGCAGGAATAATTATGAGAAAGAAGATTATACTGTTGATACAGGGTTTTTAATTGGCAATGAAGCGGGCGGTTTAAGCGACGAGACAGCGGCTATGGCAGACACGTATGTTAAGATTCCCATGATGGGAAAAGTGGAATCCCTAAACGCGGCAGTAGCGGCCTCCGTGCTCATGTTTGAGGCGGCAAGGCAGCGAAGAAATTAGAAAATGCGGCCCGTCAGAAAATTGTAAGGCATTTTTAGACGGTAAATGTTGAGAAATGTCTGAAAATATAGTATGATTAGTGCAAATGAAAGATATGCCTGGCAGCTTTGCCTATTACTGGCTCAGGAAGGGGATTGATAAGATGGCAGCTATCTACTGGCTCATAGCCTTTGTAGTATTACTTGGGATTGAAGCCGCAACCATGGCTCTGACGACCATTTGGTTCGCAGGGGGCGCACTCGTTGCATTTGTACTGGCACTTTTGGGTGTCAGCGTACAGGTTCAGCTTGCTGCATTTGTAATCGTATCATTTATACTGTTGTTCTTTACGAGGCCGTTTGCCTTGAAGTACGTGAATCATAACACCGTGAAAACCAACTCGGAAAGTCTGATTGGTAAGCACGCGAAGGTTACCACCGAGGTGAATAACACCGAAGGAACCGGTGCGGCGGTATTGAACGGACAGGAATGGACGGCGAGAGCCGAGGACGACGGAAAGATTTATCCGGCCGGCACACTCGTGGAAGTAAAAGACATCAGAGGCGTAAAACTAATTGTAAGCGAGACTCAGGAGGAAGCGTAGTATGAATGGAGCAATAGGTTTTTTTGCAGTCATTATAGTATTAATAATCATTCTGGCAATACTGGCATCATGTATTAAGATTGTACCGCAGGCGCAGGCGCTGGTTGTAGAACGTCTGGGAGCCTATCTGGGAACCTGGTCAGTCGGTGTTCATATCAAGATGCCGATTCTCGACCGCGTGGCCAAACGCGTGAACTTAAAAGAGCAGGTGGCGGATTTCCCGCCGCAGCCGGTTATCACAAAGGATAACGTTACCATGAGAATCGATACGGTTGTCTTCTTCCAGATTACAGACCCGAAGCTTTATGCATACGGGGTTGAGAATCCGCTGATGGCGATCGAGAATTTAACGGCGACCACTCTCCGTAACATCATCGGTGATCTGGAACTCGACCAGACACTGACCTCCAGAGAGACGATCAACGCGAAGATGAGAGAATCCCTCGACATTGCCACCGACCCATGGGGCATCAAGGTCAACCGTGTAGAGCTTAAGAATATTATGCCTCCGGCAGCGATTCAGGATGCCATGGAGAAGCAGATGAAGGCAGAGCGTGAGCGCCGTGAGTCCATCCTTCGTGCGGAAGGTGAGAAGAAATCCACCATTCTGGTTGCAGAAGGTAAGAAGGAATCCGCGATTCTCGATGCGGAGGCTGAGAAGCAGGCGGCGATCCTTCATGCAGAGGCTGAGAAGGAAAAGAGAATCCGCGAGGCAGAAGGCCAGGCTGAGGCTATCTTAAAGGTTCAGCAGGCGAATGCAGACGGTATCCGCATGATCAGGGAAGCGGGAGCCGATCAGGCGGTTCTGACGATCAAGAGCTTAGAGGCTCTTAAGGCAGTAGCCGACGGCAAAGCAACAAAGATTATTATTCCATCCGAGATTCAGGGGCTGGCGGGTCTTGTATCCTCCATCACTGAGATCCCAAAGGATCCTAAATAGGAATGTGAAAGGTAATTAGAGAATTCGCAGCAGGGGGCATAAGCTCTCGTGCTGCGTTTTTCTCATTCAAATAAGTGAAGCAGCCGCGCTCCGGCGCGGCATTTGATCTGGCGATTGCAGGCAGGAGGCGTGTATGGTACTCAAACTGGATTTGACAAAGGAATACGGTATCGTTTTAGAGGGCGGGGGCGCCAAGGGAGCCTACCAGATTGGGGCGTGGAAGGCGCTTCGGGAGGCGGGCGTCCGAATTAAGGGCATCGCAGGAGCCTCGGTCGGTTCACTGAACGGTGCGCTGATCTGCATGGACGATTTGGAGAAAGCGGAAGATATCTGGAAGAACATCGAATATTCCCGGGTGATGGATGTCAGTGACGAGACCATAAAGGCCCTGAAAAAGAAGGATTTCAAGGCGCTTAACATGCAGGAGATTCTAAACAGCGGGTTCCAGTTCATCAAGGATGGCGGCTTCGATGTGACGCCCTTAAAGAATCTGATTGCCGAGGTGGTGGGAGATGAATCACGCATCAGGGAGTCGGATCGGGAACTCTTCGCCGTGACGTATTCCGTGTCGGAGCACAAGGAGCTGGCAGTGGATGTCAAGAGCGGTGAAGAGGGATCGGTGAAGGATATGCTGCTGGCCAGCGCCTATTTTCTGGCGTTTAAGAACGAAAAGCTGGGCGGTAAGCGGTACCGGGACGGCGGCGGCTTCAACAACGTTCCCCTGGGCGTTCTGCTGGATAAGGGCTACGAGGATATCATTGTGATCCGTATCTACGGCTGGGGCTTTGATAGCGAAAAGGTGACAAAGATTCCGGATGGAGCCAACGTGTATCACATCGCTCCCCGCCAGGATTTGGGCGGAATTCTGGAATTCGACAAGAAACAGAGCAGAAAAAACATGACTTTGGGGTATTATGACGCGAAAAGGTTCTTATATGGACTTGCCGGGCGTATATATTATATTGATGCACCAGGTTCCGAGCCGTACTACTTTGATAAGATGATGTCGGAACTGGAACTTTTAAAGATTTATGTCGAAGAAGATCTGGATCAGGAGACACGGGAGAGCCTGAATGGTTACCGGAGGTTTACGGAGACCCTGTTTCCAAGGATGGCTGTGGAGTTTAAACTGAAAGACGACTGGAACTACAGGGATTTATATATCGCGATTCTGGAGGATTTGGCAAAGCGGCTGAAGATCAACCGTTTTCAGATTTATACGGTGGACCGCCTGATCGGAAAAATAATGATGAAGCTGCACTCTCTTGACAGCCGGATTCCATTATAGTAATGTAATAGGAAGAAAAGGCGCGCCAAATGTCGAATGGCTGCAGGATAAACTTATAAAATTACAAGTTTATTCTGGAATGACAGAAAAAAAGATTGCATGTTTATGCATGATATACTATAATAGCGTATAAAAATACAAAAAGAGAAGTGGAGGAAGCATTATGAATTTAAAAGGTAGAAGTTTTATTACATTAAAGGACTATACACCGGAGGAAATCGGATATCTGCTGGATCTTGCCGCGGATTTAAAGGCTAAGAAGAAAAAAGGCGAGACCGGAAGTTCTCTGAAAGGGAAGAATATCGCCCTTATATTTGAAAAACCATCCACGCGTACCAGGTGTTCTTTCGTCGTGGCCGCGGTGGATGAAGGGGCTCATCCCGAATATTTAGGCAAGGATGACATTCAGCTGGGACACAAGGAGAGTGTCGAGGACACGGCCCGCGTGCTGGGCAGAATCTTTGATGGAATCGAATTCCGTGGATTTAAACATAAAACAGTGGAAGATCTGGCAAAATACGCCGGTGTGCCGGTGTGGAACGGTCTGACGGACGATTACCACCCGACCCAGATTCTGGCGGACTTACTTACCATGAAGGAACATTTTGGTTACTTAAAAGGGCTGAGCTTTGTCTATGCAGGCGATGGACGCAATAATATGGCCAACAGTCTGATGATCGGTATGAGCAAGATGGGCGTCAACTTCACGATTCTGGCTCCGAAGTGTTTATGGCCGAAGGACGAGCTGGTCACGCTGTGTCAGGGCTATGCGAAGGAAAGCGGAAGCACCGTCACTCTGACCGAGAACGTGGAGGACGTAAAGGGCGCGGATACGATCTATACCGACGTATGGTGTTCCATGGGCGAGGAGGATAAGGCGGCCGAGCGTGTGGCGCTTCTAAAGCCTTACCAGGTGAATGCTGCGCTGATGGAGAAGACGGAAAAGGATACTACCATCTTCATGCACTGTCTTCCGGCCGTAAAGGGCAACGAGGTGACGGAAGATGTGTTTGAATCAGAGGCCTCCGTGGTCTTTGACGAAGCAGAGAACAGAATGCACACCATCAAGGCTGTGATGGTGGCGACGTTAGGAGAATAGAACATGTATATACAGGAACGAAGCAGAAACCCGAGAAACTTGTCCATGATGCTGGATGCGGCCCATATTATCATAGGAATCCTGATCGTCGCGCTGGCGGTCATCTCATTTTTGAACCCGGAGGACCATATGCTGCTGTTTCCGGTCATTTTCCTCCTGGCGGCATCGCTCAATATCATGAATGCGGTCTTTAAGATCCGTATGAGCGGCCGCGAAAAGAAGAAAAAGGCCTCGGGGATTCTGGTTCTCCTGTTTGGAATTGTGCTGCTTGCCCTCGCTGTCATCAGTGCGGTCAGCATCTGGTGGGGGTGAGAGCGGTGAAGACAGAGATTTTGAAAGCTATAAAAGAAGAGGCCGGATTCGTATCCGGACAGGAGCTGTGCGACCGGTTCGGCGTGTCACGGACGGCCGTGTGGAAGGCCATCGGCCAGCTGAAGGAAGAAGGATTTCAGATCGAGGCGGTACGCAATAAGGGGTACCGTCTCTTAAGCAGCGATGATGTGATCACGGAAGCCGAGCTTATGAGCAGCATGGAAGGCGGTTTTATCAAGAAGATCGTATACTATGAGGAGACTGATTCCACCAATATTCGCGCCAGAAAGCTGGCGGAGGAAGGCGCTCCGGACGGGACCCTGGTGGTCACGGACTTTCAGAACGCAGGGCGGGGCCGGCGGGGCCGGATGTGGGTATCTCCTTCCGGGACGGGCATTTTCATGAGCCTGATCTTAAGGCCGGACATCCTTCCGTCATCTGCCTCCATGCTGACGCTGGTGGCGGCTCTCGCAGTCTATGACGGCATTAAGGAGACGACTGGGCTTGAAACGGTCATCAAATGGCCCAATGATATCGTGGCGGAAGGAAAGAAGCTCTGCGGTATTTTGACAGAGATGAGCGCCGAGCTGGAAGGAATCCACTACGTGGTCACCGGAATCGGCATCAATGCCAATATGACCGAGTTCCCGGAGGAAGTGGGGGAGTCAGCCACCTCCTTAAGTATCATGACCGGAGGCCCAGTGCGGCGCAGCAGGCTGATTGCCGCTGTGATGAAGGCATACGAGGGATACTATGAAAAGTTTAAGTCATGCGGCAGTTTAGCCGGCCTCATGGATGTATATAATGAACATATGGCAAATCTCGGCAGGGAAGTGAAGGTCCTGGATCCCGCGGGCGCCTATACGGGCAAAGCGTTGGGCATTGATGAGAAAGGCGAGCTGATCGTTGAGAAGGCCGATGGAAAGGTGGTCCGTGTGGTCTCCGGAGAGGTATCTGTCCGGGGAATTTATGGATATGTATAAGTATGAATAATTATTCTTTTTACGATCAACTGCAGACGCTGGAGCCGAAGAAGGACGAGTTTTCGAAGGAAGAGCGGTTGAAGGCCATGGAGAAGCCGCTGCTTTCCTGGTACAAGAACCATGCGAGAGTTCTTCCGTGGCGGGAAAATCCTGAGCCATACCGCGTATGGATTTCTGAGATTATGCTGCAGCAGACGAGAGTAGAGGCTGTGAAGCCGTATTTTGAGCGGTTTATGGCGGCGCTTCCCGATACGGCGGCGCTGGCGGCAGTGCCAGAGGACAGGCTCTTTAAGCTGTGGGAAGGGCTCGGCTATTACAACCGGGCCAGAAATTTAAAAAAAGCGGCGGGTGTCGTTATGGAGCAGTACGGAGGAGTTATTCCGGCTTCCTGGGAAGATCTTAAGACACTTCCGGGGATTGGATCCTATACGGCAGGTGCTATCGCCTCCATTGCTTATGGAATTCCCGTTCCCGCCGTGGATGGCAACGTTTTACGGGTGATATCCCGTGTGACGGGGAGCAGGGAAGACATTTTGAAGCAGTCGGTCAAAAAACAGATGGAGGAGCTGCTTCTCGGCGTCATGCCCAAGGAGGGGGCCGGAAGCTATAATCAGGCGCTCATTGAGATTGGGGCCATCGTCTGTGTTCCCAACGGGGAGCCGCTTTGCGGAGAATGTCCCATGGCCTCTGTGTGCGTGGCGAGGCGTGACGGTCTCACAAAGGAGATTCCTGTAAAAACACCGAAAAAGTCCAGAAAGATCGAGGAGAAGACCATCCTTATTCTGGAGTGGGAGGGGCGCACGGCGATCCGCAAACGGGATAGCAGCGGCCTTCTGGCCTCCCTCTATGAGCTTCCGGGCGTGGAAGGATGGCTGGAAGATGAGACACTTGCGCAGATGTACCGTGTCCCGCTGGCAGCGGTCCGCCGGCTTCCGGAGGCGAAGCATATCTTCAGCCATGTGGAGTGGCGTATGAGGGGATTTGCCGTGGAACTGCAGGAAAAACCGGCCGGAGACTACCTCTGGGTGACGCCGGAAGAGATCAGGGAGACATATTCACTGCCAAGTGCATTTAAGGCGTATACTATGATGATAAGGTGAGAATAATGAGAAAAATGCTGTTTATCTTTAATCCACGTTCCGGGAAGGCTCAGATAAGAAACCGGTTGATGGATATTCTGGATATCTTCACAAAAGCCGGGTATGAAGTTTCTGTTCATGTGACCCAGCGGCCTAAGGATGCCATGGAGGTTGCCGCGGCAAGAGGCAATGACGCTGACTTAATCGTCTGCAGCGGCGGCGACGGGACCTTGAACGAGACCATAAGCGGTATGATGCTGCTGGACCGGATTCCGGATCTTGGATATATTCCCGCCGGTTCCACCAACGATTTTGCCTCCAGCTTAAAAATCCCGAAGAACATGATTGCCGCGGCGCATTTGGCGGTGGAGGGGGAAGCGTATCCTGTCGATATCGGAAGCTTCTGCGGGGACAGGAATTTCGTTTATATCGCGGCCTTTGGTGCATTTACGGAAGTGTCCTACTTAACGCCCCAGGATAAGAAGAATATGCTGGGCCATCAGGCTTATATGCTGGAGAGTGTAAAGAGCCTGACTTCCATCAAGTCCTACCGCCTGCGTGTGGAGAGCGAGGAGATTACGCTGGAAGGGGAATTTATCTTTGGAATGGTGACGAATACCATCAGCGTGGGAGGCTTCAAGGGCCTGGTCACGCAGAATGTGGCTTTAAATGACGGAGAATTCGAGGTGCTCTTAATCAGGACGCCGAGAACACCTCTGGATCTAAGCAACATTGTCAACTATATGTTCTTGAAGGAAGAGCCTAACGAGTACGTTCATAAGTTCAGAACGAAGGCACTCACGGTGATTCCGGAAGAACCGGTGGACTGGGTTCTGGATGGGGAATTCGGAGGTACACGCATGGAGACTCAGATCATAAATCTGCAAAAACAGATCCGGATTATGAGAAATCCTTCCAAAAAACAATAAATCTGCAATTTAGCGCAGAAAAATGTTGAAATATGTAATCCGGTAGTATATAATGAAAAGTTGTGTGGACTTTTATGTATACTTCTTAGCGAAAGGACGTTATTAAGTGGAAAAAGATAATTTTTTAGAGAAGCTGGGGAAGCTCGTGGAACTGGGAAAATCAAAGCATAATGCTTTGGACGTAACGGAGATTAACAACTTCTTTATGGGGGAATCACTGACCCCGGAGCAGATGGATCAGATCTATTCGTACCTGGAGAATCGCGGCGTTGACGTGATCCCGGTAATTGACGACTCGATACTGGCTGATGATGTGCTCCTGTCAGATGATGCTCTGCTGCTCGACGATGATCTGGATGACAGCTTTATTAAAGGGGCGGACGAGGAGGATATCGACCTCGATGCCATTGACTTGCTGGAGGGAATAGGTACAGAGGATCCTGTCCGCATGTATTTAAAAGAGATCGGTACCGTTCCGCTTTTAAGCGCGGACGAGGAACTGCGTCTTGCAAAGAGAAAAGCCGATGGCGATGAAGATGCGAAGGAGCGCTTGATTGAAGCGAATTTAAGACTGGTTGTCAGCATCGCAAAACGGTATACCGGCCGCGGTATGAGCTTTTTAGACCTTGTTCAGGAAGGGAATTTAGGTCTTATTAAGGGCGTTGAGAAGTTCGATTATACAAAAGGTTATAAGTTAAGTACATATGCTACGTGGTGGATTCGCCAGTCCGTAACAAGGGCGCTTGCCGATCAGGCAAGGACAATCCGTGTTCCGGTGCATATGGTCGAAACCATCAATAAAATGTCAAAAATGCAGAGAAAGCTGACGCTGGAACTGGGCTATGAGCCCTCCGTCACTGAGCTCGCAGACGCGCTCGACATGTCTGAGGACAAGGTAATGGAGATCATGCAGATTGCCAGGGAACCAGCTTCTTTGGAGACCCCGATCGGTGAAGAGGATGACTCTAACTTAGGCGATTTTGTCGCCGACAACAATGTGGTGACTCCGGAAGGAAACGTGGAGTCCGTAATGCTCCGTGAGCATATCGACGCATTGCTCGGTGATTTAAAGGAGAGGGAGCGTCAGGTTATTGTACTGCGCTTCGGCCTTGAGGATGGACATCCGCGCACACTGGAAGAAGTGGGCAAAGAATTTAATGTAACACGTGAACGCATACGGCAGATCGAGGCGAAAGCACTCAGAAAGCTCAGAAACCCGGTGCGGAGCAAACGAATCAGAGACTTCTTGTAAGAAGCAGAAAGGAGGCGTGGCATGAGAGTGCTCACGCCTTTTTGTGCTTTGCAAATGTAGATGCAGGACGGCAATACATACGGAGATTTTAGACGGCGGCGGGTTCCGCTTCAGCGGAGCATCGGTCTTTGCCTGTGAATCAGAGAAGGAGAATAAAAGGATGAACCACAGAAATTATCAGAAAGAGCTGGACACCATACTGGAAGACTTTGAGAAACAGGGGAAGGTGCCGAGACTGCTGCTTCACAGCTGCTGTGCTCCCTGCAGCAGCTACGTTCTGGAATACTTATCAAAATACTTTGAGATTACGCTGTACTATTATAACCCGAATATCTATCCGCTACAGGAGTATATGAAGCGGGTGAAGGAACAGGAGAAGCTGATCTCTGAGATGAAGCTTGCGCATCCCGTGCTCTTTCGTACCGGCCCCTACGAACCGGACGAATTCTTCCGCATTGCCAAAGGACTCGAGAAGGTTCCCGAGGGCGGAGAACGCTGCTTTAAATGTTTCGATTTACGGCTCCGGGAAGCCGCCAAGGTCGCATCTGCCGGCCGTTATGATTATTTCACGACGACGCTTACCATCAGCCCCTTAAAAAATGCAGAGAAACTGAATGAGATCGGAGAGAAGCTGGCGAAGGAGTACCGCGTGGCGTATCTTCCATCCGATTTTAAGAAAAAAGACGGCTATAAGCGGTCTGTGCAGCTGTCGGAGGAGTACGGTCTATACCGGCAGGATTACTGCGGATGCGTCTATTCTAAGGAGGCAGGCCAGGCTCAGTAAAGATGGCAAACGTGGACTGAAACAACTTGACACCCAATGGGAATTGTAATAAAATTAACGATAAGGAGTATATAGATTAGAGGATAAAGGAGAAAATATTATGTTAACAAAAACACTTACTGTTGTAAACCCATCCGGACTTCATTTAAGACCAGCGGGAGTTCTTTCCCAGACAGCCATGAAGTTTAAATGCGACATCATCATCGAGTGCGGTGAGAAGAGAATTGTTGCAAAGAGCGTATTAAATGTTATGGCAGCAGGCATCAAGTGCGGTACAGAGATCAACTTAATCTGTGACGGTGAAGATGAAGAAGAGGCTATGAAGAGCATGAGCGAGGCGATCGAAAGCGGACTCGGCGAGATGTAATGGACAAGTTTCGATAAGTGAATGATATGCAGAAACTGGCGGAAAGGAAGCGATTCTTTTCCGCCAATTTATGTTATAGTTCTGACGAGGGATAGGGGAAGATACATGGCAAAATTAATCATAATCAGAGGCAATTCGGGAAGCGGAAAAACGACTGTGGCCAGAGCGCTGCAGCGCAGATTTGGAGATCACAGCATGCTTATTTCCCAGGATATGGTCCGCCGGGAAATTCTTCATGTAAAGGGCGAAAAGAATACGCTGGCTTTGCCGCTTATGCAGGAGCTCCTGGCATATGGCCGGGACCACTGTGAGATGACGATTCTGGAGGGAATCTTAAATTCCCAGCGGTATGAGCCGTTGTTCGATTCTGCAAAGACGCTGTTTGGAGACGCGGTTTTTGCCTACTACTATGACCTGCCTTTTGAGGTTACTCTGTTACGCCATCAGACGAAGAGTAACAGGGAAGAATTTGGGGAAAGCGACATGCGTGACTGGTGGAGAGAGAAAGATTACCTGAAAAATATTTCTGAAAACGCATTGACGGCGGAAATGAGCATGGAGGAAACGATCGAGCGGATTTATCGCGATGTGACGCTGGCTTGAGGCGACGTAATTTCAGAAAATTGAGAAATACTGGATGAAGATCATTTTTATGCAAAAATACCGCTGAATTGTTAGGTGAATACAAGATTAAGAACAAAAATTAGAAAAATAAAAGGCTCATACACATAAATTGTCAAATAAACTGACAACTGCTGTGAAAAAAGGGGTTTACAAATGGAAACAGATGTAGTATTATCTAAAAAAAGTTGAAGCACAGGCAGAGGCTGGCAGAAGCCGGAGATGCCATGGTAATAAAACAGTATCGTAAAATATGGAACACAGGCCCGACGACGAGCATAGAAAGCCGCGGGTCTGTGTTTTTTTATTTTATAGGAAAAGGAAGGAGTCCTGGTCTTTTACCGCTTCCGCTGCTCTGTGCTTCGACGAAAAACCTGCTGTCGCTTTGCACCCCTGATAAAAGAGTACAGCCAGAAAGGAATGAAATTATGGTTAAAAATTCAAAATCCCCCACACCAGGAAAAACGCCGGAATTATATGATTCCAGGTTTGAGCATGACAACTGCGGAATCGGAGCAGTTGCCAACATGAAAGGCGTAAAGAGCCATAAGACGGTGGAGCAGGCCCTTCATATCGTCGAGAATCTGGAGCACCGCGCCGGTAAGGACGCGGAGGGAAAGACGGGCGACGGAGTCGGCATCATGCTCCAGATATCACATAAATTCTTTAAGAAGGTGACAAAATCTCTCGGTATCGAGATTGGAGGCGAGAGAGAATATGGAGTCGGCATGTTCTTCTTTCCCCAGGATGAGCTTGCCAGAAACCAGGCAAAGAAGATGTTTGAAATCATCGTAAAGAAGGAGGGCCTGGAATTTTTAGGCTGGAGAGATGTGGAGACGCACCCGGAGCTGATCGGCGAGAGGGCGGTGGACTGTATGCCCTGTATCGCCCAGGGCTTTGTGAAGAAGCCGGCCGACACGGAAAAGGGACTGGATTTTGACCGGAAGCTTTACGTGTCACGCCGCGTATTTGAGCAGAGCAACGACAATACATACGTGGTATCGCTGAGCAGCCGTACGATTGTATACAAGGGAATGTTCCTGGTGAAGGAGCTGCGCAGATTTTTCCCTGACTTACAGGATAAGGACTACGAGTCGGCCATCGCCGTGGTACACTCCCGGTTCAGCACCAACACGAATCCAAGCTGGATGAGGGCGCATCCCAACCGTCTCATCGTCCACAACGGAGAGATCAACACCATCCGCGGTAATGTGGATAAGATGATGGCACGGGAAGAAACCATGGAATCGAAGTATTTTAAGTACGATATGCACAAGGTGCTCCCGATCATCAATCAGGAAGGCTCCGATTCGGCCATGCTGGACAATGCCCTGGAATTTATGGTGATGAGCGGTATGGAACTCCCTCTGGCCGTCATGGTGACGATCCCGGCTCCATGGGCCCATGATAAATCCATGCCTCAGGAGATCAAGGATTTTTACAGCTACTACGCGACTATGATGGAACCGTGGGACGGTCCGGCCTCCATCGTATTTTCCGACGGTGATCTCGTCGGCGCGGTTTTAGACAGAAATGGGCTGCGGCCTTCCAGATACTACATCACGGATGACGATCAGATGATCCTTGCTTCCGAGGTGGGAGCGATCGACACAGAGCAGGATCACGTGGTGAGAAAGGACCGCCTCCGTCCCGGGAAAATGCTCCTGATCGACACGGTAAAGGGCTGCCTTGTGTCAGACAGCGAGCTAAAGGAAATGTATGCGTCGAGACAGCCCTACGGCGAGTGGCTGGATTCCAACTTAATCGAGCTGAAAGATTTACCGATTCCCAACAAGGGAGTCGCGGACATGAGCGCAGAGCAGCGTTCCAGACTCCAGAAAGCCTACGGCTACACCTACGAGGAATACAAGACGATGATTCTTCCCATGGCCTTAAACGGGGCTGAGGCGGTATCCGCTATGGGAGCCGACAGTCCGCTGGCGGTCTTAAGCAGAAAGCATCAGCCATTGTTTAATTACTTTAAGCAGATGTTTGCACAGGTGACAAACCCGCCGATCGACGCCATTAGAGAGGAGATTGTGACTTCCACTGCCGTGTATGTCGGTGAAGAGGGAAATATTCTGGAGGAAACAGCGGAGAACTGCAAGATTTTAAAGGTCAACAATCCGATTTTAACGTGTACGGACTTGATGAAGATCAAATACATGAAGAGGCCCGGGTTCCAGGTGGAGGTCATTCCGATCACATATTATAAGAATACTTCTCTGGAAAAGGCAATCGACAGGCTGTTTCTGGAGGTGGACCGGGCGCACCGGGACGGGGCGAATATCATCATCCTTTCCGACCGTGACATCGACGAGAACCATGTGCCGATTCCTTCGCTTCTGGCGGTATCCGCCCTGCAGCAGCATCTGGTGAAGACGAAGAAGCGCACCTCAGTGGCTCTGATCCTGGAGAGCGGAGAACCCAGAGAGGTACACCATTTCGCTGCGCTGCTGGGATATGGAGCCTGCGCGGTCAATCCATATCTGGCGCAGGAATCCATTCGGGCGCTGATCGAAAGCGGGATGCTTTATAAGGACTATTACGCAGCGGTGGAAGACTATAACAGCGCGGTGCTCCATGGAATCGTTAAGATTGCCTCCAAGATGGGCATTTCCACGATCCAGTCGTACCAGGGAGCACAGATCTTCGAGGCCATCGGCATTTCAAAGAGCGTGGTGGAAAAGTATTTTACCGATACGGTGAGCCGGATCGGAGGCATTACGCTGGACGATATCGCAAATGATGTGGATACGCTTCACTCCATGGCCTTCGATCCCCTCGGTCTCGATGTGGATTTAACTCTGGAGAGCGTCGGAAGCCACAAGGCCAGGGCTGGACAGGAAGAACATCTCTATAATCCGCTGACCATCCACCTGCTCCAGGAGGCGGCCAGAACGGGAAGCTATGAGACGTTTAAACAGTATACACATGCGCTGAATGAAGAAGGCCAGATGGTGAATTTAAGGAGCTTGATTGACTTCGATTATACGAAGCAGAAAGCGGTTTCCATCGACGAGGTGGAAAGCGTGGAATCTATTGTGAAACGGTTTAAGACCGGGGCCATGTCCTACGGCTCCATCTCCGGGGAAGCTCATGAGACGCTGGCTGTCGCCATGAACCGGATCCACGGCAAATCCAACAGCGGTGAGGGCGGAGAGAGTCTGGAGCGTCTGACTCCCGGAGCCGACGGGGTGAACCGGTGCTCCGCAATCAAGCAGGTGGCCTCCGGGCGGTTCGGCGTTACCTCGCGCTATCTGGTGAGCGCCAAAGAGATACAGATCAAGATGGCCCAGGGAGCGAAGCCCGGAGAGGGCGGCCAGCTTCCCGGAGGCAAGGTATATCCGTGGGTGGCAAAGACTCGGCATTCCACAACGGGTGTTGGCCTTATATCACCGCCGCCTCACCACGATATCTACTCCATTGAGGACCTGGCGCAGCTGATCTACGACTTGAAAAATTCCAACACGGAGGCCAGAATCTCGGTGAAGCTGGTATCTGAGGCTGGAGTCGGCACCGTCGCGGCAGGCGTCGCCAAGGCGGGAGCACAGGTGATCCTGATCTCCTCCTTTGACGGCGGAACGGGGGCGGCGCCGAGAAATTCCATTTACAATGCAGGGCTTCCATGGGAGCTGGGAGTGGCGGAAGCACACCAGACCCTGATTATGAACGGCCTCCGCGACAAGGTGATCCTGGAGACTGACGGCAAGCTGATGACAGGCCGTGATGTGGCGATTGCCTGTATGCTGGGGGCGGAGGAGTTCGGATTTGCGACGGCTCCCCTTGTAACCATGGGATGCGTGATGATGCGGGTCTGCAATCTGGATACGTGCCCGGTGGGGATTGCGACGCAGAATCCGGAGCTTCGGAAGCGTTTTAAGGGGAAACCGGAATACGTGGTCAATTTCATGTATTTCATTGCGCAGGAGCTGCGGGAGTATATGGCGAAGCTTGGAGTCCGCACGGTGGATGAACTGGTGGGACGTACCGATCTGCTGAAAAAGAAGGAGCATATTTCTTCGAAAAGGGCGGATAAGGTGGATCTCTCGGCCATTCTTGGCAATCCATATACCGATAAAAAGCTGGCCGGCTATAACCACAAATCGGTCTACGACTTCGAACTGGGAAAGACCATCGATGAAAAGATCCTGCTGAAGAAATTGAAACCGGCACTGGTGAATGGGCAGAAAAAGAGCATTCAGATCGATGTTTCCAACACGGACCGTGCGCTGGGAACCATATTCGGATCCGAGATCACCAGGCTGTACCCGGAGGGACTTCCGGAGGATACGTATACCGTAAACTGTACGGGAAGCGGCGGCCAGAGCTTTGGCGCATTTATCCCGAAAGGGCTTACGCTGGAGCTGGTTGGAGACAGCAACGATTACTTCGGCAAGGGCTTGTCCGGAGGAAAGCTGGTGGTCTATCCGCCGAAGGGCGTGACCTTTAAAGCCGAAGAAAACATCATTATCGGCAATGTGGCCCTTTATGGGGCGACCGGTGGGAAGGCGTTTATCTGCGGCGTGGCCGGTGAACGGTTCTGTGTGAGAAATTCCGGCGCTACCGCAGTGGTGGAAGGCGTGGGAGACCACGGATGCGAGTATATGACCGGAGGCCGTGTCGTCCTGCTGGGACCGACTGGAAAGAATTTTGCGGCGGGCATGAGCGGCGGAATCGCCTATGTTCTGGATGAGAAACGGGATTTGTATAAGAGACTGAATAAAGAAATGGTTTCTTTTGAGGAAGTGACGAATAAATACGATGTTCTGGAGCTGAAGGAAATGATAAAGGAACATGTGGCTTACACCAATTCGGAAAGAGGAAAAGAGATTCTCGACAACTTTGGTGAGTATCTGCCGAAATTCAAGAAGATCATGCCTCACGATTACCGCCGTATGATGAATACCATTGTCCAGATGGAGGAGAAAGGCTTAAGCAGCGAACAGGCACAGATTGAAGCATTTTATGCGAATACGAAGAAGTGAGCCGAAAGGAGGAAAAGCATGGGAAAGCCAACAGGATTTTTAGAATATGACAGAGAGACAGGAAGGGCGGCAGATCCCAAGAACCGGATTAAGCATTATGACGAATTCCACTTTCCGCTCTCGGAAAAGGAACAGAAATGCCAGGGGGCCCGCTGTATGGACTGCGGCGTGCCGTTCTGCCAGTCGGGAATGATGATGGGGGGAATGGTTTCTGGCTGCCCCTTAAACAATCTGATTCCGGAGTGGAACGATCTGGTCTATACGGGAACATGGGATCAGGCCTATAACCGCTTAAAAAAGACCAACAGTTTTCCGGAGTTCACCTCCCGGGTATGCCCCGCGCCATGTGAGGCGGCCTGTACCTGCGGATTAAACGGAACTCCGGTCGCTATCAAGGAAAATGAGGGAGCCATAATACGGCGGGCGTATGAAACGGGGATTGCCGGCCCTAACCCGCCGAAGATCAGAACCGGGAAACGGGTGGCAGTCATCGGCTCCGGCCCGGCCGGTTTAGCGGCCGCGGACCAGTTAAATAAGCGGGGCCACAGCGTAACGGTATTCGAGCGGGAAGACCGCGTCGGGGGCCTGCTGATGTACGGTATCCCCAATATGAAGCTGGAAAAATGGGTGATCGACCGCAAGGTGGATGTGATGAAAGAGGAAGGAATCTCTTTTGTCACGGGAGCCGATGTGGGGAGGAACCACAAGGCAAAGGATATCCTAAAGGATTTTGACCGCGTGATACTGGCCTGCGGCGCGTCCAATCCCCGCGACATTAAAGTGCCGGGAAGAGATTCGGAGGGAATTTATTTTGCAGTGGATTTCCTTAAATCCACCACGAAGAGCCTGCTGAATTCCAACTTAAAGGATCAGTCGTACCTGTCGGCCAAAGGAAAGCACGTGCTTGTCATCGGAGGCGGCGATACGGGAAATGACTGTGTGGGAACCGCCATCCGCCATGGCTGCGCATCGGTTCTTCAGCTGGAAATGATGCCGAAGCTTCCGGAAAAGAGGACGCCCGACAACAGCTGGCCGGAATGGCCCCGTGTTGCGAAGACGGATTACGGCCAGGAGGAGGCCATCGCCGTGTTTGGCACCGATCCGAGAATGTACCAGGCGACAGTGAAGGAGTTTGTTAAGGATAAGAATGGCAGAGTGGCGAAAGCCGTGCTCCTGTCACTGGAGCCGAAAAAGGATGAAAAGTCGGGCCGGATCATAATGGAACCGGTAGCCGGAAGCGAGAAGGAGGTAGCTGCCGAGCTGGTACTGATTGCCGCCGGATTTTTAGGGAGTCAGAGCTATGTGGCGGATGCCTTCGGCGTGAAGCTGAACGCAAGGACCAATGTGGAGACTGAGGCTGGAAAGTATAAGACGAACGCCCGGCACGTGTTTACCGCGGGAGATATGCGGAGAGGCCAGTCGCTGGTGGTCTGGGCCATCCGGGAAGGGAGAGAAGCGGCGAAGGAGGTTGATGAGAGCTTGATGGGGTATACGCTGCTGGAGTAAATGGCGAGGGGGTACGCCACCTTCCCCTTCCCACCCACAGCTTCCCGGCGGGGCGGCGGCTGTGTACTGGTGGCCGGGAGGGAGAGAGTACCGAAATAGGGGCGGTGGGGGAAGGTGGGATTACCAGGTGGCGCGGTGGAGTTTGGCGGGATCCCAGGGGGCGGCTTTTTCGGGTGAGGTGGTTGAGGGCGCAGGGTGACCAAGGGCTATGACGGTGATGGGGGATACCTTGGGTGGGAGGTTTAGGGTCTGTGTCAGCAGCTTTTGCCATGGGGAGTGGGGGAGAACTCCGCACCAGACTGCGCCAAGGGCCAGGCTGTGGGCGCAGAGAAGAATGTTCTGGGTGGCGGCGGCACAGGCTTCGCAGAGGAAATCGTTAGTTCCTTCTATATTATGGTCGCCGCAGACGACGATTCCACAGGCGGCTCCGGCCAGCATACGGGCGTGTGGATTGGCGTCGGAGAGTTCGGCGAGGAGGTTCCGGTCTTCCAGGAGAAGGAAGTGCCAGGGCCTTTTGTTTTTTGCACTGGGCGCGCACATTCCGGCGTACAGGAGTGTGTTTAGAGCATCAGGGGTTATGGGAGCATCCGTGTAATGGCGTACGCTTGTACGGGTTTTAACTGCGGTGATGGTGTCCATGGCGCATGAGGAAAGGGAAGGGCTGGGAGCGGCCGGGCTGCCTGATGGCTGGGCCGGGGCGTCGAGGGACATTGTGACAGAGACGGGCAGGGGAAGGCCGCAAAAACCGAGGGATTTTTGCAGAGCTTTGTCGATAAGCATAATGTAACAGCCGCTGCCGCGGGAGAGGAGCCTGCTCCGGTAAGGGATTCCGTTTATGGTTCCCTGGACGTAAATGGTGCCTTTGGGCTGCTGGAAAATCTCTCTGGCAGAGAACGGCAGGGGCAGATAAGTGAGTCTGCCGGCGGTGTCTTTGAGGATTTCTGCATGGAAGGTTTGCATAATGTTCTCCTTATTAAAAGTATCCGGCTTTTGCCTGGCAAAAACCGGATAGGTGAAATGGTTATTTTATTGGTTCAGGGCATGGCAGGCGCGGAGCAGGGCTTCAGGACTGCCGCCGCGGATAGCCGGGATGATCTGCTTAAGCTGGTCGTGAGGTAAATCCCACCAGCGGACAGCCTCCAGCTGGGTGATGATGTCCTGGCTGTAACGCTTCCTGATTGGCTTTGCCGGGATCCCGCCTGCGATGGTATAGGGTTCCACGTCTTTGGTTACGACAGCTCTCGCTCCGATGATTGCTCCGTCGCCGATTTTGACGCCGGACATAATGACAGCCTCGTAACCGATCCAGACATCATTTCCAATGATGATATCGCCCTTGTTGTCCCATGATTCTGTGACTTCCGAGATGGGAGTGCCCCATTCTTCAAAGAATAAGGGGAACGGATACGTGGACAGGGACGTCATCGTGTGATTTGCACTTGTAAATATAAATCTGGCTCCACAGGCAATGGAACAGAAGCTTCCGATGACCAGGCGGTCTCTGTTGATCGGGTAGTGGTAGAGTACGTTGTTCTTTTCGAAATCGACCGGATCGTTTACGAAATCGTTGTACATCGTATAGGCACCGACGGAAATATTGGGATCTTTGATGACCGCGTTTAAATAAACGGTCTGCCGGTCTCCTGTTCTTGGATATATGGTTTGTGCCGGAATAGACATTGTGATTCCTCCTTTATGGATCTGGTGTTTTGGTGTCCCTCTGCTATTCCGGCCGCTGCAATGCATCGTTTCATCTGTGTGGACAGCCTCCTTTTCTTTTAGAGCCTGCTCTGGTGTCAGGCAATGCTTTCCTTTATTTTAAGCGATGAGGGGGGAACTGTCAAATCCATGTTGGGGGAAAATAATAGCGGGAAATCTTTATTTTTCTAAAGATTTCCCGCTATTATTTTCCGGCCTTTATGCCGGGAACCGCGGTCTGTGGTATGAAACGAGTGGAGCTTATACGTTGAAACGGAATAGGACAACGTCCCCGTCTTTTACGACGTATTCTTTTCCTTCCATTCTGACAAGGCCTTTTTCTTTGGCGGCCGTATAGGTGCCGCAGTCGAGAAGATCCTGGTAGTTTACAACCTCGGCCTTGATGAAGCCGCGCTCGAAGTCGGAGTGGATCTTGCCGGCAGCCTGAGGCGCCTTGGTTCCTACTTTAATGGTCCAGGCTCTCGTCTCTGTGGGGCCTGCTGTTAAATAGCTGATGAGGCCCAGGAGGTGGTAACTGGCGGCGATCAGTTTTTCGAGACCGGACTCTGTGAGGCCTAAGTCCTCTAAGAACATCTTGCGCTCGTCTTCCTCCAGTTCGGCGATCTCCTGCTCGATCTGGGCACAGATGACGAAGACTTCGCTGCCGTTTTCTGCGGCGAAGCTGCGGACTTCTTTTACATATTCATTGGAAGCGCCGTCGTCAGCCAGGTCGTCTTCGCTTACGTTGGCGGCGAAGATAACCGGCTTGTAGGTGAGAAGATTTAAGGTGGAAACGAATTCCTGAGCATCGTCATCTTCAAACTCCATGCTGCGGGCCAGCTTGCCATCCTCTAAGTGAGCCTTCACTGCCTTTAAGATATCCAGCTCTTTTGCGAGAGATTTGTCGTTAAAGGCACTCTTTGCCGTCTTGGAGATTCGTCTCTCCAGAATCTCTAAATCGGAGAAGATAAGCTCTAAATCGATGGTTTCAATATCTCTTAAAGGATTCACGCTGCCATCCACATGGATGACATTGCCGTCCTCGAAGCAGCGGACAACGTGAACGATGGCGTCCACTTCTCTGATGTTGGAAAGGAACTGGTTACCAAGGCCTTCACCCTTGGAAGCGCCTTTCACGAGCCCTGCGATGTCCACGAATTCGATGACTGCGGGCGTGATCTTTGCTGAGTCATAGAGCGCAGCCAGCTTTCCGAGACGTACATCCGGCACGGGAACCACGCCTACGTTTGGATCAATCGTACAGAACGGATAGTTGGCCGATTCTGCGCCGGCCTTTGTAAGAGAGTTGAATAATGTGCTTTTACCCACATTCGGCAGTCCGACAATACCTAATTTCATAATTCATTACCTTCCTCTATTTTATTAAACATTTTTAAGGTTGATTTTTTCCTGCAACTAATATAGAATAGCATATTATCCATAAAAATAAAAGAGTCAAACTGAACTCACGCCAGTTTTTGTCGAATTATGGTCGAATATGTCGGGCGAATATGTTTGATTTTTGGCATATCACGGGGTAAAATAAAGAAAACATGAAAGGAGAAAACAATGGCAAATACGGCAGATATTAGTTTTGTGCATTTGGGTATTACGATTGACCATTTGCAGAACAGTATCTCGATATTTGGATTCCGCATAGCGTTTTACGGGATTATCATAGGAATTGGAATACTGGCTGGTCTCTGGGTTGCGACGAGCGACGCGAAAAGGAGGGGACAGGACCCGGATATTTATCTGGATTTTGCTCTGTATGGAATTATCTTTTCTATTATAGGAGCTCGTATCTATTATGTCATTTTTGACTGGGAGAATTACAGGGACAACCTGATTTCAATTTTAAACTTAAGGGCAGGCGGACTGGCCATATACGGCGGCGTGATTGCCGCGGTCATAACGCTGACTGTTTATACAAGGAAGAAAAAGCTTTCTTTCTTTTCAATGGCTGACAGCGGCTGCCTTGGACTGATAACCGGACAGATTATAGGAAGATGGGGAAACTTCTTTAACTGTGAGGCGTTTGGCGGATACACGGACAGCCTTTTTGCCATGAGAATCAGAAGAGCGCTGGTCAACGAGAGCATGATATCTCAGGACCTATTAAACCACCTGATTGTGAAGGACGGTGTCGAGTATATACAGGTGCATCCGACCTTCCTCTATGAATCAGTCTGGAATTTAGGCGTGTTAGTATTCATGCTATGGTATCGCAAACGTAAGAAGTTTAATGGGGAAATGCTTCTTATTTACCTGCTGGGATATGGTCTGGGGAGAGTCTGGATCGAAGGGCTCAGGACGGACCAGCTTATATTCTTTAACACAGGAATTGCAGTATCTCAGGCATTGTCATTGGTATTAGTAGTGATATCAGCTCTGGTGCTCATCTGGAAACACAGACAGATACGATTAAAGAGCAAAGGAGAAGACTGATATGATTTCAAAAGAAGAGTTGATCTGTAAGATTGAAGAGGCAAGAGATAAATTAAACAGAAGTATAGACACCGAGCAGGACAGCAGCACTGTTTATAAGAGAAGTGTAGAGCTGGATCAACTGATAGAACAATATATAGTAGCCGGGTATTAGAGACACGGCATATTTAGAGGCGGTAACGAAACCATTCGTTGCCGCCTTATTTTTTTATTCTTTTTTAGAAAATATCCTTGCTATTTCCTTACAAATGTACTAAAATTAATCTACAAGTGGTGGAAAGTGGTACAAAGTGGTAGAGAATGGAGGAAGAGTGGTGTAAACTCTCTCTCTGACGTACAAGCAGGTGATTAGTATGTTCATGGGCGAATACAATCATACAGTCGATGCAAAAGGGCGTTTGATCGTCCCATCGAAGTTCAGAGAACAGCTTGGTGAAGAGTTCGTCGTGACGAAGGGCTTGGATGGCTGTTTATTTGTGTATGATAACGAAGAATGGAAAGCCCTCGAAGAAAAATTGAAAAGCCTGCCGCTGACCAACACAAACGCCAGAAAGTTTAACAGATTCTTTCTGGCAGGTGCATCTTCCTGTGAAGTGGACAAACAGGGAAGAATTCTTCTTCCGGCTGTGCTCCGTGAATTCGCAGGCATCGAAAAAGATGCAGTGCTTGTGGGTGTAGGAAGCCGCATTGAAATCTGGAGCAAGGATGCGTGGACAGCAGCCAATACATACGATGATATGGAAGAAATCGCTGAGAATATGGAAGGACTTGGAATATGATGTTTGAACACAAGTCAGTGCTGCTTTACGAAACCATTGACAGCCTGAATGTAAAACCAGATGGAATTTATGTGGATGGAACGCTTGGGGGCGGCGGACATGCTTTGGAAGTATGCAGACGCCTCGGGGAATACGGAAGATTAATCGGAATTGACCAGGATGCAGACGCCATCGCGGCGGCATCGGAACGGCTTCGTGACTATGAAGACAGAGTTACGATCGTGAGAAGCAATTACGAAGAGATACAATCGGTACTAAAGGATTTAGGAATCGAAAAGGCAGACGGCATTTATCTGGACCTTGGAGTATCCTCTTATCAGCTGGACACACCGGAACGGGGATTCACCTACCGGGAGGACGACGCTCCGCTGGATATGAGGATGGATCAGAGAAACACACAGACGGCCGCCGATATTGTGAATACGTACAGCGAGTTTGATTTATACAGAATTATCCGTGATTACGGAGAGGATAAGTTCGCAAAGAATATCGCAAAGCATATCGTGAGGGCCAGAGAGACAAAACGGATTGAGACAACAGGAGAATTGACAGAGATTATTAAGGAAGCGGTTCCTGCGAAAGTTCGCGCAGTGGGCGGCCATCCTTCGAAGAAGACATTCCAGGCAATTCGGATTGAACTGAATCAGGAGCTGGAGGTCTTAAATAATTCTATTGATACGATGATCGACTTATTGAAACCGGGTGGAAGGCTGGCTGTTATCACCTTTCATTCGCTGGAAGACCGGATCGTAAAGATTCGCTTCCGCAATAATGAGAATCCCTGTACGTGTCCGCCGGATTTTCCAGTCTGTGTCTGCGGCAAAGTCAGCAAAGGCCGGGTAATCACCAGAAAACCGGTTGTACCGTCAGAAGAAGAGACCTGCGGGAACAAGAGATCGAAGAGTTCGAAACTTCGAGTATTTGAGCGGAATTAAAAAGGGAGGAAAAGAGCATGGCTGCTAGAAAGAATGTGCATTCTTACCGTAGTGCTGCCTACGTACAGGGGAATACTGTCCGTAAGCTGGAACCTGCACGCGTACCGGTAAGACGTTCACCAGATGAAGTACGCCGTCCGGCAGTGAACCACAGAGTCAGACGGAATCGTGAAAAAGCCTTACAGATGGATTTGCCTTATGTTATTATGCTGACCATCGCAGCAGTCTGTACGCTCTGTTTATGTGTAAATTATCTCCATCTTCAGTCTTCCATCACGACGAGAATTCATACGATCGAGAGCCTGGAGTCGGAGCTGGAGATGTTAAAGACTGAAAACGATGCCCTGCAGACGAATATTAATACTTCCGTTGATTTGGATCATGTGTACAAGGTTGCTACAGAGGAACTTGGCATGGTCTACGCTAATAAGAATCAGATTCTTCAGTATGATAAGACGGAAAGTGAGTATGTAAGGCAGAATGAAGACATCCCGAAACACTAACAGGCAGAAAAATAGAAAAACCAAGATATTTCCAAGATATATGCAGGAAAAGCTGGCGATTACCGTCCTGGTAGTTACGCTGGCTTTGTTTGCATTGGTTATGGTCCTGTACGATTTAATGACCAATAAAAAGGACGATTTTAATCAGATTGTGCTGTCGCAGCAGGAGTACGACAGCCGTACCATACCATTCCGGCGGGGCGATATTCTGGACCGCAACGGAACGTATCTGGCGACGAGTGAAAAAGTGTATAATTTGATCCTGGATCCCAAGCAGATTATGTCGGATTCCAACGCCTACTTAGAGGCATCAGTGAACGCTCTGGTAGACTGCTTCGGTTATGACCGGACGGAGATGATGAATCTGATCAACGAGAAAAAGGACAAGTACTATATCCGTTACGCCAAGCAGCTGACTTACGACCAGAAAGAAAACTTCGAGAAATATAAGGAAGAAAAACGGGAAGAGTTTAAGAAGGCTGGAGAGGGAAAGGGCATCCGCGGCATCTGGTTTGAGGATGAGTATAAGAGAATTTACCCGTATAACTCCGTGGGCTGCAATGTGATCGGCTTTGCCAGAGACGACGGCATGGATGGAAGCGGCGGCATTGAGCAGTACTATAATTCCACGCTGATGGGAACCAACGGCAGGGAGTACGGCTATTTAAATGACGACTCCAACCTGGAGCGTGTGATCAAGCCGGCATCCAACGGCAATACGGTCGTATCCACCATCGATACAAACGTTCAGAAGATCGTTGAGAAATATATCACGGAGTGGGAGCAGGAGGTCGGAAGCAAGCGGGTGGGCGTCATCGTCATGGATCCCAATAATGGCGAGGTCCTGGCCATGGCCAATGATAAGACCTTTGATTTAAACAATCCGAGGCAGCTCCGCCCGGAGTACACCGATGATGTGGTGAAGCAGCTTGGCATTCAGGAAGCCATAGACGATTACCACAGAAAGAATAAGGACGCGGAGCCTCTGACGGAGGCCAACGTTTATGCCCACTATTCCAATGATGAGATCATGTCCTTCGGAAAACAGGTGGCGTGGAATCAGACATGGCGTAATTTCTGCATCAGCGACGGCTTCGAACCTGGTTCTACCGCCAAGATATTCACCGTGGCGGCGGGCCTGGAGGAAGGCTCCATCACAGGTAATGAGACGTATACGTGTAACGGAAAGCTGGAGATCGGCGGATGGCCGATCAGCTGTGTAAACCGGTACGGTCACGGCGATCTGACGGTGGAGCAGGGCCTTATGAAATCGTGTAACGTCGTTATGATGCACATTGCCCAGAAAGTAGGAAAACAGAAATTCTATAAATACCAGCAGCAGTTTGGCTTCGGTTCCAAAACCGGAATCGATCTTCCTGGCGAGGCGGACAACAAGACGCTTATGTACAACGCGGAGACAGCCGATCCGGCTTCCCTCGCAACCAATGCCTTCGGCCAGAACTTTAACTGTTCCATGATCCAGATGGCGGCGGCGTACTGTTCCGTCATAAACGGCGGCTCCTACTACGAGCCCCATGTGGTGAAACAGATATTAAACGAGCAGGGATCTATTGTGAAGAAGATGGATCCGGTTCTGGTCCGCGAGACTGTTTCGGAATCTACCACGAAGTTTATCAACGAAGCGCTCTATAAGACGGTAAACGCCCAGGGCGGTACCGGATCTGCCGCTAAGGTAGAGGGTTATAAAATCGCGGGTAAAACAGGAACGGCCGAGAAGGTCGGACGTGACAAGAAAAACTACGTCGTATCCTTCTGTGGCTATGCGCCCGCCGATAATCCACAGGTTCTCGTATATGTGGTAGTGGACGAGCCGCACGTAGAGGAACAGGCTCACAGCACGTATGCCAGCGGAATCTTTCAGAAAATTATGACTGAGATTCTTCCTTATTTAAATATATTCCCGGATACAGATATCACGCCGTCACTTCCGGAAGGCGGACAGGCAGAACTGCCTTCAGAGGAGGGGATCAGCAGTTCCACAGAGGGTTCCACGGAAGAAGGAACAGAAGAAAGCACGGCAGTGGGTACACTGGAAAATGGAGAGACAATTCCGCCGGAGGCTCTCGATCCTTCGGAAGAAGCGGTAATCGGTCCGAGCGAGGAGGAAGGCTACGGTCTGCCGGGCGCGCTGCCTGGACAGACGAATCCGGCACGGATCCCGACGACCGCCTCCTCGTCCACAGAAGCTTCCGAAACGGAGACAAAGGAAGAATAAAAGCGCAGGAATTTCATATACTGTAACAATGATGACGGTGGAGCAGCGTATGAATTCTAATAAAACACATCACAGAGAGAAGATAGCCATCCTGTTTTTCCTGTTATTTCTTGCCATGACAGGACTAATGGGGCGGCTGTTTTTTCTTATGATTTTCAGATCCGCCCATTACAGTGCCATGGCGGAGGACTTGCATGAAAGAGAGAGAACGATCAAAGCGGCCAGAGGCAATATCGTTGATGCTAATGGAACCGTCATCGCCACCAACAGGACCGTCTGTACCATTTCGGTCATCCATAATCAGATAGAGGAACCGGATCAGGTGGTGGCAGTTTTAAGCAAAGAATTGGGAATCGAGGAAGATTCTGTCAGAAAAAAGGTAGAAAAATACAGTTCCAGGGAGATTATTAAGACCAATGTGGACAAAGCCCTGGGGGACCAGATCAGGACGTACCATCTGGCCGGGGTGAAGGTGGATGAGGACTACAAACGGTACTATCCCTACGACAGCCTGGCATCCAAGGTGCTGGGATTTACAGGAGGGGATAACCAGGGAATCATAGGTCTGGAGGTCAAGTACGAGGATTACTTAAAGGGGATGAACGGGAAGATTCTGACCATGTCTGACGCGGCGGGTATTGAGATTGAAAATGCGGCTGAGGACCGGATCGAGCCCATCGCCGGGCAGGATCTGCATGTGAGTCTGGACGTAAATATCCAGAAGTACTGCGAGCAGGCGGCGTACCAGGTGATGGAGAAGAAGGGCGCGAAGCGGGTCTCCATCATTGTCATGAACCCGCAGAACGGAGAGATCATGGCTATGGTAAGCGCTCCGGAATTCAACCTAAACGACCCGTTCACGCTTCCGGAGGACCCGGGAGATGTGAGTGCCAAGGAGAAGCAGGAGCTGTTGAACCAGATGTGGCGTAATCCCTGCATCAACGATACTTACGAGCCCGGCTCCACGTTTAAGATCGTGACGGCCGCCGCGGGGCTGGAAGCGGGAGTGGTGAATCTGGAAGACCATTTCTCCTGTCCCGGATTCCGGATCGTGGAGGACAGGAAGATCCGGTGTCACAAGGTGGGGGGGCATGGTTCCGAGACATTTCTGCAGGGAATGATGAACTCCTGCAACCCGGTTCTGATTGATGTAGGCCAGCGCCTGGGAGTGGATAATTACTACAAGTATTTTGAACAGTTTGGACTGAAGGGAAAGACGGGGATCGATCTGCCCGGCGAGGCCGCCACCATTATGCATAAGAAAGAGAATATGGGGCTGGTGGAGCTGGCCACAGTCTCCTTCGGCCAGTCCTTCCAGATTACTCCCATGCAGCTGATTACCACGGCTTCGGCCATTGTAAACGGCGGCAATCGGGTGACGCCCCACTTTGGTGTGGGTGCCGTCAGCGCCGACGGCGAGGTGATTCACAACTTTACCTATCCGGTGAAGGAAGGGATCGTCTCTGCGGAAACGAGCGAAACCATGCGCTATATTCTGGAAAAGGTCGTCTCCGAGGGCAGCGGAAAAAAGGCGTATCTGGAGGGATACCGCATCGGCGGAAAAACGGCCACTTCGGAAAAACTTCCGAGGAGCTTAAAGAAGTACATTTCGTCTTTTATCGGCTTTGCACCGGCGGATAATCCGTCCGTAATTGCCCTGATTACCATCGATGAACCGCAGGGAATCTACTACGGCGGAACCATCGCGGCGCCTGTCATTGCTGATATTTTTAAGAATATTCTGCCTTATCTGGGAATTGAAGCAACAGAGGAAAAAACTGTTTCCTCGTTTCGATTCTATAGTTGATTATTCAGGAAAAAAGACGTATACTACTAACTGTGCTACATTCCGCCGAGCAAAGCGAGGGGGATTAACCGCTGTCGAAAGTACGAATACATAAAATATTGAGGTGTGACATGATTAACGAGACGATACTGGCGATTATCATAGCGTTTGCCATAAGCGCGATACTGTGCCCTATAGTAATACCATTTCTCCACAGATTAAAATTTGGTCAGCAGGTCCGGGAAGAGGGACCGGAAAGCCATTTGAAAAAGCAGGGCACTCCCACTATGGGCGGTCTGATCATATTGACCAGCATTATCATTACTTCTCTGTTCTACGTGAAGGATTATCCGAAGATCATACCGATTCTGTTCATGACCGTTGGTTTTGGTATCGTAGGTTTTTTGGATGATTATATTAAGATCGTCATGAAACGCTCCGAAGGGCTTAAGCCTTTACAGAAGATAATCGGACAGTTTATCATTACGGGCGTCTTTGCATACTACCTTCTCAATTCCAGGGCAGTGGGAACGAGCATGCTGATTCCATTTACCGGAGGCTTCGAAAATGGCCTCTATATCGATCTTGGTATATTCTTCGTGCCGTTTCTGTTCTTTGTTGTGCTGGGAACCGACAACGGTGTGAACTTCACCGATGGACTCGATGGACTCTGCACCAGCGTGACTATCCTGGTGGCCACCTTCTTAACCGTGGTGGCCCTGGGAGAGAAGATGGGGATCAGCCCGATCACAGGCGCGGTCGTAGGCAGCCTGCTGGGCTTCCTGCTGTTTAACGTCTACCCGGCCAGAGTGTTTATGGGAGACACCGGTTCCCTGGCGCTTGGCGGTTTCGTGGCGTCCAGCGCCTATATGATGCAGATGCCGATCTTTATCGCGATCATTGGATTTATTTATCTGGTGGAAGTTCTGTCAGATATTATACAAATTACGTATTTTAGAAAAACAGGCGGAAAGAGATTCTTTAAGATGGCGCCGATCCATCACCATTTTGAGATGTGCGGCTGGTCCGAGACCAGGGTTGTTGCCGTTTTCTCTATTGTGACGGCGATTCTCTGCCTGCTGGCATACCTTGGACTGTAAAGAAGGAGAGTAACCTATGAGTCAGAAAATATTAGTTGCAGGGAGCGGAAAGAGTGGAATTGCCGCTTCCAGAATGGCACTCGATACAGAACACGAAGTGATTCTCTACGACAGCAATGAGGCGCTTGACGCGGAGGCGGTCCGGGGACAGTTTAAAGAGGACGAGACAATTGAAGTGCTCCTTGGAGAGCTGACGAAGGAGGCGTTAAAGGACGTGGAGCTCTGCGTTATCAGTCCTGGTATCCCGCTTGATGCCCCGTTTGTCGAGGTGCTGAAGGCCTGCGAGGTCCCGATCTGGAGTGAGATCCAGCTTGCGTACCATTATGCCAGGGGAAAGCTGGCAGCCATAACGGGGACAAACGGAAAGACGACGACGACCTCTCTGGTCGGGGAGATCATGAGCGCGTACTATAAAGAGGTGTTTGTAGTAGGAAATATCGGAACACCGTATACGTCCACCGCGCTCCGCACGACAGACCAGTCTTATACGGTCGCGGAGATCAGCAGCTTTCAGCTGGAGACCATCACAGATTTTAAACCCGACGTGAGCGCGATCCTGAATATTACGCCGGACCATTTAAACCGCCATAAGACGATGGACTGCTACATAGATGTAAAGAAAGGGATTGCAAAGAATCAGACGAAGGAGGATGCCTGCATCCTCAATTACGACGATCCGGTTCTGCGGCGATTCGGAGAGACTGTGACCCCGCGCGTCATCTATTTCAGCAGCAGGGAGCTTCTCTCTGAGGGCATCTGCCTGGATGGCGATATGATTGTAAGGAACCACGACGGCGTGCGCATGGAGATCATAAATATCCATGACATGAATCTGCTGGGCCGCCACAACCACGAAAACGTCATGGCGGCAGCTGCCATAACCATGGAACTGGGAGTGCCGCTTGAGACGATACAGAGCGTGATCAGGGACTTTAAGGCGGTGGAACACCGGATCGAGTTCGTGGCAGAGAAGGCGGGGGTGAAGTACTATAACGATTCCAAGGGAACGAATCCCGACGCGGCGATCCAGGCGGTTAATGCCATGCCTGGCCCCACGATCTTAATCGCGGGAGGCTACGATAAGAATTCCGAGTATGACGAATGGATCAGATCCTTCGGCAAAAAGGTGAGATACATGGTCCTTTTAGGCCAGACGAGAGAGAAAATCGCCGAATGTGCCGCAAGACACGGCTTCACCAATGTCATGTATGCGGAAGACATGCAGGAGGCGGTCAGAGTTTGCGCATCCTATGCGAATGCCGGAGAATACGTGTTGTTGTCACCCGCCTGCGCCAGCTGGGGGATGTTTAACAATTACGAGGAACGGGGTGATGTTTTCAAGGAGTGCGTGCGCAGTCTGTAACAGGATGCGGCTATCGCTCACTAAAGTTTTGGCGAGGAGGAATGAGATGGCGGAAAACAGGCCTAACAAAAAGAAAAACAAACCGCGCCGTTTTTATGATTACAGCCTGCTGTTTACGGTGATATTTTTGACCGTGTTCGGTCTGGTTATGATATACAGTTCCAGCTCCTACGCTGCCCAGATAAAGTATGATGATGCGGCCTATTTTATGATGAGACAGGCGAAGATTGCACTGGCCGGCTTTGTCATTATGCTGATTATCTCTAAGATGGATTACCACTGGTACGCAAGATTTGCCGTTCTGGCCTACGTCCTTTCCTATGTGCTGATGATTGCCACTGCACTGTTCGGTATCGAGAGAAACGGTAAGAAGCGCTGGCTCGGAGTGGGCGGTGCCTCCATTCAGCCAACAGAGTTTGTAAAGATCGCCCTGATCGTCATGCTGGCATCCATGATCGTACAGATGGGCAAAAATATCAACGAAAAGAGAGGCGTGCTGCTGGTGATTGTCACCACGCTGCCTATCGCCGGAATTGTAGCAGCCAACAACTTAAGTTCCGGTATTATCATTGCAGGAATCGCGTTTGTCATGCTGTTTGTGGCATGTAAGAAAAAATGGCCGTTTTTTGCCTGCGGATTCGCGGGCGTGGGGGTGCTGGCGTTTGCCGGTCCCATTGCAACCGCCCTGGAGAAGATCGGTCTTTTAAAGGAGTATCAGTTAAGCCGTATCTTCGTCTGGCTGGAGCCGGAGAAATACCCGTCCACCGGCGGCTATCAGGTGCTTCAGGGGTTATACGCCATCGGTTCCGGCGGACTGGTGGGAAGAGGCTTAGGGGAGAGTATCCAGAAGATGGGATTCGTACCCGAGGCGCAGAATGATATGATTTTCTCCATCATCTGTGAGGAATTGGGGCTCTTCGGAGCCGTGTCGGTGATCCTGATTTTTTTGTTCATGATCTACCGTTTTATGCTGATTGCAGACAACGCGCCGGATTTATTCGGTGCCCTGCTGGTCGTAGGTGTCATGGGGCACATTGCGATCCAGGTTATCTTAAATATCGCCGTAGTTACCAACACCATTCCCAACACCGGAATCACGCTTCCCTTTATCAGCTATGGAGGTACGTCGGTTTTGTTCCTGATGATGGAAATGGGCATGGTTTTGAGCGTTTCCAATCAGATACGTCTGGAAAAATGATAACCTTTTTCCCGCTTTTTACATAGGATAGTATATAAGAAGCCACGGGAGGTATCGGATTGTCGGTCATAGAAGTCCAGGGGCTTACGCCCTTAGAAGGTGAGATAAAGATCCAGGGTTCCAAGAATGCCGTTCTGCCTATGATGGCGGCGGCAATTCTTCATAAAGGCACGACAGTGATAGAAAATGTCCCCAGGATACAGGATGTGTTCTGTATGCTGGGGATACTTGACAGTATCGGCTGTAAATGCCGTTTGGAAGGAAACCGGCTGAAGATTGATGCATCCGTAGTTACAGAGACGGAAATACCGAAAGAGTTTGTGAAGAGTATGCGCTCCTCGATCATTGTTTCAGGGCCGCTGTTAGGACGGATGAAGAGAGCCGTTACCAGTTTTCCCGGCGGCTGCTCTATCGGGGAAAGACCCATTGACCTGCATTTGACGGCGCTTGACGCGCTGGGGGCCCGGGTAGAAGAGGATGGAGAGGAGCTTTTAGTCACTGCCAATGAACTGACGGGAGCCGATATCTACTTCCCGTTTCCCAGCGTGGGAGCGACCGAGAATGCCCTCATGGCCGCCGTTCTGGCGGATGGCGTGACAGTGATTCACGGCGCTGCCAGGGAGCCCGAGATCGAAGAACTGTGCCTGTTTTTAATCGGCATGGGAGCCAGGATCCACGGGGTGGGAAGTTCAACACTGGTTATTGAAGGGGTACTTAGCCTGCATGATTCCATATTTACCGTAACCGGCGACAGGATTGTGGCCGGCACTTATCTTTGTGCGGCCATGGCCGCGGAGGGCTGTGTGACCCTGACGGGAATCCGGCCATCCCATATGGAGGCGGTGCTGCGCTGTGCGGAGGAGATGGGAGCCGCCATACAGAGGTATGACGACCGAATTTCCGTGACCATGACAGGGCGCCCGGCAGAGTATTCGGTTGTGACGGGTCCTTATCCGCAGTTTCCGACGGATTTACAGTCGCCAATGATGGCGGTGATGGCCGCCGCTGAGGGAACCGGCCGTATGGAAGAAACTGTATTTGAGGGAAGATTTGGCACTGTAAAAGAATTGCAGAAACTTGGCGCAGATATTATAATAGAGGATAACAGGGCAGAGATCCGCGGGCTGTACCCTTTAACGGGCGCAGTCGTGAGGGCCAGGGATTTACGCGGCGGCGCCGCACTGGTGGTCGCGGGTCTGGCCTCCCGTGGTGTGACACAGATTACAGACTGCAGCCACATCGAGCGGGGGTATGAAGATATCTGCCGGGACTTAAAGAGCCTTGGCGCTGTGATTAGAGGAATGGAATGATAAGACCAGAAAAAAGCAAACGAAGAATCGTAATCGGAATTGTGGCGGCGGTTATCGTCTTACTGGCGGTAATCTTAATGTCCATCCGGATTACAGAGATTACAGTAACGGGGAATAAACAGTATACCGCCGATGAACTGCGCGGTCTGCTGTTTCAGGATAAGTGGGACCGGAATACGATTTACTGCTTTTACAAAGATCATTTTAAGGAACATGAACAGATTCCGTTTGTAGAAGACTATAAAATCGTATTCCAGAGTCCGACGAGGGTGGAAATCATCGTTTACGAGAAAAGCGTGGTCGGATACGTCTCCTATATGGGAAGTTATATGTATTTCGACAAGGATGGTATCATCGTGGAGAGCTCCAGCAATAAGCTCCCGGGAATTCCATGGGTAACAGGACTGAGGTTCGGGCATATCGCCCTGCATCAGCCCCTTCCCGTGGAAAACACCAGGATCTTCGATGAGATCCTGAATCTGACGCAGCTATTGTCGACGCATGAGATTACGGTGGACAGGATCCAGTACGATACTCACGGCAACGCCAGTTTAATCCTGGGGGACATCACCGTTTATCTCGGAAGCAACGACCAGATGAACGGCAAGATTTCCGAGCTGAAGGATCAGCTTCCCGTGCTGACCGGCCTTGCTGGGACTCTGTATCTCGATACATATGACGAGGCTGAGACGGCCACATCGTACCGGTTTGTAAAAAATAAATAAAATTTCCATTCAGAACTTATAATTTTGTTGAAAAAGTGGTTGATATTTTCGGTAAAATCAAATATTATATTAGATAGGTCTATAGAGTAAGCTGTTTATGGTTAAAGGAGGATATAATCTTGTTAGAGATTAAGATAAATGAGGCGGATAATGCTGCAAGAATTCTGGTAATTGGTGTGGGCGGTGCCGGAAACAACGCAGTAAACCGTATGATTGATGAGAGTATCGCCGGTGTAGAATTCATCGGAATTAATACAGACAAGCAGGCACTTCAGTTTTGCAAGGCCCCTACGGCTATGCAGATCGGAGAGAAACTGACAAAGGGACTCGGAGCAGGCGCTAAGCCTGAGATCGGAGAGAAGGCTGCCGAGGAGAGTTCTGAGGAACTGGCTCAGGCCATGAAGGGCGCGGACATGGTGTTCGTTACCTGTGGTATGGGCGGTGGAACAGGAACCGGTGCGGCTCCCGTTGTTGCCAAGATTGCAAAAGATATGGGGATTCTGACAGTCGGTGTTGTCACAAAGCCGTTCCGCTTTGAGGCAAAGACACGTATGTCGAATGCGATCGCAGGTATCGAGCGCTTAAAAGAGAGCGTTGATACCTTAATTGTGATTCCCAACGACCGTCTGCTTGAGATTGTGGACAGGCGTACCACCATGCCGGATGCGTTAAAGAAGGCGGATGAAGTCCTTCAGCAGGCAGTACAGGGCATTACAGACTTAATCAACGTTCCAGGTCTGATTAACCTGGATTTCGCCGATGTTCAGACCGTCATGACGGACAAGGGCATCGCACATATCGGTATAGGCAAGGCAAAGGGCGACGAGAAGGCTCTCGATGCTGTGAAGCAGGCCGTATCCAGTCCGCTGCTGGAAACCACTATCGAGGGTGCCTCCCACGTTATCATCAATATTTCCGGCGATATCAGCCTGATCGAGGCCAACGAAGCGGCCAGCTACGTTCAGGAGATGGCAGGAGACGAAGCCAACATCATCTTCGGCGCCATGTATGACGAGACTGCTCAGGATGAAGCCAGCATTACTGTTATTGCCACCGGCCTCGATATGGGGAATGAGACTCCTGTCGGCAAGGTCATGACAAGCTTCGGCGGCAGTGCAACCGGCTATACGAGACCGCAGAAACCGACAGCACAGCCGGCGCAGAACCAGAATCCTAACCCGAATCAGGAAGCTGCGGCAACCGCGCCTGCTTACAATCCGAATTATAACCCGAACTACGGCAATCCAAACTATGGAAACCAGGGATACAATCCAAACTACAACAAGCCAAATTATGGCGGACAGGCCGGTGCACCAGGTGCTTCCCAGGGTGCCGGACAGCCTTACAGACCAACCGTAAACAGAGAAGTTCAGATCAATATTCCGGATTTCTTAAAGAACAAGAGATAAGATGCTGTGCTGCGCCGCGTCGTAACACAGGATTAAAAAATGGGGGGGGGGCTGCAGATGGCCTTAGCAAAGCGCTAGGACTACCTGCAGCACCCCTTGTTTTAAACGGAGGAGATACTTTATGTCGGAAGAAAAGAAAAACCAGGGTGAAGACTGGGAGATGTCGGAAGAGTATTATAAGAGCGGGGAAGGGGAGAAAGAGCTGTCCCTGGAAGACTTTATTACCGAAGAGGATTTGCAGACGGATGGGATGAAGCTTCAGTCCAATCACGACGAGCTCTTAAAGAAGACGGCGGAGGATGTGCACCGTGTGATGGAGCTGACTTTGCAGGGAAACAACATCGAGAAGATTTCGGAAATGACAGGGCTGGATAGTCAGTATGTATACAATATCCTGGTCTGCGCGCAGGGCTTCCGCGAGGACGATGAGATCGCGGTGGCTCATCTCGTGCTTGGATAGTATCGCTTTGTGTGAGTTTTATAATACGACGGAGAAAGAGGGGGAAAGTGCGATGATGAAGAAGATGTGCCCGGTCTGTGACCTTCCTGTAAACGCGGGGAATTACTGTCCGCGCTGCAGAAGGGTGATCAGGAATCCCTATACGCAGAACGTGGATTACTATCTCAATGAGAGACATCCGGAGTATGAGACGGAGTGCGGCTTCCATAATCCATATCTGGAGGCGGATCACCACGAGGAAAGTGGTAATCCTGCCAGAACGGCTTATGGCAGTTCGGCTGGCCGTCCGGTTCAAGGCCGTCCGGCCCAGGGGCGCCCGGTTCAAGGTGGTCCGGTTCAAGGCGGTACAGCTCCCAATAAGCCTGTTCAGAGGCCTTTTTCGGGCGCAGCAGCTTCCGGTGGAGGACGGACGCCAGGAACGGCGTCGAAGCAGGGACAGACAAGAACATCAGAGCAGGCAGGAACGGGCAGTATAAGCGGATCATACGGGAAACCGGCAGTAGGTTCCGGGGCGTACCGTACAGCCACAGGCGGTTATGGAGCGGGAAGCCGTCCAACAGGAACCGGAAGTATGAAGCCGGAGGGGAAGAAAAGCAACGCAGGAAAAACCGTTCTGATTATGGCTGCTGTCGGTCTTGTCACCATTGCCATGGTTGCCTTTACAAACTTGGAAGGCTACTTAAGTGATTATCTCAAAGGAGCTGCGGAGACGACGGAGGCATATAATTATGACTATGAATCTGATTTTACGGAGCTGGATGATGAGGACGTGATAGAAGCGGGCGAACCGTGTATGGCTTACTACCATTTTCCGGCGGATGGCGTTTATGTGAGTGAGCAGCTGCTGGCTGCTGTCGAGAGTTCTGACTTTGGCTATAAACTTGATTCCGACGAACTCTATACGGATAATTACTTATATTACGATACGTCTTATTTTGAAAGCATTAGAAGCCTCTATCTGGAGGATAACCTGAGTGAAACGCGGGACGACGAATACACAGACCAGTATCTCGATGTGAACTATGACACTGCGACCAATGAACTTCATGATTATACATCCAGACTTTACAGCAGCGAAGCCTCACTGGCCTTTCTGGAGCGTTTCCTGACTGCGACAGAGGAGAGCAGCGGAATTGCGACGGAAGACCGGAAGGCCGATGAGATTATGGAGGAAGCCAGAGATATTGTGAAGCAGGAGCAGAGCAGCTATATCTATGAAGGGCTGTTTGTCATCGAAATTTACAGATATGAGGGGGAAGAAGCCCTTTATGTCTATGCATCGTATAACGATCCTGAGTTGGGTTCAGAGTTGTAGGTAAGGGGGATCGGAACTGTAACTTGGGAAGATATGGTGTCAGGAATGATATGATATTTTCTTGACAATGTAACCGGATTGTGATATAGTATCATCAATCGTAAGAGGGAGTAGCTTCCAGCCCCGGGGCTGGATAAGATTGCGTCAGAACGATAAAGGAACCTTTATCCGCATACTTATGAAATGTGCAAGACTTTTATTGATAACCAGATGGCTGTCAGTAAAGGTCTTTTTTTATTACATAGGAAAGCTTGCTTTATGGGACTTCATAGTCTGCATAAAGGAAACGCGGCCGCGTTTTCCGTGCCCTTTACGAGAGAAACCAGAAAAACGACAGAAAGAAAGGCGGAGAAAATATGGAAACATTTGATCCCAGCAAGAAACCAAAGTTGAATAAGATTACAGGTCTGCTCAAGAAATCAGGAGTGATAGCGGTCTTGGTGATAGCGATTCCTGTCATAGGGATTGGCTCTGTTTATAACATTCAGGAACAGGAGCAGGCGGTGCTTACAACCCTCGGATCGGCGAAGACGGTCGCGGAGCCCGGGCTGCATTTTAAGATTCCGTTTATTCAGCGGGTACAGAAGGTGAATACCACCATACAGGGCGTGGCTATCGGTTACGATCCATCGGATAACCAGTCGGAGGAAGCGGACTCTCTGATGATTACCAGTGATTACAATTTTGTAAATGTGGACTTCTTCGTGGAATATAAGGTAGTGGATCCGGTGAAGGCCGTGTATGCGTCTCAGGACCCATTCACCATTTTGCAGAATATCAGCAGAAGCTGTATCCGTACCGTTATCGGAAGCTACGATGTGGATTCGGTGCTGACGACCGGAAAAAATGAGATACAGTCCAGGGTGAAAGAGATGATTATGAATAAGCTGGAACAGCATGATGTGGGACTTTCCGTGGTGAACGTCACAATCCAGGATTCCGAACCGCCGACAGCGGAGGTGATGGAGGCGTTTAAAGCCGTGGAGACCGCCAAACAGGGCAAGGAAACAGCGATTAATAATGCAAACAAGTACCGCAATGAAAAGCTTCCGGAGGCTACGGCGCAGATGGATAAGATTTTGCAGGAGGCAGAGTCCTCAAAGGTGCAGCGAGTCAACGAGGCTAACGCGGAGGTGGCGAAGTTCAACGCCATGTACGAGGAATACAGCAAAAATCCGGAAGTGACAAGAAAGCGCATGTTCTATGAGGCTATGGAGGATGTGCTGCCGGGAATGAAGGTGATCATCGACGGTACCGGCAAGACGGATACGATCCTGCCTTTAGACAGCTTTACGGGCACAGCAGGAGCTGCAGCGTCCCAGAGTGCGGGAAATAACGCGACGGGACAGAATTCACTGGGAAACAGTGCAGGAGAACGTACAGGAAATGATGGAAAAAGCGGCATGAAGCAGGGCGGTTCGGGAACTCAGAGCACGGGAAGCCAGACAGATCATGGGGCAGAGGAGGCAGCAGAATGAAAAAAACATTGAAAAAAGTGACAGGAACTATTGCAGGACTGGCCGTCATTATAGTATTATTAGGTTCAGTTGTAGTAACGAATGAAAATGAGTATAAGCTGATCCGGCAGTTCGGCCGGGTGGAGCGGATCATTGATACCGCGGGAGTTACACTGAAGCTTCCATTTATTCAGACAGCGGACACGCTGCCGAAGCAGATCCTCTTGTACGATCTGGCGGCGTCTGACGTGATTACCATGGATAAGAAGACCATGTTAAGCGACAGTTATGTGCTGTGGCGCATTACGGATCCGCTCAAATTTGCGCAGACGCTGAATTCTTCCGTAGCGAACGCGGAGGGGAGAATCGATACAGTGGTTTATAACTCCGTTAAAAATGTGATCAGCAGCATGAGCCAGAATGAGGTAATCAGCGGCCGGGATGGAGAACTGTCCCAGGCCATTATGACAAACGTCGGCGACAGCATGGCTGAATACGGAATCCAGCTTCTGGCCGTAGAGACAAAGCGGCTGGACCTGCCTGCCGATAATAAGGCGGCGGTTTATGAGCGTATGATTTCAGAGCGCGACAAGATCGCAGCGACCTATACCGCAGAAGGCCAGGCCGAGGCTCAGAAGATCAGAAATACAACAGACCGCGAAATCGCCATCAGCATTTCCGATGCGAAAGCACAGGCGGCGGCCATTACGGCGGATGGTGAGGCCGAGTACATGAGAATTATGGCGGAGGCGTACCGCGATCCGCAGAAGGCTGATTTTTATTCCTACACCAGGTCGCTGGAAGCGGCGCGGGCTTCTCTAAAGGGAGACAGTAATACGCTGATTCTGCCCGCAGATTCGCCGATCGCCCGAATTTTTATGGGGCAGTAAGGGCGGATATTACGAAAGACAGGAGATTTACGATATGAAGATCAAAGACATACTGGGGCAGGGAAAGCCCACGTTATCCTTCGAGGTGTTTCCTCCGAAGACGGAAGATAAGTACGAGTCCGTAGAAAAGGCAGCGGCTGAGATTGCAAAGCTGAATCCGGCCTTTATGAGTGTGACGTACGGAGCAGGAGGCGGTACGAGCCAGTATACGGTGGACATCGCCTCCACCCTGCATCATGAGTACCAGGTGACGGCGCTGGCCCACCTTACGTGTGTCTCCTCCACAAGAGAAAAGGTGCACGAGGTGCTGGAAGAGTTAAAGGCCGCGGGAATTGAGAATGTCCTTGCTCTGCGCGGTGATATCCCGAAGGAAGGGCCTGTGGCATCGGATTACCGTTTTGCCTCGGAGCTGATCCGGGAGATCAAGGCCTGCGGCGATTTCTGCATTGGAGCGGCCTGTTATCCGGAGGGCCATGTGGAATCGGTCAGCAAAACCATCGATATGGACTATCTGAAGCAGAAGGTGGAAGCCGGATGTGACTTTGTGACTACCCAGATGTTCTTTGACAATAATATCTTATATAATTATCTGTACCGGATCCGGGAGAAAGGGATTACGGTGCCTGTCGTGGCGGGAATTATGCCGGTGACGAATGTAAAGCAGATCATCCGCAGCTGCCAGCTCTCAGGAACGTATTTGCCGTCACGGTTTAAATCGATTGTGGACCGGTTCGGAGATAATCCTGCGGCCATGAAACAGGCGGGGATCGCCTATGCTACGGAGCAGATTATCGATCTCATTGCCAATGGAGTGGACGCGATTCACGTGTATTCCATGAATAAACCGGATGTGGCGGCAAAAATAAAGGAGAACCTGTCGGAAATTCTGTAATGGATTGGTGCAGGTCCCGGTGAGAAGTGGAGTGATATGCATGGAAATTAACCGGAGAGAGATTCGAAGGTATCTGGGATATGGCAGACAGGAAGCGGATGAGAAGGTTTCGAAGCTGATTGAAGAATGTGTGGAGGAGCTGGAGGCGGCAGCGTCGCCGAAAAGTATATACAGAGTATACCCTTTCGTGCCTTTGCCGGAGGAAGAACTGGATTTTACGGTGTTTCGGACGAAGAGCCGGAGCCTCAGCCGTAATTTGAAGGACTGCGAACAGGTCATTTTATTTGCCGCTACCCTTGGGACGGAGGTGGATTCCCTGATTCGTAAGTACACGAAGCTTCAGATGAGCAAGGCAGTGACAATGCAGGCTGCGGCCACCGCCATGATTGAATCGTACTGTGACGAGGTGAATACGGCACTGAAAGAGTCCTTTGAGAAAAAAGGGCTCTATCTGCGGCCCAGGTTCAGCCCCGGATACGGAGATTTTCCCCTGGAATGCCAGAGGGATATCATCTCCGTTTTAGAGACGGCCAAGAGGATTGGAATTATGCTTACAGACAGCCTTTTGATGACTCCTTCCAAATCCGTGACCGCGGTGATGGGAGTGAGCCCGAAGCCTCATCGCTGTGAGGTGAGGGGCTGTGAATTATGTTCGAAAACAGACTGCGCGTACAGGAGAGGATAAGGGATATGACAGAGTTAATGGAAGAAATCAGGAAGAGAATCGTATTTTTCGACGGCGGCACGGGAAGCCTTCTGCAGGCTAATGGACTGAAGCCGGGAGAACTGCCGGAGACGTGGAATATCCTTCAACCGGAGATTGTGACAAAGCTGCATTACGATTATCTGGAGGCGGGAGCCGACATCATCAAGACGAATACCTTTGGTGCCAACGGGCTGAAATTTAACAATTCCAGTGAATATGGGCTGGACGGGATTGTGACAGCGGCCATGGAAAATGCGAAGAATGCTGTCGGGAAAGCCGGAAAAAAGAGCTTTATCGCTCTTGATATCGGACCTACGGGAAAGCTTTTGAAGCCGCTTGGTGACTTGGGATTCGAGGAGGCGTACGGGCTGTTCTCTGACGTCGTTAAAATCGGTGCGCGCGAGGGTGCTGATCTTGTTTTGATAGAAACTATGAGCGACAGCTATGAGGTAAAGGCGGCCGTTCTGGCTGCTAAGGAAAACTGTGATCTTCCTGTCTTCGCTACGATGATTTTTGACAGCAAGGGCAATCTTCTAACGGGAGGAACCGTGGAATCCACAGTGGCTCTGCTGGAGGGCCTGGGCGTGGACGCTCTGGGAATCAACTGTGGTCTGGGTCCGCTTCAGATAAAGGGGATCCTGGCGGATATCATGAAGGCAGCATCCGTCCCGGTGATTGTTAATCCAAACGCCGGACTTCCGAGGAGTGAAGGCGGTAAGACCGTCTATGATATCGATGCGGATGAGTTTGCAGAGACCATGAGAGAGATCGTGGAGATGGGAGCCTGTGTCGTGGGCGGCTGCTGCGGGACGACGCCGGAGCATATCAGGAAGACGGTTGCGCTCTGTAAGGATTTTCCGGCACGTATGCCGGAGAAAAAGGACCGGACGGTCATTTCTTCTTATGCGCAGGCGGTTGTGATTGACAAAAATCCTGTGATTATTGGCGAGCGCATCAACCCGACGGGAAAGTCAAAGTTTAAACAGGCGCTGCGGGATCACAATCTGGAGTATATTCTGCGCGAAGGCGTGACGCAGCAGGACAACGGCGCCCACGTGCTTGACGTGAACGTGGGCCTGCCGGAGATCGACGAGACTGCCGTGATGGAGGAAGTGGTGCAGGAGCTGCAGAGTATCATCGATCTTCCGCTTCAGATTGATACTTCCAATATTCAGGCCATGGAGCGGGCTATGCGCGTCTATAACGGCAAGCCGCTGATTAACTCTGTCAATGGGAAGAGGGAAGTGATGGAGGCGGTCTTTCCGTTGGTGAAGCGGTACGGCGGCGTAGTGGTTGCTCTGGCGCTGGACGAGGACGGGATTCCTGAGACTGCCGACGGACGGTTGAAGGTGGCGGAAAAGATCTATGCGAAGGCGGCGGAGTATGGGATTGAGAAAAAAGATATCATCATCGATGCGCTCTGCATGACGGTCAGTTCCGACAGCAAAGGCGCGATTACCACGCTGGAGACGGTGCGGCGGGTGCGGGATGAGCTGGGAGGAAAGACGATTCTCGGTGTCTCCAACATTTCCTTTGGGCTTCCGCAGCGGGAGATCGTCAATGCGGCATTTTTCACCATGGCGCTTCAGAATGGGCTGAACGCGGCGATTATCAATCCTAATTCTGAGGCTATGATGCGCTCGTATTACAGCTTCCGGGTGCTGGCGGATTTAGATCCACAGTGCAGTGAGTATATAAGCGTCTACAGCGGGCAGGTGGCGACGCTGGGGCAGACGGTACGTCAGGGCAGCGGAGCCGGGAAAATGGATGGGAGCGGCACTGCACTGACGGCCTCCCTTGCTGAGAGCATTGAGAGAGGCTTGAAGGAGAGCGCGCACCAGGCGGTTACGGAGCGTTTGAAGACGTCGGAGCCCCTTGTTATTATCAATGATGAGATGATTCCGGCTTTAGACCGTGTTGGAAAAGGATTTGAGAAGGGCACGGTGTTCCTTCCGCAGCTTTTGATGAGCGCGGAGGCGGCTAAGGCGGCTTTTGAAGTCATCAAGGAGCAGATGGCGAAGTCGGGGAAGGAACAGGAAAAGAAAGAGCGGATTATCCTGGCTACGGTGAAGGGGGATATCCATGATATTGGAAAGAATATCGTTAAGGTGCTTCTGGAGAATTATGGGTATGATGTGATTGATTTAGGCAAGGATGTGCCTCCAGAGCTGGTGGTGGAGACGGCGGTTGAAAAAGAGGTAAAGCTGGTGGGACTCAGCGCGCTTATGACGACTACGGTGCCGAGTATGGAAGAGACCATCAGACAGCTCCGAGTGGCGGCTCCCTGGACGAAGGTGATGGTGGGAGGCGCTGTGCTGACGGAGGAGTACGCGAGGACGATCGGGGCGGACCGGTATTGCAGGGATGCGATGGCGTCGGTGAATTATGCGGAGGAGTTGTTTGTGGGGGTGTAGTTGGCAGCTGGGAGCGGGAAGAGATTAGCAGCAAAAAGAACAGTTGTATTCAAAAACAGCTGTTCTTTTTTTGTCCCATATAATATTATGATTTCAATCCTCGATTCTCTGCTTATATAAGAGAATCGCCGTATGTTAGTTTAACACAAAAATAAAAAAAAATCAAAACTTCCATAATATTATATGTGAATAATATAATAATAAATATTGACAATAATTAATATAAGAACTATAATGAAATTATTAAAAATGTACAATATAAGAAAAAGGAGTATAATATGGGAAAAGGAGATACGCTTAATAGAAAAGAAAAAGTGGTAAAAAATATTAGAGAAAACTATCAGTCTTTAGAAGGAATGATCTCAAAACAACTTTTCATGGGAAATGATTTGCACGGCCCAACGACAGGAACATTTCGAGAGGAGATTTGGGCTGAGTTGTTTGCCCAGATGTTGCCTAAGAAGTTTGTCATAGAGCAATCCGCATTCATTATTGATTCGAAAGATGGGATATCCAAAGAAATAGATTTAGTGATCATGGATGAAATGTATACCCCTTATATATTTCACTATGGCAAATTAAAGTTTATACCGATAGAAGCAGTCGCTGCAGTAGTAGAATGTAAGAGTCAGAGTATAGATCCTGAATCAATAAAAAAATGGGGAGATGAACTGAGTAAATTATATACTGCTACTGAATCTGTTGCTCGTTTAGCGACACAGATTACAACAGGCCCGACCCTTACGCAGATGTCTACGAGACCGATAAGAATATTGTGCGCTTTGGATCAGAGTATCCCGAGGGAAATTGAAAGTATTTTTGACTTTGTATTGTTGGCGGCGAATAAGAGTAATAATATCGAAAACACATATATTAAGGTGACGTCCAATACAACATTTGATAATTTGTATAAATGGTTTAAGGACTTGAATTTTTATGGATTTAGTGAAGAGAAAATGGATCAATATATTGAGAATAACAAAAATAAAATTGATAAAGCTGCATTGGAAAAAATAAAGATGGAAGAATATCAGGTATTGGACAAGGATAAGAAGCCGATATCACTTATGACGTTTAATTTTCAGTTAAACCAACTGCTTATGTTAATCAATAATCCTATGTTGTTCCCCCATCGGGCATATGTAGGGCTATTTAACGAGGATTAGGGAGGAAAATAATGGCAGATAGGATTGTTACGCTATCCATAGATAAAGTTCAAACATTTTTGTTTGATACCATTCATGAACATACGCAAAAGAGTCAGATGAACAGCGGCACATTAAACAGTATTATTTCTTCGTCCAGGATTATATCTGAGAATTTTTTTCGAAAAGTAGGATTGAGCGGGGCTGAAGGAATCTTTTCCGGTAAAGTAAAGGAAATCTTATTACAATGCTCGGGCGTTTGTATTTTTACGACGGAGCTGGAAGATGAAGAGATAAAGGAATGTTTGAAAGAACTGTTTACGTATTATTATAAAGAATACAGCGGTAAGCTCTTAATAAAATATTTGAGTTTTGAGTATAAACTTTCTTCTGATCGTGATAAATTGCAGATGATTAAAAAATGCAAGAAACTGCTAAAAGGAAAAGGCTGTTTGAATGAAGTAATAAGAGAAAACTGCCAGATAATCTTCGAACCTCAGACCAGTGCAGATATAAGCATATGGATTGAGGGAAAAGAATATCCGATGTTTGAAGAAAATATTAATAAACTTTATTCAGAGAGCTTATTGGATAATGAACGATACTTTCGCATAGCTGTTATAAAAGCGGATTTGGACGGAATGGGTCAATTATTTGAAAGAATAAGCGATTTTAAGCATTATAGGACTATTAGTGAAATTCTTTCGAGATACATATGTCTGGATTCTTTGGCGGATAAAACGGAAAAATTTAAGAAAAATGATGGCAGTTTTAAACTGTATCCGTTGTATATTGCAGGTGATGATATTTTATTCGCAGTCCCGGCTCCCTACATAATGGATGGCGTTAATTTGTGCAAAGCTATCTTGAGAGAGATAAATGAAAAAATAGATGAGTTGGGAATCGAGACTGCTGGCAATGAAAAGCTTTTCATATCAATGAGTATTGGAATTGATTTTACCTTTAACAGAGAGCCGATTCGATATTATTATGAGCGCGTGCAGAGACAGCTGGATTTTGCGAAAACGGCAGATTTCACAGATATGGATCAATTACAGCCATATATTCGTATTTGCCTGAATGAATATGTATTTTTTGATTCCATTGATAAAGAGGCAAAACCGCAATCATGGTCCCACTTTATTCATGACCTTAAAATCTTGAAGAGTGCAGAAAGTGAAGGCTTTAAAGTCCATCACTTTTTATATGGCTTATTAAACAAAATTACAGATTCAGAGGTCAGAAAAAACAGGGTAAAATATAGCAATGCAGTCTTTTATCATTTCATTCCGTCTTATTTCGAAAGCAAGACAAAATTGGGTATATGTGAATTACTGCTGATTGATATGCTGTTGAAGCAGACGTTGGAAAAAGAAGGAAGGAGTCAGTTTATTAGATTTTATGATAAAGACGGTAAAGTAAAGGAAAAATTCGAAAAGTATATCCGGTTACTGCTCCTTTTTTCAGATGAACGTTATCAAATGACTGATCATTTATCCGACACCAAAGGAATTACGTTTGATGACAATGAGATAAAAAGGATCAGAACGAGTGTATTTAACAGGGGACTGCGATATCTGTATCAAGAGAATCTTTTGAAAGCTGTTTCAGATAAAGCAGATGATTTTAGAAAAGTTAAAAATATGCGGAAACTATTTGTAGTTGATACAAAATATAAGAATTCCAAAGGCAGAGATGTGCAGGTATATCAGACACTGCGCCTGTCGAAATCACTTCTTCATCGAATGAAATCAGTGGGAGTGAATCCGAAGGTGAATGCGGAAATGATAATGCTAAATATCGGTGAAACCAGGGAAAAGTATGAGCAGTTAGCGGATGAACGCAGAATTGGCTGTAAGCCGCCGCCATCTTTATATTTTGATGAAAAAAGCTTTTTAAAATTAGCGTATTCAACAAAATTGTGGAATGAAGACTATATTGACACACTGTTGATTTTTAATGTTCTTAATGAACGGTTAATAAAATATAAAACGCTATATTCTGTAAAAGGGAAAAATAACGGAGGAAAAAGAGCGTATGGAAAGAATTGATATAAGAATAACAACAAAAACAAACCTGTTTATCGGCGATACACCATCGACCTTTGAGATCGGTGGGATTGATGCAGTAACAAAAACAAATTATCAGGGCTTTCCAATGATTCCGGCTTCTTCATTTAAAGGAGTTTTAAAGAGAATTATGCGGGATATGGAAGCTTCTGGTAATCCGCAGGCTAAGAATATAGAAAACGTGTACAGAAAGTACTTGAGTAAGCTTTGCCAGGAAAACGAGGAGCGAATGAAAACACTGAATAATAACATAGAGGAAGAACGGATTGCCAGAATGGCAGAACGTTTCAAGAAGGCGATAGAAGACGCTTCCGTGGAGTATTTATTTGGAATCATGGGTTTTAATGATACTCCGAAACTAATCTTTCAGGATTTTATTCCGGTAGAAGAGATGGCACAGGAAAACTATTTCTCAATTGATTCCAAAAATACGATTATTGATTCTGCCTTAGATAATAGCTTGAGATCACTTCCGCGAATTTATAAAACCGTCAGACCAGGAATTGTTTTTAGCGGAAATATTTTAACTCACCGTATGGAACTCCTGGAAACAGATGAGGTTGAAGAATTTATAAAAAGTGCGGTCTTAGAGTTTAATGATGGTATTTACCGGTTGGGAAATTCAGGGAGCCGGGGCTATGGCAGGATTGAGACTGAGATTGTTTAGGGGGACTTTCATATATGGCTGACATAGAGGTATATAGAGTTAAGATGGATTTATCCGGGGAACTTACTCAAATTCCAGATTCTCAAAAGCTTTTTGGAGCTTTGATTTATATGTATGCAGAATATACAAATAATGATTTGGCATCTGAGTTTGTTTCAAAAGTAAAAGAGAAGAAGTTTTATTTTGCACTTTCTGATTTGCTGCCAGATAATTATTTGCCGGTTCCACAAGCATTTTTATTGGATAAGCTGGCGGCAAGCAGAGAAAAATTGGACAAAAAAGTATATAAAGAATTGAAAAAGCGGCGCTATATAGAGAAAGAATATTTACTGGATACGATGCAGAAACGAGCAGGGGCAGAAAGGGCCTATCCATATATAACGATTAAGGATTCTCAGCAGATTCATGCTTCTATTGATAGTCTAAACTATGGACTGGCGGGTTTGGACCCTAATGTATACTCGGTTCCGCAAATCAGGGCAGTGAAGATTGAACAGGACGGAGATAAATCAGGGAGCCTGGTGAAGAAGTTTGAATTTTACCTGGCTGTTGAAGCGTGTGAAGAGGTATCCGTTTTTTTACAGATTTTGCAATTGGCCCGGCAAAATAAGAGACCATTTTTCTTAGGACCGCGTGCTTCACAAGGTTTAAATATATTTTATGTGGGAGAAATATTTTATAAATCCTGTTTCTACCATCAGACTGGAAAGCATTATTTGAATCTGGGAATGCTGCTGCCGGACAAAATTGATTATCAGGAGTCCAGTTTACAACTCTTTACTTCGGAACGGCGTCCCTATAATAAGCGTGAAGGATGGGATAATTCTTACCGAAGCAGGTTCATCAGTTTTATTCAGGCTGGAAGCGTTATTGACGTAGAAGAAAGCATATACGAGGCAGGACGTTCCATTTGCAATCCTGAAGATGAAAAAACTATTATTTTCGGCAATTCTTTTATGTATCCGATGGAAGGAGAAGGAAGTGGTGTATACGAAAAATATTGAGAAATATTATTGTAAACTGAAAACGCGTTCAACAGTAGCTCTTTCCCCCAGAGGACAGAATGGTTACTATGAAGGGTTACAGTTCAATTGGGCGGATTTTGGTAAAGAAGGTGAGGTAAAAAACTTTAATATTATCTATCCATTTTATCAGTATGGCTGTTATAAGAATTATGATCCTGAGCATACACAGTACTATATACCGGGATCTTCTGTAAAAGGTGCCATTGGTTCCAGTGAGTTGGGAATAGACGATATGGTGGTAAATTATAAGGATATCGAATTAAAAAAACTTTACAAATTGCAGCATCGGCCACCGATGGGGAAAGAGAATGAAAACAATAAGAAAGTAAAGCTGGAAGAGTTTTTCCCAAAGTTATCAGTCGAGATGCTGAAGGAAGGCGTAACACTAATTGGTGATGCTTTTTGCAGGGAGGATCCTGAGCATTTTTTGTTGAATACCAGACGGAATACGGATAAAAAATTGTTGCAATTGTATACAACATTAGATGAAATTATTGAGAATGGTTTGATTGATGCAGAAGGGGAGGATAGTAGCAAAACAAAAGAGAGATTAGAGAATGTAAGAAAAAATATACAAAATACGAAATATGAAGCTCAATATTTAGAAAGCAATGCCGCCTTTATCTTTTTAGGTGGTTTTAAGGGGCTGCTGCTATCAAAGATTTATGCGGAAACGGAGACGTTAAATGGTGGTATCTACATTGATCGAAAAAATGAATTGCCACACGGCCTTGTAAAGATTTCATTGGAACGGAGGTAAGATGACGGATCAGCGGAATGCTCATTTTTCACTTGTCTATACACCGCTTTTGATACAGTTAAAGTGTCATGAAACGGCTTTGTTACCAGAATATTTAGGATCAACGCTGCACGGAATTATGGGCTGGGCCCTATTATCTCATAAAGAGGTGTATCGCTATTTATTTGAAAATCGCAGCTTTGGAGGTGCGAAGCAGGATATTATAAATCCTTATATTATTGAACCGCCGAGATATCATGGAATATATAGGGTTGGAGATGAGCTGTGCTTTCAATTTGTACTGTTGGGGGATGCTGTTCAGTATTGCACGACGGTGGTAAAAATTTTGTCCAAGATCCGATGGTTTAGAGTGGGGGCGGAGAGAAAACTTTTTGAATTGTCAGAGATACGGCACGGTCAGACACTTCAACTGATCTGGAAGAATGGTGAGACAGAATGGAAACATGCGGTAAGTCAATTGGTTCCAGGTACATTTCAGAATAAAAGTACATATTGTTCAATCCATTTTTTAACGCCATTAAGGATAAGACGTAACGGCAACCTGTTATTAGATATTGATTTTCCAACTATTATGAGAAATATAACGAGAAGAATGAGCGAGTTAACTGAACGGTATGGGGGATATGTGGATTTAGAGGAGATTGATACATTACAATGCCTTATGGAAATGGTGCAGGAAGTATCATCGGGGTTATATTTGAATAAAATAGACAGATATTCAACAAGAAGAAATGTGAAAATGGATTTAAGCGGATTAATGGGAGCCATGACTTTTAAAGGAGAATTATCGGCATTTACTTCATGGCTGAATGCGGCATCAATTTTACATATAGGCAGGAATACTACGTTTGGGTGTGGTAAGATTGATGTCGTGTTTGGAGCTATGGAAAAATCCTAAAATGAGATTGATTTACAGCAGGTGCGAATGTCAAGTGACCATGAAAATACTGGGGGATTCGCACCTGGAAAGATGTGAAAGTGATGATAAATAATGTCAAAATTTAATTGTTTTGTCGGAGATAACGTGTTAGAATAGAAATGTAGTGGATTTTTAGTTATGTTGATGCAAAATATGCTGTTGATTTTGTGCATAATTGCGGTCGCCACTTATGTAGTGGCGTGGATTGAAATTTCGTGGTTGTGTTCCCGGCCTCGTCCGTGGCCGTCGCCACTTATGTAGTGGCGTGGATTGAAATTGCTGTGCCAGAAAGTAAGCACACGGTGCCAGAGGTCGCCACTTATGTAGTGGCGTGGATTGAAATTTCGTCAAATCCCTGTGTCATTGCCTATTCCTCCCGTCGCCACTTATGTAGTGGCGTGGATTGAAATCTAAACCATACCCAATAGCCCTTGCCTGATCTGGTGTCGCCACTTATGTAGTGGCGTGGATTGAAATTCTGCACAACTTATAAAATTAATATTACCAATAGTCGCCACTTATGTAGTGGCGTGGATTGAAATATGATTAAGATATTCGAAGATGGGAAGAAGAGGGTGTCGCCACTTATGTAGTGGCGTGGATTGAAATATTTAAATAGTGATTTAGGTGGGAAGGCCGATATCGTCGCCACTTATGTAGTGGCGTGGATTGAAATAATTACGTCACCCGGAATGATACCAAGGATACATGTCGCCACTTATGTAGTGGCGTGGATTGAAATTCTGTACTCGTGTCATGTGATCTTGATATCATGTGTCGCCACTTATGTAGTGGCGTGGATTGAAATCCAATGACATCTTATGCGGGACAGTGGCAAAAAGGTCGCCACTTATGTAGTGGCGTGGATTGAAATCGATCCGTGCCACCTGCTCACCGACGGGATACGGGTCGCCACTTATGTAGTGGCGTGGATTGAAATCCTGGGAGTTGCAGCTCCTGGGGTTTCGTATTCTGTCGCCACTTATGTAGTGGCGTGGATTGAAATTCGTCATGGGTTTCTGATCCTGATACGGTCAACACGTCGCCACTTATGTAGTGGCGTGGATTGAAATACCCTCGCCAACGACTTCCCCAAACTTGATATTTTGTCGCCACTTATGTAGTGGCGTGGATTGAAATAATACTGCCTTTGTGGCAGGATATGGAGTGATCCGTCGCCACTTATGTAGTGGCGTGGATTGAAATAGTTGAAAACGGAGCGAGCCGGATTTACTGCATGTCGCCACTTATGTAGTGGCGTGGATTGAAATGAAGCTTGTAATTGAGGAAGGGAATGCGGTCAGGGTCGCCACTTATGTAGTGGCGTGGATTGAAATCCGTCTCTCCTGAAGATTGCATACCAGCGCTTCCGCGTCGCCACTTATGTAGTGGCGTGGATTGAAATCAGATATAGATCTGGACAGAGCAAAGTGAGCGGTTGTCGCCACTTATGTAGTGGCGTGGATTGAAATGTTCCTTGCAATCTGTAATGCCTGCAAATCGGTAGTCGCCACTTATGTAGTGGCGTGGATTGAAATCAGTTATAGATAACCCAGTCATACCGCTCTGTATGTCGCCACTTATGTAGTGGCGTGGATTGAAATACCAGCAGTCCAACAAACGATATCACCGTTTTTGTCGCCACTTATGTAGTGGCGTGGATTGAAATTTGAAAATCTGCCCACGTATCATATTCACATCTACGTCGCCACTTATGTAGTGGCGTGGATTGAAATCATGTAACCGGAACATTTCCAACCATCACCGTAAGTCGCCACTTATGTAGTGGCGTTAATTGCAATTTGGATTAACTTGGTACTAGGAGCAGCAATATCTGTCGCTTCAACTACAGCAGTAAAATTTTAATAAAAAGGAGGGTATTATATCTGATCATTGCATGATAGTCATTACAGATATGTGTAGATTGAAATAGTATAAGCACAGTTATTCGATTCAAAAGTTTCTAGTGCCTCGAAAGTCCGAAGACGGATTGAAATGATGAATAAAGGCTCAATATACGGTGAATGTCTAACACTAATACTGATCCAGTAATACGATTTATCATGTTATCAACTAACCAATAGTGCCATTTTTAAACTGAATATTTTCCAATAAAGGAGGTATCCCATGTACCTTGCCCATATAAGCCAAGACAAGACTCGCAAACAATCTGTCAATGCCCACTGCCATGGAACCGCCAAGCTTGCAGGCGATTTCGCCTCCGCCTTTAATTGCAGAGAATGGGGATTTGGCTGTGGCCTGATCCACGATATCGGAAAATATTCCGACAAGTTCCAAAAACGTCTTCAAGGTGGAAGTATCACGGACCATGCGACTGCAGGGGCACAGGAACTATATAAAAGAAAGAATATCTATGCGGCATATTGCATTTCCGGCCATCACTCGGGGTTGTTAAATGGCGGCACCCGTGCGGACTGTGCTGGAGAAGCTACCCTCATGGGACGGCTGAAGAAAGGTCTTGAAGATTACCATGCTTTTGAGAAAGAGATAGAGATTCCGGCGTTTCCGGTGCCTGCCTTGCAGCCTTTAGGAGAATTTGGCTTTACCGCTTCATTTTTTATCCGTATGCTGTTTTCGTGTCTGGTGGATGGGGATTATCTGGATACAGAAAGCTTCATGGCTGAAAATCCAGTACCACGTGGGACGTATGATACCATGGCGGATTTATTCCAGCGTGTACAGGATTCTATATCGCCCTGGCTGACCAATACCGACAGAAATACGGTTAATGGAAGACGAACAGAGATATTGAAGGCATGTTTGGAAACGGGAAAGGAGCCATCAGGACTTTTTCAGTTAACCGTACCTACCGGCGGGGGCAAGACGGTTTCTTCCCTGGCATTTGCCCTTCAACATGCCATAAAGTATGAAAAACAGCATATCATATATGTGATTCCATACACGAGTATCATTGAGCAGAATGCGGCAGTCTTTAAACACATTCTGGGGCCTGATAATGTATTGGAAGATCATTGCAATGTGGTGTTTGAAAGTGAAGAGGAACTGATGCAGTCCCAGCTGGCTGCAGAAAATTGGGACAAGCCTGTGATTGTAACAACCAATGTTCAATTCTTTGAATCATTATTTTCAAATAAAACATCAAAATGCAGAAAGCTTCATAATATCGCCAACAGCGTGATTATTTTTGATGAGGCGCAGATGCTGCCGGTGAGATATTTGCAGCCGTGTATACGGGCGATTACAGAGCTGATTGTTAATTATCGTTGCAGTTCCGTGCTGTGTACCGCAACGCAGCCGTCGTTACAGCAATTTTTCCCGGAGACGATGAAATGCAAAGAGATTTGCCCGGATGTGAGAGGACAGTATGAGTTCTTTAAGCGAACGGATATTCAGGAAATAGGAAAAATTTCGGAAGAAGAGCTGGCATCTCTTTTGAGACAGGAAAATCAGGTGCTTTGTATATTAAACAGCAGGCGACAGGTGCAGCGCGTTTATGAGGCTGTAAAAGGAGAGGGGACGTATCATCTATCTACGCTGATGTATCCGGAGCATCGAAAAAAGCTTTTACAGGAAATAAGGGATCGCTTAATCGATGGAAAGGCGTGCAGGCTGATTGCTACCAGCCTTGTCGAAGCAGGAGTGGATTTTGATTTCCAAACGGTGTACAGGGAACTGGCTGGCATTGACTCTGTTATTCAGGCGGCGGGAAGATGTAACCGTGAGGGGAAAAGAAGCAGAGAAGAATGTCATACGATGGTGTTCACTCTGGGTAAGACAGAGGGGATTCATCTCCCGGCAGAATTAAAGCAGCCTATTGCCGCCGCGGAGCAGACGGCAGAGAAATATGATGACATTGCGTCACTGGAGGCAATTCATGAGTATTTCAAACGCCTGTATTATTATAAAGGCGACAGGGGATTAGATGTAAAGGGGATCGTGGATCAATTAGAAAAGGGCGGGCGTACCGGCCTGTTTCCTTTTGCAGATGTTGCAAAAGCGTTTTGCTTAATAGAAGATGGCAGCACAAAGACGATTTTGGTTGATAGGGAACCGGAAGCACAGGATATTGTTGCGCGAATACGCCGTGGGGAACATTCCCGCCAGCTTGTCCGGGAGGCGGGTCATTACTGTGTGAATGTATATGAACAGGATTTTGAAAAATTAAACGGTGCAGGTAAATTGGAAGCGCTTGATTTAAAGTTCTATCGTTTGAGAAATTCAGATCAGTATACAGAGGAAATGGGTCTGGTTCTGAATGTTGAAAGAGGGGAGGCGGTTTTCTTATAATTTTGAAAATAGGAGAACGCGATTGGAAGGAGGACAAACATGAGCCGTGGTGTACGGGTACGGGTTTGGGGAGATTTGGCCCTTTTTACCCGGCCGGAGATGAAAGTAGAACGATGCAGTTACGATGTGATCACGCCTTCGGCAGCGAGAGGGATATTGGAAGCAGTCTACTGGCATCCCGGAATGAAATGGGTCGTTGACAGGATTTATGTGAAAAATCTAATTCGGTTTACCAGCATACGCCGAAACGAGGTGAAAAGTAAGGTTTCAGCCAGCAGTGCTTTAACAGTAATGAACGGAGGAAATAAGCCGCTGTTTATCAGCAGCCGCCAGGAGATCGTACAGAGGGCAGCAATTTTGCTTCGGGATGTAGACTATGTTATCGAGGCACATTTTGACATGACAGAACATGCCAGCGATGAGGATAATCCGGGGAAATTCAAAGATATTATCATGCGGAGGCTGAGACGGGGAGAATGTTACCATACGCCGTACTTCGGCTGCCGGGAATTTCCTGCTAAAATTGAACTCTGTGAGGACGATACTGTGGCGACGGAATATCAGGGCGTGGAAAAGGATTTAGGTTATATGCTCTATGATTTTGATTATACCAATCCGGAAGATATACAGCCAATGTTTTTCCGGGCTGTATTAAAGGACGGAGTGTTGGATGTTCGGGATCAGGAGGTGGTGCGATGATCCTGCAGTCTTTGGTAACATATTATGAGAGTTTGGAGCAAAAGGGGAAAATAACCAGTCCGGGCTGGTGTTCGGCAAAGGTGTCTTTTGGTTTGGAGCTTTCGGAAGAAGGAGAGCTGATCCGTGTTATTCCTCTGAAAGAATCTGTTGAGAGGGGGAAGAAGACGGTCGAAGTGCCTGCGATCAGAAGGGTTCCGCAGATGGTAGCCCGTTCTTCTGGGGTTTCGGCCAACTTCCTCTGTGATAATTCCAGTTATCTGCTTGGAATTGATAATAAAGGAAAGCCGGAACGTTCTCTGGAGTGTTTTGAGGCGGCAAAAGAGAAACATCTGGAGATTCTGGAAGATGTGGACAGCAGGGCAGCCAGGGCGGTGACTCTATATTTTAAAACCTGGAAGCCGGAAAAAGCCATGGGACATGCTGCGCTGTCGGAGGTATTGGAAGAAATTCTGGCAGGGGGGAATTTGATTTTCTTTGTTGGAGACGAGTTTGTTCAGGAGGACCCTGCTATCAAAGCGGCCTGGGAAACATACAGCCAGCAGCCAGGAGAAGGAACGGAAGGAATCTGCCTTGTGACAGGAAAACAGGCAGAGATTGCGAGGATTCATGGAACAATAAAAGGCGTACCAGGCGCCCAGTCCAGCGGGGCCGCATTGGTATCGTTTAATGCACCGGCTTTTGAATCGTATGGAAAAGAGCAGAGTTATAATGCGCCGGTCAGTACGTATGCAGCTTATGCGTATACGACAGCTTTAAATTATCTTCTTTCGGATCGGGATCATATGACTTTGATTGGAGATACGGCGGTTGTCTATTGGGCGGAAGATGGAGAAGAGGCGTATAACCGGACATTTTCTTTTATGATGGAGCCGACGGCAGATAATCAGGAGATTGTAGACGGGGTGTTCAAAAACCTGGCGGCAGGCAAGGCGGTGGATGTAGATGATGTGGAAGAAAGCCTCTCCATGGACCAGAAATTCTATATACTGGGACTGTCTCCGAATGCGGCCAGGCTGTCGGTACGATTTTTCTATCAGGACAGCTTTGGAAATATTTTGCGGCATGTGAAAGATCATTACGACAGGCTGCGTATTGTGAGGCCGGCAGGCGACCGTATGGAGTATCTGGGAGTATGGAGACTGCTGTCTGAGACGGTGAACAAGAAGTCAAAGGATAAGAAACCGGCTCCCAATATGGCGGGAAGTCTGTATCGGGCTGTTATTTCGGGAAGCAATTACCCGGAAAGCATGTATCAGGCAGTGATCGGAAGAATACGGTCGGAACAGGATGACAGCGACAGCCACAGTTATAAAATTACGCGGGGAAGAGCCGCCATGATCAAGGCGTTTCTGTTAAAAAACAGAGGAGGCAGTGAGGAGGAAATTACCATGGAACTGAATGATAACAGCAATGATGTTGCATATATACTGGGTCAGGAATTTGCTGTGCTGGAGGCCATACAGGAGGATGCCAATCCAGGAATTAATGCGACCATTAAAGATAAGTACTTTAATTCTGCGTGTGCAACTCCGGCATCCATCTTTCCGATTTTGTTTAAACTGAAAAACAGTCATTTACGGAAGATGAATCAAAAAGGCAAGGAAATTTACTATGAAAAAATGCTTGGAGCCCTTCAGAGTAAGATAACGGAAGTACCGAAACGGTTGAATTTAGATGCCCAGGGCAGGTTTATATTGGGATATTATCATCAGACCCAGAAAAGATATGAGAAAAAGTCAAAGGAGGAAGTGTAAGATGGCAGATGTAATCAAAAACCGGTATGAGTTTGTAATCTTATTTGATGTAGAAAATGGGAATCCCAATGGTGACCCTGATGCGGGAAATCTTCCCAGAATTGATCCGGAAAGTGGTTATGGAATCGTGACGGATGTATGCTTAAAGCGCAAGATTCGCAATTACGTGGAGACCGTGAAGGAGGACAGCGAAGGCTATCAAATATACATTAAAGAAGATGTTCCCTTAAACAGAAGCGATAATACTGCCTATGAATACCTGGGGACTGATGATAAGGGAATAAAAGATTTAAAGAAGAAAGATCCGGAGGTGGATCGGAAGATTTGTGATTTCATGTGCCGTAATTTTTTTGATATCCGTACGTTTGGCGCGGTGATGACAACCTTTGTAAAGGCTGCGTTGAACTGCGGACAGGTTCGGGGACCGGTGCAGCTGGGATTTTCCAGAAGCATTGATCCGATTGTCAGTCAGGAAGTGACGATTACCAGAGTAGCGATTACCACGGAAAAAGATGCCGAAATGAAGAGTACGGAAATGGGACGAAAGAATATTGTACCCTATGCGTTGTATCGGACGGAAGGATACATATCGGCGAACTTAGCGAGAAAGGTCACCGGTTTTTCAGAAGAGGATCTGGAACTTCTGTGGGAAGCAATTATCAATATGTTTGAAATCGATCATTCTGCGGCCAGAGGAAAGATGGCTGTTCGGGAACTGATTGTCTTTAAACACAGCAAAGAGTTAGGCGACTGCCCGGCTTATAAGCTGTTTGATGCGATAGAGGTGAAGAAACATGACGATGTGGATTATCCCAGAAAATACAGCGATTATACGATTACCATCCATGAGGAGCAGATCCCGGAAACAGTAGAAGTCTTAAGGAAAATATAATGGACTATAAGGAAGAGGATTATCTGATGCTTTCAGGAATCCAGCATTTTGCATTTTGCAGGAGACAGTGGGCACTTATTCACATTGAACAGCAGTGGCAGGAGAATGAGAGAACGGTGGAAGGGGAACTGCTCCATGAACGTGCCCATGATACCTGGGCCACGGAGAAGCGGTCTGATGTGATTATCAGCCGGGGATTGCCGGTGCAGTCCAGAATGATGGGGATATCCGGGAGTTGTGATATTGTAGAGTTTCACAGAGCGGAGGAGGGCGTTCCGCTTTACGGGCACAGGGGACTATTTCGGGTTTACCCGATCGAGTATAAGAGAGGAAAGCCGAAAGATATTCCCATCGATATGTTACAGCTTACCGCGCAGGCCATGTGTCTGGAGGAAATGCTTTCTGCGGAAATAACGGAAGGCGCCATTTATTACGGTGAAATACGGCACAGAGAGAAGGTTTTGTTCACAGAGGATTTGAGAACTCAGGTAAGGAAGTATTTTCAGGAAATGCATCAGCTTTTTGATAAGCAATATACCCCTAAGGTAAAATGGTCCAAAAGCTGTAACGCCTGTTCTTTGAAGGATATTTGTATGCCGAAGCTGGGGAAAATTCCTTCTGTGAAAGAATATGTGCGTGAGAAAATTATGGAGGAGGAAACGCCTTGAAAAAACTGTTAAATACTTTGTACGTGACTTCTCCGGATAGTTATCTCTCATTGGATGGCGAAAATGTAGTGATTCTGGATAAAGAGCAGGAGTTGGGGCGGATTCCCCTGCATAATCTGGAATCGATTGTCTGCTTTGGCTACAAAGGGGTCAGCCCGGCCCTTATGGGCGGCTGCGCGATGCGTGATATTTCTCTGTGTTTTATGACACCTCAGGGGAAATTCCTGGCGAGAGTAACCGGCAGTGTCAGGGGAAATGTTGTTTTACGAAAGAAGCAGTACGAAGCTTCTGAAAATGCTGATTTTAGCCTGGGAGTGGCAAAGAATTGTATTCTTGGTAAGATTTATAATGGGAAATGGGTTCTGGAGCGCGCCACTCGGGATCATGGATTACAGGTCGATGTGGAGGCGCTTAAGCGTGCATCTGCATTTATGCAGCAGTCATTAAACTATGTTTTGGAGTGTACGGACATGGCTCAGCTTAGGGGATATGAAGGAGAAGCGGCCAGTGTTTACTTTAGAGTCTTTGACCAATTGATCTTACAGCAGAAAAAAGATTTTAAGTTCTCCGGGAGAAATAAACGGCCGCCGTTAGACAATGTAAATGCCATGCTGTCATTTGTATATACTCTTTTAACAAATATGGTGGCTTCTGCGCTGGAAACGGTTGGGCTTGATCCCTATGTGGGCTTCATGCATACGGATCGGCCAGGGAGGGCGTCGCTGGCTCTTGACCTGATCGAAGAACTCCGTCCAGTGCTCGCAGATCGTTTTGTATTAGGGCTGATCAATCGAAAAATGGTTAGCGGTAAAGATTTTTCTAAGAAGGAAGATGGCGCTGTTATTATGACGGACCAGGCCAGAAAGCAACTACTGACAGAGTGGCAAAACAGAAAAAAGGAAGTTATCACACATCCTTATTTAGGTGAAAAGGTGGAGTGGGGGATGATTCCGTTTGTTCAGGCAATGCTGCTGGCACGATATTTAAGAGGGGATTTGGATGAGTATCCGCCATTTTTCTGGAAGTAGGAGGCGTTTTTCAAGATGTTAGTGCTGATTACCTATGATGTAAATACCGAGACCGCTGAGGGGAAAACAAGGTTGCGTAAAGTTGCAAAGCAATGTGTAAACTATGGTACCAGGGTACAAAATTCAGTTTTTGAATGTATTGTGGATAATGCCCAGTGCGTGATGTTAAAAGCGGTGTTGAAAGATCTGATTGATGTGAATGTTGACAGTCTGAGGTTTTATTATTTGGGTAACAAACATGACACGAAGGTGGAACATTTTGGTGTAGAGAAGGGAGTAAATGTAGAAAAACCTCTTATCTTTTAGAAGCGAATTTATGGTGCGAACCGGAAGTGATCATAAATTCCCTGGGAGGTTCGCACCGGAAATTTTGCAGTTGTGCAGGGAGTATTGGGAAATTGGTTATATTGAATTGATGAAAAGTGTGCAAAATGTATATAATTATTGATGGTTGTATGGTATAATATGTGCGGATTTGCAGTCTCCGCTAGCGATAGCGGAGTGGATTGAAATACAATCAGGGCAATGCTTGCCACAGCCATGTCCGTCTCCGCTAGCGATAGCGGAGTGGATTGAAATCGTAATCACAGCTAACGTACCGCTCATCTGTCCAGTCTCCGCTAGCGATAGCGGAGTGGATTGAAATTCTGCGTTGGAAACAGCTATTGACTGGAAGGAAGGTCTCCGCTAGCGATAGCGGAGTGGATTGAAATCAGCGTTGCATTTACCGGGACGTAAACGCCAATCAGTCTCCGCTAGCGATAGCGGAGTGGATTGAAATATATGGACTGGAGAGAAAACCGGCAACTCATGCAGGTCTCCGCTAGCGATAGCGGAGTGGATTGAAATTTTTGGTGTCTCAGCCTCCCATTCCGGGAGCGGCGTCTCCGCTAGCGATAGCGGAGTGGATTGAAATATCAGGATATGGCAGGCGTTGATGCAGGCCGATAGTCTCCGCTAGCGATAGCGGAGTGGATTGAAATTATCGTCTGTTTGATATCTGCCATATTCCCCGGTAGTCTCCGCTAGCGATAGCGGAGTGGATTGAAATGAACCAGTAACCGAGCACCGGCCGGTTGCCTGGGTCTCCGCTAGCGATAGCGGAGTGGATTGAAATAGTAGCAACAAAGCCGACGGGAGAACCATTTCCGTCTCCGCTAGCGATAGCGGAGTGGATTGAAATTCCCGGCTCCCTTGCCGCGGCATATACCATACCGTCTCCGCTAGCGATAGCGGAGTGGATTGAAATAAATCCTGCGCAAGGTCCTGCGTGTTATGCCAGGTCTCCGCTAGCGATAGCGGAGTGGATTGAAATAATTCATATTCCTGTCGATTTCTACACGCCTTACGTCTCCGCTAGCGATAGCGGAGTGGATTGAAATATTTAAGGGATCATAAGTTTTAATTGGTGTAATAAGTCTCCGCTAGCGATAGCGGAGTGGATTGAAATTCGAATACACTGACATCGAAGGAAAGCTTAATCAGTCTCCGCTAGCGATAGCGGAGTGGATTGAAATTCCAGTTTGATGTTTACGATGTCCGGATCAGACTGTCTCCGCTAGCGATAGCGGAGTGGATTGAAATCCCTCGACAGTCAGGCAGTTGCTCCCGGTTCCGTAGTCTCCGCTAGCGATAGCGGAGTGGATTGAAATTCCGTTTGAGCCTCCAGTAAGATTTAAGCCACGGGTCTCCGCTAGCGATAGCGGAGTGGATTGAAATTATGTGCGAAATAAGGTCTATTAACCAAACAAAGTCTCCGCTAGCGATAGCGGAGTGGATTGAAATGGGCCGGTACAAGTAGACGATCCGAACGGTGATGTCTCCGCTAGCGATAGCGGAGTGGATTGAAATATAAAATATATTGACAATAGCTAAGAAATCTAAGTCTCCGCTAGCGATAGCGGAGTGGATTGAAATAATTTAGAATATGCCAGTGCTACTGGCGAAGAATGTCTCCGCTAGCGATAGCGGAGTGGATTGAAATACCGAGAAGGAGGAGCCCAGTGTGGCAGGATATGAGTCTCCGCTAGCGATAGCGGAGTGGATTGAAATACGACAGCCGGCGCGGTAAAGACCGGTGAGGTCGAGTCTCCGCTAGCGATAGCGGAGTGGATTGAAATACATTGTAAGTCCCACGCGGGTAAGGCTTATGTGTCTCCGCTAGCGATAGCGGAGTGGATTGAAATCAGCGGAGTTCCCCCTCCGTCCGCCCGACCACAGTCTCCGCTAGCGATAGCGGAGTGGATTGAAATCATTATTTTTTGTCTTTATACTTGTTTGCGGTAAGTCTCCGCTAGTGATAGCGGAGTGGATTGAAATACACCCGCAGCCATGAATATCTCAGCTTTGTAGACGCTTCCGCCATCGCTAGCTGTGTGTTTTAAAATCGTAAGATTATTGCAGAAATAAACCGTTGAGGGGACTCCATCAGTAATAGCAGAGTATATTAAATTTATGCAAAAAATCAGTTTACAGACGATAAAAGTAAATAGATAGGTTAAGGAGAGCAAAGAGTGAAGTACATTTTTATACATGGACTTGGACAGGGGCCAGATAGTTGGAATAAAACAGTTTCTAGCATGAGAGAACAGGAAGAGATTCAATGTCTGAACGTATTTGCATTTAAAGAGGGATCAGAGATTTCATACAGAAAAGTATATAAGGCTTTTTCGACATATTGTAAGTCTATAAAAACGGAGTTTGGGCTTTGTGGTCTTTCTTTGGGCGCTGTGATTGCGTTAAATTATGTGGTGGAGCATCCGGGAAGGGTAAAGTCGCTGGTCTTGATAGGGGGACAGTGCGTGATGCCGAAGGGGCTTTTAAGATTGCAGAATATGATATTTCGGTTGATGCCGAATGGTATTTTTAAGAAAATGGGGGTAGGTAAGAGAGAACTGATTCAGTTGACAAAATCTATGATGGCATTGGATTTCAAAGAAGATTTGGATAAAGTGGATTGCAGGACGCTGATCGTTTGCGGGGAGAAGGATCGGGCGAACAGAGGGGCGGCTGAAATGATGGCAGAGAAGATTCATGGGGCGAGAATAGAGATATTGGAAGGCTGCGGGCACGAAGTGAATGTGGAGGCGCCGGAAAAACTGGCTGAAATTCTTGAGGCGTTTTACGAAGAAAAGTAGGATGGGAACCTGACAGGAACCGTGGTGTATGGACAACAACGAGCAGGTGGTGAAAGACCGTGGTATACTGACATCCGGGAGCATAAAAAGTCAGGATGAATCTGCGATGACAGGATAGAATAGGGCTATACGGAAGGAGATGAGAGGATGAACTGGATCAGCGGCTTGCAGAAGGCGATTGACTATATTGAGAGTCATCTGACAGAAGAACTGGAAGCGGCGGATATTGCGGCACAGGCAAATTATTCACCGTACCATTTTCAGCGGGTATTTGGAATTTTGTGCGGATACTCTCTGGGGGAATATATCAGGATGAGGCGGCTCACACTTGCCGGTAGTGAACCAGTACAGCGTTGCATAAGTTCCAGTGAATTCTGCACTCGCTATTCACGTCAGGATCACGCCCACGAAGCTAGACGTAGGGTCCGCTACGCCGTCGCTTCGCGGACGCGCTCCTGACGCAAATATCAAGCACATAATTCACCGAAACTTACGCAATGCTGTACTGGCGTCTACTGATATAAAGGTGATTGATGCGGCTCTTAAGTATGGCTATGATTCGCCGGAGAGTTTTGGAAGAGCGTTTTCGCGTTTTCATGGGATAACGCCAGTACAGGCCAAATCGGGCAGAGCAAAGTTAAAATCCTTTTCACGCCTTTCTGTAAAAATTATTTTAGACGGAGGCAGTACCATGAAGTACAGAATTGAAAAGATGGGTGAGTTAGAGGTTATCGTAAAAAAGATAAATTTTCCTGTGATTTGGAGACCAGCAACAGGCAGCTGCCAGAGTTTTAGGGAGAGTGCTGGAGAGATAAGACTATGCTTGAGCTGTTTGAACGTATACGGCAAATAATTAGTACCGTGCTAGTTTTATTTATCCATGAGATAATAACTCCAGAAAACTACAAGTTTTTTAAAGGAGCTATCTTATGGATAAGATCACCCATCAGATCCGTGCAGAGCACTGGACCAAAGTCCTAAATGAATGTATAAACAGCGGTATGTCCAAAACTGCTTGGTGCAGAGTCAATGGGATTTCAGAAAAGCAGTTATTCTACTGGCAGAGGATTCTGCGCAGGGAGGCTTTCGAGAATTCCAAGGCCTCATTACCGACAACCGCCGCATCACACCCGTCGCTGGTGCCAACGACTCAGGGGACGGTCTCTTTTACCGAAATCAAACTCCCTTCATCTCCCCGGAGCGCGAATCCGGTTTTCCATCCGGATCTCGTGATTCGAAAAGGGGAGATTATCCTGGAAATATCGAATTCCGCTTCGTATGCTCTCCTTTCCCGGATCGGAGGGTTCCTGAATGCTGAATAATGCTGCCGGATTCCAAAAGATTTATATCGCTGCCGGATTTACAGATTTACGGCGCGGGATCGATGGTTTGGCTTCCATTGTCAAATTTAACTTCCAGCTTAATCCGTATGAAAAGGACATTCTTTTTCTCTTCTGCGGTAGACGCAATGACCGCATAAAAGGGCTTGTATGGGAAGGTGATGGATTTCTTCTCCTTTACAAAAGGCTGGAGCTTGGCGGTTTCAGCTGGCCCCGTACAAAAGAAGAGGCACTGGAGATCACCCCGGAACAATATCAGGCATTGATGCAGGGGCTGGAGATTGTCTCCAAACATCCGATCCAAGAAGTGCAGCCACAGGATCTTCTGTAAAGCATTGTGCAAAACGGAGAAAACAAAAAATCGTTCCACCGTTGCAGCCTCGGGCAAATCGGCAGTTATCCACAACCAGGCTTTAATGCATTCATTCAATGATGGAGTGCCTGTCTGCAGCAGGCTGCTGTGTGGATAAGTACTCTAAAAAGCTAAAAAACTCTTAGTTTTTCGGCTTTTTAGAGTGTTTATCCTATGGTGAAAATGACGGGGCCTGTTTTTGTGTAGCTCGCTTTTTCTTTTGTTTTGCGGTACAATCGCTACAGGAAAACAAAGGAGCACCGAACATGTCAACGAATTACTCACCAGACGAACTGAACCGTTTCAGCAAAGAAACGCTCGTGGCAGTGATCCTGTCCATGCAGGATCAACTGAGCCAGCTAAATGCAAACATGGAGCGCCTGATCGAGCAGATCGCTGACGCGAACAATAAACGCTATGGGCGTTCTTCTGAAAAACTGGATGTCATTGCAGGACAGCTTGAGCTGGAACTCATCTTTAACGAAGCGGAAGTTCTGACAGAAACGCTTTATGTTGTTGAACCCGCCGAGGAGGATGTGATCCAGGTCAGAAGTAGGAAACGGAAAGGGAAACGCGAGGAAGATCTAAAGGATCTTCCGGTTGAAGTGGTCTCTCATACCCTTTCGGAAGAAAAACTGCGGGAACTCTTTGGAGACAACGGATGGAAACAGCTTCCGGATGAAGTCTATAAAAGAGTGCGTGTCCAGCTAGCCGTGTACACAGTCGAAGAGCATCATGTGGCTGTCTATGCCGGCAGGGACAATCAGACCATCGTCAAGGCGGATCGTCCAAAAGACCTGCTCCGCAACAGCATCCTGACTCCAACCCTTGCGGCAAGTATCATGAATGCCAAGTATGTAAATGGACTTCCTTTATATCGAATCAGTCAGGAATTCCTGCGGAATGATATCCACATCTCCAAGCAGGTGATGGCGAACTGGATGATCCAGTGTGCGGACCGGTATCTGGGGATTCTTTATGACTACCTGCATAAAGAATTGTACCGTTTCCATGTGCTGCAAGCCGATGAGACACCCGTTATGGTATCAAAAGACGGACGCCCCGCAAACAGCAAGAGCTATATGTGGATCTACCGTACCGGCAAGGTATACCAAGACACGCCGATCATCCTGTATGAATATCAGCGTACCCGGAAAGCAGACCATCCGAGAGAATTCCTGAAAGATTTTGCAGGTGTGGTTGTCTGTGATGGCTATTGCGCTTATAGGAAGCTGGACCGTGAAAATCCGGATATTATTTTTGCAGGGTGCTGGACACATGCGAGACGATATTTCTCAGACGCATTAAAAGCGCTCCCGAAAGCGGCACAAAAAGCCGCGAACGATACGGTTGCGTATGAAGCCCTGAAGCGGATCGGCGCCATCTACCATCTGGACAACCAGTTATCTGATCTGAAACCAGATGAACGGAAGAAACAGCGGCAGATGACGGTCAAACCTCTGACAGAGGCTTTCTTTGCATGGGCAAAAGAGATTCAGTCATCCGGACGTCTTTCCAAAGGGAAAACACTGGAAGGAATCAACTACTGTATCAATCAGGAAGAAGCACTGAACGTGTTCCTGAATGACGGTGAAGTTCCGCTAGATAACAACGTAACAGAAGGAGCACTCCGCAGTTTCTGCCTGCACAAACATGCATGGAAGCTGATTGATAGCATAGATGGCGCAAAATCCAGTGCGATCATCTACAGCATAACGGAAACAGCAAAGGAGAACCACCTGAATCCGTTCCGTTATCTGACGCACATCCTGACCGTATTGAAGGACCATCAAGATGACACGGATTACCGCTTTATTGAGGAACTGCTTCCATGGTCCGATCAGTTACCGGAAATCTGTCGGAGCAAATCTAAAACAACGAATCTGTAAACCGGACCGCCGGAAATGGCGGTCAAAAAATGGAACAGTACGCATGGTTTGCTGTATACGACCAATGGTTGACAGTGTGTGGAAATAGAGATAACGGAGGACACAATGTGGTGGGATAATGACTATACTTTTCATGGCAAGACAGACAGTTATGAATTAATGTTCAATTCGCCGTTTGCAGGTAAAGAAAATGTAGCTTCTTTTAGTAAAGATAAAATGAATGAACTCAAACAATATATTGAGCAGTTAGACCAGAAGCACCAAGTGGGCCTTGTTAAAGAGGATGATTTGACTTCGTATAATAACCCAGATTTCCTGTGGTTATCTTACGAGTTGAATCGGATGAGGTTAAGGTATAATACTTCTCAAAGAAATCCGTATACAAGAGAAGTCTTGCCGGGGCACAGCCAGATTCCGTATGTACATATCTGTCTGAATGCTTTGGCGATGTCTGTATCTTCGCTATATCCGAAATCCACATTGAATGAATACAAATCAAGTTTAAAAGAACATTATGTTGTAGAGTTTGAACTTCCGTTTCTGAAGAAATATATGGAATTCTTAAGCGGCTTGTTTGATGACAATCCGCAGATAATAGATAAGAACAAAAGAGTTGTGTATCAGTTCAAGGCTCCAATTTATAGAAAAAGTCCATTTGCGGCTATGTTCGATTACAGACATGAGATTCCTGCAGTTATTTTTCACCAGTCAGTGTTGATGCTGTTATTGCATGAATTAGCACATATCGGCAATGGACATCTTAAACTCATTGCTAGTGACAATGCCTACGGGTTATCGCAGGATGTTCTTCGCGGATGTGAGAACGATGCGGATTGTACGGCGCTGTGCTGGCTGCTTGGCAGCAGAATATTAGATGTTGAGGGAACCTGCTTGGAAATTTCAGCAGATGATTATATAAAGGAACTCGCCTTAGCTATTTGTTCTGTATATATGTTGCTTTCATGGTCTTATGATAAGGATCATAGAAAGTGGAATGTAGAATCAATAAATAAAAAAGCTCATTTTCCCGCTTCAGTTCGTGCGTATAATATGCTTAATCTTGCGTACTCAAGATTGCTAAAAATCGGTGAATGGTGTGAACGGGATGGCATTGTCACATCGGATAAAGTGAAGATTGACAAGGCCTTTACAGAAAAAGCTTTTTCTCTTGGTATGGAAATGATAAGAGCATTTGATAGAACTTTCTTTATGAAACACGCCCATACAGAAGAAGTCTGTGAGCTTTTTGATAAAGGTGAAGCCAGGGAAGTGTACCAGATGGTGGTGCAGGAACAATCTGAAGGAAGTGTGGATGTCGGCATTGCAGACACATTCTATATGATTGGCTGCACGAAAGAAGCCCAGGCAGAATTGAAAAAGATTCATGAATTATGGCCGGAAGTTCGAAGCAGATTACAGAAGGTAAATCCATATTGCCAGTTGGCCGCAGTAGAGCCTTGGAATGAACTGCCGGAGCAATTGATAATATAATGTATATAAGAAACTGATAAATACATTCACGGTGAATTCGTTGAAAATCAATGGGCATCCTGTCTGATGCCTGCTTTGCCCTACCCGGATAGAGGAGCGCTTCCAATGTTTCGTTGGATGTATCCTCGCCGACCGGCCAGTTGATGCTAAGCGCTTTAGCCAGGTTCAACACTTTCTGCACCGTGCTTTTTGAAGGGAGTTTGATTTCGGTAAAAGAGACCGTCCCCTGAGTCGTTGGCACCAGCGACGGGGGTGATGCGGCGGTTGTCGGTAATGAGGCCTTGGAATTCTCGAAAGCCTCCCTGCGCAGAATCCTCTGCCAGTAGAATAACTGCTTTTCTGAAATCCCATTGGCTCTGCACCAGGCAGTTTTGGACATACCGCTGTTTATGCATTCATTTAGGACTTTGGTCCAGTGCTCTGCACGGATCTGATGGGTGATCTTATCCATAAGATAGCTCCTTTAAAAAACTTGTAGTTTTCTGGAGTTATTATCTCATGGATAAATACAACTAGCACGGTACTAATTATTTGCCGTATACGTTTGAACGGAATCCGAAGGAAGGGATCTTTGGAGATGCACTGCTTGGGCTTTGCCTGAGTGAAAATCCGCAAACGAACGAATTTGTCTATGCGATCGGCATGATGTATGATGGAGGAACGGTTGCAGAAGAATTAAGCGTGGAGAAGATTCCGGCACACACCTGGGCGGTCTTTGAATGTGTTGGTCCTATTCCCGGCGCTTTTCAGGAAATGCAGCATACGGTCTATTCTGAATTCTTCCCCAGCAGCGAATACCAGCCCTGCAGCGGACTTGATATTCAGGTTTATCCGGCGGGAGATATGCAGTCGGATAAGTATGTGTGCCAGCTATGGATTCCAATTGAGAAGAATTCATAAAATGGCTGTAATTTTGGTAAACAGTGGAAGCCAACGGAAATTAGGAGAAAAACAGGATGATTCATCTCAGCAAAGAGGAGTTGACAGAGACGCTTTTTGTGATCGCCTCGATTGTGGGGAGGTGCGAGAATGCACAGACTAAATTCAGAGAAGGCACCTCTCAGCATACGCTTCTGAAAAACAGAATAAGGGCGCTTTATCTCTCAAAAGAACTGGTTGATACAGAACTTTTGCGAATGGGGGAGCGACAATCCGCGGTGAGTTGTGAAGAGACGGGGAAATACAAAGCACTGGACAATTGCGAAATATTGGGAGAAAGCTCTTTAATGGAGGAACTGAAATCAACGGTTCCTCCAATTGTTTCCATCATCAGTAAATGTGAGAAGGCCCAGTCGAAATACGAGAAGGGGACGGCACAGTTTAGGCGGTACGCAAAGATAATCCATGCAATGAAGATCTCAAAGGCTTTATTGGAGGACCGGCTGGAGACTTCAGCCGTGTCGGAGACTTCAGCCATGCCGAAGAATTCAGCCGAGCGAAAGTAAAAAATTTACAGGTTTTATAAAATTATCTCCGTTGAAGATTGTCCCTCCTCTTACTTATAATAGACTTATCAGGCAGTAAGAAGTTTTGACATAAGGAAGCTATGAAAGCTGGAGTGTGTTTGAAAATTCATATCCGCCATCTGCAGGCACCACTTCGCGGTTTATTTGGCCCCAATTTGGTCAGCGTAGCCCACTACGCTTCCTTCATGGGGACCAAATCTCCCACAAAGTGTAACGCAAAGCTGACGATAAGAAATTCTCAAACACGCTCCAGGGTAAGGGGACAAGCAACAGATCAAGAGGACAAACGAGAGGGAGGTTTTACAATGAAGAAGAGATGGATTACTCTGACGCTGACGGCGGCCGTCATGGCGGGACTTTGCGGTTGTGCGGGGAACAGCGGCACTTCCGGAGCGGGTGACACGGCCGGAGCGAAAACGGAGGCGGAGACGGCTACCGCGAAAGCAGAGACCGTGGCACAGACAGCCAAAGAGGAGAAGAAGGACGAGATAACGCTGCAGTTCTGGGAGATGAACTACGGAAGCGACGACGCTTACTTAGAGACCTGCGAAAAACTGATTGCACAGTATGAGAGCGAGAATCCAGGCGTGAATATCGAGGTTACGGTACAGCCGTGGGATAATTATTACCAGCTGTTTTTAACCGCAGTCAGCTCTAATGCGGCGCCGGACGTGGCCAGTGTGGCTCTGGATCTTCCGGATATGTACGCCAGAATGGGCGAGGCTCTGGAACTTAATGACGTAGTGGCGGAGTGGAAACAGGATGGAACCATTGATGACTATGGGGAAGCCACAATGAAATCATTTACTTACGACGGAGATCAGATCGCAGTTCCTTATATGGTGGGATACAGAGGAATCTTTTACCGCAGCGATTATTTAAAGGAGTGCGGAATCGAAAAGGTTCCGGAGACCTGGGATGAACTGCTGGCGGCGTGTGAGAAGATCAAAGAGGTTCGCCCGGATCTGACTCCTCTGGATTTCGCGGGAGCCGACATGGGACTGTGGCACTATTTCATGTGCTTCGCCATGAGTAATGACGCCGGAATCGTGAAGGAGGACGGTACGCCGGGAAGTACGGATGACAGATATAAGGCGGCCATCGATCTGTTTAAAACATTCAAGGAAAAAGGCTATGTGGCTGACGGTGTTCTGGGACATAAATCGGCGGATGCGGAGAAACTGTATTACAGCGGCAAGTCCGTGTTCTGGTTTACCAGCTTCCCGGCTTCCATCTTTGACTATCCGGAGATTCTGGAAAATACCGAGGTTTACAGCGCATTTAAGGGACCGGACGGAACCGCGGTCAGAACCTCCAGCTTTAGTGACGCTCTAATGGCATTCTCACAGACAAAGCACCCGGAGGAAGCGAAGAAGTTTGTAAAATGGTGGGCAGAGAACTGCAGCGCTTTATATACCGAAGGCGGATGCTGGGCTTATCCGGCGAAGAAATCCTTCTTCAGCGGTGAGACCTTTAACAACAAGGTTGCCCAGGGCGTGTTAAATAAGATCGTGCCGACCGCAGTACCGTGTACCTGGCCGATCGAGAACATTTTCCCGGGATTCTCTCAGGTAAATGGAGAGCAGACGATGAATTACAGCGCACAGGAGGCGCTTAATGGTAAGGTGGATACCGATGAAATCGCCAGAATTCAGGCAGAAAAGATCCAGGAAGCAATCGACATCGCAACAGAAGAGTAGTGACCAGAGAGGTCCGGCTTTTATAAAAGGCCGGACCTTCATTAAAAAAGGAGGGACTGCTGATGGAGAAAAACCGGAGAAGGTTTGGCCTTAAAATGCTGGTCATGCCGACGATCATTCTGTTGCTGGTCAGCTTTTATCCGCTGTTTAACAGCATTTATTTAAGTGTTACCAATACGAATATTTTAAAGAAAGGACAGACGGTCCGGTTTACGGGCGCTGCCAATTTTATCAAGCTGTTTTCGGACAGGACCATGGGGCCGTCCCTGGTGTATTCCCTGGAATATGCGTTTATCTGTGTGGCCGCCAGCTACGTGCTGGGACTCTTTCTGGCCGTTCTGCTGAATCAGAAGATTAAGGGAAGAGCGCTGTTTCGCGGTCTGATTTTGATTCCATGGGCGATACCGACCGTAGTCGCTACGGCGAACTGGCTGTGGATCTTAAATGACCAGTCGGGAATCGTAAATGTGATTCTGCAGAGACTGCATCTGACGGATGGGCCGATTCTGTTCTTTGCGGATCAGAGGATGGCGCGGATCACATGCATCGTGGTGGGAACGTGGAAATCGTATCCGTTTATGTGTATGTCGCTGCTGGCCGGGCTCCAGGGCGTTCCGGAGGATGTCTACGAATCGGCCAGGATGGACGGGGCCACGGGAATCAAGACATTTTTCTATATTACATTGCCGATGATCCGGAACGTGAGTATGGTGGTCGTGACTCTGATGTTCATCTGGGGCTTTAACAATTTTGATATTATCTATCTTCTGACGCAGGGCGGGCCGCTGGAGGCGACCTTTACGCTTCCGATCTATACATATAATACCGCGTTCTACCGGGGACAGATGGGGTATGCATCCGCCATTTCCATGATGACTCTTGTGATTCTTCTGTTCTTCTGCGCAGTTTACATGAAAATGCAGAAGGGAAAGGATGATGTATGAAAAATAAAAAGGGGATCATCTATGCGCTTCTGATCTTTTTCTGCGCGGCCGCCAATTTACCGGTTCTGTCCATGATTGGAACCGCGCTAAAACCGAGATCCGAGACGCTGTCAACCGTCTCGCTGTTCACGCTGCATCCCACGCTGGATAACTTTATCCATGTGCTTACCAGGACCTCTTTTGCACAGTCTCTCGTCAACACGATCTTCGTGGCGCTGATCGTGACGGCGCTGTGTGTGGCATTTTCTACGATGGCCGGTTTCGGACTGTCACGGTGCCGCGGCGTGCTTTTTGACGGGTATACAATGTTTCTAATTATCCTTCAGATGCTGCCGGCCATGCTGATTATGATTCCGCTGTATGTGACTCTCAGCCGGTTTCATCTGGTGGATACCCATTTCAGCCTTATCCTCATCTATACGGCCATCAATCTGCCGTTCGGTATCTGGACCCTGAAAGGGTTTTTCGATGATATTCCGACGGAGCTGGATGAGGCTGCCATGATCGACGGATGCAGCCGCTTTCAGGCGTATTGGAGGATCATCCTCCCGTTTTCCCTGCCTGGAGTGGCGTCGGTGGGAGTGTTTACTCTGATGAATGTGTGGAATGAGTATACGATCGCCAGTATTTTTATCCAGGATAAGAATCTGCGGACGCTGTCAGTGGGAATCCGGCAGTTTATGATGCAGAATACGACAGACTGGGCTTCCATGAGCGCGGCGGCAACCATCGCGGTTCTTCCGGTGTTCGTCATGATTATATTTGCACAGAAGTATTTGGTGGGCGGATTGACTTCCGGTTCCGTGAAAGGATGAGCAGATGAGAGAAAGTGTACTGATTTTGTGCCGCAATGAACGGGAAACGATCCTCTACGCGGCGGAGGAACTAAAACGTTATTTAAGCCTGGCCGGCGTGTCCGCCTGGACCTCGGTGCAGGAGACGCACAGCCCGTATATGAAGATACTGGAGCTGGCAGTGACACCGGAGGAGTTTTGGGGAAAGGAAGGGCAGTGTCTGGAGCGTTCTCCTCATTCCAGCCAGCGGGATACAGCGGAAAGTTCCTCTCACTCCGTTCGGCGGAATGCAGCGGAGAGTCCCTCTCATTCCGTTCGGCGGAATGCAGCGGAGACTCCCCCTCATTCCGTTCGGCGGAATGTAGACGCCTACGCCATCACAGTAACGGATCTCGGGGGATCCATAAAGGGGTCCAATAACCGCAGCGTGCTGCTGGGGGCCTACCGGTATTTAAAAGAGCTGGGCTTTGCATTTCTGAGGCCGGACCGGGAGGGGGAACGGATTCCGGCATCGGTGGGGCCCCACACGGTAAATATCAGGGAGGAGGCTTCCAGCCGGTACCGCGGAATCTGTATTGAGGGCGCTGTGTCATTTGAAAATATTATGCGCTTTGTGACCTGGCTTCCGAAGGCGGGCTTTAACACGTATTTCACACAATTTAAGATTCCCTATGAGTTTTTCAAGACGTGGTACCTCCATACAAATAATCCGTATTACGAGAAGGAACCGGTTCCCTCGGAAGAAGAGGTGGACGCATTTGTGAAAGAAATTCTCGTGCCCCATATAAAGAAGCTGGGGCTGATCTGGCAGGCGGGAGGCCACGGCTTTACGACGGGAGCGGCGGGGCTGCCCGGTACGGGATGGGATCCTATGGCGGAGGAGAAGGTGCCGGAGGAGCGCAGGGAGTATCTGGCGATGATAGACGGGAAGAGGGGACTGTTTCATGGCGTTCCCCTGAACACCAGCCTATGCTGCTCCAACCCGCTGGTGAGAGAATTGCTGGTTCGGGAGATCCTTCATTACATTCACGGGAATCCTCAGCTGGACATGGTCCATGTGTGGCTTGCCGATGACGGAAACAACAGCTGTGAATGCGGGGCGTGCGCAGCGAAACGGCCTTCTGACTGGTATATTGAGATTTTAAATCAGGTGGATGAGGCACTTTCAAAGGAAGGCAGTCCGGTTAAGGTGGTATTTCTGGCGTACTTTGATCTGTTGTGGCCGCCTGTCAGCGCGAAGCTTCTAAATCCGGAGCGATTTGTGTTCATGTTTGCGCCGATTACCCGATCCTACCGGGCACCGCTTCCGGTGGAAGAGACGCCGCTGATTCCGCCTTATAAACGGAATCAGTGCAGATTTCCGGTAAATGCGGGGGAAAATATGCATTACTGCAGTGCATGGAAACAGTTTTTTCCGGGGGACAGCTTTCTATATGATTATCACTATATGTGGAATCAGTTCCGGGACTGGGGAGATTACGGATCGGCGGAAATCCTATGGGAGGACCTGGTGAACCTGGAAGAGGCGGGCTTTGAAGGGTATGTGAGCTGTCAGCAGACCAGGGTATTTGCGCCTACGGGCTTTGGAATGTATGTGATGGCTGAAACGCTATGGAACAGGAGCTGTACCTTTGAAATGCTGGCGCGGAAGTATTTCCGCATGATTTACGGTGATCAGGCCGAGGCGGTGTTTTCCTACTGTAAGGAGCTCTCTGCACTGTCGTATATGGAGCAGCCGGAGAACGATAATCCGGGAGTGTGCGCGGAGGCTGTGGAAAAGCTGAAAGCGGCGGCCGATTTAATCAGAACTTACCGGCCTCTTTTTGAGAAGAATTTTGGGGATGAGAAGATACAGGACCGGCTGGCCTGGAAATATCTGTTATATTCCGGCAGAGCTGCCGAAATGTACATAAGTATGCTAAAATACAGGAGACTGGGAGCAGAGGATCGGGTTTCGGAGGAATACCGGAAGCTGAAAGAGTATCTGTGCAGGACGGAGGAAGAATGGCAGGAAGGCTTTGACGTCTACTGGTTTGTGAAGGACAGAGACAAAAAGTTCCTGGCCTCTGATACGTAAGAAAAGGGAGGGATCGTGCTTGGGGGATAGGAGAAAGCGAATCCCCGCGCTTCTCAGAAGAATTGGCTTGAAGAGAAGGCTGTTTATCGGTTTTGTGATCGTTTCACTTCTGCCGATGGCGGTGCTGGGGGTCATCATGGGCGTCAGGCTTTACCATACGATTATGGACAATTACGAGGAACAGTCCATACAGGCGCTGGGGACGATCCAGTACCGGATCGGAATCGTGACCGGAGCCAAGGAGGAGAGAATCAATGCGTTTGCCTCTGACGCTGATGTGGTCAAAAGTGTGCGCAAGCTGAATATGGATATCAGCCTTCTCGACCGGACTGCTCTGACAAGAGATCTGCAGGGCAGGCTGCTGGCTGAATTAAGCCAGATTAAGGGCGGTGTGCGCGCGGAAATCCTGGACCGGAACGGGGAGTACGTTACAGGGATTTTCGACGACCGCTATACGGCGCTCTCCGGCGAGGCGAGAGCCAGGGCGAAGGAGAGTCCGGACCGGCTGCATCTGTGGCACGGAACGGAGCAGGAGGGGGAAGAGATTATCGTTTTCTCCAGGCAGATTATTAATTATTTCAATGGAAGGACCACGGGATGGGTGCTTCTCTATGTGGGGACGGATGAGCTGAAGGAAGAGATGAAGACGGTGCAGACCGATGCGGTTATCGCCGTTTACGATGAGGAGGGCGGTCTGATCTGTTCCGGAGCGGGAAATGGGAGTATTGCCGATATTGCGGATGGAGATTTAAATGAGGCCGGATTCCGGGTATCGGGCTACCGGGATTCCGAGGATATGTGGAAGGCGGACTGGAAGCTGGAATCGGGCCGGTATCAGGTGCTTTTTCAGAATATGGCCGGTACCGGATGGGAGATTGCCATTTTTAAGGATTACCATGAACTGGTCCGGTCATTTGCCGGAATCGGGATTCTGGCTGCCGTTATCTGTCTGGTGAGCATGGGCATCATTATCTATCTGTCGCTTTTGATCACCAGGACCGTGGCGGAACCGGTACAGAACATCGCCGAGAGCATGAAGATCTTCAGCCAGGGAAACTTAAGCGTCAGGGTGACGGATGACGCGGCGGATGAGATCGGGATGCTGGGAAATGAATTTAATTCCATGAGCAATAACATCGAGCGTCTGACTCACGAGGTATATGAGGCCCGCATCAAGGAGAAGGAGGCGGGCCTAAGAGCCCTCGAGGCGCAGATCAATCCCCATTTCCTGTACAATACCCTCGATATGATTAACTGGATGTCATACCGCTCATCCAATCAGGATATCTGTAAGATTGTGAAGTCACTTTCCGACTTTTTTAAGCTGAGCTTAAACCATGGGAAGGAGCTTTACACAGTGGGGGACGAGGTTCGCCATATACAGAGCTATGTCACCATTGAACAGTATAAGAAGGCGGAAATTGATTTTGAGATTCATGTGGACGAGGAATTGAAGCCGTGCGTCTGCCCGAAGCTGATCGTACAGCCGCTGGTGGAAAACGCCATCCTTCACGGGATCGAGCCGAAACGGGGGCCGGGAACGATCATCATTTCCTTTGTCCGCCGGGAAAATGACATCGTGATCACGGTGAAAGACGATGGCGTGGGGCTGTGCGTGAAGCAGAGAGAAGGCGCCCGCTATCATCACGGCGGATATGGGCTGCAGAATATTAATGAACGGCTCGCCATGCTATACGGAAAGAAGTACTATGTGACAGTGAAAGAGAGAAAGGGAGGCGGCGTGATTTCCAGTGTCGTCATTCCCCTGATCGGATTGGAAGGTTTGGACGATGTATCTGATGATTGTAGAGGATGAAAAATTTATCCGTGACGGTATTCTGTATCTCTTATCCGAGGTACCGGGCATTACGGAAATCGACACGGCCTGCGACGGGGAGGATGCCTGGAGTATGATAACGGATTCAAGGCGGTTTCCCGATATCGTTCTGACGGATATCCGTATGCCTGGCATGGATGGGCTGGAGCTGAGCGATAAGATCCGGGAGCATTCCTCCGCCTCCAAAATCATTTTTATCAGTGGATATGAGGATTTTGCCTATGCGAAAAAGGCCATTTCCCTTGGGGCCAGCGGGTATGTGACGAAGCCGGTCGCCCAGGATGAGCTGCTGGAGCTGATTAACCGCGTGATGATACAGATCAGAAAGGAAGAGCAGTTTGACAGGCAGCAGGAGATATCGTGTTTTCATGAGAAACAGTCGGATGCGCTGCTGGGAGATATCTTAAGCCAGATAAGAGATAACCCGGGCGGCGTGTCCTTAAAGGCGCTGTCGGAGAGCTGGGGCGTGTCCCCGTCCTATATCAGCATTCTCTTCAAGGATAAGACCGGCCATAACTTTAAGGATTATCTGCTGGACTGCAGAATGAAGCGGGCGAAGGAGCTTTTGGCGGCGGGAAGCCAGGCTGCTGAGATCTGCGAGAACTTAGGATACAGCGATTACGATTATTTCAGCAAAAGCTATAAGAAGTATTATGGCGAGTCGCCGGCGGAATACCGGAAAAGGATTCATTTATAGGCTGCGTTTTCCGTGCCTCTGCGAAGATAACCGCAGGGGCATTTAAACTTGCAACAGACAGACATGTTGTGCTATAATGGGGAAAGCTTAATACATTGGAGGTATTACAACATGAAAAAGATTATTTTGACGGGGGACCGGCCAACGGGTAAACTTCATATAGGCCATTATGTGGGCTCCTTAAAACGCAGGGTGGAGCTGCAGAATTCCGGTGAGTTTGATGAGATATTTATCATGATCGCCGACGCGCAGGCTTTGACTGATAATGCGGACAACCCGGAGAAGGTGCGTCAGAATATTATTGAGGTGGCTCTGGATTATCTGTCCTGCGGCCTTGACCCTGCAAAATCGACTCTGTTTATACAGTCACAGATTCCGGAACTGACGGAGCTGTCCTTTTATTATATGAATCTGGTTACCGTTGCCAGGCTTCAGAGAAACCCGACTGTGAAGTCGGAGATCGCCATGAGGAATTTTGAAGCCAGCATCCCGGTAGGCTTTTTTACGTATCCCATCAGCCAGGCGGCGGATATCACGGCATTTAAAGCGACTACCGTGCCGGTAGGCGAGGACCAGGAGCCGATGATCGAACAGACGAGAGAGATCGTCAGAAAGTTTAACTCTGTCTATGGGGACGCTCTGGTGGAGCCGGAGATTCTGCTTCCTGACAACCAGGCCTGCTTAAGACTTCCGGGAACCGACGGAAAGGCGAAGATGAGCAAGTCTCTGGGCAACTGCATCTATTTATCCGATACCGAGGCCGATGTGAAGAAGAAGGTCATGAGCATGTATACCGATCCGAACCACATTCAGGTTTCCGATCCGGGACAGATCGAGGGCAATACGGTCTTTACGTATCTGGATGCTTTCTGTAAGGCAGATGCGTTTGAGAAGTATCTTCCGGATTACAAGAACCTGGATGAGCTGAAGGATCACTACAAACGCGGCGGACTGGGCGACGTGAAGGTGAAGAAGTTCTTAAACAGCGTTCTTCAGGAGGAGCTGACCCCGATCCGTGCCAGAAGAAAAGAGTACGAGGCCAACATTCCTTTTGTCTATCAGATATTAAAGGAAGGCAGCGAGAAGGCGGAGCGCGTGGCGGCGGATACGCTGGCCGGCGTGAAAAGGGCCATGAAGATCAACTATTTTGATGATATGGAACTGATTGCCGCACAGGCGGAGAAGTATAAGAATCAGGAGTCATAATGTGGGAAGAAGTTCAACCGTTTTATAAAATGCGGCAGCGTTTTTATAAGGCGGTTGAATTATTTTAGGAAAGAAAGGAAGTAAAACAATGAAAAATGTGATATCGCTTCGTGAGGTAGTGGACTGTGATGCGTTTTTGAAGGAGAAGTGCTTAAATTTCAGGATTCATCTGCGGGATGCGTGCGGAAAACAGTCCTGTTGGATTGAGCCTTTGAGTGAGTGTGGATGTGACGGACAGTACGAGGAGCTGTACGCGGCTTTGGAGGAATTCTTTGGAAAACTGCGTTACAAGCTGGAGTACAGCGACGATAAGCTGAGTTTCTGGCTTTTCAATGAATAGGAGCAGCAGGCCATGAAATCGCGTTATAAGGGAATTGTGTTTATCGTATGCTCGGCGTTCTGCTTCGCGCTGATGAATCTGTTTGTCAGGCTGTCGGGAGATCTGCCGTCCATTCAGAAAAGTTTTTTCCGGAATCTGGTGGCATTTTTCTTTGCACTCATTCTGATGAAACGGGATCACGTGGGCTTTTCCGGTAAGAAGGAGAATCTGTGGCAGCTGATTCTGCGTTCCACGTTCGGTACCATCGGAATTCTCTGTAATTTTTATGCGGTGGATCATCTGGTGCTGGCAGACGCCTCCATGCTTAACAAGATGTCGCCGTTTTTTGCGATTCTGTTCAGCTTTCTGATTTTAAAGGAAAAGGTAAAGCCGGCTCAGGCAGTCATCGTGGCGGGCGCATTTGCCGGAAGCCTCTTTATCATCAAGCCGTCTCCTCTCAACATGGAGCTTGTACCGGCTCTGATCGGGCTGCTGGGAGGCATGAGTGCGGGAGCCGCCTATACCTTTGTGCGGTCGCTGGGGATCCGTGGGGAGAAGGGGCCGTTTATCGTCTGTTTCTTCTCCGGATTCTCCTGTCTGGTGACGCTTCCCTACCTTCTGGTGCGGTTCCATGGGATGACGTGGGCACAGCTGGGATTTCTGCTGCTGGCAGGCCTTGCGGCGGCGGGCGGCCAGTTTGCGATTACCGCGGCGTACTGTCATGCCCCGGCCAGGGAGATCTCGGTCTACGATTATTCCCAGATTATCTTTTCCGCCGTACTGGGCTTTGTTATATTCGGCCAGGTACCGGACCGGTTCAGCGTGTTGGGGTATGTGATGATCTGCGTGATGGCGGTGGTGATGTTTCTTTATAACAACAGACGGACGCAGGCGCACACCTGACGCAGATATCAAGCTTCCGCATTGCCATAGCTTTATTCGGCACTGCGAATGAGGGGAGCGTACACGGCAAAGATTCAGGATGAGGTAAACCGGATTTTCCCCAATCTCTTCCACCGCGTTTTCAACGTCACTCTTCAGGCTGTCCAGGTAATCTGCTTTAGGGACAACTCCAAAGAGCGTATCCGCCGTTTCTCCGTAAAGGGTGATGCCAGCCTTCCTGATTATGGTGAAATGAATATCCTTTATCCCTATGTGTTCGCGCTGCAGAATGGGACGGAATTGGATTATGGAGCTGTTCAGGCAAGGCAATTCGATGCGAAGTGTCCGGATGGCGGAAGAGTGTGCGTTCATGGAGAGGTAGTGGAGTAAGGCGGTATAGGAAGCTCATCATTGATTTTACAATAGAAAATATATCCAAATTTCAGCATAATAAAACGATAATAATAATCAATACTGATTATTGACTTTTCCAATTCCTGGATGCTATAATGTTTTTGTAAGTTAGATGCAACTAACTTATAATTTCCCTATAAATGAACCATATTACTTATGGATAAATTGGCAGAAAGGAGACATAAAAATTATGTCATTAATTGGAAAAGAAATCGGAGAGTTTAAAGTACAGAGTTTTGTAAATAATGAATTTAAAGAGGTAACGAAGGAGGATGTGCTGGGAAAATGGGCTGTATTTTTCTTCTATCCTGCGGATTTTACCTTTGTGTGCCCGACGGAGCTTGAGGATCTGGCGGACAAGTATGAGGACTTCAAGAAGATCGGATGCGAGATTTACAGCGTCTCCTGCGATACTCATTTCGTGCATAAGGCATGGCATGACGTTTCGAAGACCATTAAGAAGATTCAGTATCCGATGCTGGCGGATCCGACCGGCACACTGGCCCGTGACTTCGATGTGATGATCGAAGAGAATGGCCTGGCGGAGCGCGGTTCCTTTATTATCAATCCGGAAGGCAAAATCGTGGCCTATGAAGTGATCGCCGGAAATGTGGGCAGAAATGCCGATGAGCTCTTCCGCAGAGTGCAGGCTTCCCAGTTTGTGGCGGAGCATGGCGACGAGGTTTGCCCGGCTAAATGGAAACCGGGTGCTGAGACGTTAAAGCCAAGCCTGAACCTGGTTGGGCTTCTGTAATATGACTGGGCAGTATGACGTCATCGTCGTGGGAGCGGGGCCGGCCGGATTATCGGCCGCCCTCTACGCGGCGAGGGCAAAATACCGGGTCCTCGTCCTGGAAAAGGAGAAAATGGGAGGACAGATTACCATTACATCGGAGATCGTCAATTATCCCGGCGTGGAGAAGACGAACGGCACCGAGCTGACGGAACAGATGAGAAGACAGGCGGAAGCCTTTGGCGCAGAATTTGCCATGGCGGAGGTTAAGGGGATCGATCTGGCCGGGGAGATCAAGACGGTGAAGACTGACAAGGGAGAGTACCAGGCTCCCGGCATCGTTCTGGCGGTGGGAGCCAATCCCAGAAAGCTGGGTTTTGCGGGCGAACGGGAATATCAGGGGCGCGGCGTTGCCTACTGTGCTACCTGTGACGGCGAATTTTTTACGGGAATGGATGTCTTCGTCATCGGCGGAGGATTTGCGGCGGCGGAAGAGGCCGTATTCCTGACGAAGTACGCAAGAAAGGTTACGATCATCGTCCGTGAGGAAGATTTCACCTGTGCGAAGGCCGTAGCGGACAAGGCGAAAAATCATGAGAAGATCGAGGTACACTACGAAACGGAGATTTTAGAGGCGGCCGGAGACGGACTGCTTCGTCGCGTTCGTTTTAAGGACAACGCATCCGGGAAGGAGTGGAGTTACGAAGCACCGGAAGGAACCTCCTTCGGGATTTTTGTATTTGCCGGATACGTCCCGGATACGAAATGGCTGAAGGGTCTGGTGGAGCTGGATGGACAGGGCTATATCATCACCGACCGGGACCAGAAGACGAGTGTGGATGGCGTCTACGCGGCCGGGGATGTCTGCGTAAAGAATTTGCGTCAGGTGGTGACCGCTGTCTCGGATGGAGCCGTGGCCGCGACTTCCCTGGAACGGTACGTTTCGGAGATATACGAAAAAACGGAGCTGGCCGGATGGAAAGCGGATATAGAAGAAAAGCGGACAAAGAATGTGGAACATGCCTCGGTTTCTGGCTTAAACGATGGTGTATTGATTACCAGGGAGATGAAATCCCAGCTTGCGGACTTATTTTCCGGGCTTCAGAATAGAATAGTCGTTGAGGGTGTCCTCGACGGCAGTCCCATGGCGGATGAAATGGAGCAGTTTCTTGAAGAACTCGGCGATATTTCGGATATGGTGGAATGCAGATCCCGCCGTGAATCGGATAAGGGCAAAGAGGATGAAGAGTATCCGGTGCTCCGCATCATAAAGGAGAACGGAGATGAGACCGGGATTCGCTTCTATGCGGTTCCGGGCGGCCATGAGTTCAATTCCTTTGTTCTCGCAATCTATAACGCGGCCGGGCCGGGGCAGCCGATTACGGACGAAGAGAGAACCCGGATCGGGAAGCTGAAGGGACCGGTGAATATAAAGATTGCGGTTTCCCTGTCCTGTACCATGTGTCCGGCTACGGTTATGGCGGCGGGCAGAATCGCCGCGGAACATGGTGGTGTGGAGGCGTGGGCCTACGATCTGGCCCATTATCCGGAGATGAAAGAAAAGTATCAGATTATGAGTGTGCCGTGTACGATCATCAATGACAGGAAGGTGGTATTCGGCAGAAAAACAGTGGATGATCTGCTGACGGTTCTGGAGGAATCCTAAAAGGAACGGGCAGATGAAAGGAGAATGAATATGGACTATCTGGAAATAGAAAAGGTTATCGGACGGGAAATCATTGACTCAAGGGGAAATCCTACCGTGGAGGCAGAGGTATGGCTCGCTGACGGAACCATCGGAAGAGGCGCGGCGCCGAGCGGTGCGTCTACCGGTGAATTTGAGGCTCTGGAGCTGAGAGATAAAGATAAGAAACGTTTTGGCGGAAAAGGCGTGAGGAAGGCTGTGGAAAATATTAATACGGTCATATCCGGTGTCCTGACAGGCATGGATGCGTCGGATATTTACGCGGTCGATCACGCCATGATCCAGGCGGACGGAACGAAGGACAAATCAAAGCTGGGCGCCAACAGCATTCTGGCGGTCTCCATCGCCTGCGCGCGGGCCGGGTCCATATCCATGGGAATCCCGTTATACCGTTTTCTGGGCGGAATCTCAGGAAACAGGCTTCCTGTGCCGATGATGAATATCTTAAACGGCGGCGCTCATGCGGCGAATACCGTTGATGTACAGGAATTCATGATTATGCCGGTCGGCGCTCCCACATTCCGTGAGGGACTCCGCTGGTGTACCGAGGTATTCCACTGTCTGGCGTCTATTTTAAAAGAGAAAGGCCTGGCTACCTCTGTCGGTGACGAGGGTGGTTTCGCTCCGGACTTAGGAAGTGACGAGGAAGCCATCGAGCTGATCTTAGAGGCGGTAAAACGCGCCGGGTATGAACCGGGACACGATTTCGTTCTGGCTATGGATGCGGCTTCTAGTGAGTGGAAGAGCGGAAAAAAGGGCGAATACCTGCTTCCGAAATGCAAGAAGCATTTTACTTCGGAGGAACTGATCGGACACTGGAAACAGCTCTGTGAGAAGTACCCGATCTGGTCCATCGAGGACGCTCTCGACGAGGAGGACTGGGAAGGCTGGAAGAAGCTGACGGCCTCTCTGGGCAGCAAAGTACAGCTGGTCGGCGACGACCTTTTCGTAACCAATACAGAGAGACTGAAGAAGGGAATCGATTCCGGATGCGGCAATTCCATTCTGATCAAGTTAAATCAGATCGGCTCCGTGTCGGAGACGTTAGAGGCCATCAAGATGGCTCATAAGGCTGGATATACGGCGATCGCTTCCCATCGTTCGGGTGAGACGGAGGACACGACCATTGCAGACCTTGCGGTGGCTCTTAATACGTGCCAGATTAAGACAGGCGCGCCCAGCAGAAGTGAGCGTGTGGCAAAGTATAACCAGCTTCTCAGAATTGAGGAAGAGCTGGGCGAGACGGCTGTTTACCCTGGAAGAAATGCATTCTGCATCAAACGGTAAAATGCGGTCAGTAAATTAGAAAATAAAGAGAACGGCTGACAGAAGACATCTCCTGATTCCGATAAGACGGAATGGAAGAGGCGGCTTCTGCCTGCCGTTCTTTTTATGGATCGTCCTGATGAATGCGGCTGAGTGAAGGCTGCATCTGCATTTCAATGTGACATTTGCCGCAGACTATGGTAAAATGAAAGGAAAATTGGTTGAAATACAGAAGTTGGAGGCACTATGGTCTGGATTTATCGCGCTTTTTTTGAACCGGGGACAGGGGGCAATAAGAGGGAGACTGAGCATGAGCAGGGACTTTTGCTCCTGCGGAGAGCCTTAAGGGAACAGTATGGGATTGATTGTGGTGATAGCCGGAAACCGGATCTGATGGAGGGAGCGCACGGAAAGCCATACTTAAGGGAGTATCCGCAGATTCAGTTCAATATCAGCCACTGTATGGGACTGGCCGTGCTTGCCGTCGGGGATTGCTCCGTGGGAATCGACGTGGAATATGTGCGGCCGTACCGGGAGCCGCTTTTAAAGAGAGTGCTTTCTGAGGCGGAGCTCCGACAGATGGAGGCAGTGGGAGAAGCCGGGCGGGAGGAGCTGTTCTTCCGGTTCTGGACTCTGAAGGAAAGCTACGTGAAGGCTGTGGGATGCGGTATTACTGTGCCTCTGCAGGACATTTCCTTTCAACTTGGTGATGACGGGGGAATTACATGTGAAAAGACCGGATGGAAGTTCCGTCAGTGGATTCTGGCAGGGGGGTATGTGTTATCGGCCTGTGTATCGGGGGCTGGGGAAATTCGTCTGGCAGAACAGGAGGAACGGCCTTGAACGGTGAGAAAAAGGACTTGCGTTACAGCAGAACGGACAGGCTCCTGCAGGAGGCATTTTTAGAGCTTTTGAAGGTCAAATCCGTCGATCGGATTACGATCAGGGATTTGACGGAACGGGCGGGGATCAACCGCTGTACGTTCTACCACCATTACCAGGATGTCTATGATCTGCTGGAACAGATCGAGGATGGGGTCATGGAGCACGTGCTGGAAATGATGCGGGGCTTCCATCCGAACCGGGAAGAGGATGTCAGCCGCCGTTATTTTGAGTGTTTCTGTCAGTATATCTATGAAAACCGGACCGTATACTGCGTGCTGACCAATGGTCAGGAGAGCCGGTTCATCAAAAAGCTCCTGAAAATGATCTCGGAATACATGGCGGGATTATCCGGGAAGGAGAATGACGGTGACAAGCTGAGCCGTGAGTATGCGGTTGCCTATTCCATCGGAGGTGTGGTGGGCGTCCTGCATAAGTGGATGAAAGAGGATTTTGAAAGCCCTCCCGAGGTGGTGGCCGGATTTATCAGCAGCGTATTTCTAAATGGGATGAAGGGTATTCTGTGAGAATAGTAGAAGTCAGGAAAGAAGAGGTTTCGGGAATGATACTCCCGAAACCTCTTCTTTCAAGTATCTGCATTCACTCATACGCTGCAGAAGCGTTTGTCTTTTGTGACACGGCGTAATGTTCGATATAGTGCAGTGCATCTCCTACCGTTGTAATCTCAAGTAAATCACTGATGTCCATCTCAATCTGAAAGTGCTCTTCGATGTCTCCGATCATCGCTATAAAATCCAGAGAGTCAAATTCTAAGTCTTCAACGAAGCGGGAATCTCTGGTGATGGATTCCGGGCTGACATCCACATACTGGGTGACGAGTTCCTTTAACTGCTTATACATATTCATTCCTCCCTGATCCGCCGCCGGAAACTGTCCGATGGTTTGAATTTGAGTCCAAGTTTAAGCAGATTTCCTTCAAATATCAAGCAACAGATTGGAAAAACTGTTGCTTAAACAACAGTTTTTGGAAAGTGTTGCATATTGTCTCCCCAGAAAATGATCCTGACGTAGAATAAAGAGTCCGGTTCCCCTGTGTTTCATTCCTATTGACTGAGTACCTCTGCGTTGATGCCCATAATTCTCAGATGTCCGTCTTCCGCTAAGGAAAAGAAGAGACCGGGTGATCCGGATTCGCTGCCTACGAAGATGCCTGCCTGTGACGGTGTCAGACGATCGGGATCGGCACCGGCGACCGCCTGAAGCATGGCGTCTGTAAAAATGTCGTCCTTCTGGGCCTTCAGACCGGCGGCATCCATGACATCCAGCCCCTCCGTGTTGGCTTCTGTCGTCACGTAAACGGGATAGGCGCAGAGCCGGGTCAGCGCTTCGATATCGCGCTCTGAGAAAATATGCTGAATCTGTTTGGCAAAGCCTTTATAGTCCGATTCTTCCAGGGACGCGGCCTGGCTGCCGGGGACTTCGGTATTTGCGTCTGCTTGGCGGGGGCTGTCGGAGTCTATGCTGTCGGAGTCATCGCTGCTGGAACTGCCGCTGCCAGAGCTGCCGCCGCCGGAGCTGCCGCTGTCGGACTCTCCGGACCTCTCCTCGGACTGATTCTCCGCAGACATGCGCTGAGTCATCAGCTGTATCTTTTCGGCGGAAGCACTGCCGTTTCCGGCCTTCTTCACTTCCGACTCCCTTAGATCGATCGTCACCTCATCTCCGGCCAGCAGATCTCCCAGTTTTATCTCCGTCAGTTCTTCTGTGTCGACGCCGTAATAGTATAACTGGGCGTGGGAGCAGTCGATAAAGCAGCGTTCCCCGAACAGGGAATCGCCGCTTGCGCCGCCATTATCCGCATCCTTCACGTAAAGTCCGTTCCGGCCTTCATCGGTTTCCAGAACAATGGCATTATTGCCGAGATAGAGCGGGTCTTCTTTAGGCTGGCAGCCCGTCAGGCACAGCAGGGCCGCGGCGGCCGCAGCGGCAGTCAGTAAACGGATATTTATCATGGGGCAGATTCTCCTTTGTAATGACAGGTTTGATCAGTTTATCTGATCCGTTACCTTCATTTTAAGGTCTGTCCATACCGATGTCAACCGAAGGTTTTCGGGAGGACTGTTTTAATGGGAACCGGCTCTCTGAGATCATGAGTCCGGCCAGCGTCAGCACGATTCCGCATATGGACTGCCAGGTGATGACCTCGTGCAGGAAGATTAAGGAAGTGACCACCGTAATCACCGGAACCGCGTAAATGTAGACGCTTGTCTTTACGGAGCCCAGTGCCCGTACCGCGAAGTTCCAGGTGACAAAGCAGAGCGCGGAAGCGCCGAATCCCAGGAAGAGAATATTGAGCGCGTTCTGCATCAGCATGAAACGGGCCGGAGCGATCCGGAAAGGCAGGAAGAACAGCGCCGGGACCATGAAGAGGAGGCCGTAGAAAAAGGTTCTGCGGGTGCTCTCGATGGTTCCGTACCCATAGCTTCCGATCTTTTTCGTGAGTATGGAGTAGGCCGCCCAGGTGATGGCCGCCGCCAGGGCCAGGAAATCTCCTTTGGGGCTCAGCTGTACGCCGGTATCCTTTTGGAAGCTTAAGAGGGAGATTCCAAGCATGGCCGCCGCGAAGCCGGTTAAGAAACGGCGCCCGGGCTTTTCTCCCTTCATGAACAGCCAGTCGAAGAGGCTGGTGAAGAACGGGGCCACGGAGATGATAATGCTTACGTTGGCTGCCTGGGTCAGGGTCAGCGCGAAATTTTCCATGAGGAAATAGAGGGTGACGCCGCAGAGGCCGGCCGCTGCGAAGAGCAGCTCCACTTTTCTGTCTCCGGTATGGAGGAGGCGGGGGGCTGCGATCCACAGCGCTGCGTATCCGATAAAAAAACGGAAAAACAGGATTTCCAGCGGTGTAAAGGATACGAGCAGAACCTTGGTTGAGATAAAGGTGGTTCCCCAGATGAAGATGGTGACGGCGGCCGCAAGATGGCCCGTCATGTTAGACTTTTCTGACATTTGTTTATTCCTCCGTGCCGGCGGTGGTGTCCCTGCCGGATTCTGTAAATATTTTCTGATACTGCTTCGGAGTCAGCCCTGTGAAATCCTTAAAAAAACGGGTGAAATGACTCTGGTCGGTGAAACCGGCCCTGGCGGCCGCGTCGATGGGAGGTACCGCCTGCTCTAACAGCTTCTTCGCCTCTTCTAAGCGGATGGACTGGAGATAGCGGTACGGGGATACTCCCGTCTGCTTTGTAAAGGTATGGAGCAGCCACGATTTGCTCAGATGAATCTGTTCGGTCAGCTCTTCCAGCGTGATATTTTCGGAATAGTGTTCCTTTAGATATTCACACGTATCGGCGATGGCGCTGTCCAAAAAGACTCCGTTATGCTCTTCGTAAGGAGCGCTGTGCTCCTTAAGGATCTGCTCCAGCAGGAAAAAGAATGCTTCCTCTTTTTCAAAGGGGGACGCGTCGGTTACAATGGCATTGTAGACGTCGGCCAGCGATGTGGTGATATCGCTGTGATAGACTACATTTACGGTGAATTGTGGGACAAATTCTTTTCCCGTGATGTCGGCGGCCGCTTTTTTCATGACAGGCACGGGTATGTTTAACGCCCTGTAGTCCAGCAGCTCTCCGTTCATGGGAGAACAGAAGTGGTTGTCTTTGGGATTAAAGAGAATTAAATCCCCCCTCGACAGATCGTACTCGGATCCGCGGCACCACAGATGGCGGCAGCCGCCTTCTATAAAGCCGATGACGTAGCATTCGTGAAAATGATTGGGGAATTTCTGTACGATACCGCTTAGCTGGTATGCCTCGATACCGAGACAGCTGTCATAGAATATATGGCGTTGTTCCTGAGATGTTGTCATGCGTGCTCCTTTCAAACTTTTTTGATTTTATCACAATAAAGTAAAAAAGTCTTGTATGATGTTGCAAATCGAGGAGCCAAAATTCCTTAACTTTACAGGTTTACTTATGAAATCCTGAAAAACTGGAAAGAATTCTTAGAAAGACAGTGACAAAAGATTGAAAATTTGAGAGTAAACGGTAATATGGAGGAACTGCACATGAAGACAATGACAGATAATTTTATGATTTCTTTTTTACAGCGATTTGACGAGCACCCGTTTGATGTGAAGCTCCATGGGAAAACCCATCATATCGGAAATGGAAATCCGACCTTTGTGGTGGATTTAAAAGAGGATATCGAGGGGAAAGAGCTTTTGACGAGCACTTCCCTGGCGCTGGGCGAGGCTTATATGAAGGGAAATTTAGAGGTGGAGGGGGATTTGTTCGAGGCTCTGGACTCATTTTTGGGACAGATGGACCGATTTTCCACAGACCGGTCCAAATTAAAGAAGCTGATGTTTACATCCCAGTCAAAGAAGAATCAGGAGAAGGAAGTCACCTCCCATTATGACATCGGCAATGATTTTTACAGCCTGTGGCTGGATGAGACCATGAGCTATTCCTGCGGTTACTTTAAACATGAGAGCGACACCTTATACGAGGCGCAGTGCAATAAAGTGGAGCGTATCCTGGAAAAACTCTGTTTAAAGAAGGACATGACCCTGCTCGATATCGGATGCGGCTGGGGGTATCTGCTGATCCGGGCTGCGAAGGAGTACGGTGTAAAGGGGCTTGGAATCACCTTAAGCCACGAACAGCAGAAGGAATTCGAAGAGCGGATCGAAAAAGAGGGATTGACGGGACAGATTGAAGTAGCGCGGATGGATTACCGCGAGCTTGAGAAGAGCGGCAGACAGTTCGACCGGGTGGTCAGCGTCGGGATGCTGGAGCACGTGGGGCGGGCTAATTACGAGCTGTTCGTAAAAAATGTGGATTCCGTGTTAAAGCCGGGCGGGCTCCTTCTGCTTCATTATATCAGCGCGCTCAAAGAGTATCCGGGGGACCCGTGGATCAAGAAATATATCTTTCCGGGCGGCATGGTGCCGAGCCTTCGGGAAATAATCCATTTATTCGGTGACTACCGGTTCTACACCCTGGATGTGGAAAGCTTAAGACGCCACTACTATAAGACCCTGCGCTGCTGGGAACAAAACTTCAGCGGCCACAGGCAGGAGGTGGAGGAGAAGATGGGGACTGAGTTCGCGAGAATGTGGGAACTCTATTTAAGCTCCTGTGCCGCGACCTTCCACAACGGTATCATTGACCTTCATCAGATCCTTGTCTCCAAGGGTGTAAACAACGAGTTGCCCATGACGAGATGGTATTAACTGGAAATGAGGAATTCTCTCAAAAAAGTGGTTGCATTTTTAGTTGGCATATGCTAATATATATGCAGTTAGCAAACACTAACTACATGTGAATATTCTATACTGTGAGCACTTAGTGAGGTTTTTCACGAACTTAGTGCGAGCCATACCTGAGTACTTAACGAGGTTTTTCACGAGTTTAGTACGAACGTATACATTAACCCTCTGGGTTTTCCTTCATTGACCCGTGAAGGAATCATGACTCCTATGAGAACCGCCCCTGTTACCGCATGACAGAGGCGGTTTTTCATTTCGCGGGAAAGTTTGTACTATGAAACAAAAAGCCCTCACCAATGCTGTTAATAATATGGATTCCGCATATAAAAAGTTCTTTAAAGAACATACAGGATTGGATTTTGAGAGTGGGAAGGTCAAACTGCCTAAACTAAAGGAAGTAAAAGCAAAACTGCACAGGAGATTTGGGGGGGCAGATAAAATCAGCGACAGTTTCCCAGGTGCCGAGAGGCAAATAATATATTAGCGGAAGGGTTACGGCAAATAGCGTAAAACAAACAAAAATAGGGCAGGAACTGCCCGAATTAACGCTTGTGGAGATCGTAAGCTGCGAGAGTGCTGTGTGCCAGTGGCAAACATTTAGCACGGACCAAAACGGAGTGTAGATTGATGAGGCAAGAAGTCCATTAGCTTTAGACAATGGATAGTTCACTCTTGTGTATTGATATGCAGAAGAAATAATGATAAAATAGTGAATCAGTATGAGAAAGCAGGAATTGATTGCAGATATTCAGAAAGGAATGGCCAGAAAGGATAGAACCAGAAAGGATGGAATACAGATGAAAAAGGTACTGATGATGATTCAGGAATCGTGCCCTTACTGCCGGCAGGCATTGCGCATGATGGATGAACTGAAAGCGGAGCGACCGGAGTTTAAGGCAGTCGAGGTGAAAATTGTGGATGAGAACAGGGAGAAGGCGTTTGCAGATTCCCTGGACTACTGGTATGTACCGACGTATTTCGTGGATGGAGTAAAGATGCATGAGGGTGTGCCGACCGTGGACAAAGTGCGGAAGGTTTATGAGAGGGCGCTTGACCTGTGAGAGGAGGCCGGGAAGCGGGGAAATTTGCTGCTGACTGAGCGATCGTATGGTATGATTCCCGTGGACATCGAGTGACTGGATAGAAAGGTACATAATTGTGACGTTATATGAGTAAAGGGAAGAAAAACTGGCTGATGATCCTGATTTACGCGGGACTCATTGCTATGTGCCTCGGCATCGTCTGGTTTGTGGGAAAGATCTCCTCGCCGACAAAACCGGGCAGAGAAAGCAGCAGCGAGACGACGATGGTGCAGACCGAAGAATCGCAGGAAGAGGAACGTGAAGAGGAGGAGAGCGAGAGCGCGGAGGCGACGCCATCGGAGGCGGAGAAACAGGAAGAAAGCAGGCATCAGGAGGAAAACGGGAGATGGTACGGCGGCCGTACAGAGACGGACCGGCCGGAGATGGAGGAAGAATTGCCGGTGGAAGAGTATCGGCCGCCTTCCATAGTAACGGTCTCTGATATCCATTATTTCGCCCCATCCATGACCGATTACGGCGAGGCGTTCGACGAGATGGTGAAGCGGGACGATGGAAAGCTGGTTCCTTATATTTCCCAGCTGATGGATGTGTTTACGGAAGAGATGACGGAGACCCAGCCCGATGCCGTGATTCTGAGCGGTGATTTAACATTGAACGGTGAGAAGGGGGCTCATGAGGCGCTTGCGGAAAAGCTGAAAGTGCTTGCGGACCAGGGCGTGCGGGTCCTCGTGATTCCGGGAAATCACGATATCAATAATCCCAACGCTGCCTCCTATTTCGGAGCGGTGAGGGAGGTGGCGGAATCGGTCAGCGCGGAGGAATTCCTGGACATTTACCATGAATTCGGATACGACCAGGCGATCAGCAGAGATGGGACCTCCTTAAGCTATATCTGTGAACTTGACGAGAAAAACTGGCTGATGATGCTGGATTCCGCCCAGTATGAGCCGGTGAACCTGGTAGGAGGAAGAATACGGAGCACCACCGTCAAATGGATGGAGGAGCAGTTGGAAGCGGCGAAGGAACTGGGGATCTCAGTAATTCCCATTGCCCATCACAACCTGCTGAAGGAGAGTATTCTGTATCCTGTGGACTGCACCCTGGAAAACAGCGATGAGGTTATAAAACTGCTGGAACGATACCGTGTGCCGGTCTTTATCAGCGGACACCTGCATCTGCAGCGGACCAAGAAATACAAGCCTGAGCCGGGGGAACCGGAGGATGCCTACCATATCAGTGAGATCGTGGCAGATTCCTTTGCCATTCCGCCCTGCCAGTACGGAATCCTGTCATGGGGAGACGGCGGGCAGCTTCGCTATACGACGAAGGAAGCGGATGTGGAGCGTTACGCGGCGGCTCACGGCCTGACCGATGAAAACCTGCTGAATTTTAAGGAGTACGGAAACGATTTCCTGGTGGGTGTGATAAGCCAGCAGATCTATAAGAAGATGAGCAGTCTGCCGGAGGAGCTTATGCGTAAGATGGCGGAGCTGTACGGCCAGCTGAACCGTGATTACTGCGCCGGGACGCCCATCGACGTGAAAGAGATAAAATCAGATGAGGCATTCCGCTTATGGGAGCGTAACCTTCCGGACAGCCGGATGTTCGAGGAGATCGACGATATCCTGCGCGATACCAGGAAGGACCACAATACGTGGGATTTCCCGGGAGAGTGGTAAAAACTTCCTTTACAAATTATTTCATATCGTGCTATAATGATGAAATAAAATTACATGCGTGACAGGAACGGAGGAAGAGGAACCATGCAGGATCATATCAACGTTTCAGGAGTCCTGTGTTCTTCTTACGATACCTTTTTTGAGGCGGAAAAGAAGATTGCAGATTATATACTGGAGCACAAAAGTGAAATCATCGATATGACTGTCGCGGAGCTGGCTTTGGCAAGTGGAACCAGCGACGCGACGGTATCGCGTTTTTGCAGGCGCTGCGGATTTAACGGTTTTCATCATTTAAAGATTACTCTGGCGAAGGAGGTGGCGGAGGAACGCGGGAAATCCGTGGAGGTATCCAACGATATCAGCCGCGATAATATTGCGCAGTCCCTCCAGAATATCCTGGCCAACAAGGCGGCGGAGCTGACACAGACGGTGTCCATGATGGACCCGGTTCAACTGGGAAAGATTCTGGAATTGATTGAACATGCCCGCACGGTGCAGCTGGTGGCTGTGGGGAATACGATTCCGGTTGCCTTAGACGGCGCCTTCAAGTTCAATCAGCTGGGCATTCAGGCGGTATCAGGTACGATCTGGGAGACACAGATGGCGTTTACCTGCAATATGGGGCCGGAAGATGTGGTGATCATCATATCCAACTCCGGTTTTTCCAAACGGCTGATGACGCTCACCGCGGTGGCGAAGGAGAATCACTGCAAGATGATTGCGATCACCAACAACGCCGCCTCGCCGCTGGGGCAGGCCAGCGATTACCACATCACAACGGCGACCAGGGAGAAGCTGCTTTTGGGTGAGTTCTGCTTCTCACGGGTATCGGCCACTATGGTGGTCGAGATTCTCTATCTGTTCCTGGCTGTGAGCAAGAAGGATTCATACGACCATATCCGACGCCATGAGATCGCGATTTCCGAGGACAAGAATAACTGATCCGGCGGAAGCTGCGGGGAAGAGTATAGGAAAATGAATATGGAAATAAAAGAGTTTTACAGCTTGGAGGATAAAGCGTACTGGTTAAGCCAGATCAGGAAAAGCGACTGGCGGGCAGGACAATATCTGCATGATTTGTTGAGTGAAGATCGGTTAAAGGAGTTGTGCGGGGAGACGACGAGAGTATTTCTTTTGACGGATAACCGGCAGCTGGTATCATTCTGTACGCTGGCGGAGGTGGACGATGTGAGAAACACGGACCTTAGTCCATGGATCGGTTTCGTATATACGTTTCCTCAATACAGAGGGCACCGGTATATGGGAATTCTGCTGGAGTATGCATGTGAAGCAGCAAAAAATGATGGAGTGGGTCAGATTTATATTTCTACCGGCGAAACGGGATTATACGAAAAATATGGATATACCTTCTATCAGCTGATGAAGGACGAGAATGAAGAGGATTCCAGGGTATATAAAAGAGAGACTAAGTGAGAATTTCTCTTTCCAGCAAGCATTAAAAACAGGAGTGAGTGTCAGGGAGTATACGGTGAACATGCCGTACCGGACATTGGTTCCTGTTTTTTTGTGTGGCTCTCTTTACTTGCCTTCCCTGTAATTAAGGAAAATAGTTTTCGTGGAAGGAAAATATTATTTTTATGAAAGGAAAATATCGTTCTCATGAAAGGAAAATATCGTCCTCATAAAATGAAACAAACGATGATGCATGAAATCAGCAATTATTGGAAAAATACATAGTAAAAAAGTACAAAAAACATGCGGGGAAACAGGGAAAATGGACTGGGGATTTATGGAAATTGACGAAACTCTACAAGAAATAATATTTCTTGAAAAAATGTATTGACGAAAATGATAAATCATAATATAGTATAGCAGAGGGAAGAAATAAAATTTTATAATAACGAGGAGAGGTGACATATGATTTACACGGTGACATTTAATCCGGCTTTGGATTATGTAGTAAAAGTAAATCACTTCACGCTGGGAATGGTCAACAGAACCGTGCAGGAAGACATTTATTATGGGGGCAAGGGCATTAATGTATCGGCGGTACTGAAGACACTGGGCTTTGGGAGTACCGCGCTCGGGTTTGTGGCCGGATTTACGGGAGACGAGATTGAACGGGGAGTGAAAAATCTGGGATTCCAGTCCGATTTTATCCGGGTGGAGAACGGTATGTCCAGAATCAACGTAAAGCTTAGATCGGAAGAGGAATCGGAGATCAACGGCACTGGTCCGGAGATTACCGGAGCGGATGTGGAAAAGCTTTTTGAAAAGCTTGAGAAGCTTAAGGCAGACGATGTCTTAGTCCTGTCGGGAAGCATCCCGCATTCCATCGACGACGGAATCTATGAACGGATCATGGGGCGGTTAGACGGAAGGGGCATCCGCATCGTGGTGGATGCGACGAAGGATTTGCTGATGAATGTCCTTCCCTATCATCCATTTATGATTAAACCGAATAACCATGAGCTGGGAGAGATGTTCGGTACGGTGCCAAAGGATGAGGAGGAAATCGTATATTACGCCAGACAGCTGCAGGAAAAGGGCGCGGTGAATGTGCTGGTCTCCATGGCGGGGGATGGAGCCGTCTTAATTGCTGAAAACGGAGCGGTATTTTCCATGGGAGTGCCAAAGGGAACGGTGAAGAATTCTGTGGGCGCCGGGGATTCCATGGTTGCGGGATTCATCGCCGGATATCTGGAAAATGGAAATTACGAGCACGCTTTAAGGCTTGGAAGTGCCTGCGGAAGCGCCAGCGCATTTTCCGAGGGGCTGGCCTGTAAGGAAGATATTATGAAACTTTATGAGGAATTACGATAGGAGGGGTTCTGAGATGAGAATAACGGAATTATTGAAAAAAGAAAGCATCGAGCTCGGTGTAAAAGTCTCTGGCAAGGAAGAGGCCATTGATAAGCTGATTGGTCTGATGGCGGCCGGCGGAAGGCTGAACGACAAAGCCGGCTATAAAGAAGGCATTCTGGCCCGCGAGGCGCTGGGAAGCACTGCGGTAGGGGAGGGGATCGCGATTCCTCACGCCAAGGTGGCCGCGGTTAAGGAACCGGGACTGGCAGCCATGGTGGTGCCTGATGGCGTGGATTACGAAGCGTTTGACGGTTCGCTGGCCAATTTAATCTTCATGATTGCGGCGCCTGAGGGCGAAGCGGATGTTCATCTGGAAGCGCTGTCCCGTCTGTCCACGCTTCTTATGGATCCCGACTTTAAGAATGATTTGATCCATGCGGAGTCAAAAGAAGAATTTTTACAGCTGATCGACGACAAGGAATCCGAGCGCTATGAGAAGAAAGTGCGGAAAGAGGAGAAAAAAGCGGAGTATGCGGCGCCTAAGGTCCAGGAGCCTTTAAAGAGCGCAGCCGGATACCGTGTCCTTGCAGTGACCGCGTGTCCTACCGGCATCGCCCACACCTTTATGGCGGCTGAGAATCTGGAGCAGCTGGGAAAGAAGCTTGGCATTCCTGTCAAATCGGAGACTAACGGAGCCGAGGGTGCGGCCAACGTTCTGACAAAGGAAGAGATCGCCGCTGCCGACGGAATCATCATCGCGGCAGACAAGAATGTGGATATGGCCCGTTTCGATGGTAAACACGTAGTGAAGGCCTCTGTCTCCGACGGAATTCAAAAAGGTGAGGAACTGATTAAAAAGGCTGTGAGCGGCGAAGCTCCTGTCTACCACCATACAGGTGCCGCTGCTTCAGAGGAGGGCGGAGAGAGCGAGGGTATCGGCCACACCATTTATAAGCATCTGATGAACGGCGTCTCTCATATGCTTCCGTTCGTGATCGGCGGCGGACTTTTAATCGCTCTGGCCTTCCTGTTCGATGATTATTCCATCAATCCGGCTAATTTCGGTAAAAATACACCGATAGCGGCCTATTTAAAGACGATCGGCGAGCAGGCATTTGGTATGATGCTTCCGGTTTTGGCCGGTTATATCGCCATGAGTATCGCGGACCGTCCCGGTCTGGCGGTCGGTTTCGTAGGTGGTATGGTGGCAAAGATGGGAGCCACGTTTATGAATCCCGCAGGCGGGGACGTGAACTCAGGATTTTTAGGCGCGCTTCTGGCTGGTTTTATCGGCGGTTATATTGTTGTCCTGTTAAAGAAAGTATTTAAAAAGCTTCCGAAATCTCTGGAAGGCATCAAACCGGTTCTCTTATATCCGCTGCTGGGCATTTTCCTGGTCGCGGTGGCAACAACATTTATCAATCCGTTCGTCGGTGCGATCAATGACGGTCTGACCCATTTCTTAAACGGCATGGGCGGCACCAGCAAGGTGATCCTCGGAGCCGTTGTCGGCGGCATGATGTCCGTAGATATGGGCGGCCCGGTCAATAAGGCGGCATACGTGTTCGGCACGGCGCAGCTGGCGGAAGGAAACTTCGATATTATGGCCGCAGTTATGGCGGGCGGCATGGTTCCTCCCATTGCGATCGCATTGTGCAGCACATTCTTTAAAAAGAAATTTACGGAAAAGGAACGCCAGTCCGGTCTGGTAAACTATATCATGGGCCTGTCCTTTATATCCGAGGGCGCCATACCGTTTGCGGCATCAGATCCGCTGCGCGTGATTCCGTCCTGTATCATCGGTTCGGCCGTGGCAGGCGGGCTTTCCATGGCACTGAACTGCACGCTGCGCGCACCTCACGGCGGTATCTTTGTACTTCCGACGATCGGAAATCCGTTCGGCTATCTTGCCGCGGTTGTGATCGGATCGGTGGTCGGCTGTGTGATACTGGCGGCGCTTAAGAAGAATAAGGCTGGAGAAGAATAAGCCTGGTAAAAAATCGAAAAGGGAAAGATCAGTTGGGGAAAATACTGGTTTTTCCCTTTTCCCGTGCCATTTTGCCGGCAGGATGGTATAATTGACAGAAAAAGAGAGAAAACGGTTCTTTCACATCAGGAGGGAATCGTGTGGGAAGGCAGGAGGAAGATGGCTGAATTCGAAGAAAACGGAAGCATAATCAGATATGCGAGGCTGGAATGCCTTATGGTCGGAGGAACGGGATCAGAGGTGATGAAGCAGTACGGGAGCGGGTCCATTTGCAGCTTAAAGCAGTCCATCACAGGCAGTCCTTACTGGTTTTTCTGGTGGGATTAGGCGGAGAAAGGAAATGAGAGAATGCTAACAATAAAGCGAGTGAGCCTGGATATCCCGAGGGGACGCCGGATTCTGGCGGTCAGCGATATCCACGGCCATGTTCATTTTTTGAAAAAAGTGCTGGAAAAGGCGGGGTTCTGTGAGGATGACGAGCTGATAATCGATGGTGATATCATTGAAAAGGGACCGTATTCCTTAGAAACGCTCCGTTATGTCATGGAGCTTGATAAAAAAACTAACGTCCATGTGATTTCGGGGAATGTGGATTCATGGCAGCTGGAGCTGATTGGAAGCTGCGAACCAGAGCGGACAAGGGCACTGGCGGAATTTATCCGAACGGCAAAGAAACGATGGGGAGGAAGTCTTTTTCTGGATTTCTGTGAGGAAATGGGGATCGGGCATCCGCAGTCGGAAGCGGAGACAGCTGCTGCCAGGGAAAAGGTGATAGTCCACGGGCAGGCGGAACTGAAATTTTTATCAGAGCTGCCTTCCATTGTGGAAGCGGGCAATTTTATCTTTGTTCACAGCGGCCTTCCTGAGCGGTGGGAAGAGATGGATGGGCAGGAGGCCACTCCGGTTCTGAAGTTCGATGACTTTCGAAACAGGGGCGGAAGCTTCGACCGGTGCGTGGTGGCAGGCCATTGGCCTGTCTGTCTTTACCGCCATGAGGTGGCGGAATTCAACCCGTTTTTTGACCGGAACAAGAATATCATCAGCATCGACGGGGGCTGCGGACTGAAGCGGGATGGACAGCTTAACTGCCTGATCATTCCGGAGGCAGAGGGGACCATGGAAGAAGTCAGCTGGACCTCCTACGGGGGATTTCCGGAAATGACGGCTGTCGACAGCCAGCAGGAGAGGAAGGCCCGGATATCGGTCCAGTACACGGACAACCGTGTGGAACTTCTGCCGGGGCAGAGTCCGGGTGCGGGGCTGGTGCGCCTTCGCCACCTGACCACGGATACCGTGCTTGTCGTACCGGAAGACTATTTATATGAGCGGGATGGGACGCTCCGGTGTGACGATTTCTGCGACTATCATATGGAAGTAAAGGCAGGAGAGCGGGTGGAACTGGTGGAAACTGGCGCCATGGGAAGCCTCATTAAGAAGAACGGGGTCAGCAGCTGGTACCACGGAAGGCTGAAGCCGGTATAGAATAGGGGAGTAAACAATATGAGAGAAGCTGGTAAGAATCAAAGGGAAGGCGAAACCACGATCGATGAAACCACGATCAACGAAAACAGGGTACTGTCCGGCGCTCCTGTGATGGAAAGGGAGGTAACCGCACTTCTGGAAGAGATATCCTCGTGCCCGGAAACGGCAGCGGTGGCGGTTGGCGGCTCCAGGGCCACGGGAAAGGCCGACAAGAAGTCGGATTACGATATCTATGTGTATGTGGAAATGGAGATATCAAAAGAGCGGCGCAAGAGTATACTGGAAAAGTACTGCGGCGTCATGGAGATTGGGAATCACTATTGGGAGTCAGAGGACAACTGCACGCTGAACAATGGTGTGGACATCGATATTATTTATCGGAAGCTTCAGGATTTCGAGGGAGATGTGGCAGCGGTTGTGGAGCAGAACCGGGCTTCCAACGGCTATACTACCTGTATGTGGCATAATCTTGCCACGTGCAGGATCCTGTATGACAGGGGCGGAGCACTGGAAGCTATGAAGAAGCGCTTTGATGTCCCTTATCCGGAGGCGTTGAGGGCTGAAATCATTCGGAAGAACAGAGCCCTGCTAAGCGGCGTACTCCCGTCTTACGATGCACAGATACGGAAGGCAGCGTCCAGGAGAGACCTTGTCAGCATCAATCACAGGACAACGGAATTTCTGGCCAGCTACTTCGATATTATTTTTGCCATGAACAGGCAGACCCATCCGGGGGAGAAACGGCTGGTGAGTCTCTGCAAAGACAGATGCGAAAATTTGCCGGACCGGTTTGAGGAAAATCTGAACCATTTATTTTCCGTTATGTACGATCCTGATGGGGCTGTCAATGATGTGATCGCCTGTATGTTGATAGAACTGGACCAGGCTTTGCTGAAGGCAGAAAATGGGAAGACGTATATATAGACCACAGACGAATCCGGGAAATTTAAAAATCCCGGGCGGCGCTGAATGCATGCCCGGGATTATACGTTCCTGTGTTCTTTCTGGTGTGTTCCATCTATTTTTAATTAAGAGGTGAATTCCTTCATTTCTTCGATCTCTTTTTCCTGAGCACCGATGATGTTCTGGGCGAGAGTCCTGATCTCCTCGTAATTGGTGTACTCGAGGATGGATTTGGCCATGTCAACCGCCATCTGGTGATGCATGATCATGCCCTCGGCAAACGCATGATCGAGGCTGTCGGTGCCTGACTTACTCATGGAATGGTCATGCTCCAGCATCTTGTCGTATTCGTCCAAATAGGCGCTTTCCTGGTCTGCATCGTTGTGGCCTTCCGCCTCATACTTTTTGATCAGATCCTTCATCTGCTGAATCTCTTCTGTCTGAGTGGTTTTGATGTTTTCGGCCAGTTTTTTCAGCTTTTCATTGCTTCCGCCGTATTCGAGGTAGCTGTCGGCCATTTCGATGGCGGACTCATGATGAGGAATCATGCCGTTTAAAAAGTCGATGGATGCATTTCCTGTCTTGGGAATGTTCTCCATGTCATGCATCATGTCCATCATGATCTCATCCTGGCGCTGTAAGTAGCGGTTGGTGTCGTCGTCAGAGGCTGCGTCACTGCCGCCGTGACCGCTATGGTCCATACTGTTTTTACTTTCCGCCGAACCGGACGATTGTTCCGCGGTCTGGCTGCTGCTTTCCATCTCCGCCGGTGCGGGCGGAATCGGCGCCTTTTTTCTGCTTCCGGCCGCGGCAAAGGCGGCTATTGCAAGGATAACGATGGCGGCAATGATTCCAGTCGCCCAGTATTTCATATTTTTGTTCATAATCCCATTTCCTCCATTTCTTATCGGTAATCTTAGTATGAGGTAGTGATGGAAGGTTTATGCACGATGGAAAATCTAATCTTGTGCAGGAATGGATGGTCTGGTAAAATAAGGATAAAAAGGAGGCGTCTTCTATGCGGACCGAACAGGAAATGTATACAATGATAATCGATACGGCAAAGGCGGACGGCCGCATTCTCGCCGTTTATATGAATGGATCCCGGGTGAATCCGGAGGCGGAAAGGGATATTTTTCAGGATTATGATATCGCTTTCGTCGTGAAGGAGACGGAAAGCTTTCGGAAGGACAGAACGTGGATCGACCGGTTTGGAGACCGCCTTTACATGCAGTATCCGGAGGAGAACGACGAGTTTCCCTCGGATGTGGAAAACTGCTACGGCTGGCTCATGCAGTTTGCGGATGGAAACCGCCTCGACCTTCATGTACAGACGCTTTCCTACTCCCTGCAGATGATGGAGGAGGACCGGATGTTCCGGATTTTGTATGATAAGGCGGGCTGTCTGGCTGAAGCCCCGGAACCGACGGCGGAGCAATACCGGGTGAAACGGCCGGAGGAGAGCCAGTTTCTCTTTGTATGCAATGAATTCTGGTGGTGCCTGAACAATGCAGCGAAGGGACTGTGGAGAAAAGAGGTGCCGTATGCGCAGGACATTGTGAATCTCCATGTGCGCCCCCAGCTCATTACGCTTCTGTCCTGGAAGGCCGGGATTCAGACGAATTTTACCTGCAGTGCGGGGAAATCCGGAAAGTATCTGAACCGCAGCTTATCACAGGAGGACTGGGACCGGCTGATCCGGACGTACGCGGGCGGCAGGCTGGACGAGATGTGGGAGGCAGCCGATGCCATGTGCGTGCTGTTTCATGAGACAGCCCTGGCGGTGGCAGAACAGCTGGGATTTCGGTACGATGTGAAGGAAGCGGAGGCGAGCCTGGGGTTTTTCCGCCATGTTAAGGGACTGCCGGAGGATGCGAAAGAGGTTTTGTGAGTTTGTAAGTTTTATAGGATTACAAGTGATTTTTCCGCTGCTGAATAAGGATTTTGTCTGATCTGAAATTATAATCAGAGCGGAAAATCTTTCTGCTTTATAACTTTGATATAATGTTCACGATATCAAAGAATCGTTTTATATTTCTTGCAATTTCTACCCATATATGGTAATCTGTTACATACAATCAACAGTGTTGCTGGTTTATTCAAATGATTCAAAATATTTTCGCATATTCTTAGTAACGGCATATCGCCGGAGTAATTCCAAAAAGTAAAATTTAATATAGTAAGTTATAACGGCAGATTGCGTAAAATTGGCTCCTGTACTTGTATTTTACACAGTATTTTTATATAATCATACTGAAGGCCCCATAGCCTCTCTGCGTTGTAAAAGAAACAGGAGGTGTGCATATGGGGAAAAGAGATATAACATTAGCCAGGTATTTTGAAGACGAGGACCGGTATGCGGATTTGATTAATGGTTTTGTGTTTCGTGGCGAACCAGTCATATCCGGCGAGAATATTTTAGATAAAAATACTCGGATAACAGGGATTCTCGGAAATCTTAAAAAGCAGTTTGCAGTTCAAAAATATCGAGATGCAGTAAAAAGAGTTGTTCTTGGAGTGAATTTTGTAGTAATAGCGTTGGAACATCAGGATCAGATTCACTACAGTATGCCAGTGCGTGTAATGCTTGAGGACGCAGCCGGATATGATGAGCAGATGAGGAGAATCCAGAAGAAGAACCAAAAGGTTAAGGGACTGGATAAGGGGGAGTTTCTTGGCAGTTTCAGGAAGGAAGACAGGTTAAACGCTGTTTTTACCATTGTTCTGTACTATGGTGAGAAAACATGGGATGGTGCAAAGGACCTTTATTCGCTTATTAATTTCGATGAAGTTCCGGAAATGCTGAAAGATCTGTTTAACAATTATCGTCTTCATATTCTGGAGGTCAGACGTTTTAAAGATATCGACCAGTTTAACACTGATTTGAGGGAAGTATTCGGATTTATTGGCTTTTCCGGAGATAAAACTGCGGTACGTAATTATGTCGCAGAAAATCAGGACAGCTTTGAACACCTGAGCGAAGATGCCTATGATGTAATTGCTGTCATGGCTCATTCGAAAGAACTGGAAGACGTAAAGGAAAGGTACAGAGAGAAAGGCGGGAAGATTAATATGTGTGAAGCCATACGGGGAATGATTGAAGACGGCAGACTTGAGGGTAAACTTGAGGGAAGGCGTGAAGGTGAATTAAAGGCAAAGCAGATTGTTGCCAGAAATATGTATTTACGTGGAATGTCAGAGGAGGATACAGCCGGCCTGTGTGAGGAAGACATAGAATTGGTAAGACAATGGTTCCGTAAGTGGAGAAAACAGGACACGCGGTAACGCAGAGGATTAAATTTGTCATTAAGGAGACATAAATTATGAAAACATATAATTGGGGAATCATAGGAACAGGATTAATTGCGCGGGAGATGGCGTCGGCCCTGACTGCGTGCCGCGGCGCCGTCTATGGTGTCTGCGGAACGAGCAGAGAGAAGGCGGAGCACTTTGCGGCGGAGAACAGGGTTTTTCACGCGTTCGCGGACGCAGATGCACTGCTTTCGGATGAAAATGTGGATATTGTATACATAGCAACGCCTCACAACATGCATTTTGAATTCATCAGGCGGTCGGTCCTGGCTGGAAAACATGTTCTCTGTGAGAAGGCCATTACGGTGTCGTCCGCGGAGATGGAGCAAGCGGCTGCACTGGCTGAGGAAAAGGGCGTGGTGGTTATGGAGGCCATGACGATTTTCCATATGCCTCTCTATAAAAAGCTTAAGGAGATCGTAGCTTCGGGGGCGATCGGGCCGGTGAAGACGATTTCCGTCAATTTTGGAAGTTGTAAGCCCTACGATGTGACCAGCCGGTTCTTTTGTAAAGACCTGGCCGGGGGAGCGCTTCTCGATATCGGAACGTACGCCGTGTCCTTTGCTAGGTATTTTCTGGATGAGAGACCGGATACCGTTCTGTCAGCCGTGAAGCGTTTCGAGACCGGAGTGGACGAACAGTCCGGAATCGTGTTCATGGGCGAGAACGGGCAGATGGCGGTTATCGCGCTCTCCATGAGGGCCAAGCAGCCAAAACGCGGCGTGGTAGCCGGAGAACTGGGATATATCGAGGTCACGGAGTATCCGAGAGCGGACCGGGCTGCCATCGTCTATACGGCAGACGGACGGAGAGAGGAGATCGCCTGCGGCGACAGCAGGAAGGCGCTGGAATACGAGGTGGAGGATATGGAAAAAGCCGTATCAGGGCACCTTGTGTCAGAGAGCATGGCCCTTTCCAGGGATGTTATGTGGCTTTTAAGCGGTGTGCAGAAGCAGTGGGAAGAGCGGGATGAACAGGCTGGAACACAGAAGTAAGGGCAGAATATGGAGGACAAAATAATGTATCAGTGCTGTATTTTTGATTTGGATGGAACGATTATCAATACACTGCATTCTTTAAAGAAGACGGTGAATGAGACGATAAAACAGTTTGGCTACGGCCCTATTGATGAGTATCACGTCAGGTATTTCGTAGGAGACGGTTATAAGAAGCTGGTGGAACGGACGCTGGTTTACTGTGGGGATACAGAGCTTACGCACTACGAGGAAGCGCTGACGGTCTATGACGAGATGTTTAAGAAATACTGCTTATATCAGATGGAACCGTATGCAGGGATACCGGAATTTTTAAAGATGCTGAAGGAAAAGGGAATCAGGATCGCGGTGGTGACAAACAAAGCCCATGACCGCGCCGTCGAGTGTGTTGAGACCGTCTATGGTCCTGGCTTTTTCGATAAGATAACCGGGGAGGGAAAGGGCATGAAGTGTAAGCCGGACCCTGAGGGCGTCCTTAAGACGGCGGAGGAATTCCATGTGAAGCCGTCGGAATGCCTCTACTTTGGAGATACGAACACCGACATGAAGACGGGAATCAACGCAGGCATGGACACCGTGGGTGTTCTGTGGGGATTCCGGGACAGGGCAGAGCTGGAAGCATTTAAGCCGAAATACATCATCAGCCATCCGGATGAAATCAGATCACTGTTTAACGAAACAAACGAGAATTCTCCCGCCTCTGTGGGGGAAAGATGAAACAAATAAACAATGAATAAAATTAAAAAAAGACAGGAAACTAAAGAGAGATGCTCTGAGCTGAAAGAGAGGTCTCTCTTTTTTCTGCCCTTTACCGGGTGTCGTGCTCCGGTGCAGGACGCCTGGCCAGCCGGCTCAGAAACGATATTTTACGGGATAACTCATCAATCCAAGGAGGAAACATGGCAAAGCACTGGAAATGGGGATTTGTGATACTGGCCGCTGTATGGGCCGCACTTTTCGGAAACATGCTGGGGTATGCCTGGAATGTGACGCATCAGGAGGAGCCAATACCTGAGGTGCCAATGGAACAGATCCAGAATACGAATATAAGCGAGGTGGCCCAGGAGACGATGGACCGGTTCTGGACGGTGGCCGTGTTTGGGGTGGATTCCAGGGAGGGAAAGCTTGGAAAAGGCACGCGGTCCGATATGGAGATGGTATTAAATATCAATCTGGAGACCGGAGAAATCCGAATGGTGTCGGTTTACCGGGACACCTACGTAAAGATTGATGAAAAGAATAAATACGATAAGATCAATCAGGCCTATTTTGAAGGCGGTCCGGCTCAGGCTATTTGGGCGCTGAGCGAAAATATGGACTTAAATATCGACGATTACGTTTCCTTCAGCTGGAAGGCCGTGGCAGATGCGATTAACCTGTTAGGAGGGATCGACGTGGAGATCAGTCCGGAGGAGTTTAAGGTCATCAATGGCTTTATTACAGAGACCGTGGAGTCCACAGGAGTCGGTTCCCACCATTTGAAGAAGCCGGGAATGAACCATTTGGATGGGGTGCAGGCCGTAGCGTATGCAAGGCTGCGGAAGATGGATACGGATTTTATGAGGACAAAACGGCAGCGGCTGGTGGCGGAGCTGGTGCTGGAGAAGTTAAAGCAGGCCGATTTGGGAACAGTGCGTCAGCTGGCATTTTCCATACTCCCTTCCGTGTCTTCCAGCGTGGGGATGAAGGATATTCTCTCTCTGGCGGGCACTGTGTCGAAATTCCATTTAACGGAGACCGAGGGCTTCCCATTTGAACTGAAGGATGCACTGGTGGGAAAGAAGGACTGCGTCATACCGGTCACTCTGAGAGACAATGTAATCCGTCTTCATCAGTTTTTATTTGACGAGGAGGACTATGTGCCGTCGAAACAGGTGGAGGAGATCAGTGAGCAGATCGAGCTTCACACCAGAAAAAGGTAAGTGCTCAGCCTCCGCTTCCGCAAAACCATAAAAAGTAAAAAAACACTTGAAAAAACAGTTAGCATATGCTAATCTATATGAAGTTAGCAATAACTAACTTGCGGCTTTCAAAAATCTGGATAGATAAAATAAGTTTACTCCGGGGATAATGAGAAAGCGGAAGGAGTGAAACGGATGTCAACAGACGCAATTATGTCATATATTTCAGAGTGCAGCCACGCAGGAAGGCTGGAGTTTCAGGTTTCCATCCAGTGCGCCCCCGTATTAAAGGGAATTAAGGCGTCTAATCTTGTGACCATGGCAAAGGGATCACTGCAAACCGTAAGAAGCGCCCTTGCAGGCACAGAAATTACTGCGGTCATGCTGGCAGCCGGCGACAGGACAGAGGTTCTGTTTCTGTACCGCTTCCCCATGCTGAAAGCACTTCTGGCAAATAAGGAAATCAGAAAATTTTTAAAATCCTGCGGATATGTACAGTTTGATCTGGCTTCCATTCTCATGGGATTAAAACGCAAATATACCGCGTATCTGGCCGGCAGCGGAGAATTTCCGCACGAACTGGGCGTTCTGCTGGAATATCCGGTCGAGGATGTCAAGGATTTTATCCGTTACAACGGAGAGAAATTCCTGTTTACCGGTTACTGGAAAGTATATCACAATCCTGCGCAGGCCAGGCTTAAATTTACCCGGTATGACCGGGCGAGAGAGGCCGCCATGCAGCAGATCATAAATGGAAGCCGCCTGTATGAAGTGGCGGTAAGAAAAGGAGAATAAAACATGAGCGATATTTATGTAGTATATTTTAGTTCAACAGGAAATACAGAGGAAATGGCAAAGCACGTTGCAGACGGAATCGAGAGAAAGGGTGGAAACCCGATACTTACAGAGATTGGAAGCGCAGATCCGGATCACTTAAAGGAGGCTTCCGCCTTTGCACTCGGCTGTCCTGCCTGCGGCGCAGAGGAGTTAGATGAGAGCATGGAGTCCTTAATCGAGGAGATATCCGGTTCTCTGGAAGGCAAGCACGTCGGGCTGTTCGGCTCCTACGGATGGGGCGGCGGCGACTGGATGCGCGAGTGGGAGAAGCGCATGGCGGAGCGCGGCGCGAAGATCGTCGGCGGTGAGGGCGTCATCGCTCTGGAATCCCCGGACGGAGACGCGGAGAAGCAGCTTAAGAACCTGGGAGAAGCGCTGGCGGAGCTTGGCGCTCAGGCTTAACCTGAGATTAAGATTAATAGTTGGCCGGCAGGAATCGTTTCATATAATTCCTGCCGGCCATTCTTTTAGGAGCATTTGGCAGTGCTTCCTACGGTGTATTTGGCCCCAGCACTACGAATGACTGCGGTTCCAGAACGATTTGTCCGTTCTCCCATCTGCCGCTGCCGATGGAGTAGATGGCAGACTTCTGACCGTCAGAAGGTACCGTGACCGTCTCGCCGGACGGATTGACCGCAACGGTCAGTGCGCCGCGGCGGTATACGAAGGGCATCGCTCCCTTTTTGGCATAGAGCGGCTCGAATACCGCGTCGGCCTGTAAATCTGCCTGATCATGGCGCAGGGCCAGCAGGGCTTTAACGGTGTGGAGCAGGGAATCCGGATTGGATTCCTGATTTTCCACGGTGGGCGCGTCGGAGGCTTCATCAACTGGGAGATAGAGGCTGTCTTTATCCGCATCGGAGAAGCCCGCATTTTTTCCGCTGTTCCACTGCATCGGTGTGCGGGAACCGGTTCGGAAGTAGCCGCCTTCCTTTGTCGCCAGCTCTAAATAGCGCATTCCGATCTCATCGCCGTAATAGAGATAGGGAACGCCCGGCATGGTAAAAATGAACGCAAAGGCCAGCTTCAGCTCGGTCTCATCCAGATTATAGCGGGGACGGAGTGTGTCGTGATTGCAGGTCAAAAGACAGAAGTAACCGTCCTCTTTCGAAGCTTCATATTTGGGCAGGTAATCGTCTAAGAACCTTGTAATATCTCCGTGGCTGTCCTTTTTGAAGAAGCTGTGGTCCTCCTGGCTCTCATAGTCGCGCATCAGGGTGCTGTAACCATTGCCGCGTCCATTTAAGAAGAAATCCATGTGGAAGCCTGCCTTCAGCGCGAGCCGTGGATTGCCCCATTCGGAAACCATGGCGGCTTCCGGATAGTCGCTGTCCAGCATTTCCCTGACATCTCGCCAGATGGCACAGGTGCCGGTCTTTTCCTCATCGTCGTTCTTCACCAGGGAGGCAGCCATGTCCACACGGAAACCGTCACACCCCCGGTCGAGCCAGAAACGCATGACATCCTTCATGGCCTCTCTGGTGGCGGCACAGTCCGGATGATCGGTGGGGAGCTGCCACGGCTCCTTCGGATCTAAGAAGCCGTAGTTTAAGGCCGGCTGGCATTTGAAAAAGTTGAGTACATAGACGCCGCTGCGTTCACTCTCTCCGCCGATATACGGAAAGCCCTTGGCGCCCTCGAAACAGTGATTGGTCCAGATGTAGCGGTTGGAGTATTCGTTGGTCTCCGCCTTCTGGCTCATGGTAAACCACTCGTGTTCCTCGGAGGTGTGGCCGGGAACGAGGTCCAGCAGCACGCGTATCCCCCTTTTGTGGGCCTCCTCAAACAGATGGTACAGATCTTCGTTGGTTCCGTAGCGGGGGGCTGTCTTCTTATAATCCCGTACATCGTAGCCCGCGTCCTTAAAGGGGGAGTCGAAACAGGGATTGATCCAAAGGGCATTGCAGCCCAAGTCCCTTATGTAGTCCAGCTTCCCGGTGATTCCCTGAAAATCACCGATCCCATCCCCGTTGGTATCCTGAAATGACTGGGGATAAATTTCGTAAAATACTGCGTCTTTTAACCATTGCGGCATGACCATTTCCTCCTTTTAATGTAACAGTTCAGATGGCTCATTCATAATTCCTGTCAACGATGCTATTGACATCTGCTATATTAATAATATACTATAAAAAAGAAAGAAAATCTTGCAAAATAATACCGGATAGTAACACAATTCTATGATAATGGGGAGGATAAATGGAAATGGAGAGAACGGGGCTTAAGACTGGGAGCACAGGCGGGCGGATGCCGGACTATAAAGAGAAGACAAATCACGGGGATGCGCTGATGCCGGTCCGCTATTACCACTGTTCCGTGCCGAATTCGTACAGAAATCTCTCCCTGCACTGGCATGAGGAGATGGAGATCACCCTGATCCGGTCGGGGGCCATCTATTACGATATCGATTTTGAGACATTTTCGGTAGAGGAAGGGGATCTGCTTCTGATTTCTCCTCACATGCTCCATTCTGCCCATGAGATGCCGGGGAAGGACATGGTGTCGGACAGCCTCGTGTTTCATCTCGACTTCCTGGGCTACCAGGTTCCGGATGCCTGTACCCTGAAGTTCTTAAACCCGGTCCAGTCCGGGAAGCTGCGTTTCCTTCCGGTCGTGAAGCCGGGGACAGCTGGCTATGAGGAGATGAAGGCGTGTTTTGTCCTTCTTTTAAAATGCTTTAATGAGAAGCAGTATGGGTACGAGCTGTACACGAAGGAACTGCTCATGCGGTTTTTCCGCCTGCTGTACCAGTACGGATGTGCGGCGAAGCACGAGGGAAGTAACGGAGAATCCGGCGCCGAGGAGAAGTTAAAAGAGGTTCTTTCGTATATTCAGTCAAATTACAGGGAAACGTTATCCATAGAGGAGCTGGCATCGGTCTGCCATTTCAGCCAGACTCATTTTATGAATTTCTTTAAGCGGTATGCAGGCATGACCTGCATAGAGTATATCAACCATTACCGGATCACCAGGGCGGCGGCCGATTTGGTGGAGACGGAACGGCAGGTGATGGATATTGCGCTGGAAAATGGCTTCCGGAACATTTCTTATTTTAATAAGGTATTTAAGGAACGGTTTGGAGTGACGCCGGGGAGCTACCGGAAAAACAGCCTGGAAAACCTTTCCCTGTCCTGTAAAATGTGATATACTATGCAGATGGAATCAGATTGGAGACGTAATGAATGAAGAAAAATAGAAGAATCCCGCGGAAGTTCTGCATCGGAACCGTGATTCTGGCTATGATTTTAACGGGATGTGCCGGGCGGCAGATTCCCTCAGCGGAGCCGGAAGCAGAGGGCGGGAAGCTGAATGTGGTGACAACGCTGTTTCCTTACTACGATTTTACCAGGCAGATTGCCGGTGAGCATATTAACCTGACCATGGTGGTTCCGGCAGGCATGGACAGCCATTCCTTCGAGCCGACGCCGGCCGACATGATCACGATTCAGAACGCCGATGTGCTGATCTGCAACGGCGGAGCCATGGAACACTGGCTGGAGCGGGTCCTATCGGCGGTCGATACCTCCCACATGGCGGTCATGACGGGGATGGATTACGTGGATACCGTTCAGGAGGAGATTGTGGAAGGCATGGAAGAGGAGGCGCATGGCCACGACCACGACCATAGCGTTGACCACGACCACAGCCACGATGACCTTTACAGCCATGATCTGTATGACGACGACGGCCATGGAGAAGAGATCGAATACGACGAACATATCTGGACCTCGCCTGTGAACGCCATGAAGCTGGTGAAGGGCATCGAAGAGACCCTGGCTTTAGCAGATCCCGGGAACCGGGCGGCCTATGAAGCGAATGCGGAGAGCTATCTGTTGAAGCTTGAGAAGCTGGATCAGGAGTTTCGTGACGTGACAGCCAATGAAAAGAGGAACATGATAATCGTGGGGGATAAGTTCCCTTACCGTTATTTTGCGGATGAGTATGGTTTGCGCTACAGGGCTGCATTTTCCGGATGCAGTACGGATACGGAGCCAAGCGCCAAAACCATCGCTTACCTCATCGATAAGATGAAGACAGAACAGATTCCGGTCATCTACTATCCGGAGCTGACCAGCCACCGGGTGGCGGAGATCATCTCCGAGGAAACGGGCGCAGAACCGCTCTTACTGCATTCCTGTCACAATGTGACCAGGAGGGAATTTGACAGCGGTGTGACCTACTTAGACTTAATGGAACAGAATGTGATTAATTTGAAAAAAGGACTGGAATAAATGAATTCATTGATACAATGCAGCCATGCGGATTTCGGCTATGAAAACCAGGATGCCGTGGTGGACGTTACCATGGAGGTGAATCCCGGTGATTACGTCTGCATCGTCGGAGAGAACGGTTCCGGAAAGAGCACCCTGATGAAGGGAATGCTGGGACTCTTAAAGCCGACGAAAGGCACCATATCCGTGTCGGATGAACTGAAAAAGAGCGGGATCGGTTATCTCCCGCAGCAGACGGCGGCGCAGAAGGATTTCCCGGCTACGGTCGGGGAGGTCGTACTGTCCGGCTGTTTGAGCAGGCGCGGAAACAAGCCTTTCTATTCAGGAAAGGAAAAGGCGCTGGCGGAAAAGAACATGGAGCGGCTGGGAATCGCAGAGCTGGCAGGCCAGTGCTACCGCGACTTATCGGGCGGACAGCAGCAGCGGACCCTGATTGCCCGGGCCCTGTGCGCCACGGACAAGCTGCTGATCCTGGATGAGCCGATTACGGGCCTGGACCCTTCGGCAATCCTGGAATTTTACGAGATTATCCGAAAATTGAATCAAAAAGAGGGCGTGGCGATCTTAATGGTATCCCACGATATTACAAATGTGGTGAAGCAGGCGAAAAAGATTCTTCATTTAAAGAGAGAGGTGCTGTTCTACGGCGCGACGGAGGAGTATTTGAAGAGCAGCGCGGGCCACATTTATCTGGGAGGTGAGCTTTGATGGAAATGGTGAGTGAGATGCTTTCATACCCGTTCCTCGTCAGGGCCTTAGTGGGCGGAATTCTCGTCTCGCTCTGCGCGTCTCTTCTGGGTGTGAGCCTTGTGCTGAAACGGTATTCCATGATTGGGGACGGTCTGTCCCACGTGTCCTTCGGCGCGCTCTCCATCGCGGTAGCGGCCGGATGGTCCCCCTTAAAGGTATCCATCCCCGTGGTGGTTCTGGCGGCGTTCTTCCTTTTAAGGATCACGGAGCACGGGAAGATCAAGAGTGACGCGGCCATCGCCATGATATCGGCGGCGGCCCTTGCCATCGGTATTATCGTCACCTCCATGACGACCGGTATGACGACCGATGTGAGCAGCTACATGTTCGGAAGTATTCTTGCCATGAGCAGGACGGATGTCAGCTTAAGCGTGATCTTAAGCGTCGTGGTTCTGGGGCTGTTTCTGATCTGTTACAATAAGATTTTTGCAGTGACCTTTGATGAGAATTTCGCCAGAGCCACGGGCGTGAACGTCTCGTGGTACAATGTGCTCATTGCGATTCTGACGGCGATCACCATCGTCCTTGGAATGCGGATGATGGGAGCGATGCTGATTTCCAGCCTGATTATCTTTCCGGCGCTCACCTCCATGCGGCTCTTTAAGAGCTTCCGCGGCGTGGTGCTGTCCTCCGGCGTGCTGGGCGTGGTGTGCTTCTGTATCGGCATGGTGATGTCCTACCGGTTCTCCACACCGGCGGGAGCCAGCGTCGTTGTCGTCAATCTGGCGGCATTTCTGCTCTTTACAGGGGCAGAGTGGGCGCTCAAATTCCGAACCGGCGGAAAAAAGCCGGAATTAAGTGAAAATACGGAAGCAGAAAGGCAGTAGCAGCAAGATGGATGAGAAAAAATTAATTCATGCCCGGCGCCATGTGAGCCAGACACAGTTTATTGCATATGGATTTTTCTGCATTATCATAACGGGAACACTTCTTCTCATGCTTCCCTTTGCCAGCCGCGACGGACAGTCGGAGCCATTTTTAAACTGTCTGTTTACGGCTACCAGCGCGTCCTGCGTGACGGGCCTTGTGGTGGCGGATACCTGGAGCCAGTGGTCCTTATTTGGCCAGCTTGTCATACTGACCATGATTCAGATCGGCGGTCTGGGTTTTATCACGGTGGGCGTCTTCATCTCCATCGTTCTCCGCCGTAAGATCGGCCTGAAGGAGCGCGGACTCATGATGGAGAGCGTCAATACCCTGCAGATCGGCGGGGTGGTGCGCCTGGCGAAGAAGATTATCATCGGCACTTGTATCTTTGAGGGAACGGGCGCGGTGCTTCTGGCAATCCGCTTTATCCCCCAGTTTGGTTTCTTACGGGGACTGTTCTACGGTATTTTCCATTCCATATCGGCCTTCTGCAACGCGGGCTTCGACCTGATGGGAGGGCAGACACCGTACAGCTCTTTTGTAGCCTATTACGATGACTGGCTGGTGAATCTGGTCATCATGTCCCTTATTATTATCGGTGGTATCGGCTTTATCGTCTGGGATGATTTAAGCCGGAATAAGCTGCATTTCCGAAAATATATGCTTCAGACGAAGATTGTACTCGTCACCACCGCGATCCTGGTCTTCGGCGGAGGACTGCTGTTTTATCTGCTGGAGAGGAATCATCTTCTGGTGGGAATGAATACCAGCGGAAAGATCCTGACCTCCTTATTCAGCTCAGTGACGGCCAGAACGGCCGGCTTCAACACGACGGACACGGCGGCCTTAACCGATGGAAGCAAGCTGCTGACCATCATCCTGATGTTCATCGGAGGAAGCCCTGGCTCCACTGCCGGCGGCATCAAGACGACGACCCTGGTGGTCCTTCTCTTGTGCGTACATTCCAATATCAAGCAGACGTACGGGATCAATATCTTCGGCCGGAGGCTGGAGAACGACGCGGTCAAGCGTGCCGGAACGATTCTGACGATCAACCTTTTGCTGGCAGTCACGGCGTCGCTGGCCATCATGGCGATACAGCCGCTGGGATTTTCCGATATCCTGTTTGAGACGTTTTCCGCTATCGGTACGGTCGGAATGACCACGGGAATCACGAGAGCGCTCCATCCGGTATCGCGCTGCATCATCATTCTTCTGATGTACTGCGGCAGAATCGGAAGCCTTTCCTTTGCCCTGGCCTTTGTCCAGTCCAAGAGAAAGCCCCATGTACAGCAGCCTGCGGAGGCGATCAATATCGGGTAAGCCCGCAGCCGGTGCCTGTAAGTGAAGAGATCATGTATTCAATTCGCCTCGGCGAATTGGTGCGAGCGCCCGTCATGCCCCGCATGACATCATACACTGGGGCGCTCTGCACATCCGCCGGAGGCTTTAATATTCAGAAGTGGATTGCACCACCACTGAATAAAGATTGCTATAACCCGCCACCTTAGAGGTGAGGGAATCTGCTTATGAATGTTGAAATAATATGCTGCGAAGCAAAGGAGAATATCATATGAAATCAATTTTAATCATAGGAATGGGACGGTTTGGCCACCATCTCTGCGAAAATCTCGCCATGCTGGGAAATGACGTTATGGTGGTGGATCAGAAGGAAGAGGTATTAGAGGACCTGCTTCCCATCGTGACCAGCGCCAAGATCGGAGACTGTACCAACGAGGCGGTTTTACGAAGCCTGGGAATCGCCAACTTCGACATCTGTTTCGTCTGTATCGGAACGAATTTCCAGAGCAGTCTGGAGATCACCAGCCTTGTAAAGGAGCTGGGCGGCCGCCGTGTCATCAGCAAGGCGAACCGCGACATTCACGCCAAGTTCCTTCTCAGAAACGGCGCGGACGAGGTCATCTATCCGGACCGTGACATTGCAGAAAAGATGGCGGTCCGCTACAGCGCCAACCACGTATTTGACTACATTGAACTGACGCAGGAATACTCCATCTACGAGATCCCGCCTCTTCCGGAATGGATCCACAAGACCATCCGCGAGGCCGATATCCGCAACCGTTACCACATCAGCGTCCTGGGCATCAAACGCGAGGGAAAAGCCCAGCTTATGCCCCCGGCCGACTATGTCATTCAGGCGCAGGAGCATCTGATGGTAATTGGAAAAAAGGTGGATATTGACAATATCCTGGAAAAGATGAAATGATGTGCTCAAAGTTCGGGTAAATAATATCGCCGTCCCACCGGTCAGCTTCTGGTGGGGCGGCGTTTTTTGGTTTCACAGGTAGGTTCATCCTATGAAATAAAAACCCTCCGGGGGATGTGCCGGACTCTTTATTCTGTAACAGGAACCTTTGCTATAAGAATTTTAAGTTGCTGGACTGACCCTCGGTGGTGTAGGTGGCCATATTTTTCACATATTTGCCGGGGGAGACTCCCATGATTTTATGGAACACCTTGACGAAATGGGAGTAATCATTAAATCCGCATTCGTAACAGGCGTCTGTGATGGAGGCACCCTGTTTTAAGAGGATTCCGGCGTGCTGGATGCGGCGTGCGATGATGTAGTTCCACAGGGAGGTTCCGGTATAGTTCTTGAATATATGACTCAGACGGGAACCGCTGATATTCAGTGCGGCGGCGATCGTCTGTATGGATATATCATGGGTCAGATTGTTATTGACATAGCTCAGGGCCTGTCGGATTATCTCGGGGGATACGTCTCCCGCAGAGGCGGATTCAAAACGGATGGCCTCATTCGCGCAGAGGAGAATCCAGGAGAGACAGGACCGGATTCGGATATCATACCCGAATTCTTTTTTGTTTAAGCTGTTGATAATGGTATCCACACACGCTTCGTATTGCTGAAGCTGTCTGCTGTCCAGATGGCAGGGAGGGTCCGGAGTGAAATTCTGAAAACAGGCGAAGAGATCTGTTTCCGGGGTTGACAGGGAGGCGGCAAAGCTTTCTTCGAAATGGACAGGCATACGCTCATAGGGCGTCTCATCGCTGATGAACAGGCCGTGTATGTCATTCGGACAAATGAAAATCAGATCGCCGGGCATAAGGCGGAAGGTGACATCATTAATAAAATAGTCTACATTACCGCTTTTAAACAGCAGAAGCTCGTATGCGTTGTTGTGCATATGCAGGGTACGATCCTGCTTCTGGCAGGTGCGGTGATGGGAAATCAGCAGCTGGTTGATGGATTGTGTGGTGATTTCAAACATTGGAAGCTCTCCTTTCTGACGATATGCGCAGCATGATATGACATAAATATAGCATAAAAAACAATATTATGAAAAGAAAATTATGATATGATAAGTCATATGGTTAATATACACAAAAAAAGAAAGATGAAAGTGAAAAAGATGGACATAATAATGAACTCAAGAAATGATATGGTTCAGCTGTTTCTGGATTTTATAAGGCCGCTGAAAGCATTTTACAGTCCGAAGAGGGCATTTCTTCATGTGGGGAATACAGGGGCCCATTACGGTGAAAAGTCAGCCAGGATGGAAGGCTGGGCCAGGGTGCTCTGGGGATTGGGGCCGCTCTGGTCAGCGGATAACTCCGGGCTTCCCGCAGAACAGCAGGAGGAGATAAGGGAGTGGCTTGTACTCTATCGGAACGGTATCATCCATGGAACGGATCCCGGGGACAGCGAGTACTGGGCCGACATATTTGATTATGATCAGAAGATGGTGGAGGTGGCGGCGCTCGTATTTTCGATAACGGTCAACCGCAGGGAGCTGTGGGACGCGCTGACTGACGGCCAGAAGGACAACCTGTACCGGTGGCTGAGACAGATGAATGACTACGACATGCCGAAGAATAACTGGAGGTATTTCAGAATTCTCACGAATATGACTTTTCGGCTGCTGGGGCTGGAGTGGCGGGAAGATAGAATGGAGGAGGATTTTGCGCTGATCGAAGGCTCCTATACCGGCGATGGCTGGTATTACGACGGCAATCCGGGCCAGGTCGATTATTATGTGGCATTCGCGATCCACTATTACGGACTGATCTACGCGGAACATATGGAGGCGCTGGAGCCTGAGAGGTGCCGGATCCTTAAGGAACGCAGTACGAAGTTCTTTGATGATTTTGTCTACTGGTTTGCGAATAATGGGGAAGAGATTCCTTTTGGAAGGAGCCTGACCTACCGTTTTGCGCACAGCGGCCTGTTCGGAGCGATGGCCTACGCCAGACTCGATGTGGATTACGGCGTGCTTAAGAATCTGGTTTTAAGGAATATCGAGGTGTGGATGCGGCGTCCCATTTTCGATAACACGGGGATTTTGAGCATTGGGTACGGATATCCGAATCTTTTGATGAGTGAGAATTACAATGGATGCGGTTCCCCCTACTGGTGCAATAAGGCGTTTATCGTGCTCGGACTGAATGAGAACCATCCATTCTGGACGGCTGAGCCCAAGGCGTACCCTTATGAACCGGTGAAATATTTAAAGCACCCGCACATGATTGTTACCCATGATGACAACGATCACGTGCTGGCTTACGTGACGGGGCAGCATTTGGCGCTGGATCACGGCAGGGGCGCGGAAAAATACGAGAAATTCGTATATTCCAACCAGTTTGGCTTCAGTGTTGCGAGAGGGACCAGCCTGGAACAGGGGGCATTTGACAATACTCTGGCATTTTCCGTAAAGGGAGAGAACCGCTACTGCATGAGATACGGTCAGACAGACTTTAATTCGGATGAGGAAAAGCTTTCTGCAAAATACAGCCCGATGACCGGTGTGGAGGTAATAAGCACAGTGGTTCCCTGCTCCCCCTGGCATGTGCGGATTCACCAGATTACCAACTGCGTACCGGTAACGGCAGCAGACGGAGGTTTTTCCATTGCTCAGGAGCGGTGCTTTGAAGTGACGGAGGGAGCCGGGACGGGCAGACTGAAAGCGGAGAATATCGAAATCACGGAAGATTCTGCATTTGTAAGGGCTTCGTGGGGAGTAAGCGGAATTGTGGCCGAAACTGAGGGGACGGCAAAGCTTGTGACGCCGTTTCCGAATACCAATTTATTCTATAATCTCACGGTTATTCCAACCGTGACAGCGGAACTGGAACCGGGCAGCCATTTACTGATTACCAGTGTGTTCGCAGACCGCTTCGCCAGTGCCGGGGAAATGGCCGGGCAGAAGCCTTTCGTGAGTGTGGAAGAGGGAAGTGTTACGATTGCATACAGAGGCAGGACAGTGACTGTCCCCCTTTTATGACATAAGAAACAAGAGAAAGGAGAATGCAATGTATTTATCACAACAGGATGCGGCATGGGCTGCTGAGACAATGGAAAAAATAAAAAAGAAGATAAAGCCTGTGACAGAACGCAGCCGCGGCAAGATACCGTATACCACGGTGGACGGCGTCTTCGATGACCGGTCCGGAAGCCAGGATATCTCCTGGTGGACCAACGGCTTTTGGGGCGGTATGATGTGGCAGCTTTACGCTTTGACGGGTGATGAGCTCTACCGGGAGACGGCTGAGGAACTGGAGAGAAAGCTGGATGCGGTGCTGATGCGTGCAGACGGCCTGGACCATGACAATGGTTTTAAATGGCTGCCAACTGCTGTGGCGGACTACAGGCTGACGAAAAATACAGAGTCCCGGAACAGAGCCCTGCTCGCTGCCAATAACCTGGCAGGCAGATTCAATCTTGCCGGCAACTTTATCCGGGCATGGAATGACTGGGGAGAGGATGATCACCGCGGATGGGCGATTATCGACTGTATGATGAATCTCCCGCTGCTTTACTGGGCCTCCGAGGAGACGAAGGACCCCAGATTTCAGCAGATCGCTGTGGCGCATGCCAATATGGCGCAGCAATGTTTCGTGAGAGAAGACGGTTCCGTCAATCATATTGTGGAATTTGATCCCTTTACAGGAGAGAGGGTGCGAAGCTATGGGGGGCAGGGCTATGAGACCGGTTCTTCCTGGACCAGGGGACAGAGCTGGGGCTTATACGGCTTTGTGCTGAGCTACATACATACCGGTGACGGGCATTATCTTAACACGGCAAAGAGGATCGCCCATTACTTTATGGCCAACACGCCGGAGAACGGCCTGATTCCCGTTGATTTCCGGCAGCCGGCCGAATGCGCCTGGGAGGATTCCACTGCGGCGGCGATCGCGTCCTGCGGTCTGATCGAGCTTTCCAGGCACACGGAGGGCAGAGACAGCAGCCTCTATAGAAACGCCGCGCTGAAGATGTTAAAGGCCCTCGACGCGTCCCGCTGCTGCTGGGAAACGGAGAAGGATCATCTGCTGGAGCGGTGTACGGCGGCTTACCATGATAAAGAACATGAAATTGCCATTATTTACGGTGATTACTATTTTATTGAGGCAATATGGAAGCTTGCTGGTGAAGATTTGTTTATTTGGTAATACAAAAGTTGCAGTTACTGCCGATAATACGAATTATGTCATGTATTATCGGTATTTTCATGTCTAAAAAGGACGTGAGCTATTTAAAAATCTGATTATTCTGACTCTTTTATCTGGAAAACGCACTTCCTTTCTCGTGTAATGCAAGCTATTCCCCAATCTCGTAAAATTAAGTCCACCATAATTCGTATTATATTTCCAAAATCAAAATCTGGTTTTTCCAGGTAAAGATAAATGAAGAAAATGGAGGATTAAAAAATGAAGAAAAGAAGATTGGCAGCGGGTGTTATGGCGGCGGTTATGGCAGCAGGTATCGTTGCAGGATGCAGCAGTACAGGCGCCGGAGCCAAAGGAAGCCAGGAGGAGAAGGTGACCATTAAGGTTGCCCTGTGGGATTATTCCAATACCGAATATTACAAGACCATGTTTGATGCATTTACGGCAAAGTATCCCAATATTACCGTTGAACCGGTCGAATTCTCTGCGGATGAGTACGACAACACGGTGATCACACAGCTGGGCGGCAAACAGGACTTCGATGTTGTGTTCACAAAGGGAACACCTGCACTGAGCGCACTGGTGGAACAGGGACACGTTCTGGCGCTGGATGATCTTATGGGGAAGGACGCCTCTTTTCAAAAGGATGCGTATTCCGGTCTTGTGGACCAGCTTCAGCTAAACGGCAAGACGTATGGAGTTCCGTTCAGAAAAGACAATAATATGATTTTCTATAACAAAGACTTATTCGACAAGGCCGGCGTCCCTTATCCCGAGGACGGCATGACGATGAAGGAATACCATGAGCTGGCTGCCATAATGACGAGCGGAATGGGAAATGACAAGGTCTACGGCGCCCATGTCCATACGTGGCCCAGCAATGTGTCCGAGTTCGCCAGACGAGTCGAAGAATTTGACGTTCTCGATACGGACAGCTATGAAAATCTGGTGCCGTATTATAATGAGATTCTGGCCATGCAGGACGAAGAAGTTGTTCAGGACTACGGTATGCTGAAGTCCTCCAACATCCATTATTCCGGCGTATTCTATAACCAGCAGGCGGCTATGCTTCAGATTGGAACCTGGTTTATCAACATGTGCGTGGAAAATGTAAAAGACTTCAACTGGGGTGTCTGCAGCCTTCCAAATGACAAAGGAATCGGCAATGAGGCCGCGATTGGCGGCGTGACTCCGGTATCCATCGGGGCGTATGCAAAGCATCCGGAAGAGGCGTGGACCTTTATCAACTATATCTGCGGAGAAGAGGGGGCAGAGGTCCTTGCAAAACAGGGAATTGTCCCAGGCTACAACTCCGATCAGGTCAGCCAGATCTTTGATGATATTCCCAAAACATCGCCCAATGCTCCGGAAGGCTTATCAAAGTATATTGATATAGATAAGTATGTAGTGGAGCAGCGTATGGACAGGCTTGCCAAGGAAATTGATAACATTTACCAGGAACAGCACAGCGCCATCATGACAAAGAGTGTGACTGTGGAGGATGGTCTCCGGAAGATGGCAGAGAGAGTTAAGGAAGCGCAGTCCAAGTAACTGGAGAAAGGCGGACATATGAACAGAGAAAACAGCGCGGCCCAAATATCGAAGAAACGGTCTCTGGCCAGAAAAAAGAACTTAGTCGCATACTCATTTATCCTACCTAATTTAATCGGATTTTTCATTTTTACATTTATACCGATTGTCTTTTCCCTGCTGCTCAGTTTTTGCGAATGGGATTCCGGGAATCCGGTTAAATTCGTAGGTTTAAAGAATTTTATCACGATGTTTACCAATGATTCAAGCTTTTGGATTGCTTTGAAAAACACCCTTTATTATACGGTCGTGACAGTGCCTGTAACGCTGGCCTTATCGCTGTTTCTGGCCATTCTGATGAACAAAAACTTAAAGGGCCGGGTGTTTTTCCGCTCCGTTCTCTTCTTCCCGTACGTGGCTTCCCTGGTAGCCGTGGCAGTGGTCTGGATGGCATTATTCAATCCGGACCGCGGCCCGGTCAACGGGCTTCTGATGGCGCTCGGTGTGTCCAATCCGCCGAGATGGGCGGCGTCTACGACCTGGGCTATGCCGACGATCATCGGTTTGACCGTGTGGAAGGGGATGGGGTACTACATGATTGTCTATCTGGCCGCCCTCCAGGGCGTATCGGGGGATTTGTACGAGGCGGCTTCTCTGGACGGAGCAGGCAGATGGCAGCAGTTCCTCCACATTACGTGGCCCTGCGTAACCCCTACTACGTTCTTTATTTTGATGATGCTGATGGTATCCACCTTCAAATCCTATGATATTATGTATATCACGACACAGGGAGGACCCGGCGAGGCAACCAAGGTTCTGGCTTACCATATTTTCAACAGCGCGTTCGTAAGCTCCAGGTTTGGTTACGCCAGCGCGGTGGCCATGGTTCTGTTCGTCATTATCATGGGTGTGACACTGATTCAGTTTAAAGGTGAGAAACGATTTACAAGTTACTTATAAGGAGGCAGCAGTATGAAGCAGGCAGATAATAAAAATTCGGCTGTCTCTGCGGTTAAGACAGCGTTTATGTACGCAGCACTGATTATTATGGCAGTTATTATGCTTATTCCCTTTGCATGGATGCTGTCGGCATCCTTAAAGTTCGAGAAGGATGTATTCTCCTTTCCGATCGTATGGATACCGCCCGTTCCCCAGTGGAGCAACTATGCAGAAATATGGAAGAAGGTTCCGCTTCTGACGGGCTTTTTCAATACGACGAAGCTGACGGTATGCACCACCGTTTTGCAGCTGGTCACGTCGAGCTTTGCAGCTTATGCATTTGCGAAGCTGAGCTTTAAGGGGAGAGATACTATTTTCATGATGTACGTCATGACGATCTCAATACCATGGCAGGTTTATATGGTTCCCCAGTACAAGATGATGACGCTGTTCGGCCTGACCGACAGCCATCTGGGCATTATTCTGATGCATGCGTTTACAGCCATGGGCGTATTCCTGATGAGACAGTTTTTTATCGGAATCCCCAACGAACTGCTGGAGGCGGCGAGAATCGACGGTCTGAGTGAGTACGGAATCTGGGCGAGGCTGATGCTTCCGCTGTCGAAGCCGGCGATCGCCACTCTGTGCATTACCTCATTTACCTTTGAGTGGAACGATTTTATGGGGCCGCTAATCTATTTGTCTTCCCAGAAAAAAAAGACCATTCAGCTGATGCTGCGTATGTTTAACAGCCAGTATTCCTCCAACTATGCCCAGATTATGGCCGCGGCCACGGTTGCCCTGATCCCGGTCCTGATTCTGTTTATCTGTTTACAGAGGTACTTCGTGGAGGGCGTGGCGAGTTCCGGTATCAAGGGATAGAAGCTAATTCAGGAAAGAAAAGGAGACGGTATGAAATACTCTTTATTTACGGTCAGTGTACCGGAAATGACGCCGGAACAGGCGCTTAAGAAGATGAAGGAATACGGGTACGACGGTGTGGACTGGAGGGTGACGGATCTTCCAACAGATCCCGGGGCAGTAAAGGAGGCGCCGTCTTACTGGAAAAACAACTATTGTACGGTGGATATCGCCACGATAGATGAGAAAGCGCAGGAATTAAAGGCGCTGTCTGATCGGTATGGGATCAAGGTAAATGCCCTGGCAACGTATTTAAACTGCGCCGACAGTGAGGCCAGGATTGAGTCGTGTATGACGGCAGCCGTGAAGATGGGCTGTAACCGGATCCGCGTCAATTCTCTCCCCTATCATAAAGGGCAGAATTACCTGGAGACCTTTGAACAAGCGGCAGCCGGATTTAAAAAGGTGGAAGTGCTCGCCAGGAAGCATGGGGTAAAAGCTGATTTTGAAATGCACATGGGGACGATCACACCGTCCGCCAGCGCCGCATACCGCCTCGCCTGCCTTTTTGATCCGCGGTATATTGGCGTGATCTACGATACGGGAAATGTGATCTATGAAGGCTTCGAGGAGTATCAGATGGCCTTTGAGATACTTGGACCGTATCTCGACCTGGTACATATTAAGAATGCGTGCTGGGTGAAAAAGAACGTGGATGGAAACGAAAAATACGTCCCTGACTGGGCCCCGTTTACAGACGGATATGCCGATTTTGAACGGTGTTTTCAGGCGCTTAAAGCGGTGGGGTATGACGGCTATGTGACCTTTGAGGATTTCTCCTCCGCGGAAAGCTCAGAGCAGAAGCTGAAGACAGATATTGACTGTATCAGGAGAATCGTGGACGCCGTGGAGCGGCAGGAGGAGGGCGCGCATGATTAGGACATTCTGCACCCATGAGATCCGAAAGGTCCGGGAATTGAGCGGCAGCCTGTGGGAATTTTCGCCCTGTACAGGTGATCTGGCAGGCAGAAAATACCGGACGGCTGTTCCGGGCTGCTGGGAATCCATGCCTGATTTTTCCTCTTACAGGGGAGTCGGCGTGTTTTCCAGAGAGATTGAGACGGAAGGGGCGTTCCGGCTGGTATTCAAGGGCGTCAGTCATACGGCAAGGGTCTGTCTGGATGGAAGGGAGATAGGCAGCCATTATAATGCTTATACGCCATTCGCCGTGGCTGTCACAGATGTGATGGCCGGAAGGCACCTGCTGGAGGTCTATGCAGATAATACGTTCGGCGAGGCCAGCGCACTCCACATACCCAATGACTACATGAGCTACGGCGGCATCAGCCGCGGTGTCCTTCTGGAGGAATTGACGGATACGTACATTGAATACATTCACGCAGTCCCGGTCATGGAGAAGGACGGCTGGAAAGCCCTGGTTTCAGTGAAGGTTAAAAATTGGTCCGCGGCCGGGAAAGCATGCAGGCTTTATCTGGACTTGGCCGGGATTGCCTCTGAAGCCATGGAACTGACACTGGAGGCCGGCGGGGAGAAAACCGTGGACTTTCAATTGTCCGCGGCAGAGGCGGAGGCCTGGGAGATCAAAAACCCGAAGCTCTATACAGTCCGGGCCACGCTTTCGGATGAAAACGGAGCGTTTGACGACCAGATCGACCGCATGGGATTCCGCGAGATTAGGACGGAGGGCAAAGATATTCTTTTAAATGGGAAGAAGCTGCGTATCAGGGGGTTCTGCCGCCACGAGGACCATCCGATGTTCGGATGCGCCCTGCCCTATGCGGCGATCCAGCAGGATCTGGAGACGGCCATGGATTTAGGGGCCAATGCCATCCGTACCGCTCACTATCCCAACGACGAACTGTTTCTTGATCTGTGCGATGAGCAGGGAATTCTGGTATGGGAGGAAAACCATGCCCGGGGGCTGACGCTGGAGCATATGCAGAATCCGAATTTCGAGCGCCAGGCGGAAACGTGTATCGAGGAAATGATCACGGCTCATATCAATCACCCGTCTGTCATTATCTGGGGCATTTTAAATGAGTGTGCCAGTGATACGGAGTACGGCTATGAGTGCTATAAGAAGCAGTACGACTTGATTAAGCACATGGATTTTTCCAGGCCGAGGTCGTCTGCAAGCTGTAAATTTAAGACGGACATCTGTTTCGGGCTTCCGGAGATTGTCTCTTATAATCTTTATCCGGAGTGGTATCATGAGACGCCGGCCAGTGAGTATGTGAAGGATATCTATGACTGGGTTCAGCGTGAGAGCGAAGGAAGCGGCAAGCCGTTTCTGGTTACTGAGATCGGTGCGGGCGCCATCTATGGTTTCAGAAGCCACACTCTGTGCAAATGGTCGGAGGAATATCAGGCAAAGGCTCTGGAGGACCAGATTACGGCGGTTCTTGAGCAGGAAGGTTGCAGCGGTATCTTTATCTGGCAGCTCAGTGACGTGAGGGTCAGTGACGAGTGGTTCGCCAGCCGCCCCCGCACCATGAATAATAAGGGGATTGTGGATGAATACAGGCGGCGCAAGCTGGCCTATGATGTGGTAAAGCGGATTTACCACGCTTACGAAGATAAATGACAGGGAGAGCAGCAGGGGAAAAACGTGTTTAGAAAACGCGGTTTTCCCCTGCTGTTTTTTTAAAAGCCTGTTCCTCTTTCCTTTAAAAATTTCCGCATAGTTGGATTTATTTTCCTTATTGAGAATTATTTTCAATAAAGTACTTGATTTTTTATTTGGATTAGCATATACTAACTACTGTAAAGAAAATGAAATTGAGAATAATTTTCAAAATTAAGCAGAGGTGGTGAATATGATGCCTTTAACCATGGTAAGAACCGGCGAAGCACAGGTAATACGTAAAATCGGCGGGAACGAAGAGACGAAACGTTTTCTGGAGAATCTTGGTTTTGTAACGGGCGCAGTGGTCACCGTGGTATCGACGATCAGCGGAAATATGATAGTCAATGTCAAGGATTCCAGAATCGCAGTGAATCAGGATATGGCAAAAAAAATTATGGTTTAGTAGGAGGAAAAGAGGATGCAGACCTTGAAGGAAATTCCATGCGGCACGACCGTAACCGTGAAGAAGTTAAACGGAGAGGGCGCAGTCAAACGCCGGATTATGGATATGGGGATCACAAAAGGCTGTTCTGTATTTGTCAGGAAGGTTGCGCCGCTCGGGGACCCGGTGGAAGTAACGGTGCGAGGGTATGAACTTTCTTTGAGAAAACAGGATGCGGAACTGATTGTGGTAGAGTAAAAGATCAGGGAAGGGCGGACGCCCTATATTTTAAGAATGAGAGTTAGAGATGGCTAACTAAAGGAGGAACAAGAGTATGGCAATCCGTATTGCACTGGCAGGTAATCCAAACTGCGGAAAAACCACCATGTTTAATAACTTAACAGGCTCCAACCAGTATGTTGGAAACTGGCCTGGAGTTACGGTAGAGAAGAAGGAAGGGAAACTGAAGGGAAAGAAAGACATCATTATCACCGACCTTCCGGGAATTTATTCCCTGTCACCGTATACACTGGAAGAGGTCGTAAGCCGTGACTATTTAATCAATGAGAGACCGGATGCGATTATTAACCTGGTGGACGCCACGAATCTGGAACGTAACTTATATTTGACGACACAGCTGCTGGAGCTGGGGATTCCGGTTGTCATCGCCCTGAACATGATGGATCTGGCGGTGAAGAGCGGCGATAAGATCGACGAGAAGAAGCTGGCGGCAGCGTTTGGCTGTGAAGTGGTTGCTACCTCCGCCTTAAAGGGCGAGGGACTGACTGAAGTGGTGGACCGTGCGGTTCGTCTGGCAAATGCCAGGACCATTCAGGTGCCGAAGCATGAGTTTTCCAGAGAGGTGGAAGGCTATCTGGCCGATATCGCAGACCTCCTTCCCAATTCCGTTCCGGACCATCTGGCGCGCTGGTACAGCATTAAGCTGTTCGAGCAGGATGAGAAGGTCCTGGGTACGACCCCGCTTTCTGCCGATTCCTCGAAGCGCATCGTGGAAATCGTGAAGGATGCCGAGAAGCAGATGGATGACGATGCGGAGAGTATCATCACCAACGAGAGATACGAATACATATCGAAAATCATTACGGGCTGTTTAAAGAAGAACCGAAAGGGAATGACCGTTTCGGACAAGATTGACAGGATTGTAACGAACAGAATCCTGGCGCTTCCGATCTTCGTGGCCGTGATGTTTGTGGTCTATTACGTTTCCGTCACATCGCTCGGAACCATTGTTACCGACTTTACCAACGATACGCTGTTTGGCGCATGGATCCAGCCGGCCGTTCAGGGCTTGATGGAGACCGCAGGCGCTTCCGAATGGCTCGTTTCCCTGGTTGTGGATGGTATCATCGGAGGTCTGGCGGCTCCAATCGGATTCGCTCCTCAGATGGCGATTCTCTTCCTGTTCTTATCTGTCCTGGAGGACTGCGGATACATGGCGAGAGTTGCATTTATCATGGACCGTATTTTCCGCAGATTCGGATTATCGGGAAAGAGCTTTATCCCGCTGCTTATCTCTTCCGGATGCGGCGTTCCGGCCATCATGGCCACTAAAACCATTGAAGATGATAAAAACCGCCGTATGACCATTATGACATCGACCTTCGTTCCCTGCGGCGCAAAGCTTCCGGTTATCGCACTGGTAGCAGGTGCGATCATGGGTGGGGCCTGGTGGATGGCACCCAGCATGTATTTCATCGGAATTGCATCGGTTATCGTATCCTGTATTATTTTAAAGAAAACGAAAATGTTTGCAGGTGATCCGTCACCGTTCGTAATTGAACTTCCGCAGTACCACGTTCCGTCAGTGAAGACCGTGCTGCTTCACGTATGGGAGCGTGTATGGAGCTTCTTAAAGAAAGCGGGAACAATCCTGTTCCTCTGCTGTATGGTGATGTGGTTCCTGGCTACGTTCGGTGTGGAAAACGGCGCCTTCGGCATGGTTGAGGATATGGAAGCTTCCTTCCTCGCGATCATCGGCACCTTCCTCGCTCCGATCTTTGCGCCTCTGGGCTTCGGCAGCTGGCAGGCGGTTGCCTCCTCCCTTTCCGGATTTGTGGCAAAGGAGGGCATCGTCAGCACCATGGGTGTCCTTGCCAATATGGCGGAAGCGACGGAGAGTGACGCCGCTCTGTGGCAGTACGTTATGACTGATTTCTTCCACGGAAGCGCCCTTGCAGGATTTACCTTCCTAACCTTTAACTTACTGGATTCTCCGTGTCTGGCTGCAATCAGCACCATGGCGAAGGAGATGGGAAATAAGAGCTGGACCGCGTTTGCAGTTATCTTCCAGAATGTATTTGCTTATGCGGTATGCTTAATGATCTATCAGCTGGGATCATTCGCCATGGGCGGTGGTTTCGGTATTGGAACAGCCTCTGCTGTTATTGTTCTTGCTGTAACTCTGTATCTGCTGTTCCGTCCGGCTCCGAAGGCTGACAAAAAGACAGGAGCCGCAGCGGCCAGAATTTAAGCAGATGCACAGGGACCTGGAGGACGGACTACCAGGAGACTGAATAGAAAAGAGGGATACTTATGGTAACTTGGATAGCTGCCAATGCGGCGACAATTATGATATCACTGATATTACTCGTATTGACGGGACTTGCGATCCGTTCCGTGTATAAGAACCGGGGAACCTGCAGCTGCGGAAGCAAGAGCGGTTGCGGAGGACAATGCAGTTGCTGCCATGGCTGCGTTCCAGGCCATAAGCCGCGCTCATAACGGGGAGGTTGATAAGATGAATCAGGCTGATATCCTCGAAGAGAAACGCGCCTATGTGATTCGGGAATTAAAGAAAAACGGCTGCAGAATCACAAACCAGAGACAGATTCTGATTGATGTGATTCTGCAGGACGAATGCTGCTGCTGTAAGGAAATGTATTATCAGGCACTGGAAAAGGACCCCACGATCGGAATGGCCACTGTTTACCGGATGGTGAAGACCCTGGAGGAGATTGGACTGATCCAGAGAAAGAACCTTTACCGGATAGACGGAGACAGCGCCAGCGCCTGACGGGATCAAAAACCCGGGCAGGAGAAGCGCTGACGGTGCTCAATGAGAATAACAGGAACCGGCGTGGTACCCGTGCAGACAGCTGCAGGGCGCTGCGGCCGGTTCCTTCGTTTTCGGAATACGGACCGGGAGTGGACTTATGGAAAAAAATCGTATATGATAGAAGCGATACACACGGGATGAAATGGGGAGAAACTGCCATGTATGAGTCCGGAGAAAATTATCTGGAGACGATCCTGCGTCTGAGAGAGAAAAATGGGACGGTGCGTTCCATCGATATCGCCCACGAACTGAATTTCAGCAAACCAAGTGTGAGCCGTGCCATCGGAATCCTGAAGGAGGCAGAGGAAGACGCCTGCCGCATGGAACATATTATCAGTGAGGAAGTATTTTTGGGAATTAAAAGATTTATGAGCGAGCAGAGCCTGTAGGTTTCTGCTTTTCTTTATCTTTGAATGTAACTTTTTGAGAAAAACGGAGTCTATATAGGTGAAGACGGTTTCGAGTGAAGAAAAAACAAAGGAGAGACGTCCGTGGGAGTGAGATTTGAAGAAGTTTACCAGAGGCAGAAAAACGCGGTATACGGTTACCTTTCCTATATGACGAAGGATAAAGATACGGCGGAGGATTTGGCGCAGGAGACCTTTTTGAAGGTTTATCTGGGGCTTAAGGGCTTTAAGGAGGACTGCAGTGAAAAGACGTGGTGCCTGACGATTGCGCGGAACACCTTTCTTTCCTTTGCCAGAAAGAAACAGCCGGTTCTCCTGGAAGAGGCCGACATACAACGGCTGGAGGCCGGGTATGAGAGCGGACCGGAGGAGAAGCTTTTGAAGGAAGAAAAGGCAAAACTGATCCGGGAGGTGCTTTCTTCCTTAAATGCCGACGACAGGACGATCATCCTGCTTCGCGATTATGAAAAGATGGCGTACGCGGATATTGCCAGAGTGACAGGGCTTTCGGAAACCGTGGTAAAGGTCAGGCTTCACAGGGCCAGGCTTAAGTACCGGAGCCGGTATGAACAGAGAGGAGGTGACAGCTGTGGCATGTGATTACAGAGATCGGGTACTGGAGTATCTACGGGGCAATATCGAGGACCCGGAAGTGGAAAAGCACCTGGAGGAATGCGGGGAATGCCGCGCGCTGGTCGAGGGGTATCTGGAGAAAGGGAAGGAGCTGGACATACCGGAGGCCGGATATAGCGGTACGGATGAGGGGCTTAAGGAGCGGGTGGTCCATTTTGAAAAAGGAACCAGAAGGATCCTGGTGTTCACCCTGGTGGGATTCGTGCTGGGCTGGTTTTCCATCACTTATTTTACGGATTCCTTTCTTGTGACAAAGGTGATTCTGGCCATCCCGTACAAGGCCAGTGAGATGCTGCACAATCTGTTTCATGCGCAGCCCTACGGCTATTACAGCGGGAACGGCATGTTTACGGAGTTCAATGAATTCTTCCCGGGAAGAGGCCTTCTTACGTTTCTGGCGGAGCGGATTACGCCGGTTATGATCGGGGGCGCTGTCTATGGCAGCCTCGCCTATTTTACCGGAGATTCGAAGATCTTTACGCTGCGGCGCTATCTGAAATTTGCAGCCGTCTGGGCGGCTGTAGTCCTTCTGTGGACGGGGGCGCTGTTAAAGGCGGACACCGTAATGGCGGCAAAGGATGACCGTATGGAGGACGTAACCGGATTCTTTCTGGCGACCGAAATCCGGGGAAACGGCTACTATGAAGAGGATAAGCCGGGAGGGAATGACACCATTTTCCGCATTCTTCGGGATGCACTTTACCAGGACGGGAATCCCCTGGAACGCTTAAGCCCTGATGTGCGGGTACCCGAGGATGAACTGCAGCTTCAGATCTTTCTGGGAAAACACCGGCAGGATTCCATGATCTGTGAGGTAAATCCGAAGGAGCATTATCTGGTGACGGAGCACGGTACGGTATACCGGGTGCCGGAAGAATTCTCCAGATATATGGTTCGGTACCAGGAGGACTGTTTGGAGTCCTTATATGATGAATATGACGGGGAGGAGACGCTGACAGATGAAGAAATTGGCGGAATGGAGAATTAAAACGAAAAAAGACTGGATCCTTGCGTTCCTGTTTACGGCCCTGATGGTCTATGTGGTGGCGGTCCGCTTTTTTCACTGGAAGATCCTCAATTTTATGCAGAAGTTCATGCCGGATAAGATGAGTACCATGAACCTGCCGGAGGGATATGGAACAGTGCTGTTCTGCACTTTAGGCATGGCGGTGATCACGATGGCAGTGCTTGCGCTTGAACACCAGAAAAAGAAGTATATAGTGGCGGCGGGGCTGGCCGGATTCCTGATTGCCGACTGCGCGCTGGGCGGCTTCGTATTACACTGCCGCCTGATCGTACAGCGGGGGTATGAGGAACCTGCGGCTTCCGCCTGGATCGCCTTACGTGATGAGAATGAGAATGTGAATCTGGCGTCCGGAGACGAGACTCTGGCGCGGCTTCAGATGCTGGCATTTTCCCTGGAGAGGCAGCCGGCCGAGAGACAGGCGGAGCTGAAAAAGCTGGTGAGAGAAGGGAAGCAGGCCCGTTCGTTTGTCTGGTTCTCCTTTCCGGAGAAATATTTTCACGGATACGATCCCATATTTAATATAGAAGAAGGACTGATTTATATGGACCGCGGGGATCAAAATATGGTGTTTTACAAGGATAACGGTTTCATTGAGTGCGTAGAAGAACTGAAAAACACCATGATTGAGAAAAAATGATGAAGTACAATAAGGGTCTCCGGCTTGACTTTACAGGCGGTTTGTGACAAAATAGGTAGTTGTAATGAATGAAAAACCTGGAAAGAAAAGAGGTCCTTAAACGATATGACAAAGATTGATATTATATCCGGCTTCCTTGGAGCCGGTAAGACGACTTTTATTAAAAAACTGCTGGAGGAGGCCATCTCCGGAGAGCAGGTGGTTTTAATTGAAAATGAGTTCGGGGAGATCGGCATCGACGGGGGATTCTTAAAGGATTCCGGAATCGAGATCCGTGAGATGAACAGCGGCTGCATTTGCTGCTCCCTGGTCGGTGATTTTGGAAAGTCCCTGGCGGAAGTGCTGACCAAGTACAAGCCGGATCGTGTGATCATCGAGCCGTCAGGCGTGGGCAAGCTTTCTGATGTCATGAAGGCAGTCAGAGATGTGGCGGCGGAGATCGAGGTTACCTTGAACAGCGCGGTTACCATCGTGGATGTGGCGAAATGCCGGATGTACATGAAGAATTTCGGCGAGTTCTTTAATAATCAGATCGAGAACGCAGGAACGGTTGTTTTAAGCCGTACCGACATTACTGCCATGGACAAGGTAAATCAGGCTGTGGAACTGATCCGTGAGAAGAATCCGAAGGCCGTGATCGTCACAACGCCATGCAGCCAGTTAAGCGGCGCCCAGCTTCTGGAAATCATCGAGAAGCCGGATACGATGGCGGAAGACTTAATGAAGGAAGTTGAGGAGTACCGTCATCACCATCACGACCATGACGGCGGGGCGTGCGGCTGCGGGCATGATGAGGAAGAGTGCGGCTGTGGCCATGATCATGAGCACCACCACCATCACGACCACGATCATGAAGCAGAGGAATGTGGCTGCGGCCATGACCATGAGCATCATCACGACCACGATCATGAAGCAGAGGAGTGTGGTTGCGGCCATGACCATGAGCACCACCACCATCACGACGGCGATCATGAAGCAGAGGAGTGCGGCTGCGGCCATGATCATGAGCACCACCACCATCACGACCACGATCATGAAGCAGAGGAGTGTGGCTGCGGCCACGATCATGAGCACCATCATCATCACGACCACGATCATGAAGCAGAGGAGTGCGGCTGCGGCCATGATCATGAGCACCACCATCATAACGACGGCGAGGCCTGCAGCTGCGGTCACGATCACCACCATGCGGATGAGGTATTCACCAGCTGGGGCCTTGAGAATGTTGCGGCCATGACGAGGGAAGACTTAGACCGGATTCTGGACGAACTGGCATATGGTGACCAGTACGGCGAGGTGCTTCGCGCCAAGGGCATGGTTCCTGGAGAGAAAGAGGGAAGCTGGCTCTATTTCGACCTTGTACCGGAGCAGTATGAGATCCGTGACGGATCACCGGAATATACCGGCAAGGTATGCGTGATCGGCGCAAAGCTGAAAGAAGACGAATTAAAGAAAGCGTTTGGCAGGTGAGAAGATGGAGTACACGGATACATTAGATGACGATTTTATGCCGGTGTTTCTGATCAATGGATTTTTAGAAGCCGGTAAGACCCAGTTTCTCCAGTTCACCATGCAGCAGGATTATTTTCAGACCGATGGAAAGACCCTGCTGATCGTCTGCGAAGACGGTGATACGGAGTACGATACAGAACTGTTGAAACGCACCAAAACGGCAGGTATATTTATCGAAAGCATGGACGAGCTCACGCCGGAGCGTCTTCTGGAGCTGGAGCTACTCTATAATCCGGAGCGCGTCTTAATTGAGTGGAACGGCATGTGGAATCAGGATGACTTACAACTGCCGGACGACTGGCGTGTATATCAGCAGATTACCATTATTGACATGTCCACCTTTGACTTATATGTGGCGAATATGAAGCCTCTGCTGTATGCCATGATTAAGAATTCTGAACTGGTTATCTGTAACCGGTGTGACGGGATCGAAGATTTATCAGGCTGCCGCAGGACCCTTAAATCCATGTGCCAGAGAGGCGAGATTGTCTTTGAGGATTCAGAGGGAGAGATCGACGAGATCGCGGACGAGGATCTGCCTTACGATATGAGTGCGGACGTGATTGCAATTTCGCCGGAGGCTTACGGCATCTGGTATATTGACTGTATGGACAGGCGGGACCGCTACGAGGGAAAGATTGTGGAATTTACGGCCATGGTATTAAAGAGCCCGGATTTTCCGAAAAATTACTTTGTCCCGGGACGTATGGCCATGACCTGCTGTGAAGCCGACATGACGTTCCTCGGATTTGTCACGAAGGCCAGAGAAGCGAAGGACTTACAGACGAAGCAGTGGGTAAAGGTCCGGGCCAGGATCGCCTATGAATTCTGGAAGGACTATGAGGGCGAAGGCCCTGTGCTCTATGCGGAGTCCGTCCAGCCGGCGGAGCCCATCCGGGCCGTGGTACAGTTTTAACAAAACAAGCTTAACGGCAGTGGCGGGCGGAGAGAAATCGGTATCCCCCACTGACATGAAGTCAAGCCGCGCATCTATAAGAGGTAGTCGCACTCTTTGAAATGATCGAGCGTGGATTGAAATAACGAAACAAAGATCGGGCAGGCCGTCTCAGCGCCATATTTCCTTCGTGCGGAGTGTCGGCCTCCGGAGGGTTTTTGTCTCATAGGACAGCTTTCCTATGAAATAAAAAAAGAGCCTTGAGGCGGAACTGTCATGGTCCCGCTTCAAGGCTCTTTTGAGTTTGCAGTGTTTTGTAATAAATGATAAAGCTACATCTGTGGTACCGGTGTCGGTCTGGCCGGATCGAATACGTCCGGGACGCTGAATAAGTCGCTTAAGCTGTCCGGATAGTAATACATGCGGTAGCCATCCAGATTCCGTCTCCCCTGGCGGAAATGATCCGGTCCCAGCTGCATCCAGTAAGGCGTGCTGGCATCCACGTTGCAGAAATATCGGAATCCCAGTGATTTTAAATAGGTAAAGCGTTCATTATCATCCGTATAAGGCTTCCAGGTCCCGATATCGCTGCCAAAGGGGTAGAGAATGATATCGGTAGGACCGATGAGGGATTCCACGTTCTTTTCCCATTTATCCGCATCCATCCTGAAGTGTTCCATGGAGATCGTGCCCAGGTTGCGGTGGCCCCAGCTGTGGGAAGCCAGTTCCCAGCCGTGGTCTCTCAGGCACTGAGCGACTGCGGCAGCCTGTTTGCGATCCTCCTCGTAATTGGGATTGGTGTCCTTATAAGATTCATCTGTCCGGTATCCAAGAATTCCATTGTAGCCCGTAAATGCGATTATGGCTCTTGCGCCCTTATAAGAAAATCCCGGGTGTTCTTTAATGAAGGTTTCCAGTATGGGAACGAGATCGAAATCTCCGGTGACGACGCTTCCGTCATCCTGTTCCATCTCTGTGGTGGGATAGCCGTCTTCCCCGATCACCATGCGGGTGGCGAAGCCGTCTCCCTTCATATATTCATAGTAGCACACGTCATCCTGTGACATGACGAAGGCCTTTTTCCCTTCGGGAAGCATGATGTCGCCGTAGACGAACTTCGGATTGCCGTTTTCATCTGTCGTCTCATAGGCGAGATCGTGAATCTTTACGAGGACGTAGCCCTTATCGTACATGGACTGCATCATCTTGATAAACTCGTCTTTCGTCGTCATCATCTGGTTGTATCCGCCCTCCCGGTTGTCTCCGTCGAAGGCTTTGGAGGTGTCGACGATCAGAGAGTGGAAGAACACGTGGGTGACTTCCTGGGGATTGACGCGGACCAGCCGGCTCATCTGATCTTTGTAGGCGGCGACGGCGTCTGCGGCTTCCTTCACGGAGGCGTAGCGGCTGTCGGAGGTGATCAGGCTGATGGCGCCTTCATAATCGTACTGCAGGGCCAGGCTTTCTGCCTGTGTAAGGAGATCGATCAAACCGGTGTCCTCTGTCTCCGGTGCCGTGGTGATGATCTCCGGAGGGGATGCCTCCGCGGTGGTCTGGGTGACGGATGCCTTGACCGCCCCCAGACCCTTGCGGTGCCGGCCCAGTATAATGCCGCCCGTGACTAAGGCGGCAACCAGTAAAATTCCTATCATAATGACAATGATATTATGTAACGTGCGGCGACGCTTTTCCTGCTGACGCCGTTCACGGTATTCTTCCATATTCATGCTATTACCTCTTTTTCCAGTGTATTGAAGGAGCTTTGGGCGGCCGGATCAGACAGATGCTTCACAGAAAGTGACATACTGCTGTACCCGAAATCGTCCTGGATACCGGACACAGTACAAACTCCTGAACCAGTATACCATACTTTCAGACAGGATGAAATCGTATCAAGGGAAAATTAAGGAAAATTTTTTGGAAAAAAGTGGCATAGGACTGGAAATCCCACCCATACAATGAAACAAAGGATTTTATCAGGGGAAATTATGAAACGATTGTTAGCTCTTGTTTTAAGCATGCTGCTTTTCCTCTGTCCGTCTCATGCCGCGTGGGGGCAGGAGCCGGACATTGCCGTGGCGTCGGACATGGTAATCCGGTCGGAAGAGGCGAAGACTGTAAACGCCGAGGGAGGTCCATCCATACAGGCGCCCAGCGCTCTGCTGATGGAAGCTTCTACCGGACAGGTGATATACGAAAAAGATGCGGATACGAAAAGGAGTCCCGCCAGCATTACGAAAATCATGACTCTGATCCTGATTTTTGATGCCCTGGATTCCGGAAAAATAAAAATGACCGACGAGGTGGTCACCAGCGCACATGCCAAGTCCATGGGCGGCTCCCAGGTTTTCCTGGAAGAGGGGGAGACCCAGACGGTGGAAACCATGATCAAATGCATCGTGGTGGCCTCAGGAAACGACGCTTCCGTGGCCATGGCGGAATACATAGCTGGAACAGAGGAAGAATTTGTGAAAATGATGAACGAGAGGGCGGCCGGACTTGGCATGACCAACACCCATTTTGAGGACTGCTGCGGCCTGACCGATTCGCCTACCCATGTGACGACGGCCAGAGATATCGCCCTTATGTCGAGAGAACTGATCAACAAGTATCCCCAGATCCATAATTACTCCACCATCTGGATGGAGAACATCACCCACGTGACGAAACAGGGAACGAAGGAGTTTGGTCTCTCCAACACGAATAAGCTGTTAAAAATGGCGACCAACTTCAATGTGACCGGTTTGAAGACGGGATCTACGTCTCTGGCTAAATACTGTCTGTCGGCGACCGCAGAAAAAGACGGTGTCCGCCTGATCGCTTCCATTATGGCGGCTCCTGATTACAAGGCCAGGTTTGCAGACGCCCAGACGCTGCTGAACTACGGCTACGCCAACTGCCGCCTGTACGAGGATAAGGAGATGCTGCCGCTTCCGGAGCTGGTGGTGGATAACGGCGTTGTGGACAGTGTCCCCTTAAAATACGGCGGCACCTTCTCCTATCTGAGCTTAAACGGGGAAGACCTGGCTGCCATAGAGAAGGAACTGGTACTGCCGGAATCCATAGCGGCGCCGGTGGAGGAAGGCCAGAGCGTGGGCGTGATTAAATACAGCCTGGCGGGAAAGAAGCTGGGAGAAGTTCCGGTACTCACGGCTGGAGCGGTGAAGGAAGCTGGGTTCATGGATTACTTTAAGAGAGTGCTGGCGGGATTCGCAGTTTGACAGCGCGGCACCAGAAAGAAAACGAAAAACGGGAGGAAAAGCGTCTCATGCTTTTCCTCCCGTTTTTTATTTCACAGGAAAGTTCATCCTATGAAACAAAAACCCTCCGGGGGCTGCGCATTCCGCGCTAAGGAAATATGGCCGCTGAAGCGACCGCGCTTCAGCGCGAGAGTCCGGCGGGCCGGACTCTTTATTATAGAAGACCACCAAACTGTAAGAACAGCGGAGCGAATACCAGGGACATAATGGTCATCAGCTTGATCAGGATATTGATAGATGGTCCCGACGTATCCTTGAACGGATCGCCTACCGTGTCGCCGACGACAGCCGCCTTGTGCGCGGAGCTGCCCTTTCCGCCGTGGTTGCCTGTCTCGATGTATTTCTTCGCGTTATCCCAGGCGCCTCCTGCGTTGGACATGAAGATGGCAGTGAGAACACCGGTCACCAGGGCTCCGGTCAGGAGTCCGCCCAGGGCTTCCGGCCCGAGAATCAGCCCGACGGCCAGAGGGACGAGCACGGCCATGAGGCCGGGAAGAAACATTTCGCGGAGCGCGGCAGTGGTGGAGATGGATACGCAGGAGGCGTAGTCCGGCCGGTCGGTCCCTTCCAGGATGCCCGGCTTCTCGTGGAACTGCCGGCGCACTTCCTCGATCATCTGGTGAGCAGCCTTCGACACGGATTCCATGGTCATGGAAGAGAAGAGGAAGGTGAGCATTCCGCCGATGAACAGTCCGACGATCACATGAGCATTTAAAATATCAATTGTTTTTAAATTTACCGCTTCTGCATAGGAGACGAACAAGGCCAGGGCGGTTAAGGCGGCGGAACCGATGGCAAAGCCCTTTCCGATCGCTGCCGTGGTGTTGCCGACAGAGTCCAGCTTGTCGGTGATTTCGCGGACCGAATCATCGAGACCGGCCATCTCTGCGATGCCGCCGGCGTTATCTGCGATAGGACCGTATGCGTCGATGGCGACGGTAATGCCGGTGGTGGAAAGCATGCCGACCGCTGCCAGGGCGATTCCGTAGAGGCCCATCAGGCGGAAGGAGACGAGAATGCCGATGCAGACCAGCAGGATCGGAATCGCGGTGGACTGCATACCGACGGCAATTCCGCTGATCACGGTGGTAGCGGACCCGGTCTCAGACTGTTTGGCAATCTTTTTTACAAAACGATAGTCGCCGGAGGTGTAGATCTCCGTGACGAATCCGATCATAACGCCCACAAGGAGTCCGGCGATGATGGCAAAGGCGGCGTTGAAGCTGCCGAAATATACGTAGCTTAAGAGGAAGGAGGCGGCCACGACCAGGGCTGTGGCGCTGTACTCTCCGCTCTTTAACGCGCGGTGCGGATTGGAATTGTTGCCGGCTCTCACGATCAGGGCTCCGATGATGGACGCCACGACTCCGCAGGCGGAGAGCAGCAACGGGAAGATGACGCCCGCTTCCTGGTAGAATACGACACCCAGCGTCAGCGCTGAGATCAGGGACCCTACATACGACTCGAACAAGTCAGCCCCCATACCGGCCACGTCGCCTACGTTATCGCCTACGTTGTCTGCGATGACGGCCGGGTTCCGGGGATCATCCTCAGGAATTCCGGCTTCCACCTTGCCGACTAAATCGGCGCCCACATCGGCCGCCTTGGTGTAGATTCCGCCGCCCACACGGGCGAATAAGGCGATGGAGGAGGCGCCGAGGCTGAAGCCTGCAAGCACTTCCACATCCTTTGTAATAAGGAAAAGCGTTCCGACACCGAGAAGTCCCAGTCCGACGACGGCCATACCCATGACACTTCCGCCGGAAAACGCCACGGATAAAGCCCGGCTCATACCGGAGGTCCTTGCGGCGTTGGCGGTACGGCAGTTGGCGCGGATCGCCGCACTCATGCCAAGATAACCGGCGATGGTGGAGAAGGCGCTGCCCACCAGGAAGCAGACGGCCGTAGTCCAGCTTCTCGTACCAAAGCCGATCACGACGAAGAGGACAGCGACAAAGATGATGAGGACACGGTATTCCGAGGTCATAAATGCCCTTGCGCCTTCCGCGATCGCGTCCGCAATCTCGCGCATCCGGTCATTTCCCGGGTCCTGCTTAATCACGTGAAGACGCAGAAAGATGGCGAATAAAAGGCCGATCAGGCCGATAACGGGTACAGACAGTATCATTTTTTCCATAATAACCCTCCCAATTTTCATGATATTTGTGCAAATTGATACCTGTGTAAACCATTGTAGCAGATAAACAACGAGAATACAACAAAAAGTTTTAGATAACCTAAAAATAATTTAGAGTAATTTATTCTGTGATTTAGTTGACAAACAATATTATACGATATATAATATAACCATGCTATACAAGATATAATATAGAACACAAAATAATATTATACTAAACAATAAGAGAAAGGTCGAGTGAGTATGGAGACGAAACGTTTATACCGATCAGTAAAGAATAAGGTAATTTGCGGCGTGTGCGGCGGCATCGGAGAGTATTTTAATGTGGACCCGGTTATTATAAGGCTTATATGGGTAATTCTGATGTTCTTCCAGCCATGGCGTCATATGTTCCATTCGTTTGCAGGATTTTCCCTCATCGGCGGCAGTTTAGTCGTTTATTTCATCGCGGCAGTGATTATACCGCGGGCACCCTCAGATGACGGAAGCCGTTAAAGGCCGTTCGGATCTGACTGAATGAGAAGATAGGAGTGGGAATATGGTTTTTAACACAGGTGCAGCCCTCCTTGACGCGATCGTACTGGCGGTTGTGTCAAAGGAACAGGAAGGGACTTACGGATATAAAATCACACAGGATGTGAGGAGTGTCATCGACATTTCGGAATCGACCCTTTACCCGGTGCTTCGCAGGCTTCAGAAAGAAGAGTGCCTGGAAGTCTACGATATGGCTATCGACGGCAGAAACCGCAGATATTATAAGATTACGGAAAAGGGAAGAGTACAGCTGAATTTGTACAAAGGTGAGTGGGCAGGCTACTCCCGGAAGATATCTCAAATCTTTGAGGAGGCATTAATATGAACAGGGAAGAGTTTATGAAGGAGCTGGAATATCTGCTTTCCGATATTCCGGATGAAGATAAGGCGGAGGCCATCGGCTACTACAGAGATTATCTGGAGGAAGCCGGAGATGAGAATGAGGAAGCTGCTATTAAGGAATTTGGAAGCCCGGAGCGCATCGCGGCGATTATCCGTTCCGATCTGTCCGGGCATTTGGAAGACGGCGGGGAGTTCACGGAGAAAGGGTATCAGGATGAACGGTTCCGCGACCCGAATTACCAGGTGGCGAAGCGGTATGACCTGCCGGACGCCGTGGAAGGACAGAAGACAGAGGAACATGAGGAAAAGAGAGAGAATCAGCCGAGAACCAACAGGACGGTGAAGATCATCCTGTGGATTATCTTAATCATTGTGGCGTCTCCGGTCCTGTTTGGAATCGGCGGCGGGCTGGTCGGGATGTTCGGCGGCCTCTTCGGACTGCTGGTAGCTGCTGTAGTGCTCGTGGGCGTCCTTACCGGAGTGCTGTTTATCTGTGGGATTGCACTGCTCATAGTGGGCATCGTGTCGATGGTGATTCATCCCTTAAGCGGGATACTGGTTATCGGCATTTCCGTACTGACGCTGGGATTTGCCTTTGCATGTCTGGCTTTATGCGGAGTGTTTTACGGTAAGTTTCTGCCGTTTCTGTTCCGGTCGATTGTGAACGGAATCAGTGGTTTACTCTATGGAAGGAGGAGTCGCTCATGAAGAATTTTACGAAGGCATGCCTGATAGCAGGCGGCGTCTGCATTCTGATCGGAGGTGGGATTACCACTGTGGCGGCCGCCATGGGCGGCAGACTGTCGGATGTGTCTGCTTACCATTACAGCTGGCTCGGCCGTGATATCGCCGACGGTATTACCCGTGACATCAGGTCGGGGATGGACGATCTCAGCCGCGACCTGTCGGATAGTTTCGACGACAGCTTTGACGAGCTGGGCCGCGAATTTGATGATATCGGCCGCAGCATCCATGACAGGCTGGATGATGGGGTATTAAACGAGAGTGCATTTTCTGAGATTTACGCCAGGAAGCTGGATCTGGAGGTTCGAAGAGGAAAGGCCGTTATCGTATATGATGCTCCGGCGGATAAGATTGTTGTCTCCAGTGAGGAAGATATGGCACGCTGGAATGTCTACAGCGAAGAGGATGAACTGAAGGTAACGGTTGGGTCCAAGTCCTGGGATTCCCATGATTATAAAGATACGGTGATATATATTCACGTTCCGGCAGATTACCGCTTCGAGGAGGTCGAACTGAAGGTCAAGGCCCAGAGTAACAACAAGGTCATCAACAGCGATAATGGTCCTGCCATTGTGGCGGAAGGCTTGAAGGCCGGCAAGATAGAGATCGACGCATCTGTCGGCGCAGTAAGAGTGACCGGAGCTGACACGGGAAAGCTGGAGGTTGATTCCGATGTGGGAGCCGTGCAGTTTGAAGGAAAGGTAGACGGCGATGTGGACACGGAATGCAGCGTCGGCGCTGTTAAACTCGACCTGGCCGGAGCGAAGGCAGACTTTAACTACGAGATCAAGTGCAAGGTAGGCAGCATTACCGTTGACGGCGAGGGCTTTTCCGGTCTGTCCAAGGAAAGAAAGATCAATAACGGGGTAGTCAAAAAGATGGAACTGGACTGCAACACAGGCGCGATTGAAGTTAAATTTCACTGATAAAATGGAAAACATAGAGAGAACAGAGAGGAGATTCGAAGATGGATGACAGAGAGACAAGAAGATTATATCGTTCTGATACAGATAAGATGATTTGCGGCGTATGCGGAGGAATCGGTGAGTATTTTAACGTTGACGCCACGCTGATCCGGCTCTTATGGGCTGTGCTGGCCTGTTCCGGCACGGGCGTTGTGGCCTATTTCATCGCGGCGATCATTATTCCCCGCAGATAGGAATTACGCGGATACGATTACCATTCCGGCTCCGGCTGCTTTTGCGGCCCGGAGCTTTTTTTCATTTCATAGGAACGTTCGTCCCATGAAATAAAAACCCTCCGGACTCTTTATTCTAAACTGAACCATTTTATCCCCTGGAGGCTCTTATATACAGGTGCACCAAAAACGGAAGGGAGAGAAGCGATGAACGAAACCCGTCCGAGGCGCCCTGCGAACAGGTGATCCGGCAGGAAGAAAAGGACCGGGTCTATGAGGCCGTATGCGCCCTGGACAGAAAGCAGAAGACCGTGGTCATCTTTTATTACTATCAGCAGCTGACGACGAGAGAGATCGCGGATATTCTGGGCTGTATGGAAGGAACGGTTAAATCGCGGCTTCATACGGCCAGGAAAAAACTTTCAAAGGCTCTTGAAGACTTGGGATGGCAAGAGGAGGAGAAAATATGGACGAAAAAAAACTGGAATCTCTGATTACGGAAACACTCGCTGAGAGGGCAGAGCGCCTTTCTGTATCTCCTGAAGTAAAGCAGCTTGTGAGACAGAAAATTTCTGAGGAAAAAAGGAGAAAACGAATATGAAACATCGGATCAGCGGAAAAATAGTAATTCTCGCGGCGGCCCTGTGCCTGCTTGGAACCATGGGTGCGGTGGCGGCAGGAAGGGCAGCTGGACTTGTCAGCCATTCCGATGGGAACGATCCGGTCTATGGAAGCTACGGGGAACTGAGAAGTAATGTGAAGCAGGATCTGGGATATTCCGTAAAAACGGTGGATTCGCTGGGAGAAGGATGGGATTTCCGGAGGGCTTCCATTGGGAGCGTGCAGGCTCAGGATGAGACGGGAAATGTGATCGGCACGTATCTGAACCTGAAGGTCTGTTACGGCGCCTCTAAGAAGGAGGCGGTCAGCCTGATCGTCAGACGGCCGGGAAGCCTCGTCAGCGAAGAGGTGAGGCAGCCTGACGCGGCAGGGGAACATGAGGGAATCGAACTCCGCTATTACTGTGACAGGTACAAATTCCTTCCGGTTGGAACCGAGATATCCGAGGAAGACAGGCTGGCCGAGGAACGGGGAGAACTGTTCCTTTCCTATGGGTCCGATCAGACAGAGATAAACGATTACTATACCGTATCGTGGAAGGACGATGGAATCAGCTACTCCATCATGTCCTTGGATCGGAGCTTTACTGCAGATGAGATGTTTGCAATGGCGGCGGAAGTCATTGATGGGAAATAATCGTAGTTTCCCTGTCTGCCGCAGCGCCTGACGGTTCGGGGTTCAGCAGGACAGAAGTCTCAAAGACGCCGTCTTCATACCGGAACCGGGTGATACCGTGGTACTGGTCTGCGATGTGGCGTACAGACATGGTACCGATGCCTTCCCCGGCGTGATGAGAGGAGAGGAAGACTCCGTTCTCTTCCCGGATCTCCCCGGAGTAGGAGTTGACGACAGACAGTGTGACCATGGAGCGGCCCGCCATTCCCAGCTTCATGCGGATAAAGCGTTCCCCTTCCGTCTGCCGGAGGCATGCCTCCACGGCATTGGACAGCAAATTCCCCAGAATAGTGCAGAAGTCTACCTCAGGAACTGTCAGAAGGGAGGGAAGCTGGATCTCGATGAAGACGGTGACCCCGCTGCTGACGGCTGTGTTTTCATAATAGCTGATGATGGAATTGACCGCATGATTGTCACAGTACTGTTTCAGGGCGTAGCTGTCGGTCTGTTTTAAAAACTCTTCAATGTAGCGGAGGCATCCTTCATAGTCCCTCCGCTCAGCGTATCCCCGCATGGCCAGCAGATGGTGACGGAGATCGTGACGGGCCTTCCGTGTCCCCTCAATGTTGTCCTGCAGAAGGCTGTACTGCTTCTTCTCCATCTCTGTCAGCAGTTCGGCGGTATGAAGCTTTTCCCGCAGAACGATGTTCTGGGAGGTCTCCGACAGCAGCCGGAAGATGCAGAGCTGGCAGAAAAACATACCCGGATACCAGACCAGGGGAAACAGCAGCATGGAATTCTTATTTCCGGTCTCAATGGCGGTATAGTATGGATTGATGCCGAGCCGGTAGAGAAAGAAAAAGGACACGGGAATAATCCATAAATAGTTCCAGATATTCATGCTTTTTGTGCTGGCGATGGCCGGATGGATACACACCTTGAAGAAGTGGTAGAGTACCGGTACAAGGAGAATATAGACAGTCAGGCGGCACAAAAAACCGGTGGCGGTCTGGCTGCCGGAAAAGGAAGCTGAATGCCAGATCACACTCACCAGGTCGGAGATCATATTGGTTCCATCCAGATAGTTGCGCGCCGCAAACACCATGAAGATGGTGACGAATATACTTTCGCGAAAAAGCCAGGACAGAAATAGGATGATGACTGCCAGGCTGTAGATGGAATATAAGGTCTTAAATGAGTCTCCGCCCCCAAACAGGGGACGGAGCAGAAAGTAAGAACCGGTCGTAACAAAGAATAAAAGAACCAGAATAAAAAAGCTCCGTACGCCGTTTACCCGTAAACGGCCCCGGAAGAACAGCAGGATACAGAAAATAATCGTCAAAAGTTCAAGCCCGACGGATAAGATGGAAAAAGGGAACTCCATTATACGCCTCCGCTCAGCCGCAGAAACTGATAGTCCGCGTAGCGCTGGTGAATTTCCTGACGGTTCTTCCGCGTAATCGGCACACGCTCATCGGTATCCATGATAAAGTCATTTTTTTCTAAAGAGATCACCCGGTCCATGTTGACGATGCAGTTTCTGTAACAGCAGAGAAACTGGGGATAACAGAGAAGACAGGGTGAAAATGTCTCAAATTTCATGTAGGAACGGATCGTTCTCGTTTTGGTGTGAATCTGAATATAGTGATTAAAGTAATCTGTAAATATAATATCATCGAGCCGTATCTTAATCATGGTCCGGCTTTCCTTCACTTCTATGTACCGCGCGTGGCTGCGCATGGACCGTTCGCAGTATTTTAGCGTGTCTTTAAATTTCTCATAGGAAAAGGGCTTTACAAGATAATCAGAAACCCGCAGTTCAAATCCCCTGACTGCAAAGTCACTGCTGTTGGTAGTAAAGACCATCAGGCAGTCCGCATCGCTGTTTCTTACCTTCTCCGCGATCTCCAGTCCATTGATTCCATCTAAAAAAATGTCGATAAAAAGCAGATCATAAGCCCCCGGCCTCCAGCATTCCATAAACTGTTCACCGTTTTCAAATAGGTCGATCTGCCTGTATATGGGATTCCCTGAATAATATTCCTTAATATAGCCGGATAACTGTTCCCTCTGTGCTGAAGAGTCATCTATGACTGCAATACGCAATGTTATCACTCTCCTTCGTTCATATAGCATACCTATAAAATTATATCATATTATCGACAGACCTGCTGGAAAGATTGGGTAAAAACAGGATAAATACAGTAAACTATAGTATATTTTGGTAAAATGTGTCATTAGTGCTGTCGAAAATTGACATATGGGGCCGCCGCCCCATCCTGCAAATCAGAAAACCCTCCGGTCCGGATGTTTAAGGGGTCTCATAACGGGCATACTCTCCTTAGATTCGAGAAAGGAGCAAGCCTGTAATCATGTCAAAAGGAAAAAAGAACGAACCATTCGATCCTCATAATTTAAAACCAGAGGAAATACTTAAATTCGAAATTGCCACGGAGTTAGGTCTCAGTGACAAAGTAATCAACGGCGGCTGGCGTTCCCTCACCGCGAAAGAAAGCGGCCGCATCGGCGGTCTCATTACGAAACGCAAACGCGAATTAAAACAAGAGGCTTTAGAAGAAAAGTAAGAACTGCGCGACAGCGCTTAAGGAGAGGGGAAGGGAGACCGGAGCTGACAAACAGACGGTTTCCCCTCCCCTCTCCTCAAGCTATGTGGCTAAGAATTGGCTTTGTAAGGGGAAAAGCCATAGGGGACTCCCTGTTTAAAAAAACTTGCCACCCCCCTCGCTATCCATTATAATATACGGGAAAGAGGATACAGCGATGGAAGAGAAAAAGTTGAGAAGTGGTTTTACCACGGGTACGTGTGCGGCCTGTGCGGCGAAGGCTGCCGCGGTTATGCTGCTGCAGCGGGAAGCGGTGGAGTGTGTCCAGGTGATGACGCCGGGAGGAACCCGGGCGGAGCTGTTGCTGCATGATGCGGAACGGACAGAACATTCGGCCGTGTGCGCCGTCAGAAAAGACGCGGGAGATGACCCGGATGTAACGGATAAGGCTTTGATTTATGCTTCGGTAGAGTACATAACAGACAGCGGTGACCCGGATATGTGTTACCGGAACAATCATATTTTCTTAACCGGAGGCCCTGGGGTCGGGATTGTTACGAAGCCGGGCCTTGCGTGTCCTGTGGGGCTTCATGCCATCAATCCGGTACCCAGAAAGATGATCTTTGAAGAAGTGGAGGCGGTGGCGCGAAGCGCAGGCTGCGAAGGACGCCTCCTTGTCCGAATATGGATTCCGGAGGGGGAGCGTCTGGCTCTCAGCACCTTTAACCCAAAGCTAGGAATCGAGGGCGGGATTTCTGTGCTCGGAACCAGCGGGATCGTGGAGCCGATGAGTGAGGCCGCTTTAAGAGCCACCATTCAGCTGGAACTCCATATGAAGGCCGTGGCAGGGCAGCGGGAAGTGATCTTAACCCCCGGAAATTACGGGGAGAATTTTTTGAAGGAGACATTAAATCTCTCCCTGGCCCAGGGGATCCAGTGCAGCAATTTCGTACAGGATTCCGTGAAAATGGCGGCGGACGAGGGGATGAACGGTCTTCTTTTTGTCGGCCACGTCGGAAAACTGATCAAGGTGGCCGGCGGTGTCGGAAATACGCATTCGAAGTACGGGGACAGGCGTATGGGAATTATGTGGGACTGTGCCCGGATACACTGTGAGGAGATGGCGGAGAGTGACAGGAACCGGTTGAAAGACCAGGTGCTCGCATCCAATACGACGGAGGAGGCGGTAATCTGGCTGGAAAAGGCCGGAGTCCTGAAAACGGCGATGATGACTGCGGTGGAACGGATGAAGCAGTACGTAGAAGAGTGGAGCGGGAGAACCGTGTGCGCCGAGGTGGTGACATTTACGAACAGATACGGTATACTTGGTATGACCTGCGGGGCAGAGAACATGATTGAGGCATTTCGCATTCGGGAAGAAGCAAACGAAATGCAGAAAGAATAGAAGAGAGAACAAGGACAGAAGAGAAAACAAGAATAGAAGAGAAAACAAGAACAGGAGAGACAATCATGTCTGGAATTCTATACGGAATCGGAGTCGGTCCGGGAGACCCGGAATTAATGACCATAAAAGCAGCAAAGCAGATAAAGGAATGTGCGGTGATCGCCATTCCACACAGGGAAAAGGAACTGTGTACAGCTTACCAGATCGCGCGTCAGGCGGTGCCGGAGATTGAGGAGAAAGAGTGCCTCTACCTCCCCATGCCGATGACAAAGGATAAAAAAGTGCTGGATGAAAGCCATGATCTGGCGGCCAGCGCTGTGATGGAACGGCTGGACAGAGGGGAGGATGTGGGCTTCATCACACTGGGTGATGTGAGCATCTACTCGACCTGCAGCTATCTGCTGGAGCGCCTGTGGAGCAAAGGGTATGCGACGAGGCTGGAATGCGGGATTCCCTCCTTTTCAGCGGCGGCGGCCAGGCTTGGCATGCCGCTGGTGTCCGGAGCGGAGGAGCTGCATGTGATACCGGCTACGTACCAGGTGAAGGAAGCGCTTAAGCTTCCAGGCGTCAAGGTGCTTATGAAGACGGGAAAACAGATGAAGGCAGTCAAGGAAGAGATCCGCAAATGCGGGGCCAGTGCCGTTATGGTGGAAAACTGCGGCATGGCCGATGAACGGATTTTTATGTCCCTGGAGGAAATTCCGGATGAGCCGGGATATTATTCACTGTTGATTGTGAGGTAGAGATGGTACATATCGTAGGAGCAGGTCCGGGAGCACCGGATCTTATTACCGTCCGTGGGAAGGAACTGATCTCACAGGCGGATACAATCATTTACGCAGGCTCGCTGGTAAATCCGGCGCTGCTGGAATACAGAAAAGAAGGCTGCCGCGTGTTAAACAGCGCGTATATGACGCTCGATCAGGTGGTAGAGGCGGTCCGTGAGACCGAGGCAGAGGGAAAGATGACTGTCCGCCTGCACACGGGGGACCCCTGCATCTATGGGGCGATCCGGGAACAGATGGATGAATTTGACCGTTTGGGGATATCCTGTCAAGTCTGCCCGGGAGTCAGTTCCTTCTGTGGAGCCGCCGCAGCCTTGAATATGGAATACACGCTTCCGGAGATATCCCAGAGCGTGGTGATCACCAGGATGGCAGGGCGGACTCCGGTTCCGGAGCGGGAATCCATCGCTTCATTTGCGGCGCATGGGGCGACCATGGTCCTGTTCTTAAGCTCAGGCATGGTGGCAGAGCTGGCGGCTGAGCTGATGCGCGGCGGATACGGCGCGGACACTCCGGCGGCCATCGTCTACCGGGCTACCTGGGATGATGAGAAGAAGGTCATCTGCACGGTGGGAACGCTGGCAGAGCGGGCGGCCGGGGAGCAGATCAGGAAAACAGCCCTGATCATCGTGGGAAACGCGGTGAGCCAGAGCGGATATGCCCTTTCGAAGCTGTATGATTCGGGGTTTACGACGGAATACAGGCAGGGAAGTGATACTGAGGGGAAAGAGAGGAAATGATGAGGCTTTCGCTGATTTGTTTTACAGGAGCGGGGGCGAAGCTTGGCGCCCGGCTGTTGAAGGAACTGAAACGGAACGGCCATGAATGCCGTGGGTTCGTGCTGGAGAAGTTTTTGAATCCGTTTCACGAGACAAATGGTCTGGAACCCTTAAAATCCAGCCTTCAGGAATGGACCGGGAACCAGTTTGAGACGCGGGAGGGGCTGATTTTCATCGGGGCCGCAGGGATCGCCGTCAGGGCCATTGCACCGTGGGTAAAGGACAAGAGGACAGATCCGGCCGTTGTGGTCATCGATGATAGCGGCCGTTTTTCCATTTCCCTTCTGTCAGGCCATTTGGGAGGTGCCAATGGGCTGGCGGAAGAGACGGCGAAGCTGACGGGAGGAATCCCCGTCATCACCACAGCCACGGATATCCATGGCCGCTTTGCGGTAGATAATTTTGCAAAGGAGCAGGGGCTTTGGATCTCGGATATGAAGACGGCAAAGGCGGTGTCCGCCGATGTCCTGGCCGGTGAGCCGGTGGGATTTTTCAGCGATTTCCCCGCAGCGGGAAGAGTGCCGGAGGGCTTTACCCAGAAGGAAAGCTGTAAAAGAAATGTCTGGATTACGGTGAAGCGTTATCCGGAGAACCATGACAGCTTATGCGGCCGCGCTCCGGCGCGTGAGTCCGGCGGGCCGGACTCTTTTTCGAAGCTGTACCTGCCGGAAGGCGGGGAGGTGCTCCGGCTGGTACCGCGGATTGTGATCCTGGGAATCGGCTGTAAGAGGGGCACGGAAAAAGAAAGAATAGAAGCAGCCGTGGAGGAGGCATTACGCCGGTGGAACATCGAGCCGGAGAGTGCGGCCGCCGTGGCGACAATCGATATAAAGAAAGAGGAAGCCGGACTCCTTTCCTATGTAAGGGAGCATGGCCTCTCCTTTCAAACGTATCCGGCCGAACGGCTGCTGCAGGCGGAGGGGGAATTCTCCCCGTCTTCTTTTGTTAAGGAGATCACAGGCGTGGACAACGTCTGCGAGCGGGCCGCTGTAAGCCTTGTAGAGGACTTAGGCGGAGGAAGACTGATGATGAGAAAACAGGCGGGCGGCGGCGTCACGGTGGCGGCCGCGGTCCGGGATTGGAAGGTGAAGCTGTGAAGCAGACAGGAAAACTATATGTGGTGGGAATCGGACCGGGTTCCTACGAACATATGACGATAAAGGCGGTTCGCGCCATGGAAGAGAGCCAGGTGGTGGTCGGATATACGGTGTATGCGGATTTGATGCGGGAACATTTTCCCGGAAAAGAGTGGATCACCACGCCTATGAGGCAGGAGACAGAACGGTGCCGTATGGCAATCGAGAAGGCGGAGGCCGGCATAACGGTGGCGCTGATCTGCAGCGGGGATGCCGGTGTGTACGGGATGAGCGGCCTTATTCTGGAACTGGTGGGAGAATCGGATTCCCCGATCGTGGAGGTGATTCCCGGAGTGACGGCGGCGTTAAGCGGCGGCGCCTTGCTCGGCGCGCCTCTGGGGCACGATTTTGCCGTGATCAGCTTAAGCGATTTACTGACTCCGATGGAGCTGATCGAGGACAGGCTTTTGCACGCGGCAAAGGCGGATCTGGCCATATGCCTCTATAATCCCTCCAGCCGGAAGCGGTCGGATTACTTAAGACGGGCGTGTGACATCATGCTCACCGCCAAGAAGCCGGAAACGGTCTGCGGCATTGCAATGAATATCGGCCGGGAAGGGGAGTCCGTGGAGCTTATGACGCTTTCCGAATTAAGAGACACATCCACCGACATGTTTACCACCGTGTTCATCGGCAATGAGAAGACAAAGGCGGTAAACGGGAGGATGGTAACGCCGAGAGGATACCGGAATGTGTAGGATTTTAATCTTCGGAGGCACTACGGAAGGCCGTCTTCTTGCCGAATACTGCCACCAGCAGGAAATAGAGGCGTACGTCAGCGTTGTCAGCGGTTACGGTGCGGATCTGCTTCCGGAAAGTGAATCTCTCCATGTGCTTTCGGGCCGCATGGCCGGTGATGCGATGGAAGGCTTCATGAAGCGGGCATCCATCCGCGCCGTCTTTGACGCGACCCATCCGTATGCCGCGGAGGCAACCAGAAATATAAAAGAAGCCTGCGGCCGCGCCGGGGTCTCCTATCTGCGGGTGACGCGGGAGTCTGCCGCAGCGGAGAGCCCCGGAGGTGACAGCGGCAAAGGCTCAGCCGCAGCATTTGCATCTCAAGTCGTATACGTGCATTCCGTAGAGGAAGCAGTCTGTTACTTGAAGGACAGGGAGGGAGACATCCTCGTGACTACGGGGAGCAAGGAACTTGCCGCCTATACAGCGCTTCCGGGATATGAGGAAAGGCTTTATGTGCGGGTTCTTCCCTCCTGCGCCGCCATATCCGCCTGCGAAGACATCGGAATAAGAGGAAAACGCATCATCGCCATGCAGGGTCCGTTTTCCGAAGAAATGAACCGGGCCATGATGCGGCAGCTGGGAGTCCGCTATCTGGTGACAAAGGAAGCAGGGACAGCGGGAGGCTTTTTAGAGAAGCTCTCCGCAGCGGAAGCACTTTCCGTGACAGCGGTTGTGATTGGAAGACCGTTGGAGGAGGGAGACGGAATTACATTGGACGCGGCGAAAATACTCCTGAAAGAAGCGGGAACCGTATCCGCCAAACGGAAGCTTTCTCTCATCGGGACAGGGATGGGAGGCCCGGGCCAGATGACGCTTGCAGCCGCTGAGGCGCTGAAACGATGCGATGTCTTATTTGGCGCCAGACGCATGACGGACGCGGCGGAGACGCTGGGAGAAGCGGCGTCGAAAATCCTGCGGGTTCCGATTTACGGGAACCGTGAAATCCTGGAATGGCTTGAGAGCCATCCGGAGCATAAAAGAGCCGGTGTCCTGTATTCCGGCGATACGGGGTTTTACAGCGGCGCGTCCGGTATGGGCGCCGTGCTTTCGGAAAAACCGTACTGCGATTCCTATGAATTCACCATTTACCCGGGGATATCGTCCGTGTCGTACTTATGTGCCAAAATGGGACGAAGCTGGGAGCATGTGAAACTGATCAGTCTGCACGGGCGGGACTGCGACGCGGCCCAGGCGCTGGCCCAGAATCCGGCGGTATTTACGCTGCTGGGCGGGGTGCACACGGTAAAGGAACTCTGTGAGCAGCTTTTGAGAGCCGGGCTTACCGACGTGAGAATCACTGCGGGAGAGCGGCTCTCCTATGCCGATGAGCGGATTGTGACCGGAACGCCGGACCAGCTTGCAGCCATGGAATTTACAAGCCTGGCTGTGGTTCTGATGGAACGGAACGAAGAGAGTGAGGGTGTCAGATGAGAGACGAATGGTTTATCCGGGGAGAGGTCCCCATGACGAAGAGCGAGGTTCGTGCCGTTTCGGTGGAGAAGCTGGAGCTTTCGCCCGATTCGGTCCTCTTTGATATCGGAGCGGGGACCGGTTCCGTGTCGGTGGAGGCCGCGGCTTTTATGCCGGAAGGCACAGTCTATGCGGTCGAGAAGAAGCGGGAGGCCGTGGAGCTGCTGGAGAAAAACAGGAAAAAGTTTCAGGCGGAGCAGATTCGAATCATAGAAGGCGCGGCCCCGGAGGCTTTAGAGGGTCTGGAGGCGCCTACTCATGCATTTCTGGGAGGCACCTCCGGCAAAATGGCAGATATTCTTTCTCTGCTGCTGGCAAAGAATCCAGAGGTCCGGGTGGTGGTGAATGCGATCACGCTGGAATCCGTTTCGAAGGTGATGGAATGGACCGCCGCCCGCGGGATCGAGGCCGATATCGTTCTGGTGTCAGTTTCACGGGCGAAGGCGGCGGGCCGGGTCCACATGATGATGGCTCAGAACCCTGTTTATGTGATTTCCTTTGGGGGGAGAGAGACAGGGGGCGTGAAAGCGGCAAAGCAAGCGGTGACAGCCGAAGAGGCCTCCGGCTCAGAAACCGCATATCCGCGTTTGATGCTTGCCGCACCCAAGAGCGGCAGCGGAAAAACGATGATGACCTGCGGACTGCTGGCTGCATGGAAAAAGCGGGAGATAGAATGCCGGGCGTTTAAGTGCGGGCCGGACTACATCGATCCCATGTTTCACAAATACGTACTGGGAATCGACGGTGGAAATCTGGATACCTTTTTCCTGCCTGATGAAGAGGTGCGAAATCAGTTTAAGGATCTGGCAGCCGGTGCTGACCTTTCGGTGGTGGAAGGCGTGATGGGATATTACGACGGTGTCGGAGGAAATGACACTTGGGCCAGCTCCTACGACACGGCCCGCGCTCTTGACGCGCCCGTCGTACTGGTTCTGGACTGCAAGGGAGCCTCGCTTTCCCTGGCGGCAGAAATAAAAGGATTTCTGGAATATAGAAAAGACAGCCGTATACGCGGCGTTATCCTAAACAGGATCTCTCCGGTGATGGCGGAGCGTCTCGTGCCGGAGATCGAAAAGCTGGGAATTTCCGTGTTCGGCTATCTGCCGGAATGCGACGCGGCAAAAGTAACCAGCCGTCATCTCGGACTTGTGATTCCGGAGGAGTCCAAAGCCCTGCGGGAGCGGCTGGAACTGCTGGCTTTGGAGATGGAGAAGACCGTGGATGTGGAAGGGCTTTTACGTCTGGCAGGCGGTGCCGGGGAATTGAAGGACGACGGTGAAGCGGCGGAGGGCAGTGCGGAAGCCGTAATCGCCATTGAAGCACCCGGAACGGAACGCATCCGGATCGGTATCGCCAGAGACGAGGCTTTCTGTTTTTACTATCAGGAAAATATAAAGCTTTTTGAGAGTCTGGGAGCCGAGTTCGTGGAATTTGATCCCATGCGGGACGAGCATCTGCCAAAGGAAATTGCCGGGCTGATGCTCGGCGGCGGTTACCCGGAACTCTATGCCGAAAGATTGTCGGCCAACGGCTCCCTTTTAAGAGAAATAAATGAAGCGGCGGCCGGGGGAATGCCCATACTTGCGGAGTGCGGCGGTTTCCTCTATCTACATGAGGAGCTGGAGACGAAGGAGGGGGAGGTCTTTCCCATGGCGGGAGTCATTGCAGGACGGGCATTTCCAACCGGAAAACTGTCCCGATTCGGATACATCGGGCTCGTGCCCTATGGGGACACCCCGCTTTTGAAAGAAGGGGAAGAGATCCGCGGCCATGAATTCCACTACTGGGACAGCACGGCCTGCGGCAATGCAATGAAGGCCGTGAAACCAGGCGGAAAGAGAAGCTGGGACTGCATTCATGCAGATGGCGGTCTGCTGGCCGGTTTCCCCCATCTTTATTATCCATCGAATCCATCTGCCGCAGAGCGGTGGCTGGAGCTTTGCAGGAAAGGAACTTAAGTCATGACAGAAGAATTAAACATACGGCGGGGTGTCTCAGAGGACATTCCCGAACTGGTGCGGCTATACGACGAGACGGTCGGGCATCTGGAAAGCCATGTCAACTATCCGGGCTGGAAAAAGGGAGTCTATCCCGGAAGGGATGCGGCGGAAGAGGGTGTGGAGACAGGCACACTCTATGTGGCGGAGACTAAAGGCCGCATCATCGGTTCCATCATATTAAATGGAAAGCAGGAGGCCGCATACAACGGTGTCTCCTGGGGCGTGGAGGCGGAGCCGGATGAGGTAATGGTGATCCATACATTTCTCGTTCACCCGGATTTCCGTAAATCAGGCGCGGGGAAATTTCTGATGGAGTTTGCGGAATTACAGGCCCTGAGGGAAGGAAAGAAGACGATCCGCCTTGACGTATATGAGAAAAATGAACCCGCAGTCCGGCTCTATGAGCGGCAGGGATACCGCTATGTGGCGACTGTGGATCTGGGACTGGGCTCCTGGGGCCTTCCGTGGTTTAAACTCTATGAGAGAACGGCAGAAGAATGCTTAAACGGGGTGTTGTCCAGGATATCCCCTCTTTCGTCAGATGCCATGGAACTGGCCTCTCTCACATGGAGCCATGTGGCGAAGCCGCTCTATAGCCTGGGGATTCTCGAAGAGGACGTGATAAAGATCGCCGGAATATCAGAGACCCAGCATGTTGATATCGGTAAACGGGCGCTGATTATCATGTGCAGTGATAACGGCATTGTAGAAGAAGGTGTAACGCAGACCGGACAGGAAGTCACTGCCGTGGTAACTGAAAATATGACGGATGGAAACAGCAGTGTCTGCCTCATGGCTGACCGGGCGGGAGTGGACGTGTTTCCGGTGGATATCGGAGCCTCCAGAGATTTGCGTTCCGGCGCCAGGAACCCGCTGATACGGAAAAAACTGGCTTATGGAACAAAGAATTTCCATAAAGAACCGGCCATGACCCGGGAAACCGCTGTAGCGGCCATTGCCGCGGGAATTAGCGTGGCTGGAGAGCTGAAGGAAAAAGGGTACCGTCTGATCGCCACAGGAGAGATGGGGATAGGCAACACCACGACGAGCAGTGCCGTGGCGGCCATGCTGCTGGATCGTGATCCGGCTGAAATGACGGGCCGCGGGGCGGGACTGTCGGACGAGGGCCTGATGAAAAAAGTATCCGTTATCCGGGAAGCTGTAAAGCGGTACGGACCGGAATGCAGAGATGCCATCGATGTGATTGCCCATGTGGGAGGCTTAGATCTCGCCGGCCTTACCGGTGTCTTTTTAGGGGGCGCGGTCTACCGCATTCCCGTTCTGATCGACGGCTTTATCTCGGGTACTGCGGCGCTTGCCGCAGCAAAGCTGGCGCCGGCCGGCCGCGATTATATGCTGGCCACCCACGTTTCGGCGGAACCGGCGGGACGCCTGCTCCTGGATGAACTGGGCTTAAAACCATTTGTGGCGGCAGGGATGTGTCTGGGGGAGGGAACCGGCGCGGTTGCGTCCATCCCGCTTCTCGATATGGCGCTGGAGGTTTATACCAAAATGAGCACATTTCAGGATATTCAGATTGAGGAGTACAAGCCGCTGGCGCCTCAGAAAAATTCCGGGACGCAGTAGCAGTGCATCCCGGCACCACCAGGGCGTGCTGGTGCTCACAGCGAGGAGGAAGAGGATGGTAACACTGGTAACGGGAGGCAGCGGCAGCGGAAAATCGGCCTTTGCCGAGCAGGAGATTGTCAGACTGGGAAAACGGAGGCGGATCTACATTGCGACCATGAAGCCTTGGGATGAGGAGTGCAGACGCCGGATTGAACGTCACCGTCTGATGCGGGCAGATAAGCAGTTTGAGACTGTGGAGTGCTACCGCGGCTTAGAGCGGCTGAAGCTGCCTGCCGCGGGAAAATACGGAGAGCTGACCGGAGCAGCGGAGTATGCAGTTCTTTTGGAATGCCTCTCCAACCTGGTTTCCAATGAACTGTTTGGAACCGGGGAGGACGACTGCCCGGACAGCTTTTCCGCCGAATACGGCTCTGCGGTGGCGGATTCGGTAGTAGACGGAATTCTGAGTCTGAGAAGGAAAGTATCTGATCTCGTCATCGTGACCAACGAGGTATTTTCGGCCGGCGATTACCGCAAACAACCGGTCTGCATAAAATGGGACGAAAACGGGGAAAATCCGGATACCGGAGATCTTTGCGGCTGGGATGAATCCACGGCTCTCTATCTAAAGGTTCTGGGAGAAATCAACTGCCGCCTGGGAATGCTTGCAGACCGCGTCATCGAGGTGAGCGCAGGAATTCCCGTTGTAATTAAATAATCATGTCATACAGTTGTCGTGTTTACTGTGTTACACTCATAAAAAAGTAAGGAGGCAGCAGTATGACACCATTTGATTATAAAAAAGAGTATAAGGCATTGTATCTTCCGAAGGAGATGCCAGCCATCGTGGAGGTACCTTCCATGCAGTACGCGGCAGTGAGAGGACACGGAGATCCGAACGAGCCGGATGGGGAATACGGAAGGGCGGTTGCCGTTCTGTACGGGATTTCCTACACGATTAAGATGAGCTATAAGGGAAGCCGGAAGGTTGACGGCTTCTTCGAGTACGTCGTTCCGCCGCTGGAGGGCTTCTGGTGGATGGAAGGCGGCGCGCCGGGCGTCGATTACAGGAACAAGTCCCGATTTAACTGGATTTCCATAATCAGAGTGCCCGAATTCGTCACAGAGGAGGTATTTGCCTGGGCGAAGGAGGAGGCGCAGCGAAAAAAAGGGATCGATACGAGTCTTGCGGAGCTGATCACAGTTTCGGAGGGCCTGTGTGTCCAGTGTCTCCACATTGGAAGCTATAACGAGGAACCGGCCACCGTTGCAAAAATGGACCATTATATAAAGGAACAGGGCTATGAGAACGATATCTCTGATCGCAGGCGTCACCATGAGATATACTTAAGTGATCCGAGGAAGGTTTCACCGGAACGAATGAAAACTGTAATCAGGCATCCGGTGAGACCGAAGATTGATTAGAGCGTATCTAGTACAGCATTGCGCAAGTTCCGGTGAATTCTGCACTCGCTATTCACGCCAGGACCACGCCCACGAAGCTAGACGTAGGGTCCACTACGCCGTCGCTTCGCAGTCGCGCCCCTGGCGCAAATATCAAGCACATAATTCATCGAAACTTACGCAATGCTGTACTAGATATGAATTTTCAGACATGCTCTGGGAGAGGAAGGAAAAAATGATAGTCATGATTTGTGTTGACGACCATAACGGCATGATGTTCAACCACCGGCGTCAGAGCAGAGACAGCGCAGTGCAGGAGCGGGTGCTCCGGTGCTCGGAGAACAGCAGACTTTGGATGAACGAGTATTCCAGTAAGCTGTTCCCGGAGCCTAAACCGGACTGGCTGTCCGTCGATCCGGCATTTCTTGACAGGGCGGGAAGCGGCGAGTACTGCTTTGTTGAGGATCAGGACATACTGCCATATGAAGATGAGCTTGAATCGATCATTCTGTTTCAATGGAACCGCAGTTATCCGGCGGATTTCCATTTTCCCGCGGATATCCTGTCTCATGGCTGGACCATGACGGAATCCGAGGAGTTTGAGGGAAGCTCCCACGAAAAAATAATAAGAGAAGTGTATAAAAAAGATGAAGAGAATAAGTAATTATATTGCAGTTTTAGTCATGACGGCGCTGCTCCTTGCCGGCTGCGCCCAGTCACCGGCCCCGATACCGGACCAGGCGCTGGCTCAGACATCGGCTCAAATGTCAGACCAGACATCGGCTCAGACCGGCGAAAGCCAAAGCACTGCCGGTGTATTGGCCAATGAGACAGAGCTTGTGGGTAGTACAGGACCGAAGCAGTTCAAAGTATCCGATATTCCCGCCTATTCGGGAGAAGCGTATGCCGCGGTAAACGGGAATGTCCCCTATTTCGAAACGTCAGATTTCACGACAGAATCCTTCGAGACTTACAGTGATTTAGACAGCCTCGGAAGATGCGGCACGGCCTATGCCAATGTTGGCACAGACCTTATGCCGACGGAAAAACGCGGGTCCATAGGCAAGGTGAAGCCTTCCGGGTGGCAGACCATAAAATACGATTTTGTAGACGGTAAGTACCTCTATAACCGGTGTCACTTAATCGGCTTTCAGCTGACGGCTGAGAATGCCAATGAAAAGAATCTGATCACAGGTACCCGGTATATGAATGTGGACGGCATGCTGCCGTTTGAGAACATGGTGGCTGACTACGTCAAGGAAACGAAAAACCATGTCCTGTACCGTGTTACTCCGGTTTTCCAGGGTAATAATCTGATCGCTGACGGCGTACTGATGGAGGCAGAATCCGTTGAGGACGAGGGCGACGGAATTTTATTCTGTGTATTCGTCTATAACGTGCAGCCCGGAGTCACCATAGACTACGCTACCGGCAGCAGTCAGCGATCAGAGAGTGCACCACAGGAGACCGCAGCGTCCGAGGACGGCAGCACAGCCGGAAAAAAAGCTGAGAGCAGCGCAGAAAGTAAAAACGAAAGTAAATCCAGTACCGAGACCACTTATATTTTCAATACCAATACTCACAAATTTCACTATCCTTCCTGTTCCAGTGTTTCACAGATGAATGAATCAAACAAGCAGAGCTTCACCGGCAGCCGGGATGAAGCGATCGCGCAGGGCTATGAGCCGTGCGGGAGATGTAAGCCTTAATTTCTTTTTCTGCCGGCTGGTATCTTTAGCTATAAAATTTATAGTTGTAGTGGGGGAGAGGCTCTGTGTCCCTCCTCTTTCCCGTCTTCACTCCAGGTCTCTCCCGAGCGTATCTTTCAGCCTCCAAATCCAATTCTGCGCCGGTAAATACGAATTGAAACCGTGATATTTTTTAAAATATTATAGACTTTATACGCCTGTATATGGTATTATATACATAAGAAACACGTCACTAACAGTTAATAATTGGATTGTAAAAAGTATGGTTCAATTTACTTGTATGGAGGTATATATGACAGATACAGAAAAAATTGATCAGATCCTATTAAAAATGGAAAGTTTTGCGACAAAAGACGATTTGAAGGCCTTTGCAACAAAAGACGATTTGAAAGCCTTTGCGACAAAAGCAGACTTAAGGCATGAAACCAATTTGGTGTTGGATGAGTTGGATTCAACGGAGCAGAGACTCAACCGAAGGATTGATTCAACCAACAAAGACCTGCAAGAGTTACGTCAATATGTCTCAGTTGTGCGATATAACAATGAGATTGTCGAAATTCTGATGAAACGACAGGACAATGTAGAACAAAGATTGCAAAAAGTGGAAAGAAAGGTGTTGTGTTCATAAGTTGTAACAGTTCAGACGGCGGGATAATTGGCGCATAAGTTGTTTGGATCTGTCTGTAAAAGGCAGAAAACAATTGAAAATATTTACAGCTCGTGATATGCTATTACTGTATCCTGACGCCAAAAACATGTTTTGAGGCGAAAGGTTCGGCTCGAGATAGGAAATATAACATGGAATGCAGATCGCATTCTTTTCTTGCCGTACCTTTTGGGGTGCGGCATTTTTGCTTTAACAAAATCAATGAGAATTCTCCCAGCCTCTACAGGTGGGAGATGAATCGCAAAAACAAACTTAGCGTCAGTGGCGGGCAGATATCCCCCACTGACATGAGGTCAAAACAATCTGGAGGTGTAACGATGGAAACAAGGATCGCGGTGGTGGGAATCGTTGTGGAAGCAGAGGAATCCGTAGAGGAACTCAACGAAATTCTTCATGAATACCGCCAGTATATCATTGGCCGTATGGGGATTCCCTATCATGAGAAGAAGATCAGCATTATCAGCATTGCGGTGGACGCTCCCCAGAGTATTATATCGGCTCTTTCCGGCAAGGTGGGAAAATTGAAGGGCGTCAGCTCGAAGACCGCCTACTCGGGAGTGAAATCATGAGCGACGCTGCAAAAAAGGTCATGGACTTAGCCGTGCGGCTGGCGGAGAATCACGATCTGCCGGATGACGCGCTGTATACGCTGATTACGGAACGGAATGAAGAGACAGCCCTGTTTTTGAGAAACGAGGCCAGAGCACTGTGCGAACGGATCTACGGACGCTTCGTCTATATCCGAGGACTGATTGAATTTACGAATTACTGTAAAAATGACTGTTACTACTGTGGAATCAGGAGAAGCAACCGGGAGGCAGAGCGGTACCGGCTGACAGAGGAGGAGATTCTGTCGTGCTGTGAGGCTGGCTACGGCCTGGGATTCCGCACTTTTGTGCTTCAGGGCGGAGAAGATCCCTATTTTACGGATGAACGGCTTTGCACCATTGTGGCGTCAATCCGAGGGTTGTGTCCGGACTGCGCCATCACCCTGTCGGCAGGGGAGCGAAGTCATGACAGTTATAGACGCCTCCATGATGCGGGGGCAGACCGTTACTTACTCCGCCATGAGACGGCCGATCCGTGTCATTACGGAAGGCTTCATCCGGAGTCGATGAGCTTCGATAAGCGGATGGCAGCGCTGAGGGATCTGAAGGAAATCGGTTATCAGACTGGCTGCGGCTTTATGGTTGGGTCACCATACCAGACCGCGTCCATGATCGTAAAGGATCTGCGCTTCATGAAGGAATTCGGTCCTCATATGATCGGGATCGGACCGTTTCTCTCTCATAAGGACACTCCCTTTTGTGATATGGAAAATGGGACAGCCGAATTGACACTGTATCTGCTGTCGGTTATCCGTCTGATGATGCCGAAGGTGCTGCTTCCTGCTACCACGGCACTCGGAACCGTGACGGAAGGCGGCAGAGAGGCGGGAATCTTAAGCGGCGCAAATGTGGTCATGCCGAATCTGTCCCCGGCAGGCGTCCGAAAGAAGTATATGCTGTATGACAACAAGCTGTCCTCCGGCTCCGAGGCCGCGGAGAGCCTGGAACTCTTAAGGGAATCCTTAAGTAAAATCGGTTATGGGATTGCCGTCTCGCGGGGCGACAGTCTAGTAATATAAAAATGAATGACTGACGGAGAAGCATTTGCTGACCCGGAAGAAAGGAAGGAATCATGTATAATCCAGAATCGTTAAAAGCAGAGGAATTTATTTCACACGAGGAGATCCAGGAGACACTCGACTATGCGGAAAAAAACAAAGAAAACGTGGAGTTGATCGACTCGATCATCGAAAAGGCAAGGCAGCTGAAGGGACTCAGCCACAGGGAGGCATCCGTGCTGCTGGCCTGCGAGATGCCGGACAAGATTTTAGAGATGTATAACCTGGCGGAAGAGATTAAGAAGAAATTCTATGGAAACCGTATCGTCATGTTCGCGCCTCTCTACTTATCCAACTACTGTATCAACGGCTGTACGTACTGTCCGTACCACGGCAAGAACAAGCACATCGCCCGCAAGAAGCTGACGCAGGAGGAAGTGGCAAAGGAAGTAATCGCCCTTCAGGATATGGGCCACAAACGTCTGGCTATCGAGGCGGGAGAGGACCCGGTGAGGAATCCCATCGAATACATATTGGAATGTATCGATACGATCTATTCCATTAAGCATAAGAACGGAGCTATCCGCCGTGTGAATGTAAATATTGCGGCTACCACGGTCGAGAACTACAGGAAGTTAAAGGACGCGGGAATCGGAACCTACATTCTGTTCCAGGAGACGTATCACAAGGAGAGCTATGAGAAGCTTCATCCGACGGGACCGAAGCACGATTACGCCTACCATACTGAGGCTATGGACCGGGCCATGGACGGCGGAATCGATGATGTGGGACTTGGCGTACTCTTCGGACTGGAGCTCTACAAATATGAGTTTGCAGGTCTTTTAATGCATGCCGAGCATTTAGAGGCGGTTCACGGTGTGGGCCCTCACACAATCAGCGTTCCGCGTATCAAGCATGCCGACGATATCGATCCAAGCGCATTTGACAACAGCATCAGCGACGACATCTTTGCAAAGCTCTGCGCATTGATCCGTCTTGCTGTGCCATATACGGGAATGATCATATCCACAAGGGAGAGCCAGCAGGTGAGGGAAAAGGTGATCCGCCTCGGTGTGTCCCAGATCAGCGGCGCTTCCAGAACGAGCGTAGGCGGTTATCAGGAGGAGATCCGGCCGACCGATACAGAGCAGTTTGACGTTTCCGACCAGAGAAGCCTCGACGAGGTGGTGCGCTGGCTGATGGAGATGGGGTATATTCCGTCCTTCTGTACCGCGTGCTATCGGGAAGGCAGGACCGGCGACCGTTTCATGAGCCTCTGTAAGAGCGGCCAGATTCAGAACTGCTGCCATCCCAATGCGCTTATGACGCTAAAGGAATTTTTGATGGATTACGCCTCCGAGGACACGAAAGCCATCGGAGAGAAGTTAATCGAGGCAGAGCTGGCCAATATTCCAAAAGACAAGGTGCGGGATATCTGTAAGGATCATTTGGAAAAGATCGAACAGGGAATCCGGGATTTCCGGTTCTGAGATAGTATGGTTCATACAAAAGACAACTCAGAGGACTGTGGGGTGAAGAAATATGGGACTAGGTGATACGCCGGGCGGCGAGCGCATACACATCGGCTTCTTTGGCCGCCGCAATGCGGGAAAATCCAGCATAGTAAACGCGGTCACGGGCCAGGAACTGTCCGTGGTATCTGATATCAAGGGAACGACGACGGACCCGGTCTATAAATCCATGGAGCTGCTTCCCATGGGCCCTGTGGTGATCATTGATACCCCGGGCTTTGACGATGAAGGCGCTCTCGGAGAGCTGCGCGTGAAAAAGACCCGGGAGATTTTAAACAGGGCGGACTGTGCCGTGCTGGTGGTCGATTCGGTTTTGGGAAAGACGAAGGCCGATGAGGAGATGCTTTCACTATTTAAAGAGAAACAGCTTCCATATCTGATCGCTTATAATAAATGGGATCTGCTGGACAAAAAAGAGTATAAAACAGAAGAGCAGACAGCGGACGAAAAATCTGTTTTCGTCAGTGCCGAGACGAACTGCCATATTAAGGAGTTAAAGGAGAGGATTGCCGGTCTCATAAAAGAGAAGGAAAATGGCTGCCGTCTGGTGGGAGATTTCTTAAAACCTCTCGATCTTGTGGTGCTGGTGGTCCCCATCGATAAGGCTGCACCGAAGGGACGGCTGATCCTGCCGCAGCAGCAGGCCATCCGGGATATTCTGGAGGCAGGGGCCATGTCCGTGGTGGTGCGCGACACGCAGCTTCAAGCAGCGCTTAAGAAGCTGGGCCGCGATCCGGATCTGGTGATCACGGACAGCCAGGCATTTTCCGAGGTGGCCGAGGTGGTACCGGACCATGTACTGCTCACCTCCTTTTCCGTTCTGATGGCAAGATATAAAGGATTCCTGGATGCGGCGGCAAGCGGAGTGAAGGCCGTGAACCAGCTGCAGGACGGGGACCGGATTCTCATATCCGAGGGGTGTACCCACCACCGGCAGTGCAATGATATCGGCACGGTGAAGATTCCGGCCTGGATTAAGAAATACACGGGGAAGAATGTCATCATCGAAACGTCCTCGGGGCGAAGCTTTCCTGAGGACTTATCCGGTTACCGCCTGGTGATCCACTGCGGCGGCTGTATGCTTAATGAGAGAGAAATCAGATACCGCATGCAGTGCGCGGGGGACGCGGGCGTTCCCTTTACGAATTACGGTATGGTCATTGCGCAGATGAAGGGGATTTTAGAGCGAAGCATGGAAATCTTCCGGAAGGTTCGGTGATTAGTCCGGGAAACATATTTCCGGCTTGCGGGAATAACAGCAGAGCAGGAAGGATAACGGGATCCGCGTTATCTTTCCTGCTTTTTTTATCAGTGAAAAAGGATTCTTAGTACAGGGATGATTCGCAGAGAACGAACCGGCAGTACAGACTGGGCGCGGAGGCGGTTCGTCAGCTGTGAACACGACGGCAAATGGAAAAAAATACCATATATGGAGTTTAAGGACTACTGAGCGTGCGTTCCAAATACTGATTATTTCATGTAAAATAATAAAAGAAGTATTTTACATCAGGAAGGATTTATTTTACATGAATGATAACAGAAGTAAAAATCAGCCGCGAGTACGGAAATTTCCATCAGAGCCGGCCGGGGAGAAGGGCCCGGGACGTGCATCAAAGGGCGGACGAAACAAAGAAGAACTGCTGCGTGAAATGGGGAACCGCTTAAGGCAGATCAGGTTGGAAAAGAACTGGACTCAGGATAAGATGGCGGAATGTCTCGGTATTACGAAAGCATTCTATGGAAAAATCGAGAGGGGAGAGAGCAGCATTGCCCTGGAAAAACTGGCCCTGTTGAATGAAACCATGGACATTGACTTAAACTATCTGATAACCGGGGAGACAATTCCGGTACTTCCGATCAATTTCCAGGATGTCCCCCGCGAGAAGCGATACAGCATGGAACAGCTTATCAAATATGCCGTCAGTCTGGCATCATCAAAAGAGGGGTGACAGAGAAATGAGAATTTTATCGTTGACAATCAGACTTCACGCCCCGTGGGTCCATTCTTTAAAGGAAAAGCGGATGGTGGTGAAGAGTCTGACTGCAAAGCTTCGCAATAAATATAATGTATCCGCAGCAGAGACCGATGAACAGGATATTCACCAGATAATCGTCATCGGAGTGGCCTCGATTGCTGCAAACCACGCCCAGGCCGACAGCATGGAGGAGGAGATTCTGCATTTTGTGGAGTCGAATACGGAGGCGGAACTGGTGGAACACGTGAAAGAAGTATTTTAAAGGCAGAGATAAAAGCGGCATTGTTAAAATGGGCTTGACAGAAGCTGGAAAAAGGGATATAGTTGCTATACTGTAAAGATACTTAACAAATTCGGAGGCAGCTACATGAACGATTATTCGCAGATGACGGTACTTATGGAACGTATTATTCATAAATACAATCAGTGGGAGAACAGAAAACGCACGTATGGCACAAAGATGCTGCTGACCCGATCAGAGATTCACACGATTGCGGCCGTGGGAGACAATCCGGGAATTAATATTACTGCTCTGGCCTCTGCGCTGGGAGTTACGAAAGCCGCCGCTTCGCAGATGATCTATAAACTGGTGGATAAAGGCGTCGTGGAGAAGGCGGTATCCCACTATTCGGACACGGAGGTGGTCTTAAACCTGACGGAGGAAGGGCAGAAGAATTATATTGCCCACAGGGAGATCCACACCCGCTCGGATGAAGAATCCCTCCGGCTGATTCAGGAGATGCCGGAGCCGTTCTGCGGAGAGATGATTCAGTTCCTGACTGCGTTTGAAGAAATTATGGATAAGAGATTAAAAGAAGAATAGGCTGTCGCTGACAGCATTTCTTTTTTTTATTATGTTAAGTAAGTTTACAGTAAATCATATTAACATAGCGTTACATTGACAGCGCGCCACACTAACATGGGAAGCACATTAACATGGGAAGCACATTAACGAGCACCACACTGAGAGGAAAGCATAAGGAGGAAATCATGATACAGGAATATCGCACAAAGGAACTTTACGGAGATTTTTATAAGAATGAAGGAAAACCGCTGGTGGTAATCATAGGCGGCAGCAGGCCGGGACTTCCGGCGCCTTTGAACAAAGATTTTTTAGAACGATTAAAGAAAGATTTTCAGGTTCTGCTGCTGGCGTACTTCGGCGCCGGTGATCTTCCGGAGAGTCTTGAGTGCCTGCCGATGGAATACTTTGTTAATGCGGTATCCGCCGTAAAACAGGAGTACGGCATCGGCGACAGGGAGGTGATCGTAATCGGCCAGTCGAAGGGAGGGGAAGCCGCGCTGCTGCTGACAAACTATATGCGATCAGCAGTGACAATCGCGCTGGTCCCTTCCTGTTATGCGTTTCAGGGACTGCCCGCGGAATTCACCCTGGAGAGCTTTACAAACAGGAAGTCCTCCTGGTCCTTTCAGGGAAAAGAACTGCCCTATATCAAATTCTATTTTGACCGGGAGATTGTAAAGGAGATTATGGATGGAAATTACTGTACGTGTTATGTAGCGTCGATAGAGAAAAACGGGAATGAAGACGCGCTCATCCGCGTTGACGGATATACCGGGAAAATACTTCTGACTTCTGATTTCTGAGGAAAACGACAGGTACTGGCCGAGCCGGGCGATGAGTGAGCAGCTGGTTAAGAGAAGCGGAAACAGAGAAAATATGAGACATATTTCCATGAAGCTGGACGGCCATTATCTCATGAATTATGAGGAGTCCGCCGGGGAAATCGTGAAGTACCTGGAAGAGTATCTGGCCGGTAAAAGGTGATGCTCCCTTAAATTTTGAAAGAGAGAGGCTAAAAAAATTCCAGATAATTTACTAAAAAAGTTTATTTACTAAAAAAATTGAATACTTAAAATTAATGGATTGACAAGAAACGACATTATTGTTATACTAATCCCAACAAATGCAAAGAGGCAGAAAATGGAGTTCATTTTCTGCATTTTTTGTAAATATTTGCTTTAGCGAACTAAAGCGAAAGGCATAGGAGGACTCGTTATGAGAAAACGTAGAAGTGTACTTGCAGCAATATTACTGTCCGCGATGGCTCTTACAACCGCATGTGGTGGGAGCGGCGGCACGACAGAAACGAGCGGCGGCGGGAACGTTCAGGCTGAAGCTGGATCGGAAGCGGGAAATACGGGGGAGGAAACCGTAGTACAGATTGGCCAGACCTCTGAGGTAGCCAACTTGAACCCGACGATTCAGCCGAGAACACCGGACAGCAATGTTCAATGTATGATCTTTAACTATCTGGTTATTCCGGACGAAGAACTGAACTACGTGGGGGATTTGGCAGAAGGATGGGATGTATCGGACGACGGCAGGACGTATACCTTCCATTTAAGAAAAGGCGTAAAGTGGCATGACGGAGAACCGTTTACCTCCGCCGACGTCGCATTTACATTAACATCTCTTGCGGCACCGACCTACAAGGGCGGCGCGGACAGCCGTATCGTCTCCATCGTCGGAGCCAAAGCGTACCAGGAAGGCAGCGCAGACAGCGTATCCGGCATTACCACACCGGATGACAAGACGGTTGTTGTGGAACTGGAAGAGGCGAATGCCGCGTTTATCGGCAACATGTATACCTGTATTCTTCCGAAGCACATTCTGGAGAATGTGGATCCAGGCACATGGGATACCGACGATTTTAACCGTCATCCCATTGGAACCGGCAAGTACAAATTCGTTGAGTGGAAGTCGGGCCAGTACATCGAACTGGAGAAGAACGAAGATTACTTCGGCACAAAGCCTGGCATTGACCGCGTCTATGTGAAGTTCGGCGACGAGACAACACTGACCGCTTCCTTAATCAATGGCGAGCTGGACGTTCTGTATGGCTTGAGCGCTTCCGAGATTGAGACCGTAGAGGCCATGGGCGGCGTCAGAGTGGAAGCGTACGATATGTTAAGCGTTTACTATATCGGCTTAAACCAGTTAAATGAAGACTTAAGTGATTTAAAGGTACGCCAGGCACTGGCTTACGGTATTGACAAAGATAAGATTGTAGCGACGATTTATGGAGAGACCGGTTACGTGCAGGACAGCATTTTCCCGAGCAACCACTGGACCTACAGTGACGATGTAACGAAGTATCCGTACGATCCGGCGAAGTCAAAATCTCTTCTGGAAGAGGCTGGATATACTATGAATGCATCGACCGGATTCTACGAGAAGAACGGCAAGACGCTTCATCTTACCTATGACCTCGTAACAAGTACAGACGGCAATTCCGTAGCTCAGCTGATCCAGCAGCAGTGGAAGGAGATCGGTGTGGAGATGGAGATCATCGAGCAGGATTTCTCCACACTGGCTTACACGAAGCTGTTCCCATCCGATGACAACGGCAGCCCGCGCCGTGTAACGGCGGACGATTTTGCCTGCTACACCTTAGGCTTCGGCATGGAGGCCGATCCGGACGAGTACAGAATGTACTTAACCACCGCAGATGCACCGGGTACCTGGAATTTCGTTACATACAGCAACTCCAAGGTGGATGAATTATTTGAGAAGCAGCTTTACTCTACAAAACCGGAGGAGAGAGCGGCCTGCTACCATGAGATCGGCAAGCTGATTTCCGAAGATGTTCCGTGGATTCCGTTATATGGTAAAAAGAGCCTTGCAGGAGTCAGTGAGAAGGTGCAGAACTTCGCAGCAGACTTCCGCGGAATTACATTCCAGATTGAAAAATGGAGCGTTGCTCAGTAAATCAAACACCCCGCCGCAAGCTGCGGGGTGTTTGCCCCCGCGGGCAGTCGTCAAATGGACATGCCAGCATGCCCACCTGGCTCGTTGCCTTCGCGAGAATAAATGAATGAGGTAAATGGCCCAAAGCACATTGTTTTGGGCCATTTCACCAATGGAGAGCCAAATGAAATACGATTATACAGAAGTTTTAAAGGACCTGGTCAGGATTGATACCACCAATCCACCGGGAAATGAAAAAAAGGCGCTTGATTATATTCAAAAGATTCTTGAACAGGAAGGGATCGATTCGACGATTTACGAGAGCGCTCCCGGCAGGGGCAATCTCCTGGCCTGCCTGCCGGCCCATGAAGATGTGGCCGATAAAGATGCGTCTGATGAAGGTGCAGGAGACTTGGCGCCGGCCGAACGGCCGCTGATTCTCCTGAGCCATATTGACGTGGTCCTGGCAAAGGAATCCCAGTGGAAGCATCCTCCCTTTGCTGCGGTGGAGGAGGACGGCTTCATCTATGGGCGCGGCACCGTGGACACGAAGCAGCTGACAGTCATGGAACTGGCTGCCCTTCTGGCGCTGGCGGAAAATGGAGAGCAAAGGAAACGGGATGTTTTTCTTCTTGTGACCTGTGACGAGGAGAGCGGCAGCGCGCTCGGACTATCCGCATTTCTCGAGGAAACAGTCTCCGCAGGCGGTCGTACCATCACGGGAAAGGAACTCTTCGAAAACAGTGAGGTAATCAGTGAAGGCGGAGGCTTCCCGATTCTGGTGGGAGACACGGCTTTTTACTTATGTGAGTCGGGCCAGAAGGGATGCGGCACCGTGGAATTTACCGTGGAGGCCAGAAATGCCAAAGGCCCATTCTTCGGAAGCGGAGACGGGATGGTAAGAGCCATGAAGCTGGTGGCCGACATCGGGGCCCTGGAGCTGGAGCAGAGGAAGCTGCCTACGGTAGCGCGCTTCGAAAAACGGCTTTCCGAATGTGCGGACGGCAATTGCCACGGTGACCCGGGCGCAGAGCGCGCGAGTGATCGTTTCAGAGAGGCGCTGTCCCCGGTCATGAACAATATTCTGACGGCCATGAACCGGAATACCATAACCGTGACCATGATTCAGGGAAAAAGCGTCAATCAGGTAAAGGTGATCTGCGACGTGCGCCTTCTGCCTGGTTACGGAACCGCATATCTGAAAGAGATTACGGACCGCCTGGCGGAAAAATGGGATGCCGAATGCCGGATTCTATCCTTCAGCGAGGGCTATGAGAGTCAGCCGGAGGGCGGACTGATCAGATGTCTGGAGGAAGCGACAAAGATGGAGCTGGGAGAAGACGGGAAACGGGCGGAAGTGCTTCCGTTCATTTCCATGGGATCCAGCGACGGACGTTTTCTGGTTCCCATGAAGGCGAAGGTATACGGCTACAGTCCGGTCCTTTCCTGGGACATGACCTTTGATCAGGCCGTTTCCATGGTTCACGGCGTAGATGAAAAGATTCACCGGGAATCGGTGCTGTTTGGATGCCGGGTACTTGAAAATGCGGTCTGCAGGGCGGTCTGCGGCCGGATTCACCAATGAAAATGAAATCGAAAAGAAAGAAGAGGAACATTATGGTAGACAGAAAAAATGTAGCGGTTGAAAAGATGGACCGCGCAGTCCAGATGTTAAAAGAAAATCAGATCGATATGTGGATGTTTTATTCCAGACTGAATCAGGATCCGTCACTGGAACTGATGTTCAATACCGATACGAAGAACGAGGTCCTGTTCGTGCTGACGGCAGAAGGGGATAAGATGGCGTTTGCGGAAGCGTCCGACGCGGCGGTATATGAAGCGGCCGGGATCTTTACTAGTGTGAAGACCGTGACACCGGATACGGTAATGAAGGAATTTGCAGCAGTGTGTGACGAAAAGAAGCCCAATCGGATCGCGGTCAACGATTCCACCGAGGATTCCCGCTGCGACGGCCTTGGACTGGGACTCTATAAAAAAGTATGCGGAGCCCTGGGGGAGGAACGCATGAAAGCATTAAAGACCGGAAGCTACCGGATGCTGGAAGAACTCCGCGCGGTAAAGACCCCCAGCGAGATTGCCATCATGGAAGAGTGCAGCCGCTTAACGACGGATATTTACGACGCACTTTTTGCGCGCCTCCATGTTGGACTCAGTGAAATCGATGTGGGAGATATTATGATGGAAGAGTGTGCGAAGCGGAACGTCATCACCGCCTTTGGAAATCCGCCGGAATATCCGCTGGTTCTTCTCGTCAAGGGCGGTATGTCCCACAGGAAGCCGAACGCGAAGAATATCTGCCTTCCGGGTGATATGCTGGTCATCGATTTCAGCATCCGCTTTAACGGCTACACCTCCGACATCGCGCGTACCATGTATTTCTTAAAGCCAGGCGAGGAGCATGCGCCGAAAGAGGTTACTGACTGCGCAAACGGGGCAATCCGTGCGGTCGGTGAGGTTATGAAGGTGATCAAACCGGGCATGAAGGGCTATGAGGTGGACGCGGTCGGAAGACAGTCCATTCTGGACAGCGGTTATCCCAATATCCCACACTCCGTAGGCCATCAGGTAGGTCTGGAAGTACACGACGGCGGAACAACCCTCGGGCCAAATAAAGCCAGGCTAAGCTGCCAGGGCGTCTTGAGAAAGAATGAGATATACGCGCTGGAACCGACCGTACTTCAGCCGGATGGACTTCCCTGTGCGATCATCGAGGACGACGTAATCCTGACCGATGATGGATGCAGACTGATCAGCAAACGCCAGACAGCGTTGATCGAGATCCCATACAGAGAGGCTTAATTCATGGAAAATGTGAAAGAGACACTGATTCATCTCATTTCAATTCCCTCGGTAACCGCATCTCCCTCCGAGAAGGAGGCCATCATCTTCCTCGAACAGATTCTGAAGGAGGAGGGGATCGAGACAGAACGGATCTTTAAAGATCCGGAGCGGTTAAACCTCCTCGCCCATTTACCAGCCAAACAGCCGGAGGAAGGGCCCCTCGTGCTGATTTCTCACGTGGATGTGGTGGACGGAGATTCTGACAAATGGAACTGGCCGGTCTTCGGCGGAGTGGAAGAAGAGGGCAGAATCTACGGAAGGGGAACTCTGGATACGAAACATTTAACCGTCATGGAGCTGAATGCATTTCTGAACCTGAAGCGGTCGGGAAGGAAGCTGAGACGCGACGTCTGGTTCCTGGCCACCATAGACGAGGAAGCAGGAAGTAAATTCGGTATGGAGTACGTAAAAGAGGCCAGGCCGGAGCTGTTTCAGAATGCCATGGTAATCAATGAAGGCGGCGGATTTCCCCTCCGGATTAACGGAAATGACTACCTGATGCTGACTGTGGGAGAAAAGGCTGTATGCCGGGTAAAGCTTACGGCCTCGGGCCGCGGCGGCCATGCCAGTGCGCCCGGTGACGATCAGGCCATCTTAAAGCTGGCAGCCGTACTGGAAGAGATCTTTGGAGCAGAGGATGAGCTGTGTTTCGGAAGCCACGCGACACAGGAAACCATGTCCCGGATTTTGGGCGGTTGCACCTGTGACAATCCGGTGGCGGCCGATATCTTCGGATACGCGGGACAGAATACCATCGGTCTTCGGGATTACCAGATTGGAGACCGGAGCAATGTGATTCCGGCTGCGGCGGAAGTGGTTCTGGAATTTAAAGTGCTTCCGGGCACGAGGGAAGAAGAGATCGAGGCGTTTGTAAAACGCCATGTGAAGACCGGTGTGCAGTATGAGATCCTGAGCTTTGAGAGGGGATTTGAGAGCAATTTTGACAATTCCGCCTTAAAAAGCCTGATCGGGGATTTGAGGACGATCAGCAGGGAGGAGGGCTTCTCCTGCGAGGTACTTCCCATGCTTGCGCTGGGACGCACGGATGGCCGCTTCTTCGGTTCGGAAGGCAGCATGGTTTATGGATGCTCTCCCCTGTTAATGGACGATTCCTTCGACGTAGTGCTTCCGAAGGTTCACGGAAATGACGAGAGCATATCCACGGAATCCTATCTCTTCGGATGCAGGGTGTTGGACCGCTTAATTGAGAAAAACTGTTTGTGAGCCGCAAAAGAGCGGCCTGCTATTACATAGTATGGAGGAAAATATGAAGAACTTTGAATTTCATAATCGTGTGATCCACGACGTGACTGAGAAACTGAAAGAACTGGACATAGACTTATTTTTGATCATTACCAGCGAGGGAAGCGATAAGATGACCCGGTTCATTCCCGGAGTCGATACTGTGGGTTCCGGAGCGTTCTTCTTTACAAAGGAAGGAAAACGCTACGGAGTGGCGTCTGCCATAGACGCTCAGGACGTAGAGGAATCCGGCCTGTTCGACGAGGTGATCCGCTATCAGGACTACGACAGCACGGTTTCCGGACTGCTGAAAAAGCTGAATCCGAAGCGGGTAGCCCTTGATTTTTCCGAGACGGATGCGGAATGCGACGGGCTGACACTGGGGCGGTACGAGTATTATAAGGCTCATATCAAGGGGCAGCTGGAGTTTTTGGAGGTCAGCTCTGATTTGTTTATTCCACAGGTGAAAGCTTTGAATCACCAATAAGATCAGGAGGTTATCGATGGGAAAATACATAAGAAAACGGTTAATACAGTCAATTCCCGTGGTGTTCGGCATTACGATACTGACCTATTTCATCATGAAACTGGCGCCGGGCGGCCCCCTGGCCAATATGATCAATCCGCGTACTTCTGCGGAGTCCATCTTAAGGGCCAAGGAAGCCATGGGCTTAAATAAGCCGATTATCATTCAGTACGTCAACTGGCTGAGGGAGCTGCTGCAGGGCAATTTCGGCTACAGCACCAACTCAGGACAGCAGGTTCTGGCCATGATTTTAGAGCGCCTTCCCGCTACGCTGCTGCTTACGGTAACGGCGTTTGTCATCAGCTTTGTGGTGGGAATTCCGCTGGGCGTATACTCTGCGACCCACAAATACTCGGCAGGAGATTACGGCCTTACCATCTTCTCCTTTATCGGTATTTCGATTCCCAGCTTCTTCTTCGGCATGGGCCTGATCTACATCTTCGCCATCAAGCTGAAATGGTTTCCGACATCGGGCTTTGGCGATACCACCTTTAAGGGGACCGGGATGGCTCTGTTCCTGAATAAGATGAAGTACCTTGTCATGCCTGCCCTTGTGATGTCCCTGGCCAATCTGGCCACGGTCATGCGCTTTACCCGGTCGAGCATGGTGGAAACGCTGAACCAGGATTATATCCGTACGGCCAGGGCCAAAGGGCTCTCGGAGAAGGTGGTCATCTACCGCCACGCGCTGAAGAATTCCCTGATTCCCGTTATCACCATCTTCGGTTTATCCATCCCGAATTTATTCGGCGGCGCCTATATCACGGAAAAAGTGTTCAGCTGGCCGGGTATGGGGCTTCTGGGCGTTGACGCCATCGCAAACAGAGACTACGCAGTGCTTATGGGTCTGACTCTGTTTACGGCGATTCTGGTTCTCGTGGGCAATCTCGTTGCGGATATTCTATATTCCTTCGTAGACCCGAGAATACGATACTAAGGAGGCTTCCATGGAGAAAAAAATTACATATAAAAAACGGACTAATCTCTTCAAGACGGATGCGTGGAAGCGGTTCAGCAAAAATAAACTGGCTCTGATCGGAAGCGTCATCATTCTTCTGATGATTGCCGCGGCCATACTGGCGCCCCTCATCGTACAGAATGATCCGTATGTGTCTTTAACCGATGCAAACGGCCTCATTTTAAAGAACAGCTCTCCTGCGAAGAGCGGCACGTTTCTGGGGACGGACAGCCTGGGACGCGATACGTTCAGCCGGGTGATCTACGCGGCCAGAGTGTCCATGAGCGTTGGCGTGGTGGCAGTCGGCATTTCCACCGGTATCGGTATTTTATTAGGCGCGCTGGCCGGTTATTTCGGCGGGTGGGTGGATACCTTTATTATGCGTGTGGTCGATGTGGTCTACTGCTTTCCGGTGCTTTTCCTGGTCATCATTATCGCAACCATCTTAAAGCCCAGCATTTATAATATTATGATTATCATCGGCCTCTGTAACTGGACCGGAACGGCGAGGTTCGTCAGAGGCGAGATTTTAAGGGTCCGGGAGCTGGAGTATGTGCAGGCCTCCATCTCACTGGGGGCGACGGATGGACGCACTATTTTCCATCATATTATTCCGAATATCATGGCCCCGATTATCGTGGAAGCCACCCTTCAGATGGCGAGGGCGATCCTGACAGAAGCTTCCTTGAGCTATCTGGGTGTCGGTGTTCAGATGCCGACGGCCAGCTGGGGGAACATGCTGATGAGCGCCAACAACTTATCCACGCTGACGCTGCGCCCGTGGCAGTGGGTGCCGCCGGGAGTCTGCATTTTCCTGGCAGTGCTGAGCATCAACTTTATCGGTGACGGCTTAAGAGACGCGTTTGACGCAAGACAGAAGAAGTAACCGCGGGACAGGAGTTTAGATGAAGAAGATACAATATGAAAAGAGGCTGTCGGGCCTCAGAGCTTACATCGAGGATCACGGCCTTACGGGAGCGCTGATCACTTCGTATGAAAACCGCAGATATTTCTGCGGATTTACAGGGAGCAGCGGTTACCTTCTCGTCACGCGTGACCACGTCGTTCTCATAACGGACAAACGGTATACGACCCAGGCGAAGGAGCAGACTGTGGACTGCGAGATCGTGGAGCACAGCCAGGACCGGCTGGGACTGGTGGCGGACACCATGAAGCGGCTTGGAATCACTTCTTCCGTCATGGAAAGCGGCATGACCGCCGGAGAGTATTTTTCCTTAAAGGAGCACTTGGGAGACCACAGGACCGTACTGGAGGATGAGTACTTCCTGGAGCTGCGCATGGTGAAGGACGAATGGGAAATAGAAGCCACCAGGGAGGCCATCCGGCGCGCCGAGGCAGGCTTTGACCGGCTGATTCCGAGACTTAAAATCGGTATGACGGAAAAGGATTTAGCGGATGAACTTCATTACCTGGTAAATAGAGAGGGCGCCGAGGCCATGAGCTTTGGAACCATTGTCGCATCGGGGGCGCGAGGAGCTATGGCTCACGGATTTCCGACGAACAAGGTCATCGAAAACGGTGATATGGTGGTGGTTGACTTCGGCGTCATGTACGACGGTTACTGCTCCGATATGACGAGGACGCTGCTTTTCGGAGATATTTCACAGGAAAACAGGAGGATTTTTAATCTGGTCCTGGAATCCGGAAAACGGGCCGTGGAAGCGGTGCGGCCGGGTGTGCACTCCAGCGAGGTGGAGGCGGCTCACAGGGATGTATTTATCAGAGAGGGGCTGGACGATTACGCGCTTCGCGGATTGGGGCATGGAATCGGCCTTCAGATCCACGAATGTCCGAGAGTCCAGATTGGAAAGGATACGGTATTGAGGCCGAATATGATATTTACCATAGAGCCGGGCCTCTATTTCCCGGGAGTCTGCGGCGTCCGCACGGAGGATGACGTACTGGTGACGGAAAGCGGAGTGGAAAACCTTTCCCATACGCCGCATGAGATTCATATTAAATAGGAAAGGAGACCGTTAATGAGCTTATTGGAAGTAAAAGACTTAAAAACATATTTTTATACGGATGCGGGCTGCGCAAAGGCGGTGGACGGTGTATCCTTTTCCCTGGACAAGGGGAAGGTGCTGGGCATCGTGGGCGAGTCCGGATGCGGCAAGAGCGTGACCAGCTTATCGATCATGGGGCTGGTGGACCCGGTGACGGGAAGGCATGAAGGCGGGGAAATCCTGTTTCACGGGGAGGACTTAAGCAAGCTTTCGGAAAAGGAGAAGAGGAAGATCCGCGGAAATAAGATCTCCATGATCTTCCAGGAACCCATGACCTCTTTAAATCCCGTGTTTACCGTCGGCTACCAGATCGAGGAGGCGTTGATGCTGCATCTCGGTATGGATAAGAATGCGGCCCGCCAGAGGGCAGTTGAACTGCTGAAGCTGGTGGAGATCCCGGAGGCGGAAAAGCGGGTGGATGAGTATCCCCACCAGCTGTCGGGCGGAATGAGACAGAGGGTGATGATTGCCATGGCGCTGTCCTGTAACCCCGAGCTGCTGATCGCCGATGAACCGACCACGGCTCTCGATGTGACCATACAGGCGCAGATCCTGGAACTGTTAAATGAACTGAAGGACAAGCTGGGCATGGCCATCATCTTTATTACCCATGACCTGGGCGTGATCTCGGAGATGGCCGACGAGGTGGTCGTCATGTATGCGGGGGAGATTGTGGAAAAGGCGGAGACACGCCAGCTTTTTGACAACCCCATGCATCCTTACACGGAGGGGCTCATGGCCTCCATCCCCGACATCGATCAGGAGGTGGACAGGCTCCAGACCCTGGAGGGACTGGTTCCCAGTCTCTATGATATGCCGTCAGGCTGCCGTTTCGGTCCGCGCTGCCGATATTATACGGAGGAGTGCGGAAAGAACCACAGCCAGTTGACACGGCTGGAAGGCCAACGAGAAGTCAGATGCAGGAGGTATGAACATGAGTGAAATCCTGATTCAGGCAAAAAATATAAAAAAATACTTTCCTACCAGTGACAGAAGCAAGGTCGTGAAAGCCGTGGATGATATCAGTTTTGATATTTACAAGGGCGAGACCCTGGGGGTGGTAGGGGAATCCGGCTGCGGAAAATCCACCACGGGACGCATGGTTTTAAAGCTCCTTGACTGTACAGAAGGAACCGTTCTGTACAAAGGAAAAGACATTGGTAAGATGAAGGGAAAAGAAATGCGCTCCTTAAGAAAGGAAATGCAGATCATTTTCCAGGATCCTTATGCGTCGCTGGATCCGAGAAAGACGGTATTTCAAATCCTGGCAGAGCCGTTCTGGATTCACCATCCAGAGATGAGTAAGGAAGATATCTACCGGGAAGTGGAAAAGCTGATCGAGTGCGTGGGGCTGCGTCCCGAGCATATCCTTCGCTATCCCCACGAATTTTCCGGCGGCCAGCGCCAGCGTGTGGGCATTGCGAGAGCGATCGCCCTTCATCCGGAGTTCGTGGTCTGTGATGAGCCTGTCAGCGCCCTGGATGTATCGATCCAGGCCCAGGTAATTAATCTGATGCAGGACATCAAAAAAGAGTACCAGCTGACCTACCTCTTTATCTCCCATGATCTGCGGATCATCAAGCATTTCTGCGACCGAGTCATGGTCATGTATCTGGGGAATATCGTGGAGGTTGGAACCAAAGAGGCGATCTATGGGAACCAGAGGCATCCCTATACAAAGGCGCTTTTATCAGCAGTATCCAGCGTAAAGGGGCACGGCAGCAAGAACCGGATTATCTTACAGGGCGATATTCCCAGTCCGGTGAATCCGCCCAGCGGCTGCCCGTTCCATACGAGGTGCAGCTACTGCATGGATATCTGCAGGGAAAAGAAACCGGATTTAAAGAAGATGGCCGATGGCACGCTGGTAGCCTGTCATCTGGATATGGAATAAAACTACAACTATTTGGAGGATGGAACAATGAACAAGATCGTAACAGAAAACGCACCGAAGGCGATAGGACCGTATTCACAGGGAATGGTATTTGAAAATCTGGTATTTTCCAGCGGACAGATACCAGTCAATCCGGCGACCGGCGAAACAGAAGGAACCACCATCGAGACACAGGCGGCCCAGTCCTGCAAGAATGTGGCGGCGGTGCTGGAAGCGGCCGGAAGCAGCATGGAGCGCGTGATCAAAACCACCTGCTTCCTCGCGGACATGGCAGACTTCCCTGTGTTTAACCAGATTTACGAGACGTATTTTGTCAGCAGTCCGGCGCGTTCCTGTGTCGCGGTAAAGACACTGCCGAAGAACGTGCTGTGCGAAATTGAAGCGATCGCTTATAAGGAATAGAAGAGGAGAGGACCATGGCTTTATTCGATGGAAATAATATAAAACTGGATGTGCTGAAAAAATGGGCTTACAATTACCGCTGGGCGGAGGTGCCGGAGGGAACCATCCCTTTGACGGCCGCTGATCCTGACTATCCGGTGGCGCCGGAGATCCGGAAGGCGCTTCGCGATTACGTCGACAACGGCTACTTTTCCTATACGCCGAAGATGGGCTATCCGGAGTTTATGGAGGCGGCCTCCAGAGCGCTGTGGGAGCGGAAACACGAGAAAATCAGTGAGGATTGTATCCTTCCGATTGACAGTGCAGCCAGAGGGATGTATATTATCGCTGAGACGTTTTTAAAACCAGGCGATGAGATGATCGTGTTTGACCCGGTGGATTACTTATTTAAGGAGTCCTGCCTCGCTGCCGGCGGCGTGCCGGTTCTGTTCCCGGCGAAGCTGAAAGACGGTTATATTGACTTGAGCGAGCTGGAAAACTATATAACGCCAAAGACGAAGATGATTGGGCTGTGCAATCCCCACAATCCATACGGTGTTCTGTACCGTCAGGAGGATTTGGAACACATCATGAGCCTCTGCGAGAAATACGGTCTGTATATCATGAATGATGAGATCTGGTCCGATATCGTGTATCCGGAGAATCAGTTTTTAAGCATTCTCTCTCTCGGAGAGGAACGGACGGGACGTGTCATGAGCGTCTTCGGCTTCTCCAAGAGTTTTGGCATCGCGGGACTTCGGGCGGGAATGATCTACTGTACGGACAAAGCGGTGTTTGACCGCCTTGTGGATAAGTCCGCGGTGATGACTACGGCGGGCGGTATCGCTTCTGTCTCCCAGATCGCGGGAATTGCGTGCTTAAAGGAGTGTTACTACTGGGTAGATGAATTTATCGGCCATCTGGTAAAGAACCGGGATTACGCGGTGGAGAGAATTAACCGCATGCCGGTGATCCGCTGCCATAAACCGCAGGCCACGTATCTTCTGTATGTGGATATCAGCGGTCTGGGTGTGCCTTCCTCTCAGTTTACCGATTATCTGATCGAACACGCCGGCCTTGCACTGGTTCCGGGAGGGGACGCGTTCTTTGGCCCGGGATCCGAGGGCTGCATGAGAATCTGTTTTGCCACCAGCCATGAAATTCTGGAAGAAGGCTTAAACCGGCTGGAAAAGGGATTAAAGATGTTTCTGGAAGAAAAAAAATAAGGAAAAGGTCGAGTTAATGATGCATGAAAATCTTCAGGTAATTCAAAAAATGTTAAGGAGCATCCATCAGATGCTCGGCGACAGGTATGAGGTCATTCTGCACGATTTAAGCCATGTGGAAAGCTCAATCGTGGGAATAGAAGGAAGCATTACCCACAGAAAGATTGGGGGACCGGCGACGAATTACCTGATTCAATTGCTGAGAGAGTACGGGGATGAGGCAAAAGACAGCATCAATTATAAAAACGTTATGCCTGACGGGCGTGTACTGCGTTCCTCCACCATTTTTATCAGAGACAACGATGGGAAAATTATCGGTTCGCTCTGCATCAACCAGGATCTGACGGATTTTATGGTTGCCAACCGGCTGCTGGAGCGGCTGGTGGAATTTAAGAATGAGGAGCACGAAGTCCCGAAGGAGATGTTTGCCCAGGATATTTCTGAGGTCATGGAATCCATGGTCGGCAGCGAGCTGGCCCTGGTGAATAAGCCGGTGGCCTATATGCAGAAAGAGGACAAACTGGCCCTGGTGGACGATTTGGAGCACAAGGGAGTCTTTGATGTCAAGGGCTCTGTGGAATACGTAGCGGAGTGTCTGGGCGTGACAAACTTTACTGTTTATAATTATTTAAAAGAAATCAGAACAAAGCATAAGTAACCGCGTCAAGCGGAGTGGGAGTCCCTGCAGGGGAAATGGCTGCGGGGGCTCTTTCTTTATTCTATACTGCCTGATATAAAATGTATCTGCTCTCTGTACGAAATCCCTGTTTTGTTGTATGATAATAGAGATAATTTTTATAATGGGAGGAATGGAACGATGAATTTACTGGGCAGCCTCGCAATCGCGTTTTCCATGTACTCTGTAATCCCCATGCCCCAGGTATCCTGGACGAAGGAGCGGATGAAATATGCCATGTGCTTCTTCCCGTTAATCGGTGTGGTGATCGGAGCCTTGACTTACGGTTCCGTGCTGGTGCTTACGGTGCTTAAGCTGGACTGGATGGCTAAAATATTACCGGTCCTGGTACCTCTGATTGTTACGGGGGGAATCCATATGGATGGGTTTCTCGACGTGACGGATGCCAGAGCCTCGCACGCGCCGGTGGAAAAGAAACTGGAGATTTTAAAGGACCCACATACGGGGGCTTTCGCCATAATCGGCTGCTGCGTGTATCTGCTGCTCTACGTAGCGGTTTTCGGAGAGATGAAACCGGTGCTTCTGGGAGCCTACGGAGGGATTTTTGTGATATCGAGGGCGCTTTCCGGACTTGCCGTGGTGACCTTTCCGATGGCGAAGAACAGCGGACTCGCTGCGTCATTTTCCGGACAGGCACAGAAGAAGACTGTCGCCGTGACCATGTGGTGCTGTCTGGTTCTGGCAGAAGGCTGGATTCTGTATGCGGGAGGAGCCGCGGCTGCATCGATGACAGCGGTTGGCGCCGCTCTGACATTTTTGTACTATTACCGTATGGCGAAAAAAGAATTTGGCGGAATTACGGGAGACCTGGCCGGGTTCTTCCTTCAGGTGTGTGAGCTGGTACTGACGGCGGTGCTGGCGGCTGTGACCCGATTTGCCATATAAAGAACAGGAGAATATTTATGATATTTATTACGGGCGGTGCGTGGCAGGGAAAGACGGCATTTGCGGAAACACTTGCGGCAGGCCGGGCCACGCCGGGAATAGGGGAACACGTACTTTACGCCGGTCCCAAAACGGAAGAGAGAACGCTTCCGGTGGCCAGCGGACGGAGGGATTCGTTCGAAACGGCCCTTGAGCGGCCGGTTATCAGCGGATTTCATTACTTTGTGAGGAGACTGCTCTGGGAAGAACGGGATGTCAATGAATTTATAGCCGCGATTGAGGCGAAGAATCCGGATGTCGTGATTACCGCGGACGAGATGGGATGCGGTATCGTTCCGGTGGACCCGGAGGAGCGGGCATGGAGGGAGGCAGCCGGGAGGGCGGCCGAAAAGCTGGCGGCAGATTCCGAAGCGGTGTACCGCATGGTCTGCGGCATCGCCACCAGGCTGAAATGAGGGAGAACAGATGATACGTTACCATATACTGGCTGCATTTGCGGGCTGTGCCCTCGATGCGCTGTTTGGAGATCCACGGAATATGCCCCATCCGGTCTGCGGCATCGGTAACCTGATCGCATGGATGGAGGCACGGCTCCGCAAATGGTTTCCGGCAAACGAAAAGTCGGAGAGAATGGCGGGAACCGCGCTGGTCGTCGCTGTTCTTCTGATCACAGGACTTGCCTCGGTGCTCGTTCTGGCCGCCGCGTACACGGTTCATCCATTGGCCGGAGTGGCAGTGGAAAGCGTGATGTGCGGGCAGATGATGGCGTGGCGTTCTTTGAAAAAAGAGAGCATGAAGGTGTATGACGCGCTGGCCGCCGGGGATACAGAGGGCGCAAGAACCGCAGTCTCCATGATCGTAGGGCGGGATACCAAAGATCTCACAGACCTGGGAATTATCAAGGCTGCGGTGGAGACTGTGGCGGAAAATACCTCGGATGGAATCATTGCTCCGCTCTTTTACATGGTGCTGGGAGGCGGAACCGGGATATTTCTCTATAAGGCGGTTAATACCATGGATTCCATGGTTGGATATAAAAATGACAAATACATAAACTTCGGAAGAACAGCAGCCAGACTGGACGATGTGTGCAACTACATTCCGGCCAGGCTTTCGGCCTGTTTCATGATCGCGGCGGGATATGTCCTGGAGGCGGCAGAAGGAGCCGGAATCCGTCACTACAGCGGAAGAGGCGGAATTCGGATCTTCAGACGTGACCGCTATAACCATAAGAGTCCCAACTCCGCCCAGACGGAATCGGTCTGTGCCGGAGTACTGGGGATTCAGCTGGCGGGAAACGCGTTCTACTTCGGAAAGCTGTACGAGAAACCGACTATCGGCGATGCAGACCGGTCCGTGGAATATGCGGATATCCGGCGGGCAAACACGCTGATGACGGGAACGTATGCGGCGGCGCTGTTTGCAGCGGCGGTTCTTGGGCTTCTGGTTACAATACCATTTATTAGATAATCCGGCACTGTACAACAGACTGTAAAATGACAGAATGGAGATATACATCATGGAATACCAGCATGGAGGAGACATATATACGAATCAGGTGGAGCTGGATTACTCCGCCAATCTAAACCCGCTCGGGCTTCCCGAGGGTGTGAAAAATGCTTACATAGGGGCGGCAGACTGCTGCAGCGTGTATCCGGACAGCCGGTGCCAGGCCCTTCGAACGAAGCTGGCGGATTACCACCGGATCGGAAGGGAGGCTGTTCTCTGCGGAAACGGCGCGGCGGAGCTTATCTTTCTGATTGTACAGGCGAAGCGTCCGAAGCGGGCGCTGTTAATCGCCCCCTCCTTTATGGAATATGAGCAGGCGTTAAAGGCCGTAGGATGCGGGACGACCTGGTTCGACTTAAAGGAAGAGGAAGATTTTGCCCTTTCGGTACCGGAGCTCCTCGCGCATTTAAAGGAGGCAGAGGCGGCCGGACAGCGGCCGGATATCCTGTTCCTCTGCAATCCCAATAATCCCACCGGATTTGCGGTGGAACGGGAAGCGCTGATCCCTCTTCTGGAGTACTGCGAAGAGCGGGGCATTGTCTGTGTGGTGGATGAGTGTTTTATGGAGTTCCTGGATGAGCCGGAGCGCTTTTCCGTGATGAAGGAACTGCGGTCGGGACGTTTCCGCCGGCTGTTTATTCTGAAGGCATTTACGAAGATTTACGCCATGGCCGGGCTGCGGCTGGGCTACGGTATTTCTCTGGACCGGGAACTTCTGGAAGCAATGGACGGCTGTCGTCAGCCGTGGAGTGTCTCCGGTCCGGCTCAGTCGGCGGGCGAGGCTGCGCTTGGGGAGACGGAGTATGTGAACCGGGCGAGGGAGCTGGTGAAACGTGAGAGGAGCTGGCTGAAGGCGCAGATGGAGGGCCTGGGGCTTTTCGTCTACGATTCCAGGGCCAACTATCTGTTTTTCAGGGATCCGGCGCAGGCCAGGGCCCGGACGCCGGAATCCCGCAGCCTCTATGACGCCTGCTTGAAAAACGGTGTCTTAATCCGCTCCTGCGCCAACTACCGGGGGCTTGACGGACGTTTTTACCGGATCTGCGTAAAGGACAGGGCCAATAACGAGACATTTATCCGGGTGCTGAAAAAGGCGATGGAAGAGAGGGATTAGATCAATGGCAAAATCAATTATGATACAGGGGACGATGTCCAACGCGGGCAAGAGTCTGATCGCGGCAGGATTATGCAGGGTCTTTAAGCAGGACGGCTACCGGGTCGCCCCTTTCAAATCGCAGAATATGGCGTTAAACTCTTATATAACGGAGGACGGGCTGGAGATGGGACGCGCCCAGGTGGTGCAGGCGGAAGCCGCCGGTATTAAACCGCAGGCGGACATGAATCCGATTCTGCTGAAGCCGACTTCCGACTCCGGTTCCCAGGTCATCGTCCACGGCGTACCGATCGGAACGATGCCGGCGAAAGAGTATTTTGCATATAAAAAGACGCTGATTCCCGAGGTGGAAAAGGCATACCGGAGACTGGAGGAGGAGTACGATATCATCGTGATCGAGGGCGCCGGAAGCCCGGCGGAGATCAATCTGAAGAAGGATGATATCGTGAACATGGGCATGGCGAAGATGGCGGATGCGCCCGTCCTTTTGGTGGGAGATATCGACCGCGGCGGTGTGTTTGCTCAGCTTTACGGGACTGTGGCTCTGCTTTCGGAAGAAGAGCGGGCGCGGGTGAAGGGGCTCGTCGTCAATAAATTCAGGGGAGACAAGACCATTCTGGAACCGGGGCTTTACATGATCGAGGACCTGTGCGGCATACCGGTTACGGGAGTGGTTCCTTATGCTGATGTGGACATCGAGGATGAGGACAGCCTGGGACACCATTTAAGCGGAACAGAAAAAGGGAAAAAGACGCTGGTGGACATTGCCGTCATACGGCTGCCCAGAATTTCCAATTTTACGGATTTCCAGGTCTTTTCCTGTATGCCGGAAGTCGGCCTTACGTATGTGAACCGTTTGTCGGATCTGGGAAAACCGGACCTGATCCTGCTTCCCGGGACGAAGAACACGATAGAAGATTTACTCTGGATGCGGGAGAACGGCCTGGAGGCGGCAGTGCTGAAGCTGGCATCCGCCGGCGTTCCTGTGTTCGGAATCTGCGGCGGCTTTCAGATGCTGGGAGAAAGCCTGGAAGACCCGTTCGGCGTGGAGACGGAAACCTACAGAGGGCGGCCGGTGGAGGGGCTTAAGCTTCTTCCGGTAAGGACCGTATTCGGGAAAGAGAAGACGAGAACCCGGGTGACCGGTTCCTGTGCCTCCGTGGGCGGAATCCTAGATGAGCTTTCGGGCATGGAGATCGAGGGATACGAAATCCACATGGGTGAGACGGTCCGCGCGGTGCCGCCCCTGTCCTATGTAATGGAACAGAACGGCTCTCATCTGGCCAAAATGGATGGATGCCAGAGAAATCATGTCTACGGCACGTACATCCATGGATTTTTTGACCGGGAGGGAATCGCAGAGACGGTTGTGAGCGCTCTCCTTGAGAAAAAGGGGCTGACCGCAGTGCGAAACGAAGAGTTTCATTATGCCGCCTACCGGGAGCAGCAGTACGACCGTCTCGCGGCAGTCATCAGAGAGAGCTTTGACATGGCGGCGGTTTACGAAATGATGGGAATCGACGGCAATCGCATGACGGACAGCAGAAAGGAAGATTCAGAATGATAAAGACGGAACTGGAACGGGTGCTTCCCGGTGACATAGAGAAAAGAAGCTTTGAGATTATCACAGAGGAGCTGGGGGACCGGGTCCTGGACCCGGAAAATGAACTGGTCATCAAACGCGTAATTCACACGACCGCCGACTTCGACTATGCGGACAGCTTAATCTTTTCCGAACACGCAGTGGAGCTGGCGAAGGCGGCGATTAAAGAAGGCGTCCGCTTCATCACAGACACCAATATGGGGAAATCGGGCGTCAACCGGGCGGCCCTCCGGAAATGCGGCTGTACGGTGGACTGTTTCATGGCCGACGAAGACGTGGCGGAGGCGGCGAAGCGGCTCGGAACCACCAGAGCCTGCGCCAGTATGGAGAAGGCGGCCGATTTGGGCGGAGACTGTATCTTTGCAGTCGGCAATGCCCCCACGGCACTGGTCCGGCTGTACGAGCTGATTAAAGAGGGCAGGCTGAAACCGAAATTGGTGATCGGTGTGCCTGTTGGTTTTGTCAACGTGGTCCAGTCCAAGGAGATGATCCTTTCGCTGCCCGACACTCCGTTTATTGTGGCGAGAGGACGGAAGGGCGGAAGCAATGTGGCGGCTGCCATCTGCAACGCGCTGCTGTATCAGTGCATATAACGGGACTGAATAGAGACAAAATCTTATTATTTACAGGAGAGAAGGGGTATAGATCATGAATTTATACAGTATTATTTTGGTGGACGACGAGGAAGAGGTCCGCAAGAGCATTATCAAACAGATCGACTGGGAATCAGCCGGATTCAAGGTGGTGGGGGATGCTGAGAACGGAGAAGACGCGCTGGAAAAGATCGAGGTCTTAGAGCCGGATGTGGTGCTGACCGATATCCGTATGCCCTATATGGATGGCCTTACTCTGGCGGAGAAAATCCGGCAGAGGTATCCTTCCATGAAGGTGGTTATTTTTTCGGGCTACGACGATTTCGAGTACGCCCAGAAGGCGATTAAGCTGAACGTGACGGAGTACATTCTAAAACCGGTCAACGTGGAGGAACTGACCTCCATCCTGAAACGGATCAAGTCCAATTTAGACGAAGAGATCGAAGAGAAGCGCAACGTGAGCCGCCTTCGTGAAAATTACAGAAAGAGCCTGCCAATTATCCGCGAGCAGTTTTTCAACGACATGGTGCACCGGAGGCTGTCGGATGATTTGATCGAGTCGAAGCTTAAGGAATACGATATCCCGATTATGGGAGCCAGGAAATGGGTGATCGCGGCTATCGATGTGGAAAAGAGTGATGACAGAAGCAAGAAGACACTGTCACTCCACGAGGAGGAAGAGCTGATCCCGATTTCCGTCATGCAGATCGTGCGGGAAAAACTGAAAAGCTACTGCCGGTTCTCCTTATTCCAGTCCACGGCTGAAGCCGAAATGGTGGTGATCGCGGCGCTCGACGACGACAATACGACGACGGGGCTCATCGATGTCCTGGGAGATATCTGTAAGGAGGCCAAACGTATTCTGGAGGTTCCGGTCACCATCGGCATCGGCCACAGCGTGACCGGCCTGTCGAAGATCGCAGGCTCCTACCAGTCGGCAGTAGAAGCCCTGGGATATAAGGCGGTGGTAGGCAGCGGAATCACGATCTACATCAACGATATGGAGCCGGTAGGCAGCGGCAAGCTGGAATTTGACAATGCAGACGAGTCTGATTTTATTTCCGCCGTCAAGTTTGGACCGGATGAGAAGATTGAGGCCGTAACGGCCAGGATTTCCGGCAAGCTGGAATCAGCAAAGGTGCATTACCGCCAGCAGCAGGTGTATGTTTTCGGCGTCCTGAACACCATCATTCAGATGATCCAGCAGTATGATTTAAACCTGGAGGAGATTCTGGGCGGCGAGCTGGAATACTTAAGTGTCATCGACAAGCTTCAGAAACGGGAGGAGTTCGGCGAGTGGCTGTTTAAGACGGCGCACAAGATGAACCAGGCCATCAATCAGGAGCGTGACATAACGACGCGCCAGGTGATCCAGCAGGCGAAGCAGTATATTATGGACAACTATCAGAACCCCGATCTGTCTGTGGAGATGATCTGCCGCCACCTGCACATGAGCCCGGCTTATTTCTCGACCATGTTCAAGAAGGAGACAGGGCAGGCCTACATCGCCTATCTCACGGAAATCCGCTTAAATAAGGCCGTGGAACTGTTAAACAAGACGGACGACAAGACGTACGTCATCGCCTCCAAGGTGGGTTACCAGGAGCAGAACTATTTCAGCTACGTATTCAAGAAAAAATTTGGAGTGTCACCGACGAAATTCCGTGGAGCCAGATAAATGAATAAAAAGAAAAACGGCAAGAGGATTCATAACAACAGCATACGGTATACGATCTTTACGTATTTTACCGTGACTGCCTTAGCGGCCAGTCTGCTCATTACGTTTTCCATCTACCAGCGTCTGTCGAGCCAGGTGTCCGAGACGGTCATGGAGGAAAATCAGAGCCTGATCGGCCAGGTGGCGCGGTCTGTGGAGAGCTATCTGCGCACGGTCATGAAGCTGTCGGATTCCCTGTATTACGGTGCGATAAAGAACGCGGACCTGTCCTCGGAGTCCATCAACAGCGAGATCACCCTGCTGTACGACAACAACAAGGACAATGTGGACAACATTGCCCTGTTCTCCCAGGATGGGACTTTAAAGGAGGCGGTGCCGGCGGCCAGAATCAAGACGAATCTGGACGTAACCGGGGACGGCTGGTTTTTAAGCGCAATGGAGAAGACGGAGAACCAGCACTTCTCCAATCCTCACGTCCAGTATATTTTCGACGGCAATGAAAGCCAGTACCGGTGGGTGATCTCTCTGTCCCGGGCGGTGGAGCTGACGGAAGGGACATCGACGGCCCAGGGCGTGCTTTTGGTGGATTTAAGCTACTCCAGCCTGGCGCATCTGTTTGAGGGCGTGACCACAGGCACCGGAGGCTACGTCTACTTAATCAGCAGCGACGGGGAAATCCTCTACCATCCTAAGATCCAGCTGATTGATTCCGGACGGGTCTCCGAGAATAATTTAACAGCGGCCGGATACAAGGACGGAAACCATTTGGAAAAGTTCGAGGGGCGTGAGCGGATTATCACCGTGAAGTCCGTGGGCTACACGGGCTGGAAGGTCGTAGGGGTGACGCCAAAGAACGTGGTATCCCTAAACTCCATAAAGACGAGGCTGTTTATCATTTTCCTGATCACCCTGATTCTCTTTATTTTAACAATTATTAACTCCTATATTTCGTCCAGAATCACGAATCCCATCAAGGAACTGGAGAAATCCGTGGGAATTCTGGAGGAGGGAAATTTGGAGACGCCGGTCTATATCGGCGGTTCGTATGAGATTCAGCATCTGGGAACCTCCATCAATAACATGGCCAGACAGATCCGGGTGCTGATGAACGATATTGTGACAGAGCATGAGGCCAAGAGAAAGCAGGAATTTGATACGCTGCAGTCTCAGATCAACCCGCATTTTCTCTATAACACCCTGGATATCATCGTCTGGATGATTGAAAATGAGCAGAAGGCGGAGGCAGTCAAGGTAGTGACGGCGCTTGCGCGGTTCTTCCGTATCAGCCTGAGCAAGGGCAAGAGCATCATCACCGTGCATGACGAGCTGGAGCACGTGCGCAACTATCTGATGATTCAGCACATGCGTTTTAAGAACAAATTTTCCTACTACATCGACGCCGCGGACGACTGCCTGGAGCTGGCCAGTTTAAAGCTGATGCTCCAGCCGCTGGTGGAGAACGCGATCTACCACGGGATGGAGTTCATGGACGGCGACGGCGAGATCACGCTCAAGGTGTGGAAGGAAGGGGAGGACTTATACTTCACGGTCCGCGACAACGGGCTGGGCATGACCCGGGAACAGGTGGAAAGCCTGTTTTCCGACTCGATTTTAGTGACCTCCAAAAAGGGCTCCGGAATCGGTGTAAAGAATGTGAATGAGCGGATCAAGCTCTATTTTGGCGAGGAGTACGGGCTTAGGATCGATTCAGAACCGGACGAGGGGACGGAGATTACCATCCACCTTCCTGCCGTTCCCTACAGCCGGATTCTGGCGGAGGGCGGAGAAAGATGAAGATGACAAGGCGGGAAAAGATGATATGGAGTCTGCTTGCGGGAGTTTTAGTCCTCCTGTTTCTGCTGTCCTCCACGGATTTGATTATCAAAGAAAAGAAGACAGAGATTTATCCGATTTCCATCGTGATCGGAGATACCACGGATGATTACTACACAAATTTCCGCAAGGGCGTGGATAAGGCTGCGGATGAGTACAACGTGGATGTCAACTTCATCACCCTGTACGAAAAGGGAGATGTCACTGAGCAGATGGATCTGTTAAAGCGCGAGATTGACGACGGGGCGAAGGCAGTGGTGCTGGTCCCCTTAAAGCAGCAGGAGTGCAGTGCGATGCTGGATGGGATGGTCCTTGGCAGCCCGCTGATCGTCATGGGAACCATCTTCCCGGGCGACTGGGCCATGAGCGGAATCTCACAGGACTACCAGGAGACAGGGAAGATGCTGGGGGAAGCCATAGCAAGGGAAAATATCCCTGACAAGCCGGTTCTCGTATTCTCCGAGGGGCTGGAGTACGGGTATAACAAAGAAGTGTACAGCAGTCTTCTGGCAGCGCTCTCCCAGGCGGGCTTCCATGTGCAGCTCTACGAAAAGTACAGAGGCGGCGCTTCCGGCACCAGCGCGGCGGAATGTGAGGATGACTTCCGCCGGACGATTGAAGAAACTGCGGTTTTCAGCAGCGGAGAGGAGATTCTAGTTGCCCTGGATGTGCAGAGCCTGGATCAGGTGGCGGACGTTATCGCGGGAAGCCCGGTTTATGGAAAAGACACTCCGAACCTCTACGGCTTCGGCAGCACGACGAAGATATTAAACCAGATGGACCGCGGCGTGATAAAGGGCCTTGTGACGACAAACCAGTTCGATGCCGGATACTTAAGCATTGTAAAGGCAGTGGAGGCCATCGAAAAGCGCGGCGACCGGGATCAGATCGTGCTGGAATCGTATTACATCGAAAAAGATGATTTGAAAGAGACGCGTTTCGAGAAGATTCTTTATCCAATCGAGTAAGAAACAGAGGAGGGCCAATGAAAAAGAAATATTCATTAATTGCAGTACTGCTCATAGCTGTTATTCTTGTGTTCGGCTGTCTGTTTTTCCAGAACCGGAGCCATGAGGAGAAGGAGGAGAAAAAGACGCTGCGGGTCGGGGTGACTCTGTACCGGGGAGACGATTCCTTTATCAATAATCTCTGCGGAAAGATGGAGGAGAAGGCGAAAGCCTATGAGAAGGAGACTGGCGTCAAAGTGATTCTCGACGTTGTGGATGGAAAGGGGAATCAGAACACGCAGAACAGCCAGGTGGACCGGTTTATTTCCCTGGGTGTGGACGTGATCTGTGTCAATATGGTCGACCGGTCCGCAGCCTCCTATATCATCAGCAGGGCGATGGAGGGTGATATTCCCGTGATATTCTTCAACAGGGAGCCGGTGGAAGAGGATATGAACCGATGGGAAAAGCTTTACTATGTGGGGGAAAGCGCTAAGGAATCCGCGGTCCTGCAGGGGAACATCCTGGTAGACGCTTACAAGAAGGATCCCGCTTCCCTGGATTTAAACGGCGACGGCAAGGTAAGCTATGTGCTCCTTGAGGGCGAGACGAGCCATCAGGATTCCCTGATCAGGACGGAATGGTCGATTCAGACCTTAAAAGACGGAGGCGTACCTCTGGAAAAGATCACCGGAGGCATTGGAAACTGGGAGAAGAGCCAGGGCTCTGCGTGGATGGAGAAATGGCTCGATGAGTATCCGGATGAAATCGAACTCGTGATCAGCAACAATGACGATATGGCGCTGGGCGCGGCTGACGCGCTGGAGCGGAAGAAAATCACAAGGCCCATCAAGATCGTGGGAATCGATGGAACGCCCCAGGGAATCGAGGGGCTGAACTCCGGCAAGCTCTTTGGAACCGTGCAGTGCGACAGCGATGAGTATGCTAATGCGGTGTTCCAGATCGCCGCTGCGGCTGGACTTGGACAGAATGTACAGGAAATCGTGAGTTTGGAAGGGGGAAAATACTATAATTGCAGGCAGACTGCACTAACAGTCGATAAAAACTGAAAAGTCTTGTGCATGTTGCGATTCAAACCATGGAAAAACAGGTGAAAAACAGAATATCTAAGAAATTTTATATAAAAACGAAAAAAATCATATGGAAATATGCCTAAAATAAAGATATAATATGGGTGTCGATGAGGAAAAATGACGAATCGGCAAATACTATACTATATCTAGGGAGGATTTATCATGAGATTACTCAAAAAAGTAGTAGCAGTAGGTATGGCGTCCACTATGGTATTTTCCATGGCAGGATGTGGCTCCAAGACAGCAGAAACACCAACCACAGCAGCTCCGGCAGAGACGACAACCGCAGCAGCAGGAGAGACCACAGCAGCTCCGGCAGAGACAAAAGCCGCAGATGCAAAAGTGGAGAACAAGGATAAGCCCTTAGTATGGTTTAACCGTCAGCCATCCAGCAGTGCCACAGGCCAGCTTGATATGACGGCGCTGAATTACAATGCGGATACATACTATGTAGGATTCGATGCCAATCAGGGTGCTGAGCTTCAGGGTACCATGGTGAAAGAGTACATCGAAAAGAATATTGACACCATCGATCGCAACGGTGACGGAGTCATCGGCTATGTTCTGGCTATCGGCGATATCGGACATAACGATTCCATCGCCCGTACAAGAGGCGTTCGTAAGGCTCTTGGAACAGCAGTAGAAAAAGACGGCAACATCAACAGCGATCCGATCGGAACGAACACAGACGGCTCCTCCACCATCGTACAGGATGGTAAGATTGAAGTGAACGGAAAAGAATACGTAGTTCGTGAGCTTGCTTCTCAGGAAATGAAGAACTCCGCTGGTGCTACATGGGATGCAGCGACAGCAGGTAACGGAATTGGAACATGGTCTTCCTCTTTCGGCGATCAGATCGATATCGTTGCTTCCAACAACGACGGTATGGGTATGTCCATGTTTAATGCATGGTCCAAAGACAACAAAGTTCCTACATTTGGATACGATGCAAACAGTGATGCAGTTGCAGCGATCGCAGAAGGCTACGGCGGAACGATCAGCCAGCATGCAGATGTTCAGGCATATTTAACACTTCGTGTTCTTCGTAACGCTCTCGACGGCGTTGATATCGACACCGGTATCGGCACAGCTGACGACGCAGGAAACGTTCTGAGCAGCGACGTATATGTATACAAAGCAGATGAGCGTTCTTACTACGCGCTGAACGTTGCAGTTACAGCTGACAATTATAAGGATTTCATGGATTCCACAATGGTTTATGCACCTGTGGCAAACCAGCTTGACGCAGCTGCACATCCGGAAAAGAAGGTATGGCTGAATATCTACAATTCTGCTGATAACTTCCTGGGTTCCACCTATCAGCCACTTCTTCAGAAGTACGACAAGCTGCTTAACTTAAAGGTTGAGTACATCGGCGGCGATGGCCAGACAGAGTCCAATATCACAAACCGTCTTGGAAATCCGAGCCAGTACGATGCATTTGCAATCAACATGGTTAAGACAGATAACGCAGCTTCTTACACATCTTTACTTGATCAGTAAGATTCACTAATATTAAAGATGGGCAGGCTATCAGGGAGAAGAAATTCTCCCTGATAACCTCTTTTAATAATCAGGCGTTTTTATAAGCAGAGGAGTAAAAACAATGGCAGATAAGAAAGATGATATCGTCTTATCAATACGCGGTATGAGCAAGTCCTTTGGCCGAAACAGGGTTCTGGACCATATCAATCTGGATGTGAAGCGCGGAACCGTTATGGGGCTTATGGGTGAGAACGGCGCCGGTAAGTCCACCATGATGAAGTGCCTGTTCGGTACCTACCAGAAGGACGAGGGAAATATCTTCCTGAAAGGAAAGGAAGTAAGCTTTTCCGGACCGAAGGATGCCCTTGAAAACGGAATTGCAATGGTTCACCAGGAACTGAATCAGTGTCTGGAAAGAAATGTTATTGACAATCTGTTCCTCGGTCGTTATCCGGTCAATTCCATGGGGATTGTTGATGAAGGCAGAATGAAAAAGGAAGCTTCCGAGCTTTTCAGAAAGCTGGGCATGACCGTTGACCTTACTCAGCCCATGCGGAACATGTCTGTATCACAGAGGCAGATGTGTGAGATTGCCAAGGCAATCTCCTATAATTCTCAGGTAATTGTTCTCGATGAGCCTACTTCCTCCTTAACGGTACAGGAAGTGGATAAGCTTTTCGAGATGATGAGAATGTTAAAAGAGCAGGGAATTGCCCTGATCTACATCTCTCATAAGATGGATGAGATTTTTGAAATTTGTGATGAGATATCAGTGCTTCGTGACGGCAACCTGGTTATGACAAAGAGTACCAGGGATGCGAACATGAATGAGCTGATCGCGGCCATGGTAGGCCGTTCACTTGACAACCGGTTCCCGCCGGTTGACAATACCCCCAAGGACGTGATTTTGTCCATCCAGCATTTATCTACGAAGTTTGAACCCCATTTGCAGGATGTTTCCTTCGATGTAAGAGAAGGGGAGATCTTCGGGCTGTATGGTCTGGTGGGCGCTGGACGTACGGAGCTTCTGGAAACAATCTTTGGTGTCCGTACCAGAGCGGCCGGGCGTGTGTATTTTAACAAACGCCTTATGAATTTCGGAAGTGCGAAGGAAGCCATGGAGCATGGATTTGCCATGATCACCGAGGAACGGAAGGCCAATGGGCTTTTCCTGAAGGGCGATCTTACGTTTAACACCACTATTGCAAACCTGGAGCAGTATAAAACCGGGATCGCGCTCTCTGATGTTAAGATGGTAAAGGCGACTTCGAAAGAAATTAAAATTATGCATACCAAGTGTATGGGGCCGGATGATATGATATCGAGCCTTTCCGGCGGTAACCAGCAGAAGGTTATTTTTGGAAAATGGCTGGAACGCGAGCCTCAGGTTTTCATGATGGATGAACCTACAAGAGGTATCGATGTCGGCGCGAAATACGAAATATATGAGTTGATCATCAATATGGCGAAGCAGGGAAAGACGATCATCGTTGTATCCTCTGAGATGCCGGAGATTCTGGGAATTACGAACCGTATTGGTGTTATGTCCAATGGACGGCTGTCTGGAATTGTGAATACAAAAGAAACAAACCAGGAAGAGCTTTTAAGACTCAGTGCAAAATACCTATAATGGGGGAGATTGATGGATATGGCGAATGGAAATGGTAAGACTCTTACAGCTGAACAGGAACTTAAGCTGCGCCAGCCAATTGAGGATTATGTTGGTAATATACAGAGTAAGATCGACAGCCTCAGAGCGGACGGCACAAACAGAGCAGTCGCTCTTCAGAATTCGATTGACGCAATAAAGAGAGACCGCAGCATCACGAAGGGTGAAAAAGAATCCAGGATTACAGCGTATAAGGCTGAGCTGGATAAAGCAAAAGCAGTTGAAGCAAAAAATAAAGATGAGATTTCAAAATTAATTTCCGACGCAACAGCGTATCTGAAGGCACACTTTGATAAGGATTATTATCAGCCGCTGAAGGAGAGCTGTGAGCAGGAAAAGGTGCTCGCAAAAGAAAAGTACAACAAAAAGATTGCGGAGCTGGAGAAAGAACACCAGAGCACCATGTCAAAGCTTTCTGACCATCAGGAAGTGAAGGATGAAAAGTATGTTCATAAGAACCGGATGTTTGATGCGAAAATGGATTTGGAAAAGGAACTTCAGCAGATCAAGGACAGAAGACACGCGGCGTTTGTCTGGCAGTATCATCTGATCGACTTACTGCGCATATCCAAATTCACCTTCACGGAGTCCAGGGCCCAGAAATGGGAGAACTATAAATATACGTTCAACCGCAGGGAATTTTTACTGCAGAATGGTTTGTATATCGCGATTATCCTGATTTTTATCGGGCTTTGTATCGCCACGCCGATCATAAAGGGCGTGCCCCTGCTTACCTATAATAATATTTTAAATATTCTTCAGCAGGCTTCCCCGCGTATGTTCCTTGCACTCGGTGTAGCGGGACTCATTCTCCTTACCGGTACGGACCTTTCCATTGGCCGTATGGTTGGTATGGGTATGACGACTGCAACCATCATTATGCACCAGGGTATTAATACGGGTATGGTTTTCGGCCATGTATTTGATTTTACGGGCCTTCCTATCGGTGTAAGAGTTGTTTTCGCTCTGTTTATGTGTATCGTTCTGTGTACATGTTTTACCGCAATCGGAGGCTTCTTTACAGCCAGATTCAAGATGCATCCTTTTATTTCAACCATGGCAAACATGCTGGTAATCTTCGGCCTCGTTACGTATGCGACAAAAGGTGTATCCTTCGGTGCAATTGAACCGTCGATTCCGAAGATGATCATCCCGAGACTGAATGGCTTCCCGACTATCATCCTTTGGGCGGTAGCAGCCATTGCAATCGTATGGTTTATCTGGAACAAGACAACATTCGGCAAGAATTTATACGCAGTCGGCGGAAATCCGGAGGCAGCGGCTGTTTCAGGTATTTCCGTATTCTGGGTAACTATGGGCGCATTTATCCTGGCTGGTATTCTTTACGGCTTTGGCGCATGGCTGGAATGTGCAAGAATGGTAGGCTCCGGTTCCGCGGCTTATGGCCAGGGCTGGGAGATGGACGCGATCGCGGCCTGTGTAGTGGGCGGCGTATCCTTTACCGGTGGTATCGGTAAAATTTCAGGCGTAGTAGTCGGCGTACTTATTTTCACCGTACTGATCTACTCCCTTACAATCCTCGGTATCGACACAAACCTTCAGTTTGTATTTGAAGGTATCATCATTATCACGGCAGTAACACTTGACTGTCTGAAATACGTTCAGAAGAAATAAAACAATAATTCACCCAACAGCATGAAAGAATTTGCTTATACGCCAGCGCATCGCAAATTCTTTCATGCCTTTTTTATTTCAAAGGAAAGATGGCCGCTGAAGCGACCGCGCTCCGGCGCGGGAGTCCGGCAAGCCGGACTCTTTCTTGTAAGGGGAAGAATACAATTTCTCCCCAAAGTATTATCCCCAGGCTCAAAGCAGTTCCATATCTGCCAGCCCCGACAACCGGCTGTTCTGAAACTCCCCGGAGTACGTCACATCCCTTCCAAACCATTCCGGAGGAACAAATGCGTTCGCCTCCTCCTCCGTCTCAAACTCCACTTCCGCCAGCATAAGCCCCTCAAACTTCCCTTCAAACACATCGAATTCGATAGTCAAATGTGACCCCTCGACAGGAATCAAGTACCTTTTCTTCGTAAGAATATTCCCATCCGCCTTCCCGATCAAATGCTCATAAGCCTCCTTTGTAAGAGGCAGATTATACTCCTCCCTGGCCAGCTTCCCTCTTGACTTATACGTAAGATAATACGTATCATCCTCCCGTCTCACCCGCACCACCGGCTCTGTACACAGGTAACCCTGCTCAATCGCATGATAAGGATACTCTTTATATCCGGGCAGTGGATAATTTATAAAAAATTTACGTTCTATTTCCATCGATTTCCCTCCATTAACAATCCGTGTAACCATTGCAAAAATAGTATACCATATACTATAAAGAAAATGTAGTCAAGCCTTTTATTTATTATTTAATGTTATTTTAATATTGGGTTTCCCAGCACAGCCAGTACACAGCCCCAGGGTTTGCGGTTGGGGTGAGGGGGACGGGGGAGAACCTGCGACAGTTTCCTTTTCCGAGGCTCGCAGGAACTTAAGCCGAGGAAACAAGAAGCTGTCGCAGGTTCTCCCCCGTCCCCCTCACCCCAACCGCAAACCCTGGGGCGTACCCCCCCAATAATTGTTTCTTCCCAACTCAAGCTGAAACAGTAGATAAAATATCCTAAAAGTGGTAATATAAAATCTACAGACAAAAAACAGGAGAATACATCATGAAAAAGAGAGAAAACCGTATTTTTCCCATCTGTCTGCTGCTGGCTCTGGCGGTCTGCTTTCTGGCGGCGTGTTCGTCCGGAAAAGGCGGGACGCGGGAATCGCCGGGGGCGTCAGAAAGTACGTCCAAAAGTACGTCAGAAAGTGCCAATGGCAGTTGGAAGGGTGCGGATGACAGCGGTGAAAGTGCGGAAGCAGCGGAGAAGAAGCTGCGGATCGGCGTTGCCATCTACCGGTACGACGATAATTTTATGAAGCTGTACCGGGAGGAACTGAGGCAGTATCTGGAGGAAGCGTATAACGCGGAGGTTGTGGTGCGGAACGCCAGGGGAGAGCAGGAGGAACAGATCTCCCAGGTGAATGAGTTTATCGAGGCCGGATACGACGGGATTATTGTGAATCTGGTGGACACGGACCGGGCGGGCGTGATTGCAGATTCCTGCCATGAGGCTGGGATTCCCCTTGTATTTATCAACCGGGAGCCGAAGGCGGACGAGCAGGCCAGATGGAAGGCGGAGAAGATGGCGGTTTCCTGCATTGGAACGGATTCGAAGCAGGCCGGAACCTATCAGGGCGGTATCATACTGGAGACGGAAAAACGCGGAGATTTTAACGGAGATGGCGTCGTGTCCTACGTAATGATTATGGGAGAAAAGGACAATGAGGACAGCAATTACCGCACCGAGTATTCCATAAAGGCGCTGGAGGACGGCGGCATGAAGACGGAAAAGCTGTTTTCGGGCCATGCTGACTGGAAGAAGGAGGAGGGCCGGAAGCTGGCGGAGAAGGCGCTTGCGCTTTATGGCAGGCGGATCGAGGTCATTTTCTGCAACAATGACGCTATGGCCAATGGCGCGTGGGAAGCCATCGACGCGGCGGGCCGGAAAACCGGAAAGGATATCTACTTAGTAGGCGTGGATGCCCTGGAGGAGACGGTTCAGTACATTAAAGAAGGCAAAGTGACGGGAACCGTGCTGAACGATCACACGGGACAGTCCCATACGGCCGCGGACATACTGATGAAGATGATTCACGGTGACGAGGCAGAAACAAGGTATCTGGTGGATTATGTGAAGATTTCTACCATCAGTACCCTGCAAAAATAAACAGACAGAGAGGATTATGATCATGGGAAAAGTATATGCATTTGTAGCAAACGGATCAGAAGAGGTGGAACTGCTGGCAGTCGTGGATGTTCTGCTCAGAGGCGGACAGGATGTGAAGCTGGTTTCCATTACAGGAAGTAAAGCTGTGGTAAGCGCGCATCAGATAAAGCTGCAGGCGGATCTTGAATTTTCCGAGGCAGATTTTTCTGACGCGGATGTTCTGTTTTTACCGGGCGGTATGCCGGGAACGAGGAATCTGGCGGCTCATGAGGGCTTGTGCGGGGAGCTGTTAAAGGCGGATAAGGCTGGAAAGAGACTGGCTGCCATCTGTGCCGGACCCAGTGTCTTCGGCGGACTGGGGATCCTGGAAGGGAGAAAGGCGACGTGTTATCCGGGCTTTGAAGGCGAACTGAAGGGCGCGGAATATACGAGACAGGGCGTAGTGACGGATGGCAATGTGACAACCGCACGGGGCCTTGGCTATGCGCTGGATCTGGGAATTGAACTGCTGGCTTTATTGACGGACAGGGAACATGCGGGTCAGATCAAAGATTCGATCCAGTATGACCAGATTCCAATGTAAGGATAAGGATGTGATGGGGATGAAGATGAAAAAAAGATGGGTACTGCCGGTTCTGGCTGCGGGGATTTTGGCCGCCGGCTTAGCGGGATGTGAAAAGAAGGATCCTTACGGCCTCTCGGCTAAGGATCCGGTGACGATTACCATATGGCACTACTATAACGGCGTCCAGAAGGAAGGCTTCGATCAGCTGGTTCAGACATTTAACGAATCGGAGGGCCGGGAAAAGGGCATAATCGTGGAAGCCTACAGCAAGGGCAGTATCGACGATTTAAGTCAGGCCGTGACGGACAGCATAGATAAGAAGATCGGCTCGGATCCGGTTCCGGATGTCTTCGCGGCTTATGCCGATAAGGTTTATGAGATCGACCAAAGGGGCATGGCGGTTGATCTAAGCAAGTATCTGACCGCCGATGAGATCGGGGAGTATGTGGATGCCTACATAGAAGAAGGCCGGTTTGACGGAAGCGAAGGAATCAAGGTGTTCCCGGTGGCGAAGTCAACGGAAGTATTTGCGATCAACAAGACGGACTGGGATAAGTTTGCCGAGGCAACCGGTGAGACGGACGCGGCGTTCTCTTCCTGGGAGGGGATCACGCGTGTGGCGGAGAAATATTACAAGTGGACCGACAGCCTGACGGAAACGCCGGATGACGGAAAGGCATTTTTCGGAAGAGACGCATTTGCCAACTATATCATCGTCGGAAGCCTGCAGCTTGGACATGAGATTTTCCGCGTGGAAGATGGACACGTGATCATGGATTTTGACAGGACCGCCATGAAGCGGCTCTGGGATAACTATTATATTCCGTATGTCAACGGCTATTTCGGCGCATTCGGAAAGTTCAGAAGCGACGATGTGAAGACGGGACAGCTGGCGGCCTTCGTGGGCTCAACCAGCGGATTCGCCTATTTCCCAACCAGCGTGACGCTGGAAGATGGAACCAGCTATCCCATCGAGAGCAAGGTCTATCCGCTTCCCAACTTCTCCGGGACGGAGCCGTGTGCCGTCCAGCAGGGGGCAGGCATGATGATCTTAAAGTCTGAAGAGAAGAGAGAGTATGCGGCGTCCATCTTTTTGAAGTGGTTTACGGGTGTTGACAATAATATCAGATTTTCCGTCTCCTCCGGCTATCTGCCGGTTAAGAAGGAAGCGGGAGTGAAGGAACGGCTGGAGACCGTGCTGGCGGAGAATGGAGAGGAAGACGCGGCGGGTGAGAATCTACTGATCGGCCTGGAGACTGCCAACAAGTATCAGCTGTATACGACGAAGCCCTTTGAGGGCGGAGATCAGGCGCGCGCCATTTTAAACGCCACCATGGCGGATAAGGCCAGAGAAGACAGAGAGACCGTGCTGTCCCTCATGGCGCAGGGAATGTCCAGGGAAGAAGCGGTAGAGCAGTTTACGGAAGAATCTAACTTTGACCAGTGGTATGAGGATACAAAAGAACAACTGGAGACAATCATCGGAGAGTAGTTATGAAAAAAGGCAGGAATGAATCCATCAGAACCCATCTGCTCTGGCCGTTATTGGTGCTGCTGATTATACAGGCACTGATTATGGCCGGAATGGTTCTGTTCGGCGGTGTTTCTAAAAAACTGAAGAATAATGAAATCCATATTTTGAGTGAGAATACGGATAACACCAGGCTCTATCTGGAGAAGGAGACGATCCACCAGTGGATCAATGTCGTCAATGACTCCGGATCCATGGCGTCTGAGATTCAGTCGGTTTTAGACGAACAGCATAAAGATGCGTCCTGTATTTCAAACGATTATGATTTAAACCGGGAGATTGCCGACGGGATTATGAACAGAGCCGTCGATCTCATGCGCCGCAGCTACGGGACGGGAATATTCGTCGTGCTGGATGGCCCGGCGGCGCAGAACAGTGCGGAAAATACGAAGGCCGGGTTTTACATACGCGATTCTAATCCCGGCAGGAGCTATAATCAGGATAATTCGTCCCTGCTTCTGGAGCGGGGGCTTCCTTCCCTTGCCAATAAATACGGGATTCCCCTGGATTCCTTCTGGGACCTGGGCTTTGATATGACGGCCGATGACGGCAGTACCGATTTCTATAAAAAACCGTTTTATTCCTCCGTGGAGAATCAGGCCGGGGCAGAGGACCGGTTGAATTTTGCCTATTTAAGCAAGCCGTTCCGCCTGAGTCCGAAAGACATTCCTGTCATCACGTATTCCGCTCCCATCATTCTGGAGGACGGAAGCGTCGTGGGCGTGTTCGGACTGGAGATGGGAATCGGAAGGATCGAACAGGTGCTCAGCTCCGACAGGACGGAGAGCAGCTTCGAGGTCTGCTACGCCCTGGGAGTCCGACAGTCGGGAGAGAATACCATCACTCCCGTAGCATCGTCAGGCTATCTTTATAATCAGTATTTCAAGGGAGACGAGTACCTGGAATACACGGATAACGAGGAGGAAGGTATCGGTGAGCTGCATTCCTCCGACCGGGCCGGGTGGTATGCCAGCGTAAAGCAGCTGGATGTGTATAACTATAATACGCCGTTTGAACAGGAGGAATGGGTCCTGGTCGGGATGGCCAGGAAGAACGACCTGCTGTCCTTTTATAATTCCATTCGAAGCATGCTGCTGAGCTCCATTTTGATTCCGATTATTTTAAGCGTATTCGGCGTCTTCATCATTGGCAAGATCGTGACAGACCCGATTCGCGGCCTGGTCAATGAGGTGCGTAAACGGTCTGGAGAACACGGCCTTACGCTGACACGGGTTCACATCGGGGAGATTGATGAACTGACAGAGACCATCGAACAGCTGAGTGCGGATGTGGAGCGGTCAGCATCGAAGATATCCAGCATTTTAGAGCACGCCAACGTGCTGATTGGCGTGTTTGAGTATGAAGAAAACAATGAAAGCGTATTCTGCAGCCGTTCTATTTTTGAGATGATGGGTTGGGAAGAGCCGGGGGAACCGTACTGCTATATGGGCAGCGAGGAGTTTCGGCAGCGGATGGAGGCCGGTATCAGGAATACAAAGAGAGACGGCGAAAATTACCTTTTTCATGTGGAGGCGCGCCCGACGGCAGATGAAGCAGAGAGGAGCGCGTCTGACCGGGCAAATGCGGCCGGTAAGGGGCGCTGGGTCCGTCTCATCCTGGAGACACAGGAGGCGGGAACGGTCCTCGGCGTGCTTTCAGATGTGACGGGCGACGTGGAGGAGAAGGCGAAGCTGGAGCGGGAGAGAAATTACGACCTGCTCACCAACCTTTATAACAGAAGGGCATTCCGGGAACAGCTGGTGGTGGCCATGGCGGATGGAACCATTCAGACCGCGGCTGTGGCCATGTGGGATCTCGATAATTTAAAGTATATCAACGATACGTACGGCCATGATGAGGGCGACCGCTATATCGTTCTGTTTGCCAACTGCTTAAAGCGGCTGGAAGAGGAAGGCGCCATTGTATCGCGCTATTCCGGCGATGAATTTGTCACGCTGATTTACGGGGGTGGAAAAGAGGAGATCAGGCGGAGAGTCCAGTCCTTCATGCAGTTTTTGCAGTCTACCAGCCTGGAGATGAAGGGTGGGTATCAGATTCCTGTCCGCGTTTCCGGAGGCATGGCGTGGTATCCGGATGATGCCGTGGATTTTGATACACTGTTAAATTACGCTGATTTTGCCATGTACATGGTTAAGCACAGCGTGAAAGGCATTATCATGGAATTCGATTCCAACGATTATTCCAACAATTCCTATATGCTGGCCGGGCGGGAAGAATTAAACCGGATGCTGGAGACGCGGGAAGTGGATTTTGCATTCCAGCCAATCACGAGGCGGGACGGAAGCGTCTTTGGCTATGAGCTGCTGATGCGGCCCAATTTTACGAATTTAAAGGGAATCAAAGAGGTGCTGAATCTGGCACGGGCTCAGGCGAAGCTTACACAGATGGAGACGCTGACCTGGTATGCCGGTCTGAAGGCTGTGGAAAAACAGGATCAGGCGGGCGCTCTGGGACAGACGGAACGGCTTTTCATCAACTCCATTGCCAGCGCCTGTATGTCGAAGGAGGAGGAAGCCGATCTCTGGAACCGGTACAGCCGCTATCTGTCCCGTGTCGTGACGGAGCTTACGGAAGGGGAACCCGTGAATCAGGAGTATATGAGCCGTAAAATTGCGGTGACTAAAAAGTGGAACGGTCTTATCGCTATTGACGATTTCGGAGCTGGCTACAACAGTGAAACCGTGCTTCTCGACATGGCGCCTGATATCATCAAGGTGGATATGAGTCTCGTGCAGCGTATCCATGAAGATCCCAACCGTCAGCTGATTCTGAATAATATCCTGGACTTTGCGGGGCAGAACCATATCACGGTTCTGGCAGAGGGAGTGGAGACGAAGGAAGAACTGGAATTTCTGATTCAATGCGGCGTCGAGCTGTTCTAGGGATACTATATCGGACGGCCTCAGTTGGAAATCCGTCCAATCGATCCGTACATTGTCAGGAAAATGCAGGATTTTGCCCAAAAATCGGACTTTTCACAGAAATAGTACTGGAATTTACCGAATGAGTATGCTATAATGCTAAATTGAAGTGTAACGCCCTGTCGGTATGGCGGTTCACATATATATTCAAGGAGGAACCCATAGAATGAGTTTACAAGTAGAGAAATTAGAAAAGAACATGGCAAAATTAACCGTAGAGGTACCAGCTGAACAGTTTGAAAAAGCGCTCACCACGGCTTTTAATAAGAATAAGAGCAGATTCAACATACCTGGCTTCAGAAAAGGAAAAGCTCCTCAGGCCATGGTAGAGAAGATGTACGGCGTAGAGGTATTATATGAGGATGCCATCAACGAAGCACTCGACGCAACATACGGCGATGCCGTAACAGAGAGTGAACTGGACGTTGTATCCAGACCTGAAATCGACGTTGTACAGGTTGAAAAAGGGAAAGAATTAATCTATACAGCTACCGTAGCTGTTAAGCCGGAAGTGACTCTCGGCGAGTACAAAGGAATCGAAGTAGAGAAAGCATCCGCTGAAGTGAGCGACGAGGACATCGAAGCAGAGCTTAAGAAGGTTCAGGAGCAGAACTCCAGACTAATCACCGTAGAGGACAGAGCAGTAGAAGACGGAGACCAGACGGTTGTTGATTTCGAAGGATTTGTAGACGGGACTCCGTTTGAAGGAGGAAAGGGCGAGGGTTATCCTTTAACTATTGGTTCCCATTCCTTCATCGATACATTCGAAGAGCAGTTAATCGGTAAGAACATCGGCGAAGAGTGCGAAGTAAACGTAACTTTCCCGGAGGAATACCATGCAAAGGAACTTGCCGGTAAGCCAGCAGTATTCAAGGTAACCGTTAAGGAGATCAAAAGAAAAGAGCTTCCGGAGTTAAACGATGAGTTTGCCGGAGAAGTTTCCGAGTTCGAGACTCTCGAAGAGTACAAGAACGATGTAAAGGCCAAGCTTTCCTTAACAAAGCAGAAAGAAGCCGCTACAGAGAATGAGAATCATGTTGTTGACAAGGTGGTGGAGAATGCCACAATGGACATTCCTGAGCCGATGATCGACAGCCAGGTAAACAACATGGTCAACGATTATGCAAGAAGAATGCAGAGCCAGGGCCTTTCCCTTGAGCAGTACATGCAGTTCACAGGCATGACGATCGATACATTAAAAGAGCAGATGAAGCCGCAGGCTGTCAAGAGAATTCAGACAAGACTCGTATTAGAGGCGATAGTAAAAGCTGAAAACATCACGGTTTCCGATGAAGCTGTTGAGAAAGAGATCGCAGATATGGCTGAATCCTACAAGATGGAAGTTGCCCAGATCAAGGAATACATGGGAGAGAACGGCGTCGAGCAGATGAAGGAAGACTTAGCAGTTCAGGAAGCAGTTGATTTCCTGGTTGCTGAGGCAAAGTTAGTTTAAATACGTTCTGAAGACCGGGGAGATTCCTGATTATGTTTGGAATCTGCTCGGCTTTCGTAATATAAGGACAGGAGGAAACAAGATGAGTTTAGTACCTTATGTCATTGAATCGACGAGTAAGGGCGAGCGTTCTTACGATATTTATTCAAGACTCTTAAAAGAAAGAATTATTTTCCTGGGTGAAGAAGTGACAGACGTGTCCGCGAGCATTGTTGTAGCCCAGCTTCTGTTTCTGGAGGCGGAAGATCCTAACAAGGACATCAACCTCTACATCAACAGCCCGGGTGGCTCTGTAACCGCGGGTATGGCGATCTATGATACGATGAACTATATCAAGTGTGACGTTTCCACCGTATGTATGGGCATGGCGGCCAGCATGGGCGCATTTTTACTGTCCGGCGGTGCAAAGGGAAAGAGATTCGCTCTTCCAAACGCGGAGGTCATGATTCATCAGCCTTCCGGCGGCGCACAGGGACAGGCGACCGAGATCCGGATTGTTGCTGAAAACATTTTAAAGATCAAGAAGCGTTTGAATGAGATTCTGGCTGCAAACACAGGCCAGCCGTATGAAGTGATCGAACGCGATACAGAGCGCGATAACTACATGAACGCCGAAGAAGCAAAGGCTTACGGTCTGATTGATGAAATTATCTACAGCCACGAGCATTAAGTTAGTGATTAATTGAGAAAGAATGAGGTGTGTATATGCCGGTCAGAACAGACGACAAAATCCGATGCTCTTTTTGCGGGAAAACGCAGGACCAGGTAAAGAAGCTGATTGCCGGTTCCAATAATGTCTATATCTGTGACGAGTGTATTGATCTCTGCGCGGAGATATTAGAAGAAGAGTTCGACAGTCATGAAGAAGAAGGACCTGATTTCAGCGACATCAACTTAATGAAGCCGAAGGAGATCAAGTCATTTCTGGATGACTACGTCATCGGACAGGATGGCGCCAAAAAGGTGTTGTCCGTAGCGGTCTATAATCACTATAAGAGAATCACATCCAGACGAAACATGGATGTGGATGTACAGAAGAGTAATATCCTGATGCTGGGACCGACCGGTTCCGGTAAGACGTATCTGGCACAGACGCTCGCAAAGGTGCTCAACGTGCCGTTTGCCATCGCGGACGCCACAGCGCTTACCGAGGCGGGATACGTGGGCGAGGATGTGGAGAACATTCTGCTCAAGCTGATTCAGTCCGCAGATTACGATATCAGCAGGGCTGAGTACGGCATTATCTATATCGATGAGATTGACAAGATCACGAAAAAATCCGAAAACGTGTCCATCACGAGAGATGTATCCGGTGAAGGGGTGCAGCAGGCACTCTTAAAGATTCTGGAGGGAACGGTCGCCAGCGTGCCGCCTCAGGGTGGAAGAAAGCATCCTCATCAGGAGCTTCTTCAGATCGATACCACCAACATTCTGTTCATCTGCGGCGGTGCCTTCGATGGGCTCGAGAAGATCATCGAGAGCCGTTTAAGCGCGGGCTCCATCGGTTTCAACGCCGAGATCGTGGATAAGAACAGAACCGATATTGACGACCTGTTGAAGAAAGTACTTCCGCAGGATCTCGTAAAATTTGGTCTGATTCCGGAATTTATCGGCCGTGTGCCGGTTACCGTGTCATTAGAGCTTCTCGACAAGGCAGCGCTGGTAAAGATTCTGACAGAACCGAGAAATGCCCTGATCAAGCAGTATCAGAAGCTGTTTGAGCTGGACGATGTAAAACTGGAGCTGACCGAGGAAGCAGTCGAAAGGATTGCGGAGCTGGCAGTGGAGAGAAAGACGGGAGCCAGAGGCCTGCGTTCCATTATGGAAAGCGTTATGATGGATATCATGTATGAGATTCCATCCGACAGCAACATCGGTATCTGTACGATCACCAAGGCTGTTGTGAATAAAGAGGGAGAACCGGAGATCATCTACAGAGATACGACGGTGCCCAGAAAATCCCTGGCCCAGAAACTGAGAAAAGATAAGACAGGCGAGATTGCATAGGATCCAGAGAAAGTTCGGAAAGGTGTTACAGCAGGAAGAACTGCTGCAGCACCTTTCCTTATTTACGCCGGGAGGCACTAGTACAGCGTTGCATAAGTTCCGGTGAATGCTGTACTAGATGGATCCATCTGTCCTGTCGGGATGCAAAGGAGAGAAATATGGAAGATAAGACAATAACGATGCCGGTCATTGCTTTGCGTGGCATGACTGTCCTTCCTAAAATGATGATACATTTCGATATCAGCCGCAGCAAGTCCATCGCGGCTGTGGAGAAGGCGATGATCGGAGACCAGAGAGTCTGCCTCGTCACTCAGAAGAACAGCGAGGAGGCCGATCCGGGAGTCGACGAGCTTCACCAGGTGGGCTGTGTGGCACTGATCAAGCAGCTGGTGAAGATTCCGAATAATGTGGTTCGCGTCATGGTCGAGGGCCAGGAGCGTGTGGAGCTTCTGGGACTGGACAGCGAGGAACCCATGCTTGTCGGTGAGATCGGAACCTTAACAGAGTCGGAGGATTCCCTGGACTACGTCACGAGACAGGCTATGGTGCGTATTCTGAAAGAAAAGCTGGAGGAATACGGCAAGGAGAATCCCCGGATGCTGAAGGAGGTCTTCCCGAACCTGATGATGGTTACGGACTTAGGCGAGCTTTTGGATCAGATTGCGATCCAGCTTCCATGGGACTACAAGAACCGCCAGAAGGTTCTGGAGTGTGTACTGCTGGAAGAGCGTTATGAGACCGTCATGAGAAACCTTCTGACCGAGATCGAGATTACCCGTGTAAAACGGGAGATTCAGGGACGTGTCAAGGAGAATGTGGATAAGAATCAGAAGGACTATATCCTGCGGGAGCAGCTGAAGGTGATCCGTGAGGAGCTGGGCGAGGACAACCCGCTGTCCGATGCCGACGAGTATGAGAAGCAGCTTAAGGCTTTAAAGGCGGACAAGGAGACGAAGGACAAGATTCACAGAGAGATCGAACGGTTCAAGGCTATGCCGGGCGGAAGCCAGGAGGCCAACGTACTCCGCATGTATCTGGAGACAGTGCTGGACCTTCCGTGGAAAAAGGTGTCGAAGGACAATAACAACATATCGCATGCCGAGGCGATTTTAAACGCGGATCATTATGGGCTGGAAAAGGTAAAGGAGAGAATCCTGGAATACCTGGCCGTCCGTGTTCTGACGAAGAAAGGAACGAGCCCGATTATCTGCCTTGTGGGACCTCCGGGAACCGGTAAGACGTCCATCGCGCGCTCCGTGGCCAGGGCGCTGAACAAGCAGTACGTCCGCATCAGCCTTGGCGGAATCCACGACGAGGCTGAGGTCCGTGGCCACAGAAAGACATACGTCGGCGCCATGCCGGGCCGTATCGTGGAAGCCATGCGGCAGGCCGGAGTCAGCAATCCGCTGATGCTTCTGGATGAGATCGACAAGGTGAGCAGCGACTATAAGGGAGATACTTCCTCTGCGCTGCTGGAGGTGCTGGACAGCGAACAGAATGTAAAGTTCCGTGACCACTATGTGGAACTCCCCATCGATTTGTCCAATGTGCTTTTTATCGCCACGGCGAATACGACGCAGACCATACCGGGACCGCTGCTCGACCGTATGGAAGTGATTGAAGTAAACAGCTATACAGAGAATGAAAAGTTCCATATTGCGAAAAACTATCTGGTAAGAAAGCAGCTGGAGCGGAACGGTCTGACGGAAGAACAGGTTTCCATTACCGATAAGGCTCTTGAGAAGATTATCCATAATTATACAAGGGAAGCCGGAGTGAGAAATTTGGAGCGCCGGATCGGGGATATCTGCCGGAAGGCCGCCAGAGAGTTCCTGGAAGATAAGAAGAAGGCCATCGGGATTACGGAAAATGGGCTGGAAAAGTATCTGGGCAAGGAGAAAATCACCTTCGAGGATGTCAATGAGGAAGATCAGGTGGGAATCGTCAGAGGACTGGCATGGACCAGCGTAGGCGGAGACACTCTGCAGATCGAGGTCAACGTCATGCCCGGAAAGGGAACGATGCAGATGACAGGCCAGATGGGCGATGTGATGAAGGAATCGGCCCAGACGGCATTAAGCTATATCCGTTCCATCTGCCCGGAGTACGGCGTGGCGGACGATTACTTTGAAAAACACGATATCCACCTCCATATTCCGGAGGGAGCAGTTCCGAAGGATGGTCCGTCGGCAGGCATTACCATGGCGACCGCCATGCTGTCGGCTGTCACGGGAAGAAAGGTGGATGCGAAGCTGGCCATGACGGGAGAGATCACACTGCGCGGAAGGGCGCTTCCGATCGGCGGCTTAAAGGAGAAGATCCTGGCTGCCAGGATGGCACATATGAAGAGAGTTCTCGTGCCGGATAAGAACAGGCCCGACATTGCGGAGCTGTCGAAGGAGATCACGAAGGGGCTGACCATCATTTTTGTGAAGGATATGGCAGACGTGCTGAAGGAAGCCCTTGTAAGCGAATAGAAAGGAAGCCATATGATAATCAAAACAGTAGAACTGGAGACCGTGTGCGGAATTACCAGTAAGCTGCCGGACAATACGAAGCCGGAGTTTGCATTTGCAGGGAAGTCCAATGTGGGGAAGTCGTCGCTGATTAACGCGCTGATGAACCGCAAGGCGTACGCGCGCACGTCCTCCCAGCCGGGCAAGACCCAGACCATTAATTTCTACAATATCAACGATGCCCTTTATTACGTGGATTTACCGGGCTACGGCTACGCAAAGGTAGCTCAGGAAGTAAAGGCCAAGTGGGGGAAGATGATTGAAAACTATCTCCACCAGTCTCCCATGCTGAAGCGTGTGTTCCTGCTCATCGACATCCGCCATGATCCATCCGTCAACGACAAGACCATGTACGACTGGATCGTGTACAACGGATATCAGCCGGTTATCATTGCGACGAAGCTGGACAAGATCAACCGGAGCCAGGTGCAGAAGCATATGAAGATGGTTCGTCAGGGACTGGGAATCGGTCAGGATGTGACGGTTATCCCATTTTCCGCTGAAACGAAACAGGGAAGAGACGAAATATGGGCTCTGATCGAGGAAATGATGGGAGAGTCTTGACAAGGAGACAAAATCTTTTTATAATAAACCTATTTATGAGATAGTGCAGAGGAGAAAAAGTTATGAAAAAGACAGGAAAGAGTTTGGCAGCAGCCTGCCTTGCGGTGGTTTTAGCCGTATCGGCGCTGACTGCGTGTGGGAACAAGAATGCGGCAGAGAGTACACCGGCCGCCGGAGCAGAGGCGAATGAAGGCGGAGAGAAGGTATTGAAGGTTGCGATGGAGTGCAGCTACGCACCGTATAACTGGACCCAGCCTACGGATGCCAACGGCGCTGTCGCGATTTCAGGAGGTTCTGATTTTGCGTACGGCTATGACGTTATGATGGCGAAAAAGATCGCTGATACACTGGGTCTTAAGTTGGAGATCGTTAAGCTGGACTGGGATTCCCTTGTACCGGCTGTACAGTCGGGAAAGGTTGACTGTGTCATTGCGGGACAGTCCATCACCGCTGAGCGCCTTCAGTCTGTAGATTTTACGGAGCCGTATTACTATGCGACGATCGTAACTCTGGTAAAGACAGGCGGAAAGTATGAGAACGCGGCCAGCGTTGCAGACCTTGCAGGAGCCACAGCTACCTCTCAGTTGAACACAATCTGGTACGACAACTGCCTGCCGCAGATCCCGGATGGCAACATTCAGCCGGCACAGGAGTCTGCACCGGCCATGCTGGTAGCTTTAAACTCCGGCAGATGTGATCTGGTTGTGACAGACAAGCCTACCGGACAGGCTGCACTCATTGCGTATCCGGATTTCAAGCTGCTTGATTTCACGGGCAAGGACGGCGAGTTCCAGGTATCGGATGAAGATATCAACATCGGTATTTCTTTAAAGAAGGGGAATACAGAGTTAAAGGACGCCATCAACAGTGTATTGGCTACGATGACAAAAGATGATTATAATAAGATGATGGAAGAGGCGATTTCCGTTCAGCCATTATCAGAATAATCTTACATTACAGAAATCGGCAGGGCATGCAGGCACGGGACAGGGCAGTTTCATTCCGTGCCGCTTGTTCTGTTTCAATTAAATTGGAGGTAATCTTATGTCGCTGCCGTCAGATTTTTTTGGAAGGATTGTATTTATCCTGCAGAAATACGGAGTATCATTTTTAAACGGCGCCGGAAAGACTATGGCGATCGCCCTTGTCGGTACACTGATCGGCTGTATCATCGGATTTGCGGTCGGAATCGTCCAGACAATACCGGTGGATAAGAAGGATAATCCTGTTAAAAGGGGAGTTCTGGGACTTATCAAGCTGATCTTAAATATCTACGTGGAAGTATTCCGCGGAACGCCCATGATGGTTCAGGCCATGTTTATTTACTATGGATCTTCTGTTCTGTTTGGTTTTAACATGTCCCAGACGTTTGCCGCTTACTTTATTATATCCATTAATACGGGTGCTTACATGGCGGAGACGGTACGCGGCGGCATCCTTTCCATCGATCCGGGACAGACAGAGGGCGCGAAAGCCATCGGTATGAATCATATCCAGACTATGGTCAATGTTATCATGCCTCAGGCGCTGCGCAACATCATGCCTCAGATCGGCAATAACTTAATTATTAACATAAAGGATTCTTCCGTTCTTTCCGTGATCGGCGTCGTAGAGCTGTTCTATGCAACGAAGGGCGTGGCCGGCGCTTACTATACGTATTTTGAGGCATTTACCATTACGATGGTGATTTACTTTATCCTTACCTTCACCTGCTCCAGAATTCTGCGTCACTGGGAGAAGAAGATGGACGGTCCGGACAGCTACGATCTAGCTACCACGGATACGCTTGCCTACACCAGCGGCCTGGTGAAATTCCCAGATCCAAACGAGAAGGAGGATAAGTAATTATGGCAGGAAATACAGTACTGGAAATCCATCATTTAAGCAAGACGTTCGGAACGAACGTGGTTCTCCGGGATATCGATTTCTCCGTGGCTGAGGGCGATGTGACGTGTATCATAGGCGCCTCCGGTTCCGGTAAATCCACACTGCTGCGCTGTGTCAACCTTCTGGAGACACCGACTACGGGAGAGATCCTGTATCACGATAAGGACATTACGGACAGAAAGATGAACGCCGCCTCCTACCGTACGCGCGTAGGTATGGTGTTCCAGAACTTCAACCTCTTTAATAACATGACAGTGCTTGACAACTGTATGGTCGGCCAGATCAAGGTTTTAAAGAAGGACAAGGAAGAAGCAAAGCGTAAGGCCATGCTTTATCTGGAGAAGGTAGGAATGGCTCCCTATATCAACGCAAAGCCGAGGCAGCTGTCCGGCGGCCAGAAGCAGCGTGTGGCAATCGCCAGGGCACTCGCCATGGAACCGGAGATTCTGTTGTTCGACGAGCCGACGTCCGCTCTGGACCCGCAGATGGTGGGCGAGGTGCTTGCCGTCATGAGGACGCTTGCAAAAGAGGGATTGACCATGATTATCGTCACCCACGAGATGGCGTTCGCCCGCGACGTTGCGAACCACGTTGTGTATATGGCGGGCGGGGTGATCGAGGAAGAGGGCGCTCCGGCGGATATCTTCGGAAACCCGCAGAAGAACTCGACCAGGGAGTTTTTGAACCGGTTTATGCAGGGGTAGGCGGAGGAAATAACGGATAGTCGAAACGGCATAAAAGTTCATATGGAAGGTTTGTGTTGGAAGCCCTGCAAAGTCTGGTGATTTTGCGGGGCTTCCAACTTAGGCAGAGCAGCTTCGTGTTTCAAAACAAATTGCCGCATTTATTTGAAATGAGAAAATCACTAATTGTACCAATACCTTTGATGATTTTTTCATCTGATAAATGGGAATATCCCAACATAATTTCATCGTCATGTTCTGTGTTTTTTTCCAGATAATAATTAGAAGGTCGATAGATTCTAACTCCTTTTTCCAGCAGTGCTTTATCGATTTCCTCTGTAAACAGTAAATCGTGAAATTTTACAACTAGGTGTAACCCTGTTGCGTGCCCCAAAATAGCAAACTGGCCCGGAAAATGACAAGACAACTCGTTGAGTAGAAGCTTTCTCCTTCTGCCATAGAGCTTTTTCATTTTCCAAATATGTTTTTCAAAATATCCCTCCTGTATGAATTGGGCTAATGTATATTGCCCTAAAACATCCGTATGAACATCCGAATACATTTTCAGTTTCTTACATGGTAAAAGCAATTTATCCGGCAAAATCATAAATCCCAGCCGAAGTGCGGGAGCGAGTATTTTACTGAACGAACCAAGATAAATAACACGCTGCGGGTTCAATTCATATAAAGAACTGATAGGAGGGCCTTCATATCTAAATTCGCCGTCATAGTCGTCCTCTACTATATAGCAGTTATTTTGTTCCGCAAAACGAATAAGTTCTAAACGCCTTCTGATAGGTAAAACGCCTCCCATTGGATATTGATGTGAAGGCGTTGTATAAACAAATGAGACATTTTTCTTATCACGCATAAAATCAATGCAAATCCCATTATCATCAACGGGAACACCTTCAATCATACATCCGGTAGAGGTTATTACCTTCCTTAAGCCAGAATGTGTTGGTTCCTCGATTAAAACAATGTTATCTTTGGCTTTCAAGATATGAGAAATCAGCGACAAGCCTTGTGTTGCTCCGGAAGTAATAACAATCTGACGGGGAGTACAGGACAACCCTCTTGTTCGATATAAATATTTCGCAATTGCTTCCTGTAATTCCTGTACGCCAAAGGTCTTGCAATAGCCGAAAGATGATGGCTCAATTCTATTGCACACTTCACGGTAGATATTTCCCCAAAGTTTATGCGGAAAATACTCTAAAGCTGGTAATCCGGTGCGAAAGTCAATGATGTCTGCGGGGCGTTGCATTTTATTCTGTTTCGCCGTAGTGCTGTTATTAACAGACGGAATCAAATCAAGGGCGTGCAGTTCGTCTGCGACCACTGTGCCTGATCCCTTTATTGTTTTTAGATACCCTTCAGCAGCTAGCTGACTATACGTTTCAATAATTGTGTTTCTGGAAACAGCAAGTTCTGATGATAATTTACGAGTTGATGGAAGTTTATATCCAGAAGGTAACATACCGTTCAATATTTTTTGGCGGATTTGTGTATAAATTTGCCGCTCTAATGTAAGTTGACTGTCACGATTTATTTCTATCCACATAGTAATCCTTTCTTTTAAAAGTGGTTCTATAAAAATAACTATATAGTGGAACTTTAAAACCCACTTTTAAATTGATACAATTGTAGCATAAATCAAGAGGACAAGAAAGGATGAAGTAAAATGATTAAAAAATACGCATCAGTAAAAAGTGTTTTTCCAAAGTTTCAATTTAGAGCTATGGTCGTGAAGGATATGGGGATTTCTATCGAACGCCTTGCCAGGAACAAACTGATTTAAAATTAAAATAAAACAATAGAAGAATGACTGTCCAAAATATGAACGGACATCTATTAGAACTGTTGGCAGGAGATAAAATGAATACATATACTTTTATAATTACATCATTGATTATTATTTTGATTCCTGGTACGGGTGTTATCTATACTATAACTGTTGGCTTGACCGAGGGAAAAGAAAAAAGCATTTTTGCGGCCTTGGGCTGTATGATTGGGATTCTTCCGCATTTATGTATCAGTATTGCATTATCCTCATTACTGATGCAAATAAACGATACAGTGTTTGATATTATTAAATATGTAGGAGCTGTATATTTGATATTTTTGGGATTGGGTATGATATGTTCAAAAAATAATATTCAATTTTCAGAAATGCAGACAATGCACTATATACCTGTAATTATTAGTCGAGGAGTACTTATCAATCTATTAAATCCAAAATTGACACTATTCTTTTTTGCGTTTCTACCACAGTATGTCGCTTCTGACAGTAAACATTATATGATAACAAGTGCTTTGCTTGGAGCGCTGTTTATGGTACTGACGTTGGCTGTATTTATTGGGTATGGTTTTATGGGAAGTATTGCAAAAGTGTGGATGAATCAATCGCCAAAACGAGTGGCAATATTGCAAAAATGTGTTGGTCTTATTTTCATAACTTTTGCTGTACAATTGGTTTTAGGCTGAAAGACAGAGTAAAAGATACAGCCGAAAGAACCTTAATTTTAGTGAAGAATGATGATCCGAAAATGGTATAAGGAGCATGTGGATATTTACAATCCCCAATGCTCCTTATACCATTTTTGCATGACTCTATTCAGATACAGTGACAGATTCCGTTACCACAGGAACCGGCGTTATAATTTCTTTTTCTACCGGCGTCATAACTGCCGGAACCGGAACGGCTGGTTTTAACGGCTCCGGTTCCGGAGACGTCTGTTCCTGTGTCTGCTCCTGCTTCTGGCTCTTAGAGACCTGCACGTTCTCCGCGTTCTCCGTGCCCTTCGCATCTCTGGGCTTTTTGGAAAAGATATCTCTGACCTTGATGCGCACAAAGGTTTTGATAACCTTCACCGAAAGCAGGATGATAAAGACGGGAAGGACAATGGTCAGCAGTAGCTTTGCCTTCAAAAGAAATTTCTTCCGTTTCAGCTTTTTCACTTCTGCCTGATACTCATCTCTGATTTCCTGAATCAATGATTTCTGTTTTTTGATCTGCATGGGAATTCCCCCTTTATAATTGCCTTTTTAGTCGCTCATGAGAGCCTTCATGGCAAATGCGTAGATTTCCTGGCTTTTGGCCTTCCAGTGGTCACACATGATTTCCGCCTGGTCCTTATCGGGGACGGCGAGCTCCAAATCGATCAGACAGCTCTTACCCTCACGCACCTCACAGTGAACGATGAAATCCTGATTGGTGGATTTGTAGAAATCCGCGGTCACGCCCACCTCGTTGCGGAGGCGGAACTTGTTCTCTTTCAAATATTCATCGATGTCTTCAATGATGGCAGAGGATATCTTGTTGCCGAAGAACGAAAGGGTTTCTTCTCCCTCCCGCGTGATCTCATAGCGGCTGCTGTTGTGGTTGGTCTCCACATGGAGGAGTTTGGCCTCCAGAAGTTCGTTTAATGCCTGATTCAGCGTGAAATACGTGGTGTATTCATGCTCCAGGAAAAAATTTGACAGCTGCGCACTGGTAAGGGGAAAATTGACCTGCTTCAGCATATACAAAATCATTAATTTATAAAGCGTCATGGGTTCTGACAACATAGGACACCCTCCATAGATTGATTCTTACTTTTGTATATGATCTTTCACTGCACGGCTGACCACATCGGCCACACGGGGATCAAATGCCTCCGGCAGAATATGGTTTTCATCCAGTATGGATTCATCCACCAGCCCTGCGATCGCGGTGGCGGCAGCCAGCTTCATCTCTTCAGTGATCGCAGTGGCGCGTCCCTCTAAAGCACCCTTAAAGATGCCCGGGAATACAACTACATTATTGATCTGATTGGGGAAATCAGACCTGCCGGTGCCGATAATTTTTGCTCCGGCCTCTTTTGCAACGTCAGGCATAATCTCAGGAACCGGGTTTGCCATGGCGAACAGTATCGCATCCCTGTTCATGGACGCGGCCATCTCTTTTGTGACAATTCCCGGTGCGGATACGCCGACAAAGATATCGGCGCCCTTCATGGCGTCGGCCAGACTGCCGTCTGCGCCTTCTAAGTTGGTCACTTCCACCATCTTTTCCTGCATCCAGTTTAAGCCGTCCATACCCTTCTTTAAGATTCCGGCGCGGTCACACATGGTGATGTGCAAAAATCCGTAGGTTAAGAGAAGCTTCGTGATGGCGATTCCGGCGGAACCGGCACCGTTTACGACGACCCGGCAGTCTTCCTTCTTCCTGCCGGTCACCTTTAATGCGTTGATGATTCCCGCCAGAACGACGATGGCGGTTCCGTGCTGGTCATCGTGGAAGACGGGGATGGGGAGAAGCTCTTTTAAGCGTTCCTCAATCTCAAAACATCTGGGCGCGGAAATGTCCTCTAAATTGATTCCTCCGAAAGCAGGAGCAATGTTGACAACGGTCTTTATGATCTCTTCCGTATCCTGGGTATCCAGGCAGATTGGAAATGCGTTGACGCCGCCGAATTCCTTGAAGAGCACGGCCTTTCCTTCCATAACGGGCATGGCGGCCAGAGGTCCGATATTGCCGAGGCCAAGAACCGCGCTGCCGTCGGAAACAACCGCGATCGTGTTGGATTTGATTGTATATTTATAAGCGGTTTCCGGTTCGGCAGCGATGACCTTACACGGCTCCGCAACGCCGGGAGTATAGGCGAGGGCCAAATCTTCCCTGCTTTTTACTTCTGCTTTGGAAATAGTTTCCAGCTTGCCGTTCCATTTTTCATGCAATAATAAAGCTTTTTCATTCGTTGTCATGATTCTTGTCCTTCTTCTATCAGTTTTTATTTTATCATACCAATTTTAGGGTTTTAAATCAATAGAAAATATGTTAGAATATAGTAATTAAACTGAAAGACAACAGCTGTCAGGATGAAGAACATAAGATACAGGTGGTACTATGAGAGAACGAATCAACAGGCTGGCTAAAGGCATCATCGATTCGGAGGTTCCTGTGATCAAGGTCACTCCGAAAGAAACCCACGACGTGGTGCGTTCCGGCGGGGCCACGAGGCGGGAACTTGTCGTTACCAGTGAGAATAATCTGCATATAAAAGGACTTGCATATTCTTCCAATTTCCGCGTGAGGCTTCTTAATGGGGCGTTTGGCGGCACCTATAACCATCTGGTCTATGAGGTGAATACCGGTTTTCTGGAAGACGGAGATATGATTAAGGGCGCTTTCTATCTGGTTACCAATGGCGGAGAAAGAGAAGTCCCTTATTCTTTTCGTGTGGAACTGAGTACGTCAGGGAAAGCATTGAGCGATTTAAAGACGGCGGAGGATTTCGCCGGAACAGCGAAGAACGACTATGAGACTGCGCTTCGCTTATTTGAATATAGAGATTTTTTCGAGGCCCCTTTCATGAAGGGTTTGCATGTGAGGGCCCTTTACGGTGGTTTAAAAGGAAGACCGGACAGGAAGAAGGAGCTGGAGGAATTCCTGACTGGACTCGGTGTCAAGGAGCCGGTAAAGCTGACTGCGGACGAGAGTGAGCGGCGGTTTCATCAACTGGACGGAGTGATCCAGGAATGTATTACGATAACCAGAAGCGGTTGGGGCTACGTAAGCCTTGAGGTTACGGCCGACTGTGATTTTATAGAGATTCCGGTGAGAAACATCGGAGACCAGGATTTTACCGACGACACCTGCGAGATCGTCTACCGCATCCATCCGAGGCGCATGCATCAGGGCCTGAACCAGGGACGCATTATCATTACCGGAATCGAAGAGCGCTTCGTCGTTCCGGTGACCGCGATGGTGAACCCGGGAGGCGGTATTTCCGCGGAGGACGCCTATACGAAGGAAGCGGTGGCGACGTATCTGCACCTGCGCTTACAGAAAGAGGCAGGTAATGGGGACTTTCCTCACAATACGCCGAACGCAGGTGAGGGGGACTTTCCTCATAATCAGATGCTGCGGGCGCTGGATGAGATCGAGGAGATGAAGGGGCAGCAGGAGGCGATTAAGCTTTTAAGGGCCGAGATATACCTTTCAGACGACAGGACGAGCCAGGCGGCGCTGCTGCTGGATGAATGCCGGGAGAAGATCCTGGCGGAGCGGCAGGAGAAGCTGGAGCTTTACTGCTACTATCAGTATCTGAGGCTGATACTGCAGCCGGATGAATACCAGAAGGAATCGCTGGTTCGTCTGCTGAGAAAATATCTGGAGGAAAATCCGGGCCTTCATAATCTGTTTCTGATCCTTTTAAGACTGGACCGCCGGCTTAATGAGAATCCGGGCGGAGCCATATCCATGATGAGGCGCCAGTTTGAAGCGGGCATGAGAAGCCCGTTTCTCTATCTGCATGCCTGCAGGCTGCTTTCCGAAGAACCGGATCTGATCCGGAGTATCGGCCCGTTTGAGCTGCAGGTCCTGTCCTTCGGCGCCAGATACGGCGCCGCGGGAGAGAAATTTGCGCTGGCTGCGGCGAGGCTTACGCTGACGTCCAGGCATTTTAACCGCCTTCACTACAGAGCGCTGGGACGCCTGTATGAGAAGTATCCCGGAAAGGAAATACTGGAAGCGGTCTGTTCCATACTGATCCGGGGAGAGAGCAGGAGTGCGGAGGCATTTAAGTGGTATGAGAAGGGGATCAAAGAAGGAATCAGCCTGACACGGCTTTACGAGTATTATCTGTACGCGCTTCCAAAGGATTACTGCTACCTGCTTCCCAAGGAAGTGCTCCTCTATTTTTCCTACGGCGGTAGCGAGCTGGACCGCCACAGCAGGGCGCTGCTCTATAAAAATGTGCTGGTTTACTTAAAGGAATCCGATCCGCTGTATGAGGTGTACGAGCGAGATATCGAAAAATTCGCCACAGAACAGCTGTTCGAATCAAGGATCGGAAGTAATCTGGCGGTTATTTACGAACACATGATTTACAAGGATGTCATTGACCTTCCTATGGCTAAGGTACTGCCCTCTATTCTGCGTTCTTATCGCGTGGAGTGCAGGAACCTTAAGATGAAGTATGTAATTGTCTGCTACGAGGAGCTGCTGGAGGAGGACGCATTTCTTCTGGATGACGGCGTAGCATACGTGCCGCTGTTTTCCGAGCACAGCATTCTGTTGTTTCAGGATGCCTTTGGAAACCGTTACAGTACGGTTCCTTATGAGAAGACGCCGGTGATGGATAAGCCGGAGTTAGAGGCGCGCTGCTTTGAACTGTATCCCGATCATCCGATGCTCAGACTCCGGGCCTGCGACGAGATCTTAAAGAGGGGCATTGCAGATGAGAAGGAGGCGGGGATGCTGGAGGATGCCATGGAGGATGGACGGCTCCAGCCGCTGTATCAGAGACTCCTGCTATCCAGAATTATAGAGTATTACCAGAATATGCCGGGCATTCCATCGAACGTGAAAGAGGGAGACTCTCCTCTTCATCCGGTGAGTGAAGACAGCACAGAGGGAGGCGCTTATCTGGTGCGCCTCGACAAGCGTCTGCTTACGAAGGAAGAACGCCTGGGAATCTGTGAGACCTTAATCAACCGCAATTATGTCGAGGAAGCCTTCGATATGATACGGGAATTCGGCTGCGAGGAGATTCAGAGCAAGCGGCTTTTAAAGCTGTGTACCAAGATGATTCTTCAGAATCTTTTTGATGAAGATCCGCTGCTTCTCCACCTGTCGTACCGCGTATTTCTGGAAGGCATGAGTGACAGCGTTATCCTGGATTACCTCTGCGAGCACTACAACGGTCTGACGAATCAGATGTACCGCATACTTCTGCAGGGCATTTCCGAGCATGTGGAGACGTATGATCTTGAGGAGCGTCTGGTGGCACAGATGATGTTTTCCGGATGCACGGAAACCATAGACCGGGTATTCAGCCTCTATATGAACAAAAAGAAGACGAGTGACAACATCGTCCGGGCATATTTTACAATTAAGAGTTCGGAGTATTTCCTTGATGACAAGACTCCGGATGACAAGGTTTTCGCCTATCTGGAAGGCGCGGTCAACGGCTCTGCAGACAAAGACAGGATACCGACGATCTATCTGCTGGCTCTGACCAAATACTATTCCGAGCTTTCCTCGCTGGAAGAGGAACAGAAGGAGCTGTTAAAGAGCACGACAGCGGTTCTCCTGGAGGCGGGACTGGTATTCCCGTATTTCAAGAAACTGGCGAAATACGTTCCCATGCCGGAGGATATCATGGACAAGGCCATGATCCAGTATCATTCAGACAGGAACGCGCGGATCGATTTTGAGGTCCGGATTCTGCCGGATGAGGAGGAATACCACTGTGAGGATATTGGAAGGACGTACCAGGGGATTTTCGTAAAGAAGAAGGTCCTTTTTGAAGGGGAAATCATGGAGTACCGGATCAGTGAACTGGAAGACGGCAAGTGGGTGCTGAAAAAAGAAGGAAGCGTCAGCTGTGACGCTGCATCGGCGGCCGGTGATTCGGAAAGCAGATTTGCCTGTTTAAATGAAATGAGCCTGTGTCTGAGTTTAAAGGACGAAGAAGGGCTCAAAAAACGGATGCGGGAGTATTTAACAAAGAATGCTGCCGCGGAAGAATTATTTCCACTGATGTAGATAAGGGGATTGTCGATGGACGGATTGATAATTGGACTTGATTTATGTGATGCCTATACCAGGCTGTGCTGTCATGAACGTGAAAAGACGTGGTGCCTGCCGACGGTTATCTGCCGGAAGAAGGATGATGACGAGTGGTATGTGGGGGAAGAAGCTTACGCATACACCCTGGTGGGGGAAGGCATTATCGTAGACAAGCTTATAAAGATGGTCATGAAGGACGGTACCGCCACGCTGGGAGGCGTGAAATACGAGGGCACCACCCTGCTTAAGATCTATCTAAAGAAAATACTGGCGCTGGCCAAGGAGGAATTTTTCTCTGATGAGGTAAAGGAGCTGGTGATCACACTGGAAAAGGTGGAGGTCAAGCTGATGGACGCGCTGATGTACTGTGCGGATTACTTAGAGATCCCCAGGGACCGGGTGCACATCATCAGCCATACGGAAGGCTTTGTCTACTACGTTCTGAGCCAGAAGAAGGAAGTATGGAACAATCAGGTAGCGGTCTTCGATTTATCAGAGGATTCGCTCCATTACCACGAATTAAAGGTTCAGCGCGGGATGAAGCAGATGACTGTGGTGGCCGAGGATGAGGCGCTGGAGGAGAGCTTTAATCTCGATATTTTGAATACCCCTTCCGGCGGAAAGCTGGCGGATAAGATACTCAGTTCCTGCGCGGAGCGGCTGCTTTCCAAGAAGCTGTTTTCTTCTATTTTCCTGACAGGAAAAGGCTTTGAGCGGCAGGACTGGGCGGGAGATTTCATGAAGCTTCTCTGTTCCAGGCGAAAGGTCTACATGGACCAGGAGCTGTTTGCCAGGGGCGCCGCTTTTAAGGGCATGGATTACCTCCATGAAAAGACGTCTTACCCCTTTATCTGTGTCTGCGAGGGGCGGCTTCATTCGACGATTTCGATGAAGGTGCTTCACAAGAACCGTGAGAGCCAGCTGATCGTGGCGGCTGCCGGTGACAACTGGTATGAGTCGAGAAGCAGTGTGGATTTGATCGTGGATAACCAGGACTACGTAGAGTTTTTAGTAACCCCCATGGATCCGAAGCAGAAAAAGCTGGTAAAGATTCCGCTGGAGGGATTCCCGAAACGGCCGGAGAGAACGACGCGTGTGGGGATCAGCGTGGGATTTTTAGATGAGAAGACGATGGCGGTGGTGCTTAAGGACAAGGGCTTCGGAGAACTGTTCCCGGCCTCAGATGCCGTAGTCAGACAAGAGGTCATGATATGAGCCTGATACTATGCCGGCAGGAGCCGGTAAAACATCCTTTTTATTTCGAGGGCCTGGGAGTCCACCTTTACTCCTCCCAGGAGCTTTGCTATGTGATCTACCATAATCCGCTCCTGGTACTGGATGATTTCGTGGATGACCATCTGATCGAATTCATCCGCGGCGAGCTGGAGATGGGCTTTATGGCGGCCAAGCTGGAAAAATGGCAGCAGAGCGGAGAAGACACCGATGAGCTCCTGTTTTTAATCCTGACGGAATGTGACTACTACAACGCAGCCGAGATCAAACATTTCCGTCAAAAGATCGAAAACTACAGAAAAATGCCCCCGCCCGAATTCGCCAAAGCCAAAGCCGACTACCTTTTCACGAGAAAGCAGTACGGCAAAGCCGTAGCAGAATACGAAGGAATCTTAGAGATGCCAAAGGAGTCTTCAACAGACGACGCCTTTTTTGCGAAGATATACAACAATCTGGGAGCTTCTTATGCGCGTTTATTTTCCATGGAGAAGGCCTATCGGGCGTATCAGAAGTCGTTTGATTTAGCAAAGAGTGGAGACGTATTAAAGCGAATCTATTATTTATCCAAATGGAATCCCAATCTGGTATTAAAAGACAGATACCGCACATTGATTACGGAAGATGTAAAAGCGGTATGGGATGAAGATATGAAGAAGGCAGAAGAGGCCGCGCAGAAGGTGGAAAGTTTAGAAAAATTAGACGAACTATTTTTAAAAGATCCGATTAAAAGAATGAAAGGTGCTTCCGAACTGGTTAAAGAGTGGAAGGGGGAGTACCGAAACATGATATAAGCACTGAGCAGTGCGAAAAAAGACATAGGCAAATATACGTTGTGCTAGCACAAAAGTAAATTTGCCTATGTCTTTTTTCATAGGGCGAACGCCCGTCAGCGAGATGAAGCGAAGCGGAATCGAGCGGCACTGCGGTCCAGCGGGCAGCACCATCAATTTTATATAAACAGGGCAGTTCTCCCTTGACATCTTCTCTGCCATCAACTATTATATAGATAATCGATATATAGATAACCTATATAACAACTCAAAAAAGAAAGTGAGGTACTCCCATGCCCATCGACAAAAGCCTGATCTCAGGCAGTACCACCATGCTTCTTCTAAAACTTCTAACAGAAAAAGACATGTACGGATACGAGATGATAGAAAATCTGCGGAAGAAATCCAACGATGTATTCGAACTGAAGGCGGGAACCCTTTATCCCCTCCTGCATTCCCTGGAACAGAAGGGATATTTGACCTCCTATGAAGAGGACGCTTCCGGCAAGATACGCAAGTATTACAGTATTACCGGCGAGGGAAAGCGTTACCTGAAAGGGAAGGAAGAGGAGTGGAAGCAATATGCCGGAGCGGTATCCGGAGTACTGGCAGGAGGTGTCGTCTATGGAACTGTCTGAATATCTCGATACCGTATCGGAGCAGATCCGCTGTAAAAAGGCCAGGACTATGGTCAGGGCGGAACTGGAAAACCATGTGCAGGAACAGTCTGATGCCTATGAGGCTGATGGCATGACGCCTTCTGAGGCGAAGAGAGAGGCGGTCCGCCAGATGGGAGATCCCATAGGGACGGGAACTGCTCTGAACCGGATTCACCGGCCGCATCTGGAGTGGAAATTCCTCATTCTGGTGCTTCTGTTAAGCGCGTTAGGCCTCGCGCTTCAGTATATGACATGCTATACCGGACTGTTCGGCGGCATTTCCGGCGATCTTGCAGACTATTTCTGGAAACGCCAGTGCTTTTTTACCGTCACGGGACTCGGCGTTCTCGCCGCAGTTTATATCGTCGATTACACAATACTCGGCCGGTATCCCCTCCTTCTGTGGTTTGGTTACTTCATCGTCATAATCATCATCGCAAATACACACGTCGTAATCATGGGAAAAGTGAGAATCTATAATTATCTGACGCTGTTCCTGCCTCTCTACGCGGGAGTGCTTTATAGATTCCGGACAAAGGGATACGGAGCGGTAGCCGTCTGTTATCTCTTAAGCTTCATGCCATTTTTCATGGGACTGAAGACGATAATGGTACATGGGAGTCTGGAGCTCGCCGGCGGCTGTTTCCTGCTTCTGCTTATTGCCGTATGGAAAGGATTCTTCCATGTCAAAAAGGCCCGGACCATAGCAGCTCTTATTGCCGTACCTGTGCTCACCCTCCTCCTTCTTTACTGGAAGGGAACGGACCTGGGAGTACTGCATACGTACCAGATGATCAGGCTTCAGTCCATTTTTGGCCCGGATATGCTTTATTACAACTCCAATGGAGGGATTATTCCCTATCTTCAGGAGTCCGTCTCCAGTTTTCAAATGTTTGGCTCATCGGCAGCGCCTATGCCGAAGGCTATGAAGTTTTTAAACTGCGACTACGTTGTTTTCTTTGTTTTTGCCAAATACGGTATTGCGGCCGGAACTGCCATGCTGTGCATACTTGCCGCTACAGTGGTGAAAGCATTTTCCATATCGTGGAGACAGAAGAACCGCCTTGGATTTCTCATCGGAACGGCGTGCTCCGTGGTTCTGACAATTCAGATGATTGTCTATGTGGCGGCCAACTTCGGCGTACCGCTGGTAGAGCCCATGACGATTCCGTTTCTGTCATACGGAGGGCAGAGTACCCTGGTGAATTACATATTGCTTGGACTGATTCTCAGCGTCTACAGAAACAAGGATATTGTTTCCGAAAGACATGGAACCCGGGGGAAATGGAAAATACGGCTGGAACGGCTGGAATCGTAAGTGGAAAAAAGTGACATGTTATGATACACTAAGGCGTATAAAACCTGAACGGCGATACAGAAAACGAAACGTTCAGACAGGAGGACGCTATGGGTGATAATATATGGCAGAACGTATTTCAGGAGATATTTAAAAAGAACTTGGAGCTTATGAAACAGGAACCGGAAGCCGCGGGGCTCAATGCTTTGTTTGACCGCGCGGGAGCGTATGAACAACTGACGATCGGAGAGGTGCGGCTAAAGACCGGCAGGATCGAGATTGGAGATCCGCTCTGCTACATAAATACGAAATATTCCTGTACGCTGGAGGAGACGTTGGAGCCGGGGAGCTATCCGGTATCGCTGTCAGTGATCGATCATCCGGTCTTTGGATTCCGTTTCCTGGCGGCGAAACTGGACGTGAACGGAAAGACGCCGGTCCGCTATGAACTGGCCATGCCTCAGGGCTATACGATTGAAGATAAAGATAAACCGGGAGTATTTGCCATGTTCGGTGTGGATACGGGGCTGGCCTGTATCTGTGACAGGGCTGTGTCTGTCGTTTATGATGATTTTATAAAAGAGTGGCGCGGGGAGAATACGGACAAAAATCTCTATGACGACTGCTTTGCGGAGGCCATGAAGGCTTATGCCGAACAGTATCCCCGATATCAGAGGGAGGACGGCGATTATATGGACTGGTGTCCGCCGGGAAGCGATGAAAACCTGATTCTCTTTACCAGTGGTTTCGGTGACGGTGCGTACAGCGGTTACTGGGGGTTTGATGAAAATGGGGACAAGGCGTGTCTTGTGATCCGTTTTATCGATCCGGAGGCCTACGACGTTCCCATGCCGGAGCTTCCGCGGCGTAAGAAGTTCTTCAAGAAGGCGGAAGAGATAAAGCCGCTGCTGGAGAGCGGCCAGTTTGGAATCGCCACCGATAAGATTATGGTGGAAGGCTCCAAAGTGGGCTATATGGTGCGTAATGAGCCGCAGGAGGAACACCCGGAGGACAGCGGATGGATCTTCTATGAGGGATCGGAAGATCGGGAATACTGTGAGGACAGCGGGCATTTCGGACTCTATGATCTGAATACGGTGGCAAACTATGATCCCGATATTATTCCGCTGCTTGACGCCCCCGCGGGCATGGCATTTTTCCGCGGTGACGATGGGGAATTCTATGTGGATGCCGGTGTGAACGGAGGGAATTGAGAATAGAGAAATGACCAGAACTTTTCGGCACATGACTCACAGGGGTTGACAAATGCTGAAAAAACCTCTATGATATCACCATAAAGAAAAAAGGTAATGAAGAAGAGGAGTACGTTCATAACCCTGACAGAGAAAACCATTCACCGGCTGAAAGATGGTTAAGGAAGTGTGTGCGGAAGGTAGCTTTGGAACCGGAGTGCTGAAATACAGTGGTGTTCAGTAGGCGCTCACGCGTGGTTTGCGTTAAAGACCGTGAGAGCTGTGGCGCAGACTGCCGCAGGAAAAAAGGTGGTACCGCGGATTGTTCGCCCTTTGCATGGAATACATGCAGAGGGCTTTTTTTATTTCACAGCAAAGTTCGTTCTATGAATAAAAAACCTCCGGGAGTGCTGTTCCTCCTAATCAGCGTGTTTTACAGCTCCAGGCTGGCAAAAAGGAACTATAGAGTCTATGAACTGAGCCATACCGGAATGGGAAAGACCATATTGTTTTATCCGGACAGAATTGAGTGTGCAAATGACGGTGAAGCGGCGAAAACATATTATTACAGCCAGATTTCCAGGGTGAAAGAGTCTAGCGGCCTGTCAAAAAGGAGATTTCGAAGCGTTTCAAAGCTTTATGAAACAGGGCAGACAGCCTTAGAAAAATAAAAAAGAAAACAGATAAGGAGAATACCATGAAAGAACTAGAAAAAAATTATAATCCTGCCGAAATTGAGGGCAAGATATACCAGAAATGGCTGGACAGGAAGTATTTCCACGCAGAGCCCAATCCGGATAAGAAACCATTTACCATTGTGATGCCTCCGCCTAATATCACCGGCCAGCTTCATATGGGCCACGCGCTGGACAACACCATGCAGGACATTTTAATCCGCTACAAACGGATGCAGGGATACGAGGCGCTCTGGCAGCCGGGTACGGATCACGCGGCGATCGCCACAGAGGTCAAGGTTATTGAGAGTTTAAAGAAGCAGGGCATCGATAAGGAGGACCTGGGCCGTGACGGATTCCTGGAGAAATGCTGGGACTGGAGGAAGGAATACGGCGGACGCATTATCAACCAGCTTCATAAGATGGGCTCCTCCGCAGACTGGGACAGAGAACGTTTTACCATGGACGAGGGCTGTTCGGAAGCGGTGCAGGAAGTATTTATCCGTCTGTATGAGAAAGGCTATATTTACAAGGGATCCAGAATCATCAACTGGTGCCCGGTATGCCAGACCTCCATATCGGACGCAGAGGTGGAGCATGTGGATCAGGACGGATTTTTCTGGCATATCAATTATCCGGTAGCGGGAGAGGAAGGTTCCTTTGTGGAGATTGCAACCACGAGACCGGAGACGCTTCTCGGTGATACGGCTGTGGCGGTTAATCCGGAGGATGAGCGCTACACCAATCTCGTTGGAAAGATGCTTAAGCTGCCTCTCACGGGACGCACCATCCCGGTGATTGCCGACTCCTACGTAGACAAGGAATTCGGTACCGGATGTGTAAAGATTACACCGGCCCATGACCCTAACGACTTCGAGGTGGGCAAACGCCACAACCTTCCGGAGCTTACGATAATGAACGACGACGCGACCATCAGTCTGCCTGGCAGCAAGTACGATGGGATGGAGCGCTACGAGGCCAGAAAAGCCATCGTAGAGGATTTGAAGGAACTGGGCCTTCTCGTAAAGGTGGTTCCCCATACCCACGCCGTAGGTACTCACGACCGCTGTAAGACCACGGTAGAGCCGATGGTGAAGCAGCAGTGGTTTGTACGCATGGAAGAGATGGCAAAGCCGGCGATCGAGGCGTTGAAGAACGGAAAACTGAAATTTGTGCCGGAGCGTTTCGATAAGACGTATCTGCACTGGCTGGAGAGCATCCGCGACTGGTGTATTTCCAGACAGCTGTGGTGGGGCCACAGGATTCCGGCCTATTACTGCGACGAATGCGGAGAGATTGTTGTAAGCAAGGAAAGACCGGAGAAGTGCCCGAAATGCGGATGTACTCACCTTACTCAGGATGAAGACACGCTCGACACCTGGTTTTCTTCTGCTCTGTGGCCGTTCTCTACACTCGGATGGCCGAACGAGACAGAGGATCTAAAGTATTTCTATCCGACAGACGTGCTGGTGACAGGATACGATATTATTTTCTTCTGGGTGATCCGTATGGTGTTCTCAGGGCTGGAACAGACCGGAGAACTGCCGTTCCACACCGTGCTGATCCATGGACTGATCAGAGATTCTGAGGGCCGCAAGATGAGCAAGTCCTTAGGCAACGGCATCGATCCGCTGGAAGTCATCGACAAGTACGGCGCGGACGCCCTGCGTATGACACTCATTACCGGCAATGCCCCTGGAAACGATATGCGTTTCTACTGGGAGAGAGTGGAAGCCAGCCGCAACTTCGCCAACAAGGTATGGAACGCTTCCCGCTTCATAATGATGAATATCGAGAAGGCGCCTGACAGCCAGGCGGAGCTGTCTGATCTGACCATGGCGGATAAATGGATTCTTTCCAAGGCCAACACCCTGGCCCGCGAGGTGACAGACAATTTAGACAAGTATGAACTGGGAATCGCCCTCCAGAAGGTTTACGATTTTATCTGGGAGGAATTCTGCGACTGGTATATCGAGATGGTAAAGCCGAGACTCTGGAACGAAGAGGATACTACAAAGGCAGCGGCCATCTGGACCTTAAAGACCGTGCTGATTAATTCCCTGAAGCTGCTTCATCCATATATGCCGTTCCTCACCGAGGAAATCTTCTGCAATCTTCAGGACGAGGAAGAAGAGGAGACTCCCCCTCAGTGCCCTTCGGCTGAATGTTCCATCATGGTATCCGCATGGCCGGAATATAAGGAGGAATGGAACTTTGCCGAGGAAGAGCATGCGGTAGAGACCATCAAGGAAGCGGTAAGAGCTATCCGGAATGTCCGGACTTCCATGAACGTTCCGCCGAGCAAGAAGGCAAAGGTATACGTTGTATCAGAGAACAGCGAAATCCTGGATATCTTCGAGCACAGCCGTGTGTTCTTTGCCATGCTGGGCTATGCCAGCGAAATCGTGCTAAAGAAGGATAAGGAAGGAATCGGCGAAGACGCCGTGTCCGCTGTGATCCATCAGGCAGTCATCTATATGCCGTTTGCCGAGCTGGTAGATATCGAGAAGGAAAAAGAACGGTTAAAGAAGGAAGAGGAGCGGTTGTCCAGGGAGCTGTCCCGCGTAAAGGGAATGCTGAGCAACGAGAAATTCGTAAGTAAGGCGCCGGCAGCCAAACTGGAGGAAGAAAAGGCGAAACTGGAAAAATATACACAGATGATGGATCAGGTGAAGGAGCGTATCGCTCAGTTAGGCGAATAGGAGCGCGCAGCCTGTCCTGTTTATCAATCTTTATAAGAAAAGAGTCGAACCCGGCGGAAAAAATCTGCCTGGTTCGACTCTTTTTTTCGTGGGCCCTCCGGGCAGAAGGCGCACTCCGCGCTAAGGAAGTATGGAAAGCTGCAAAGCTTTGTGATTGGTGCGTGAAACGCATGGACGGGGGTGGTGCAAACAGATGTTTGACCATAAGATGTCGAATTATGATGAAAATACCGGGAAAAAGGCGATGAAAAACAGGAATCAGGGCCGCCGTTTTGACAAAATCTGAAGGTCTCTCTGACTATAATGTTCATACAGGGCAGGAGGTGAGAAAACTTTTAGTGACGGTTGACTTATACATAGATGTGTTTTTTGTCATAAACATGATCCTGGATTATCTTGTGCTTTCCATAACCGGAAAGGTGATGAGATACCGGGCGGGCAGATACAGAATCGTGCTGGGCGCTGCTTTGGGAGCTGCCTGGGCCGTCCTGTGCGCGGCATTTCCGTCCATTCCCCCCGCGGTCTCTTTTTTTATGACCTACGCCGTGGTCAGCTGCCTGATGGTGGTGACGGCGTTCGGCGTCAGAAAGAAGCGGGAGATTGGCAAGGCGGTAGCCTGCCTCTATCTGGTGACCGTCATGATGGCCGGAGCCATGCAGGCTCTCTACCAGCATACGATGGCCGGTTATTATATAGAACAGATCCTTCGCGGAAATAACCGGGCGGCCATGCCGTTTTACCGGCTGCTGCTGCTGGCTGCCGGCGCTTACTTCGGTGTGAGGTGTATCCTGGGCTTCGTTCTGGAGGCCAGAAAGAGCCGGAACCATTTCTACGAGGTAACGATGCATTACAGAGGGCGGAAGAAGACGGTGACAGCGCTTCTCGATACCGGTAACCGGCTGTATGAGCCAGTGACGCACCGGCCAGTTCATGTAGTGACCTACGAGGCGCTTAAGGAGCTGTGCGAGAGCGTGTCCTCTGTCATATACATTCCGTTTGGGAGTGTGGGAAAGAAGGAAGGCGTGATGCCCGGGATTTTCCTGGATGAAATGGAAATACGCCAGGGCAGTGACGTGAAAATTATAGAAAAGCCTCTGGTGGCTGTCTGCCGCCGTCCCCTGTCTGTGGATGGGGAATACCAGATGCTTCTGCATGAAGATTAGTTTCAGATGAAAAGGAGAGATTACCGATATGATATTAAAAGTTTCCGTACCAAACCGTTTCCAGTTTAAAGCCGTACCCACGTTTAAGACGCTGATGATGCCGAAGCAGGGAGAGATTCATTACATTGGCGGCGCCGATATTCTTCCGGCTCCACTGGACAATGAGTCCGAGGCGAGAGTGATTGCCATGCTGGGAGGCGAAGATGACCAGAGCGCAAAGTCGGAGCTGATCGAGCATAATCTCCGCCTTGTCGTCTACATAGCCAAGAAATTTGATAATACCAGTGTCGGCGTAGAGGACTTAATTTCCATCGGAACCATTGGCCTGATCAAGGCGATCAACACATTTAACCCTGAGAAGAACATCAAACTGGCCACCTACGCGTCACGCTGTATTGAGAACGAGATTCTCATGTATCTGCGGCGCAACAATAAGACGAAGATGGAGGTCTCCATTGATGAGCCGTTAAATGTAGACTGGGATGGAAATGAACTTTTGCTGTCCGATATTCTGGGAACGGACGAGGACGTGATCTACAAGGATTTGGAGACAGAAGTGGAACGCAATCTCTTAAATTCCGCCATCAGCCGGCTGAGCCCAAGGGAGAGAAAGATCGTGGAGCTACGCTTTGGCCTGTCCGACGAGGAGGGGGAGGAAATGACCCAGAAAGAGGTGGCCGATTTGCTTGGAATCTCCCAGTCCTATATTTCCCGTCTGGAAAAGAAGATTATGAAGAGGCTGAAAAAAGAAATTGTACGTTTTGAGTAGCGGAAGGAATTAATATTTATCCGTTTTTTCTTTAAAAATGATTTGATCTATAGTATAATAATAAAATGTGGCACGTCGGAAAGGTATCAGGCTTTCCGGGTGCCATTTTTTACTTTATTTGAATAAATAAGATTATTTTTTCGCAACTTTTTTAAAACAGGAAACGTCTAACAGACAGAAGAGGAGAGAGGAGGAAGAATATTTGAAGAAGAATTTGGAAGCTGAAGCTGAGAAAATACTCCTGACCAATTATGAAAAGTATTATCGTCTCGCCTACAGCTATGTGAATAACGAACAGGATGCGCTGGACATTGTCCAGGAAAGTGCTTATAAGGTGATGAAAGATATTAATAAGGTGCGGGAGCCGGATTATTTATCCACCTGGATCTACCGCGTGGTGATGAACACGGCCGTCGATTTTCTGAGGAAGAGACAGAAGGAGAGCATCGGTCTGGAGGGGGTGGAGATCCCCCACGAGGATGTCTATCATGAGGATGATCCGATGGAGCTTCTCAAGTCACTGGAGGAAAAAGACCGTACCATCGTGGTATTAAAGGTTATAGAGGAACTGAAGCTGGAAGAGATCGCTGTGGCACTGGATTTGAATGTCAACACGGTAAAAGCAAGATTGTACCGGGCACTGAAAAAACTCAGAATCGAACTGAAGTCGGAAATGTCATAGAAAGGGGACACATTATGGAAAACGACAGCAGAAACAATTTGGAGAAGTTAAAAGAAGAATATCATAACATTCCGGTGCCGGCCTCGGCCAGGGAAAACATGATGGCAGGAATTGAAAAGGCAAAAAAAGAAAAGAGGATGAGAATCGTGATACAGTTTACAAAGAAGACAGGATTAACAGCGGCGGCCGCGCTGCTCGCCATCACCGTGATGGCAAACGTAAGCCCTACGACCGCAAATGCCATGGAAAATATTCCGGTGCTCGGAACCATTGCCAAGGTGGTAACCTTCCGTACTTTTGAAGATACAAAAGATAATTATGAGGCGAAGATCGATATTCCCCAGGTATCCATCGGAGATCAGGCGAACACAGAGGTCAACAAGTCCATCGAGGAGTATGCGAACCAGCTGATCGCCGAATACGAGAAGGAAGTGACAGAGGACGTTGCCGGTGAGGGCCATTACTCTGTAACCTCCAGCTATCAGGTGGTGACAGACAATGATAAATATCTGTCTCTGCGCATCAACACAACCGTGATTATGGCCAGCGGGGCAGACTATGTGAAGATCTTCACAATAGACAAGGCAACAGGCCAGGTAGTAACCCTGAAGGACTTATTTCGGGATAAAGCGGATTATATTCAGGCTCTCAGCGATAATATAAAAGAGCAGATGAGGGCTCAGATGGCGGCGGACGACTCCAAGATGTATTTCTTTGAATCCGGCGAGGAGGCTGCAGAGGACTTCAATCAGATTACAGGTGACGAGAGCTTCTATTTCAACGGGAACGGAGAGCTGGTGCTTGTATTTGACGAATATACCGTGGCCCCGGGATATATGGGAGTCGTGGAATTTACGATCCCGAAATCGGTAACGGGGGATATTGGCTGATTGGGGTAATTTGGAATAAAGAGTCCGGCTGTCCGGATTCTCCTATGAAATAAAAGCAGCAGGCGTTTGGACGAATGTGTCCGGATGCCTGCTGCTGTTTTTTGTTGCGTCCTGTCTCATACAATGATATAATTTTTCGACCCCACTCTTTCAATAAAAAATCTACAGGAGATGAAACTTTTCACATCCTGTGTTTGTCAATAAAGTAGACGGGAACAAAAACAGCATGCCTGTGAAAGGAGACAGAAAACAAAATATGAAACAGGATCATTATGACATTATGGTAAATTATATCATTGCAAATCAAAAGAAGTTTTACAGGCTGGCCTATACCTATGTGAGAAACGAGAACGACGCGCTGGATATCGTTCAGAATGCCATATGCAGCGCGCTGGAGCATTATGAATCGATACGGGAGATCTCGTATATTAAAACCTGGTTTTACAGAGTGCTGGTTCATGAGAGTCTGAACTATGTAAAAAAGAAGAACCGGGAAATCGTGAGTGATGAACCGCTGGGCGGGGAGGCCGCCTATGTGGAGCCGGGCTACGGGGAGACGGAGGGGTTTTTTGAAGAGCTGGACCGTCTTCCGGCCGATACCCAGAATGTGATCAGACTGAGATTTTATGAGGAAATGTCTCTGCAGGAAATTGCTGCGGTTATGGAACTGAGTGTAAACACTGTAAAATCGAAATTGTACAGAGGGCTTAAATCATTAAAGGAGGAGCTGGTGATATGAGCAGATTAAAGGACAGCAAGAACGTATACGACAACATTCCCATCCCGGACCGGTTGGAGGAGACTGTGGCCTCAGCCATTGAGCAGGCCGCCGCGCGGCGAAAAGAAGAAAATGGCGTACCGGACCAGCCGGCAATGGATCGCCGGGACAGGAAAAAATGGAGAAGGCGGGGCAGAGTGATCTCTGGCTGTGGTCTGGCTGCTGCTGCCGCACTGACGGTAGTGGTCGCTGTCGGGGTTAATACCAGCCCGACATTTGCCGAAGAAATACGGGGGATTCCGGTGATTGGAGCTATCGTAAGGCTGTTTACCGCAGAATCGTGGCAGTCCGACACGGATGATGCCGGAATTTCGGTGGAGGTCCCCGGAATTGAGATGATTCGCGGCGAGACGAAAAATCTGGCGGAAGAGATCAACGAGGAAATCAAGGCGAAGTGTGACGCCTACGCGGCAGCGGCCGTAGAACGGGCAAAGGAGTACAAAAAGGCATTCCTGGATACGGGCGGAACGGAAGCGGAGTGGAAAGAGCATGATATCCAGATTCGCGTATGGTATGAACTGAAAAGCCAGAACGATTCCCATCTCTCCTTTACGGTCAGCGGATCCGAAAGCTGGGTCTCTGCCTACAGTGAGACGTATTACTACAATATCGACCTGACAACTGGAAGGTATTTAAGTCTGGAGGATCTTTTAGGACCGGATTACATGGAAAAGGCAAATGAGAGCATACGCGCCCAGATCAAAGCGCGGGAAGCGGACTCTGAAGTAAAATTCTTTACAAAGGCTGAAGGCGGCTTTGAAACCGTGACGGCAGATATCCCGTTCTATATCAATGAGAAGGGCAATCCAGTCGTAGTATTTGAAAAGTATGAGATTGCGCCCGGGGCATTGGGACGCCCGGAGTTTGAGATCAAAAGGCAGACGGAGGAGAAAGCACCAATGGAGGAGAAAGCGTCAGCGAAGACCGCGGCAAAGGAGCGTATGACGGAAGAACAGGCGGAGTCCGGCGGCCTGGATAATTTCTCCGTGGATCAGAGCGAGGCGGAGGCCTTTGCCGGCAGAATTCAGAAGGCTGTCGCAGAACAGGATCTGGAGGCGCTGGCTGACTGTATCTCCTTCCCTACCTATATAGGTTTTCGGGATGAAGGCGTCGTGGTCAGTACGAGAGAAGAATTTCTCGCTTTCGGAAAAGAGAAGATATTTACGGCTGATCTTATTTCCTCCATAAAAAATACGGATATTACAGCGCTGGAGGCGAGCATGGCAGGGTTTCATATGCAGGAGCAGTCGGAGGAGAGGAAACCAGGCATCACATTTGGTATCGTGAATGGAAAATTGGCTGTCAATGGAATTAATTACTGATCTGTAAAGGGGGAAAGGCAGCCTCTCTGAAAAGGATAGTATACAGCCTCCCCGAAGATGCGCTTGACATGAGAGGTCTATCGTGATAGACTTAATGCAAAGGACTATTACGATAGACCAGAACCATGCGGCAATGATGGATTGAAGGGAGGCATTTACATGGAAGAAAAGAAGGAGATTCGTGAAAAGAATCAGATAGAAGAAAAGAATCAAATAGAAGAAAAGAAACTGTATGAGAGCGAATACCGTTTCATGAACCTGATCTGGGACAATGAGCCGGTGAATTCCACGGAGCTTGTGAGAATCTGCGGAAAAGAACTGGGCTGGAAGAAGTCCACCTGCTATACAGTTTTAAAAAAACTGGCAGGAAGGGGCTTTGTGAAGAATGAACAGGCCATCGTGAGCTCGCTGATTCCCAGGGAAGAGGTTTTAAAGTACGAGAGTGAGACGGTAGTGGACAGAAACTTTGACGGTTCTCTGCCCGCCTTTGTGACTGCTTTTCTGAAGGACAGAAAGCTGACAGCGAAGGAAGCGGAGGAAATCAGACAGATGATAGAAATGGCGGTGAAGTAATGGATGTGGATCAGATGATGATCACTCTTTTGAACATGAGCATTACCGCAGGCTTTGCCGCCCTTTTGGTGATGGCGCTGCGCCTGCTGTATAAGAGGCTTCCCAAGCGGTTTTCCTGTGTGTTGTGGTTGGTGGTGATCTTTCGCTTTTTATGCCCGTTTTCCCTCCAGTCGGCTTACAGCCTGCTGCCATTTTATTCGAATCCCCTGGAGGATCGGATCATCTATGAAAACACGCCCTCCATTGATTCGGGGGTCTTCTTTATAGACCGTCCCGTGAACCAGGTTCTGGAGCAGACCATGACCGTGACCAATCCCTATATGTCAGTCAATCCCATACAGATCCTGCTGTTTGTGATGCTGGTAGTCTGGGAGGCGGGAATGCTGGTCTTCTTCCTCTTCCATTTTGCCGGGTATATCCGTTTGAAATGGAGGCTTGGAACGGCAGTGAAGATCCAGGAGCCCGATCCGGACCATGAAGATGAAAAAGGCCGGAGACCGGAACACGGGATTTATGAATCCGACCGGATTCCCGGCGCCTTTGTCATGGGAATATTCCGCCCGGTAATCTACCTTCCTTCAAACTTAACGGAGATGGAACGGGAGTGTGTCTTGAGGCATGAACGGATCCATATCCGGCGTCGTGACTATCTCGTTAAGCTTCTGGGGCTTCTGATGGTTATCGTGCACTGGTTTAACCCCATCGCCCATATAGCTTTCCGTCTGCTCTGCAAGGACATGGAGATGTCCTGTGACGAGGCGGTGGTGAGCGAGCTGGGAGAGGGCGGAAAGAGGCAGTACTCGCTGGCACTCCTGTCTGCTGCGGAGAAAGGCAGCGGAGCGCGCCTGCCCCTGGCCTTTGGAGAGAGCCATACGAAATCGAGAATAAAGAATGTTTTAAACTATAAGAAAGCGGGCTTCCGGATCACGCTCTGCGCCGTGATCGTAACGGCAGCGGCCGTGCTGTGTCTCATGACCGTCAGGGAAAAACCCGTGGATCCGGAGGCGGTTTCCATCATTGGAGGCGGAGACGGCCCTACCAGCATTTTCATTGCAGGTAAGGATGACGGCGAGACGCCGGCCATGCCTGTGGAAATGCCGGATACCTCCTGGCTCTCCGGGCAGGTATTGGAAAAGGGGCTTGAAAGTACCATTACCATAGATTACGCCTCAAAGGATCAGATCATTTTTCATGGAAGCTGCGGCCTGTTCAGTTTTCAGCTTGAAGACGGAAAGTGGGTGCCGAACTTAATCATTGGGCCGGATGATACGGGAACCATCGACTTGGAGGCGATAACCAGCGCGCTTGATGCGGTGAAAAAGGAACCGGAATCGGAAGACAGCGTTCACAGAGAAGATTCTTTTGTCGGTAAGAATCCGGCAGCCGGAAGTTCTTTTGTCGATTACGATGTGGAAAAGCTTGCCGACGGAAGCATCGCCGTACTTGGTGGTATGGGGACTTCATCGAGCAACGGAGGATTGACGGGAAAGCTGGTGGATGTATTTTACGGTTGGTACCATCCGGACGATATGGTAATGCATCAGGTATACTTATTCGCCGGAGACGGTACAATGGTGGAAAATAACAGCGGAGAGATCGAAGAGCGGCGGTATTTGTTTACGACCGACGGTGCTGATTATTTCCTCAGAACTCCGCAGACAGCTCTTGAATTTGAACTGCAGGATGGAAAAGAGCCGGAAAGCCTTCATTTTCCATATGACCGGCTGGAGCTGGTGAGAAATGAAGGGGGATATGTCCAGGTTCTGGATCCCATGGTGATCATGGGACAGCCGGAAAGCCAGAAGATGGTTCTGGCGGAAGGAAGGATATACTATTACGGTGCGGCGAAGGCGGATATACTGAGCTTTAAATCTCATTCCCTGATCGGAATCCGCACGGATGGCAGCGACCGCCGGGTAGCCGGGATTGACTACTCGGTTTGCAGGGGTCTGTCCTACGACAACGGCTATCTCTATTATGAAGGCTGGAAAAATGCCATGGAGTTCCCGCGCCCGATTTACCGCATGAAGCCTGATTTCAGTGAGATAACAAAGCTGGGAGATTTTAACGGAAACCTGATATCCGTGGTGGATGGAACCTTCTATCTGTTAAGCGCGGAGAAACCAGCCATCGTACTGACGCGGGAAGGCCGCTTTGATGAGGTTATGTATTACGATAAGTGCGGATACGACGCGAAGAACTATGAGTGCGTGGCGGCGTCCGCGGATGACGGGAAGCTTGCGATGAAGTTCGTGAATCTGTCGGAGAACCGGGAGTATGTGAATTATGAGATTCCGCTGGCGGCGGGGGATTTGTGGAAGAAGGTAAATAAAAAGTGATTACCGGTGTGTTGGGTATACTTGTGTGTTGGGTATAATTCATTACAGTAATAGAAAAAGATGCAGTTGCCAGGTAAATGTAATGATATTTATAATTGAGCAATCGTGTTTAAAATGTATATAGTGTGTTTTTTCGAAGGCAGGATCATAAATACTGATCCTGTCTTCACTTTTTATCTTAATAATTTGAGATGAATAAGACTATAAAATAGTAGTCAATACATGACGGAAAAATATGTGATAAATATAGAATGTACTGGAATAATAGAATGGTATTGACAATGTGATATCAAAGAGTCATAATTAAATGACTGAGCATATATAGTCGTTTGCACTCCGCAACACAAGTGAAAATTAGAGGCAATCCAATTATATTTGGCATTTTTAATAGTTGAGTCCGATGATTATTTCATTTTTATCCGATACATCTAACTAATACGTTTACAAATACGAAAAGAGAGGTACTTTATGAAATTACTGAAAAAAATAATTGCAATGATAACTGGAGTCAGCCTATTAGCCGTAACTATGAATTTTCCGGTTTTTGCTCAGGGAAACACAACTTCTGCGCAAAGTGATTTCGAATCCCTGCTTAACGAGTATCATATCACGGTGCGAGGAGCGAGTGCCGAGATAAGTGCGAAAGAACTTAAGGGAATAATGAAAACAGGGAGTCCTTCCGCGCGTATACAAGAAATTAATATGAATACAGATGCGCCAGTAAGATTATCTGCAAAAGAGTTACTGGAACTGCAGTATTATAATACAGAAGGCGAAATGAGAGAGAGTTTTCTTTCAGAAGCACGCAATTCCGTAATTGATGTAGAACTGGTACGGGGAAAGACAACTTGGGGAATTGGAAGTTCTTTCACTCCGTATGAAAATCCTGATGCGGCTGCGCCGAGAAAAACAACAAATATTTCATCTAAAAAGACGGGAAACCTAAAATATATAAAAACACAGGATCTTGTTGGGGAATGCAAGATCCTGTGTTTTTATATATAGAGCAAAAGTTAGAAGTAATCAATGTGGACAAACTTCATGTGTTTCAGTATCAATTAATGATCCCAGTATTATCTTGCCACACTTGGAACAGCGCTGGGCGTCATAATATTTGGTGATACAGCCGCCATTGCTTTTCTTTGAGTGTTTGGATATCGTTCCTTCAACATAATCATGATTGCAGGCAGCATACTCGGAACGGTCGGAAGTATCAATTTTATATATGTTTCCGTCAGTATCGGTGAACTGGTAATCATAAAAAATGGGACTGGAACTATTTGTGAGCTTAAAATCTCCACTTTGAAAAACGATAGTGTCAGAGGAACGAATGTTTAATAGAGGATTATTCGAACTATTGCAAACCATATCCAGTTCCGTTGGGGATTGGTAAGCAAAAGCAGTAAAACTGCTGCACAAAACCATACAGGAAGCTAGTAATACAGATAATCTTTTTCCGTGTTTCTTTTGTTTATCAGGAATCATAATTAAATCCATCCTTTCTTTGAGACCGTTGGACGAGTTACTGAATGAAGATGCATAGGTGGTTCGATACTGCACGTCATTAGCTGCCATATCTATGATTAGCGAGGCATAATTTTTTCGATCCTTTTGATTCATTCCTAGTGTGACTATTTCATCACAGGAGGCCTCGACCGTTTTATTTAATTGAAGTTCAAGAAGATAGACCAACGGGTTAAACCAGTAGATGCAAGTGACAAGATGTCGTAGAAATAAAAATAATGTATCACAACGACGGATGTGAGTCAGCTCGTGTTTTAAAATAAGTCTTTGCTTTTCAGATGACAGGTTAGCAGGCAACACGATAAGAGGTGAAAGTATCCCCGCTGTAAATGGGCTTATACAATTTGATTGATATAGGCGGACTTTTCTTTTGATTCTCACAGTTTGACGATAATGATCGACATAATCTATAATATCTAGATCAGTGATTTCCGTCATAGACAACTGAATCAGTTTTTTAAATCGAAAATATTTTAACTGTTGCCAGACAAATGCGGCAATGGCCATGACAATCCAAATAAGCACAATCGTGAGATTTATCTGATAAGCAGAGTTTGTATAGGTACTGTGAGGAGTGGATACCATAATTGGAATATTTCCGGCAAGTTTAAAATCGGTCTGAGTTGGTGCTTGATGCAGAATCAGTTTTAGAAATCCTAACGGAGTCAGAAAAAAGAATAGCACGAGCTTCAATATGATATATTTCCAGCGATTGCTCAAACTATTTTTAAAAATTCTGACAGCAATTAAGTATAATAAAAATAAAATACTTCCGGTGAAGCACATTGTAAAAATAATATTCAATGTATTGTGTCCCTCCTTAAAAATTATAATTGATCCAGATATTCCTTTAATTCTTTAATATCTTCGGATTTTAAAGAGTGACTATCGGATAAGGCCGCTACAAATTTTTTTAAAGATCCACCGTAAAGAGCGTTAAGAACTTCAGAAGCCTTTTGTGCTTCATATTCTTCTTTCGTATACGCATAAATATATTTTCGCCCGTTTTTTACTACGAGACCTTTTTCAATCAGCCGGGTTAAATAAGTATTCACCGTCTGACGTTTCCATTCTTTGCCTAAGTGCTCAAAATATTCAATTTTCTTAAACTATCCTCAAAAAGTATTGATTTTACGGCACATTTAAGGATTTAAAACTTCTAAAATACTACTAATTTACTACCACGGATAGAGCTTTGATATATGAGATTATCCTAGATATGCCGACTTATGACAAAAGCACATCAGTATTGAAACAACAAAAATTGAATATTTCATAGACTATGGAACGCCTAAAATGACGTTCCTTTTCTATTTCCAGCCGTTCATTATGGACGGCTATTTTATTACCCAAAATGAAAGGAGCATTAGATTTATGAAAAAGATATTGAAACGATTGTGTACGGGCGTACTTGCCCTAGCGACTGTCGTTACCACCTTACCGAGTACACCCGTTCATGCGGAAAGTAAGCAATACTGGACGCAATCCAACGAGCGTGTCGGTATCGTTGAAAAAGTTATGAATGACGGTTCGATTGGTTCTACCTTTAACGAGGGGCATTTGACCGTTGAGGGCGAGGACGCTTACTGTATCGACATTAACACAGACTTCAAAAATGGTTATAAGACCAGAGCTGACGCAAGCTCACGCATGACTGCCGACCAGATAAGCGACGTTGCCTTATCCATTGAATATGTAAAACAGTACACAGACAGCCACAGTGGAATAAGCAACAATCACGCCTACCTTTTAAGACAGCTTGTAGTCTGGCAGAGATTGAGCGTACATCTTGGCTGGCAATGTGATAACGTGCGAGCTTCTTATGATGAAATCCCAAAGGCAACGCAAGACGAAGTATTCGCAGGGGCGAAAGCCTTTGTCAAAGAGAATAAAGACCGTTATGAATGTGGCGGTTATATCTACTCTGGCGAGGGGCAGGAACTAGGACAGTTCTGGGCGAACTTAAATGTCGGAAATGCCACATTGAAGAAATCTTCCAGTAATGCCAGCATTACAGAGAACAACACCAACTATTCAATCGCTGGTGCAACTTACGGTGTCTTTTCTGATAAAGACTGTAACGAACAGCTTGCCACCCTTACGACTGATAGTAACGGCAATACAGAGATTGTAGAGGTTAAAGCAGGAACAGTCTATATCAAGGAGTTATCCGCTCCGAAAGGCTATAAGGTTGATGATACTGTCTATTCCTTAAAGGTAGAAGTCGGAAAAACAGCGACCTTGAATGTATCAGATACACCGAAAGTAACAGACACTTTGATTGAGCTTTTCAAAATCGACATGGAAACACAGAAAGACAACCCACAAGGAAACGCTTCTCTAGCAGGTGCGGAGTTTACATGGAAATATTATGACGGTTATTACAACAAGAACAATCTTCCAGAAAAAGCTACTCGTACATGGACGACAAAGACAATCGCTGAAAAGAACAGCGACGGTACAATCCATTATGTTACAAAATTAGCAGACGCATACAAAGTATCTGGCGACAGTTTCTATATGCAGGACGGTAAAGCGGTTCTTCCATTAGGAACACTAACCGTTGAAGAAACAAAAGCTCCAAACGGCTACTTGCTGGACGGTGCATATATGCAGGCTGGCGACAAGTCCGAACAGATTAAGGGCTTGTATGTAACACAGATTACAGAGGACGGCAACCTTGCCGTATTGACGGGAAGTAACCAGTTTTATGTATCAGATAAAGTCATTCGTGGCGGTGTGAAAATCCAAAAACGAGATTTAGAAACGGGCGATACAAAGCCACAAGGAAGTGCGACCTTGAAAGATACTGCCTTTGACATTATTTCCTTAAATGATAATGCGGTATTGGTTGAGGGCAAGCTATACAAGAAAAATGAAGTGGTAAAAACAATCCATACGGATATTGAGGGTATCGCTTCTACTTCTGCCGACCTTTTACCTTATGGAAACTTCCGTATTGTTGAGAGTGAAGCTCCAGACGGTTACTTGACAGACGGTGCAAAAGCGATTGATTTTGCAATCACAGAAAACGGAAAAATTGTGGACTTAACCGACAAAGCACACTCAATCTACAATCAAGTGAAACGTGGCGATATTGAGGGCGTAAAGATTGGTGCAGGCACACACAAGCGTCTTGCTGATGTTCCTTTTAGGATCACAAGCAAGACAACAGGCGAAAGTCATGTTGTGGTAACTGATAAGAACGGGCAGTTTTCTACTTCTGCTGACTGGGCTAGTCATAAACACAATACCAACGCAGGAAAGACCAGTGAGGACGGTGTGTGGTTTGGAACTTCTGAACCAGACGACAGCAAGGGGGCATTGCCTTACGATACTTACATCATTGAAGAATTAAAATGTGAAAGCAACAAAGGCTTTGAGTTTATCCCACCCTTTGAAATCGTAGTATCAAGAAACAATCTTGTCATTGATTTAGGTACATTGACTGATGAATACGAAAAAGAAATCTCAATCCATACCACAGCGACCAGCAAGGACGGCGAAAAAACTATCCTTGCAGGAAAAGAAATCACGATTATTGATACCGTGAAGCTGGACGGCTTGAAAAAAGGCACAAAGTATCAGTTGAAAGGCTGGCAAATGCTGAAAGAAGAAAACGCCGAACTTCTTATCAATGGAAAACGTGTAGAAAATGACTATACCTTTGTCGCTGATGATGAAGCTATGAACGTGGAAATTACTTATACATTCAATGCGTCCGAGCTTGGCGGTAAAAATCTGGTAACATTCGAGGAATTATACGATTTGAGCAATCCAGATGAACCCGTAAAAGTTGCAGAACACAAGGACATTGACGACAACGGGCAGACTGTTTTTATTACAGAACGTATCATCAAGATACATACGACTGCTACGGATAAAGACGGCAACAAAGAGATTGAAGCAGGAAAAGACGTTACAATCGTTGATACGGTTACTTTAGAGGGCTTGGAAATCGGCACAAAATATCAGTTGAAAGGCTGGCAGATGTTGAAAGAAGAAAATGCCGAACTTCTTATCAATGGAAAACGTGTAGAGAATGACTATTCCTTTATCGCTGATAAAGAAAGCATGAAAGTAGAGATTGCCTTTACGTTTGACGCTTCTTCTCTTGGGGGTAAACAGCTTGTAACCTTTGAAGAATTGTATGATTTAAGCAATCCAGATGAACCGAAAAAGGTTACGGAACATAAAGACATTGAGGACGACGGACAGACGGTTACTATCAAAGAAGTACCAGAAACACCCGAAGAACCGAAAGAACCAGAGAAGCCAGAAACACCACAGACACCCGATACACCAAAGAAAACAGACAGTCCCAAAACGGGCGACAGTACCAATCTTTACGGACTGCTTGCACTTCTTCTGACTTCTGGTGCTGGACTAGCTGGAACATATCTTTACAAACGCCGTAAAGTGAAAAAATCATAAGGCGGTAACAGTATGATGATGAAAGAAAAATCACGTTCTCCGCCGAAACTGTCAAACGGCAGACTTCCTCTTATTCTGGCTTGTCTGCTACTTACCTGCAAGAACACGGATAGTCAAGGGTGCGTAAGCATTTATTTTACCCTTTACTATCTGTGGGATTGCTGGTACTTCCTTAACCGCCAGAATAAGAAATCACAATCAATTTATCAAAAATAGAAAGAAACGAGGTAAAACACTATGGAAATGAAATATGTCGTGCCAGATATGGCACAGTCTTTTGGAACTCTTGAATTTGCAGGCGAAAGCGAGCCTATCTTTGAAAGGGATAAAAATAATCGTAGGGTCTTAGCCAGACGAAGCTATAACCTTTATTCTGACGTACAGAAAGGCGAAAATGTTGTTGTGGAAATTCCCGTGCAGGCTGGCGAAAAGCATTTCAAGTATGAACAGAAAGTAAAACTTGTCAATCCGAAGTTATACGGCAGAGGTTACGCAATCGGGGATATGGGACATACCGATTATGTGTTGCTTGCTGATGATATTGTAACAGTTGAAGAAAAGTAAAGGAGTGAAAACATTATGAGATTATCAAACGGTTTTGTCATTGACAAAGAAAAAACATTTGGAGAATTAAAATTTACAGCGGTGCGTGATGTGTTCTTGCAGAATGAGGACGGGACACCGAGTACCCAGCTAAAAAAACGTATCTATGATTTGAAGTGTAGTCTGCATGGTGGAATTATCCCCGTATCTGTACCGCCAGAAGTACCGTTAAGAGAATTTCCCTACAATGCAGTTGTGGAGCTTGTCAATCCCGTAGCCGATACCGTATCACGAAAGACCTATACGGGTGCAGAGGTGGACTGGTACGTAAAGGCAGAGGATATTGTATTGAAGAACAAAAATAATCAGAACGCAGGCAATCCACAGAACCATATACCGCAGGGACAGCCAAAAAAATAAACGGATAAGGAGTGCTTATGAACCTACTGAACTATAAGGGAAAGCGTATCAGAGCCAGCGACAAAGGCTTAGTATATCGTTTCTGTGCTGGTACGCTTTTGTTTCTGTTCATAGCGGTATTACTACTCTTGAACATGGGACAGCTCATGCGTACCGATTGGGAACATTTCAGTCTATTAGACAACGGTTTGACGCTTTCCCCTTACAACTTCATAACCATACTGATAGCGACTGGTGTTTGTGCATTGGTCGCTTTTCTGTATTACCACTTCTGCTATGACAGTTTCAAAAAGCTCATGCACCGTCAAAAGCTGGCACGAATGGTATTAGAAAATAAGTGGTATGAAGCTGATACCGTACAAAATGACGGTTTTTTCACTGACCTGCAAAGCAGATCCAGAGAAAAAATCGTCTGGTTTCCAAAGATTTATTATCAAATGGAAAAGGGACTGCTCCATATCCGCTGTGAAATCACGTTAGGAAAATACCAAGACCAGCTTTTACGGTTAGAGGACAAATTGGAAAGTGGCTTGTATTGTGAGCTGACCGACAAGACCTTACATGACGGATATATTGAATATACTCTGCTTTATGACATGATAGCGAACCGCATTACCATTGATGAAGTACGGGCAGAAAACGGCTGTCTTAGACTGATGAAAAATCTCGTTTGGGAATATGACGCACTCCCTCACGCCTTGATTGCTGGTGGTACGGGTGGCGGTAAAACTTATTTCCTGCTGACGCTCATTGAAGCCCTACTTCGTACCGACGCTATTCTTTACGTTTTAGACCCGAAGAACGCTGACCTTGCGGACTTGGGAACGGTCATGGAAAATGTGTATCACACCAAAGAAGAAATGATAGATTGCGTCAATTCCTTTTATGAGGGCATGGTACAGCGAAGTGAGGAAATGAAGCAACACCCAAACTATAAGACGGGCGAAAACTACGCCTATCTTGGTTTACCACCCTGCTTTTTAATCTTTGACGAATATGTGGCGTTCTTTGAAATGTTGGGGGTAAAGGAAAGCACGAGCTTACTTAGCCAGCTAAAGAAAATCGTCATGCTGGGACGGCAGGCAGGATATTTCCTTATCGTTGCTTGTCAAAGACCAGACGCAAAGTATTTCTCGGACGGTATCAGAGATAACTTCAATTTCCGTGTGGGATTGGGGCGTATCAGCGAATTAGGCTACGGTATGCTGTTTGGTTCAGATGTGAAAAAGCAGTTTTTCCAGAAGCGTATCAAAGGGCGTGGCTATTGTGATGTGGGAACGAGCGTCATCAGTGAGTTTTATACGCCTTTAGTCCCGAAAGGACACGATTTTTTGCAGACCATAGGTTCTCTTTCACAAGCAAGGCAGGACGGGACGGCGACGTGCGAAGCGAAAGGCGACGGCACGGACTAGCCGTTGCTGGTGTGGCGTAAGCCACGCCAGCAGGTAAAACCCCTCGGTATCTAACAGAGGGGTACGTTTGCAAATAGACAATAGACAAAAAACATAGGAAACATAAGGCTTCTGGCATGGTTTCCTATCAAAAATCAGTTGTGAAGTCGTCCTAAAAAACTTCACATTTTACAGATTGGGGGTATGGTTCTGAATGAAGAACAAGGGTTAAAAGAATTACGGGACAAACGGATTGCTTACAGTATTTCACAAGGCAAGCTGGCAGTAGCTTCTGGCATTACAAGGGAATATCTCAACAAGATAGAAAGCGGAAAAATGAAACCGTCAAAGGAACTTCTTAATACTCTGCATAAGGAACTGGCAAGGTTCAATCCAGAAGCACCGCTTACCATGCTGTTTGATTATGTGAAAATTCGTTTTCCTACGCTGGATATTCAGCACATCATCAAAGATATATTAAAACTGAATATCAATTATATGCTCCATGAAGATTACGGACATTACAGCTATACGGAGCATTATTCTTTAGGGGACATCTTTATCTATACATCGGCTGACGAAGAAAAAGGTGTCCTTTTAGAGTTAAAGGGGCGTGGTTGCAGGCAGTTTGAAAGTTACCTGCTGGCACAACAGAGAAGCTGGTATGACTTCCTCATGGACGCACTCGTAGACGGTGGCGTGATGAAGCGTATCGACCTCGCTGTCAACGACCATACGGGCATTTTGGATATTCCAGAGCTTGCGGAAAAATGCAGAAAACGGGAATATATCGGAAAGTCCAGAAGCTACAAATATTACCAGTCGGGCGAGCTTATCAAGCACAGAGAGGACGAAAAAGAATATATGGGACACACCCTTTATCTTGGTTCGCTGAAATCTGATGTGTATTTCTGTATCTATGAAAAGGACTATGAGCAGTACGTCAAGTTAGGGACACCGCTTGATGAAGCGGACATTATCAACCGTTTTGAAATACGGCTTCGCAATGAACGTGCTTATTATGCGGTACGGGATTTGCTGACCTATTATGACGCTGAACAGACCGCCTTTTCTATCATCAATCAGTATGTGCGGTTTGTTGATGAAGAACCAGACAAGCGGAAAAACGACTGGAAACTCAATGACCGCTGGGCGTGGTTTATCGGGGATAATCGGCAAAGTCTGAAACTGACGACAAAGCCAGAACCTTATACCTTAGACCGTACATTGCGTTGGGTGCAACGACAGGTAGCCCCGACCTTGAAAATGCTGAAAAAGATTGATAAGGGAAACGGTACAGACTACATGGAAATGATTGAACAGCAGGCGAAGCTGACAGAAAAGCATGAAATGATAATCAAACAGCAGACGACCCCTGCAAAAGATTTAGTGGAAAGTTAGGAGTGATGAAAAATGTGGGAATTGGGAAAAGACTTACTGCTGGTATCACTTGGAATGGGTATCGGCGTAGTCTTGATGTGTATTATAAGCGTCGGCAAAGAAGCTGACAGACATATGGAAGAAATCAAAGAAAACAAAGAAAGTGAGGACAATTAAATGAATTTCGGGCAAAATTTGTATCAATGGTTTTTAAGCAATGCACAGTCATTAGTGTTAATGGCAATCGTGGTAATCGGTATCTATTTAGGGTTCAAGCGTGAGTTTTCAAAACTTATCGGCTTCTTGGTAGTTGCCCTTGTTGCCGTCGGATTGGTGTTCAATGCTGGTGGTGTGAAAGATGTGTTGCTGGAACTGTTCAATAAGATTATCGGTGCATAAAACATTGTAAGAGGCGGTTTTTCTTTCGGGATTGACCGCTTTTTTCTTACCTAACAATCAGATTGGAGTGATGAAATGAACGATATTTTTAAGGATATGCAGGCAAAAATCGGCTGTGAATATATTTCTGATTTGCCCTCTTACAAACGTCAAGTGTGGCATGAAATGAAACGGTTGAACCTTGCCAGATATAGCAAAAAGCAACTGGAAGATTTCTCAAAGTATGTGTTTGGTACGTCTTATCAAACGCTTTTAAATGTGATGAAACAACAGAAAGGACGTGAGGAACAATGCAGGAAACAAGGGTGCTGGTGGAAACGAAGCGAAAGACTGACAGCGAAGTAACAGCCTACTGGTTTGATTTACCGATTGATATTGCCGAGTTTGAAGAAAAGCTGGGTATCGGTGCAGAAAGTCAAGATTACCGCATTATCGAAAAGGTACTGCCCTACGCTGATGAAGTCCATGAACATACAAGCGTCTATCAGCTCAACGAATTAGATTATATGTATCGCCAGCTTTCAAGCGATATGCAGGAAGAATATACAGCACTTCTTACCGTGTTTGAGAACTTAGAAGCACTTTATATTTGCAGGAACGTTATTACCGTTTATCACGACTGTAAAAGCATGATTGATGTTGCAAGGCAAAAGCTGATGAACGACCCGACATTCAAACATTTATCCGAGGATTGTCAAGAATACTACTTCGATTTTGAAGCCTACGCTTCTCATTTGCTGGAAAATAGACGCTATCTTGTAACGGAACACAGTGTCTTTGAACTGCCACAGTAGGAAAAGAGGTGGTGCTTATGATTGATGATATGGCAGTTTATATCGCTAACCTTGGCAAATACAACGAGGGCTGTTTAGTAGGTGCTTGGTTCACGTTCCCCATTGACGAGGAAGATGTAAAAGAAAAAATCGGTTTGAATGAACAATACGAGGAATACGCAGTCCATGATACCGAAAACTTCCCTATCGACATAGGGGAATATGTTTCGATTGAGGAACTCAATGAAATGTATGAAATGATAGAGGAACTTCCCGACTATATCGTGGATTGTCTGGACGAATTTATCAGCCACTATGGGACGCTGGAAGAAGTTATGGAACATAAGGACGATATTTATTTTTATCCAGACTGTGATACCATGACGGACGTTGCCTATTACTACATAGACGAGTTGCAGGCGTTGGGCGATATTCCAACCAGCTTGCAGAACTACATTGACTATGAAGCCTTTGGGCGAGATTTGGATATAGGCGGTTGCTTCATTGAAACAAGCTACGGTATGTGCGAGATACCATATTAAAGCTGGAAGATCAGCAACAAGCATTGTTGCTACTGACAGCGATTTTATTTAGGGACAGTCTGAAAACGGCTGTCCTTTTCACTCATTTAGAACTTACGAAAGGAGCTGAAAGAACTTGAAAAAGATTAAAAGCTACACGGGTATCTGGAACGTGGAAAAAGTCTTGTATGCAATCAATGACTTTAACTTGCCCTTTCCCGTTACCTTTACACAGATTACATGGTTTGTGATTACAGAGTTTCTCATCATTCTGTTTGGGGACTTACCGCCACTTTCCATGATTGAGGGGGCATTTTTAAAATACTTCGGTATTCCCGTTTTCCTCACTTGGTTTATGAGCCAGAAAACCTTTGACGGCAAGAAGCCGTACAGTTTTCTAAAATCACAGATAACCTATGCGTTGCGTCCCAAAATCACTTATGCAGGAAAAGCCGTAAAACTGGATAAGCAGATACTACATGAAAATATTACGGCAGTTAGGAGTGTGAACTATGTTCCCGATGAAATATATCGACAATAACCTTGTCTGGAACAAGGACAATGAGGTGTTCGCTTATTATGAGCTGATACCCTACAACTATTCTTTTCTATCCGCAGAAGAAAAGTTTATCGTGCATGACAGCTTTCGCCAGCTTATCGCACAGTCCCGTGAGGGTAAAATCCATGCGTTGCAGATTGCCACAGAAAGCTCCATACGCAGTATGCAGGAACAATCCAAACGATTAGTAACGGGGAAACTTCGTGAAGTGGCATTAGAAAAAATAGACGAACAGACCGAAGCGTTGGTATCTATGATTGGGGACAATCAAGTGGACTACCGCTTTTTTTTTGGCTTTAAGCTCATGGTTACGGAAGAACAGCTCAATCTGAAGAACCTCAAAAAATCGGCGTGGCTGACCTTTAAAGAATTTCTCCATGAAGTCAATCACACGCTGATGAATGACTTTGTTTCCATGCCGAATGATGAAATCAACCGTTACATGAAAATGGAAAAGCTGTTAGAAAACAAAATATCAAGGCGTTTTAAGGTGCGACGCTTGGAAATAAACGACTTCGGGTATCTCATAGAACATCTTTACGGCAGGGACGGTGTCGCCTATGAAGATTATGAGTATCAGCTACCAAAGAAGAAATTTAAGAGAGAAACGCAGATAAAATACTACGACCTTATCCGTCCGACAAGATGTGTGATTGAAGAAAACCAGCGGTATTTACGATTGGAACATGAGGACAAGGAAAGCTATGTGTCCTATTTTACCGTCAATGCGATTGTAGGCGAGCTTGATTTTCCGTCCAGTGAAATCTTCTATTTCCAGCAACAGCAATTTACCTTTCCCGTTGATACGTCCATGAATGTAGAAATCGTGGAGAACCGAAAGGCATTAACGACCGTCCGCAACAAGAAAAAAGAACTGAAAGATTTGGATAATCATGCCTATCAAGCAGGAAGTGAAACAAGCTCAAATGTGGTAGACGCTTTAGACAGCGTGGACGAGCTGGAAACGGACTTAGACCAGACAAAAGAAAGTATGTATAAGCTGTCCTATGTGATACGGGTATCTGCTGACAGTCTGGACGAGTTGAAACGCCGTTGTGATGAAGTCAAGGACTTCTACGACGACCTCAATGTGAAGCTGGTGCGTCCTGCTGGGGATATGTTAGGGCTACACTCTGAATTTTTACCAGCCAGCAAGCGATATATCAATGACTATGTGCAGTATGTCAAAAGTGATTTTTTAGCTGGGCTTGGCTTTGGAGCGACACAGCAGTTAGGCGAAACGTCGGGTATCTATATTGGATATTCCGTTGATACGGGAAGAAATGTGTACTTACAGCCCTCTCTTGCCAGTCAAGGAATTAAAGGTACTGTTACCAATGCGTTAGCGTCTGCCTTTGTCGGTTCGCTTGGCGGTGGGAAGTCGTTTTGCAACAATCTTCTGGTGTATTATTCGGTTCTCTTTGGGGGACAAGCGGTTATCTTAGACCCTAAAAGTGAGCGTGGCAACTGGAAAGGAACACTCACAGAGATTGCACATGAAATCAATATCGTAAACCTTACCAGCGACAAGGACAATGCAGGACTTCTTGACCCGTTCGTGATTATGAAGAATGTGAAAGACGCTGAAAGTCTGGCAATCGACATTTTAACATTCCTTACGGGTATTTCCTCTAGGGACGGCGAAAAGTTCCCCGTACTTCGTAAGGCGGTTCGTGCCGTTACCCAAAGCGAAAAAAGAGGATTATTACACGTCATTGAAGAATTGAGAAAGGAAGATACCGCTATCTCACGCAACATTGCCGACCATATCGACAGCTTTACGGACTACGACTTTGCACATCTTCTGTTTTCAGACGGTACGGTAGAAAATGCTATCAGTCTGGATAATCAATTAAACATCATTCAAGTAGCCGACCTTGTACTGCCAGATAAGGACACCACCTTTGAGGAATACACGACCATTGAATTGTTATCGGTGTCTATGCTGATTGTCATTAGTACCTTTGCATTAGACTTTATCCATAGCGACCGTTCTATCTTTAAAATCGTAGACCTTGACGAAGCATGGGCGTTCTTAAATGTGGCACAAGGCGAAACGCTATCAAACAAGCTGGTTCGTGCTGGACGTGCTATGCAGGCAGGCGTTTATTTCGTTACACAATCCTCTGGCGACGTGTCAAAAGAAAGTCTGAAAAACAATATCGGCTTAAAGTTTGCTTTCCGTTCTACTGACATTAACGAGATAAAACAGACCTTAGAATTTTTCGGTATCGACAAGGACGACGAGAACAACCAGAAACGCTTGCGTGATTTGGAGAACGGACAATGTTTATTGCAGGACTTATACGGGCGTGTCGGCGTGGTGCAGATACACCCAGTCTTTGAAGAATTGTTACACGCCTTTGACACCAGACCACCAGTGAAAAGAAATGAGGTGGAGTGATGAAAGAAAGGATAAAAGGTGCGTTCACAAGAAAAAAGGTATTCCATGCGTTAAAAATCACTCTCTTTGTCATTGGTGTTACGCTGATATTTCTCTCTATGCTTGGGACAGTGGCTCATGCGACGGGGCTTGTGGACGATACCATAAACGCAGAAAATCTTTATTCCAAATATCCCCTTTCCAATTACCAGCTTGATTTTTATGTGGATAATAGCTGGTCGTGGCTACCGTGGAACTGGCTGGACGGTATCGGAAAATCGGTGCAGTACGGGCTTTACTGTATTACTAATTTTGTCTGGACTATCAGTTTATATTTAAGCAATGCAACGGGTTATGTGGTGCAGGAAGCCTACAAGCTGGATTTTATCAATGATATGGCAGACAGTATCGGAAAAAGCATACAGACCTTAGCAGGCGTTACCGAGAACGGCTTTTCCTCTACGGGATTTTATGTGGGATTTCTACTGCTGATTATCTTGGTGGTGGGAATGTATGTTGCCTATACGGGACTAATCAAACGGGAAACCAGCAAGGCATTACACGCCGTTATCAACTTCGTTGTGGTGTTCATTCTGTCCGCTTCATTTATTGCCTACGCTCCCGACTACATTAAAAAAGTCAATGACTTTTCATCAGACATCAGCACCGCTTCGCTGGACTTGGGAACAAAAATCATGCTCCCTAATTCTGACAGTGAGGGCAAAGACAGCGTGGACTTAATACGGGACAGCTTGTTTTCCATTCAAGTACAACAGCCGTGGCTACTCTTGCAGTTTGGAAATTCCAATATGGAAGAAATCGGGGCAGAACGTGTCGAAGCTCTGGTATCGGCAAGTCCAGAGGACGAGGACGGCGAAACAAGAGAGGAAGTCGTGAAAACAGAAATCGAGGATAACGACAACAACAATCTGACGATACCGCAGGTCATTAACCGCTTGGGTATGGTGTTCTTCCTGCTGTTCTTCAATCTTGGTATCACGATATTTGTATTCTTGCTTACGGGCATGATGATATTTAGCCAGATACTTTTTATTATTTTCGCTATGTTCCTGCCTATCAGCTTTTTACTCTCCATGATACCGAGCTATGAAAGCATGGCAAAGCAAGCAATCGTAAGGGTATTTAATACCATAATGACACGGGCAGGAATTACCCTCATTGTAACGGTGGCGTTCAGCATTTCCAGTATGTTTTACAACATTTCCACAGACTATCCGTTCTTTATGATAGCGTTCTTGCAGATAGTATGTTTTGCAGGTATCTATATGAAGCTGGGCGATTTAATGAGTATGTTCAGCTTAAATGCTGGCGACAGTCAAAGCATGGGACGCAGGATATTCCGCAGACCGTATCTGTTTATGCGACATAGGGCTAGGCATATGGAACACCGTATCGCAAGGGCGGTCAGTGCTGGCGGTATTACGGGCGGTGTGGCTGGTGCGGTAGCTGGAAGTGCCGTTGCTGGCAAGCGGACGGAAAGAAAAAATACGGCTTCTAAAGAAAATCGGGGCAATACCACTTCCAGCATGGGACAGCGTGCAGGCTCAAAAGTCGGTGCTGTCTTAGATACAAAAAATAAAGTCAAAGACAAGGCAAACGCCGTCAAAGAGAATATCAAGGATATGCCGACACAGACCGCTTATGCCGTGCATACCGCAAAGGAAAAGGCAAAGTCCAGCGTATCTGATTTCAAGCGTGGCATCGTGCAGGAACAGAAAGAACGACAATCGGGACGTTTAGAAAAACAGCAACAGCATAGACAGAATATCGCTGACAAGCGAATGGAACTTCAAAAGGCACAAGAAGCAAGGCAGGAAAGAACGCATACGGACGGATCTGCGACAAAAGGAGCTACCCGTCCACATGAACGACCAGCCACAACCGCAAAGCCGAGCGTTGAAAAAATGCAGGAAGTCAAACGCCCTGCCACAGCGACCACCGCAAAAACAAGTGAGCCAGTCAAGACAAATGCTGTGAAAGAACGTCCGCTATCTTCGGGTGGCTCTGACGGGAAAACTCCACAGACAAACCATAAAAATGTAGAAAAGACCGTATCGCAGGAAACACGCCAGAATTACACCAAAGACCGCAGGACAAAGGTTCAACAGACGCAGACTATGAAGCAATCAGAAGTAAATACCAAGAAGAACCGTAAGACCGTATTACAGAAAGGACGAAAGAAAAAATGAGATTGAAACATATCGCCATTATTGGCAGTCTGTTTCCTATCCTCATTTCCATTGTATTGTTTTTCGGGGTGCTGATTAGTGCAGAGGACGACGACGGGGGCGGTAACTATTCTTCTTCCTTTGGTGGTATGAACCTATCCGCAGAAGTGTTGAAACATCAGCCTATGGTAGAAAAGTATGCCAAAGAATACGGCATTTCAGAGTATGTCAATGTCCTGCTGGCTATCATTCAAGTAGAAAGTGGCGGTACGGCAGAAGATGTTATGCAGAGTTCGGAAAGTTTGGGACTACCGCCCAATTCCTTAGATACGGAAAGCTCAATCAAGCAGGGGTGTAAATATTTTGCGTCCCTGCTTTCTTCCTGCAAAAGTCAAGGTATCGACGATTTGAATGTAGCGATACAATCCTATAACTATGGCGGTGGCTATGTGGGATATGTGGCAGGAAAAGGCAAGAAGCATACATACACCCTTGCAGAAAATTTTGCAAAAGAAAAATCGGGTGGAAAGAAAGTAACCTACACCAATCCGATAGCCGTTGCGAAGAACGGGGGCTGGCGGTACAGCTATGGCAATCAATTTTACGTTGAATTAGTCAATCAGTATTTGACTGTTCCGCAGGTGTCGGGCGAGCTGGCACAAAAGGTTATGAATGAAGCCTTAAAATATCAAGGGTGGAAATATCAGTACGGCGGTAGCAATCCTAACACGTCCTTTGACTGTTCGGGACTGACGCAATGGTGCTTTGGGAAAGCTGGTATCTCTTTACCGAGAACGGCACAAATGCAGTATGACGCAACCCAGCATATCCCCTTATCGCAGGCAAAGGCTGGCGACTTGGTATTTTTCCATTCCACCTATGACGCTGGAAGTTATGTAACCCACGTCGGTATTGTCATTTCTCCGACACAGATGTACCATGCAGGCGACCCGATAGGTTATGCAGACCTAACTAATAGTTACTGGCAACAGCACTTAATCGGTGCAGGACGAGTAAAACAATAGAAAGTGAGGATTTCATCATGTTTAGAAAGAATAAGAAACAGACAGAGAATGTCAAAGAACCCAAAGAAAAAAAGGTGCGTACTTTCAAGGTAGGCACACATAAAAAATCCGTGATTGCATTGTGGGCGGTGCTTATTGCAAGTGTGAGCTTTGGCGTATATAAGAACTTTACCGCTATTGATATGCACACGGTACACGAAACAGAAACAATCCAGTTACGACTAAATGATACCAGCGGTATTGAAAATTTCGTCAAGAACTTTGCGAAGTCCTATTATACATGGAACAACAGCAAAGAAGCGATTGAAGCAAGGACGCAGGCAATCAGCGGTTATCTGACAAAGGAATTGCAGGACTTGAATGTAGATACCATTCGGACGGATATACCGACCAGCTCCACGGTAACAGAGGTACTTGTATGGAGCATTGAACAGTCTGGCACGGACACTTTTTCTGCTACCTACGAAGTAGATCAGCAGATAAAAGAGGGAGAACAGACAACGAGTGTCAAGGCAACCTATACCGTGAAAGTCCATGTGGACGCTGACGGGAATATGGTAATCGTTCAGAACCCTACCCTTGCTCCAGCAATCGAAAAATCGGACTATGAACCAAAGACACCAGAAGCCGACAACAGCGTAGACGCTGACACAATCAATGACGCTACGGCATTTCTGGAAACATTCTTTAAGCTGTATCCGACCTCAACAGAAAAGGAACTTGCCTACTATGTATCGGGAAATGCCCTTGAACCTATCGGCAGGGACTACCTTTATTCTGAATTGGTAAATCCTATCTTTACAAAAGATGGGGACAATGTGAAAGTCAAAGTTTCCGTAAAATTCCTTGATAATCAGACAAAGGCAACACAGATTTCACAGTATGAGCTGACGCTACATAAGGACGGGAATTGGAAAATCATTTAATCTATTGACATACATGCACCTTGCATGATAATATATACATGTAAGGTGCATGTATAAGGGGGTGGAAAATTGCCACGAAATAAATATCCAGAGGAAACTGTGCAAAAAATATTAGACGCTTCTTTAAAACTTTTTTTAGAAAAAGGGTATGAAGAAACAACAGTATTAGATATTATAAGTGAAATGGGTGGATTGACAAGAGGAGCTTTCTATCATCACTTTAAATCAAAAGAAGAAGTTTTTGACGCTTTATGTGAAAAACTGTTTTATGAAACTAATCCTTTCAAGAAAGCAAAAAATCATAAAGAATTGAATGGCTTAGAAAAACTAAAATTTGTCTTAAAAACCTCATTTGATGAAACAGAACATCATCAACTAAGTATAGCGTCCATGCAACTCATGGGAAGTCCTGCTTTTTTAAAAAAATTGATTGAAAGCAATCAAGAGTTAGCTCCTATGTATCAAGAATTGATAGAAGAAGGAATACAGGACGGCTCTATACATACAGAACATTCAAAATTATTAGCGGAGCTATTTGTTCTTTTAACTAACTTTTGGTCAATACCTACTATATATCCAATGACATCAGAGGAAATGTGGGAAAAGTTTTTAATGATTAAGGAGATTACCGACAAGTTAGGGCTTCCAATAATTGATGATGAAATTGTTGAATTATGCAAGGAAAATTCATAAAGAAAATAAGATTGTCGTAAGGCAATTTTATTTTCAGATATATACATACATGTAACATGTATAATTTGTATTAAGGAGAAAGATTATGAAATTCTATATTAAACAGAATAAGATTTTATTTTTATTAACCATTTTAACAAGTGTAATTGCTTCTTTAGGGTATGTGTTTATGGCTGTCCTCTTGCAACGATTATTAGATATAGTTGTAGAAAAAAATATGCAACAATTTATGAGAATGATTTTATTTTCGATTGTTTATTTTGTACTGCTGGGGATTTTTCTCTATCTTCAATCTTTGCTTAACAAAAAAGTTATATGTAGAATTATGCGTCAAGTTCGTTCTGATGTATTTCGTGGAACAGTCAATTATAGTATAGAAGAATTTGAGAAAAGAAATACTGCTGATTATATATCAATTATTACAAATGATGTGAAAATGATAGAGGATAATTTTTTACTTCCCTTTTTTGAAATAGTACAATATACAGTTATATTTATTTCCTCTTTCGTGTTAATGATTTACTTTGATATTATCGTGACTATATGCGTTATAATAGCGATTGCTATAATGTTTCTCGTTCCTAGCTTGTTGGGGCAGAAACTGGAAAAAAGGCAAAATATTTTTTCTTCAAAATTAGCCGACTTCACAAGTAGTTTAAAAGACATTTTATCTGGATTTGAAATTATTAAGTCATATTCTATGAAACGATATGTAGTCCAGCGATTTGACAAAGAAAATAGCGAAACTATCCATTCTAAATATGATGTAGATAAATTACTTGCATTAAATGAAGGATTATCTTCTTTTCTTGCTCTTATGGTTCAGATAGTTGTTCTGTTTTTATCAGCGTATTTCATTATTACAGAACGTATAACAATAGGTACATTATTGGGAATGGTGCAAGTAAGCAGTAATTTAGCCAACCCACTTATTATGATATTTACTAACGTTCCTAAAATAAAAAGCATACAACCTATTATTGAAAAGTTACATAGTATTTCTGAACAAGCCTCTAAGAATTTACATAAGGAACATAGAGCTTCATTTAATCGTTATATTCTTGCTGAAAACTTATCTTTTTCCTATGATATGCAAACACAAGTGTTAAATGAAGTGGACTGTATTATTGAAAAAGGGAAAAAATACGCTGTTGTAGGAAAAAGCGGTTGTGGAAAAAGCACTTTTATAAAGTTGCTAACAGGTTATTATTCTGATTATAAAGGGAAAATCGTATATGATGATAGAGAATTAGATTTATTAGAAAAAGAAGATGTGGTACAGCTATCTTCTATCATTCATCAAAATATTTATCTGTTTGACGAAACCATACTAGACAATATCTGTTTACATGAAGATTATCCAAAAGAAATTGTTGATAAAGTTATAAAGGAAAGTGGTTTAGATGAATTTATAGCTGAACTTCCAGAGGGGATATTCTATCGAGTTGGAGAAAATGGCTCTAATTTGTCTGGTGGACAAAAACAGAGGATTGCGGTTGCACGAGCTTTGATTAGAAACAAACCTATTTTGATATTAGATGAGGGTACGTCTGCTATTGATATGCAAACAGCCTATGATATTGAAAGCAGGTTACTTAAAATAAACGATTTAACACTTATAACAATTACTCATAATTTGGAAGAAAAATTGTTGAAAAAGTATGATGAAATTATTTATATGGATAATGGAAACATTAAGGAACAAGGGCATTTTCAAGAGCTTGTTAATGCATCATCTTGTTTTTCGGAATATGTACATTTAAAGGAGTAAATGTTTATGATTGATTTGAAAAAACACGATATAAAAAAAGCCTTGAAAGTTGGTGCAAAGGCAAGCGGTGTCCCTGTGGAAACTATACGGGAAGAAATACAGGCTACCATTGATGAAGCTATGAACAGTACCGACCCAGAGGTGCAGGCAAATTTCAAAAAGTATTTTGGAAATAAACGCCCTACACCAGAAGAATATATTTACAAGATTACGAAAAAGACAAAGGTTTAATCTAATATTGTTTGCTCCCTGCGGAGCAGATCAGCAAACAAATGCTAAAGAAATACTGCTTAAAAGAAAAATGGGAAAACAAGAAGCTGATTACTTCTTGCTTTCCCTGCTATTCAAGATACCGTCAATCGTACCTTGAATGATTTTTAATTCGTTATCACTCAATAAGTCAAGTGATGTTTCTATCTGACGGCGAGCTGTACTTTTCTCAACTTTCTCTGGTGGATAGAAATATTCATCAACCGATATATTGAACATGGTAACTAAATCATGGAATAATTGAAAACTTGGGTGTGAACCGATATTTTCAATATCTGCGATATGGCGTTCTCCATAGAATACCTTATCGCCTAAATCATTACGGGATAGCCCTGCTTTTTCACGGGCTTCTCTGATTGCCAGTCCTAACGGTCTGAAATCAAAGGTTTGTGTTTCTTTATTTTTTCTCATTTTAAACCACCTAGCATGAGTTTAAACTTCATGCCATGTATTTAGAATGTGTTAAAAGTGCATATAGTATGCAGTAATAATTCAAAAGATATTATCGTGTGCGGTAAATAAAAAAAACCGTTCTTGGATAATATGCTTTTGCACGTCTTAAAAACGATTACGGGACGGTTTTGGATATAACCAAAGCTGTCCTTTTCTTTTGGTATAGCTCTGGTTTGAGGGGGCTATGCCATGATTACATATAGAAGAACGCTACGTCGTTCTCAACTGGATAATTATTTCTGTCTAGTGCTTCAATCATCATACCCATTACATGAGTTAAAAATTCATATAGATAGCATTTATATAACAGCCTGTTTGTGTAGTTACATTCAAATGGGCTGTTTTTATTTTATAGAAATAATTTTTTGAAAATCTTGGTAGTTTGACACCTCTTTGGGAAGTTAGGGTGCGGAAAGGGGGAAATGAACAGAAGTTCATTTCAATCCAGCACGGAAAGGAGGTGAGCAAATGAAAACATCTTCTTTCAAACAAGCCATTGAAGCACAGTTTGATTGTCTTTCAAAAAAGGTTATCAAACGAGCTGTCAAAAAAGGCTATCGTGATATGAAGCGACGTGAAAAACGAGAATGTCCATTTTCTGATATTCCAGATTATGAGCAGGAACGCTTTGGAACATTTGATAAATACGAAAGTGATTACACCGTATTTAATATTTTAGGCATTGAAGTATGGGTTGAGGACGACCAGTTAAGCGAAGCTCTTAAAACATTGACAGAAAAGAAACGTAACATTATTTTGTTGTCCTACTTTATGGATATGTCCGATAGTGAAATCAGCGAATTTATCAAAATCCCACGTTCTAACGTCCAATATCATAGAACAAAAACACTTGAAACAATGAAAAAAATCATGGAGGAACGTAAATGAAGAAACATGAGCATTTGCCTTTTGAGGTAATCTTATCAGCCACAGAGGGCGAACCAGAAGCGGTTGAAACCGTTTTGAAGTTTTATGACGGTTACATTTCCAAATTATGCTTGCGTAAATTGTATGACGAATACGGTAATGTTTGCATGGTTGTGGACGCTGATTTAAAAAACAGAGTTCAGACAGCATTACTTGATATGCTGATGAATTTTGAAATTGTAGTGATGTAATACATATAAGTGAAGTTTGGTACTTCCCCCTTTCCTGCCACTTCACTTGTCATTCTATTAAAATCAATTTGACTAGAATTGATTTTGATAGGCTGAATAGCCGATAGTTCTTTGAAAACTGAATAAAGCAGACAGATACGTTTGTGAGGTAGCAAGCCACGGGAACTGTACGCCACGACCTTTCCAAAAGAAAGCGAGCGACCCACGCAGTGATCCGAGAGCGACCGTTGGAAAAGTCGCTTTGCCACGACCTACCCTCACAGAATAATGATACTTCCGCATGGTGCGGTTCTGACCACAAGAATGGGAATAGTTGAAATACTAATGGAGCTTTCCAAAGCCGTCTGCCTGCTTGTAAAAAATGACACACAGTAAAGGGGGTATGGTTATATGATAAACAATACTGATGTGCCTATCTGGGAAAAGTATTCGCTTACCTTAGAAGAAGCGTCTAAATACTTCCGCATTGGCGAGAAGAAGTTGCGTAGATTGGTAGAGGAAAATCCCGACGCTGACTGGTTTGTAATGAATGGAAACCGTATTCAGATTAAGCGTAAACCCTTTGAGAAATTCTTTGATACGCTAAATGTTATATAGTGAAAAAGGGCTTCGTATGTGGTATAATTATAATATCTCATATCGAAGCTCTTTCCGTTCTGAAAGGAGCAAAACGAGATGTCAGAAAAAAGACGGGACAGCAAAAATCGTATATTAAGAACGGGTGAGAGCCAGAGAAAAGACGGGAGATACGCATACAAATATATAGACGCATTTGGAAAACCGCAATTTGTGTATGCTTGGAAACTTGTGCCTACGGACAGAACGCCAGCAGGAAAACGTGAGGATATTTCCTTACGGGAAAAGGAGCAGGAAATACGTCAAGACCTTAACGACGGTATCAATACCGCTGGAAAGAAAATGACGGTGTATGAACTTTTTCAGAAGTATCTGAAACAACAGAGAAATACAAGAGCCAGTACACAGAATACCTATCACTATTTGTTGGAGTTCTTGAAAAAAGATAAGTTTGGAGCTAGGAGCATTGACGGTATTAAGATTTCAGATGTTAAGGCGTGGCTACTTGAATTGAGGGATAACGGGTTAGCATACGGAACGGTTCTCTTTTATAAAAGAGCATTGAAGCCAGCATTTAAAATGGCATTGCATGACGATTGTATCAGAAAGAACCCATTTGATTTTAGCTTAAGTAGTGTGATGAAGAACGACACACAAGCACGACAAGCATTGACGAAAGAGCAGGAAGAAAAACTACTTTCTTTTATGCGAAGTGATGTTTGTTACCGAAAGCATTATGATGAAGTTATCATTTTGTTGCGGACTGGACTTCGTATTTCTGAATTTTGCGGACTGACTGTAAAGGACTTGGATTTTACAAACCGAGTAATCAATATCGACCACCAACTTATCAAGCTGTCTAAAACGGGATATGTGGTACAACCGCCAAAATCAGAAAATGGTATCAGACAGATACCAATGAGTGACGAAGTGTATCAAGCCTTTCAAAACATACTGAAACACCGCAGGAAACCGAAGAACCTTGTGATTGACGGATATAGTGATTTCTTATTCATCAACCGCAATGGCAATCCACAGGTGGCAGTAAATTATGAAACTGTATTCCGAAAACTTGTAGACAAGTACAACAGCAAGTATGAAGAACCGTTACCGAAGATTACACCTCATGTCATGCGTCATACATTCTGCACAAGGTTAGCCAACGCAGGAATGAACCCAAAAGCACTGCAATATGTCATGGGACATTCCAATATCACAATTACATTGAACCTCTACACTCACGCTTCACTTGAAACTGTAAAATCAGAATTACAGCGATTTGTAGCTTAGTAGTAAAAGGCTGGATTACTACCAATTTACTACTTTTGAAAGCAGAATGAAGCGGAAATATGCGGAGTTAAGTATGGTATCTACCTATTGAAAAGTGAAAAAAAGTCCGTAAATACGGGATATTCCAGCATTTGCGGACTTATGGATAGATAAAGAAAAAAGATTTAGATAAATATATAATTAATTCATTGATAGTTATCCAGTGTTTACTTTCCCATAAGACGTTCATAATGGCCTGCTCAGCAGGTGTAATATCTTGCTTCATTCAACTCACTCCCAATGGTATGATATATACGACTAATGTTATTAGTCGTATATATCATACCATTTACACAAGTTTTTGTCAATAAAAGAGCTGAATTGAGCTGAAAATTATAATATAACAGCATCCGATGGCAATTTTGAAAAAATGATCAGCATCTTAGATATGACTACGCATAGTAGTCTAATTAAAATGCGTTTTAAAAGCTAACGGCTGGCAACCTTTGAAGAAAAAATATTTCTATAGAATAAATAAAAGTAGGAAGGAAATTCAAAATTATTGAATTTCCTTCCTATTTATAAGCTCATAACGGAAATGCAGTTCGATGCTTCTATCTGATTACGTATTTCTCTCTATTTTTACGAAAGGTATCCCTTCATGCTTTTGAGTGCGTTTTTTTCCAGACGGCTGACCTGGGCCTGGCTGATGTGAATCTCCTCGGCTACCTCAGTCTGGGTCTTTCCCTCGAAGAAGCGCATGTCGATAATGTGGCGTTCCCGTTCGGGAAGGCGTTTCATGGCTTCATTTAAGGAGATGTCCTCCACCCAGTTTTCCTCCAGATTCTTTTTGTCACTGATCTGGTCCATGACGAAGAGTGGATCGCCGCCGTCGGAATATACAGGCTCGTACAGGCTGACAGGGCTCTGAATGGCATCCAGAGCATAGGTGATGTCCTCCTTGCTGACGCCGATTTCATTGGCGATTTCCATGATGGTAGGCTCTTTTAAGTTTTTCTTCATGAGATTTTCTTTTGCATAGATGGCTTTATAGGCGGTGTCGCGTAAGGAACGGCTGACACGGATCGAATTGTTATCCCGAAGATAGCGGCGTACCTCGCCCAGTATCATGGGAACGGCATACGTTGAAAAGCGTACGTTCTGTGTAATGTCAAAATTGTCAATGGCTTTGATCAGGCCGATGCAGCCAATCTGGAACAAGTCGTCCACATTTTCGTTACTGCCTGAAAAACGCTGTATGACGCTGAGAACCAGTCTTAAGTTACCCTTAATATATTCCTCTCTGGCTTCCATATCGCCATCCAGGATCCTCTTAAATAAGGCTTCTTTTTCTTCGTTGTTTAAAAGGGGCAGCTTTGAAGTGTTAACGCCGCAGATCTCTACTTTGTATACAGGCATGTCTTTCCCTCCGCATCATTCTTTTTAGTCATAAAGGAATGATGTACTTATTCGGAGGCTTTTATACGATGCCAGATTTAAATTTTATTTCCATTTTCTGGCGGCGGTCCGCAAAGTGCCTGTTTATCACATTGGCTCATACATCAGGTGCGCAGATGAGCCAGTGAATGTTTGCGGTCCGCCGCGTGAGCTGCGGATTTTATTTGTTTTTTTCGTAAAGAATGAGGAGACCTTTTAATAAAAGCGCCTCATCGTAATTGATTTTATGACGGCAGAGCGGGAGGACGGAAGGGGCCAGACCGCCCGTGGCTACGAGGCTTGCGGCCTGTCCAAGCTCTTCTTCCATGCGGTCGATGATGCCGTCAATCATGGCGGCATTGCCATAGAGAATACCGTTTTTCATGCAGTCGATGGTGTTCTTGCCGATGACCCGGGTCGGTCTGTTTAAACCGATGTAGGGAAGCTGGGCCGCGCGGCTGCTCAAAGAATCCAGAGAAACCCGGAGCCCCGGGAAAATGATGCCGCCTGTATAGTTGCCCGCCCTGTCAATGACGGACATGGTGGTGGCGGTTCCCATGTCGATGATAATAATGGGAGACGGGTAATCCTTAAGCGCGGCCACGGCATCAACAATTAAGTCACTCCCCACGGTCTTCGGATTATCCATGATGATATTAAGTCCCGTTTTCATGCCGGAGCCAACCAGCATGGGCGTCTTTCCGGTGATTTTCTTAACTGCAGAGAGCACCACGTCCGTCAGCGGCGGAACGACGGAAGAGACCACGGCCCCTTCAATCGAGGAAAGCGGCAGGTTATGGATTGCCATAATGTCTTTGATATTAACTGCGTATTCCAGGTCTGTCTTCCCCAGGTTCGTGGTGACACGCTCCACAAACCAGGTGCGGCTGTCATCAATACCGCCGATTACAATATTGCTGTTTCCCATGTCAATTGCTAAAATCATAAAGGGAACTCCTTTCCAAAATTTAGAGGTTATGGTATACTATGAGCACTTAGTGAGGTTTTTCACGAACTTAGTGCGAGTCATACCTGAGTACTTAATGAGGTCTTTCACGAATTTAGTACGAATGGTATACTATGAGCACTTAGTGAGGTTTTTCACGAACTTAGTGAGGTTTTTCACGAGTTTACCACATTTTAGGCAAAATAACAATGTAAGCAGAAATAAAAAGAAGCGAGGCAGGAGACGTTTATGCTGAAAGGAAAACATGTTGTTCTGGGAATTACGGGAAGTATCGCGGCATACAAGACGGCCGGACTGGCCAGCATGCTGGTGAAAAAGGGCTGCCATGTCCATGTACTGATGACAGAGAATGCGACTAATTTTATCAATCCGATCACGTTTGAGACACTGACAGGAAATAAATGCCTTGTAGATACCTTTGACCGGAATTTTGAATTCAGCGTGGAGCATGTGGCGCTCGCCAAGCAGGCGGACGTGGTGATGATTGCCCCGGCTTCCGCCAACGTGGTCGCAAAGCTGGCTCACGGGCTGGCCGATGATATGCTGACGACGACCGTGCTGGCCTGCCGCTGCAAGAAGATCATTGCACCGGCCATGAACACGAATATGTATGAAAACCCGATTGTTCAGGATAATATAAAGATTTGTGAAAAGTATGGGATGGAAGTCATAAAACCGTCGGTGGGCTACTTGGCCTGCGGTGATACGGGAGCGGGAAAGATGCCGGAGCCGGCCGAGCTGTTCGACTACATTGAACAGGAGATCGGGGCGCAGAAGGATTTGAAGGGAAAGAAGATTCTCGTCACAGCGGGTCCTACGAGAGAGGCGATAGATCCGGTCCGTTATATCACCAACCATTCTACCGGCAAGATGGGCTATGCCGTCGCTAAGGCCGCGGCTCTGCGAGGGGCTGATGTGACGCTGGTGACCGGAAAGACAGGCACGCCCAAACCGCGTTTCGTAAAGCTGATCGAGATCCAAAGTGCCGCAGACATGTTCGAGGCGGTGACGGCAGCGGCGGCGGAACAGGATATTATCATTAAGGCGGCGGCCGTGGCGGATTACCGGCCTAAATCAGTGGGCACGGAAAAGACGAAGAAGACGGACGGAGATATGGCGATCGAGCTGGAGCGGACCGATGACATTTTAAAATGGCTGGGCGCGCACCGGAGGGAAGGCCAGTTTCTCTGCGGATTTTCCATGGAAACCCAGAACATGCTGGAGAATTCCAGGGTGAAGCTGGATAAAAAGAATATTGACATGATTGTGGCAAATAATCTGAAGGTGGAAGGCGCCGGCTTCGGCACCGATACGAACGTCGTGACCATCATCACGAGAGAGCGGAACTTGGAGCTGGAAAAGATGACGAAGGAAGAGGTCGCCGACCGGCTGCTGGATGAGATACTTGCCGTATCAGCAGATAAATAAAATGGAATGATAAAGGGGAAAAATCATCATGAATACAGAGAAAAAAGAAATTATAGTTCCGGGGCAGCTGACAGGACCGGCGCTGCTCACCGGATATCTGATAAAAGAAGTGAGTGTGGCGCCGGAGAGAAAGCGGCCGGCTGTGATCGTCTGTGCCGGAGGCGGATACTGGCAGAGATCGGATCGGGAGAGTGAGCCCCTGGCGCTTCAGTTTATGGCCATGGGATGCCATGCCTTTATTCTCGACTACAGCGTTGCCCCGAACCATTTCCCAGCCTCTGTGAGAGAGCTTGGGGAAGCGGTCGCCTATGTCAGGGAACACGCGGCAGAGTGGAAGGTCGATCCGGCAAAGATCATCGTGTGCGGTTCTTCCGCTGCGGGCCATCTGGCCTGCAGTCTTGGCGTATTCTGGGACAATGAGCTGGTATATGATGCGATCGGCAGAACACCCGCACAGATTCGTCCGGATGGTCTGATCCTGTGTTATCCGGTCATTACAGGCGGCGAGTACGCGCACGTGAATTCCTTTAAGCGTCTGCTTGGGGACGATGTGACCCAGGAACAGAGAGACGCGGTTTCCCTGGAGAATTTTGTGACGGAACAGACGCCGAGGGCATTTATCTGGCACACGTATACGGACGAAAACGTTCCGGTGGAAAACAGCCTGCTTCTGGCAGCCGCCATGAAACGGAAGAATGTCAACTTCGAACTTCATATCTATCCCACCGGCGGCCACGGACTTTCTCTGGCCGACGAGGAGACAGCCGGGAACGGCTTCCAGGTGGTGGAACAGTGCCAGAGCTGGATTCCTCTCGTGAAAATGTGGCTGAAGCATTTCGAAGCGTCCTGTTAAAGAGGAATGTCCGCTTCACCACATGAATCTTGACTTTGTAATGGAATAATAATACAATAAAAAAGATTGACACGTAAAATTGGAGGAAACATTTTGTCGAATATAACTGAAGAAATAAAGAAGAGAAGAACCTTTGCCATCATTTCCCACCCCGATGCCGGTAAGACGACATTGACGGAAAAGTTTCTGCTTTACGGAGGCGCCATTAATCTGGCGGGCTCCGTTAAGGGAAGAAAGGCGGCAAAGCATGCGGTCTCAGACTGGATGGAGATCGAGAAGGAGAGAGGTATTTCCGTTACCTCCTCGGTAATGCAGTTTAATTACGACGGATACTGCATTAATATCCTGGATACCCCGGGGCATCAGGATTTCTCGGAGGACACATACCGGACCCTTATGGCGGCGGATTCCGCGGTCATGGTCATAGACGGTTCCAAGGGTGTTGAGGCGCAGACGATCAAGCTGTTCAAGGTCTGTGTCATGCGACACATCCCCATATTTACCTTTATCAACAAGATGGACCGGGAAGCCAGGGATCCGTTTGAACTGATGGACGAGATCGAGACGGTGCTTGGAATCCGTACCTGTCCGGTCAACTGGCCGATCGGCTGCGGCCATGAGTTTAAGGGTGTCTACGACAGAAACAAGAAGACGATCACCACCTTCCAGGCCGCTATGGGCGGACAGAAGACGGTTGATGCCACCGAGGTACTTTTAGGCGATCCCCAGGTGGACTGGCTGATCGGCGAGGATTACCACCACCAGCTGATGGAGGACATCGAACTGCTGGATGGAGCCAGCGACGAACTGGATATGGATCGTGTCGGGAAAGGGAACTTGTCACCGGTATTTTTCGGATCGGCGCTGACGAATTTCGGCGTGGAGACATTTTTACAGCATTTCCTTCAGATGACGACAACGCCGCTGCCGAGACTGGCGGATAAGGGTGTGATCGATCCGTTTGAAGAGAAATTTTCGGCCTTTGTGTTTAAGATTCAGGCGAATATGAATAAGGCCCACCGCGACAGAATCGCATTTATGCGAATTGTATCCGGAAAGTTTGAGGCCGGCATGGAGGTAAACCACGTGCAGGGCGGCAGGAAACTCCGGCTGTCCCAACCGCAGCAGATGATGGCTCAGGACAGAAAAATCGTGGAGGAAGCGTACGCGGGCGATATTATCGGCGTTTTTGATCCGGGGATTTTCTCCATCGGAGACACGCTGTGCCTGTCCAATGAGAAGTTTGAATACGAGGGAATCCCCACGTTTGCGCCGGAGCATTTTGCCAGAGTGCGCCAGATGGACACCATGAAGCGGAAGCAGTTTATAAAGGGCGTGAACCAGATCGCCCAGGAAGGCGCCATCCAGATTTTCCAGGAGTTCAATACGGGCATGGAGGAGATCATCGTCGGAGTAGTCGGCGAACTGCAGTTCGAGGTTCTCACCTACCGCCTGGAAAATGAGTACAACGTGGAAGTCAAGCTGGAGAAGCTCCCGTATGAATACATCCGCTGGGTAGAGAATAAGGATGAGATTGATGTGGCGAAGATTCAGGGAACCTCCGACATGAAGCGCATCAAGGATTTGAAGGATAATCCGCTTCTGCTGTTTGTCAACAGCTGGAGCGTGGGCATGGTTCTGGACCGCAATCCGGGCCTGAAGCTCAGTGAGTTCGGTAAAAATTAAAGGTAAATCAATAAGGAGGCAGCAGATATGAGTAAGATTGATGTAGTCAGGGCAGCGATGGTAGAAGCCATGAAGGCGAAAGACAAGCAGAGGAAAGATGCATTATCCATGCTTCTTTCTGCACTGAAGAATTTCGAAATCGATAAAAAGGATCACGAGCCGATTACCGAGGACGAGGCGAATACGGTTGTGAAGAAAGAGATCAAGCAGTCCCAGGAGACCTTTGATACAGCGCCTGCGGACCGGGATGACATCCGCGAGGAGGCGGCTTACCGCCTGTCAGTTTATAAGGAATTTGCGCCCGAGGATATGAGCGAGGAGCAGATCCGTGAGGTAGTGACAGCCGTATTGGCTGAGTTGGGGATCGAAAAGCCGGCGCCGTCAGACAAGGGAAAGATTATGAAAGTCCTGATGCCGAAGGTAAAAGGCAAGGCGGACGGCAAGGCTGTTAATGAGATTCTGGCTTCCATGATGAAATAACACGCGGCTTTACCGCCGCAGGAAAGGATAAGACATGTACAGAAAAGAGATTGAAGAGTTTATCGAGGCACACAGACAGGAGATGCTTGATGACATCTGTACTCTGTGCCGCATTAACAGTGAGAAAATGCCGTATAAAGAAGGCATGCCATACGGTCAGGGAGCATTTACCGCACTGGCTGAGGCACTTTCCATGGCTGAGGCCTATGGTTTCTCCATCACCAATTACGATAATTACGTGGGAACCGCAGACCTGAATGATAAAGAACGCCAGCTGGATATTCTGGCCCATCTTGATGTCGTTCCGGCAGGAGAAGGCTGGAAGGAAACAGAACCATTTGAGCCGGTGGTTAAGGGCGATAAGCTCTTTGGACGCGGTACCGCAGATGACAAGGGACCGGCAGTCGCAGCGCTCTACGCCATGAGAGCCGTGAAAGAGCTGGGAGTTCCTCTTAAGAAGAATGCACGCCTGATTCTGGGAACCGACGAGGAGTGCGGAAGCTCTGACATTGCGCATTACTATGCGATTGAAAAAGAGGCTCCGATGACATTTTCACCGGACGGCTCCTACCCGGTGGTCAACACGGAAAAAGGCTCATTAAACGGTCACTTCACCGCTTCCTTCGCTCCGTCTGAGGCACTGCCGAAGCTGGTTTCCGTGGAAGCCGGCTTAAAGGTCAATGTAGTGCCGGGAAAAGCCCGCGCTGTGGTTCAGGGAATCGATGTGGAGGTAATGGAGAAGGCCGCTGAGGCAGTGACCGGAGAAACCGGTATCCGTTTTGAATTCGAAGTGGAGGAAGATTTTGCGACGATCACAGCCATCGGTGAAGGCGCTCATGCGTCCAAACCGGAAGAGGGCAACAACGCGCTGACAGGTCTTCTTGTCCTGATTCAGAGACTGCCGTTTGCGGCCTGCGAGCAGATCAGTACCACTCACCGCCTTCTGGAACTGATTCCTCACGGCGACACCTCCGGTAAGGCTCTGGGAATCGCCATGAGCGATGAGATCTCAGGAGATTTAACGCTGGCATTCAGCCTGCTCACCATCTCTGACAGCGAGCTGGATGGTACCTTCGACAGCCGATGCCCGATCTGCGCCACAAAAGAGAATGTACTGGATGTAGCAAAGGCAAAGATGGCGGAAAAAGGATTTACCCTTCTGAATGACTCCATGAGGCCGCCTCATCACGTGGATGGAGATTCCGAATTCATCAGCACGCTTCTTCGCACCTACGAGGAGTACACAGGCCGTAAGGGAGAGTGTATCGCCATCGGAGGCGGTACCTACGTTCACGAGCTGAAGAACGGAGTCGCTTTTGGCGCCGCCATGCCGGAGACGGATAACCGCATGCACGGAGCCGATGAGTTCGCAGTCATCGAGGAACTGATCGTAAGTGCAAAGATGTTTGCACAGGTAATTATCGATCTCTGTTCCTAAAATCTGTCTGTCAGACGAATTAACACTTGACAAATGGTATGATGTAGCGTAAAATACGCCTCATAAGTTAAAATCCTAGTCGAACTATAGGAATAGGCGAAGGGAGAAACCGCTATGAACCAGTTTAAAGCCATGCAGATGAATATGTACATGATGAACGGCATGATGATGTGCCGTATGTCAATGTGCGTAAAAAATCGAAAATGATATTCATTTGTATGGATTGTGATTGAAGTTTATGGCAAACAGGGAGATTGAATCTTGAATCGCTGTGGTCGCAAGTCTGTGCAGGGCTTGCGGCCTTTTTGGGTAATAGGGAAGTTGCTCATTTATCGGGTATGCGCACTCCGCGCTGAGGAAGCCTGGCCGCTGAAGCGACCGTGCTTCGGCGTGCGGGCCGGCCTGCCGGATTCGGGCATACCCGTTAAACAGTATGGAAAAGAAAGGAAACGAAAGACATGCAGTCATCAGAACCAATTATTCAGCTGGTGGGGCTGGGCAAGGAGTTTAGGACGTCGGGCGGCCCGATCAAGGCGCTGGACGACATCAACCTGACGATCTGCCAGGGAGAAGTTTTTGGAATTATCGGTCTTTCCGGTGCGGGAAAGAGTACGCTGGTACGATGCATCAATTATCTGGAGGTACCGACTTCCGGAGAGGTCCTGTTTGAGAACAGGAGCCTGGCGTCCATGTCCAGACGGGATCAGAGAAAGGCGAGACAGTCCATGGGCATGATCTTCCAGCAGTTTAACCTGCTGGCACAGAGAAATGTCATTCAGAATGTCTGCTTCCCGCTGGAGATCGCAGGCGCACCGAAGAAAGAAGCGAGAGAGCGGGCCATGGAGCTGTTAGGGCTTGTAGGGCTTGCGGACCGCAAGGACGCGTACCCGTCTCAGCTTTCGGGGGGACAGAAGCAGAGGGTGGCGATCGCCAGGGCACTGGCCACCAATCCGAAGATCCTCTTATGTGATGAGGCCACCAGCGCGCTGGACCCCAACACCACGAAGTCGATCCTGGCCCTGTTAAAAGAGATCAACAAAACCATGGGCGTTACGGTAGTCGTGATCACCCATGAGATGACCGTCATCGAAGCGATCTGCGACCGCGTGGCCATCATTGACCAGAGCCACATCGCAGAAGTGGGAAGCGTATCGGAGATATTCTCCGAGCCGAAGTCGAAGATCGGGCGGCAGCTGATCTTAGGAGACGCGGCCGAGCAGGCGGCGAGATTTGGAAAGTCCAGACGGGTGAGAATCTCCTTCGACGGACGTTCCTCCTTCGAACCGGTGTTATCCAATATGATCCTGGCCTGCAAGGTGCCGGTGAATATTATCCACGCGGAGACGCGCGACATAAACGGAACGGCCATGGGACAGATGGTGATCCAGCTTCCCGAGGATGAGGTCGATGCTAACCGGGTGGCCAATTACTTAAAAACAGCCAAAGTACCATTTGAGGAGGTGACGGATTATGACATTTGATGCTGCTACATTCGATATGTTAAAAACAGGAATATGGGAGACACTGTTCATGACATTCACATCTTCCTTCTTTGCCTATTTAATCGGGATTCCGCTGGGAATTATCCTGATTGTGACGGATAAGGACGGAATCCGGCCGGTTCCATGGCTTCAGAAGATTCTCGGCCTGGCCATCAACCTGCTTCGTTCGGTGCCGTTTATCATCCTTCTGATCATGGTGATTCCGCTTACGAAAAAGATCGTCGGAACGACGCTGGGCGCCAAGGCGGTGATCCCGCCGCTGGTAATCGCGGCCGCGCCCTATGTGGCGAGAGTCGTGGAGTCGTCCTTCAAGGAAGTGGATGCGGGAGTTATCGAGGCAGCCAAGTCCATGGGGGCTTCCACCATGCAGATTGTATGGAAGGTGCTCCTTCCGGAAGCGAAGCCTTCCCTGCTTGTGGGAGCCGCGCTGTCGGTGACCACCATCCTGTCCTATTCGGCCATGTCCGGCTTTGTCGGCGGCGGCGGTCTGGGCGATATTGCCATCAAATACGGCTATTACCGCTATCAGACAGAGATGATGTTCGTAACCGTGGCGATTCTTGTTATCATCGTCCAGATCATACAGGAGGCAGGCATGAAGCTGTCCCGCGTCAGCGATAAGCGAATCCGCTAGATCATAGATCATAAAGAAGTAATGGCCGTAAGGCGTTACCATAAAAACGGTCACTCGCACGCTTTGCGCACGAGTCACCGTAGCAATCAAGAGGCGCAGGAAACTGCACAACAAAAAGGAGGAAACAATTATGAAAAAATCACTTTACGTACTGGCTGCCGCGCTGCTTGCAGCGGGAGCACTGACCGCCTGCGGCGGAAACAGCAAGGAGACGAATGCCGAGACGACAACAGCGGCTGTTACAGAGTCCAAGGAGACCGAAAGCGCTGCACCGGCCGATGAGACAACGGCAGCAGCCGGAGAATTAAAGAAGCTGGTGGTGGGAGCTTCCCCGGCACCTCACGCAGAGATATTAAAGGCAGCCAAGGACATTTTAAAGGAAAAGGGTTACGATCTGGTAATCAAGGAGTACACCGATTACGTACAGCCGAATCTGGCGCTGGAATCCGGTGATCTGGATGCCAACTACTTCCAGCACTTCCCATACTTAGAGCAGTTCAATCAGGAAAACGGCACGGATCTCGTATCCGCAGGTGCAATCCACTACGAACCGTTCGGAATCTATGCAGGAAAGACCGCTTCCCTGGCAGATTTAGCGGACGGAGCGCAGGTAGCGGTACCGAACGACGTATCCAACGAAGCGAGAGCGCTTCTCCTCCTGTCTGACAACGGCCTGATCGAGTTAAAGGAAGGCGTTGGTCTGGAAGCAACAAAGAATGACATTGTAAAGAATGACAAGAACTTAAAGATCATGGAAATCGAGGCCGCACAGCTTCCGCGCTCCCTGGGTGATGTGGACATCGCCGTTATCAACGGCAACTACGCCATCGAGGCAGGCTTAAAGGTGACGGATGCTCTGGTTACCGAGGATTCCCAGTCGATCGCAGCCACCACATACGGCAACATCGTAGCGGTTCGCGCAGGCGAGGAGAAATCCGACGCGACTCTGGCTTTGATTGATGCGCTGACAAGCGATACCGTAAAGAAGTATATTGAAGACACGTATCAGGGTGCAGTAGTTCCGTTATTCTAAGATATGTAAATGGGAACAGTACCGCCGGATTATTGGCGGGCTGTTCTTTTTTTTGCAAAATGCGGCGGAGCAGGGGTCTGGTGGGCGGCAATCTTTGCTCAGACGTCATTGAAAATCCATATTCTCTGTGGTAAAGTATAACCATATTAAAATAGAAGAGTATGCAGCCCTGCACGGCTGCCGGAGAACCATATGAGGGGATGGAACGAGATACGAAGCCGGATCAGTGACAGCATCCGGGAGATGAAGCATGCGGCGCCGAAAGGTTCCGGAAGAAGACTCAGCTATATGAAGCGTTATTTCCTGAAGATGCTTCTGCTGATCATCATACTGGTGGGCGTTCTGGTGTTTATGATGACCAGGTTTTCCAAGAGCGTGGTGGGGGATGAGATCATCAGTCTGCACCGTTCGATCTTAAACCAGACGATCCGGCAGCCGGCCGAGACCATCCGGAGTCTTAAGGAAAGTCTGGAAAAGATTACGGAAAACACCCGCGTGATCGACTGGATCGTAGGCGGTGAGGGGGACACGGAAGAGATCGACGCGTATATCCGCGATGAGATTTACGGGAATTATAAGAAAGGCAATAAGTTCCGGATCTATATTTACGATCTGGATGAGCTGCGTTATGCCAGTGACTCTCCGGAGCTGCCGGAGGAGGAGGCCAGGGAGGCGCTTAAGCAGGCGGCGCTTCTGGAGCAGAAAAATCCGAAGGACAATCGATATCTGGGCGGGCCGCTGCAGAGTGGGCAGGAGCAGGGGCTTTACCGCCACAGTTTTTACCTGACCCAGCCAATTAAGGACCTGTTAAGCGGCAGTGTACGCGGTTATGCCCTGATGCAGTTCAGCGAGGTGGTTCTGTACGATTCCTATTCGGACATGATTGAAAAAGACAGGGATTACTGCATTGTGGACGCGGAAGGCATCGTGCTGTCCGGCAAGAATAAGAACCATATCGGGCTGCCCTACCAGAAAAATGATATCGTCATCCAGAACCGGGAGGCTCTTGGCTCCGGTTATGGGATATCGAAGGCATTTCCGGATAATGTCTATTTCTATGAGAATATCTCAGGAACGGAATGGTTCCTGCTGGAGAATGCGGATATCCACCATCTCTTTGCGCCGATCGACAGGATGACGTTCTTCTCCTTTCTGCTGCTGGCAGTGTTCGCCGTCTGTTTTCTGCCGGTGACAGCCGTCTCCCTCCGGGTGATATTAAAGCCGATCGACGCCATAAAGAATAAGATGGACATGGTGGCCCGCGGAGAACTTCAGGCCAGGATCGAGGAGGCGGAAAAGGGAAAAGGAGAGCTTTCCGAGATCGCTGATTCCTTCAATTACATGGTCGGGAAGCTGGAGAGCCAGGTCGATGAGATCGGCGTGATGGAGCGGAAAAAACATCTGCTGCAGCTGGACTTTTTACAGACGCAGATCAACCCGCATTTTATCTACAATACGCTCAGCTCTATTCGGTTTTATGTGGAGATGGGAAAAAATGAGGCCGCCGAGAAGATGCTGATTGATTTTTCCAAAATACTGAGAAAGACGCTCTCCAGTTCCGAGAAAATGATTAGCCTGAGAGAGGAGCGGGAGACTCTCCTCTATTATATTGACCTCCAGAAGGCAAGATACCGGGACCGTTTCGAGGTGGAGTTTGACATGCCGGAAAATACGATTTCCTGTATTGTCCCGGATTTTATACTGCAGCCCATTGTGGAAAATGCAATCTTTTACAGTCTTCAGAAGAAGCAGGTCTGCCATATCGTAATCAGGAGCTATCTCGATGCTGACGTACATCTGACAGAAAGCAATTTTCAAACATGCCCCAGGACGCTCTGTATCAGTGTAAAGGACGACGGAATCGGCATGGATGAGGATAAATTAAGCACTGTCCTGGATAAGGGCATGAATATGAACAAGGTTGGCCTGCGCAATGTGAACGAGAGATTAAAGCTGAATTTCGGCGAAGAATACGGGATCCGGATCTTAAGCGAGGAAGGTGTGGGAACCGAGGTGATCTTAAGCATGCCGGTAAATATGAGAGGAAAGAATTTAGATGAAAATACTGATAGCGGACGATGAAACACCCATCAGAGAATGGATACAATTCAGCATTGAACGCGGCAATCATCCGGATTTTGAGATAGTGGGAGTGGCGGAAAACGGAAACGATGCCCTGGAACTGGCGCTGGAACACCATGTGGATACAGTGATCACCGATATCAAAATGCCGGGGATGGATGGCCTGATGCTGATGAAGAAGCTTCTGGAAAAGATGCCGTACGTCTCGTTTATCATTCTTACAAACTATGCGGAATTTTCTTATGCCAGGGAGGCCATTACCTATGGAGCCAAGAAGTATTTTTTAAAGTCAGAGCTTCGCGGACAGGACATTCTGGAAGCGCTCTTAGAGATCGAGAGCGAGCGGGCGGCCCTTCTGGAAGCGAAGGAGGAGGACTGCTACTCAAACGGCTATCTCGATATCTTCACCTGCTGTCACCGCCTGGACGACGATGCCTTTATCCGGTCGTTCTGGCAGAAACACCATTTTATGGAGGAGCTGGACTTCGCCGTCGTGGCGTTGAGAAGCCGGAGCAGTGAAGGACAGAAGGAGAAGCTGGACGGGTTTATCAGGGATCAGAAACTTCATATTCTGCGGCCGGTGCTGAGAAATGAGAGTATTTACCTGATCCTGCAGGCGGAAAGCGGGGAACTGTTAAAGGAAGCCGTTCAGGCCTTTGTGAGCTACTGGAATGAACGGGAGCCTGGGATCATTGTCTCCAGCCGGAGCCTGCACGGAATCGACCGGGTGATGGAAGGAATCGAAGAGGCGGAGAGGATGCTGCAGTACGATTTCTTCTATAAAAAGGGATTCTTTCCGGCGAAAATAGCGGAAAACGGCGAGCGGCTGGAACGGAATACAATTAAAAAGGAATGCCGGAAGCTCTTAAACCGCGTCATGCACGAGGACAGGGATACGCTGAATCAAAATATAGACCAGTGGTTTTCCTTTTTCGATCATGTTCCGTGCCAGGACGTGGGCTGGGCCAAGGAGGCCTGTATGAGTTTCGTTATGGGGCTGGAGGAGATTTTCCTGGAATACTGTAAAAACAGCCAGGAGGAGCCGGAGATCGACAGAGGATGGACCCTCGATAAATGCCGGGAATTCTGCACTTATATCATAGGGGAGCTTTACTCTGATAACTATTTAAACTATTCCCAGAGTGTCAGGGAGGCGATACAGTACATCCACGACAACTACGGGAACCAGGATCTCTCCTTAAAGGAGGTGGCCCAGGCGGTCTACCGGTCGCCGGAATATTTAAGCCGCCGGTTTAAATCGGAGACGGGAAAGAATTTCTCCGTTTATCTGATGCTTTACCGGCTGAATCAGGCGAAGGAGCTGCTGCTCTGCACGGATATGCGGATTTATGAGGTTGCGTACGCGGTGGGATATGCCGCGCCGAGCTATTTTTCAAAGGTGTATCACGACTATATGGGAGTGACGCCGGAAATGACGAGATGTCAACAAAGTGACAGAAAGTCAGAATAGTGATAGATAAAAAAGCTGTGGACTGAAAAGAAGTTAAAATACTTCATGACAAAGTACACAGCTTTTATTTATGTTTTAAATGGAAATTAGTACAATATATACATGAAATACAGATGAAAATCTTGAAAAAAGAAGGAGAAGAGCAATGAAAAAGAGGATCGCAGCAGCAGCTATGGCAGTGATAATGGCGGTATCCATGACAGGATGCGCCGGAAAGACGGCAGACACGAAGGGGAGCCCGGAGGCCGCCGGAGCACAGGGAGGCACGGAAGCAGCCGGGACACAGGCTGGCACCGGTAAGGAGACTGCAAAAATCGGCGTGATCTTCGGTACCGGAGGACTTGGCGATAAGAACTTCAATGACATGGCATATGCCGGAATCATGAAGGCGCAGGAGGACTTAGGGATCGAGTTTGACTATGTGGAGCCCAATGCCATCAGTGATTTCGTTCCTCTGGGAAGGCAGTTCTCAGAGACGGAAGAATACGATCTGCTGATTGCTGTCGGTTCCGACCAGCAGGAGGCGGTAAAAGAGATCGCGGAAGAGTTCCCGGATCAGAGGATCGCACTGGTCGATGGAACGGAAGAGATCACCGGTGTGAGCACGCTTCAGACAGAGTGGTGTGAGCAGACCTTCCTTGCTGGCGTTATCGCGGGACTGGGGACGAAGAGCAGTATGGACAAGGCGAATGCAGATAACGTCATTGGAGTCATCATCGGTGCGGACCAGCCTAATTTAAGAGAGGGCATCGTTGGGTTCACAGCGGGAGCAAAGTATGTGAATCCGGATGTGGAAGTGCTGGAAGGCGTTGTAGGAGCGTTTAACGATCCTGGAAAAGGCAAAGAGATCGGTCTTTCCATGTATAACAAGGGTGCTGACTTTATCCAGTGTATCGCCGGAGCATCCGGTCTGGGCGTGTTTGGCGCTGCAAAGGAAGCGGGACGCTACGCATTCGGCGTCGGATCGAATCAGAATGCGGAGGACCCGGATTATATCGTGGCCTCTTCGGTCAGAAGCGTGGAAAACATGGTCTATAATGAAGTGAAAAAGGTGATCGACGGAACCTGGGAGCCGGGCCTCCATATGAGCGGCATCAGGGAGGGCGTCGTAGGCTGTGATACGGAAGGCTCCAATGTAGCCATTCCCGAGGAGATTCAGACGGCACTGAAGGATATCAGGGAAAAAATGGTGGCTGGAGAGCTGGTGCCATGTAAGACGGCAGATGAGCTTAACGCCTGGGTGGCTGAAAACCAGTATACGAAGTAGTCGGAAACGATTGGAGGAGACGGCTGATGGTTGTAGTTGAAATGAAAAATATTACGAAACAGTATCCTCTGGTTTTAGCGCTCGATCATGTGGATTTTTCCCTGAAAAAGGGAGAAATCCTCTCTCTTCTCGGAGAGAACGGGGCCGGTGACCGTGTTATAATAAGACCAAGTTAGCAAGGAACCCAATGAAATCAAGGGTTTGCGGCTACTTTGGTCTTAATTTATTATACCACAATCGAACTGCTTTTTCATTAAAAATCCAGTGTCGTTTTCCAAAGAGTGGGATATTTTAAGGCTAGGGGTCGCAACCGGGTGGTTTGGGACCTGCTTATACTTAGTCCTATTCCAAATATCCTTTTCTTTTGCTTCGTCCGAAGTAAAAACTCTCTTTCGGGAGAACAGCGCTGTTAAAAATAAATGAATATAGAGGACTAAGTGAAGCAACTTTGTTAGCTGACCTTAGTCCTCTTATGCATTTTAGGAGGAAAAGGGTATGCAGATACTATTTATTGTGATTATTTTTTTGATAGTGTTGCCAATGGTCGTAAGTATTTCGTTGGCTGTGACAGCAAAGAAATCAGACGAAAGATTACGCACCATCTGTACTTCTCTTGAAAAGAAGGGCAGGTGAGCGTGATGCGAGAGTATACGACAGGAAATCGAATCGTAGATGCAAGTGCCGAAATCAGTATTACCGGCAACATTACACCACAAGCATGGTATAAGACGATTGTTAAAGAGACGGGAAAACCGCATTTGGCTGCAATCGTTATATTATCAGATATTGTCTATTGGTATCGTCCTACTGAATTGAGGGACGAAAGCACTGGACAGATCATTGCAATTCGTAAAAAATTTAAAGCTGATTTACTCCAGAGAAGTTATCAACAGATTGCGGAACAGTTTGGATTGAGTAAAAAAGAAGCTACTAATGCAATCATCTTTTTGGAGAAATTAGGCGTAATAAAAAGAGTATTCAGGACAATAAACTTGAATGGACTTGTTGTAAATAATGTACTGTATATTGAGTTGATTGTTGAGAAATTGAAAGAATTAACGTATCCGCACTGTTATGATGCCCCTATCCCTTCTATGGGAGACAGGGGGGAAGACATTGTAGAGGAAATCGTTGAAGGACAGTGCTTTACTGTGAATAATAGTGAGATGGCAGTCATTGGTGAGGGAGCTGTCTCCCCAAAAAGAGAGAGGGTATCACCCAAAAAAGAGATACCTGCCACGCCGCAAAATAGCAGGTGCCACTTTTCAGAAGGTACAGCACTATCTGGTAACAGGCAGACAAATACAGATATTAACACAGATATTTCAACGACAGATTATACCAATCCAGTCCAGTCCTATCAAAAAACGTTACAGGCATTTAGAGAAAAGATTGGATACGATGCGTTATGTATTGATCGTCCCTTTGATATTGATCGTCTGGATGAAATTGTGGGAATTGCAGTTGACGTACTGACTTCAACGAAGGATACGATTCGTATTAACCAGGAAGAAAAACCAACAGCCATTGTTAAATCGGTGTTTTGGAAATTAGATATGTTTAGAATACAGTTTATTTTAAATAACCTGTCAGAGACGAAAACAAAAATCAGGAATATGCGTGCAGTGTTGCTAACCGCCTTATATAATGCGACATTCACATTAAGTAATTCCGTTATGAATCAAGTGGTGATGAATGGTGACATCTCCCCTCAATATGCATGAGCAAAGGGGGTGATGAGCAGTTACTAGGGTTAGACAATTACGCATAGAGAAGAATTTGACACAGTGGGAATTGGCGGACAAGCTGGATATCAGTCTCCGCACATATCAGAGAATTGAATACGGGCAACAAAAGCCGTCCTACAAAGTCATTTTAGTCTTGCAAAAGATATTTAACGAGAATATTGAATCTATCCTGCAGGAATTATAACTGCCAAATAAGAAGTGGAGGAAAATATGTTTGATATTAACAAGCTGGAGGTAATGGACATAGTATTTGCCGATGAAGCACATGAGCGTTTCTTTTATGAAAAGGTGCGGGAACTTCCAAATTCACGCAGGGACAGTGAAGAAATTGCTATGATATATACTCTTGGTATCTGTGACAAGACAAGGGCAGCTTTTTCAAATATTGTGGATCAAAGAACTTTTCAGGTGAATCCGTTGGTTTTATTCGCTGGGTGGCAGACATCTGCTTCTGTGAAGGTAACACGGCTGGCGATTAACCTCTATACTGGATTTTCGCAGGAAGTAAAACGGGACGATTCAATAGAAGGATATCATATAGGGGAAGACAGTTCAGATTATGCTGTTGAAGAAATCTTTGATTGCCCATATGCAAAATATTTTCTGGAAGCCGTTAAACTGCGTTATGACATATAGAGGAGGTAGAAACGATGAAAATGTATAAGATTGACCAAATCATGGAGTTATTACAGTTAGGAAAAGAATCAGAAGATTGCTATGTGGGTTTTGAGAATAATGACAAGGGAAATCTTGTTATTATATTAAAGCAACATGAACCAGATTGGGAAGATGATGAGGGTTTCGGAGAAGCGGTTGAAGAAGTCGAACTTTTGGAACATTCTGGAGAATATTAAACATAAGGAGGAGACAGTCATTATGGATAGAGAAATACTTGGAATCGACCATGGTAACAGACAGATGAAAACGGCGAATACCGCATTTTTGTCTACAGTAACACAGAATAAGGTGAAGCCCAGTAATCTAAATCAGATTTTGGAGTTTAAAGGTAAGTATTACTCAATCGGTGGCAGTAGGGAAGATGTGGATACAAAAGTTGATAAAACAGTGGACGATGATTACTACATTCTCACATTGGCATCACTTGCCGCTGAATTGAAAGCCAGAGGAAAGAATCAGGCGGCGGTCAGGCTGGCTACAGGATTACCACCGAGGTGGTATGAATCGCAAATGAAAGCATTCAGGAAATACTTGGGCAGGGAAAGGGAGTTATCTTTTCGTTATCAGGGAGAAGGGTTCAATGTCTTTCTGGAAGGCGTGAGCGTATATATGCAGGGGTTTGCAGCAATCACAGATATATTGGCAGAGACACAGGGAAAATCCTGCCTTCTGGTAGATATAGGAGGAGGAACCGTTGATGGAGTTCCAATAGAAAATATGCGACCCAGTGGAGCACAGCCTATTATAGATAATAATGGTACAATAAAGTGTATATCCAATGTAAATGAGGCATTAATGGCTGAGTTTGGGGAAAAAGCCAAACCATATATCATTGAAACGATAATGCGGACAGGTACATATGCGGGTGACGAAGCCTATCTTCGTGTAATCCGAAAGGCATTGAACCAATATACGGAATACATCTATAGCTTGATAAAAAAGCACGGATACAATCTGCATTTGGAAAAAATAATCTTTATGGGTGGAGGAGCCGCAATCATGCAGAATTTTGGTGATAACGAGGGTAAGGACGTAATCTGTATTCCGGATATACATGCAAATGCAAGAGGATATGAAGAAACTTTAAAGAGCATATGGAAGGCCAGGCAGAATATGGCCGGTTAAGGAGGCCATAAATGGACGATAAATATGTTACAACGCTTCGGCTTTATAAAAATAACCCGGTACATTTCCAGGCACTTACCTGTCTGGAAGAGTACAACCGGGAGCTGTTTACTTCTCAAAATGACTATATTGCCGAGGCGGTAATCTATTATTCAGAGTATCTGAAGCAGAAGGCTGAATATGAGAAATTGGAAAGTATCCTCTCAAACATAAGAGAGCAAGAGGAATACTTCCGTGAACTGACAAAACGTGCATTGGAAGACGTACTGAGATCAGTGCAGACGACTACTATTCCTGCAGTTACTGGAAGTGACACGAAAGCAAAAGAGGAACAGGAACCCCAAAGTGAGAGTGAACGATCAGCGGAGACGGCGAACCAGGCGACAGAAAAGGATTTTAATCTGCTTAATTTCTATAGTTCATTCACTGGATTTGAAGACGAAGGAGAAGATTGAATATGACCATATTATGTGCTATGATAAAATTTATAGGAAAATTATTACTTGGAATTGCGTATGCAATATTAAAAGTTGTATCATTTAGTGTCAAAGTGATAGGCTGTATGTTTTTATTTGTATTTCATATTTTCATGCTTTTAGTAGACATGGGAACCCCTTCCTAATAAGTCAAGGAGAGTACAATTATGGCTATTTGTAAAATTTGTGGCGGAGAAATGCTGGAACATGTGGGTTGTAAAATAGGGATATGCAATTGTAATGGAAAGAGTTACCCGCGTATCATTTTTGGTGCAGAGAAAAGGTTTGAGGATGTATTTGGCGAAGATGATATCTGCCCAGATTGTTTTGCGCCATTTGGGAGTTTTCACCATTTGGGCTGTGATATAGAGGAATGTCCGGTATGTGGAGAAGCAATTTATGGTGATTGCGAATGCCAGTTGATTCTTCCCGATTTAGCGGATATGGAAGAAATGTTAAAGTAATAGTGAATAATGAGTATCACTGTGGTAGGCTGATTCGTCAGCCTGCTTTTTTTTGCGCTTTTCTTGGTACTTATAATGAAAAATAAATGAAGCGGGGTAGTGTAAAGAACATGTCTGGATGCTTTACCAGGAGATTGTAGGGCGGTACTACACTCCGCAATAAAGGGAACCATTTCCAAAGATTAATAAGTTGACCAACCAATTGAAAAGAAGAGGAGGAATAGGAAGCGAATATAAGAGTTTTTACAAAAAAGTAAGAGGTAACGAAGGAGACAAATGCAAATACAGTGTACGACTGGATACGTATGGATGTGGCTGTCAGCACGATTGTGATTATTGTTATGCACGGTCACTTCTGTCTTTTCGTGGATTTTGGAACCCATCAGCGCCGAGCATCGCAGATATTGATAAGATTAAGAGGAAGATTCGGAAGATACCTCCGGGAACCATCCTGCGCATGGGTGGAATGACAGACTGCTTTCAGCCTTTTGAAGCGGAACATCATGTGACTTATGAGACAATCTGTGAAATGAACCGGTGTGGTGTTGGATATCTGATTGTAACAAAATCCCATTTGATCGCACAGCCCGAATATCTGGAAATTTTGGACAAGGATCTGGCCCATATACAAATCACGGTCACGACTTTAGATGATAACAAGGCTTTGACCTATGAAAAAGCAAGTATCCCATCAAAAAGAGTAGAGGCAATAAAAAAATTGCAATCTGCGGGATATGATGTGTCAATCCGGTTAAGCCCCTTGATTGAGGATTTCATGGACTTTGACAGCCTAAATTCATTAGGGATCAATCGCTGTGTTGTGGAATTTTTGCGTGTCAATAGCTGGATCAAGAGCTGGCTGCACGATGTTGATTTCAGTGGGTACAGGTTAAAACAAGGAGGATACTGCCACTTACCACTGGAAAAAAAGATGGAAATCATCAAGAAGATCAGGATACCGGAGATAACAGTTTGCGAAGATGTAACAGAACATTATGAGTATTGGAGAGATAACTTCAATCCAAATAAGGATGATTGCTGTAATCTGCGATTACATAACGGATGATGAAATAAAGAAGTGGAAATGAAAGTTCCTTTAAATATATGCTGACAGGCAGGAAGGGCGTGAAGATGAACCGGATTCGTGACGAACCTAAATCGTAAGGGAAATGACTTGAGTGGGTTACTGAACTTTAGCAGAAAAGGGGAAACCGTTGGATAAAAAAAGTTTTGAGTATGGTGGATATCATTTTTATCCATTAAGGACATTTGAGGATAAAGATGGCGATTTTATGGAACGCGCATGCAAACTGCGGGATGACCGGGAACTAGGGATGACATCCACTGATGAACCATGGAGAAAATATGCATATGATTATGAAGCTTTTTATAAAGCTGCCGGCGGCAAGAAATATGATATTTTTCTATGTGAAGAAAACCGCAGGCAGTACGTACCGTGCGGTCATGGCTTGCAGGAATTTGTTAATGCCCCGATCAAGAGTAAAAATAACAGGGCAGTCCGCTGAGAGTATGATGGCGCGGGTATTAAGAAAAACACATGGAATGGGCTGATCTTCAGTCCGTTTTTATTTTTGAAAATCAATTAAATTAGAAAACCAGTAGGAGGTATGTAAATGAAAACAAAGATGAGAAACTATCTGATCGCTAAGGTAATGAAGGTAAAAGCGGCTATTAACAACAATAAGGCGGAGGGGTTCGTTGATACGGCCATCAAAATTTTAATGGCTGTTGTGATTGGAGCGCTGCTTCTGGCAGGGCTGTATGCACTGTTTGGTGATACAGTGCTGCCAACATTAACACGGCGTATTACTGAAATGTTTAACTATGCTGGATAGAAAGGCAGTTCAAACAATTGTATTTTTGCTGTTGCTTTTGCTGGCATCTGTCACGGACTTAAAGAAGAGAATCGTGCCGGATCTGTTATGTATGCTAATTGCATTAACCGCCGCTATTTCTTTTCGTCCAGAACAGTTATGGGGGATTTTCAGCGCACTCCCATTTCTTCTTGCAGCAGTTTTTTGCGGAGGAATGGGGGGCGGTGATATCAAACTGATGGCAGCCGCAGGACTTGTCCTGGGACTTCCAGCAGGGATTTTTGCAACTATTTTGGGATTATTACTGGTACTTGCTTATTCTGTGTTTTTGAAAATATGTAAGAAAACCCAGGTTATCGCAGTGCCGTTAGTACCCTTTTTATCGGCTGGGTGTGCAGCGGGGTATTTGATTGGATAGGAGGATGGAATGAAAAGAAAAGCATTTTATTGTATTTGTGTAGCGGCTCCAATTACCTTTGTGGGTGCTGTCCTGGCATTTTACAGATGCCGGAGGAAAAAGAGATACTTAGTGAGGTAATCACGGCGGCAGGTATTCCCTGCCGCATTTAAAACGATAATTTTGATTTGATTGAAAGGAATGGATAATAAGTATGAAAATATTAAAAAGCCGTACCGTGCTTGGAGTAATATGCATTGTGGTATCACTGCTCATTTGCTTCGGAGTTACCCCTTTATTTAATAAAGAGGTCAGTAAAAAGGTAGAAATCGTGCGGGTGGTAAAGGATATAAAAATCGGGGATAAAATCACTGGCGATATGGTCAGGACTGTTGAGGTGGGAAGTTTAAATCTGCCGTCTGAAGTCATGAAAAATAAAGAAAATGTCATTGGGAAATATGCATCTGCAGATATGGCTCCAGGCGATTATATCATTAATAGCAAGGTCGCAGACGAACCGGCTGCGGAGAATGCCTACTTATATAATTTATCAGGAGAGAAACAGGCAATATCCGTGTCGGTCAAATCTTTTGCAACGGGGTTATCCGGAAAACTCAAATCTGGTGATATTGTATCTGTGATTGCACCGGACTACCAGAAGCAAGGCGAAACAGTGATTCCTCCCGAACTCAAATATGTCGAAGTTATTGCTGTAACTGCAGGCAGTGGCTACGATGCCAATACAGGAGAAGAAGACCCGGAGGAAAAGGAACTGCCCAGTACGGTGACACTCTTGGCAACACCGGAACAGAGCAGGATACTCGCCATGATGGAGAAGGACGGGAACCTGCACATATCTCTTGTATACAGGGGAACAAAAGAAAATGCAGCAAAGTTTATTACAGAGCAGGAACATGCTTTGCAGGAACTTTACCCGCCGGAAACGGAGGCGGCGGAAGCGGAAACTGGACAGCCCGAGGAACAGATAGAAGGGAGTGCAGAATAAATGCTGAACTTTAAAATCAAAAAGCGCGCAAATCAGCCTGAGAGCGAGGAAGTGCATGAGGTGGGAAAACATCAGGCCCAGATACTGGCTGTCTGGGGTAGCCCTGGATGCGGAAAGACTACGGTTTCTGTGAAGATTGCAAAACACTTAGCGGAAAAGAAGAAAAATGTAATTCTTGTGCTGTCCGATATGACTTTACCCATGATGCCTTGTATCTGTCCAATGGACGAGTTAGAAAACATATGGTCCCTTGGCAATGTACTGGCAGCGCCACATGTTACAAAAGGGCTTATAGAAGAAAACTGTATTGTCCACAAAAAAATAAAGTATCTGGCAATGCTTGGCATGTTAAGAGGGGAAAATGAATACAGCTATGCCCCCTATGAAGCGGAACAGGCTTTGGAATTTCTTACAGGGCTGCGGGAATTGTCCTCATACATTATTATTGACTGTAGCAGTTATATATCTAACGATATTTTATCGGCAGTTTCTCTAATGGAAGCAGATGCTGTTCTGCAGATAGTAAATTGCGACCTTAAATCTATCAGTTACCTGGCAAGTCAGTTACCGTTACTTCAGGAACCAAAATGGAGAATAGAGAGGCATTTAAAAACGATCAACAACATAAAGGGGCAGGAAGCCATTAACCATATGGAACAGGTGCTTGGAAAAGTAAGTTTTCAGATTCCGTCTGCATCCGAAGTTACGGAACAGGGGATGGCTGGGAATTTGTTGATTGGTCTGGAGGGGAAAAAAAGCCGTGGTTTTAAAAATGAAATAGATAAGATTGTTAAGGAGGTATATGGATGTTAGGGGAAAGAAAGACGCGAGGAGTATTTAATGAGGGAAAAAATTCAGAGTGGGGTTCGCGGATGCAGGAACTTATGCCAACACAGGCAGCCCCAGTGGAGCCGGTTGCAAGAGAGCCGGTAGAAGTGGTGAGTAAGAGTGCAGATGACCTCTTTTTTGCAGCCGTGGAGGGGAAAGATTTTGCAACGGTGCTACAGGAGGTACAGGAACACATTGCCAGCCGTTACAGCTCCCTTTTGACTGATGGAAATAATGATGATGTAAAAAGGCAGATGAAGCGTTACATTACTAAATATGTTCAGGAAAACCGGGTTGCAGTTCAGGGAATGTCAAATCAGGAACTTGTTGACAACCTATACACGGAAATGGCGGAGTTTTCTTTTCTAACAAAGTACATTTTTGGAGAGGGAGTGGAAGAAATAGACATTAATAGCTGGAAGGATATTGAGATCCAGTACAGCGGTGGTGGGACTGAAAAGTTGGAAGAACATTTTGACAGCCCTTCTCATGCTATTAATGTGATCCGCAGGATGCTCCATGTTTCAGGAACTATCCTTGATGATGCAAGTCCTGTGGTGACTGGAACACTGGCTAAAAATATCCGTATAGCGGTGTTAAAAACTCCAGTTGTAGATGAAGAGGTAGGTCTTGCCGCTTCAATCCGAATCGTAAATCCCCAGAGTATGAAAAAGGAGGATTTTATTTCTGGTGGAACTGCCACGGGAGAGATGTTAGACTTTTTGAGTGAATGTATTCGGTATGGAATTTCGGTGTGTGTTGCAGGTGCTACAAGTTCCGGAAAAACAACGGTGGCCGGCTGGTTGCTTACTACAATCCCTGACCGGAAAAGAATTTTTACTATTGAAAATGGTAGCCGTGAACTTGATCTAATAAGGGAGGAAAGTGGAAAAGTGTTAAATTCCGTTGTCCACACTCTTACAAGAGACAGTGAGAATGACCGGCAGCGAATTGACCAGATTGCCCTTTTGGATATTGCGCTTCGATTTAATCCTGATATTCTGGTGGTCGGAGAAATGAGAGGGGCGGAAGCAAACGCCGCCCAGGAAGCTGCAAGAACTGGTGTGGCGGTGGTTACAACCATCCATTCCAATTCGTGTGAGGCTACATACCGCCGTATGGTGTCCTTGTGTAAGCGTGCCGTGGATATGTCGGACGAGACATTGATGGGATATGTGACCGAAGCATACCCTATCATAGTCTTTTGTAAGCAGTTGGAAAACCGGCAGAGGGTAATCATGGAGATTATGGAATGCGAGATAAAGCCTGACGGTACACGGAGATATCGTCCACTGTATCAGTACGAGATCATGGAGAACCAGTTGGAAGGAGATTATTTTGTGGTTAATGGGAAACACAGGGTAATGAATTCCATTTCGGATGGGCTTTATAAGCGTTTGCTGGAGAATGGGATGCCAATGGAGACACTTAACCGGTTCCGTTCAAAGGGAGAGGGAGGAGAGGAATCTTGACAAGTATACAGCTTCTTGCATGCCTTGGTATGATAGTGGGTGGATTTCTTCTTTTGGGGATTCGACCAATAGAATTTACAGATGGACTGTTCGGCTTTCTGGCAAAAGAACCTGAGAATATTCGGAATGAAATCCATACAGTAACAAAAAGGAAAAAAGCAAGATTTCTGAAAAAGGCAATCATTGAGGCACAGCAGGTACTTAAAATGACGGGTAGGGAAAAGCAATTTTCGGTTATTTGTGCTGCCGCCCTGGTGTTGTTTGCTGTGGGGGCCTCGGTTGCCATCATGATTGGAAATTTTTTTCTGGCTCCGGTGATGGCTGTTGGATTTATGTTCTTCCCTTTTTGGTATGTAATTCTGTCAGCCAGTAATTACAAAAAAAATGTAGCCGCAGAGCTGGAGACAGCATTAAGCGTTATTACGACGGGCTATCTGCGGACGGAGGACATTCTAACTGCGATAGAGGAAAATATTCAGTATTTGAATCCGCCAGTCCAGAGGGTATTCCAGGATTTTATTGTGCGGATCAACTTAGTAAATCCGGATGTTCATGAAGCACTAAAGGAGTTGAGGGAGAAAATTGATAATGATGTATTCCGCGAATGGTGCGATGCCCTGTGTGATTGTCAGTATGATCGGAGTTTGAAGACAACATTGACACCAATCGTAACAAAATTAAGCGATATCCGTATCGTCAATGCTGAACTGGAATATTTGATTGTGGAGCCGAGGAAAGAATTTATCACGATGGCAATCTTTGTGATTGGTAATATCCCGCTGCTTTATTTTCTCAACAAGAGCTGGTATGACACTTTGATGCACACACCAATGGGACAGGTGATACTTGCCATTACTGCGGCAATCATCTTTGTCTCTACTGCGGTCGTTGTCAGGCTGACAAAACCGATAGAATACAGGAGGTAGGGAGATGTCAGTGTTATTACTGTTATTATTTGGAGGATTTCTCTTTCTGGGAATGTTCTTCCTGGCAGCGGATTTGTTAAAAATGCCATATATGAAGACAGAAAAGGCATTACTGGACAGGGGAAGAAATAGTAAAAAAGGGTCGGCGGCGTTAGATACGTTTTTACTGCAAGGAGCCATGAGATTGTCTCATGTAATCCGAATGGACGAATATCGGAAAAGCCGAATGAAAAATGTGCTGAAAGCAACAGGGATTAATATGACACCGGAAGTATATCAGGCGTATGCACTTACAAAAGCTGGTTTACTGATGGCTGGCATTATTCCGTGTTTGTTTCTTTTTCCGCTCCTAACACCTGTTATTGTGTTTCTTGCTGTCATGGTTTACTTTAAGGAAATTCAGCGCGCAGACGAGATGTTAAAGACGAAAAGAAAGTCAATTGAAGACGAACTGCCACGTTTTGTTGCTAATCTTGAACAGGAGCTGCAGAATAACCGTGATGTGCTTTCAATGGTAGAGAATTTTAGAAAAAATGCCGGTGCGGAATTTGGGGAGGAGCTAGGTGTACTTGTGGCAGACATGAGATCCTCCAGTTATGAGGCGGCACTTACTCGATTTGAAGCACGGTTAAACTCTCCAATGTTGTCTGATGTTGTCAGAGGACTGATTGGGGTTTTGCGTGGAGATAACAGCGTGGTATATTTCCAGATGCTTGCTCATGATTTTAAACAGCTTGAATTACAGAAATTAAAAAGTGAGGCCCAGAAAATACCGCCTAAAATCAGGGTTTTTTCGTTTCTCATGCTTATGTGCTTCTTATTGACTTACCTTGCGATTATCGTGTTTGAAATCATTAAGTCATTAGGAGGTATGTTCTAGCTCCAAATGAAAGGAGGTCAAGGAACTTGAAAAAAATATTAAAAACTAATCGTGGAGAGGGATATATAGACATATGCGTACTGGTATTGTGTGCCATGCTGGTGATTGCATTGGCGGTCAGCGTATTTCCGGTTTTTTTGGCTAAGAATCAGTTAGATACATTTGCTGTGGAATTGTGCCGTGAGGCTGAAATGAGTGGCAGAGTCGGAACTGAGACCACTAGGCGGGAACAGGTATTACGAGAAAGGACCGGACTAAATCCTAAAGTTGAGTGGTCAAAAAAGGGTAATATCCAACTAAATCAGGAGATTACTGTAAAATTGACGTTGCAGCGGGACCTTGGGTTATTTGGGAATTTTGGTTCCTTTCCAATTACCTTAAGGGCTAGTGCTACAGGAAAGAGTGAGGTATATCATAAATGAAGCGCCTGATTTGCTGTTTAAAAGATAGGCGTGGTTCCTCTTTCCCATTTGTGATTGCGGTTACATTGGTATTGATGTTAATAATGTGCGGATTTTTGGAGTTTTATCGGCTAAAGATCATAGCCAATGGCGTAAGGGACGCGGCACAGGAGGCTATCATGATAACTGTAAATGATAATTATGCAAACGTTTATCACGGTGTCAGGGAAGGATACAGTGGAGGATATCAGCCCAATAATGGAGGTTTTAAGTATAGTGTAGATAAAGGAAATGTGCTGTCAAAAATGGATAAAATCCTTGGAACAAAAGTTGAATCCGGGCGGCATGTAAAATATACAGGTGGGGTTCTGGAATATAGCATATCGGATTTAAGTGTTACTGCACGTAATGCGCCGCTTGCACCTGGAACACCGGAAAATGAACAGAGATTTGAAATTGATGCAATCGTAACATTAAAAGTACCGGTCCAGTTTGCGGGAAAACGTCTACCTGAAATGAAAATCAGGCTAAAAGTGCAGGCTGGATATATAGAAGTGTTTTAGAATTCAATAGACAGAATTGGAAAAATGTAGTATGTTTGATGCGACAGAATGTGAACCAGGAAGGAGAACTATATGAATGATAAAGTGAAAAAAGGTATGATTATTGCGGGTTGCGTGGTGTGTTGTGTTATTCTTGCAGTGATGATTGCAAGTAATTTCAGAAAGCCAGCAAAAACAAAGGATAAATTAGCAGAGAGCCAGTCTACAGAAATAGAAGTGAAACCGGAAATCAAAAAGTCCGAATTAGACAAGAAGTCAAAAGAGACTGAAAGTAAAGAAGAGGAATCGAAGAAAGAACCGGAGACTACGGAGGAGCAGAAAGAATCAGAGGAGGAAAAAGAGGGAAATAAGGACAACGGGCAGCCTGTACAGAATATTCAGCCCAGAGTGACTAAACCGGAAGAACCAGATCCAGAAGTATTAAAAAATCCTAATCAGAAACCAGATGGGGAGAGCGTGCAGGGCACGCCGGTTCCGGAAAACCATGATGAAGTAAAACAGCCGGAGACAGACACGGTTCCTGGAGCCGCACCAGAAGGTGAGTCACAGGAAGGAAAAATATATGCCCCAGGCTTTGGATGGATTGATGACATTGGGGAAGGGGAAGGCATTGAAGACAGTAACATTTATGAAAACGGTAATAAAATTGGGATAATGGATTAATTATCAATAGGTTGGTTAAATAGATGCATGACAGAAAGGCTATGAATTGTAGCGCCCTCCTGCTAAGCATAGAGAGAAATCAAAGATATAAATTTTATCGTTCGGCACAGCTATTTATGGCTGTGCTTTTTCATTGGAAAGGAGAACATTTGGGAATTTGAAAAGCAGAATAAGTTGGCTGACAAGGATTGTACTGTTCAGCCTGTGTTTTTTGATCATGTCGGTTCCAGCGTATGCGGCAGGGGAAGGTAATGTGGACGGCGGAGGCGGCAGCATGGGACAAGGTTCTTCGCAAAATTTTTGGTCCCCAGGTGATGAAGGGGTACGTGTATCGGTGATAAGTACAAGTGACCATAAAGTAGTAGGCACGCCTATTGACCTTACCAATAAAAGCCCATCTGATATTAGGCTTCATTTTGGAAAGGTGAGCAAGATGTCTTATACATCAGGTCATGGAATTGGTATATCCGGTTCAAGATACCAGTACATAAGACCAGCACAGAGACTTCCTATAATTATAAGTTCACAAAGTCTGGGACCATCAAGTATTGCGGAAATAAAGCGGTACTTTACGGACGAGCAGACGATACGTGGGATAGCAGGTTATATGGGAATAGATTTTGATATACTTATCAGCGGCGAGTACAGAATTATGATAGAGCCGATTGCGTATGTGACATTGCAGGGAGTAAGAGTTGCTATGACAGCAACGGAAGCGGCTTTATATGATGAGGTTGCAGGCGGGGTGGTATATTCCTGGTTACGTTCAGTTACCTTTCAAAATCTGCCCCTTGCAATGTTTCTCGAAAAATCTGATTTAGGATATCCTGCGTGGAACGGTCCAACTACCGGATTGCGTTCACATCAGGAAATCAAAACTTCGTTGGGACTTGGAATCATACGTTTTAATGGGGAGTTGCCAGAACCATCACCGGAGGTTACGACTTTTGATTATGAATACCGCACTAACACGGAGGTTATCACCAGTATCCGCGTGAGTGGCGGTCAAAGTGATCCGGACCATAAGGTATCTGTGACATTTAAAATACAAGGGAGAAATTATAAGGTGGACAGCGTATATTATCCCGAGGGAGGAAGTCAGCTTGCCTGGGTTCGGTGGACAACACCATCTACAGAGCAGACTATGGAAATTCCAGTAACAGTAAGAGGTGGTGGCCGTACAGACAAAGGGACTATACGGGTTAAGATAGTAAACCTGGACAAGAATCCACCGCCGAATCCAGTTGCAGATGACCGTAATGACAGTTATGCGAGGCCGGCAGTTCCATCAAAGAGTCAGCAAACGTCCGCTGATTGGAGTATTTGGCGACCATACTGGTATTCTTACTGGGTATGGCATAGTGGTGACGATGATGATGATGGATACTGGTGTGATCATGGCTGGTGGAAGTTCAATATTGATAGATATCATGCAAGTTTGAACGCAACAATGCGCGTCCAGCCAGATGATAAATCCCCTACGGCCCATGGCAAAACATTAAAAAGCGGATACGGATTTAACGAATATGTGAACAGTTCTGTGAGCACGAATCAGTCCAGTGCCGTGACTGGAGCCCAAAATGCCGTGACGTATTTTCCGGAGTTTCAATACAAGAAATACTGGCGTTTATTGGAGCGGATGTCGGGTGGGTATCATTCCGAATTTGAGTTCAAAAAAAATCAATACAGTACATTTAAGCGGAGGACACATTTCACTCCGATATGGATGCCAGATGGCAAATATACACCCTATACATGGTTAATAGATGCCTGGACACCAGCAGGAATGTTATCACTAAACCTGACCGATAATCTGACAATCAGCGGTAATTTGTGGACGGACTGGCATATCGCACCACAGAGACTAGATTAAAAAATAAAGTAAAAATAAATAAACAGTTACCAAAGAGGGAGACGCAGAGATCTTCCTCTTTTTGTTATTAGGAAGGAATGAAGTGGCATGTACGATAAAAACAAAACTTTGGATACCCTGAAAAATGAAATCTTCTTGTCAAAAGACAACCTGTATCTAGCGGAGGAAGCGTTAAATTCTGATCAGATACCCTATGAAACGGTAAAGAAGATTATGGAGGTTGGAGGATATAGAAATAAAATAAATGCTTTGCGCAAAGCGTATTTGATGGGTGTAAATTTTGACAACCTTATCGGTCTTGTACATGATTCAGACGGCCCGGAGGAAATCAGGTCAATAGCTGGGGCACTGGAACGGAAACTGGAAATCCAGAAAATTCAGATTGTGGCAGATGGAAAACACGATTACAGACAAATGGATTTAGTGTTTTATGGGTTTTATACTGGCAGAAGCATACAGGAAATGGAACTGGCAACAGATAACCGGTTTGATGAAGAGCAGATTGAAGAAATCCTGTCGGGTTTTCGCTATGGGCTTGCCTATGAACAGGTGGCATTTTATGCGAAAGAAGAATTTGATTGTTACCAGATGCGGACCATAAAAAGGGCGTTTCTGTACGATAATCTGACAGTGGAGGAGGCGGCAATATTTGCTTTACCCAGTAATAACACAAAGAAAATGCGCCAGGAGATTAGAAAGATAGTAGCACAGCGCGGTAAAACAAAGAAATCCAATCTGTAATCGTGAGAAAGGATAAACACATGGAGAAAGAAGCAATGGAAGATATCCTGCGATTGGCAGAGGATGTAAGCAGCCTTGTGATGGACCTTGGACCATTTGGGCTTACGGACGAAGATGAAGTAAAAAAAACACCGCAGGACCGGATACATGAGACATATCAATGGCTGTCCGAACCAAAGGGCTGTAAAGAAGCGTCCGAGTATTTTAAGGAATTGCTTGCAATACTGGATAAGACGGACGCAGAGTATCAAAGAATCGCTGATATATGTGAAAGAATCCATAAGGTCCAGGAAATAAAGCCATGGAAAGAAAAAGTAACTGTTAGAAACAGTCCCAGCTGTCGCAGATGACCAGGGCCTGGATATGTCCATAATATAGGACAGATTAAGGAAACAGAATCCCTTCAAGTAGAGAGGTTTCATAGATTCCTCTGGTAAAAATCTAAATAGAAATGCAAAAAGGAGGGATAAGAAGTTGTGGCCACGTAAAACGATAGTCTCTTCGACGCTTATTGGATTTAGAGACGAAGAGCATTGAACGGATTAAATTAGCAAGTGAAATGTCAAAGAGGTACTATGATGCCCCCATAATCTGTACTTACAGTGGGGGCAAGGATTCTGACGTACTTCTGGATTTGTTTATCCGGTCAGGAGTTGAATTTGAGGCCCACAATTCTCATACAACAGTCGATGCTCCCGATACGGTGTACTATATCAGGGAGAAATTTCGAGGTTTAAAAGAAAAGGGAATCCCATGTATTATCCATATGCCGCCACTGAGCATGTGGCAGTTGATTGTCAAAAAGAAGATGCCGCCCACCAGGATGCAGCGTTACTGTTGTGAAATCCTAAAAGAGAACACAACACCGGACAGACTGGTATCAACAGGTGTGCGCTGGGACGAAAGCACCAAACGGTCCAAAAGGGGACAGTTAGAAGCGGCTGCCCCAAAAGTCGAGAATAGGATTACTCTGATGAACGACAACGATGATAAGCGGCTGGTTATTGAGCGGTGTGCAATCCGTGGCAGGGTAGTGTCCAACCCAATCATTGACTGGACACATAAAGACATCTGGGATTATATCCGTTCCAACCATATGCCTTATAATCCGCTTTATGATATGGGTTATAAAAGAGTTGGCTGTGTAGGGTGCCCGATGGCTGGAAAAAACCGCTACAAAGAGTTTGCTGACTTCCCAAAGTATAAGGCAGCTTATATCCGGGCGTTTGATAAAATGTTAGTGGCAATCCATGCGGCGGGGAAACCTACTAAGTGGAAGAACGGAGAGGACGTGTTCCGGTGGTGGATGGAGGATAAAAATGTAGAGGGACAGTTGTGCCTCGCGGATTTTATGGACATGGGACCAGACTAAAACAATAAATCAACAACAGGAGGTTTACGTTCCAACCGGAACTAATTTATATAAAAAAGTGAATGAAAGCAGTACCGATTGAGTTAAAGGCGGCAAATGAATATGTCGCGCAGAATCATAGGCATCATAGCCCTGTATACCGGGACAAATTCCGTGTCGCATGTACTGAGCATGGCAGAATATGTGGCGTGATACAGTGCGGCAGGCCAGTATCCAGGCATTTAGACGATGGAAAAACGCTGGAAGTAACGCGTTGCTGCACAGACGGTACAGCCAATGCCTGTAGCTTCCTATACGGGCGGGTAGCCCGGATTGCAAAAGAGATGGGATATGAGCGGATTATCACTTATATCCTTATCTCTGAATCCGGTGCTTCCTTAAAAGCGGCAGGGTGGGAATGTGAGAAAGAGATTGCAGGGGGCGGCTCCTGGGATACACCTGCCAGGCGCAGACATACAACAGCACCGCAATGTAAAAAGCAAAGATGGATGAAAAATTTGTGTAAAGAAGGTGATGAGAGTCGAGAATCGGAATTATAGATGCTGATTTATTGGATAAGAACAGGCACCGCATGCCGAATCTGGCATGCATGAAGATCAGCGGATTCCATAAGCAGATGGGGGATCAGATACATTTGCTGACGGAGTATTCAGGCTTCAATGAGTTTGATAAGGTATATCTGTCAAAGGTCTTTACGGCTACGAGGTATCCGCCGGAAGTCTTAAAGATGGAGAATGTAGAATATGGAGGTACTGGGTTTTATTTAGACCAGGCTCCCGAGCTGCCCTACGAAATAGAGCATGCCATGCCGGATTACAGTCTGTATGCGGATTGGCTTAAAGGTAAGGGAGAAGAAGGAAAAAAGAGTAAGAAGTATAAGTATTATCGGGATTATTCTATTGGGTTTTTAACAAGGGGCTGCTTTAGGCAATGCCCTTTTTGTGTGAACAAAAATAAAACGGTATCCGTTCCTGCAAGCCCAGTGTACGAATTTTACAATCCACAGAAAAAGAAGATCTGTCTGCTGGATGATAATTTTCTGGCATGTGGGGAGTGGAGTGCATTATTGGGACAACTACGGGAAACCGGCCGTCCGGTCCAGTTCCGGCAAGGACTGGATATCAGGCTGATTACCAGGCAAAAATCCAGGGAACTGGCATCTTGTAGATTGGATGGCGACTTATTATTTGCCTTTGACAATATCAAGGATAAAGAAACAGTCATAGAAAAGATGAAGATCATAAACCCAATATTCCAGGAATCAAAAAGGATCAAGTTCTATGTATTAACTGGGTTTGATGCAGATGGAAGATATGACTGGACTTTCTGGAAACAGGATATCTTACAGGCATTTGAGCGTATCCGGATTCTAATGGGGGTGCGTGCGTATCCATATATCATGCGGTATGAGAAATATCAGGAATCACCTTACCGGGGAATGTATGTAAACCTGTCCAGGTGGTGTAACCAGCCCCAGATGTATAAGCAGATGAGCTTCCGTGAATTTTGCCACTTGTCAAAAGAAGGGAGCGCCTGCAGAACGTATCTGGAGGAGTATGAAAGAGACTTTCCGGAAATCAGCAGTTATTTTGACATGAAATTTTAAACTCTGATTCAGGAGGTGGTGCTATGAAGTTTACAGATGAAGAATTAGAGATAGCCAGAAGCGTGGACCTGGTGTCTATTGCTGAAAGGCAGGGCTTCACGGTGAAGCGGGTAGGCAGTTACTATACATTGAAAGAACATGATTCTATAAGGATTAAAAATCGTAGGAGCTGGCTGCGTTTTTCCGTACCCGAGGGCCAGGACGGTCACAACGGGGATAACATTGAGTTTCTGAGACAATTTTGCTATATGGATTTTCGTGAGGCGGTTATCTATTTGTTGAACGAGGCCGGTTATCGGTATGAGGATAAATCATTTAAAGATGATACAAGCAGGAAAAACCACGAGAGAAGAAAGGAAGAGCAAAATAAAGAACAAGAAGGGAAAGGGGAGTTTGTGCTTCCCGAACCAAACGACAATTATCGGAGGTTATATGCCTATCTGTTAAAAACGCGCTGCCTGAGCAAAGAAGTAGTTGACTGGTTCGTTAAAAAAAAGCTGATTTATGAAACACGCAGATATCATAACGTGGTTTTTATTGGCAGGGATTCCTTTGGTACAGCACGGTTTGCCAGTATGAGGGGAACGGTGGATAATTATGGAAACCCGTTTAAAGGGGACGTGGAGAACAACGATAAAACCTATGGTTTCAATGTAAGAAACAAGAAAAATAAAGAAGTCAAGGTATTTGAGGCAGCCATTGACCTGATGTCTTATATGGATTATAAGCGTGATGGGCAGTCAAACAAGTTGGCATTAGGGTCAACCTGGGACGGGGCATTGGACCGGTTCCTGCTAGAAAATCCACAGATTAAACGAATAAGCCTGTATCTTGATAATGATAAGGCAGGCCGGAAAGCAGCGGCACTTATACGCAAGAAATATATAGAGATGGGATATCACGTTAAAGTCCGGTTCCCGCCATATGGGAAAGATTGGAATGAATTTCTTGTTGCAGAAAGAAAAAAGGCAGTGATTCAATATTTGAACAGGAATAGCAATCTGGACCGGAAACAGGCAATCGGATAATTTCATAAAAGCAAGGAGATAGTATGGATTATTTTAATTTCAAAGAAGAGTTTCTCTATCAGTTCATTGACCTGATGGAGAAAAGCAAAACGTTAGGAGCGTTGAACTTGGTTATGGAAGGACTACCAGGTGAATCAATCACAATGACTTTCAAGGATAGGTACTGCCCTATGGTCAGCATAGAGGAACTGTTTTTGAGAAGCCAGTATGAAATGCTGCCAGTCAGGATATTGGCTTCGGAGACACTGCAGGAATTTCAGACGGCGGAAACCGGAGGTATCCGATTGAAGATGGATACGGTCAAGAATCCATTGTTTGTAGAGTTCCATGCAGTGAATGCAAACAAATACCAGATGAGGCTGGAAGAATTGGAGCTGCCGTATACCAGACTGGGAGATATGTGTATCTTTTATCGGTTCCGTGTGAAAGAGGAAAGTGAAAAACTTGTATACACCATGCCCGTAGATGAAGAGGACTTACAGCGGTGGGGAATGCATGTAGATCAACTGCATGCGTGCGTGTCAGACAATGCTTTCTCCCAGTATAGTGTGCAGATTGAACCGGTTGCAGCCGTTATACGGGAAGGCTTGGAGGCAGGCTTTACGCTTGGGAGAGGAAAGATTACAAATGAACGCGCAAGTGCCTGGCGGCTGACAGGTCCGGGAGGCGCGGCAGGCATGCTTTATAGGAATATTCTGGATGAATTTGCAGAAATGGTCAACACGGATCTGTACCTGCTTCCAGTAACAGCAGAGGAAACCGCTATATATGCCGCCGACCAGTATACACCTGCTGACCTTCAGATGCGTCTCGAAAGAAAAAAATCCTTAAAGGGATTTGTAAGCCATCCGTTGTCAGAGTCGGTTTTGTATTATAGTCTCAAGAGTAAAACCCTGACGGTGCACCAGTCTTCATTGGTGAAAAAAACCCTGGTCTAAGAGTCGGTACGGGAGTCTACAGATGCAGGAAATGGTAAATAGACGAAGAGGAGAACCAAAATGCGCGAATATGATGAAAACCATGCATATGAGGAAGTCCGGGAGGATTTCATTAAAGAATATAAGGCACAGCTAGAACGCAGAGGAAATGGGGAGAAGTTGGAAATAGTGGCGGAAGGTACTCCTTTTGAATCCTTTACATACAAAGGGAATGGACCTTTATTATGTACCAGTATCTCTATGGAACTGGTGTACAGAAATTGCTATATTTTTGCCATTCGAGAGATTGATGAGGCCGTATCTACTATCTTGGAGATTCAGGATGAGGCAGAATGGATATCCCCGGAGCGGCTGGAACAACTGGAACATGTAATAGTGTTTCCGGTAAATCTATCACATTGCAGGGATAAGCTGGAAGAAAATGATATTGCATATTTTCCCTTCGAAGATATGGCGATCACTTATCAATTCTGCATTGAGGACAATGAGAGGTCGTATCGCAGGGATGTTACAAGGGAATGGCTGAATAGGCAGGGGATAAATGCAAAGGAACTCTTTGAAAAAGTAAGGTATAAAGACCTGGAGCAAATTTGGGGCGAAATTAAAACCATAGAGCAGGTGGGAAAAAAATCAGAGGATTCACAGCAGGCTGCTTTGTATGGCGTCAATGGCTTTGGTGCTGCCCTTTATCCAAAAGTGATGGAGCAGGTAGTAAAAAAAATGGGCAGTGAAGTGCTGATTGTACCTGAAGAAACCTATACGGCTTATATTCAGACACCGGATATTATGAGTGCTGCAAAACTGCAAGAAGAATTACAGGAGGACAATCGTGTGAAACTGGTGACTGGCGATAGGCACCTTGTACTTTCTGGGAAGATATTTAAGTACGATACCGGCAGGAAAAACCTGGTCCCGGCAATGGAACATACCATTGAAAAGCATAGAGTGAAATGAAAACCGCTTTAATCGGGAGAAGCGCAGACGGCCAGAAGGGAAGGAGATAGATGTATTATTATAGTGAGAACGAAGCATATGACGAATTACGAGAGGATTTTATTGATGAATTTCAAGACCAGCTACAAGAAAGAGACAGAGGGGAGGAACTGAAGCTGATAGCTGAAGGCACGCCATTTGAAGCCATTATGCTGAAAGGTGGAGGGGAGTTAGTTTGCCCCAGTATTCCGATGGAATTGGTGTATCTTAACTGCTATGTTGCTGAGAACAACGAGTTAGACGAGGCGGTCACGCAGATTCTGGGTATATTTGATGGGGATGAGTGGATACCGCGCGAACAATTTGAGCAGATAGAGCATGTACTTATATATCCTATGAATTTGGCAGAATATGAGGATAAACTGGTGGAGGGAAACATTGCATATATGCCATATCAGGATATGGCGGTCACTTTCCAATTCTGTATTGAAAGAGGGGAGAGATCGTACTGCGGAGATGTTACAAAAGAGCATTTGGAAAAATGGGGAATCGGTGTGGAGGAACTTTTTGAGAAAGTCAGATACAAGGATGCAAATGAAATAGGAGTGGGTATCGTAAATATGTACGATTCACTTACAAACAGATATGAAAATGATAAAACAATCCTTTTTAGGCCGGCGGATGGTGTGCCATTGGAACTGAAGCAAGTCTACAATGTCTATGGTGTGAATGGCTTTGGTGCAATCTTCTATCCGAAAGTTATGGAACTGGTGTATGATAAATTAGGGGACGAGATGCTGATTGTTCCCAATGATGCCTTTGGTGCTTATGTCCATGCGCAAAGTGTTGGGAATCTGTCAGACTTATATGAGAGCCTGACCAGTGAGAATATAATGAAAGAAGAAACAGGGGAAATACGCCATAAACTATCTGAGCGGGTTTTTAAATACGATCTGGAAAGCAGAAACCTGATTCATGCAGTTCCTCCGAAAATTGAGAAACAAAAATTGAGATAGGTAGGTGGGTTAGTGGATTGATGAACTTAATAAACTATGACCAATTTAAGGTTGCTTATCTACAAAAAATAGCAGAACTTTTAGACCAGCATGGTTATTCCATCAGACCGGTCGTGATAGGGGAAGGGTTATCGCTGGAAAAGGCAACCCTGGATTTAGGCGATAAAATCTGTCATTGCATAGACCTTCAGGAAATTTATTCGGATTATTGCAAAAATGCTAGACCAATGTTTTCTATTGTGAAGGATACATTGGATTGTTTCCGGGAGTTTGGTACAGTACAAAGAGAACAGGTGGAATGCATAGAAAGTGTTTTAGCCTGTGTAACAAACTTTGAGAAAAGCAAAGAAATCCTGCGGGGTAAGGGTATACCATATTTGGCAGTAGGTGACATGGCAGTATATTTCAGGTTTGATTATGAGCTGCCTTTCGGCGGTACAATGGAAAGTATTGTAACAAAAGACCATCTCCTAAAATGGAAGTTTTCAGCCGAAGAATTATTCAATATTGTTAGGCAATGCGAGGCACAGAAAATCGGTGCCTGTGCTTATGACTGGGTGGAAAGCCTTCAACCATATGATTTTGGCCATATACCTGTGATTGCAAGAGCAGAAGATATCTACAATGCGCCATATGAGCTGTATGGATTGAACGGTGCCGGGGCGATACTTTACCCCGAAGTGCTGCGTCAATTTGAAGAGGCTTTTCATGAGCGGGTCATAATCGTACCGTATTCAGAACGAAAAGCGGCCATATTACCGGAAAGCCGTATACAGGATATGTGGGTACAAAGAAAAATCCGGGAGTATACGGAGGATACGGACGCGCGGTTATTTTTGTCCAGGCAGGTTTATTCGTATACAGAGGGGAAGTTTTACAGGCTCAAGGGTGGTATAGAACAATTACAGGCTGTCATTGATCAGAAATTGGAGACAACTATGAATCATGAGAAAACACTGGTCGGTAAAAAGCAAAGCAGATAAAATCTCAAGGAGGACAGACAAAGATGGAATATGAAGAATTCATCCAGTTTTTTACCCATGAAGTCAACTATAATTTAAAAATGCTGGGTGTTCCATGGCGGGCTAAGTATGAGAACACAGGCGGCAGAGAAGAAGTTTTGGTGGTAATCCATGGTGGAGGGCATGATTTTCCTCCGATTAAAGTTCACGATTATTACCAGGAGTTTTTGCAGGGGATGCCCTGGGGAGTCGCTGCACGGAAAGCAACACAGGATTTCTTTGATGATGAGAGCACAAAATGTGCACTGATGGATATGGGGCTTTTTCATGCAGATATGGTAATTCCCACTTTTATGAACACAGAGGAAAATGAGGAACTATTGAAAACCGTTCCATATTCAAGGTTTGAAGATTTAGCAGTTATACTTCAAATTGCATATCAGTCCCTGGGCGGTATCAATCTCAACCTTGTGGTAACAGACGATATCTTACAGGGATGGGGGCTGAGGTATGATGAACTTTATCAAATGGCCCTGGATAATCCGAGGAATGTTGAGTCTGTACAGATGATAGAGTTGCACAAGATGATAGATATTATATCACCCGATGAAACAGTAGAGGATTTACCTCCCTTCTATGTGGTAACGAATACTGGTCAACATTTAGGCGCTGCAGGTATTCTTTACAAAACCAGAATGTATGAACTTGCAGAAACTATGGGGGATGATATCTTATTGGTTCCTATGAGCGTTGACCATTTTTTGGCAATGCCGCTTTTAGACCAAAAGGGCATAGATTATATATCTAATGCACTACACAGTAGTAAAGAGGTAATCACTGGAAGTATAAAGCCCCTGTCTGGGAATCTATACCACTATAATTGTGAAACCGCACAGTTTCGTATGATTACTCCCAGCCAGTTAAAAGAAACGAAAAAACGAGGCAGATAGGGGGAGGGTTTGAGAAACGATAGATATTCAATCATAGAGAAAAGGGAATTTTATGAAACCTTTGTATATGAATTAAACAATAATTTACAAAAGATGGGATTAGGGTGGAAGGTGGTGCTGCCTGACCATATTTCGGATGGCTGTGTGATCAGTTTACAGGGCAGCCCAGAGAAAGGCTCAGAAATATTTCCTTTTGTAGCATATAACCGTCATACACAGTTGGGAGAACCCCTGTGGCTGGTAGTCAGGAATTCGCTAGAGTTTTTATTGCGGGATGACCGGATCACCAAAGCCGCATTTAAAGAGATGGGGGTGTTATCGCCAAATCTAGTAGTTCCGACATTGATGAACGCGAAAAGAAATCAAGAGGTATTGGACAATTTCCCACATAAGCTATATGGAGACGGGGACCTTGCCATTGTATTGAGGATTATTTATCATTCAACAGATTGTTTGCTTGAAGATATGCACCTTAATTTAAGAGTGACAAGTGAAATGCTGAATGAGTTTGGAATGGATTTTGATACCCTTTATCAGTGGTCGCTTGATAATCCGGAAAATCAAAGGGCTGTTTCCGTGGAACCGTTTGGGACAGAACCGGAAAAGAAGGATATCTACATTATGACAACAGAGAGCTTTTACTGGGGTGCTTCTGCTTTTTTATACAAAGAAAAAGTACACGAGCTGTCAGATAAACTGGGTGGCGATATGATACTATTTCCTACAAGTATCAATCAATGCGTGGCATTATCAAATAAAAACAGGGACGGAAGAAAATGGATTCAGGAAACCCTCTACGACTCTAAACAAAATGGTTTTCAGCAGAGGGAAAAAGATTTATCCGATTATATTTATGTTTATAGCCGGAAAACAGATGAGATCCGTAAAACAAGTCAAAGGATGCGGCAGAAGCCAAAAGTGAATAAAAACCATAGCAGGTGACTTTTCAGAGCGATTCAGAAAAGAACCTGCTTTTTTCATTTAATCATAAAGGAGATAAGAATATGAACCTCAAATTATATAAACAGTTTTCAGATGCTTACCAGCAATGTATTCGTTCCGCTTTTGAGGATTCCGCAATTCGCGGGGAAGTTAGAACGGTGGCTAGGGGTCTCCCGACCGAGGGAATCACAATTTTATTTGAGCAGGAGGGGCGGTACTGCCCCGTCATTCCGGTAAGGGAGGCTTTTTTGAGAGCGGAGATGTTTGACACCTGGGAAGAGGAATTGGCAGACCGGGCGATGGAAGTGTTCTCTGATGCGGAAGCGGAAGATCTGCGTATTGCAGTAGGCCAGTTGGAACAGCCGGAATATGTGGCAGTATATGCCGCAAACCATAGAAGTGACCTGGAAGCCCTGAAAAAGAATGATATGCCTTACCAGGTTATGGGGGACATGGTGCTCTACTATATGTTTCACGCACCGCTGGGAGACGGGCGTTATTATCAGGCAGAAGTAACCAATAAACATCTGGCATCCTGGAAAATGAGAAAAAGTGATTTTCATAATTTTGTACTGGAACATTCGCTGGTATCCATGGAGAGCAAAATCTATCCGTTGTGTGAGAAGATTGAAAATGTGCTGGAAGGTATTTCGTGCTGTCTGAACAATGGAGAGGCAGAGGATAGCCTTGGTTATGTGGTCACGGGACCTGGAGGAGCGGCAAGTGTATTATACTGGGATACCTTACAGGAACTTAGCCGCCTGATGCCGGATAGCTTTTATATTTTGCCATATTCAGAGAGGGAGGCTTATATCCTGCCTGATACTATGGGAGCACTGGCACCAGCATTTTCCATTGAAGATGTCCACAAGAATGGGAACCGTCAGGTTCGACACAGCTTGGCTGGGTATGCCATATCAAGTCATGGTTTCCACTATTCACCATCGGAGAACAAGAACAAATTGCTGACCATACGCGAATGGTTGAAGGGTGTAAATGAATGACATATGAAGAATATAAACAGGGACTGATTACAGAACTTGGGCGTCACATTGATGAAGAGCATCAGAGATTGATAGTAATAGCAGAAGGTACGGACAATGAGGAAATAGCCCTTGAACTTATGCAGCCGCCTGTGTGTAGCCAGTCATTGTCAATCCATAGCTTATATAGACAGTGGAAAGAAGGCGAATTAACGGCCCAGGTAAGCAGTATCTGCGATTATTTTGAAAAAAAGCGTGCTATTGAAACGATTGAGCAGTTAGAAAATGTTACGATTTGGGCGGCTAATTTTGAAAAGGCAGCCGAAAAGCTGGAAGGGAATGATATACCATATCTGCCTGTTGGGGATATGGCTGTATATTTTCAGTTCTTTGATGAAGTCTATGACGAGGATGAACAGTGGCCTCTGGATTATAAAAGACCTGTCCAAAATGAACATTTAAAGCAGTGGGGACTTACGGTACAGGAATTATTTGATAAAGTCAAATATTTCGATATGAATGAACGCTTTCAGACGGTTTTGGATACGAGCAGAGCTGTTCTGGCTCATACATTAGGGGCATTAAGCGGGGCGCTTCCAGACACAAAAGACTATTACGGGGTGTACAGCGAGAATGGGATTGCAATCATGTTCTATCCCGAGGGTTTGAGTGAAATCTCAAGGCGTTTGGATGATGACCTGTATGTTATGCCGTTATCAAATGATAAAATCCTTGTCTGTCCAATATCAGGACACAGTTTGGAAACTTTGCAGGAAATAGTAAAAAAGAGCAATGAGATGGATAAAAGAGCAGAAGTGTTCCCTGTCCAGGTCTCTAATATGGTGTTCCAGTTTGATGCCGAAAGCCTTGCAATCCAACCGGCGGCACAGATAGAGAAAAAAACGAGACATAAGGCAAGATAAGATGAAGGCAAATCTTTGAAAGGGGGTGGTTAAGCCCAATCCAATAAAAATTCAGCAGTCATAGAAATTTAATTTGTACCAGTAGCTCGTAACTTATTCGGAAACTGATTACATTCAAACATTTGAAAGGAGGTAAGAGGTAATCCCGGGTAAAATGTGTAGCTACACCCTCTAAGAAGGGAATTGGATTATAAATTAATAAATTTTTGTGAGTTTGACAAATATGCAGTAAAAAGTTATTGCGCCATACATGGGGTTGACGAGAGTGCCAACCTTGGGGATATTACGAAAGTTGATGAGAAAAAGCTACCTTATTTCAACTTTATCTGCGGTGGAAGCCCGTGTCAGGATTTCTCCCTAAGTGGGAAGCTGGCCGGTTCCGTCTGGAGGTGCAGAGATTGCGGGCATGAGGTAAACCCGCTGCAGGTACATTGGAGCAAACGGGATTTTTGTGAAAAATGCGGCTCAAAGAATCTGGATAAAACAAGGTCCTCTCTCCTTGTAGAGTGGCTTCGGGTTATCCGGGAAGTAAAGCCGATGTTTGGAATTTATGAGAATGTAAAAAATATTGTTCAGGCAAGGTTTCTAAACAGCACATTCCGTCTATTTGAGCAGGAATTGCAGGAATATGGATACAACACCTATTGGAAGATATTGAACGCGAAAAATTATGGGATTCCGCAAAACCGGGAACGGGTATACCTCGTCCTGATTAAAAAGGAATGTGATAATGGAAAATTCGTATTCCCAGAGCCAATGGAAAACGGGAGGCGGCTGATGGATATCCTTGAAGATGAGGTAGATGAGAAATATTATCTGTCAGATGATAAAGTGCAGAAACTGATTACAGACATGAAGGAGCGGAAAGCGCTTCTGTATATGCCTGGGGAAGAGGAACTGAAACAGTGGGAAAATAAACTGTATAAAGTTGGACAGGTTCAGGGGTATCTTGGCGATCCCCAGACTGGCAGGGTATACTCTGCAATCGGTTCCAGCCCTACTTTGCTGGCAAGCGGTGCCGGAAGAAATAAAATAGCCGTGGTCGGAAGTATTGGAAATTCCCAACAGAGTGTTATACTATCAGGGATGGGAACTGCCAATACCCAGCTTGCGAGCCACGACCAGACAAAGATTTTGCAAGTGGGGGCAATCCGTGGAAGATATAATGAAGAGGGAAGAGTCGAACAGCACCTGGAACTAAAGGATAAGCCTTGGTGCAGCTATGCGATTACCTCCGTACAGAAGGATAACATCATTCTGGTGCGGCAGGACACCGTAAAAGGCTACGAGGAATGTATGGCAGAGGGAGTTGTAAATATCGCCTATCCGAATGCTGCCGGAAAACGGGGCCGGGTACAGGGACATGGGACCATCTGCCCGACAATCACTGCGCAGGGAAATTCCCTGTGCAGGCTGGAATCAATCCTTCGTATCAGGCGGCTTACACCATTAGAGTGCTTCAGGCTGATGGGTTTTGATGATGAAGATTACCAGAAGGTCCTGGAAGCGGGCATCAGTAACAGCCAGGCATATAAGCAGGCAGGAAATTCGATTGTAGTGAATGTCTTAACCAGTATTTTTGAAGCTTTATATAGCGCTATGCCTTACCTGTTTGAAGATGTAAAGATAGGAAGCTTTTTTTCCGGGATAGGTGCCTTCGAGAAAGCACTGGAACGATTTTATGGGAACCGTCAATGACAGAGATATAAAATCTTAATATAAAGAACATCAATGCAGAATGGATTGGGAAAAACAGAACTATTTTAAACAGCAGGTCAAGGGATGCTATCAAATGCGGCAACCTAGTATCAAAAACAAAAGTGGAATTCTGCTATCAGGTTTAATTGACTGATAGCAGATAACCTTGGAATGTGATATCACAAAGCCTTTGATGATATCATACTCCATACTGCCTGCTATCAGATATATGAAGCTGATAGCAGGCAGTATGTGATTTGAGGGGAAACTGCTGTCAGTTTCCCTTTTCTGCTATCAGATTTTCGCGTAATATCCGCGGAATTGATAGCAAAAAATTGTGAATGATATCAGCTTTTTGAGGCTGATATGGGGGTATTAGGGGATCTCCCCTAACAAGATGGATTTTGTACGGCAAAATCCGTATCTTGCAGAGGACTGGCAAAGCCAGTCCGGACCGGCCCCTTAGATTTTCAGAAGTAAAGAGGGCAAAAAGAAAAGGGAAGGAGCTGGAACTGTAATAGAACCTATTGTGAAAGAGCAGATATTGGTGGTCAGGGATACTGGTGAAACCAATATGTTTGACGTGACTGCAGTTACGAAAATTGCACTAAAAATGGGATTTCTCGAACTGGCGGAATATTTGCAGAACCATAAAAGCGAATATTGCCATTTTATTATATGGGGGAAAACTTCCGAACAAGAGCATCAGAAAAAGGAGGACATTCCCAAACAGGACAGACAGAAAAATAGATAATACAGAATGTAAAGGAGACAGAGTATTGAGGTATGAACCAGAGGAATTTGAACGATTAAAAGATTACGTGGACGAATTCATGAAGAGAGGACCATTGGGAGACATTTTTACCCCATTTTTCTATAAGCCGTATCCTTACAACCAAACCGAAAATGTTCTGGATACGCTCCGGTTTGCGGATGCCAGGAAGCTGCTTATTGATTACTTATATAAGGTCAGCCGTGCAAAAAGCATTGAGGTTACAAGGCAGACAGAAGGCTTGATCGGAGAACTATGGGAATATGGATATCCTGACAAAAATAGAGAGTCGGACTTTTTGAAAAATCTGGCCTGGGATATATGCAGAATGACAAAATCTGTTGATTACTGGCAATGGGAAGCGATGCGTTTACCAGGAGAATCGGAGTCGGACGTAGTGAGACGTACCTATCAGGAGATAAAGAATCCGGAGAAGCGGCGTGAGTTCATGCAATTCTGGATTGACTATTTGGAACGTATGAGGCCCAAATATGAACTGGAAATACAGGCTGCGGAAGTTTTAACAAGACTAAACAAAGGATTTACGCACATGGAAACTCCATTTATGGAGAGAATTAAGGTACTCGTAGAAAATAAAAAATTTTTAGATTCTCAAAAGTATCATGATGCCAGTATTTACTATATCCTAAAAAAAGAACAGGATGGGGCCGTCAGTTACAAGGGAGTTGCTGAATATGAGCAGGAAATGGCAGTCTATTTTTCTATTTCTAAGGAAGAAGTTACTGAAATTTATATAGGTGATACATCGGTTCATGAGGATCTGTTTAAACCGATGGAAGAAGGCTATAAAATAGCGGCGATTACGATGGATGGCCACTTTAATGTCTGGGACGAACTTGACAGGGAGGGCCTCGACGCGTTGCCCCATAGAGAGGGATTTGAGGATTACCTTATTTACTGTAAAGAAAGAAATATCACAGCGGCGTCTATTACAGCGTCTATCGGATGGAGTGTAGGAGATCTGCTTGATGAGGTAAAATTACAGAAGCAGGATTATATGAATCATGTGAGCCAGGCAGACAGAAAAAGGACTCGATAGTGAAAAAACTGAAATGGCAGGTAAACCGCCATGTAAAGGGCAGGGTAAGAAAAATGGCTATAACGGTTATTTAGAAAAGAGGAGACAGGACATTGAAATATGAACCGGAAAAGTTTGAAGCATCAGGGATACATGAGGTGAGAGAACTGGGAATGGGGAAGGATTTATCCAGGGATATCTGCAATATGCTGAACGCTGTTGGGGGTGGGGAATGGAATGCAGCGCGCTTACCCGGAGAATCAGAGGCACATGCGGTGGAAAGAATGTGCAGGGAAATAAATAATCCAGAGAAGAAACAGGAATTTATGCAGTTCTGGCTTGACTATCTGAAACGCAAGCAGCCAGAATATGGGCTGGAAATACAGATTGCAAGAGTCCTGACGGAATTAAATAGTCTGCCCCCAAAGATACAAAACCCCCAGATGGATGTACTCAAAGTGCTTTGTGAAAACAAAGAGTTTTTGGATTCGCAAAAGTACCAGGGAGCCATTATCTATCATATTTTAAAAATGGAGGCGCACGGAGAGGACACCTATCAGGGATTGGCAGAATATGGGCAGGACAGGGCTGTTAGTTTTTCTCCTTCTGCGCATAAGACTGTTGAATTTAATATTGGATACGCATATACAGATAAATATCTGTTTGGGCTGCTGGAGGAAGGGTACAAAATTGCTGCAATGACAATGGACGGCCATTTGGACGCCTGGGAGGAACTGAGCAGGTGGGGCATTGGAGCAATCCCCCATAAAATGGGGGTAGCGGATTACCTGGAATACTGTAAAGAAAACAACATTTCAGCAGCGGCTATTAAGGCTGCTACTGGGTGGGAGGTATTAGATTTATTTAAGATGGCAGAACTGGAAAAACAGGACTCTGCTTATAAACCGCACCTGGAGAGCAGACACAACAGCCGTTGATAAAGAAATAGGTGAGGTGGAATATGGAAGCAAAACAGACAGAAACTGAGAGATTGATCTATGACAGTAAGGAGTATCTGAAACGAAACCACTTTGGAGAATACACCCTGCTGTATATCTTGAACAAGGACAGGGTGAAGGGCAGCCCATACCAATATGCAGCAGTTGCGAGTACCGATGAAGCCAGGTTATTTTTCAATGTGTACGCTAAGGAAGACCAGCCTGATATTTACCGGATTGGAATGTGCAGTACAGATGATGACCTGTTCTATGACTTGGAATTTGATGATTGTACGATAGCAGCCATGACAATAGAGGGCCATTATGATACATGGGAGGAACTGGCTGACACCCCATTGGAGGAAATTACATATTTAGGGGGACTGGAAACTTATCTGGAATATTGCAGGGAAAATAACATCACAAAGGAATCCATACAAAAAGCTGTTGGCTTGGAGGTGTGCGACATTATGGAGAGACTGGATAAAAATAAGAGTATTCCTTTACAGGGAATGGATGAGGAGTACCAGCAGCTACAGAAGGTTGTGGATACAATCCTAAATGGAACAGATGAGCGTGATTTGAGATTGGCGCAGGACATGCTGAATGGTATATGGTCTATTGATCAAAAGGAACCTATTTTAAAGCGCACGGATTTACAACAGGCTGCCTGCGATATCTGTATTTTAGTCCGGGATCATATGCCGGAGGTTTGGGCGGAAAAGCTGCAGTCTGGAGATACCGAAGTTGACCTGGCAAAAGAGACATACGGCAGGCTGGCAACATTATATGGAAGGAAGACCGAAGCGCAGTTTCTGCGAAATGCTGAGATGGGGGAACTTCCGGAGACGGCCCGTAAAAAAATAAGTGAGATTCTGGCGGTATTAAAAAAGTATGAAAACAAGGATAAGAAGCCGCTATCAGGACATAGCCGGTAGGATACCGGGCAAGGAGGCATTATTTGAAACAATTGAATACGGCCACGGAACTGCTGGCCTATCTCGATGACTTTTCTATACCATTTTCACTGAATGAGGAACATGCCCAGGTTCTGTTGGACTATATGGAGGGAAGTGCCTATGGGCTACACGTAGATGAAAAAGGGCAGCTCTATTGGGTGGATTTAGAGGGAGAACAAATAGAAGAAATCACCATGGACGAGGTTACATTCCTTGCCTGTGAATGGAACAATGAATTCATCTTAGATTCCAGACAGAGACTGGAAGAGAAAGCTGGAAGCAGTGAAGAGAGGGAAATCATAGACAGGATAAAACAGCTAAAAAAAGATGAGAGGCTGTTAGACGATATATATGAACAGACCTCCTTATGGAAACAGGTAAATCAAAAAGCGACACCGGCGAAGAAAAATTCCCGCTGATAGAATGAATTATGGAAAGAAGGGGATGATTTGGGACGAATTGAAACATCTGGAAAATTAATGGAATATCTTGACGAGTTTGATATACTTTTTCCACTTACCCGCGCGGAGGCTGAACAGGTAGTGGGGTATACAACTAAAAGTGGCTATACATTAGAAACAGACGGCCACGGACAATTGTATAAGGTGGACATGGAATCTGGTGATTCTTTGGAGACGGATATTGACCAGGTGATTGATGCTGCGTGTGAGCAGAACTACAAGATGATATCTGATACCAGGGACTATTTTAAGTTAAGCAGACACTCTGAATGGCAAATTCTTCATAAAACCCTGGAAGGATTGAAAGCGGACGAGAAAATACTAAATGCCGCTTTCCAGAGGACCTATTATCAAAAGGAGCTGCGTGGAAAGATACAGGAAATCCTGCCTCCCGTGGATATCACGGCTGGGCGGAGATCAGTAAGATGATAAGTAAAGTATCAAGAGGGAAGGAATATAGCTGATTGCTGTGGTTCCTTCCTTTTCTTTTGCTGTTTATTCGATGAAAGGATGTGAGTAGAGACTGAGAAGCGTAAAAAAGATGAACTGCCGGAAAGAAATTCGGCTGTCATGCGAGGAATTGGAGGAGCTGAACAGGAAGGCAAAAGAGAGAGGGCTATCCGATTCGCAGTATCTGAGGATGCTGATAACCAACCGCCCCAGAGATTATCCGGAACTTCTGGAAGCATTACAGAATCTCACGAATGAGATAAACCATATCGGGATAAACATCAACCAAATTGTCAAAAACAACAACAGCGGCTTATACCATGAATCCGATAAAAAACGTCTGTATGTTTATATGAAGCAGATCAAGGAGGCAGTCATGCAGGTAGTCAGCCATTTGGACATAGCGGGTAATTAAGTATGGCTATCAGTAAAATTCTGCATATGGGATGTGCAAAATCGGGATTTCAGGCAAAGCATCTCGCAAATACGATTAATTATATTACGAAGGACAGCAAAACTGAAAATGGGTTGTATGTTTCAGGCCATAACTGTCTGCCGGAGACTGCACTGAAACAAATGCTGAACACTAAGCGAAGGTACGATAAGATGGGGGGACGCCAGGGATACCATATCATTATCTCATTTGAAGAGGCGGCAGATACCGTTGATAAAGATGTTGCCATGAAGATTATAGGGAAATTTGTAGAGGAGTACCTTGGAAAAGAGTTTGAGGCAGTCTATGCGCTTCATGATGATACCGATCATATCCACGGCCATATTGCATTTAATAGTGTCCGCTGTATTGGAGAAGGGAAGAAATATGATTACCGAAATGGTGATTGGGACAAAATCATACAGCCGCTTGTCAACAAAATCTGTGAAGAGTACCATATGGCAACGCTGGACATGGATAAAGTACGTCAGAACAGAAAGAAAAAAAAGGAACGCATCTGGGACCAGGGTAAAGATGGTAAATTTAGTTGGAATGATATGATCCGCCGTGACATCGACCAGGTGGCGGCCGAGGCGGAAAACTGGGATGAGTTCCTTATTGGAGTGGAGGAACGGGGATATGAGATAAAACAGGGAGCGCATATTCTGTTAAAGCCGCCAGGTATGGATAAGGGACGCAGGCTGGATACCCTGGGCGGCGATTACACAGAAGAAAAATTACGGGAACGGCTAAGTATCCCCATATCTGCAAGAGAAAAGGAACTGCCGGAGCCAGTATTGGAACTGCCGCCCAGAGTCAAAAAAGTGACTGGTTATATTCCCAGAAGAAAGTCCCCATTGACTGGATACCAGAAGATGTATTTTACAAAGTTATACCGGCTGGGCGTCCTAAAAAAACAGCCTTATTCCGATGCTTGGAAATATAAAGAAGATATCCGGAAACTTCATGAGATACAGGAGAAATATAATTTCATTTCGGCTTATCAGATACATACAGACAAGGACTTGGAAAATATCAGGAAAGCATTGGCTGAACAGGCAAAATCGCTTAGGCAGGAGAAAAAGAACCAAAAAGAGAACCGTGAAGCCAATACAGAGATATTTGAGCTTTGGGAAAAGCTCCAGGAACTGAAGGTTGAGGTTTCTTTATATGAGGAGGGGTATCAGGAATTTAAGGGAGAATACCTGCAGGCAGAGCAGCTAAAAACGCAGTTGTTGGATATGGGGTACACGTTTGAATCAGCAGAGCGGTTGTACCTGAATTTCCAGGAGAAAAATCGCCGGCTCAATGAGGTTCTTGCGGAGGTAAGACGACAGCAGAGGATAGGGAAGAAAATCATGCAGGAGCAAAAGGAGAGAATGCAGAGCAGAGACAAGCAGAAAAGCAGGGAAAGAGGAGGAGAAAGTCGTGATCTATGAGCAGGATAAACTGGAAAAACTGGCTTCTGAAATAAAAAAATATCTTTTGGAATGTAAGCTGGGAGACGCATATATTGAGAGCTTCCGTGATTTAGTACCAGCAGGGGGGAAAATACCTGGGATTAGAGCGGTCTTAGACAATCATAGATTGAGGGACCATCTAACCTGCTTTTTGATGTACCGTTCTTCGCTCTTACCAGACCAGGACAGAAAGCAGGGCGTGAGTCTGGCAGATAAATTAGATGAGGTCGGAGCTGTCAGGAAAGCAGATAAGAAGGAAGAAATGGCGGAAGTGGCATGGGAACTGAACGAAGTGATGAAGGAAACAGACTTTATCCATTATCTTGATGCAGGATACATGAGAGCCGGGGACAACCAGTCCGATCCGGTAAGACGTATCTACAGGGATATTGGAGACCGGGAAAAGCGCCAGGACATCATAGACTATTTAGAGACTGTTTTGGAAAAAGTTCACAGTGAAAAAATTATGGCTCTTATTTCTTCTTTAGAGAATATAACGGATAAGGTTCCGGCCCGATCAGGAAAGGTACGGTAGGGGATTGCTTGATATATAGGAGGAATAATTTGAAGTATCAATTTTTCGACAATGATGGGAAAGTGACTGAATCAGAACAAAAAAGTTATACAGACGCACTAAAATTTGCAGAGGAGCGAGGCATTACATGCCTATCCATGCCATATAAGCTATTCATTGCGTCTTTTCGTGAAAAAATCAAATTGCTGGAAAGCCACACCCAGTATAGTAAGATTTCGGAATATGCAGAAAAAATGATTATCTTGAACCAGGGTGCAGGATATCAGGCCATAGCTGCGAATGATTTCATGAAAAAAATTATTGTAACACCGATTGACGATATTAGGGGATGGCTTGAGGAACATGGAAAAAGCGAGTTTGAACCAGTATCCCAGGATTGGCAGGAAGGTAAGGCGGAAAAACAGAAAAATAAAGCAAATTCCCCAAAAGTAAGATAAGAAATGAATCGAGAGGCAGCCGATTGGATTGTCTTTTTTTATTGCAGGAGGCAGATATGACAATAGAAGAACAGAAATATTTAGAAGAGTGCCGTAAAAAGCTGGGGGCGGACCAGATTGAAGTAATACAGATGGCTTTCCAATACGGGCTGGGCATTAAAGACGTGCGGCGGGTTGCAATCCCAAAGCTTAATGCGGAGCAGATGCGTCAGACCGTTTTTGCAATGCTTGAAGATGTAGACGGGGAACTGGTTGATTTGTGCTGTCAGGGCACATTTGACCAGTACCAGATACCGGAAATTGTTTCTGGTTCCGTCTCTGGGCTTACGAAGGAAGAAATCATGTCCTATGCGACACCGGATCTGCCGGCGAGCCGGATGAAAAAAATGAGGACACAATTGATTGAGGCCAAAAAGAATGCTGGTAATTCCGCAGAAGGCGCGGCGTTTAAGGAGTATACAGAAAACCTGATAAAAATGATGGAGACATCTCTGCAGCAGTTTAAAGAGAATAACGAGAAGTTTGAGGTGCTCTCAACACTGGTGAAAGAACACGTCCTGGACGAGAAAAACCAGGAGATTAAGGATTTATATGAGAACCTAAAAGATAAAGACAGTTTGATCAAAAAACTGCAGGAAGAAGCTGCGGTGCAGGAAACACAGATAAAGAAGCTGGAGGAGGAACTTACAGCGGCAAGAACACGGTCAAATGCCGAAGTGGTTGAGGGAAAGACAGAGAAGGTAACTGCACCTACCGTTCCTCCATCTTATTGGAGACCGCAGCCGCCGCAGACAAAAAAAACTATCCTTGAGAAGCTGTTCCCGCAGAAGACATCGGATATTCTGGATAAAATCGCTGCGGAAGGATTATCGTCAGAACAACTTGAAGAAGTCAGGTCTGCCTTTGATTCAGGATTGGCCGATGATGAAGTAAAGCGGATTATCAAAAAGGAATTGACTGCTGATAAAATGCGGAAAATGCGTGAGATTATGCTGCTGGTACGGGAAAGGAGACATACAGATGCGTGAGGCTGGTGTGGTGTCATTAAATATCAGAATGGTCCGGGAGTGCTACCAAATGATGGATTTAATGGAAAAGCAGGACTTTGTATTTACCCAGGAGGATAAAAGGATACTTTTAGGTTATGCGTTCCATCAGCAGGACTTAGACTGTGTGCATGATGCGGTCATTCATATCGCTGCGGTCAGGGAAAAGGAAAAATCCCAGGGGAACCTGGAGGCTGGGATTATAGAGCAGTATGCCATCCGGGGCGGGAGCGAACTGCAGGAGAGAATCAAAGAGTATATCATACAGTTAGAAGTGGCAAATATCAATCAGGAAATAGCAAATCAGTTACTTGTGAAAATCCTGCAGGATAAGAATGTGGACTATGAACTGGACCGGATGCTGGAGGAGCTGCGGAAACGCGAAGATGAAAAGAAAAAAGAGAATGAAGCAGTTAGGAGGTGAGTTCTATAGGAGAAATACAGGAAGCTACCCAAATCCTGCGGGTGTCATTTGAGGGAATTGAGATATTCATGAAAATTGTCGGAGGCGGGCTTCATACGGCTAAGGATATTGGAAAATTCATCGGCAGGTTGGTGGAGATGGAACGTTTATCCGGAAGGACAACCGTAAAAGACCTTCTTAAAACAGGAGGCGATTTGCAGGTTTTCCGTTTTGATACGACTGATATTAATAAGGTGAAAAAGCTGGCTGATAAATATAAAATCCGCTATGCACTCCTTCCAGATATCAATAAAGCGGATGGTAAAAGTGAAATCCTTTTTCATTCTGATGCCACACCTAGAGTGAATCAAATCATGGGGGACATCGAGGGGAGCAAGATTGAATCAATCCAGGATTATCTGGATAACGGGGAGGAGAAGGAACTGAAAGAGACTTACGGGATAGACAAGAAGGATATGTCGGACCCAAACAAGCAGAGCGCCCCTAAAGAACAGTCCATCTCTCCATGGGGATTTAAGGCAGTTGGGACATATCTGGCACAGACACCAGGGGCGGGTGTTGGGGAAATCAGTAATGCCATAGATATGCCATGGGCGGAAGTAGAGCCTGTACTGAAATATATGGAAAGCCTGGGAATCCTGGAGATCAATGACGATGGCAGCATGGCCTTTAAAATGGACAAACAGGAGTTTGCTGCGTATGAGAAACAGGGAAAATGGCAGCATGCGGAGGACATGGAGCCTATTGTGCGGGGGATGGAGCAGCCGCATAAGGCAGAGGCTGCACAGAAGCAGATGTCTGAGATGAATAGCCGCCAGAGGAAGGTACTGCAGCATGCAAAGGAAGCTGTCAGAGACGATCCAAATATCCATCAGATTTTTATTGCCAGGAGCCTTGCGGTGGAAGAGACTGAAAAGAGAATTCTCACACGGATTCCGTTCAAAAAGAATGAGTACCTGTGGATAGATAAAAATTCCATATCCCATATCAGTGAGGAGAAGAGGACCATATTTACAAATCTTCAGAAGGATAAGGAATACAGTGTGGTGAATAACGAGGGGCAGGTGATTGGAAAACGCACCGGTGAAGAGCTATACAGCCAGAGTTATGATCCGGTCTTAAAGGAAACCAGAGACATGCTGCACAAGAAAAAAGAAGAAAACCGGAAACTGCAGATGGCAGGCCAACTGAAAAAGCGGGGAGGAAGGTAATGGAAAATAAGAAAAAAACTTCTGTCTGGCTGATTGTACTTGGTGGTGTGCTGGCGGCATATGGCGGGTATCTTCTTAATGGCATCTGGGAACAGGGGATTGATATCAATACCTTTATGGAGCGTCTTAACATGGTTATGGCCCGCCCATTTGGAAATTACTTTAATGATACAACTTTTAAGGGGATATTACTTGCAGAATTCGTATATATGATTGCGATTGCCATGTATCTGACCAGCAGGAAAAACTATATGCCGGGAAAAGAATATGGTACAGCCAAATTTGCAGATATCAAACAGGTGAATCAGGTGTTAGCCGAGAAGGACGAGACAGAGAACCGCATACTAAGCCAAAATGTCCGTATGAGGATGGATTCGCGTAAAACGAAGCTGAACTTGAATACTTTGGTCATCGGGGGAAGTGGAGCGGGAAAGAGTTTCTTCTTTTGTAAGCCTAATTTATTACAGCTTAACCGTTCTTCTTATATAATCACTGATCCGAAAGGGGAAATTTTAAAAGCCTGCGGGGGATTCTTACAGAAACACGGTTATGTTGTCAAAGTCCTGAATCTGCTGAACATGGAAGAGTCTGACTGCTATAATCCATTTATGTATATCCGGAAGGAATCAGATGTCGTAAAATTAATTACAAACCTGATCGCCAATACAACCCCGAAAAACTCCCAGAGCAGCGATCCCTTCTGGGAGAAAGCAGAGTCGCTATACCTGCAGGCGCTGTTCTACTATGTTTGGCTGGAATGCCCCAAAAGTGAACAGAACTTTTCCACGGTACTGAAATTACTGGGAGAAGCAGAGGTACGTGATGATGGCTCGCCATCGGACTTAGACCGCAGGATTAAGCGCCTGGAGCGTAAAAAGGGAAGCAATCATCCAGCAGTCAAACAGTATTATAAAGTAATCAGAGGAGCGGCTGATACGGTCCGGAGTATTGTAATCAGTGCAAATTCCAGACTGGCTTTTTTGGAAAATCCACAAATCCTCCGTATCCTGGACCATGATGATATCAATATCCCGGAGATAGGGGTGGGAAGAAATGGTGACGGAAAGACAAAAACAGCTCTTTTTTGTGTGATTCCGGATTCCGATAAATCGAACAACAGCATTGTAGGGCTGCTTTACAGCCAGATATTCCAGGAACTGTACTTCCAGGCTGACTTTATTTACGAAGGAAGATTACCAATCCATGTGACCTTTATGCTTGATGAGTTTGCTAATGGTGTGACACGTTCTGCGTCCAAAACGGTAGAAATAACCGACAAAACCGCAGCCTGAAGCCATGAATGGCTTTGGAGAACTGCATAACTGAAATCTCAAATGATGGGGTAACGCCCGGAAGGGGATTCACTGATACTCCGAGTAGCGTCAGCCAGATACAGTGGCTGGGGTTATAAGCGCGGGAAAGTCGTGCGAAGCACACCCTAACGCTGAAAGGCGAGGAAAGATTCATAGAGGTATGAGTTGTGTGTGACAGTGCGGGTGGGGCTGCCATATGGCTAGAATGACCCAAAGGAGGTCTGACAAAGTTCCGAATGTACGGCTCTAAACAAATAGCCTGTAGAAATGCAGGTGTACCAGGGGTACGCAGGCGGGGCAAAGTAAAATTTGTTAGTATGAAATGCCTTCTGTGCTTATAGGGCATAGGTATCTTGAGGATTTTCCTTGAAGATAATGCTTGCAGGGCTAAAGGAGCGGCCTAAGTGGTAGCAATCCTAAGTTATGTGGAACGTGGAAAGCAGCCAATACGGGAGCTGACTGTATCAGCGACAAAGTATCGTAGTTGCAGCGAAAAGGAAGGGGGAGAAAAACTTCTATAATAAGTGCATTAGTGGTTGTGAGAGTAGAGGCACAGTACCAGGGAAACCGTGATAATAAGCGGTGGAGGGATAGCCTCAAGCCGATACTAAGAGATTATGTTCTTAGTCGGGGGAGCGCCGTGTGATGGGAAACTATCATGCACGGTGCGGGGCAGGGGAAAAACCCGAGGCGGCAGTGCCAGAGGTTTACCTATTGCCATTTGCATTACCGGATGATTATTGCAGTTTACTTAGTACCATGAGGTCACGAGAAATTTCATCGATCATTATTATACAGAACCTTGCGCAGATTAAAGCATTGTTTGAAAAGACATGGGAGGTCATCCCGGGGAACTGTGACACTTTGGTCTACCTTGGCGGGAATGAACAGAGTACACACGATTATATTTCTAAGATGCTCGGGAAGGCTACGGTAGATAAGCGGAGTTCTGGTGAAACAAGAGGAAAAAATGGCAGCAGCAGCCGGAACTTTGATGTGCTGGGAAGGGAACTACTGACACCGGATGAGGCCAGAAAGCTGGATAATAAAAAGTGCCTGATCTTTATCCGGGGATTTGACCCGATTGTAGATTCAAAATACAATACCCCGGCGCATCCTCTTTTCAAGGAGACGTTTGATGGAGGCGCACCACCATATCATCATACACCAATCCGTGAGAAAAGTACAGTGCCAGCCTGCGAATTGCTGAACCGGCAGTCTTTTGAATATTATGAACGCCAGAGGGACCAGGGGCTGAATGTTCAGATAGATGAAATAACACTGGACGAATTGCTGTCATTGCAGGAACCTGATATGCCGGCAAAGATATTTTCAGAAGATGAACTGAAAAAGAACCGCAAAATAACTGAAATCGAGAATATAGAAAAGCAGGATTTGGGACAGATTACAGAAGAGCAGTTTAATGAAATGCTAATAAATAATGATTATACATTAGAGCAGTTAGAAGAAATACGTCTTGGATTGGTAGGAGGTCTTTCCTACCAGGATATATTGACTTACTTTAAATCAGATAAAAGTGCCGGACAAATGCGTGAAATACGCGAACAACTGACCGGCCATCAAGAATCTTAATTTTCCCTATATTTCTTATGCCTAAGATGGCAGATATATGGGAATCTGTTGCAAAAAATAGAGGGCGCACGCAGCAGGTTCTTTTATACCTGCTATTTTTGCGCCCTTTTTTAAAGAAAAGGAGATTTTAAGTGAAGAATTTGACTGAAAAAAAGAAAAAAGCAAAAAAAATGATTAACAGAATCAGCAGTATAACCGCTGGGGCAGCCATGGCAACCATGTTATATACAACAAATGTATATGCGTCTGGCGCGGAAGTGGTGACGGCACCTTTGAATAATCTGAAGAATCTCGTAATTGCCATCATAGGTGCCGTTGGCGTGATTATCCTTGCAAAAAACGTAATGGAGTTTGCCCAGTCTTACCAGCAGCAGGATTCGAGTTCCATGAATTCTGCGATAAAGGGCATCGTTGCCGGCTTGATTATGGCGGGGATTAGTACAGTCCTCACGTTCCTGGGTATCAGTTGATTGTGCTGTTTTAATGAAAACGTGGAGGGAACACTATGCTGGAGTTAAGGCGCGTAGTTTTTTTTGTTGATATAGGAGACAATTTACTTGAAAAGGCAAAAGCCAGTCAGGAATGTAGAGAAGAGTGTAAAAATTTATTCATAAGCCTGGGATTCCAGGTGGATACCGATTACAGAGAAAAAAACCCAAATTTCTATACTCAATTAGGATATCATGCAAACGAGTTTTATGTTGCAAAGGGAGAGGAACATTTGCGGATAAGGGATTTGGAGATATCGGGTAATATATATCCTGACTCACTGGCTGATATAGCGAAAAAATTGCGGAACGGTAAAACCTTTCACTATAAAGGGGCCATTGATTTGCAAGCAGCCTATATTCTTACTGAACTTGAAGCGAAAGATTATTATGAGAAAAACCTGGAAGCATACGAGGAAAAGGTAATCGAAGCCATGAAATTAAATCACGAAAAGTGTGAAAAAACATGGTTATACAATCCTATGGCTGAATTTAAGGAGGATATTCTTATCTGTGTTGGTTATGATGCCATTAGTTTTTTTCATTTGAAAACGGCTGAAGTTATCAATGATATGTTGGATAAAGGATTAATTAAATCGGACAATTCACTGCTCGCACCGGGGTATGCACTTCCGGAGTTTTACACGGAGACGGGTAAATATAAGCTGCCGCATCTAAGGAGGTAGTGATGCAAACAAATTTCAAGGCTTTTGTTCTTTCAAAAGAATTATTTTAAATGATACTCTAGTAATCATAATATCCAAATACGGAAATGAGGTGATGGTAAATGGATATTTTTAATTTGGGCGAGGCAATCCTTTCGCTTCTTGAGGTCGTGTTCGGCTTTTGGAACGGGCAGGTGAACATGGTGTTTGAACTGCTGGGGCAGTCCCCGACTTCTTTCAAAGGAGGCGGCCCATGGGGAGTTATAACCGGGATTGAACCGATTTTCGTTGCTGTTGGTTCAAGCCTGGTTGTTTTATTTTTTGTGATTGGTTTTTGTTCGGAAAGTGTAGATGTGCGGGAAGAGATGCGGTTTGAAGTGATTCTCCGTATGTTGATCAGGATTGGAATCGCGCAGTGGCTGGTGGTATACAACGTCGATATTATGAAAGCCATATTTACAAGTGTTGGGAATCTTGTCGGACTGATTGGAGGGAGTGAAGCCACACAGGTTACGATAGACCCGGCGCAGGCAGATATTATCAAGAATCTGGGATTTGTGGAAAGCCTTGTATTTTTAATCCTGGCGGTATTTTTAAGCCTGATTATTTTGATCTGCGGATTTTTCCTTATTTATAATGTTTATTTCCGATTTTTAAAAATACTTGTAATCGTACCGTTTGGCAGTATCGCTTATGCAACGGTTGCAGGAAATCGGGGAGTGAGTGCCACAAGCGTACAGTTTACGAAGTATTTCATAAGCGTAGTTTTTGAGGCGGTGACTATGGCTTTGGCGATTATTCTTTGCAATACGTTTATCAGTTCAGGATTACCACAATTTACAGGAGACTATGCAGATTGGACAAAGACTTTGATCTATCTGGGAGAAATGACATTCACGGTTGCCCTGACTGTGGGAAGTGTAAAGGGCGCCCAGAGCCTGACAAGCAAGGCCCTGGGGCTGTAAGTAAAGGAGGCTTTGGGTGTGGAAACAGCGGCGCAGGATAAAAGCATACAAATGACGCTATTTGAGTATTTCGCAGACGTGGAGCAATTTTCCCTGAAAGATGCAAAGGAATGTGTATACCAGTATGCGGAAAAGGATGTAAAGGAACCCAGCATCCGGGCGCGTATCTACGAAGGGATTAATAAAGGTCTTTTTAAACGGGTTGCCAAAGGCGTCTATACGGTTACGAAGAAAAATGCAGAGAATGAGGATATTACCTGCATGCTCATACAGGGAAATGGACGTGATCTGAGTTTCCTTGAGGATAACAGCATTGACGCAATTATCACTGACCACCCATATCTGCTGAAAAAAAGTTTAAAAGGGGGAAACCGGGACTTTGCCTCCTATGATTTGTTCCAGTACACACAGCAGGATTTGGACGAAAAATTCCGTGTTCTAAAGAAGGGGCACTTCCTCGTGGAGTTTCTGCCGGAGGAAAACGGTGATAATTACGAATATCTTTACCAGGTGAAGGCCATGGCGAAGGAAAGCGGCTTTGAATATTACGCGAAGGTGGCATGGCGGAAGGGTACAATCGTTGCCAATACGGGGCGGAAGGCAAAAAATACTGAGGATATCCTGCTCTTTTCAAAAGGACGTGCGCGTGATATGCGACCGGACGCAAAGAAGGACAAGGCAGAACCGGAGATGAAACACTATATGTCCGGAGCGAAAGGGATGCTTCCTACGGCTTTTGACATTCAGCCAATCTCAAAAGCTGATAGGGTTCATCAATCGGAGAAGCCGGTGGAACTGCTAAAACAGATACTGGAATTTGTTACAGATAAAAAAGAACTGGTATTGGACCAATATGCTGGTTCCTTTGCCCTTGCGGAAGCTGCCCTTGAATCAGAACGGGATTCCATCTCAATTGAGATTAGTCAGGAATATTTTGAAGAGGGGAAAAAGAGGATTGAAAATGTAAAGAAAGGTAAGGTGAGATAAATGGATATCGAAATCAGCAGGGATTTACAGCACTATAAGGAGAGCTTCCTGATGGGGCTGACCGTGAAGCAATTTACATTCAGCGTCCTGTCCCTGGGGGCGGGAGCGGGAATTGTACTCGGTTTATACGATAAAATCGGCATGACATTAGCGTGCTATCTGGCAACGCCTGTTGTGGTGCCGATTGCACTCACAGGATTTTATAATCACAATGGGCTTAGTTTCTGGCAGACGGTGGGGAGAATGGTCCAGATGTCTTTTTTCAATAAGCCCTGTTTATACCAGTCCACGGAAAATGTGGATTGGATAAAGGACGCCTATGGAGAAGAGCAGAAAATTGCTACACAGCAGCAGAAAAAAGAAAAAAAAGGACTGTCTGACGGACAGGAGGATTTTAACATGGTAAAGAAAAAAGCAAAGCGCATGATCCTACTGACAGTGGGGGCTTTAGTTGTGGCAGTGGCAGGGATACTTGCCTTTAGGCTCATGAAATAAAAGATATGAAATAATCCCACATATGTGGGAAGTAGTTTAGCGACCAGCAGGTTACGGGATTCGCTAAACTACTTCCCGTAGCCTGCCTTGGATTAAAGGAGGTTTACGGAAGTGGGAATTTTTACAGATCGTTTCATACAGTTAAAAAAAGCGGACAAACCATTGTTTGCAGCCCCGAAGAGTGTTCAGCAGCAGATTGAGATTCTGAGGATTGCAAAGGATGGTATTTTTGAGAATACAAAGAACCGGTACAGCAGGGTATACCGTTTTGCTGACATAAATTATGTCACGGTGTCGGAGGGAGACCAGTATGAAATCTTAAAGCAGTATTGCAAGCTGGTTAATGCGATTGATGTTGCTTTTAAGATTACAATATACAACAAAAACAGGAACATGAGCCAGTTCAGGCAGAATGTCCTGATACCAGATAAAGATGATGGCTATGACCATCTTCGGGACGTTTACAATGATATCGTAGAGGAACGGATTGTAGCGGGAAAACAGGGGATTGAACAGGAACGCTTTCTTACGGTTACTGTGGAACGGAAAGATTATGAACAGGCAAAAGCATTTTTTAATACCTTTGAAGGAGGGATGCAGCAAGAATTCCATGCGATAGGCTCAAAGTTGGAGCCGCTTGACGCGGCGGAACGGCTCCGGGTTCTGTATAATTTTTATCGCATTGGTGACGAAGAAACATTTTCTTTTGATTTTGATGCGTATGTAAAAAGTAAAACAGATTACAAAAATGATATCTGCGGTTCCATGATTAAGTATTCCCCGAATGACTTTGAAACAGACCGGAAAATCTGCAGGGCTGTATTCATCAGAAGGTATCCGACAAGCCTGCCGGACACTTTCATTAATGAAATTACCAATGTTCCTGTACACAGTATCACCTCTATAGATATTGTGCCTGTGCCAAAGGACCTGACAACAAGAACATTGCAGAAAAAATATCTGGGTGTGGAGTCAGATATTTTACGCCAGCAGCGTGTCCGTAATAAAAACAATGACTTTGCAAGTGACATCAGTTATGGAAAGAAAGTGGAAAAGAAAACCCTGGAAGCGTTGATGGACGATGTACGGGAGAATGACCAGAACCTGTTCTTTGCAGGTGTAAATATGGTACTGATTGCGGATACCAGGGAAGAACTTAACAGTATTACAGAGACAATCCAGACGATAGGAAACAAATATCTCTGTAATATGGAGGTACATCATCTCCAACAGCGAGAGGCATTAAATACTGCTCTGCCCGTAGGGGTGCGACAAGTCGAAACCATGCGCACCATGCTTACACGGGATATCGCGGCTTTAATGCCTTTTAATGTGCAGGAGATTTATGAACCCACGGGCTTATGTTATGGAACGAACAGGATTTCTAAAAACCTGTGCGTGGCAGACCGGAAAAAACTGACCAATGGAAACGCTATGGTATTTGGCGTACCCGGCAGTGGAAAATCCTTTTTCTGTAAGTCCGAGATGTTGGGGGTATATTTGCAGACAGGTGATGATATCATCGTCATCGATCCGACACTGGAGTATTTTGATATTGCCCAGAACTTAGGGGGTGTATGCATCAACCTGTCAAATTACACCCAGAATTATATAAATCCGCTCTGGCTTGATGTGAATGAATTGGACCTTGCCGACAGTAAAGGACTGATCCGAGATAAGGGCGAATTTATGCTTGGTCTGTGTGAGCAGGCGATGTCGGAAATGCTAAACAGCCGGCATAAATCCATCATTGACCGTTGTATCCGTAAGCTGTATCTGGATATTGCCATGAGCAAGGAAAAATATGTGCCGGTTATGTCGGATTTTTATGACCTGCTGATGAAGCAGCCAGAGGAGGAAGCCAGGGATATTGCCTTGGGGCTTGAGCTGTTTGTAAGCGGTTCCTTGAATATTTTCAACCATCAAACCAATTTAGACGTAGACAACCGGTTCATTGTTTATGGAATCCGTGATCTTGGAAAAGAGCTGAGTGCGATTGCGATGCTGGTCATGCTGGAAAATGTCCGGGCACGGATTGCCAGAAATGCAGAAAAAGGAAGAGCTACATGGCTATACATAGATGAGTGCCATGTGTTGCTGGGAACCGGGGAACATTCTGGACGCAGTGAATATTCGGGAAAATTTCTCTATTCCCTGTGGAAAAAAGTAAGGAAACAAGGCGGCTTGTGTACCGCCATCACCCAGAATATTTCTGATATGCTCCAGAATTACACAGCCGTAACCATGCTGGCGAACTCTGAATTTATTGCTTTGTTAAAACAGGCAAATGTGGACAGCCAGGAGCTTTCACGGGTAGCGGGGATTCCGGAAGCACAGTTGAAATACGTGAACGGCTGTAATTCCGGTATGGGAATCCTGAAACACGGTGAAGTCATTATTCCTTTTGATGCCAGGGTAAAGAAGAATAATATCATATATGATTTGTTCAATACAAATCTTCATGAAAAAAACAAACAGGGAATAAAGACGGATGACCAGTATTCATAATTATGAGAGGTAAGGAAATGGAAGAAGAGAAAAAAACATTGGGTTATGATTGGGAATTTGGGCATGAGGAGCTGATGCTTGAAGTTGATGCCTATCGTTATGACAACAGACTGTATATCGGTCTTACCCATATGGAGGAGGGATATGAGGAATCTTTTGCTGATCTGACCATCAATCTGGCTCATATGCCTGTCGAAAGAAATGAGGCATACATTGACGCCTTTGCCAGTAAAAGCAAACTGGACTTTATTAAAAAGCACAAACTTGGAAAGGTGCTTCCGGAAATGGGTTATTCGGGCATGGAAAGTTATTATAAGGTGGCGTTTGACCTTAAACGCCTGGAGGAATTTGACAGGGCAGGAGTAGAGAGATACTGCTCCATCAATGGAATGGCAAAACCAGAGCAGACAAAGGCAAATAAAAAACCACCAAAGACGAGGTAGAAAGATTGGAGGAACATCGTTGAATAGAGATATCTTTGTGTTAGTAGTAAAGCATCTGCTGGAACTGCAAACAGACGGGGAACTTAGGACCTGGGTGAAATGGGCGGAGGACTGTGTTGCCATGGGGCAGTATGCTGGTTTTAGGGAACTGCCGCAAAATAAAGCGGTAGAGAAGTGGTTGGATTCCTATTATCATGTTTTTTCTGCTATTCAGTCTGAGTTTAGCAAGGAAACGGCGATTAAGGTCCTGAATTTATCACAAGAGAAATTGTGCTTGTATCCATATGAGATGCGGGCAGCGGCACGGGTCCTTAAGGCTGGAGGGACAGGAAAGGATATTTTACAGATGATTGTCGAAGGAACATTGGAAGATCCAGAACCCGTTGTGCCAGAACATTGCGAGAAGGGAAAGATAGAAGAAGCGGATACATGGTCCTGCAATACAGAAACATTGGACTGTATCCTGCGGAGTGTGCGGACCTGGCAGGAGAATCCGGAAATCCCTCTTTTGTATAAGCGTGGGGATTCACTGGCAGAACAGCTTTTCAACGCCTGTTTGGAGCTGTTACAGTATGAATTTGAGATAACATCAATTCCAAAATCCGATTATGATTTGATATCCGAACATGCTTTTTTCCTCGTAAACTCTTACCAGGTCCTTGAACCGGAAGATATTGACCTGGATGCAATCTTTGAGTGTTTTAACGATGCAAAAATAAATGAACGTATGATTGAAGCAGAGAATCGGGATAAAAAGGAAAAGGTAAGCAGTATTTCAGGAAAATCAGAAAAAAAGAGATAACAGGAGGCAGCTATGATGGAGGTATCGTTGAATGTTCCCTTGGGGGAACAGCCGCATTTAAAAGAAATGTTTGCCATGATGGAGGAAAACCGCATGGACGCGCAGGCGCAGAACCTGGAGGATTTTTTACAGTATTTTAACCAGATGGAAAAGTATTTTGAGGATATGCAGGACGAACTGCTGTATCTGCGCGGGCAGTTAGACGAATTAAATGATAAAACCCTGAAAGCTAAAATAGACAATTTTGTGAAGGCGTCCGGAGATAGAGTGCACGCAGCGAAAGTATGGCTGGGAGCTTTAAGAAATGAGGTATCGGAAGGCATTAAACAGGCAGTGGGGCATGTAAAGAGGCATGTAAAGTATTATGGAGAACAGGCACTATACACGTTTATTGATAAATCAAAAGCAGGCAGGGCGCTGTCGGTAATTCATGAGCATCTGGAACAATCTGCCAAAAACCTGGAAGATGGAGCACGGACCATGGGGGATATTGGGATGGAACTTAGCGCAGCGAAGGGACACCGGAAAAATGCTAAAAATCTTCTTATGGGGAAAGATGCAGCGGATGTTTTTGAGTATGACTACGATAAGGGTATTGTGGCAAAGATCAGGCAAGCCATAGAATTTTGTGGGAAAATTGTGAAAAGTATGGCGGGGCACACAGAAAATATGCAGAAATCATTGGACGGTTTTACGCAGAGGGCTTTGGATAACAGAGCCGGACGGGATAGTAAAGTTCCTGACAGTATGGAAGAAAAGATGAAATTGGCTGGACATGGGAAAGGAAGATAAACATCATGCCTGAAATGAAAGTAAACGGGGTACAAAAGTTATTCCCTCCAATAGAGTGTAGGGTTTTGAAGACAGGAAACAGAAGCAGATGGATATCTGTTAATCTGGATGATTTGAAACATGATCGTTTTGAGGAAGTCAAAGCCAGTGTAGTTGCAACGGTTGAACTTGCAGACCCGGATTTTGACAGATTGTGTTACCGCGGCCTTAATTCGCACGACTATCCCTTCGTAAGCCAGGTATATGGTAGGAAACGAAAAATACTGAAGAATGAGGCTGGAAGGGATGAATTTGAAGTGATACGCATAGAAAATGAAAAGATGGACTGGCTGTACATGGCAGTCAGACAGTATGGCAGTATTCCACTTTTCTCTAAGCAGCTTCTTAATATGGAAACTTTACGGGATTGGGAACAAAAGTTTGATGCTATGGAGAAATTTGTGAGTGACAACAAAATAGGGTACTTAGAGGATAAACTTTACTTTGATCCGGATATACCACCCAGTAGAGCAGATTTAATATTGTCGGCCGTGCGCGATGGGCGCGATTGGGGAGATTCCTTCGAGGGCAGTTTGAGTCTGTATTCTGCTGTGTCTCGCCATATTCACTCTTCCATAGATGAAGCGGCAGAAAAGTATCTGGACAAAATATACGGTAGCACACAGATACAAACACATAAGGAGGCAAAAAGATAGATGGATAGCCAGGATAACAATAATGTGGAAATACTGACACAGAGCGAACTTACTATGCGTATAAACTGTATTGAAGATGGTGAGTTACTGGTGATAGATAGGAGGGGTGCGGATGAAGGCAAATGGGCTGAAAATGGTAAGTATTCGTCTGGTTGATGATCCACCCATATACAGTGAGGATAAAATCCAAAATCCGAATGATGCAGTCCAACTCTTATTAAAGGAATTCGATTCTGTTGACAGGGAATTATTTTTCGTCCTTAACCTGAAGACCAATGGGCAGGTGATCAACGTAAATATAGCCAGCATGGGGACACTAAATAGCTGCATACTCTCCCCGAGGGAAATCTTTAAAGCCAGTATCCTTTCCAATGCGGCCAGTGTTATATTAATGCATAATCACCCATCAGGGGACTGCACACCTTCCAAACAGGACGTTTTAATGACTAAAAGGCTTGTGGCTTGTGGAGAACTGATTGGTATCACTGTGTTAGACCACGTTATATTAGGAAAGGAAACCTATTTAAGTATGAAGGAGGCGAATATGATGCCCGATGGGAAGAAAATATATAATGAAATAGCTGCAGAAAACGGAGTAGAGTATGGAAAGAAGCCGATTCCCACAATATCATTTTACGTGGCGGAATGTATGGAGTTTCCCTCGTTGGGGAAAGTGTATCAGTGCAGGAGCCTGGAACAAGCTGTGAAACGATACAGGAATCTCCCGGAAGAAATGGCGTGCATGGGGAATGGGATTGGATTCACAATCAAGGACGATGATTCTATCTATTCCGGTGAGTTTGATCTGGTGTCAGCAAACCGGCTGGATGTGGATATTATCAACTCTATCCCATATTATCGTGACAGCCCATTGGTACAGAAAGCAATTGAGGATATCAAACGACTGATGCCGGAAGTGAAGATTATTGAACCGGTACAGCACGGGGTACAAAATCCAAAGGAGCGAAAGCAGGCCAGATAACAGGCTTTCATATATGCATTGAATAAAAGCAAAAAATACGGTACAATATCCATATAAAAGATAAGACAGGAGGGAATCGGCGTGGATAAGAATAAGGAAATGTTTGACAGGCTGGTAAAGGGCCTGCGTGATATTTACGGTGATAAATTGGTAAGTATTTTACTATATGGTTCATTTGCCCGTAAAACCAATACAAAGGAATCGGATATTGATATAGCAGTTCTACTGAACGGAAAAGAAACAAAAGAGATGCATGACCGTATGGTGGACCTGGCGGTGGATATGGATTTGGAATATGATCAGGTCTTTTCCATTCTGTATATTGACTATAAAAACTTTTTGGAGTGGGAGGATACTTTACCATTCTATAAGAACGTGAAGGAAGAAGGGGTGGTACTGTGGGCAGCTTAGAGACATTAGCAAAGTACCGTTACCAGCGTGCGTTAGAGGATTTAGCTGCGGCAAAAGAAATGTTGTCAGGCGGTATGTATAAACCATCGCTGAACCGTTCCTACTATTCTATTTTTCATGCCATGCGTGCCATTACAGCACTGGAAGGATTTGATTCCAGTAAACATAGCGGCGTGATTGCGTATTTTAACCAAAATTTCGTGAAAACTGGGATTTTTGCGAAGGAGACTTCTAAAATAATCAAAAATGCCTCTATCATGCGTGAACAATCGGATTACTCGGATTTTTTCATTGCCTCAAGGCAAGACGCAGAGGAGCAGATTGAAAAGGCAAAGGAGTTTATCGGTGAGATTGAAAGATATTTAAAGGATAAAAATGTTCTATAGGAGATAAAATACAGGCGCACCAGTACGTTGTGGCTGTCTGGAAAACGGTCTGTGGATAAATAAAAATTGAAGAATGTATTACAAGAAAAAGTGGTTGCTTCTAGTGGCCACTTTTTTTATTGGAAAAACGGCTGCGAAAATTTGCAGCCGTTTTTTGCAGAAAGGTGGGTTGAGAATATGAGATTTGGATTCAGTATTGGATTTCAATTGTATGAGTGGGAGGTTGAAATCGAAATACCGAGAGAATACCGATTCCGTTCCGAAAGGGAAGCGCGGACAGCCTGCAGGGAAATGAATGTGGAGGCTATTGTGTTTCCAAATCAGATCGCCGTCCTGTTTGAACGGGATTATATGATGCTGGAAGACAGGGAGTTATACAATTTTCGGAAACTCAAGGATGAAGTATATGAGAAGTGTGGAACTTTACTTACTCCGGAGGAAGTTAGTGAACTGATTGAGAAAGGAACTTTAGAAGAAGTAGTCCTTTTCAGTGATAAGTATATGCCTGACGGAACGGAATACATGGAACTGGATGTGTCGGCAGAGGAAGCATACAAAATGTTGAAAGAAAAGTATGATCCACATTATCAGCTTCCTTTTGGTTTCTGCAGTCCTGCAATAAAGGGTGTAAAAGGATTCCACTTTGAAAGCCTCTATTATCAGGTGAAAAAGATATGAGCAATAGCTGAAGGGAGGAATACGAATCATTGACAACCGATTTAAAAGTAAAAAAGAAGCACAGATAAAGCTGAAGGCAGACGCAGAAGTAAAATTACAAACGCATAATTACCTGGGAACTGAAAAAAGTTCTGCATCGGGACTTCTTGGAAAAAAGATTGTTTCCGGGGGTATAGATGAAAAAGCCTCATTATCGGATAAAAAGATCCACATGAAGTCCACGGAGATTCATCCTGTATCAGAGCCGAAGGAACAAGAAGATAAGAAAAGTGCGGTTCTTGCAGCGAATTCTGTATCAGGGTTTAGAAAGCAGCCAGGAAAGAAAGAGAGTTCCCTGGATTATAAAAATACAGACAGGAAACCCAGACAAGAGAAAAAGAAGTCAGGTCAGGAATCACGCCAGGAATCAAGGGAAGAAACTTATCCCAGATATTTGGCTGGAAGTGAGAAGAACGCAGATTTTGAAGATGATGGAGTGCGGAAGAGTAAGGAGAAACCAAAAGAGAACTTTGTCCGGGAAAAGCAGAAGCAAAAAGCCAGCAAAGATCCTAAGTTTCACTTAGACAATGTTTCCGGGCCGGATATTAAACGGAAAGATTATGATTTTGGATTTAAAGATACCGTGACCCTCACACGAACGGAGCGAGGGTCTGAAGCAGTGGACCAGAAGTCTGAGGACAGATTTCAAAGTCAACAAATGCCGGGAGAGGACCGGGATACATTAAAGACCAGAAAAAAAGATGAGAAGATATCCTCAAAGAATGAAGTAAGACGAGGAAGGGTAAAAAAGGAACAGGAAAATACCCGGATGAAAAAAGCTATCCGGAGGCGCATGTATGCTTTCATGGTGAACAAGCTAAGCGGTGAGGAACAAAAGGACAGTTTTGCAAAAGCCGCAAAAGATATCGCCGTCATGAGGGCTGGATTGGTTGTCAAACAGCTTGTTTTGTATCTTCTGGGGCTGTTGGGGCCGTTATTGGGAGGGCTGGTTACGATTGCCTTGCCCTTTGTCCTGATTATTGTAATCCTGTATAACACCCCTTTGGCTCTCTTTCTACCACCATTACAGGAAGGGGATACGGTACAAAGCGTATTATCGGAGTATTACCGGGAATTTAACGAGGAAGTAAGGGCGGCGGAAGAAGACAGTGATGAGGATGTAACCTACAAAAATATGCAGAGTGGCGTGGCTCGTAGCAATTTTACCGATGTGATGATGGTATATATGGTGCGTTATGGAACCGGGCAGGGAAATTTCTCAACCGTCATGAGTGATAAGAATAAAAAGCACTTAAAGGAGATTTTTGATGAAATGAACCACTTTGCATCTGAGACAGTGACAGATACGATCCGGGCCGGTGAAAGCCTTGGAATCATGACATTCAGTGGTTATTGCAACTGTTCTATCTGCTGTGGCCAATGGTCGGGAGGTCCTACGGCAAGCGGCGTCATGCCGAAAGCAGACCACACCCTGGCCGTTGATGCTTATAATCCCACGCTTCCTATGGGGACACATATCATAGCAGGCGGAAAGGAATATGTGGTGGAGGATACCGGAGATTTTGACCGTTATGGTGTAGACTTTGATATGTATTTTGGAGACCATGGGACAGCCCAGAATTTTGGACATCAGGATATGGAGGTATTTTTGGCTGATTCCAATGGCAGCAACACGGTGGAAGTAACACACACCTCATTATATGTGTACAACCTTACCTATGAAGATTATATTGAACTTGGCAAACTGACACCCAGTCAGGAGAAGTTGCTGCGTGAGGTCATGAGTGACGAATTCCTGCACAGTATGCCTGCAAGCGGCATTGGCGAGCAGGTGGCACTTGCGGCGTTAGATAAGGTTGGCTGCCAGTATAGCCAGGATTTGCGGTATGAGGAAGGATATTATGACTGCAGTTCTCTGGTACAGAGGTTATATGCAGAATTTGGTATAAACCTTCCATCCGTTGCATCAACACAGGGACAGTATATTGTAGACAATGGTCTACAGGTTAGTGAAAATGAACTACGGCCAGGAGATTTGATCTTCCATTCCCGTGATACAAATGCGGGGGAATTTATGTCTATTGGGCATGTGGCGATTTATGTAGGAAATGGGATGCAGGTGGACGCACGAGGGACAGCATATGGCGTGGTTTACCGGCCATTGGTTCCGTCTAACATCGGTTTGTATGGAAGGCCATGTCGGTAGCATCAGCATACAAATTTGCTTTGAAGTTCTAATCGTAATGTAATTTAAAGGTAATGAAACTGAGGAGGGATAAACATGCTGTAAATGAAAAGAAGAAATCAATAAGAAATGAAGAAAAAATTGAGGGCAGTCGGCAAGACTGCCTTTTTGAAAGGAGAATGCCAATGTCTGACTATATGGAGGACAATTTTTATTATCTTGAAAAGGTCAGGATGAAAGGGGAATACCATGTAATACTGTATAAAGCCTGGATGGGGCTGTGGGAGGCACGGGAGGCGTTTCTGGACGGTCTGCAGGAAGGTATGATAAACAGGCAGCTAGTCTTGGGAGTAGAAAAGGATGGAGAGAAAATCCCATTTTTCCAGTGTGATGATGGTAAATTCTATATACCAGAAATAAAATCCAGAGATATGCTAGGGAAGCCTGCAGATACATTACTGGAAGAATTGAGTGGGCGTTTTGGGATAGAAGAATGTGGGGAGAAGCAAGTTGTTTATATAAGCGATACCAAAGAACAGGATTATGATATCCGCATAACCGAAACATTAAGTAAAATAGTGACGGTCAGGGCACAGAGCATGGAATCATCCTTATCAGAGGCACATGACAATTATTCGGACGCAAAAAGTGGTTATGTATTGGATTACAGCGACCTGCGGGGTGTAACCTTGTCAATGGTGGGTATCCATCGGGAAAAGCCGCGGAATATGGGTGGGAGATGAGTAGGGAAACATTAAAAGAAAGACTGGAAGACTCTTTTTGCCGCTGGGACAAGGAACTATTAAGTGGAGGCAGTGATCCTTATTATACTGACGGGCAAAATATGAACCTGTTAAGAAACCATATCATTAGCGCGAAGTATGATATGAAGGAGGCAGGGGAATTTCCAGAAATTTACCACCGAAAGACACCGGAGAAGCTGCCGGAACATTTTATGGTACAGGCGGAAAAGATTTATTGGGCAGCCGTTGGTATCTTCCGTCAATGTAGGGACGATGTGGACTATCAGTATTTATGCGGACTGGAACTAAGTCCTAAAATGGATAATGGGCTTGAAATCAGAAATGCATTAAGAAATGTAAGGGAATTGGAGGATGCAATCAGGAACCAGGATTTTGTCATTATGAGAAGGCACCGTGAGATACCTGATTTTAAAAAATACAGACAGATTATTGAAAGCAGCCCAGAGAAAATAGAACCCAAAATGGAACAGATGAGTTTATTTACTATGGCAGACCGGGAAAGAAGGTGAACCTATGGATCAGCACACCATGAAGGTATCAGATTTGTATGATATTGCAATTTTTGATATCTCGCGTGACGGTGAACAGTGGAGAAAATATCTGGAGTTTTCTGCCAGGGGGAATTTATATCGTTTTGACTTTTTGAATACATGTATCATTTACGAACAATACCCGGAGGCAGAAATCCTCCTGGGATTTTCAGACTGGAAGAAAGCAAAGCGTTATGTCAGGGGCGGTGAGATTGGAATCGCAACATTTCCCATTGAGATGCTGGGAGGTGCGCAGTATGTCTATGATATCAAAAGCACCGGCGGAAGGGTTATGCCTTGGATATGGGAAATCAATGAAGAAAATGCTCCTGCTTTTGCAAAGAGGCTATTTCCAGAACAATATCAGGAAGAAAATAATTTCAGGATAGCAATAAAAAACTTTACGAGAACATATGTACGTGCTATAATGGAAGAGGAAAACGACAGGATTCATGAAATAGCAGTTCTTACCAGCAAGGATGAATTGGACGATAAACAAATGTCACCAGTTGAAGAATTCATCCTGCAGAGCACCGCATACTTGGTATTAAGGCGATGCGGGATTGATACTTTTGATACAGGACTGTCTGCAATAACAAACTACCAGGAAGAGGTGATACTATCCAAAATAGGTATCCTCATATCGGATATTGCAGAGAGGACGTTGCGGAGATTTGCAGAGATTGCGAAAGAGATCCGGGAAGATGAAAGGAGAAATCAAGATGGTAGAACTGAATTACAGGAAAGAAAAGGACGGGCTGCTGTACCCGATGCTGGAGACAGGGAGCCAACAGGCGGAAGGGCTGGAGACGCTGGGCAGATACGCGAAGCTGGCACAGGAATACCTGCTGGAGAAGGAGGAAAGCCGGTACAGCCTGTTGCTGCGGACGGGCAAACTGCCGGAGCTGCTGAAACAGATAGAGGCGGAAGCGTGGGAGCTGCACGACCAGATCGTGGAGGACTACGTGAGGATAAAAGCGGTGGAGAGGAACATCAATCCGGCGGATACGATGGAGATGACCAGACTTCGAAACGAAGCAGCGATGATAGCTCAGGAAACCGTGATGCAGGAAGTAATCTGCAAGCCGAGGTAATAGATACTGATATAGAGGAAGGAACTGCTGTTGCGGTTCCTTCTTTTTCTGTTGAACCAGTGCCTGTAGAAGTGACAGATGAATTATGCAGAGAAGTGGTATTAGCAGGCGCACTGGAACCTATCCTAAAGAAAAAGATCTATGATTTCTTTGAGTTAAATGAAGGGATAGAGGAGCGTGTTGAATTTCTTTATCAGATTTACGAAGGTGGAGACACCATTATTACTGGTGAGGGACTTGAATTTGAATATGAGACAGATAATACGGGAATCCAGTTATACTGGCATGAGCAGAGGCAGTATCTAAGTGGGTATCTTCCATTTAAGATAGTGGCAGAAGAAATCCTATTATTAATCGAAAGCGGGGAATACTATCAGCCAATAAAAAAGGACGTGGAAATACCGGAATCATTGGCCGAAACAGTAGAAAATTTCCTGGAAACGGCAGATGGCAGGATAGTATTTGACATGATTTATGATGTAATGACCATAAACTTACTGCCCCAGCAGGAAACCGAATTTATACGGCAGAGTTTCCTTTCCCTGCTTGGTTCAGATGTGGATTGGATATTTACCTCAACACTGACCTTCCATGCTGGAGAGATTTCTTGTTCTTTTGACGGTAATAAGGTGCAGACCTATCCGTGGCGTGTGATCCGGGACATTCTGGCCCGGATAATCGAATTAGATCAATATCCTGAATCCAGCCAGGATTTCTCTGTAGAGGAAATTAAAAGAATTCCCTGGTTTCAAAATCTGGCGTCCCAATACCAGGGGTTATTAGAACAGGCCGGCGAGACACCGGCAGTAACAATACCATATTTAAGTGCGGATACCGTAATTGAGAAAGATGACAAAAGAACAGAGGATACAGGAGAAGAAATACAGGAGACCCAGGCTGATGGAAGAAGTGAACGGTTAAAGGCAGTATTTGAAGAGGCTGCAAATGCATATGCCCTTCATTCCATGGCATTGATTCCCTCCAAACCATTGATTCAAAGGTTCTTTGAACAGGCAGGGGAAAAGGAAAAACAGGAATTTCTTTCAAAAATTTTGAAAGTTCAGTCTAAGCAGGACTATGGAAAGTCTGCGCTAAATACAAGCTGGGGATTGATCCATTACACGTATGGTGAAAGTGGAGTCGTTGAATTCCGCCTTGTGAATGGAGAAAATGAAGGACATGGGGCTTTTACCATGCAGGAAGTATCGCGTGCAATCCAGGCAGCCATTGATGTGGGAGAGTACCTGCCACCGGGGGAATATGAAGCGGCACGCAAAGAAGAATTTGCCCTATGTCCGGAAGAAACCTTCCTATTATATAAGGAAATGAGTAACCGAAACCAAAACGTCATTCAGGTTTCGGATTTTTTTTACCCTGATGGATGGGAATTCCCTTCCGGTGACAAGACAAAGTATAAGAGTAATGTCGCAGCAATCCGTCTGTTAAAGGAACTGGAACAGTCCTCCCGCCCGGCTACACCAGAGGAACAGGATATCCTCGCCAAATACATAGGATGGGGAGGTCTTGCTAATGTATTCAATCCTAAGAGTCCAAACTGGACAAACGAGTATCAGGAACTGCAGACGCTGTTGACAGAGGAAGAATATGAGCAGGCCAGGGGAAGTATTAATTCCGCATTTTACACGCCGCCCGTTGTCGCTAAGTCAATCTATAAAGCATTGGAGCAGTTTGGGTTCACAAATGGTTCCATCTTGGAACCCAGTATGGGCGTCGGGAACTTTTATAGTGTCCTGCCGGAAGATATGCGGGATTCCCGTCTTTATGGAGTGGAATTGGACAGTATCAGTGGAAGGATTGCAAAACAGCTTCACCCTCATGCCGCAATTGAAGTCAAAGGATTTGAAAAGACAAAGTTTGAAAAGGACAGCTTTGATGTCATCGTGGGAAATGTTCCTTTCGGCGCGTACAAAATTTTTGATCCTGAATATAAAAAGTATGGTTTCCGTATTCACGATTATTTTTTGGCAAAATCCATGGACCTGCTTCGCCCTGGAGGAATCATTGCGGTTGTCACAACAAAATTCACCATGGATAAAGCCAATTCCACGATACGAAAATACTTGGCGGAGCGTGCAGACTTTATCGGCGCGGTACGTCTGCCAGGGATTGCCTTCAAAAAGGACGCGGGAGCAGAAGTGACATCTGACATTATCTTCCTTCAAAAGAAGGGAAGTGTACTGTCCACAAATAAATCAGAGGAATGGATGAACATCACCTATACCGATGATGGGGTGCCGGTCAATGAGTATTATATGAACCATCCGGAAATGATGCTGGGAAAGATGGCTTTTGACAGGCATACCTATGGTCAAAACTCTAATTATACAGAACTGATCGTAGAAGATGAGGAAAATTTTAATCTTGAAGAAGATTTGAATCATGCTATTTCTTTTCTATCAGCCGATTATTGTCCGGTAGAGGAAAAAACGCTGCTCCCTGATGTAAACAGCAAGGAAGAACTTCCCAATACCATGCCGGCCCTCTTAGATGTGGCAAATAACACATATACAGTCATAGAGGGAGAAATCTATTACCGGGATAATGATATCATGGTGAGATGGTCGGGAAACGAGACGCAACGGAATCGTATCCTTGGAATGCATGCTATCCGGCAGTCGGTCAGATACCTGATTGATATTCAGACACATGGGTGCAGTACAGATCAACTTGTTGAGGCACAGGAAAAGCTAAATAAGATTTATGATCCTTATGTAAAGAAGTATGGATATCTGTCCAGCCGTGCCAACAAGTTAGCATTCCGGGAGGACAATGACTACTATCTGTTATGCAGCCTGGAAACGGAAGATGAAAACAAGAATATAAAGAAGGCGGATATCTTTTATAAACAGACTATTGCGCCAGTTTCCATAGTTAAGAAGGTGGATACAGCCATGGACGCGTTGAAAGTCAGCCTGGCGGAATATGGGAAGGTACATATCCCCTATATGCTGAGTGTCTATCCGGTAGAACGGGAACGGCTCCTGCAGGAATTAAAAGGGCAGGTATTCTTAAACCCAGTCAAAGCGGCTGATGGGAATCCTAATCAGGGATGGGAAACGGCAAGTGAGTATTTGAGCGGTCCGGTTCGGAATAAACTAAAGGCTGCAGAAGTGTATGCAAAAGATAATCCCGTCTATTTGGCAAATGTAGAAGCCCTGAAAGCGGTGCAGCCGGAAGATTTGACGGCAACGGAAATCGGCGTAAAGTTGGGAACCTCTTGGATTGATCAGGAAGATTATGAGGCATTTATCTATGAGACGCTGAATACGCCGGATCAGTACAGAGACGGGACTTATGCAATCAAGGTACAGTTAAACCGATATACTATGTCTTACAAGGTTACTAATAAATCCAGCGACTATTCTTCTGTGGCGGCAAGCCAGACATATGGAACAAAAAGGATTGATGCATATTCCATCATAGAGGCGTTACTGAACCAGAATGTAATTACCGTCAAAGATAAGATTGAAGTTGGGGACAGTGAACGGTATGTAGTAAATCAGAAAGAAACAACTCTGGCAAGGGAAAAGGCAACCCTCATAAAAGATGCTTTTAAGGAGTGGATATGGAAAGATCCGCAGCGTAGAAAAAAATATGTGGATTTTTACAATCAGAACTTCAATGATAACCGTCTGCGGGTTTATGACGGTTCTTATTTATCGTTCCCCGGTATGAATCCGGAAATAAATATGCGGGACCATCAACGGAATGTTGTAGACCGGGCACTGCATGGAAGCACTTTGCTGGCCCATGCGGTTGGGGCTGGAAAAACCTATGAAATTGCGGCTATCTGTATGGAGTTGAAACGGCTGAAGCTGATGCATAAAGCAATGATTGTCGTACCGAATCATCTTGTGGGGCAGATGGCGGCAGAATTCCTGCACTTATATCCCAGTGCCAATCTACTTGTGACATCGAAAGAAGATTTTAAAAGTGAAAATAGAAGAAAGCTGACATGTAGGATTGCTGCAAATAATTATGATGCCGTGATTTTGGGACACTCTCAATTTGAGAGGATTCCCCTGTCTGCGGAAAGGCGTGCGAAAATTCTTGAAAATCAGGTGGAACGAATTTCGGGGGCCATTGCGGAGATGAAGGAGGAGCAGGGGGCTAAATGGGGGATAAAAGATATGGAGCGTCAACGGAAAAATCTGGAATCCCAAATTTTAAGTCTGAGAAATGATGCAAAAAAGGATGATGTTCTGGATTTTGAACAGTTAGGGATAGATGCATTGTTTGTAGATGAAGCGCATGTGTTTAAAAACCTGTCTATCTTTTCAAAAATCCGTAATGTGGCAGGTATTTCCACCAATGGTTCCCAGCGGGCTATGGATATGTTCCAAAAGATCCAGTATATCCAGGAACTGACCGGAGGAAGAAATGTTATCCTTGCAACCGGGACGCCTATCTCCAATACCATGTGTGAAATGTATGTCATGCAGTTGTATCTGCAGTCACAGAAACTACATGAGAAGGGGATTGACCATTTTGACAGTTGGGCGGCCAATTTTGGCGAAGTTACCACTTCGCTTGAAATGTCACCAGAGGGCGGATACCGAATGCGGAGCCGGTTCAATAAATTCTGTAATCTGCCGGAGCTTATGAATATGTTCCGGGAGGTGGCTGATATCCAATTGCCTTCAATGCTGAACCTGAATGTACCTAAGTTAAAAGGTGGGAAATACAAAATTGTGGAGAGCGTGGCGTCTGAGAGTGTTGAGTACATGATGCAGGAACTGGCTAAACGCGCGGAAGCAATACGAGCAGGGAATGTAGATCCAACGGTCGATAACATGCTCAAGATCACCAACGAAGCAAGGTTGCTCGGCACCGATCCCCGGCTGATTGACCCAGATGCGGAAGTAGATGGTGACGGCAAACTCTTTCAGGCGGCAGAGAATATTTATCAGGAATACATTGGTTCCCAGGAGTTTAAGGGGACACAAGCTGTCTTTTGCGATATTGGCACGCCCACAGGAAACAAGAAATTTAATGTATATGACTTTCTGAAACAGGAGCTGATCAGGAAAGGAATACCAGAAGATGAAATTGCATTTATTCATGATGCCCATAGTGATAAGCAGAAAGAGGAATTATTTGCAGACATGAGGAGCGGCAGGAAACGAATCCTCCTGGGAAGCACGTCCATGATGGGAACAGGAACCAATATCCAAAAACGCCTTGTCGCGGCTCATCACATTGATTGCCCGTGGAAACCTTCGGATATTGAGCAGAGGGAAGGGCGTATCATACGCCAGGGAAATGATAATGAAGAAGTCAATATATACCGCTATATCACGAAAAAGACATTTGACAGTTACCTCTGGGGGATTGTAGAAAATAAGCAGAGGTTTATCAGCCAGATAATGACAGACAAAACGGTTGAAAGGGAATGTCAGGACGTAGACGAAACCATTTTATCCTTTGCGGAAATCAAGGCAATTGCGTCTGGGAATCCTATGATTATGGAAAAAACCGAGGTAGACACGGAAGTTTCGCGTCTGCAGGTCTTGAAGGCAAGCTATGAGAGCCAGCGCTATGTCCATCAGGATAATTTCCTTTTCAAATATCCAGAATTGATTAAGAAGACTGAGAACCGATTGTATGCTATGGAAAAAGATATCAGGAAACGTGACCAGGCACTCTGTATGGAGCCGGACTTTTTCGTTACTCTGAACGGCCTTAGATATGATGAACGTGAGGCGGCGGGCAGCGTTATCTTAGAGATGGCACATTCCCTTGAAAGTATGGAAAGCAGGACGGTGGGCAGCTATAAGGGGTTTGATGTAGTGGTAGAAAAAAAGTATTCTGACTGTATCATAAAGCTGAGTGGGGAACTGACTTATTCGGCAGATATGAGCAGCAGTGCTTCCGGAAATATGGTCCGTATGGAGAACCTGTTGGGGAGTTTGGAAAAGAGAGTTGCCGCACATAAAGAAAAACTGGAAGAGTACAAAAGAAATATGGAGGAATCTAAAAGGGAGTTTAATAAAGAATTCCCCTATGAATCGGAGTTGAAACAAAAACTAATCCGCCAGCAGGAAATCAATAACGAGCTGGAGATAAAAGATGAGGGAGAAGAACTGGTGGTAACAGAGGAACTCCCGGAACCGGCGATGTCCAGATAGAATTCATTAAAAAAGTAGAAGGAGACTAAATTATGAAATATACAGTAAATATTTATGAGGTATCAACAGAGAAAGATAAAAAACTGAGGGCATTTGCTGCGGTAACGTTCGGTGACAGATTTAAAGTAACCGGTATCACTATCAGGGAGGGAAGATCAGGGAATCTTTATGTGAGTATGCCGCAGTATCCAACGGGGGAAAAAGATGAACAGAATAAGCCGATATACAGTGATGTGTTTTTTCCAAAAACTACGGATTTCAGTACCGCATTAAGGGGAGAAATTCTGGAGGCGTACCAGGAACGTATGGGAGGGAAAAACGAAGTTGACCTCACTTATGGGGAGGAAGATTTTGACTATTATGTTCAGGTAGTAAACAACAGAGATTTGTCCAATACCACTAAGGCATATGCCAGACTTGTGATTGGTGATGTATTTGTAGTTAATCAGATTTCTGTCAAACGATCCTTTGCAGGAAATAACTTTGTGGCTATGCCTTCCCAGCGACGCATGGTTGAAGGAAAGGCGGAATATCAGGATATCTGCTATCCAGTGACAAAGGATTTTCATGACAGGCTGCAGGGAGATATTATGAGCCAGTTTGAGCAGAATAGGGAAAAACTGCGCTCTGCAAAGGAAAAAGCGAGGTGACTTATGGAGAAGAAAATCAATACTACAATAGGCCGTCTGGAGGAATTGGAAGAGGAAGAATGGGATGGCGAGAACTTCCTTTTTGAAACGGATGAGGAACATCAGGTCTGGCTGGACAAAAAACACTTGGTTATCCAGGAACTTGGCTTGCAAATACATAGCGGTGTCTGGTATGAAAAATATGAAGATGATGAGGACGACAGCTTTGAACCGGATTTTGATTTTTATATGTTTTTTGATGCCGGTACAAAGGAGTATCTGTACATGGAACAGGGAAGTTCCCTAATTACCTGCATTCATAATTTTACCGGGTTGAGCTGGGAAGAGATTGAAGGACGGGCGTGTGAGGTTATCCAGACAGATCGTGATATTCAAGTCGAAGAACAGACATTAATCTATCAATAGGAGGTGGTGAGCATAGAAATAAACATGGAACATGTAGGCTGGACATTGAAAGGAAGATGCCGGGAAGTGGCGGTGTCATTTGAACACGAATTTGCCGGTTCAGTCATATATGGAGAAACCATAAAAGAAGGGCGCTGGTTTTATACTCTTCCTTACCGGAAATCTGGCGGTGCAATTGAAGAACCAAACGCAGGCAACATTGATTACAATGGAAAAATAATTGGAAACGACCTTGGTAGTGCGGAATTGGGTGAGATATTTTCAAAATCTATATCTGAAGATTACGAAATGCTAAAGACTATCCAGAATATTGTCCAACAAATGGAATTGATAGAGGATATCTCCATAAATAAGATGGTATCAGGAGAAATTTATGGTTTTGAGGATGATGGCTGCCACTCTCTTATTATCTCTGCCTTATCAGAGGATATAATCTATTTTCTGCGGCTTGATCAGGACGGCAAAGACTATATTTTTGCAGATGATGAGGATGAAAAGGTTGAATGCTGGCCATTGAATTGTCTGCAAAGTATGGCGGAATATAAGCCGGAGGATTTCGGATATGATGCTGGAACCTTGCGGGGATTATATTATTATGCTGATACAGAAATTTATAATCTGCCAGAAAAACTTGTAGACTATGAAAAAACGGAGTTTGTTAGCGCAATGGAGTTTGCGGAGCGGTTAAAACTACAGATTCCAGATATTATCCGGCCAGGAGAAAAGAAAATTCGATAATGCGCAGAAATGATTTAGAATAAGCAGATGGAATATGGAGGAATAAGTGGTGGATAACAAAAAAGTAATCAATCAAACTAGATATGAGGCACTGATACAGGAGGGATTCCCAGAAGGGATATTGTGCGTATAGCAGAATTAATCAAGTATATACCAGCTATCTTGCAGGCGTTAATTCAAAACCCCCTTTTTATGCAAATAGTTACAATTATGACCTGATAGACACCAGAAGGACATGTGCCCTGCGTCTCTATGGTTATACACTGGGAGATTATGGAACCATAATAGACAGTAATGCATACAGATATGTGGAATTTTGGGCAGGCAGCGGAATGTAACAATAAAATCCGCTGAAAACAGGGCTGATAGTTTGTGCTTTTAGATTGTTCTTTTACTGTTGTTTGTAACTAAAAGTTAATGCATGTAATAAAATGGTGGTCTGTATATTTGAAGAACCGGATTGTATACTAAATTATAACAAATGTAACTATTAGTGAATGGTGGGATTAAATGAATACCAAGAGATTAGGTAGGAAAATCAGGGAAAAACGTAAACAGTGTGGATTGACAAGCCAGCAATTGGCTGATCTATGTCATGTACATGACGGCTATATCCGACAATTGGAAAGCGGGAAAAAGGTTCCCAGTATGCCATTGTTATTGAGCCTGTGTGATGAGTTGGAAACGTCCCCCAATTACCTCTTGGAATATGCAGAAGCAGGCGATGATAAGCAACTATTAAATCGCCTGTATAAGCTTAGTCCAGAACAAAAAAACACAATGATATGTATGCTGGACGCTTATATAACTTATGAAGAAAAGAAAAAGGGTGAGGAGGCATAATCTGTGTCTCTGTATATTTAGAATATTCTCAAGTAATTGGTTGATGATTATTAAAGGGAGCGCGTTATTGCGGCTCCCTTTTGCATTTTGTTTTGTTAATGGAACGAGCCAAAGTTTGACAAATTACGAAATAACAAGTAACATAAAAGTCTAAATAATAGCTTTTTTGTGGAGGGTTAATTTGATAGATGAGATAAAAAAATATGTTAAGGAAATATTAATGATAGTCGAATTTGAAATATGGGAAAGAAACAGGGAGAAGCACATGATTCTCCAGACAAGAAATATACAGAATAACATGACAATGTTACCATATGAAAGCGACTTCCTGTGTTTAATCCACGATTATTGTAAAATGAATAGAATTTATATAAATGAAATAAAAATATATAGTAATGTAAGACTTTATGTTTTTAAAATATATTTAAAGAATAATATGGATATAATAGCCTTTCCAGTGGAAATAACAAAACATGAACTTATTTTAAGGCGTGAACAGCAAGAACCAGATGGTTTTCATTCTGTGGTGGATAAAGAAATTAAGATACGTTTATGTGATATTAAAATAATAAAAGTGATTCATGATTGTGATGATGTTGATGTTGGAAATCTGGAATTATCAAAACCAATGTATGGATATAAGGCTATACCTGAAATAAATGGGCGTTTGAAAACAAAAGGCTGTGAATATCGACTCAATATACCATGTATAGTAAAAGTAAGAAATCCATATGTTACAGATTTTCAGGATTGCTATTTACATTTTTGTACAACAATAGAGGGCGTAGCATTGTGTCCAGGCAGAACGGAATATTTAGAATCCATAAAAAACTATAAAAGAGGATCATTATCTGCAATAAGACTTTTTCAAGTGAAAGCAGAGGGACATTGTGTTCAATATAGCGGTGATTGGTGGGTCACAAATAAATTAACTGTAATAAAGGAAGTTACTAAAGAAGACATTTATTCATATTTTATGAACAATTCTTTTATAAAAGCAAAGGTTATGAAACACTTAAAGTTAAATCATGATTTTTGGGACGGTTTTCTTAAATCAGAAATCCCTCCATTTATCGAATCGGAAACGGATATGATGTGAAAAAATACAACAATCTTTTAATGCAATAAATTAAAATAAATTTTAGGGTGGGTGTCCGGACAAAATGATGTAAATTGTTACTTTGGCAAACGCCGCATGAACACTTCACTATGTTCATGTGGCGTTTTCTTTTGTGTATGTATCTTACGTAAAAAGCTCGTATTTTATTTCGTTTTCTCAAAGGTAATGCGGATGCATTCTGTACTTTTGGAAGACGCAGTGACTGTATATGGTGGCAAAGCAAGTTCCATACTATCAGATATAGGAAAAGGTGTACCTGATGCGTCCATGAGAAGTACATCGTATTTGTTCTCACTCCATATCTTTACACAATCCGTACATAGATATTTTGATATAAGAGATTCATCTGGCTGGGAGTCAGCCTGCATATATATATCTGCACGATAGCTCTCGGAGGTAATGGGTGAGGTTATAATCATAGTTCCGTTCTCGGAAGAGGTGATTGTGACACTATGATTTCCCTCCCAACTTCCTTTTGGAATAGTACTAACGGATCGTGAGTTTAAGTTTATTACACCAAATGCAGACTCATACGAGATATACGATTGGAGTTTACCCGAACAAATCCAGCATTCGGATTTGGAAACTGGACGGTGTACAATAAGCAATACAAAAGTAATAATAAAAAGAATACTAACAAGAGAAGCAATACAGAGCCGTTTTAGTTTGCGCTTTTTTCGGCAGCGCGCTATAGCCTGAGTGAATTGTTCCCATTCTTTTATATGCCGATAGTATGCAGGTTCAAGCCGGGCCCAAAGTTGCTCATACTGTTTGTCTTCAGTAAGATAGGGTAAAGGAAAGAATTCTTTACAAACATCCAGTAAATCAGAGATATCTTCATCACTTACATCACTTTGCGATAGAAAAAGTTGATTTGTTTCAAAGAACGCCTTCTCGACCTGGGAAGAATCGAAATTACCTTCTAGTGCTGTTAAAAATTTTGAAGCCAGCCTCATAGTATTTTCCTCCGAAATGTTATCTAAAAGTTTATTTTCGTATCTATAAGATAACGTTTATTCATATGGATGTCTAGTAAAACTAATCTACAAATGTTCCCTGAAATAGACAATCTTTTTATATACAAATGAAACTGAGATATAACATGTGTCATATTTTGGTGGACTGTTGCGGAGGGGAAAGTGGAATTATACTAGAAGATAACAAAAGTAGCTAATGGTAATATGCATATAGATGGTGAGGTGTGATGTGGACCCAAAAGAATTCGGTGCTAAGTTGAGAGGTAAAAGAAAAGAATGCAAATTGTCATACCAGGAATTGGCTGAAAGGTGTCATGTAAACCATGGATATATCAGGCAGTTGGAAGCTGGCAATAAGCTTCCCAGCGTTTCGCTTTTATTCATTATATGTGATGTTTTAGGTACATCCCCCAATTATCTGTTTGGATATACGGAGGATAATGCTGATAAGGAATTGCTGGAACGTATATATCAATTAACGCCAGAGCAAAAGCGGGTGATGCTTTGTATTTTGGACGCTTATTTAAGCTTAGAAAAGATAGAAACAGAAAGTTAAAGCTGGACAAGAGGCATCTCTGATCTTTGAGATGTCTCTTGTTTTTCGATGGGATATGGTTCGAGTAAACGAGAAAAAATGTCTATTAAATCAAAAAAATGTTGACATAGAAAAAGGCATGCTCTATAATAGCACATATTTTTATGGTAAACCGTTGAGTGGAGGAGTCGCGCTGATTATAGAGAGCTACTGGTGGTGTGATGGCAGCATTTTAAATCAATGTGAATGGGCTTGCGAGATGAAAGTGAAAAAATGATAGGTAATAATTTTAAACGTGTATTGCGATGAAAAATCGTAGTATGGGGACACTCGATAAACGGTAAACAGGAGACAAACATATGAAGGATCATACATGTTCAATAACAGAGAACATTAGAAGGGCACGCGAAGAAAGAGGTCTGACCCAGGAAGCCCTGGCCGAATTGGCCGGAATATCACATAGCCATCTGAGTAAGGTAGAATCTGGCTCCAGGACAATCGGCATGAAAACATATATAAAAATACTGGAAGCTTTAGAGGTTGTTCCTGTTTTGGTATCTGAAGCAGATGGGACGGAAAAGAGCATAGAACTATTGTCACGTTTCTTATGTATCTTAAAGGAATGTCCGGAGTTGGAACTTCAGTTTTACTTAGACACAATTGAGTCGATGAAAGGCAGTTTAAGCAAAATAGCCCTTTCAAATAATGACAATGATGATAAAGTTGCGTGAGTATAAATTTACGGCATTAGTTGAAAATAGAATATGTTTTGTAAGAGAGCTGCCATCTACAGGCAGTTCTTTTTTTCTGGATTTATGTCGGAAAATCTGAAATGGCAAATTATACGCTAGAATTGGATGATATTGGTCTTTACAGTCCGTTCTCAAACAGGAAATCATCATGTAAAATACATTCAAACTTAAAAAGGAGTATGGTACGAAGATGGTTAACAATTTTAATATTGCTCAAAACATTCGTACTTTAAGAGAAGAAAGAGGATATACAATAGAGAAGCTTGCAGAACGGGCAGGGGTGTCTGCAAATCATATGAGTAAAGTTGAAAACGGTTTGAGAAATTTAAGTATGGAATCCTACTTGAATGTATTGGAGGCATTGAACGTATACCCTGTATTGATAGAATCTTCAGATATTGGTGACACGAAGGAACAGTACATATTGGCCTTTATAAATATCATAAAAGGCTGTTCAGGGAGAGAAGCGAGTTTTTTACTGGAGACTGCTGCTTGTATTAAAGAAAACATGAATAAAGCCGGATTTACCCTTCGTGATGGAACCGGGAGATGATAGATACAACCATTTCATAAGGTCTGTATTGAGTATGACACTTTTGGCGTTTGTGAAATATCGTTAAGAAGATGTAAAGAAAATCATTGTCCCGGGAGGTATAGAGAAATGCTTACGATTGAAGAGCTGGATGCTTTCCAACAGATAAAGTTGGATGAGGTTGATATTGATACGCTGGTGGATTTGAATAGTGTAAAAATAGATACCTCTTTACCATGTGAGAAGAGAATGAGAAAAATACTGGACGAAGGAGTAAATCCCTACCTGTTCCGCGTGGGGGACATGAAGATAAAGGTATCTTATTCAAGTACGGGCAGGACCTTATCCGACATAATTGAAAATTTGATAGAAAAAGCAGAGTGTTGATTGAGATTCGCAAAAGAGAAAAAAAGAAGGTGATAAATGGTTAGATAGGTGTGGACAACTGGAATGAATCATGGTAAAATAAAAGCGGAATAGAACTAAACATTTAAGCAGGTTCCTGCTACTTATTTGATGTATGACCCAGGGTTCATGCGCTAACTAATAAGTGGTTAGGAGCTGTTTTTATGCGTAAAAATCATATCTATCGTGCTTATGCTTATCTGCGCTTATCCGTGGAGGATGGCGATCAGATTGAAAGCGACAGCATTAAAAATCAAAGAGTCATAGTACAGCGTTATTGTGGCGGACAACAGGAAATCCAAATCATCGGTGAAGCAGTCGATGATGGGTATACTGGTACAAACTTCAATCGCCCCGGTTTCAAGAAAATCCTGAATCTGATTAAAAGTGGGGAGATTGACTGTATTATCGTAAAAGATCTGAGTCGTTTGGGCAGAGATTTTACGGAAGTATTGCGGTATGTACAGCGTAGATTCCCGGAGTGGGGCGTCCGTTTTATTGCGATTGATGATAACTATGACAGTGAAGCCGAATCCTGCAAAGAGGATTTTCTAACATTACCCATTAAAAGTCTGTTAAATGAAAGCTATCCGGCAAATACAAGTATCAGTATCCGAAATACATTAAAGGCTATGCGTGAGCAGGGACTTTTTGTCGGGGCATACGCGTATTATGGCTATCAAAAAGATCCAAATGATCATCACAGGTTGATTCTTGACCCTATCGCTTCGGAGGTGGTGCGGGATATCTTTCGCTGGAAACTCTGTGGTTTAAGTCAGGATGCCATCGCAACACGGCTTGACAGCCTTGGTATTTTGCCGCCGGCAGACTATAAAGTATCACAGGGGGTCCGGTACAGGACAACATTTAAAAAATATGAACGTAGCCATTGGACTGCCGTAGCTGTAGGAAGAATTCTTAATAATACCGCTTACCTGGGAATACTGATACAAGGAAAAACCACTACTCCGAACTTTAAAGTAAAGAAAATAATCTACAAAAGCGAAGAGGAGTGGGCTGTCGTAGAGGGGGCAATGCCTCCCCTTGTGAGCTGGATTGATTTTATGATTGTCAATCACTTGTTAGAGCATGATACGCGGACAGCGCCTGGTCAGGAAACCGTATATCTTTTTTCTGGGCTACTGGAATGTATAGACTGCCATCAATCACTTGTACGCAAATCCACGAAAGCAGGTGGAAAGGAATATGGATATTATGTGTGCTCTACCAACAGGGAGAATAGCAGGACATGTTCGCCTCACAGGGTTTCAGAATCAAAGTTGAAAAAAAACATTCTTCTGCTGATACAATACCATATTTCTGTTCTTACTGATTTAAAATCAATCTTGTCATATGTTGATACAATACCATTTTCGGACCGCAGGGTACAGAAGGAAAGCTCTCGGATGGAAATGTTAAAAAAGGATTACCAGAGGAATATGAAATTAGCTGCCTCATTATACGGTGACTATCAGGACGAGCTGCTGACAAGAGAGGAATACCTTCAGCTGAAAAAACAGTATTCAAGCCGTTGTACTGAACTGGAAAAGCTGATTGAGCAGCAAAAGGTAGAAAATGATAATATATTTCGGAATATCTGTGGTAAGAATGCATGGATTGATCATTTTTTGCAATTCGGTCAGGTAAAGGAACTTGACCGGAGGCTGGTAGTTAGTTGTATAAAGAGTATTCAAGTCTCCGAAAAGGGAAATCTGGAAATTACGTTCTGGTTTAAAGATGAATTTAGAAAGGTCATAGCAAAAATCAGACAGATTTGTACAGAATTGCCTAACCAGAAAATGGAAACATTCCTGGAAAGCTTAGGGGAAGGCGGTGTCATGTGTGGCTAGAAAAAGCAGAAGGAATCTGGTTGAAGAACAAGTTATTTTCTCACTTAGAGAATACAGATTTGGATCTTATGCACGCTTATCGGTTAGAAGCAATAAAATAAAAAACGATGATTCCATTAGTCATCAGCTGCAGAGAAACGGGGAATTTATAAGCAGGAATCTGTCAGGAAGTATTCTGACCGGTGAATACTGCGATAATGGTGTTTCGGGCACTACATTTAATCGTCCGGGCTTTTCTGAACTGCTCAAAGATATTAAGTCTGGAAAAATCAATGCAGTAATCGTTAAGGATTTTAGCAGATTTGGAAGAAACTATTTGGAAGCGCTGGAGCTGTTAGATGTAGTATTCCCGGAATTAGATGTTCGTTTCATCAGCATAGACGATGGATATGACAGTGCAGATCCACAATGCAGCAAAGAACGAATGGTTTATGTGATTAAACATCTGGCAAATGAATATTACGCCCGTATCTCTTCCAAAAAACTTACCCAGGCCCATGAACTGGCCAGAGGCAATGGGGAGTTCTGGGGAGCGAGGCCGCCATATGGATTTGAGCGTTCAAAAGCCAATAGTAAAATACTCGTGATTGACCCGGAAGCTGCCTCTGTTGTTGTCCGTATATTTAACATGTTTGTGCTGGAAGGATATTCATACTATAAGATTGCCCAAATATTGAATAGGGAGAATATTCCCTCGCCGAAAGCCTATCACTTGATAAAACATGGAAAAGCAGAAAAGGTAGAAAAGAACCCGGAAAAGTATCTGTGGCTGGGCAATTTCATTTCTAGTATCATTCAGAACCCCGTTTATATTGGCTGTTTGGTTACCCATAAAACAGAACAAAGCTATTATAAAGGAAAAAAATTAAAAAGGGTGCCGCGGCAGGAATGGAATATTGAAGAGGATGCTCTACCCCGTATCATAAAGCAGGCAATTTATGACAGGGCCCAAAAGAACGCACAGAAAATCTGGGTGAATAGCTTTACCAGAGAAATTGATAAGAAATATGGATTATTCGCAGGGAAGCTCGTATGTGGAGTTTGCGGAAGGCATATGTCACAAAGCAGGTATCATACAAAGCAGGGAATAGGTATTGAATATCATTGTCCTGGACATGATGTAGCACCTAATCATTGCAAGAACAAATTTATCAATGAAAAAGCAGTATTAAAAGCTGTTACGGTCCTCTTAGATAAGTGGGTCAGTATAGCAATGAAGGAGAAAAAAGCATATAAAAAGGACTCTTTTATAACCAAATTGAAACGGGAATACCAGAATCAGATTGCTGACATTGACCGGGAAATCCAGAGCCTTTTAGTGAGGCAGCAACAATTATACGAAGATTATGTAGATCAGATTCTGGATAAAAGAGAGTACATAGAATTTAAAAGACAGAATATGGAGAAGGTTGATGAACTGAGGGCACTAAAAGGGAGTTTGATTATAGAGTCAAATGATATGGTCAGGAGATATTCTTTAAAGAACAAATGGCTTTCTGCATTGATGGACAAGCAGGGAAATCTCTGCGTGACAGCGGAGATTATTGATGAATTGATTTCGGAAATCAAAATTATAGACAAAACCTCCATGGAAGTTATCTTCAAATTTGAAGATATATTCAGCATGGATTTGATTGCAAAGGCGGTGTGAGGATGAAGAAAAAATTTCTGCTTTTTTATGAACGTCTTTCCAGGGAAGATGGAGACGATGAAAGCTGCAGCATTACAAACCAAAGAAGATTGCTTAACCGATTCAAGGAGGAACACAGTGAATTTCATGATTATCAAGTAGAAGAATTTATTGATGATGGCTACACTGGCAGTAATTTTAACCGACCTAATTTTCAGAATATGATGAGCAGAGTCCGTTCTTTATATGGAAATATGATAGTAATAGCAACGAAGGATTTCTCCAGACTTGGCAGGGACACCATAGATACCGTCAATTATTTAGAAAAGATATTTCCTTTTTTGGAAGTACGCTATATTGCGATTAATGATGATTATGACAGCAAAGATTATCAATATGGTATAGATTTTGAAGCCAAATTCAAGAATTTGATTAATGGGTTAGTTCCAATTCAGGCGTCTACCACTCAGAAGAGAATTAAGATGGAGGAGGCTCTTCAAGGAAAGCATAACGGCCCAGTACCTCTTTATGGATATCGGTATACAGCTGACCGTGAATATGAGGTGGATTGGGAGGCGGCATATGTACTACAAATAATTATGGATCTATTAGACCAGAAAAAAAGTTATAAGTTTATAATTAAGTTCCTGGCTGAAAAAGGAATTGATCCGCCGAGCGTTTATTTGGCTAAAAAATACAATGCCAAATTATGTAAGACCAGTTCTATCTGGAATAAAACAACACTGAAAAAGATTGCAAGGAATAAAGCTTATTTGGGATATTCAGTACGTCATAAGGAAGAGGCTTGTGTATTGGGGACAAAAGGAACACGGGCAGTGAATAAGGCGGACCAAATTCTTGTTCCAAACAGACAGCCGAAAATTATCAGAGAAGAGCAGTTTAACAGGGTGAATGAGTGGCTGGATGAGAGGGCTGCTAAAAGTGGTTGCAAAAGTGGACCGAGGCGCAGAGTATCAGCATTATATAAAAATGTGTATTGTGTACATTGCGGTTCAGCATTAAGCAGGCGCAGATATCATGAAGATAATGACTTTTACTATTGTTTGGCTAAGCGTGAAAATCCATTGTCGGATTGTACTTTTCCGCCTATTGAAACAGCGGTATTAGAAAAAGCAGTGTTTTCGGTTATACAATTCAATTTAAGATTATTTACTGACAGCAAAAAGAAAATCTTAAAGGCTTTGAATCATAATATGGCAGATTACCATGCAATCATGGAAAGATTTCAGGAGAGGGCAGAAGAAATAAAGCAGAAGAAAATGAACTTGTATGAAGATTACAGAGCAGGGCATGTAAGCAGAGAAGAATATCTGATAAAAAAACAGAAATTGTCAGAACAGCTTGTTCCATTGGAGGCAGGAATTCAAAAGGTGGAAGAAGGAATCCGAAAATATGATGAGGCAAATATCATATTCTATTCAGATTTTGCCCGATTGGTCGATGAGTTTAGAAATGAGGAGGCGTTGTCTCCGGAGTTGGCTGATGCCTTTATTGAAAAAGTGTTGGTAGACAAGAATCATAATATTGAAGTTGTTTTTAAATTTCAGGACGAAATTAATATGCTGTGTATGAGAAAAGCAAGTTAATTACTTTCAAATTAAAAGGAGTGGACAATCTATATGAAGAATATTAAGGATTGTATGAAAAGTCGTATGAAAAAGAGGGCCGAGTTCGTAAAGGCACCCTATGGTTATCGTATTAAGGACAGGCAGTTAGTTGTAGAGGAAATGGAAGCTTTTCGCGTGAGGTCTGCTTTAAAGTTTGTTATGGATTATCTGAACAATCCGCCGGAATACATGGTATTGGAGTTCATAGATTATAAAAAAGATACACAGCATCTTGTCTTGAATTACGAGGAGGCGGCAAACAGTATTCCCTATAGTTGGATTTGCCGGCAGGTGGGAAAAGAAATAGAACTTCGGGAACAATACTTTCAGGCGGGAGAAGATATATCATTGCTTGCTTTACAGAATGTGATGGAGCTGTCATTTACAGAAGTGGAATCACATTGGAGTAATCAGGGGAATCTAATGAGAAGTGCAGGCATATGGGCAAAGAGATTGAGAAAAATGCCTGCCTCCGTATACTATGCAGGGGTTGTTACGGCGAGAACAAAATCATATTCAGAAGAGTTGAGATATATAGGCAATTATGAGCCAATAATATCAAAGGAGCAATTTGATGCATTGAATAAACGGGTGAATGAAACTGTATTTGTGGACTAAATATTACTGAATAAACACCTGAAAACATAGAACCGATAACTTATGAGCATATTTCTCATGGTTATCGGTTTTTTTCTTTCTGAACTATGTTGATGAAAACTGTGACTTAGAAGTAGTACAGGAATGCTATAAAAAGCTACATGAATTACTGGCCTGGGGATATCCATTCACATTGATCCGCATTAATAAAAGCTGTATGCATGTAGAATATCTGGACTATATCAATCAGATGGTGAAAAAGCTGTCGAAAAACAATTTGGAAGGCTTTGTAGATGTATGGAAAGAACTTATGTTAAGGGAGGAAAAACTGGCAACTGCAAATACTTTGATTAGATAGGAAAAATAAATTAAAGAGGAATGTGTAGGTTCAGGCAATTGTTTAGTAAAAACAGGTCTATGCAAAAGCGAAAGGTGAGGTATATGGCCTGACGACTGCCCGGTTCTGGAAGGTTAAGAGAAAATGAGTGCCTTGGCACAAAAAGAAAATCAGGGAAGGAATTCATTAAATCCTTCCCTGGTTTTCATTGATACAGAGGGGTGAAATGGGGTAATATTTATAATTGCCATCCGGTGGCTTCCACACGTAATTTAAGGAAATTCCGGTAAATTCCGTCCTTTTTACTGAGCTGGTCATGGGTGCCCTTTTGTTTGACGTGCCCATTATCAATCACAATAATCTGGTCAGCTTTTTGTGCGGTACTCAATCGATGGGCTATGGAAATTAAAGTTTTATTTTTAGTCAGCTCCTCAATCGCAGATAAAAGAGCCTGTTCATTTTCAGGGTCAACACTGGAGGTTGCTTCATCTAAAATGACAATGGGTGCGTCTTTTAAAATTGCCCGTGCAATGGAGATTCTTTGTTTTTCGCCGCCAGATAATGTAGATCCACTTTCGCCAATTACAGTTTGATATCCATCCGGCAAGGCCATAATAAAGTCATGACAGCAGGCTCTTTTTGCTGCCTCCATTACTTCTTCAAGTGACGCATCAGGCTTCCCAAACTTAATATTATTTTCGATTGTGTCATGGAATAGATAAACCTTTTGGAAAACCATACTGATACAGTCAAGCACACTGTCAGCGGTATAGTCTTTCACATTTTGGCCGCCAATACACACAGAGCCTTCCTGAACGTCCCAGAAACGAGCGATTAAGTTACATAATGTCGTTTTACCGCTTCCTGACGGACCTACAATCGCACATGTAGTATGCTCTGGTATGTTTAAGGATATGTGGTCAATAATTCTGCGGGAACCATAGCCAAATGATACATCTTTTAATGAAATCTCATAATTGGAAGGATGGAGTTTATCTGTGGTGGTGTCCATCTGGGGAATATTTGTCACTTCTTCCAAACGGTCTAATTCGGTATTTATTTTCTTACTCAAGAATGCACTGTTTCCCATAGTTTCCAAATCAGAATAAACGGTAAATGCACAAAACAAAAATGTCATACAGAATGGTAGGGAAATTTTTCCGTCCATGTATAAGATACCAGCAGCAGCGATTAAGACGCAGCTCATCAATTTATAGACAAGGCCATATAGCCGGAGAACACCTGCGGTTGCCTTTTCCTGTGAATAATCAGCGTCCCATTTCTTTTGAAATGCAGTGTGTACCTCTTGCTGGCCGCTTTTGCCGTTTGAAAATGAACGGAGAACAGCAATCCCACGTATGTACTCTAAACATTTATTAACCAGATTTTCCTGGGCAGCCTGATAAATTGGCGAATGTTCTGCGGCCCGCTGTCTGACCAGGCGTAATACTGTCAGGCCAATTACTAAGCCTATCATACTTAGTGTCCCTATTATTGGGTTGAAAAAGAACATCATGAAAGACATAAGGAATGCCATGGCAACACCACTGGTCATCTGTTCGATAGCCATCATGGAGTAACCTTCCAGATCCGCTATGGTAGTGGTTAAAATTGTTTGGATGGTTCCAAGGTTCTGCTCTGAAAAATAACCCATAGGTGCTTGTTTTAATCGCTCACCAATTTCTAAACGGTAATCACGGAAAATATCATAACCGGTTCCGCTCATGGTACGGTCACTCATCCATTGGAAAAAGAAACGTCCAAGAATACTAATAAGAATGATAGTTACAGCTTTTAAAATTATTGAGGAGGTTAGTGTATCAAGATTTAACATGATTAAAAATACACTGAGCATCATAAAACTTTGAAAAAAGGATTTTAAAATATTGCACAGTATTCCAACTGTTATTTTTTTTCTGCTGGAGCCGGCGATTTGATAAATACGAGAAATCATTTCAAACATCTAAGATTCTCCTTTCGTTTTGGAAGTTACCGCATCTGAATAATTCTCCCACATTTTCTTATAAAGAGGGCAGTTCTCTAACAGTTCATTTTGCGTTCCGCATCCAGCTATTTTCCCATCAGCTACAACAAGGATTTGATCGGCATTGCGGATTGTATTCAGACGATGTGCAACAACAATTAGGGTTTTCCCGGAAATTAACTTACTGATTGCTTCTTGTATCAGTGCTTCATTTTCCGGGTCTGCATAGGCAGTTGCTTCATCAAGAATAACCACGGAAGCTTTTTTAAGCATGGCACGCGCTATGGTGATACGTTGGCGTTCTCCACCAGATAGGCGGTCTCCGGCATCTCCGGCCATAGTGTCGTAGCCTTTTTCTAATTGCATGATAAAATCATGGCAGTTTGCAGCTTTTGCAACGGTTTCTATTTGTTCGTCCGTTGCGGCTGGATTTCCCATGCGGATATTATCACGGATGGTTTTATCAAAAAGAAAGTTATCCTGTGCAACATAACTGATTTCTCCCATCAGCTGCTCAAAGGGGATGTTGCGAATATCCTGTGAACCAAAAAGCACAGTCCCGGAGGTGGCATCCCAAAATCCCGCCATTAATTTGGCTATGGTAGATTTACCAGATCCGGACGGACCGACAATCGCTGTCATTGATTTCGGTGACGTCTTAAATGAGATATCGTGCAGCACTTCACTTTTGTTATAACCAAAGCAAACGTGACTAAATTCAAATGTCGGTTCTGTGAGAGTAACCGGGTCCGCAGGCCGCTGCAGTTCAGGAGTTTTTAAGAAGGCAGTAACTTGTTCAAGGTTTCCTTTGATCATACTTACCTGCTCCATGGCTTCCGATACTTTCATCAGCGGCCCTGTAAAGCCAAGGGGGACAATAAGACATATCATCAGAACCGGTAAAGTAATCGAACCATTCATAAAAAGCAAAGCGCCGATAGGAAGTGTGCCAAGTAAGGTGGAGGGAAGGACTGCACGAGCGGCCGCATTCCATAGCCAGCACTCACTCCACCATTCCATGGTGCAGTCGTGGAAGTAATTGACAGCTTTTGAGTATTGCCCATAGGACGAGCTGGACCGGTTAAAAGCTTTAATGACCTGAATACCATTTACATATTCCACAAGAGAACTGTTCATTTCATTCGCAGAACACATATAGTTTTCCATACGGGAGGCATATCCGCGCATCATGGCAGCGAAAAACAAACCTCCCAACGGGACAGTAATTAAAGAGGCCAGCCCCATGCGCCAATCCAAAATAAAGATTAATAGAATACTGCATAGAGGTGCTGTGATGTGTGACGGAAGTTCAGGCATAAAATGGGCCATAGAATCCTCTAGCTTTGCCACATTATCTACAATTAAGTTTTTAAAAATGCCGGAAGGGGTTTCCAACATGACGCCCATGGGAACCTTCGCCATTTTATCGGCAATTCTTTCACGTATATTTTGTAAAATAGTAAAGGAAATACGGTGGGACAGAAGGGACGACCTCCATGTAAGGAATGTCTTAATGCACTGGCAAAGTGCCGCGATTCCCGCCAGTATCACCGTATCTTTAGTAGTAGCTGTTCCGGAATAGAGTGAGTCTGCCAACATAGCCAGTATAAGGAATGGAACCATACCAAATAGTTCCCCTAAAACGGCCATAAGAATGGAAAATTTCATTTTCCCCTTGCTACTGCCAACAAACATAAAAAGCTGCCGGATTGCCCCCGGTTCTTTTGATTTCATATAAACATCTTCCTTTCTGCTAATCAGAATTTGTAATTGGGTATTGATTTTTTAGGAAAAGGGTGGTAAAATCTATATTACGGTGTAATATTACAGTGTAATATAGTATAGAATGGAGGGGAGGAAATGTCAAGGGATTTCCAGCAAACTCATGAAAATCTTTTGGCCTGTGCAAAGAAACACTTCTTAGAATTTGGCTTTGAAAGAGCCAGTATTAGGGAAATCTGTAAAGACGCAAATGTAACCAATGGTGCCTTTTACAATCATTTTGCTGATAAGGAAGCTTTATTTGGTTCTTTAGTGGAATCAGTTGTTCAGACAATCCAAAAGATATATTCAGAATCAATAGATAAGCATTTTGATTTAGTAAAAACAGATGAGCTTAAGAATTTGTGGAGGCTGTCAGAAAGTACGATTATCCAGATAATCGAATATATTTATGAGCATTTTGATGTATTCAGGCTGCTTCTGATGTGCTCGTCAGGAACAAAGTATGCAGGCTTTTTAGACGACTTGGTACGCGCAGATGTGCAGGAGACAATAAAACTCATTGCAGAATTAAAAGCACGCGGTGTACCTGTCAATGATTTAGATGAGGACGAGTGGCATATGTTGGTCCATTCTTACTATGCTTCAATTGCGGAAATTGTTATGCACAATTATCCAAAGTCAGCTGCATTGAAGTATGCTCATACGCTATCGGTATTTTTCAGCTCGGGCTGGCAAACTGTTTTGGGGATTTAATCCCCAAAAAATTTCCCCTACAGTTAGCTGAATCTAACTATAAAATATGAAATTAGTCATAACGAAAGGACGATTAAAATGCAAAAATCTAATAAACTAAATGGAAAAGATCTTATCAATGTAGGAATTTATACTGCCATGACTCTTGTAATATTTTTTGTTTTCGGATTACTGACTGCACTGCCTGTAATATATCCATTCCTTCTGTTTATCTGGCCGTTTGTATGTGGCATTCCTATGATGCTGTACTACACAAAAATTCAGAAATTCGGGATGCTGACAATTACAGGTGTCATCTGCGGTCTGTTTTTCTTTCTTATAGGCTATACATGGATTGGGCTGGTGGGGTGGACACTGGGCGGAATTCTTGCTGATATTGTGTTAAAGGCCGGTCAGTATAAAAACTTTAACGTTACCCTCCTAAGCTATGCGTGTTTTTGCCTTGGCATGATGGGATGCCCTGCGAATCTTTGGATTGCCGGGCAGTCCTACTGGGAAAATATTCACAGCTCCATGGGGAACCAATACGCAGAAACATTACAATCTATGATGCCATCATGGATGATGTATGCGGGATTTGTGATTTTGTTTGTCGGCGGGATTTGCGGTGCTTTGCTCGGTCATAAAATGTTAAAGAAGCACTTTGAGAGGGCGGGTATTGTTTGATGCACATGCTTGCTGTTACAGAGACGAAAGGATTCCATTTAGACCCACGGACAAAATTACTGCTGATGGCCGTTGTAGCTACCGCCGAGTTTTTATATGGCCATACCGCTTTTATGCTTGCAGTGGCTTTGATACCTTTTATTCTATTACTTACAAACAGACAATATAAGGCAGCGGCCATTTTTATAGTTCTGTTTGTAGCTGCTTTGGTGGTTAAGGAAATCCAAAACTCAATTCGTTTTCACATGGTTGTCAATATGATTGTAGTTTTATTGGTGGGATTGGTTTTAAGGCTTTTTCCTGCTTTTGCAATGGGGAATTACATAATTAAATCTACTACTGCCAGTGAGTGTATTACATCACTGAGCAGAATGCATATCGGTAGGAATATTACCATTCCTCTTTCTGTATTATTTCGCTTTTTGCCTACCATGCAGGAAGAATCAGCAGCTATTAAAGACGCTATGAGAATGAGGGAAATCCAGTTTGGTACGAAAAAATTTTGGCAGAATCCAATGGCACTGCTTGAATATCGTTTCATACCGCTTATGATTTCGGTTGTAAAGATTGGTGATGAACTGTCTGCGGCAGCGTTGACCCGTGGGCTGGATAATCCAGCAAAGCGGTCAAGCATAACGAGAGTTGGATTTACCTGTTACGATGCCATTGCGGTAGTAATTTCAGGCGTTATGCTGTTTGTCACCTTATTTATTATTAAATGGTAGAAGGGGAAGTGAAATGATAGAAATTAAAGATGTGTCCTTTACCTATGAAAGCGGAGAATCAGAGAATAGCCTGCGTAATATCAATTTGAAAATCGAAGATGGAGAGACTGTTTTACTATGTGGTGAATCTGGTTGCGGTAAAACAACTTTGACGCGCCTGATTAACGGATTGATTCCGCATTATTATAATGGACAGTTAACGGGACAGATTTATTTGGATGGGAAAGAGGTAAAGGATTATCAGTTATATCAGATTGCCCCCATGGTTGGCTCTGTATTTCAAAACCCGAGAACACAGTTCTACAATGTAGATACGACAAGCGAGATTGTGTTTGGATGCGAAAATTTGGGGTTGCCGGTGCAGGAAATGCTGGCAAGGCTTGAGAATACAACAAAATGCCTTAAATTAGAAAATCTGCTTGGACGGAGCCTGTTTGCTTTATCTGGTGGAGAAAAGCAGAAGATAGCCTGTGCATCGGCAGATGCTATCTGCCCTAATACTTTTGTTTTGGATGAACCGTCCTCAAATTTGGATATTTCTTCGATAAAAGATTTAACAGAAGTAATTCGCCAATGGCAATCTGAAAATAAGACAGTAATCGTTGCCGAACACCGCCTTTATTACCTGGCTCCATATGCGGACCGAATCATATATATGAAGCGCGGAGAGATATGTAATGAATATACAAGAGAGGAATTTTTGGAACTAGATCCAAAGGAGTTAAAGAAAATGGGATTACGTGCATTAAATCCATTTGACTTGATGCCTGAAAAAAAACCTGAAGCAAATGAAAAAAGCCTGCAGATTGATAACTTTTGGTTTTCATATGAAAAACGGGGATATCCGATTGTAAACATACCGAATTTAACATTGCCGCAGGGAGAAATCATTGGAATCATTGGTGACAATGGAGCTGGTAAATCCTCTTTTGCCAGATGTCTATGCGGATTAGATAAATCTTCAAAGGGCACTTTGAAATTAAATGGCAATGCTCTCAATGCGAAGAAGCGCCGGCATATTTCCTATATGGTAATGCAGGATGTAAATCACCAGCTTTTTACAGAAGATGTACTTGATGAACTTTTGCTGAGTATGGATGGAGAAAATGAGGAAGAGGACAAGGTTCGGGCACAAGAAATTTTGGCCGGGCTTGATTTGTCGGATAAACTGAAACTGCACCCAATGTCGTTATCCGGTGGTGAAAAGCAGCGAGTCGCTATTGGCAGTGCTGTTGCATCTGGGAAAGAAATAATCATATTTGATGAACCCACCAGTGGATTGGATTATAGACATATGCTTGAGGTTTCAGAAAAATTAATACAGCTAAAAGAAATGAAAAAAACGTTGTTTCTGATAACGCATGATCCTGAACTGATATACAAATGCTGTACACATCTTATGTTTATTGAGCATGGCCGTATATTATGGCATCGGCCTATGGATAACGAGGCTGTAAGACTTTTACAGGAATTTTTCTCCCACGAAAAGGGTGATTCAGCAATGGCTATATGAAAGCGAAAGAGTACTTTGAAGTGGGCTGAGAGAAATGTTATTTGTCATAAGGACTAAAGAGAACTTATTTCGGATATAGAAATACGTAAGAGTAAGCTGGAAGTTAATATAATGATTCAGGCCGCAGTACTTTTTATAATAGTGACAATGTCGATTTATCAAAAAGTCTGCGGCAATTATTTTATAATTTAATATTTAAGTAAAACGAAATTTAATTGAATGTTTCATAAAGTCATCTACAGCCCTGTGATGTGACAAGCCTTTGAATGAAACAAACTGTTAAAATGGGCTATTTTAAAAAAATACACATTTAAAGGGGTAGAAATATTAAAAAGAATCCTGTAAAATACAATAGAGTTAGTTGCTGCTAACATGCCGAGGCTTTAACTAATAGTTAGTAGCAACTAACCAAAACCACTATATTACAGGAGGATCTTTATATGAGTGAAACAAAGGGAAGTAAGTTTAGTATCAGAGACGTAATCACGGTTGCAGCCATGTTGGTAATCAATTATATGATAGCAATGGTGGTCAGCGCTGTCACATTGCCATTTTCAGAAGTGTATTTATATGGTTCAGCCGCCATTGACGGCTTTTTAGGAGCTGTATTCTTCCTTGTAGCGGCAAACCGGGTGAACAAACATGGGCTGTTGTTTGTTTGGGCATTTGTGTATGGCCTTATCCAGGCACTTATGGGTTACGCCTTCTTGCTGCCATATTTCCTGATTGTAGGCGTTATTTCCGAGCTGTCTATGATTGGAAAAAATACATATAGAAAGCCGATCCGCAATATGATTGGCTGGGCTTTAAACAGTATCGGGAATTTCGTTGGATGTGCGGTGCCTCTCTGGTGGGCATGGGACAGTTATAAAGAAATGGCATTAAATAGTGGCTTTTCACAGGAAACCTTAGATATGCAGTTTTTAATGTCAACCCATCCGGGGCTGATGCTTTTGGGCTGTGCAATAACCGGTCTTCTTGCTGTATTAGGTGTTCTGTTCGGGCAGAGACTATTAAGAAGACATTTTCAGAAAGCTGGTATTTTGGAATGATTATGAATCATAGTAACATCAGAAAAGTGGAGCAGATCGATGGCAGGACAGTGTTGCTGTTGGCTGTCTGCGCATGCTTCACTTCCTTCTTAAGCACCAGTTTGCTGGGGCATGGTTTATATATGATATGGCTTTTTCTATTGTTATGCTATTTTGAGTTATTTACGATGGGATTAGGAATGTTGGGGGTATATATCCTGTCGGTAGTTTGGCTGGCTATTAATACAAAATACCATATCTCTTTTCCATCACCGCTGTTATTTCATATGCTTTATCGTCTATTGATGCCGGCGATGATTGTGTGTCTGATAGTGCATATACCTTCAGGCAAACTGACTTCCAGTATAAGGAAGTTACCGATTCCCGAAAATATAATGCTGATTATAATTGTCATGCTCCGGTTTGCTCCCACCCTTGTTCATGAGTTTGGTGAAGTAAAAGACGCTATGAAGGTAAGAGGCTTTTTGCGGTCTATAAGGACAGTCCTTTTTCACCCGCTTAGTACATTGGAATATGCAATTGTCCCTATGGTTTTCAGAAGCCTGAAAATAGCGGACGAACTGGCATCATCAGCCATTGTCAGAGGAATCGAGAGTCCGTATAAGAAAGATAGCTATTACATTATAAGTCTGACTGCAAAAGATATTTTCTTAGTAATGTCCAGTACCATCATTGCTGTTGTTTGCTGCAGGGTTTAAATCAGTGGGGGGCGGTTGGGTTAGTCTGGATTCAGGAGGTGAGGTTATGATATACAATGGGAAATTGATTAAGAATTCGGAAGGTATTAGCCCCCAAAGTACAATAATGTTTTGTTTCCCATATGCAGGAGGCGGTGCCGCTTTCTATGCTAAGTGGATTCAATATTTTGACAAGAAACTTTCGGTTTGCCCCATACAATTACCGGGAAGAGAAGAACGTATTGGTGAGAAGCCATATTTGAACATGCAATCACTTGTAAAAGACGTTGTGGACGCTATTATGAGGTTTGACAATGACTTTATCCTATTTGGCCATAGCATGGGCGGCAAAATAGCATTTGAAGTTGAAAAAATGCTTGAGAACAACAAAAGGGTAGCAAAGTTGGCGATTTTCTCCGGAAGCAGAGTTCCCCATATTCCGGAACCACAGCCGATATCTCATTTGACAGAACAGGAGTTTTTGATTGGCCTGGAACGATATGACGGTATTCCGGAAGAAATAAAAATGGATAAAAGACTGTTGAACTTTTATATGCCGATAATCAGATCGGATTTTATTCTGGATGAAAGCTATTATCCGGATGCCCCATCAAAATTAATATGTCCAGTTTTGGCAATTGGCGGGAATGAGGATAGGGAAGCGACCCTGGCCGATATTAAGAGATGGTCTGAATACACGCAGAGCAAGTTTCAGTATTACCTTTTCAGAGGCGGGCATTTCTTTATAAAAGAAGATGAGGAAAATGTATTAAAGTTAATTCATCAAAAATCTGAGGAGTTTATCAATCGTGAAAATTAAAGTGATTCGTCCTACATTCACTTCACGGCATTGCTTTATGAATAATCTTCCTCCAGAAGAAATACAGGTTTGGATTCTGCGGTGGAGAAGCATGACAGGTTGGATAAAAGAGAATTGGGGAATCTTGAATGAAGAAGAGATAAAGCAATATACATCATATGTAAAGTATGAAGACATAATGAGAGGTGCAATAGGGCGAATCGCTGTAAAAAAGATTTCTTCATCTTATCTTGGCAAAGATATAAAAGATATACAAATTGAGAGAGGACGTTTTGGGAAACCATATCTGTGCTGTTCTGGAAAACGTCTATCTATAAATTACAACCTATCTCACTCGGGAGAGATTGTAATGCTTGCCTTTGGACGTAATGTTCAGGTTGGCGTAGATGTGCAGGCAATAAAACAAATACAGGAATATCAAAGGCTCGCAGAAAATTATTTTTCACCAGAAGAAACAGCAACTGTAATCAGGCAAAATAATATTGAGTCCTTTTTTGAATCTTGGACAGCGAAAGAAGCCTATGTGAAGGCAATCGGCTATGGGCTTTATAAAGATTTCGCCTCTTTTTCTGTAAAAATCGGCGGAACCAGCAGTGAAAGCTACGGAGATCAGATTTGGCGGATTTGTCAAATTGCTGTAGATAAATGTCATAAAGCATGTTTGGCATATGGAATGAGGAATGAGAATGAACTATGGGAAGAAATTGCGACCGGTACAGGAGAAAACGATAGATATCTGGCTGGGAGAAAGGTTTAAAGCAAATAGAAATAAGACCGCTATTGTGGAGGGCATAAATCGTATTACCTATGGAGAACTGGAAAAGAAAATCAACCAGTATGGCTGCTATTTCAAAAGGCGCGGGATAAGCAAGGGTGAACTGGTTGTTTTGCGAATACCGAATGTAAAAGAGTTTGTATTTGGTTTGCTGGGGTTAATTAAAATAGGTTCAATCCCAATTGTTACAAACTCTTTATTTGGTGAGAATGAGTTAAAGGGCATTTTTGATAAGACGGATGCCTCAACATTGGTTTTCTATGATAAGGACGAAGTATCATTAAGGATTCACAAGGGGCGTGCAAGCAGACAGATTTGTAAAATCGCAGTCAAGGATATAGCCGAAGGATTGAAAGAAGACACCGAAAATATCATCGAAGAAAACAAGGAGCTTGACAGCATAGCCCTCCTTATGTTGTCAAGCGGAACAACCGGAGTTCCTAAATTAGTGCCAATCACTCATAGAATGATTTATTGGCATATTTATGGATATAATCAGAAATTCCAGTTTACGTCCTCTGACAGTTATTTAGCTTGTCTGCCATTAGCACATAAGGTTGGGTTATATTCGCCCGGAATTCTGAATGTGTTTTTCGCAGGGGGAAAAGCTGTTTTATGCAGTGACCTGGACTGCGATGATATTTTTGTACAAGTTGAAAAAGAAAATATTACAATTACAGCCTTAGTTCCAACACTGGCGCGAATCTGGAATCAGTATCTGAATCAAGAGTGTGGATATGATTTGAGCAGCGTCAGGAAAATCATTATTGGAGGTTCCTTGGTTGATGAGAGCCTTGTTACAAAATTAATTGAAAAGGTGGAATGTGAGGTCTTACCCCTTTATGGAGCAACGGAAGGACTGGCCCTGTATAGTATTTATGATCGCAGCAATCTTGGCGATGCGGTAGGCTACCATTATTCGGTGTCTGGCTATGAGGAAATCCGGATTATTGATGAGAATGGCATGGACGTACTGAATGGTGAAGAAGGAGAATTGATAATTCGTGGACCATTTACCATTCAAAGTTATTATAACCAGGATGTCAGTATGAAAGATAAGTTCACATCGGACGGATTTTATAGAACAGGCGATAAAGTGAGATGGGATTCCACATATGGATATCAGGTACAGGGAAGGATCACGGACCAAATAAATAGGTCTGGTGAGAAAATAGAACCGAGAGAGATTGAAATATTTATAAGTGAACATCCGAACATTGATGAGGCGGTGGTAGTAGGTGTTGAGGATTTTCTAATGGGAGAAAGAATTTGTGCTTTCATCATGACTGCGGATGAAAAAATTAATTTATCACATATACGAAAATTTCTTATGGAAAAGGGGTTGGCAACATATAAGCTACCAGACCAGCTTGTGAAGATAGATGAGTGGCCTCTTACATCGGTAAAAAAGATTAACCGGGTAAAGCTGCGGGAGATTGCGAATAACACTGCAGGGAAGGAGAAAATATGAAATCGGAGATTACATATGCAGAGCTGTGTCAGATTATAGCAGAGATTGGGGAGTATTCTTATACTGCAGATATAGAAAACATAAATTTGATTGAGGCTGGATTTGAATCCTTAAAGGTAATGCTAATATCCAGTGAGCTAAAACGCAGAGGTATCAATGTCCGCGTTTCTGAATTGCTGAAAAAACCGTATCTGGCGGAATGGTGGAAAATAATAAAAATGCAGAGTGTCAGCGCAGAAAGTAAAAAGGAAGTGGATAGGAGTCGGACGGAAACGATGGAATTTCCTCTTACCGATGTTCAGCATGCGTATTGGGTGGGCAGAAATCCAGATCAGGTGATGGGAGGAATATCGTGCTATCTGTATTTTGAGTTTGAATGTGGGGAAATAGACCGGCAGAGGTTATCAAAGGCGTGGGAAAACGTGCAATACCTGCACTCATCGCTCCGGACAAAGTTTTTGGAGAGCGGAACCCAGGTTATTCAGGATAAACCATATAATTCCAGCATCATAATATATGACTTACAACAATTAGATGAAACAGAAAAGAAAGAGAAAATGGAAGCGGTAAGAAATGAGTACAGTCATAAAGTGTTGGCTGTTGAACGAGGCGAAGTGGCAGTACTCATTTTATCGGTTATAGGCAAGAACAAAACTATCTTGCATTTTGGCATTGATTTGCTGGTAGCGGATTTAAAGAGCATAAAGATTATTTTTTCGGATTTAGAAAAATTATATAATGATTGTTCTTTTGAGAAAACGCAATCGCCTTTTTCTCTTGAAGAGCACATGAAGCATAAAGAAAATGAGGACGCTTACCGAAAAGTGGCCGCTTATTGGAAAGAACACTTTGCTACACTGCCGGAAGCGCCGGAACTGCCATTAAAGAGAGCGTATCAATCGGTAAAGAAGCCGGTGTTTAAAAGAAGAAATTTTATGCTGGAGAAAGCGGATTGGGACAGGCTTGCGGCAAGTGCTGCGAAGAACCAGGTCACACCTGCAATGATACTGCTGACCATTTATACACAGATATTAGAACGTTACAGCAATCAATCGGATTTTCTGATGAATATACCTCTGTTTAACAGACCGTCAGAAGCAGAGGACAAAGTGGCTGATTTTACAAATATCCTTTTGCTTCCGGTAAAGGGCATTGAAGAACGAGGTTTTATTAGTAAAACGAAAAGAATTCAGGAAGCCTTTCTGGAATCGCTGGACTATTCTGCTTATTCCGGAGTGAAAGTAATAAGAGATATACTAAGGTCAAGGCCAACACAAAAGCTTGTGGCGCCAATCGTATTTTCTTGTGACTGCATGGAACCAATCATTACTGATGGGTTTGCAGGGAGTTTTGGCAAATTAAAATATATTTCTTCACAGACACCGCAAGTTTTGATAGATTTCCAGGTCATGAGATTCCCGGAAGGCATTTTGCTTTCGTGGGACACAGTTGAAGATGTATTCCCGAAAGGCTTTATAGAGGATATGTTCAGTGCCTATATAGAATGTTTGAGATGGACTATATCCAATCCTGACAAATGGGGGGAAGAACTTCCTGTAATATCAGAGACAAAATTCGCAGAGAGATATTCAGGCATAAATACAATTGGGGTAAAGCAGAATCTATGTCTGCATGAACTTGTTTTTAGAAATGCAACAGACCGTAGCAGCAAAACGGCTGTCATAGAAGGCACCGGCAGAACCTTGACTTATTATGAGCTGTGCAAAGAAGCGAAGAAATTAGCACGTTTATTACAGCTGGAAGGTGTAGGGCCTGGCGATAAGGTGGCTGTGCGATTGCCCAGGGGAGCAGAACAGATAATATCAGTACTATCAATATTGCTGCTGGGTGCATGTTATGTGCCGATTGGAATGAACCAGCCGGATAAGCGCATCGAAAAGATCGTGAAACGCGCTGATATAAGATATATGGTATCTCATGGCTGTCATTTAAGGTTAAACAGAGTGAATATCATTGATGTGAATGACCGGGCGAAGCGGGAGGAGATATCTGCCAATGAACCAGTAAATCCTTCCAGCAGTGCTTATGTTATTTTCACCTCTGGAACTACTGGAGAACCCAAAGGCGTGGAGATTTCCCATTTTTCAGCCATGAATACAATTTGTGATGTGAACAAGAAATGTGACATCAGTGAAAAAGATAGTTTATTGGCAGTGTCTTCTTTGGAATTTGATTTATCGGTTTATGATATATTTGGAATTCTTGGAACGGGCGGGACTATAGTCTTGCTGGACGAGGCGAGTAAAACAGATGCTGCTCAATGGTTGGATTTAGTTACCAGATACCATATAACCTGTTGGAATTCAGTGCCTTTTCTATTACGGATGCTTCTGGAACAGGCACAGGCTGAGGAGATGAAATTGCAATCCCTTAAAACCGTATTGTTGTCCGGGGACTGGATTGGTACGGACCTGCCGGCAAAATTAGCAGATGTTGCTCCAAATTCTGAATTGACAGCTCTTGGTGGAGCAACTGAAGGTTCTATATGGTCTAATTATTATCAGGTGAAGCTGCCTGTTCCTAAAGAGTGGGTATCAATTCCATATGGAACTCCCCTGGACGGACAGCTATACAGGGTCGTTGACCAGAGGGGAAGAGACTGCCCTGATTGGGTGCCGGGAGAATTATGGATTGGCGGAATTGGAGTGGCAAAGGGCTATGTCGGTGATGAAACCACTACAAATAATAAGTTTGTATCATTTAAAAACATAAGATGGTATAAAACCGGTGATATGGGAAGGTTTTGGAATGATGGAACAATTGAATTCCTGGGAAGAAAAGATACGCAGGTAAAATTCAGAGGGTACCGGATTGAACTGGGAGAGATTGAAGCAGCAATCAACAGGGCGGAAGGTATTAAGAGTTCTGTTGCATGTATCGTTTCGGAAGGCGGCAGTCAAAAACTTTGTGCGTTTATTGTTAAAAACGACCCAGATAGTGAGTTGATTCAGGACGAAACCATAAATCAGTCGATTAGTTCCTATCTTCCTCTCTATATGGTTCCATCTGAATATCAATATGGAAAGTCTATACCGTTGAGTGCAAATGGGAAAGTTGACCGTAAAATGGTAGCAGAATTGTTTTTTAAAGAACGTCAGGCTGTGGCCGGTTACGAAAAACCGCAGGGAGCTATAGAAGAAGAATTAGAACGGCTATGGATAGAAGTACTCGGTTCCACAAAGTATTCAAGAGATATCAGCTTTTTTAAAGCCGGAGGCGATAGCTTAAAGGCGATTATGCTGATTGATAAAATTAAAAAGTCACATTTAGTCAATGGAGATCTCGGGACAGCAATATTAGTGAATGCCCCTACGATTAGAGAACTGGCAAGTCAGATACAAATGATTAATCAGGGTGCAGAGTTGACGATTGATACCATTTAGCTGCAGACAAGGAGAAAAAATTATGGATATCCAAAAGTACATTAATGAGCTGGCAGAAAAAGAAATTGTAATTTGGTGTGAAGGTGATTCCATCAAGTTCAAAGCTCCGAAGGGGGCAATGACAGAGGAAAATAAAAATAAGTTGAGACAGTATAAGTCAGAAGTGCTGGATTATTTAAAAGCACATAATAACTTAGTGTTCACCAGTGATACAAAACGGAGATATGAAAAATTCCCACTGACCGACATACAAAATTCCTATGTTATGGGAAGAAATCGTTTATATGAATTGGGTGGAATTGGTTGCCACGGTTACATAGAAATTGAAGTCAATAGATTACTTGATCCTGGTCAGCTGGAGGTTGCATGGAATAAAGTGATACAAAAGCATGATATGCTGCGGGCAATTGTATCGGCATCCGGTTATCAGATTGTCCAGGAGGCAGTACCTTCAGTGGAAATCATAGTACTTGACGGGCGGGATAAAGATATTAGCGCTGATAAGGAAGAACTGAGAACTGAGTTATCTACGAAGCAGTATCAGCTTGGAACGTGGCCCATGTGTGATTTGGCCTTGAGTATTGAGAAAGACAAAAGCATAATCTATTTTTCGTTAGACATGCTTATTTCTGACTTTGCAAGTATGAATGTAATGCTTAATGATCTTGAAAGGTTTTATGAGAATCCTCATGAAATCATTATACCGACTACGTCTTACAGAGATATTGTTTTATATCAGGAGAAGCGGAAAACATTTAATAGCAAATCAAGGCAGGAAGCGGAAGTTTATTGGAATAAGAAAATATCAATGATGGGAGATGCACCTAACCTTCCGGTTATAGGGATGGAGGACAATCAGGAAGTGAGCTTCCTTCAGAAGAAAGTGTTCTTGAATGATAAACAATGGAAAGCTTTTGTTGAATTGGCAAAATCGTATAATATTACGCCATCTGTGTTTGTTATGGCAGCACTGGCGGAGGTAATAGCAGTTTGGTCTGGTGACAAAAAGTTCTGTATTAACACTACACTGCTCAACAGACCGGAAGTGGCTGAAGATATATATAAAGTGGTTGGTGATTTCACAGATGTCAATATTACTGCCATTGATATAGAGTATAGTGAAACATTTCTGGAAAGAGTGAAAAAACTGCAAATGGATCTCTGGTCTGATTTAGAACATAAAGATGTGTCCGGAGTAGAAATAATAAGACGTCTAACGAAAGAACGCAAGAAAAATGTAATTATGCCGGTTGTGTTCACAAGTACTTTGGGGGTTAGTTCAAAGGATGATACAACTGTAAAAAACAGAATTGTATATAAACTGAGTCAGACTCCGCAGGTGTATATAGACTGCCAGGCCGCAGAAGAAAACGGTGGTGCCACTATTAACTGGGACGTGCGAAATGGTGTATTTGAGGGCTATATAATAGAAGAAATGTTTGGAAGTTTTGCTTTGTTGCTTCAATCTATAGCCGATAAAAATAGTGAAGTTCTTAAGGAAAAATACCCGGTCAGCCTTATGAAGGAAACCCTTGAAATAAGACGTGATGTAAATAATACTTTTAAAAATATTATGCCGGCAATGCTTGAAGATGGATTCCTGAAATCTTTTAACCTTTACCCTGATAAAACGGCATTAATAACTGATGAGGGAGAATATACATATCGTTCACTTGGGGGATATGTGAATGCTGTACTGCGTATTTTGGGCGAGGCAGGAACCCAGGACGGCGATAAGATAGGAATTGATACAAAAAAACATGTATGGCAGGTAGCTGCGGTACTGGCTGCCCTTATTTCAGGAGCGACTTATGTGCCAATAGATGTGCAGCAGCCTGATAAACGCAAAGAGAAAATTATAAGAAGTGCAGATATTAAACTGCTTTTTGCAGAAGCAGGGAATGAGGATTTAGAACAATACTGCAATGTTGTAGATATTCACAGCCTAAAACCGGAACCGACAGAATCGTTGCCTATTGATAAAATAGATTATGACAGGCCGGCTTATATTATATTTACATCTGGAACAACCGGTGAACCCAAAGGGGTTATCATGACTCATCGTGCAACATCAAATACAATTGCGGATGTTAATGAAACATATGCAGTTGGTGAGAGGGATGTATTCCTGGGGTTGTCAAATTTATCATTTGACCTTTCTGTATATGATTTATTTGGCTGTTTTTCAGCAGGAGGAACATTAGTATTACCCAGTACAGATAAAATTAGGGATTCCAAATATTTGTCGGAATTAATAATCAGACATAGGGTTTCTGTAATAAATGCGGTTCCTGCTTTGCATCAGATGATTGTTTCCTATCTTGAATCCGCAAATGTCAGCGTGGATTATCAGGTGAGGCTGTTATTACTTTCTGGTGACTGGATTCCCGTAACCCTGCCGCATAGGATTTACGATCTGTTTGGCGATTGCCGTGTGATCAGCCTTGGTGGAGCCACGGAAGCAGCAATCTGGTCAATCAGTTACGATATTTCTAAAAAAGCAGTATTTACAAAAAGCATTCCATATGGATATCCAATGTCCAATCAAACATTTTATGTTCTAAACAACGAAATGCAGCCCTGCCCTAATGGGGTAGACGGAAGCCTGTACATTGGAGGAATCGGATTATCCTCCGGCTACCTGAAGGATGAACAGCTGAATCGTGAAAAGTACCCTGCTCTTCCGTGGAGTGGAGAGCGCATTTACAGAACCGGGGATAAGGGGTGCTATTTACCAGACGGAGTCATTATTTTTAAAGGACGCGAGGACGGCGATAATCAGGTTAAAATACACGGCCATAGAGTTGAACTGGCTGAAATTAGTTCTGTCTTAAATGAACATCCACTGATTGAAAGGGCTGTCGCTTTAGCGTTAGGTGAAAGCCCGGAGGATTTGCATATTGATGCAGTCATTTCTCCGGTCAGGAAAAAGACTGTGGCATCACCGGCTCTGGACGATAAAGAGGAATATTTGCTCAAGTCCATAAAACAATATTATGAAGAGCAGATGGATCAGGATTTACTTGAAAAGTGGATTAAGAAGTCAGAGGAAGTTGTTTCTGCGGACATATACAACACGTTTAGAAAGCGCGGAATTTTTTCGGATAAATCCAAAGCCTTCAATTTTGAGCAAATTGTAGAAATGATGTCGATACCGGAGAAACTGCACAAATTGACAAAAAGATGGCTGCAGGTATTGGTTAATGAAGGAATTATCACATGTGAAGCCAATGCATATAAAGCTTCTGAGATAAGTACGGATTTAGGTTCTGAAAAGCTTTGGAAGGAATTTTTTGAAATAGAGGACGATTTCCAATACAGCAAGGAGTTTGTTGATTATTTGAAGGAATCGAGTGATTTGCTTCCAGAACTGATTCAGGGAAAAGAGGACCCTCTGAATATTCTGTTTCCAAAGGGAGACACAGACCCGGCGCTGGCAGCTTATCATGACAATAAAGTAAATGGGATGCTCAACAACATTGCTACGAAAGAAATACGTTATCTGTGCGAGAAAAAGAATAAAAAAAGTCCGGAGAAACCCTTTAGAATATTAGAGGTGGGAGCTGGAGTTGGTGGAACCTCTCTCGATGTGATACCCGAGCTTGAAGGCTGTAATGTTGAGTATTATTTTACTGATCTTTCGGTTTTCTTCTTAAATAAGGCACAGGAAAATTTCGGTAAGTATAATTGGGTGAAATACGGGATTTTCAATATTAATGAAGACTTCGTATCGCAAGGGTATGAGGCATTCAGCTTTGATGTGATTTTATGTGCAAACGTGCTCCATAACTCACGGAATATCAATAGTGTCATGAAAAATTTAAAGGGCTTATTATCAGAGGACGCGTCCATTATCATACTTGAGGAAACACGAACAAGTTACCTGTTGCTTACGTCAATGGAATTTAAGGACGGCTTAACCGGTTTTACGGACGAACGCAGCGAACATGACCAGACATTCTTCACACGAAAACAGTGGGAAGATATATTTAAGAGGCATGATGGGCAGCTGCTTTATGAATTCCCTGATAAGGGTAGCAAATTGGACTTAGCTGGACAGACAATATATGTGGTTCGCTTTGCCGGAGAATATGAGCAGTTAGAAAAGGAGGCGGTCAGAGGCTATTTGGAAAGTACAGTATCTCCGTACATGGTTCCAAACCAGATTCTGATTCTTCCGGATATGCCACTATCTGCAAACCGTAAAGTGGATACCAGAAAAATCAAAGAATACTTCAAGAGTTGGGACCATAAGGAGAATATCAAGAAAAAGGACGAGTTGCCCCAGACAGATCTGGAGCGGCGCATTGCCGAAATATGGTGCAAAGAGCTGGGGATTACTTCTGTGGGGAGAAATGATGATTTCTATCTGGTGGGCGGTGATTCTCTGTTAATTGCTCAAATCATTGGGAAGATGATGGAGAACATATCGGAAGCCTCCGGCTGGGAGTGGAGCAACCTTCTGACAGAAATGATGAAAGCACCCACTATTAAGCAGATAGCAGAAAGCCTTTTGAACCATCAAAATGATAAGGGAAATCTTGAGGACCCGTCCTTAATGATTCTGAAAAATAGCAGTTTAAATAATGAGGATTCTGTTGCGAAGGTTTTTTCCATGCCGGAGCGGGAACCTTAACACCCTATACGGATTTACTGTCTCGCATAAAAGAGGACAGCAAGGACAGTGAAAGCATTATCGGCTTTGTTTTTGGAAATGATGCAGAGTATATTTCTATGGAAACCAGCCAGACCTTCCGGTTGTTGGGGAGGAAATATGGTGAGATATTGGAAAAAATGGGATATAAAAATTATATTCTTGTGGGCCATTGCGTGGGTGGTCTGATTGCACTGGAAACAGCACAATATTTGAGAAATAAAGGAATTTCCGTTTCTGATGTGACGCTGATAAGCACCGGTATTCCAAAGCGGAAAGAGAACACGATTTTAGCGGATGCATCGGATGAGATATTCCGTAATGCATTGCATTCAAGCCTGGATAACGAACTGCTGTTGGAGAGGATTTTTGCAAGAGTGATTGGGGCAGATGCATATAAGGCAGGATATCAGGTAAGCGATGAGCGGTTGCAGCAGTATATAGAGTATATTTCCAGATGTGGAAGTGGTGAAATTACAGTAAAAGCATTATGCGAAACGGGCGGGGAGTATGAAGATGTGGCTGAAGAGTTCCGCCGGCTCGCCAGCTATACAATTTCAGAAAGGTTAAATGCTTTATACCGCACGATTGAGCGTCCAAATGGGGAGTTGATGGAACATCAGCTGAAGATGCTGAATGTACTTTTCCGGATATTCTCACAAAATTTCAGATGTGTGTCCAGTTATATACCGAAGCTTTACTATGGAAATATAAGGATTTTCTGTTGTGAGATTTTAGGAAGCCACTTTTATCCGGGATTTTTTGAGGAAGATTTTGAAACATGGAAACCATATATCAAGGGGAATTTAAAATATAATACAATTGCAGGACAACATTTTGATTGTATTATTGGTGATAATCTGGAAAAGAATATTTCTAAGATTTTAGATTTTAACTATTAACGATTGCCAAAGGGTGCCCATCACCGTATGGACACCCTGGAAAAGGGGCGGAATATGAAGAAAGTCGGGATATTAGGCGGAACTGGTGAAATAGGAAAAAGAGTTGTTAAACTGTTGGAGAATCAATATGAGTTGCTAGTTTCCTATCATTCGGTAAAACCATCAGTTACTGCCCATAACCAATATATCCAATTAGATGTAGATATATCTGATGACTTAGAAAGCTTTTGCAGTCAGTGCAGTATTATCGTAAATTGTGCAGGAGCCTCCTTTGTCAATGGAGAAAAGATTGCAAGAGCAGCGGCTAAATATCACATACCTGTTGTGGACCCTTCTGGTGAGGCATTTTTAGAAGACAGAATAGCAGATATAGAGAACGAATCGGTTTATGTGCTTTCCAGTGGCTTCTTCCCAGGAATGACTGGCCTGTTGATGAAATATTTATGTGAGAGCTTAAAGTCAGTAGATTGTATTATGGGGTTGAGCATCACGAATGAAATTCCGAGCAGATCGGCAATCAAAGATTTTATTTTGACAAATACAGCCGGATTTGGAACTGCATTAAACTATTATGAAAATGGTGAATTAAAAAGGGATGAAACACCAATCTACAGGATTGTAGAAAATAAGGAGTATACATTGCAGAACTACTATACGATAGAATTGCAACGGATTACTCAAAAATATAAACCTGAGAGGGCAAACTGGTATTACGCCTCTTTTGGAGAAGAAATCACGAAGTTAATGCAGGAAGCAGTTATCAAATATGGTTTAAAGCAAGGCGATGAGGCACTGCAGCAAAGTATTGATTCTATTATCAAGCTATTTGAAATGACTGGTGGCTCAACAGCAGCATATAACTATATACATATTGAAGTAACAGGTTCAGATAATAATCAGGGTCACATAAGAACTGCGGACGTACATAGTTCATACAGTAGTGATATCAGTTCAATTATAGCCGCTTATACGGTTAAGGCCCTGGTTGAAAAACAACCGGACTTCGGAATTCATTATGCTATGGATATCGTGGATTTAGAAACTGTAATACATGATTTACCACAATTAAATATCGACCTGGTTTTGACCGATAAAATATTGGAGAAAGAGGAAACCTATGAAGAAGGATCAATCTAAGATTCATCTGCTTGGTAATAAAAACGGTAAAAGAATACTTCTCATACATGGGATGGGATTCAATTGGAAGAACTGTTTTGATAAGGTTCTTCATATATTGGGGAAAGATTATTATTTTATAATTCCGGAGTTGCCAGGCCATAGTGCTTCGTCCAGTGGTGCGGTTACTTCTGTCATTCTTAGTGCCGACTATATCAGTACTGCATTGCTGAAAAAGGGAATTAATTATGTTGATACAGTTTATGGCATTTCTTTGGGAGCAAGTATTGCACTTGAACTTGCACTCAAAGGTGATATAAGAATAAAAAAACTGATACTGGACGGCGGACAATATGAATCTATGGGTAATATGAAATACATATACAGCCTTATTATGGCGTGGCAGATGAAGCGGGTTTTGCATGGAAAGCACATGATGAAGTATATGCAAAAACAAATGGGGTATTTACATAACAATGATGTCCAGGTTCTTCAGCCAATGGGGGAGGCCGGTATAATCTTTGGAACATTATTACAGACAGCTCTTGCAGCTTACAAGTATGATATCCGGAGCAGGAAAGAGAAAATATCAATGGAAGTGGTGATTATGTATGGAGGCAATGAAACATATGCCCCCAATTCTGTTGGTTTAATAAGAAGAGTCAGTATTTATCCTCTTAAAGTCCGTGCCTGTGAGAAAATGGGACACGCGGAGGCTCTGAGCAGGAAACCGCAGATAATCTGCAATATGATAGAAGCATAATGGAGGATTAAAACCATGCCGGAAAAACAGGAAGTGCAGGAATGGTACGGCCGGAACGCCAGGGTTATGCACAGTGACAGTGATTGCTTAATAGAACGGTACGAATGCCAGGGAAAGGGTTTGATTGTTACATATAAAGTATTTGAGGGAATGGAAATGGTATTCATGGAGTTTAATTCCGAAGATGCTTTTATTCCAGTAACCCCATACAGCGAGATTCTGGAGATTACCTGTTGCCGCAGGGGGAGAGTTGTCTGTGAATTTGCAAATAATATATGTGCCCATCTGTCGGAGGACCATTTCTGGATTGGCAGCGGGGAGCATCTGCCAGCTTCCTATTATTTCCCCTTCGGTTACTTTGATGCCGTTACTCTGGTGATTGACGAGAAAAAAATGAGTTTGTCCACGAAAAAGATTATGGCGGATTTTTCCATAGACATTAAGGCGATTGAGGAAAAATTATCATTGAACACTGCATGGTATATCAGCAATATTCCTTCTAAATTACAGCGATTGTTTGATGAAGTCTATGAGGCAAAAGGGAAAGAGAGCACTTGCTACTTTGCAATTAAAACGTTGGAACTTCTTTTCTATTTGCAAAATATTGAACGAAATGACGCTGAGAAGGAACAGTATTATCCCAAAGACCAGATCGAGGCAGTCAAAGAAATCTGGAACTACATGATTACTCATTTAGACGAGGAGCGTTCACTTAAACAATTGGTGAAAGAAAAAAATATGGGGACTACCATGTTTCAAACAATATTTAATCACGTTTATGGAGATTCCCCATATGCATTTTTGAAGAAATACAAAATGGGGATTGCGAAAAAGCTGATTTTAGATGGTGAAATGAAAATTGGTGAAATTGCCTTTTCATTGGGGTATTCCAATGCAAGTAAGTTTTCTGTTGCATTTAAAGATGTCTATGGTATTTTGCCAAAAGATTATAGAAAGCTGAGAAGCTAATAAGAATATGGAGAATAAAAATGGGAAAAGAAATAGAAATGCAGCATGTGACATTTTCATATCAGCATAAAATTCCCCAGCTTACTGATATCAATTTAAATATTAAGGCAGGGGAAACGGTGGTTATAACCGGTCCGTCAGGCAGTGGGAAAAGTTCGCTGACCCGAGTTATTAATGGACTGATTCCTTATTTTTATGAGGGCGATTTAAAAGGGACCGTCAATGTAGAGAAACAGCCCCTTTCCAGTTATCCATCCTGGGAGAGGGGGAAGATTATAGGCAATGTGTTTCAGGATCCACGGAGCCAATTTTTTGCCAATGAGGTGGCAGGGGAGATTGCGTTCGGATGTGAGAATTACGGGTATTCGCACGAAGAAATTGTGGCCCATGTCCAAGCTTCAGCCGATAGTATGGGCATAAATAATATATTAAATTATAATATTCGGAACCTTTCCTATGGAATGAGACAGAAGGTGGCGATTGCTTCTGCCGAAGCAATCGAGCCTGAAATTTATGTTATGGATGAACCCTCCGCAAATTTAGATACGGATTCAACAGAGAGATTGGGTAATACAATAAGGAAACTGAAGGAAAAGGGAAAAACAATTCTGATTGCGGAACATAGACTTTATTACTTGATGCCAATTGCAGACAGGTTTCTGTATATAAAAGATGGCCGCGTTATGCATGAATTTACGCAGGCTGAAATCAGGCAGCTGGCCGCGGAAGAAATCCGTAAGCTGGGTTTAAGAAACCCTGACCTGCATACGGTGACTTGTTCTCATATGCCATTTGAAAATAACAGCGATGTGATTTTAGAAGTAAAAGATTTATGTAAAACGTTTGGCAAATTAGTGGTTGCAGACCATATCAGCTTTTCCTGCAGGAGAGGAGAATCTATCGCTATCATAGGTTCCAATGGGATGGGGAAAAGTACAATGGGAAAAATGCTCTCCGGATTATTAAAAGAAGATTCCGGCCGTGTTACTCTGTTTGGAAATAAAAGCAACATAAAAAAGAGGAGGGGAACGGTCTGGTATATTCCCCAGGATCTCGACAGCCAGTTGTTTGGTGAGGATCTGATAGACGAACTGATACTGGGCAGTAAAGAATCACCGGAAATAAGGGAAAAGGCTGGGCAGATATTAACTGAACTGGATTTGTATGAGTTTAGAGAACAACACCCGTCCACTTTGTCAGGGGGGCAAAAACAGAGGCTCGCATTGGCGGTGGCGTTGATGCATGAAGCCCCCATTATTATCTTAGATGAACCAACCAGCGGCCTTGACGGGGTAAATATGAGAAAGGTAAGCCATGTTATTCAGGAACTTGCTGGGAGAGGACGTACAATTCTGGTGATTACCCATGATGCAGAATGTGTGCTGTCTTGCTGCCAGAGAGCAATCAGGTTGGAAGAGGGGAAGGTGACAGACGATTTTGTGATAAATTCTGCCGATTATCTACTGGAGAAAATGGGGTATTGAGCTATCTGTAAGAGGATAAAGTTGTTGAAATTTCGGGCTATTTTCGGGAAGTTATTTTGAAATGGAGTAGAGAACCGCGGATTTTTTCGTTATAATACACTACAGTTAGTAAAATCTAACTATAGTGCAAATATTATGGAATTGGAGGAGCAACAATGAAACAGGAAAAGAACAAGGAGGAAAAAAGGAAAACAGGAATGGCACGTTGCCTGGAGCTGGCATCAGAACACAAAGGGTTAGTGATTATTTCAGGAATTCTGTCTGCATTGGCGGCAGTATGTTCGTTTATACCTTATCTGTCAATCTATTTTGTTATCAGGGAACTGATTTTGGTGTTTCCGGATATGCCTGCAGCAGATATGCCTGCCATTTTGATGTGCGGCTGGTTTGCCCTGGCCGGCATTGCTGGAAATGTGGTACTTTATTTCTGTGCTCTGATGTGTTCCCATCTGGCAGCCTTTGGAACATTGTATGAACTGAAATTAAACTTTGCGGATCATATCACTGCAATCCCGTTAGGATATCACCTGACCATTGGAAGCGGCCGTATGAGGAAAATTATGGACGAGAATATAGAAAGTATCGAAAAATTTATCGCCCATCAATTCCCGGATTTTGTTGCATCTCTTGTGGCTCCGCTTATTTTAGTCATAATTCTTTTGGCTGTTGACTGGCGTTATGGTGTTGTCTCTCTTCTTGGAATTGTGCTGGCCTTTGCCATTCAATTTTCAGGATTCAATGGGGCGGCCAAAGAGAAGATGCACCGTTTTCAGTCTGCCCAGGAAGATATGAATAATGCATCTGTGGAATATGTGCGAGGGATGCCTGAAATCAAAGCCTTTAATCAGACGGCAGATTCATTTAAAAGATTAAGCAGATCCATAACTGATTACACCTCCTTCATATTGGAATATGCCATGGGGTGGAGGAATTGCATGCCGGCGTTTACAGCGATTATCCACAGCATCTATTTGTTGCTGATTCCTGTAGGTATATTGATTGGAAGAAATGTGACAGATTACAGAAACTACTCCCTAACCTTTATCTTTTATTTGATTTTAGTGCCGGCCATATCTGGCATCTTAAATAAGATCATGTTCATTTCGGAGTCATTTACCCAGATTGACGGCAATGTGGAGCGTATGGAAGAAATTTTACATATACCTGTTTTGCCGGATTACAGAGGCGGCGTCAAGGAGCAGGGGAAGGATATTGTCTTTGATCATGTGAGTTTTTCTTATGAAGCTGAAGCAGATGTGGTTGTTAAGGCGCTGGATAACGTATCGTTTCATGCCAGACAGGGAGAGGTGACAGCAATCGTTGGCCCGTCAGGAGGAGGAAAGAGCACCATTGCTAATTTGATTTCCCGTTTTTGGGACGTGACAGAGGGAAATATTCAAATTGGAGGAGTAGATATCCGTGAAATTCCCCTTGCGGAACTGATGAAGCAGGTTGGTTTTGTATTTCAGGACACATTTCTTTTTAAACAAAGTGTTTTGGATAATATTCGGATGGGAAATCCTGATGCAACAGAAGAGCAGGTTATAGAGGCTGCAAAGGCGGCCCAGTGTCACGAATTCATCGAAAAATTGCCGAATGGGTATCATACGGTAATTGGTTCTTCAGGAATCCGCTTGTCTGGCGGGGAACGGCAGAGGATTGCCATTGCCAGGGCCATAATTAAGGATTCCCCCATCATAGTACTGGATGAGGCAACTGCATTTAGCGATCCGGAAAATGAATATTTAATACAGAAAGCTTTTGAGAAATTGATTAAAGACAAAACAGTGGTTATGATTGCCCACCGACTTTCCACGATTCGTAACGCCGACCAGATTCTTGTTATAGAGCAGGGACATCTCATTGAACAGGGAATCCATGATGGATTAATAGCAAATGGCGAAAAATACACGCAGATGTGGAACAGTTATGTAGAATCAGTCAATTGGAAAATCCATACAGGGAAGGCGGTGTAACGAAATGAAATTTTTACAAGAACGACTGTTATTATCTGATAAAGGATATTCAGACCTTAAAAAAGCGATTTTTGCCTGCACATTGACAAACCTGTCCATTATGCTTTCATCTGCGATTCCAATTCTGTTGTTCGGCCAGCTTTTAAAGCCCTTTATGGGGCAGGAGATATCCTGGTCAACTATGTGGGTACTATTGGTGATCGGAGTGCTTGCTACAATCCTGGTCTTTATCGCTGCCAAGAATGATTATAAAAAAACTTACCTTGCGTCATATAAGGAAGCAAGCAACACGCGGTTACGGATTGCTGAACATTTAAGAAGGCTTCCTATGAGCTTTTTTAACACAAAAGACTTGTCAGATATAACTACAAATATGATGGCTGATTGTGCCAGCATGGAATCCATGCTTAGCAGTACGATTCCTCCGCTCATAGCAAATATTATATCGGTTACACTTACATGCGTATGTCTGGCCTTTTTTGACTGGCGCATGGCATTAGCAATATTTTGTACCATGCCTGTCTGCTTCTTTATAATATGGTGCGGCCGTAAACTGCAATTACACCTGTTTGACCAGCAGGTGGGGGTGAAACTGGCGGCGTCCAGTCAGATTCAGGAGTATTTGGAGGGAATCAAGATTATCAAATCCTGTGGCTTGAGCGGAGAACGTTTTCAGACACTGAATAAGGCTCTCCTGGCAATGAAAAAGACGGCAATTAAAGTGGAATTGGCTTCAGGTATTCTTGTGCAATGTGCGAGCCTGATTTTACAGGCAAGCCTGGGAATCACTATATTTATCGGTACAGTCCTGATTACAGGTGGACAGATTGAATTATACCCCCTCCTGGTTTTATTGATGTTTTCTACACAAATTTATGGACCGATATTATCTATCCTATCACAGCTTACCAGTTTGTTCCATCTGGGAACGGTTACAAAGCGGATGCGTATACTGCTGACAACACCGGCAATGGAGGGAGAAGAACAGGACATTAAGGATTATGATATCGAGTTAAATCAGGTTACATTTGCCTATGGAAAAGAAGATGTAGTAAAAAATGTTTCGGCAAAAATAAATACAGGTAGCATTACTGCCCTAGTTGGACCGTCCGGAAGCGGAAAGAGTACCCTGGCAAAACTCATTGCCCGCTTTTGGGATGTAGATAAAGGTACTGTGACAATCGGCGGTAAGGACCTGAAACAAATTGAACCAGAATATTTAATGCGTAGCATGTCATTTGTTTTTCAGGATGTGACCTTATTTAATGACACGGTATTTAATAATATTAGAATTGGAAATATGAATGCCAGTGATGAGCAGGTTGTATCGGCTGCAAAAGCAGCTCATTGTGATGAGTTTATCAGACGGCTGCCGGAGGGGTATGACACGATCCTTGGTGAAAATGGCAGTACCTTGTCAGGCGGAGAGAGGCAGCGTATTTCCATTGCCCGCGCACTATTAAAAAATGCTCCCATTATTCTGCTGGACGAGGCAACCGCTTCCCTTGACCCGGAGAACGAGGTATTGATTCAACAGGCCATTGCCAGACTTGTAGAAGGGAAAACAGTTATAATGATTGCCCATCGTCTGCGGACAGTAGTAGATGCCGACCAAATCCTGGTATTGAACGAGGGGGAACTGATGGAACAGGGGACACACAAAGAGCTTCTTGAACAAAAAGGACTGTACAGCAAATTATTCTACATACAGCAGGAAAGTCTTGGCTGGTCAGTCTAAGGTGTTACTTAAAATATGGACAGTTAAAAAGATAAGGAAGTGATTCTATGTTAAATAAAAATGATACTCGGTCTATGTTGCTTCATGACAGCCCGCAAAGTTTAGTATTAAAACTTAGCGTACCTGCGATTATCGGCATGGTGGTTGTTGGGCTTTACAATTTTATGGATGGAGTTTATGTCGGACAAATGGTAGGAGATAACGCTATGGCAGCGGTTTCTGTGTCCTATCCATTTACGCTTGCCAATAGTGGGATTTCCACGCTCATCGGTATCGGCTCCGCTTCAATCCTATCCAGGGCGATTGGAAAAAGGGATCAGTCTACAATTGACAAGATAATGGGAAATCTGATCGCCATGAATTTGATTTTTTCTCTTATCATCATGGCGATAGGCATGATTTTTACGAAACAGATTTTAATGCTTTCTGGTGCAAGCGGAGAAATTCTGGAGCTGGCACTCCGGTATTTACGCATCATCTTTGCAGGCAGTCTGTTTGTCAATTTTGCACAGTCCTCAAATATGATTATGCGTGGTGAGGGATTGTTGAAACAGGCAATGCTCTTTAGCGCCGGTTCCGCTATCATGAATATTATACTTGACCCGATTTTCATTTTACTTCTAAAACCTTATGGCATGGGAATTGATGGAGTTGCATATGCAACAGTGGCTTCGCAGGTTGCGTATGCAATGGCTTCTCTTTGGTATTTTAAGCGAAGGAGTAAGACTGTGAGAATCAATGCAATTCGCATTGAAAGAACGCTTTTCTCGGAAATCATCGGAGTAGGTTTTTCTGCGATGCTGATGCAGGTGATGATGCTGGTCCAGCAAACCGCACTTTATAATCTTGCGGCGCAGCATGGAGGAGATACATGGCAGATTATACTCGGCGCAACATACCGGGTAGTGTCTTTTGCATTTATTCCTTTATGGGGGCTTTCCCAGGGATATCAGCCGGCGGTCGGAACCAATTATGGTGCAAAACAATACGACCGGGTAAAGCACATCACGAAAGTGTTTGCAATCACAGCAACTTTATTAGCGCTTATTTTCTATTTGCCGATTATGTTAGTACCGAATACAATTCTCTCTATGTTTATTACAACGCCGTCCGTAGTGGAACTGGGAGTAGGGGATTTCCGTCTGTTCTTCCTGTCATATATTTTATTAGGAGTCTGGATTGTGGTTCTGACCCTGATGCAGTCTCTCGGAAGAGCTACAAAAGCGAGTGTTCTGGTTATTTTACGCCAGATAGCCATTTACATACCAGCAGCCATCATCATGCCTTATATTGCCGGATTTGGTGTACATGGCGTATTTGCTGCTCCGTTTATTACGGATGTGATAGTATTTATTGTTGCGGTTGGTATGATGATAAATGAGTTTAGAAGAATGGATGCGTTAAAAGCTTCAGGGAAGTAAGAAATCTGTTTTTCTAAACAGTATCGAAACACAGGAGGTGATGCAGCGCTGAAACTTCATGAATCAGGAGAGAATTATCTGGAAGCGGTGTTAATTCTGCAAAAGCAAAAAGGTATGGTACGTTCGGTTGATCTCGCCCGGCACATGGGGTATGCCAAACCCAGCATCAGCCATGCAGTGACGGTTCTACGTAATGGCGGTTATTTGACAACGGACACTGACGGCTATCTTCATTTAACCGTTGCGGGCCGTGAAATAGCTGAAACAATATTTGAGCGTCACCAATTCTTTACGAATCAGCTTATTGATGCCGGAATCGACCCTGCCATTGCGGAAGAAGAGGCTTGCCGGCTGGAACATGCAATCAGTGATGAGACATTCCAGAAACTAAAAAGACATCTGTTAAGAAAAGAGGAAGATGAAAACACACATTGATTAGAGGTGAACAGAACGTATGATACACCAGGTTTATTCCATAGCAGAAGAAATTAAAAGGCTGCGCGAGGAAAGAGATATGACACAGGAAGAATTAGCTGAGTCAGCTGAAATTTCGTTAAGCCACTTAAGCAAAGTGGAGAGTGGTTCCAGAATGATTGGTATGAAAACATATAGCAAAATTTTGTACGCGTTAAATGCAGTCCCCATTATGATAACGGAAACAGAAAAGAGCGAAATACATTCCGATTTAGTGTTGCGTCTATTATCAATATTAAAAGAATGCTCGGAAGTGGAGGTGGAATTTTTATTGAATACTGTAGAAACAATAAAAAACAATATGGATATCATAAGAAACCACGAAAAGAGTAGTGCTGGGAATCATAAGAGAAATACACATCATAATTATCCAGCATATGAAGCCAGAAGAACTGTTTAAATTACAAGTTGATGGGGCTGTTGCAAAATAGTTGAGAAATCAGTTATGGAACCGCAGCTCTCCTTATTCATGCATAAAAGAAGAAAAACGGTCTCCGTACGCTTTCATATGTTAAAATATAAACTAGATTCGATGCTGGCTCTATGCTGGGACAGTGTGGACTGGTTTTGTAATTTTATTTCCGTATCAACATATCATTACCATGAACTAGTAAAACATAGAAAAAGTCACATGAAACGTGAAAATATTTACGTAATACAAACCATGGAGGGGCTGCTAACCACTAATCAAAATGAAATTGTAAAATAAGAGAAGTATGCAGGAATATCCCTGATTGACACTACAAGGTTAATCAGGGATATTTATATTTTAGTTTATGACTATCATTTTAATCGTGTATAAAAGTTTTTCGTCAAGCAATACAACAGCCGTATTTTTCAGCATGGCTCTTCCAATAGAAATACGGTGCTTTTCACCACCGGATAAAGTAGAACCACCCTCACCAATCATAGTATGAAAGCCTTGGGGCTGCTCCATAATGAAATTATAGCAGTTTGCCAATTTTGCTGCCTGTTCAATTTCTTCATGAGTGGCATTTTTTTCCATAGCGTATATTGTTTGCAATCGTATCCTGAAATAAATAAACCTCCTGAAATACCACAGAAATTTTCTTCATCAATTTTTCGGGGTCAATGGACTGTCAGTCAATGGATAAAAAGAGAAAATCATCGTAGAATAGGTTCATACACATCAAATGATTTAGTTATGTATAACTGATGTGGTTACTGAATTGGATAATTCAGGTTTGTACCTTGACAATAGAATATCAGCATGGTAGATGCATTCTAACTTTATTATGACATAAATGACATGTTGGAATTCATCTTTTGAGATACTAAACATTTGGGACATGCTTAAAAGCATGAAGAAGAGCAATGAGCTGCGCCACGATATACCTGCCTTGAATATAACTACAAGGTAAATGTCAGGAATCGTAATAGAAGAAGTAAAGGTATGAGCGGCACTTTTTCTTGGACCATATAACCAGCGGTCTAAAACCCAGAATGATAATGATACCTCCGTAATAATAGAATCACGGTCCAGGTAGCGCTGGAGGCATGAACAGTGAGTAAGGGTGCTGTAAAGTGTCAGGAAGGTTGTGGTTATACCTAATCTACATGTTCCCATGGTACAAGGGGTGAGATAATATTCAGCCGCACCAGTTTATGGTGCGGTGTACCATTAAAAAAATAGAACTAATCAGCAATAGAACTTGCTTATTAGCTGTGCTTTTTTAAGAATATTATTATATTTTTTTTGGTTCTTACTTGACACAGGCAGGGAAATCGACGCTCATGAAGATCCTTTACGGAATCTGCAAAGCGGATGAGGGAGAAATCCTGGTGGAGGGGAAAAAGGTAAACTTAAGGACGCCGAAGCAGGCGATTGATCTTGGAATCGGCATGGTGCACCAGCATTTTATGCTGACTCCGGTCTTGAGCGTCACAGAGAATATCGTAGTCGGACAGGAGCCGGTAAATGGAATTCTGTTTGATAAGGCGGCGGCCGAAAAGGAAGTTCAGGAGATGATCGAGCGGTATGGTTTCCACATATCCGCATCTCAGATCGTGAAGGAGCTTTCTGTGGGGGAACAGCAGAAGGTGGAGATATTAAAGGCCATCTACAGGAACGCGAAGATTCTCATCCTGGATGAGCCCACTGCGGTTCTGACTCCGCAGGAGGTCGAGGAGCTGTTTCATATTTTAAGAAGGTTAAAAGCGGCGGGAACCAGCATTATTATTATCACCCATAAGCTAAAGGAGACACTGGAGATTGCTGACAGCATCAGCGTGCTGAGAGATGGCAGGATGATCGAGTCGGGTGTCTCCACCATAGGAGCGACTCCTGACAGTCTGGCCCAGATGATGGTTGGCCGAGAGGTGGAGCTGGGAATCCGGAGGAAAAGTGAGTGCGTCGGGGATACCAGGCTCACGGTGCTGGATATTACGCTGAAGGAAAAGGGAAGAACCGTACTAAATCATGTGGGCTTTGAACTGAAAAGGGGAGAGATTCTGGGTATTGCGGGAATCGAAGGAAACGGGCAGACGGAGCTGATCGAATGTCTGACAGGGATTCGTAATCCTGACGTTCTGGACATGGAAAAGGACGGGGAGAAGATTTCAGGCAAGCCGAAAGATTTTATCCGGAAAAAGATCGGCCATATCCCGGAGGACCGCATGACCAGGGGGCTGATCCTGGAGCTATCGATTCTGGACAACCTGATACTGGGATATCAGGACCAGTTTCAGAACAGGGGAATTCTGGACAGAAAGAAGATCAGAAGCTTTTCCGAGGGGCTCTTAAAGGAGTTCCTGATCAAATCGCCCAACTCCGGGGTGAAATGCAGCGCCCTTTCCGGAGGAAATCAGCAGAAGGTGATTATCGCAAGGGTGTTCAGTGAAAATCCGGATATTATTATCGTCGCACAGCCGACCCGCGGCGTGGATATCGGTGCGATTGAATACATACACGACCGGCTGCTGAAGCTGAGAGACGAGGGGAAGGCCATCCTTTTGATTTCCGCCGACTTAGATGAGGTGAAGAATTTAAGTGACAGGCTGATGGTCATGTACGACGGCGAGATCGTGGCGGAGGGGGAACCGGCGGATTTTGACGATATGCAGCTGGGACTTCTGATGACAGGCGCAGTGGGGAAGGGGGGACAGAGAGCGTGAAGGCAGCAGGATTGCAGTTCGATAAAAAAGAATTTCTGAATAAAAATATGTCTGCGGTGGCTCTGGTTCTGGCCCTGGTTCTGGGCGGAATCGCCATGCTGGTCTGTGGATACAATCCGTTTGAGGCGTACGGGTCCATTTTAAAGGGGGCGTTTATCGGCAGGAAGGCTATCTGCCAGACGCTGGTGCAGGCGACTCCCTTAATCTTTGCAGGACTTGCCTACACGGTTGCAAAGAAAGCGAATCTGATCAACTTAGGAATTGAAGGGCAGCTTTACATGGGCGCCCTTGGTACCAGCCTGATCACCCTGATGCCGGTCAATCTGCCTGGTGTGATCTGGATCCCGCTGTCACTTCTGGGCGGAATCATCTTCGGCGGACTGTATGCGGGCCTGGTGGGCTTTATGAAGGTAAAGTTTGGCTCCAACGAGGTGATAGCGACCGTTATGTTAAATACCATAGCACAGAATTTTGTGGCATATGTGGTGAACTATCCGCTAAAGGAAGCGGGAAAGAGCATGGCGCAGACGGCCAGATTTTCCGAATCGGTGTGGATTCCGAAGCTGGTGGATAAGACACAGCTTACGGCGGCGATTATCATCGCAGTGGTTCTCTGCGTACTGATTAAGCTTCTGTTTGAACGGACTGTGGTTGGTTATGAAATCAAGTGTGTCGGGCTGAATCTGAAGGCTTCCGAGACCGCAGGAATCAAGATCGGGAAAATTATGATCATCGCCATGGTGCTCAGCGGCGCCATTGCCGGTCTTCTGGGAGGAACTCATGTGCTGGGCGTGGATCACCGGCTGATTGCGGATTTCTCCTCGGGCTACGGCTTCGACGGAATCGCGGTAGCGGCTCTGGCGGCAGACAGTCCCCTGGGTGTCATCCTTTCCGGAATCATCTTCGGTGCACTGAGAGCCGGCTGTATGGTCTTAAACCGTACGACCGGAATACCGACAGAATTTATCGATGTCATTCAGGCGTTCATTATTCTGCTTGTGGCAGCGCCGCTTCTCGTTAAGGAAATTCTCAGAATCAAAAATGGCAGTAAGGGGGGAAAGAAATGATGAATCAGTTCATGTCAATCGTTACATCTACCCTCAGCATGTCCGTTCCGCTGGTGCTGGCGGCCCTGGGCGGAGTCCTTTCCGTCAGAAGCGGCGTCATGGCGCTGGGACTGGAAAGTATGATGACCATGGGGGCATTCTGCGGAGTTCTCGGCTCCTATTATACGGGAAATGTCTTTGCGGGTCTCCTGACCGGTATGGCGGGCGGAGCGCTGTTTGGTCTGGCCCACGCCGTTCTCTGTGTAAGGTATAAGGTTAATCAGGTAATCAGCGGAATCGGGCTCAACCTCCTGTCGGTAGCGGCAACCACACTGTTGATGCAGCTCTTATGGGACAACAAGGGATCGTCTCCGCAGGTGGCCTCCATTAACGCCGGTGTGTTCGCATCTCCAATCACCTATATTATGCTTTTTGCCGTAATCGCAGAGTATGTGGTTCTGTTTAAAACACGGTTTGGCTTAAGGCTGCGCATGGTGGGGGAAAACCCGAAGGCTGCGGCCAGCGTGGGGCTGGCGGTACATAAGATCAAGTATATCGGAGTCATTGCCTGCGGCGTACTGGCCGGATTGGGGGGCGCATACCTTTCCATCGACCACCTGGATATGTATGTGCGGGATATGTCGGCCGGACGCGGTTATATTGCGGTGGCAATCATGATCCTCGCAAAGTACAACCCGGCCATGGTCCTGTTCTGCGCCCTGATATTCGGTTTTTCCGACGCGGTACAGATCAATTTTCAGGGGTACGGAGTTCCGCCGCAGATTATGGCGATGATTCCATACGTGGTGACGCTGTTCGTGCTCGCCTTCGGTGTCCGCCATATCACACCGCCTGCCGGTGTCGGAAAGCATGATGATGAATAAATACTATGAGGAAGAAAGAGGATAAAAATATGAAAGCGATAATGGTAATGTTCGATTCCCTGAACCGTCATATGCTGCCGCCCTATGGCTGTGATGACGTGATAGCGCCGAATTTTAAACGGCTGGCAGAAAGAAGCGTGACCTTTGACAACTGCTACGCAGGCAGCCTTCCGTGTATGCCGGCGAGAAGAGAGATCCATACGGGACGCTACAATTTCCTGCACAGAAGCTGGGGACCGCTGGAGCCTTACGACGATTCCATGCCGGGTATCTTAAAGGCGAACGGAATTTATACCCATCTGACTACGGATCACTGGCATTACTGGGAAGAGGGCGGCGGAAACTATGTAAATAAGTACAATTCCTACGAGTTTGTCAGAGGACAGGAGGGGGACCCCTGGAAGGGCAGAGTGGAATGGGAGGTTCCGGAGCACCTGGGCGGAAGAAAGGATTTCTGCGGAAGGCAGGAGTACATCAACCGTTATTACATGCAGGATGAGGCCAATCAGTCGATTGCCCAGAATTTCTCCAACGGGCTTGATTTTATCCGGGATAATCACGGAGCCGACAACTGGTACCTTCAGCTGGAGAATTACGATCCCCATGAACCGTATTTCACACCGGAAAGCTACAAAGAGCCGTATAAGGACGGATACCAGGGCGTGATGTTTGACTGGCCGGGATACCATGAAGTGGTGGAGACACCGGAACAGGTGGAGCACTGTATCAATGAGTACCGGGCGCTTGTGACCATGTGTGATACGTATCTGGGAAAGGTGCTGGATATGATGGATGAGTATGACCTGTGGAAAGACACCATGCTGATCGTCAATACGGATCACGGCTTCATGCTGAGCCAGCATAACTGGTGGGGAAAGATGATGATGCCGTATTATAATGAGCTGGCGCATACGCCGCTTTTCGTCTGGGATCCGAGAACCGGAGTCTGCGGGGAACGCCGTCAGGCGCTGGTACAGACTATCGATCTTGCCCCAACCTTATTGGAGTATTTCGGGCTTCCAATTCCGGCGGATATGAAGGGACGTCCGCTCCGTGAGACGATTGAGAGCGATAAGAAGATCAGAGATTATGCGCTCTTTGGCCAGCATGGAATTCATGTAAATATCACAGACGGCAGATACGTGTATATGAGATGTCCGATGCCGGATAAGGAACAGGAGCTCTTTAACTATGTGGTGGAACCGACCAGCTATCCGGGAGCAATCACGGTGGAGGAACTGAAAACGGCGGATTTCCACGAGGGATTTTCCTTTACAAAGGGCTGTCCCATGCTGAGAATAAAGGGCGGCTACGGTATCCGTACGCTGGGATTTCCTCCGAGATCGCTGATGGAATACGGAACTTTACTTTATGATACGGAGACAGATCCGGGCCAGGAGCATCCGCTGGAGGACAAGGCGACTGAGGAGCGGATGATCCGGAACATGGTGCGTATGATGAAGGAAAATGACGCGCCGGACGAGCAGTATGTAAGACTCGGATTGGAGCAGTGGGTCTAAAAGAAGGATTGGGGATACAGATATGTTAAATGAAAGAGAGATCATCGAAAATAGTATTGGGATTATCAGGGGAAAGACAGATTTTGTGCCTGAGATCGGCCTGATTCTTGGAAGCGGCCTGGGTGACTATGCGGAGCAGATTGAGAATCCGGTGGTGATACCGTACGGGGAGATTCCGGATTTTCCGGTCTCCACGGTGGCGGGGCATGCAGGACAGTTTGTGCTGGGAACCTGCAAAGGAAAGAACGTCATTGCGATGCAGGGCAGAGTCCACTATTATGAAGGCTACAGCCAGAGAATGATAACGCTTCCGGTGCGAATTATGAAGCGGCTGGGGGTTCAGTACATGGTGCTGACCAATGCCGCAGGGGGCGTAAACCGGAATTTTGATCCGGGTACACTGATGATGATTCGGGATCACATCAATTATTCGGGCGGAAATCCGCTGATGGGAGCGAACTGGGAAGACGACGGACCGCGCTTTCCCGATATGACCCGGGTATATGCGGCAGAACTGCGGACTCGTCTGCGGAGCGCTGCTGCGAAGAAGGGCATTAAGCTGGAGGAAGGCGTCTATATGATGTTTTCAGGGCCATGCTATGAAACTCCGGCCGAGGTTCGGCTGGCCGGAATCCTGGGCGCCGACGCGGTCGGAATGTCAACTGTGCCGGAAGCGATCGTCTGCGCGCACTGCGGGATTCCGGTGATTGGAATCTCCTGCATTACCAACTTTGGTGCCGGAATTCTGGAACAGCCGCTGAATCATAAGGAAGTGGTGGAGACCGCACCGAGAGTGAAGAAGACGTTTGTGGAGCTGCTGGATACGATTCTGGAGGAAGTGATCGGATAGAAAGGAAGAACGGATGGATCAGAAAATTTTAAGCGCGGTGGATCATACCCTGCTGACACAGACAGCAGCATGGGCAGAGGTAAAACAGATTTGTGACGATGCAGTGGAGTACCGGACCGCATCCGTCTGTATTCCGCCTTCCTATGTGAAACGGGCAAAGGAGTATGTGGGAGACCGGATGAAGGTCTGCACGGTTATCGGGTTTCCCAACGGATACCAGACAGCGGAAGTGAAGGTGTTTGAGACGGAGGATGCGGTAAGGAACGGAGCGGATGAGATTGATATGGTGATTTCAATCGGTGCGTTAAAGGATGGCGATTATGAGACCGTGAAGTCCGAGATTCAGGCTGTGAAGGGGGCGTGTAAGGGACGGATTTTAAAGGTAATCATAGAAACCTGCCTGCTGACAGAGGATGAAAAGATTACCATGTGCCGGATCGTATCGGAATCCGGAGCCGATTTTATCAAGACCTCCACCGGATTTTCAAAAGCGGGTGCGACCTTCGGGGATATCGCATTGTTTAAAGCCCATGTGGACGCTGGCGTGAAGATTAAGGCGGCAGGAGGAATCGGAAGCGAAGCGGATGCAGAAAAGTTCCTGGCATTGGGAGCAGACCGGCTTGGAACCAGCCGGATCGTGAAGCTGGCCAAGCAGGAGCATGTGGAGAGCGATTCCTATTAAAAGCAGCCTGATAACAGGGATTCATATAGGAGCAGAAAGAAACGAACCAGGCGTTTTAAACGCCTGGTTTTTCGTATACAGATAGACGAGTGCAAGAAAAACTTAATTTTACAGAAACTCGTTCGTGCTGTATAATAGGTAAATATATACAGATTTACAAACAGACAGAATGGGAGGCAGGATATGGAAGAAGACAGGCTGTATGGATATGATGGTCCTGATTCCAGAAGGGAACCGGTGGAGGAAGGGCTGACACCAGCGGAAGGGCTGGCCGACGCGGGAGAAAGACCGGTGAATACAGAGGAAGGACCGGCGAATATAGAAGAGAGTCCGGCAGCTGCAGAAGAGGGGCAGGCAAATGCAGAAGAGGGTCCGGCAACTGCAGAAGAGGGTCCGGCAACTGCAGAAGAGAGTCCGGCAACTGCAGAAAAGGGTCCGGCAAATGCAGAGAAAGAACTGGCGAATGCAGTAGAACCAGCAGCAGAAGACGCAGCTGACTGTTACGACACGCAGAACAGCGGAACGGGATCGGATTTCCATGAGTTGAATGGATATCCGGATACCGGAAGCAGACAGTATGAGAGCTGGGGCAGAGAAGAATACAGGCAGAACGATAACTGGCAGCAGGACAACCGTGAGAGGGGCGACTGGCAGCAGGACAACTGGCAGCAGGACAACCGTCAGCAAAACAACTACCAGCAGCCCAACTACCAGCAGCCCACTCCCCAGAACAGCTATTACCGGGACGAATACCGGCAGGCGGCTAATCCTGCGTATACACAGCCTCAAAAGCAGAGCAGCATGGCGCTGGCTTCCCTGATCATGGGGATCATCGGGATCGTTACCTCCTGCTGCTGTTACGGCGGGGTGATTTTTGGCAGCCTGGGAATCCTGTTTGCGCTGTTGTCCAAAATGGGAGATACGATGGAGGGATATGCGAAGGCAGGTCTCATTACCTCGATTATCGCGCTGTTTCTGGCGGCCATGGCAATGATATTTCTATTTGGAATGATGAGTTCATCCCTTCTGTCAGGAGGTGCTTTTTAATGAAGACAACGTCAACGGAACTGAAAAAACGTGCGAAGCTTACGCTGTCAGGCAACTATGGAACAGCCGTGGGCGCCATGCTGATTGTGTACGTCCTTCTGATCGTCGTTATTATGATTTTTATCGGTATATCTGCAGTCAGCACACTCTCCTGGATCGGCGAACCCGGCTTCAACCGGGGAGGCTGGATGCGCTCACTGGCAATCGAGATGGTGATTTATTTCATTGCGATCCTTTTGGTTTACCTCATAATGGTCGGAATACGAAGGATGTTCTACCATATGTGTACAGGCCAGCCGTATTCACTGGGAGATATGTTGTTTGCCTTTACTCACAGGCCTCAAAGATTTTTAGGCGTATACTTTATCAACCTGGTATTTGGTATGATCATTGGAATCCCATATTTTGTGGTAAGCGTTTCCGCCCGTATTACGGGTTATATCCCCATACTGGCAGCGCTTCAGTTTCTGATGTATCTGCTTCAGATAGTCGGAATCGTCGTGTATAGCCTGCATTTTAAAATGGCGGTTTACCTTCTGATGGAAGACCCCGAGCGGACGGTGATCAGCTGCTTCCGGGAGAGCGCGGCGCTCATGAAAGGGAACAAGGGCCGCCTGTTTTATCTGGGAATCAGCCTGATTGGGATGTATTTGCTGGGGTTCGGATCGTTTGGAATCGGGTTTTTATGGATTTTACCGTATATAGAGACGACCATGATTCACTTCTATCTCGATATGAGAGATGGACCTCGCCGGGAAGAAGCATATGATTACGAGGAACCGGTTTATGACGGCAGAAGCTGTGACGGCCTTTACGGAAATGTACCGGAGTAATAATTTGTATCACACATAGGAAATGCGCATAGAATACACTAAGGAATATAGAAGGTGCAGGCTATGCGCATTTCAGATCTTAAACAAAAAGAAGTGATTAACATCTGCGACTGCAAACGCCTTGGCTATGTGGGCGACGTGGATTTTGATATGGATACGGGCTGTCTTCTGGCGATCATCGTTCCCGGGCCGGGCTGCTTCTGTGGATTTCTGGTCAGAGAAAAAGAGTACATCATTCCCTTCTGTGACATCTGTCAGGTGGGGAGAGATATTATCCTGGTGAAAGTAGATCTGGAAAAAGCTGAGGAAAAATGCAAGATATAGTGTAATATGTGCTTGCGAATCTACGGATTGTGGGGTATGATATACATAATTAAAAAGTAACGGATCCGGAGCCGCGAAAAACTGTGTATTCTTTTTTTCGCGGTTTTGGGTCCTGCACAAAAAACAGTGGGATTTCTCATTTCTGAAAAGAAGGTAAGAGAAATCGCCCAACAGGAGGATAGCGACGTGAAATGTCCATTTTGTAATGAAGCAGATACAAAGGTCATTGATTCAAGACCGGCGGATGACAACAGCTCCATCAGGCGCCGCAGGCAGTGTGAGAAATGCGGAAAGAGATTTACAACGTATGAAAAACTGGAGACTCTGCCGCTGATGGTTATTAAGAAGGACGAGTCCAGAGAAGTCTATGAACGTTCCAAGCTGGAAAAAGGAATCCTTCATTCCTGCCACAAGCGTCCCGTTTCTTCCCAACAGATTGATTCCATGGTGGACGAGATCGAGACACAGATATTTAATATGGAAGAGAAGGAAGTCTCCAGCTCCGCGATCGGAGAGCTTGTCATGAAAAAGCTGCAGGAGGTCGATGAGGTCGCATATGTCCGTTTCGCCTCCGTATATCGTGAGTTCAAGGACGTGAATACGTTCATGGAAGAGATCGGAAAATTATTGAAAAAGTAGGAAGATGTATGTTTAACAGATTTTATCCGGATGAAGACGTGGCCTCTGCGTATGACATTCCGTATGACGCCCTTTATAAAAAGGGAATCAGAGGCGTAATCTTTGATGTAGACAACACCCTGGTGCCCCATGACGCGCCGGCGGATGAGAGAGCGAAGAACTTGTTTTCTCATCTGCGGGCGCTTGGCATGGACACCTGCCTGCTTTCCAATAACAAAGAGCCGCGGGTGGCAGCTTTTGCAGAAGCTGTCGGCGGCTCTAACTATATCTATAAGGGCGGAAAGCCGGGCGTGAAGAATTATAAGAAGGCGATGGAGCTCATGGGGACGAGCTTAAACAGCACGATATTCGTGGGAGATCAGCTGTTTACCGACGTCTACGGGGCCAAACGGACGGGAATCAGGAGCTTTCTGGTGAAGCCGATCAATCCGAAGGAAGAGATTCAGATCGTATTAAAACGGTATCCGGAGGCACTTATCTTATTTTTTTATCGCAGGGACAAAAAGAGGAGACAGTATGATAAGCGGAAAAAGTAAAGTATGCGGAGTCATGGCGTATCCGGTGGAGCACTCCATGTCACCGCTCATGCATAATTATTACTCGGAAAAGACAGGAACAGATCTCGTCTATGTACCGCTTAAAGTGGAGCCGGGACGTGTAGAGGAAGCGGTAAAAGGAGCCTACGCCCTTAATTTTACCGGCATGAACGTCACGGTTCCTCACAAGCAGGAGGTTATGAAATACCTGGTGGATATCGACGAGGATGCAAAAGCCATCGGCGCCGTCAACACGCTGGTACGGACAGACGGCGGCTACAAGGGCTATAACACGGACGCGGCAGGACTGAAACGAGCCATGACAGAGGCGGGAATCGAAATCCGGGACCGCACCTGCATCCTGTTCGGAGCGGGCGGCGCGGCCAGGGCGGCAGCCTGCGTGCTGGCGAAGGAAGGCGCATCTGTGATTTATGTTCTGAACCGGAGTTTGGAAAAGGCGGAGGCCCTTTCTGAGATCGTCAATGAGCGGTTCGGCCGCAGAATCATGCTTCCCATGGCCCTGGACGATTACGGAAAGTTGGAGTGCAGCTCCTGCCTGGCGGTTCAGACCACCAGCGTAGGGATGCATCCGAACGTGGATCACGCCCCGGTGGAGGATGCGGAATTCTATAAAAAGATCGATACGGCGGTAGACATTGTGTATACGCCGATGGAGACGAAATTTATGAAATACGTCCGGGCAGCCGGCGGCAAGGCCGTGGGAGGGCTCGATATGCTGATTTACCAGGGCGTTATCGCCTACGAGCTGTGGAATCCGGAGACCGTGTTTACCAGAGAGATGATCGACGGTGCGAGAGTGCTGATGCGGGAAGAACTGGAGGCGGCGCGATGAAGAACGTGATTTTGATCGGTTTCATGGGGGCCGGTAAGACAACGGTTGGGGAACGGTATGCAAAGAAGCATGGTCTCCCTATGGTGGATACGGACTGGCTGATCGAAGAGCGGGCAGGCATGACGATATCGGAGATATTTGCGCAGAAGGGCGAGGATGAGTTTCGTAGGACGGAGACGGCGGTTCTCCAGACGCTTCTTTCCGATACACAGGAAAAGGTCATTTCCGTCGGAGGCGGGCTTCCCCTGCGGGAAGAGAATAGAAGGCTGCTGAAACAGCTCGGGACCGTGATCTATCTGGAGGTGAATCCGGATACCGTGCTGAAACGGCTGAAGGGAGATACGACAAGACCGCTGCTTCAGGGCGGAGACGTGACGCGGCGTGTGGAAGAGTTGATCGCGGCCCGCGGCCCCATATACAGGGAGGCTGCTGGACTGATTGTGGATGTGAATGGACGGAGTGTCGGTGAGATTGTGACGGAGCTGGAAGAAAGGATGGGATTGGAATGAAGCTGCTTCTTTTAAATGGACCGAATTTAAATTTTCTTGGAATCAGGGAAAAAGGTGTATACGGCACTGAGGATTACGGATATCTTGTCCGTATGATGAAAGAGAAGGCGGAGAGAGAAGGACATGAACTGGATATTTACCAGAGTAACTTCGAGGGCGGCTTAATCGATAAGATCCAGGAAGCGTATTATAACGGAACGGAAGGCATTATCATCAATCCGGGCGCGTTTACCCATTACAGCTACGCGTTGAGAGACGCCCTTTCCTCGGTGGAGATTCCGAAGGTGGAGGTACATATTTCCAACGTGCATAAAAGGGAAGAATTCAGGCATACTTCTGTTACGGCGCCTGTCTGCGACGGCCAGGTTCTGGGGCTGGGACTGAAGGGTTATGCCCTTGCCATGGACTATTTGACAGGCCGTGAATAACGGCGTGTATACAGAAAATGAAAAAAATAGTTGAAAAAGGTATTATTATAGTATAGAATAAAAAGGATTAAGAGAATTTCAAGGAGGAATATCATTTATGATATCAGCGGGCGATTTTAGAAACGGTATCACATTAGAGATTGATGGTAATGTTTATCAGATTATGGAGTTCCAGCATGTAAAACCTGGTAAGGGTGCTGCATTTGTTAGAACTAAAATTAAAGATGTAGTGAACGGCGGTGTAGTAGAGCGTACTTTCCGTCCTACAGAGAAGTTCCCGGCTGCCAGAATTGACCGTGTGGACATGCAGTATTTATATGCGGATGGCGATCTTCATAACTTTATGGATACGAACACTTACGAGCAGATCGCACTGAGCCCGGAAGTAATCGGAGACGCATTAAAGTTCGTGAAGGAGAACGACATTTTAAAGGTTTGTTCTTACAATGGAAAGGTGTTCTCTGTTGAGCCTCCGTTATTCGTAGAGCTGGAGATCACTGATACAGAGCCAGGCTTCAAGGGTGATACGGCACAGGGCGCTACAAAGCCGGCTACCGTAGAGACCGGAGCAGTCGTTTACGTTCCGCTGTTTGTGGATCAGGGCGATAAGATTAAGATTGATACACGTACTGGGGAGTATTTATCCAGAGTATAAGAACAGGATACGCCGCAGACTAAAGCAAAAGACGGTAAAAGAGTGTGGTAAATGTTGGCCTGGAGGCCAGGATTTACTACCCTCTTTTACCGTCTTTTTTGATTTGATTTAAAGTACGTTTAAAACAGGTGATAAAAATATTTTTAAAACGAAGTTACAGAAATATTGATAAAATTTGATAAAAATGTTAAAATGTAACTTCAATGGAAAATAAAAGAAAAAAAAGAGAGTGATATCGCAGATAAGAGAAAACAGAACGGGATATCAAAAGTGAAACACAGAGGAGGAAAAACACGTATGAAGAGAGCAGCCGCATGTCTGCTTGCATTGTGCCTGGTCGTACAGGGACCGGCAAGTCTGATGACCAGCTTTGCTGATTTTGGGCAGAGAGGAGTGGCGTCACCGTCGAACAGCGTATCGGCGAGTCCTTCTGATGCCTGGAAAGAGAGTGACAGCGACAGTAAGAATGGGGAATTAAAGGTAGAAATTCGTGGAGTCCTTCCTGTGCAGAAGGCTGCGGAGTGGGAATTGTTTCTGACAAAGGACGAGGAACTGACCGATCAGGGTTCGGTGCAGTATGAGGCCGTGGAATCGGCCGGGGTCTATTCCTCCGGCAGTTACACATTTACAGACCTTCCGAAGGGGAAGTATCAGCTTCAGGTGAAGGCGGTAAATGGCGGTTATGAGGACTACATACAGAAAAATATTTCAATTAACGGTGACCGGGCGTCGATTCTGCTTTTAAACGACTACCCGGACAAATACGGCTATGCCGGGGATAAAATGCCCGGTGTAATCCGGATGGGTGATGTGAATGACGACGGAACGATCGACAGCGATGATATGGAGGCTTTCATTGACGCCATTGATGAAGCAGACGGTAATTTCGCAGATTCCAGGCTCGATTTTAATGGAGACGGGCAGATAGATCTTGTAGACCTTCAGTATTTTACCATCTTCTATAAAAATAAGAGCAATACAAAGGCGACTGTGACGAGGCAGGCCCTGGTGGATCCCGCTGCTGTTGGTGTTGCGTCATCCAGCAATGCGACGTTCTCCGAGGAGACGCTGAAGGAAGTGTTTGCAGGAAATGGCAGCGAGGCTTTGACACTTACAGCGGAGACTGCGATCACACCGAAAACACCAATTGAGATCACCGCAGACTTGGGACAGAGCTTAAAGGCGGAAGGATTTACAATCCAGCCGGTTACAGGTTCCGGAAACACCATCAAAGACGGCTGGGTCGAGGTTGAATTGGAAGGCGAAGAGAAGCCTGTCGTATTCAGGATTGAGAATGGCGTGGCGGAAAGACAGACAGGGACAAGGATGCGCGCGGCCTTTAGAAGCGCGCCTGAGGATTCCGCCGCTGGTAAGACCATTGTCATCGATTTGGGCAAACAGGTGGCGATCAAGAAGGTGACGATCAAAGTGACGGCTACATTAGAAAAGGAGGCCACTCTGGTCGAGATATCCAAGGTGGAATTCTTAAATGATATGGAGAGCAGAATTCCGGAGCCGGAGATGAACATCCCGGAGGACTTAAAGGCTGTGGCAGGCAACGAATCCTTTGATTTAACCTGGAAGCGCGCGGTAAATGTAACCGGCTATGAGGTCGAGATTACCGGTGAGGTAAAAGGCGGAGTCAAGTCTGAGGTTCTGTCGGTATCGGAAAACCGTTTAAGCGTTAAGTCAATAAAAAATGAGGACCTGATAAACGGAAAAGAGTATACCGTGCGGGTGCAGTCTGTAAACGGGGCGTGGAGAAGCGGTTACAGCACGGCTATGAAGGTGACGCCGGAAGCCTCCAAACGGCCTGATCCGCCGGAGGGAATTACGGTAAAGGGCAGTTACCGCAGTCTCGATGTGTCCTGGAAAAAGATGAAGGATACGGATACGTATTCTCTGTTTTACCGGGAATACGATGATGCCGACGGTAAATACACCAGAATCGACAACATTGAAAATACCAGCCAGATGATCCCGAATCTAAAGGATGAAACAAAGTACGATATCTATCTGACCGGTACGAACAAAATTGGGGAAAGTGCGCCTTCCATGCACTACAGTGGAACGACCGAGAGCGTCAATGCCCCCATAACGCCAAACTACAAACTGATCAATGTGGCAGGGGAGAACGGCGGAACCGAACATATCAAGGCGGTAAACAACCACGGCGGAAATGCAGACAGTGAATTTGCAATTGTGGACAACGATATGGTATCCGCGTGGGTGCGCAACGACTGGGATGCGGGCTGCGTTTATCCGGGTGAATCAAAATCACCAACGGTGACCCTCGACGACAGCTATACGATGGACACCGTGGTCCTTATTCCGGATCCGGCTCAGAAGTTTGCATATACCGATGCGACCTTCTTCTACTGGCCGGAGGGAAGCAGCACACCGGTGCAGGCATCAGGCACCTTCAGCAGAAAAACCAGCTCTAACGGGAAAGTATATTATGAGTTCCAGACGAAACAGCCGGTAACGACAGACCGGATTCAGGTCAGACTGACGGCAGGATATGGCTCTTCCAACAGAATCAGCATTGCGGAGATGAAATTCTATCACTACGATCCGATTGAGCATGAGGTATACGATCTGTTTGCAGATGATATGCACATTTCTTTGAAGGAAGGGGTGACTCAGGAACTTATTAGCAGTCTGAGGGCGCGTCTGGATGAGAAGGATGAGGTAAGCGGGGAATTCCATCCGAAGAAAGAGATTCTGGAGAGAGAACTGGATACGGCAGAACAGCTTTTAACGGATGAGGCTCTGGCTGGAATTCTTACCATAGATAATCACGTAACGAAAAATGCGGATGGCAATATTACTTTTAAAGGCGGATTAAACGCCTGGCAGCCGCTAGGCATTACAGCCATGGCCGGAGACACGGTGCTGGTCTATGTGGGCAGCCCGTCCAGGAAGACTGGAGACAGCACGAACCTGCGCCTTATAGCGACTCAGTATCACGGGGAATCCAGCGCATGGTCGAACACGATCGGCATGCTGAAAGCGGGAGTTAATGAGATAACCATACCCCAGATCACTGCCCTCGACGTGGAGCAGGGCGGACAGCTTTACATCGAATATACCGGTGATCAGGATAAGGAGACCTACAGTGTGAGAGTCAGCGGAGGAAATCACATTCCAACGCTGGATATAACGAGAGCTTCCGATTCCAATGCGAAGAGAGCACTGGTGACGAAGTATGTGGAAGATCTGGAGGCCAGCACAGCGGAGCTGGAGGCAGACCATGAGAACCATAAAAAAACGCATGACGGAGAGTGGAGCACTGCGCGGAAAAACTGTATTCTGGGCGCCACGGATATCGTGACGAGATATATGATGTATTCCGTTTCCTCCCAGCAGATACTCGCCGGTTTATCAGGCGGAACTACGGAGGAAAAAGCGGAGCAGCTGTATCAGGCGCTGACGGCGGCCGATGAGATGGTAAATCTCTTCTACCAGCACAAGGGACTGAGCAGCGATCCCGATGCCGGAGTGAAAAATAAACTGCCGGTCAGCCGGCTGAATCTGCGTTACCAGAGGATGTTTGCAGGCGCATTTATGTATGCGGGCGGACTGCATATCGGAATCGAGTGGGGATCCGTACCGGGCCTTACCAAGTCCGTACCGGTGAAGACAACGCCGGAAGGCAAATACGAAAGCGGCCAGTACTTTGGCTGGGGCATCGCTCATGAGATCGGCCATGAAATCAATGAAGGCGCATATGCCGTAGCCGAAATCACCAATAACTACTTCTCTGTGCTGGCGCAGGCCCGTGATACGAATGACAGCGTGCGGTTCCAGTATCCGGAGGTTTATAAGAAGGTGACGTCGGGCGTAACGGGGCGGTCCTCCAATGTATTTACACAGCTGGGATTATACTGGCAGCTTCATCTTGCATACGATATGGGCGGTTATAACTATAAAACGTACGATACGTATAAGGAACAGTTCAACAATCTGTTCTTTGCCAGAGTAGATTCCTACGTAAGAAATCCGGGATCGGCGCCGAAGCCGGGCAACGTGGCGTTAAGCGTAAGCGGAGATGTGGACAACAAGCTCATGCGTCTGGCTTGTGCGGCGGCTGAAAAGAATATTCTGGAGTTTTTCGAACGCTGGGGTATGGTGCCGGATGAGAACACAAGAAAGTACGCGGAGCAGTTTGAGAAAGAAACAAGAGCGATCTGGTTTGTAAACGATGAGGCAAGGGCTTACGTGCTGGAAAACGGCAAAAATGGTTCTGTCGCAGCCAGCGCCACGGTCGAGGCTGACTTAAGCTACAGGCCGAATTCCAACGAGGTGACAATTCATCTCGGAAGCCAGTCGAAGCAGCCGGAGGCAATGCTGGGATACGAAATCTACCGTTCCGAAACCATCAAGAGCCATGTAGAGAAGAAACCGGTCGGCTTTGTGACCGCAGACCAGACAGAATTTGTCGATTCCATTTCTACTATTAACAACAGAGTTTTCACCTACGAAGTGGTAGGCTACGACAAGTACTTAAATGCCACAAAACCGGTGGTACTGGAGCCTGTTAAAGTCTCCCACGGCGGTGTGATTGATAAGTCAGACTGGACCGTGACCACGAACATGGTCTCTGCAGAGGACAAAGTGGATGAGGAGATAAATCCGGATGTGGTAACCATGGAGGCCATCGGAAAGGTCATCGACAACGATGCAGGAACTACCTATACAGGAAAAACGGTAGCCGGAAGTAATGGAAAAGTACCTGCGGCCTCTGTTACCATTCACTTAAACAGAGAAGAGACTATCACTGGTTTCACGTATAAGCTGAGTAAAGCGGATAACGCGGCCGGAAGTCCGATCGGCAATTTTAAAGTGGAGATCAGCGATACCGGCGCAGATGATTCCTGGACCCAGGTCAAGGCCGGAACCTTCGCTGTAGCGCAGGGACAGCTGGCGAACGGCAGTCAGACTGTCTACTTCAACAAGAATGACGACACATGGCTGTATGCCTATGACACCTCATACGTAAGGATTACGGCGGTGGACCAGAAGGGAACCGATATTTCCATTTCGGAGATTGATCTGCTGGGTCAGACCGGAGACGACATCGACTTTGGTCAGACAGATTCCATTGGCCTTTTGAAAGAGGATTACCATGCCGGAAATGGAGAGAGCGGCGAAGCCGTTATTCCGGCGGGCTCCCTCCTGTTCACAGGAACGTATAAAGGGAATCCGGCGTACAATGTGGTCCTGCTGTATGATGAGCAGGGAAAGATTGTGGGCGGTACCGATGCAGGAGGAAATATATTGGCAGCACAGATGATCTTTGCGGAAGTGCCGGAGCACGGAGAGCTGGGTGAGACCAGCAGCGGAACGTGGATCTATTACATCGAACCCGAAAACCTTAAAAATGCCGCTCTTCCAAAACGTGTGAGAGCGGAGCTCTACCGGGTAGACAACGCACATGACAACAGGGGAGAACGTCTTGTCAGCAACACTCTGTTTGTCGATGTGCCGGAGACACTGCCGGAGATCGAGATAAAAGCACAGGACTGAACGTACAGGAGGAGAAAATATGTTGCAGCGACTTATGAATAAGAAAGTAATAATTGGCCTGCTGGGAATCCTGATCCTGCTTGCAGCGTTTGGCCGTATTATGACAACACCGGCGGAGGAATACCGGTTTGTCACATGGGAAAAGGGAACCAATGATCATGAAGTAAAAGTGAGTATCATGCTTTCTGCACGGGAGGACGTGCAGAAAGCGGGAACCTTTCAGGTTCAGCTCGGAGTTGCCTCCGATGATTCGGATGGGATAGAGAGCATAGATTTTAAGTTCGACAGCACCATAAAAAACAATTCCGATATTACGGTGCAGTCGTATCGCTATAACCGGGATAAGGGAACATTTACGATCTACGTATCGGGTACAGCGGATAATATCTTGAAAAAGGGTACTGCATTGAATCTTGGAACGATTGTGGTAACCGCGGACAGTGATGTGACGTTTTCGGTTGAGACGGAAGGCTGCAAAGTAGCCGATGAATCGTTTACGGAAAGGACGCTCACTGTGTTCGGAAGTCAGGACGATTATACGGTTAAGCAGGATGCGGCAGATGACGAGACGCCGGATGGCACGGCACCGGATGAGACGCCGGACGGAACGACGCCGGACGAGACGCCGGATGGAACGATACCGGACGAGACACCGGATGGAACGACGCCGGACGAGACGCCGGATGGAATGGCACCGGACGAGACGCCGGACGGCAATGTACCAGAAGAAAAGCCAGAGCGGGAAGATTCCTCATACAGTGTGTGGAATGATCCGGAAGAAACGAGCGGAAGCTGGAAGGCAAAGGACGGAATCTGGAACTTCGAAAAGGAGGACGGTACCTATGCGCAGAGCGAGTGGATCAAAGTCGGCGGAGAATGGTACTGGATCGGTGCTGACGGCCGGATGATTACCGGTTGGATTCATTTAAACAATGTCTGGTATTTCTGCAGCCCGTCAGGGGCAATGAAGACCGGATGGGTCAATACCGGAGACCACTGGTTCTATTTCAACCCGTCCGGAGCGATGAAGACCGGCTGGGTTCAGGAAAAAGGCTATTGGTATTATATGGGAGAATCCGGAGCGATGAAGACCGGATGGGTTCAGACAGACGGAAAGTGGTACTACCTGGATGAATCTGGCCATATGCTGGCAGATACAGTGACACCGGACGGCGGCAGAGTCGATAAAAATGGTGTCAGGGTCGATTGAACAGCAGAATATATGGAATAACAGTATATATGGAATAATAGAATAAAAATGCGAGGGACTGTTTTAGGAGTATTCTTAAAACAGTCCCTCTTCTGGTATTAAACGCTTACAATTTTGAGCACATCTGTTATCGCTGTTTCATTTTCCTGCACAAAATGAAACAGTTTTGTTGCATCCTCCGCGCACCGCACGTCGGAAATTCCAGTGTACCAGGCGGCGAAGAGAAGCTCGATATTTTCCATTACCCAGGGAAATGCCTCCTTTTCCACGGCGGTCAGTGAAATCTGGCTCTCATATCCGGCCACCGTTTCAGCGATCATCTGAAGCCATTCATTTTTGCCGGGTCGGAGAGCTTCCTCCCCTGCCAGCAGCCCCATCAGGAAATAGCAGAGATCGAAAATCCTGATATTTTTCTGGCTTAAGTCGAAATCGATGTAACCGGTAAATTCGCCTTCCTGGAAAAGGAAGTTTCCAAAATGGACATCTCTGTGAATCAGCTGGAATGGAAGCCTGTCATACATGTGTTCCAGGCTGGAAACGGCGGTCTCATAATCAGACTGTGCAATTACCGACCAGCCATATTTGTTCAGTTCATCCTTTACCCAGCCCTTCATCTCGCTTAACAGGCTGTTGTCCCAGAAGTCCAGCTCCTCCTCACATGTCTGGAAGGCCAGATGAAGCCTGCCGATTATTTGACCCATCTGACAGGCCAGCTTTTTCACCTCTTTGATATCCTTTACTGGTGCTCCGGGAAGTTTCCTTGTCACCATATAACAGCGCTCATCGCTGCATAAGTAATCCGTGCCCTCGCTGGTGGAAATCACTTCGGCTGCCGGTATGTCCATGGAGCGCAGCACCTTCATAATCTGTACATTCCGCTCCAAATCACTGAACCTTTCATATGCCTTTAAGATATAGGTTTCTGAGACTTCCCATACGCAGTCCTGGATCTGCCGGATTTCCCCGGATTCCAGACCCCAGTGTCCGATCAATGCAGATAGTTTCATTTTCTCCTCCTCAAACTGTTTTCGTTCTCCGGCGATAATCCGGTTAATCAGGTATCTTGTCCGCAATGCAGTGCTGTGATGCCAGTATACCATATAAAGAAGTCGGGAGGCTGCTCATTCACTATTCTGCCAGGAAAATGATCACGGCTTCCCTCGGACTCCCCTGCTTGCTTATATACAAATAAGCATAAGTTTGCCTGGTATGGAGTTTGATATTTCATTCAGGCCATGGTAAAATAGAAGCTAAATAAATGGATCGAATGAAAAAGGTGGTTGAGATATGATGGAGCAATTATCGCTTTTTGATGACCGGGCTGCCGTGGGGCCGCTGGCAAGCAGGTTGAGACCGAGTGGGCTGGAAGAGTTTGTAGGCCAGAAGCACCTCCTGGGAGAGGGGAAGGTGCTGCGCCGGATTATTGATCAGGACATGGTGTGTTCCATGATCTTCTGGGGACCGCCGGGAGTGGGAAAGACCACGCTGGCGAGAATTATCGCCAACCGGACCAGGGCTTCCTTCGTGGATTTTTCCGCCGTCACAAGCGGAATAAAGGAAATAAAGGAAGTGATGGCCCAGGCGGAGCGGGACCGTCATATAGGTCTGCGTACGCTCGTATTTGTGGACGAGATCCACCGCTTTAATAAGGCCCAGCAGGATGCGTTTCTTCCCTATGTGGAAAAGGGAAGTATCATCCTGATCGGAGCAACGACGGAGAATCCCTCGTTCGAGATTAACGCGGCTCTTCTTTCGAGATGCAAGGTTTTCGTACTCCAGGCACTCCAGACCGATGACCTGGTAATGCTTCTGCACCATGCCTTGACGAGTCCTCTCGGGCTGGGGGATCAGAGAATCGGGATTACGGAGGACATGCTCCGGATGATCGCTCAGTTTGCCAATGGCGACGCGAGAACGGCACTCAATACGCTGGAGATGGCAGTCTTAAACGGGGAGATCAGCGCGGAGGAAACCACGGTGACAGCCGAGGTGCTGGAGCAGTGCATCAGCCGTAAGTCCCTTCTGTACGATAAAAATGGCGAAGAGCACTACAACCTGATTTCCGCCCTTCACAAATCCATGAGAAACAGTGATCCGGACGCGGCGCTATACTGGCTCGCCCGTATGCTGGAGGCCGGAGAAGATCCACTCTATGTGGCAAGGCGGCTGATCCGTTTTGCCAGCGAGGATATCGGCATGGCGGACAGTCAGGCGCTTACTCTGGCGGTCTCTGCCTATCAGGCCTGCCATTTTAACGGGATGCCTGAGTGCAACGTAAATTTGGCACACACGGTGATCTACCTGTCCATGGCGCCGAAATCCAACTCCGCCTACGCGGGCTACGAACACTGCAAGGAGGACGCCCTGCATACGCTGGCAGAGCCGGTTCCCTTAGTGATCCGCAACGCGCCGACGGGACTGATGAAGGAGCTGCATTACGGAGAAGGCTACCAGTACGCCCACCAGACAGAGGACAAGATCGCCGCCATGCAGTGTATGCCTGACTCCCTGAAAGACAGGAGGTATTATGTCCCCACGGAAGAGGGGAATGAGAAGGCGGCGAAGAAGCGGCTGGAGGAAGTGAAGGCATGGAGAGAGGCGCATGGGATGTAAGGGCAGGCAGTAAAGAATTATTTTCTGCGGATTGAAGCTGGGGTTGAGAATTGAAATTTATCTTACGTGGAAACTAATCTGCAAATTTTATTGAGGGTATCCAGGGGGATAAGGAGATGTCGTATATTGCTAAAATTACTGAGAGTACTCATTATGAAGTATATAAGGAATATGAGGCAGTTCTTCTAAAAATAAAATCATCGGAGCGAATTGTAATAATTGGCGATTTTTATGGCGATGTTGAAAAAGTAATTATTTCGCCGAAGGAAGAGTACTGCATCATGGCGGGCTGTGGAGTGATTGTCTATTACTTAAAAGAACCATTTGCTCCTTATGACTATAAGAAGAAAACTAGACAATGGAAGGAGTGGTATAGAACCGGAGACATATGGACCGAGTCGGTGATGTTAGACAGTAATGATCATTTAGTTGTAAAAATGGAAAATGGAGATATTAGCAAAATTAAATTGATTTGACTTGGAAAAATGACTTAGGAAAAGAGAGCAAACGCCTGGCTTTGTATAGAAAAGGGGGAGATGTGGTAATGGCAGAAGACAGCGGAGGAGCCAAAGTAAAGGTAGGAAAAGTTTTAATGAAAGTGTCCCTGGAGACAGATGTTAGGAGGTGGGAATCTTCCACCAGCTACGCAAATTTTTTGTATACCACAGAAATGCTATGAAAGTATATGTAAGACAAGAAGAAAGCCGCATACATAACGATGACATTAAGTGGTATTTAGCGGATGAATCATTATGGATTACTAAATATGACAATTATGCGGATATAGAAAAAAGCATGGGAAATTCGTATTTTACAGCATTAAAACTATGGGAAGAGGATGAAAATAAAACGTTTGCACTAATCAAACTTCTGGAAGAGATGCAAAAATATAATGATGCCAACAGTTTGGCAATAAAAGAAAGTTTGACCAACACTCTATCTTTTTAAATGAAATTAATGTATGTTTTAATTGGAGTCTGAGTCTGTGCACTACAGCATTGCTGTGGGACAGTTCAGGCAAGATTTTGATTGAGAAGGTGTGTATAAAGTGAATGAATTAAAATACCCATCAAAAGAAACAATAAAACGATTAACATTAGAATTAAGACTGAAAGATACTGATGAGTATACTCAAGATTGGGATTATGAAGTAACAAACGTTAATCAATTACCAGATTATATTGATTTTTATAAAAATAATCAGTTGAATTTGAACGAAAAATCAAGCATGACAAAAACGGCCATAAAATAATTTTTATCGGCCGTTTCTGTCATAGTGCCATATACAAATGCAGGTTCAGGCTCTACTCCCCATCCCTTTCGTCATTCCCATCTTTCCCCAGATCAACCATCGGCCCTTCTGTGCCTTCCGGTGCCGTTGCCCCTCTCGTTTGGGCGTCATCCGTCTGCTCTAATTCCTCCCGGGATTTCCGGAGTTGTTCTCCCTGACGAAGCGCCAGCTCCGATGCTTTGTCATGCAGCTGTCCGGCTTCCTGCTCGGAACGTCCGATGGAGTCCATCTCATTTTCTATGAGGGCGCCTACCGTGTCGCCGCCGAGTCCCTTGCTCACTAAGGCGTCGACGTGAGCCGCTCCAAGATCAATTTCCGATTCTTTGATTCTGGCTTCACCCTCTATGTGGCTCTGAACTGCGGAAATCTTTTCCGCATGGCGGAGATCCTGGGAGACTGCGGCCAGAGTTGTAAGGTGTTCGGTCGTCAGCTGATCGTCGGTTTTACTCTTGTCTGTTTTGTCAGAACTCTTTTTGTCTTCCGGCTCTATGCACTGTTTGGCCTGCTGGGTGTAGGCGTTAGAAATCTGTTTATCAATGGCTTCGATCTGCTTCTTGTACGATTTGAGCTGATCCTTGATGTCCTCCATCTTTCCGCCGTCGCCTAATGTCGTTTCCACCAGACTGTTTCTTTGATCCACAAGCGCCTGTTTCTGCTTGGTCAGATTCTCAATCATGTTTATTAATTTACCCTGAGGGGAGAGGGTGAAACGGTCGTTTTTCGGACGGTTTCCCAGTATGCCCCCGCTCTTCTTATCCTGCCCTGACTGGTATTTGGCGAATGATGCATTTACCCGTGCGGTATTGATAAGCGTATTCTTATGCAGGTTGAAATTCAGATTTACTCTCATTCCATTTCCTCCGATCTTTGATGTCCGTTACTATCCTTATCGTACAGGCGGTGAAAATGTTTAGCTTTTTCAAAAAAAACTTTCTGTATTCGTTTTCTGCTGTGAGCTGCAGCCCGGTGTGTTTTTGGATTTCGGGAGATCTGGAAAAAATGTTGATTTTTCAACCTGGTTGTAATATAATTAACTTTTAGCCTGGAAGTATTTTGAAATTAGTGAAATGGGAATGCATAGGAAAAAGAGAAACAGGAAGAATATTCAAAAAGGAGAACAGGAACCGATGAAAAAGATTCTTGATTTAATCACATCAGAGGTAAAAGAGGCATTCGCAGCCTGTGGTTACGATGAGAGCTTTGCGAAGGTTACACTGTCCAACCGGCCGGACCTCTGTGAGTACCAGTGTAATGGTGCCATGGCAGCCGCGAAGGCATATAAGAAGAAACCGATCGACATTGCGAACGAAGTTGTGGAGAAGCTGGCTGGCGGCGATATGTTTTCAGAAGTAAACGCCGTGATGCCGGGTTTCATTAATATAAAACTGGAAGCCGGATATCTGGCAACCTACATGAACAACATGAGAGAGGGAGACCACTGCGGCTGTGAAAAGGCAAAAACGCCTCTCACGATCATTGTGGATTACGGCGGAGCCAATGTGGCAAAGCCGCTGCACGTGGGCCATCTCCGTTCTGCTGTGATCGGGGAGAGCATTAAGCGGATGGGACGTTTCCTGGGACATAAGGTGATCGGCGACGTTCATCTGGGAGACTGGGGACTTCAGATGGGCCTGATCATTGAGGAACTCCGCGACAGAAAGCCGGAGCTTGCCTATTTTGACGAGTCCTATACCGGAGAGTATCCGAAGGAGGCACCGTTTACCATCGGTGAGCTGGAAGAGATCTACCCGGCGGCCAGCGCAAAGTCTAAGACAGACGAGGAATTCAGCGCGCGAGCCCACGAGGCGACACTGAAGCTGCAGAACGGATACGCACCTTACCGTGCGATCTGGAATCATATCATCGATGTTTCCGTAACGGATTTAAAGAAGAATTACGGTAACTTAAATGTAACCTTCGATTTATGGAAGGGAGAGAGCGACGCGCAGGACTATATTCCGGGTCTGATTAAGGAGCTGGAAGACAGGAAACTGGCGTATGAGAGCCAGGGAGCGCTGGTGGTCGATATCGCCGAGCCTGGCGATTCCAAGGAACTTCCGCCCTGCATCATCCGCAAATCCGACGGCGCGGCCCTCTATTCTACCTCAGATCTGGGAACCATTCTGGAGCGTGAGAAGGAATACTGCCCGGACTGGTATATTTATATAACAGACAAGCGTCAGGAGCTTCATTTTACCCAGGTGTTCCGCGTGGCCAAGAAGGCCGGATTCGTACCGGAAGAGCGCAAGATGTCCCATTTAGGCTTCGGCACCATGAATGGAAAGGACGGCAAGCCGTTTAAGACAAGAGACGGCGGTGTGATGCGTCTGGAGACCCTGATTTCCGATATTGACACAGCGGCATATGATAAGATCATGGAGAACCGCTCCGTGTCCGAGGAAGAGGCGTTAAAGACCTCGAAGATCGTCGGTATGGCGGCTCTCAAGTACGGCGACTTATCGAACCAGGCTTCCAAGGACTACATTTTCGATATGGACCGTTTCGTCTCCTTTGAGGGAAACACAGGTCCCTATATCCTGTATACGATTGTGCGTATCAAGTCCATCCTTGCTAAGGCTTCCGAGCTGGAAGTGCAGAGCGTAGGCACGGGAGATATCCTTCCGGCCGCCTCCGGTGTGGAAAAAGATTTGATGCTTCAGCTTTCGAAATATAATGAGGTGATCGAGACCAGTTTTCTGGAACTGGCTCCCCATAAGATCTGCCAGTACGTATATGAACTGGCTAACGCGTTCAACCGGTTCTATCACGACACGAAGATCATTGCCGAGGAAAACGAAAAACAGCGTGCTTCCTGGCTCAGTCTGATCAGTCTGGCGAAGGATGTACTTACCGCCTGTATCGATCTGCTTGGAATTGAGGCTCCGGAACGTATGTAATGTGTGAACGGATGTGAAAAACTTATGAAAGTATCACAGATGACAACAAGCGCCTTCTGGAAAGGCGAATCGGGCGTAAAAGGCCTGGTTGAAGACCAGGGAAAACAGTATAAAGCTAATTTATATATCAAGGGTAGTCAGGTTTATGACTACTCTTGTTCCTGTGTGCAGGGAAATTCCTATAAGGGGATGTGTCCGCACTGTCAGGAGCTCTACAGGGAGTACCGGGAAAAGGCGGCTGAGAATTCGGGACGGCCCGTCACCACCTCCCAGCAGGCCAGAACCATGATCCGGGAGTACACCAACCGGGAAGTGGCTCAGATCATTATTGAGGGAGAAGAAAAGCAGGTGCAGCTGGCTGTCCGTATCATTGCGGACCGGAGCGATGTGAAGCTGGAATTCCGTCTGGGGCGGGAACGTTTCTATGTGCTCAAGGATCTTGTGGCGTTTACGAGAGCGGTAGAGAGCGGTTCAATGGTGGAATATGGGAAGAACCTGGCCTTCCACCACAATCTGTCCGTCTTTGCAAAGGAGAGCAGGCCGCTGGTGGTATTCATCATGGAGCTGGTCAACACTTACTGCGAGCACTATGAACAGTTTCAGAAGAGCTCTTTTTCGACCCTGCCGACTCTGCGGGGCTTAAATTTGAGCCGGGGCAACCGGGACCGCTTCTTCAGCCTGATGATGGGCGAGACGCTGGAACTGGAGGACTACCGTGCTCACAAGAGAATGGTGACGGTGACGGATCATAATCCCGATCTGGCGGTCAAAGTCAGAAGAAAGGGACGGGATGGCATCCTGGTATCCATCGACAAGGGTCTTCTGATCTTCGAGGGGGAGCGCCATCTCTATGTGGTGGACAAGGAACGGATATTTCGCTGTGACGAAGCATGCAGTGCCACACTGCACGTCTTCCTGGAGCAGATGATAAAGAGCTTCGGCTCCAACTGTGAGGCGGAAGTGAATGACAAGGATATGCCGCTTTTCTATGAGCGCGTGCTGAAAAAGATCGCTGCGTACAGTACGATCGACGCAGGCAACGTGGAACTGGAGGCATACAAGCCGGAGGAACTGAAAGCGAGATTCGAGTTTGACAGCCAGGGACCGAACGACCTGGTCTTAAAGCCGGTTCTGTCTTATGGGGAATACTCGTTTCAGCCGGTGGAGGATGAGAAGCTTCCCAGAACCGTATGCCGGGATGTGCCGGGAGAATTCCGGGTCAGCCAGCTGATTACAAAGTACTTTAAATACAAGGAGCACGATACCGAATATCCGGCGATCCGCGACGACGAGGAGGCCATCTACCGCCTTTTAACGGAGGGCATGAGCGAATTCATGGCTCAGGGTGAGGTATATTTGTCGGAGTCCTTTAAAAAACTGAAGGTTCTTCCGCCCCCGAAGATTTCCATCGGTGTGAAGAGCAGCGGCAGCTGGCTGGAGCTGACGGTGGATACGGACGGAATGTCGGGGGCCGAGCTCACGAGGCTGCTCTCGGAGTACAGCCAGAAAAAACGGTACTACCGCATGAAAAACGGAGAGTTTCTGGCTCTGGACGATAACGGCCTGATGACGGTGGCAAAGCTGGTGGAGGGCCTCGCAGTCAACAAGTCGGATTTACAGAGTCAGAAAATCCGTCTTCCCAAATACCGGGCGCTCTATCTGGATGGTATTTTAAAAGAGGGCACAGGCATTACGCTTTACCGCGATGCGCTGTTTAAGGCTGTGGTCCGCGGCATGAAATCCGTGGAAGACAGTGATTTTGAGATACCGCTGACGCTCCGTCCTGTTCTGAGAGAATACCAGAAAACGGGCTTCCGGTGGCTTAAGACCCTGGATTCCTACGGGTTTGGCGGAATTCTGGCGGATGATATGGGCCTTGGAAAGACGATTCAGGTTATCGCGCTCCTCCTGGATGAGAGGAACCGCGAGCCGGACACGTCCGCGCTGATCGTATGCCCGGCGTCCCTGGTGTACAACTGGGAAAATGAGATTCACCAGTTCGCACCGACCCTGAAAGTCCGTACAATAAGCGGTACTGCACAGGAGCGGGAAGAACTTCTGAATACGGCCTCGGAGGGGGAGATCTTAGTTACCTCCTACGATCTGCTGAAGCGGGATATCACCTTTTACGAGGAAAAGGAATTCCGTTTTCAGATCATCGACGAGGCGCAGTATATCAAGAACGCCTCGACCCAGAGCGCGAAGGCGGTTAAATCGGTGAATGCCAGAACGAGATTCGCCCTGACGGGAACGCCGATTGAAAACCGGCTCAGCGAGCTGTGGAGTATATTTGACTTCCTCATGCCCGGCTTCCTGTTTTCCTATCAGAGATTCAAGAAGGAGTATGAGCTTCCCATCGTGCGGGATCAGGATGAAGCCTGTCTAAAGGGGCTGCACCGTATGATCGGTCCGTTTATCATGCGCCGCTTAAAGAAGGATGTGCTGAAGGAACTTCCCGATAAGCTGGAGAATGTTATCTATTCCGGCTTCGAGAAGGAACAGAAGGATTTGTACACCGCCAATGCATGGCAGGTCAGACAGCAGCTGGAGCAGGCCGGAGACGGCGGCTCTGACAGGATTCAGATCCTGGCTCAGCTGACGAAGCTGCGCCAGATCTGCTGCGATCCGCATCTCTGCTACAGCAACTATAACGGCAGCTCCGCCAAACTCGAGACGTGTATCGATCTGATCCGGAACGGCGTGGAGGGCGGCCATAAGATTCTGCTCTTTTCCCAGTTTACATCGATGCTGGAAATCATTGAAAAACGGCTGAAAAAAGAGGGGATGGCATATTATATTCTGACGGGTGCGACACCCAAGGAAGAGCGCCTTCACATGGTCAACTCCTTTAAGGACGACGGCGTGCCGGTATTCCTGATCTCCCTGAAAGCCGGAGGAACGGGATTAAACCTAACGGCCGCGGACGTGGTCATCCATTACGATCCATGGTGGAACGTGGCGGCGCAGAATCAAGCGACGGACCGCACCCACCGGATCGGCCAGGAAAAGCAAGTAACCGTGTTTAAGCTGATTACGAAGGGAACCATTGAAGAAAATATCTTAAAGCTTCAGGAATCAAAGAAGAATCTGGCGGAACAGATCATAACAGAAGGCACCGTCTCGTTAGGCAGCCTGACGAAGGATGATCTCATCGGCCTGCTAGTATAACGTATTGTAAGTCCTTGTGATACGTTATACTAGATCAGGGTGTGCCGGAAAAATGCTTTCTGTCACACCCTGGCCGGATGCTTATTTTCAGTTGAAAAAGAAAGGATGGATTAAGATGAAAGTACTGCTGTTAAACGGAAGCCCTCACGAAAAGGGCTGTACATACCGTGCGCTCACGGAAGTGGCGGGAGCTCTTACGAAAGAGGGAATCGAGGCGGAGATCGTCCATATTGGCAATCAGGCCGTTCATGGATGTATCGGATGCGGCAAATGCGCCGCGACGGGCCGCTGTGTCTTCAAGGGAGATCCGGTCAATGCATTTTTGGATAAGATGGAGCACGCGGATGGACTGATCGTCGGATCTCCGGTCTATTATGCGTCGGCTAACGGCTCCCTCTATTCCTTCCTGGACCGTCTGTTCTACGCGGGAAGCTGTTTTGCGTTCAAGCCGGCTGCTGCGGTGGCCTCTGCACGGCGCGCGGGAACGACGGCTACGCTCGATACCCTGAACAAATACTTTTCGATTTCCCAGATGCCGGTCGTATCGTCCCAGTACTGGAACATGGTTCACGGCAATTCGCCGGAGGACGTGGAGCAGGATTTGGAGGGGCTGCAGATCATGCGCACGTTGGGGAAGAATATGGCGTGGATGCTTCGCTGCATCGAGGCTGGGAAAAAGGCTGGAGTCGCGCTGCCTGAGAAGGAAGCCGGAGTGAGGACGAATTTTATCCGGTAATGCGGCTGGTACTGTGCTGCAGACTGGCAAAAGGGCAGACAGATCATGCACAGGAGGTGAATTCTTTGACGATAGAAGAAATTTTGCTTGGTGAAACAAAGGATATTGAATTTAAGGAAGATATTCCGCCTAAGAGTGAAAGATACATGAAAACGGTAGTTGCATTTACCAATTGCAGCGGCGGCAGAATTGTCTTTGGTATCGAGAATAACACATGGAGGATTACCGGATTTAACAAAGAAGAGGTGTTCCGGAAAATGGATGCCATTACCAATGCAATCTTTGACAGCTGTGAACCCAAAATCACTCCTAATGTCAATATTCAGCAAATAGAGGGTAAATACATCATCATCGTCGATCTGGTTGAGGGGATGCAGAAGCCTTACTATATTAAGAAACAGGGAATGGTGGCAGGCGCTTATATCCGTGTTTCAGGAACTACCAGAAGTGCGGAAAAGTATCAGATTCAGGAGATGATTCTGGATTCAGGAAATCGAAGCTACGACCAGGGAAAAGTGGATCGCGAGCTTTCAGATACAGATATAGAATTGCTGTGCGAACGGTTCTATCACCATGCACTGGAGCTATGCCAGACAGAAGAAGCCCGCAGGAATCTAAAAAGAATTGGTAAAAATTAATTAATTTCCTATTTCGGGAGATGATCTCGAATGCGGTATGCCATCGCTCATACCTGACGCCGGGAAAGGTTCAGGTTGCCCTTTTTGATGACAGACTGGAAGTGACTTCTCCGGGGATGCTGGACTCGGACTTAACACTGGAAAAAATTCGGCAGGGCCGGTCTAAGATTCGAAATAAAGGTATTGCAGAGTTATTTTCTTATATGAATATGATTGAAGCCTGGGGAAGCGGGATACCGAGAATTTATGAGGACTCTGAAAAGTATGGACTGCCCGAACCGGAATTGCTTGATATGGGAAACGATTTTCGTGTGAATCTGTTTCGTAAAAAAACAGAAGTGGATCATTATGGTGTGGTAGATCCCAGATTCCTGGCAGATAGTTCAGTGAAATATATGACTGACTATGCAGTTAAAACTGCGACTAAAACAGCGGCTAAAATTGAGACTAATGCAACTGATGCGACTAATGCGACCAAACACATAGCCAAAGAGAATAAAATTAGAAACACACCGAGTTCTGATGAATTTAAAATTTTAAATGCTGTCAGGGCAGATGGATACGCCACCCAAAAGCAATTACATGAAATGACTGGTATTTCTCTGGGAACGATAAAACGGCTGCTGCCGAAAATGCAGGAAAAGGGTCTGCTGATAAGAATCGGAAATCGCAGATCGGGGCCATGGAAGATAAATGAATGATGCTGTCTGGTCAATTTAAAGAACCTTAAGAGCTGCTTAAAGAGCCGGTACAGAATTAAACTGCATTGGCTCTTTACTTTTGCCGCATTTGTTGTATAATAAATAAGCACTACATATAGTAAATAAATATTTCAATGCGCAAAATATAGAAGCTATGAAGGAGACAGCGATGATTAAGGTACAGAAACGTGACGGCAGAATTGTAAATTATGACAGAGAGAAGATTGTAAGGGCTATTCAGAAGGCGAATGCGGAAGTGGACGCGGCGGAACGCGCCGGGGAGGCATTGATTGACGGAATTCTGGATGATGTGGAGAAAGAATGTGAGGATGTTGTCCATGTCGAGAGCATTCAGGATATGATTGAGAGCCGCCTGGTTAAGCAGAACAAGTACACTCTCTCGAAAAAATATATGATTTACCGGTATCAGAGGGCGCTTCTGAGAAAAGCGAACACGACGGATGAATCGATCCTGAAGCTGATCCGGAATGAAAACAAGGAGCTGGCGGAGGAAAATTCCAATAAGAATACGATTCTGGCATCCACACAGAGGGATTACATCGCCGGAGAGGTATCCAGGGATTTGACGAAGCGTATGCTTCTGCCGGAACGCATTTCCATGGCCCATGAACAGGGAGCGATTCATTTCCATGACGCGGATTACTTTGTTCAGCCAATCTTTAACTGCTGTCTCATCAATATCGCGGACATGCTGGATAACGGCACTGTGATGAACGAGAAGATGATCGAGAGCCCTAAGAGCTTTCAGGTAGCCTGTACGGTTATGACCCAGATCATCGCGGCGGTGGCCAGCAACCAGTATGGCGGCCAGTCCGTGGATATGAGACATCTTGGAAAGTATTTAAGGAAGAGCAGCAATAAATTCCACAGACAGATCCGGGAAGAGTTTGGCGACAGCCTGGATAACGAAGCGGTGGAGAAGATGGCGCGGATTCGTCTGAGAGATGAACTGAAATCAGGCGTTCAGACGATCCAGTATCAGATCAACACCCTGATGACGACCAACGGCCAGGCGCCGTTTGTGACGCTGTTCCTTCGCCTGGACGACGAGGATGAGTACATCGATGAGAACGCGCTGATCGTGGAAGAGGTTCTGCGCCAGAGACTGGAAGGGATCAAAAACGAAGCGGGCGTCTATGTAACACCGGCATTTCCAAAGCTCATCTACGTTCTGGATGAGAATAACTGCTTAAAGGGTGGAAAATACGATTATATCACGAAGCTTGCGGTGCGCTGCTCTTCAAAGCGCATGTATCCCGATTATATTTCCGCGAAGAAGATGAAGGAAAACTATGAAGGCAACGTGTTCAGCTGTATGGGCTGCCGCAGCTTCTTATCTCCCTGGAAGGATGAGAACGGGGAATATAAGTTTGAAGGCCGTTTCAATCAGGGCGTTGTGAGCCTGAACCTTCCGCAGATCGGAATCCTGGCAAAGGGCGACGAGGAGGTATTCTGGAAGCTATTAGACGAACGTCTTGCCATCTGCTTCGAGGCGCTTATGTGCAGGCATAAGGCACTGGAAGGCACATTATCCGATGTGAGCCCGATTCACTGGCAGTACGGAGCGATCGCCAGACTCCCGAAGGGGGCGAAGATCGATCCGCTGCTTCATGACGGATACTCCACGATCTCTTTAGGATATATCGGTATCTACGAGATGACGAAGCTGATGAAAGGGGTCAGCCACACGGACCCGGTGGGAGAGGAGTTTGCCCTCCGCGTTATGAACCGCATGAAAGAGGCAGTTGAATGCTGGAAAGAGGAGACCGGTCTGGGATTCGGCCTTTACGGAACTCCGGCTGAGTCTCTCTGCTACCGTTTCGCCAGAATCGACAGAGAGCGTTTCGGCCTGATTGAAAATGTGACGGACAAGGGCTACTACACGAATTCCTACCACGTGGACGTGAGAGAGAAGATCGACGCGTTCAGCAAGTTTACATTTGAGAGCCAGTTCCAGAAGATTTCTTCCGGCGGCGCCATCTCTTACGTGGAGGTTCCGAACATGGCCAAGAATCTGGAGGCCATGGAAGAAGTGGTCAAATTTATCTATGACAATATCCAGTACGCGGAGTTCAATACCAAATCCGACTACTGCCAGGAATGCGGCTTCGACGGTGAGATCATCATCAATGAGGACATGGAGTGGGAATGCCCGCAGTGTCATAATAAGGACAAGGACAAGATGAATGTGACCAGAAGAACCTGCGGTTACCTGGGCGAGAATTTCTGGAATGCCGGAAAGACGAAGGAAATCAAGTCCAGAGTGCTTCATCTGTAGTCTGGGGAGCGATAATATCATGAAATACGCCGATATCAAACATTGCGATGTTGCCAACGGCACCGGAGTGCGGACGAGCCTTTTTGTGTCCGGCTGCACTCACCGGTGCCGGGGCTGTTTTAATGAGATCGCATGGGATTTTAATTATGGAAATGAGTTCACGGACGAGACGGTACAGGAGATCCTCGATTCCTGTGGAAAAAGCTATATATCCGGTCTGTCCCTGCTGGGCGGAGAGCCGATGGAGCCGCAGAACCAGCGGGTGCTTCTGCCTTTGGTCCTCCGGTTTAAGGAGCTGTATCCGGAGAAGACGATCTGGTGCTACACCGGTTATACGTACGAGACGGATCTATTGGCGCCGGAGGGACGGGCACACTGCGAGGTGACGCCCGAATTTCTTGCGTGCATTGATATCCTGGTGGATGGCGAATTCGACCAGGAGCTGTACGATCTCAAACTGAAATTCCGGGGCAGCAGCAATCAGCGCGTGCTGCAGATTCACGAGCCGGGCTGCCCGGAGCTGTTTGCGGAAATGGATAGGTAAAGGGGGGATACGGCCGATGAAACGGGACATCAGCCTGGAAGAGATATCAGATGGGAAACTGTATGGCAGCGGCGACATGGTGAAGGTGGGCTGTGACGACTGCCGCGGCTGTTCCGCCTGCTGCCGGGGCATGGGAAGTTCCATTGTTTTAGATCCCTATGACGTCTTTCGGCTGGAGACGGGCCTTGGCCTGTCCTTTGAGGGGCTGCTGGCGGAGGCAGTGGAGCTGAATCTGGTGGATGGCATGATTCTGCCGAACCTTAAGATGTCCGGAGAGGGGGAGGCCTGCGCCTTTTTAAACGAGGAGGGGCGCTGCCGGATTCATCCCTTCAGACCGGGAATCTGCCGGATGTTTCCGCTTGGACGAATCTATGAGGACCACGGCTTCCGGTATTTTAACCAGATTCACGAATGCCGGAAAGAGCAGAAGACGAAGGTCAAGATCCGCAAGTGGATGGATACTCCGGATATGGGCCGTTATGAGAGCTATATTGTGGAGTGGCATTACTTCCTTAAGGAGCTGGAAGAAAGGCTGGAGCAGAAAACGGAGCAAAAACCGGAGAAGAAAGAGGAAGAGGGATCAGAACCGACCGGTGGGGAAGATGCGAGGAAACGGACTGCTATGGGGGTGCTTAAGTTTTTCTATCTGATTCCGTTTCAGAAGGAGTTGGATTTCTATCAGCAGTTTGAGGCGCGCATGGCGGCTGCGCGGGAGGAATTTATTAATTTTCTGTAAAAATACTTAAGGTTCCCAAATCCCTGTTTGCCTGCCGGCGGTCTCTGTGATATACTTAAAGCAATGGAATCGGCAAGGCATAAACAGGTGTAAAGTATCAGGACGGTTGTCCGAAGGGGAGGAATACCTTTATGGCGAAGGTAAAGAGGTTTAGCACAAAAATTAACAGTTTTTTCGTGGAGTGGAGTGCGCTGAATCATTATTTGTCATCCTATGAATGTGAGAAAAACGGCGTTCCCTACATCGGTTTTAAGGACCCGAGGGTTCAGAAGCTCTGGAACAGCTTAAGTTCCGCAGAAAAGCGGGATCTGATGAAGCATTATGGGAAGAAGAATGAGGCGGAGCTGGGCGACTATCTGGGTTGAGAGGGATAAATCATGATTCTTTCGGGAAAAGAAATATTAAAGCACATGGGGAAAGAGATCATCATTACTCCATTTGATGAAAAGAGAATTAATCCTAACAGCTATAACCTGTCTCTGGCGGATGAACTTCTGGTTTACGAGCAGGATGAGCTGGATATGAAAAAGCCCAATCCGACTAAGCGGATCGTGATTCCGGAGGAAGGGCTTCTTCTGGAACCAAACAGGCTGTATCTGGGAAGGACCAACGAGTTTACGAGGACGGATCGGTACGTCCCCATGCTGGAGGGCCGTTCTTCCACGGGCAGGCTGGGACTCTTTATCCATGTGACCGCGGGCTTTGGAGATATCGGCTTCGCCGGGTACTGGACGCTGGAGATTTTCTGTGTGCAGCCGGTCAGAATATATCCGAATGTGGAGATCTGCCAGATCTATTACCACGATATTGATGGGGAATACGATCTCTACAGCAGTGGAAAGTATCAGAATAACAGCGGGATTCAGGCCAGTCTCTTGTATAAGGACTTTGAGTGAGAGGGGTCTTCGGATAAGAGAGCGGTATAAGAGATGATGTTAGAGATAGTATAAGAGATAATATAAGAAAACCGGATAATAAAAAGAGGAAGATGCAGAGTCAGGAGTCCCTGAAGCTGTATCTTCCTTTTTTATGGTCACAACCGCTTATTCCCTATGCCCCGCCGCGTATTCCCCGGGACAGATGTCCATGACGACCCGGACTGGCTGGATTAAAGCGTCCTCGTACTGGCATCTCCACTGGACCTCCCGGCTCATCCGGCCGTCTGCGATTCCGTCGATGGTCTCGCCGGACTTGACCGGCGCGTCGGCCGCGTAGAGATAGGAGGCCACATTGTATGCATGGTTTACGACGGCCTGCGGCTCCAGACCCCGGAAATGGTACTGGACGTCAGGGAGTCCGATTGCATAGAGCCCCAGGGTATCCACAACCTTGTCGTCGCTGCCGGAGATGTTGAAAAGGCGGGCGTTGACGCCAAAGTATATGAAACGGTCTTCACGCGGTATTTTGTGTTCCCTGATCTGATCTGCGGTAAACAGCTTCCCGGCCGGCTTGATCCAGACCGCAGTGCAGTCAGGAAACAGTCTGACCGCCGTCTCCATCCAGTCCATCATCATCTCACAGCGCTCCTTGTATTCCAACACGGCAGCCATCATGTCAAAAAGAAAAATCTCATACCGGCACCGCTCCAAAAGAGCGTCTCCGTCGGCCACATCCCAGAGCTGGCTCCGGGAAAATGCGTCAATGGAGTCCTGCTTGAATTCCTGAACGTCCCCCATGACGACCTGGGGCGGCAGGGCGCCGTCTTTAAACTGTGCCAGATATTTTTTAACGGCAAAAGAGGTCAGAGCCGGTGAAGGGGACACGATGTCGATCGCGCCGAAGGTTTCTTCCAGAGCCGTGCGTATGATCCCGGCCTCCGGCTTGACCGGTTTTTCTTCAAACAGAAGGTAGATCTGATAAAGGTTCTGAAATTCTGCTTTTTCCTCAAGGTTTTGCTTCAGCTCTTCTTTCGCTTCTCTTTTCTTTTTAAATAATCCCATATGCGTTCTCCTTTGTATCTGTCGGCAGGAGGCGGATTCCTCCGCCGTTACCTCCAGTATACCGTATTTTGAAAAAAAGGCCATTACGATTTGCTTAAGATTTCCCCCAGGCTTTCTGAAAACCGGAGAAAGGAAATGGGGCAGACAGCGGGATTTCGTAACGGCGGCAGATACGCACAATCTCATACACACCGATGATTAAGGCGAAGACGCCGGTGGCAATGTTGCTGACGGCCATGACGACCCCGACGCTTAAGCTTCCCATGGAAGTAAAACTCTGCAGAAACCAGAGCACGGGAACCCGGAAGACGAAGACGCGGCAGAAGTTGATGGCCAGCGTCAGTTTCGTCTTTCCGAAGCCATACAACAGGGCCATGACGGACGCGGTGACGCCCAGCGGAATCGCCCCCAGCGCCTCGAAGCGGTAGATGGAGATAATCATCTTTTGAAACGACGGATCATTGCCGGCAAAGAGATGGCTGAGCGTATCCAGAAAATACAGCGAGCAGGACATGAGCACGATACCGATCACCAGGTTGACAGCGAGAACGCATCCAAAGGCCTTCAGCGCGCGGCGGGGCTTTCCTGCGCCCACACTCTGGCTGATAATGGCCGATCCGCCTTCCTGGAAGCCATTCTGGGGCATGGTGGTGATGCCGCCGATGTTGTTGGAGATTCCCAGCGCTCCCACGGTCAGCGCGCTGTAGATCGTACTCATGGAATTGATGATAACCTTGCCGAAGGAGAAGGCCATCTTCTCTGCAATGACCGGAATGGAGAGTCCGATCATGGGAAATGTGACAGCGGGCTTTAAGGAGACCGCTGTCATGGAAAAGCCGAATGCGTTGTCCTTTTGATTCATGTTTCGCACAGCCGCAGCCAGCAAAAACAGCTGGGAAAGGATTGTAGCCGTGGAAATCATGCTGATTCCGCACTGAAATCCATAGACGAACAGGGCGGTAGAGGACATCTTAATGGCGATAACGGCCATATTCAGGCGGAGAATTCTGCCGGAATTTCCACGGGCCCGCTCAATGGCGATATAAATGTTGTTAAAGAAGCTGATGACCATGCCAAAGAGCTCCAGCCGAAAGTACAGAGTCCCTTCCGAGATAAAGGCATCCGGCGTCCGGGCAAGCCTTAGAAACCACGGCGTGAAGGGAACCAGCAGAGCCAGAATGACGGCGCCTAAGACCGCGCACATGGCGAACAGCGTGCTGACCCGTTTCTTTACCAGATCGAAATCACCGGCACCGTAGGCTTCGCTTATTTTCAGACTGGACCCCATGGCGAGGCCGCCTCCCAGGGCTGACAGCATCAGGCTGATCTGGGATAAATAGGCCACGGCGGACACGGAGCCGGCGCTGATATGGGCCGCCATCATAGAGTCAAAGATTTTAAAGAGCTGATTTAAACTCTGGTACAGGGCCAGCGGCGTTCCGACGTAGAGAACGACCTTCCACATGTTGTCGTGGAGGGCAAATTCCCGGAAATGCTGGTCTTTTGCGGAGAGCACCGCCTTTGGTAACAATTGCCTGGACATGAATCGTTCCTCCTTTGATGTATATGCCATTGCTTCCGATGGATCTGTATATAAGCATATAGCCGGGGGCTTTGGAAATCTACGAATTTCATGACCAATCATCAAAATAGTACGGTTTTTTTGACATGACCGGTTCCTTTGTGCTATAGTATAGGTCGAAGGGATGGTGATGTCTGGATGAAACGACATGGTCAAATGTCGGAAGCGATGTCGACCGGTATCTTTCTGACTCTGTCCGGTGGATTTCAGGATGCTTATACGTATTACACCCGCGGGAAGGTTTTTGCCAACGCCCAGACGGGGAATATCATTTTACTGGGACACAATGCGATGAACGGAGACTTTACGGATGCCTTCCGGTACCTGGTGCCGGTGCTGGCCTTTGCGGGCGGAATCTACATATCGGAGGTCATACGCGGTATCTACCGGGAGTACGGGAAGCTGCACTGGCGCCAGATCGTGGTGGTGCTGGAGATACTGCTCCTGTTTGTGGTGGGATTTCTCCCGCAGTCCATGAACATGGCGGCCAATATTCTGGTGTCCTTTGTCTGCGCCATGCAGGTGGAGGCGTTCCGGAAGATGAAGGGAAGCGCCTATGCCAGCACGATGTGCATCGGCAATCTGCGGAGCGCGACGGAGATGCTGTACCGCTACCGCCATACGAAGGAAAAGGGCTGTCTGGAAAAATGTCTCCGGTATTACGGCGTAATTCTCGTCTTTGGTATCGGCGCAGCGCTTGGAAGCTTCATGACTTCCCTGTTTGAGGAGCGGACGATCTGGATATCCTGTGGTTTTCTGTTTGTCTGCTTCTGTATTATGTTTATTAAAGAAGATATCGAGGGCGAGCGAGGTCTGGATTAACAGCGGAGCGGATTCCCTATTACAACCGGATGAATGGCAGGAGGTGCTGTGATGAAGGGATATTTGGATACTTCGGAGGAAGTTCTGAAAAAACTGAATACGAAACGGACAGGCCTGAGTGGAGAGGAAGCGGCCGGCAGACTTATGGCAGATGGAAAGAATAAGCTGGAGGAGGCGAAGCCGGTTCCGCTTTGGAGGCGTTTTTTGAGTCAGCTGGCCGATCCGATGATCATCATTCTGATTGCGGCAGCAGTGGTCTCTGGAATGACGGCGGTCTATGCGGGAGAATCGTTTGCGGATGTGATCATTATTATGATCGTCGTTCTCATCAATGCGGTGCTGGGAGTGGCGCAGGAGAGCAAGGCTGAGAAAGCCATAGCTGCCCTGCAGGAGATTGCGGCGGCCACTTCCAAAGTAATGCGGGACGGTAAGCAGCAGACGATCCGGAGCGAGGAGCTTGTGCGCGGCGATATCATCGTCCTGGAGGCCGGAGATGCGGTGCCGGCAGACGGCAGGCTTCTGGAATGCGCCAGCATGAAGGTGGAAGAAGCCGCCCTGACCGGGGAGTCGGTGCCGGTTCTCAAGACGGAACGCGTTCTTTTCCTGGAGGAGGGGACGAAGGACATTCCACTGGGCGACAGGAAGAACATGGTCTACATGGGAAGCACGGTCGTATATGGCCGCGGAGCCGCGGTCGTGACAGGCACCGGCATGGATACGGAGATGGGGAAGATCGCGGATGCCCTGACTCAGGCAAAGGATAATGAGACGCCGCTTCAGGGAAAGCTTTCCCAGCTGAGCCGAATTCTCAGCGTGCTGGTGCTCGCCATCTGCGTGATTATATTTGCAGTCAGCTTACTGCGCGCCTATCCGGCCATTTCCGGGCATACGGTCATGGATACGTTTATGATCGCCGTGAGCCTGGCGGTGGCAGCCATACCGGAAGGACTGGCGGCCGTTGTCACCATCGTGCTCTCCATCGGCGTCACCAACATGTCCAGGAAACATGCTATCATCCGGAAGCTGACGGCCGTGGAGACTCTTGGGTGCACCCAGATCATCTGTTCCGACAAAACGGGAACGCTGACGCAGAACCGGATGACCGTCGTAGAACACACCGGATCCGACGAGACGGCACTGGCGGCGGCTATGGCACTCTGCAACGACGCCCATTTAAACGATAAGAATGAGGCGGAGGGAGAACCCACCGAGGCGGCTCTCGCAGCCTACGCATGGTCCGTAGGACTTAACCAGAACCTCTTAAAACAGGAGTATGTGCGGATCGGTGAGGCACCCTTCGATTCCATGCGGAAGATGATGTCGACCGTACACGTAAAGGCGGATGGAACCGTTATTCAGTTCACGAAAGGCGCTCCGGATGAGGTTCTGAAACGCTGTACTCACATACTGTCGGATGGAAAGGCCGTTCCGCTGCGTGAGGAGGACAGGGAAAGAATTCTCCTCGCCAATAAATCGCTGGCCGACCGGGCTCTCCGTGTCCTTGCGGCGGCTGCGAGAGAGTACACGGCCCGCCCCGACGGATGGGAGGCCGGAGAGCTGGAGCAGAAGCTCTGTTTCCTCGGTCTCACCGGGATGATCGACCCGGTGCGCCCCGAGGTGCTGCCTGCCATCGAAGAGTGCCGCAGAGCCGGAATCCGTCCTATTATGATTACCGGCGATCATAAAGACACGGCGGTGGCCATCGCCATGCAGCTTGGCATCATCATATCACCGGAACAGGCCATCACAGGCGCTGGTCTCGACGAGATATCTGATGAGGACTTCGGCAATGAGATTGAAAAGTATTCCGTTTACGCCAGGGTCCAGCCGGAGCACAAGGTGAGAATCGTAAATGGGTGGAGAGAGAAAGGCTGTATTACCGCCATGACGGGAGACGGAGTTAACGACGCGCCTTCCATCAAGAATGCCGATATCGGTGTGGGAATGGGAATTACCGGAACCGATGTGACGAAGAATGTGGCGGATATGGTGCTGGCGGACGATAATTTTGCCACGATTGTCTCCGCGGTGGGAGAGGGGCGGAGAATATACGATAACATTCGAAAGTCCATACAGTTTCTCCTGTCATCCAATTTATCAGAGGTGCTGTCCATCTTTTTTGCGACGCTTCTCGGCTTTGTCATCCTGAAGCCGGTCCACCTCCTCTGGATCAATCTGATTACCGACTGCTTCCCGGCGCTGGCGCTGGGCATGGAGGAGCCGGAAAAGGACGTTATGAACCGGCCGCCCCGCAGCCCGAAGGAAGGGATTTTCTCAGGCGGGGTCGGACTGAATGTGGTGGTTCAGGGAATTGCGGTGACCGTAATCACCCTGGCTTCGTATCTGATCGGCCATTATCTGGAGGCGGGCGTGTGGGAGATTACGAACAGTGCGGATGGCATGACCATGGCGTTTCTGACTCTGTCCATGACGGAGATATTTCACTCCTTCAACATGCGGTCTCTGAATCAGTCGGTATTTACGTTAAAACATCATAATCCGTGGCTGTGGCTGTCCATGGCGGCTTCCTTTCTGTGCACGACCGTGGTCATCTACGTCCCGTTCCTGTCCGATGCGTTTGAATTTGAACACATTTCCCTGACCGAGTATGCGGTGGCAATCGGACTGGCCTTCTGCATTGTTCCGTTTGTGGAAGGGACGAAATGGCTTCAGAGAAGGCGGAAATGAGGAACATCCTCTGCAAATGCCTCCGCTTCGGACTGCAGGGTTTCCAGAAAGCGATTGATATGGTATCCGTCAGTCGCCGCGTGATGGCAGGTAATGGAGAGAGGCATCATAATTCTGCCGTCTTTTTCATAGAATCTTCCTGCCTCAACGGACGGAAGATAGTACGGCTTATTCTCATAGGAGTGAACCGAAAAATGCTTAAATGACACCCAGGGAACACAGGAAATGGTATAGGCATTGGCGGGAGGTGTCTGCCCGGCTTGAGCCAGGACGCCGTGACTGCCGCCGTACCTCCTCTGGTTGTCCAGGTAGGACTGATAAAACGCTATGAAATCATCTGTGTACTCCGTCCACATAAAGGAAAAGGTCTTATCATCCTCATGAAAGGCCGCGTAAAGCGGTGTGAGTGTGTCGAAGCAGCCAACCTGCCCGTCCAGTTCGGCTAATTTGAATTCCTTCTGCATTTGAAGCGTCCTGGTGACGAGCCATAAGTAAGCCGGGAAGAACTTGATACCGGCATGCTTCAGAGCTGTTCTCATCGCCGTAACATCGAGATCGACGGTCAGGGAATATCCGGTCGGAGCCATTTTCGAGAAATAGTAAAACATCTGCCCTCTCGGCCATGTCTGCATGTCAAGCGGTGTAAATTTAACAGTTTGATCCATTGTGATACCTCCTTTTCCTCTATTATAGGGACTTCCAATGAAAATACAATCAACGCTCCGTAGACTGCCGCTGTTATCCCTGTTCCATTTGAAAAATTCAGTGTTTTATGGTAGGATGAAGAAAACCCTGCACACAAAAGAAGTCAGACACTCACGGCAGTGGCCACATGGACATGCCCGTCTGGCCTGCTGCCTTCGTGTGAATAAACGATACAGGAGCATAGAATGACGGCTTATGTAAGTAAGAATGAGAAAACAAAATACCGGCTGGCAGACTCTGTCAAGCAGTGCATGATGACGACGCCAGTGGATAAAATCACGGTTCAGAACATCGTGGATGGCTGTGATATGACGCGTCAGACCTTTTACAGGAATTTTAAGGACAAGTATGACTTGATCAACTGGTACTTCGATAAGCTGGTGCTGGAATCCTTTGCCCGGATCGGCGTGGAGAAAACGGTCTGCCAGAGCCTGGAGGAGAAGTTTGAATTTATCAAGAAGGAGAAGGTGTTCTTTACCGAGGCCTTCCGTTCGGATGATTACAACTCTCTGAAGGAACACGATTTTGAACTGATTATGGGGTTCTATAGGGAACTGATCACGCGTAAGACCCATAAGCCTCTGGAGGAGGAGATTCAATTTTTGCTGGAGATGTACTGCCGCGGATCCGTCTATATGACTGTGAAATGGGTCCTGGGCGGCATGAAGCAGACCCCGGGAGAGATGGCGGCCAGCCTGGTGGAAGCCATGCCGCCGCGGCTTTCAGCTGTGTTTCAGGAGGCCGGGCTCGTATAATGTGGATCGGAGGGCGTTGCCTGGCTGTTGGTATAGGAAGTATTGATATTGTATAGAAATAAAGTTACAGTTTGCGGGATTTGTAACATTTGTTACAAACGAAGGGGATTGTAACTTTATTTTTTTGATTGGTTTTGTTAAAATAATAACAGAAAGTAAATGGTATCCATAAGACCCATAAAAGATAGGAAAAGGAGAGATTATCATGGCAAACAGAATCGTTTTGAATGAAACATCGTATCACGGTGCAGGTGCAATCAATGAAATTCCGGGAGAGGTAACAAAGAGAGGGGTCCATAAGGCATTTGTTGCATCCGATCCTGATCTGGTAAAATTCGGCGTAACAGCGAAGGTGACAAAGATTCTGGAAGAGAATGGAATGGACTACGAGGTTTATTCCAACATCAAACCAAACCCAACCATAGAAAACGTACAGACCGGTGTTGAGGCATTTAAGAAATCCGGTGCAGACTATATTATCGCTATCGGCGGCGGTTCCTCCATGGATACCTCCAAGGCCGTAGGCATCATCATCACGAATCCAGAGTTTGCCGATGTCAGAAGCTTAGAGGGCGTGGCTCCGACCAAGAATCCGTGTGTTCCGATTCTGGCTGTTCCGACGACAGCGGGTACGGCGGCAGAAGTTACCATCAACTATGTAATTACCGACGTTGAGAAGAAACGCAAATTCGTCTGTGTTGATACACACGATATTCCGGTTGTCGCTTTCGTTGATCCGGAGATGATGTCCAGCATGCCGAAGGGATTAACTGCTTCCACAGGTATGGATGCGCTGACCCATGCGATCGAGGGCTATACCACAAAGGGAGCCAATGAGATCACAGACATGTTCAACTTAAAGGCGATTGAAAAGATCGCTTCCAGCTTAAGAGATGCGGTTGAGAATAAGCCGGAAGGCCGTGAAGGCATGGCTCTGGGCCAGTACTTAACCGGTATGGGATTCTCTAACTGCGGACTTGGCATCGTTCATTCCATGGCTCACGCCCTGGGCGCCGTATACGACACACCGCACGGTGTTGCCAATGCCATCCTGCTTCCGACCATTATGGAATACAATGCAGATGCTACGGGTGAGAAGTTCCGCGCCATCGCTAAGGCCATGGGTGTAGAGGGAACAGAGACCATGACCGTGGAAGAGTACCGCAAAGCGGCAGTTGAGGCAGTTAAGAAGCTGTCCCAGGACGTTGGAATTCCGGCTGACTTAACGGCTATAGTTAAGGAAGAGGATATTCAGTTCCTGGCTGAGTCCGCTGTAGCAGATGCATGCGCACCTGGAAATCCTAAGGATGCGAGTCTGGAAGACATTATTGCGCTGTATAAGAGCCTGATGTAAGATCGGCCGGACGGGAGTTCGGACAAACTGCAGTGTAAGAGAAGATTAATAGAGCGGAGATGCCGTTTCATCGATGAAAAGTCATTGATGAAACGGCTCTTTTTATGGATTGTATGTTAGTTTTGTGTCTGCTTTGAAAAAATGGTGTAATAGTTTATGGCCTCTTCTTCCATTAACGAAAAATTGGCCTGCAGCTTTTGAATAATACGCTGTTTCGGGATGTTTTCGGAAATATTATCCTGAATAAAGACCTGGATGCCTTTTTCCTTCCCCCGTTGATACCCTTCCTCCATCAACATCTGTCCGACTAATGTCATCTGCATCTCCTCCTCCAGTTTTTTCGCGTATACCCGGTCAATGATTTTGTCTGTAAAGGTCAGGATTCCGGCTATTACCTTCAGCTGGCCCTCCCTGTCAGGCAGTCGTTTACCGAGATTTACGGCTTTTTCAATCGTTTCCTGCTTGCGCTTTTTTCCTTTTACGGTCAGCGGCAGAATCATCAGTTCCATCAATTCTTCTTCCGTCAGTTTTTCTCCGACGTCGATTTTGTTCTTCAGGCGGTCGTAGATCTGACTGCCGTCTAAATGGATTAAGTAGGCGGATTCCACGACCAGGATCAGGCCGCCTAAATCATACCGTTCTTCTGCACGCTCCACATCGGCCGTATAGATGACAACCATCTTGAGCTGCTTTAAATCTTTCAGTTCCCTGCGAATTGCAAAACGGCGGATGACTCTGGCAATGTAATTGAGATATTTTACGAAGTTTTCTCTGCTGAAGGAGGATTCATAGTCGATGATGGCTAAAGAACCGTCGCTTAACAGGAATAAATTGTCCAGCCTCAATTCATTGCTTTCGATGACGGGCAGGTTCGTAGGCAGGATATCCACAATCTTTAGCTCCGGAAGTCCGAAAGCGGCGAGACTTTTCCCTTTTAAGGTTTCTGCCATCAGCTTGGATGTAATATCCTTGTTCTGAAATGCGATTTCTTCCATTTCTTTTTTTTCTCCTTTTATTATACGTAAATAAACGGACAGTTTCAAGAGTTCCGTCCTTAAATTATCAAATCGCATCACCTGCCTTTAGTCCGGTTTTTCATGATTTCAGGGATAATTTTCTGATGTTGTTTGAGATATTCAGAACATCACCATCTTCCGGCAGAATGCGGAAATGGGATAGGATAATCATATGACAGACGTACGGAAAAGTCAAGTATTATTTACCTGAATAAATGGTAAGCTTCAGCACGCATCTTCGCAATAATGCTTCTACGCATCATGGCGATGGAAATTCTTAAATTCCCGCGGCGATATGCCATACTCCTTCTTAAAGGAACGGTAGAAGGAAGAATAGTCTGGAAAACCGCAGCTCTCCCATATTTCCTGGAGCGGGACTCCGGACAGGATTCCGTTTTTGGCCGCGATCAGACGGCGCTGGATCACGCAGTGATGGAAGGACACCTGCATGTTCTTCTGAAAGGTGTGGGAGATGGTGGAGGGGCTTACGAGAAAATGCTTCGCCGTCCCTTCCAGCGTGATCTTCTCCCTTAAGTGTTCGTCAATGTAGCGGAATAAATCATCCACCAAAACGCTTTTTTCCGCGGCCGGCATCTGCAGATCCTGATAGTAATAGGTGCGGCTTATGTGGGCCATGAGGCTGATTACTGCGGTCCGGGTGCAGTATCCCCAGCCCAGCTTCTGCTCCTCCGTCTCCTTTAAGGCAGCGGAAGCAGCGGAAAAAAGCCCTGACCACGTCGCCCGGGTGGAGCGCAGAAGATAGCTCCCGCGCTTCTGACACTGTTCAAAGGCAAAATTCAGATCCGGAAATTCCTCGCACTGCTGATGCCAGTAGGCGGCGTTGATCCAGATGACGTACCGGGAATACGGTTCCTTAAGCGGCTCCGGAAAGAGCGGCTGGTGACTGACTCCGGGCGGAATGAGCAGAATATCCCCCTGTTGGATGCGAAAGCGCTTGTCCCCTAAAAGATACTGGATATTGCCGCTTTTGCAAAGCAGGATCTCATAAAATGTATGGCTGTGCAGGAAAACATGGCCGGTATTGTCTGTATTGGTCTGAATGCGGATTTCCGTACAGGAATCCTCCATCTGTATTTCTTTCCAAAAATTAATCATAGGACCTCCATGGTTAAAATGCATAAAAAGTTGAAAGAATATTATTGAAAATAAATAAAACCTCATAACTTATTTGCAAGAATTACAATGTATAATGCAAGATGCGCAATTTAAATTGCTAAAACTACACAATATAATAGAACTATAACAAATGAACATAAGAATTTCAAGTCTTATGGGGAGAAAAGGAGAGGTTTTATGAAAGAGATACGAAAATTTGGAATCAGAGACCAGATCGGATATGTATGCGGTGATATGGCGGGCAGCTTTGTGAACCTGTATGTCGATGCATTTTTCCTCACATTCTGTACGTATGTGCTGGGAATCAAGGCAGCGTGGATGGGAAGTATGTTTCTGTTTGCAAGGCTGTGGGATGCATTTAACGATCCGATGATCGGTTCCTTTCCGGACAGATGGCAGATAGGAAAGAGTGGGGACAAATTCAAACCCTACATTAAGATTGCAATGATTCCGCTGGCTATATCCGGCCTGCTGTGTTTTGCTGATGTCAGCAGCTGGGGTTCCCTGGCGAAACACGTCTGGGTCGTATTCGCTTACATCGTATACGGAATGAGCTATACCGGAACTTCCATGCCATTTGGCTCCATGGCCTCTGTTGTGACCAATGACCCGATCGAGAGAACGAAGCTTTCCAGAGCCCGTTCCATCGGCGGCACAATCGTCGGAATCGGAGCCATTTCACTGGTTCCTCAGTTCGTATTCAACAAAGCGGGCGAAGTCGTGCCGAGTGGTTTCTTCAAGGTTGCGGTGGTATTCGGAATCTTATCCATGATCTGCTACTGCCTGCTGCTGCATTTTACCACAGAGCGCGTTCGTCAGCCGAAGGTGGAAGGCGAGAAGTTCAATTACGGCAAGGTGTTAAAGAGTGTATTTAAGAACCGTCCGATGCTGGGCGTTATGCTGGCAACGGTAGGAAGCCTTCTGTTCATCACCGGCAACAGCCAGCTGGGAAGTTACCTTTACAAAGAATTCTATCATGCGCCGCAGGTACTGACGCTGGTGTCCTTAATCAGTATTCCGATTATGCTGGTATTCTTCCCGCTGATCCCGAAGCTGAGCCAGAAATATGGAAAACGCAACGTCATTTTAGTGTGCTCCGGCTACAACCTTGTGATTTCCCTGATTCTGTTTATGATGCCGATTCAGAACGTGTACTTATTCCTGGTGATCAACACCCTGGCGACCAGCGGACAGACGGCATTTACCATGCTGATCTGGGCGTTTGTTACGGACTGTATCGATTACCATGAGTACCAGACCGGAGAGCGCAGCGACGGAAGCCTTTACTCCATCTACACATTCTCCAGAAAGATCGGTTCCACGCTGGCATCCACCATCGCTTCCTTCTCACTGGGCGCGATCGGCTATATTTCCGGTATTGAGGCACAGACTGCCGCTGTCGCCGGTCATATTCGTTCCCTCTGCACCTTTATTCCGGTAGCGACCTGCGTGCTGGAGCTTCTGGGCATCGGACTCGTATATAACCTGACCAACAAGAAGACGACGGAAATGTACGCGGTGCTGAAGAAACGGAGAGATGAGGGCGAGAATCAGGCATAGGAGTGAGGAGATGCGGAATGGAAAAAAAGATCGATATTCATCTTCATTTGAGTGAACGTCCGATTCCCGACGGGCTGGGAATGAAGATATCCAGCGGTGCGGAAATGCTGCCGCATCTGGATGAGCTTGGAATCGGGTTTGGAATCATCATGTCGTCGGGCGAGAAACAGGCGATGTTCGGCTCCAACGCTTCGTGCAGAAGAATCGCGGAACAGTATCCGGACCGGTATGCCTGGATGTGCGGCCTGGATGAGACGGAACCAGAGACGGTATACGAGAGGTTAAAGCAGTACCGGGAAGAGGGCGCCGTCGGTGTCGGAGAACTGGCTGTCAACCACAGACTGGATCATCCGTTTTTAGAGGCGGTATTTCAGGCGGCGGAAGCTCTTGGCCTGCCGGTGCTGTTCCATATGAGCCCGGAGGAAGGCTTCCAGTACGGTGTGGTGGATGAGCCGGGGCTGCCCCTTCTGGAACGGGCTTTAAATAAGTACCCAAAGCTGATATTTATTGGCCACAGCCAGCCATTCTGGCACGAGATATCGGGCGGCGCGGGGATATCCCGGGAAGAGCGGTATGAGTGGGGAAAAGGGCCGGTGACGCCCGGCGGCCGGCTGGGTCAGCTGTTCGAAAAATATCCGAATTTGTATGGAGATTTGTCGGCCAATAGCGGCGGATGCGCCATGATGCGGGATGAGGCGTTCGGTCTGGCGTTTCTGGAGGCCTGGAAGGACCGGCTGATGTTTGGAACGGACATGGTAAATGTGGACATGGAATTTCCGCTGGGCGGATGGCTGGATCAGAAGGTGGAGGAGGGAGCGCTCTCCATCTCCGCCTGTCAGGCCATTGTGAGCGGCAATGCAAAACGTATCTTTGGGCTGGGCCGGAAGCTGGCTGTAAATGCGGAAGAAAAGACCGATGAGAAAACAGAAGAGAAGATGGTGAAAGGAGATTAGGGATGGAGGAAATGAGAACGAGGATTCTGCCCCGGATGCTGAATGACGAGGCAGAAACGTATCTGACACGCAACGATGTCATCATTGTTCCGGTGGGAACGGTGGAACTCCACGGGGGACTGCCCCTTGACAGCGAAACGGTAATCAGCGAGGCATTCGCTCTCCGGATGGCAGAGGCGGCCGACGGGCTGGTGCTGACGGGACTGCCGTATTTCTACGCCGGTGCCACGGCCATCGGACGCGGAACGACTCAGGTCAGCGTGCGGGAAGGCATCGACTATCTGGGAGCGATTGCGAGAAGTCTTCTCCGTCAGGGCTTCAAGCGCCAGATTTACGTCAGCTTTCACGGCCCCGCCCATATGACCTGCTGTCCGATGATCCGGGATTTCTTCGATGAGACTGGCGTCCCGATTCTTTATATGGATCTGACGATGCAGATGTTCCAGAGTGCGCGGGATTTATTCAAGACAATGGACAGTTTTCATGCCATCACAGTCGGCGCGTACCAGATGATGGGCCGTCTGGAGGATGTTCCGTTTACCACGGGATACTGCCATCAGGAGCCACAGACGACGAAGCCGTTTGACCATCTGTTCAGCCTGGCTTACCAGAGCGGCAGCATCGGCTACTGCTTTGGCGACGCGAAGGATCATATGAGTACGCCTGCGATTCCTGACGCGGCTAGGAGAAAAGAACTGGCGGACGAAGGGGAGATGCTGATCAATGAGATCGTAAAGCGCCTGGATATGAGAACCATTACAGAGGAAATGAGGTCTTTGGAAGCCTTTGAACAGGAGGTTATGGAGCGGTATCCCTGGATTCCGGCCGCTGGCGGGCAGAAGAGATGACGGACGAAATCGAGAAAGAAACAGAGAAGGAAATCGGGAAAGAAATAGAAAAGATAATCGAGAAAGAAATTGTGAAAGAAATGAAACAGGAAATGAAGAAATCAGAGATACAGACGGAGTCCGGCGAATCGTCTAAGCTGATCGGGACACCGTGCGGAACTGTGAGAGGAACTGTCTCCGCAAAGGGAGACTGCATTGTCTATAAAGGAATCCGCTATGCAAATGCGAAACGTTTCCAGTACCCTGAAGAGGTGACGCACTGGGACGGCATCTATGAGGCCGACCGGTTCGGAAACTGTTCTTATCAGCCGAGAGCGTTCTATGATGAGGAAAAGGTGCCGGAAAAGGCATTTTATTACCATGAATTCCGGGAGGGAGAGTCCTACACCTACAGCGAGGACTGCCTGTTCCTAAACATCTGGACGCCGCTGGAGCCGGAGAACGCACCGGTTCTGTTATATATTCACGGAGGCGGATTCAAGGGCGGATGCGGCCATGAGAAACATTTTGACGGCGCGGCCTACTGCCGTCAGGGAATCCTTGTGGTGACGATCAACTACCGGCTGGGACCACTTGGATTTGCCTGCATGGAAGAGTGGAAGGCTGAAACGGGGCACGCCGGCAATTACGCCATGTACGACCAGATGGCGGCCTTATCATGGGTCCGCCGCAATATCGCCGCGTTTGGCGGCAATCCGGACCGGATCACCCTGATGGGACAGTCGGCCGGCGCCATGAGCGTGCAGCAGCACTGCCTCTCCCCGCTGACGAAAGGCAGCATCTGCGGAGCCATAATGATGAGCGGTGGCGGTGTGACGGAAGGATTTGCCGCCGCCGCGTCTTTGAAGGATGTGGAACCCTTCTGGCGTGAGTTGGACCGCAGGGTGACCGAAGCGAGCGGAAAGGGTATGAGGGAGGCAGAGCCCGCTGTAATCTTTGAAGTATTTAACGCGCTGTCGAAGGAGCGCCCCGACGTGGCCATGGTCTGCGGCCCGATTGTGGACGGTGCGTTTTTGCCGGAGCCGGCCATGGAAATCGTCAGAAACGGCGGGGCTCACGAGATCCCTTATCTCATGGGCTCTACCAGTGAGGATATCGTTCCTCCGATTGTACATAAGATGGCAAAGGGATGGGCAAGACTGCAGTCTGACCTGGGAAGATGCCCCTCCTACGCATTCTTCTTTGACAGGCAGCTGCCGGGGGATGACCGGGGCGCCTGGCATTCCGCGGATTTGTGGTATGAATTCGGTACGCTGGAAAACAACTGGCGTCCGTTTGAGGCCTGGGACCGCGAACTTTCAGACTGTATGGTGCGCTGCTTTTCCAATTTTATCCGCACCGGAGATCCCAACGGCGGCGGCCTTCCCCAATGGCTGCCTATGAAAAAAGGCCAGAACCGTGTCATGCGTTTCGGTGATAAAACCGTGGCAATGGGATACGTCTCCATTGCGAAGCTGAACCATACCATGCGAACGAAACCTTCGGTTGGTGAGTAAATAACCTAAAAATTGTCCGGATTCCCGTCAAAACTGTCCTAGCAGTGTTGGCGGGAAATCTGTTATACTGATAACAGAACAATAAAAGGAGAGTGTATGGGACATGTTATATCCAATTTTAACGCAGTCAAGGGGACTGATGGATTTAAGCGGCGTCTGGGCATTTAAACTGGATGAAGGCCGGGGATTTGAAGAAAAATGGTATGAACGGCCACTGGAGGCAGCAATGACTATGCCCGTTCCGGCGTCTTACAATGATTTAAAAGAGGGAGAAGCGTTCCGTGACCATTACGGCTGGTGCTTCTACCAGAGAACGCTGGCGGTGCCGTCCTACATGACGGGTCAGCGTCTGGTTCTGCGCTTTGCCGCAGTTACACACATTGCGAAGGTTTATCTAAACGGTGAACTGATCGCAGAGCATAAGGGAGGCTTCCTCCCGTTCGAGGTACAGATCAACGAGTATCTGAGAGAAGGGGAGAATCTCCTGACGGTGGCGGTGGACAACCGAATCGACCATACCACCCTTCCGGTCGGCAGCGAGTCGGGCAGCGGTATGGGAGACTTAATGGGAATGGGAGGAGGAAGGACCTCCAGAAAGAGAAACAATCCCAACTTCGACTTCTTTAATTACTGTGGAATTACCCGCCCTGTCAAGCTTTATACGACTCCGGCTGCGTATGTACAGGACATCTTCTTAAACGCGGAGGTGGATAATACGACAGCGCGTATTGCCTACCACCTTGAGACCGCGGGAGAAGCAACAGCGAAGATCGCCGTATATACGAAGGACGGCAGGCTGGCGGCGGAAGCGGAAGGAACCGACGGTACCCTGGAGATTTCCGATGTTGTCCTGTGGCAGCCGCTCTGCGCCTATTTATATGAGGTGAGAGTGACCTTCGGTGAGGATGTCTACTCCCTTCCTTACGGTGTCCGCACTGTAAAGACGGAAGGCGGAAAATTCCTGATCAACGGCCGTCCGTTCTATTTCAAGGGCTACGGCAAACACGAGGACACGTTCCCGGCCGGCCGAGGGCTTAACATGCCTATGAACACGAAGGATATTTCCCTGATGAAGTGGCAGGGAGCCAACAGCTTCCGCACGAGCCATTATCCGTACAGTGAAGAGATGATGCGTCTGTGTGATGAAGAGGGAATCGTGGTGATCGACGAGACACCGGCAGTCGGAGTTCATTTGAATTTTGGAGGCGGCGCAAACTTCAAGGACGGTAAGCGGGTCAACACCTTTGATCCGCCGGAAGATGGCGGAATCCGGACGCACGAACATCATATGGACGTAGTCCGCGATATGATTCTGCGTGACAAGAATCACGCCTGTGTTGTCATGTGGAGTATTGCCAACGAGGCCGATTCCGGCGGACCTGGCGCCTACGCTTACTTTAAACCGTTATACGATCTGGCAAGGGAGACCGATCCTCAGAAACGTCCCTGCACCATCGTCAGTGTCCAGATGCCTAATTACAAGGAGGACTGCACCATCCAACTGAGCGACGTCTTCTGCTTAAACCGCTATTACGGCTGGTATGCCTGCGGCGGCGATTTAGACATGGCAAAGGAGCTGTGCCGGGAAGAGCTGACCTTTTGGAATTCCCTCGGTAAACCGTTCATGTATACAGAATACGGAGCGGACACAGTAAGCGGCTTTCACGACACGACTCCGGTGATGTACACGGAGGAGTATCAGGTAGAGTACTATAAGGTCAATCACGAGGTAGCGGACTCCCTGGAGAATTTCGTAGGCGAGCAGGTATGGAACTTTGCCGATTTTGCCACCAGCCAGAGCCTTCTCCGGGTGCAGGGCAACAAAAAGGGAATCTTCACAAGAGACAGAAAGCCGAAGCTGGTCGCCCATTACCTCCGCAACCGCTGGACGAAGATTCCGGAATTTGGATATAAAAAATAGTAAAGATACAGTGGTGATAAAATTCCTTTTCGAATCAGAAAAAACCATGAAATCAGCTGTTTGACATTTCTATGTACAAATATTAGAATGAAGAGGCTGGTACAGCATTGTGCAATTAACAGTGAATAGAGCAAGCACTCTATTCATCATTAATTACGCAATGCTGTACTGGTTATGTGTCTGTTCGCCTTAGGCGGAAAATACGGTGTATGGGGGAATGCGTGAAAGAATATGTTATCTGTAGAAAATTCTAAAATGAAAGATCGCAAATTGATACTTATGGCAAGATTCTCCATAGACTATACACAGGATAAACTGATTCCTGAAATAGAAACGAACTGTGTTGAATATCGTGTAGATCCTCAGTTAGCCGCAAATTTTCAAAGAAATAAATTTGCGGCTAACAGTCTGTATTTTCATCATGCTCATGCTTATGCAGATATACCAATCGGTCAGGAATATGAAGCAATTGCTCGTATGTGCCGGGGTATCATCATACCCGATTCCATCTTGCGATGTAAGACAACTGTACTCGCTTTCTTTTCGGCTTACAAAACGCAGCCCTTTCCTCACGCGAGTCATGGACATCATGAAAACAGCCTGATACAGTTTCAAGATGGAATCCCAGATATGATTTTTGATCTCTATGAAATTACAGACAAAACAACCTCTCTTGCGTATACACCGGACATTTGTCTGTGTACTTATGAAACCCTCAAGGCAAATGGCATTAAAGATTTTAAAATGTGAACCACTGGAAAAATCATACAGTTTGAAGCAGCAAAACAGGATGCTGCAGTAAAAGAGGAGGCGAGTGGCTTTTTAATTTCGACTTATATGCCGAGCGAGTCTGATAAATATAATTGCTTCGACTCATTGGTATAAGGCGTCGATCCGATACGAATGGCCGTATTCCGTTCAGCAGCGGGATGCAGTCATTTTTTTGTTGTCTGCCTGCGCCTCCGTGAATCCGTTGACAGGACCGAAAGAGTCAATTTCCGTGTATGATTTGGTTAAGATATGCGTAGATCGTGCCTGGAAAAATGATTACAATGAGATAGAACCAGGGGTGGTAGGATTCTGACCAGACCAAATAAGTACAATAAACAACGGAGGAGAGAATAATGAGACAAAGAAGAGTGATGGCAATTATGATGGCGGGGATTTTATGCGTATCAACGGCCCTGACAGGCTGTGCGAAGGCACCGGAGAAAGAACAGACCGAGGCGCAGGCCATGGAGCCGGCACCGGTGACCCTGTATTTGACGCGGCACGGGAAGACCATGCTCAATACGACAGGGCGTATGCAGGGCTGGTGTGATTCTCCGCTTACGGAGGATGGCGCGGCGGTGGCTGAAAAACTGGGACGCGGGTTAAAAAAAGCCGAAATTACTTTTGATGCGGTTTATACAAGTGACAGCGGCAGAGCAATGGAAACGGCAGAGCTGATCCTGAAGAATAATGGACAGCCGGAGGTATCCTTACAGAGAAATCCCAAAGTCCGGGAGGTGTGCTACGGAATTTACGAGGGTGCCATGCCGGCGGAAGCATACACACCGGCTGCAAAGGCACTGGGCTATGACAGTGTGGACGCTATGATGGGAGCTGTCATGGGAGGCAAGCTGAAAATTGAAGAAGCGGTAACTGCAATGGCGCAAACCGATGAGAGCAAAACCGCGGAGACGTGGGAAACTGCACAGAAGCGGGTAATGGAAGGAATCCGTGAGATCGCGGGTGAGGCCGCAGAGCGCGGGCAGAAACAGGTTTTGGTGGTTTCACATGGGATGGCCATTTCAGCAGCAGTTGCTGCCATCGACCCGGATGCAGCAGTGGGAGAACTGGGAAATGCCTCCATCACAAAAATTATCTATGACAACGGAACGTTTACCGTGGAATCGGTAAATGATATGAGTTATATAGAAGAATAGAGATCAGCAAGAGGGTAGAAAAGGATAGGAAAGACGGCGATTGACCGTATTTTCCCTATCCTTTTTTACTTACTATAAAGAGCACTTCAAAGTTTAACGGAGCCTATTCCTTATCCAGCTCTTTTGCACAGCTGAGATAATAGTGGCGGCCGTTCGCGCTGGTTTCCAGTCCGGCGAGTTGTCTCAGACTTTCGGCCTTCCAACGGCGGGCGTTTGTTTTCTCCCCTTCGGATACGATGTCTCCGGCGCCAAGAAGAAGGTCGCAGAGCTCGGAAGCCCACTGGAATTCCGATTCCTCCAGAGCCGTTTTGACAGCTGTTGAAATGGCCTGCTCACCGCCGGCCAGTTTTATCAGATTGCGGGAATATTTCTCCGGTGCGGTACGGTTTAAATTGGACGGATTGCCGTCAAACCATCCCACATATCCCTGATAGATGGCGCGCACAGACCACTGTACTGTGCCGTAATACTCCTGCAGATACGGCAGGCTGCGGTAGGTTTCAGGAAGAACCACCCGGGCAGCGGTTTCGTCCTGGGAAAGCCCCTGACTGATGCAGACGAGAGTCTCATCCAGGATGTAGCGGATGGCCTCCTTAAAATTACCGAGGACCTCTGTGATCCGGTCGTGTCCCAGGACCGGAAGCATGTGGCCTGGAAGCAGGGCCTCGGCCGGATAACTCATGATACGTTCCAGGCTGTCCACCCAGGCGGCTATGTCGCGGTACTGTCCGCCGCGGATGGCATAGAGATTGGGCCAGCAGCCGTAGTAATTGTCGCCGCAGCACATGATTCGCTCCTCCGGAAGCCAGAGAAAGATCTGGTCGTCCGTTTCGCCGACCGCGGATACCATCTCTAAGGCAACTCCATCGATGGTGCGCGTGACGGAATCTTCTGTATAAAGTGTGGTGGGAGGAAGAAACGAGTAGACGCCGTCACCGATGGCGTGGCCTTCCCGGATCCCCAGACCCTGGGTAATGAGCTCTTCGTCGGTCAGTCCATAGCCGAACTGACGGAAGGTCCTTTTGTTTAAGATTGGATTAATTCGTTCTGTCCCCTTTAATACGGCCTTTTGGGGCGCGAAGGCGATGATCTCCTCCACCGTGTCCCGGAACGCGCTACAGCCGCCCCGGTGATCCGGATGACCGTGGGTGAAAATAATAGTCTTCACGGGTTTATCCGTCAGACGGGACAGCTCATCCTTCAGGCGTGCGGCTCTGGCATCTGAATCCAGGGTATCGACCAGAATCAGGGACGTATCCCCTTCTACGATAATACAGTTGCTGTGCCCCCAGCCGACTGCGATACGGACGCGGTCGGTGATTGTTATCATCTTTTTCGGAAACGCAGTATCATTGAATTCTTTTAATCTTGCTTCAGCATCATTACTTAACAAGTATATCCCTCCCAGCATTTGTTTTTTCTCATTTTACCACAATTCCAAATACTTTACAAATGACTGCTTCCCTGAGTATAATGAACAGTAGTACAGAAGGAGCGGCTATAACCAGTGATCGAAGGGAAAGGAAAAAAGTATGAGTGTAGGATTTACGTGTCAGGCAGTGGTTCAAGATAAACGGTTTGTGAAGCAGATGATCCGGATGCTGGGAGAGGAGAAGCGGTATGAGGTACGGCAGGAGGAAGACTGTATGCGTGTGGGATTCTGTCGGCTGGGAGATTTGTTTTTTCAGTTCAGCTCCGGGCTGGACGGGGAAATTCCGGCGCAGATGGTCTATGGAGAGTGCACCTCCAGTCTGGCGGGAGCGGGATTTCACGCCGCGGCGGTTCACTTCGTGGAGGAGCTTGCCAGAGAGACGGATCTGGAATTTATCCTGGATGATGAGACCGGCTATGGGGTTGACCATGATTTTGAACGGATGAGAGACGAACATTTTTACGGATGGCTGAAAAACCTGGTTGCGGTATGCCAGGAGCGGGAAGAAAAATGGCCGGATGCCGTGTCCTTCGGTCTCTGCTGGGATCTGGATCAGTACACGCCGGAGGAGGTTCCTGGCACCGTGTTCACTCCCTTCGGCCGGTTCTCAATCCAGAAAATGCTGGGCTGGGTGGAAAATGAGGGGATTGAGCCCTTGGCAAAGGAATTTTTCATCTGGAATGAGCCGGGAAGAGATGCGGGATATTACAGAAACACGGCTCTCAGCCTGATGTGGGAAGAGTGCTGTTTCATGCCGGGCAGCAGGAGCGAGCGGGATAAACGGATGAATGACCGTATCATTGATAATCTGGAAAAAGCCCTTCTCTTAGACCGGTGCCTTCCATTTCCAACGGAGGAATACATCCTGCTCTGCCGGCTAAATGGAAGAGAGCCGGAGGCTGTTTCGGATGTGCCGGTGTATGAACCGGATTATCCCATCGGCTACAGGCGCGGGAATGTGCGGGATAAGATCGGCACCATGACCTTTGTGGTTCCGGGCTCCTATCTCTATGAATACGATGAGGACAGCAATTCTCATTTATGGTATGACGGTCTGGAGGAGGACTGGCATGCGATCCGGATTACGGCGTTAAAAAGCAGAGAGGAGAGCCCGGAGATCACGGAGCGGATTTTCGACGGCGCAGAGGGAGAACCGATAAGCGGAGAGAATGGCTGCTTAGCATACCGGTTTGCGTTTGCCGGAACCACAGAGCATGAGACGGACGGTCCGTGCAGCCAGTATGTGGGGGAAGTGGCAGGCGGATATCAGATCGCACTGATAACGGCTTCCTGTGAACACAGGGAGGACGAATGGGCGGAAGCGTTCTTTCGGAGCATGTCCCACTCACCGGAGGCAAATCTGGAAAAATGATAAAGAAATGGATATCCGGTTATACTAATTCCATCTTAGAATCCAAGGAGGAACACAGGATGGAATTTACACCCTATATCCGTTTTAACGGAAGCTGCCGGGAGGCGGTGGAATTTTATGCGAAGGCGTTCGGAGCGGAGCAGCCGAAGTTTCTGACCTTCGGGGAGAGCGGGGAGAATCCCGCATGGCCGATGCCGGAGGAGGCGAAGAAGCTGATTATGCATACGGAGATCACTGTGAAGGGAAAGAAACTGATGTTTTCCGATACATTTCCGGGTATGCCGTATGAACAGGGAAACCACATTACGATCGCTCTCATGCCGGAGGACGAGGAGACGGCCAGGAAGATCTTCGGGCATCTGAAGGAAGGCGGTAAGGCAGAGATGGAGCTCTCGGAGACAGCATGGAGCAGCTGTTTCGGTATGGTGACGGACCGGTACGGCATCGGATGGCAGATCAATGTCCTGAGAGAGCACTGACCGGGAGTGCAGATCAGGAGCACTGACCGGGAACACTGACCGGGAACGCCTGCCGGCAGCAGGGGATAAAGAACTTTGCAAATGCGGCGGTTAGTGATATGATAGATAGAAATGTTACAGGTAAAAGGATTGAAACACCATGTCAGACACAGCAAATGATTTTTCAAAAGGCAGTATCGTATCAAATATCATGAAGCTGGCGGTCCCTATGACCATGGCCCAGCTGATCAATGTACTCTATAATATTATCGACAGGATCTATATCGGGCGGATTCCGGAGAATGCCACGCTGGCTTTAACCGGCCTGGGGCTCTGTCTGCCCATTATTTCCATGGTTATCGCGTTCGCCAATTTATTTGGCATGGGTGGGGCACCGCTGTGCTCCATCGAACGCGGCCGCGGCAATAAGGAGGAGGCGGAGCTGATCATGGGCAACTCCTTCGTCCTGATGGTAATATTCGGAATCGGGCTGACTGTGGTGGGACTGGCCCTCAAAAAGCCCATGCTCTATCTGTTCGGGGCCAGTGACAACACGTATCCGTATGCGGATCAGTACATAAGCATCTATCTTCTCGGAAGTATTTTCGTGATGATCGGTCTGGGGATGAACAGCTTCATCAACTCGCAGGGGTTCGGTACCATTGGCATGATGACCGTGCTCCTCGGGGCGGTCGCCAACATTATTCTGGACCCCATCTTTATCTTTACCTTTCATATGGGAGTAAGAGGGGCGGCGCTTGCCACGATACTGTCCCAGTTTCTGTCTGCCCTCTGGATCGTAAAGTTTCTGACGGGCGGGAAGGCGATTTTAAGGCTGAAAACTTCGGCGTTCCGGCTGCAGAAGGAGCGGGTGAAGAACATCGTGGCCCTCGGCATGTCGGGCTTTACCATGGCGATCACCAACAGCTCGGTACAGATCATGTACAATGCGTCACTGCAGCATTACGGCGGGGATCTGTACGTAGGGATCATGACCGTGATCAACTCTGTCCGGGAAATCATTTCCATGCCGGTTAATGGCCTGACGAACAGCGCGCAGCCGGTGATGGGGTTCAATTACGGGGCGGGAGAGTATAAGCGGGTGAAACGGGCCATTGTGTTCATTTCGGTGGTCTCCATCGCCTATACGACGGTCATGTGGCTGTTTGTCCATGGCTTTCCTGAATTCTTTATCCGCATCTTCAATCAGGACGCGGATCTGGTCAGGGAAGGAATTCCGGCCATGCGGATCTACTATTTCGGTTTTTTCATGATGTCGCTTCAGTTCGCCGGTCAATCCGTGTTTGTGGCGCTGGGAAAAGCGAAGAATGCGGTGTTCTTCTCGATTTTCAGGAAAGTGATCATCGTGATACCGCTTATGCTGGTCCTTCCTCTGATGTTTGGACTGGGAACGGACGGCGTGCTCATGGCGGAACCGGTGTCCAACTTTATCGGCGGGGCGGCCTGCTTCATCACGATGCTGATTACGGTGTGGCCGGAGCTCAGCGGTAAGAAAAAATAAACAGGGTCAGGGAGAATAGAGATGAAAGTGATAACGAAAGAATTTATAACGAACGTGCTCTCAAAGGACAATGCAGCTTGTGCTTCCATTCAGGCGGGAGAGACGGTGGTATTTGAAACGTATGACTGCTTTACGAACCAGTTCCTGCCGGAGGAGGCCACCTTTGAAAATGTGGTGAGAAAACCGGGGAATCCGGCCACCGGCCCTCTGTACATTGAGGGAGCGATGCCGGGAGACATGCTTAAGATCGAGATTCTGGATATCGAGCTGGGACCTGTCGGCATTGTGATGCTGGGGCCGAACAGCGGAAGCGAGAGGTTGGATTTTCCGAAAAAGGTATTAAAACGCGTTCCTGTCAAAGATGGAAAGGCATACTACGACGGCAAAGTGGAAATACCGGTGGAGCCGATGATCGGCGTGATCGGTGTGGCGCCGGCGGGAGAGGGCGTTTCTACCGTAACTCCCATGGATCACGGCGGAAATATGGACTGCACCCAGATCAAGAAGGGCGCCGTGCTGTATCTTCCTGTCTTTGCCGAGGGCGGCCTTCTGTCCATGGGTGATTTCCACGCCATCATGGGCGACGGGGAAGTGGAGGACTGCGGCCTGGAGATCGAGGGCCGGGCTACGGTTCGCGTCGATGTGGTGCGGAACGAGTACTGCGTCCCATATCCCATGATCGAGACAGAGGACCGTCTGATCACCATCGCATCGGCGGAAGATGTGGAAGGCGCCTGGCGGGCCGCGACGAGACAAATGTATGATTTCATGAGAGAAAAGATTGGAATGGATGTTTCGGATGCCGGCATGCTTCTGACGATGACAGGCAATCTGATCATCTGCCAGACCGTGAATCCGATGAAAACCGTTAGAATGGAACTGCCTCGTTATATAACTCAGAGTTATGGCTTTTATTCGATCTTTGGTTCCTGAGGAAAATGTCTTGACTTTTATATGGAAAAGTATAATAATGAAAAAAATTAAGAATTGAATTAAAAATGAATCAGGAAACAAATCAACGAGGGAAAGAGGAAGATACGCATGGAAAAGAAGAACATCGACTGGGGAAATTTAGGATTTGGATATATACAGACAGATAAAAGATATGTATCCAATTTTAAAGACGGAGCTTGGGATGAGGGTACTCTGACCGATGATGCAAATATTGTATTAAATGAGTGTGCAGGTGTTCTGCAGTATGCGCAGACGATTTTTGAGGGCTTGAAAGCATATACTACCGAGGAGGGCCGTATCGTAACCTTCCGCCCGGACTTAAACGGAGAGCGTATGGAGAATTCCGCCAGAAGGCTTGAGATGCCGGTATTCCCGAAGGAGCGTTTCGTGGAGGCCGTTACGAAGGCAGTGGCGGCCAATGCCGCCTACGTGCCGCCATTTGGAAGCGGAGCGACGCTCTATGTCAGACCGTATATGTTTGGAAGCAATCCGGTTATTGGAGTGAAGCCGGCGGATGAATACCAGTTCAGGATTCTTACCACACCGGTAGGTCCTTACTTCAAGGGCGGCGTGAAACCGCTTACCATCTGTGTCAGCGATTTCGACCGTGCGGCTCCCCACGGCACAGGCCATATCAAGGCAGGTTTAAACTATGCCATGAGCTTACATGCGATCATGGAAGCCCACCGAGCCGGATTTGATGAAAATATGTATTTAGACCCCGCAACGAGAACGAAGGTGGAGGAGACAGGCGGAGCCAACTTCCTGTTCGTGACTAAAGATAAGAAGGTGGTTATTCCGAAGTCTGAAAGCATTCTTCCGTCGATTACACGCCGTTCCCTGATGGTTGTTGCTAAGGACTATCTGGGTCTGGAAGTGGAAGAGAGAGAAGTGCTTTTGGAAGAGGTGAAGGACTTCGCGGAATGCGGACTGTGTGGTACTGCGGCCGTTATCTCCCCGGTGGGCAAGATTGTGGATCATGAGAGAGAAATCTGCCTGCCGAGCGGTATGAGCGAGATGGGAGAAGTGACGAAGAAGCTGTATGATACATTGACCGGGATTCAGATGGGAAGAATTGAGGCGCCGGAAGGGTGGATTCATGTGATTGAATAAGCCGTTCGTTCTCCCGTCCCTCCTGCTCCCCGGACCACCCAGAAGGCTCATCTTCTTGACCGGATTTTTCGGTCAAGAAGATGAGCCTTCTGAACTGTTACAACATGACTGGATTCCGGAAGGTTCGATAAGGCTTTTGGATTGCCTTTTGTTTGAGATTATGGTATAATTGTTTTATTAATTTCCATTTATATCTGGAGATCTAATGCCAGTTACTGGCATCATGGCTGTTCGGCCGAAGCGTTCACAGGGAATATAGAATTGGGGTCAGAAATTGAATAAAAGAAAGGGAGTGGTCTGTTTATCGTTACTGGATGCAGGCTTTCGCAGGGTATCGGATATTAGGGGCCTCTATGGTAATGGTTAAAAAATCTGTTGAAAAGTACAACTGGTTTCAGTATAATGGAGGTAAGGAATATGGTAAAAGTGAATAAGAAATACAAAGACAGATTATTTCGAATGGTATTTAACCGGAAAGAGGAACTGCTTTCCCTGTATAACGCGATCAGTCACTCAGAGTATACCAATCCTGAAGAGCTTGAGATTAATACGCTGGATGATGTAATCTACATGAAGATGAAGAATGATCTCGCATTTTTGATTGATGATGTTTTAAATCTCTGGGAGCACCAGTCGACCTGGAATCCTAATATGCCGGTTCGCGGAACACTCTATATTGTAGAGGAATACAGAAGGTACATTGAGCAGAATGAACTTAATCTCTACGGAAGCAGGCTGATTACGCTTCCGATTCCTCAGTTTTATGTGTTCTATAACGGTCTGAAGGAGGAACCGGATTGCATCGAACTGAAGCTTTCGGATGCATTTTCCCGCGTTCATTCAGAACTGGAGCCGTGTATGGAGTTTAAGGCGATTATGATGAATATTAATCGCGGACATAATGAGGGGCTGATGAAGCAGTGTTCAACACTCAGGGAGTATGCGGAATTCGTGGCGCGTATCAGGGAGAGGACGAAGGATGGAACGGCGCTCGGGACGGCGGTTGAGGACGTGATGGATTCCTGTATCCGGGATGGAGTACTGGCGGAATTTTTGTCGATCCACAGAGCGGAGGTGTTCGAGGTGCTGTTGACGGAATATGATGAGCAGCGGCATATTGCCGATGAAAAGGAGTTGAGCCGCAGGGAAGGTAAAGAAGAAGGCAGAAAAGAGGGCAGAGCGGAAGGTACCTTAGAGAAAGCGCATGAAGTAGCAGTCAATCTGTTTGCCAAAGGTATTAGCGCGGAGGAAGCTGCCTCGATATGCGGAGAAGACAGCAGTCTGGTGGCGGAATGGCATCGGGAATGGGAAGCAGCAAAATAATGGGAACAGAATAAAAGAACCGGAACAGACAAGTTTTGATGGAGCTTGCCTCGCTGGGTAATCAGTGGGCAGCTCCTTTTGTCATGATGAGAGGACGGCGGGAGATGTCAGATGTCTTACATAACTTATACCGATGATGAGATGGAGATCGTGAAGAGCGGGATAGAGGCCATAAGGAATGTCCTGATGGGAACGGATATGGGGAAGAAGGAGAGCCTTCTTTTCTGTCTGGACCGTTTTCTGGATCCGTGGTTTGGGTATCAGCTGCCGTATCAGGACGCCATTGTGGACCTTCTGCAGATGGTTATCGTCAGTGACAATACGCTTTCCGTGAAAGAGGCGGCGCTGCAGCTGATCTGCGATTACGCATGGCCTCCGTTTCCGGTTCTGGAGGAGAATTTTGAGCGTGTGGAGGCGGAACTGAGGCCGGATGTCTCTTATGCAATGCATATGGACAAAGAAATTGAAACGGATTCGTAAATTACTCTTTACAAAATGTTCAGAACAGGTTAGGATGAAAATTGTGCGCAAATTTTAATGGCAGCATAGCTGCTATGTTATTCTGAGTTTTGTATTCTGGACTCAGAATGTGGATTGAAAGAAATAAGAAGCAAAAGATGACCGTGATCAATGGCCGGGAGGGGACTGGATATGACAGCAGTACTGACAAAAGCGTTTGCGTTTGTTGCAATCATTGCCATGGGATATATTCTGAAGCGGGTGGGCTTTTTTCACGCAAAGGATTTTTACCTGATTTCCAATATCGTGATTAAAATAACACTGCCGGCGGCTATTGTATCGAATTTCAGCAAGATAACCATGGATTATTCACTGCTTGCCATGTGCGTAATTGGTCTTCTCTGCAATTTTGTGACGATCGCCGTCGGATATGGGATCAATATAAGAAAGCAGAAGGAGACGAGGGCCTTTGCCATGCTCAATATGTCGGGCTACAATATCGGCAATTTCACCATGCCCTTTGTGCAGAGCTTTTTAAGCCCCGTGGGATTTGCGGCCACCAGTCTGTTTGACGCGGGCAACTCCATTATGTGTACGGGGATGACGTTTACACTGGCAGGTATGGTGGTGGGAGAGGATGAAAAGCCGTCTCTCCTGGGAATGACGAAGAAGCTCTTTTCCTCGATTCCGTTTGACGCATATATCGTTATGACAATTCTCAGCATTTTAAAATTGCAGCTTCCGGCAGTGATGATCAGCTTCGCGGATACAGCGGGCGGCGCCAATGCGTTTCTGGCGCTCCTGATGCTTGGGATCGGATTTGAAATCCACATGGACAGGGAAAAAATTGCACAGATCGTGCAGATTCTCGTGATGCGCTACGGCATTGCGGTTCTGATGGCGGTTGGTTTTTATTTCTTCGCCCCCTTCGGGCTGGAAGTGCGCCAGACTCTGGCAATCGTGTCTCTGGGTCCGGTGGCCTCGATCGCTCCGGCATTTACGGGAGCCTTAAATGGAGATGTAGAGATGGCGAGTGCGGTCAATTCTCTCTCCATCATCATAAGCATCGCAGCGATTACAGCCGCACTTATTATACTGCTGTAAGTCAAAAACCCCGCCGCTCGCGGGAATAACAAAACGAACAGACAAGAGGAGTACAGGAAACTATGCATCAGAAGAGAAGCCAGTGGGCAAGCAACGTGGGATTCATACTGGCGGCGGCAGGTTCTGCCGTCGGCCTGGGCAATATATGGAAGTTTCCGGGAAAGGTGGGGGCGTATGGCGGAGGCGCATTTATTCTCTGCTATATCATTATCGTCGCCCTGATTGGTTTCCCGGTAATGCTGGCGGAATTATCAATCGGAAGGAGGACGCAGAAAAATGTGATCGGGGCGTTCCGTCAGCTGGATAAGCGATTCACATTCGTGGGAGGAATCGGCGTTCTGACTCTCTTTGTCATTATGTCTTACTACAGCATTGTGGGCGGATGGGTGATGAAATATATCTGGGTCTATGCGAGCGGCGCACATTTCGGGGCTGCGGCGAATCCGTACCAGACGTATTTCGCGGACTTCATTGCGAAGCCGGTGGAACCGCTTCTTTGGGGAGCGGCATTTCTTCTCCTCTGCATCTATGTGGTGGTAAAGGGCGTGTCTTCAGGAATTGAGCGTGTCAGCAAGGTCCTGATGCCGGCGTTGTTTCTCCTCCTTTTGGCCTGCGTGATCCGGGCAGTCACGCTTCCGGGGGCGAAAGAGGGACTTGCCTTTATGCTGACTATTCGGCCGGAGTCGTTTAACGGCAACACGCTGGTAGGGGCATTGGGACAGGCCTTCTTTTTTCTTTCCGTAGGCATGGGGATCATGGTGACGTACGGTTCCTACGTTCCGAAGGACGATCATCTGGTGAAGAGTGCGGTCAGCATCTGCGCATTGGATACCATGGTGGCCATCCTGGCGGCCTTTGCGATCATCCCGGTTGTGTTTGTCACGCTGGGGGCGGAAGGACTGGGAATGGGCGGCGGCTTTGCCTTCATGGCGCTGCCGGAGGTGTTCGCCGGATTTCCGGGCGGCAAGCTGTTCGGACTGGTGTTCTTTATCCTGCTGTTCTTTGCGGCGCTGACCAGTGCGATCAGTATTCTTGAGAGCTGCGTGGCATTTATCAGCGAAGAGTTTCATTTCAGCAGGCTGAAATCCACGATTGTCTTATCGGTGCCGATGACGGTGCTGAGCACCGGATACTCCCTGTCGCAGTCCGATGCGAGAGGCATTAAGCTTCCGTGGCTCGATTTCTCACAGGGCTTTACCATGCTGCCGATGAATGCAGTGATGGAAAAATTTACGGACAACCTGATGATCCCTCTGGGCGCTCTGGCCTTCTGCCTGTTTGCCGGATGGGTATGGGGGACGAAGAACGCGGTGGAGGAGATCGAATCGGAGGGAAGATATCCGATGGTGATGAAGAGAACGTGGAGTTTTATCGTGAGATTTCTGGCGCCTCTTGTGATCGCGGTGATACTCTATTTTACGCTGGGGCGCGGTGAAGGGCTTTCCTGATGAAGTATAAAACGAATTTTACCTCTGACAAAGGGGAAAGATGATAGAAAAGGAGAAACTTAATGATGAAGATAACATTAAAAGACGGTTCAGTAAAAGAATACGAACAGGCGATGTCCGTTTATGAGATTGCGGCGGATATAAGCGAAGGCCTTGCGAGAAATGCCTGCGCAGGCGAGGTGGATGGCAAGGTAGTGGATTTGAGAACTATGGTAGAGCAGGACTGCAGCTTAAGTATCCTGACCGTTCATGATCCGGCCGGACTGGCGGCCTACCGTCACACGACGAGCCATGTGCTGGCACAAGCGGTGAAGCATCTCTATCCGGAGGCAAAGCTGGCCATCGGACCGTCTATCGAGAACGGTTTTTACTATGATTTTGAGACTCCTTCCTTTTCCAGGGATGATTTAGATAAGATTGAAGCCGAGATGAAGAAGATCATCAAGGCCGGCGAAAAGCTGGAGCGTTTTACGCTTCCGCGTGAGGAAGCCATCAAATTTATGGAGGAAAAAGGGGAGCCGTATAAAGTGGAGCTGATCCGGGATTTACCGGAAGACGCGGAGATTTCCTTTTACCGCCAGGGGGACTTTACGGATTTATGCGCAGGACCTCATCTGATGAGCACGAAGCCGATCAAGGCCTTTAAGCTGACCTCTTCCTCAGGAGCCTACTGGAGGGGCAGTGAGAAGAACGCCATGCTGACCCGTGTCTACGGAACGGCCTTTGCGAAGAAGGAAGAGCTGAACGAATATCTGGAGTACTTAGCCAATATCAAGAACCGCGACCACAACAAGCTGGGACGTGAGCTGGAGCTGTTCGCTACCGTGGATGTAATCGGACAGGGCCTTCCGTTACTGATGCCGAAGGGCGCAAAGATCATCCAGACGCTTCAGAGATGGATCGAGGATGAGGAGGAGAAACGCGGCTATATGAGGACGAAGACTCCTCTGATGGCGAAAAAGGATTTATACGTGATTTCCGATCACTGGGATCACTACAAAGAAGGAATGTTCGTGCTGGGTGACGAGGAGAAGGACGACGAAGTGTTCGCACTGCGCCCCATGACCTGTCCATTCCAGTATTACGTATATAAACAGAGCCCCAAGTCCTACCGCGACCTGCCATGCAGATACGGCGAGACCTCCACACTTTTCCGCAACGAGGATTCCGGAGAGATGCACGGACTGACCCGTGTGCGCCAGTTTACCATTTCCGAGGGCCATCTCGTGGTGAGACCGGACCAGATGGAAGAGGAGTTTAAAGGCTGTGTGGACCTGGCAAAATACTGCTTGACGACGCTGGGACTGGAAGAAGACGTGACCTACCGCATGTCCAAATGGGATCCGGAGAATGCCGGCCATTATCTGGGAAATGCTGAGATGTGGGATGAAGTTGAGGCTGCCATGAGAAAGATTCTCGACGACATTGGCATCGAGTACACGGAAGAAGTGGGCGAGGCTGCCTTCTACGGCCCGAAACTGGATATCCAGGCGAAAAATGTATACGGCAAGGAAGACACCATGATTACCATTCAGCTGGATATGTTCTTAGCCGACCGGTTCGACATGAGCTTCGTGGATAAGGACGGCACCAAGAAGCGTCCGTATATTATCCACCGCACCTCCATGGGCTGCTATGAGAGAACGCTGGCCTGGCTGATCGAGAAGTACGAAGGCGCGTTCCCGACATGGCTGTGTCCGGAACAGGTGAGAGTGCTCCCGATATCCGAAAAGTATCATGATTACGCGGAAAAGGTGGAAGCAGAGCTTAAGGCTAACGGTATTCTGGCGACTGTGGATGAGCGCGCGGAGAAGATCGGATACAAGATCAGAGAGGCGCGTCTGGCCAAGCTTCCGTACATGCTGGTCGTTGGACAGAAGGAAGAGGAGGACGGCCTTGTGTCTGTCCGCAGCCGTTTTAACGGAGACGAAGGGCAGAAGTCCCTTTCCGATTTCATCGATGCCATCAGCCGTGAAATCCGTACAAAGGAAATTAAAACAATTAATGTCGAATAGTTCCTGTCCCGCCTGCGCATAATAACTCCTGCAGAAGCGATAGAATTTAAGAATTCTCAAGGAGGGATATTCCATGACGAGATTGGACTGTAACGTGACAAACTGCCTTCACAATGCGGAAAACTGCTGCTGTAAGGCTGCAATCATCGTAGAGGGCGAGCAGGCAAAAGACACGTGTGACACGTGCTGCGGAAGCTTTGACGAGAATAAGGACGGTGCTTACCATAACCTGTTCAAGACACCTGAAAACAGACTGGAAGTGGACTGTGAAGCAGTAAAATGTGTATACAACGAAGGCCGCCACTGTTCCGCGGATCATATCGGTATCGCCGGAGACGGTGCGAGTGAGGCCAGCCACACGGAATGTGCATCATTCAGGGAAAGATAATAGAAAATAAAAACACCGCATGGCGGGAAGCGTGTAAGCTTCTTGCCATGCGGTGTTTTTGCCTCCTAAAGGATCATGAAAAAGGTTCCGGCCGTGATAAGCAGGATTCCGATCAGTTTTTTGATGGTGATCTGCTCATGCAGGAAAAGAAAAGCCAGGATGACGGTGAGCACGATGCTGAACTTGTCTACGGGCACCACCTTGGAGGCTTCCCCCATCTGCAGCGCCTTGTAATAGCAGATCCAGGAGGCGCCGGTAGCAAGGCCGGAAAGAATCAGGAAAATCCAGCTTTTCCTGCCGATATCGGGAAGACCGCTCTGGGTATTGGTCATGAATACGACGACCCATGCCATAATCACGACCACGATGGTCCTGACCGCGGTAGCCAGGTTGGAATTGACGCCTTCGATCCCCACTTTTGCGAGTATGGAGGTCAGGGCGGCAAAAACCGATGAGAGGAGAGCAAACAAAAACCACATGGATGAGATTCCCCCTTTAAAATGCTTCAGACCGCATCCGCAGCTTCATAAAGTGCGGCGGCCATGAAGTCTGATAGGATCATTGTAAAATATTTCCCGCAAATATTCAATCCTGAAAATTCGTAAAACACCTGGAGCGCAGCGTTCGCGGCTACGCAGATTGTGTCAAAAAAAAAACAATGGCTTGACAGGCGTTGTCACTGCATGATAGTATGAGACTATAAAAAAATTAGATTACCTAAAAATTTTTTAGATTTCAGAATAGTGAGGAATGACGATGTCGGGATACTGTTTTGAGCATAAGAGGTTTTGGTGTTTCAATAATACATGGTGGATGAGAGAGAGCAGCTGATGAGGCTGCTCTCTCTTTAACTTTGTATAATTTTTCACAATATAATGAGGAGGTAGGAATCATGATGAAAGAAAACACGGAACATTGCTGCTGCGAAGGGTGTGACAGCAGTCCTGAGACTTTACTCGGGCGGATTGGGGAGCTGGCTTCGGAGTACAGGGGAAAGGAGGGGGCGCTGATATCTGTGCTTCACATGGCGCAGGGAATCTATGGATATCTGCCCCTGGAGGTACAAAGGACGGTTGCGGATGCGCTGGATATTCCGCTGTCCGAGGTATCCGGGGTGGTTTCCTTTTATTCCTTTTTTTCCACGCAGCCGAGAGGAGAGCACACGATCCGCGTCTGTCTCGGAACGGCGTGCTATGTGCGGGGCGGAAAGAAGATATCGGAACGGCTTCAGGAGCTTTTGGATGTGAAGATCGGCGATACGACGGAGGACCGGAAGTTTACGCTGGAGGTGGCGCGATGCATCGGCGCCTGCGGTCTGGCCCCGGCGATGTCCATTGACGGCCAGGTTTACAAGCAGGTGAATCCGGATAAGCTGGAGCAGATTCTTGCAAGATATTATGACGGGCACGCTGAGCGCTCATAACTAGGAGGAATAACGGAATGGAAAATAAAATCACAAATTCTGCCATGCTTGCAGATATAAAAAAGGATTACATAGAAAAAAGAAAAGCCTTTAAACGCCGGATTCTGGTCTGCGGAGGTGCCGGATGTATCTCCTCTCACTGCGGAGAGGTACAGGAGGCGCTCAAAATGTCTCTCGCAGAGCATCAGCTGGAGTCGGAGGTGGAGATTCTGGTAACAGGCTGTATGGGAACGTGTGCGGCGGGGCCCGTTCTCTTGGTGGAGCCGGACGGAATTTTCTACACGGCCATGAATCCGCAGAAGGTGGCGGATCTTGTGGAGCGCCATCTGATCGGCGGGGAGGTCTGTGAAGAGTATACATTTTACGATGCGGAGGAGGAACGCTACATTCCGAAGCTGGATGACATCAATTTCTTTAAAGAGCAGGTCCGCATCGCGCTGCGCAACTGCGGGCGCATGGAGTTTGCCTCCATGGAAGCTTACATTGCAAGGGATGGCTACGCGGCTGCTGCGAAAGCACTGGACGGCTTAAGCAGAGAAGAGGTGGTGGAGATCATGAAGGCCTCCGGACTCCGCGGCCGCGGCGGCGCCGGTTTCCCGACGGGAATCAAATGGGAATCGGGCTTGAAAGCCGTGTCCGAGGACGGGCAGAAATACATGGTCTGCAACGCCGATGAAGGTGATCCCGGCGCTTTCATGGACCGCAGTATTCTGGAAGGCGATCCTCACAGTATCATAGAAGGCATGATGCTGGGCGCCTATGCCATCGGCGCAGACAAGGGTTACGTCTATGTCAGGGCGGAATACCCGATCGCAGTGGAGCGACTTTCCGCCGCCATCGAGCAGGCGAGAGACCGGGGGCTTCTGGGAACCGATATTCTGGGAAGCGGATTTCAGTTCGATCTGGAGATCCGGATCGGCGCGGGCGCGTTTGTCTGCGGCGAGGAGACCTCCCTTCTGGCGTCCATAGAGGGAAAACGCGGGGAGCCGAGGCAGAAACCGCCGTTCCCGTTTGAGCGGGGCTTATTCGATAAGCCGACGATTATAGACAATGTGGAGACGCTGGCAAACGCGGCGCCCATTATCTTAAACGGCGCGGAGTGGTACCGGCAGTTCGGCACGGAAAAGAGCGCAGGCACCAAGGTATTCGCCCTTGCGGGAGACATTATCAACGCGGGAATTATCGAGGTCCCCATGGGAATACGGCTGGGAGACATTATCTATAAAATCGGCGGAGGCATCACGGGAGGACGGAAATTCAAGGCGATTCAGTCCGGCGGTCCTTCCGGCGGCTGTCTCACCGGGGAACATTTAAACACGGCGGTGGATTATGAATCCCTGGCGAAGCTGGGAGCCATCATGGGATCCGGCGGCCTGGTGGTTATGAGTGAAAACACGTGTATGGTTGATACCGCCAGATACTTTATGGACTTTATCCGTGATGAGTCCTGCGGAAAGTGTCTGCCCTGCCGGAACGGCACAAAGCGGATGCTGGAGATTCTGGAACGGATTACGGAAGGAAAGGGCGAGGAAGGCGATTTGGAGCTTCTGGAGGAGCTGGCGGAGACCATCAGACAGACAGCCATGTGCGGCCTGGGCCAGACTGCCCCGAATCCGGTGCTTTCCACACTCCGTTATTTCAGAAACGAATACGAGGAACATATTTACGAGAAACACTGCCGCGCCGGAGTCTGTTCCGAGCTGCAGACGTCGCCGTGCCGCAACGCCTGTCCGGCCAACGTGTTTGTACCTGGCTATATCAGCCTGCTCTCCGCAGGAAGGTTTGAGGATGCATACCGGCTGATCCGCCAGGATAATCCATTCCCGTCCGTCTGCGGCCGCATCTGTACACATCCGTGCGAGGAACGCTGCCGCCGCGCCCAGGTGGACGAAGCCGTCTCCATCTGTTCCTTAAAGCGCTTCATCGGAGACTATGTGCTTCAGGATGGATACGAGATTCCGAAGGTGGAGGCGAAGCCGGCCACGGGGAAACGAATTTCTGTCGTGGGAGGCGGACCATCCGGTTTGACCTGTGCGTATTACCTGGCTAATTTAGGCCATGAGGTTCACGTATATGAGGCGGAGAGTGTTGCCGGCGGAGTTCTTTACTGGGGAATTCCGGAGTACCGCCTTCCGAAGGAGGTGCTGGCAAAAGAGGTGAAGGCCATCGAACAGAGCGGCGTGAACATCCACTGCAACGTAAGAATCGGGGAGGCGATCTCCTTTGAGGAATTGAAAAATCAGAGCGACGCCGTCTACGTGGCGATCGGAACACAGCAGTCGAGAACCTTAGGGATTCCGGGTGAGGATTTACCGGGAGTGGAAAACGGCCTTATTTTCTTAAAGCGAATCGGCTTAAAACAGAGCCTTTCGGTTCCCGAACGTCTTGTCGTCATAGGCGGCGGAAGCACGGCCATGGATGTGGCGCGTACGGCGGTCCGGCTCGGCTCAAAGGAGGTAACGGTCGTATACCGCAGAACCGAGCGGGAAATGCCGGCTGGCGCCGAGGAGGTCAAGGAAGCGAGAGAAGAGGGAATCCGCATTATCACCCTGGCATCCCCTGTGAGAATCACAGAGAAAGACGGCGCTGTCTGCGGCATCGAGCTGGTAAAACGGCAGTTTACGGATTACGGTCCGGATGGCCGGCGCAGAAGCGCACATATCGAGGGCTCCGAGTTTCTGCTGGAGTGTGACGGCATCATAACGGCCATCAACCAGGATGTGGATCATAAATTCCATCAGACAACCCAGCTGGACTTCGACGGAAAGGGCAGGATTGATGTTCATCAGTTCACCAGCCGCACTTCGGAGGAAGGCGTGTTTGCGGGAGGTGATACGAGCCCGTGGGGAGCCAATGTCGCTGTCAACGCCATTGCCGACGGAAAGAAAGCGGCCGTTAATATCGACAAGTACTTAGGCGGCAGCGGAGAACTGAATATGGGCGAGTGGCTGGAGATTCCGGTGATCCCCGACATGGAAGTGACCGAACCGCATATGAGATTCCCGGTCAGAACGCTTCCTGTGGATGAGAGGATCGACAACTTTAAGGAAGTGGCGTGCGGCTTCCACAAATTAGACGCAATCGGTGAGGCGTTCCGGTGCCTGCACTGTGACAGGAGGTAAGAGAGATGATAAAGCTGACAATCAATGGAAAAACAGTAGAAATAGAAGAGGGAGCGACCATCATGGAGGCAGCGGCCAAAGCCGGCATCAAAATCCCAAGCCTCTGTCATTTAAAAGATGTCCATACATACGGTTCCTGCCGGATCTGTGTCGTGGAGGTGGATGGGATGAAGAATCTCCAGGCCTCCTGCATCGTCAGGGCGAGGGAGGGCATGGTGGTTCATACGAATTCGCCAAAGGTCCGTGCGGCCAGAAAGGTCCTGTATGAGCTGCTGCTTTCCGACCATCCGAAGGACTGCTTAAGCTGCAACAGAAACCAGAACTGCGAACTCCAGGAACTGGGCTATGAACTGGGAATCACGGAGACCCGGCTGGAGGGTGAGCGCTCCGAATGCAGCGTGGATATTTCCCCTTCCATCACCAGGGATACCAGCAAATGTATCCTGTGCCGCCGCTGTGTGACCGTATGCAACGAGATACAGCACGTGGGGGCCATACAGGCGCAGAACCGCGGCTTCGATACGGTCATCAGTCCGGCTATGGGGCTTCCGCTTAATTCCACGGCCTGCGCCATGTGCGGCCAGTGTACGGTAGTCTGTCCCACCGGTGCGCTGCAGGAGACGGATGGCTTAAGCCGGGTCTGGAAGGCATTAGGTGACCCGGGCAAGCGCGTGGTCGTTCAGGTGGCGCCCGCTGTCCGCGCGGCTCTCGGCGAAGAATTTGGCCTTCCCTGCGGAACTCCGGTTACCGGGAAAATGGCTTCGGCCCTCCACGAGCTGGGCTTTGACGACGTTTTCGATACGCTGTTCTCCGCGGATTTAACCATAATTGAGGAAGGAACAGAGCTTCTGCACCGGCTTTTTGCTGTGCTCACCGGAGGGGACGCAGTTCTGCCGATGATTACAAGCTGTTCACCGGGATGGATCAAGCACATCGAGCACCAGTTCCCGGAGGAGCTGGACCATTTGTCCACCTGTAAGAGCCCGCATACCATGATGGGAGCGGTAGTAAAATCATTCTATGCGGACCGCCTTTCCATGGATCCCCGGGATTTGTATGTCGTCTCCGTGATGCCGTGTACGGCGAAGAAGTATGAGATTGAACGGGGCGAGATGGAAGTAGACGGAACCCGGGATGTGGATGCGGTTCTGACGACCAGGGAACTGGCGCGGATGATTAAGTCGGCGGGCATCGATTTCGTCAATCTGCCGGAAGGAAGCTTTGATGCGCCGCTGGGACTCTCCACGGGTGCCGCCGATATCTTCGGTGTAACCGGCGGTGTTATGGAGGCCGCGCTGCGTACCGTGTACGAACTGGTAACGGGACGGGAACTGCCCTTTGAAGGGCTTCACGTGACGCCGATTGTGGGTCTGGAACAGATTAAGACCGCGTCCTTCGTCATCGAAGACACGCTTTTGGAGTATAAGCATCTGGAAGGCGTGGAAGTGAAGGTGGCGGTAACCAGCGGACTGGAAGGCGCCTCCATGCTGATGAGAGAGGTGGCGGACGGCACCTCGCCGTACCATTTCATCGAGGTCATGGGATGTCCTGGCGGCTGCATCGCAGGCGGCGGCCAGCCGCGTCCGAAAGAGGACGATTTCCGGAAAAAACGTGCGGCGGCGCTATACAGCGAGGACGAACACAAGCCTCTGCGAAAGTCCCACGAGAATCCGGATCTTATGAAGCTGTATGAGGAGTTCCTGGGAGAACCCGGCGGCCATCTGGCCCATAAGCTTTTGCATACCCACTATGTAAAACGCGGAAAATATAATGAATTAGTATAGAAAAGAATGGAGACGGATTCCTCAGGGAGCTGAGGCATCCGTCTCCATTGCTGTTATGCCTGTATTGTCTTCCGGCATTAGATCATAAGGGACGTAGGATATGGACTTGCGGCCCTCCTCCGGGAGGTTGTTATAGGATTCCAGCCAGGCGATCGTCTCGTCGCTCAAATCCGATTGACGAAAGAAACGGCCTTCATATTCCAACGTTCCGTTTGCCAGAAACAGCGTGTAATGGTCGCCGTCCCTGACTGCCATGGCGCCATCCCAGAGGGATATATAGCCGTCGCCCTTGCTGCCGAAGTTGGACTGGCCATTTTCCGACGGGACCTTTAAGCTGTCAATGACGGAGGAAAAGCTGCCGTCTTCCGTTCCGCAGGTGGGGCTGGCAGTTCTGCCTGTGCCGATAAAAAGGGTATCTCTGGCATAGAACATGGGGGAGAGCGGCTCTTTTGCGATCTGGCCCATCTCCATCAGGGACTCCAGGGTATCGGGATCGACTGCATCGCGTCTTCCCTTTCTGAGAAGCTCACAGCTATAGACGGTGGTCTGTCCCGGCCACGTCTCCATAATAGGTCCGGCCTTCATGGAAACGGCGTCGCCGTTGTCCAGCGTATCCAAAACGCTTCTGTCGCCGGAGGCATAGGTGAAGACGACGGGGCCGTAGTTGTCAATGACCAGAATGCCGTCTCCACTGGTGGATTTTAAAAATCGTCCGGTTCTGTCAGATGCATCGGAAGGGACCTCCGCCGGGATGGAAGAGCTGCTTTCCTCCGCCGGACCGGAGGCAGATGGCCCTTCCGCTCTGCCGTCTGTTGTCATGAGCTCCACTGTGGCTTTCGGATCCTCCGACGGTTCCGGGCTGGCCTGGCGGCTGGAACAGGCGCTCAGCGCTGCGGTGAGAAGTATGGCGGTAAGCAGTACTGTTTTTTTATTCAAGATTCAATCCTCCTGTTTTTTAATACGGTTCTGTGGTATCATATATTTGATATGTTTACAATACCACAATCTGCCTTATTGTTCTTTACTTATTCCTTGCAAATTTCGTAAGTTTAAGAAATCGATAAAAAACACTTGACTTTTCTTCTGTTATATTGTAGACTATAAAAAGTTGTGGAAACAACAGTCAGGAAAGTAGGTATCCGCCTCACCACGGCACGAGTAAGTGACCCTGGTTCATAGCCTTATTTACATAGGTATACTGTGTAGAGACTTTGATGGTGGGTAGCGTTTGTCTATCTACTTTTTTTATGCCCTGACGGGCAGTAATGTGAATTCCGACCAAACACACTATAGGAGGTGCACGACAATTAGCGATTTAATGATTAACGAACAAATTAGAGACAAGGAAGTTCGGTTGATTGGTGAAGATGGAGAACAGTTAGGGGTTATGCCTGCGAGAGATGCCTTACAGATGGCAAAAGATGCAGAACTGGACCTTGTAAAGATTGCTCCGACCGCAAAGCCACCGGTTTGTAAGATTATCGATTACGGTAAATACAGATACGAACTGGCAAGAAAAGAAAAAGAAGCTAAGAAGAAACAGAAGGTAATCGAAGTAAAGGAAGTTCGTTTATCTCCCAATATTGACACAAATGACTTAAGTACAAAGATGGGCGCCGCAAGGAAGTTCCTCGAAAAAGGAGATAAAGTTAAGGTAACCTTACGTTTCAGAGGTCGTGAGATGGCGCATATGTCAAAGTCAAGATATATTCTTGAGGATTTCGCAAAGGAATTAGCCGATATAGCGGTTATTGACAAGCCGTCCAAAGTGGAAGGAAGAAGCATGGTTATGTTTTTAACACCAAAACGTTAATAGAACATTATCAAGGAGGAAAATACAATGCCTAAATTAAAAACAAGCAGAGCAGCTGCAAAGCGTTTCAAAAAGACCGGTACAGGAAAGCTTGTAAGAAACAAAGCTTACAAATCTCACATCTTAACTAAGAAGTCTACAAAGAGAAAAAGAAATCTTAGAAAAGATATCGTTACAGACGCAACCAATGCAAAAGTAATGAAGAAGATTTTACCATATTTATAGGATCTTAAGTTAAGAAGGAGGAAAAACCGATGGCAAGAATTAAAGGCGGTATGAACGCTAAGAAGAGACATAACAGAGTGTTAAAGATGGCTAAAGGCTACAGAGGCGCTCGTTCCAAACAGTATAGAGTAGCAAAGCAGTCTGTAATGAGAGCATTAACCAGCTCCTATGCAGGCAGAAAAGAAAGAAAGAGACAGTTCAGACAGTTATGGATTGCCCGTATCAACGCAGCAGCACGGATCAATGGCTTATCCTACAGCGTATTTATGCATGGATTAAAGTTAGCTGGTGTTGACTTAAACAGAAAAGTCCTGGCTGACATGGCTGTTAATGATGCAGAAGGCTTCGCCAAATTAGCAGAACTTGCTAAAACAAAAGTGGCTTAATTGATGATAAATTTATCCCCTGTAAACGCGTGATAATTGTTTACAGGGGATTTTTTGTGTTTTTTTATCTGTATTTTATCTGTGTCATCTCAATATCTGTATCATCGTTCAATAATACCCATTACATATGCTGAAAATCTTCACAGGATCAGTTTCTCCGGTCTTCCACCAGCAGTGTCTGGATCGTATCGGGAGTTGGGCTCCAGTTCAATACGTAAAGGGTGTAGGTGCGCCCTGGACGCAGCGTGACGGTAGTGGAGACCAGAGTGTTCTGCGGCTGGGCAGAACGGGCAACATTTACCCGGTAGGTTCCGCTTCCCATAGAGCTGAAGCTGGCCGCCTGATTGAAGTTGGTCGAGTTAAAATAGACATTTCCGATGACCGTGTTCACCGGCCCGCTGTAGTAGGCCAGATTGCAGACCCTGAAACATGCGTTTGCATTGGGGGTCGGGCAGGTGGTATCGGCGATCGATGTCAAATCCAGTCCGGTGGACGAATTGATTACTGCGATGGTGGCCATGCCGTCTCCGACATACATGGATTTCTGCACGTAGGTATAGCCGTTTCCGACTACGGAAAATCTGTGATAGCCCTGTGAGATCTGCTGATACCTGGTCAGCTCAGGGAAGTTTAAGTTGGAGTATGCCGGACGATTATCAATGTAGATGGTAAAGGCATTATAGCCGGTTGCCGCATTCAGGAAACGGATGCTGCCGCGCGCCCACTGGTTGGTGTTGCAGAACAGACAGGGCATCGGTGTCGGGAAGAACGGCGGGAAAAAAGGAGGATAAGAGGGACCTTCCGGATAAGGGCGGTCCGGGATAACGCCATCCGGGTAAGGAGGCATAACGGAAAAATCAGGATCGATCTCCTCATCAAACGGAGGGATTACGTTGCCATAGTCCGGTACTAAAAATCCAGGATCAATATCGTCATCATTTGCCTGTGTTGCGGAAAGAGGAAGCGTTTCAAATTGAGTCATAAAATATATCCTTAATCGATGTCTTTATAATTATTGTATTGTTTTTTATCAAAGTAGTGACCCAATCTTGCATTTTTCTAAAAAATATTTTCCGAAAGGGGGCGCGGACCTGCTTCGGATGACGATTTCCTGCGAAATTCCCGGGCGCTCATGCCGGTATACGTTTTAAATGCATAAGAAAAGTGTTCGGAGGAGGAGTAGCCGGTCATCTCCGCGATCTCACCGACCGGCAGTTCCGTTGTTTTCAGCAGAACAGAGGCGGCGCCTATGCGGGCTTCGGTCCGTTTCTTCAAAAAGGTGCTGTTGTAATACTGCCGGATCAGCCGCTCCGTCTGCCTGGGCGAGAGGTGGATCCGCCGGGCAAGCCGGTCCAGCGTGATGGTCCGGTATTCATTTAAAAACGCTTCCTCCACGATCAGAGACAGGCTGCTGTCCCCGGAAGTATCTTCAAAGCCGCTTTCAGGAACTGGATAATATGCCTTCGGCTCCAGATAATTGCGCGCGATACAGACGATCAGCTGCTGAAAGAGAGCGGAGAGAAGCGGCCTGTATCCTGGCTTTTTCTGTTCCAGCTCCTGAAAAATCGTATCAAACAGGGGAAGAACCTGCTGGGTATCCTGCCCCATCCAGAAGGTCTGTTCCAAAAAGGGCGTCAGGAATGAGGCGCGCTTCGTCTCCTTTCGCCGACAGGCGTGGGAGCTGCCGCGCTCCGGTTTTTCGAAATCAGGGAATACGCGCAGATAGATGCAGGATTCCACCATGGGATCAGACGGATCGGGAATCTGCTCATGAAGGATGGAAGGCCCGGTGGTATAGAGGGGATTCGGTCCAACGCGCCGGGGGACGCCGTCTATCACCACGGTCCCGGAGCCGTGCCGGATATAATGAATCTCGTAACACCCTCTGCCGTGGGCGTGAGCGGGGATGGACTGTACCATTCTGCCGGTGGATACCATGGAGACCTGGAAGGAAACATGTTCTAATGGAAAGGTAAAATTTAAGCTGTTATCATGCATAAAATACCGCCTCCGTGCCGCGGAAATGAAGTTTTCTGTTCTTGTTTTCAGACAGAACTATCATATCCCGTAAATAAAGGAAAGTCAAACATAAATATTCGAAAACACGACATATACCAGTAAAATACGTCAGCTCCTTCTCTTGGATTCCAGGCCATAATTCCGTATGATAGAGAAGAACAGGAGTGGCTGCGTTGTGCGGTGAACCGCGCACGGAAAGGAGAAGCATGTATCATTTACAACCGTATTTGGAGAAAATCGACCGGGTGATCGAACAGGGACCCTACACGGATACGTGGGAATCGCTGTCGGCCTACGAGCCGCCGAAGTGGTACCGGGACGGTAAATTCGGTATTTTTATTCACTGGGGAATCTACAGTGTTCCAGCATTTGGAAATGAATGGTATTCCCGCAATATGTATATCCAGGGGTCGAAGGAATATGAGCATCATACGGCGGTCTATGGAAAACACGAATCATTTGGATATAAGGACTTTATTCCGCTGTTTACGGCGGACCGGTTTGATGCGGCCGCCTGGGCGGATTTGTTTACGGAGGCGGGGGCATCCTACGTAGTGCCGGTGGCGGAGCACCACGATGGATTTATGATGTACCGCAGTGAGATTTCCCGCTGGAATGCCTGGGAGATGGGGCCGAAGAGAGATGTTCTGGGAGAACTGACAAAGGAATGCCAAAAGAGGGGGATGGTAAACGGAGCGTCGTCCCATCGGGCGGAGCACTGGTTTTTCATGGGACATGGCAGAGAGTTCGACAGCGACATCAAGGAGCCGATGGAACGGGGGGATTTCTACTGGCCGGCCATGCCGGAGCCGGACCATCACGACATCTATGGAAAGCCGGAGCCGACAAAGGAGTACTTAAACGACTGGCTGGTCCGCACCTGCGAGATTATCGACCGGTATCAGCCGAAGGTCCTGTATTTCGACTGGTGGATTCAGCACAGCAGCTTCAAACCGTATTTGCGGAAGCTGGCGGCTTACTACTATAACCGCGGAGTCCAGTGGGGAGAAGCGGTGGTCATCAATTATAAGCATGATGCATTTCCGTTCGGGACGGCGGTTCCCGATGTGGAGAGAGGCCAGTTTGCCGATGTAAAGCCGTTTTTCTGGCAGACAGACACGGCTATCGCGTTAAATTCCTGGTGCTACACGGAAAACAACGAGTACCGCCCGGCGGCGGATATTATCTGCGACCTGATCGATATTGTCAGCAAAAACGGCTGTCTCTTGCTGAATGTGGGGCCGAAGGCAGACGGGACTATATCCCAGGAGGACAGAAACGTGCTCCTCGAAATCGGAAGATGGCTGAAGGTCAACGGCGAGGCGGTATACGGCAGCAGGGTCTGGAGAAAATACGGCGAAGGTCCCACAAAGGTGGAGGAGGGCCAGTTTACCGACAGAATCAGAAAGCATTTTACCCCGCGGGATTTCCGGTTTACGACGGCCAATGGTTACTTATACGCTGCCGTCCTGGCGTGCAGTGAAAGCGGGGAATACGTGATTGAATCCCTGGCGGAGCAGGACGCGTCGAAGCTGCCGAAATTCCATGGAATCATCCGTTCGGTCGAGGTCCTGGGAAGCGCAGAACCGCCGGAGTGGAGCCGCGATGAAACCGGGCTTCATATCTGGACGAAGGTGTCAGGCGGTTATCCGCTGGTATTTAAGATATCGGTGGATTGATGGGGAACCCTGCGCTACGGCTGGGAAAGAATCCTGTACTCGGAAGGAGACTTCCCTGTAATGGATTTAAACGCCTTGCTGAAATAATACTGATCGGAGTAACCGCAGAACTCTGCGACCTGGCGCACGGAAAAGTCGGAGTTGGCAAAGTATTCGCAGGCGTGGCGGATCCGAACGGAGGTCAGATATTCGATGGGCCTGGTTCCCGTATATTTCTTGAACATGCGGCTGAAATAGGCCGGCGTCAGGGAAAAAGCAGTGGCGATGTCATTGATATTGATGTTGGCGGCGTAGTTCTTCTCGATGTATTCCTGAATATCCGCGGCCATTCTGGCGGAGTCGGACTGGCCGGAGGTGTTGCAGAGGGAGGCGTTCTGCATGAGCTGCTCCACGAAAAACTTCAGGTAGGAGAAGAGATCCCCGTAGCTTTTGGAGTAGGTGATGTATTCGTCGATCTCCAAATCAAAGTCCACCGAGGTCTGCTCCGGAAAACAGTCTTTAAACAGCTTTTTTAAGCAGTAATCGACGGTGATCTGGGCCGCGTTCTGACTTTCGAGGGTGTCCAAAAGCGCGGCCATGGTCTCCTGGAATCTGGCTTCATCCTGGTTTCTGACACAGAACAGGAATTTTTGAAGCTGTGCGGCGGTCAGATAGGACGATAAGTCAGGCATATTTATTTCAAATGGTTTGGCTTCCAGAAGGGAGGAGCGCCCGAAGAGCAGGTTCCGCTCCGTATAAGTCCGCATGATCTGAACCTCCATGCCGATGTTGTCCACATGGCGGATGCGGCGGCTGATACAGACGGTTATGGGGAGGCCCGACCCTGAGGAAGCGGAGAGAACCTCCTCTGCGATCTGCCTCGCCGTCGTGGATTCGGGATTGCTGCAGCAGACGAGACAGATGCGTTCGTTCTCGTGCCTGCCGGAGAATAAGTAAGTCATCTCGCCCTCCTGCTTCCGGGAGCGGCATGCGTTTTCCAGGAGGTGAAAGGCCCCCACGTCCTCATGGGGCAGGGCGTAATCCAGAAGGAACGTGGGATAAGAGCCCGCCGTCATCAGAAGAAGCTGATAGCAGTCATAGGGAAACGTCGTGTTAATATGCCCGGTCCGGCTGCCGGGGGACTGAATCAGGGATTCGAGGAGATGGCGGTTGTAATCTTTCTTTTTCATGGAGATTTTCTCTTTCAGCTCTGAGAGAACGTAGGCGATGTCGTCTGCCGAAAGCGGCTTTAAGAGATACTCATCCACACCCAGCTTCATGGCCTCCCGGGCAAATTCAAAGTCCCGGTATCCGCTTATGATGACGGTGTGGATCTGCCTGTTTTCGGCCTTCAGCCGTGAGATCACCTCCAGTCCGCTCAAAAACGGCATCTTGATATCGGTAAAGAGAATATCCGGCTGGAGCTCCGCCGCTTTTTCATAGGCCGCTCTGCCGTCGGTGGCGGTCCCGGCTATCTCCATATCCGGATCGCATTTTTCAATTTTCAAGCACAAATCCTTCAGAATCAGTGGCTGGTCTTCGGCGACGACGATCTTAATCATGTGTTATTTCTCCTCTTATTGTGATGAGACAGCCACCGGGGCTGTTCTGATTGTCGGGTCGGCTCACGCACAGGGCGCGGGAGCCGCCGTTTTCTATGTACATATCCACATTTCCGTTAAAATACAAGAACAGCCTGCCGTAGATATTTTTTAATCCCAGGCCGTCAATCTCCAGATCACGGTATAAGTCTGCCGTTTTTCTGGAGCCGTAGGCGTCCTTGAATTCCTGGAAGTCAGAGAGCGCCTCCGGTGAAAATCCACTTCCATTGTCGGCGATCCGTATGAACCAGGAGGCGCCTTCGATGGCGCAGCTGATGGTGATGTGCCACGGGGGCAGACACTCCCGGAAGCCATGCTTGAAACAGTTTTCCACTAACGGCTCGATGGTCAGCCTGGGCAGAAAGAGATTGGCCGTTTCGAGCGGGGCGTCAATGGTGTAATCGAAGCTGCCGTCATAGGAGATTTTCATGAAGTCCAGGTAATTCCGGGTGTGGCGTATCTCTTCGGTGAGCTTGGCCTCCGGGCTGGAGGAGGTGATGTAGCGCATCATGGAAGAGAACTGCTGGCACATCCTGGAGGTAACTTCGCTTCCATAAATCTCACTGGCCGCGCTGATGGAGTTTAAGGCGTTGTAGAGAAAATGAGGGTTAATCTGGGCCTGGAGGGCCGCTAAGTTGGCGTTGCTCTCCCGGATCTGGGCCTCGTATACCTCCTTGATGGAGTCCTTCAGCTTTACCAGCATCTGATTGAAGGAGCTGTTGATGAGCTCAAACTCATCGAGGAAGTCCGAGGACAGGTTTAAGGGCGCATCCTGGTCGAGGCTCAGCGCGTTGATGTAGCGGATCATCTGGTTCAGCGGCTTCGAAACGATGGAGATAATGACGAATATGATAGCGCAGGTGGTGGTCAGAATGAGGATAACGGCCAGGATGGTATTGGTCGCATTCTGCTTCCGATACTGTGCCAGCGTGCTCTGGTTGGAGACTAAGAGTACGTGAAAACGGTTATTTAAGATGGAGTTTCCGTAATAGGCGTATTCATCGCTGTAGAAATCCGGAACGCCGTTCCTAAACTGCGCAACAATATGATCGATGGTTTCAGGGGGAAGGACGGTGACGGTCTCCTCATAGGGATAGATCTGGCGGCAGCCGGAATCGAGGATTACGATCTCCTTCTCGTCTCCGAAGCTTTCCTGGCGGCAGATGGAATCCAGGTGGGCATAGGGCACCTGGATCTCGACGAGTGTGTCCTGAGTCGTGGTGATATCAGAAAAATTCCGTATGGCGGACAGCACGACCTTGTCGTCGCCGGACCAGGGGGAGAGGTGGGGGCCTAAGTAGAGCTGGTCGTACCGCGCCTCCATGAGCTGCTCAAAGGAGCGGTCCGACGACAGGGCGCGTTTTAACAGGCCTTCATCGTGAAGATAGAGGCCCGTATAATAGAAATAGTCCAGATTCCGGTTGTAGAGAAGCACATTGGAGATGATGGGCGAAAACATCATGTTAATCAGCGTCTTCTGGATTGTCCTGGTCTTTTCCAGCTCCTCCATCATCTGCTGCTGGGTGAGCTGGGAATCACGGATATTCAAATTCAGCACCGTGCCCCGCAGCGTGGAATTCTTTGTGATAGAGGTGGCGGCCACATCCATCTGCTCATACAGCGACGCGATCTGAGAGGAGATGCGCTCCAGAACCATGGCGGAGCCGCGGTAATCATTATCCTTTGCATTTTTAAGTGAAGTCATGGAAAATAAAAGGGATACGAAAAGCGCGATGAACAGGAAAATTCCGGCCACGGAAAGAAACAGCCGGAATTTGAATTTTAGTTTGAAATGCCTCTTTTTTGAATCCATGTCAGTCTCCATTTCCTTCTGCGTGATTACCTATATCATAGCGAAAAATCGGTAGAATGACAATGGAAAAAAGAGAGGTCAAAAAAATACAAACGGATAAGAGAAATTTTTCCATTCGCTTTTTTCTGAGAATCAATTATACTGATTGCACAACAGATGAAACAAATTGAAGGAGGTAGCTATGAAGAAAAGACAATTGACAGGTGTTCTGTTATGCGCGGCTCTTGCGGCCGGATTGCTGGCCGGCTGCGGCCAGAAGGCCGGGACGACAGAAACGGCAGGAGGACAGACTGCGGCGGAAAGCCAGAAGGAGACTCAGGGAGAGAAGAAGGCAAAAGGCGTAACCATCACCGTAGGCTTAAAGGCCTCGCATGTGGAGATATCCAATATTGAGACCTTTAAGAAAGGCTGGGAAGAGGCTACGGGCAATACCGTGGATGTGCAGGCCATCGATGATGACCAGTTCGACTCCCTGCTTCAGACGAAGATGTCCACCAACGGCATGTGGGATATTTTCATTGGAGATACCGGTACGCAGGCGGCTTCCTACCAGCATGCAAAGAATCTGGTGGATTTGTCGTCAGAGCCATGGGTCGCCAATTTAACCGATACGGGGAAGGAATTTGTCACCCACAGCGACGGTAAAATCTACTGTTTCCCCAACGGAGGAGTCAATTCCTTCGGAATCGTCTATAACAAAGAGGTATTCGAGAAAAACGGCCTGGAAGTGCCGAAGACCTTCGAGGAATTTAACGCGGTATGCGACACGTTAAAGGCGGCAGGCATCACACCGGTCTACGTGTCCATGGCGGATGCCTGGACCGTAAACCAGATCATCAACGGCGAGTGGCCCAACATTCTGGCGGCTAATCCGGACGCGCTGGAGAAGCTGAATAAGAACGAGATCCGCTGGGATTCCCTTCCGGAATTCAATGACTTATACGTCAGAATGAAGGGCTGGGTGGACAACGGATATGTGAACAGCGACATGGCTACCGCAACGTACGAGATGGGACAGAAGGCAATCGCTTCCGGAACCGCCGCCATGATGTACATGGGCGACTGGGCAGACCCGGAGTATGCCAAGACAGAGCCATCCGGAAAAGGAAAGATCGGCATGTTCGCGGCGCCGACGAAGGATGGCGACAGCCGTCTTGCGATCGCAGGCCCTGGCGGATATTATATCTCGAATCAGTCTGCCAATGTAGATGCGGCAAAGGATTTCTTAAATTACATGGCATCTGATGAGAATTTAAAGCTGAACATGGATACGAGGGCGTGTACATCGGTCTGGAAGTCTGTTGACGCGGAAAATCTAAGCGTGACGCTTCAGGATACCCAGAGCTATATCGATCAGGGGCTGACAGAAATTCATTATAACCAGACGTATGTAATTACCCCATCCGACGATGCCAACAGCTCATTCCTTTCCGTCCTTCTCGGCCAGAAGAGCCCGGAGGACTGCGCTAAAATATGGAGCGACGCGGTGATCGTGGTAGGGAAGCAGCTGGGATTCGACGGATTTAAGTAAGGATTTAAACATGTGATTGGATCGAATGGACTGTCTTACAGAGCTTTTTCGGGAGCGGTTGTATGACAGTCCTTTTTAAAAGGAGGCAGTCTTGTGAGCAAGCTGGAGAAAAAGTATTATCCGCTGGTGTTTGTCGTGCCGGCGCTCATCATATTCACTCTGTTTTATGTCTGCTCGATTGCGGGCGGCTTTGTGTTTTCCTTTACAAACTGGAGCATTTACAACTTTGAAAGTCCGGAGTTTATCGGCATCGAGAATTTTAAGGACTTATTCGCGTCGCAGAGCTTTCTGCCAGCGCTCGGCCATACCTTTTCGTTTGCCGTGATTACCACTGTCATTAAAGTGGGGCTGGGCCTGGTGTTCGCCCTCCTTTTAAACCGGGCGTTTAAGGGCCGGGATTTCTTCCGGGCCATCATATTCCTGCCGTGTACCATCGGTGCACTGGTGATCGGCTACGTCTTCACCTTTATTCTCCAGCCGGACACGGGCGTACTCAACGAGTTTCTGCGCGGCATCGGTCTTGGCGGGCTGGCGCTCAACTGGCTGGGAGATCCGAAGATCGTCCTGTTTACCGTGTGCGCCGTCGAATCCTGGATGTGGATTGGATTCAATACGGCCATTATTCTGGCGGGCCTTCAGTCGATCTCGACGGATGTCTACGAGGCGGCCAGGCTGGACGGGGCCAGCGCATGGCAGACAACGCGCCATATCACGCTTCCTCTGGTCACGCCGTCCATTAATACCACCATTACCTTATGCGTCATCGGCGGCTTCAATATATTTGATATCGTCATGTCCATGACAAACGGCGGGCCAAACGGGGCGACCCAGGTGATCAGCAAGCTGTCGTATGACGCCATGAGGATCGGAACCATGGGATACGCCTCCGCGATCAACCTGATTCAGTTCCTGCTGATCGTGATCGTTATTTCACCGCTGTTAGGCATACTGAGAAGAAGGGAGCCGGATATCTGATGAATGCAAAGACAAAAAAGAGAGTTTCCCGCGGGATCGTCTATGTGATCTGTGCGTTTATGGCGTTTCTCGTGCTGTTTCCGTTTCTGCTGGTCCTTCTGACCTCCTTCAAATCCGTGTCTGAGGCCGCGGTGGTGACATTTTCTCTTCCGGAAAAATTTCTGTGGGAGAATTTTGCCTACGTAATCGAGAAGGGACAGCTGCTGCGGGCGTTTAAGAACAGTCTGATTATCACCGGCTCGGCGGTGACACTGACGGTGTTTGTGGCCTCGATCACGGCCTTTGTCCTGACGCGGCGCTCCGACAGGCTGAGCCGGATTTTGAGCAATTACTTCCTGATCGGCATGATTGCGCCCCTTTCTCTTATACCAGAGGTGATGATCGTTAAGTTTTTAGGACTCAGCGGAACCTACGCCGCAATTATTCTGATCCATGTGGCTTCCAGGCTGCCGCTCAGCATCATGATCTATTCGGGCGTCATCAAGGGGATTCCTAAGTCCCTGGATGAATCGGCCATGCTGGAGGGCTGCGGACTCTTAAACATGTTTTACCGGGTGATTTTTCCGCTGTTAAAGCCGGCCGTCTTCACAAATATCATTATCACCTTTATGGGGGTATGGAACGATTTTCAGATCTCCCTGTATTTTGTGACGGATACGGCCAAGAATACGCTGCCTCTCAGCATTTACAGCTTTGTCGGCTATATGACGTATAAATGGAACTACGTGTGCGCGTTTATCGTTTTGTCGATCCTCCCGATTCTTTTGATCTACTGTATTGCACAGAAATATATCGTTGACGGGATGATTGCAGGTGCTGTTAAAAGTTAGAGCGGCCGAAGGCAGAAAAAAACTGACATGACAGGAGGAAAAGCCATTGTGCAGCATGATGAAACGAACAATAGAAATCCGGGAGGAAGGCGTGCCGGAGGAGCTTTTAGTGGTAAGGAAATCGTGGGAGGAAGGCGGCGTCCGCTTTCTGTCCTGGTCCTTCCGCGCTGAGCGGGAGACGGTATTTCCACCGGTGCGGGTTCACATCGCGGTTCCGGCCAGAGGCATCCATTACCGCTGGACACCCAAGCTCCACTTGATCAAGGCCCTCAATTCGGACTGGTTCGAGAACCTGTATGAAACCAGCGGATTCACGGGGGCGCCGGTGGAGTGCCTGATCGCGCAGGATAATAAAAACTGCGCCGTTATCGCTCTGTCCGACACGCTTCATACCATCGGACTGAAAAGCATCCCCGTGGAGGAGACCGCACAGTACGATGTGGAGATAGCCCTGTTTGAACGGGAGGCATACCGTGGGCTGGAGTATTCGGTTACGGTGCGCGTGGATACCCGTCCCCTGCCTTATTATGAAGCGCTTGCGGACACGGCAAAATGGTGGGAGACCATTCCTGGCAATGAACCGGCCGTGGTGCCGGAAGCGGCCAGGGAGATCATGTATTCCACCTGGTACAGTTACCACCAGAACGTGGATGAAAAGACGCTGTTCGCCCAGGCGGAGCTGGCTAAGGAACTCGGATGCGGCAGCCTTCTTCTGGATGACGGCTGGCAGACGGAGGATACCGGACGCGGTTATGCATACTGCGGAGACTGGAAACCGGCTCCCTCCAAATTTCCTGATATGGCTGGATTTGTAAAACGGATGCACGATATCGGTATGGGCGTCATCCCATGGTATTCGGTTCCCTTTATCGGTGAGCGATCGGAAAATTTCGAGCGGTTTAAGGACATGCTCATCGACCCGGATGCGGAGCGGGAGTGGCATGTGCTGGACCCGCGGTATCCAGAGGTCAGGGAGTTTTTGATCGGTATTTATGAAAAAGCGCTTCTGGACTGGGATTTAGACGGCTTCAAGCTGGACTTTGTGGATGAATTCGTGGTTACGCCATTTGGCGGAAGGGAGGAGGACGATAGGCGGGACTGCACTTCCTTTACCGAGGCGGCCGACCGGCTGATGAAAGACTGCATGGCGCGGTTAAAAAGCCATAAGGCAGATATTATGCTGGAATTCCGGCAGACGTATAACGGGCCGCGGATGCGCAGCTTCGGCAATATTTTCCGCGCCGTGGACTGCCCCTTCGACGACGCAGAGAACCATGTGCGCGTGACGGACCTCCGGCTGATCGCAGGGAAGAGCGCGGTGCACTCCGATATGCTCATGTGGGATCGGGAGGATACTGCGGCGGGGGCGGCCCTGCAGATGATACAGATTCTGTTCAGCGTGCCGCAGCTTTCCATGAGGCTGGAGGAGCTTCCGCGGGAGCATAAGGAGATGCTGGCTTACTACTGCGGCCTGTGGAAACAGTATAAGAAGGCGTTTCTGGAGGGGAGCTTTGAACCTATGAACCCGCAGTGCCGTTATAACGTCATCATGGGCCGTGCGGGGGAGCAGCTGGCCTGCACTTACCACAGCCGGGAGCTGGTTTCCGTGCATCAGCCGGCAAGAGAGATGGTGTTTGTCAATGGAACCGGGAGAGAGGGACTGCTCCTCCGCCTGGGAAGCGGCAAAACGGTGTATAAAATGACGGTGCGGGAGTGTACAGGCGGGCTGCTGTCCTCCGGCCTTCTGACCGACGACGGCGGGATTCTCACCGTACCGGTTCCGGCGGGCGGAACGGTTGAACTTATAGAAGATGGATCGGATTTTTCTATTCACAAATCTTAAAAATATGCAGATTAAAATAAAAAGTTTTATTATGCATGATATCTAAAATAATTTAAGAATACCTAAAAAATATGTTGACTTTATTGATAAAAATGTTTATAATAAAACATATCAAATCAATGTTTTTGTGAAAATTGAATAGAAATAACCGTATGCATCTTGTATATGTCCAGGATAATGGCCTGGACGTTTCTATCCGACTTCCTAAATGTCAGGGCTACAGGAGCAGCTTTTAAGCTGCCTGTCTCCGACAGCCGGGAAGTCTTTTTTTGTTTCACCAAAAAGGACGTCCTAAGGAACAAAAAAAGACTTCCCGGCTGGACGGTATGACACGCTATACGGCAGATTCCGATTCTCATGGTAAAGAGGGGGTGAACGATGACTGAAAAGTGCCGTAGATGAAGGAAACTGCAGACGGTGCTCTCTGCTTTGATGACAGGGGGCGGAACGCGGACAGTTCAGCAGACGACGGCAAAAACATTGAAATAAGAAAATGATAAAGGAGAATATCATGAAAAGCAATGCAGAAGTCAGCATTAACAACATTTACAGACTGGACGGGCGTGTGCCTTTGGGAAAAGCGATCCCCTTCGGTCTGCAGCATGTACTGGCAATGTTCGTGGCGAATCTGACTCCAATCGTCATCGTGACTGCGGCGGCGGGGTTAGAGACCAGCCAGACGGCTGCCCTGATCCAGAATGCCATGTTCATCGCAGGGGTTGCTACGCTGATTCAGTTGTATCCGGTCTGGCGCATCGGTGCGAAGCTTCCGATCGTTATGGGAGTGAGCTTTACGTTTGTGACCATTTTGAGCTCTGTGGGGGCCAAATACGGCTATCCCTCCATGCTGGGGGCCATTCTCATCGGCGGCCTGGTGGAGGGAACTCTGGGCCTGTTCGCCAAATACTGGCGAAAGCTGATTTCCCCCATTGTATCGGCCTGTGTCGTGACCTCCATCGGTTTTTCACTCCTGACAGTGGGCGCACGCTCTTTCGGCGGCGGTTATTCCGATTCCTTTGGTTCTGCGACCAACTTATTAATCGGTACCGTTACGCTCCTCAGCTGTATTCTGTTTAATGTATTTGCGAAGTCCTTCTGGAAACAGCTTTCCGTCCTGTTTGGCCTGGTGGTGGGCTACGTGCTCGCCATCGTACTTGGTGTTGTGGATTTGTCCGGGATGCTGGAAGGCGGTATTTTATCCCTTCCGCGTATCCTGCCGTTTCTGCCGGAGTTTCACGCCGGCGCCATTCTGTCTGTCGTTGTAATCTTTCTGGTGTCGGCGACGGAGACGATCGGCGACACGACCGCTATGGTCGTATCCGGCCTCGACCGCGATATTACGGAGAAAGAGATATCCGGCTCCCTGGCCTGTGACGGATTCGCCAGCAGTATCTCCTCACTGTTCGGATGTCTTCCGGTAACCTCCTTCAGCCAGAACGTGGGGCTGATTGCCATGACAAAGGTTGTCAACCGTTTTACCATCATGACGGGCGCCATCTGCATGATTCTGGCCGGACTGTTCCCGCCGATCGGCTCCTTCTTCGCATCTCTTCCGGATGCCGTTCTGGGCGGCTGTACGATCATGATGTTTGGCTCTATCATCATCAGCGGTGTACAGATGCTTGCCCGCGCCGGTTTCAGCCAGAGAAATACGATTATCAGCTCCCTTTCTCTGAGCGTGGGAATCGGATTTACCCTGCTTCCGGAGATATTCCAGATATTCCCGGCCATCCTCCAGGATGTGTTTGCGGAAAACTGTGTGGCAGTAGTATTTGTTCTGGCTCTCGTACTTAATCTGATTCTGCCGGAAAATATGGATATTGAGAAGGCAGTGGAAGAGTAATCCTATACTTAACAACAAAAAAAGATCAGATATCGTGACAGATATCTGATCTTTTTCTTATAAGACTCCCCGAGTAGGACTTGAACCTACGACAGCGCGGTTAACAGCCGCGTGCTCTACCGACTGAGCTATCGAGGAATATAGACATTATTATACCCAATGGAAATAAAATGTCAAGGGTATTTTGGAAAAAAGTAAAAAATAGTTTTTTCAAAGTTAAAGATGTGTTAAGTATTCTGATAAAGGATTGAATCCCGGGCATGTTTGTGCTAACTTAGCCATATCATAAAAAGAGAGGTGCATGATGAGTGAACATTTGCGTAAATTGAGCCCGGGCCGGATTGTCGTGCTGGGCTTTGCTTTCGTTATTTTGACAGGAAGCCTGATTCTGTGGCTTCCCATTTCGGCAAACGAGGGGGTTCACGTGAACTACATAGACGCCCTGTTTACGTCCACCAGCGCGGTGTGCGTGACAGGGCTGATCGCAGTAGATACGGCGGATACCTTTAATGTATTCGGCAGGACGGTGGTAGCTCTTTTAATCCAGATCGGCGGCCTGGGAGTTACCTGCGTCGGTGTCGGCTTTATTCTGCTGGCAGGAAAGAAGATAGGAATTCATGGCCGCGTGCTGATCCGTGATTCCATGAACTTAACTACGGTAAAGGGCGTGGTGGCGCTGGTTGAATCCATTCTCTTTATGACGCTGCTGTTCGAGGGCATCGGCGCGTTTTTAAGCTTTATGGTATTTTCCAGGGATTATCCGGCTCTGGATGCGCTGGGAATCAGCGTATTCCATTCCGTGGCGGCGTTTAACAACTCGGGTTTTGACATCCTGGGAGGACTGACAAACCTGATTCCATATCAGGACAACGTCCTCTTGAATCTTACCACCTGCGGCCTGATTATCTTCGGCGGCCTGGGATTTCTCGTAATCCGGGAGGTGTGGGTGAAGCGCTCCTGGAAGAAGCTGAGTCTCCATTCGAAGGTCGTTATTCTTACTTCTGCCGTGCTGCTGGCCGTGGGAACCATACTGTTAAAAATGACAGAGGAGATTACGTGGCTGGGCGCCCTGTTTCAGAGCACTTCCGCCAGAACAGCGGGATTTTCCACTTATCCGATCGGAAATTTTTCCAACGCGGGCCTGTTTGTCCTGACGATCCTGATGTTTCTGGGAGCGTCGCCGGGATCGACCGGAGGCGGTATTAAGACTACGACCACATTTGTGCTGGTGAAAAGCATGTTCAGCGCGGCGACCAACAGTCACTGCAGCGCGTTCAAACGCCGGATTCCGACGGAGGTGATCTCACAGGCATTTATCATCACCATACTGGCGCTGGGAGTGGTTTGCATGCAGACCTTTCTGATGTGCCTTGTGGAGCCGGAATACGATTTCATAAAGCTGCTGTTTGAGACGGTCAGCGCGTTCGGAACCGTAGGCCTGTCCACCGGAATTACGCCGGATTTAAACGTATTCGCGAAGCTGATTCTGGTGCTTACCATGTTTATCGGAAGGCTTGGGCCGCTTACCATAGCGACCATCTGGAGTTTTAAACCGAAGGCAGGCGCGTGGTATTCGGAAGAAACTATTACAATAGGGTAGAGGAGAGAGACAATGAAACGCAGGAAAGATACGATAGAGTATGGAATTATAGGACTGGGAAGATTCGGGATCGCACTGGCGACCGCCCTTTCCGAGGCAGGAAAAGAGGTCATGGTGGTTGACAACACGGAGAGCAAGGTAAAGCAGATCCGTGATATGGTCTCGGAGGCCTTCGTCGTCGAGGGCATTGACAAGGCATCATTCGAGAGCGCCGGAATTCAGAACTGTGAGACGGTAATCATATGTATTGGAGAAAAGATTGACACCAGCATTCTGGCTACACTTACCGTCATATCCATGGGAGTGCCCAGAGTCATATCGAAGGCCACCAGCGCAGAGCACGGCTGTGTGCTGGAGAAGATCGGAGCCGAGGTGGTGTACCCGGAGAAAGATATTGCCATCCGTCTGGCCAGGCGCCTCGTATCACCCCATGCGCTGGATTTCATCAGCCTGAACGACGACATCGCGGTCTCGGAGATCCGGCTCACAACGGTGCTGGAGGGCAAGAGCGTGATGGAGGCGGGAATACGCAACCAGTTCGGCTTAAATATCGTGGCGATGGAACGGGAGCACGATACGACTATTGACATTCAGCCCACCTACCGGTTCCGGAAGGAAGACGTGATCGTGGTGATCGGAAAGCGGGATAATATCAATCGGTTTGAGGCGTATTTGTCGGAGGAGTAATACGTAAAGGTGAAGAGGCTGTTCGGAAAGAAAAATGGATTCCGGACAGCCTCTTTGTCTGCTGGTACAGCGGGCCAGACATCCGCCTGTAGGAGCGTTTGGCGGCATAGGGATTTATAAATATCCAAGAGATTCCAGATGGAGTTTTAAGCCTTCTGCCATCGGTGTATCGGGCAGCTGGATGCCGGCGGCCTTTAGTTTCGATAAGTCGTAGATCCGGTGGCATAAATGGCCGGAATATTCGGGATGGGCCTCAAGGTATCCGGTGAGAGGCAGTTCCCGTATGGTGATTTCCACACCGAGAAGTCTTCCCAGGATTTCGTAATACAGGCGGTTTTCCACCGCTTCCGGGCCGCCGATGCAGAAGATCTGCTGAAAGGCGCCTTCCCGGTTTACCGAGTCCAGCATAGTGCGTGCCAGATCGCGGACGAAGACCGGCTGTGTGATGTGGATTCCGCCGGTTACGAGAGAGAGAGGCTGTCCTGCCAGAATGAGATCCGGCAGCTCCTTCTGGCGGCTGTGCTCCGGATAGCAGCCCAGCAGAAAACCTGGGCCGTAGATATGGCCGGGACGAAAGAGCGTAACGTTAAGTCCGTGCTCCCCTTCTCCGGAAAAATAGCGGAGAAAGACTTTCTCCATCTTCCGCTTGTTTCCAGCATAGCTGCATTCCTCCGGGGCACCCTTTTCCTCCACGAAGAATCCGTCTTCCGCCTGAGGCGTCGCCTTGCGCGCCGGATCGTAGACAGAGTCGGTCGAGATGACCACCAGCCGGCTGCTCACGAAAGGCAGCACCTCCAGGTCCTGCTCTGCATGGCGTTCATTCATGCATATGCAGTCGAAAACCACATCCCAGGTGATACCCGCTCCCAGGATGGCCTTCTTAAATCCTTCCCTGTCGTCCCGGTCCGCACAGAGCGGGATAATTCCGGTGCCGAGAGGGCGTTTTCCCCTGGTGAGCGCCCAGACCTCATATGTTTCTTTCGCCATGGAAGCCAGCATACTGCTTAAGCCGCCGCTTCCTCCGATAATCAGTGCTTTCATTCTTCTTTTCCTCCTGGTAGTAAAATCGTGTCTTCTTTTTTCTTTCTTCTTTCCGGCGGAAACATGCCGGAGGGCGGAATCCCCTTCTTCTCCTTAAACAGCTTGCTGAAGTAGAAGATATCTGAAAATCCGCATTGCAGCGCCACCTCGCTGACGCTGTATTCCCCGCTTTTTAACATATTCTCCGCATAGTTTAAACGGAGTGAGATGAGATACTGCTTGAAGGTCATCCCCATGGCCTCCCGGAACAGACTTCCGTAGTAGACGGGATGGAGATGGAACTGGCGGGCCATCAGATCGATGGTAAGCGGGTCCTGATAATGCATGCTCATATAGCGGATGCTGTTTTTGATGCGGGTGTCTTCCTGGCTTAAATGGTTTTCATTCAGGATCAGGTTGGATATCTGATACAGGATGAGGCATAGGATTCCGCGTATCTTCAGCATATATCCAAAATCCCTCTGCAGCCATTCCTCGTGGATTTCGTGGAAACGCGAGATCAGCCGGGGGATGATCCCGATATGGCTGATGATGGGAAGCGGCAGGCGGGCCTCCTGGCCGAACTGATCCCGCAGAAAGATGTTGGTGGAGTAGCACTCCATCAAGTCTTCCGGGATGTTGACAGCCGCCCGGTAGGTATTCTGAGGGATGCAGATTAAATCGCCTTTTTTTACAATATAAATGTGGCCTCCGATGTTGTACTCGGCCTTTCCGTCTATGACGTATGTAATGTCGATGAAGGGGATCACATTCGCATCGATTTTCCAGTTGGGCGTGCACTTCCTGTGGATGTAATAATGAAGTTCAGGAATCATGTTGTTAAAGTCAGGAATCATAAAAGCTCCTTTTCCTCCCGTGTTGCAGAGATAATTCTGCTTGTAGTATGGCTTCATTATAGAGAAGAAAAAACAATTGTGCAACGGAGTTTTTAAACAGAATTTTATCTTTAATAATTACAAATGGCCTTTGATTCCTTCATTCTTTTTTGTTGTGCAACTTGTTATAATGCATTTGTAAATAAACAACATTTAAAAACACTTTGCACAGGGAAGTAACGCCGCCCGGCGGCACCGGCCTCTGCGCAAAAGTAAAAAGTATAAAGGGGGGAAGAGCATGACCGGCGTCGCAGTGATCGGAACTGGTGTGATTTCAGAGAGCCATATCGAGGCGTATCTGGCCTTTCAGGACAGGTGCCGTATCATGGCATTGTGCGACCTCGTTCCCCAAAAGGCGGAGGCGCTGAAAGAAAAATACCATTTAAGAGACACGGCTGTTTACAGCAGCTGTAAGGAGGTGGCAGAGCGGAGCGATATCCGTCTGGTCAGCATCTGTACTCCGCCGTTTACCCATGGGGAGAGCGCCGTGGTCTGCATGAAAGCGGGAAAACATGTTCTGGTGGAAAAGCCCATGGCGTCTTCTCTGGAAGAGTGTGACGAGATGATGCGGGTTCAGCGGAAGACAGGCTGTTATCTGGGAGTTATCTCTCAGAACCGCTACCTGCGGGACAACTGGAGCTTAAAGAGCGTAATCTCCTCCGGAGCCGTGGGAAAGGTCTTGTTCGGACAGGTGGAATCCCTGTGGTTCAGAGGCCGGGAATACTACGATCTATGGTGGCGGGGCACGTGGGAAATGGAAGGCGGAGGCTGTACCCTGAACCACGCCGTACATCAGATCGATCTGCTGAACTGGATCATGGGAGCTCCCCGCACGGTGACGGCTGTCCTGGGGAATGCAGCACATGACAATGCCGAGGTGGAGGATGTGTCCGCCGCGATTCTTACCTATGAAAGCGGTGCGCTCGTGACGGTAACGGCCTCTCTCGTAACGCACGGGGAAGGGCAGAGGCTGAGCTTTCAGTGCGAAAAGGCGGGCTTGGCGTCCCCATGGAAGGCAGTGAGCAGCAGGTCCGCACCAACGGGCTTTCCTATCGAAAACGAAGCGTTTGAGGAACAGCTTCAGACGCGTTACCGGGAGATGCCGCCTCCCCGGTATACCGGTCATATAGGCCAGATCGATACGGTGCTGCGTTTCCTGGAGTGCGGAGAACTGCCGCCGGAGAGCAGCGTGGATGGCCGCCTGGCGCTGGAGGTGATAACCGCCATATACCAGTCGGGCTTTACGGGACAGACGGTTACGCTTCCGCTGTCTGGAGATGCACCCCTTTATACGAAAAAAGGATTTTTGGCGAATGGAAAGCATTTTTATGAGAAAGAGGCGCATCAGAAATGAAGCGCTGTGGAGGACGGAAATCATGCACGGACGGAGAGACTTCTGCTGGCTGGCAAAACAGGTGCAAAATAAAAACATAATTACTTATTATCTGGATGATGGGAAGAAAACGGCAGTTACAGAGACTATAGAGCGGGAAATGCCGCTGCTGTTTAAAGAAATCAGACGATCCGGTTCGCCGGATGCCTCGATTGCTTTTTTACCGGGAGATGAAGCGGCCCTGGGGACAGAAGGGTACCGGATCGGGGAGACGGAGGCCGGTTATAAGATAGAAAGTGCATCTCCTGTGGGATATTTATACGGCATGTACGGGCTGCACCGGCTTCTGACCACACAAAATGAGGCCGGTTTTCCGTATGAATCGGTACCGGATCAGAGCATCCGCATGATCGATCATTGGGATAATTTTGACGGTTCCATCGAGCGCGGTTACGCAGGAGAGTCCCTTTTTTACGATCACAACACCTTTCGTGGAGATATGGAGCTTATCCGGCAGTATGCAAGGCTGCTGGCCTCGGTGGGGATCAATGGGGTTCTGATCAACAATGTCAATGTACACAGACCGGAAACATTTTTCGTAACAGGGAAAGCCCTTGCGGAAATCAGGAAGATATCCGACGTCCTGGCTGCATACGGAATTAAGACGTACCTATCCGTTAATTTTGCGGCGCCCATCACGGTGGGACAGTTAAAGAGCGCGGATCCCCTGGAGCCGGAGGTGGCTTCGTGGTGGGAGGAGACGGTAAAGCGAATCTATGAGGAGATTCCTGATTTTGCCGGCTTCGTGGTAAAGGCGGATTCGGAAGGAGAACCAGGGCCGTTCACCTACGGCAGGAACCATGACGAAGGCGCCAATATGCTGGCGAGGGCGGCAGGGCTCTACGGAGGAGTCATTATCTGGCGCTGCTTCGTATACGACTGCTCCCAGGACTGGTGGAACCGGGAGGCAGACCGCGCACGCGCCGCTTACGATATCTTCGAACCTCTGGACGGCAGGTTCCTGGACAATGTGATTCTTCAGATCAAGAACGGCCCTATCGATTTCCAGATCAGAGAACCGGTGTCCCCGCTGTTCGGAGCTTTAAAAAAGACAAATCAAATTCTGGAATTTCAGATTACACAGGAGTATACCGGACATCAGAGGGATATCTGTTACCTTGTTCCGATGTGGAAGGAAACCATGGATTTTGATACGAAACACGGCATAGGCCTGACGGTGAAGGAGGCGGTGAGAGAGAACTCCCCTGTCCGCGGCCGATCCGGCATTGCGGGCGTCGGAAACGTGGGAATGGATGCCAACTGGACGGGCAGCAAGCTGGCCCAGGCCAATCTCTACGGCTTCGGAAGGCTGGTCTGGAATCATGAATTATCAGCAGAGGCGATTGCCGAAGAATGGGTCCGCCAGAGCTTTTGCCTGACCGAAGAAAAGTGCGGTAAGCTGGCGGCGATTCTGACGACATCGAGGGACGTGTACGAGGCTTATACCTGTCCTCTTGGCGTTGGCTTCATGTGTAAACCCGCCGTCCACTACGGCGTCGATATCGATGGCTATGAGTACGACCGGTGGGGGACATACCACTATGCCGACAGAGACGGAGTTGGAAGGGACAGGACCGTGAAGACGGGGACCTCCTATACGAGGCAGTATTCCGACGCGCGATTTTCTGAATATGAGGACCTTTCGTCCTGCCCCGATGAGCTGCTGCTCTTTTTCCACCATGTGCCGTACACCCATGTACTGCATTCGGGAAAAACGGTGATTCAGCACATCTACGACACTCATTTTGAGGGCGTGGAGTGGGTGAGAGAGTATCAGGCAGTATGGGAAAGCTTAAAGGATTCCCTGGATGAGGGGAGCTACTTAAATATGAAGGAGCGCCTCGTCTGGCAGCTGGAAAACGCCGTCAGCTGGCGTGACCAGGTAAACACGTACTTTTACCGTAAGTCGGGAATCCCCGATGAAAAGGGTAGAAAAATATACCAATAAATAAAAAGAAAGAGGTAGTATGATGAAAAAATGGAGTAAAGCAGGTATCGTATGTGCGGCCGTACTGGCAGCGAGCATGGCAATGACCGCGTGCGGCGGCAAGACCGCAGAAACGGGCAATACCGGGGAAGCCGGAAGCACCGGAGCGGCCGGGACGGAGAAGGCAGCGGACGGAAAAACACCGGAGGTGTCTAAAGCATCGGGAGAGACCGCGAAATTAAGCTTCTCCTGGTGGGGCAATGACGACCGCCATCAGGCCACGCAGAACGCCATCGATGCCTTCAACGCGGCACACGCCGGCGCCATCGAAGTGACCGGAGAGCCTTCCGGCTTCGGCAACCTGGAAGAGACCTTTGCCACCCGTTATGCAGGCGGAACCGCAGCCGATGTCATGACTGTCAACTATCCCTGGGTTATCCAGTACAGTCCAAACGGAGAGGGATTCTACGATCTCGATCAGGTGAAGGACATCTTCGATTTCTCCCAGTACGACGAGGGCTTTTTGGAATTCGGAAAGACAGGCGGCAAGATGCAGGCAGTCCCATACGGCCAGAACACGCTGGGCTTATACGTCAATAAATCTGCATTTGACAGAGCCGGTATCACCGAGCTTCCAACGACGTTCGAGGAATATAAGAAGGCGGCGGAAATCTTTACCCGGCAGGACCCGAATGCGTATATGATCGTCAGCCCGACGTTCCGTTTCGCAGCAGTCTACTATCTGCAGCAGAAGACAGGGAAAGGCGAATTTGCAGAAGATTTAAGCATGAATTACACCGTGGATGACTATAAAGAAGCGCTTCTCTGGTATAAGGACTTAGCGGATGCCCATGTCTTCTGTTCCAGAAAAGATTATATCGAGAATGTAGGCAATGAGCCGGTATCCATTGCCCAGAATGCAAAATATATCAATGGCGGCTACGCTGGCGTATTGGAATGGACCGGAGGAATCGCTTCGAACGCCAAGACGCTGGAGGACAAGGGGGACGAACTGGTGGTAGCGCCGCTCCCTGTGATCGACGGAGCCGTATTTGAAGGAACTATGGCAAAGCCCTCCCTGCTGTTTGCAATCTCCAGGGATTCCAAGAATCCAAAGGAAGCGGCTGAATTTTTACAGTATATCTTAAACGATCCGGAAGGAACGAAGCTCATGGGTTCCACCCGCGGCATGGTGGCTTCCAGAGCGGCCAAGGCTTCCTTAGAGGCAGACGGACAGATCACAGGAGCCGTAAAGCAGGCCTACGATTTTACCGATGTAGCGAAAGTAATCAACAATTCTCCGATATTTGAGAACGCCGTATTTACCAATTCCTATGAAAGTAATTACGAGAAGTTTGAGTTTGGAAAGAGCACGGCCGAGGAAGCTGCGCAGGCCATCTTTGACGCCACCAGCGAGCAGGTTGCAAAACTGAAACAGGACTACGGCAAATAAAGAGCACGCAGGAAGGAGGAGATTCTTTGAGAAAGAGCAAAATGGGTCTGGTGTATATCCTCCCATGGCTGATCGGTATGGTTTTTCTTACCCTGTATCCGTTTATTAACGCGCTGGTTATCAGTTTTACGGATTACAATCTCGTGAGAGAACCGAATTTCATTAGTCTGGCCAACTACACCAAGTTGTTTCAGGATGAGGATTTTTTGAGTACGCTTACCGCAACGTTAAAATACACTGTGATTACGGTGCCGTTACAGCTGGCGTTTGCCCTGTTTATTGCATACATATTGAATTTTAAGCTGAAGGGCATTAACTTTTTCCGGACAGCCTACTATATTCCATCCCTGCTGGGAGGAAATGTGGCGGTGGCGGTGCTGTGGAGATTCCTGTTTCAGCAGGACGGGCTTATCAACCGCATCATCGGCGTTGTGGGGATACAGCCGGTGGCGTGGCTCTCTTCCCCGGGCGGGGCGATGAGCGTCATCATAATCCTGAAGGTCTGGCAGTTTGGTTCTGCAATGCTGATCTTCCTGGCCGCGCTCAAGGACGTACCCCAGGATCTCTATGAGGCAGCCAGCGTGGACGGCTCCACCAAGTTCCATTCCTTTATCCATATTACCATGCCGCTGATCACACCTACGATTTTCTTCAATCTGGTCATGCAGCTGGTCAATGCGTTCCAGGAATTCAACGGCCCGTACCTTGTAACGGGGAAGGGACCGTTAAATGCCACCTATCTGACTTCCATGTATATTTATGACAATGCATTTAAGTACTTTAACATGGGGTATGCCAGTGCCGCCAGCTGGATTCTGTTCCTCATCATCGTGGCTGTGACCCTGATCCTCTTTGCGACACAGGACAAGTGGGTCTATTACTCGGACGGAGGTAATTAGATGATGGAGAAAACGCGAGGATTCAGCGAAATGGAAGTGCGGAGGCACAGACGGGTGGTCATCAGCTCTGTCATCCGTTATATCGTCCTGATTGTCGTGGCGCTCGTCATGATCTATCCGATTATATGGCTGGTGGGCGCTACCTTTAAGAGCAATAATGAAATATTTACTTCGATCAGTTTTATTCCGAAACGGATCGACTTTACTCCCTATATAGAAGGCTGGAAGACGCGGACAAAGTATACGTTCACCACGTTTTTCTTAAATACCTTCCGGTTCGTGGTGCCGAAAATTGTCTTCTGCCTCGTGTCCAGTACGCTTGTCGCGTATGGCTTTGCAAGGTTTGAATTTCCATTTAAGAAGATCTGTTTTTCAATTTTGATGGCTACCATGTTCCTACCGGCCGTCGTGACAAGAATTCCACTCTATATTTTGTGGAAGCAGATGGGACTCCTCAACACGTACGTGCCGCTGATCGCACCGACCATGTTTGCCAATGAACCCTTCTTCGTGTTTATGCTGATTCAGTTCATGCGGTCAATCCCCACGTATCTGGACGAGGCGGCCACAATCGACGGCTGTAATTCCTTCCAGACTCTGATGAGGGTTCTGCTGCCGTCCTTAAAACCAGCGCTGATCAGCTGTACGATCTTCCAGTTCGTATGGAGCTTCAATGATTTCCTTGGGCCGCTGATCTATGTGACCAGCCTGGAAAAGTATCCGGTGGCGCTGGCGCTTAAAATGTCCATCGACCAGAGCAGCGGTATCGTGGAATGGAATCAGATTCTCGCCATGTCATTTCTGGCGCTGCTCCCGGCCCTGATCCTGTTCTTCTCCGCACAGAAATATTTCGTGGAGGGCGTTACATCGACTGGAGTGAAGGGGTGATCGGATATGGAACAGAATGTCCGGCTTTCTGTGACACCGCTCATCTCGGACCATGCGGTGCTCCAGCGGGATGAAGTGATTCCGGTGCACGGTAGGGGAAGAGTCGGAGCCAGGGTGCGGGCAGAGCTGACGCCTGAGTGGGTAAAGGCAGACGGCGTGATTCAGCCGAAATCCGGCTGGGGAGTGGTGAACCCGGCTGGAACGTGGCTGGTGGAGCTGCCTCCGTTTGCAGCAGGAGGACCATACTGCTTGCGGGTTGAATCCGAAAGAGAAGAACGGGAGGTTCATGATCTTTATTTCGGAGATATCTGGGTCATGGCGGGGCAGTCCAATATGCAGCTACCCATGGAACGGGTCAAATACCGGTATCCTGAAGAATATAAAAAGGGCGCATCACCCATGATCCGTCAGTTTACGGTTCCGATTCAGTGGAAATTTGACTCTGACTCTGACTCGCTGTCCGGCGGGGAGTGGAAGATGGCCGCGGCGGAACATACTCCGGTATTTTCTGCCGTTGGCTTTTTCTTTGCGCAGAAGCTGTATGAGCGTTACCGTATCCCGGTCGGCCTGATCTTAACCGCGGTAGGGGGAACCCCTGTACAAGCGTGGATGAGTCGGGAGGCGCTCTGCGATTTTCCCGATGAACGGAAGGAACTGGATGCCTGCAGCGATCCCGGGTATGTGGAACGGATACGGAAAGAAGATGAAACACGCATTGCCGCATGGTGGAGGCTGCTGGATGAGAGAGATCAGGGGATTGCGGAGAACTGGGCCGCGGGAGGAGGCAGGCGCTTCTGGAAGAAAATCGGCCTTGCGGACCGCTGGGATGACCGGGAGGACTTAAAAGGCGCCGGAACCGTCTGGCTTCGGAACTGTGTGGAGATTCCCCCCGGTTTAGCGGGTCAGCCGGTCCGAATATCGCTGGGAACAATCACCGATGCGGACTGCCTCTTTATAAATGGGGAAAAGACAGGAAGTACCTCCTACCGATATCCGCCGAGAGAGTATGAGACGACGGCTCTCAGGCCGGGGCGCAACCAGTTTGTGCTGCGTGTCGCGGCCGTCCATGGACAGGGGGGCTTTACGCGAGGCAAGGGCCATCGGCTTATTTGGGAGAACGGAGAGGAGCGGGACATCACCGATGGCTGGGAATACCGGCGAGGGGCGGTGATGGAGCCGTTGAGAGAACAGACTTTTTTTGAACGGAAGCCGGCGGGGATGTACCAGGGGATGATTGCCCCACTGCACCGTGTCCCGGTGAAGGGAATCTGCTGGTATCAGGGCGAGATGAATGCGGATGAGTATGAACGTTACCCCGGATATTTCAAAAGGCTTGTCGAGGACTGGAGGCTGAAATGGAACAGAGCCGGTTTACCGGTACTCTTCGTACAGCTTCCCTGTTATGATCTGGAGGATGGGAAAAACTGGGTAAAGTTCCGGCACATGCAGCGGAAACTGACTTCGGTTCCCGGTACGGCCATGGTGGTATCGATGGACTGCGGAGAGGAAAATGACCTGCATCCGGTGAGTAAGAAACCCGTGGGAGAGCGCCTGGCCATGGCGGCATTTCAAATGGCATATGGAGAAGACGGAGTATGGCTGAGCCCGTTGTTTTCTCACGGTGAAAGGACAGCGGAGGGAATGATTCTGCATTTCGATCACTCGGAAGGCGGTCTGGAGACGCTTGACGGAACTGTGCCTGGCGGATTTGAGTACTGTATTTATGGAGAAGAAGGGAAAGAAGACGGAAGGAAGGTAAGAATGATTCCGGCAGGGGCACGAATCGAAGGAAACACGGTAGTGGTTCCGTGGCCAATGCGGGACAGGCTTCCGGATGCGCTCGTATATTCCTGGTCCAACAACCCGTCAGGAGCCAATCTGTGCAATTCAGTAAAGCTGCCAGCCTCCCCTTTCCTCTGCCAGATAGAGACAGAGAAGAACCATTAGCCCATAGAAGCACAAAAAAAGATGAACCGGTTTTTAACCAGTTCATCTTTTCGTGCGGGAGATGGGACTTGAACCCATCTCTAAGCAGTAAAACACTAGAGAAATGGAGGGTTCCGAGGATAATGTTATCATTTGTTCCCAAATTTGTTCCCAGAATAATAAACAAAAAAGCCGTTTCCGGCTTTGAATTTCTTACATTCTATGTTTATAACTGATTAAGTGGAACAGCTTTGTGTTCTGGGTGTGCCTCAAGATATTTCCATGGGTCATGTTTTACCTGTTCTATAATATCTTTAGGGATTGTAGGATATACGGTTTCAAACGGAATCGGCTCGCCTATAATTCCTTCCGGCTTTTCCACTTTGATTTTTTGTTTTAACCTAGACTTGTCTACACCTAGTGAGTGGGCAAGTTTTTCTTTTTGTTCCTCGGCTGTTTCTGAATGTACATCAAATCTACTGTGTGTATCATTTTCCATAATATGCTCTTTTCCGAAACTATGTGTTTCTTCATCATACCTCTTGCATAGAATTTCATCTCCTGTCATATGTATAACTGTTTTAATTCTCCTAAAAAACTGATGTGGGTCTTCATTAGGTCTCTTTGCAGACATTTCCTTCCAAAAATCTTCCGCTGAATCCGTAGTAGTAATGAATAGTAATTTACATTCTGTAAAGTGTTTATCATGAAACCTACTTGAACCAGGTCTATCTTGAAAATTATCCAAAACGCCTTGCCAATCCTGAAACTCAAATGTGTTACCTCTTACATCGTCTAAAGCGAATGAGTCTTGACCTTTGTATGTTGCAAGAGGGTCTCTTTCAGAGGCAGAACGCTTAAAACTAAAACCTCGCTCTTTTGCTATAGTCTCTGCAAACGAACTTTTTCCTGTGCCACCTTTGCCATATATATAAATAACTTCCATATTCCTTGTGTTCTGTTTCTCTAAAATTATGCTCCTATATTCTAAAGCATTTTTTATATGACTTCGGTATTTATCATATTCCATGGCAGTTACAAATTCATCAATGTTAAATTCACGAACCGTACCATTTGCTATCAACTCAACAATTTCGCCTATTCGTTCGTCAGCAGCTTTTTTTGCATCTTTTTTGGCTTGCATATCTCGTATAGCTTGTAAACGCTCAGAATAATTGAAATTAGCAACTACTTCACTTTCAGCATATTGATGTTTTTCCGAAAAATTTTCATGAATAAGGTATTGTAGCATAGGTTCATACCTTCCACTTTTACTTGTTTGTATACACATCGTAGGCAATCCAAACCATGAAGCGATATCCGTAAGACGTCTACCTCTCGTCAACCTTAGTTCAATATGCCAATGTGGTTCTTTAGGCGTGCCATCTTCTTTTATATCTTTATCATGTAGTATATATGCCCATTCTTTTATATGGCCTGCCGTTGTATGCTCCGCTATTATGGAGAGCATTTTTTCTTTTGGCAAGAATGGAATTTGTGTCTGTACCTCACATAGGGTTGGTGTTGTGACTGTTTTCTCTGACATGCAAATCACCTCCAGTTTCAATAGCTTGCATTAAAACCATTCTGCAATATTGGGCTGTAGTCATACCATATGACTTTGCCTGCTGTCTGATTTTGTCCCTAAACTGTGAGGAAATATTAAAGTTCAATCTAATATAGTCACTCATTATATTTTTTACCTCCAAAAATTTTATAGAACATATTTATGTTCCATCAACAATATGTGAGACTCGTTTGCTATTGAGTTAACTTTGAGTATCTTTATTTATTAAATATTTTCATTAATATTATAAGTATATCTTATTTTTGAAATGCTTGCTTTTACATGAGTTAAAATGTGTAGTCTGTGTAATCTGGATTTTGGCGGTGGGACAAGCTCTCCACCGCCTGTATAATGATAAAAGTATTTGTTTTATTACCTTTCTTATTGTTGAGAAAAAATTGTGGTGTTGTGTACTGCATATTCTAAAGAGTAACGAAAAAGCTGTAAACAAAAAAAGAGGCTTATAATAGCCTGCTTTAATCTTTTACAAATTCAATTAAATCTCCTAAGTTGCAATCAAAATATTCACACAATTTACATACTAAATTTGCATCGATTCTTTGAAACTCGTCACGACAATATCTATTAAAATTTGAACGTGGTATATCCAGTTCTTTACATATTGTATTTTTACTGATTTCACGTTCTTCTAAAAGTTCATTGATTCTCATATGCAAATGTGCCATATCCTCACCACCCTTTATTGATTACATTATATCCAGTAAATATCTATCTAGTAATTCACTATATAGTGAGGTATAATACAGTGAGGTACTTATTAAAAAGTTTATAAATGGAGGAAATTGATGGAAACTTATGACTATCAGCATGAAATAGGCTTTATCAATGAAATGGAAGCAAAAATTGAAATTTTATCGGAGGGTGAAGCAAAAGAGGTATCTGAATTTATTGATATGCTCAAAAAAAAGACTGTACAGGAACAAACTACACATTCTTTAGAATGGATTAAAGTCGCAATATTACCAATATTGCAGGAATATGCAAAAAAAACATGCTCCCTTCTCATTATAGAGGAAGCCCATGATTCTGTTATAATAGCCACACTTAAAAATGATATTGGATATGATATTGCAGAAAATAGCAGACTTATAAAATTGCTGTTTAATTTGGCAAACCATGTAGGAATTGAATCCGAAGATAGCAAAACCTGTATTTCACTGGTCTTTGATGGTGCTAATCTTGTAATGTAATAACAATTTGGGCACTCTGAAAGGGTGCCCATACTTACAATTCTATATCTGCTTCACTTGAATCTATACATTGTGTCTCAAAATGTTCCCGTACCCGTTCAAATTCTTCTGAATCATATGCTAATACTTCTTTCTTGATATATTCATCAAATGATATAGCTGTATCTCTTTGAGCCTGTTCAAAAAGCTTCAGACGCATATAAGCATAATACAAAGCCTGTAAGACCTCTTTAACATTAGCCCTATACTGTTCCCAGTCTTCTAAATCCATAACAGCTATAGGCTTTTTCCTATGCCATGGCCGCTTAATTGTTAAAGAGGGTATAATAATATCTTCTGTGTCTATCCAGTCAAGATATATCTGTTCTCGTTCGTCCATTAAGACTTGTTCAATAATTATTTGCAAATCATCATCATTTATTGTCATTGATATAATCTCCTTTATTTACCTGCCACGTTCCCGGTTCACTGTAATAATCTGATTTGGTGGTTTCCCTCCCATGGCTATTTTAATTGATTGATTAATCCGCCCAAGAACATGCGGACTTTTTTGTAAAATCTTTGCTAATTCATCAACTGTTTGATTTTCCAAACTGCCCAACGTTAATATTGCCTCCTGTTTCTGTTCAATCTGTTTTTTTAATAATTTGGCCTTATATATGGACTGTTCTTCATGTTTTCTGTCCGTACCACGATTGCCACGTTCTAAACCATATTTACTTGCCACTTGCTCATGAAATAAATCCTGCATCTGTCTGTATGACTGTCTTCCTCCACGCTCTGCCCAGAATTGACTTCTGTTAATGCTTGACGGCTCATCAACATATTCATAAAGTGTTTTGCCATCTGAACCTTTTGCCCTAATAGCATGGCCTCTTTCATTCCGAATACAGCGGCCTTGTTCGTCCTTTAAGTATACGTCCTTGCGTTTCCTTTTACCGCAAATAACTGGAATATAATCAACATGGAGATGTGGTGTCTCTTCGTCGAAATGAAGCGTTGCAGAAAGCAGATTTTCTTTTCCTATGTACTCTTTTACGAATTTCAGTGAATCATTAAAATACTGACAAATTTCTTTTGGAATATCTGTTTTGTCCCATTCCCTGGCAACAATTTTATCCCATCCTAACTGCTTAAAAAAATCTGGTGAGGCAGTTATAACAATCTGTTCCATGGCAATTTGATTTTTCTTTCCTGTATAATTTAATCCATAATGTTCTATATGCGTTTTCCAGAGCCGATATAAGGTCTTTCTATCTTTATTACCTAAAGTAATATTAAGATGGCTTCTGGCCTCGTCTATGCTCGTATTCTTATGGTTATATTTAAGTCTGTATTCTTCACGTCCAATGCTATTTATGCTTCCGCTAGTATATCTAGCCACTCTAATTATTTGGTTACTCATATCCAGCCCTCCTCATTACCATCGTCTTATTAAAGAGACAGCTTTTATTCTTACATAAGTATTATGTAAGATGGCTGTCCCTTTAACTCACTAAAGGGACAATGTCCCTAACGTTCGTCCTCCGGAGGGTAGCCATGCTTATTCATAACTCCTAGTGGGATATTCCGTCCCTATAAAATAAATTAATTATTTTAGTTCCATTTTCCAATTTTCACTACATTATATCCACGAGACGGAGAGGCACCACGGCGATGCTCCTCCTCCGTCCGCGGCCGCATTTATAGCATCACACCACTATAAAAAGTAATCAAAAAGAAATTTTACTCAACCGACCAGAAATGACAAGACTGTTTTTCACTTTGTTTCTATGTTATAATTAAAGTGACTTAAATAACAGCCAATCATTAGAGGTTGGGTAACATTGATTGGCAGGAGAAATGGAAATAATGTTAGATAAGTCAGAAATGGACATTGGCAATTTAATAAATGGAGTAAATGATAACATTATCCGTAAGATAAAAGATACAATTATGGATAATAGAACAAAAGCATTAAAAAAGCATAATAGAAAAATCAGTACTTTGAAAGATGGACGGTATGCAACATATGTTGATGACATGACTAAAAAAGAGGGCCGACACAAACTGATAGCTCCCACCTACGAAGATTTGCTTGACAAACTTGCAGCATGGTATTTTAAAGAAGAAGCGATTATACCAGTTAAAGCCATTCAAAAAGTCTTAACATTGAAAAATCTTTATTCTAAATGGAGCAGGGAAAAGCAACTAGATGGTAGAAGCTCGAATCCAACTCGTCTATGGTACGATTGGAAAAAATACTGCCTGGAAGAAGAATTATCCCATGATTTAATTGAGAAACCGCTAGGAAGTATTACAAGCTTAGAACTTAAAGAATGGGTAAATGCTTTAAATGATAAATATAATTTTAATGTACACCAATATTATAACGCTACCTCACCAGTACGGCAGATTTTAGAATATGCCACTGAACAAGGTTATATTAAAGCTAATCCATATAGCAAAAATCTTATTAGCAAAAAGAAGTTCATACAAGAAGAAAAAGAAGAACCAGAAACACAGGTATTCTTTGTTGATGAAATAGAGGAACTTTGGAATTTGGCACATGATGGAACAGCAACAGGCATTGCAATATGCTTTATGCTAAAAACCGGATTAAGACGGGCAGAACTACTAGGATTAAAATATTCCGACTTATCAAAGAGCGGAACTTATTTAAGTATAAACCGTCAGTATGTTTTTGATTTTGAGTTTGATAAAAACGGTAAACCGACAAAAAAGATTCCACATCTGGTAGAGAGAACTAAAACAAAAGCAGGAAAAAGGAAAATTTATCTGGTTCATAATGCCAGGGAATTATTGAATGAATTGCACGAATATAATAAGCTACATAACCTTACAGGTGAATTTATTTTTCAGTCTGAATTTTATGAGGATTTCCATATGGGATACGAAGCGGTAGAAAAGAAGCTGTACCGTATATGTGATAAAATGCAGACAATTCCTAAAAGTCAACACAAGCTTCGTAAAACATTTGTTTCAAAATTACTGGACGATGGAATCAATATTGATGAGGTCAGACGTATCGCCGGACATGAGAATGAGAAAACTACACTTAGGAATTATTGTTACAACAGATATAATAAAACACAGACGGAAGATATGCTTGAAAAGGCTTTAGCCTAACAAGTTGTTCCCAAAAGTGTTCCCAGAATTCTGTTTTTTGGGAACAAAATGGATTTGTTCCCAAAGACTAAAACAAAAAAGAAAGTCCGAAAAGCCTTATTATATAAGGTTTTCGGACTATCCAGTCAATGCGGGAGATGGGACTTGAACCCACACGAGCATTCACCCACAAGATCCTTAGTCTTGCCTGTCTGCCAATTCCAGCACTCCCGCGCAACGAAGATTATGATACCATTTTTAAGAAGAATTGTCAACATTTTTTAAAAAATATATACAAAAAAATATTTTCTAAAATATGTAAAAATATGATTGACAGGAAGTCCCTTTTATAATATAATAACTACTGTTGCTGCGAGAGATTGCAGAGACATGCAGAAGTGGCGGAATTGGCAGACGCGCACGGTTCAGGTCCGTGTGGTAGCAATACCGTGAGGGTTCAAGTCCCTTCTTCTGCATTACAGTTAGCAAGGCGAAGAGAGGCATCTCTTCGCCTTTTCCGTATTCTTTTGTCATAGGCGAGAACAGCCGCTCTTCTTGATTCTGTCTTTGTGCGCTACATACATGGCGTCATCGGGCTGTATATTGTAAGTGTCATAGAACTCCTGGAAATTTACGGTTACCCGGTTTATTTATCCTGCAGTCACCGAAAATCGGAGTTGTTGAGTTTGAAAATCCATGGTACTATAAGTATAGCAGTTTTGTTGAAAAAGTAAAGGGGATGCGCATCTGGGCCGGCTGGTGTGTCAGCGCTTTGGTACAATATCCTGAAACAAATAAATAGTTCCGTGACAGCTCACGATGTGGAGCGTTACGGTTAGAGAGGAAATGTAAACGTTTTTTCGTTTGAATATACCTATGATGATTACGAATCTCCAAATCAATGCGCTGGCTGCCGTAGTGATACTGCTGATCTTGGCAAATAACCGGAACAGTCCCGTCTGCCCTCCGGAAAATAGATCCTTTCGGCTGCTGCTGATACATCTGTTGATTTTGCTGGCGCTGGATTCAGCCATGTGGTCGGTGAACCTCCAGCAATTTCCAGGAGCACGTATGCTCAATCTTATCGTCAACTATGTTTATTATGCAGAACAGAGCATACTGGGCTACCTATGGGGGATGTACAGCCATCGGCTGACCCGCCTCGAACTGACACCGCAAGGCCGCTGGTTACACCGGCTCCCTCTTGTGACTGGACTTGCCATACTGTGTGCCAATCCGATGACGCAGAGCGTATTTGTGATTAGTGCGGATAATGTTTATTCCAGAGGATGGGGAATTTGGGGAAGTATCTATGCGGTCTGTGCATTTTTTTACCTGATTGAGGCCATGCTTTTAGCTGTCTTCCGGCTTAGCCATCTATCCGATGAGGAACGGAAGGATGGCTGGAACCTGTTGGTCGGCTCTGCATTGCCGGTGTTAGGTGCAGTTCTTCAGATGCTCTGGTACGGTGTGACTGCTATCTGGAGCTTTGGTGCATTGAGCGTGCTTATTCTTTATCTTAACGTACAGTCTCGTCATGCAGCAAAGGCGGAAAAGGAGCTGGAACAAAGCCGCATATCCGTGATGCTCTCTCAAATACAACCGCATTTTTTGTACAATGCACTTTTAGGAATCAAGGAGCTGTGCGATACGGAACCAGGGAAGGCTTCTGATGCATTAGAGCACTTTTCATATTTTTTAAGAGGCAATCTGGATTCGCTGACCATTACGAGGCTGATTCCATTTACCAAGGAGCTGGAGCACATAGAGGATTATCTGTATCTGGAAAAAATGCGCTATGAGGAACGGATTAAGATTGAGTGGAAAATTGAATATAAAGACTTTATGCTGCCTCCGCTGACGCTGCAGCCGATTATAGAGAATGCAGTGCGTCACGGCATCACTAAAAAGAACGAGGGCGGCAAGCTGACGATCCGTACGGAACAGAATGAGGACAGCATCCTTATCACTGTACGTGATGATGGAGCAGGGTTTGATATCAATGAGCCGAAAAATGACGGCAAGACGCACATTGGTATTGAAAATGTCAGGAAACGGCTGGAGATGATGTGCGGTGGTGCTCTGATCGTCAAAAGCGAAAAAGAAGTTGGCACAGAGGTAACAATAATCCTGCCGCAAAGGAGGGGGGATCCGGGTGAAAATTATAGCGGTGGACGATGAGCGTCTGGCTCTTGATAACTTTGTAAAGCTGTTAAAAAAGGTTGAGTCAGAGGCTGAGATTATCAGCTTTATAAAGCCCGCCGATGCGATGAAATACCTGTCGCAGAACCGGGTGGATATTGCATTTCTGGATATTGAAATGGGAGAACTGAACGGAATCGCTTTGGCGAAAAAATGTAAGGACCTCTGTCCCGTGGTCAACATAATCTTTGTGACAGGATATTCCCGGTATATGTCGGATGCTTTTCGGCTTCATGTTAGCGGATACCTGTTGAAGCCTGTGCGGGAAAGGGATCTGCGCGCGGAAATCGACAACCTTCGGTTTCCCGTATCCCATGTACCGACGAAGCGGGTTCGTGTGCAGACCTTTGGGCATTTTGAAGTGTTTGTGGACGGCAGACCCCTTAATCTTCCCCGTGCCAAAAGCAAGGAATGCCTTGCCTATCTGATTGACCGCAAGGGTGCGCGTCTTACGGTGGCAGAGATTGCTTCCGTCCTATGGGAAGATAAAGTAAATGACATTAATACGCAGAATAATGCGCATCAGGTCATTTTTACATTGATGAAAGCACTTAAAGATGCAGGGATAGAAGATATTGTTATTAAGAGCCGAAGGGAAATCGCCATTGATGTTTCTAAGGTGGACTGCGATTATTATGCGGCGATCAGCGGGGATATGACGCAGATGAATGCCTTTTCAGGGGAATACATGACTAATTACAGCTGGGCAGAATTTACGCTGGGAGAACTTATCAGTAAAACGAATCATGAGAAATAAATATTTTAAAAATCCGGTAAGCAGCGGTGGCTGTCTTACCGGATTTTTTTTGTACCAGAATCGGTTTTGTAAGAACTGTGTAAGGAAGGAGTCTTATAATAGAATTATATTGAACGGAAAAGTTTAATCTGCTGGATAAGGAGAATCGAGATGAAATCAATTCAAACAAAGTTTATTGCTTTGATTTTAGGGTGTGTACTTCTTTCTTCCGCGGTCATTGGCGGTGTGGGTATTTTTACTGCTAAGACCGTTGTGGACGAAGATTCGGCACGGATTATGAATCTGCTATGCTCAGAAAAAGCGCAGGAGATTAATGCCCTCTTATCGCGTATTGAACAGTCGGTGAATACGCTGGCCGTATATGCGGTAGGGGAACTGGACAGTGTGGAGAGTCTTCGGACAGATGATGCATATATTGACGCTTATACACAGAAAATCCAGTCTGTCGCGATCAACGCAGCTAACAACACGGAGGGAGCGCTGGCGGTTTACCTGCGCTTTAATCCGGATTTCGGGAAACCGACTTCCGGGCTTTTCTGGAGTAAGACAGCCCAGAACGGTAACTTTCAGGAGTTTGTGCCAACAGATTTTTCCCGCTACAGCCCGGAGGATGTGGAGCATGTCGGCTGGTACTATCTGCCGGTAAAAAACGGGAAAGCCATTTGGATGGAGCCTTATCAAAACCAGAATATCAATGTGGAGATGATTTCCTATGTGGTACCGCTGTATGTGGACAATGTAACGGTAGGCGTAGTCGGGATGGACATCAACTATGACGTCATACGCGAGATTGTAGGAAGTATCCGGGTCTATTCCAGCGGTTACGCTTTTTTAACGGACAAACAGGCAAATATTATGTACCATCCGGAATTTCCCATAGGTACCTCCATCTCGAGCATGGGAAGCAGCCTGCGTTCTGTGGCGGATGAACTTCTGAATATGGGCGGAGGCAGTTACCTCTTTTCTTACACCATGCGGGATGAAGCCAGGAAACTGGCATTTTGCAGTCTGCAAAACGGTATGAGACTGGGAATAACGGCGCCCACAGCAGAAATTGATGCGGCAAAAAACAGGATGATTCTGCAATGCGTTATCGTGTTGACGGTTTTCCTTGCGTTGTCGCTACTGCTGACGGTGCTTATGACGCGCCGGATAATCCGTCCCTTAAAGGAGCTTAACGAGGCGGCCAAAAAAATTGCCGAGGGGGATCTTTCGATTGCTCTGACCCATCAAACCAAGGATGAAGTGGGGATGCTCGCAGACAGTTTCCAACAGACCGTCAATCATTTGCAGAAGTACATTAATTATATTAATGGTCTTGCTTACCGGGATGGACTGACCGGAGTAAAAAACAAGACTGCTTATCAGGAAACCGTCATCAGACTGGAGGAGCAGACCCGGATTGGCAGACCGCAGTTTGCCGTTGTGGTGTTTGACATCAACGGCTTGAAGGAAATCAATGACACAAACGGCCATGATTTTGGTGATATGCTGATTATTGACGCCTGTAAGATTATCTGCAAGGTATTTAAGCACAGTCCAGTCTACCGCATTGGAGGTGACGAATTTGTAGTGATTTTAGAAGATGCAGACTACCAGCACTACAATGAGCTGCTGGTACGGTTTCAGGGGGCGCTGGAGGAGTTTAACCAGTACGCGCGGCCTGACGGACAGATTTCCGTTGCCAGGGGAATTGCGCTTTATGAGGAAGAAACTGATTTGACCTTTAGCGATGTTTTCAAGCGGGCGGACGAATCCATGTATCAGAATAAAGCGATTATGAAACGACAGAAAGCAGAAGTAAAAGTGACAGATAGAGTATAGGAGGCAAACGTATCATGGTCATTGCAGCAGTTGATCCCAATAAAAAGGATTTAGCAAAACTGGTCAGATTTTTAAGAATGGTTTTTCCCGGATGCGAGGTCGTGATGTTCTCTGACCCTGCATTTGCTGAGCAATACATAAAAGATAATCCCATTGATGTGCTCTTCACGGAGATTCCCATGCTTGGGCTGACGGGACTAAGACTGCAGATAAAATGTGAAGCCGTTCAGCCTGGCGTGCTGACCGTGTTTACCACCGCTACAGACACTTATGTGGGTGAGGCGCTTAAGTCCCGTGCACAGGGATATATTATAAAGCCAGTGACAAGAGAAGCGATTCGGGAGTCATTGAATGATACGAAATACAGTTCCAGGCAGCTGGGAGGCATTTAATATAAGAGGTGTGATTATGGCTGTATGATCAAATAGAATACGGAATACCGAGGCTGTGCTATGAATCTAAGAAAACAATTATTTACATCGTTTCTCATGCTGGCAATGCTGCCGCTGGCCGCGGTGGGCATATATATATATTTGCCACAAATCTTGTACTGGCCTTTGATCTCCATGAACAAAATCTGCGCGATTCCACGCAGATTCAGGCAGAGCTGGTGGAAGAAAATATCAACCGGCTTATGGTGCGAGCCAGAAAGTTTGTGTTATCCCAGGAGGTAAAACGCGTCTGTGAGAATAACTCGCGCCGGGGGGAAGGCACCATCAGTGAATTATCAGATGATATTCTGAACTTTACGGATGAAACGCTGGACAATGTGGCTATTTTTGCTCTTTTAGACCTGGAGGGAGAGATTATCTACTCTTCCGGTTCTGTCAGCGACAGCCGCGTGCTAAAGGCCAATCTGCCAACGCTGTCACAGTTGGAGCAACAGCTTGTAAGCGAAATCCCGTTTACAGACCCAGGCAACAGCATTGTGATTTACACGCCGGTACAGGAAAACAAAACAGCCGTGGGAACATTAGTCATCGTGTGCCGGACGGATTATATTTTAAAACTCATCAGCAGCCACCGCCAGTTGGAATCCTCCAACGCCCTGATTTACTGCAGAGAACATCATCAGATCATTACCTCAAAACAGGACGTGTCTGGCTCTCTGTCGGAATTGGACCTGAAAGTGGGAGAAGAAAGTCGGGGGTCCCTGCTTTGCAAAATGAATGACCAGTACAATCTGGTCTATTACCAGAGTCTTTCAAAGACACCCTGGGTCCTGGTAAGTACCGTAGATACAGCACAGATTTTCTCCCAGGTAAAGAACTATGGAATGATTAACATAGCAGCGCTGCTGGCGGTATTCTTCATAATTATAATCCTGTCCAGAAATCAGAGCAGAAAAATGCTGTATCCGCTGGATCAACTGCTCGGGGCTGTAGAAGAATTTTTTCTGAATGGAGCGACAAAATTCCCCGAGGCGGATATAGACCCTAAAACTGAAATTGGGTACCTGGCCGAAAAATTCTCTAATCTGTCAGATGAGATGACACTGGTTCAGGATAAAATCAGGGAGAGCAACTACCTTTATGCTGCGCTGCTCATGGCAACCTATGAATTTCGCATTGTTATTGATTTTCAGGCGGACACTGTAGAATGCTCTTCCGGGAGACTGTCGGCACGGATTGATGATATGCAGGGCCGGACGGCGTCAGAACGGGTGCTGGCACTGTTTTCAGAAGAAGGGCAGGATATATCGCCGGATACTGTCCTGTATCGTATTGTATGCGGAAAGCTGACGGAACCCATGGAGACGGAAACCCGCTTCAGCATAAAAGAAAATGAAATAAGAAAATGGTACCGAGTAGTAGCGGTCCCTGTCATTCAGGGAACTGACGTCTGGAGGGCAGCACTTCACTTTGAGGATATTACGGATAAGAAGCTGGAGGAATTACGGCTGATTCAATCCTCGCAGACAGACCCGCTCTGCGGGCTTTACAATAAGACGGCATTTCCGCTGCACTGCAAGCTGTCAAGAGAGGGACGGCAGGATGCTGTGTTTTTTATCGATCTTGATAAATTTAAGCAGGTCAATGATACTCTGGGACATGCGGCAGGTGATGAGGCCTTAATATCTACGGCACAAGCCATTCGCGTGCAGTTCCGTGAGTGCGATGTGGTTGGCCGTTTCGGGGGGGATGAATTCGTCGTATTTGCACCGTGCATCGGAAGAGAGATGGCAGAGCAAAAGGCAGAGCGGTTGGTGCAGACGGTCTCTTTTCTGCTGGATGCGCCGCACGGCGGTCAGATCCATCTGACAGCCAGTGTCGGAGTTTATATGGTAACGCCGCCCGGAACACTGGATGATGCTGTGGGGCGCGCTGATGAAGCCATGTACCGTGCGAAAGAAAAGGGCCGCTCCCAGTACTGCATCATGTAATATAATAGAAAAGCGAGAGGATAAGAATGGTATGAAAAAACGAATCAGCAAATTACTGTATCTTTTGATGCCGGCGGTTTTCCTGTTGGGAGGCTGCGGCACACAAAAAGAGGATATGGTTCCCATTAAGGTGGGAATCACCGATGACATCGTATCTTTGGATGTGGCCGGTACCAAAGATATTTTATCTGAGACTGTGGGGCGCTGCGTATTCTCCACCCTTTATACTTTTGATGAAAAGCTCAATCTGTCACCCTGTCTGGCCGAAAATGCCGAACAGGTCTCAAAGCTGGAGTGGATCTTTAAGCTTCGGGACGATGTGAAATTTCATGATGGGACGCCGCTCACTGCTTCTGACGTAGTTTTCAGCATACACCGCGCCATGAACATCGAGAAAGCGGAGCAGTCTCTGCTGGTTATTGCGGATATCGAGGCGCTTAATGATAAGACAGTCAAGGTAACCACTACAGACCAAATGAACAACCTGCCGACACTTTTTGTGCGTACCAGTACCTCCGTTATGTCCGAAAAAGCCATGTCAAATCCTGACTACGACGTGAATAAGCCTGTAGGCTCCGGACCTTTCAAGGTGATAGAGCGCACAGAGAGGAAAGAGATCCGGCTGGAGCGGTTTGACGATTATTTTGGAGGTGCAGCCAAAAGCAGATATTTAAGCTTTGTGGTGGAACCATCCGAACCAAACAGTACGGCCATGCTTCTCAATGGAAAGCTGGATGTCCTATACAGGGTAGCGGCCAATGACGGCGATTATCTGGATTTAAATGAGTCTGTGAATCTTTATCAGACAGACTCTACAAAGACAGAACTGCTGATTCTGAATCCCAGGGTGGCGCCCATAAACGATATCCGTGTCCGCCAGGCCATTGCCTGTGCGATTGACAAACACAGTATTATCGATAACGTGCTTTCCGGCTTTGGCAAAGCGCAGAGCAGTATCATTCCTGCACCGATACTGGGCTTTGCTGACTTCAAGGAATACTCCTATAACCCGGATAAAGCCAGAGAATTGCTGGCACAGGCGGGATACCCGGATGGATTTGATTTTACCGTACTTACCTTTGATTCTCAGAGAAAAAAGCTGATGGAGTATCTGAAGATGGACTTTGCTGAGGTGAACATCAACTTGAATTATGAATTTTTAGAGCTGCAGGAATACCTTGATATTGTGGGCAAGGGAACTCAGATGGGCAGTATCATGAGTTGGACGAGCAACCCCGATCCGGACAGTACGCTGACACAGCTTTATTCCAAAGCAGGTCATCCTACCGTGAACCAGAGCGGATTCACCGATCCCAGAGTGGAAGAGCTGCTGGAGCAGGGGCGTATGGAGATCAATACAGAAGCCCGGGAGGCGATCTATCAGGAAGCAAATCAGATCATTGCAGGCAGCTACTATGCAGTCCCGCTTTACCAGCCGGCAGTTTTGGTTGCGGCGCGCGCTGACATCGCAGGTGTCTGTGTAAATCCACAGGGTATTTTTTGTTATGAAAAACTTTATCGGAAGAATCAATAATAAAAATTGCAAAACATATTGACATTTTGTCCATTTATTGGTATTATAATATGGCTGTGCGGGAGTGCTGGAATTGGCAGACAGGCAAGACTAAGGATCTTGTGGGTGAATGCTCGTGTGGGTTCAAGTCCCATCTCCCGCATGATAAGAGCGAAGGCTCAGGTGAGGATTTTGTGAAAGGTGAAAGCCTTTTATGAAATCCTTTTTTCGATTTACCGATACAGCGGTATGCTGCAGGGAAAGGACAGTTTGATGGACAGGGTAAAGGGAAATGGATCATTTGGAGATAAGATACGCAGGACGTGGCTCTCGCTTCCCCTGCGCAAAAAGGTGGGCGCAATTACGGTGCTCGCCGCATTTGCGGTGTCATTTTCGATCCTGATGAACCTTGTGACCGCAGGCTTTGGCATGAACGGGTTTAGGAAGATCCTGGAGGACAATTCCCGCAGCGCTTCCTTTCAGGCGGCGATGGAGACGGAGAGCCGGACGTTTAAGACCATGATCCGGGACCGTTCAGAGGATAACAGAGCCGCTTACGACGAGGCGTGCGGTGCTGCGAGAAAGGCCCTGGAGGCTCTGCCGTACGATTACGGCGAGATCGGGCGGGAACGTTTCGCAAAGACGTGGTCCGTGAAAAACAGCTACGATACGTATGAGAAGAGGAAGGCCGAGCTGCTATCGATGTCTGAGGATGACCCTGAGTACGTTCAGAAGCTGTATGAGATCTATCAGATGCAGAACTACATTAAGAGCTATGCCGGAAGCCTTCAGGAGATGAATGTGGCCGCGGGAATCCGGAGATATGAAAAGCAGATTCCGCTGTTTCTCCTGATTCCGGTGCTGACGATTCTCTGGGGATCGCTTGCTTTGGCGGCCGTCCTATGGCTGAATCGGTCGGTTGGCAGGCACATTGTCAGGCCGGTGCAGGCGCTGGCGGAGGATTCCAGACGGATCGCGGAAAATGATTACAGCGGCCCTCCCGTTTCAACGGAATGTGAAGATGAGATTGCGGATCTCGTCCGGGCGTTCTGCCGGATGAAATGTTCCACACAGGGATATATTGAGACGCTGAAAGAGAAGCACGAGGTCGAGACGCAGCTGGAGGCGGTCCGGCTTCAGATGTTAAAGAACCAGATCAATCCCCATTTTCTGTTCAATACGTTAAATACCATTGCCGGAGCTGCGGAGATGGAGGAGGCGGAGACGACAGAGAAGATGATACAGGCCATGAGCAGGCTGTTCCGCTACAATTTAAAATCTACGGCGTCCGTGATGCCCTTTGAGCGGGAAAAGAAGGTGGTGGAGGATTACATTTACCTTCAGAAGATGCGGTTTGGCAGCAGGATCCGGTATACCTCGGACTGCAGCCAGGATACCATGGAGGTTATGATTCCGGTATTTGCCTTACAGCCGTTGGTGGAGAATGCCATTGTCCACGGCCTTGCGGTAAAGCCGGAAGGCGGACGGCTCCATATCCGGTCATGGATAAGGGGAAAACGAATCTTTATTTCCGTATCCGACACCGGAGCCGGGATTGCGCCGGAGCGGCTTGCAGAAATCCGGAAAGAGCTGAGAAACGGTGAGAGCCAGAAACTGGGAATCGGAGTCAGCAATATCAGCCGGCGGATTAAGACCATGTATCCCGACGGAGAAATGCTGATCGACAGCAGAGAAGGGCGGGGGACTGTCGTGCGCATGGCGTTTACTGTGGCTGAGATGTAGGGGATTATGGTATGGGGGGACAGAGATACAGAAACAGAGGGCAGAAAACAAAGGGGAAAGCGGGGAAAGAACCATGTACCGGGTATTGATTGCAGATGATGAAGAAATAGAGAGGCTGTCCTTCAGCAGGAAGCTCAAAAAGTATTTTGGAGAGAGCTGTGAGGTCTTTCATGCAGAAAACGGCATGCAGGCGATCCTGGCTGTGGATAAGAACGATACGCCTATTGTGATCATGGATATTGGAATGCCGGGGATGAACGGCGTGGAGGCGGCGGAGTGGATCAGAAAGAGCCACCCGGACTGCGTTATTATCTTTTTAACAGCGTATGACGATTTTTCCTATGCGAAGCGGGCGGTTTCCCTCCATGCGCTGGAATATCTCTTAAAGCCGTGTGATGACGAGGAGCTCATCCCGGTGATGGAGGAGGCTATGCGCCAGGTGGATCTATGCGGGGAAGGCATCCGCGGTACCGATGCCGGAACCGACCGGGACGCGGAGGACGACCCCGGTCAGGAACCAGAGAACGGGTACTCCAGAGTAGCTGCCGCCATCCGTGCCTATGTCAGGGAGAACTACAGCCGCGATATTTCCATGCAGGACGCGGCACGCGCCATGAACTATTCAGAGGTATATTTCTGCCGCCTGTTTAAGCAGTGTTTCGATCAGAATTTTACCGCGTATCTGACCCATTTAAGGGTGAAGGAGGCGAAAAAACTGCTGGAGGACCCACGGGCCAATATTAAGGATGTGAGCAGAAGCGTGGGTTACAGCGATTCGAAATATTTCTCAAAAATCTTTAAGCGGATCACAGGTCAGCTGCCGTCGGAATATCGTGACGGTCTTCCGTCATAGAAATAAAACACGCCCTAATGCTGGAAAATTGGGTAATATTACCCTCCTTAATGTCAATATTTTACTGTACACATTTAATCTCCATGGCTTTATAATGTTACTGTTAAGAAAATGTCAAGATCTTAACGATTTCGTAACGCAAAAGCAGCTATGGAGATTTTTTTGCTGTTTTTGCTGCCGGAGAGTATTCCGGCCGTTTCGAAGTATATACATACCTTGGAACGGGGATAAATAGTATGTGAACTATGTAATGTATGAGAAGGAAAGGAATGGAGAGCATTGAAAAAAATGATTAAAAAAGCAGCCGCTGTTTTAATGGCCGCGGCCATGGCGGTATCCTTGACCGGCTGTGGTTCCATCACTTCAGGAAAACGGATTATCCGTATTTCCCACGCACAGTCAGAGACCCATCCGGAGCATCTGGGACTACTGGCCTTTAAGGAATACGTGGAGGAACGGCTGGGGGATAAGTATGAGGTACAGATATTCCCGAATGAGATTCTTGGTTCCGCCCAGAAGGCGATCGAGCTGACACAGACGGGAGCCATCGATTTTGTTGTGGCAGGAACCGCCAACTTAGAGACGTTTGCAGATGTCTACGAAATTTTCAGCATGCCGTATCTTTTTGATTCGGAAGATGTATATAAAACTGTCATGGAAGACTCCGACTACATGGAACAGGTTTACGAGTCCACCGACGAGGCCGGATTCCGCGTGGTTACCTGGTATAATGCTGGTACGAGAAACTTCTATGCAAAAACGCCGATTCGTACTCCTGAAGACTTAAAGGGAAAGAAAATCAGAGTACAGCAGAGCCCGGCCAGCGTTTCCATGGTCAATTCCTTTGGAGCCGCGGCGGCGCCCATGGGCTTCGGCGAGGTTTATACCGCGATTCAGCAGGGCGTGATTGACGGCGCAGAGAACAACGAGCTGGCCCTGACGAATAACAAACACGGTGAGGTTGCAAAATACTACAGCTACAACAAGCATCAGATGGTACCGGACATGCTGGTTGCCAACTTAAAGTTTTTAGAGGGACTGAACCCGGAAGAGTATCAGATCTTTAAGGACGCGGCAGCGCTTTCAACGGAAGTGGAGATGAAGGAATGGGATAAGAGCATCGAGGAGGCGAAGAAGATCGCCACAGAAGACATGGGCGTGGAATTCATCGATGTCGATGTGGATGCCTTTAAGGAAAAAGTACTTCCGCTCCATGAGAAGATGCTGAACGACAATCCGAAAATCCGCGATTTTTACAAGCATATTCAAACCGTTAATGAACAGGCGAAAGGGGAAGAGTAAGAATGGAAGCATTGCATAAAATCAGAGAAGTCCTGATGAAGATTCTGGGACTGTTCATTATTTTCCTGTTTGCCATGATGACGATCATCGGCACATACCAGATTGTTACGAGATACTTTTTTAACCGGCCAAGCACCGTGTCGGAGGAGCTTCTGACGTATTCCTTCACCTGGATGGCTCTGCTCGCCTCCGCTTATGTATTTGGAAAACGGGACCATATGAGAATGGGCTTCCTGGCCGATAAAATAACGGGAACTCCCAGAAAAGTACTGGAGACAGCCATCGATTTTCTGACCTTTGCGTTTGCGGCGGTCGTCATGGTTTACGGAGGAATCTCCATCACGAAGCTGACCATGATCCAGACGACGGCCTCCCTTCAGGTTCCCATGGGATACATCTACATGATTGTGCCGGTGACGGGAATTCTGATTATGTTTTTTAGCTTTACCAATGCCATGGACATGCTGCATGGCGATTTCAGTGAGAAGGGAGAGGCGAGAGTATGAATATAGCGGTTGCATGCGGACTGATTATCCTGGTCCTCTTAGTGATTATGCTGCTGGCCGGCGTACCGATCGCGGTGGCTCTGGCGGTTTCCTCTATCTGTGCGATTTTGCCGGTTCTCAATACGGGAGCGGCGGTACTTACGGGAGCACAGCGTATCTTTTCAGGAATCTCAGTGTTCAGCCTTCTCGCCATTCCGTTCTTTATCCTGGCGGGAAATATCATGAACAAAGGCGGAATCGCGATCCGTCTCATTAATTTTGCAAAACTGTTTACCGGAAGAATTCCGGGAGCACTGGCTCATACCAATGCGGTTGCCAACATGCTGTTCGGAGCTATTTCCGGTTCCGGTACCGCGGCGGCCTCAGCCATGGGTTCCATCATCGGACCGATCGAGGAGGAAGAGGGATACGACCGTGATTTCTCGGCGGCGGCCAATATTGCGACGGCGCCAACCGGCCTGCTCATTCCTCCCAGCAACGTTATGATTACCTTCTCCTTAGTCAGCGGCGGAACCTCCGTTGCAGCGCTTTTCATGGCGGGCTATATCCCCGGCATCCTCTGGGGCCTTGCCTGTATGGCCGTTATTTTCTATTTTGCGAAAAAACGCGGATACCGCAGCACCAGACGGTATTCCATGAGCGAGAAAGTGAAAGTATTTTTCCAGGCGATTCCCTGTCTGCTCATGATCATCATCGTAATCGGCGGTATTATCTCCGGTATTTTTACGGCGACAGAGGGAAGTGTGGTTGCGGTGGTATACAGCCTGATCCTGTCCCTGTTCTTCTATAAGTCCATTAAGATTTCAGAGCTGCCGAAGATATTCTTAGACAGTGCGGAGATGACGGGTATCATTATCTTCTTAATCGGAGTCTCCAGCATCATGAGCTGGGTTATGGCATTTACCGGGATTCCGACGGCTGTTTCAGAGGCCATGTTAAGCATCAGCAATAACCGTTACGTTATTCTCTTTATCATCAATATCCTTCTGCTGATTATCGGTACATTCATGGATATGACTCCGGCCTGTCTGATTTTCACGCCGATCTTCCTTCCGATCTGTCAGAAGCTGGGAATGAATACCGTACATTTCGGCATCATGATGATCTTTAACTTATGTATCGGAACCATCACGCCTCCGGTCGGTACGACCCTGTTCGTAGGTGTAAAGGTAGGTAAGACGAAGATTGAAAATGTCATTAAACCGCTTCTTCTTTACTTTGCGGCCATTTTCATCGTCCTTCTGCTGGTCAGCTACGTGCCGATTCTGTCGCTGTGGCTGCCGGGATTACTGGGTTACGTATAACAAAATTGAATTATTTTTAAAAAATTGAAAAAAGTACTTGATTATTTTGGATAAATATAGTAATATAATTGTATGAATTGGACAACCAATTCGTACAATTATATGCTGTATAGCAATGCAGAAGTGGCGGAATTGGCAGACGCGCACGGTTCAGGTCCGTGTGGTAGCAATACTGTGAGGGTTCAAGTCCCTTCTTCTGCACGAAAGATGCACAGAACAAAAGCGGCGGTATCGTAAATGATACCGCCGCTTTTGTTCTGTGAGCCTTCAGGCCGCTGATAAAATATCATAACAGTCTGTCTTGCATCAATCCATATCCTCCGACATGCTCATACCCGGTTCGTACACGGCGTACTGGTTGCGACCGTGCAGCTTAGCATGGTACAGGGCGATATCGGCCTTCTCATAGAGTGCTTCAAAGGTAGTCCCATCCTCGGGGAAGGCCGCGGTGCCGATGCTGCCGGATATATGTGCTTCCGGCTCCAGGGCGCTGCCGATCAGGCTGCAGAGATTCTCCAGGCGGGCATATAAGTCCATGGAGTAGGAGACGTCCTTCAACAGTATGATGAATTCGTCTCCGCCCAGGCGTCCGAAGACATCATCACGGCGGAGCGCTGATTTTAAGCGCGCGGCCGCGGTGCGGAGGGCCTTGTCTCCAAACTGGTGGCCGTACCGGTCATTGATCTGTTTAAAACGGTCGATATCCAGCATGATCAGAATGTGGTGGTCCTGGCTGTTCTTCAGAATATGGCGGATAGCGCGGACCGAGGTGCCGCGGTTTAACAGGCCCGTTAAGGAATCCTGCTTCGACATTTCCTGGAGTGTAAGGGCTTCTTTCTTCTCTTCGTCGATGTCCTTAATCAGGATAAATGCTTTGATGGTATCGGTGTACGGATCGGGAACGATCTGAATCAGCCCCAGGCACCAGTAAGCGGTGCCGTCGGGACGGAGTCTTCTGTGTTCCGTCTGAAGGGAGCGGTTGCCGTGGTAGTAGTGGTAGAGCAGCTGGTTGCGGTTAAACACCTTTAAGTAGTTTTCGCGGTCCTCTTCATATATGAAGTGTTCCGCGATGTAATTGATGATGTCCGAGAAGGTGTTCCGGGCGTATTCCGGAAGGGTGGAGGTGAGCTCGCCCAGGATTTCCTCAAACAGATCGTATTTAAGATTGTATTCGTAATAGCCGATACAGTCTTTTTTTTGTTCGTTCATGTACTCCATCCATTTTTGGTAGGCAAGTTCTTTTTCATACTGCCCGGTAATATCCTGATAGGAGATAATACTTCTTAACGGTTCCCGGTTCTGTCCGTATATGAGTGAGTAGCAGGCGGAAAACCAGTGGTATTCCCCGCTTTTCATTTTCATGCGGATGATCGATTTCCCTTCGGGGACTCCACTTTCCATAGAATTGTAAAAGTCCAGAAATTCCTGGACGCTCTCTCGGTGGATAATACCGTTCTCGATGATAAAATCAGGGGTTGGCGGGAATGAAATGGGACCGGGAAATGAAAATGCTGAATCGGGTGGCTGACAGAGAGTTTTCGACGGAATGTCGTAAATGCTGATGTTGCATCCGGAGTGCCGGCTGGCGAGGCGGTACTGCTCCTCACGGATGAGTAATTCTTCCTGACGTTTCTTTCTGTCACTGATGTCGATGATGATACCGTAGAGAACCTCTTCTCCGCCTCCGGGGACGTAGTTTATGCGGATGAGGTACCAGCAGGAGTCTCCTCCCTCTGCCGGACTTCGGAATTCCAGTTCAAAACGCGCAGGTGAATTCCCTAAGTGTCCCAGGATTTCTTTCTCCAGTTCCGGATAATCCTGTGGTTCCACGATTTCTTCCAGACGTTTTCCGGCTCCGTTCAGCTGTTTCAGTTCATGGTTCGCATAGAGGACCGGAAAGCCGCTTTCGGCCTTCAGTTTTACAATGCCGCAGGGCATATTGTCGAGTATCATATCGGATTTCATATACATTTCTCCCTTAAGTGTGTTTTCTTATGAATGGTAAAACGGATATTGTTATAAGTGTATGAAGAGGAGGCGGGAAAAAGAACCGATATGAAAAAAAATATAGTAAAGATTGGAAAAATGGTGTATACTAGCATGTGCGGGTGTTTGAGTAAGAGATACAGGAGGAGACATATGCTTACATTAGAAAACCTATCTTTTGGCGTACAGGATGAGAAGAGCCAGAAAGAGATTATCAGGAATTTAAACCTGACTATAGAGAGCAATAAATTTGTCGTCGTCACAGGTCCCAACGGGGGCGGGAAATCGACTCTGGCGAAGCTGATTGCGGGAATTGAGAAGCCGACCGGAGGACGGATTTTACTGGATGGGGCAGATATTACAGAGAAGAACATTACGGAGCGCGCTCAGAGCGGAATCAGCTATGCATTCCAGCAGCCGGTCCGTTTTAAAGGGATTGAAGTATTCGATCTTCTGCGCCTTGCATCGGGAAAAGAGCTTAACATTACGGATGCATGTCAGTATTTATCCGAAGTGGGCTTATGTGCCAAGGATTATATCAAGCGTGAGGTGAATGACAGTTTATCGGGCGGCGAACTAAAGCGGATCGAGATCGCTACCGTACTGGCGCGCGGAACGAAGCTGTCTATTTTCGATGAACCGGAGGCCGGAATCGATTTATGGAGCTTCCAGAACCTGATCGCAGTATTCGAGCGCATGCGTCAAAACATCAAAAATGGATCGATTTTAATCATCTCTCATCAGGAGAGGATTCTGGATATCGCAGACGAGATCGTGGTGATTGCAAACGGTCAGATCAGCATGCAGGGCCCGAAGGATGACATCCTTCCTCATCTTCTGGGGACAGCTTCCGCAGTGGATGCCTGTACGAAGTTTTACAACAAGGAGGAGGCATGACATGGCAAAGATAGATGAGATTCAGAAGCGGCTGTTAGAAGAAGTCGCTGATTTACATGACGTGCCGGAAGGCGCATATAATCTCCGCGCCAACGGCCAGACAGCGGGCCGGAACACGACGGCCAACATCGATATCACATCGAAGGACGACGGCACCGGCATCGATATTCATATTAAGCCGGGGACGAAGCATGAGAGTGTTCATATCCCGGTTGTGTTAAGCGATAGCGGCTTAACCGAGGTGGTTTATAATGATTTTTATATCGGAGACGACGCAGACGTGGTGATCGTGGCGGGCTGCGGCATCAGCAACTGCGGGCAGCAGGATTCCCGGCATGACGGAATCCATCGTTTTTACCTGGGAAAGAATTCCAAAGTGAAATACGTGGAGAAACACTACGGTGAGGGCAACGGCAACGGCAAGAGAATCATGAACCCGGGCACGGAGGTGTATCTGGAGGAAAACAGCTACATGGAGATGGAGATGGTCCAGATCAAGGGCGTGGATTCCACAAACCGGAACACGAAGGCCGAGCTTTCAGCCGGCGCGAAGCTGGTTATCCAGGAGAGACTGATGACACACGGCGCTCAGGAGGCGGTGAGCGGATTTGTGGTGAATTTAAACGGAGATGATTCCAGCGCCAACGTCATTTCGCGTGCGGTGGCAAGAGATGATTCGAGACAGACGTTCTTAGCAGAGATCAACGGCAACTCAAGATGCGCCGGCCATTCTGAATGTGACGCCATCATCATGGACCATGCCAACATCAGCGCGATTCCGAAGATCACAGCCAACAACACAGATGCAGCCCTGATCCACGAGGCGGCCATCGGCAAAATAGCGGGAGACCAGATTATCAAGCTGATGACGCTGGGGCTCAGCGAGGCGGAAGCGGAAGCACAGATTGTGAATGGGTTTTTGAAGTAGGAAAGACTGTAATCAGATGAGTGAAATCAATATGTTTAAAAATGCGCGTCAATCCCTTTCGTTTAATGGGATTGACGCGCATTTGCTTTTATTTTTGAACCGGACTCTTACGATAAAGATAAACCGGCCGGCCCGATTCCGTCTTCCTCTGCACTTCGCCCTGAATCAAAGGAAGCGCATAATCGATGAACGCCTGCGTCACATCGGTGCCGCGGGGATTCATCCATTCAGATGGAAAGAGTTTTTCCCTGTTGCAGACCTCATTAACATCGACCGTGCCGCATTCCAGATGGTATGGACCGTTTTCATTCCGTATAAAGGAAATCATGCGTCCGGTAAGCCCTGAGACGGCGGCCTTTACGCCTTCACGGCCGGCGAGAACGGATTCCTCGATATCGGTGGCGGAAGCCATCATGCCGGAACAGCGCTGATTAACGTTTAACTCGATGGAACGGACCTTGACGCCGAACTTGTCCCGTATGAAGTTTTCCAGCATCTTACCGCTGCCGGTCAGCATTTTATGGCCGAAGGTGTCGAGCCGGGCGGCATCCGCATATTCACAGATGAACTTGCCCCTGGCGTCGGAAATGCCCTCGGAGATACAGATGACGACAGTGCTGTTCTTAGATAAGGCGGCAGTCACATCCTCTGTAAACTGTTCAAAATCGAAATGAGTCTCCGGAAGATAGATGAGTACCGGGTTGTCCCCCTTGTATTTGCGGGCGAGGGCGCTGGCCGCGGTCACCCAGCCGGCGTGGCGGCCCATCAGTTCCACGATGGTAATGGATTTCTGTTGATAGACGGAGGAGTCCAGAACGATTTCCCGGACCGTATCGGCCACGTACTTGGCGGCGCTTCCGTAACCGGGGGTATGGTCGGTCAGAACGAGATCGTTGTCTATGGTTTTCGGAACACCGATGAAACGGATCTCGCTGTGATGGTGGGAGGCGTAGCGGGACAGCTTGCTGACCGTGTCCATGGAATCATTGCCTCCGATGTAGAAGAAGTATCCGATGTTCATCTTCCGAAACTTCTCAAACAGGGCGGGGTAGAACGGTGAGGATAAGTCTTCCGGCAGTTTATAGCGGCAGGAACCTAAATAGGCCGCCGGTGTTAATTTTAAAAGCTCTAATTCATCTGAAGTTAAATCCGCGGTTAAATCCATGCAGGTACCGGACATATAGCCTTCGATTCCATTAATCATACCGTAGACGTGATCAATGGCTTCCTGGTTTATGCCTTCCCTTATGACGCCGTAGAGGCTCGCGTTGATGACGGCGGTAGGGCCGCCGGACTGGCCAACGATTGCATTTTTCTTCATGTGTATGTTCTCCTTTTTTGACGCTCCTCCTATTCTATAATAGAAACGATGGCTTTGCAACCCCCGCTTTTTGTGATCGCGCAAGGTTAGACAAATTTTCACACTCTCAGCCATACCTATTTTTTGGGAAAAATCTATAATTGAGATAGAACGTATGAGACTAAAATACAGGCGCTAAGTGCTCATAATAAGGAGGATAACGGGATGCAGTACGGACATTTTGATAATGAAAAAAGGGAATATGTGATCGACCGGGTAGACCTGCCCACGTCGTGGACTAATTACCTGGGAGTGAAGGATATGTGCGCCGTCGTGAACCACACGGCAGGCGGATATCTCTTCTATAAATCCCCGGAATACCACAGAATCACACGGTTTCGGGGGAATGCCGTTCCGATGGACCGGCCGGGCCATTACGTTTATGTGAGAGACGATGAGACGGGGGAATTCTGGAGTATCTCGTGGCAGCCGGTGGGAAAACCTCTGGATCAGGCGAAATACACATGCCGCCACGGCCTGTCCTACACGACGTACAGCTGTGATTACCAGGGAATCGAGGCGGAGCAGACACTGTTCATTCCGGCAGACGATCCGGTAGAACTCTGGGATGTAAAGCTTATGAACCAGAGCGGTAGAAAACGGAAATTAAGCGTTTACTCTTACTGTGAGTTTTCCTTCCATCACATTGATATAGACAATAAGAACTTTCAGATGAGTTTATATGCCGCAGGATCTACGTATGAAGACGGCATTATTGAACACGATCTGTTCTACGAGGAGTTTGGATACCAGTACTTCACCTCAGATTTTGATCCGGACGGTTTCGACTGTCTGCGGGACAAATTCATCGGCCTCTACCGCACCGAGGATAATCCGGCGGCGGTGGAACGCGGCGAGATGAGCGGAAGCTTCGAAAAGGGCGGCAATCACTGCGGCGCCCTGAAAAAATGCCTGGAACTGGAACCGGGAGAGGAATCGAGACTCATCTTCCTGCTGGGCGAGGGGAAGCGGGAAGAAGGCCGCGCCATGCGGGCAAAGTATGCGGATCACTGCGCCGTCGATCAGGCATACAGCGATTTGAAAGCGTTCTGGGACAATAAATGTAACCGGCTTCAGATCGATACCCCGGACGAGGGCATGAACACGCTGATCAATACGTGGACGCTGTACCAGGCGGAGATCAACGTCATGTTCTCCCGGTTCGCCTCCTTTATCGAGGTCGGCGGCCGGACCGGACTGGGATACCGGGATACGGCGCAGGATGCCATGACGGTGCCTCACTCCAATCCGGAGAAATGCCGCCAGAGGCTGGTAGAGCTGCTTCGCGGCCTCGTATCGGCCGGATACGGCCTGCACTTATTCCAGCCGGAGTGGTTCGATCCGGACACGGAGGTGAAACCGTTTAAATCGCCTACTGTTGTGCCGACTCCGAAGGTTTCTGATATGATCCATGGCCTTGAGGATACCTGCTCTGACGATGCGCTGTGGCTGATTGCCTCCATCGTGGAATATGTAAAGGAGACCGGAGAGTACGGATTCTTCGATGAGGTCATCACCTATGCCGACGGCGGAAGCGGCACGGTCTATGAGCATATGAAGAAAATTCTGGATTTTTCTGCGGAGCAGATCGGGGCTCACGGCGTCTGCAAGGGGCTTCGTGCCGACTGGAACGACTGCCTGAATCTGGGAGGCGGAGAGAGCGCACTCGTATCCTTCCTTCATTACTGGGCCATCGACAACTTCCTGGAGGCGGCTTCCTGGCTGGGGAGAGAGGACGATGTGAAGTACTATACCGATATGGGCCATACCGTGAAGGAAATCTGTGACAGGGAGCTGTGGGATGACGGCTGGTATATCCGCGGCATCACCAAAAACGGAAGGAAGATCGGCACCCATCAGGACCGGGAAGGCAGGCTGCATCTGGAGTCCAACAGTTGGGCGGTATTGTCCGGCGCTGCGGATTTCGAAAAGGGAATCCAGGCGATGGACGCTGTGGATGAATACTTATACACACCGTACGGAATTATGCTCAATGGCCCGTCCTACACGGTTCCTGACGATGATATCGGCTTTGTCACCAGAGTTTATCCCGGTGTAAAGGAAAACGGATCCGTCTTCAGCCACCCGAACCCATGGGCGTGGGCTGCGGAATGCAAGCTGGGAAGAGGCGACCGGGCAATGAAGTTCTATCATGCATTGTGCCCTTACTATCAGAATGATATAATAGAAATCAGGGAGGCAGAGCCGTATTCTTACTGTCAGTTTATTATGGGAAAGGATCACACGGCTTACGGCCGGGCACGCCACCCGTTTATGACCGGAAGCGGCGGCTGGGCGTATTTTTCCGCAACCCGCTATATGCTGGGGATCCGTCCGCAGTTTGACTGCCTTCAGATTGATCCCTGTATTCCGGCCGACTGGAAGGAATTCTCTGTAAAACGCGTATGGCGCGGCGCAGAGTACCGTATCTTCGTGAAGAATCCGGATGGCGTGATGAAGGGTATAAAGGAATTGGTACTGGATGGCAAAAAGGTAAGTAAGATACCTGCTTTCGAAGCAGGAAGCAGTCATGAAGTAACTGTTGTCATGGGAAATGAAGGAGGAGAATCATGATTAAATTTGGCACAGGCGGCTGGAGAGCCGTTATCGGCGATGATTTTACGAGGGAGAATATCCAGAAGCTGTCCAAGGCTCTCGTAAACAAGATGAAGGACGAGGGGGTCGCGGAACAGGGCGTGGCCATCGGCTACGACAGGAGATTCTTATCGAAGGAATCCGCAATCTGGGCCAGTGAAGTGTTTGCGGCAGAGGACATTCCGGTGAAATTTATCCTCGGTTCCGCACCGACCCCGCTCATCATGTTCTTTGTCATGCGCCATGAGCTGCCTTACGGCATGATGATTACGGCCAGCCATAATCCGGCGGTCTATAATGGTATCAAGGTATTCACAAAGGGCGGCCGCGATGCGGATGAACTCCAGACCCAGGAGATCGAACGGTATATTCATGGAATCGAAGAGGAGGTGCTTAAAGCGGCCTGTGTCAGCCGCGGCTCTGAAGCCGGGGAACCGGCGGTTCGCATCATGGAGTATGAGAAAGGGATCGGGACCGGAATCATCGAGGAGATCAATCCTTTAAATGAGTATCTGGATAATATTATCGGTGCGGTCGATATGCAGGCCATCCGGGACCGTGGTTTAAGAATTGCCATTGATCCCATGTACGGTGTCAGCAACACGTCGCTGCGGACCATTTTGGCGACGGCACGCTGTGACGTACAGGTGATTCACGAAGAGCATGACACGCTGTTCGGCGGAAAACTGCCGGCGCCGTCCGCATTTACGCTGAGAAGCCTGCAGAATTACGTGGTAGACCGCAAGTGCGATATCGGAATCGCCACCGATGGAGATGCCGACCGCGTGGGCGTTATCGACGATACGGGTAAATTCCTCCATCCCAACGACATTCTGGTCATGCTTTATTACTATCTGGTTAAGTACAAAGGCTGGAAGGGCGCGGTAGTCCGCAACGTGGCGACCACCCATATGCTCGACAAGGTGGCGGAGGGCTTCGGAGAGAAGTGCTACGAGGTGCCGGTAGGCTTTAAGTATATCTCTGCGAAGATGAATGAGACGAATGCCATCATCGGCGGCGAGTCCTCGGGCGGATTGACGGTTCGGGGCCACATCAACGGCAAGGACGGTATCTACGCATCCACACTTCTGGTGGAGATGATCGCCGTTACCGGCAAGAAGCTGTCCCAGATCGCTAAGGATATCGAAGAAGAGTACGGCGCGATCCATATGGAGGAGCGCGATTACAAGTTCAGCCAGGAAAAGAAGGATCAGATTTATGACACCCTCTTAATCCAGAAACAGCTTCCGGAAATGGATCTGGAGATCGATAAGATTTCCTATCTGGATGGCTGCAAGGTGTACTTTAAGAACGGCGGCTGGATTATCGCAAGATTTTCCGGAACGGAACCGCTTTTGAGGATATTCTGCGAGATGGGAGATCCGAAGGACGCGGTGAGAATGTGCGAGAGTTTTGAAGAGTTTCTTGATATTAAGGGAAACAGGAATTAATGGATTGATTGGTAAAGAAAGTAAACAGATTGGTAAACGGATGTCGGAGGGCAAAACTGAATCGTTCAGTTTTGCCCTCCGTTATTGAAACTGAATTACCTTGATCAGCCGTTTTGCAGCATCGTCATCGCTCTTAACTTTTCTTCATCCTGTATAATCAGGCACCCGTCTTCCCGGGCCAGGATTCCCGTCTCTCTCAGCTTCCTGGCAATGCGGCTTACGGTCACCGGATGCATGCCCAGATAGTTGGCGACCTCTACGAAGGAAAAAGCCTTGGGGATCATGGATTTCCCCTGTTTCTTTATGCAGTAGGTCAGGAGCCACTTGCAGAACTGCGCAGTTTTGTCACCATCCATCATCCACTGGATCTTATTCACCAGTTCCAGATAATTTAAGGTCGTTGCGCCCAGAACACACTGGGTGAAATACGGGGAAGAATCCATCATGGACTCAAACTGTTTCTCCCTCATGCTGTAGTAGACGCAGTTTGTCTTTGCTGTTATCCAGAACGGGGAGGGAGTGATGTAGCGCTGCCAGTCATAGGGGAAGTGCTTCACCAGCGCATTGGCGAAGCCGACCAGCCGTTTTTCTCCGAAATAGAGGTAAATATGTTCTTCTCCATCATCATTGATCCGCGTCAGTGCGGCGATCCCTTCATCCAGAAAACAGATATTGTCACAGCCCTCCCGCGATGGATCAAACAGATATTGATTCTTTTTCGCTTCTTTGCGAACTCCGTAGCGAATAAAATCTTCTCTGATCTGATATGGTTCCATGGTCATCCTCCCGTATAAATCCTTTTTTACTGATATAACTATAGCACACCTTGTCACCGGTATCCACTGAAAAATGCATTTTGAATCTTAGCACCTGCTATTGGTATGAGTGATATCAGTATGTTAATATTGTGACAATAAAACTTACCAGGGGGAAATACCATGAGACAAAAGAAAAATATGTATCCGTTTCACTGCCTGATCGGCATCGCGATTATGCTCCTGTTTCGTCTGCTTCCGATTAACATGCCCAACATTACGCCTGTGGGAAAACAGATCTTCGGCATCTTCATCGGAACGCTCTACTTATGGACGACGGTCGACCCGGTCTGGTCCAGCATCCTCTGTATTTTCATGATCGGCACCTCCGGCTATGCGCCGATGGGAGCCGTACTGAACACTGCATTCGGCAATCCAACGGTTGTCCAGCTGTTCTTTCTGATGATCCTGATGAACAGTCTCCAGACCAACCGGATCAGCGCTTATATCGGCCGCTTCTTCCTGACAAGAAAATTTATTATCGGCCGTCCATGGGCGTTTACCGCCATACTCTTTGTAGGCTCCATGCTGATAGCCGCGTTTGTAGGCTGCTTTGCGCCGATTTTCCTGTTCTGGCCGATCCTTTACGATATCTTTGATGATATTGGCATGAAGCCCTTCGAGGCGTATCCAACAATTATGATCATCTTGATTGTCGTGGCCTGTGCCATCGGTTTCCCGGTTCCGCCTTATATGAGTAACGGCCTCGCGCTGATCTCCAACTACACAACCGTGTCTCAGAACCTTCTGGGTACAACCGTTACCATTAACAACGGCCAGTGGCTGTTTGTTGCACTGATTTACGGCTTCGCGTGCAGCGGAGCTGTGATCCTCTTTACCAAATATGTCCTGCATCCTGACGTGAGCAAGCTGAAGAATCTGACGCTGGAACAGCTCAACAAAAATCCGCTGCCTCCGCTGAGCAGAAGACAGAAGACCGTGGCCCTGATCTGTGTCTGTTTCCTGCTAAGCATGCTTCTGCCAAGCCTTTTCCCCACACTTCCGGGCATGGCATGGCTCAGCGCCAATTCCTTCGGTATGGCCCTTTTGTTCCTGGTGATCTTATTTGCTGTGAAAATCGATGGGGCTCCGGCTATCACAATTGAAGAAAATGTTAAGGTGTTTGCCTGGGGAACGTATTTTCTGGTGACATCCGCGATATTATTGGGAGGCGTGCTGACGAATGAGAGCACAGGAGTGACTGCATTTTTAAATGCAATACTTTCCCCGATCTTTACGGGTATGAGCCCGCTGGTCTTCGGCGCCATGCTCCTGATCATCGGATGTGTGCTGACCAATGTATGTAATTCCCTGGTGATCGGCATGATCCTTCAGCCGGTGATAGCCACCTACTGTCTCCAGGCCGGGATTAATTCTGCTCCATTGGTATCCATCATGGGAATCTTCGTGCTCTCATGTGCCATCGCGACTCCGGCGGCATCTCCGTTTGCGGCCATGCTGTTCAGCAATAAGAGCTGGCTGAAATCCGGAGATATCTACCGCTACAACATCATGTACGTGGTGCTGGAACTGGTACTGGCACTTCTGGTAGGGCTGCCCCTTGCCAATGCGCTGATTCATTAGATGAAAATATGCGGCTGCTATAGCTTTCCCCTGCGCTTTATCGTATAATGAAAGAAATACGATTTACAGGAGGGACTATATGAAAAAGCAATACAAAAAATTGGCGGTTTATTTTATGAGCGGCAGCCTTCTGGTGTCCACCTTCACCGTGGTTCCCGGAACCCCGTTATCCATCGAGGCGGAGGCGCACTCCGGGCGTACGGATGCCAACGGAGGCCACAAAGACAACAAGAATAAGAGTGGACTGGGAAGCTACCATTACCATTGCGGCGGCCATCCGGCGCACCTGCATCCCAACGGCGTATGCCCGTATCAGTCGGGGACTGCTTCTGAGGACAAGCAGACATCAAAGCAGCCGGAGCAGAAGCCGGCAGCACAGCCGGAAACGAAGGCAGAGACTCAGCCGGAGACCCAGGCGGCTGCCATTGGCTGGTATCAGGACGCAAGTGGCTGGTACTATTGCAAAGGGGAGAACCAGTATTGCAAAGACGGCTGGCAGGAGATCGACAGTAAGTGGTATTACTTCGACGCCAACGGCTATATGAAAACAGGCTGGCTGATTTTGGGGGATGACTGGTACTATCTGGCCTCTGACGGCCATATGGTGACCGGAGATATGGAAATCGACGGAACCTTGTATTACTTTGAGACGAATGGGGTACTGACAGACGATTACTACGACTGATGAAGATATGGCCTGGATTTGTCTTTCTGGAAACTTTCTGGAAAGTGAATTCATATTTCACACATATTTCACAAGTTGTACAAAATTTATTTACATCTTCTACAAACTTACTTCATAACTCTTGCGTATACTATAAACATAGACAAGAAAAACTTGTTTAATAAAAAGACTTTTTTTCATAACTCGCCGGTGGAACCCACATTCCACCGGCTCCTCCCTTTTATGGGTTTTTTTTTGTTTATCCTCTTTGATTGTAAGTTCTGACCGGCTTCCCCTGAGAATTTCATATTTAGAATAGAAAAGAGCATGAAAAATAGTATATTTTATATTTGAAATATATCGAAAAAAACAGCCATTTTTTTGTAACTATCAGACAAAAAAACGGCTGCTTTTTTTGCTTTTTATCCATTGACGATACGATCCAATCTTTTTATAATGACAATATCAATTGATTCTATATTTAAAAAGATAATTCTATATATGGAATAGAAGGAGGGGCCATGGACCTTCAGGAACAAATGAAAGAGTATAGTGCTTTAAAAGCACTTCAGATCATTCTGGCTTTAGCAGAGCAGAAAGGTTGGGTGAATATCAGTGATATCGCAGAAGCAACCGGTTTAAGCCCGAGTACGGTTCACCGGATTCTGCAGGAACTTCAGGCATGCGGCTTTGTTTCAAAAAACAAAGAGGCGAGGCAGTATAAACTGGGGATGGGCATGATGAATATTGCCCTGAAAGTAAATATGTCGGATTATTTGCTGGAAGCGGCGCAGGAGGAGATGATCCGGTTGAATGAGCTGTCGTTAGAGACCATTCATCTGATCGCGCCGGATAACGATAAGGCAGTATACATAGGAAAGATGGATGCAAAAAACCAGATTCAGCTGAGATCCAGGATTGGATGGAAGATTCCTCTTCAATGTACATCAGGAGGAAAGCTGATTCTTGCGTATCACAGCAGAGAATGGGTGGACAGTTATTTGAACTATAACCCGCTTAAGCAGTATACGAATAATACGATTATCCATAAAGAAACTCTGCACAGAGAGCTGGAATTGATCCGACAGCAGGGATACTCACTGGATAACCGGGAGCATAATCCGGATATCGTCTGTATTGCGGCACCGATCTTTGGAATTGATGGAAATCTTGCCGGAACGATAGGAATATCTGCTCCGGATTACCGATTCTCACCGGAGAAGGCCTGTTCCTTTGCGGAAGAGGTGAAACGAAGCGCAGCGGCAATAACAGAAAAATTACAGGCATAGGAGGACATATGGAGGACTTTACTTATAAAAATACAAAATACAGAAGTGCAGTTGTCGTAAATGGAATGAGTATGGCAGGGCCGAGAGCACACTTCAGGGGGATGGGCCTGTCGAACGAAGAGTTAAGAAAACCATTCATTGGAATTATCAACACACATAATGAGATGCATCCAGGCCACGTCCATCTGGATAAGCTGGCAGAACAGGTTAAAGCGGGGATATCGGAGGCAGGAGGCGTGCCGTTTGAGATTAATACAATCTCCATCTGCGACGGTTTTACGCAGGGCCATGCCGGGATGTGCAGTGTGCTTCCCAGCAGGGAAGTGATTACGGATTCCATTGAAGTGTATGTAAACGCCCATATGCTGGATGGGCTTGTACTGCTAGGCGGCTGCGATAAGATTGTCCCGGCCATGCTGATGGCTATGCTGCGGATTAATATACCGGCAATTCTGGTAACGGGCGGACCGATGATGCCTGCCGTCTATCAGTCGAAGAGCTATGCAACTTACGAGTTGAAGGAAATGGCTGGAAAACTGTTAAAGGGTGAGATATCAAAGGAAGAGTATGAGGAAATGGAAGGCATCATGTCACCCGGACCTGGTTCCTGCGCTATGATGGGGACCGCGAACAGCATGTCCATTGCAGCGGAAGCAATGGGACTGACCCTGCCGGGCTGTGCGGGAGCCCATGCAGTAGCGGGTAAAAAGAAGCGCATTGCAAGACAGAGCGGTGTCCGTATTGTATCCCTTGTAGAGGAAAATATATGTCCGCGGGATATTGTCACCCAGGAGATGCTGGAATTATCTGCGAGAGTATGCGTCAGTGTCGGCGGTTCGACCAATATCACACTTCATTATCCCGCAATCGCGAAAGAAGGCAGGCTTCATATGACTATGAACGAGCTGGGAGAGATATCAAAGACAACGCCGTATCTGGCTAAGATTAAGCCGTCAGGTGTGCACACTATGCTGGATTTCGACGAAGCCGGCGGAGTGGGCGCCGTGCTGAAAGCCTTGTCCGGAATGGCAGATCTGGATCTTATGACGGTGAATGGTAAAACTCACAGACAGAATGCAGACCGGCTGACAAGCTGGAATCAGGAGGTGATCCGGACGGTGGAACACGCCTATGCACCTGAAGGCTCCATTGCAGTTTTGCATGGAAATCTGGCGCCGAAGGGCTGTGTCGTCAAGCAGAGTGCGGTTGTGGCGCAGATGAGAAAGCACACGGGACCAGCCCGCTGCTTTGAGTGTGAGGAGGACGCGGTAAAGGCGATTTACGAAGGTGCAGTTAAAGATGGAGATGTCATCGTCATACGTAACGAAGGTCCGAAAGGAGGCCCTGGAATGCGGGAAATGCTGACCGCTACGGCAGCACTGGTAGGCATGGGATATTCAGAAACGGTGGCTCTGATTACGGATGGCCGCTTCTCCGGTGCGACACGGGGACCGTGCATCGGCCATATTTCACCAGAGACATCACAAAGAGGGCCCATCGCGGCATTGCAGGATGGAGACAGAATATCCATCGATATTGACGGCGGCAGCCTGTCGGTAGAACTGTCCGAGGACGAGATAGAAAGAAGGCTGAAAAAGCTGCCGGAATTTCAATATAAAATTACAGAGGGGTATCTTTACCGTTATGCGAGGGAAGTTTCCTCTGCGGATGAAGGTGCTGTCTTAAAGTGAGGAGAAAGTAAATGAAGGATATAACATTGCAGGGAATTACAGCTCCGGTACTCACTCCCTTTTGCAAAAATGGGGAAGTCAATACCGAAGAGTATGCAAGGTTAATTAAGTATATCACCGGCTGCGGAATAAGAGGGATTTTTGTAGGCGGAACCAGCGGTGAATTCGTTAATCTCAGAACGGAAGAGAGGGAGCGTCTCCTGGCTGCTGCGAAAGAAGCGGCAGAAGAGGAGGTAACAGTACTCTTTAATGTGACTGCCATGAACGAGTACGAATTGTACCATATGATCGAATGGGCTAAGAAGGAAGGCGCGGATGCGGTCTCTGTTACCGCTCCGTACTATCACAGATATGATGAGAAGGCGCTGTGTCGGTACTTTGGAAAAGTGGCGGAAGCGGCGGAGGGAATGCCGGTATATCTTTATAATATGAGCGGCATGACGAATAACCCCATCACGCCGATGGTGTTGAAAACAGTGGCAGAGCAGCATCGGAATATCTGCGGAGTGAAGGACAGCAGCATGGATTTTATGACCCTGCTGAGCTATCAGGTTGCAATGGAAAAGATGGATTTTGAGCTGATCACGGGGAATGATGCCCAGGTGCTCCCTGCCCTTATGGCAGGAGCCGCCGGAGGGATTATCGCTGTTGCCAGCGTATTTCCTGAACTTTCATTCAGCATATGGTCGAATTTTAAAGAAGGAAACATAGAGGCGGCCAAAGCATCGCAGAAAACAGTTTTGCAGATTCGGGAACTGTTTCGCTCTGTTATGCCGACAATCGCACATAAGGAAGCCTTAAAATTAAAAGGCTTTGATATGGGACCGTCTCGTTTTCCGTTCAGAGATTTAACGGAAGAGGAAATGAGGAAGCTTAAAAGGGGCCTGGTAAATCTGGGCATGATTAAGGGAGATTAAGTGGGAGGTTTATATGGTTACTGGAGGATGGTTAATCGTTATTTTTCTGATTGCGATCGCAATTTTACTGATTACAATTATTAAATTCAAAGTCAACGCTTTTATTGCATTGCTGGTAACAACAATTGGAACAGGCCTTATGGTGCGGATGCCGGTCTCGGATATTTCGAAGGTAATCGGAAACGGATTCGGCAATACACTGGGGAGCATCGGTGTTATTATCGGCCTGGGAGTCATGCTGGGAAGATTTTTGTATGAATCCGGTGGAATTGAGGTCATTGCGGATACATTCCTGAAAAGATTCAATGGCTCAAAATCCAGAATAGCAGTGGCTATGGCGGGCTTTATCACCGGAATTCCTGTCTTTGGAGACGTTGTACATATTATGTACGCGCCTATGGTACGTGTGATTTCAAAGAAAACGAAGGTATCAATTGTTTCCCTGTGCTGTGCAACTGTCTGTGCTACCGTGGCGACAGGAGCGATGGTAATACCGACTCCGAATCCCATGGCAGTAGCGGAAAATCTTCAGCTGGACTATGGTGTCTTCTTCCTCTATGCCGCGCTTGCAGGCTTGTTCGGTACCATTGTAGGCGGTTTGGGATATGGCAGATTCCTGGATTGGCAGGACAGGAAAAATCATCATGAATATGCGTTTGAGGATATTGAAGATTTTGAAAAGGAGAGCAGAACATCGACTGCAGGAAGAAAAGTTCCAGGCTTTGGTGTGGCGGTATCGATTCTTCTGGTTCCCATTATGCTGATACTCTTTGGAAGCTTTGGACCTATGATCCTGCCGGAGGGCGGGACGCTCGTTAAGATACTGAACTTTGTGGGGGATAAAAATATTGCGATGCTGATCGGCGTCATTTATGCCGCTCTTGTTTCTCTTCCATATCTGCAAAAACCGGTTGGAGATGTGATGAACGATGCCGCCGGTCAGGTGGGTCTGGTGCTTCTGATTACCGGCTCGGGTGGTGCCTTTGGAAAGATGCTTCAGTCAACGGGAATCGCTGATTTTATAGCTGCCTCACTCTCTCAGTTCCATATCCCGGTACTGGTGCTGTGCTTCATCATAGCCCAGATACTCCGCTGTGCACAGGGCTCAACAGGAGTTGCGCTGATTACGACCTCCTCCATGTTTGCCCCATTGATTGCCGCCAGCGGGATATCACCTGTTCTTTGCGGTATTGCGATCTGCGCGGGCGGAATCGGTTTATCCCTTCCCAATGATTCCGGCTTCTGGGCGATTAACCGTTTTTACAAAATCTCAGTTGAGGATACCATACGCGCATGGACGATCGGAGGTTTTATAACCGGAGTTGCCGCACTTGTGTTTGTCTGCATCTTGTCCGTATTCCAGGCACATTTGCCGGGCTTGCTATAAAAATATAATAACAGAAATGGCATCTCTTTTATGGTTCTTAATCATAAGGGAGGTGCTATTTTTTACGTCACGAAACGCTCTGAAGATAATGATGTTGCTTTGTTTTGATAATAATAGTACAATTTATGCATATGGTCTTCATGAAGAAAGCGTTATACAACATAGAAAAAAACAGCTGTTAAACGCGGCAAGGGAGCAGAGATGAAAAAGCAGGAAAAAAACGAAATTTCCATGAAATGGCGAATGATAGGCATCATGCTGATGTGCTGGCTGCTGCCGTTCTGTCTGATTATCGGAGTGGCTGGCTACTATATTTTAAGCAACCGCTACGGGACCGTGGCGCAGGGGGTCGTGGACCAGGTGGTCTATGACGGGCAAATCTGTGTGGAACGGCTGAATCACGGTATCAACGCGTCCCGGAAGGCGACCTATGACCAGACGCTGGAGAAGGCGTGGAGAGAGTACTCCCGCGGCAATTTAAGTTATGGTGGCCTTTATACCGCGAGCAATGATTATTTAAATAAGGAGTACCGCCAGAACCAGTGTTTTTCCACTACTATTCTGTGGTGCTACGAGGAGCCGGAGCGGATGAACTGCAGCGTCTACAACAACGCGGCCGGCGGTACGTATCAGCAGGTGCAGACCTACTGGAGAGAGGACCATGAAAGGGTAAAGGCGTTTCTCTCCACCCTGGACACGGCCCTTGGGTACATCAACCTGGACGGCAGGATCTACATGGTCAGGAACCTTCTTGACAATTCATATTATCAGTTCGGAGCGCTGATCATGCGCCTGGACAAATCATACTGTTTTGGCCCCCTCATCGATTCCCCGCAGGGGGAGAATGTCCTCGTCCGCCTCGACGGCCAGGCCATTCTGCTGAAGGGCGGAGATATCGAAGAGATGATAAAAGAAAGCTGCAGCGCCGCACAGCAGACGGGATACAGCCGCAAAAACGGAAATCTCTACGTTTATGATACGCAGAAGGAAGAGTACTTCACCCTGTCGGTGATGATGCAGGCGGATAAACGGATTATTCAGGCGCCGTTTTATGGCTATCCCTTCGTCGTCGCAGGCATGCTTTTGTTCCTGGTGCCTCTGCTTTTGATTCTGCTTCGCGTATTCAACCGGAATGTTACGAAGCCGATTACGGACATGATGGAAGGCGCCGATCAGATTGAAATGGGAAATCTTGGCTATCAGATAAAGGAGGCGCCGGAAAACCAGGAGTTTAGGTACTTGATGGAGTCCTTTAACCAGATGTCCGAACGGCTGAAGTATCAGTTTGACCACATCTATGAGGAGGAGATCGCGCTGCGGGATGCCAGGATTATGGCGCTCCAGTCCCATATCAACCCTCATTTCATGAATAATACGCTGGAGATCATCAACTGGGAGGCCCGCCTGGGCGGAAATGAGAAGGTATCCCGGATGATCGAGGCCCTGGCTACGCTGATGGATGCGGCCATGGACCGGAAGAAGCGGACCTTTGTCCCTCTTTCCGAGGAGATGATGTATGTGAACGCCTATTTATACATCAATTCCGAGCGCTTCGGCAAACGGCTCACCGTAATCAAGGAGCTGGATGAATCCATCATGCAGTATGAAGTGCCGCGGCTGATTCTGCAGCCCGTTATTGAAAATGCCATCGAACACGGTGTCAGGCCCAGCGGCCGAGGAACCGTGATCCTGCGGGGCTATGAGAAGGAGGGATTTCTCTATCTGGATATCGTGAATGACGGAACCCTGACACCTGCGGAGGAAGAGAAGATCAGCCGCCTTCTGTCGCCCGATTATGACTTCAGCCGGGAACCCTCGGGAAACCTTGGCATTGCCAACGTGAACCAGCGCCTGAGGATTCTGTATGGAGAGCCATGCGGCCTTACAATAGAGAAAGACGAGGAACAGCATGTCATCGCACGTCTTACGATAGCTGTCCAGTAGAGAGTGCCAGTGAGCAGTTGTATTTCCTTGTTCTGTGATAAATGAACAAGAAAATACAACAAATGGCAGAACTGGTTATTCATTTTTGCACCCGAATCAGCGATAATAATGACATGAGATATACAAATTGCAGGAATGCAAAGGGTGTATAAAAAAAACAGGAGGCAATTAATATGAAGAAAAGAACGATGGCATTATTACTGGCAGGGGCTATGACAACAACCGTATTCACCGGCTGCTCCAAACAGTCCACAACAGATACGACGGCTGCTCCCAAGACCGAGGCAGGAACCGAGGCGAAAACAGAGGGAGAGGCGAAGACAGAGGCCCCGACTGAAGCAAAGAAAGCAGTCGCATTAAACGTTATGACTACATTCGCAGGCGAGGACGGCAACGCTCCGAACTACCAGAAGGCAGTGAAGGACTGGGAAGCTTCGACAGGAAACACCGTAAACGATTCCTCTGCAGTTTCCGACGAGACCGTAAAGGCCCGTGTGGCAAGTGATTTCCAGATGGGTTCCGAGCCGGACGTACTGTTCTGGTTTAACGGCGCAGACGCCAACTCCTTCATCGAGGCGGGCAAGGTTATGTCCATCGATGACATTCGCAAGGAATATCCGGAGTACGCTTCCAATATGAACGACGATTTAATCGCCGCATCTCTCGTAGACGGAAAGAAATACGCAGTGCCGGTTAATGGTTTCTGGGAGGCCATGTTCGTCAATACAACAGTTCTGGACGCAGCAGGCGTAGCTGTACCGGGACCGGATTACACATGGGAACAGTTCCTGGCAGACTGTGAGAAGATCAAGGCAGCAGGCTACAGCCCAATCGCAGCGGCGCTCGGCAACATTCCTCATTACTGGTGGGAGTACGCCATCTTTAATCACAATACACCGGCAAACCATTGTGACATTCCGGAATCTGTAGACGATGCACAGGGCCAGTCATGGGTAGCAGGCATCAACGATGTCAAAGATTTATATGAAAAAGAGTACTTCCCGAAGAATACATTATCTGCAACCGATGATGATACATTCCTTGCTTTACAGAAGATAAGGCTGCATTCCTAATCGACGGTTCCTGGAAAGTAGGCGGAATCGCAGGCGCATGCCAGTCCGACCCGAATGACCCAGCCACCATGGATACCGAGAAGCTCGACAAATTCACCGTTACTTACGTACCAGGCATGGGAGACAGAAAAGCAACTGATTTAATCGGCGGTTTATCCATGGGATATTACATCACGAAGAAAGCATGGGATGATCCGGATAAGAGAGAGGCTGCAGTCAACTTCGTAGAGTATATGACTTCCAATGAAATCGTACCGATCTTCGCACAGCATACAGCTTCCGCACTGAAAGAAGCGCCGGCGGTAGACCAGAGCCAGTTCAACTCCTTACAGGTAAAGGCAATGGATATGATGAGCGGCGTTACCTCCTTAACACCGGCTGTTCAGGATATTTTCCAGGGCGAATGCAGAACGTCAACCTTTGACGGAATGCCGCAGATCGTAACAGGCAAGGTAACGGCAGAAGATGCTGTGAAGGAAGGCCTGGAGATTTACCACGCAAACTAAATAACTGTCAATTCAAAGCCGGAGACGTAATGGCCTTTCGTCTCTGGCTTTTTTACGGAAAAATAGGGTGAGAATATGGGAGCAAATATCTATAAAAACAAAAAGCCGCTGTTCCTTTTTCTGGTTCCGGCGTTCGCCTTCATGGCAATTTTCTTGTACTATCCATTTATACAGAACATCTTAAACAGTTTTAAGCAGATTACAGAACTGGGAGCCGCCAGCAAGGGCTGGAATGATCCGTGGTACACCAACTACGTGACCATGTTCCAGGATGAGAACATGCGTGTGGCAGTCAGAAACACCATCCTTATGATGGTAGTCACCATCATCGGCCAGGTAGGAATCGCCATTGTTCTGGCGCTTCTGGTTGACAATATCAGCCATGGAGCAAAATTCTTCCGGACTGTCTACTTCTTCCCCATCGTCATTTCAGCCACTGCGTTAGGTCTTATGTTCAACCTGATCTTCCTGTACGACAAGGGTATGGTGAATCAGCTGCTGGAGAGTCTCGGCGTCACCGAACTCATCGACTGGAAAGGCGAGAAGCTGGCGCTCATCACGATGATGCTGCCTGTTATGTGGCAGTATGTGGGCTTCTATTTTGTAATCCTGATCACCGGACTTAATAATATATCCGGCGAACTTTATGAGGCGGCCGCCATCGACGGAGCAACAGGATTCCAGAAAGTAAGATATGTTTCCATTCCTCTGCTTCACAATGTTATGTGTACCTGTGTGGTTCTCGGCGTTACCGGTGCATTAAAGGTATTCGACCTCCCGTGGACCATGTTCCCGAAGGGAATTCCGCTGGGTGAGACATGGCTGACCGGCACATACATGTACTACCAGACCTTTAATACGAAAAATGTCGATTACAGCTCCGCCATAGCGGTTCTGATCGTAGTTCTTGGAATTGTGACGGCAAAAGTGATCAACACAATTTTCAAAGAGAAAGATTATTAGGAGGGGATTCATCATGAGCAGAGGGAAAAAAATATCGCTGGGAAGTGTGGTAATCTACATCGTTCTGGGCTTCTGGGCACTTACCACGATTTATCCGATTTTCTGGGTCATCATCAACTCCTTTAAGGCGAAGGGCGAGATCCTTTCGAACTCCTTCGCACTTCCTACAGGAGCGATGTTTACCCTGGCCAACTACCGGACCGCATTTGAGCGTCTCAGTATTTTCAGCGCATACCGCAACAGTATGATTATATCCACTTCGGTGGCGGCTATCGTTATCGTTCTGGCCGGCATGGCATCGTTCGGCCTGGTTCGCTACGAGTTCAAGCTTCGCAAACCGCTTAATTCACTGGTGGTGGCAGGCATGATGTTCCCGGTATTCTCTACAATCATTCCGGTATACCGTATGCTGAGTTCCGCCCACATGGTCAATACGGAGAGTCTGGCGCTTTCCTTAACGAGCGTGATTCTTCCGCAGGTAGCAGGCAATATGTCCTTTGCCATAGTCGTACTGACCGGCTACGTGCGGAGTCTCCCCATTGAACTGGAGGAATCGGCCTATCTGGAAGGCTGTAATCCATTCCAGATCTTTTACAAGATTGTAGTACCCCTTGCAAAACCGTCCTTTGCGACAGTAGCGATCTTTTCCTTCCTCTGGAGTTATAACGATCTGTTTACACAGATGTTCCTGCTTCGTCTTCCGCAGCACCGTGCCATCACGCGTCTGTTAAACGAGCTGACTTCCAATGAAGGAACGAACTTCGGCCTTATGGCTGCATCTGTGGCATTGGTTATCATTCCGATCCTGATTGTCTATATCTTCCTTCAGAAGTATATTATCAAGGGCATGACGGCCGGCGCTGTCAAGGGTTGATAAAAGGGAAAATTATTTTCGGGGTTCTTTGAAACGCCGGAGTATGGTATACTGATAGCAGCAGAGCGTTTGTAAAAATGACGTTCGGGGAAGAGTGGGCAGCAGATGTATAGAGTGGTTATTATAGACGATGAACCGATTATAGTAGAAGGTATTTCCAAGGTGGTGCCGTGGGCGGATTATGGCTGTGAAGTGACAGCGACCGCCTGCAGCGGCTTAGAGGGGCTGGAGATAATCCGAAAGCTGCGGCCGGATATTATCTTTACGGATATTTCCATGCCCGGAATGGATGGGCTGTCCATGATTGCGGCGCTCCGTGTGGAGTTTCCGGAGATGATGATCGCCATCCTGACCGGTTACCGGGACTTTGATTATGCGCAGAAGGCCATACGCCTGGGGGTGAACCGTTTCCTGCTGAAACCGTCCAATATGGATGAGATCAAGGAAGCGCTTCAGTTCATGGCGGATACGCTGAACAAACGAAAGGAACAGGAGAACGCTTTAAAGACGCAGAACACGGCGGAAGTCCCCGGTTCACCGGCAGCAGAACCGGAAGGGGCTGCGGAGCAGGAGAATGGCGGTAATGAAGATTCATCTGAACATAATGCCGGAAGCTTTATTGTGAAGACGGCTCTCAAGTACATGGAAGAGAATTACACCCAGAAGATCACTCTGGCTGAGGTGGCGGAAAAGACGTATGTCAGCCAGTGGCATTTGAGCAAGCTGTTAAACGGTCATACCGGGAAGAGCTTTTCCGAACTGTTAAACCACATCCGGATCGAGGAGGCGAAGAAGCTGTTAAAGGATCCGTCGCTTCGGATCGGTGATATCTCAGAAGAGGTGGGATTCATGGATGTGGCACATTTTTCCAAGGTTTTTAAGAAGCTGGAAGGGATATCGGCGAACGAGTACCGGAACAGCAGGATTTAGCAGAAGAATTAATAATAAATTATATATGTCTTTTTGACTATCTTTTTATATCTTCTCAAATGTCCGCAAAGCCTTATTTTATCGGCTCTACGGGCATTTTGCTTTTGTGGTAAACCTCACATATCTAGGTCTATCTTCTTATATTTTCGCTATCAAGCGTGGTTAAAATCGTGGTAAATACTTCTATGCGATTAGACGCTGAACCTCTGATTTTGCGGTATCTATGGACGCATGAGCGTACCAGTTCATTGTGATACTGATATTTGAATGCCCCATGATATACTGTAAATCTTTCGGGTTCATGTTCTTGCTTGCCAGCCTTGTGCAGAATGTATGGCGTAGCGTATGCGGTGTGATATGTGGCAAAGGGTTATCCCTATGGTACTTGTTGTATTTCTTTACCATACGGACAAAAAGCATATTGTAATCAATCGCAACTTTGGGCTTGCCTTTCTGATTGACAAATAGAAAGTTGCCCCGTCCGTCTATCACAAATGGTTCTGCCTTTGGGCGTTTCTTCATCATTCGTTGAAATGCTTGTATCGTTTCCTTGCTTAATGGCACTTGCCTTGTTCCGCTTTTTGTCTTAGGCGTTTCAATATAATAGCCTTGTTCCTTGCTCTTTAGTAACTGGTGGTCGATAACCACAACCTCATGGATAAAATCAACATCCATGATTGTCAGTCCGCATAGTTCCGAAATACGAAGTCCTGTTTTTAACAGTATCAGCACATCATCATAATACTTGTGATACACGTTGTCCGTCTTGATGAATGACAGTAGGGCTTGTTCCTGTTCCTCTGTCAATGCGACTTTCTCTTTGGTATCATTTTCTAGGACTTCACTTAACTTGAAATCAAAAGGGTTTTTCCTTACACAATCGTCTTGTATGGCGATATAGAATGACGCTTTTAACGAGCGTTTATGGTTGTTAATGGTATTGTAGGAAAAGCCTTTCTCTTTCATGCGTAACGCCCATTCTTTAGCGTCAGAGGGTTTGATTGTATCAATGCTCCTAGCACCTAACTTGTCCTCTTTCAATAACCGCATAAGTTGTTCCCGTTGTTTCTGTGTGCTTTTCTTCACATTTGCCCTCTGTGCGTTCTGTTTGGCGTAGAGTTGGCAAAGCGTCATTTTCTTGCCTGTGCTGTCGATACCGTCCTCAATATCCCGTCTTATCTGCTGTTCCAGTTCACGAAGTGAGGGTTTTTCCCGTTTTCCCTTTGGTGTCGGGTCTGTGGGTGTCAATCTCCAAGCATACACATATTTTGTGTTTCCAAATGCGTCCACATATTTATATAAGTATTCTCCGTCTGTTCGTTGGCTCTCTCCAGTATGCAGGATACGACCTTTGTTATCCCGTCTTTTTTCTTTCATGGTGTCTGCTCCTTTCCTTGTTGGAAAGAGCCTTGATATGACTTGTGTTCATCATAACACATACAAGGCTCATTTGCATTAGATTGCGTCCAATTTATCAATAACCTGTTCAAACTGTCGGCGTTTAATCTGTATGCGGTTGCCATTCATAATGAGCCAGCCAGCGTCCTTGTTTTCCTCTGCCAATCGTCTTAACTTGTTTTCTCCGATACGGAAATATTTTGACGCTTCTTCAATGGTAAGGGTGTATTTTTCCCATACGGGAATATCGTTGTTATTCATCAGATACCCCCTTTCCCATGTTTCGTGTCATATTGGATATAAGGGATAAGGTCGGTGCGGTTTATCCTCTGTAAATGGGCGGTTAATTTACTGGAAAAGGAATTACTGTATCTTGCCTTATCAAGCATAGTTCCCACTTTTTCCAGTCCACCTAATGCGTCATGTTCTTCCAAGAAGTAAAAACTTTTGACAGCGGAAATCACGCCACCCTCTGTGAGCCATTGCTGTGTTTCTTCAAGGGAATTTTGCTGTTTTGGTACTTGCAGTTTTAAGACTTCCACAGCCCCTAAAAAGCGTTCCCAAAACCGACAAGTTTTCCACCTGCTCTTATTACTTTCGTTTCTGTTTGGTACGACAAAGCGTAGGTTGTTTGCCAATAGCCCGAAAGCCAGTTCTCCCAGTTCCAGCGGTCTGTCCTTGAATGTCATGGCAAAAGCATGAGCCTTATCATCACGCAGTTGCATTTCTGTCCGTTTCCAACTGCCGACTTCATCAAGTGTCTTATTATGTTTTGAACAGACTTCCTTATCCTTGTCATAAAAGCGGTAGGACAATCCCGATTTCCCAGCACCGATATAAACGGTCTTTGCGGTGTCGAAATCATCAAACTTGCTTTCGTCAAAGTGGTAGCCCTCACTATTCGAGATAAATTCCTCTTTTTCGCATTTCTTCTTTATCTGCTCTATGGTAAAAAATGGCTTTTCGTTCTTATCATCAATGGCAATATCCAGTCTAGTGAAATGGAAGTTATCCAGTCCATATCTTCGCTCACAATGTTTGAACATATCTCCAAAGGTATAATTCCTACTGTCGAGAATACGGAAAATATCATCACAACCTCTGCCAGTCATAACAAGATAACAGCCTAGCCCTTGTGGGTTGTCCTCTGTCTTTCTTGCGTCCCCCGATACATAAATATCTCCAATCTGCCAGCGTGCTTGATAAGTCTTGAATTTAATGCTTGCCGGATAGACATTGAAAATATCAGTCGGTAAACCTAAAATGTGCATGATGACATCTTCGGCGGTTGCAGTATCGAATACAATACTGATGTAATCAATCTTAACGGATAAATTTTTGTGTGTAGTTATAGTGCATTACTCCTTTCGTACTTCCCGTTTTTTTGCGGGGTAAAAATCGTGTTTTTTCCTTTATTTATCACAGTTTCTAGGTACTATGACATGTATGCGCAGGGCGGTGTTACATATACGCCCTTTACGAACGCCTAAAGGCGTTCACTTTCCAAAAGGAACTGTCTGTCCGAAATACGTCTGGGGGACGTGCCCCGTCCAGCCAGCCCCTTTTGGAAACCACTATTTTCGGTCTGATAGTCCATGCTTATTCATGCTATCAAAGTGAAAATATATCTTCTCTATACTTACTCAAGCGTGTGATTGACCCTAGCGTGCTTAATCACTCTATCTAATACGATAATAACGCCATTAGAATTACTTGTCAAGAAGTTTTTGTTGACTTTTGAATATATATTAAGTATAATATGCTTATAAATACCAAGAAAAGCAACGAAAGGAGCGGTTATACTAAGTTATGGAGTATTATGAAAAGAAAATCAGTTTCTTAGGAGAAAACATACAGACCATAAGAAAACACAGAGGAATGAAACAACAAGAACTTGCGGACAAAATCGGTATCAATATGCAGAGCCTTTCCAAGATTGAACGTGGTGTGAATTATCCTACCTTTGATACGCTGGAAAAGATAATGGACGTGCTGGGAGTAACACCCAATGAATTATTATCGGGAGAATGGAAATATGTTAATCAAGCCGAAAAGGAAGTCTGCCAGTTTTTAAGAATTGAAGAACGATTAAATGCAGAACTAAAACATGGACATTATGACAACTTCTTTGACAGCGAGGAAGAATGGCTGGAATATGAGTTGAAAAAGTTACGGGAATATATTACCGACTACATCAACGGAAAAAGCATTGTGGCGTCCGACCTTTATCCAATTAAAGAATTTATCCAGCATTTGAAGTTTCAAAAACTGTTAAACCGCTATGATGATTTATACAGCATGGATATGTTCGGGGAAAGTATAGAGGGACATAAATATAGGACACCTTATCAAGTCGTAAAAATGATAAACCCCAATTCAAAAGAAGATATGGCATTATTACGGGAAGTATTGAAAAATAACCATTTTGATGGTGAGGACGAATAACTTTTTCCTCTTTATAGAAGATACAGCAAACAAAAAGCCCAGTAAAGAGTGCAAAGCACCACCAATGGTGGCAAGGCTCTTGACAGGGCTTTTTCTTTTCTGTGGCGGGTAATCAAGAGGAAGAAAGGGATAAAAGCTGATTTGTGTTAAATCAGACAAAAGCGTATATCTCTGCAAGGGGGGCGCACACCTATCCGATAGAAAATTATAAATGCGATATATTTGTATCATTTTCTATTGACACTCTTTCATTAAAGTGATATATTTGTCTTGTAAAGATACAAAAACATCACATTAGAAAGAGGTATGATTATGTCAAAGAAACAGATTAAAACTTTTATCATTACTAGTATTATATGGCTAGTTTGCCTTATTGCAGGCATCACACATTCACTTCTATATAATGAAGGACGCTGGGTAGTAGAAATGGATTTGGAAAATTTATATTTTTCTGTAAAGGACATTCCTATGCTGGCAGTTGGTGTATTGACTATTCTTTGGGGGATTTATGTCGTTATGGTAGCATTTAAAATCATTTTCAATGTTCTTTTTCCACAAGATAGTTCCAATCTGAGTTATACAAAAAAAATACCGTCTTTTATGGGAATATTTGGAATATGCGGTTTTCTGGGATTTTTAGGTTTTTGGACATATAGTGAATATGGTGTTGTGTCTCCGTTCCTATTTTTTGCTCTCTTTGGGCTATTTGGATTGTTTTTTGAGAGTAAACTGTCACATACTTTGAAAGATGAATTGTTTCAACAGAACAAAGTACGAGCAGATTTAAAAGCCTATAAAACGGGATTTTTCCTTTTAGTATTTGTTGTTCTGTTTAGTAGATGGCATGTACTTGCCTTCAATGCAGAATGGTGTGCAATCTTTCTGCTTATATCCGTTTCTCTTATTGTGGCAATTATATTGTTTCAGAAAAGTTATTTATTGTATCACTATGAAAAAGAGGAATAAGTATGGGAGTAAATTTCAAATGTAATCTAAAAGTATATCGTGTGGCACAAGGATTAACACAAGAACAACTCGCAGAAAAGGTCGGTGTTCGCCGGGAAACGATTATGCGTTTAGAAAAGGCACAGTATAACCCCTCCCTAAAATTAGCGATTGATATTTCAAGAGCTGTAAATGCTCCGATAGAGAAGATTTTTGTTTTTTAATATAGGAGTAAAAATATGATAAGACTAAAAAGAGATAGTAAAAAGCATTGAAGTTTGAAATCAAATGAAGTAATTAGCAGTATAAATGAAGATAAGGGAGATATACAGTTATTGTGCTATCTCCCTTAGTCATTTTTTTGTCATATCAAGGCTCGTTCAATCGTGGTAAATTCGTGGTAAATGAGTGTTTTTTTATATTTCAAAACGCTTAAAAATATAGTGCTTATGGGGATAATCAAAAAATAGATATAAAATTTTAATTAAAGAATTTATCAGAAGGCAGGGCGCTGTAGAAAATGATTATTTTCTATAACGCCCTGTTTTCTGATTGTGAAAATTGCATAAACTGTGTTATGCTTACTATAAATGGCAAATTATAGCGTAAACCGCAAAAACAGAAGCTGCCATGAACTGCGAAAGAGAGGGGAGGAATGGGATGGAGCTGCTTCACCTGCACTATTTCAGAGAGGTAGCCGCCATGGAAAATATCACGAAGGCGGCAAAGAAACTTTACGTATCCCAGCCGGCGTTATCCACGGCGATTGCCAGGCTGGAGAAAGAACTGGATTTTCTGCTGTTTGAACGAAAAGGGAACCGCATTGAGCTGACAGAGGCGGGCCGCTGCTTCCTGGAGTACGTAAACAGCGCGTTTTCACTTCTGGAAGAGGGGACCTTAAAATCCAGGCAGATAGCAAACCGCAACAACCGGCGCATGGTGATCGCCTCCGGCTTTGGAGTTCTCAGAAACATGCTGGAAGATTACCAGAAAATCCATCCGGAATGCGAGGTGGAGCTGAAGTTCTGCGACACAGACCAGATCCACGCCATGCTGGCCAGCGGCGACGCGGATGCCGGGCTGAATCTGGGGGAAATACTCGACAGCCGCCTGACGAGCCGTGATCTTATGGTGGGCAGGTATTACATAGCCGTGAACAACACGCATCCATTCTGGGGCAGGAACAGCGTCGCACTCAAGGATTTAAACGGCCAGCTGTTGTTCTGCAGCAACATCGCCAGGACCTTTGAGACCGGCATGGAGATCTTTCAGAGGGCCGGGGTCAGCTGCAACCTGCTGAAGCTGGATGAGCGGGATGTCCTGTTCTCAGCAGCAAGAAAGGGGCTGGGAGGCGTATTCTGCATGCCCATGTTTGAGGAAAATAAATCGGTGGAGACAAAGCAGGAGGATGCAGATCCGACCGACAGAATCTACTTTATTCCTATCAGCGACTGTGAGGCAAAGGCGAGTGTGACGCTGGTGACCAGAAAGGATCACTATTACACAGCCGAGAATCAGGATTTTATCCATTTTGTGACACAGCGTTTTTTAAGGAATCAGAACGCCTTGAACAGCGATTTGGAGCAGCGGGGAATTCCTGTAAGGAAGTGACCGGAAAGCGGCGGTAAGAGCGTATACAGCAGACTGACAGCAAAATACCAGATGCAGGAGCCAGAGGAAAAGGCTCCTGGTATCTGGTATTTTTATATAGCAGAAAAGTGATTTTTGCAAGTATATTCCAAAAGTTATACTTGCTATTCCGGTTTTGGAATTTTACAGGAGCGCTCAGACATGGTATAAGTAAAAATAGATAATAAATGTATCGTAATAAAAGAGAAAATAGAAAAAGTGCATAAGCGGTGAGATACATCAATCAGAGAGGAGCAACGGAATGGCAGAAACATTTTTGCCCGACTATACAGGCTTTGTGGGTACCACTTCAGCCGGAGGAAGCCGGGGGATTTACCGGATCGGACTCAATGCATTAACGGGAAAGATCCGTGTGATGGATACGAGGCCCATGTATCATGCGGGATATTTGACTGTATCGAAGGACAGAAGGAGCCTTTATGTGCTGAGCGAGGGGATGACCTTTAAGGGAAGAGCCAGCGGCGGCATGACGGCCTATGACATAAGCGATGGGAAATTTGAAGAACAGAACTGGGCGGTGACGGACGGCCAGCGCCCCTGCTTTGTGTTCTGTGATGACAACAGCGCGGAAATCTATGTCAGCAATTTCTATCGGGGAACGATGGAGGCTTACAGGAGGCAGGAGGATGGAAGGATCGGTGAGAGGCTGGCCTGCGTAGCATCTCTCGATACGACCCCGGTGGGGCCTTTTCTCCACTGTGTGATGAAATCGCCCGCAGGCAGATATTTAGCGGCGGTGGAGCTGATCGGGGGAAGGATTTATATTTACGACTGTGAAAATCGGTACAGGATCATCTGGATCGAGGAGATGGAGGCACACTCCGGACCCAGGCATCTGACTTTTAGCGAAGACGGCCGGTTCCTATATGTGAACCGACAGGATGATGAGATGGTTTCCGTCTACTCCTTTACACCGGAACTTGAAAGGAAGCTGGCCCCTTTGCAGACCATTTCCGTACGGACTTCCGGTATGAAGGGGAGGACGGAGCCGGCGGCCATACGGCTGTGTCCGGGAGGAAGGCTTCTGGCGGTCAGCAACCGCGGTATGGGAAGAGAAAACCGGGAGGATTCCATTTCAATATATGGCGTGGAGGTGGAGACGGGCCGTCTCACACTCCGGTCAGTGGTAAAGACAGGCGGAGAGATGCCGAGAGATATGAATTTCACGCCGGATGGAAAATATCTGGTGGTGGCCTATCAGTTTCAGGGATATCTCGACCTCTACCGTGTTGAGGGAGAGACGCTGGTTTACACAGGGGCTGGCTGTAAGATTCCGTCCCCTGTGTGCATCGCATTTTAGGAGGTGAGGATGATGGACAATTCTGTGGAAAACCGTTTATACCGCCTGGAGGCCAGAGGGGAATTGGAAAATATAATAGGGACATACTGCCATCTGCTGTTTGCGGGAGAGGGCGGACAGATTATGGATGAGCTCTGGTCCCGGTCGGAGGAGGTAAGCATCGAGATCGGAGCTTCGGGCCGGTATTCTACTAGGGAAAAGGTGGCGACCTATTATCAGAAGGACCACATTGCCGGCAAATTTACGCTGCTGCTTCCGGTTACTCCTGTCATCGAGACGGCGGCAGACGGCAGATCCGCCAGGGGGATGTGGTTTGTACTGGGGCTGGATTCCGACGCGGGCGATCTGGGCACAGGAGACTCGGAAGAAAGAGCGCTTCTTACCTCGAAGACAGCGGAGGGAAAGGCCTATCGGGCGGAATGCGCCGTCTGGCGTCTGGGGGCGGACTTTATCCGGGAAGGGGAACAGTGGAGGATTCTTCATCTGCATCAGTACGATCTGGTGCGTTTTCCTTGCGGCAGCGACTGGGTTCGTTTTGCCGAAGAGCGCTATGCGACGGATGGAATACGGCTGGACGCCATGTTCCGGTCCAATCTCCCGTTTGCAGAAGACCGTGCTCCGGAAAATCTGGCCAATTCGCCGACTTCCTATCACTGGCAGTACCGCGTGGACGGAAGAACGGAGAAGGAACCGAAGGTGCCGAAGCCGTATGATACATACTCAGAGGCAGACCGGTATTAAGAAGAGAAAGCGGAAGGCCTGGCGCTGCATTACGTAACGCATTGTGAAGTGCAGGATCTGTGCCTTGCTGAATAAATTAAGCAAAAATTAAAAGGAGGAGTTTAACAATGAAAAAACTGGGGGCATTGCTTCTTGCCGCGGCGCTGGTCATGAGCATGACGGCGTGCGGAGGCGGGAACAAAAATACGGGAGAAGGCACGGCGGCGCCTGCCGGAGAAAGCAGCACGAATGCTGGAACAAAAGCCGAAACAAAAGCAGGTGAAAGCGGAGGGGAGAAGACTCTGAACGTAGGCACTATCAATGTACTCGGCACATTTATGCCGGGAAGCGAAAATGAAGTATGTCACTGGGGCTGTTACCTCGTTTACGACTACCTGTTCTATTATGACGAGGACAACAATCCCTTCTCCGATATTTTAAAAGAGTGGCACTATGAAGAAGACGGCACAACCTTTGTGATGGAGTGCAGAGACGATGTCTACTTTGCAAACGGCGACCAGATGACCGGAGACGATGTTCTCTTCTCCATAAAGACTCTGGTGGACCGGGAGACGAACCAGGCCGCGTACTATGCGACGGTTGACTGGGACAAGTCCTATGTCAGTGAGGACGGCTTTACCGTATATCTGGCGAATACACAGGAATTCGGCCCCGGCATTATCAACATGGGCGTCGTATACCTGCTCGATCAGTCCTGGTGCGAGGAAACCGGATTTGACAACATTGATCCATGGCTTAACGCGCCCAACGGCTCCGGACCTTATGAGGTCGCTGAATACGTGACAGACTCCTATGTCACTCTGAAGCGCCGCGACAGCTACTGGGGCGAATTCACAGGCGCAGACACCGTGAAGATCAATCACTATGCGGAGGATTCCGCCATGTATATGGCTCTGGAGACAGGGGAGATCGATCTTGCGCTTAACATCGCGGAGAGCGATTACAGCCGTGCGCTGGCCGATGATAAGATTGCGGTTATGGCGACCCATGAGGGAGAAAATATCCTTCTGGCTCTGGACAATAACAATCAGTACATGAAGGATGAAAATGTGCGGCTGGCGATTGCTTACGGCGTAAACTGGCAGGACGTTGCAGAATCGGCCCGCGGGGAGTTAGCGGAGGTGCCGGGTTCCATCATCACATCGGTAAGCCCCTATTACAAGGACACCGGCGTCTATGAGTATGATCTGGAGAAGGCGAAACAGTATATGGAGGCAGCTGGTTACGTGACAGATGGCTCAACCGTGAACTTTACACTGAATATGACGACTGTGGATCAGGCGGTTAAGACCAATGCAGCCACGGTGATTCAGTTTTACTTACAGCAGCTGGGCATCAATCTGCAGATGAACTTCACCGACTTCCCAACCGCGTTTTCCGCGTGGTTGTCAGAGGGCGGCACAGACCTTAATTTCCAGGATTCCGATACCGGCTCCGTATGCGGAGAACCCTATATATCCCTTCGGTTCTTCCCGGCTGAACTGGCGACGTTCCCATTTGCGGCCATTTCAGATGAGACATTTGTGACACTTTATAAAGAAGCAAACTATACGACGGATGACAATGTGCGCAAGGAGAAATACGCAGAGCTTCAGCAGTACGTTCACGACCATGCCATGATCATCCCGCTTTATGAGTCTGTGGACGCTGTGGCCTACAATCCGGAGAAGATCGAGAGCATCAGCCTGCACAGCGCGGTAAGCGCAAACCTGCGTTACGTGATTCTAAAATAACAGGAAGTGAAACGAGGTTGACGAAATGGCTAAATATATCTTGAAACGAATTTTGTGGATCGTACCGGTCTGCCTCGGCGTGCTACTGATCGTTTTCAGCATCAGTTACTTTGCGCCGGGGGATCCGGTCATGTCCATGCTGGGAGCCAGCGGGTACACGCCGGAGGCTTATGCCAGCCTAAAGCATGAACTGGGACTGGATCAGCCGTTCTTTGCACAGTATTTCCGGTACATTGTGAATATTGTTACGAAATTTGACTTCGGCAATTCCTATACCTATGGGCACGCGGTCAGCGGAGAAATCATTTCCCGCATCGGCATCACCGTAAAGCTAGGGGTGCTGAGTGTCATTGTCACCACGCTGATCGGCGTTCCCTTCGGCGTGATCTCCGCCACAAAACAGTATTCGGCTATGGATTACAGCGTCACGGTAGGCTCTCTGTTTTTCGCGGCCATGCCTAATTTCTGGCTGGCACTCATCTGCATTATCGTGTTTGCGCTGAAGTTAAAATGGCTGCCGGCTACCGGGATGGGCAACTGGAGATACATGGTGCTCCCAGTCCTGGCCAACTCCATGGGAACCGTGGCCAATGTGGCCCGTATGTCCCGTTCGTCCATGTTAGAGGTGATCCGCTCCGATTATATCAGGACGGCCAGAGCCAAGGGCTGCAGGGAAAATACGGTGATCTGGCGCCACGCGCTGCACAACGCCGTGATTCCGATTCTGACAGTGGTAGGCATGCAGCTGGGAACCGTTATGGCGGGGTCCGTGGTGATCGAAACGATTTTTAACATGCCCGGTCTCGGTTCCTATCTCCTGACCGGAATCTCGGGCCGGGACTATCCGGTGATCAACGCCTGTGTCCTGATTCTTGCATTCTTTATCTGCATCATGAACCTGATCGTGGATTTGTGCTATGCGTTTGCCGATCCAAGAATCCGTTCACAGTACGTATCCGGCAGGAAGAAAAAAGCAACTGCAAAGGAGGGGTCATAATATGTCCGGAAGAAAGAAACAAGAAACTTACATACAGTCTCTGGAAGGGATGACCCGTAAACACAGCCAGTGGCGCGATGTGATGCACCGCCTGTTTAAAAACAGGCTCGCCATCGTAGGTCTGATTCTGGTGGCGGCCGTTCTCTTTGCCACAATCTTTGCCAACTTTTTAACCCCCTATGATTACAACGCCCAGTCCTTCGGTGACCGGTTTGTCTATCCGTGCCTGGCCCATCCATTTGGCACGGATCAGTACGGCCGTGACCTCCTGGCGCGGATTCTGTACGGCGGCCGGGTGTCCCTGATCGTGGCACTGATTGCGGTTGTCATTTCCCTGGTGATAGGGGCTGTGCTCGGCGCGGTGGCCGGATATTTCGGGGGAATGTACGATACCGTTATCATGCGTGTGATTGACATCATCATGTCCATTCCCGGCCTGCTTTTGGCAGTGGCGATCTCAGCGGCCCTGGGAACCGGTTTATTGAATACCGGAATCGCGGTCGGGCTTGCCAGCATCCCGGGAGGTGCACGAATCCTCCGGTCTACGGTTATGACCATACGGGATGAGCAGTACATCGAGGCGGCACGGGCGGGAGGCGCGGGCCATGCCTATATCATAGTGCACCACGTGCTGCCAAATACGATTGCACCGCTGATTGTGGACGCTTCCTTAAAGGTCGGAATGGCGATTCTTACGATTTCCAGCTTAAGCTTTGTCGGACTGGGGGTTTCAGAGCCGACGCCCGAGTGGGGCGCCATCTTAAGCAGCGGCCGCGCATATATCCGTGACTTCTGGCCTCTGGTAATCTTCCCGGGCCTGGCGATTATGACGACTCTGCTGGGATTCAACTTATTGGGCGACGGTCTGCGTGACGCGCTGGATCCCAAGCTGAAGCAGTAGGGGGAGGAGATCACATGAGCTTACTGGAAATTAATGATTTGAACATACACTACGTAACGGAACAGGCGACTTTCCGTGCGGTAAATGGAATCGATCTGTCCCTGGAGGAGGGCGAGACTCTGGGACTGGTTGGGGAGACCGGAGCCGGAAAGACGACGACAGCTTTGGGCATTTTAAATCTGATCCCCAACCCTCCGGGAAGAATTGTGGGCGGAGAGATTCTCTACAAGGGAGAAAATGTGGTGACCATGGATCAGGCGGCTCTGCGGAAGCTGCGGGGAAATGAGATCTCCATGATCTTTCAGGATCCCATGACGGCCCTCAACCCGGTCATGAGGGTTGGAGACCAGATCGTCGAGACCATCAGCCTCCATATGGAGTGCTCCCGGGCCGAGGCGGTAGAGCGAAGTCTCGATATGTTAAAAATGGTGGGAATCGGGCCAGAACGAAGCACCGATTATCCCCATCAGCTTTCAGGCGGAATGAAGCAGCGGGTGGTCATCGCCATGGCGCTGGCCTGCAGCCCCGCGCTTCTGATTGCGGATGAGCCGACGACCGCTCTGGATGTGACGATTCAGGCGCAGGTCCTGGAGATGATCAACGATTTGAAGAACCGCTTAAAAACCTCCGTGCTGCTGATTACCCATGACCTGGGGATCGTCGCGGAGTGCTGTCAGAAGGTGGCGGTCATGTATGCAGGAGAGATTGTGGAATACGGCTCTCTCCGCGACATCTTCAAGGAAACCTCTCATCCGTATACGATGGGACTGTTCCGCTCCATTCCGTCTCTGACACGGAAGGAAAAAAGGCTGAATCCCATCGACGGCCTAATGCCCGATCCGGCCAACTTACCCAGGGGCTGCTGCTTTCATCCCCGCTGTCCCTATGCGGACGAGACATGCAGAAGCTGCCATCCGGACCTTTCGGACACGGGAAACGGCCATAAGGTCCGGTGCTTTCACCTGGAGGAGGCGAGAATGGGACACAGGGAGGTGAAGGCCAATGGCTGATTTACTGGAAGTAAAGGATTTGAAACGGTATTTTAAAACACCGGGAGGAGATTTGCACGCGGTAGACGGCGTGAATTTCACGCTGAAAGCCGGAAAGACGCTGGGCGTGGTGGGAGAGTCGGGATGCGGAAAATCCACACTGGGCCGCGTGGTGTTGGGGTTGATCGAAGCGACAGACGGGACCGTCTTATTTGAGGGAAAAGATATCACTCATTTGAAGCCGAAGAAACGGCGGGAGATGTGTAAGGAGATGCAGATGATTTTCCAGGATCCGCTGGCCTCCTTAAATCCCCGTATGTGTGTGGAAGAGCTGATCATGGATCCCATGAAAATCGTCCGCGCCTGCCGTGATAAGGAGACGATGCAGAAACGGGTCTATGAACTGATGGATCAGGTGGGCCTGGCGAGACGGTTTGCCTACTCCTATCCTCATGAGCTTGACGGCGGCAGAAGGCAGCGGATCGGTATAGCGAGAGCTCTGGTGCTGGGACCGAAGTTCCTGGTTTGTGATGAGCCGGTATCCGCCCTGGATGTATCGATTCAGGCGCAGATTATCAATCTGCTTCAGGATATCCAGGAAGAGAGCCGCTTATCCTATTTATTCATTACTCACGATATGTCGGTGGTGAAGCATATTTCTGATGATATTCTGGTGATGTACGTCGGCTGTATGGTGGAAAAGAGCAGTTCCGACGACTTGTTTGACCACCCGCTGCATCCCTATACGAAAGGGCTGCTGTCAGCCATCCCGGTACCGGATATTGATGTGGAGAAGAAACGGGTTCTTCTGCAGGGAGAACTGTCTTCCCCCATTAACCCGAAGCCCGGATGCAGATTTGCACCGAGGTGTCCCTATGCGGCGGAAGAATGCCGGACACGGCAGCCGGCATTTGAAGAAGTCCTGCCGGACCATTTTGTGGCATGCCACAAAGCGCGGGAAATTAACCAGCTATGATAGGTCATTTTAAAAGACGGAAAAGAGAGGAGTAAATCGATGGTATTTGAGAAAATCAGCGATCTGGATCGTTATGATTTGAGAAATAAAAAATTTACGGAGGCCCTTGCCTTCTTAAAACGGGAGAGATTGGAGGAACTGCCGGTCGGAAATTTTGAATTATGTCCCGGTGTGATCGTTCAGGTGCAGAGTTACGAGACAGAACCGGCGGCCGGAATTGATTACGAAACCCATGATCATCACTTCGATATCCATTACGTAATCCACGGTCTGGAAGGAATCGGAGTGACAGCGCGTGACGGCCTTACGGGAAAGGGAACCTACGACCCGGAAAAGGACATGGGATACTGGGAGGAACCCGGGGACGGGAGCATGGTGATTCTGCATCCCGGTGAATACGTCATTCTGGCTCCGGAAGACGCGCATAAGCCGCATTGTGCGGTGGGGGAGCCGTGCAGGATGAGAAAAATAGTTATAAAGGTGGAAGTGTAATAAGAAAAAGTACAAAGCGCTGAAATTTAGGAAATGAGGAAAAGAGGAAGAGAAGCCATGAAGATTTTACACTGTGATGCCAGACGAGATGAGATTCAGAAAACAGTATATTCCTGCGGTGAGTTTGCATATGAATATATTTCTGATTTTGCAAAGGATTTACCGGGCAATGTGGCAAGCGCCAGCATTGCCGGGGGCTGTACCGACCCGGAAGGGAATGTCTACCTGGGGATGCGCGGAAATCCCAGCCAGATTGTGAAGCTGGCGCCCGACGGAACGTACATAAAGGGGTTTGGAGGAGAACTGCTGGGGGACTATCTGCATTTTATTAAGTATACACCCCAGGACACGATCCTCTGTACCGATACCCATAATCATATCGTGCGTGAATTTGACACGGACGGAACGCTGATTCGCGATTTCGGAGAAGCAGGAAAGCCCAGCGACACCGGAATGGATATGGGAACGCTGGCCAGGATGCGCAGGGACGGCAAGATCTTTCCGACGGAGCCATACCTTGGCATAGTGGGAATGTGGGCCTTCTATGAGGCGCAGCGTCGTGTCAAGCGGGTTGCGGGGCCGTTTAATATGCCGACTGATGTGGATATGACTTCCAGCGGAGAATATATATTTGCAGATGGATATGGGAACCGGGCCGTACATATCTTTAATGCGGACGGTACTTACCGAAAGACCTTCGGCGGCGTGGGAGACTGGGAAAAGCCCTATGAGGACACTCCGGGAGATATGCTGATCGTTCATGCGCTGTGCGTGGATGCGCGGGACCATATCTGGATCTGTGACAGAGAGAAGGACGCCGTGCATGTGTTCGATACGGAAGGCAACGTAGTCGGCTATTGCAGCAACAACATGGGAATGCCCTCCGGCGTGGATACGGACGGCGAATACATTTACGTCGTGGGGCGCGCGGGCTACCTGACGGTCTTCGACCTGGATTTGAACATGGTGGCACAGCTGGGAACCTTTAATTCCGATCTGCGCGCCCACGATCTGGCGGCCAATAAGCAGGGCGATCTATTCCTGTTCCCTACGCACGCAAATGAGGATCACCAGGTAATTAAACTGCGCCGGATACGGAATTAGTGATAGGAATAGCGAAAAATACAGATATTAAGAAGAAACGTCTCATGATAATAAATGCAGGCGTTTCTTTTGTTTACTTTTTTGACGTTCCCTCTGCCCGTTTTTCCCAAACTCATGACGAGACAAAACAGTACTGCGCTATACTTTTATAGCATTATTGAAACGGCCATGGTATAATTGTCTATATATTTTTGGAAGCAAACGGCATGGTATCGGCAATGGATTATTTTATTGGAGGTAATTTTGAAGAAATTATACGATGGAATGATTGGTCTGGCAATCGGAGATGCGCTCGGTGTACCTGTTGAGTTTAAAACACGGCAGGAAATAGCGGAGAATCCCGTTCGGGAAATGAGGGAATATGGAACCCACCATCAGGCCAGGGGCGTATGGTCGGACGATACAAGCCTGACGCTTGCTCTGGTGGACAGCATTGTAAAATGCAGCGGTATAGATTACAACGATATCATGGAAAGATTTTCGGCATGGCTGCTGTATGGAGATTATACGGCGACGGGCGAGGTGTTTGATGTAGGGAATGCTACAAGCAGGGCAATCATGAATTATGGACACGGGACAGCACCGCTGCAGTGCGGTATGGTATCTGAATACGAAAATGGCAACGGTTCCTTAATGCGTATTCTGCCGATGGCATTTTATCTGTATTTACATGATCAATGGCCTGTGAAAGATCAAATCAGGCTGATCCATGAAGTGTCTTCCTTAACGCATCGCCATATGAGAAGCCTCGTGGGCTGTGGGATCTATGTACTCACTGCAAAAGAATTTATCCGGGAAAAGGGGACTTTAATGGATTCCGTAGAACGGGGAGTCGATGCTGCATTCTCCTGTTATGATGCAGCGGGGAATCCGGAGACGGCGGCCTATGAAAGGCTGAGAAACATAAACGGGTTTAGCGCGTTGCCGGATCATGAGATAAAGAGCAGCGGATATGTAGTCCATACACTGGAAGCCGCCATATGGTGCCTGCTGAATACAGATTCCTATAAAGACTGTGTCTTAAAGGCTGTAAACCTCGGAGATGATACCGATACGGTTGGTGCAGTCGCCGGAGGTTTGGCAGGTATTTATTACGGGAGCGAAAACATTCCAGCTAAATGGTTGAACGCGGTTGTTAAGAGACAATATATTGAAAGCTTATGTGAAGGTTTTAGATTGACGCCCCTCTTAAAACGATAGACATGATTCCGGCAGCAGGGCATAATCCCAGGTACGAGCGGCCGGAGGAGGAATGCACTGCGGCGCTTCGGGCTGTGCGTGAGACTGTGTTACGATATTATTTGGGACATATGGAAAAAAGCTTGTAGTTTCCTTTGATATTCGATATAATAAATATATTCGCCTGAAAACAGAGTCTTGAGATCAGGCGTTTATTTCGAAAGAGAAGGAAGTTGGAAGAACGTATGGGTGGAAAGTTAAAAGCTTTATTTGCGCAGACAGATATGACGGTGGGGAAACCATGGAAGCAGATCGTTATCTTTACGATTCCCATGTTGATCGGCAATATCGCACAGCAGCTTTATAACACGGTAGACAGTATCGTAGTCGGAAAGTATGTAGGAGATAACGCCCTTGCGGCGGTTGGAAGTGCCAGCCCGATTTTAAATCTGCTGCTGGTACTTTTTATTGGTATATCGATGGGAACCAGCATCATGGTGTCCCAGTTTTTTGGAGCAAAGGACAGAGAAAGCTTATCGAAGACCATCGGAAGCACGATCACTCTTACCGCGGTGTCCTCGCTGATCATTATGGTTCTCGGTTCGGTGACGATCCGGCCGCTTTTAAAGATGCTGAACACGCCGGCCAGCATTATTGACTGGTGCACCTCTTATCTGCTGATTCTGATTGTAGGCATCATGGGTGTGGCATATTACAACATGTTCTGCGGTATTTTAAGAGGGCTGGGAGATTCACTGTCGGCTCTGGTATACCTGCTGGTAGCGACGGTCATCAATATTGTCCTGGATCTCTGGTTTGTGGCGGGACTGCAGATGGGCGTGGCGGGGGTGGCTTTAGCCACGGTTATTGCACAGATGGTATCTGCGGTCCTCTGTTTCTTCAAGCTGAAACGGATGACGGATGTCTTTGATCTGAAATTTAAATACTTAAAGCCGGATATGGATAATATCATGACGATCCTGCGACTGGGGCTTCCGTCCGGTATCACCCAGGCCATCTTCTCCATGGCTATGGTCGTGGTTCAGTCGCTGACCAACAGCTTCGGCGAGATGGTGATTGCAGCCAACGTTATCATCATGCGTGTGGATGGATTCGCCATGATGCCGAACTTCTCCTTTGGTACGGCGATGACCACATATTCCGGCCAGAATGTAGGCGCAAGAGAGTTCGACCGGGTACATAAAGGAGCAAAACAGGGAACCATCATCGCGGCGGGAACGTCAGCGGCGATCACAGGCCTGATTCTGATTTTCGGAAAATATCTGATGGGTATCTTCACCAATACCTCCGAGCTGGTGACGCTGAGCGCCAATATGATGAAGATCCTTGCGGTCGGCTATATCGCCATGGCGGTGACACAGAGTCTCTCCGGTGTCATGAGAGGCGCCGGTGATACCATGACCCCCATGTGGATTTCCATCGTAACGACGGTATTTATCCGAGTTCCGCTGGCATACGGCATCGCTCATTTTACGAAGACCCCGGAGCTTCCGGGCGGCAGATATGAGTGTATCTGGGTATCCCTTCTGATTTCCTGGGTACTGGGTGCGGTATTGACCGTGGTATTCTACCGGATTGGTAAATGGAAGAATAAGGGACTGGAGTAATAGTGGGATTATAAGAAGCGGGAATAATACGCGAAATAACGGTTGAATTTGAGGTGGAGCGATATGGATGAATTAAGATGGTATTTATACGATCTTGTCCGCGAGATCATGGAAAAACATGGGATTGAGGAGACGGTCTATTCGCTGGAGACTGTCCGGGAAGGGGCCGTGTGCCTGATCCTCTCCGACCACGGATTTCTGGTAAGCAGCGGCGGAGACGAAGATTCGGAACAGGAAGATTTTTACCGTGGTTGCCGGGAACTTTTCCTGCGGATTTTCAGGGATGATGCGACGGCGGAAACGGCCATGCAGGAATTTTTGACAAGGACGCTGGATCTTCCGGTTATTATGAAAGGGCCGAGTGTATCGGGTCTGGAAGCCCGGATCCGGAAGTGTCAGGAAGAGATGGAAGCGCTGAAGAAAAAGGCGCAGGAGCCCGATGGTCAGAAATGGAAGGCGAAGCTGAACCTCGACCGCATCTATCTGGAGGGCCTTTTAAAAAATTTAAAAGACACTGATAAAACACGGTACGAGAAAATGAAAACAGAAATAATTTAATCGGGAAGTGTATAAAAATCTCTCTTTGGTTTAAAATAGGAGTATACCAAAGATGAGTGAATACTTATCCTCCCCTTTTTAGTGCGGAAGCCAGAAAACGTAAGGTTTACAGGGCTTCCGCATTTTTTATGGAAATCCGGCTGTACAGTTATCCTTCAAGAGGATATAATGAAACAAGATGCGGACATCGGACGAGAAAGGCGGCAGACATATGGAAGGATCGATATTGGAGCACTACAAGAACATACTGGACCTGGTACCTTGTGGTATTTGCCAGGTGGCACTGGATGATGATCTGACAATTTTGTATGCGAACCAGTTTTATTATGATATCTATGGCTATACTTCGCAGGAGGCAGAAGAAGAGGGATTTACAAATGCCAGATTTATTCTGCCGGAAGCGGATTTTCAGATGATCCATAAAAAACTTTTGGATCAGGTCGTGTGCGGTAAGACAAAATTTCAGATGGAATACCGGGGAGTACATAGTACGGGAAAAATTTTGTGGCTGTTGGTCCAGTGCACCTATGACCCCAATATACCCGGGAGCGTACTCTGTTCCCTGATGGATATTGCCGACCGGAAACGGATGGAAGACGAGATCCGCATGAGCATGGAGGAGAGCAAAACTGCCTTTGCACTCACGGATAAATACATGTATATATTCGATGTGGAGAACAGACGGCTTTTTCAGCCGGAGGCAGCTGCGGAAGAATTCGGTTTACCTGTTGTTGCAGACAACGCACCATACAGCATTGTGGAGTCGGGGACCATCGACGAGGAGAGCAGACAGGAATATATTGATTTTTACGAATCTATCATACAGGGAGAGTCAAAGGGACAGACAGTCGTTAAAAAGAGGAAAAAAGATGGCACCACCGGCTGGTATTCCGCTAAATTTGCGATGATTTACGACAGTGAGGGGAGACCCCGCCGCGCTATTATTTCCAGTGAGAATATTACGGAACAGCGGGAGAAAGAGCTGACTTATCAGAAATGGAGTCAGCATTTTAAGGCACAGGAAGGCAAGACCATCGGCTATTATGAGTATAATCTGACAAAAGACACAGTGGAGGCAGGGGACGATCCCCCTGATTATCTCAGGCCATTTGAAAAATACACAGAGACGGTGCGATACATCGCAGAGCGGTTCGTATATGAAGGAGACCGGGCAAGATTCTATAATTTCTTTAACAGAGACAAACTGCTGCTGCGCTATTATAACGGGCAGTTCTCCGGAAACATGGATTACTTGAGAAAAAGGGACGACGGAAGCCTTTACTGGGTCCGTGCAACCGTTCAGCTGATCGCTGACCCATATAATAACGACGTCCGGCTTTTTATGATGACGCTGGATATCGACGAGGAGAAATCGGAAACGCTCAGGCTGCAGCGCCGGGTGGAACACGATGGAATGACAGGAGTCTTAAACCGCGACACCTTTATGACCAGGGTGACAGAGGCACTGGAGGAGAGCGGCCCAGCAGCACGTCACGCGCTGATTATGCTGGACATCGACCAGTTTAAAGTACAGAACGACAGCTACGGACATCAGTTCGGTGATCAGGTCATCAAGGAGACCGCCGGGATACTGAAACATTTCCTCAGAAGAAATGACATCTGCGGCCGGATTGGCGGAGATGAATTCATGGTCTTCTTAAATGATATCACCTCCGAGCAGGATGTGATTCCCAGAATCGCTCAGCTTTGTGACCTGCTTAAGCGGAAGTACCCGGAAAAAGGCGAAGTCTCCTGCAGTCTGGGCGTCGTCTTTTATCCGAGGGACGGAGAAAACTTCAAAGAGCTGTACCGCAACGCGGATATCGCGTTGTATGAGGTGAAAAGGGCGGGGCGGTGTGATTTCAGGGTGTATGAAGGGGAGGCATCAAGAAGCAGCCTTCATTCAGAAACAGGTGTCTGATTTCAATATCTAACAGGTAGTTTTCATTTTAAGAAATTATGTTATAATTAATGGAATACAAAAAAGTTTTAATATGATAGAATGATTACAAAGTAATGCAAATCATACCTATTCCATCTACCAGAAAAGGAGACCACGAAGACATGCTTAATAGCATCACAAACCTAATCCCATGGAACAGCATCTGGAATCCGTACACATTTCCGGGGGCTCAAACCATTGTGATGCTTGTAATCCTGGCAATGGTTGTAACCGTAAGTTTCACAGCACTATTTTTTGGAAGGAAGGCAGCGGCAGGAGTTCTCAAAAAAGAATTGCTTCTTTACTGGCTATTCACAATCTTCTCAGCCACGCTGCTGGCCAGAAAGGAGACAGCAGAACCGAGGATCAATATGGAATTGTTCTGGACTGTCAGGTATGCGTGGGAACGGCACTCAAGGATACACTGGTTTTATATACTGGGGAATATTGCCCTTTTTATCCCGCTGGGGTACCTTCTGCCAATGAATGGAAAGATCTTTAAATTCTCTCTGCTGACGGTTTTATTTGGGTTCCTTTTGTCGGTGGCAATCGAAGCAGCCCAGTATTTTTTCAGGTTAGGCCTGTGTGAACTGGATGATATGTTTAACAATACATGGGGCACACTTTTGGGATATTCGATCTACCGGCTTACAGTACCCGGATTAAGAGGGCAGTCCAGAATGAAAGAGATTCTGAACTTTGTCAGTAAATGTGGCTGCGCACTTATAATTTTAGGGACAGTGGTCCTGTTTTTTACATTACTTAAAATAAATCTGGCGGGATAGAATGTAAAACAGCCGGAATTTTCTTGACATATTAACCAAATAATGCTATCCTAACTAAGTATGTGCCGCTCAACAAGGTCCTAAGCGTCCGGCTTCCCGGACCACCGAAATTGGCGAGTAAAGAAAACAGGAGGTGCCATATGTACGCAATTATCGCAACAGGTGGCAAGCAGTACAAAGTATCAGAAGGTGACACAATCAAGGTTGAAAAGCTTGGTGTCGAAGCAGGAGAAACAGTAACATTTGATCAGATTCTGGTTGTGAACAACGGAGAACTGGCAGTTGGATGTCCTACCGTAGCAGGAGCTACTGTAACGGGTACTGTTGTAAAGGAAGGCAAAGCAAAGAAAGTCATCGTTTACAAGTATAAGAGAAAATCCGGCTATCATAAGAAGAATGGTCACAGACAGGCTTATACACAGATCAAGATCGATAAGATCAACGCTTAATAAGGGGGACTGACAAATGTTAAATATGAATCTTCAATTTTTTGCACATAAAAAAGGTGTTGGATCTACAAAGAACGGCAGAGACTCCGAGTCCAAGAGATTAGGCGCCAAGAGAGCGGACGGCCAGTTCGTTTTAGCCGGCAACATTCTTTACAGACAGCGTGGTACACATATTCATCCAGGCATCAACGTAGGCCGTGGTGGAGATGATACACTGTTCGCTACCGTGGATGGCGTTGTCAGATTTGAAAGAAAGGGCAGAGACAAAAAGCAGGTTTCTGTTTATCCAAGAACAATCAGCGAATAATAAAGTAAAATCCCTGTGCCTGGCATGGGGATTTTTTCATTTTCAAAAAAAGATGGTATCTCCCTGTATAAAAAAATCCAGAATGGGAATTATAATACTATCAACAAAAGAAAAAAGAAATACTTATCCTCCCCTTTTTAGTGTGGAAGGCTGAAAAACCTCGAGTTTATGCAGCTTTCTGCACTTTTTTTTGATTCCGTGTCCAAATAATCAAAAAACGTTTTGCAAATTTGTCAAAGTTGTTATATACTGATTCATGAAGTATTACAGAAATAAGAGATAAAAGGATGGTTGAGCGATGACTATTTTAGAAAATTGGAGAACCCTGGCGTATGGCGATGGGCTGGATGATAAAGCAAGGGAAGAGTTATGGTCTAATTACTTCGTAGTGGAGAAAGGTATCTATGAGCAGATTCTCTCCGCGCCGGAGACTGTAGTGGAAGGAACTGTGAAGGAACTGGCTGAAAAGTACGGTACTGATGTTCAGACCATGACAGGATTTTTAGATGGTATCAATGAGAGCTTAAAGGGATATGAGAATCCGATCGACACCATGGACGAGGATACTGTTGTAAAGATCGAGATCGATCCGGAAAAGTTATATTACAACATGGTAGAGGCGAAAGCGGAATGGCTTTACGGTCTTCCTCAGTGGGAGCAGCTTCTTCCGGAAGAGAAGAAGAAAGAGCTGTACAAGAAGCAGAAAGCTTCCGGAACCATTGTAAAGGGACCGAAGATCGGAAGAAATGATCCATGTCCGTGCGGAAGCGGCAAGAAGTATAAGAAGTGCTGCGGAAAGAACGCATAGTAACGCAAACTGATACCCTGCATGTTATGTGCGGGGTATTTGATTGTTAAGAGGAGGAGATGCAGATGGAGGCCTATACCGGATTTGCAGAGGTGTACGATACCTTTATGGACAATATTCCATATGGAGAATGGTGCCGGTATCTAACCGGACTTTTAAAGAAATACGGCGTAGAAGACGGCCTGGTCCTGGATCTGGGATGCGGAACGGGAAGCGTGACGGAGCTTCTGTCTGAGAAAGGCTACGACATGATCGGCGTCGACAATTCCGAGGACATGCTTCAGATCGCCATGGACAAGCGCGCTGCCTCCGGGCGTGATATTCTATATCTGCTTCAGGATATGCGGGATTTCGAGCTGTACGGCACGGTGGCAGCCGTGGTCAGCATCTGCGACTGTATGAACTATATCCTGGAATACGATGATCTGGTGGAGGTATTTTCTCTTGTTAACAATTACCTGGATCCGGAAGGTATTTTTATTTTTGATTTAAATACAATCTATAAGTATGAAAATGTGCTTGGGGAATCCACCATTGCGGAAGACCGGGAAGAGAGCAGCTTCATCTGGGAGAATTATTACGATCAGGACACCATGGTCAATGAATACGATTTAGCCCTGTTTATCCGGATGGAGGACGATCTCTACCGGAAGTATGTGGAAACTCACTATCAGAAAGCCTATTCTCTGGACACAGTGATAATGGCACTTAGAGAGGCGGGAATGGACTTTGTGGCGGCTTATGACGCATTTACGGAGAATCCCATAAGGGAGGACAGTGAGCGTATCTACGTCGTTGCCCGGGAACGCGGAAAGAAAGAGGAAGAACGATGACGGATTATATTGTACGAGCCACAGCCGGAGACCATCAGGTCCGTGCATTTGCGGCTACAACAAGAGAAATGGTGGAACATGCAAGGCTTGCCCATAATACGAGCCCTGTGGCCACAGCGGCCTTAGGACGCCTTTTAACGGCGGGAGCCATGATGGGTGTTATGATGAAGGGCGATGACGATTTACTGACCCTTAAGGTGCAGGGGAGCGGACCGATCGAAGGCCTGACTGTGACCGCGGACTCTAAGGGCAATGTAAAAGGCTATGCCTTTAATCCGGGAGTCATGCTGCCGCCTAATGAGAAAGGCAAGCTGGATGTGGGCGGAGCCGTGGGAGAGGGCGTTTTAAGCGTGATTAAGGATATCGGCTTAAAGGAACCGTACGTAGGTCAGACAATTTTGGTCGGCGGAGAGATTGCGGAAGATTTAACCTATTACTATGCTACGTCGGAGCAGACGCCGTCCTCTGTAGCACTGGGAGTCCTGATGAATAAGGACAATACGGTGAAACAGGCGGGAGGCTTTATCATTCAGCTTCTGCCGGGCGCGTCGGACGAGATGATCGATAAGCTGGAAAAGAAGCTGGGTGAGATCACCTCCATTACTTCACTGCTGGATGAGGGAAATACCCCGGAGATGATTCTGGATCATATATTAGGGGAGTTTGGCCTTGAAATCATGGATAAGGTTCCGGCGGAATTTACCTGCAACTGTACGAAAGAACGTGTGGAGAAAGCATTAATCAGTATTGGAAAGAAAGAATTAAATGAAATGATTGATGAGGGCGAGAGCATCGAGGTGAACTGCCATTTCTGCAACAAGCACTACAATTTCTCTGTGGAAGAACTGACGGATATCCGCGACCGTGCGGTGAGATAGGGTTTCATAGGGTAAATATCTCTGTGCAGTCAAAAAGAGCCATCCGAAATCGGGTGGCTCTGTCTGTAATCATGTAAAACAATCGTACTTCTTCCTTTATGTTATTTCAATCCACGCATGGGAAATTCGCAGTGGCGGTCACATCTTGAAAAAGGTACATCGCTAAGTCAATGATTAAAATTTGGTAACGTTTACTGCCTGAGGTCCCTTAGCACCATCGACTACGTCGAATTCTACGCTGGCGCCTTCGTCTAAAGACTTGAAGCCATCCATGTTCAGACCTGAGTAGTGTACGAATACGTCGTTACCCTGCTCGTCGGAAATAAATCCGTAACCTTTTTGGTTGTTAAACCACTTAACTGTACCTTTCATTGTGATACCTCCAAAATGAATAAAAAAATTATAGTATATTGAGCTGCAGCATCTCTGCAACTTCCCTAAGAATAGCATAGTTTGGGAAAGGTGTCAAACATTTTCAGCTTAAAAAAATAAGAAATCTAAAAAATAAAAGAAGAAAGAAATTATAGTGGCATAGAGTAGGAAAAGTGTGGTAAAATGGGAACGATTTGAAGCGTATTCTGCGCTTTTAAGAACAGATGGAGGCGGCTATGACGTTACATAATCTTTGGGGACATTTTCATACGATAACGGTGCATAAATTCAGAGTCATGAAGAATTGTTTCCGGGTAGGGCTTTATAAACAGGGACTCCTTCATGATCTGTCGAAATACGGTCCGGAAGAGTTTATTCCAGGGGTGATTTATTATCAGGGGACGAGGAGTCCCAACGCTGCAGAAAGGGAGGAGAAGGGCTTTTCGAAGGCGTGGCTTCACCACAAGGGGAGGAATAAGCATCATTACGAATACTGGATCGACTTTACGACAGATATGTCGAAGGGTCTGGCCGGCCATAAGATGCCGCTGAAGTACGTCATCGAGATGATGATGGACCGGATCGCGGCGTCCAAAACATATAAGGGGAAGGACTACACGGATGCATCCCCCTGGGAGTATTACAGCCATGCAAAGAAGTATATGGTCATAGCGCCGGAGACGGCTAAGCTGCTGGAAGAACTCCTTCTGATGCTGAAGGAACATGGAGAAGAGCGGACCTTCGCCTATATGAAGGCCCTGCTGAAAAATGGTGATTATTGATTGGGGGAAAGCTATGAAGTGCAACATCAGCCGCACAAAGCGGTCTTATGAGTTTCACATGGCGGAAAGCCACTGGCATACGCATTACGAGTTTTATTATCTCTATTCGGGACACTGCAAGATATTTATCAACCATACGCTGTATTACGTTGAGCCGGGGGATATTATCTTCTTAAAGCCGGGGGAGATACACCGGACCACATACCATTCGAGTCCGGTAAATGAAAGGGTTACCATCAGCTTTGACGGGGAATATCTCGACAGTATGAAAGAACTGTGCGGGGAAGAGAATGTGGAATATATATTCCGCAACTCGAAGGTTACCGTTCCAAGTGGAAACCGGAGCAGGGTGGAAGAATTGATCAGCCGGATCGAATACGAGGAGACAGGACAGGATGGATTTTCACCGCTCATGAAAAGAGGGTGTTTTTATGAACTTTTGGTGTCACTGTCCCGCTGTCAGGAGGCGGAGACGGATCACGGCCGGCTGGAACTGGGAGAAGAGACCATCGAGGAAGCTGCCAAATATATCTACGATCATTATCAGAATCCCATTACTCTGGAGGAGATGGCGGAATTAAGCCACATGAGTCCCGCCTATTTCTCCCGGAAGTTTAAGGCGGTCACAGGTTTTGGGTATAAAGAATATCTGACCAATATCAGAATCCGGGAGGCGTCGAGACTTCTTCTCAATTCCGATTGCTCTGTCACAGAGATTGCAGACCGGTGCGGATTTGGAGACGGAAACTATTTTGGAGACGCGTTCAGAAAGGCGAAAGGTGTATCTCCGCGTGCATTCAGAAAGATGCAGGGGGGCGTTTGAACGAATGCTCTCTCTTATGGAGCCAATACACAGCCCCGTCCCCCTTCTGTTCTCCTCAGGCTCTTTGGCGTAGCATTCGGCGCCCTTATTTACTGCACAGGTAATCCAGTAAATGACGGACGTAACCGCCGTTACGTTCCTGTTCCGCAAACTGCCTGTCATCATATGGAAAGTATGTGATACGGTCCTTATACTCCTTTTGAAGAACCGGCTCAAAGATGGGAGCAAACTGGGGCAGATAACAGCCGTCACGGCGTGTATAGCAGGTCTTTGCCGTTGCCTTGATGCGGGCTTCCCTGTCCACGTATTCGGCGACGCTCTTATGGATAGCCCGGTCCTCATAGATAAGGTAGTAATAATTTTTGTAATCAGGATAAAAATACTTAAGCTCCCCCTCATACAGATCGACAGAGGCCGTGAGCTGTCCGCCCTTCGCATCAAGATCGGCCACGGAGGAGGAACGGGAAAATGGAACCGGCACGGTATAGTCGCTTTGGTAAATTAGTTTGAGGGCGTGATATTCCCGGCCGAAGAGATCGTTCCGTGTCAGAAGCTCCTGATCTACCAGCGTGAAGCTGTGCTCCAGATAGTCCGGATAATTGAGTATCGGCAGGATGCCAGGCATCCCCCGGAGATCATCGGCATTATGTAAGAGAAGCATGTCCAAAAGCACCTGTTCGTGCGAAAATAAATAATCCTTATATACTTCAATCAGCTGGCCGCCGGAGTAGATATCTTCCCGCTCGACGCCGAGAAACTGTTCGATGGCTTTCTGTTTCATGCTCTCCAGGCCAAGCAGGTTCCGGTAAGGGCGGATTTTTTTATAGATATCCAGACTCGTCACTCCGGAAAAATCGTAAGGCAGGTCGTAGACACGGCAGCGCTTTAAAAGATAAGGAATATCGAAGCCGTCCCCGTTAAAATGAACGACGATAGGGAAACGTTTTAGAAATTCGAAGAAGGTTATAAGCACCTCTTTCTCGGCAGACACGGTGTCGGCAAACCACTGAACCAGGTTCCATCGGCCGCCCTCGTAATAGACGCATCCCACTAAATACAGGTTGGAATATTCTCCGGAAAATCCGGTCGTTTCTATATCAAAAAATAAAAGGTCTTCCCGCTTCCCGAGACGGTCCAAAGGGTATGTCTCAGGGAAAAGCGGTGTTTCGTGTATGGTAATCATTGTGATGTCTCCTGAAATCCGTTTTTATGGAGTCATTATATCATAAGGAGAAAATTCAGGAAAGACTTAAACCTGTCTTTTTAAGTGTGGATTTACCGGAAAAATGGATTCCTCCCAGTTTGTGAAGGGCAACCTCCGGGCAGGAAAATAGAATATTTGTTCGATTAACTGCTTGCATATGAATACACGGTATGATATGATAAAAGGCAAAGCAGAGAAGAGAAAAAGGAGACTGAGCGCGTGATTTCTTATGTAAAGGGACCTCTGGTCGATATCTTTGAAGACACCGTGATCATTGAAGCGGGATACATCGGTCTGGAAATCCATGTACCGTTATCCGTACTGGACCGCTTGCCGGGCATTGGTATGGAGACGATTTTGTATACATATTTTCAGGTGAGGGAAGACGGGATGTGCCTTTATGGTTTCTTAAACCGGCAGGACTTACGGATGTTTAAGCAGCTGATCAGCGTCAGCGGGATTGGACCGAAGGGGGCGCTGGGCGTCCTGTCGGCCATGACGCCTGATGATTTGAGGGTCGCTATTATTTCCGGCGACGCGAAGGCAATTTCCAGGGCGCCGGGGATCGGAGTGAAGACGGCCCAGCGGGTGATTCTGGATTTGAAGGACAAGATTGATATGGCGGATGTTCTGCCTGCACAGTTTGTGGCAGCGGAAGGCCCCGAGATATCAGCCGGAGGTGTGGCCAAAGAGGCGATCGAAGCGCTGGTCGCTCTGGGATACTCCCAGACCGAGGCGAACCGCGCGGTAGGCAAGGTGGAAGTGACTGACGTCATGACCTCCGAGGATGTCCTGAAGGCATCGCTGAAGCATCTGGCATTCCTATAAAAACAGCAGGTAGATGAGAAGATGGAACGAAGAATCATAACGACAGAAGTTACGGAAGAAGATAAGCGGATTGAGCCCAACCTCCGTCCGCAGAGTCTGAACGATTATATTGGCCAGGAGAAACTGAAGGCCAACTTAAAGGTGTATATCGACGCGGCGAAGGCCAGGGGAGAATCTCTTGACCATGTGCTGTTTTACGGACCGCCGGGACTGGGGAAGACAACATTATCCGGGATCATTGCCAATGAGATGGGCGTGAACATGAAAGTGACCAGCGGCCCCGCGATTGAGAAGCCGGGGGAGATGGCGGCTATATTGAATAACCTCCAGGAAGGCGATGTCCTGTTTGTGGATGAGATACACCGCCTTAACCGTCAGGTGGAGGAAGTCCTGTATCCGGCTATGGAGGATTACGCAATTGACATCATGCTGGGCAAGGATTCCGCAGCGCGTTCGATCCGCCTGGATTTACCCAGGTTTACGCTGGTCGGTGCAACCACCAGGGCGGGACTCTTGACAGCCCCGCTGCGGGACCGGTTCGGCGTGGTACAGAAGATGGAATTTTATACGCCGGAGGAGCTTCAGATTATCGTCTGCCACTCGGCTAAGGTATTAGAGGTGGAGATTGAGCCGGAAGGCGCCGCGGAGATCGCCAAGCGCTCCAGAGGTACGCCGCGGTTGGCGAACCGTCTGTTAAAGCGGGTTCGTGATTTTGCCCAGGTGAAGTACAACGGCGTGATTACGAAAGAGGTGGCAGATTTCGCACTGAATATTCTGGATGTGGATAAGTTTGGACTGGATAACAATGACAGAGCCATCTTAATCACAATGATAGAAAAATTTTCGGGAGGACCGGTGGGGCTTGAGACGCTGGCGGCTTCTCTCGGCGAGGATGCAGGGACTTTGGAGGACGTGTATGAACCCTATCTGCTGATGAACGGGTTTATCAACCGAACGCCCCGCGGCCGTGTGGCGACGGAACGGGCGTATCACCATCTGGGACTTGCTCTGGAATAGCTGCGAACAGGAAGAAATGTAAAAACTCAGTGCAGGAAAACACTTTGACATCCGTGTAAAATATGGTATATTATGATAAGAAAGCGATACAGCAAAAGATAACAGGAGAGCATGACATGGATACCAAGCACTATACCGAGGTTTTAATAGATGGAAGAATATATACTCTGGGAGGCACCGAGGATGAGGGCTACATGCAGCGTGTGGCCAGCTATATCAATGAGATGATCACAACGCTTAAGAGGCAGGAAGGTTTTACGAAGCAGAGTGCAGAGTACCAGACCGCCATGGTAGAACTGAATATGGCGGACGATTACTTCAAAGCGAGAGAACAGATCGCGCAGCTGGAGCGGCAAAAGCATGAGATGGAAAAGGAAGTCTACAGCCTGAAGCATGAGCTGGTGACGACCCAGATGAAACTGGAGGCCGCGAATAAGGAACTGGCAGCAGGCAGAACCTCCAGACAGACTGCATCTGCCGGGAATGCTTCGGAGAGTAAGAAGAACGCAGGTCATACCGGCGGCACAGTCCGGACAGGCAGTGAGAATAAGGAATAAAATCGGGGGATGTCTCATGAGCAGGGAGACATCCCCTTATTATTAGAAAAAGTTTTTCAGGGAGGATTACGTGAAACAGAAAAGAGTAGAGATTCTCGCTCCGGCGGGGTCATTGGAAAGTATGAAGGCAGCAGTGGCGGCAGGGGCCGACGCAGTCTATATCGGCGGCAGCAGGTTTGGAGCCCGCGCTTACGCGGATAATCCGGAAGAAGACCGTCTTTTAGAGGCGATTGATTATGCCCATCTCCATGGATGCAGACTGTACATGACCGTAAACACGCTCATGAAGGAAACGGAGCTGGCAGATTTATATGCGTTTCTGGAGCCTTATTATATGCGGGGAGTCGATGCGGTTATCGTTCAGGATATGGGGGCGTTTGCGCTGATCAGAGAGCGTTTCCCGGAACTGCCGGTCCACGCCAGTACGCAGATGACTATAACTGGAGTGTATGGGGCACGTCTCCTGAAGGAACTGGGCGCGGAGCGTGTGGTGACTGCCAGGGAATTGTCTCTGGGGGAGATTGCGGGAATTCACCGTGATGTGGACGTGGAGATCGAAAGCTTTGTCCATGGGGCGCTTTGCTACTGCTATTCAGGGCAATGTCTGTTCAGCAGCCTGATCGGCGGACGGAGCGGCAACCGGGGGAGGTGTGCCCAGACCTGCCGCCTGCCTTATGACGTGAAACGGGACGGGAAGACTGTGAATGGGAAGGACAGCCGGTATGTGCTGAGTTTAAAGGATTTATGCACCCTGGATCTCATTCCCGATATGATAGAAGCGGGAATCTACTCCATGAAGATTGAAGGCCGGATGAAGAGCCCGCGCTACACGGCCGGAGTGGTGGAAATCTACCGCCGCTACACGGACCTTTATCTGGAACGGGGACGGGCCGGTTACCGGGTGGATGAAAAGGACAGAAAGCGCCTTCTGGAGCTGTTTGACCGCGGAGGCCAGACGGACGGATACTACCGCCGCCATAATGGAAAAGATATGGTGGTATGGAAGGAAAAACCGTCCTTCCGTGAAGGCAACCAGGAGTTGTTCGATTATCTGGATAAGAATTTTGTGGAAAAGCAGCTGCAGGAGCCGATCCAGGGAACGGTTGTCCTGGAGACGGGAAAGCCTGCATTGCTGGAGCTTTCCTGCGGAGACTGCCGCGTGTCTGTGTCCGGTGATCCCGTTCTGGAGGCGTTAAAACAGCCCATGGATGAAGCCCGGATCAGAAAGCAGCTGGAAAAGACCGGGAATACTCCATTTTACTTTGAAACTCTTACCGTAGAGCTTGCCGGGGAAGTGTTTCTTCCGGTGCAGTCTTTGAATGATCTGCGAAGAAGAGGGCTGGAAGCACTGGAAGACGCAGTGCTTAAGCAGTACCGCCGTGAAGCGCCGCAAACGGTGCCGCAGACGGTGGAAACAGTGCCGCAGATGGTGGAAACGGCGGACGAAAAGAATCGCGGTACGGTGGAGACTGCCAACCGCAGAGAAAGCGGTTTGGCGCGTATTTTCGTTTCCCTCGAACGCCCGGACTGTCTCCGCGCAGTTCTCGATAATCCTCATGTGAAGCGTGTCTATGTGGATGCGGCTGAGTTCGGGCCGGAGCTTTGGAAAACGACGGTCTCGGCCTGTCACGACGCGGGAAAAGAGTGTATGCTGACGATGCCCCATATCTTCCGGACCGAGGCGGAACGGTATTTCGAACACAGTCAGAAGGCTTTTTGCGAAGCCGGATTCGACGGAGTGCTGATCCGTTCCATGGAAGAGATCGGATATTTGAAGGAACATGGCCCGGAAATCCCCTGGGTTTTCGACTATGGGATGTATGGAATGAACGACAGAGCGGAATCCTTTCTTATGAAGATGGGTGCCGCAGAGCTGACCTGGCCGGTAGAATTAAACGAGAGAGAGCTTTCCCGGCTCTCCAAATCTGGCGAGCTGATTGCATATGGCCGTCTGCCCATGATGGTGACGGCGCAGTGTATTCACCAGGGAACGGAGAAGTGTGATAAAAAGCCAGGGCTTCTTATGCTGAAAGACCGTATGGGCAAGGAATTTCCTGTGAAGAATCACTGTGCATTCTGCTATAACTCGATTTATAATGCGGCGCCGGTATCTCTCCTGGGAATGGAGAAACAGATAAAGGCACTGGCCCCGGCGGCGGTAAGACTTCAGTTTACCGTTGAGACACTTGAGGAGACGGCGGCGGTGATCCGGTGCTTTACAGACAGCCTGCTGTCGGGGAAACGGGTGGAACAGCCCTTTGGGGACTTTACAAGAGGACATTTTAAACGCGGTGTGGAGTAGGAGCCTATGGTGAATCTGATTGTCGATGTATCCAGGTATTTGATGATACTGCTGATTGCGGTGTATACCTGGTTGAATTTCCGGTATTTTTCTTTCCGGGATGAAGGAAAACAAAAGAAGATATGCGCACGTCAGAACCGGTGCATGTTTCTGATTCATTTTCTGGCATACGGGATACTGTGGCTGAAAACGGGAGATGAGCGCATCCTCGCGTTTTATGTGGCGCAGGTGGTATTTTTTCTGTGTTACATTTACGTTTACCGCTTGTTCTACCACAATGTTTCGCGGCTTTTGGTCAACAATATGTGTATGCTGCTCAGCGTGGGCTTTATCATTCTAACGCGGCTGTCCTTTGACCGGGCGCTGAAACAGTTCGTGATTGTGCTGGCGGCCGCGGTCATTACCTGGATTATACCGTTTATTATGGACCGGGTATGGCAGCTGTCGAAGATTCCGTGGGTCTATGGGATCCTGGGACTGATTCTGCTGGGCGTCGTGCTGATTACCGGGATTAGCAGCTATGGAGCTCAGCTTTCCATCGGAATCGGAGACTTTACCTTCCAGCCGTCTGAATTCGTAAAAATCAGCTTCGTCTTCTTCGTGGCGACCATGTTTTACCGTTCCACGAAGTTTAAGACGGTGTGTATGACTACGCTGGTGGCCGCCCTTCATGTGCTGATTCTGGTGGCTTCCAAGGATTTGGGCAGCGCATTGATTTTCTTCGTAACCTACGTGCTGATGCTGTTTGTGGCTACGGGGAAATGGGTGTATCTTCTGGGCGGAGCAGGTGCGGGGACCGCGGCTTCGGTGCTGGCCTATCAGCTTTTCGATCATGTCAGGGCGAGGGTGCTTGCCTGGAGAAATCCATGGTCGGATATTGAAAATAAGGGATACCAGATTACCCAGTCCCTTTTCGCCATCGGTACGGGCGGCTGGTTTGGCATGGGACTCTGCCAGGGAATGCCTGGGAAGATACCTGTGGTGGAAAAGGACTTTGTATTTTCCGCCGTCTCGGAGGAACTGGGAGGAATCTTTGCCCTGTGCGTTCTGTTCATCTGCTTCGGATGCTTCCTGCAGTTTATGATGATTGCCAGCCGCATGAAAGCGGTGTTTTACAAACTGATTGCCTTTGGCCTGGGAACGGTCTATATCGTCCAGGTATTTTTAACCGTGGGAGGCGTGACGAAGTTCATTCCTTCTACCGGAGTGACCCTTCCCCTGATGAGTTACGGCGGAAGCTCTGTGTTCAGCACGTTTATTCTGTTCGGAGTCATGCAGGGGCTGTATATTTTAAAACAGAATGAAGAGGAAGAGAAACAATATGAAAAAGGCTGACCCGAATCCCAAGGCAAACCGCCATATTCTGATGATTACCTATGCGGTGGCGGCTCTTTTCGCAGGACTGGTCCTGTATTTTGCCTTTTTTCTTCAGATAAAAAGTGAAAATGTGATCAACAATTCCTACAACGCCCGGCTCGACAGTTTTTCGGACCGGGTGGTAAGGGGAGAAATCTTAAGCAGTGACGGAAGAGTTCTGGCTCAGACAAATGTGGACGAGAACGGCGGCGAAACGAGGTATTACCCCTATGATTCCATGTTCTCCCATGTGGTTGGGTATTCTACCAAGGGAAAGACCGGCCTGGAGGCACTGGGTAACTTTTATCTGCTGACCAGCCACGTGAATCTGGCCGAGCAGGTGATCAATGAGCTGTCCTCCGTTAAAAATCTCGGGGACAATGTGATCACGACTCTCGACGTAGACCTCCAGAAGGCGGCGTATGACGCTCTGGGCAGCCGGAAAGGTGCGGTGGTCGCTATGGAACCGGACACTGGGAAGATACTCGCCATGGTCTCAAAACCGGACTACAATCCCAATATGCTGGCTGCGGACTGGGACGCTCTCGTGGCAGGCGGCAACAGCGAGGGACAGCTGTTAAACCGTGCCACTCAGGGGCTTTATCCGCCGGGCTCGACGTTCAAGATCGTGACGGCATTGGAGTATATAAGGGAGAATCCGGAGAATTTCAGGGATTACCGGTTCGACTGCAGCGGTTTTTTTCACTATGAGGATTACACGATAAAATGTTACCATGAGACGGCGCACGGCAGTCAGGATTTTGTCAGGGCCTTTGCAAATTCCTGCAACGGCGCTTTTGCGAATCTCGCCCTGATGCTGGATTTAGGAAGGCTTAAGACCACGGCGGATCAGCTTCTGTTCGATACGCCTCTTCCCATCGCCATTCCATACAGTCAGAGCGCCTATACGCTGACGCCGGACGGCGATACGTGGCAGATACTTCAGACCTCCATCGGACAGGGGCAGACCCAGATGACACCCATACATGGCGGCATGATCGCGGCAGCCATCGCAAACGGCGGCACTCTGATGAAGCCGTACCTCATCGACCACGTGGAAAATGTAGGCGGTGATGTCATTAAAAAATTTATGCCCCAGTCATACGGCAATCTGATGACCGCGGAGGAGTCGGCCAGCTTAACAGAGCTTATGCGGGCCGTTGTAACGGAAGGAACCGGTTCCGCGGTGCGTACGGATGCCTATACGGTAGCGGGGAAGACGGGATCGGCGGAATTTGACAAGGACAAGGAGACTCACGCATGGTTTATCGGATTTGCCCCGGCGGAGCATCCGAAGCTGGTGGTAAGCGTGATCGTGGAGGAAGGCGGTTCCGGGGGAAAAACGGCCGCTCCAATAGCCAGATCGCTGTTTGATACCTACTTTTCGAGATGACAGGGTTCCGTTTCACAATCCGCCGGGCACCGAAAACTCCAGACGGATCGTGAAACGGAACATGACAAGAACACTCTTGCATATAAGTTTAAAAAGAGGTATACTATACCCAGTCTGTGAGACACACCAAAACCGGAATCCCGGACAGGGATGCAAGGTTTCAGTCTGGAGGAATTGCAATGATAGAGGCAACGAGCTGTGGCGGTGTGGTTATTTTTCGAGGTAAAATTCTGGTTTTATATAAGAATTATAAGAACAAATATGAAGGTTGGGTTTTGCCAAAAGGAACTGTAGAAGCGGGAGAAGAATATAAGGAGACGGCCCTTCGTGAAGTGAAGGAAGAGACGGGAGTCAGTGCGTCGATTATTAAGTATATCGGAAAGAGCCAGTACTCCTTTAACACGCCGCAGGATATGGTGGAGAAGGATGTTCACTGGTATCTGATGATGGCGGACAGCTATTACAGCAAACCACAACGGGAAGAGTATTTTATCGATTCCGGGTATTATAAGTTCCATGAAGCGTATCATTTACTGAAATTTTCCAACGAGAAACAGATTTTGGAAAAAGCCTATAATGAATATCTGGATTTAAAAAAGAGCAACTTATGGGGCAATAAGAAGTATTTTTGATGCATGGAATCGTGGATATACACGGATCACACGAAAAAATGGATGCAGGAATGCCGGAAATACCGGTTTCCTGCATTTTTCGTTTTTTGACGTTTGCAGGCGGAGAATCGGCAGACGGATAGTAGTAATTTCTGAGTTTTCGTATATACTGTTTGGTAAGACTGTCTCTTACCGTTTGCAGCATGCCTTGTGGGCCGGATTTCCATACTTTACAGGATATGGCAGAAGAGGTATACTGAATACATGTTTGACAGAATATGAATAAAGAAGCAAGGAGATAAGGCATCATGAGCAAAGCATATGAAAGACTGGAAAAAGTACTGGAAAAGACAATGGCGTTACAGACCGCTCTGATTTTGTTTGAGTGGGATAATGAGACGCTGGCACCCGAGGAAGCCGGAGCCCATACGGCCAGAGTGATCGGAGCTTTATCTGAAGAGTATTACAACATGGTGGCAGGCGACGAAATGAAAGAAGCCATCGAAGCGTGTGAGAAGGAAGAGGGCCTCACAGATGTGGAGAAAGCCATTGTGAAAGAGGCGAAGGAGACAAGAGAACAGCTTGTCTGCATCCCGGCGGAGGAGTACCGCGATAACGCACAGCTGGTATCGGAGGCTACGAGAGTGTGGTCTAAGGCGAAGAAGGAGAATGATTTCGACAAATTTGTTCCCACTCTGAAAAAGGTAGTGGACTACCAGAAGAAATTTGCCTCCTACCGCGCAAAGGATGGCGTAAAACTCTACGATTCCATGCTGGATCTATACGAGAAGGACTTTAACATGGAATTGCTGGATCAGTTCTTTGATGAGCTGAAAGAGGCCATCGTTCCCCTGATCCGTGAGATCAAGGAGCGTGGAAAGAAGATTGAAAACGCCTTCTTGACAGGAGATTATCCGGAAGAGAAGCAGAGAGAGCTGGCGGAATTTCTGGCAGAGTACGTGGGATTTGATTTTAATAAGGGCGTGCTGGCAGTCAGTGCCCATCCATTTACGACGAATTTGCACAATCATGACGTAAGAATTACGACCCATTACAGCGACCATGTGGACAGCTCCCTGTTCTCGGTGATCCACGAGGCGGGCCACGGAATCTATGAACTCGGTATCGGCGACGATCTGACACAGACACTGGTGGGCCAGGGCGCTTCCATGGGAATGCATGAATCCCAGTCCAGATTCTTCGAAAATATTATCGGCCGCAACTCCGCTTTCTGGGTACCGCTTTATGAGAAGCTCCAGTCCATTTTCCCGGAGCAGTTAAAGGGAGTCAGCAGGGAACAGTTTGTGGAAGCCATCAATAAGGCAGAACCGGGCCTGATTCGTACAGAGGCGGATGAGCTGACATACAGCCTTCACGTTCTGATCCGGTATGAGATCGAGAAGATGATCATCGAGGAAGACCTGGATTTAAAGAAGCTTCCGGAGATCTGGGCGGACAAATACGAGGAGTACTTAGGAATCCGTCCTGAAAATGCCTCCGAAGGCGTACTGCAGGATATTCACTGGTCTCAGGGCTCCTTTGGCTACTTCCCATCCTATGCGCTGGGCAGTGCGTTTGGGGCACAGTTGTATTACCATATGAAGAAAGAGATGGATTTCGAGGGCCTTCTGGAGAGAGGGGAGATCGGAGTAATCCGTGAATATTTACGAGAAAACGTCCATCGTTTCGGCAAGCTGAAGACCAGCAGAGAGATTCTGAAGGATACGACAGGAGAAGATTTCAATCCGAAGTATTACATTCAGTATCTGAAGGAAAAATACAGCCGCTTATACGATTTATAGAAATATTTTCCATAATCACAAAAAAACAGTTGACAAATGGCAGTAACAAGACTAAAATCAGTAAAAAGAATTCATATAAGAACACTATGAATTGGAAAAGAGGATGATTATGGAAAAGATCAGAAAGAGTGCAATGGAACTGATTGGCAGCACCCCGCTGGTGGAGCTGACTAATTACGAGAAGAAGCATCAGCTGAAGGCGTCCGTCATCGCAAAGCTGGAGTATTTAAATCCGGCAGGCAGCGTAAAGGACCGTGCGGCGCTGTTTATGATTCTTGACGCGGAAGCGGCGGGAACCTTGAAACCGGGCGCAACCATTATCGAACCGACTTCCGGTAATACCGGCATTGGCATTGCCAGCATCGCGGCGATGAAGGGCTACCGTGCAGTTCTCACCATGCCGGAAACCATGAGCGTGGAGCGACGGAATTTACTGAAGGCCTACGGTGCAGAGATTGTACTGACCGATGGCAAGAAGGGGATGAAGGGAGCGATCGCGAAGGCAGAAGAGCTGAGAGACGAGATACCCGGATCCGTTATCATGGGGCAGTTTGATAATCCGGCTAACGTGAAGGCTCATAAGGAGACGACTGGTCCGGAGATCTGGAGAGATACCGATGGCACTGTGGATATTTTCGTAGCAGGAGTCGGAACCGGCGGAACGATTACCGGAACCGGCGAATATTTAAAGAGCCAGAATCCTGACGTGAAAATCGTAGCGGTAGAACCGGAGGGATCTCCCATTCTTTCCGGCGGAAATCCTGGTCCTCACGGACTTCAGGGAATTGGCGCCGGATTCATTCCAACGATCCTGAACCAGGATATTTATGATGAGATCATTCGGGTGAAGGACGAAGATGCCTATGTGACCGGTCGTGAGATTGCTCAGAATGAAGGAATTCTGGTTGGTATTTCATCCTCGGCAGCGGTATGGGCTGCAAAGGAACTGGCCGGAAGAACGGAAAATGAAGGGAAGAGAATCGTTGTTCTGCTTCCCGATACGGGAGACCGGTATTTCTCTACGCCGTTGTTCTCCTGATGTATATAGAAAAAGTTCGCCGCAGGAATGTGATTGGTTCCTGCGGTTTTTTCGTATCATCAAGGTGCTTTTTGGTGACACGGATGGTTTACGATACCTCATCGGCTTGTTCCTATACGGCTGATGGGGCATTTTTTATGCATGAAGCTATGGGGGTGTGCTAAACTTAATTGCGGCAAAGGGAAAAGTATGAGTATGCAACAATACGAATGGGGAAAGAGGTAGAAGGAATGAATGGACTTAAGATTAAAAGAACAGAAGTTGAAGAGTTTAAAAAATATTTAATTATGGAAGAAAAAAGTAAAATAACGATTAAAAAGTATATTCATGACATCGGATGCTTTTTAAGCTATATAGGGAAAAATCCGGTGACCAAAGAGCGGATCATCAGCTACAAAGAGTCCCTGCAAAAAAAATACAGCGCAAGAAGTGTGAACACCATGCTCGCGTCCTTAAACAGTTTCTTTCGCTGGCTGGATCATCCGGAATTTCTTGTTAAGCAGCTAAAAATACAGCAGCAGGCCTTTTGCCTGGAGGAAAAAGAACTGACGAGACAGGAGTATGTCCGCCTGGTAAAAGCAGCGAGAAGGACCGGCAATATCAGGCTGGAGATGATCCTGCAGACGATCTGCTGTACGGGAATTCGAGTGAGCGAGTTGTGTTTCGTGACGGTAAAGGCTGTCAGGCTGGGATACGCAGAGGTGTGCTGTAAAGGGAAAAACAGAAGGATCATGATTCCGGGAAATCTGAGAAAAAAACTGCTTCTTTACATACAGAAAAATGGAATCGAAAAAGGGGAGGTGTTTATCACGAAAGCCGGCAATACCATGGACAGAAGCAATATCTGGCGCAAAATGAAAGGTTTGGCGAAAGAAGCCGGGGTTCTGGCCGATAAAATATTTCCGCATAATCTCCGTCATCTGTTTGCCAGAAGCTTTTACGAAATTGATAAGGATATTGCGAAGCTCGCAGATGTGTTGGGGCACAGCAGTATCAATACAACAAGAATCTATATGATTTCCACTGGAGAGGAACACCGGAGGCAGCTGGAACGCCTGCGGCTGGTGGTTTGAGGGGATACAACATAATAAATATTATGTTGTAAGTATAACTATTATATCTGTTTTAAACCGAAACTCCATATTATACTAGCACGCATTTCGACTTTTTACAACTCTTAAAATCCAAAATCCCCTAAAATATGTGAATGAATTTTCAAAACACTGTTATCCGAATGTAAGCGGCAGGCGACTTGTCGTCCTACATACAACATAATATTTATTATGTTGTTGAGGCGAAAGGCGGGATGAAATGGTTACCTATAACAGGCAGGAAGTAGGCAAGCGTCTGGGCTGCCGTCGACGCGAAATGGGACTGACCGGGGAGGAAATGGGAAGAAGAATCGGGAAGAATGGCCGGTATTACCGGGATATTGAGAATGGCCGATGCGGCATGTCTGTTGAGACATTAATTCTTCTTTCTGAGGAGATGGGATTGTCACTGGATTATCTGATCTACGGCGCCTCGTCTGATGACGGCGGCGACCGGCTGGATGAACAGAAGCAGATTGTAAATAGATTGTCCCACTGCAATGGACGCATTCGCGAGGGGGCGGTGAATCTGTTGAAGGTTTATTTGGAATCTGTTCCAAAGTGATACGGATAAAAGTAATCCCGATTATATACAACCCGATAGATGCAATGAACAGATAACCCCGAAGTTTTTCGGGGTTAGGGGAGAATGGAGTATGAAGTACAGTGAAAGTTAATACAAATGAACGAAAGAATAATGACAAAGCGTTAAACCATGCAAATGATAATACCTCAAAAAAAAGACATATCGAACATTGGAAAGTAGTCGCTTTCTATCTCATCATATATGACATAATCGCAGTGAATTTTTCTTACTTTTTTGGTTTGTGGCTGCGGTTTGATTTGCGTTTTTCGAATATCCCACAGACATACCTTAATTCATACTTGAGATTTGCACCGTTCTATACGGTGTTTGTGTTGGTTGTATTTTATGCGCTGCATCTGTATAAAAGCCTATGGAGATTTGCCAGCTTTAGTGAATTAAATCGAATATTTGCATCGAGTGTGATTACTACAGTATTTCATATTGTATGCATCACGTTGCTCATTAAGCGTATGCCGATTTCTTATTATGTGATTGGTGCAGCCATGCAGCTTGCATTGGTAACTGCAATACGATTCGCTTATCGCTATATTACGTTGGAAAGGACGCGAAGAGAGAGAAGCGTTAAGGCAGTTCACAATGTAATGGTAATTGGAGCTGGTGCCGCAGGACAGGTTATCTTAAAGGAATTAAAAAGTTCAACAGAAGTCCTGTCAAAGCCATGCTGTGTGATTGACGATAATCCTAATAAATGGGGCCGATTCATGGAAGGCGTGCTTATCGTCGGTGGACGTGATTCAATCATGGAATCGGTAGAGAAATACAGTATTGACCAAATATTATTAGCAATTCCGACAGCGTCTCCGAAGGACAAGCGAGATATTTTAAATATCTGTAAAGAGACACATTGTGAGTTGAAAAGTTTGCCTGGTATTTATCAGCTGACAAACGGTGAGGTATCTTTAAGCAGAATGAAGGCAGTGGCTGTGGAGGATTTGCTGGGCAGAGATCCAATTAAGGTAAATATGGAGGAAATATTTCGATATATTAAAGGAAAGACCATTCTTGTCACTGGAGGAGGTGGTTCGATCGGTAGCGAGCTCTGCCGCCAGATTGCAGGTCATGAACCGAAACAGCTTATTATCTTTGACGTCTATGAAAACAATGCTTACGATATCGAACAGGAGTTGAAAAGAAAATACAAGGATAAGCTGGATCTGGTTGTCTTAATTGGTTCCGTGCGGGACAGCAGAAGAATCAATATGGTCTTTGAAAAGTATAAACCGGATATTGTATACCATGCGGCTGCGCATAAGCATGTTCCATTAATGGAGACAAGTCCCAATGAGGCCATAAAAAATAACGTAGTGGGAACCTATAAGACGGCCTACGCTGCGTTGAAACATGGCACACAGCGTTTTGTTCTAATCAGTACAGATAAGGCTGTCAACCCGACCAGTATTATGGGGGCGAGTAAACGGCTCTGCGAGATGGTTATTCAGAGTATGGATGCAATCAGCAAGGAAGGTAAGATGGATCTACTTCCATTTTTGCATGCTCATGCTAATAAAGTAATTGATGGACAGATTGTGCCTGATCCGGTGGACAATATGGCTGTTAATTGTTTGGGAGAAGATAAACGGTCGGATAGTACGGGTAGAGGCATTAGTAAAGACAATAAAAAAAATATAGTGTTTGATATTGATAAAAAAAGAAAAGACCCACAGTTTACTGAATGTAAACGAACGCAATTTGTGGCAGTCCGTTTTGGTAATGTACTTGGAAGTAATGGCTCAGTTATTCCGTTGTTTAAAAAGCAGATCGAGGCAGGAGGTCCGGTTACAGTTACTCATCCAGATATAGTCCGTTATTTTATGACAATACCAGAAGCAGTAAGTCTCGTTATGCAGGCGGGAACATATGCAAAGGGCGGGGAGATATTTATTTTGGATATGGGAGATCCTGTTAAGATTGATACGCTAGCCCGAAATCTAATTAAATTATCAGGGTATGAGCCCGGAATTGATATTCAAATGGCATACACCGGCTTGAGACCTGGTGAAAAGTTGTTTGAAGAGAAACTGATGGCCGAAGAGGGAATGTTGAAGACAGCCAATGAACTGATTCATATAGGAAAACCGATTCCATTTGATAAAGAGGTATTTTTAAAACAGTTGGAGAATCTCGCAAAGGCAAGTTATGAAAATAGTGATTATATTGTCGACATGGTGGGGGAGATAGTAACGACATTTCAGCCCGTGGGGGACAAGCCTACGGGAAATGAAATTGTAAGAAAGAATCAGATTAGCAGTGCCATGGCAGAGGCGGCGGTTACAAATATGACTGAATAACAAGAATATACCGAAGAACTTTTTGCATAAAGCATTATGTACAAAGTGGCTGTCTATAGTAAGTAATGTGGAAATAAAAGCAACACGTAACCAGGGAAATAGTAATACGATTTGCAGGCACACTTAGATAGTGATTCATAACTTAAATGTGGAATGAGAACTGGCGAATGAGCGTTAAGAGATGTCGTCTTTTGATAATGAGACTAAGAATTACCAGATTGTTTGAACAAGTATTTGACAGGAGCAGAGAATATATGGAGATTGGAAGCGAATTCTGGGAAGCGGATTCCTTAACTGGAAGAAAAAAATACTTTTTATCTGGAAGAACGGCTTTAGAATATATCATCAGAGATATTCTGGAGAATTATAGGATAGAATCGGTCTTGCTGCCTGGATATTGTTGCCATACGATGATTGAACCATTTAGCAAGCATGATATTTCCGTTCGCTTCTATGATGTGTTCTACGATAAGAGCAGAGGGCTTTGTGCAGACATACCAGAACGCCAAAATAATGAGATATTTTACTACATGACTTATTTTGGCTTTTCAAATATAGCTGGAGTTAATATGAATGAGATCAGGAAAGCGTATGACGTAATCATTGAGGATAAAACACACTCTTGGCTTGAGAAGGGCTTGGAGAATTTCGCTGATTATACATATGCCAGCTACCGGAAATGGACAGGATTTTACGGGATTGCAGAAGCCAATAAACGAGTCGGGCATTTCAAACCAAGAGAAGGTGGTATTGGTGAAACTTACAGCAAAATGCGAAAAACAGCTATGTTTATGAAGAAGAGATATATTGAGACAGGAACGGATAATAAGGAGTTATTTCTTGCTAGGTTCGATGAAGCTGAGGCGTTTCTAGAAAAAGATTATGTCGGATATATTCCAACAGAAGAGTGCCTGCTGCAATTGGTCAATACAGATTTTGAGTTTATAAAACGGCGACGAAGAAGAAATGCGGATATTTTACTCTGGGGGCTAAGCGGTATGCACAGCTGTACACTGTTACATAAAAGTAGAAATGAGGATGATACGCCGCTGTTTGTTCCAATTCTTGTTAATGGAAATCGGGATGCTCTGCGGAAGTATCTGATTGACAATCAGGTATATTGCCCTGTGCATTGGCCGCTTTCTGATTATCATCGGGGATTAAGTGAACGAGGAAAAATAATTTATGAAGAAGAGCTTTCACTGATATGCGACCAGCGATATAGGGAAGAGGATATGGAAAAAGTAGTCAAGCTGATAAGAGACTATTTTAACGAAAGGATTTAAACAAAGATGATAACAGAGATTGGAGTCAATGAAAAAGAGAAATGGAATAAGACTGTTCACTCTTTTACAAATTACGATGTCTTTTATCTGAACGAATATGTCTCCGCGTTTATGAAAGAAAATGAAAGTAATGGAGAGCCGGTACTGCTGTATTATGAAAATGGTTCAGATAGGGCAATGAATGTACTTTTTAAAAGGGATATTGCATTAGACGAACATATGAAGGCAAGGCTTGAGAAAGGTCATTACTTCGATCTGATTACGCCGTATGGATATGGAGGTTTTTGGGGGAGAGTGGTTGATTATGATGCGCTGAACCAGAATTATAATGAGTACTGCCAGTCCAGACATTATGTGTGTGAGTTTGTTCGTTTCGAATTATTCAGTGATTATTACAAACATTATGATGGCGTGGTGGAAACCCGGACGCATAATGTTGTCCGTAGTTTAGATATGTCTATAGATGAGATTTGGCTGGATTTCAAGCAGAAGGTAAGAAAAAATGTCAAGCGGGCCATGAAGAATAATCTAAAGATTATTATAGAAAACACTGGGGAAGATCTGGAGGATTTTTTCGAGATATATTATAGCACGATGAATCGCAGCAATGCGGAGCAGGAATACTATTTTTCCAAAGGTTTTTATGAAACGTTGAACCAGATGCGGGATAATATTATGTATTTTCATGTTGAATACGAGGGAAAAATAATTTCCACAGAGCTTGTAATATATGGTTCCGAGAATGCTTATTCATACTTGGGCGGCACAAACAGAGAGTATTTTGACTTACGTCCAAACGATTTCCTGAAATACGAGATTATCAAATGGGTTAAGGCGAAAGGACTTAAAAATTTCGTGCTTGGAGGTGGTTATGGCTCTGATGATGGAATTTTTCAGTATAAAGCCTGCCTCGCTCCAAATGGTGTGAAGGATTTCTACATAGGAAGAAAAATTTTAGATAAGACTGCTTATGACAGTCTGTGTGAGATAAGAAAAGTAAAAAGTAACAGTATGAATTTAAAGGAAATTGGATTCTTTCCCGAGTATCGTGGGAATATAAGTTTGAGCAATTAGGCGAATAGTAGACAATTGTACGGACTATAGCCAGGACGAACTCTTTAACAGCGGACAGTTGTTTAAATTACTAAATGTAGGGGCACTTGGGGAATTCCAGAAGTTGATACCAACAAATCTGCTTTTATATGTGTCAGTATAAAGACCGCTTTTCTAAATATAAGATAGTATTTTATTGAGAAAGAGTTTGTGGAGTAAAAGTATAATATACTATGCGAGGAAGATGAGTAAATGGTAAAAGAGTTTATGACGATTATCTTGTGTTGCAAGGCTAATTAAATAAGTCATTCCCAATTGTTATTTATACAGGAAAGAGGAAAAGAATCATGTTTGTTAGATCAGAGAATATGAAGCCGTTTGATTCAAAAATATGGCTGGCTTCACCCACAATGCACGGTGAAGAAATGAGATACGTGATAGAGGCGTATGAAACAAACTGGATGTCTACAGTGGGAGTTAATATCAATGAAGTAGAGCGTATTGCAGCAGAGAAAGCAGAAGTAAAGTATGCCGTAGGTCTGTCTTGTTGTACAGCAGCATTACATCTTTGTGTGAAGCTTGCGGGGGAAAAATTGTATGGTAAAACAGCAAATGGTCATGGCGCTGTTGAAAGTAAGCGTGTGTTCTGCTCTGATATGACATTTAGTGCAACTTTGAATCCGGTTGTTTATGAAGGCGGTATTCCGGTGTTTATTGATACTGAGCGTGATACCTGGAATATGGACCCAGTTGCACTGGAGAAAGCGTTTGAGATTTATCCGGAAGTAAAGCTTGTTGTAGCAGCGCATTTATATGGATTCCCTGGAAAAATAGATGAACTGAGGGCTGTATGTGACAAACATAGTGCGCTGCTGATAGAAGATGCAGCTGAATCTATGGGAGCTACATACAAAGGTAAGCAAACAGGCTCTTTTGGTGATTACGCGGCAATTTCTTATAATGGGAACAAAATTATAACCGGTTCCAGTGGTGGCTGTTTACTTACGAATGATCTAGAGGTTGCAAACAAAGCACGTAAATGGTCTACACAGGCACGTGAAAATGCTGCCTGGTATCAACATGAGGAAGTCGGATATAACTATCGCATGAGTAATGTTATTGCAGGTGTTGTTCGTGGTCAATATCCATATCTGGAAGAACATATTAAACAGAAAAAGGCAATTTGGGAGAGATATAAAGAAGGCTTTAAGGATTTGCCTGTATCAATGAATCCGTTTGAGGAGGATAAATCTGTTCCAAACTACTGGCTAAGTGCAATGATACTTGATAAAGATGCAATGTGTGAACAGGTGCGTGACGACAGTACAGCTATGTATCGTCCAGAACATGGCAAGAGCTGTCCAACGGAGATTTTAGATGCAATCGCAGGTATCAATGCAGAAGGGCGTCCAATCTGGAAGCCAATGCATATGCAGCCTATGTATAGAATGAATGCGTTCATTACCGCTGCTGGTAATGGTAGAGCAAAAACGAATGCTTACATTGCTGGTAGTATAGAGGATATTGGCTCTGATATCTTTAAACGTGGTTTGTGCTTGCCTTCGGATAATAAGATGACTGTAAAGCAACAGAATAGAATTATTGAAGTTATTAAAAGATGTTTTGAATGATAATAATGCTGTGTTTTGAGGAGATAGGATTATGAAAAATAACCAATTATATAAGAATTATATAAAGCGTATAATCGATATTTTGGTTGCAGTTACATTTATTGTTTTATTCTGGTGGTTATTATTAATTATTGCTGTATTGGTTCGAATTAATATGGGAAACCCTGTTCTCTATACTACAGAAAGAGTAGGTAAAGATGAGAGGATTTTTCGTATTTATAAGTTTAGAAGCATGACCAATGAAGTCGATGAAAATGGAGTTTTATTACCAGGTAATAAACGTTTGACCAAATTTGGTGGGGTATTGCGGAGTACAAGCCTTGATGAACTCCCGTCTCTGATAAATGTGTTAAAAGGAGAATTGAGTATTGTTGGACCTCGTCCACTTCCCGTAAAATATATGCCTTATTATTATGATAATGAAAGAATCCGTCATTCTGTTAATCCTGGTCTTACAGGGTGGGCCCAAATTAACGGCAGAAATGCAATTACATGGGATCATAAATTCGAACTTGATATAGAGTATGTTAATAACATTTCATTTCTATTTGATATAAAGGTGATTTTATTGACGGCGTGGAAAGTAATCAAAAGAAGTGATATTATTCAGGATGACCAGCAAACAGGAAGTCTTTATATAGTTCGCAAAGAGATGAACCGTGTTGAGGGAGATTAAAATGAGTACTTTAAATAAGAAGAAAATTTTGGTAATTAGCAGCGATAGAAATGATATAGCCTTTGTTGAAGCTGCTCATGAAATGGGACTATATGTCATTTGCTGCGACCGTTATAAAGACTGGCGTGTAAGCCCTTCAAAAATGATTGCGGACGAGGCATGGGATATTGATTACTCAAAAACAGAAGAGATAGCCAAGAAATGCATAGAGAATAATGTAGATGGTGTGATTGCGGGGTATGGTGAAGATCGAGTAACAGCTGCGTGCAGAATTTCTAAAAAAATTGGAAAACCTTTTTATGCAACAGAAGAACAAATTAGCATGACAAGGGATAAAAGATTATTCAAAAAAATGTGTGAAAAAACTGGAGTCCCAACCCCTAAAGATTATTCGCTAAGTGGTGATGGAAGTGAAAACGGATTTGATCAAATTGTATTTCCTGTCATTGTTAAGCCATCTGATAATGGCGGTAGAAAAGGAATCAGTATTTGTAATAATGTCGATGAATTAAGAACCGCTATTCCATACGCATTAGATTATTCAGCAAAGAAAAAAATTGTTATCGAAGAGTATCTTGTTGGAATTGAATTATGTGCAGTATATACATTTTCAGATGGATATATCAGCTTATCATGCCTTAATGACAAATATGTCTCAGAAGATACAGGAGGAGCAAAACTATGTGATGCAGTGCTTACTCCTTCAAAATACTATGAAAAGTTTGTTCATGATGTCCATCCTGGAATTGTAAAACTTATCGAGACACTGGGACTCGAAAATGGTATGGCTAATTTTCAGCTGATTGCAAACAAAAATGGTATCTATGCTTTTGAGATGGGGCTTCGTGTAAATGGGAATGACGATTTTAAAGTGATTAGAAAAAATAATGGGATCGATTTTATGAAACTGATAATAAATTATTCTATTACCGGTAAAATGGGAAATGATTTGGCTCAGGATGATCCTCGGTTTAAGAGATATTATGGAACATTTTGTGCATTTGTAAATGCAGGAACTATTGGAAAAATTAGTATTGGAGAAATTGCAGAAAATGAAAACATTTATGATATCACATATTTACATAGTGAGGGTGATATTGTTGTAAATACAGGGACAAACGCACATAAGGCGATGATGTTCAAATTTGTTGGCAATACCACTAGAGATATTCAAGATACAATTTCGTTTATTCAAGATAATCTTATCGTCCACGATATACAGGGGATGAATATGCTGATGAAGATGTTTGATGTAAAAAGATTGAATCAGGAGGCATAAGAAGATGAGAGTGGCATTTATTGTTCCTTTTTATAAGGTTAAAAAGGAATATATGAAACAATCTATTACGAGTATTATTAATCAGACATATAAAGATTTAGAAATAATATTAGTGGATGACGGCTCTCCTGACGAATGTGGAGCAATATGCGATAAATATGCATCAATGGACGAGCGTATTAAGGTAATACATAAAAAAAATGGCGGATTATCTGATGCAAGAAACGCAGGAATAGATATAGTAACAGCAGAATGGATTACATTTGTTGATGGTGATGATTGGGTAGACGAAAATTTTATAGAACAATTTATACTGTATATTTCTGAAAGGCATGATCTCGCAGATATCTATTATTTTTCCGGCTATAGAAATTTTCCTGATAAAGAAGTCAAAGGCGTTCCTTATTTTGAAACAGGTCGAACATTTAGTACATATGAGGAACGAGAATTTTTACAAAGTATGTGTTTAACAAATCATGTTTCTAAAGATGGAAATAGAAAAGGCATTACAATTAGTTCAGCATGGGCCAAAATATACAAAACTGATTTTATTCAGCAATATAAACTTAAATTTCCTATTGTTCCATATGATGAGGACAGTTTATTTTATGTTGAATCAATAGAAGTTGCAAAAAAAATAGAATATATTGCAATCCCTGTATATCACTATAGATACACGTTAGGAAGTATAGTAAATCGCTATAGGCCAAATGCAAATATGGAGCAAGAAATTTATTTAGAGTATCTATTTTCCTTTGCAAAGAGATGTGAAAAAAAGGAAGACTTTATTAAAAAAATATATATGAGAGTTATGACTTCAATGATATTACTGATAAAACTCAAATATTTTAACAAAAATAATAAAGACTCTTTTCTGAAAAAGAGAGGGGAATGTAATAAACTTTTTTGTACGTCGCCATATAAAGATGCTTTAAATAATATAACAATTAATCAGTTGGGACGAAATGCAAAAATAAAATATTTTTTATTAAAGTTTAAATTTTATTATTTGCTTGAAATATTGAGAAGAAAAAATTCGGAAAATAGCATAAGGTAGTTTATTTTCTATTTGGGAGATTATCTGTATGAATTCCTCTATGAAGTCAAAGGTTCTATACATAAATATACGTAGTACACCTTTCATATTGGCATATGTAGTATTTTTGGTTAATTATATTATAAATGGCTATGAATTTGGTGCCACGGTAGAAAGTGTAAGATTAACTTCTGTAATACTCCTCCTTTTTGCTTGTGTTCAAAAAAGGAGAAGAGATAGTTTTTTATATATAAATGGCTTTCTGCTTATTTGTGTTGCCATTATATCAACACTGTTTTCAGATGTGGTAAATCCAGGTGAATCAAGAATCTTTAATCTTATATTTTGTATGATTTTATTTATTGTTCTATCAGATACTGCCATAGAGGCAAATAGTTTCGAAAAAATACTATACTTTTATACCAATTTCGCTTTTATTTTAGCGGCTATTGTATTGATTGGATATGTAGTTGGTTTTGGAGTTGATTCATATGGAAGAGCATCGATTTATTATGGATCATTCTATAAAGATCAAAACTATCTTTCTGCCTATTTAATGCCGGCTTTTACAATTAAAGTGTATCGTTTTCTTATTGGTAAGAAAAAAGCTTTTTCAGACCTGTTGTATCCTATAACAATAATATTAGCTGTTCTACTAATGGGATCTCGAGGTGCATTTGTAACAGCATTATTAATAGTATGTCTGATAATATTGAAATTGATTTTGTTTGATAGTAATTCTACACATAAGTTTTTTTGGATTATGCTTGTGTTTGTAGCTGCCATTGTTGTATATGCTGTTTTATCAAAGACACCTCTTTTTCAAAGAATGACTGGATTTAGAGAATATGGTTCAGATGTCAGAATAAGGTTATGGACTGCAGGTTTAAATGGCTTTTGGAGACATAAATTTATTGGAAGCGGAGTAGGCGCCGCTTCACAATTTGCATGGCAGATGATTGGGAATGCAGTACATAATAGTTTTATCGAGTTATTATCTGACAATGGATTAATAGGAGTAATATTGGTATTCTGGTCATTTTCTCGGGTATTTTGTGCACGAACGAATCACAAGATTTTAATAGTAGCCTTTTTTACTGGATTATTTATGCCGCTGTTTTTTTTGACAGGATATTCAAATATGACATTTTGGATGCCGATGTTTTTTCTCCAGAACTTTATAAGCTATCTTGAACAGAAAACGATAATGATAGAAGACAATGAGATGAGGGCAGATAAATGAGAATTGGAACCATCACGGTACAAAATGGAAACAATTATGGCGCATCATTGCAGGCCTTTGCTTTAATAAAATATTTGAGAAAAAATGGATGGGATGCTTATTTAATTGATTATAGAAATCAGAAAATCGAAGATAGGCTGACAGAACAATCGTTTATTACCAGTTGGAGGGGGAAGAATCAAATAAAGAAAAATATTCGGATTATTTTATCGAATGCAATATGGAAAACGGATAGATTTGTTAAGGAAAAAAACAAAGCTTTTTCTGAATTTCATAAATCTATATTTGATCAGTCTGGCGGTACATTATATGATGTGTCGGAGTTGAAAAAACTTAATAGCTTATATGATGCTTTTATTTGCGGAAGCGATCAGATTTGGAATAAAGATATCACGGGACTGGATGATGCATTTTTTTTGTCCTTTGCCAATTCCGATAAAAAAAGAATTGCTTATGCTCCAAGTTTAGGAAAAGAAAGTGGAGCTATTGTTGAGGAAGATTATGATATATATCGTCATAAGCTAAGGAGTATTGATTTTCTATCTATTAGAGAGCCAAATAATAAAAAATTTATCGAAACTGTTACACATAGGGAATGCTGTGTTGTATTGGATCCTGTATTATTATTGGATAAACAGGAATGGGAAGAAGAAATTCAAAATGTTTCGCCAATAATTCAAAAAGGGTACGCATTATATTACCCCGTAATTAATCAGCCGGAACTTGAAAAGTATGCAATTCAAAAAGCTAGAGAAAAGGGGATAAAATTGATCAATCCTAGATTAGTCCCTTCATATGCAAAGATGAAAGGCTATACAGCTATTTCTAGTAAACCAGTTGGACCAATTGAATTCGTAAAATTAATAAAAGAATCTGAATGCATATTTACAAATTCTTTCCATGCTACTGTTTTTTCATCAATTTTTAATAAAGAGTTATATGTAATTAAACTGAAAGGAAAAAACAAAAACAGAAACAATAGAATAATCGAGTATCTAAAAATGATAGGTATTCGTCAGTCTCTGATTGACACGAGTGATCTTATTCATATAAAAGATTTTGAATCAACTATGCAATGGGAAAATGTAACTGAGCGGAAAAAAGAGTCAGTCGAATACTTGAAAAAATCATTGGATTACAATTCATAATAACTTGATTATGATACCGGAAGGAAGGGGCTATGCCTGAGATTATTTCAATTATAGATAACAAACAATGTTATGGATGTGAGGCCTGCTATAATACATGTCAATTTAATGCAATTACAATGAAGAAAGTAGAAGATGGGTTTAGATATCCTGTGGTAGACAAAGACAAGTGTATTGAATGTGGAGGTTGTTCAAAAAACTGTCCTGCTATACCTGGTAATATGAGTGTAATAAAAGATAATAAATATAAACAGAGAGTCTATTCAGTGAGATTAAAGGATACAGGCGTAAGAAAAATTAGTTCTTCGGGCGGTGCGTTTACCGCAATATCGGACAAAGTATTAGAGCAACATGGTTGTGTTGTTGGTGTTGTATGGAATAATGATTTCTCTGTAAAACACATAATTGCTACAGAATTATATCAAAGAGATATGATGAGACAATCAAAATACATTCAAAGTGAGATTGGTAGTTGCTATAAATTAATTAAAGAAAAAATAAAAAATGAACAATTAGTTCTATTTACCGGTACACCATGTCAAAATGCGGGACTCAAGCTATATTTAGGTAATATGGATTTATCGAAGCTTATATTGTGTGATGTATTGTGCGGTGGCAATGTAAGTCCAGTATTTTTTAAAGATTATTTAAAATATATAGAAAAAAAACAAAAAGATAAAGTGACAGATATATGTTTTAGAACAAAAATAATAGGCTGGAAACAACATCATATTCTTATTAATTTAAAAAAACTATATATCAGGGAGCTAGGCGCGATAATGAACCATTCTTTTACTTATATTTAAAAAAATATATTATTAGAAAATCTTGCTTTTCTTGCAGCTTTGCATCGATAGATCGAATTACCGATATTACATTAGGCGATTTTTGGGGAATAGATCAAGTAGAACCAGAAATAGATGATGATCTGGGAATTTCTTTTGTATCAGTGAATACACAGAAAGGCCAAGACTTCATTAGCTCAGTGACAGATAAAATAATGATGGAAGAGAGAGAAATAAATTTAGCTATTCCTCGGCAAATAAACTTAAGAAAGGCAGCAGAGAAGCCAGAAAAATATGAGCTTTTCTGGGAGGAATATAAAAAATTTGGCTCAGAATATATTTTGAAAAAATACACAACATTCGGCATGAAAAATAAAATTAGATGTTTGATGAAAAAATTCTTTGAAAAATATTTGAATCATAAAGAATAGAGGGAGGTTCTGGAAAAATGCAGAGAGAAAAAGCACTTGCAAAAAATACTGCTGTTTTAATGTTTGGAAAAATATGTACTCAATGTATTAGTTTTCTGCTTCTTCCTTTATACACAAGTGTTTTAGATACTGCTGAATATGGTACTTTTGATATAATGATTACCTACTCAATGTTAGTTCTCCCAATAGTTAATCTACAGTTTGATCAGGGCCTTTTTAGGTTTATGTTAGAACATCGAGGAAAAAATAACAAAATAACAAATATTTTTTCTTCGATATTTTTGTCTTGTATTATACAAACTGCAGCATACAATATGCTCTTAATAATTTTAAATTTTATTCATCCGGTAGAAAATATCCAGTTCTTAATGATTTATGTTTCACTTCAGGTTTTTGTATCTATTATGCTTCAATTTTCACGTGGGCTAGGAAAAAGTACTTGTTATGCCATTGCAAGTTTTATTTCAGCAGTTTCGACCGTTGTATTTAATGTCATTGCGCTTGTTTTTTTGAACAAAGGAGTATATGGATTATTTGCAGCATCTATTTTAGGGCAAGTTGTTACAATTATTTATCTCTCTTTCAACAATAAGATATGGAAGTATGTGAGCATTCATGAGTTTAAATTCTCAACAATAAAAGAAGTAAGCCAGTATTCACTGCCACTCATACCGAATAATTTGGCATGGTGGGTGGTTAATGTATCGGATAGATTGGTAATTAAATACTTTTTGGGAATAGCGTCAAATGGAATATTTACTGTGTCCAGTAAATTTCCAAATGTTTTTATAAATTTTTATAATATTGTAAATTTATCCTGGACAGAAAGCGTTTCGCTGCATTTTACTGATGAGGATAGAGATGTCTTTCTCAGTGAGATGATGACAGTCTTTTTTAAACTGTTTTCTACATGTTGTTTTCTAATAATATCTTTAATGCCATTTGTATTTCCGGTTCTGGTTAACTGGAAGTACAAGGAATCTTATAACCAAATTTACATTCTAATGATGGCGATGCTCTTTAGAGTTATGGTAGGGCTCTATAGTTGTGTATATATTGCTGAAAAGAAATCAAAAAAAGTTGCAACAACATCAATAACAGCAGCTGTTATAAATCTAACATTAGATATTTTGCTTATGAAAAAGATAGGGTTATATGCTGCATCGGTGTCTAGCTTAATTGCTTTTATGAGTATGTTTGTAATTCGATATTTTGATATTAATAGATCCATTCGAATGAAAATAGAATCAAAGACGTTATTCCTTGCGCTTACTTTAGGTGTTCTTTTAGGTATTATATATTACTCTGAAAACATAGTTATTCAATTTATTGGATTTATAATAGTTTGTATATATTCAATTTTGACGAATAAGGATTTGATAAAAATTATATTGGAATACATAGTAAAGTTTTTCCGACAAATTAAAAGAAAAAGCAATTGACCTGTTCACTTATTGGACTAAATATTAATTAACATTATTTTGTTTTTTGAAGAATTGGAGGGTATATGAATAAATCAATCGAGTTTTTTAATGCTATTGATTGTGTTTATAACCAGCAAATTGCTGAAAATGTGATAGAACGAGCGAGACAATCATTACTTGATTATCTTGCTGTAACCTGTGCGGGTGCAAAGTTTCAGGATTATAAAATAAAAGAATATTTTAAATTTGCAGAACCAGAGAACGGAAATTATAAAGCAATAGGAACAGGTAAAAACATAGCTTTTAAAGAAGCAGTTTTTCTCAATGGATTGAATGGTCATGCCCTTGATTTTGATGACGGGACTAATTCAGGAATAATTCATTTAGGCAGTCCTGTTTTTTCGTTATTAATACCATTGGCAGAGAAACATAAAATAAGTATTGGCGACATGCTGAAAGCTGCAATTATAGGATATGAAACCTCTTACACTATGGCTGTTTCGATTCAGCCAGGGCATAAAGCTAAGGGATACCATGCGACTGGAACGTGCGGAACCTTAGGTGCTGCGATTGCCGCTTCTTATATGCTGGGGTTTAACAAAGAGGAGCGTTTTCATGCCTTTGCATCTGCAGCTGTTGCAGCCTCTGGTATGTTGAAGGTACTGGATGATGGCTCTGAACTGAAGCCCTATAATGTTGCGAAAACTGCGCTCCTTGCGCTTACGAGTATCCAAATAGCGAAAGCAGGATTTAAAGGACATGTTGATCCACTAGGAGGCCGCGGTTTTTTTAAGATGATGACAGACCGGGATGATATTGAATTGAAACCAGTACTTTTAAATGGGACATATGCCATTATGAAAAGCTACACAAAACCATATGCGTCGTGCCGTTATACTCATCCGGCAGTAGAAGCTGCAATTCATCTGCGGACTCAGTACGGGTTGATAGCTAGTGATATTAAACAGATTGATATCAAAACATATAACCTTGCGGTAGATGGCCATGATCACATAGAAATACCAGGCTCGTACAGTGCAAAAATGAGTATTCCGTATGCTGTGGCGGCTGGGGTGATTTATGGAAGAGCCGGACTCCAGGAATTCAGTGAGGAAATGGTGAAAAACAAAGAGATTCTTGAATTAACAAGGAAAGTCCATGTGATATCAGATGAGCAATTAAGCAAAGAATTTCCTGAGATTCAGCCTGCGATCGTTAGCATTATGACAAAATCCGGAATGGTTTCAGAACGAGTAGATTTTCCAAAGGGAGAGCCGGAAAATCCATTAACAAATGAAGAGTTTAAAAACCGTTATGACATGCTAATGCAATATGCTGGTGTATATACTGATGCCAGTGATTCTATATTTGATACAGTACACCGTGAATCAGCATTAGTTCATGATATTATGAAGTATTTATAGAGAGGTCTGTTATGAAAAATGTAAATATTGTGCTTGGAACCATGACTTTTGGGGAATCGGTGTTTGCTCCAGAGGTTGAGGGATTTATAAACACATTTTTTGACTTGGGCTACGACGAATTCGATACAGCTTTTGTATATAACGAGGGTAATTGTGAACGATTACTTGGTGATGTTCTGCCTAAATTGGATAAAAAATTTCGAATTGCTTCAAAAGTAAACCCCAGAATAAGTGGAAAACTGGATGGAGAAGCTGCATATAAGCAGGTAAATGAATCACTGGAAAGACTGGGCTTAGACTGTGTGGATATAGAATATCTGCATTTCCCAGATCCTGCAACTCCAGTGGAATCTGTGCTGGAAGCAATGTCAATTCTTAATGACCAGGGAAGATTTAAGGAACTTGGTTTAAGTAATTTCCCGGCATGGATGGTAGCTGATGTGTGGAATAAATGTGATAAATATGGCTGGGTAAAGCCTACTGTTTTTCAGGGAGTCTATAATCCTCTTACCAGAAAGGCTGAGATTGAACTCAATGCATGCCTTAACCATTATGGAATGCGTTTTTATGCCTATAATCCTATGGCAGGCGGTCTGTTAACCGGAAGATACGGTCAGTTTGAAGAAGAACCAACTGATGGACGATTTACACATAGACCCAATTATCAGGGACGTTATTGGAAAAAGAATTTTTTTGAAGCTGTCAATGTAATTAAATCTGCATCAGAGAGAGATGGTATCACAACTATTGAAGCTACCTACCGTTGGCTTGCATATCACTCTATGTTGGATGGAGAACGAGGGGATGCGATTCTGATCGGAGCTTCAAAGTTGGAACATATGAAGCAGAATATATCCAGCATAAAAGAAGGACCCTTACCAGCAGATATTGTTGATGCGTTTGAAACGGCATGGGAAATCAGCAGGGTAGACAGTCCGGAATATTTTACCCTTTATAAAGGTAAAAAATAGGGAGGTTAAGAGAAATGTTAGATCAGGAAAGAATATTTGAAAAATTAGGTAACTGTGGTGTGACGTTTTTTACAGGGGTACCGGATTCCTATTTAAATGGCTTTTGCAACTACGCATTAAAACACTTCCCAGAAAAGAATATTATTGCGGCTAATGAAGGAAATGCAATTGGTATTGCAGCAGGTCATTATTTTGCAACAAAGGAACTTCCTCTGGTATACATGCAGAACAGTGGAATGGGTAATATGATCAATCCACTGGTATCTTTGGTTGATGAGCATGTCTATAGTGTTCCTATGTTACTTCTGATTGGCTGGCGCGGCCAGCCTGGAATGGGAGACTGGCCACAGCACGAATTGCAAGGAGAGATTACAATCCCTCTTTTGGATGCCATGCACATCAACTACTCTATTCTTACAGATGATATCGGTCAATATGAGAGGATTACAGACGAAGCTGTTAATTATTGTATCAAATATAGAAAGCCGTATGCACTGATTGCCCCAAAAGGGGTTATGGCAGAAGAAAAGCTGAATAATAAAGATGACTTATATCCTATGAGCCGTGAAGAAGCAATTGAGATTATTCTTAACCACATGCCTTCCAATGCAATCTTTTCTGCAACAACTGGTCGGGCTACTAGGGAGTTATTTTTTCTGCGTGAAAGAAGAAATGAAAGCAAGGAAAACGATTTCCTGAATGTCGGTTCTATGGGGCATGCTTCTTCTGTAGCATTAGGAATAGCATTGGAAAAACCGGAGAGAAAGGTAGTGGTATTGGATGGCGACTCTGCTGCTATGATGCATATGGGGGCCATGACTATGGTTAGTAAGCTGCATGTGCCGAATTATTTACATATTATTTTGAACAATGGCGCACATGAATCGGTAGGAGGCCAGCCATCTGCTGGTTATAAAATTGACTTTACAAAGATCGCGGAGGCCTGCGGATATGAAACGGTGCATCATCCTGTGACGGGAAAAGAGGAACTGATCGCTGCACTCGCTGCGTTGAAAGACTGTGGTAAAGCTTCTTTTATTGATGTGCGTATTCATAAAGGGCTGAGTGGAAAACTGCCTCCGCTGGATTTTTCCCATAGAGAAGCCATTGATGCCATGATAGAAGAATTGAATAGATAATGTGTGAGTTATCTTGAGTGAAAGGATGGATAGACGATGAACAGTATGGACAAAACGAGAGAATTTCTAAAAACAATCGGTCTGCCAGGAGGGGACGCTTATGACCTTCCTGAATCAAAAAAACGATTTAAAGACAATGGGCAGTATCGATTTGAGGTTCCGGGAATTCAGGGACCGAAAGTGATGAGGGCACTTCTGGAGGCAATGGATTCTTATGGACTTTATCTTCACAGAGTAACACAAACACAGGGAATTATGCGCCTTACGGATGAAGAAATCGAGAGGATGGTAGAGCTTGCACATAAATGGGAGACAGATCTGATCCTTGCCATAGGGCCAAGAGCAACGACAGATACATCTGCTTCGGTCCATACCGAAGAAGGAGTCCGTATGGGGTACCGTCTTCGAGGGCAGGAGCAGATCGTAAGAGCAGTAGAAGATGTAAAACGGGCTGCTGGAATCGGTTGCCGGGGATTCCTCGTTTACGATGAAGGCTGCCTGTGGGTGCTGGATCAGATGAGAAAGGCAGGGGAGATCCCCGCGGACTGTCATTTTAAGGTATCGGCTCATGCCGGCCATGGTAACCCGGCATCGGCAAAGGTGTTGGAGAGCATTGGTGCTGATTCCATCAATCCAGTTCGTGATATACAGCTCCAAATGTTGGCGGCAATGCGTCAGGCAGTGGACTGTCCGATTGACATTCATACTGAAAATCCGAAGTCCACGGGTGGGTTTATCCGTCACTATGAGGTGCCGGATATGATACGGATCGCAGCACCGCTCTATTTAAAAACAGGAGGCTCTGTTGCGGCTACACACAGCTGGGACAGCACGGAGGATGACGCTAGAAAGAGGGCAAAGCAGTGCGTGCTTGTGAAACGAATGATTGACGAGTATTATCCGGAGGCTGTGTGGTCACCGAAAGGGAGCTTAATATAGAATAGTAAAGCAATGATAAAGTACATAGTAGGGAAGGATAAAAAAAGATGAGACACCATCTATATAACAAAGATTTCAAGTTTTTGGTAGAACCGGAGGAATTCAATAAATATACCGATAGGGAGCTGCTGCAGTATTGTCTTGGCGCTACGATGTATATGCCTGGTATCAAGGATTTTGCACCGAAGATACTTGGAGGTGCTATGCCTGGACTTACGACCATTGTTTTGTGCTTTGAGGATGCTTGTCCGGAAGATCGGGTGGAGGAAGCAGAGCAGAATGTATACCGGCTTTTGGATACGGTGACGGATGCTGTGGATAAGGGGAATCTGGCGCCGGAAGCGGTTCCGCTTATTTTTGTGCGCATACGTAATCTCACACAATTTAAACATTTTGGTCAGGGCTTGACCAAAAAACAAGCGCGATCGCTGTGCGGCATTAATTTCCCTAAGTTTAATGCAGAAAATGGGTACGAATATTTTGCTTATTTGCAGGATTTAAACGACCGCCTTGAGGAGATTTTGTATGGCATGCCAATCATTGAGGACTCGGAAGTAGCCTACAAGGAAACACGTATATCGGAATTGGTAGGTATCAAGAAGATTCTTGACAAATATCGTGAACTGGTCTTACAGGTACGTGTTGGCGGTACAGATTTCTCCTCAGTATTTGGCGTGCGCAGGGGTGTCGATTATTCCATTTACGACATCATGACCGTCCGCGAATGCCTGACAGATATTATCAATGTCTGTGGACGGGATAACGATTATGTGATTTCCGGACCTGTATGGGAGTATTTCCGTGCGCCGAAGGAATTAATGTTTGAAGAACTTCCGAAACATGGGCTGGAAGATTATCTGATGAAGCGGCTGCCAATTGTGAACAATGAGATAGATGGTCTGCTTCGCGAAGTGATTCTGGACAAAGCCAACGGCTTTGTAGGACGTACCGTGATTCATCCGACACATGTCAAATTTGTCAATGCGCTGATGGCAGTTACGAAGGAAGAGTATGATGATGCGTGTATGATCCTTGGCCATAGTGAAGGCGGTGTGGTAAAAGGCAGTGGTGCGAATAAAATGAACGAGATCAAGCCGCATACGAATTGGGCGGTGAAGATTTATAATCGCGCGCGTGCTTTTGGCGTGATTGAAAACGAAGGCGCATATGTGAGACTTTTTGCAGTCAATGACTAAAGGGCCTGGGCAGGGAACCAACACAGTGGAAAAGGATTGGAGGACACTATGGCGATTGAGATAAACACACCGATTTCTGAAGTGGCGGCAGTAAGTCTGCAGGTTGGTGATACCGTGCTGATTACAGGATATATTCTTTGTGGACGGGATGCTGTGCTGCCGAAGGTGGTTAGGCTGATTGAAGAAAGCAAGTCTAATACACTCGGGTATGAGTTAAAAGGAAGTGTTATTTTTCATACAGCAGTGAGCCCGGCGGGAGTAGGTCCTACATCGAGTAATAAACTGGAAATCGAGAGCAGTATAGAGCCACTGTCAAAGGCTGGTGTGAAGCTGCATCTTGGAAAGGGCCAGATTCATAAAGAAACGATAAAGGCCTTGAATATAAACAATGCGGTGTATGCGGTAATCCCCCCAGTGACGGCGCTGTTAGGGGATAAGACGACAGAACAGACATTGATTGCTTTTCCGGAATTGGGGATGGAGGCCTTGTATCGGCTTAAGGTGAATCGGTATCCTGCTATTATTGCAGCAGCGCATGGGAGGAGTATCTATGAGTGAATTTAGTTATGAAAAGACAGTTTCTCTTGTCCGGAACACGCTGGTAGAGGCAGGGTCAACGTTTCGAGAGGATAAGAAAGAAGCTTATCGAAAAGCGATAGCTAATGAAACCAATGAGAAGGCAAAGTGGGTTCTTGAGACTATATTGGAGAATGCCAATGCAGCAGAAAGGAATCATAGCCCTCTTTGCGACGATACTGGAATCCCGCATATGGTACTTGAAGTAGGTCCAGATGCGGCAGTAAGTGGACGGATGCTGGATGCTATCAAGGAAGGTATAGCAGAAGGACTACAACAACTGCCAGGACGTCCTATGGCGATTATGGGAGATGACAGTCAGAGGATTGACCAATCTGGTGGTTTAAATCCAGAAAGTGCAGGTGTGGAGCCGGCTCCGATACTTATCAGGCGATGTAGAGATAATGTCGTAAGGCTTCATATACTGATGTTTGGTGGTGGTCCTGCGATCAGAGGAAAAACGTATCGTGTATTTCATAAGCACAGCACAGATGTGGTGCTGAATGAAATCGTAAAGTGGGCGATTGAGGGAGTCTCTCAATTGGGCTGTTCTCCATGTACTCTTGCAGTTGGCATTGGCAGAAGCCATTTTGAAGCAACATCCATGATGCTTCAGGCGCAGGTGGATGGAAAATTCGATGTTCAGTCGGAAATGGAGCAGGAGATTACCAGAAGGGTGAATGAGGCTGAAATCGGTCCGCTTGGACTCCATGGAAAGACCAGTGTAATCGCTACATTTATGAAGGTTGGTCCTCAGAGAGCCAGTGGTGTAAGGATTATCTGTGTCCGTCCGGCTTGTTGTTTTGAACCAAGAATCGCCACCGTAGATTTGTTGATGATGATGGCGGAAGGGCTGGATTCGAAGGGAATAGTAAAGGACAGATTATAAATGAAGAATCTAAATGATAGTAAGCAGAATTCAAAAGCAAGGGATTGACAAGCAGCACAGAAAAGTGATATATTTATCCTATAAAGAGATAAATATATCACTATAAGGAGGCTGTCATGAATAATAAATACTCCGCAGGTCAAAAACCTACATTTACCAGAAAAATCAGTCCGAAGATGGGGCTGTTAGGTTTTTTGGGGTTGTCGGGATTTCTGGGTTTTCTGCCCCAGTTTTTTCGTGAAGACGGTATTTTGCCTGTGCCGTTTCCGCTGATATTTTTCTGCTTTTTTGGATTTTTCGGTTTTTACTATGAGGGGAAGATGTCCGGTACGATGATTGATGAGCGTTATTTAGCTAATGAGAACAGAGCCAGTGCCATGGCTAACAAAGTGGCTCTTACTCTGATTATCGCTGTGGCGCTTCTCTCTATGTCGGCATTTCGGATCAATAATCCATATGTGATGCTAAAACTTTTAATTGCTGTTATCGGTTTTGCATTTGGCTTATCACTGTTTCTTCAGCAGTACCTGCTGTACCGCTTTGAAAATGGAGAGTAGCCATGGGGGAATTTACGTGCAATCTTAAAAAGTACAGACAACTGAAGGAGATGACCCAGGAACAACTGGCTGAAAAAGTCGGTGTAAGACGGGAAACTATCATGCGACTGGAAGCGGGCAGATACAATCCATCGCTGAAGCTGGCGATCGATATTTCGAGAGAGGTGGAAACACCAATCGAAGTTTTGTTTATTTTTGAGGAAACATAGCCATAAATACAGCAGAACTGTGATGGTATGGCAGAAGATTCCTTGTGGATTATTAAGATTGTTACACTATAAAGCTTTTTCAGTCGTGTTGTAATGGTTTCATAAATCCGGGATTAACATACACTATAACAAAAATGCGTCATAGTTACTACCAAACAATAAAATCATGAAAACCTGTCAAACGGGTATTCATGATTTTGCGCATTAAGCGTTCAACCGGCTAAAGTCATAATAAGAGCAGGCTGTACATCAGCCTGCCCACATGTAAAGGGAACCATTTTCACTATCCTTGATCTGGGAAAATGTTGCTTCAATCCCTCATCTTCAAGTCATCTTCCCCAAAGTAGAGTTCCATATTATGAGTTCCTCACGGGCCTTTTTCTTCCGGTATCAGGCGGATTCCAGCCGTAAGGAAATTCTGCAGCAAAGCAAAACATTAACTCCATAATCCTGAAACACTTCGCATTCCGATCTCTTGCAGGCCACCTGGCTTGACCATTATCCCGCCTTTTTCTGCTCCTTCCAGTCCCCAGAATAAAAATAATTAATTTCCGCCCCAAGAAACAGTATACAGATACACACATACAGCCACAGCATCAACAACACAATAGCCGTAAGGCTCCCGTACATAACAGAGAAATTGCTGAAATTGTTAAAATAAATAGAAAACGCAAACGAAAACGCAATCCACCCCAGTGTCGAAAAAATGGCGCCGGGCAGCTGCTTTTTAAAATGCTGCTTCTTTTCCGGCACATACGTATAGAGGAAAGTGAAGCAGATCGTCAGGATCAGAAGGAGCACGGTCCGAAAGCTGATAACGTAATGGGTGATCTCTGCAATGACCGGAAAATGGTGTTCGACGAATCCCTGAATGGAGCTCCCAAGAACCAGAAGTACCAGTGTCAGTATACAGATAAGCATAAACACAATCGTATAACCGGCGCAGATCATCCTCGTCACCACGTAATTTCTCTTCTTCTGTTTCCCGAATACCCGGTTCAGTCCGCGCTCGATGCTCAGCATGCCGCGGGAGGCCGACCAGATGGCGGCGATTGCCGTTACGGATAAAACGGTAGCGGGAGAGTTGGTATAGATATTTTCGACGACGCCGAAGACCAGGCTCTTTAGGTTGGCCGGTACCAGACTTGTAATTACCTGCAGCAGGTTGGACTTTGTTATCGTTGGTATCAACTGGATCATAGCCATCAGCAGCATGATGAACGGAAATGCCGCGATGATGGTAAAAAAAGACGCCTGAGCCGCGTAAACAGTCATTTCATCCTTGCTGAATTTGTCGTAGATCTGTTTGCCTCGCAGTATTAATCCAATCATGATATCCCCTTTTTGTTAATGATATAACTAAAATATTACCATGACCGCAAAAAAATATCAAGCGAGACACCGGAATTTCAAATCAGGTTATCGGCGAAAGCATTTTAGAAGTCCTGATTATTTTGAAAAACAAACTATTTTTCGAAAATAAGTTGCCCTACCGTACTGCATTTGATAGAATGGTACTAATGGAATCAATCAGAAAGGGAGCGCGTATGGAATATATACCGGCGAAAACCATCGTGACGAAGACGAAGAGCTCCGAATGGTTCGGCATCGATTATAATATGAATATTTATAAAGGCTGCTGCCATGGCTGTATCTACTGCGACAGCCGGTCTTCCTGCTATCGGATCGAACGGTTTGACACGGTGCGGGCCAAGGAAGATGCCCTTCGGATTGTCCGGGATGATCTGCGGCGGAAGGTAAAGACCGGAGTGGTAGGCACCGGAGCCATGAGTGATCCCTATAATCCATTTGAAAAGGAGCTGGAGCTGACCAGACATGCGCTGGAGCTGGTGGACGCCTTCGGCTTCGGAGCAGGGATTGCCACGAAAAGCACTCTTTTAAAAAGGGATGCGGATATTTTAGAGAGCATAAAAGAGCATTCGCCTGTAATCTTAAAAGTGACGGTGACAACTGCGGATGATGAGCTGGCGGAGAAGATCGAACCCGGCGTGCCGTCCTCGACCAAGAGGTTTGAACTGATCGATTACTTAAGCTCCAGAGGGCTGTTTACCGGTATTCTGCTGATGCCGGTCCTTCCATTTCTGGAAGACAGTCCGGAAAATATTACGGCTGTCGTGAGAAAGGCCCATGAGGCGGGAGCTTCTTTTATTTATGCGGCTTTTGGTGTGACGCTCCGTGATAATCAGAGGGAGTGGTACTATGATAAGCTGGGTCAGCTGTTTCCGGAGCGGGATCTGGCGGCGGAATACAGAAAACGGTACGGAGAACGCTACGAATGCCGGAGTCCGGCGGCAAAGCGGCTCTGGGCCATATTTGCGGCAGAGTGTGAGAAATACGGAATTCTGTACCGTATGAAGGACATTATTCACGGGTATAAGAAGAATTACGAAAACAGCCAGATGAGTCTGTTTGATTTTCTGCAGTGAAAACAGAGAAAGTGAGAGGAAACCTTACATGGGACAGGAGAAAAAAGAAAAGCTTACAAAAATGGAGATAAACTGGATTCTGTACGATGTAGGAAATTCCGCATTCGTGCTGCTTGCGACGACAATTTTGCCCATTTACTTTAATTATCTGGCGGGACTGGAGGGCGTCTCCGAGGTGGATTATCTGGCCTATTGGGGATATGCAGCCTCGATTGCTACGCTGCTGGTGGCTTTTATCGGCCCGGTCTGCGGCGCCATTGCCGATACGAAGGGGTATAAGAAACCGATATTTATGATCTGTATGATGGTGGGCGTTCTGGGATGTGCCGCACTTGCCATACCAAAATCCTGGATTGTATTTTTGGTGGTATTTGTGATTGCAAAGGTGGGCTACTCTGCGAGTCTGGTGTTCTACGATTCCATGCTTCCGGATATCACGACGCCGGAACGTCTGGACGCGGTGTCCTCCCATGGGTTTGCATGGGGGTATATCGGAAGCTGTGTTCCGTTTGTGTTCAGCCTTGTGTTTGTACTGTTCTATGAAAAGATCGGCATCACTATGGTGACTGCCATGGTGATTGCGCTCATCATTAACGCCCTGTGGTGGTTCGTGGTTACGGTGCCTCTGCTCCGCCACTACAAACAGGTTCACTATACGGGCAACGCGGAGTCGGGACGCGGAGTGGTGAAGGAGAGCCTGCGCCGCCTGGGGCATACGCTTCTTGATTTGAAGAATCATAAGAAGATCTTTGTTTTCATGATTGCATACTTCTTCTATATTGACGGGGTCTATACCATTATCGAGATGGCTACGGCTTATGGAAGCTCTTTGGGGCTCAATTCCCAGGGACTTTTGCTGGCGCTTCTTTTAACTCAGATCGTAGCGTTCCCATTTGCGCTGTTGTTCGGCAAAGCGGCGAAGAAGTACAGGACGGAAAAACTCATTCGCCTGTGTATTCTTGCATACCTTTGTATTGCGCTTTATGCGATTCAGCTGGATAAGCAGTATGAGTTCTGGGTGCTGGCCGTTTGCGTCGGCATGTTCCAGGGAGCGATCCAGGCGCTGTCACGGTCGTATTTTGCCAGAATCATTCCGCCTGAGAAATCGGGAGAATTTTTCGGTATTTTTGATATCTGCGGAAAGGGCGCTTCTTTCATGGGAACGGCTCTGATGGGATTATTCGCTCAGATTACGGGAAAGAGCAACGGCGGTGTTGCGATTCTGGCCGTGATGTTTCTCATCGGATTTTTCGTGTTTGGGAAGGCTGTGAAGCTGAATGAGGCTTAGAATGTGTTTCAAAATAAGTTACAAATTCTTTGGCTATGTTTGAAACATAGCCATTTTTTTTGTATATGGCAGTCATGCGGGTGACCGTTTCCGGAGAATCAATGATCCGGACTGTCAGGCCTTCGACCGTTCTCATGCTGCTGATGGATTCCGGCACCAGGGCCACGCCTAAGCCGGCGCCAGCCCATTGGAGACACGTCCTGGCGTCGTCATTGCGGCAGAAGATATTAGGCGCTGCGCCGATATTCTGAAACGCCATGGATATGATGGCGTCAAAGCGCCGATAATAGATGAGAGGCTTTCCTGCCAGGTCTGTAAGACGGATTGTGCCGCCTGGGATCGCGTCAAACCAGGAGGAAACTCCGACTGCCGTAAGCGGTTCTTCTGATCCGAAGACACAGTGAAAACCATCGGTATTAAACGGTGTTCGAACCACAGCGCATTCGATAATACCGTTTTTCAGCTTTTCCAGAAGCTCGTAAGTATTCCCCTCGGAGATTTCAAAACGAACATTGGGATGAAGCCGGCAGAAGTCCGGCAGGATGCTGTCCGCCAGAAAGCTGCCGGAGGAGGAGATCGTTCCCAGCTTTAAGATTCCCTTTGATGAGGAGGGAAAATTCTGGAGCTCATCAGCGGCCGTATCCATCATGGACAGGATATCCTTAGCCCGGGCATAGAGATAGGAACCAGCCTCGGTAAGCTCGGCCTTCCTTGCCCCGCGGGTCAGAAGACGGACGCCTAAGTCCTCCTCCAGCATCATGATCTGCTTGCTGAGCGGCGGCTGAGACAGCCCCAGCTTTTTTGCTGCCGCCGTAAAACTGCCTGTTTCCGCAATCACTGTAAAATAATAGAGCTGCCTTGAATTCATCTGTCCCATGGAATACACCTCTTTAATAATTATTTTTCTGCAATAGATACTTGTAATATTATACCAGAATGCTATAATATTACAATGAATTATTCTAAAAACATATGAGTCCGGAGGAAGGATAAATGAAAAAACTCCTGAAATACTTAAGGGAATACCGGCTGGAAAGCTTCTTAGGGCCGTTATTTAAGCTTCTGGAGGCCAGTTTTGAGCTGATGGTGCCTCTTGTGATGGCGAAAGTAATCGATGTCGGAATTAAGGCACAGGACCTCCCGTATATATTAAAAATGGGCGGAATTCTGGTGCTTCTGGGTGTTGTGGGGTTGGTCTGTTCCATCACGGCCCAGTATTTTGCTGCAAAGGCGGCTGCGGGATTCGGTACGGCGCTGCGAAATGACCTGTTCTCCCACATCGGCAGCCTCTCCTATGCGGAGCTCGATAAAGCGGGGACCGCCACGCTAATCACCCGCATGACGAGTGATGCAAACCAGGTACAGTCAGGAGTTAACTTATTTTTACGTCTCTTTCTGAGGTCTCCTTTCATCGTGTTCGGGGCCATGGCCATGGCTTTTACCATCGATGTGAAGGCTGCTCTGATTTTTGTCGTTGTAATACCGGTGCTGTCCGTGGTTGTATTTGGCATCATGCTAATCAGTATGCCTCTCTATAAAAAGGTACAGCGGCAGCTGGACCGCGTGCTTCTGACCGCCAGGGAAAATCTAAGCGGTGTCCGTGTGATCCGGGCCTTTAACCGACAGGAGGATGAAGGCCGCCGGTTTGATGAGGAAAACGGTAAGCTGGTGAAAATCCAGGTGTTTGTCGGGAAGATTTCTTCCCTTTTAAATCCTCTTACCTATGTGATTATCAACCTGGGCATCATTGTGCTCATTCAGACCGGAGCGAAGGAAGTGGACCGCGGGATTATCACTCAGGGCGAGGTAGTGGCTCTGGTGAACTACATGTCCCAGATTCTGGTGGAGCTGGTGAAGCTGGCTAATCTAATCATCACCATATCCAAAGCGCTGGCCTGCGCGAACCGGATCAGTGCCGTGTTCGAGCAGAAGCCGGGAATCACGGATAAGAACCATACGTGTCTGGATGCCTGCGAAGGTGCTCCGGCGGTAGAATTTAAAGATATGACATTTACCTATGATGGAGCGAGGGAACCGGCCTTAAGCAGCATCTCATTTTCCGTAACGAGAGGGCAGACCGTGGGTATCATCGGCGGTACGGGATCGGGTAAATCGACGCTTGTCAATCTGATTCCCCGTTTCTACGATGCGACGGAGGGCGGGGTATTGGTGGACGGCCACGATGTCAGGGAGTATCCGCTGGATCAGCTGCGCGGCAAGGCGGGGGTCGTTCCGCAGAAGGCGGTGTTATTCCACGGGACACTGCGGGAGAATATGCAGTGGGGAAAGAAAAATGCCACAGACGACGAGATCTATGAAGCGCTTAAGACGGCTCAGGCCCTTGAATTCGTGGAAGAAAAGGCCGAGGGACTGGAGCTCTACATCCAGGCCGGCGGCAAGAACTTATCCGGCGGACAGAGACAGCGTCTCACGATTGCCAGGGCGCTGGTCAGAAAACCGGAGATACTGATCATGGATGACAGTGCGTCGGCCCTGGATTTTGCTACGGACGCCAGGCTTCGGAAGGCCATTAAGGAGAGGACGCAGGATATGACTGTATTCATCGTATCCCAGCGCGCAACCACGATCCGGAACGCGGATCAGATTGTCGTCCTGGATGACGGCGCCATGGTGGGATGCGGAACCCATAAGGAGCTGCTAGAAAAATGTGAGGTTTACCGGGAAATCTGTCTGTCCCAGCTTTCGAAGGAGGAGGTGCAGTAGGATGAATATGAAAAAGCATAAAACGACCATACGGCGTATACTCTCCAGCATCGGCCGGTATAAATGGGGCGTCCTGGCTTCACTGGCCTGTGCATTGATCACGGTGGTCCTGACTCTCTATGTGCCGATTTTGACCGGTAAAGCCATTGACTGCATTCTTGCACCGGGAAGTGTGGATTTTGCCGTCATGGGAAAAATTCTCATGAAGATTGGTGTCATTATCCTGATTACCGCTGTATCCCAGTGGCTTATGAGCCATATCAACAATATCATCACGTACCGTGTGGTGAAGGATATCCGTGTCCGGGCGTTTGCAAAGGTGGAAAGCCTGCCGCTCAAATACATCGATTCCCATTCCCACGGCGATATCATCAGCCGCCTGATTGCCGATATCGACCAGTTTTCCGATGGACTTTTGATGGGATTTACGCAGCTGTTTACGGGTATCCTTACGATTTTAGGAACCCTCATTTTCATGTTTACAATCAATCCGGCCATAGCGGTTGTCGTGATTTTGGTTACCCCGGTCTCTCTGTTTGTGGCCAGCTTTATTGCAAAGCGGACTTACACTATGTTCCGGAAACAATCGCAGACGAGGGGCGAACTCACCTCCCTTGTGGAAGAAATGCTGGGCAGCCAGAAAGTGGTTTTAGCATTCGGCTATGAGGCGGAGGCTCAGTCCCAGTTCGAGGAAATCAACGAGCGTCTGCGGGTATGGGGACTTAAGGCTACATTTTTTTCTTCCATTACCAATCCGGCTACCCGGTTCGTCAACAGCCTGGTGTACGCCAGCGTGGGAATTGCAGGCGCGTTTGCGGCTATTTCCGGCTATTTGTCGGTGGGGCAGCTCTCCAGCTTTTTAAGCTATGCAAACCAGTATACGAAGCCGTTTAATGAGATTTCCGGCGTGGTGACGGAGCTTCAGAACGCATTGGCCTCGGCGGCCCGCGTCTTTGAACTGATCGATGAGGAACCACAGATTCCGGATGCGCCGGATGCAGCTGTCCTGTCGGAGGTAAAGGGGGAAGTGTCTCTGAGCGAAGTGAATTTCTCTTATGATCCTGAAATACCGCTGATCGAAAATATGAATCTGGAAGTAAAACCGGGGCAGCGTGTCGCCATTGTGGGGCCGACCGGATGCGGAAAGAGCACGGTCATCAACCTGCTCATGCGTTTCTACGATGTGGATTCCGGTTCGATTCAAGTGGATGGAACCGATGTGCGGGAGATTACGAGAAAGAGCTTAAGAACGAGTTACGGCATGGTCCTCCAGGAAACATGGTTGAAATCCGGCACGATTCGTGATAATATCGCATATGGAAGGCCGGAAGCCACGGACGAGGAAGTGGTCAAAGCGGCGAAGGAGGCTCATGCCCACAGCTTTATCAAACGAATGAAGGATGGGTACGACACGGTTATCTCTGAGGACGGAAGCAATTTGTCCCAGGGACAGAAGCAGCTCCTGTGCATTGCGCGTGTGATGCTGTGTCTGCCGCCCATGCTGATTCTTGATGAGGCCACGTCTTCCATTGATACGAGAACTGAGATACGGATTCAGAAGGCATTTTCCAAGATGATGGAAGGCAGGACCAGCTTTATTGTGGCCCACCGTCTCTCCACCATACGGGAAGCAGACATGATTCTGGTCATGCGGGACGGCCATATCATCGAGCAGGGGACTCATGAGAGCCTGCTTGAGAAGAACGGTTTCTATGCGGAACTGTACAACAGCCAGTTTGCCGTGTGACCGGGTATAACAGGACAGGTGATTAGACAAATGAAAAAAACAGGATATTACGCCGCTTTTATCGGGCTTTCCATGGCGGCCTCGCTTACTGTGACCGCCTGCGGTGCTTCAGCGAAAGCACCGGATGTGAGCAGCGTCGGAAGATCAGAGACGGCTGCTGACAGCGCCGTCGGTGGAACAGAGGCTGCTGCGTCAGAGGCAGATCATGCAGGAAAGAACGGCGCAGGAACGGATACGGCAGACGGAGAGGTGCTTTCCGGCATACCGATTGATACAGAGAAGTCGGAAGCGGTTTCCATTTACTATGGCTCTGTGTGTTATTCGTTCTTCAGCGAGGATAAAGGCAGGATTAAAGCGGTGGCCGACTTATTTACAGGCTTCTCCTTAGAGGAGGTCCCGAACGGCCAGCTGGACGAGGCAACTACGTACCAGATATATTTTTCGGCGGATACAGAACAGATTGCAGCCATAAACGTGGATAAGAGCGGGATGTTCTATATTCCGGAGGAGAAGAAGTTCTATAAAGTGAAGGCGGGAACCTTCCGCTTTGATACGCTGGATGAGATATATAAGGACAGTATGTATGCGGATGGGTTTGATGAGAATCAGTGTTTGATTCAATAGTAGGAGCGGCTCAGCCATAAAAAGGGACAGAGAACATCGTCGGTTACATAAGTGACAATGTTCTCTGTCCTTTTCTTTTAAAATCATAATTGCAAATTCCTCGATGGTGTTCGCTTTTATAGCAAGCCTGAGTCAACGCTTTAAATCTGTCAAACAACATACTATAGGTCTTAACTTTTCTGTCGTTATAAAGCTGACTTACGCACATTAACCTCTGCACAGACCAGACCAGCTATATGCTCCGCTGTTTCATTTGTCAGCAGGAAAAACATTCCGTCATTACGGCATTTTTTATGTGTATCGCCATTCAAGGCATAGATAAAACCTTTAACACAGGTATCACTACAAGCATTAGGGTCAAACAATCTCTTGCAGTCACGGGAGGTAGTCATTTTCTTTTACATATCAGCAGGCAGAGAAGCGATTGTATCCTCATACTTACCAGCATTGTCACCGTAAATCCGTGCCAAAATACCGGACTTGCGAAACACCCAATTCATCACTGTTTTCTTCTCTAGTTGATATGAAGCAGCATAACCGCTTTTTGCTTCCTTAATTACAAGATCACATCCCTGTTCAATAAGTTTGGTATTAAGTTTTTCGACAAACGCTTGGTGTTCTGGCGCAACTGCCGATAGAAATTCTTTAAATGACCCCTTTTCTTTTGCCATTATCTTTTTCCTCCACAATTTTCGATTTGTCGTTCTGCGCCTTATCCGCCTAAAGCGTACAACACATAACCCGGTTTTTTTATTCTAATATATGCGCGTGAAAATGTCAAACGGCTCATTTCGTTTCATTACAAACTACTGTTTATAACCCTAGATAACAGAGATGATGACCACTGCAGCAGGGGAGGGAGCAAGGAGCAGCAACCGTCTGTAAACAGAAAAATAAAAAATCATATTGACAAGTGGAGTGGAGCTGGTTATAATAAACATAGAAATCGTTTTCTATAGGAGCGTGCGATGTGAAAAATGTTACGATTAAAGAAGTGGCAGCCCACGCGGGTATGTCCATAACCACCGTGTCGCGGGCACTCAATAATAATTATCCGGTGAGTGCGGAAGCCAGGGAGAAGATTGAGAAGGCGGTAGCTGAACTGGGATACAGGCCGAACCTGGTGGCCAGAAGTTTGAAGAGTAATAATACCGGTATCATAGGCCTGGTGGTGGCGGATATTTCGAACCGTTTCTTCATGAAGGCAGCGAGAAAGCTGGAAGACGTCGTTTCCGCTCAGGGTTATCAGATAATTTATGCTAGCAGCGACGGAAACGTGGAGAAGGAACATCAGATTCTCTCAATGTTTGAGGAGCGCTGTGTGGATGCGCTGGTAATCGCTTCTTCCGACAGCAGTTCCTATCATTTAAACAATATTGCCGGGAATGGAACGCCAGTTATTGCAATCGACCGTAAGGTTCCGGGGCTTCAGGCAGATATTGTGGTGGAGGACAACCGGGATTCCTCTTACCAGCTGGTGGAGGCGCTGATACAGAAAGGTCATACGGAGATTGCAGTTAACAATGTATTGATGAATATCAGTTCTGGTAAGGAACGACTGGAAGGCGTCCGCATGGCGATGCAGGCCTATGGACTGCCTTTGAGAGATGAATGGGTCAGCAGAGGCGGTTTTACCAGTGACGACGCCAGGCAGTGGGTGAAGCAGATCTTTGCCGGAAATGGGTTAAAGCCAACAGCAGTATTTTGTGCCAATAATGTGATGACAGAAGGTACTCTGCTGGCATTGGAGGAACTGAATCTCCGGATTCCGGAAGACGTATCGGTGGTCTCGTTTGGGGAATTGCCGATGCACCAGTTGATTCAGCCTCAAATTGAATCTGTGGTTCAGGATCCATTCCGGATCGGGCAGCTGGCAGGAGAGCTGGTCTTAATGAGGCTGAAGGGGGAGAAGGAGGATTTCTGCCATTATGAACTGCCTCTGAAGTTAAAACATGGTAATTCAATTCGGAGCCTTAGCTGAGACATATTTGCAGATAGAGGTGCACCGGAAAAGGGGAAGGAAAGAAAGGAGTTGAAGGGATTTCAGTGGATTCCGGTTTTCCTTCCCATAGAAACCCATTATTTTTTTAAATCGATAGAAAACGTTTTCTATAAAAGGAGGCAAATAATGATTGTTCAATTGGATCAGTTGTACGTAGATGCCATGAAACGCCGTTACATTGTGGGAGCGTTTAATGTATTTAACTATGACAGTCTGTGTGCGGTGCTGGAAGCGGCGGAGGAAGAGCAGTCGCCTGTAATACTTCAGGTGTCCATGGGGGCACGGAAATACGTTCCGGATTTCAGGCAGTTTATAGAGGTGATGAAGATTGCCGCTTTAAGTGTATCGGTTCCTGTAGGAATCAATCACGATCACTGTCCGACGGCAGAAGCAGCTATGCAGGCGGTTGATGCAGGCGTGGGAGGGGTCATGTTTGATGGATCCCATCTTTCCTTTGAGGAGAATGTACGGTTTACAAGGGAAGTCGTGGAATATGCCCATGCAAGGGGGGTCTGTGTGGAAGCGGAGCTGGGACGTCTGCCTGGATTCGAGGACGAAATCTTTGCAGAACATGTGGAATTTACAAATCCGGACGCTGCGAAGCGATTCGTTGTTCTGACCGGCTGTGACAGCCTGGCTGTGTCGGCGGGAACCTCACACGGCGGAGTAAAGGCGGCAGAAAATCTGCCTCTGCATATGGAGGTTCTGGAACGGATTCAGGCTGAACTGCCAGGCTTTCCGCTGGTATTACACGGAGCGGCGTCCCTTCCCCTGCATCTGATTGAATATGTAAATGAACAGGGAGGCCGTGTGGAGGTGATGAAAAACTGCAGTGAGAGCAGTATACGCCGGTCCGCAGAATATGGAGTTTGCAAGGCCAATATGGATGTGGACAATTTCCTTGCATTTACCGGTGCGGTGCGCAGAGTTCTTAGGGAACAGCCCGATAAATACGATCCCCGCGTCTATTTAAAACAGGGAAAGGATGCGTGGAAGGAAGAGGTTATGTGGAAAATGAGTCAGGTGACGGGGAGCTCCGGCCACAACTGGGTGAAAGAGGGGGTGAGTCAATGATTCGGGCGATCTGTTTAAACCCGGTGATAGACCGATCTTACCATGTCAATGGTTTTGAACCGGGGAAAAAATACTTCCACCTGTTGAGAGAGGTATCTATAGGAGGGAAAGGTATCAATGTCGCCAAGGTATGCAAACAGTGCGGGGAACCTGTGGCTCTGTACGGATTTATCGCTGGCAGCAACGGAAGAATGATCCGGGCCTTTATGGAAAAGGAAGGGATCGATGCCTGTCTGATCGAGATAAACGGCAATACGAGAGAGACGATTAATATCATCGATCTGGAACAGGGAAGAGAGTCCGAACTGGTTGAGCAGGGGCCGACCGTAGAGAAGAGGCAGGTGGAGCAGCTGCTGTGCCGGCTTCGGGAGGATTTGCAGAGAGACGATATTGTGATCTGCTCCGGTATGACGATTGAAGGCGCGCCGGATAGCCTGTACAGTGAAATAAGTGCAATGTGTCAATGGAAGGAAGCCAGATGCTTTCTGGATACAAACAGCGTAACCGTAGAACAATTGAGAAAAGACGGTTATTATTTTTATAAACCCAATATGCAGGAATTATTTGAACTGTTTGGAATGGAACCGGTGTCCGACCGGACGGTAGTGAGGAAGCTGGCATTACAGCTTGTTCAGGATGGAGTGGCTTATGTGTTGGTCTCCCTGGGATCGGAGGGCGGAATCCTGGCCGGAAGGGAGGGCTGCTGGGAAGCGGTTATTCCCAGTGTTTCAGTGACTTCCACCATAGGAAGCGGGGATTCGACGGTAGCAGGATTTGCCATAGGCCTGAGAAAAAGCTGGAGCATGGAAGAGATATTTCGTTTTTCCATGGCCTGCGGCATCGCCAATGCCATGGAGAAGCAGGTGGGAAGAGTGGATCCGGAGCGGCTGGAAATCATAAAAAATGAAATAAAAATAAAGAATATACCAAACAAGGAGGTTTCGTATCTATGAAAAAACGAGGGTTAGCAATGGGGATTGCCGTAGTATTGGGGTGTATGTCACTGACTGGCTGCGGTGGAAGCAGTAACGAAACAAAAAACGGGGAAACAGCAGAAACGACGATGAGCGGGTCGGAGGCAAAAGAAGAGGGAGAAATCGAGCTGACGATGATGGGAGGCGCCCATCTCGTATCCGTGGCAGAAATTGTACTCCGGGATTATTTGACAGAACATCCAAATGTGAAGATCAATTTTGAAAAATACTCCTATGCGGAATATCCGACAAAAATGAAGCTTCAGCTGTCAAACGATGAAAGTACGCCGGATATCATGATTGTACATGATCTGTATGCGCCGCAGTTTGCTAAGGCGGGGTATCTCGTGGATATGTCAGATATGTTTACGGAGGGAGAGGTGCTTCCGGTCATGGATCCGGTAACCATGGAGGGAAAAGTATATGGAATACCCAATCAGGTGACTAACCAGTATGTATTTATGTACAGACAGGATATCTATGACGAACTGGGACTGACTGCGCCGAAAACCTTTGACGATTATTTTAACCAGGCGGTAATGCTGAAGGAAAACGGTTACTATGCGGGTGCATTTGATCCGGCGGACAGCGGCTGCAACGAGGTATTTCAGAATTTCATCTATATGCTGGGAGGACAGGTCCTGGATTCAGAGGGCAATGTGTCTCTGGACAAGGGGAAGGAAGCTCTGGAACTGATGAAAAAATGCTACGACGCCGGGATCTGGCATACGAGCCAGCAGGGCAACAGCGAGGCATACTGGACTGCTTTCAATGCCGGCAAGATCGCCGCGTTTCCATCTGTCGCAGCACATGCTGCTTACTATGTGACGAACGTAGACCCAAATGGACAGGGCGGTTATGGTCATCTGGCGATTGCAGAACCGATGAAATTCGCGGAAAATGGAAGAGAGACGTATATCAACAATACGGAGTACTATACGATCAATAAAAATACGGAACACTTAGAGACAGCAAAAGATGTAGTCCGTTATCTTGCACTTACGAAAGAGGCGGCTGAGAAGTTCTCCAATGTAAACGAAGATGGAGTTATGGCGCAGTATGCAACTGGCTGCATGGAAGGAATCCGCGCCATCGCGGCAAGCAGGGATAACGGCTGGGAGGCGTTCGGCGGAGAACCTGTGGTTTCAGAGCTGGCTGAGATCCTTCTGAATACGGATCCCGATATCCCATTCGTAGACGAGAGAAGCAACGAGATGAACAATGTGCTGTCTGAGATAATCGGAGAGATGTTCTTAAACGGTGCATACACACCAGAAACTGCGGTTGAGGTCATGAAACAGAAATTAAATGACATCTGATAGGTTTGACCGGTTTGGAGGCTGATTAAATGACCAGTACATTAAAAGAAATGAAAAAATACAAACACTGTTATCTGTGGATCGCGCCCTTTTTCATTCTGTTTGCAGTTTTTTATATTTATCCTGCCGTCAGCGGTTTTTTAATCAGCCTGACCAATTTCGATGGTCTGGGAACGGTGGCGGCCGCTGACCACGTTGGATTTAAAAATTACGAAAAGCTGCTGCGGGATGACAAGTTCTGGAAGTCCTTGCTGAATACAGTCTTAATTTGGCTCTACATCGTTCCACTGCGTACTTTTCTGGCCCTGATTTTGGCTGCAGTCCTGAATTCCTCCAGACTGACCGGCAAACGAGTGTATTCGGTGATCGTTCTTTTGCCATACATTACTGCTGTCGCCGTGGCAGCAATTATATTCCGTATTTTACTTACCACGGAGGGAGGACTGATCAACGTACTGCTGGAACGCTGTTTTGGCATCGGTCCTGTCGGATGGCTGGATACCACTGCTTTGTCGAAAGTCTCAGTAGCATTTATGAACATATGGCGTATGACCGGTTATTTCTCTCTGGTACTGCTGGCTGGAATGCAAAAGATTCCAAGCTCTGTGGGGGAAGCTGCCAGCATTGACGGGGCCGGAGCGTTTACGAAGTTTTTTAGAATCACATTGCCGCTTATGGTTCCGGAAATATTTTTCGTCATGCTCATGTCAACCATCTGGATTTTCCAGAATGTGGGTGACGTGATGGTACTGACACAGGGCGGCCCGATGAATTCATCCACCACGCTGGTGTACTACATGTACCAGAATGCATATGAATACTCAAAAATGGGGTATGCGGCAGCGATTACGTATGTTCTGTTCGCATTTCTCGTAATACTCAGTGTCTTTGTAGTAAAAAATTATTATGGAAGGACGGAGGAGTGACGATGAAGAAAGAGAATGCTGAAAATATTTTAAAAAAGCTATTTTCCCTGTTGCTGCTGCTGACCGTGATCATTGTCACCTGCTTTCCGTTCCTGATGATGTTTATGGGAAGCTTTAAGGAAGATTATGAAATATTCTCGCTGTCCCCGAAGATTCTTCCGGCAGCTGGGTTCCAGCTTAAGATGTACCGCATGTTGTTTGCAAACTGGCCCTTTGTGACGAATATGATGAACAGTGTCATTGTCGCAGTCTCTACAACCGCATTGGCCTGCTTTTTCTGCACAGCAGCAGGATTTACCTTTGCCAAGTATCAGTTTCCGTTTAAAAATGTGCTCTTTATCATTACACTGTCATCTTTAATGATTCCGCTGGAGACGAGGCTGGTTCCCACGTACTTACTGGTAAAGCAGCTGGGAGGCGTCAACCATTTATGGTCCATGATTCTACCCAATGCGATACCTGCATTTGGAATCTTCATGATGAGGCAGTTTGCCTCCGGTACGGTTCCGCAGGAAACTATGGAAGCAGCTAGAATTGAAGGAGCTGCGGAAAATCAGATTTTGATGCGAATTGGTTTTCCCATGCTGAAGCCGGCCATTGTATCTTTGGCTATTCTGACTTTTATGAATACCTGGAATGAATTCCTGTGGCCGATTATTATTACGACCAAAAAGGAAAAGCTGACAGTTACAGCCCTGCTGAGGTCGATTGGAGATGTCTCCATGAACGGTAATTACGGCGTGCTCCTGGCGGCAGCGGCACTCAGTGCTCTGCCGATTCTGGTTCTGTATCTGATTTTTCATAACCAGATGATTGACGGTATTGTGGAAGGGACAGGGAAGGAATAGAAGGTATTTACGGTTCTTACCGCTGGCCTGATGAAAAAGACATTTGAAATAAAGTATAGCTGAGCAAAAGAAAGGAAGAGTGTAAGATGAAATTACCGAAAGAACTGCTGGAAGTGGAGAGAAAGACGGTGGAGACCGTAAATCTGCCTTCAGACAATAACCACGATCCATCCAATATACTATATGATCAGGGAACGTATTATTTGTGGTATACACAGCATGACAATGAGCGGCCCTACGATCATTTTGCTGATTGCAAGATCATGTGCTGTACTTCAAAAGATGGCTTCCACTGGGAAGCTGGGAAGGATGCGCTGCTTCCGGCAGAAAGCGGCTGGGACTGCGCGGGAGTCCTGACAGCCAATGTGATTCATGACAAAGGAAGATTTTATATGTTCTATACCGGTGTGGGTACCGATTTTGCCGAAGGGAAGACTACGAGAAGGTGCTGTGGTCTGGCTGCAGCGGACACACCGGAAGGCCCGTTTGAAAGACTGGGGGACGGGCCGGTACTTCAGTGGGAAGAGGAAGGAAACTGGGATGACGAGGCTGTTGACGATGTAAGTGCGGTATTTTTCCAGAACAGATGGCTGGTTTATTTTAAGGGAAGCCGTTTGACGGAACCAGACGGGGATAAAACCATGCTGGGGCTGGCCTGGGCGGATACGATTACGGGTCCGTATCACAGATATGAAGGGAATCCGGTTATCCGCGGCCATGCGTTTTCTGTCTGGCCGTATCAGGATGGGCTCTGTCTGCTGTCCGGACTCAAGCACAGGGAGGGCGAGGGAAGGATATATGGAGATGACTGGAACGATCCGGAGGGTGTGCAGTATCTTTATTACAGCGATGACGGGATCCATTTCGAGCCGTGTGCACCGCTTCCGAACCGGGCGTCCGGCATTTGTATACCGGAAGGAGAGGAGCGTAAGGACATCACGAAATACTGGGGAGTCAGTGTGGCAACGAGAGATACCCATAAGAAACGATACATCGAACGATTCGACTTTGTGAAGAAAAATCCGCAAACCACTTGACATTTCCTGCTGCAATGGATAAAATGAATTCAGTTTTATCAGATAAATGCAATGAAGGTGTCAGTAGAACCTTATTTTCTTTCAGAGAGAGGGAGTCACCGGCTGTAAGCCCCCTTAAGTTCAGATAAGCGTTTGAATTTCCCACTGAAGCAGCATGGCAGAAACCGTCCTACGAAGACGGCGGGTAGGTCATGACGTTCATACACGTTACGTATGCCGAGTGCCTGCGCGTTCTGTGCGGGAATCAGGGTGGTACCGCGAACTCAAGCTTCGTCCCTAACCAGGGGCGGAGCTTTTTTTTGTAACCAACTCTATGTATAAGAAAAAATGATAAAAGAAGGAGAGCATGATGAAAGACCAATTAGAAAAAATCAAGGAAGATGCATTGAAGCAGATCGAAGCGTCGGACGCGCTGGAAAAGCTGAATGAGATCAGGGTCGCTTATTTAGGGAAAAAGGGCGAACTGACCAGCGTGCTGAAGAGCATGAAGGACGTTCCGCCGGAGGAGAGACCGAAGGTAGGCCAGATGGTCAACGACGCCCGCGCCATCATCGAAAACAGGCTGGAGGAGGCCAAGGCGTCTCTGGCAAAGAAGGCGAGAGAAGAGCAGATAAGAAGAGAGACCATCGACGTGACCCTTCCTGCAAAGAGAAACAATGTAGGCCACAGCCATCCGAACACCATCGCGCTGGAAGAAGTGGAGCGCATCTTCGTCGGCATGGGCTATGAAGTAGTGGAAGGCCCGGAAGTGGAGTATGATTTATATAATTTCGAAAAACTGAACATTCCGAAGAACCATCCGGCCAGAGACGAGCAGGATACCTTCTATATTAACGAATCCATCGTTTTGAGAAGCCAGACATCTCCGGTACAGGTCCGCACCATGGAGCAGGGTAAGCTGCCGATCCGTATGATCGCCCCGGGACGCGTATTCCGTTCCGATGAGGTGGATGCGACCCATTCCCCATCCTTCCATCAGATTGAAGGCCTGGTGATCGACAAGAACATCACGTTTGCCGATTTAAAGGGAACGCTGGCAGATTTTGCAAAGGAACTGTTCGGACCGGAGACTAAAGTAAAATTCCGTCCTCATCATTTCCCATTCACAGAGCCCAGCGCCGAGGTGGATGTAACCTGCTTTAAATGCGGCGGCAGCGGCTGCCGGTTCTGTAAGGGCTCCGGCTGGATCGAGATCTTAGGATGCGGCATGGTGCATCCCAACGTTCTCCGCATGAGCGGCATTGACCCGGACGAGTATTCCGGCTTCGCCTTCGGTGTCGGCCTTGAGCGTATCGCACTTTTGAAGTACGAGATCGATGATATGAGACTGTTATATGAAAATGACATTCGGTTCTTAAGACAGTTCTAGGGAAAGGAAGGGAAAAAAGATGAATACACCATTATCATGGATTAAAGCATATGTTCCGGACTTAGATGTCAGCGACCAGGAATATACAGATGCGATGACATTAAGCGGAACGAAAGTAGAAGGCTTCGAACGCCTCGACAAAAACCTGGAGAAGATCGTAGTCGGCAGGATTGACCGGATCGAACGCCATCCGGATGCGGATAAACTGATCATCTGCCAGGTGAATATCGGCGCGGAGACCATTCAGATCGTGACCGGCGCACCAAATGTTAAGGAAGGCGATAAGGTTCCGGTGGTTTTGGACGGCGGAAAGGTAGCGGGAGGCCATGACGGCGGCCCTCTTCCGGAGAACGGCGTGGCGATTAAAAAGGGCAGGCTTCGCGGCATTGAATCAAACGGCATGCTCTGCTCCATCGAGGAACTGGGTTCCTCTAAAGAAATGTATCCGGATGCCCCGGAGAGCGGCATCTATATCCTTCCTGCAGACGCAGAGGAAGGCGCAGATGCAATCGAGGTGCTGGGCCTGCGTGACAGCGTATTCGAGTATGAAATTACCTCCAACCGTGTGGACTGCTACAGCGTAATCGGCATTGCCAGAGAGGCAGCGGCTACCTTTGACAAGCCATTCCATCCTCCGGTTGTTACGGCCACCGGAAACGATGAGGACATCAACAGCTATTTAAAAGTATCCGTGGAAGACAGCCATCTTTGCCCGCGTTACTGTGCAAGAATGGTGAAAAATATCAGGCTCGCCCCGTCACCGTCCTGGATGCAGAGACGTCTGGCCGCCTGTGGAATCCGCCCGATCAACAATATCGTGGATATCACCAACTACGTAATGGAAGAATACGGCCAGCCCATGCACGCGTTCGATTATGACCTGCTGGCAGGCCATGAGATTATTGTCAAATGTGCAAAGGACGGCGACGTATTCCAAACCCTGGATGGTCAGGAGAGAAAGCTGGACAGCACGATTCTGATGATCAACGACGGGGAAAAGGAAGTCGGCATCGCAGGCATCATGGGCGGTGAAAACTCCAAGATCACCGATGATGTGAAGACCATGGTATTTGAATCCGCATGCTTCGACGGCACCAACATCCGTCTCTCCGCAAAGAAGGTCGGACTCCGTACCGATGCTTCCGGAAAATACGAAAAGGGTCTTGATCCCAACAACGCCGAGGAGGCGGTAAACCGTGCCTGCCAGTTGATCGAGGAGCTGGGCGCCGGTGAGGTCGTCGGCGGCATGATCGACATCTATCCGGAAAAGAAAACGGAAAAGAGAATTCCATTTGAGCCGGAGAAGATGAACCGGCTTCTGGGAACAGATGTCTCCGAAGAAACCATGCTGGGCTACTTTAAGAAGCTGGATCTGGGATATGACCCCGATAGACGTGAGATTATCGTTCCAACCTTCCGTCAGGATTTAAACTGCATGGCCGACATGGCAGAAGAAGTGGCCAGATATTACGGCTATGACAAGATCCCGGTAACGCTACCGTCAGGAGAGGCCACGACCGGAAAATTATCGTATAAGCTGCGTGTGGAAGAGGTGGCCAGAGAGGTTGCGGAGTTCTGCGGATTCTCCCAGGGCATGACGTATTCCTTCGAGAGCCCGAAGGTATTTGACAGACTGAAGCTTCCGGAGGACAGCCCGCTTCGTAAGACGGTGGGAATCTTAAATCCGCTGGGCGAGGATTTCAGCATCATGAGAACCTCTCCGCTGCACGGTATGTTAAACTCCTTATCGACAAACTACAACCGCAGAAATAAAAATGTCCGTTTATACGAACTGGCAAATATCTATCTTCCGAAGTCTCTTCCGCTGACAGAACTGCCTGACGAGCGGATGCAGTTTACACTCGGAATGTACGGTGACGGTGATTTCTATGACATGAAGGGCGTGGTTGAGGAATTCTTCGACAAAGCCGGTATGCACAAGAAACCGCACTATTCTCCGGAGGACAAAAAGAGCTTCCTTCATCCGGGCAGACAGGCCGATATCGTCTACGACGGAGTTACTGTAGGCTATTTAGGCGAGATTCATCCGGATGTAGCGGATAACTATAAAATCGGTGAGAGAACGTATGTGGCTGTGATCGATATGCCGTCTATGATTCCGTTCACCACATTCGACCGCAAGTATACAGGCATCGCGAAGTATCCGGCTGTATCCAGAGATATCAGTATGGTGGTGCCGAAGGACGTGCTGGTGGGTCAGATCGAAGACGTGATTGAGCAGCGCGGCGGAAAGCTTCTCGAGAGCTACCAGCTGTTCGACATCTACGAGGGCGCTCAGATCCTCGCAGGCTTTAAGTCTGTGGCCTACTCCATCACCTTCCGTGCGAAGGACCACACGCTGGAGGACAAGGAAGTCGGCGCGGTCATGAATAAAATATTAAATGGTCTGCAGGCGCTTGGAATTGAACTGAGAGCATAAACGGTCGTATATTCTTGCGTCACCGGGTATAAAGTGCCGGAGTTGTGTTCATCCTTACAGAAAATGGATTGTTTTGTAAGGAGGAATACGTTATGGCGGAAGGTCTTGAAATTATAGAGGTGATCGGGCGCAGAATGCTGGATTCAGAGGGATTGCCGGCCGTGGAGGCGGAAGTGGAGCTGGAAAACGGCGCCCGGGGCCGCGCCATGGTAGCGCTCTGCGAGGACAGCGAAGACACGGACCGGGTCATGGAGGTACTGTCGGAGTGCGTACTGTTTGAGGACGCGTCAGACCAGAGAGGCATTGACAAGCTGCTGGAGGAGGGCGCTTCTTCCTGCGGAATCAGGAAATGCGGCGGTTTCTTAACTGCGGTATCCATGGCGGTTTCCAGGGCAGCGGCGGCCGGCCTGGGAATGCCTCTTTACCGGTATCTGGGCGGAACGGCGCCTGGACGCCTCCCGGTCCCCATGATGACGATGATCAGCGGCGGGAGATACGGAAGGAACAACTCACTCGATCTGGAATCCTATATGGTAGTCCCTGTGGGCGCCGCCTCCTTTGGCGAAGGCGCCGAAAAATGCATGGAGGTATATCAGGCATTAAAACGGCTTCTCACCATCTCGGGATATCAGACCGGGGTGGGAGACGACGGCGGCTTTGTACCGGATTTGAGAAATTCGGAGGAGGCTCTGGAATATATCATGGAGGCCATGATGCTGTGCGGCTATGAGCCGGGGAAAGATATGTGTCTGGCCATCGGCGCAGGTGCGGAATCACTCTTCGACGAAGGTACCGGGTTCTATCAGTTTAAAGGGGAAAGCCATATGACAGGCGTACCGGTCGAGCGGGACAGAAATGATATGATCGGTTTCTATATTCGTCTGCTGGACGGATATCCGGTCTGCGCCGTGTTCGACGGGCTGGCGGAAGCGGATGCGGACGGATGGGGAATGCTGACCAAGATGCTGGGAAACCGGGCTGTATTTATCGGGCAGCACAAAAACCGGGAACCGGGCTGCTTAAAGCCGGGGGAAAGAGACTGGGCCTGCCTTGCAGACTGGGACGGCGTGGAGGAAAACGCAGCAGGCATTTCCATGTGCGGAGCGAAGAGCGTGACGGCGGCCATGGAGATTGCGGATCTGGCCAAAAGAAACGGGCTGAAATTAGCCGTGTCCCAGGGATACGGTGAGACGGAGGATCCGTACGCTGCCGACTTTGCCGCGGCTGTAAACGCAGACTGGATCAGGGCGGGCGCGCCGTGCCGGTCGGAGCGGACATCGAAATACAACGAGCTTCTGAGAATCGAAGAGTGGATGAAAGTAAGTATATAAAAATACAAAAAATGCAGTTGTATTTATGGAAAAAATATGATATGATTACCATGTTTGACTATAGGAGGTGGAAAAGGGACATGATCAGAACGATTTTATCAATCATATTTGTTATCATATGTATAGCATTATCTGCAATTATTTTGCTGCAGGAAGGAAAGACACAGGGCTTGGGTTCCATCGGCGGTATGGCGGATACTTACTGGGGAAGAAACAAAGGCCGTTCCATGGAAGGTAAACTTGAGAAATTTACAAGATACGGAGCGATTCTGTTTTTCGTTCTCGCGTTAGTATTGAATCTGAATATACTGTAAAGATTAAACACTCTTGTGGTTAGGCGGCAAGGGTGTTTTTGTTTCACAGGAAAATTCATCCGGTGAAGCAAGTGCCTTCCGGCGCGGGAGTCCGGCGGCCGGACTATTTACGTTCCTTCCGGGCATAATGATAAAAGCAGAGGGAACCGCAGCGTAAAACAGAAAACGAGGAAATTATGACAGAGGAACAACTGACACAGAGAAAGAACATGATATTACAGCTGGTGGAAGAACCGGCCTACGTTCCGATGAAGCTGAAGGAGATGGCGATTCTTCTCGATGTGCCGAAGGGGCAGAGAGAAGAGCTGAAGGAAGTGCTGGATGCACTGCTGTCTGAGGGAAAGATTGGCATTTCCAAAAAAGGAAAGTACGGCAAGCCGGATATCGGCTCCATAACCGGTACGTTCAGCGGCCATCCGAGGGGCTTTGGCTTTGTGACCGTGGAAGGACGGGAGCAGGACGTCTTTATACCAGAGGATAAGACGGCTGACGCTATGAACGGCGATACCGTACAGATTACCATCGAGACAGAGGGCGAGGGCTCAAGACGGGCAGAAGGACGTGTCCTGCGTGTTCTGGAGCACGCGAACCGGACCGTGATCGGATATTACCAGAAAAATAAGAACTTTGGATTTGTCATTCCGGACAACCAGAAGATTGGTAAGGACATATTCATTCCTCAGGGAAAGGATATGGGGGCTGTGACCGGTCACAAGGTGGTAGCCGTGCTTACGGACTTCGGCGGAAGCCAGAAGAAGCCGGAGGGCATGATCACGGAGATTTTGGGCCATGTAAACGATCCGGGAACGGATATCATAACCATCGTGAAGGCGTATGGTCTTCCGGAAGAATTCCCTGACGAGGTGATGGAGCAGGTGGAAATGGTCTCCGACGAGGTCACGGATCGCGAGCGGGAAGGCAGACTGGACCTGCGCAGCCTGCAGACCGTCACCATCGACGGCGAGGATGCGAAGGACCTGGATGATGCGATTTCCGTATCGAAGGAGAACGGTGTGTATACATTGGGCGTCCACATTGCGGATGTCAGCCACTATGTGACGGAGAACAGCCCGTTGGACGAGGAGGCGCTTAAGAGGGGAACCAGCGTCTATCTGGTGGACCGGGTGATCCCCATGCTTCCCCATAAGCTGTCCAACGGAATCTGCTCCTTAAATCAGGGGGAGGACCGTCTGGCGCTCAGCTGCATCATGGAGATCGACGAAGCGGGCAATGTGACCGGGCACCGGATCGCAGAGACGCTCATCAACGTGGACAGGCGTATGACCTATACGGCGGTAAACGCGGTTGTGACAGACCGTGATGAGGCGGTGATGAAGGAATACGAGGAGTTTGTCCCCATGTTCCTTCTTATGAAGGAGCTGGCCGATATCCTGAGGGAGAAGCGGAAGACGAGGGGATCGATCGACTTCGACTTCCCGGAGACCAAGGTGATTCTGGACAAAAACGGAAAACCGCTGGAGATCAAGCCGTATGAGCGGAACGCGGCGACGAAGATTATCGAAGATTTCATGCTCATCGCCAATGAGACTGTGGCGGAGGACTATTTCTGGCAGGAACTCCCGTTCCTGTACCGGACCCATGATAATCCCGACCCGGAGAAGATGAAGAGTCTGGCCACGTTTATTAATAATTTCGGCTACTCCATCCGGTTCCATAACGGAGAGGTCTATCCGAAAGAGGTCCAGAAGCTTCTGGTGAAGGCGGAGGACACACCGGAGGAGGCGCTGATCAGCCGTCTGGCGCTGCGTTCCATGAAGCAGGCCAAGTATACTGTGGTGAATACGGGCCATTTCGGCCTGGCCGCCAAGTATTATACCCACTTTACCTCACCCATCCGGCGGTACCCGGATTTACAGATTCACCGGATCATCAAGGAGAACCTGCGAGGCGGGCTGAGCGAGAAGAGAACGGCCCACTACGATAAGCTTCTAACCGGCGTATCGGTCCAGACCTCCGCTATGGAGCGGCGGGCAGATGAAGCGGAGCGCGAAACCGTGAAGATGAAGAAGTGCGAGTATATGGCGGGCCATATCGGCGAGGTATATGGCGGCGTCATATCGGGAGTCACAAACTGGGGACTCTACGTGGAGCTTCCCAACACAGTGGAAGGCCTGATCCGGGTAAGCGAGTTAAAGGACGACTATTACCATTTTGATGAAGAGCATTTAGAATTGATCGGCGATATGACGAGGAAGGTATATAAACTCGGTCAGCCGATCCGCGTCATGGTCACAGGAACGGATAAGCTGGCCAGGACGATCGACTTTATTCCCGCTGCGGAGGAATAACAGGAGGATAGAAGGATGGGGAAAGAGAGTTTCAAACTGGTTGCCAACAACAAAAAGGCATACCATGATTATTTTATCGATGAGAAATACGAGACCGGCATTGAGCTGGCCGGCACGGAAGTGAAGTCCATCCGGATGGGCAAATGCAGCATCAAGGAAGCCTTTGTGAGAATCGACAAGGGGGAAGTATGGGTATACGGCATGAACATCAATCCATATGAAAAGGGAAATATCTTCAATAAAGATCCCTTAAGACCGAGGAAGCTGCTGATGCACCGGGCGGAGATCAGCAAGCTGGATTCCAAGATCGCGATCAAGGGCTATACCATCGTGCCTCTCCAGGTTTACTTTAAGGGCAGCCTGGTGAAGCTGGAGATCGGCCTGGCCCGCGGTAAGAAGCTCTACGACAAGAGGGAAGATATCGCGAAAAAGGATCAGAAACGGGAATTGGAACGTGATTTCAAGATAAGAAACCTATAATATGAGACGCAGTCTGCGTCCTGAAGAGCCCACGGGAGAAAACCGTGGCTTTTGGGGGTGCGGACGGCGTCTTTAGTCTTTCACGAATTTATTGTTTGTGGTATACTGTAGAAGACGAACATACAATAAGAGGAAAACTGAGAGGAGAATCGGTTATGGCGCTTTATGACTATTCAGGTGCTTTGAAAAAAGGAAGAAAACAGTATCAGGTTTCCGTGGCAAAGGGAGAGTATCCTTATCTTCCGGTGCTGGATGACATACTTTCCTACACAGATATCATTTCAGAAGTGAATCTGGGACTCATGGACGTCCCGCTTGATAAGATCGTGGGAACGAAAACAAAAGGCAGAACCAGTGCCTTTGCCAATAATTTTATGCCTCTGCTGGCAGAAAAATCGGAGTTTGGAGCAAAATGGGCGTATTTATACGACCATCAGATAGAAGAAGGGATTCATGACCCCATCGTTGCGTATGAGTTCATGAACCAGTACTATGTACAGGAGGGCAACAAGCGTGTCAGCGTGCTCAAATATGTGGGCGCGTTCAGCATTACGGCTTCGGTGACGCGCCTGATCCCCAAGAGAACGGATGACCTCGACAACCGCCTCTATTATGAATTCCTGGAGTTTTATCAGGTCTCCTTTAACTGTGATGTCTGGTTCAGCCAGGAGGGCAGCTACGACCGCCTGTTAAAGGCCATGGGAAAGGCACCGGAAGAGGTGTGGAGTGAGGATGACAGGATCTATTTTAAATCCGCCTATGACCAGTTTTCCAAGGCGTTTGGCGCATTTGGAGGAAATTCCTATGAGATGACGTGTTCTGATGCCTTCCTTGTCTATGTCGAGTTGTTCGGATATGATGTGGTGAAGCTGAAGACAGAGGGCGAGATCACAAAGGATTTGACGAAGATTAAGGATGAACTTCTCCTGACCTCCAGAGGCAGCAAGATCGCCCTGGTAGAACAGCCGGAGGAGGTGGAAGAGCCGGATAACAGTCCGCTGAAGATCATCAACTGGCTCCGCCCATCCCAGAACATTGAGCCGGAGATGCTGAAGATCGCATTTATTCACGCGAAGACCGCGGAGACCTCCAGCTGGACCTATGGCCATGAGCTGGGGCGTATGTACCTGGAGCAGGCCTTTGAGGGGCGGTTAAAGACGGTCGCATTCTTCGAGGCCGATACGGATGCGGAGATTGCTAATGCCATCGATCTGGCGATCGCGGCCAGATGTAACATGATCTTTACGACGGCCTCCCAGATGATCGGTTTAAGCGTCAAGGCAGCTATCGAGCACCCGGAGGTAAAGATTTTCAACTGCTCCGTCAACATGTCGTACTCCTCTGTCTGCACCTACTATGCCAGAATGTACGAGTCGAAATTCTTAATGGGCGCGCTGGCCGCTTCCATGGCGCAGTGCGATAAGCTGGGGTATATTGCGGACTATCCGATCTACGGAACGATCGCCAATATCAACGCCTTTGCACTCGGTGCGCGTATGATTAATCCCTATGTCAAGGTTCATCTGGAGTGGGCGAGGGTAAAAGACAGGAGTGCCCGCGAGGAACTGGAGAAGGAAGGAATCACGTTCATCTCCGGGGAAGACATGATTACGCCCAAGACCGCATCGAGAGAATACGGTTTGTATAAAATAGAAGCGGATGGAGAACTCCGGAATCTGGCGACGCCGATCTGGCACTGGGGCAAATTCTACGAGAAAATCGTAAATACCACCTGCCGCGGCGGCTCCGATGTAAAGGAGATGAAGGGAAAGCAGGCCATCAACTACTGGTGGGGTATGTCCGCCGATGTCATCGACGTCATCTGTTCTCAGAATCTGCCGCACGGCACCAACCGGCTGATCACGTTTCTGAAGAACTCGATCCGGAGCGGAAGCTTCCAGCCGTTTGTGGGAACGATCTATTCCCAGGATGGAACGGTTCAGTGCGAGGAGGAGCAGAGGCTTTCTCCCGAAGAGATCATCACGATGAACTGGCTGGCTGAAAACGTGGTGGGTAAGCTTCCTGAGTTCGATGAGCTCACGGAGGAAGCACAGTCTCTGGTAAGGCTGCAGGGACTGACGATATACGACAATGCGGTGATGGAGGAATAATAGTTTGAAGATTCTGGTACTGGCTGATGAGGAGTCAAAATCCCTTTACGAGTACTTCTCACCCGAGAAGATCAAAGGGGTGGACTTAATTATATCATGTGGGGATTTGAAGGCCTCCTATCTGACTTTTTTTGCCACCTTCTCCCATGCGCCGCTTCTGTATGTGAAAGGCAATCACGACGGGCATTACGAGGAGCGGCCGCCGGAAGGCTGTGTCTGCATCGAGGATGACATCTTTGTGTTCCGCGGCGTGCGGATTCTGGGCCTGGGAGGTTCCATGGAGTATATTCCGGGAGCCGACAACCAGTATACAGAAAGAAGGATGGAGCGGAGAATTAAAAAGCTCTGGTGGAAGTTAAAGAAGAACAAAGGTTTTGACATTCTGGTGTCTCACGCGCCTGCATATCAGATTAACGATATGCAGGATCTGCCCCACCAGGGGTTTGAATGCTTTAAGGATCTGATGGACAAGTATATGCCGAAGTATTTTATTCACGGCCATGTTCACGCCAACTACGGCGGAGGGTTCAAACGCGAGGATACATACGGGAAAACCAGAGTAGTCAACGCATACGAGTATTATATCTTTGATTATCCGGAAAACGGAGAACAAGCGGCACAATAATTCCGGAAAGGGGGGAGATCCCATGGAGGTTTTTTACCGGCCTGAACTTTCTGTTCAGACGCTGTTGATGGATGCCAACTCTGTGCAGGAAACTGCGGAGAATCTGGCTGACTATATCAATCATCTGATGCACGCCGATTCGGTACTTTTAGTCCGTCTGGACAATTAGATGCGTTATAAGGAGGTTGGTTCCTGGAGAAGCAGAAAAGGCGGGGACACCGGTGCGGAGGCGGTCATGAGACAGTGGCTTCCCCAGCTGGTGGAAAGCTGGAATATGCGGGAGAAGCTTTCCGGTGAGGAGCTGGAGGCCTTTTTAAAGGCGCTCACACCTTTTACAGTGCCGGGAGGTTATCTGACGATTCTGCCGATCTGCAATAATATACGGTTTGTGGGATTTGCGGTATTTGGAAAAAAATCCGGGGAGGGAGACTGGACGGACCGGGAGCTGCCCATACTCCGGTTCCTGCTGTCCATTATCGCGGTGACATTTGCCAATAAGAACCTGTATGAAGACTATATGCTGCAGAACTGGGTATACAATACCATGATGGGCCGCATGCAGGCGAATCTGTATGTGACCGATATCCATACGGACCGGATTCTGTTCATGAATAAAACGATGCAGGAAGCGTTTGGCCTGGAGAATCCGGTGGGCAAGGTATGCTGGCAGATTCTTCAGAAGGGAAGCAGGGGAAGATGCCCCGGCTGTCCGGTACAGAGGCTGGCGGAGTCCGGGGAGGAAGGCGTTTACCGGCGGTGGGAGGAGTTTAACACTCTGACGGGCCGCTACTACGATAACTACGACAGCCTGATGAAATGGACAGACGGCTCCACCGTTCATTTTCAGCATTCTCTGGACATTACGGCTTCCAAAAAGCTGTCGAAGGAGGCCAGCACGGATGATCTGACCGGCCTTCTCAACCGGAGAGGCGGGAAGAACCGGCTGGCAGAGATGCTGAATACGGCGAGACATCAGGAGACGATTCTGACGGTCTGTATGTATGACGTCAATTCCCTGAAGAAAGTCAATGATACGTTCGGACACCGGGAGGGGGACAACCTTCTGCGGGTCATTGCCAACTCGGTGAAGAGCGTTCTGACCGAGGAGGACTTCGCATGCCGCTTAAGCGGAGATGAATTTCTCATAACGTTTGCAGGGAAGACGGAGCAGGAAGCCGCTGAAACGATCAAACTGGTGGAAGAGAGGCTGCTGGCTGTCCGCAGACAGGACCGGATTCCTTATGAACTGAGCTTCTGTACGGGAATTCTGGAACTGAGGCCGGAGCACACCATGAGTGTGACGGATATCCTGCGGGAAGTGGACGAGCGCATGTACGAGCAGAAGCGCCAGTATCACATGCAGCAGGGGAAGGAGTCGGTGCTGGCGGCAGCGGAGGCCCAGTGGCGGCTTTTAAAGCCGGAGGCATTTGACTACGATCAGCAGTACCTCTATGACGCGCTGGTGGAGAGTACGGATAACTATCTCTACGTGTGCGACATGGCGACCAATACCTTCCGGTACAGCAGGAAGCTGGTGGAAGAGTTTGCATTTCCGGGTGAGGTGATTCAGAATGCAGCCGATATCTGGCGCTCCATCATCCATCCGGCCGACTGGGAACGGTTCTGGGAATCGAACCAGGCAATCAGCGACGGGCGGACCGTGAGCCATGAGGTCGAATACAGGGCGAGAAACCGGAAGGGCCAGTGGATCAAGCTTCACTGCCGCGGTCATGTGGCTCAGAATTCCGCGGGAGAGCCCCGGGTATTTGCGGGATTCATATCGAATGAAGGCCAGTGGTTCCCGGAGTGGACCGAATAGAACGACGGGAGTAAAAGGATGGATTACAGATTTAAGCTGTGTTTTTGCAGGGATATCTATGATCATAAACAGAATAACAGAGCTTTTATGGAGGCAGTCCGCAGGAATGTGGACTGCCATCTCTTAAAGTGCGAAGATTACAGGCGAATTCTGGAGAGCCGGGGATTCTCGCGGGATGATGGAAAACGAATGACGGATGCGGGGGAGGTGCCGTGCATTCCGACCCTGTTTTTTAAGTACCACGATCTGCATTCCATGCCGGAATCCGCTATGGTGGTAAAGGCTACCTCCTCGGGGACAAAGGGAGTGAAGAGCCATATTGGATTTGACAAAAAGAGTCTTTTCTTCGGTGGAATCGCCGCATGCCGGGTCATCGCCCGCCACGGGCTGATTTCCCTGCGTCCTGTCCGCTGTGTGATTCTGGGGTTTCCGCCCGGAAAGGACAATCAGACGGCGATCAGCAAGACCCAGCGGCTCAGCACGATGTTTGCCCCGGCGCTGAGCCGGCGGTATGCGCTGCGAAAGGGAAAGAACGGATACCGGCCCGATTTTAAGGGGCTGATGGCAGCCCTCCGGCGTTACAGCGGAGGAAGGGTTCCGGTGAGGATTATCGGCTTTCCGGCATACCTCTATTTCCTGTTAAAGGAGATGGAGAGAAGAGAAATCTTTCTCCGCCTGCCCAGGCATTCCATGATTATGGTCGGCGGCGGTTGGAAGCAGTTTTACAAAGAGACGGTGGACAAGGCGGAACTATACCGGCTGTGTGAGAGGCATCTCGGTGTGCCGGAGAGTCATTTCCGGGAGTTTTTCGGAGCGGTGGAGCATCCGGGCGTATATTGTGACTGTCCGAACCACCATTTCCATGTTCCCGCCACGAGCCGCGTCGTAATCCGGGATGTGGATACGCTGGAACCAGTCGGCTATGGAAAGGCGGGACTGGTTAATCTAATCAGTCCGCTGGTTGAAAGTATCCCTCTGGTGAGCATACTGACCGATGATCTGGGCGTCCTGCACCGCGGCTGTGAATGCGGCTGCGGAATGGAGGCGCCGTACCTGGAGATCATCGGCAGGACCGGTGTCCCCGATATCCGGACCTGCGCGGCCGGTGCGGGAGAACTGTTAAAGGAGGTGGGACGTAGTGCATTCCATTGATCTGGAAAAAAAGACAGCGGCCGCACTGGAGAAGCCCCCTCTCTCCAGAACCGTGGTAATGAGAGCCTGCGGCCGGTTAGCCGGACTCTTGACCGGAGGCGCGTATGACGGCGAGATCCGGGCGCGCGGGCTGGAGAAGCTTCTGACGAGAGAGGGAATCTGTCAGGCGGCTTCTTTCCTGCGGGAGGATACGCTGGAGAGAAGGGTGAAGACAGAGCTTTTGGGCCTTCAGAACCGTTTTCTCATGCCTCTGGGCGTCCTCATGCACGTGACCGCCGGCAATATGACCGGAATCGGAGCCTACAGCGTGCTGGAGGGTCTTCTGGCTGGCAATATCAATCTCCTGAAGCTCTCTTCCGAAGACGACGGGCTTTCGGTGTTTCTGCTTCAGGAGCTGATCCGTATCGAGCCCGTGCTGGCGGACTATATCTATACCTTTCGGATTCCCTCCGGGGATCGGGAGAGGCTCTTAAAGCTCTTAACGCTCTCCGACGGCGTGTGCACGTGGGGCGGCGACGAGGCCATCCGGGGAATCCGGAGCCTGGCTCCCGCGGGGACGAAGCTGATCGAGTGGGGGCACCGCATCAGTTTTGCCTATGTCACCGAAGCGGGCCGCAGCAACAGAGAAGCGCTGCAGGCCATCGCGGATCACATGGTACGGACCAGCCAGCTGCTGTGCAGCTCCTGCCAGGGAATCTATGTGGAGGCAGAGGGGCGGGAGGCCGTGGATTTCAGCCGCCGTTTCTTGAGGCTGCTGGAACATTCCTATGAGGAGTATGGGAATAAAGAAGTGGGATTCCGGGGATGCAGCACCATCCGGATCTACCAGAAGGAACTGGAGTCCGCCATGACGGGGGAACGCATCTTCCGGGGACGCGGCGTCAGCGTCACCCTGTCGGAGGAGCCGGGGCTTCAGCTGTCGCTGATGTACGGCAGCTGCTGGGTGAAGCCGATGAACAGGGAGAAACTCCTAAAGACCCTGAGAAAGGACCGGGGACGGCTTCAGACCGCGAGGCTGGTCTGCCTGGAGGAAGAGGAAACGGAGCTGGTCCGGCTGCTGGCCGGAGCAGGGGTAAACAGGATTCTGACGGGACGGGATAAGGAGGCGGGAGAGCAGTTCGGAAGCCACGACGGCGAGTATCCGCTGATCCGGTATTCCCGGATTATCGAGACAGACGTTTCACTGTGAATCTGCCAGAGCAGGACGTTTGAGGCAAAACGCGGAAGGAAAGCCTTGTGACTTGAACCTAAAAAATTTTTAGGAGATCTAAAATATTTTTGTGCAATGTGATGATTTTTCAATACTATGTTAAGCTACAATGTCCATTGAAGTGTGCATTTTTTCGTGTTATGATAAAATAACAAAAAAAATTAGAAGACAAAAATAATTTTTAGGAGAGATGCGCGCATGGATCATCACGTGATAATGAAAAAGTACCGGATGTTTTTGTATGGAATGATTGTGGCCGCTTTAGGAATCAGCATGATCACAAAGGCGGAGCTTGGGACGTCTCCGATTACGAGTCCGTCCTATGTCCTGACGTTTATCTTTCCTTACAGCCTGGGAGTCTTCGTACTGGCGGTAAACAGTACCCTGTTTCTTTTCGAGTGCCTCGTTCTGGGGCGCAGTTTTAAAAAGATACAGCTGCTGCAGCTTCCGGCTACGCTGATCTTTTCCGCCTGTATCGACGGCTGGATGTGGGTGCTGTCATTCTGGACTCCGGTGTTCTATGTACAGAAGGTTCTTCTGCTTCTCGCCGGATGTGCGGCCCTGGGACTGGGGGTAGCGCTGGAGGTGGTGCCCGATGTACTGATTCTTCCGGGAGAAGGCCTCGTCCGCGCGATATCACGCAGGAAAAACTGGGATTTTGGCATTGTAAAGACATGCTTTGATATGAGCCTTGTCCTTACGGCCGTTCTTCTTTCCGTTCTGTGTCTGGGACATGTGGAAGGGATCAGAGAAGGCACAGTGGCCGCTGCCTTCCTGGTAGGCGGCATTTCCAAATTCTTTATCCGCCATATCACGGAATTCGACAGGAATCACAGAGCGCTTTTTGTGCGCGAGGAAGAGGAAATTCTCCTGGTGCCGGAAAAATAGAGACGGGCTGAAACGGTCCTTCGTATCCCATTGTGGAAGCGGAGGGCCGTTTACATTTTTCGGCTAATCCCCTTTATAATGTGACACCTGTCATATTACCGTCGGTTTTGTAATGGTATAATGATCCTATCGAATCAATGGAACATTTGAAAACAATCGGAAGCTTTAAGAAAGGACAGGATCATATGGAACAGAACCGGGTACTGGATGTGCTCACATCCAAAGAATTAACGTATGAGCAGAAGGTATTTTCACTGGCGAAGGAAGCGGAAGACAGCCTTTCCGTACTGGACATTCCGCAGAAGACCAGGCAGTATTTTGAGACGGGTGCTCTGAATGATTTGTTTGAGGGACATGCGCCCTACCGCCCGAGGTATATCATGCCGGACTATAAGAAATTTGTGAAACAGGGGAGCGAATTCCTGCGGGTAGAGCCTCCGAAGACGTTTGACGAGCTTCTCACGGGACTTCAGATCCTCTATCATCATGTGCCCTCCATCACGGGATTTCCCGTATATCTGGGAGAACTGGACACCATGATCGAGCCGTTTATCGAGGGAATGGCGGACGATGTGGTGAAGGAAAAATTGAGGCTGTTTCTGATCTTTCTGGACAGGACGATTACAGACAGCTTCTGTCATGCCAATCTGGGATCGAGACCGACCAGAGCGGGGCGCATAATTCTGGAACTGGAAAAGGATATTCAGAATACCGTTCCGAACCTGACTTTAAAGTACGATCCGGAGGTCACCCCGGATGAGTATGCGGAGTTGGCCGTCGCAACCTCCCTTACCTGTGCCAATCCGGCGATCTGCAACGATGCAGACAACCGCACCACCTACCCCTGTGAATACGGGATTTCCAGCTGCTATAACATTCTTCCGGTGGGCGGCGGCGCCTACACGCTGTCGAGGATTACACTGACCGAGCTGGTCAAGAGCGCGGAGTCCGTCGACCAGTTCTTACAGGAGCTGCTTCCCGACTGCCTGGAGGCGGTGGGAAACTATATGAATGAGCGGGTGAAGTTCCTCGTGGAGCGCTCCGGCTTTTTCGAGTCGTCGTTCCTGGTGCGGGAAGGGCTGATTGAACGGGAAAAATTCGTGGGCATGTTCGGTGTGACCGGACTGGCGGAATGTGTCAACGCTCTGATGGCCGACACGGGAGATCGGTACGGACACAGTGAAAAAGCAGATAAACTGGGACTGCAGATCATGGAGATCATTCGGAAATTCGCGGCGGATTTTCCGGCTGTTTATTCGGAGATTGGCCAGGGCCATTTCCTTCTTCACGCCCAGGTCGGCTTAGACAGCGACAAGGGAATCACCTCCGGCGTGCGTATTCCTGTGGGAGATGAGCCGGAGAACCTGCTGGATCACCTGCGTCACAGCGCCAGATTCCACGAATACTTCCCGACGGGAGTAGGCGATATCTTCCCCTTTGCCGTCACGGCCAGGAAGAATCCGGGAGCGCTGGTGGACATTGTGAAGGGGGCATTCCAGTTGGGCGTCAAATACATGAGCTTCTACGCGTCCGACAGCGATTTGGTCCGGATCACCGGCTTCCTTGTGAAGCGCAGCGAGATGGAAAAATACAGGAACCACGACGTCGTTCTTCAGAACACCACCGTGCTTGGCAGTAAGAATTACGACACCAATCACCTGGAGATGCGAAAGGAGCGTATGGCGTGAAAGCCCCGGTCAATAAGATCATCCCGGTCAGTGTGGTAGACGGCCCGGGCAGCCGGACCGCCGTGTTTCTTCAGGGCTGCAATATTTCCTGCGCGTATTGTCATAACCCGGAAACGCAGAAGTTATGTACAGGATGCGGTATCTGCGTGGACGGATGTCCGGCGGGAGCACTGGCCCTGAATGGTAAAATGGTGTCATGGGATGAGAAAAAATGTGTTTCCTGCGACCGGTGCATAGCCGTCTGTCCGAATTATGCCTCTCCGAAGATCCGGGAGATGAGCGCAGAGGAAGTCTATGAGGAAGTATCCGGAAATCTGCCGTTTATCCGCGGCATTACGGTATCCGGCGGAGAATGCTGCCTCTATCCGGAATTTTTAAAGGAGCTGTTTGGCCTCTGCAAAGGAGCCGGTTTGTCCTGCCTCATCGACAGCAACGGGATGGTGGATTTCTCCCTCTATCCGGAACTGCTGGAGCTTAGCGACGGCGTGATGCTGGACGTGAAGAGCTGGGATCCAGAGGTCTACCGGAGGCTGACGGGCGCAGACAATGCCGTTGTTAAAAAAAATCTGGAGCTTCTCTGGAGGAAAAATAAATTGGAGGAGATCCGCATCGTCTGTCTTTCCGGGGAAAGTGATTACGAGGAAGTGCTGAGAGGGATCGTCGGTCTCATGGGAAGCCCGGTCACAGCAAGAGTCAGGCTGATCCGGTTCCGGCCCTTCGGCGTCAGGGGCAGGCTGAGCGGCGCATCGGAGCCTGACGACAGGGTGATGCGGGAGCTGGCGGCATGGGCCGGCGAGATGGGATATCAGAATGTTGTGCTTACATGAGTCATGGATATACAGAAAAAAGGGGACTTTTCCTCGCAGTTTATGCGTGGAGAAGTCTCCTTTTTTATATACTTTATGCAAACCTGATAATCTCTATTTTCCAGATTTTACCTTATAGGATAAAGAGTCCGGCAAGCCGGACTCTCGCGCCGGAGCGCGGTCGCTTCAGCGGCCATATATCCTTAGCCCGGAGTGCACATCCTGCCCGGAGGGCTTTTGGTGTAACAGGAGTATTTTCCTGTTATACCATAATATAGCATTTAACATATACAAAATGCACAAAAATAGAGATAAAAAAGATACAAAATATAAAAATAGCTTAGGTATGACATGTGTCATAGCAGTAAAATTGACTGGCGTGTATGATAAAGCTACAGAAAGCAAGAAAAAATAAGCAGTTCGTTGTGATATAATGATGCAGACCAAAAAGGTACAGAAAGGAAGCCAGAAAATGAAGACAGAAAAAACATCTGGTCAGCTGAGAGAGCTTTTTCGAGTTGCATACGTAGAAAATCAGGACCAGGCAGTGAAACCCCATGAACTGGACCGGTTTTTAAATCCATGTATCACGATACGGACGGTGAAGAAGGGAGAGGATATTGTCCGGCCGACGGATAAGCTTCAGTCAATTATTATGGTTGTAAAGGGAGGGGCCCATTTCACCCGCGTTTCCACAGACGGAAACACCAATATGCTCGCGGCGGTCAACGCTCCGTTTTTTATTGGGATCACGCAGCTGGTATCAAACGATAAGGAGTACTATTCCCAGATCATTGCTGCAAAAAACTGTCTGCTCCTTTACATTGACTGCAACTACTTTTTAAAGGAAATCCGGGAGGACGGAGAGGCGGCCCTGGTGGTCATTCGGGATCTCGCCAAAGTGGTGGAGAGAAACCATACGAGGATGGACCGATTGGTATTTTTAAAAGCCTCCAACAATTTAATGGCATACATTGAAAGCAAATGGAATGAAGGCGAGATCAGCCGAAAGGACAGGCAGCTCATAATCAGGGAGCGCCACGGAGTGATTGCCGCGGATCTCAGCGTAAGCGTGAGAACGCTGTACCGTTCGATCAACAGCTTGAAAGACGAGGGACTTTTATCGGTACAGAAGGGCGGCGTTCTGTTAGTAAATGAAGCGCAGATGGAAGAGATGAAGCGCAGACTTGTAAAATTGGGAAAAATGTAATTAACATTTATAATTTATATAAGAGGAGAAGGAGAAAAGATTATGAGACATTACAAAAGGATCGTTTCAACATTACTGGCGGCAGGCATGGGACTGTCACTTCTGACCGGATGTCAGAGCGGCCAGCCGACAGGCGGAACTGCGGCAGCAGAAAAGACGGAAACAAGCGGAAAAGCGGAAGCGGCCTCCGAGGACGGCGAACAGGATAAGAAATCAGATCTGGTGGTCGGAATGATTGCCAGCGCGTTTGGAACACAGAGCTACAACGATGACGTACTCGCCGGAATGGAACTGGCCGAGAAGGAGCTGGGCGTGAAGGGAATTCCGCTGGAGGTTCCGGAGATATCCGACTCTGCAAACAGCCTGCGCACACTGATCAGCCAGGGCGCCAACTTCATCATGGTACCGTCTTCCGAATATAAGGATGGAATGCTGGAAGTAGCGGCTGAGAACCCGGAGGTCAAGTTCCTGTATCTGGCCGAAGCCATTGACGGCGGCGGAAACATCATGTCGGTTGCTTACCGTGAAAATGAAGCCGCATTCTTAGGCGGCGCGCTCTCAGGACTGATGACGAAGACCAACAACGTCGGCGCCGTTATGGCCGTTGGCGAGACACTGCAGTACCGCTATCAGTTCGGATTTACCGCAGGCGTCAAGGCCGTGAATCCGGAATGCGAGGTTCAGTCCGCATTTACCAACAGCTACACCGATGTGGGACAGGGAAGCGAGGTTGCGAAGATCATGTACAACAAGGGTGCGGATATCATCGGAACGTATTCCGGCGCGTGTAACCTGGGCGTCTTTAATGCAGCCAAGGATGCAGGAGAAGGAACGTACTGTTTAGGCGCAGCCAACGGACAGTTTGACAAGATGCCGGATAAGATTCTCGCTTCCGTAGTAAAACCGGCAGACCAGGCTATTTTATCCATACTGAAGGAATACCAGGAGACAGGCGTCTTCGATACGAGCGTACCGATGTCCCTGGGCCTGAAGGAGGGCGGCGTAAAGCTGTTATTTACAAACAATGAAGAACTGTTAAAGCTGATCCCCGAAGATGTAAAAAGCACGGTCGACGAACTGAGTGAAAAGGTAGAGTCCGGAGAAATCAAGGTTCCTTCCAACGAAGAAGAGTTTAACAGTTTTACTTACCAGTATGCGAAATAGCCGCGTATCGAAAATCAGAGAACGGAGGTGCCTTTAGTGGGGAGCATCATTGAACTGAAGGGGATTACAAAACGGTTCCCGGGAATCGTTGCCAATGATCATATATCGATCAGCTTTGAAGAGAGAGAGATCCATACGCTCGCCGGAGAAAACGGAGCGGGAAAATCAACGCTGATGAACATCCTATACGGGCTGTACCAGCCCGATGAAGGGGAGCTGCTGATCCGTGGGGAACCGGTTAAATTCAGCAATTCCAAGGATTCCATCAGACATAAGATCGGAATGGTTCATCAGCATTTCATGCTGATCCCAAAACTGACGGTGACGGAGAATATCATCGTCGGACAGGAGATCGGCACGGCCTTGAAGGTGGACCGGAAAAAGGCCGGTGAGACGATCGGCGCGCTGTCAGAGCAGTATGGACTGAAGATCGATCCGGGCAAGAAGGTGGCGGATTTATCCGTTACGGAACAGCAGCGTGTGGAGATTTTAAAGGTGCTCTACCGGGAAGCGGAAATCCTCATTTTCGATGAGCCGACAGCGGTGCTCACACCGCAGGAGATCGATGAATTCTGCGACATCCTGCTGAAACTGAAGGAAAAAGGAAAGACCATAATCTTCATCAGCCATAAGCTGGCGGAGGTGATGAAGATATCCGACCGGATCACCGTGATCCGGCTGGGAAAAGTCGTAGGAACCGTGGAAAAAAAGGAGACTGATTCGGCCGAGCTGACCAGAATGATGGTGGGGCGTGATGTAAACCTTGGAAGGCGCAGCCGACGCCAGTTTGAGAAGGCGGAAAACATCCTGGAGGTGAGGGATGTCAGCTATACGGTCGACAAAACAATTAAGAAACTGAAATCAATCAATCTGGAGCTGAGAAAGGGCGAGGTTCTCGGGATTGCAGGCGTGGATGGCAACGGCCAGGAGGAACTGGTAAATGTCATATGCGGGAAGCTGTTGCCCGACAGCGGAAGCGTTGTGATGAATGGGAAAGACATCACAAAGGACAAAATCCGGGACAGAAAGGACCACGGACTGGGGCTGATCCCGGAGGACAGGCACAGGGACGGTCTGGTTCTGGAATACAGCATTGCCAACAATCTGATTTTGGGCCTGCAGTACCATGAAACGTTTGCGAAAAATGGAATCTGGCTGAATTTCAAGAAGATCCACGACACGGCGGAGGAAATGAAGGAGCAGTTCGATATCCGCTGCGCCAGTGTCGATGTAAACGCCGGTACGCTGTCCGGAGGCAACCAGCAGAAGATCATCATTGCAAGGGAGGCCTCCAGGGATCCGGATGTGCTGATTGCGGTCCAGCCCACCCGCGGCCTGGACGTGGGTGCCATGGAATTCGTTCAGAAAACACTGCTGGAGCAGCGGGATAAGGGAAAAGGCGTGCTTCTTTTCTCGCTGGAACTGGACGAGATTCTTTCGGTCAGCGACAGGATTGCGGTTATCTTCAAGGGGGAGATCATCGACGTTGTGGACGCACAGAGCGTGACGCGCCAGGAATTGGGAATGATGATGCTCGGATCCGTAAAAGGAAAAGGAGGTGCAGAAGTTGGGACAGCAGGTTAAAACAGGAAAACAGATGCCGGCAAAGTTTCGGGAGGTAGGCCTTAATTTTCTGATCTCCTTGATTGCACTGGTTCTGGCAATTATAACAGGCGGAATTATCATCTGGCTGTTCGGCAACAATCCGTTCGAGGCGTATAAAGCGCTGATTCAGGGCGCCTTCGGCACACCGATGGCATTTACCCAGTCTCTGACGAAATCGGTTCCGCTTCTGCTCACGGGACTTGCGGTGGCTCTGGCCTATAAATGTACGGTATTCAACATTGGCGCCGAAGGACAGCTTCTTGTGGGAGCAATTGCGGCGGGCATTGCGGGAACCCTGTTTCCGATGCCGGGGATCCTAAATATTCCCTTCGTTCTGATCGTATCCATGCTGGCCGGCATGGTCTGGGCGTTTTTCCCGGCCCTCTTAAAGCAGAAGGCCAATGTCAACGTCGTAATCAGTACCATTATGTTCAACTATGTAGGCCAGTATCTGGTGCAGTACTTAATCCTGGGGCCGTTTAAGGCGGAGGGCGCTGCGTCGGCCACGAGACCGATTCAGGCCACAGCCATGCTTCCGAAGCTGCTGCCGTCGCCTTATGTGCTGAATCTGGGCATTGTGATCGCCCTGACAGCGGCAGTGGTCGTCTACTTCCTTTTAAACCGCACCTCATTGGGATATGAGATGTGTGCGGTGGGATTAAACAAAAATGCCTCCCTCACCAACGGTATTAACGTGGAGCGCAACATGTTCCTGGCCCTGCTGATGAGCGGCGCGTTAGCCGGTCTTGCCGGAGGAATTGAAGTAACAGGAACCATGGGAAAGGTCATCAACGGTTTCTCTGCAAACTATGGATTTAGTGGAATCCCGGTTGCCTTAATGGCGCGCAACAATCCATTTGCGATCATTCTCACGGCACTTTTAATGGGAAGCATGCGCAGCGGATCTCTGATGATGCAGTCCAGCGTAGGCGTCTCCAAAAACATGGTAGATATCATCCAGGGACTCGTAATCGTATTCCTGTGTGCGGAAAATGTGATTCGTTATTACATAAAGAAGGGGCGGGGAGGAAAATAATATGCTGAATTTCTTGATTTTTATGCTGGCTTCCACATTGCGAATGGGAACTCCGATCGCGCTTACCGCCCTGGGCGGGCTCACCTCAGAACGCTCCGGTGTTGTCAATATCGGTCTGGAAGGAATTATGCTGGCAAGCGCCTTCGGCGCGGTTCTGGGAAGCTATCTCACAGGGAATCCGTGGATCGGCGTGCTGACTGCCATACTGGTCGGTGTTTTAATCTCGGCGATACACTCGGTGATCTCCATTACCTGGGGCGGCAACCAGTCTGTCAGTTCCATGGCGCTGGTGCTGCTGGCAACCGGATTTTCCGGTGTGGGACTGAAGGCGGTCTTCGGGCAGCAGGGCAGCTCTCCGCAGGTTCCGAGCCTGGAGCATACGCCGATTCTTTCGTCGATTCCGGTGGTGGGAGGATTTTTATCCGATTTGTCCCCCTTCGTGTATATTGCGTTTCTGGCACTGATTCTGATTCACTGTATGTTTAAATACACCCCCCTCGGACTTCGGATCATCACTGTGGGTGAGAACCCGAAGGCAGCCGAGACGGCCGGCTTATCCGTTCACAAGATCCGGTATTTCTCCGTGATCCTGTCCGGTGTGCTGGGCGGGCTGGGAGGCGCGTTTCTCTCCCTCGGACAGATGAATTTATTCCAGGAGGGAATGGTGGCAGGCCGTGGTTATCTGGCTCTGGGAGCCGTTACTATGGGACGCTGGTCGCCGATCGGGGCCTTTGCCTCGTCCATGTTCTTCGGACTGTTCAGCGCGATTCAGCTCTACGTGCAGACAATCCCGGGAAATCCGGTGCCCAGTGAGTTTATCCAGATGATTCCGTATCTGGCCAGCCTTTTGGTTCTTGCCGTCAGCTTAAAGAAGAACAGCAGCGCAATGGGAATCGCTGCCAGCGGCAAGCCATACACCAAGTTCGTCCAGCAGCGGTAGCAAAAGTATTTATCAAAAAGACAAGGAGAATATGTTAAAATGTCACAAAAACCCAATATCATATTTATACAGAATGACCATCAGGCATATTACCATTGGGAATGGGAAAACGGTCCGGTACCGATGCGTCCGAACTTCATGAAGCTGGCTGCCGAGGGCGCCTGTTTCACTCATTCCTACTGTGCGACACCGCTGTGCGGCCCGACGAGGCGTACCATGCTGACGGGCCTGTTTGCCCATACCCACAAGCAGTATCACAACTATACGGACCCGCCATACGATCACGAGGTTTATCTCGATACGCTGGCGGAAGCGGGATACGACAATTACTATTTCGGCAAATGGCATGCAGGTCCAGGCGCGGCGAATGAACATCACTGCAGCGGATTCTCCAGAACCGATTACAGCAACCCTTATATTCAGCCGGAGTATAAGGAATATTTAAAGCGGTACAACTTACCGCAGGCGCTCCATCACATCGACCGTTACTTCGATATTCCTGAGATCAGCAGCCGCGGCGACTGGGCGGAATGCGCAGATGACGTGGATTACCAGTGCAAGGCCAACTGGTGCGGCGAGCACGCGGTGGGAAGCACACTCACTCCAAAGGAAACCCATGAGTCCTTCTTCCTGGCCACGCTGGCCTGCGAGCAGCTGGAAAAGCTGGCAAAGTCGGAGAGTGACCAGCCATTTTCCTTACGAGTGGATTTCTGGGGACCTCACCAGCCTCATTTCCCGACGCAGGAATTCCTAGATCTGTATCCGAAGGAAGATTTCGTTCTGCCGGAGTACGGCAGCTACCGGAACCGCCTTCAGGGAAAACCGGGCGCTTATCACCGGGAGAGAAGTTCACCATTCGGAAAAGATGACCAGTTAATCATTCCAAGCGCCGTAAAGTGGGATGAATGGACGGAGATTATCCGCCATGCCTTTGCACACATCACCATGCTGGATGCGGCAGGCGGAATGATCGTCGACAAGTTAAAGGAGCTGGGCCTGGATAAGAATACGATGATTATCTGGACAACGGATCACGGCGATGCGCTGGCCAGCCAGGGCGGTCACTTTGACAAGGGCTCCTATATGTCCGAGGAAGTCATGAGAATCCCCTGTGCGGTCAAATGGGACGGCGTGATTCCGGCAGGCCAGGTTCGGGATGAACTGATCAGCACCGTCGATTATCCGGTTACAATTCTCGATGCGGCAGGAACCGCCTTTACAAAGAATAAAGTCCACGGCAGAAGCCTTCTGCCTCTGCTTACCGGAAAGACGGACCAGTGGGATGACGACCTGATGGCAGAGACCTTTGGTCACGGGTACGGAGAAGATATCAACAGCAGAATGCTGGTTCACGGCGATTACAAGCTCATCGCCAATAAGGAAAGCATTGCGGAACTCTACAATCTGAGGACAGACCCGTTCGAGTTACATAATCTGTATGAAGATCCGGCCTTTGCCGATGTGAGGGCCGATTTGGAAAACAGGCTCCGCGTATGGCAGAAACGGACCGATGATCCGGTGGAGGTACTGTAGAAATGGATGAAAAAATCACGCAGATGCTGATTGAAGAGGCGGCGGAGGCCAGAAAACAGTCCTTCTCCCCCTTTTCCGGATTTGCTGTGGGAGCGGCGCTTATGACGGCAGAGGGAGCGGTCTACCGAGGCTGCAATATCGAGTGCAGCGGTCTGACTGCCAGCAACTGTGCGGAGCGCACCGCGTTTTTCAAAGCGGTCAGCGAGGGAGAACGGAATTTTAAGGCGATCGCCATAGTGGGCGGTCCCAGTGACAGGGATGTGGAAAGCCTGTGCTATCCATGCGGAATCTGCCGCCAGGTAATGGCGCAGTTCTGCGATCTGGATTCGTTCCGGATTATCGTTGCGGCAGACCGCACCCATTGGGAGGAGTGTACGTTAAGGGAGCTTCTCCCCCGGGCGTTCCGGAGACACTGTATGGCGGAAGGGAGCGAAGAATCATGAGAATGTATGATGTTATTATGAAGAAACGGGATGGAGGAGTCCTGACCGATGAGGAGATTGGGTACTTCGTAAATGGGTATACAGAGGGAGAGATACCGGATTACCAGGCATCCGCCCTGCTGATGGCCATCTATTTTCAGGGGCTGAACAAGCATGAGACCGCTTGTTTGACTGGCTGTATGGCGGCATCCGGCGATGAGATCGATCTGTCACCCATTCCCGGAATCAAGGTGGATAAACACTCCACCGGCGGCGTGGGAGACAAGACCACCATGGTGATCGGGCCTGTGGCGGCTGCCTGCGGCGTTCCTGTGGCGAAGCTTTCCGGCAGAGGACTGGGACACACGGGCGGTACTCTGGATAAGCTGGAGGCCATACCGGGCCTCACAACGTCTCTGGACCAATCGAAATTCTTCGATATGGTGAAAGAGATCGGTATCGCCGTGGCCGGACAGACGGGGAACCTGGCGCCGGCGGATAAGAAGCTGTATGCGCTCCGGGACGTAACTGCCACGGTGGATAATATTTCCCTGATTGCGGCCAGCATCATGTCCAAGAAGATCGCCTCCGGTTCCGACCGCATTCTTCTGGATGTGAAGACGGGAAGCGGCGCATTTATGAAGACGCTGGACGATTCCATCGTGCTGGCCAGGGAGATGGTGGATATCGGCACGAACGTGGGACGGGAAGTCGTCGCCCTGGTCACCGATATGGACCGTCCTCTGGGCAGAAATATCGGAAATGCTCTGGAGGTCATGGAGGCGGTTGCCACACTGAAGGGCCATGGCCCTGAGGACTTCACGCAGATTTGTCTCGCCCTGTCGTCCAACATGCTGTATCTTGCCGAGATGGGAACCATGGAAGCGTGCACCGCCATGGCGAAAGAGGCGATTAAGTCCGGAAAGGCATTCGAGAAATTCTGCCAGATGGTGGAGGCTCAGGGCGGAGACGCTTCCTATGTGAGAAAGCCTGAGAAATTTACTGTCTCGCCGGTGGAATATGAACTGAAAGCAGAAAAAAGCGGCTATATTACCGCCATGGATACGGAAAAGATTGGGATGGCGGCCGTGGAGCTGGGGGCCGGCAGAAGAAAGAAGGAAGACTCCATCGATTACGGTGCAGGCATCATTCTGAATGCGAAGATCGGCGACCGTGTGGAAAACGGACAGACGATCGCCACGCTGTATACCTCGGCGGTAAGTCTCTTATCGGGAGCCATCGGCTTGTTAAAAGAGGCGGTCGTGATCGGAAAAGAGCAGCCGGAAGCGGAAAAACTGATCTATGCGAGAATCACGAAAGACGGCGTGGAACGATATTAGAGAAAGGATAGAATAACTATGACATATGCTGAGATGCTTCATTGCGTGGACCATACCCTGTTAAAGGCCTGCGCTTCATGGGAGGAGATTTGCAGACTGTGTGACGAGGCGGTCGAATACAAGACGGCATCCATCTGCGTGCCGCCCTGCTATATTAAGAGAATCCGTGAGAGGTATCCCGACCTGACGATCTGTACGGTTGTCGGCTTCCCTCTGGGATACAGCGTGACGGCGGCCAAGGTCTGTGAAGTGAAAGAGGCTCTGGCGGACGGCGCGGATGAGATCGATATGGTGATCAATTTGACCGACGTGAAGAACGGAGAGTATCAGAAGGTTGAGGACGAGATCAGAGCCTTGAAGGAGGCCACAGGCGACCGTATTTTAAAGGTTATTATCGAGACGTGTTATCTCACGGAGGAAGAAAAGACTGCCATGTGCCGCGCGGTGACCAATGCGGGGGCGGATTTTATCAAAACCTCCACCGGTTTCGGAACCGCAGGCGCCCTGCTCTCCGATATCGGGCTGTTTAAGGCAAATATCGGGGAGAATGTTAAAATCAAGGCTGCCGGCGGCGTCAGAACGCTGGAAGACTTAAAGAATTATGTGGAAGCGGGCTGCAGCCGCGTAGGCGCCAGCAGTGTGGTAAAGCAGGTGGCAGAGCTTCAGAAGTAAAAAGTGGATCGGTGGTTCCTGTAAGAAAGTCCGGACCTGGCGAACGCGCCTGTATTTGGCGCGAACGAAGGGGCCGGACTTTTGTGCGGCTCACCATATTCCCTCAGTCATAAAACGGAAGTATAACCTGAATTTATAATACACATTACTTTTATGTAGTTGACAAATAGAAGCAAGGTTGTTATCATTAAAATTACTATACAAAAAGGCGGGGATATGAATGGAAAGAATCGTATTATCGTTGCTGGTTGACAATACTTCCGGTGTTTTGAGCCGTGTGGCAGGGCTGTTCAGCCGCCGTGGCTACAACATTGAAAGCCTTACCGTGGGTGTTACCGCGGATGAGAGATATTCCAGAATGACAGTGGTTTCCATCGGAGACCAGGAAATTTTGGACCAGATCGAGAAACAGCTTCGCAAGCTGGAGGATGTGCGCGACATTAAGGAATTGAAGCCGGGTCATTCCGTATACAGGGAGCTGATCTTAGTCAAGGTCCGGGCCAATGCCAGTGAAAGGCAGGCGGTCAGCGCTATCGCGGATATTTTCCGTGCCACCATCGTCGATGTCGGCAAAGATTCTCTGACAGTTATGCTGACGGGCGACCAGTCAAAGCTGGACGCGCTCATCAATCTGCTGGAAGATTATGAGATACTGGAGCTGGCGAGAACCGGTCTTACGGGTCTCTCAAGAGGGTCTGATGACGTCCGTTACTTACCATAGTTTTATGAAGTTAGCTAGAGGTATTGCCAAAGGCGGACAGAGAGTCGTCGGCATAGTTCCTTTAACAATAATAATATGAATACATATATGAGGAGGAAATAAAAAGATGGCAAAGATTTATTATCAGGAAGACTGTAACTTATCCTTATTAGAGGGAAAGACCATTGCAGTCATCGGATACGGCAGCCAGGGACATGCACACGCATTGAATTTAAAGGAATCCGGCTGTGACGTAATTGTAGGACTTTATGAGGGCAGCAAGTCATGGGCAAAGGCAGAGGCACAGGGCTTAACCGTTTATACAGCAGCAGAGGCAGCAAAGAAAGCCGATATCATCATGATCTTAATCAACGATGAGAAGCAGGCAGCCATGTACAAGGAATCTGTAGAACCGAATCTGGAAGAGGGCAACATGCTGATGTTTGCACACGGCTTCGCGATCCATTTCGGACAGATCGTACCTCCGAAGAATGTAGATGTTACCATGATCGCTCCGAAGGCGCCTGGCCACACCGTAAGAAATGAGTATGTGGTTGGCAGAGGAACACCGTGTCTCGTAGCGGTTCATCAGGATTATACAGGCAAGGCAAAAGATATGGCACTGGCTTACGCGCTGGCATTAGGCGGAGCAAGAGCAGGCGTTTTAGAGACAACCTTCAAGGTAGAGACAGAGACAGACCTTTTCGGCGAGCAGGCTGTATTATGCGGCGGTGTATGCGCACTGATGAAGGCTGGCTTCGAGACTCTGGTAGAGGCTGGATATGCGCCTGAGAACGCTTATTTCGAGTGTATCCATGAGATGAAGCTGATCGTAGACTTAATCTTCGAGAGCGGATTCGCTGGAATGAGATACTCCATCTCTAATACGGCTGAGTACGGCGATTACATCACCGGACCGAAGATCGTAACAGACGAGACTAAGAAGGCGATGAAGCAGATCCTGACAGATATCCAGGATGGTTCCTTTGCTAAGGACTGGCTGCTTGAGAACCAGGTGGGCTGTTCTCACTTCAACGCGATGAGAAGAAAAGAAGCGGAGCATCCGGCTGAGAAGGTTGGTGCTGAACTGAGAAAGCTTTACAGCTGGAATGACGGCGGCAAGCTGATCGATAACTAATTAGAATACGCGGGAGATGGAAGGTAACTGCCATCTCCCGCCTTTTTTTATTTCACAGGAAAGTTCGTCCTATGAAATAAAAACCCTCCGGGGGACAGCGTGCCCCGTTTTATCGGGCATGCGCACTCCGTGCTAAAGAAATATGGCCGCTGAAGCGACCGCGCTCCGGCGCGATAGTCCGGCGAGCCGGACTATCTTGTATGGCGAATCGTAAGTATGTCTAAGGAGGCTGTGTGATGAAACATTTGGGAACGAAGAGAGTAGAGACAGAGAGGCTGATATTAAGACGGTTTACAATGGATGACGCGGATGCAATGTTCCGCAACTGGGCCAATGACCCGGAGGTAACGAAGTATCTGACATGGCCGGCTCACCCATCGGTGGAGGTTTCAAGAATGGTGCTGGAAAGCTGGGTGTCCCAATACGATGACAACGCAGTTTACCAGTGGGCGATTGTGCCCAGGGACATCGGTGAGCCGGTCGGAAGCATCGGCGTCGTCCATGGCAGGGATGAGATCGCAATGGTGCACATCGGCTACTGTATCGGAAAAAAATGGTGGCAGCAGGGGATCACATCGGAGGCGCTGACCGCCCTGATCCGATTTTTCTTTGAGGAAGCCGGAATGAACCGGGTAGAGTCCCGCCACGATCCTCATAATCCCAATTCGGGCCGCGTGATGAAAAAGTGCGGAATGAAATATGAAGGGACCATGAGGCAGGCGGATATCAATAACCAGGGAATCTGTGATTTCTCTGAATACGGGATTCTGGCCGAAGACTATTTCGGCGGAAAGCAGGCAGAGAAATAGAGCGAACCACAGACAGTACGAGGGAATGGGGCCGGGCTATGCTTCTATCACAGAGATTCGTTCTCTGATATGGCTTCCGTTTACGGCCTCTTCGATCATGGCGGAAGCATAGTCCGCGTAGCTGATCACGCTTTCCCCCTTCGCATTCAGGAAAAGTTCTTCCCCGCCAAACAGATATTTTCCAGTCTCCCCGCCGTCCGCGCGGAAGTCACAGGCAGGACTCAAATAGGTCCATCTGACATCCCCACGTTTCTGGAGTTCATCGAGGGCCTGCCCCATGCTGCCCGCCAGAGGTACGAAGGCCTCGGGAAAGCCGGGTCCATCCATGACTTGCGCCGTATGATCGGGGGTGACGTAGAGGCTGCCGGCTCCGCCGACGACCAGCAGACGGGTCCAGGTACCGCTCAAAAGATCACATAGATGCTTTAAGGACGAGCTGTGCTGCGGCAGTGTTTCCGGAGTCCATGCACCGAAGGCCTCAATAACCGCGTCGAAGCCCGCCAGATCTTCCGGAACCAGGGAGAATAAGTCCTTCTGTATAACGTTTTGGGCCGAGCTTCTGTTTTCCTCTCGGACAACTGCGGTGACCTCGATCCCGCGTTCCACCGCTTTTTCAACAATCAGCCTTCCTGCTTTTCCGTTTGCACATACTACAGCCATTTTCATAGATTTCATTGATAAGATCCTCCTTAAAATGTAATTGGACTTGTTTTTTGGTGTTTATAGAATTATAATAGGACTGTACAGCAGAAATGTAAAGTAAGCACTTTTTTGTGCTATAGGTACCTAAAAGAAACTATGAATGAGTAGCCAAACAAAGCTGGAAATGGAGGAAACAATGGAAAAGACATTGCCGGCATGTCCGGTTGAGACGACGCTGATGCTGATCAGCGACAGATGGAAAGTGCTGATTATCCGAGATTTATTAGACGGTACGAAGCGTTTTGGGGAACTGAAAAAATCCATCGGTTCTATTTCCCAGAAGGTGCTGACCTCCAATCTGCGGGAGATGGAGGCGGATGGACTGGTGAACAGAAAGGTCTACGCGGAGGTGCCTCCCAGAGTGGAGTATACACTTACGGATACAGGCTACAGTCTGAAGCCTATTCTGGACGCGATGGTTGAGTGGGGGATGGAGTATAAGAGAAAGCTGAACTGAGTATAAAAATATGAAAAATAGAGAAATAGAGAAATAAGAAGGGACCGCCTGGGACAACAGATAACTGCTGTCTCCATGCGGTCCGAATTATGCCGGTTTCGCAATATCCAATTTTCGCAATATCCGGTTATGAGATCGGAAAACTGTCACAGAAGGATAAGAAATCCTCTAACGCTCTGGAAGTCCCCCCTGGATTATAGGCGAAGCCGATGGTACGCTTTTTGATCGGCCATTTCATGGGAATCGTGACCAGCGTCTTCTTGTCCAGCTCTTCCTGAACGAACTCCCGGATCACACAGCCGATTCCGAGGCCAATCTTGGCGAACTCGATCAGAATATCCATGGTGTTTACCTCCAGCACCTGGCCGAGGACGATCTGATGCTCGCTTAAGTATTCATCGATGTATTTTCTTGTCATGTTGTTCCGGTCCAGAAGCAGGATGTTGCCGGTCTGGAAGATATCTGTATTCCTGCCTTCCCGCAGGTATAAGTTGTCCAGATACGGCTTTGTGGATACGAAGATATCCTGAATGTTCATCACCGGGACGAAGATCAGCGGTTTCCTGCTGGACGGTTCGGCGATAAGCCCCAGATCGATGTGCTGCTGTTCCAGCATGGCGATGGTGTGGGTGGTGGACTGGCTCTCGATGGTGATCTTCACATGAGGATACTTTTCGATGAAGCCCTTTAAGTAAGGGAGCAGGATATACTTGCAGAGTGTGTTGCTCACTCCGATGCGCAGATGGCCGATATTAAAGTCCTTGATCCGCTTCAACTCATTTTCTCCACGGCTCAGTGCCTCGAAGGCGGATTCCGTATGGTGAAAGAGCAGTTCCCCCTCGCTGGTCAGCTGAACGCCTCTGGAATTCCGAGTGAAGAGGGAGACACCTAAACTGTCCTCCAGCTTGCTGATGGATTTACTGATGGCGGGCTGACTGATGTAAAGCTCCTTGGCGGCCTTGGAGATGTTTCCGGCCTTTGCCACTTCGTAGAAAATCTTATATTGCGAAAGGTTTTGTTCCATATATGCCTCTTTTCCTGGTATCCATTCCGGTTGGCTCTCTGCCTCGCGCGGCGCGCTCTGGTCCGTCTCCGTCCAGCCGGAACGGTATAACTGACTATTATATTAAGTATTCATATTATGTATTTCTATTATATCAATAAGTATGTTAGAATGTAAAGCAGAAAATGAGAACAGGGTTTGAAGGAGGATATAGATTATGGGAATGACAATGACCCAGAAAATTTTAGCGGCTCATGCGGGGCTTTCGGACGTGAAGGCCGGACAGTTGATTGAGGCGGATTTGGATCTCGTATTGGGGAATGATATCACCTCTCCGGTGGCTATCAACGAGATGAAAAAATTCGACACAGAGACAGTTTTCGACAAGGATAAGATCGCTCTGGTTATGGACCATTTTATCCCGAACAAGGACATTAAATCAGCGGAAAACTGCAAGTGCTGCCGTGACTTTGCATGCAGACATGAGATCAGCAATTACTTTGACGTGGGACAGATGGGAATTGAGCACGCGCTGCTTCCGGAAAAAGGACTTGTGGTAGCGGGTGATGCAGTGATCGGCGCCGACTCACATACGTGTACATACGGCGCGCTTGGTGCATTTTCCACTGGTGTGGGAAGTACGGACATGGCGGCCGGTATGGTGACGGGAAAAGCATGGTTTAAGGTACCATCCGCGCTGAAATTCGAGCTGGTTGGCAAACCCGGCGGCTGGGTCAGCGGAAAAGACGTCATTTTACATATTATCGGCATGATTGGCGTGGATGGCGCTCTCTATAAATCCATGGAATTCACCGGCGAGGGAATTAAGAACTTAACCATGGATGACCGCTTTACCATCTGTAACATGGCCATCGAGGCGGGCGGAAAGAACGGCATTTTCCCTGTGGACGACCTGGCGGTTCAGTACATGAAGGAGCACTCCAAACGGGAGTTCACCGTGTATGAGGCCGATTCCGATGCAGAGTATGACGAGGTCTACACCATCGATTTATCGGAATTGAAACCGACAGTGGCGTTCCCGCACCTTCCGGAGAATACAAAGACCATCGGTTCCTTCGGTGATATCATGGTGGATCAGTCGGTGATCGGTTCCTGTACCAACGGGCGGATCGACGATATGAGAATCGCTGCAAAGGTGATGAAGGGCAGAAAAGTGGCGAAAAATGTCCGCTGTATCGTAATTCCTGCAACACAGGAGATCTACCTGCAGGCCATGAGAGAGGGACTTCTGGAGATCTTTATCGAGGCGGGAGCGATCGTGAGCACACCGACCTGCGGACCGTGTCTGGGTGGTTACATGGGAATTCTGGCTGCAGGAGAACGCTGTATCTCCACAACGAACAGGAATTTTGTAGGCCGTATGGGCCATGTGGATTCTGAAGTGTATTTGGCAAGCCCGGCGATCGCGGCGGCCAGCGCCATCACTGGAAAGATTTCAGCGCCGGAAGAACTCGGCTTATAAGGAAAAAGGAGGACAGATTAATGAAAGCGACAGGTTCCGTTTTTAAATATGGGGACAATGTGGACACGGATGTCATCATTCCGGCCAGATATTTAAATATTACAGATGGATATGAACTTGCCAAACACTGTATGGAAGATATAGACAGGGATTTTGTGAAAAATGTAAAAAAAGGCGATATTATCGTAGCGAATAAGAATTTTGGCTGCGGCTCCTCCAGAGAGCATGCGCCGCTCGTAATCAAGTGCGCAGGGGTCAGCTGTGTCATAGCGGAGACTTTTGCAAGAATTTTTTACCGCAACGCCATTAATATCGGCCTGCCGATTATCGAATGCCCGGAGGCTGCTAAGGCCATCACTGCGGGTGACGAGGTGGAAGTCGATTTTGACAGCGGTATCATTACGAATAAGACGACGGGACAGTCCTATGAGGGCCAGGCATTCCCGCCGTTTATGCAGAAGATTATTTCTGCAGGGGGATTGATTCCATATATAAATCAGAAGTAGGGTACCGGAGGAGCCCGGATATACCAGAGACAGCATTCTGGCATATCCGGGCTTCTTTTTCATGATTTGCTTACTGCAGGCAGAACCTGCGGAGCGCGCTGCCCGTCACGAAGCGGGCTGAAATAATTTTTCCTATACACGGCGCGCAGGCAGTGCTATATTATATAGAAGAAACACATCAAAAACTGTCGAAAGGGAGGATATGCCGTATGACAATTCAATTTGCCGCGGAGGAAGACACAGGGCTGATCCTGCGATTTATAAAGGAACTTGCCGATTATGAGGGAATGCTTTCCGAAGTGGAGGCGACAGAAGAGTTGCTGCGGGAATGGATTTTCGAAAAGAAAAAGGCTGAGGTGCTGATTGGGAAGGAGGGTGGAGAACCGGTGGGATTTGCCCTGTTTTTCCATAACTTTTCCACATTTCTGGGCAGAGCCGGAATTTACCTGGAGGACCTTTACGTCAGACCGGAATACCGGGGAAAGGGCTGCGGAACCGCGTTCTTGAAGCGCCTGGCAGAGATCGCTGTGGAGCGGGGCTGCGGGCGCCTGGAGTGGTGGTGCCTCGACTGGAATAAACCGAGTATTGAATTCTACCGCGCCATGGGAGCCGTTCCCATGGACGACTGGACGGTTTACCGGATCGCCGGCGATCAGCTGAAGAAGCTTTCCGGACATGCCGGAGATTCAGAAAGGAGTGAATCAGATGGTGAAGACGAACGCCATGCGTATGCTGGACAAGGCGAAAATTGAATACAGAACAAAAGAGTACGAGGTGGATGAGAATGACTTATCGGGAAGCCACGCCGCGGACATGATGGGAGTGGATCACGGAAGCGTGTTTAAGACTCTGGTGCTGAAAGGGGAGAAGATGGGCTATTTGGTCTGCTGCATCCCTGTGGATGCGGAGCTGGATTTAAAGAAGACGGCCAGGGCGGCAGGCGATAAGAAGGTGGAAATGATCCACATGAAGGACCTTCTGGCCGTTACGGGATACATCAGAGGGGGATGTTCTCCCATTGGGATGAAGAAGCAATTCCCCACTTTTGTCGAAGAAAGTGCTGTTTTGTATGATGAGATCGCCATAAGCGCCGGATTAAGAGGCCAGCAGATCCTGATTTCCCCACAAACCCTGGTAACCTTCATCCGGGGAAAATTTGCTTCCCTGACGTTTGAATAGTTTACATAAAATTAAAACGCAAAAAAACACAAAATTTGCAACTTTAAATAAGTAACAGAAATGTAACAGATTTGTAAAAATTAAATAATAAATATAGATAAAAATATAGCTTACAACAAGCTTTTAAATGTAATATATATACAAAAAATATAAAAAGACCAGAAAACGCTCAAGGAAAATATCACAAAGATGTTAAATAAGTATTGACTTTGTTGACAAGACTCCTCTATAATACGCTCGTCACCCGGAAATGGCTGCAAAAGTCTGCGGCTTAGATGTATGAGAGAAAAGAAAGAGGAGTATGTATGCTGACATTGCGCTCAATTCTTCAGCATATCTGTCAGTTCTTTCGGGGACTGGCGGTGAAGGCCACAAAAAGGATGTATCGATCGTCGGCTGTCTTTATGGCAGGCGCTGCGGTGATCACAGTTGTGGCATTTACCTCGACCGGTTTCGGCAGCGGAGGAAAGAACGCCCTGACGGCGTTTGCGGAGACTCCGGGGCAGGAGACGGCGGCAGAAGAGGAAGATGCAGAAGAAGAGGAACCTGTTACGGAAGCAAAAGTACAAGTCCAACTTACCGAAATAAAGAAGCAGGGACAACTGTTAGCCGGTAATCTATTGGAAAAAGAAGTACAGCAGAAGCAGGAAATCCAACAGGAATCAAAAGAAGAGCTCGAACGTATCAATGAACAGATTGTCATGGATGCTAAGATAAAGGCGCTGGAGGCAGAAGAAAATGCCCGCCAGAAAGCTTTGGAAGAAGAAAGACGCAGGGAAGAAGAGAAGAAAGCGGCAAGCCGGAAGGCGGTTTCAGATGACGATTATCAGGTTCTGCTGCGGATCGTTCAGGCAGAAGCCGGAGTCTGTGACGAGAAGGGAAAGATTCTTGTGGCCAATGTGGTGCTGAACCGCGTGAAGAGCCAGGAGTTCCCGGATTCAGTTAGAAGCGTTGTCTATGAGCCTTCTCAGTTTTCACCGGTATCAGACGGTTCCATCAATTCCGTGAAGGTGACGGAGGAGACGAGGGAATGCGTGAACCGGGCGCTGGAAGGGGAGGACTATTCCGACGGGGCGTTATACTTCATGAACCGGAGAGGTTCCAGAAGCGGAGCTGTGAGCTGGTTTGATTCCCATTTAACGTATCTGTTCCGCCATCAAAATCATGAGTTTTTTAAATAAAAACATTGTAGAATATTCTGCTTTAGGTGTATAATATAGCTAAGAAATTTTATACATAAAGGAGAACAGGGCTATGATTTTTGACTCAGCGAAGAATCTTGATTTTTACAGAGGGCTTGGAATTGAAGGCAGATACGGCAAGGCAGTTGATTTCCTTCAGAATACCGATTTAGAGAACCTGGCACCGGGGAAATACGAAATTGATGGCAAGAACGTCTATGCGAATGTAACCGAATACACCACGATTCCGTGGGAAGAAGCGAAGTATGAATCGCACCATGATTACACGGACATCCAGTACATGATCACGGGTACTGAGACCATGACTTATGCACCGGTGGACGCACTGAATGTGACAGTACCGTATAACGAAGAAAAAGACTGTGTTTTATATGACAACGCAAATCCTGGATTAAAGGTAGTTGTCGGAGCAGGTGAATATATGATCTTTAATCCGTGGGATGGCCATAAGCCGAAAGCAGCAGACGGCGAGCCGGCCCCGATTAAGAAGGTAATTGTGAAAATTAAGGAAAATTAATGAGATATCTCATAACGGAGCGTTCCTTTCGCGGGAGCGCTCTTTTTTTGGTTTCATAGGGAAGTTCGTCCTATGAAACCAAAACCCTCAGGGGGAGGCGCACTCCGCGCTAAGGAAATTTGGCTGCTGAAGCAACCGCGCTCCGGCGCACGAGTCCGGCTTGCCGGACTCGTTGTGTGAAGGGAGGTTTTTGTTTCCGTAACCGTTCCAGCGAAAAATTCCCCCTGAATCAAAAAAATGTGGAGTTTTTCCCGGGCCATTTTCCAACTATAATGAAATTACAAAGAATTGAAACAGAGGAAAAATGAGGAAAAGATAAAGGGGTGGAACCATGAAAAAGAAACGGCTGACATACAGTAACTTTTACTTTTACCTATTGCTCCTTGCGCCGATTCTGGCTGTCTATATCCTGTTTTTTGTTATTCCTGTGGTATCCAGCATGTTTTTCAGCCTGACGAATTTTAATGGAATCAGCCTGAAATTCAAGTGGGTGGGATTTAACAATTACGATGTGGCGTTTCATGACAAGGTGTTTAAGAAGGCCATGGTCAACACCTTTCTGTTCGCCCTGGGAGCGACAGTATTACAGAATCTGTTCGCAATCGTGTTCGCAATGGCGCTGAACACGAAAATCAAGTCCAGAAACTTCCTGCGGATGCTGCTTTTTGCACCGTGTATGCTATCCCCCGTGGTGGTGGCATTTATCTGGCAGTTTATCTATATGCCGGACGGCATGTTGAACCACCTGCTGGGAACCGACATCACCTGGCTGGGAAACAGAAAGACAGCGCTGTCCTGTGTGGTGATCGCTCATGTGTGGATGTGGATCGGATATTCTTCCACCATTTACATGTCCAACTTACAGAGTATATCGACGGATATTCTGGAAGCGGCGTCCATCGACGGAGCGGGGCCGTGGCAGAAATTTGGGAGCATCATCCTGCCGATGCTGGCTCCGGCCACCACCATCAATGTGACGCTTGCGTTTACCCAGTCCCTAAAGGTATTTGACATTGTCTACGCCATGACAGGCGGCGGACCGCTGAATTCCACGGAAACGGTGGGAACGTACGTGGTCGCCAATATGAACCGCGGCCTGCACGGCTACGCATCGGCTCAGACCGTACTTTTAACCATCGTGATAGTCCTGTTCGGGCAGGTTTTAATCGGAGTTCTGAAAAAACGAGAGGAGGCGATTTACTGATGAAAACCAGAAAGAAACCATTGCTTTTTCTGTTCGAACTGCTGATGATCGCCGCTTGCGTGCTGATGTTTTACCCGGTGATCATGATGGTTCTTGTGTCCCTGAAGGATGAGGCGCTGCTGGCGAGCGAGCCCTTAAGCCTGAAGACCAGCTTCGCCTTTAAAAACTATATAACTGCGGCGAAGGGAATGAAATACTGGAGGGCGCTGCTTAACTCTTCCGTATTGACGGTATTCAGCTCTTTGATCACCACGTTCTTTGGAGCCTGCGGGGCGTATGCCATTATGCGGGCGAGAAGAGGAAAGAAGCTCTTTCTCGTACTGAACGCGCTGTTTCTCATCGGTCTGGCGCTGCCGCAGCAGGTGGCCATGGTGCCTCTCGTCTTATGGATGCAGAAGCTTCACGTAGCCAATACGCTGTTCGGACTGATAATGGCGTTTATCGGAGCCAACGCGGCATACGGCGTGTTCTTTTTTTCCGGCTTTGTGAATACCGTACCCATCACCCTGGAGGAGGCGGCCTATATTGACGGAGCCAGCCCCTTTACGACATTTATCAGAATCGTGTATCCGCTGCTTAAACCACCCATGGTAACGCTTTTGATCGTGATCGCCTTAAGGGTCTGGAACAACTTTATGTATCCCCTGCTGCTGCTGCAGGGTCAGAATTCCAGGACGCTGCCACTTACGGTATTTTTCTTTAAGGGCGACTTATCGATCCAGTGGAATATTCTGTTTGCGGCGACAACTCTGGTGATCCTGCCGCTGATGATCGTCTATTTTATACTGCAGAAGCAGATCATTTCCGGCATGTTAAACGGGTCTGTGAAGGGTTGAATCAGTTAAATGCAATAGTAACAAAATCATATTAAGGAATAACAGGAGGAAGAAACATGAGAAAAAGAAGAACAGCAGCATGTTTCATGGCGGCAGCCATGGTAATGGGATCTCTGGCCGGATGCGGACAGAAGGCGGCGCCGGAGACGACGGCGGCACAGACCAGCGAGGCGAAGAAGGAAGAGACCGCCGCAGCGGAGGAAACGAAGGCGGAAGCGGAGAGTACGGGAGAACAGGTGGAGCTTAAGGTGTTCGGATTTAAGACCGGGGCGGAGGAAGGCGCGATTCCGGAACTGATCGAACAGTTCAACAAGGAGAATCCGGATATCAAGGTGGTGTACGAGGGAATCAGCAACGCGGGCGGTTATCAGGATGTACTCACCGCGAGACTGGCTTCCGGGCAGGGGGACGACGTGTTCTTTGCCAACCCCAATTACCTGCCGCAGCTTCAGGAAGCGGGCTATACCGAGGATCTGTCCGATATGCCTGTGGTGGAGAAGTACAGCGGCCTTGTAAAGGACTTGCTGACCATCAATGACAGCATTCCGGGTCTCGGCATGGAAGTGGCCGTATTTGGTATGTTTTCCAACCTCGATGTGCTGAAGGAAGCGGGCATCGATCACGCGCCGGCAAACTACAAAGAGTTTCTGGAGGATTGTGAGATCCTGAAGAAAGCCGGAAAGACACCGGTCGTGGCCGGAGCCAAGGACGGTACGGGCGTTGCTATTCTCTCACTGGCGAAGAGCATGGACCCGGTCTATCAGGCATCCGATAAGATGGACCAGATTGCCAAAATGAACAGCGGCGAGCTGAAATTCGGCGATGTGATGCAGCCGGGATTCGCACTGGTGGAAGACCTGATCTCCAAAGGTTATCTGGACGGAAGTAAGGCCCTCGTCTATGCGGCGGGTCAGGACGATATTGCAGAATTCGCAAAGGGAGGGGCCGGCTTTATGCCTGGCGGAAGCTGGTTTGTGGCAGGACTTGAGAGCGCAGCTCCGGATATGAACTATACTCTGGGCGGTATTCCGGTCGAGGATGACGATTCCCTGATTCTGATCAATGCCGGTGTCCGCGTCTGCATCAACAGCTCTTCTGAGAAGAAGGACGCAGCCCGGAAATTCGTGGAATTTTTCACCGGACTGGACAGCATGAACGCATATGTGGCAAGCCAGAACAGCTTCAATCCGCGCACGGATGGAGCCAGCACGAACAACGATGTGGTGGAGCCTGCGGCGGAGCGTCTGAGCGCGGCCCGCATGGTTCCGTGGGTGGATTCTGCCTTTGACATCGCGGTGGTCAGCCCATGGGCGGACGCCCGTACCTTTACGGCCAATGTGGCGGGTGGTGATTCCGTTGACAATGCGGTCAAGGACTTAAACGCACAGGTTGAGAATAATCTGAAACTGAAATAATGCAGGCTGGCAGCCGCAGGACTGAGTCTTGCGGCTGCCTTTTACCTATGTTAGAATAGCACAAGAGAGGGGGACGGGGACATGTATCGGATACTGATTGCGGATGATGAGTTCTGGGTGGGCCGGTGGCTGAGCCAGGTCTTAAAGGAGAGCCCCTTTGAGGTGACGGTGACGGGAATCAGTGATAACGGGGAAGAGACGTTGAAAGCGCTGCTGAACACCAGACCCGATATATTGATTACAGATATCAATATGCCGCTGATCGACGGCCTCGATGTGCTAAAACGTCTGGAGGAAGCGGGGGAAAGGCTTCCGAAGACCATCGTCATATCCGGTTACGACGAATTTGACTATGCGAGGCGCGCCATTGAGCTGGAGGTTATGGCCTATTTATTAAAGCCGCTGGAGCGGTCGGCGGTCTACGAAGCCGTGGAGAAGGCTGTCGCGGCGCTGGAAAAGGAGCAGGAGAGAAAGGAACAGACCCGGGACGGTTTCACGGCAGGGGTGGAAAACATCCTGACGGAGTATCTGCGAAGTCCCGGCGACGAGACGAAGCGCCAGCTTCACAGCCTCCTGGTGTCCGGACAGGGGCAGAGCGGCTTCTTTGAACTGGCTCTGTTTCAGATGCGCCGTTTGGAAAAATCCGCTCTGACGAGGGAGGAGATGCGCGGACGTCTTGAGGAGGCCGCTGCCGGTAAGGACATCTACCTCTGCCCTCTGGACCGTTTCACCTGGGGCGTCCTGATCACAGGCATTGTGAATCCTGCGGGCTTCCGGCTGGATGAGAGCGTGCTTGTTAGCCTGCTTCACAGCTATGAGTATGGTCTGAGCGAGGCGCACGAGGCGCTGGAGGAGATTGGCGAGGCATTTGCGGAGGCGAGGGAATCCATCATTCTGCGGCTGGGGAGGGGAGGGAAGACAGAGTCCTTTCCGGTATCGGAATCCGATCTTCACGCGGATTTTCTGGCTGCGTTAAAGGCCGGCAACACGGAGCGGATCAGGGAGTGTACGAGACAGGCCTGCGGGCTCTTTATCCAGAAGGGGTACGACTTAACCAGCTGCTTAAATTTCTACTTTGTTCTGTCGGGCGAGGTGATCAAGCTGTTAAATGACCGGTATAAGGAACAGAGCCGGACGGAATATCTGGAACTGATCGAGGAGGGATACGATTTCTCTGTCCGGATCCGGAATTACTACAGCATCCGGTCCATCTGCCACCGGTTTGAAGAATATATTGTAAAGGCCGCGTCCTGTCTGAAGGAAGAGGACTGCATGGATGTGGCGGCAATCGTCAAACGGATCCAGCGTGAGATCAGGGAGCATTACAGCACTGATATCAGCCTCGCCTGGGTGGCGGACGAATACGGAATCAATCCCAGCTATTTCAGCAAGAAATTCAAGGATGAGACGGGTGTTAATTTCATCGATTATCTGACGGAGGTGCGGATCGGACAGGCAAAGGAGCTTTTAAGCCACACGGGCCTTTCCGTCAGCGCCGTCAGCCTTCGGGTGGGATTCAAGGAAGCAAAGTATTTCAGCCGGGTGTTTGCCTCCATGACGGGGGAGAAACCGTCGGAATACAGGGAGAGGATGAGGCGGGAGGAGGAAAAACGTGAAGAGAGTGCGCATTAAGACGTGGCTGGAGAGTCGTCTGAACAGAAAAATATTTCTGAGCTTTCTGACAGTCTCCCTCATTCCTCTTTGTATTGTCTACTGCTATATTAACTCTGCCTATTCCGAGAAGCTGAGGAGCGATGCCTTCACCCAGAACCAGCTGACGGAACGGAACACGGCAGTTTTGCTGGAGGACTATTTGACTAAAATCGAATACATCTCCAATCTCTTCTTTGACAGCGATACCCAGGCCATGATACGCGGGGCCTCCGATTCGCTGAGCAGCTACAGCGCCCGCATGGCGTTGGAGAAAAAGGTGCGGGTGAATCTCGATTTGTTCAAGGTAATGGCGTACGTGGACCAGGTTACATTTTTAAAACAGGATGGAACGGCCATGGATGTGATGAATTCCTTAGGCTACGCGGACACCATCCTTTTTTCCGTACCGCCGGAGGAGGTGGGAAAACGGTTTAAAAACCAGAGGCTCATGCGGATCGAGGAGCTGAATGACAGTTATACGGATAAATACGTCTATCTGCGCCAGATCGATGATTTAGACTTGAAAAACGGCACCCTGGGCTGGCTTTTTATCGTCTTTGACCGGGACCAGTTCGATCTGCTTCTCCAGGACTTGCGTACGGTGCTGAACACGGAGATCGCCATGGACGACGGAGAGCTGCTGCTCTATGACACGATGAGCGGCGGGCCGGAAGCGGTGAACCGTCTGCGGGCCGCCGCGGTCTCCTACTCGGCGCCGCCGAAGGAGAGGAGACGGGCGGAGAGCATCTCGTGGGACTACCGTATCGAAAATCTGGGAATCAGAGTCACATTTTTCGATGACATGAAGGGCGTGGAGAGCAATATCCGTGCGCTGAGCACCATGACAGGAACCGTGATCTTCATAACCGTGCTCATCATACTGGCGGCCTCATTCCTTTTCTCGGAGACCATCGTCCGCCCGGTGACCAGGCTCCATAAGAATCTGGTCCGGGTGAAGGAGGGCGATTACACGGTCCGTGTGCACGTCGAGACCAGGGATGAGGTGGGAGACCTCTGTGACGCGTTTAACGGCATGGCGGAGGAGATTGACCGCCTCGTCAACCGGGTGTATTCCGTGGAACTGAAGGAAAAGGAGGCGGCCATCAAGGCGCTTCAGGCTCAGATCAATCCTCATTTTCTCTACAACACCCTGGATATGATCAAGAGCATGGCGGAGCTTTACGGGGCTTTGCAGGTATCGGAGATGATCATGGCCCTATCGAAGCTGTTCCGCTACGCGACCCATACGGACGGTGTTCTCGTCACCATCAGGGAAGAGCTGGAGAACCTTTCCAGCTACATGACGATCGTCAATGCCAGATTCGGCGGGCGGATTGCGTTCGCCGTCAAGGTTCCGGAGGAGCTGCTTGCAGAGCCCATCGTAAAGGTCTGCCTGCAGCCGCTTGTGGAGAATTCCATCTCCCACGGGCTGGGCAGGGGCCGCTCTGGCGGCCGGATCGCGGTTACGGTAAAAAAGGAGGATGGAATCATGACGGTTACGGTGGAGGACAATGGCGGCGGCATACAGCCGGAGCGGCTGTCGGAGATCCGCGGCCGCCTGGAGCGGAGAGAACGGGTGGAAGAGGAGTCCGGCAGGGGCAATGTGGGACTGAAGAATATCCACGACAGAATCAGGCTTTATTATGGAGATGCGTATGGCATTGTGATTGACAGCTTTCCGGGAAAGGGAACCGTGGTGACACTGTCCTATCCGTCAGACGAGATTCCGGCCCCGGAGAAGATAAAGGAGGAACCGATTTGAAAGAGAGACCCAATCTATTATTTCTGATGACAGATGAACAGCGTTACGACGCAGCCGGATGGGTGAACCGCCAGGTACATACACCGGTCCTTGACCGGATGGCGGAAGAATCCGTGTGCTTTTCCCGCGCCTATACCACAAACCCGTCGTGCATTCCGGCGAGGGCAGCCATCTTTACCGGGCGCTATCCCTCCCAGTGCGGCGTACCGGGATTTGTCAGCAGCCTTCCCAAAAAGGAGACCACATTTATGAAGTATTTACGGGATGGAGGCTACTATACGGCTGTCATCGGAAAACAGCATTTCTGGCGCTCTGAAATTGAGCGGGGATACGACTATGAGGATATTGTGGATGAACATTTTCCACCGGAGATAATCACGAAGGAACTGGCCGACGGCGAATTCGGCCTTCCGGCCAACAAGACGGTCTCCGACCGCGTCTCCAGCTATGTGGAGTTTCTGGCCGACAGCGGTTTCACCAGGGGATCCCAGCTTTTCAGGGAGATAAACAGCAAGGGGATCTATGAATTTACAGGGGAAGAAAAGTACCACGTGGACGCCTACATCGGCGACCGGGGAAGGGAGTGGCTGGAGGAGAGCTGTCCCGATGACAGGCCCTGGTTCCTGACCCTTTCATTTCCGGGGCCGCACATGCCCTTTGACGGGATTGGGCTTCCGGATGAAGAGGCCTACGGGGAAATGGAGCTGGATTTGCCGGGAACGGAGCTTTCCGATCTGTTCCATAAGCCGCCCCATTATCTCGACATCGCTAAGAAATTCGGCAGTCTCGATTTAAAGAATCACACGTCGCCGGATGGGCTCACCCCGGATGATATCCGGCTGATGAAGAAGGCCTACTATGCCAATATGACTCTGATTGACCGGAAAATCGGCCAGGTGATTGAGTTCCTTAAAAAGAAGGGGCTTTACGATAATACCCTCATCCTGTTTACCTCGGACCACGGGGACTTTATGGGAGATTTCGGTGTGGCCACCAAGGCCCAGTACTGCTCGGAGGCCCTGATGAGGATTCCGTTTCTGTTAAAGCCTCCGTTTTCCGGCTTTAAAGGCCGCAGAGAGGACAGCTTCATCAGTTCGGTCGAAATCGCGGCCACATGCCTCACGGCGGCGGGAATCGCTGTCCCGGATACCATGATGGGCCGGAGTCTGACGCAGTTTTACGAGGACGGCGCCAAAGAAATATGGCCGGACGTCTACATGGAAGCGAGAGACATCCGGGCCATACGGGATGAACATTATAAACTGATCTACTACCAGAACAGGAGATACGGTGAGTTCTACGATCTCCAGAACGATCCGGAGGAGAAGTATAATTTATGGGATGATCCATTGCTTCAGGAGCGGAAATACGAACTGATGAAGCGGCTTCTGGACCGGATGATCGACCTCGGCGAGGGCGGGAAGACTGTCTGGAATATCGGCGCTCCCGTCATATAAGCGGTGAAGCTTTCCGCGTGCCCCTATTCCGGATCCCAGCCGTCATTTCCTGAGAGAACGGCGGCCTTTGTAAAGCGTTCGGCCTCTTCTTTCGTCAGGCGGCGGACCCATTCCGGGCGGCGGTCCATGGCGGCGCCCGGTCCAAAGCTCTCATACTCCGCATAAAACGCGTGCTCTCTGGCCTCCGGTTTGTTCCAGTCATCCCATCCCTCTTCGCAGATATGGGAATCCATGTAGCAGTTCAGGAGAACCGTTTGGGCGTATTCGCGCCAGGGCCGCCCCAGGAAGGCGCTGTGCGGGGGACAGCAGCTCTCGAAACGGCAGTCCTTCATGACATAGCCGAATTCCTGGCCCTCAGGCGTGGAGGCCGCAGTGACGTAGCTGTTTACCGGGCTGTCCGTACACTTGGAAAACAGGGTGCAGCCTTCAAAATAGGCGGCCGCTCCGCCGAAGATGAAGTCGATATCGCCTTCGATGTAGCAGTTCCGGTAATAATGCCTTCCGCTGATGCGGGGGGCATTCTGCTTCGGCCCGGTAAATCCTCCCGGCTCAATCTCCCTCGGCGGGAGAGGCGCGGTAAAGAGAGTATCCTGGTTTCCCAGAAAACGGCAGGAGTCGAAGAAGAGGCGGTCCCCATCCGCATAGAGTGCCAGGGCCTGTCCGGCCTCGGTCCCTTTCCCGGCGCTGTTTTCAAAGGTGATGCTGCGTGCGGTGAAGTCGTGGGTGTCGATGAAGCATGTAAAGGTGCGGAACGTTCGGAGCGGCCCGCCCTCCGGTGCTTCCATGCGGGCAGAGAGGCAGCCGGTGATTATGGTGGAGCCGTCCTCTTCCCCGAGGAAGGTCAGATGCGGTATGCGCACGGTAATCTGTTCCCGGTAGATTCCGCTGTGCAGGAACAGCGTTTCTCCTTTTCCGGAATCCGGAGTTTTTGCAAGGCAGTCCAGCGCTTCCTGTATGGATGAAAAATCTTTTTTCCCGTTTTGATCGATCTCTATCATAGAATTCCTTCTTTCCAAATGGAGTGGATATTTTTACGATTCGTACTAAATATATCCATTTTACGACAAATTTGCAACAGAAATGATTGACTTCTAATTCACAAAGTGAGATAATACCTTAAACTGTGAATGGAATTAATTCAAAAATGCATATGGGGACGGGAGCTTGCCTTCCGTCTCCGTTGCATTCTTATCCATGGAGGAGAGAATGGAGAAGGAATATCTGTTATTTGATCTGGACGGAACGCTGACCGATCCAAAAGAAGGCATCACCAAATCCGTGCGCCACGCCCTGAAGGCTTATAACATCGAGGTGGAGGACTTAGATACGCTCTGCTGCTTTATCGGACCGCCGCTGAAGGACAGCTTCATTGAATACTACGGATTCAGCGAGGAGGATGCGGTGAACGCGATCGGTGTCTACCGGGAATATTTTTCTGACCGGGGAATCTTTGAAAATGAGGTCTACGAGGGGATCGAGGAGATGCTGAAGGCGCTTATTGCCTCCGGGAAAAAGCTTTTTGTGGCTTCCTCGAAGCCTGAGGTCTTTGTCAGAAAGATCATGGAGCATTTCGGACTGGATTCGTATTTCACCTTTATGGGCGGCGCCGATTTAGGAGAGACCAGAGTGAAGAAAGCGGATGTCATCCGGTACGTCCTCGCGGAAAACGGAATTACCGATCTTGAAAAAGTGATCATGATCGGTGACAGGAAACACGATATCTTAGGAGCCAGGGAGGTCGGAGTCGACAGCGTGGGTGTTCTCTACGGTTATGGAGACCGGGAAGAGCTGACCGGCGCACAGGCAGATTTTCTGGCGGAGACAGTTTTTGATTTGCAGAATCTCTTATAGTGTGATATGATACACAGTATTATGGCGCTTAAGGAATAGTTTTGGCTGACGGCGAAGAGGAACGCCTTAAGGAGGAGACGCATTATGATTGAACTGGGAAAAGAAAAGAGACAGATAATCAGAACGCTATGCGGACAGGCGGATCACGTTCTGGTGCATGGAGCGGTCCGGGGATATATGGGTCGTGTATGGGTGCCGGAGCTGACGAATCCATCGTACTGCCTGATACATCTGGGTGATTTCGCATACCTGTTTGGCATATGCCCAAAGGGTGAACAGGCCATGGAACTTAAAGCACAGCTTTACAGGGAATGCGGCCAGGATTATATCACCCCATCCGATGAGAGATGGGCCGAATGGCTGGAGGAATCCTTTCCGGGAGAATACAGGGTTCTATCCCGGTATTCCATGAGAAGGGACAGGAACCATTTTTCGGAGGAGGCACTGGAGTCCTACTGCAGGAATCTGCCCGCCGGAATACGATTAAAGAAAATCGATCGGAGACTGTACCAGACGGCGCTTAAGGAGGAATGGAGCCGTGATTTCTGCTCCAATTTCGAAACTCCGGAGGAATTTGAACAGAATGGTCTTGGCTTTGTGGCCATGGATGGCAGAAAGATTGTTTCCGGATGTTCCGCCTATGGGATCAGCCAGGGAATGTTTGAGATACAGGTTGAGACCCGGAAGGAGTACCAGCGGAAGGGGCTGGCCCTGGCGTGCAGCGCCCGGTTCATCCTCACGTGTCTGGAGCAGGGGATCTATCCGAGCTGGGATGCGATCAGCTTACAGTCAGTCGGGCTGGCGGAGAAGCTGGGATATATATTTGACAGGGAATACAAAGTTTATCAGCTCTACGATATGGAGAGCGGCCTTTTAATGGCGTAGCTGGCACCAGTACAGTATTTGGAGGAATACCAACGATGAAAAGAGTAAAAGTCGGATTCTGGGGAATTGATTCGATCCTGGAATTTGTAAAAATAACCGGCAGCAGCCGTCATAAGATGGAACTGGTCTGCGGGAGCACGGTGGTGGATGCGAAATCGCTGCTGTCGGTGCTGTCCGTAAAGGCGGCCCAGGCGGTGGAGCTGGTGATTCACGAGGAATGCTGCGAACGTCTGCTGGAGCGTCTGGACCCTTATATTGAGCATGGCAGCCTGCTGGACAGGGCGCACCATTTAAGCGCCTGAGGAACGAACAGCCGCCGCCGGTCTGGGCTGAGAGTATGTCCGCCGGGCGCGTCGTCTTCATAATTAAAACTGACAGGAAAAGGAACTTGAAAAATTGAGTAAAGTGGTGTATACTAATGCTATAAAAATAAGATGAATTGTAATTCCTGGAATGTTCGACACTCTTACCTACTTTGAACCTACATTTTGACATTCGGGATTCCAATATTTTTAAGCGGATGTCAGGCCTCCTATATTGAGTGGAAGGCAGAAGCTTAAGTGAGGTCGCCCACCTAGCAAGGCTAGGCGTCAAACAGTAAGAACCGGCATTTTGGGGTTACAAAAGAAAAAAGCAGCGAGAAATCGCTGCTTTAACTTTTTACAAAAGTATGATAATGTATACATAGGGCAAAGCCCGTATCTTAAAATACAGGAGAATAATATGAAGGAAACGAAATTCAGGAATTATATATGCTGGGGAGTGACCGCGCTGGCGGTGATCGCGCTGAGTATCGCGTTTGCTTTTTTTCTTACGAGATTTCAGGTGATGAAGGCTGGACTGAGGGCATTTATCGGCATATTGATGCCGGTGATCTATGGAGCTGTCCTGGCATATCTGCTTCTCCCGATTTACAACAGGACGAGAAGCCTTCTTGAAGGCTGGATTGCGAAGGGCGTAAAAAAGGAAAAGACAGTCAGGGGATTATCGAAGGCCGGAGCGACGGCTGTGAGCCTGATCGTCCTCTTTGTGATTGTTGCGGGTCTGTTCTGGATGGTCATTCCGCAGATCTACACGAGCATTATGACGCTGCAGGAGGGACTGGGAGAGAACATCAACAACCTGGCGCTCTGGCTTCAGAAGCTTCTGGAGGATAATCCGACCCTGGAACAAAAGGTAATCCCGATGTACGACGAGGTGACCAATCAACTGGAAACCTGGCTGACCACCTCCCTGGTACCGAACGTATCGACGGTGATAAGCGGCTTGTCCAGCGGTCTTTTGAGCGTTGTGCTGGCGCTTAAGAACATCCTGATCGGCGTCATCGTTATGGTGTATTTATTAAACATCAAAGAGACTCTTTCCGCACAGGGAAAGAAGATCATCTACAGCGTGCTGCCTCTGCGGATGGCGAATCAGTTTATCGAAGAGCTCCGTTTTGTCCACCGGGTGTTCGGCGGATTTATCACGGGCAAGCTTTTGGATTCCCTGATTATCGGTATCATCTGTTTCGTATGCTTAAACTGGATGAAGATGCCGTACGTTCTGCTTGTCAGCGTGATCGTGGGTGTGACCAATGTGATCCCGTTTTTCGGCCCGTTTATCGGAGCCGTACCAAGTGCCTTCTTAATTCTCCTGGTCAGCCCGATGAAGTGTCTGTACTTCCTGATTTTTATCGTACTGCTTCAGCAGTTTGACGGCAATATCTTGGGTCCGAAGATTTTAGGACAGTCTACGGGACTTCCCAGCTTCTGGGTGCTGTTTTCCATCCTGCTGTTCGGCGGCCTGTTCGGGTTTGTAGGCATGATCATCGCAGTACCGACCTTTGCGGTGGGCTACAGTATGTTATCCGGACTGGTGAACCGGGAACTCAGAAAAAAAGAACTTTCCCTTAATACAAACGACTACAAGGATTTAAAGCACATCGACGAAGAGAAGAAAACTTATATGAGATAAGAGGAGCGCATGAATAAAAGGAAATTTATCGCATTTGCAGCCGGAATTCCTCTTCTGGTTCTCATTTTAATTATCATCATCCTGGTCAGTGAGACGAAGCCGGGTGGGATATCGAGAGCGGCGGCCTACAAGTCAGCCGCCCTTCTTTTGACGGATGCCGAAAGCTGTGAACAGCTGCTTAAGGAGCAGGGCCAGAACTATTTTTCGGAGAAGGACAGGAATAACTGGTATGCGAAGTATTTGAATTATCTCTACGTGAACGGATACTTATCTCCGGACACGACCCCCTCGGACCCGGAATACGTACAGGGATATTTAACGTACCGGGAGGCGGAGGAACTGGCGGAGGCACTGGTCCCGGGACAGGGAGAGGCTGCTCACGTGGGGAAGAAAAAACAGGGCAAAACGTTTCCATCGGACAACTGGTGGTTTATTTACGACAGCCTTCGGAAGGAACTGGATCAGGAAGGCAGAATAAAGGAAGTGGACGTACTTCTTTACGGTACTCCGATGAACATCAGGAGCGCCCCGGCGTGGACCGCTTATACGAGCGAGGGCAAATTCCGCTTTGAAGGAATCAGCCTCGACAGCTACATAGACTGGGAACTGAAGGTCCTGGTAAAAGACGGTGAGATGATCGCGGTCAGGGAAACGGTGAGTGATTCCGTCACTTATAAGAATGTCTGGCTGACACGCGGCGAGGGGGAGACCTTTTCCGTACATCTGGGTACAATTGAGAGAACGTTCCCCATGGAAGCCTCTCTGGGGCAGTCGGAGGAGTTTGCCGATAATCTGGCAGACCTGTCTTTGAAGAATGGCAAGCTTCAGAAGGTGACGTTGAAGAAAAAGAGGATTACCGGAAAGGTCCTGGCGGTAAAGGACGATTCCATTGAGATTGAAGGCTACGGTAAGATCAAGCTGGATAAGGATTTCAAGGTGTATAAGCTGTATGGCCAGTTTGAGGAGCAGTCCATCTCGGATATCCTGGTCGGCTACGACATTCAGGAATTTGTCGTGGCCCATGGAAAGCTGTGCGCGGCTTTGACCATGCGGGAATTCGATGCGAAGACGATCCGGGTCATGATCATGAATACGAATTTTCAGTCTGTCTTCCATCCGTCGGTCACCTTATCGGCAGAGAGCGGATTGAACATTGCCTACGGAGAGGAGAGCGTGCAGATCCCGGCGAAGGCCGAAGTGATTATCGATCCGTCAGATGAACGGCTGAAGGACGGTCGAATTGTCGTCACTCCCGTAGAGGCCGGCGATACCATCTCCGTCAATTCTATCCGTAGGTCCCTCGGCACGCCGACGTACAGCGGAAGCATTGAAATCCGGAAAGAGACAGAGGGGATTACTCTGATTAATGAACTGTATCTGGAAGATTATCTGACCAGGGTAGTGCCCAGCGAGATGCCTGACAGCTACGAGATGGAGGCGTTAAAGGCCCAGGCGGTCTGTGCGAGAACGTACGCCTACCGCCAGATTCAGAGCAACACCTACAGCCAGTACGGCGCCCATGTGGACGACAGCACCAGATTCCAGGTGTATAACAACCTAAAGACATCGGATAAGACGGAGCAGGCGGTCCGTGAGACGTATGGAAAGCTTCTGTTCTATCAGGATGCGCCCATTGAGGCATTTTATTTCTCCACCTCCTGCGGCCATACGACAGACGGCAGCATCTGGGGAAGTGATCCGGCCAAATATCCGTATCTGGACGGCTGCCTCCTGGAGACAGGCCGCAGCGTCTTAAATTTGTCCACCAATGCGGCATTTGAGGCATTTATCAAGAATAAGGAGTACCCATCCTATGATTCCTCCTTCCCGATGTACCGCTGGGAGACTACGGTCACGAATCGGCAGCTGGAGGAGGAGATTACCGCGGTGGGAACCATATTGAATATCTCTGTCACCGAGCGTGGTGTGGGCGGCATTGTGAAAAAAGTGCGTGTGGAAGGCTCCGATGGAATCATGACCATCAACGGGGAAGGCCAGGTGAGAGCAAAGCTTGGCAATCCCTACATGAAGATTACGAAGAATGACGGAAACGTCATGAAGGATATCGAGTCCCTGCCCAGCGCCTATATTGCCATCGAGAACGAGGGCGTGGATGATAATAATATCACCACTTTCCATATCTATGGAGGCGGATACGGCCACGGAGTCGGCATGAGCCAGAACGGAGCGCAGGCCATGGCGGCGGAGGGCAAAACCTATGAGGAAATCCTCCGGTTCTTCTATAATGGGGTGGAGATCCGGGAGGCTGAGAAGGAGACGGCAGGTTGACAGGAAAGAATCCGAATACACCCGTGCCGTGATGCGTATGATAGAGTAAAAGAATAACACAGAGAAGCATATGCAGAATCAGAAGCTGGAAAACCTCTTAAACCTCTCTCTCAGTGCCACGACAGAGGAACGGGAAAAATCGGAGTCCCTGAATGTGGGGTATAACTCCGAGCTGAATACATGGGAACTGATCGTTAAATATTCCGGGAGCCTGGCTGAGTTGACAGAACACGGGATCATTGTGGATGAGATGATCAACGAGTACGCCATTTTAACGGTGCCGGAGCCGGAGATCGACTATATCAGCAGTCTGCCGCAGATAGACTTTATAGAAAAACCGAAGAGGCTGTACTTTGCCATCAACCAGGCAAAGGCAGCTTCTTGTATTAATATCGTGCAGCAGGGGGAGGGGAATCTGTCCGGCAGAGGAGTTTTGACGGCGATCATTGACTCGGGTATCGATTATTACCACGATGATTTCCGAAAGGAGAACGGGGACACACGCATCGTTATGCTCTGGGATCAGACGCTGGACCGGGTGTTTACAGAAGAGGAGATCAACGAGGCGCTGGCCACAGGAAGCCGGGCGGCTGCACGGGCGATCGTGCCCTCTGTGGATACGAGTGGTCACGGAACCGCGGTGGCAGCCATTGCGGCGGGCAACGGAAGGGAGAATAACGGCCAGTACCGGGGAATCGCCTATGAGAGTGATCTCCTGGTGGTAAAGCTGGGCGTGCCGAAAAGCGACAGCTTTCCGCGGACGACGGAACTGATGCGGGCGGTCAATTTTGTGGTGAGAGAAGCGGTGCGCCGGAGACAGCCGGTGGCGGTCAATTTAAGCTTCGGCAACACGTACGGTTCCCATGACGGAACGAGCCTTCTGGAAACGTTTCTGAATGACATATCCAATTACGGGAAAGCGGTCTTCGTAGTGGGAACAGGTAATGAAGGGGCGGGAGACGGGCACAGCGCCGGGCAGCTGGTGATGAACCAGCCACAGGAGGTGGAGCTGACGATAGGAGCTTATCAGACCAGCTTCAGTGTCCAGCTCTGGAAGTCCTATACGGATATTTTCGATATCAGCCTGATTACGCCATCTGGCGAAACTATCGGTCCAATCAGCAGCCGCCTGGGGCCCCAGACGCTTTCTTTTGTGAATCTGACCATTCTTCTTTACTATGGAAAGCCGGGGCCGTACAGCGTAGCGCAGGAAATCTATCTGGACTTCATTCCCAAAGAAAGTTACGTTGATGAGGGACTCTGGAGAATCCGGCTGACGCCACGGGAGATCGTGGAGGGAAACTTTGATTTCTGGCTGCCTTCCGCCAGTGTGCTGAGCCGTTCCACTCGTTTCTTAAGGCCCACCCCGGAGACGACTCTGACCATACCTTCCACGGCGGCAGGAGTTATATCCGTAGGCGCCTATGACGACGCTTACCAGTCCTTCGCCGATTTTTCCGGCCGTGGATTCACGCGAAAGACTAATCAGGTTAAGCCCGATCTGGCGGCCCCGGGAGTCGGAATCATTACAGCCAGATCGGGGGGCGGCTATGAGTCCGTGACGGGAACATCCTTTGCCACGCCGTTTGTGACGGGAAGCGCGGCGCTTCTGATGCAGTGGGGGATCGTGGACGGGAGGGACCCGTTTCTGTACGGTGAGAAAATTAAAGCCTATTTAAGGCGTGGAGCCAGGCATCTGCCCGGATATTCGCAGTGGCCTAATGCGGAGCTGGGGTATGGAACCTTATGTCTCTCGGACAGCATTCCGATATAAAATCGGCCTCCGCGGCAGCCTTCAGAGAACCTCCTTTTACAGCGATTCCATAACCGCAGGTGCGAAACATGGCAATGTCTTCCTTGGAATCGCCGAGAGCCGCCGTCTCACGGGCATCGATTCCCATTAGCGCACACAGTTCACGAACCCCGCTCCCTTTGTCAACCTCCCGGGAAACGATCTGAAGGTTGCCGCGCTCCGTGAAACAGCGGAACGCGCCGGGCGTCAGACGACCGGTGACCGCATTCAACTCTTCCTGCCTCCAACCGCGTTTTTCCGGTCTCGTGAGTGTAAGCTTATAAGGGCGGCCTTCGTGTTCAAAGAGGCGGAGGCGAAAGCGGGAGTCGGACTGAAGCGCCGAAAGCTGAGGGAGCCAGGGGGCGTCGAAGGTGTGGAAGATCTCAAGACGGTCGTTCCCCGAATGGTCTTTCGTTGAATGCCTATTTCCTGGCTGATTATTCCCTGACCGAAAGACCACATGCGCGCCTCCTGCAAAGACACCTCCTGATATATAGGGGAGTATGCTCCTGCATTTGGCGGCCGCCTCTTTCCAGGGCAGGGAAGTGGCCAGAAATAAGGACCTGGTCCGGGACTCGCGTTTGAAAAAGTCCAGCCATTCCATGCTGATCCCCGGATGGGACAGGAGGCGGTCTTCAACCAGGCCGTTTTCCGGAATAAGAGTCCCATCCACATCGATAAACACTGCCCTGGGACTCCAGGGGATGCGAAAAAGAGGCCAGCGCCCGAATGCGGTCCGCTCCACACAGTCCATCCGGCCGCCATAGGCCAGGTAGCAGGTACATGCTTTTTTCCTGCAAGGAAGCGTCTCTGTCCCTCCCGTATCATACCAGTTTCCTTCCGGGGGAGCGGAGATGGTACAGCGCCTCATTCTTCCGTCAGACTCCACAAAAAGGCGTCCCGGGCATTGCTCCGGCATCGCCTTTTTTACGTGCAGTTCGCGGTAAAACCAGGGATCGATCCTGAGAAATGCCTGCTGTTCTTCCTCTGTGTAGCGGCGGTTCAGCCCATCCATGCGGTTAATCCAGAGGCAGCATCCGCCGGGAAGCGCCTCCTTTAAGCGTCGAAGAGTTTCCAGGTTCTCCGGCACGCCGACTGCCCCCGCACAGATGCGGATCCCGGCAGACAGCAGTTTTCTGCACTGCTCTGCAAAGAGGGACACGGTCGTCATCTCCGGATGAAAGGTGGCCCAGACGCGGAGCTTTTCTTTCCTGCCGCCGCTTTCCTTGAAGATGGTAAGCTGGCGCCCGATATCAAAGCTTAAGTTGGTCTGCGCCCCAACGGCTTCCATTGTCCCCATGCGGCTCAGCCGGGCAAGCCCCTCCCAGTAGTAATCGTGGATCAGCGCCTCCCCGTAAGGAACCACCATGACGGCTCCATACGGTTCACTGAAAGTGTCCGTCTGTCCGCTAAGCGTTTCCAGCCGTTCGTTCTGCGTTTCCAGATGTCCGACAAACCGCATCCAGTTTTCCCTGTCCTTTAGAAGCTCAGACGGAGAAGACGGCCGTTTGGCGAAGGGGCAGTAGGAACAGCCGTAATTACAGCTCTTTAAACTCCCTCTGTATAGGATCATGTTTCGTGCCATGATGGGCCTCCCATTGATTCATTTTATCCTGGACTTCCTTTGAAATGAGCATGGGGCCTAGATAATCGGACAGCCCCATCCCTTTTTCCGTCAGTGCAAGACAGTCCCCCTGCTCTTTAAGAAAGCCCTGCTCCGTCCACTCATGAAGAATTGGAAAATCAGCGGCTGCGTCACCATGAAACGCTTCCCGGTAAGCCGTGAGAGGAAGTCCGGGAAGAATGAGCAGATGGCGTATGACAAATCTTCGTTTCTGTTCCTCTTCCGACAGCAGAATCCCATGGGTGACTGCGCAGAAATCCGTGGTCTCTTCGTATTGGACCAGCTGCTCTAAGCAGCTTTCTCTTGTGACGGCATAGGGAGTACAGGAATGGAGGTTTCCCAGATAGCTTCTGCCGCCGCATCCCAGTGACAGCGTGCTCCCAAAGCCGCAGTCTGAAAATTCCCTGCTGCCCCCGGGCGATTCCGGCCTGACGAACCGGCGCATGGAATCCTGACGGTAACCGTGCGAGGCAAGCCATTCCGCAGCCGCTTCATACTGGCGGAAGGCCAGGTCCTCATCCAGAACGAGGCCGCGGTTTAATTCCTGTTCCAGCGCCGCGCCGTGTTTTACGTACAGAGGATAGAGAAACAGCTCGTCAGGGCCGAAGGATACCGCTTCTTTTACCGAGGAGAGGAAGGAGGAGACGCTCTGTCCCGGCACGCCGTAGATGAAGTCCGCATTGACCCTGGAAAAACCGCTGTTCATCAAAAGATTCAGCGATTCTCTGGCCTTCTCTGCCCGGTGGCTCCTCTTAAGGACCTTCAGCTCCTCATCGAAAAAGCTTTGAATGCCCATGCTGACTCTCGTGACACCGGCGTCCTTCAGCAGAGCAAGCTTCGGCTTCGCTGTCTGATTCGGCGCGGTCTCGATGATGATTTCCGCGTCCCGGGTAAGCCGTGTATAACGCCGTATCATGGCAAAGCACCGTTCCAGCTGCGCTTCCGTCAGCAGCAACGGGGTTCCGCCTCCGATCGTAAGGCCGGTAAAAAGGGAGTTTGCAGAGGCAAAAAGCGGCTCATACTGGCGAAGCTGCCGTTCCACGGTGTCTAGATACCGGTCTATGGCCGTCTCCCCCTGCCCCGTGACGGAGAATAAGTTGCAGTAACCGCATTTCGTCTCGCAGAAGGGCAGATGGAGGTAGAGGTCATGCCCGGGACCAGCCAGATCAGGAAGATACTGATTCAGAGTAACTCCTTCCAGGGGACCGTAGGCCGTCTTATGGGGATAGCTGTACATATACTGCGTATATCGTTTCATATTCATGGGTGTCGAACTCCTGACCTTAAAGGATAAAATGCTTATAGGGAACCGTGGTTACGGCCGGGTGATTGATGCCGTGAAACTGGCAGCCGTCTTCCCCGTAACACGTTCCATGATCGGAACAGCAGATTACAAAGGTGCTGCCCCGCACCGCCTTCCAGCGCTCAAACAGCCGGCCCAGCTGGCCATCCACATAACGCAGAGCTGCGCCATGGCTTTCAAGGCTGTCATGAACGGCGCCATCCAGATAAAAGTAATTGGGGTAATGGATAGCGTCGATATTTAAGTAGAGAAAAACGGGAATGTCCCTGTCTGCTTTTTCGATCTTCTTTAAGAGAAAATCCACCTGATTGCCGGTGCTGTCCTTGACGGGACAGGCAAAGGAAGGATTCCAGTAGCTGCGGCGGAAATATCCGGGAAATACCCGGCCCAGGTCGGAGCGTTTGTCGAAAAATGCCACGCCGCCCACGCACCAGGTGTCGTAGCCGGCCTTCTCCAGCCCTTCCATGATGGTCGCCCCGGAAAATCCAAAGGCGCCGGCGGGCGCTTTCTTTCCCATACCCGCGTTTAACGGGAAGAAGAGCGGCTGCCGGTCCGCGATGCTTTTGGCCTCATAAGGGCAGGGCAGAAATCCGGCGAACATGGCGTGGTGGGAGGGATAGGTGAAATTGCCGGGAGCCTGGCATTTCTCCCAGGGGCCATACCGGTTCAGTACCGGCGTCGTACCTTTTGCTTCCTCCTCCTCGGCCACATCGTAGCGCAGGGTGTCGAGGCAGATAAAAAGGATGTCATGGCTGCCTGCGATTTTATTCATATCGACATCCGGCTGCATGGCGTTCAGCGTCCGGCCAAATAAGCCGGCCGGGACCTCGCGCAGTGCTTCTTGGCGCGTAATATTTTCGTGCATCAAATTATCATTTATCAAATCATCATTCATCGAATTATCATTCATTGAATCATCATGTATGGCATCATCGCTCATAAAGTACCTCCCTGCTCCAGCCATGCCTTCATCATCCTGACCTGGTGGCTGTAAATTTCATTTTTATCGTAAATATCCTGGTAAAGCAGGTCGCCCTGTCCGTTCATCTCGATGATCCGTGGCTTTAAGCTGCCTTTTTCCAGGAGGATATCGATCCCGGCGCTGCGAAGGCCGGGGTAACAGCCGCAGGCTCTCCGGCAGAGCTCTTGTATGGTCGAAGTGACGTCTTCCGGCAGCGCCAGCCGGGAGGCCTCCAGCGGGTGATTGTTTAAATGGAGATTGGTGACAGGCCCTTTCGACAGCCGTGCCAGCAGAAAATCGAGGGCTCCATCCTGGCAGACCGCCCTCAAGTCGTAGGAAAATCCCTGAAAGTCCGCCTTCGGGTACCACCGTTCCACAATACACCCGAGGGAGAGCAGACTGTCTAAAAAATCCAGGATTTCTGCAGGCTCCGTGATGGTGTGAAGTCTCTTCGTATTGATAAGCGGCGGTCGGAAAGCAGAGGAACGCTCTGGCTTTAATGCCGCCAGATCGGGTGCGGCGCAGGAGTAGGCGGCCATGCGTCCGGTCTTTGGCTGGAAGCGAAATGCCGTGACCCCGGCCGCGCCGGATCCGGATACCGGTTTGATAAAGACCGAAAATATCCGCATGTCCTTCATGCGGGAGAGAAGCGTTTCGCTGTCCCCGATGCCTTCTCCCAGGCTTTGGGTAACGGGAAGACCGGCCTCCTTTAATACCTGCTTGCATCCGGTCTTGTCGAGCAGCTCCATGAGCGCGCGAGGCGGATTTACGAATTGGGAGACTGACGCCTCCTTTTCCAATGCCTTCAAATCACTGCGGTAGGAGCCGACCAGATCATTGAGGCCGGAGAGATGGCCATCGGTCCAGACCGGGGGATCGATCTTTACAAACAGTTCGCTGTCAGCGGGAAAACCGCAGCGCTTCCAATCTTCCCACTCCAGAAACAGAAAGGGCAGTCCGTTTTGGCGGGCCGCCTTTTCAAAGTAGATGGTTCGCTTGGTGTCCCGGTTTCCCAGCAGCACCGCGGTTCTCATTCTGTCAGCATGGCGTTCATCCAGACCTCGCCGCGGTAGTTATCCGGTTTGTTCTGTTCGGACAGCTCCGTCTCGATCGGAAGCGCGGCCAGACGCTGCATCATCCCGGTGCTTAAGTAGTGGTAGTGGGCATCCAGCTTCTGAATATTGGGATGCGCGGGCAGCGCTTCAAGAAGAAGGGCCCCTCCCTTGTCAGACAGAGTCCCGCATGACAAGTCCAGTGTGTGGATCTGGTCCATATAGCGGCACCCCAGTACGGTTTCCGTCATATCATCCTGCATCTCACTGTCAACAATCCCTAAATACTCCAGTTTCGGAAAATCCATGGTGTCAAGCAGAGAACGGATGGTCTCACAGTCGCCCTCAAAGCCGTAATTATCGCTTCCTATGTAGAGAATCAGCTTTTTTAAGCCGGGCAGACGCGCATTTTTCACGGACTCGATGACAGAATTCGGAAGTCCGCCGCAGATGATGGTGAGCGATTCCAGTTTCTCATGAGAGACAGCGCCCAGCTCCAGATCGGTGCTTCCCTTGATGGTCAGCTCCGTCAGCTCCGGAAGCGCCGCCCATAAGCCGCCATAGTTGCCCTGAATGATCCAGGATACCTCGCACTCCTCGAAATCCATGTCTCCGATAAAGAGGCTGCGGATATGGGAAAATTCTTTCGCGTGTGAAATAATTCCGTCGATGATTGGCTGGCAGCTTTCCTCCCAGCAGTCGCCCCAGTTTCCTATGGAAAGCTCTGTCAATCCGGAAAAATCAGGGTCGGCAAGAAGATCATCAATCAGAGTGTGGGCTCCCTTTGTCCCGTCTTCATATTCATCGTATTCGTAGCTGAAGGTTTTGCTTTTGTTCATTTGCAGATGTCCCCTTTCGTTTCATGGCTTTATTTTAACATAACCGGCGAGAGAAGTCATCCCCGGAATCGTAAAATATGCACAAAAATCGCTTGCGGCTCCCTGCCATACATGTTATACTTTACTCGTAAATTGAATATTCGGATGAAGAGTTCGGGAGAGACCGCCTTTACTGGCGGAGCCGAAGGTGAGAAAAACTCTCAGGCAAAAGGACCGGATTTGGACGAAACTCTGGAAAGGTGATGGACACCACCGACGAGGCAGCTTTCCAGCCGTATGTTCCTCAGACCGGACACAGCAGCCGTGGACTGGATCAGAAAAGGAACGGCGACGGCTGAAGGTAATCTTTCAGGTACGAAGACGGGGCATATGACAATTCTTATTTCTTGTTGTATGTCTTTTTTATGTCCAAAATTTAACGATCTTGATTGGAGGTAGGGAAACATGGAATGTAAGACAACTTTATATGATACTCATGTAAAGTACGGGGGAAAGATGGTGCCATTTGCCGGATTTCTTCTGCCGGTGCAGTACGGGACCGGAGTGATCGCGGAGCACATGGCGGTGAGGACGGCCTGCGGCCTGTTTGACGTGTCCCATATGGGGGAGATCCTGTGTGAGGGCGAAGCGGCGCTCGACAATTTAAACCATCTGCTGACCAATGATTTTACCAGCATGGTGGACGGCCAGGCCAGATACAGCCCCATGTGCAACGAGGAGGGCGGCGTGGTGGATGATCTGATCGTTTACAAGATCAGAGACAATCACTATTTTATCGTGGTGAACGCATCCAACAAAGATAAGGACTTCGCATGGATGATGGCCCATAAGCTTCCAGGCGCCGAACTGAAGGATATATCGGCGGGAGTCGGCCAGCTGGCGCTTCAGGGGCCGAAGGCGGAAGAGATTCTGCTAAAACTGACAGACAAAGAGAATCTGCCGGTAAAATATTACACCTGCCTTGCAGACCGTCCGGTGGCGGGAATCCGCTGCATCGTATCGAAGACCGGCTATACCGGGGAAGACGGATACGAGCTCTACATGGAGGCCGGGAAGGCGCCGGAGCTTTTTGAGGCACTGATGGAGGCGGGAAAAGAGGAAGGTCTGATTCCCTGCGGACTGGGAGCCAGAGACACGCTGAGACTGGAAGCGGCCATGCCTTTATACGGCCACGAGATGGATGACACCATCACTCCGCTGGAGACGGGACTCTCCTTTGCGGTGAAGATGAAGAAGGAAGACTTTATCGGAAAAGCGGCCATCGAGGCAAAGGGAGAACCCACACGGGTGAGAGTCGGCTTAAAGGTGACCGGCCGGGGCATTATCCGGGAACATGAGACCGTCTATGCGAATGGGGAAGAGATCGGCATCACCACATCGGGAACCCACGTTCCTTACTTAAAATGCCCGGTTGCCATGGCTTTGGTAAAGAAAGAGTATGCTGTGCCCGGTACGAAGGCAGAGGCGGACGTAAGAGGACGCCGGATTGAAGCAGAGGTAGTTCCGCTTCCTTTCTACAAAAGAACGAAATAGATATTCCACGAAAATATAAATTATAATATGGAGGAAAAAACAATGACATATCCAGAAAATTTAAAGTATGCAAAATCTCACGAATGGGTCGAATTTTTAGAGGACGGTTCAGCCAGAATCGGTATGACAGACTATGCGCAGGATCAGATGGGAGATCTCGTATTCGTTAATCTTCCGGAGCCGGAGGATGAGGTGACGGCAGGCGAGGCGTTCGGCGATGTGGAGTCCGTAAAGGCAGTTTCCGATGTCTATTCCCCGATCACCGGCGTGGTTGCGGAAATCAACGAAGACTTGCTGGACAGTCCGGAAAGCATCAATTCCGATCCGTATGGGGCCTGGATGATCCGTGTATCCGACATTGGGGATCAGGAAGAGCTGATGAGCGCGGGGGAATACGAGGAGTTCGTCAAAGAATAAGAACGTTAGATGCAGCTGTAAGAAGAGAAAAAGGAGAATGCAAATGGGGTCTTACTTATCCAGTACCGATCATCAGCAGAAGGCGATGCTCGATGAAATCGGTTATAAAGATTACGATGATCTGTTCGGCTGTGTGCCGGATTCAGTGAAGTTAAAGGGGCGGTTCTCCATCCCGGAGGGCAAATCAGAGCTTGAACTGCGCAGGCAGATGGAGTCTTTGGCGGGAAAAAACCGTGTGTTTGACCATGTGTTCCGCGGAGCGGGGGCGTACCGCCACTACATACCGGCCATAGTTAAGGAGGTGGTCTCCAAAGAGGAGTTTGTTACCGCTTATACGCCGTATCAGGCGGAGATCAGCCAGGGGAATTTACAGGCTATCTTCGAGTACCAGACCATGATCTGTGAACTGACCGGCATGGACGCGGCCAACGCGTCGGTCTACGATGGGGCTTCAGCCGCCGCGGAGAGCGTATTCATGTGCCGGGAACGGAAGAGAGTCAGAGTCCTGGCGGCGGACACGGCTAACCCGGATGTGCTGGCGGCGATGGAGACGTACTGCCACGGCAGAGGCGCCCACGTGGAACTGGTTCCTTCAAAGGACGGAAGCGTCGATTTAGAGACGCTTAAGGAGATGCTTGATGGGACGACGGCCTGTTTCTATGTACAGCAGCCCAATTACTACGGGATTCTGGAGGATGTCACGGCCATGGCGGAACTGGTTCACGGAGCCGGGGCCAAGCTGATTGCCGGCTGTAATCCTATCTCCATGGCGGTTTTACAGACTCCGGCTGAATGCGGCGCCGATATCGCGGTGGGAGAGGGACAGCCGCTGGGGCTTCCGATGGCATTTGGCGGACCTTACCTGGGATTTATGGCGACCACGCGGGATATGATGAGGAAGCTGCCCGGACGTATCGTGGGGGAAACGGTTGACTCCGACGGAAAGAGGGGCTTTGTCCTGACGCTTCAGGCGAGAGAACAGCACATCCGCCGGGAAAAAGCCAGCAGCAACATCTGTTCTAACCAGGCGCTCTGCGCGCTGACGGCCTCGGTCTATTTATCGGCCATGGGGCCGGAGGGACTTCGGGAGGCGGCGCTCCAGTGCACCTCGAAAGCCCATTATTTGAGAGAAAAGCTAAGAGCAGCCGGTTTAAGCCCGGTCTATGACAAGCCATTTTTCCACGAGTTCGTGACAGACCGCCCGGCTGATACAGAGCGGCTGTCCGCCAAGCTGGAGGAAGAAGGTTACTTAGGCGGTCTGCCTCTGCCAGGCGGACGCATGCTCTGGTGTACCACGGAGATGAATACGAAGGAGGAGATGGACCGTCTGGCCGATCTCGTAAAGGAGGTGTGCTGCGCATGAAACTGATATTTGAACGAAGTGTAAACGGACGTCACTGCCAGATTCTGCCGCCCTCCGACGTGCCTTACGTGATGCCGGAGTGCACGAGAGCGCTTCCGCTGCGTCTTCCCGAGGTATCTGAAAATGACATAAGCCGCCATTATACGGAGCTGGCCAAAGCGACCCACGGTGTCAACGACGGCTGCTATCCCCTGGGTTCCTGCACCATGAAATACAATCCAAAGATCAATGATGAGATCGCCGGACTCCCCGGATTTACAGGAATTCATCCGCTGCAGCCGGAATCCACCGTTCAGGGCGCCTTGGAGGTCTTAAAGACATCGGAGGAAATATTCTGTGAGATAACTGGAATGGACAGCATGACGTTCCAGCCGGCGGCCGGCGCCCACGGCGAATTCACGGGACTTCTGCTGATTCGTGCCTGGCATGAGAGCCGCGGGGATGAGAAACGGACGAAGATCATTGTTCCGGACTCCGCCCATGGGACGAATCCGGCCAGTGCAACCATGGCCGGCTACAAGGTAATCAATATTCCATCCACAGCCGACGGACTTGTAGATTTAGAGAAGCTTCGGGACGCTGTCGGAGAAGACACGGCAGGCCTTATGCTGACGAATCCCAATACAGTGGGACTCTTTGATCCCAACATTCTGGAGATCACGAAGATCGTCCACGATGCAGGCGGCCTCTGCTATTACGACGGAGCGAACTTAAATGCGGTTATGGGAATCACACGGCCGGGAGACATGGGCTTTGACGTGGTTCATTTGAATCTGCACAAGACCTTTTCCACGCCTCACGGCGGTGGCGGACCCGGAAGCGGTCCGGTGGGCTGCAAGCGTTTCCTGGAACCGTTCCTGCCGGGACAGAAGGTGGTGGAACGGGACGGCGTGCTTCGCATGGAGCCCTATGAAAAATCTATCGGCATGGTTAAGGAATTCTACGGAAACTTCCTGGTGGTGGTGAAGGCGCTCTCTTACGTGCTGACGCTGGGCCCCGACGGCATTGCCGACGCCTGTAAAAACGCGGTGTTAAATGCCAATTACGTCAGGGTAAAGCTGTCAGACTATTACCATATGCCGTTTAAACAGACGTGCATGCATGAGTTCGTCATGAGTCTGGAACAGGAAAAGGAAGAGATGGACGTGACGGCCATGGATATCGCCAAGGCCCTTTTAGATCATGGAATCCATCCGCCGACCATGTACTTCCCGCTGATTGTCCACGAGGCCCTGATGGTGGAGCCGACGGAGACGGAATCAAAGGAGAACTTAGATGAACTGATCGCCGTGTTCCACGAGATCTATGAGACGGCGAAGCGTGATCCCGAATATATCCGGAGCTCCCCCCACATCACCATGGTGAAGCGCCTGGATGAAGTAAATGCGGCCCGGAATCCGAAGCTGCATTACGCATTCGGGGAGGAATGCGCAGAGGGGGAAGAGGCGTGATCCGCCGACTGACCCTGGCCCTGGGGCCGGGGTCATACCCCTATCCCAATTTCGGCATGGAGGAGTATTTGCTTTACCATGTGGAAGAAGAGGAATGCATTCTCTACCTGTGGCAGAATGAGAAAACCGTGGTCATAGGCAGGAATCAGAACGCATGGAAGGAGTGCCGCAGAGAGGAACTGGAGGCCGCCGGAGGTCATCTGGTGAGACGGCTGTCGGGAGGCGGCGCCGTGTTCCACGACCTGGGCAATTTAAATTTTACCTTCATCACAAGAAAAGATAACTACGATGTCACAAAACAGACGGAGGTTATCCTAAGGGCGGCGGAGAAGCTGGGTGTAAACGCAGAACGGACCGGCCGCAATGATATCACAGTGGATGGCCGCAAGTTTTCCGGCAACGCGTACTACGAGACCGGGGACTTCTGTTATCATCACGGGACCATTCTGCTCTCTGTGGACAAAGAAGAGATGGCCCGCTATCTAAACGTTTCCAGGGAAAAACTGAGATCCAAAAGCGTGGATTCCGTCAAAAGCCGTGTGGCCAATTTAATCGAATACGTGCCGGATCTGACGGTTAGACGTATGAGAGACAGCCTGGAGGAAAGCTTCGGCGAGGTCTACGGCCTTCCCGCAGACCCATTTCCTCCGGAACGGCTTTGCGAAAACGAGGTAAGGGAGCGGACGGAGCGGTTTGCCTCCTGGGAGTGGAAATACGGCAGGAAGATCCCGTTCAGCGATGAAGCCGCCGCCCGTTTTACCTGGGGGGAGGCCCAGGTGCTGGTCCATGTGGAAGAGGGGCGTGTCCAGGAAGGAAAGATATGGTCCGACGCCCTGGATACGGACTTTATTAAAGCCGCGGAAGACATTCTGACCGGCATGATCTGGAACAGAAAGGCAGCGGCAGACCGTTTTGCAGCCCTGTCCTGCGGCACTCCGGTTCAGGAGGCGATGCGGAAGGATTTACAGGATCTGGTCTGCGATATGATGTAGTGCTGTGCCGTCGATTCACAGACGCACCTGAGAGAACAGGAGGATTGGATGGAAAAACATTATGATCTCGTCGTAATCGGCGCGGGGCCGGGCGGCTATATGACGGCCCTTTACGCGTCGAAGGCGGGGAAAAGAACGGCCGTGATCGAACGGTCCCATGTGGGAGGCACCTGTTTAAACTGCGGATGCATTCCTACGAAAACGTATCTCCACACCACCGGCCTTTACCGGGAGGTGAAGAAGACAGAGGCCGCCGGCCTCCATACGGAAGGCCTGCGCGTATCCATGGAGGAACTGAAGAAACGCAAAGACGCCGTGGTGGAAGAATTGCGCGCCGGCATTGAGAAGCAGCTGGCCGCCGCTAAGATCGATCTATACCGGGGTACCGGCGTAGTGTGCGGAGAACACTTAGTGAAAGTGATGCCGGGTGAGGAAGAGGTAACCGCAGATTATATTCTGCTGGCAGCAGGCTCCGAGCCTTCGTCCATTCCCATTCCGGGCATGGACTTACCGGGCGTGAAAAACAGTACCCAGATGCTGGAGGAGGAGTGTGTTCCGGACCGTCTCGTGATCATTGGCGGCGGAGTTATAGGAATGGAGTTTGCTACTGTCTATAACGACCTGGGATGTCAGGTCACGGTACTGGAAGCCATGGATAAGATCCTGCCCGGCATGGACAAGGAGATTTCCCAGAATTTAAAGATGATTATGAAAAAACGCGGCGTAGACATTCATACCGGGGCTACGGTTTCCACCGTCGAAAAGATGGGAGACGGAACGTATCTCTGCCGCTATACGGAAAAAGAAAAAACCTGTGAAGCCCCGGCCGCGCTGATTCTGTCAGCCGTTGGCCGCCGTCCCTTAAGCCGCGGTCTGTTCTCGGAAGACATGCAGGAACGCATCGATATGGAGCGGGGCCGAGTCCTGGTAAACGAGCGCTATGAAACCTCGGTACCCGGCATTTACGCCATTGGAGACCTCATCGGAGGCGTCTGCCTTGCCCACGTGGCTGCGGCAGAGGGCTGTCAGGCAGCTTCCGCCATGTTCCCGGAGCTGAAGGGAAAAGACATGACCGTCATTCCAGCCTGCGTATACACCGATCCGGAGATCGCCTGTGCAGGCCTCACCGCCGACGAGGCAAAAGCCGCAGGCATCGATACCGCCACAGGAAAATACATCATGTCCGTAAATGGAAAATCCATCCTGTCCATGCAGGACCGCGGTTTCCTGAAAATAGTTTCCGAAAAGGAGACCGGCCGTATCCTGGGCGCCCAGCTGATGTGTGCCAGGGCAACCGATATGATCGGCGAACTGGAACTGGCCATTTCAAAACGCTTGACGGCCGAAGATCTGGCGGCCGTCATCATGCCCCATCCAACCTTTTGTGAAGGAATCGGAGAGGCTGCAGAATCGTTAATAATTTAAAATAACTGTAACAGCAGGAAAGCAGCAGGGAAAGGGCGGATCGCATGATCCGCCCTTTCCCTGTCCTCCGTCGATTCTTTGCAAACACAGGAAGTAAAAATCCAAAAGTTTAAATATAGGGTATTAAAGTTACTGAAAATATGATATAATGTAACATAACTTTGGGTATTTATTTAACAGAATAAAGCCTCGTCAGTGTACTCGTGAAATTACAGAGCGAGGAGTGAAACAAACCAATTGAAAGGATGTGACATATGAATATCAGGGAATCCACGGAATCCTGGGAAGCAGAAGCTTTAAGCCCTTACGCCTCACTCAGCAGGAATTCGAGAGGAAGGGAAAGGGAGGAAGAACCGTGTGATATACGGCCCGTCTATCAGCGGGACCGGGACCGGATTATCCACTGTAAGACATTTCGCAGGCTGAAGCATAAGACGCAGGTATTTCTGGCGCCGGAAGGCGACCATTACCGGACGCGCCTTACCCATACCCTGGAAGTATCTCAGATTGCAAGGACCATTGCCAGGGCGCTGCGCATGAACGAGGATCTGACTGAGGCCATCGCACTGGGGCACGATCTCGGACATACGCCTTTCGGCCATTCAGGGGAAGCAGTCCTGAACAAAATCTGTTCGGAAGGCTTTGCCCACTACCGGCAGAGCGTCCGGGTTGTGGAGGTCCTGGAAAAGAATGGAAGAGGCCTTAATCTAACCTGGGAAGTGCGCGACGGCATCCTAAACCACCGAACGAGCGGAAGCCCATCCACGCTGGAAGGAAAGATTGTACGGCTTTCCGATAAGATCGCCTACATCAATCACGATATCGATGATGCGATCCGCGCCAGGATGTTTGTGGAGGAAGATCTGCCGGAGTGCTATACGGAGGTTCTCGGGCACAGCGTGCGGGAACGCCTGAATAACCTGATACATGATATTATCCGAAACAGCTACGAGAAACCGGAGATTATCATGTCTCCCCACATGGAGGAAGCCATGCAGGGGCTTCGCACCTGGATGTTTGAGAACGTATACCGGAGCGACGTACCCAAGGCGGAGGAAGGAAAGGCTCAGCATCTCATTGTGATGCTGTTTAACTATTATATGGAGCATACGGATAAGCTCCCGGCGGAATACCACTATCTGATGGATGTACGCCGCGAAAACCGTGAACGCGTGGTATGCGATTACATAGCGGGGATGAGCGACAGCTACGCCATCGACAAGTTCGAGGAGCTGTTCGTCCCAAAGGCCTGGAAGGATATCTGACAGTTAAGGGAATCAGGGAGGTGTGAAATTTCATGCGATATCCGGAAGAAGTAGTAGAAGAAGTCAGAATGAAAAACGATATCGTGGATGTGATTTCAGGTTACGTGAAGCTGCAGAAGAAGGGGAGCAACTACTTTGGACTCTGCCCGTTTCACAATGAGAAATCACCTTCCTTTTCCGTGTCGCCCTCCAAACAGATGTATTACTGTTTTGGCTGCGGCGCCGGAGGCAATGTGATTACGTTTGTGATGGAATATGAGAATTATTCCTTTATGGAAGCGCTTCAGATGCTGGCCGACAGGGCCGGCGTGGCGCTCCCGAAGCAGGAGTACAGCAAGGAAGCAAAAGAGGCCGCGGATCTGCGGACGGCCCTGCTGGAGATTAACCGCATGGCGGCAAATTATTACTATTTCCAGCTTACGAATCCGCAGGGCGAGGTGGGGTACCGGTATTTGAGGGACAGGCAGCTGGCCGACGATACCATACGCCACTTCGGACTCGGCTTTGCCAATAAGACCAGTGACGATCTGTACCGGTATTTAAGGGCAAAGGGATACGACGACAAGATTTTAAAGGAGACCGGTCTGGTTACCATCGAGGAGCGCGGAGCCCATGACAAGTTCTGGAACCGCGTTATGTTCCCCATCATGGATGTGAACAACCGTGTCATCGGTTTTGGCGGCCGTGTCATGGGCGCAGGGGAACCGAAATACTTAAACTCTCCGGAGACGAAGCTGTTTGATAAGAGCCGGAATCTCTACGGCCTTAACTATGCAAGACTTTCCAGGGAAAAATACATATTAATCTGCGAAGGCTATATGGATGTCATCGCCATGCACCAGGCCGGCTTCACCAATGCGGTGGCGTCGCTGGGAACGGCCTTTACGACGCAGCATGCGGCGCTGCTAAAACGTTACACGGATAAGGTGGTTTTAACGTACGACAGCGACGGAGCGGGAACGAAGGCGGCCCTGAGGGCAATTCCGATTCTGCGCGACGTGGGTATGTCCATCCGGGTACTGAACATGCAGCCGCATAAAGACCCCGACGAGTTCATCAAGAACATGGGGGCTGAAGCGTTCCGTGAACGGATTGAGCAGGCGAGAAACAGCTTTTTATTTGAAATCGACGTTTTAAAGAGAAACTACGAGATGGATGACCCCGAACAGAAGACCGAGTTCTATAACCAGGTGGCGAAGAAGCTCTGTGAGTTTCCGGAGGCCTTGGAGCGGGAGAACTATTTAGAGGCCGTGTCCCGGGAATTTTTCATCAATTACGAAGATCTAAAACGTCTGGTAAACCGCATGGGAGCGAGACTGGGTCCGGTGGCTCCGCGGGAGGAAGAAGAGAATACTGCAGGAAAGAAGAAAAAGGACAGGGAAGACGGAAGAAATCAGTCCCAGAGGCTTCTCCTCACATGGCTGATCGAGAATCCGTTCCTGTTTGACAAGATAGAGGGAATTATCACTCCCGATGATTTTATTGAAGATCTGTACCATCAGGTAGCCAGGATGGTATTTGACGGACACGCCGCCGGGAATTTGAATCCGGCAGAAATCCTAAATCATTTTATTAACGATGAAGAACAGTACCGGGTGGTTGCGGGACTTTTTAATGCGAGCCTGAAAGAATCCCTGGATAATGAAGAACAGAAGAAGGCATTTTCAGAAACGATCATGAAGGTGAAAAAGAACAGCCTCGATTATGCCAGCCGCAACGCAGCGGGGATCGAGGAGCTGCAGAGAATCATAAAGGAGCAGGCGGCGCTGAAAAATCTGCATATTTCACTGGATTAGGGTGAACACTATAGGCAAGCTGTGGAAGGATGGAAGAACATGGGCGAGAATGTTAAGAGAACGGCAGAGAAGCTGTCATCATCAAAGAAGGTGGACGAGGCCAGGGAGGCAGAACTGAGGGCCGCAGAAGAACTGGCTGCTTTTGAGGAAAAGTTAAATCAGCTGCTTCTGCTGGCGAAAAAGAAAAAGAATGTTCTGGAAAATCAGGAAGTGCTCGATTTCTTTACTGGTACTACGCTGGATGCAGACCGGCTGGACCAGATTTATGATTTCCTGGAGACGAATAAAGTGGACGTTCTTCAGATCAATGAAGACGAGGACTTAGAGCTGGATCCCGATTTATTTATCGAGGAAGAGCTGGAGGAAGAAGAAGAAATCGATATGGAACATATCGATCTCTCTGTTCCGGAGGGCGTCAGCGTTGAGGATCCTGTCCGTATGTATTTAAAGGAGATCGGCAAGGTTCCGCTTTTATCCAGCGATGATGAGATTGAACTGGCCAAGAAAATCGAGCTTGGAGATGAACTGGCCAAGGAGAAACTGACGGAAGCCAACTTAAGGCTGGTCGTCAGCATTGCCAAACGGTATGTGGGACGCGGCATGCAGTTCCTTGATCTGATTCAGGAGGGGAATTTAGGGCTCATCAAGGCGGTGGAAAAGTTCGATTACAGGAAGGGCTATAAATTCAGTACTTATGCGACCTGGTGGATTCGTCAGGCGATCACGCGTGCGATTGCAGACCAGGCCCGTACCATCCGGATTCCCGTTCATATGGTGGAGACCATTAACCGTCTCGTGCGGGTTTCAAGGCAGCTTTTGCAGGAGCTGGGCAGGGAACCGTCACCGGAAGAGGTCGCTTTGAAAGTGGACATGCCGGTGGAAAGGGTGCGGGAGATCATGAAGGTATCCCAGGAGCCGGTATCCTTAGAGACGCCGATTGGCGAAGAGGAAGACAGCCATTTGGGTGACTTTATTCAGGACGATCAGGTGGCGGTCCCGGCGGACGCGGCTACCTTTACCATGCTTCACGAGCAGCTTATGGAGGTCCTTGACACCCTGACAGAGAGGGAGCAGAAGGTACTTCGCCTGCGGTTCGGTCTCGACGACGGAAGACCGAGGACGCTGGAAGAGGTGGGCAGGGAGTTCAACGTGACGAGAGAGCGAATCCGTCAGATTGAGGCCAAGGCCCTGCGGAAGCTCCGCCACCCAAGCCGGAGCAAAAAGCTGAAAGATTATTTAGACGACTGATATTGGAGCTGAATATATGAAATTATCAAAACGGTTAGAAACAGTTGCTTCCTTTGTTCCCAAAGGAAGCAACATTGCTGATATAGGGACGGACCACGGTTACGTTCCCATTTACTTAGTCAGGGAAGGTCAGGCGGAGCATGCGGTAGCCATGGATGTGAGAAAAGGCCCGCTGGAACGCGCCAGAGCCCATGTGGAGGATGCTGGACTCGGAAGCCGGATTGATGTGCGCTTAAGCGACGGCCTGGCGGGGCTTGAAACGGGGGAAGCGGACTGCGTCGTGATCGCGGGTATGGGCGGGGAACTGATCATACATATTCTGGAAGAAGGGCGGGGGCTTTGGGACACCATCGGATACTGGGTCCTTTCCCCGCAGTCAGAACTGGATAAAGTGCGCCGTTTCCTGGAAAAAGAGTCATTTTCCATTGTTCGGGAGACTATGATGAAGGAAGATGGAAAATACTATACGGTGATGGGGGTGACACGGGACGGCATTTCCTGGGATTATACCTCCGAGCCGCATTACCTGTACGGAAGACGGCTGATCCGTCAGAAGAGTCCCGTTCTCGCAGAATTTCTTAAGAAGGAACAGGAACAGCTGGAACAGATTCTGGATACACTGAAGGACAGCGACACGCCAGCGGCCTTAAAGCGCCGCGGGGAGATGGAAGCCATGCTGGCCTGGAACAAGGAGGCACAAGATGAAATGCTTGGAACTGATACAGAAGCTTGAGACACTGGCGCCGTCTGGCTGCGCCTGTGATTGGGATAATGTGGGCCTGCTCATCGGATGGAAGGAGCAGGAGATTCACAGGATCTTAATCGCACTGGATGCCACAGACGAGGTGGTGGAGGAAGCCATTCGGATGCGGGCCGATCTTCTGCTCACACACCATCCGCTTATCTTTAAACCGCTAAAAAAGGTCAATGACGATAATTTCATTGCCCTCAGGGTGATGAGTTTAATCCAGTACAATGTGAATTATTACGCCATGCACACCAATTTCGACGCAGCTCCCGGCTGTATGGCGGATATTGCCGCCGGGCGGCTGGGCCTTATGGAACCGGACGTTTTAGAGGTGATGGGCACCATGGAGATCGACGGAAAGCCTGTTCCATATGGTATCGGCAAGGTGGGAGAGCTTCCTTATACGATGACATTAAAGGAACTGGCCCTGTTCGTTAAGGAGCGGTTCGGTCTGCCGTTTATTACCGTTTATGGAGAACACGCCGTGGATGAGACGGTAACGCGAGTAGCGATTGCTCCCGGCTCCGGAAAGAACTCCATTGCCTATGCGGAAAAGGCCGGCGCCGAAGTCCTGATCACAGGCGATATCGGGCATCATGAAGGTATCGATGCGGCGGCGAATCATCTGGCGGTTCTGGATGCCGGACACTATGGACTGGAGCATCTGTTTATCGGATTTATGGCGGATTACCTGGAACGGGAGTATGGAGACAGCCTGGAGATCCACAAAACAGCGGCGGCATTTCCTGCAGCCGTGCTTTGACAGCCTGGTACCGCATCGTGCAATCAACAAGGAGGTAAGAGATGGCATTAGTAACAATCGGTGATGTAACAAAAGAATATCCGAACGGGACGACGTACTTGGAGATTGCGGAGGAATATCAGCCGCAGTACGAGGACGACATTCTGCTTGTGCGGATCAATGGTAAGCTTCGGGAGCTTCATAAAAAGGTAAAGTTTGACTGCAGGCTGGAATTTTTCACAGGAAGAGACCAGCCGGGAATCCAGACATACCATAGAAGCGCTACGTTCCTGATGCTGAAAGCATTTTACGACGTGTTGGGAGCGGAGAAGATCGAGAAGGTCACAGTGGATTTTTCCCTCGGAAAAGGCTACTATATTGAACCACATGGAAGTTTTACGCTGACAGAAGAGCTGATTGACCGTGTGAAGGCCCGGATGCATGAGTACGTGGAAGAGAAGATTCCCATCATGAAGCGGAGCGAGAATACGGACGATGCGATTGAACTGTTTCACAGACACCGCATGTATGACAAGGAACGGCTGTTCCGCTACCGCCGTGTCTCCCGCGTCAACATCTACAGCATCGGCGGTTTTGAAGATTACTACTATGGCTACATGGTGCAGAACACCGGCTATATCAAGTATTTTGATCTGGTTTTATACGACGACGGTTTCATGCTGATGCTCCCTCAGAAGGAGAATCCCAAGGAGGTTCCCATTTTTGAGGCTGAGAAGAAACAGAAGCTTTTCCAGGTGTTAAAGGAAAGTGTGAAATGGGGCGAGCGCCTGAACGTCTCCCATGTCGGGGAGCTGAACGAGGTGATCGCGAAGGGAGACATAAGCCGGCTGATCCTGATTCAGGAGGCTCTCCAGGAAAAAAAGATTGCGGAGATCGCGGAGAAGGTCACGTATGAACGGGATAAAAAGTTCGTCATGATCGCAGGCCCGTCATCTTCCGGAAAGACTTCCTTTTCCCACCGGCTGTCCATCCAGCTGAAAGCACAGGGGATGATCCCCCATCCGATCGGCGTGGATGATTACTTTGTCAACCGGGCAGACAGCCCTAAGAATCCAGACGGAAGCTATAACTACGAGGTGCTGGAGTGCCTCGACGTAGAACAGTTTAATAAGGATATGATGGCCCTTCTGGCCGGAGATACCGTCGAGATGCCGCGCTATAATTTCAAAACAGGGATGCGGGAATACCACGGAGACATGTTAAAGCTGGGCAGAGACGACATCCTGGTAATCGAGGGCATCCACTGCTTAAATGACCGGCTGTCTTATTCCCTTCCGGCTGAAAGCAAATTCCGTATTTACGTCAGTGCGCTGACGCAGCTCAACGTTGACGAGCATAACCGGATTCCTACCACCGACTGCCGCCTGCTGCGGCGTATGGTCCGGGATGCCAGGACGAGAGGCGCATCTGCTCAGGATACGATCCGCATGTGGCCGACGGTGAGACGTGGGGAAGAGCAGTATATCTTCCCGTTCCAGGAATCCGCCGATATGATGTTCAACTCCGCCACAGTATATGAGCTGGCGGTTTTAAAGCAGTATGCGGAACCGCTTCTGTTTGGAATCCCCAGGGATTCGGAAGAGTATATGGAAGCCAAACGTCTGCTTAAGTTCCTGGATTACTTCCTGGGCGTAAACAGCGAGACTATTCCCAATAACTCGATTATACGGGAATTTATCGGAGGAAGCTGCTTTCGTGTATGACAGCAGCCACCGAATACAAAAGAAAATGGATTGTAAAGTGAGGAAGTAAGCGTGGAACTGGCTGTTATTACTGCGGAAAAGATAAGCGTCATGTTTGTCATGGCGCTTATTGGGATAATTTGTTACCGGATTGGTCTGATAAGCGGACACACCAATGAGAAGCTATCGGATATTCTTCTTCTATTGGTGTCGCCGCTGCTTATTTTTACATCCTATCAGCAAGCCTTCGATCCGGAGAAGCTAAACGGGCTGCTGGCCGCGTTCTTAATGGCGGCGGTCAGCCACGCAGTGGCCATCGCGATCGCGTCCTTTCTGGTGAAAAAGGGAAGAACGGACTGGGAGGTTGAGCGGATATCCTCGATCTACTCCAACTGCGGTTTTATGGGGATTCCATTGGTGAGCGCACTGTTCGGAGCCGACGGCGTTTTCTATGCGACCGCCTACATAACGGTGTTCAACGTTCTGGTATGGACCCACGGAGTCATCCTGATGACCGGGAAACAGGATTTTAAATCATTTATGACGGCCCTTCGATCGCCCTGCATCGTGGCAGTGGTGTTGGGGCTGTTCTGTTACCTTGCGCGCATCCGGTTTCCCGCGGTTATTCTGGAGCCGCTCACAGCGATTGCCGATATGAATACGCCGTTGGCCATGCTGGTAGCCGGTGTCTCCATCGCAGGAAGCGATATCCGCGCCCTGCTCATGAAGGTGCAGATCTATTACATCTGTGCGATCCGTCTGCTCGTCATACCGGTCGCTGTCCTTCTGGTGCTGAAGGCTTTCCGGCTCGACGATATGGTCACGACGGTAGTTGTTCTGGCCACATCCTGCCCAACTGCCACCACCGGCACACTTTTCGCCCTGAAATTCCACCGGAATTCCGGTTACGCCTCTGAGATATTCGGTTTGGCCACAGCAAGTTCTATCGTGACGATCCCGGTTATGATGCTTTTGTGCGGTTTGATAACGATATAGAGAACTGGTCTTTACAAAATCCCAAATCTGTGGTAAACTAACAACGTTTTGAGTAAGACAAATGGCCGCAGCTGTAATGCCGAAAGGCTGCAGATGAGGAAAGTCCGGGCTTCACAGGGCAGGATGCCAGATAACGTCTGGCGGAGGCGACTCCAGGGAAAGTGCAACAGAAATATACCGCACCGGCATGCCGGTGTAAGGGTGGAAAGGTGGTGTAAGAGACCACCGCTCTCCTGGTAACAGGAGGGGTCCATGTAAACCCCATTCGAAGCAAGACCGAACAGAGAGCATAAGGCGGCCCGCCTGCTTTCGGGTAGGTTGCTTGAGCCTGCCGGCGACGGCAGGCCTAGATAGATGGCCATTCAACGACATAACCCGGCTTATCGTCTTACTCAAAATATGAATGAAAAAGCCCTCTGCCATGCGGGTCTGCATTCCGTTTTTTTGCAGGTCCATGCGGCAGAAGGCTTTTTTATTTCACAGGATTTTATTATTTAAGGTTTATAATAGTACTCAGTAAATCCTGGAAGGTTGTGACAATATTGAAACAAAAGAGAATGCATAAGAGGCAGATGCTGATCTGTCTGGCGGTTTTGGCGGTGCTGTCCTGGATGACGTTTCACATTCTGTTCAAGGACCACTCGCCGGAGGCGCTGTACGAAGTTTTTTCCAGGGCAGACTGGAGATTTGTGGGGCTTGGCGTGGCCTGTATGGCTGTCTATCTGATCTGTGAGGCAGAAAGCATCAGGACCCTGATGGGATCGTTTCAGACGAAGGTTCCGTTTTTTCGGGCGGCCGGGTATTCGTTCGCCGATTTTTATTTCAGTGCGATCACCCCGTCTGCAACCGGGGGACAGCCCATGCAGCTTTATTATATGACGCGGGATGGATTCGGCTTTGCCCAGAGTTCCTTTTCCCTCCTTACGCTGGCCGCGGTATACCAGCTGATGGTTCTGGTGTACGGCGTGGTCATGGTAATCGTGAAGTATCCGTATGTGCAGAGCCAGGGCCGACTGATCAAGTGGCTGCTCATATTCGGCATCGCAGTGAACGGCATCTGTTCCCTTGGCATCCTGCTGGTGATTCTAAAGAGGGCGCTGGTGGAGCGCATTGCAATGATTGGCATTACGATTGCGGTTAAATTGAGAATCATTAAGGACAGAAAGAAGATGGAGCGGAAGGCGGAGCACCTGATTGACGAGTACAGCAGGGGCGGCGAATGCTTCCGCAAATATCCGCTGGTCTTCGTGAAAGTGGTAATTTTGACGGCGCTGAGGCTGACGGCGCTGTTTATGATCCCATATTTTGCCTGTCTGGCTCTTGGGATCGGAGATGTGGGGCCGTTTGAGTTTCTGGCGGTTCAGGCAATTCTAAGCCTGGCGGTAACCGCGGTTCCGCTGCCGGGATCAGTCGGCGCATCGGAGGGCAGCTTCATGCTTTTATACAGCGGCATGGTGGCGGCAGGCAATGTATTTCCCATGATGATGCTGAGCAGGGGAATCAGTTTTTACGGCTTTCTGGCCGTCAGCGGCGCGGTGACCCTGATCCTTCAGTTCTGGAAGGCAGGATATACAAAAGAAAATACATAACGATCACTCGCACGCTCTGCGCATGAGTCACCGTGACAATCCATACAGTTGGCTGGGACAGGCTCCGGCCAGCTGCATTTTTTTGTTTCATTGGGAAAGTTCGTCCTATGAAACAAAAAAACTCCGGGAGACAGCGTGCCCCGCTTTATCGGGTATGCGCACTCCGCGCTTAGGAAATATGGCCGCTGAAGCGACCGCGCTCCGGCGCGAGAGTCCGGCGAGCCGGACTCTTTAATCAGTAATAGAAAAATACATCTTACAGGCAAAAAAATACCACTCAACGCATTTGGTGAGACAAATCAGAAGGGGTGGTATACAATGACATCAGAAGGGAGGAAGAATATGAAAATTATCATCGAACCGGGAGACATGGAAGAGCCGGAGGTCATCATACGCGGACGAAGCGGAAGCGAGGAAGTCAGGCAGCTGCTGGAGCTATTAGGCGGCGCTGGAGGTATTTCCCAGATACCGCTGTATGCGGAAGAGAAGGAATATTTTTTCAGGCCGGAGGAGATCAGTTATTTTCTCACGGAGGGCGGAAAAGTCTGCGCATATCTGGAATCCGGAGTCTATGAGGCAAAAGGAAGGCTCTATGAGCTGGCCCGGCAGCTTCGCCACAGGGGATTTATTCAGATCAGCAAAAGTACCGTGATCAACGCAGCCATGGTCGCTTTTGTGCAGGTGGAGTTCAGCGGGAATTACACTGCATTTTTAAAAGATGGAAAAACAAAGCTGCTCATTTCCAGAAACTACATGAAGGATTTTAGAAAATATATTATGGAGGGAAGATAATATGAAACGATTGGAAGGATTTTTGACGTATCTGTTTACAGGCATTGGAATCGGGGCCGTTGTGTGTACGGTGTCCCTGGCAGTTATGGGCGGCATGGATGGAACGCTTAAGCAGATTCTCGTATGGCTGGCGGCGTCCGCGCTGTTTACGGTTATTTCCCATATTATGTGTATGGATTTTGGCAATCTGCTGATCCGCACCGTTATACATTTCTGCCTCTGTTTTGCCCTGGCGGTGACAGTTGGAACGTTTCTCAACTATTCCGCCAGCTGGATTTCCAGTGCCAGAGTGATGCTGCCCGCATTCCTTGTCATTTATGTGATTATCTATGTGGGAACATTCCTGGTGCGGCTGGCCGAGACGAAGGAACTGAATAAAAAGCTGGGCAGATAAGAAATAACAGGTTTTCAGAAAGTAAAAAAGAATCATGCCAGTGCCAGTTCCCCTGTCATGATTCTTTTTGTTTTATTTGGAGTACTTTTCCTCGCAGTACATGCAGCGGTAAGTCTCGGTCTCCGAATCCGCAAGATAGAAGATGTGCGGCAGCTCCTGCTCGATGGAGGTGATGCAGCGCGGGTTCCTGCAGTGGATCACATTGGTGATCTTTTTCGGAAGCTTCAAGGTCCTCTTTTCCGCAATCTGATTGTCGCGGATAATGTTGACCGTGATGTTGTGATCGATGTAGCCGAGAATGTCGAGATCAATATGGTCCAGACCGCCTTCGATCTTAATGATGTCCTTGCGTCCCATCTTGTTGCTTCTTGCGTTCTTGATAATCGCTACCTGGCAGTCTAACTTGTCCAGTCCCAGGTTATAGTAGATGTCCAGGCTCTTGCCGGCCTGAATATGGTCTAATACGATGCCTTCGTTTAATCCGCTGATATTTAACATGGTTTTTCTACCTCCAGTAATGTCATAATAAGGGCCATGCGCACGTATACGCCGTACTGGGCCTGTTTAAAGTAGGCGGCTCTCGGGTCGTTGTCTACTTCTACGGAGATTTCGTTGACCCTGGGAAGCGGGTGAAGAACGTACATGTCTTCCTTGGCAAGCTTCATCTTGTTCTTATCGAGAATGTAGCAGTCTTTCAAACGAATGTAATCTTCCTCGTTGAAGAAACGTTCTTTCTGTACGCGGGTCATGTAGAGAATGTCGAGAGAAGGCATGGCCTCGTCTAAGCTGTCCATTTCCACAAATTCGATATTGTTCGCTTTTAAAACGTCTTCCCTGATGTATTCCGGTACACGCAGCTCCGGCGGGGAAATGAGGACGAACTTGATGTTCTCATAGCGAACCAGGGCGTTGATCAGGGAGTGAACGGTGCGGCCGAACTTTAAATCGCCGCAGAGGCCGATGGTCAGGTCATGAAGACGGCCCTTTAAGGAACGGATTGACAGCAGGTCCGTAAGTGTCTGGGTCGGGTGCTGATGGCCGCCGTCACCGGCGTTGATGACCGGAATTCCGGAATGGGTGGCGGCAACTAACGGAGCGCCCTCTTTCGGATGTCTCATGGCGCAGATATCGGCGTAGCAGGAAATCACACGGATCGTATCGGCCACGCTCTCGCCTTTTGCTGCCGAGCTGGAATCGGCAGAAGAAAAGCCGAGTACGCTGCCACCTAAATTTAACATGGCTGCTTCAAAACTCAAACGAGTTCTTGTACTTGGCTCATAAAATAATGTCGCTAATTTTTTTCCGTCACATACGTGGGAATATTCCGAAAGGTGATGTTCAATGTTGTCTGCCAGATCGAGCAGCTGACCGGTTTCTTCCACACTAAAGTCTAATGGGTTTAATAAATGTCTCATAAGAATCTCCTTTATCCAATGTCTTAAAATCCTTTCCCCATTATATAGTATCTTATAAAATATTTCCATAGTTTTTTGCAAAAAAAGTGCCTGTAAGGAATATTTAAGGAACTTTAAGAAAATTAAGGAAGACCGGATGGAAAACCTGTTGTATAATGGCAGTATGAGAAAAGAAGGGCGCTAAGTGCTCATAGCGAGGAGGTATCTGCTTTGGCGGAAGAAAACAGGGAAGAGAAGAGTAAGAGGATACCTATGATTCAGGTAAAAAATCTCTACAAAGTATATAAAGTCGGCGACACCAAGGTCTATGCCTTGGGAGGGGTCGACTTTACGATATATAAAGGAGAATTTTGTGCGATTGTCGGACCCTCCGGTTCTGGAAAGTCTACTCTTCTTAATATGATGGCCGGATTGGAGAAGCCCTCGAAGGGGGAGATTATCATTGCCGGGAAGCATATTGAGAAGCTGACGGAGAACCAGCTGGTCGCCTTCCGGCGGAAGCATGTGGGCTTCATCTTTCAGTCCTATAATCTGCTTCAGACGATGAACGCCGTGGAGAATGTGGCTCTGCCGCTCTCTTTCCGGGGAGTCCCGAGGAAGAAGCGGAACGAGAAGGCAGTGAAGTATATTAAGCTGGTCGGCCTGGAGAAACAGATGAAGCACATGGCCAACGAGATGTCCGGCGGACAGCAGCAGCGAGTGGGAATCGCCAGGGCCCTGGCCGTGGACCCGCAGATCATATTCGCGGATGAGCCTACCGGTAATCTGGATTCGAAGACGACGAAGGAGATTCTGGGGCTGATGAGAAAGATTGTGCGGGAGCAGAATCAGACGCTTGTCATGGTAACCCATGATAATTATATTGCCGGCTTTGCCGACCGGCAGTTACATATAGTAGACGGCAAGATCTTCAAGATCGAAGAACAACACCATGATGATACCGAGGAGGATACAGAGAATGAAGAAGACAGGTAATAGGGTACTGGCGGGGCTGCTTGCCGTACTGGTAGTGCTGGGGGCTGTGCCGCTTCAGTCGATGGGAGCGCAGTACGGGATACAGAAAAATAAGTATCTCGATGTCAAGAAGACTCCGACCGGAAAGACCGGTCAGAATATGACCATCAGCATGATATTTGACAACAGCAAGGGAAGCGAGGATTTACAGGGAGTGTCCGTGCGGTTTGACGACAGCGCAGTGGACAGTGAATACGACGCGGCGGAAGATCCGGATGAGGACACTAAGTATAATGGTTCCGTGTTCCCGTTTGAGATTACCTCCAGCATCTTTGATGCTAAGGTGATCGGCTCTGTAAAGGCAGGCGCTACCAAAACCGTTTCCTTATCTGCCAGGGTCAGAAGAGATATTGCCGAGGGCTATTATTCCGTACCGATCATCGTCAAGGCCAATGGCAGCGACGCTACGACCGACCACATCAACGTCTGGATCACAAAGTCCAGCGGGACCACGGAATCGGGAGACGACGACGGATCGATCCGTTTTGAGCTGGGGGAAAACCAGTCCACCCCATCCGGCCAGTATCCGGATGTGATGAATTTTACCGTAAACTTACGCAACGCGTCGAATATTACGGCATTTGATGTCAACGTTCGCATGGGATTAAGCGAAGACAGCACAAAATTCCCCTTTAACATCAATGACGGAAACTACGTGAGACATTTTGACCGGGTCGGCGGCGGTGAGAGCCAGGAGGTATCCTACAGTATGGCTATCCGCAAGGAGTCGTACACTGGATACTATCCGATCACCTTTACGATCGAATACAGAGACAGCACCGAGGGCGATATTCAGAAAGCGAAATCCATCTTCTACGTACACGTTCAGAACAAGGACAAGGAAGAGGAGACGGGAGAGTTTAACGCCAACGACAGAACGAAGGCCAGACTGATCGTCGACGGATTCCAGACGATTCCGGAGGTGGTTTACGCAGGCGATGATTTCGACCTGATTCTCCGCATGAAGAACGCATCTGAGAACGTGGCTGCCAGCAATATCTTATTTACCCTGGAATCCGAGAAGGTGACGGACAGCGCGGTATTTACCACAGACTCCGGTTCCTCCTCCATCGTGGTGAATTCCCTGGCGGCAGGGCAGAGCACAGAGCTTAAGATCCGCATGAAGGCAGGGGCCTGGGTGGATCAGAGAACCTACGCCATTACGATCAATGAGAAATACGACAGCCCGGAATTCAAGAACGCCGAGGAGAAAGTAACGGTGGACATTCCGGTGAAGCAGATGGCACGGCTTAACACCGGCACCATCGATATCATGCCGGACTCCATCTCTGTCGGAGCGGAATCCAATGTCATGTTCCAGATCAACAACACAGGCAAAGTCCTTCTTTATAACGTGATGGTAACCTTCTTAGGCGATTCCGTCCAGAAGACAGACGCCTATGTAGGCAATATCAAGCCGGGAGAATCCGGCAGCGTGGACGCCATGCTGTCCGGCATCGCCCCCACCGCGGATGACGGCAAGATCAAGATTATGATCACCTACGAGGATGAGAACGGAGTAGTCAGCGACCCCATCGAAAAAGAGATGACGCTCATGGTAACGGAGGCTGTGGATCAGGACTTTGATATGACGGATGACATGGGCACGTTTCCGGCAGACGCGGAACCGACAGGCATTAAGAAATACCAGAAGTTCATAATTCCAGCGGTAATCGCAGTGCTTGTGGCCGGCACCGCGGCAGGCATTATCCTTGTTAAGAGACGGAAAAAGAAGAAGGCAGCAGAGGAAGAGGAAATAGACGATGAGATTTAGTGATTTGCTTTCCATGAGTGTGAACAATTTAAGACGAAGAAAGCTCAGAACATTCCTGACCGTTTTGGGGGTTGTAATCGGTACAGCCTCCATCGTGGTCATGGTCTCTTTGGGTATCGGTTTAAATGAACTCACTATGGAGCAGATTGCCTCCTACGGCAGCCTGACGGAGATATCCATCTATTCTGACGCCATGTGGGGAGGTTCCGATGACGGAAAGGATCCGAAGTATATGACGGATGAGGTCATGGACCAGTTTCGAAGGCTGGACCACGTGACTACAGTCTCGCCGATCCTGTCGACGTACGTTATCATGCGTCAGGGCGTCTACCAGGCGAATGTCAACCTTACCGGTGTGACAAAGGAATATATGGAAAAGATCCCCTTAAAGGAGGGGACTGTGCCGGATACCAGCGGCAATGAGCTTCAGATGGTGGTCGGCAACATGGTGCCCAGACAGTTTTATAATCCGAAGTCCAGGAGCAACCGGTACGGCATGAGCGGAGACGACGTCCCGGATATCGATTTCATGAATAAGCCGATTTTCGTGATTTTTGATACGGATGCCTATTATCAGAGCCAGAACGGAAGCACGACGGAGGGAGGAACTCCGGTCAAGGCTCCCAAGAAGTATTTGCTGCCGACCTCGGGCCTGGTGGAAGGCGGACTGGAGGACTGGAACAACTACAGCTACAGTGTGTATGTGGACATCGACATGCTGAAATCCCAGCTAAAGCAGGTATTTAAGAAGAAACCGATTCCAAACCAGCCGACGAATAAGAAGGGGAAGCCCTTTAATTACTTCGTCTACGAGCAGGCGGTGGTGGAAGTGGATGATATGAAGAATGTCACCGAGGTGCAGAAGATCATCAACGATATGGGATTCCAGGCCAACAGCAACATGGACTGGCTGGAACAGTCCCAGAAGCAGTCCAACATGGTGCAGGCCGTGCTGGGCGGCATCGGCGCCGTGTCCCTGTTCGTAGCGGCCATCGGTATTGCCAATACCATGATGATGTCGATCTATGAGCGTACGAAGGAGATCGGTATTATCAAGGTCCTCGGATGCGACATGGGCAATATCAGGAACATGTTCCTGCTGGAATCCGGTTTTATCGGTTTCATGGGAGGTGTGATCGGAATTGTCTTAAGCTATGGAATCTCCTTTATTGCCAATAAGTTTTTATCCGGCCAGTTTCTGGTGGGCATAGAAGGAGATTTATCCAGAATTCCACCGTGGCTTTCGGTATCGGCAGTGGGATTTGCCATATTTGTCGGTATGGCGGCGGGCTTCTTCCCTTCGCTGAGAGCCATGAAGCTAAGCCCGCTTGCGGCAATCCGGAACGAGTAGGAAGTACGGGAAAAAATACTTGCATTTCAGACCGGAATATTATATGATATGTGACAGAGTGACGTGCGACTGGCGGATAAGTGGAGAGATACCACGGGGAGCACGTTCGATAAGAAGCCGACCGCCTGGGCACCGCTTTTGGGGTATCCAGGCGGTTTTTTGTGTAATAGGAATTTCGGACGATACCACTATTTAGGAGGAAAGAAGATGAACATGATTTCACTGAAGGACGATTTGAAAGGCAATTCCTATCCAGGAAGAGGGATTATCATCGGAAAGACACCGGATGGAACAAAGGCGGTGGCCGCTTACTTTATTATGGGAAGAAGCGAGAACAGCCGCAACCGCGTATTCGTGGAGGACGGGGAGGGAATCCGTACCCAGGCATTCGATCCGGCGAAGCTTACCGATCCCAGCCTGATCATCTACGCACCTGTCCGTGTTCTTGGGAACAAGACGATCGTAACCAACGGAGACCAGACAGATACGATCTATGAGGGCATGGATAAGCAGATGACATTCGAGCAGTCCTTAAGAAGCCGTGAGTTTGAGCCGGACAGCCCCAACTATACGCCCCGGATCTCTGGAATTATGCATGTGAAGGGCTGTACGGACTGTGATGTCCAGGAAAAGGGCCATTATAATTATGCCATGTCCATCTTAAAGAGCAGCAACGGAAATCCTGATTCCTGCTGCCGCTATACATTTGCCTACGAGAATCCTGCTGCCGGAGAGGGCCATTTCATCCATACGTATATGCATGACGGCAATCCGCTTCCAAGCTTTGAAGGCGAGCCCAAACGGGTGGAAACCATGGACGACATCGACGCGTTCACCAGCCTGCTGTGGGAGAATTTAAACGAGGACAACAAGGTATCCCTGTTTGTACGGTATATTACGATTGCCACAGGTGCGTATGAGACACGCATTGTGAATAAAAACCAGTAATTCTTTATACAAAAGGAGAAAAAGCGATGAACGAATTAGAACTGAAGTATGGCTGCAACCCAAATCAGAAACCATCCAGAATCTTCGTGAAGAACGGAGATCTGCCGATCGAGGTGCTGAGCGGCCGTCCGGGCTATATTAATTTCATGGATGCCTTCAACGGATGGCAGCTGGTAAAAGAACTGAAAGAGGCGACAGGACTTCCGGCCGCGGCTTCCTTTAAGCATGTGTCTCCGGCGGGAGCGGCCGTGGGCCTTCCGCTGGACGAGACATTAAGAAAGATTTACTGGGTGGACGATATGGGAGAGCTTTCGCCCTTAGCCAGCGCCTATGCCAGAGCGAGAGGCGCGGACCGCATGTCTTCCTTCGGTGATTTCATCTCCCTGTCCGACGTCTGCGATGCGGATACGGCCAGGATCATCAAGCGGGAAGTCTCCGACGGCGTCATCGCTCCTGGATATGAGCCGGAGGCACTGGAGATATTAAAGTCCAAGAAGAACGGCAATTACAATGTCATCGCTATCGATCCCGCGTACAGACCGGAGCCGATCGAGCGCAAGTCAGTGTACGGCATTGTATTTGAGCAGGGAAGAAACGAACTGAAGATCAATGAGGAACTGTTAAAGGAAGTTGTGACTTCCAATAAAGAGATTCCGGATTCCGCGAAGATTGATCTGATTATCTCCCTGATCACCTTAAAATATACCCAGTCCAACTCTGTCTGCTTCGCAAAGGGCGGCCAGGCCATCGGCATCGGCGCAGGACAGCAGTCCCGCGTTCACTGTACGAGACTGGCAGGAAACAAGGCGGATAACTGGTTCCTGCGTCAGTGCCCGAAGGTCTTAAATCTGTCCTTTGTCGACAACATCCGCCGCGCGGACCGCGACAATGCGATTGATGTCTACATCGGCGAGGACTATATGGATGTGCTTGCAGACGGCAGATGGGAGAGTATTTTCAAGGAAAAACCAGAGGTATTTACAAAAGAGGAGAAGAGAGCGTGGCTGGACCAGATGACAGATGTGGCCCTCGGCTCCGATGCGTTCTTCCCCTTCGGTGACAACATTGACCGGGCGTATAAGAGCGGCGTGAAGTATGTGGCTCAGCCAGGCGGATCTGTCCGTGACGATCAGGTGATTGAGACGTGTGACAAATACGGCATGGCGATGGCATTTACGGGGATCCGTCTGTTCCACCACTAATAATCTGCGTTTTAGCGGAGACAAAGTAAGACAAAAGAAAAGACAAAAAACGAGGCAAAGTATTGACAAATCGAAGATATTTGATAAAATATTAGTGGTTCATCGGAGGGATATAAATCGTTTGAATTTTATATGCCGGATAAGATGTCAGGTGGAAATCCTGATATTTTATCCGGCTTTTTTACGTAGTAAAGAAAGCTCAGGAGGTACCTTTATATGAATTCAACCACTCAAAACACACTGACAGAGGGAAAACTGGCCCCGGCGCTTCTGCGCTTTGCCGTTCCATTTCTCATCTCAAACTTTCTTCAGGCGTTATATGGAGCCGTCGATTTATTTGTCGTGGGACAGTTTTCGACTTCCGCGTCCGTATCCGCCGTGGCGATCGGCAGCCAGGTGATGCAGACAGTCACCTGGATCATCCTGGGAATATCCATGGGCGGGACTGTACTGATCGGTCAGAAGATCGGAGAGAAGAACGAGGAAGGCGCGGCGGAGGCTGTGGGCTGTGTCGCCGTCTTATTCGGCCTGATGGCCCTTGTCTTAACCCCGCTGATGCTGATTGCCGTTAATGGGGCTGTAGCCCTGATGAAAACCCCGCCAGAGGCGGTCAGTGCGGCGCGCAGCTATATCTTCATCTGTTCCTGCGGACTTCCGTTTATCACCGGATATAACGGCGTCAGCGGAATTTTCCGCGGGATCGGAGATTCACGGACTCCGGTAATCTTCATCGGCCTGGCCTGCATCGTCAATGTCATCGGCGATTTCCTGTTCACCGGCTGGATGGGCATGGGGGCTGCCGGAGCGGCTCTCGCCACGGTCATCGCTCAGGCAGTCAGCTTCCTGGCGGCCCTGGCATATATGTACAAAAAAGGATTTTCCTTCCCCTTTGGACGGCGTCACTTAAGACTCCACAGGAAACCGGCCGCCGCCATCCTCAAGGTAGGATTTCCACTTGCCCTGCAGGACGCGCTGGTCAACGTCTCATTCCTGATTATCACAACGATCATCAACACCATGGGACTGACCGCGTCTGCCGCCGTGGGAGTCGTGGAGAAGATCATCTCTTTTGCCATGTTGCCACCAAGCGCTATCGCATCGGCGGTGACCACGGTGACTGCGCAGAACATCGGGGCGAAGAAGCCGGAGCGGGCGAAGCGGGCGCTCTGGTACGGGATCGGCTTTTCCCTGATCTTTGGGATCGCAGTCTGTATTTTCGTCCAGTTTTCTGCGCCGCTGGTCACGGCGGTGTTCTCCAGGGACGAGGCCGTCATACTGGCGGCGGCCCAGTACCTCCGGTCGTACTCCTATGACTGCATCCTGGTCAGCTTCGTGTTCTGCATCAACTCGTATTTCAGCGGCAGGAGCAACGCGCTGGTCCCGTTTATCCACAGCATGATCGCGACCTTTCTTGTCCGGATTCCGGCGACCTACGGCTTCAGCCTGATCGCAGGGGACAGCTTATTTCCCATGGGACTTGCCGCGCCAATGGCTTCCTTCGTGTCCATCGTCATCTGTTTCGGCTATATGAGGTGGGAAGAGACGCGAAAAAGGTAAAAACGAGGGAAAATAAAAAGAAGTATAAGCCTATATTTTTTGTAAAAGCACTTTAAAAGGAAAGACGGCATAAAATGAGAGTAAGTAAGTTTTAAGGCGGCTTTCTTTGAAAACTTTTCCCAAACCTTTAACTGCGCGAGAGGAACGAGAGTGTCTGGAACGATACCAGGAAGGGGATCAGGAGGCGAGAGCCACACTCATCGAGCGGAATATGCGTCTGGTAGCGCATGTGGCCAAGAAGTATCAGAATACGGATTATGATATGGAGGACCTCCTGTCTGTCGGAACCATCGGTCTGATCAAGGCCGTCAATACGTTTCACACGGACAGGGGGTCAAGACTCGCCACCTACGCCGCGAAGTGTGTGGAAAATGAAATCCTCATGCTCCTTCGTGCTAATAAAAAATATTCAAAAGAGGTGTCTTTATTTGAGCCCATCGGAGTAGACAAGGATGGTGAGACCGTCAGCCTGGTGGATGTCATAGAGATGGAGAACAAGGAGGCTCTGGAGACCATCATCCTGAGCCAGGACATCAAGGAACTGTACGATGCGTTTGACCACTGTCTCAGAGACACGGAAAAAAAGGTGATCGGCATGCGGTACGGACTATACGGAGGAAAGGAGCACACCCAGCGGGAGATCGCTGATATGTTAGGAATATCCAGGTCCTATGTCAGCCGGATCGAGAAGAAATCCATTGAAAAATTACGTATGGAATTCGAGAAAAACAATAAAAAATCAGGAATTATTAAATAAGTATAAAAAATGTCTAAATAATTTGTTGACTTTTTCCTAGAGTTCTGGTATAGTATGAATTAAGTTAATACGAGATGGATTGTTACTGGTAAGCAGGCAAAACCAATTTTGATCAATGAAAATATAATTTTATTTTCGCTGGCAAAATTGGTTTTTTTATTTGTAGGTGAAGTATGAAAATTGACAAGATTATCAACAATAACATTGTCAGTGCCATAGAAGCGGATGGAAAAGAAGTCGTTATCATGGGCCGGGGACTGGGGTTTGGAATGAAGCCCGGGAAAGAGATTCCAGATGGAAAGATCGAGAAGGTCTTCCGGCTAGACAGCCAGAACAGCACGGATAAGTTTAAAGAGCTGTTGGCGAATCTGCCTCTGGAGCACATTCAGGCATCCACGGAGATCATCAATTATGCGAAAAGCGTGTTGAACCGGCGATTGAACCAAAGCATCTATATTACACTGACAGATCATATTAATTTTGCCATCGAACGATTTAAAGAGAAGATGATGTTTACCAATCCGCTGTTAAACGAGATCAAGACGTTCTACAAGGAAGAGTACTTAATCGGCGAGTACGCCGTGGCCCTGATTGAGCGAAGGATTGGAATTACACTTCCGGTGGACGAGGCGGGATTTATCGCGCTTCATATAGTAAATGCGGAATATAATACAGCCATGCGGGACACGATTGATATTACAACCTTAATTCAGAATGTTGTAAAAATCGTGAAAGAATATTTTTCCATGGATTTAGATGAAACTTCGCTGAATTACCAGCGTTTTGTCACGCATCTTCGTTTCCTGGCTCAGCGGATTATCGGAGGTGAGATGCTAAACAGTGAGAATCCGGAATTCAACCAGCTGATCAGTCAGATGTATCCGGAAGAATACGCGTGCAGTCTGAAGCTGAAGGATTATATCCAGGTGACCTACCACCATGATGTGACCGAGGAAGAAACGGCATATCTGGCTGTCCATATTAAGAGAATAAGAATTTAAGGAGAAGAAAGGAGATTGAGGAAACATGTTTAGTTCATTGAAAAAGATGTTTTCAGGAGGCGAGAAGGAGAGAGAGAAGATCCTTGCGCCGGTAGAAGGAAAGGCGGTACCGTTAAGCGAGGTCAGCGATCCGACCTTCAGTCAGGAAATACTCGGAAAGGGTGTTGCTATCATTCCGGAAAAGGGAAGAATCGTGGCTCCGGCCAGCGGTGTTCTGACAGTTATGTTTGAGACAAAGCACGCAGTCAGCGTAACGACTGACGGAGGCGCTGAGATCATCGTCCATGTGGGCCTTGATACCGTAAATTTAAAGGGAGAGCACTATACCTCCTATAAGAAGCAGGGAGAGCATGTCAAGGCGGGAGAGCTCCTTGTGGAGTTTGACATCGACGCGATCAAGGAAGCTGGCTACGATGTGATCACACCAATCATTGTATGCAACACGCCGAATTATCCGGATATGGTATGCCATACCGGCATGCAGGTTAAGGAACTGGATCCGATTATCGAATTATAGGGCTGGAGATCTATGAGGGAGTTCTTATATGAAGTGAAAGACCCTATGGGCTTTCACGCAAGGCCGGCTTCACGGCTGTTCATGAAGGCGAGAGAATACGAATGCCGGATTGACGTTGCCGCGGAAGGGGAAACGGTGGATGGAAAGAATCTTCTGGCTCTGATGAGTCTCGAGATCAGAGAAGGAGAGATGCTTCGGTTCAGGTTCGAGGGAACCGATGAGGAAGAGGCAGAGAAAGCACTTTTAGAGGTGCTGGACCAGATATGATTTGAACCTGTGATGGGCACAGGATCAGATAAATAATGTCCGTTAGGACAAAAAAGAAAGGGGTTTCTTTATTATGATGAAGTATTTGCAAAGACTTGGTAAATCATTGATGCTCCCCGTAGCGTGTTTACCTGCAGCTGGTATCCTGATGGGTATCGGTTACTGGATTGACCCGAATGTAATGTCGGGACTCGGTACGCCAAGCGCGCTTTCGTTCTTCCTTGTGAAGGCAGGCGGTGCGCTGATTGACAACATGGCGATTCTGTTCGCAATCGGTGTTGCAATCGGTATGGCTGATGACAACGATGGTACAGCGGCTTTAGCCGGTATTGTATCATGGCTGATGATTCAGCAGATTCTTTCACCTGCAGTAGTAGGTTCCTTAAAGGGAATTGATGTATCAGAAGTAAATGCAGCATTCTCAAAAATTAACAATCAGGCTATTGGTATCTTAAGTGGTTTGATTGGCGCTACCTGCTATAATCGCTTCAAGAACACGAAGCTTCCGGATGCACTTGCATTCTTCAGCGGTAAACGCAGTGTCGCAATTGTAACGGCTTTGGTATCGATCGTTGCTTCTCTGATTCTGTTCTTTATCTGGCCGATTGTTTATTCCGCACTCGTAGCTTTTGGTGAGTCGATCATCGGTTTAGGCCCGATCGGCGCTGGTATTTACGGCTTCTTCAACAGACTGCTGATTCCGCTCGGATTACATCATGCGCTGAATTCCGTATTCTGGTTTGACGTTGCTGGTATTAACGATCTGTTCAAGTTCTGGGGAACTGTCGATGGTGCGGTTTACGGACAGACAGGTATGTACATGTCTGGTTTCTTCCCAGTCATGATGTTTGGTTTACCGGCTGCAGCTCTTGCTATGTATCAGACCGCAAAACCGGGTAAGAAGAAAAATGCTTATGGTTTATTATTCGCAGCCGCACTTTGTTCCTTCTTTACAGGTGTTACAGAACCTCTGGAATTCGCATTCATGTTCCTTGCACCAGGATTATACTTAATCCATGCTGTATTAACAGGTATTTCACTGGCAGTCACAGCTTTACTTCCAGTCCGTTCCGGTTTCTGGTTCAGCGCAGGTTTCGTTGACTGGTTGCTGAGCATGAAGGCTCCAATGGCTGAAAATCCATTGTTTATGCTTCCGTTAGGTTTAGTTTACGGTTTGATTTACTATGTGGTATTCCGTTTTGCCATTGTTAAATTCAACTTTAAGACTCCTGGCCGTGAAGATGATGATGAACTTGACATGGATGAGTCAAAAGTTACATTAGCCAACAATGATTATACCCAGATCGCTACAATCATACTGGAAGGTCTTGGCGGCAAAGAGAACGTAACAAGTGTAGATAACTGCATTACCAGATTAAGACTGGAAATCAAGGACTACACAAAGGTTAGCGAGAAGAAGATTAAATCTGCAGGCGTTGCAGGCGTAATCAGACCAGGAAAGACCAGCGTACAGGTTATTGTTGGTCCTCAGGTACAGTTCGTAGCTGACGAATTCAAGAAACTGTGTAAGTAATCACGATAGAGAGACAGCCGGGCGGGTGACCGTTCCGGCTGTTTTACTATTTCATAGGAAAGTTCGTCCTGGGCCGCTGAAGTGACTGCGCTCCGGCGCGAGAGTCCGGCAAGCCGGACTCTTTATTCTACCAAAAAGGGGATTATCAGGAGGTTAGCCAAAAATAAATGTTAATTTTATGTGAAAAGGCTGAACGAAAGGTAAATTTTGTGGTAGAATAGGAAAAGAAAACAGAACAGCAAAGGAAATGTGCAGACATGAGAGAGAAAAAAGAAAAGTTACAGGAACAGGAAGAGCCGTTTGATCTGAAAAAAGAAATATTTGAATGGGTGAAGATCATCATTGCAGCTGCGGCGATCGCGTTCTTCCTCAACACCTTCATTATAGCGAACAGCACGGTGCCCTCCGGTTCCATGGAAACGACGATCATGACAGGAGACCGGATTATCGGTTCCAGGCTGGCCTATAAGCTCGGCGGAGATCCTGAGCGGGGAGATATTGTTATTTTCGATCATGAGACAGGACCCGGCAGCGAGGAAACACGACTGGTGAAGCGGGTCATCGGTTTGCCCGGAGAGACGGTGGAGATCAGGGACAATCAGCTGTACATTGACGGAGCCCTGCAGGACGAGCCGTATTTGCGGGAGGCGATGGATTCCGATGATTATCATTTTGAAGTGCCGGAGGGCTGTTACCTGATGCTGGGAGACAACCGGAATTACTCCGCAGACGCGAGATACTGGCCGGATCCCTATGTGCCGGAGAAGAAGATACTGGCAAAAGTTCTTTTCCGTTACTATCCCAGAATTGGAAAAATTAAATAATTTTCAGAAATAACTTGACCTTCCAGTTGCTGGAAGGTCTATTTTATGTAATAGAAAAGAGCTTTGTTAATGTTACGCAGACTGGGAGGAACTGGAAGATGAAACAGGAAAATAATCTGACGGAAGGAAATGTGTTCCGGGTTCTGCTGGAATTTTCGATTCCGTTTGTGATTGCAAATGTGATTCAGGCGCTGTATGGGGCCGTGGATCTGCTTGTGATCGGCAAATACTGTACGCCGGAGAGCGTCGCCGCGGTTTCCACGGGAACGCAGGTGACACAGATCATCACCAGCATGATTACGGGACTTACGCTTGGCGGAACCATCATGGTGGGTAAGTATACGGGGATGAATGCGAAGGAGGAGGTGAAGAAGACCATCGGGACGACGCTGTCCATATTCGGGTTGGCTGCGGTCGTACTGACGGTTCTGATGCTCTTTTTTACTCCGGCTATTTTAAGGCTGTTGAAAACGCCTGAGGAGTCGTTTGAACTGGCAAAGCTGTATGTGATCATATGCAGCTGCGGAATCCTCTTTATCTGCGGCTATAACGCCATCAGCGCGATCCTGCGGGGATACGGGGACTCCAAACGGCCCATGATGTTTATCGCCCTGGCCTGCGTGTTAAACATCGTGGGCGACGTGGTGCTCACGGGCCTCCTCGGCATGGGGGTGGCGGGAGTCGCCATTGCCACCATCGGATCCCAGGCGGTCAGCATGATCTGTGCGATCTGGTACTTAAACCGGAATCAGTTTATCTTTACCTTCCGGTTTGCCAATTTAAAAATCGACCGGGATAAGGCGCTGGAGCTGGCAAAGGTGGGGATTCCCATTTCCCTGCAGGAATGCATGGTGCGGCTCTCCTTCCTCTATCTGACCAGTGTGACGAACCGGCTGGGCGTCTATGCGGCGGCGGCCGTGGGCGTGGCAAGCAAGTATGATGTGTTTGCCATGCTGCCGGCCACCTCCATCGCCAACGCGCTGGCGGCCATCACCGCTCAGAATTACGGGGCGGGTAAGCCGGAGCGGGCAAAGCGTTCCCTTGCGGCAGGGCTTGCCTTTGCCGTGGCGGCTTCCGCAGTGTTCTGGCTGTGGGCCCAGGTGTCTCCGCAGACCATGATCGGGATTTTCTCAGATAACCAGGATATCATAGCGGCGGGGATTCCGTTTTTCACATCGTGCAGCTATGACTATCTGGCAGTCAGCTTCGTGTTCTGTTTAAACGGCTATTTAAATGGCAGGTCGAAGACCATTTTCACCATGATCAGCTGCTGCTTCGGAGCCCTGGCTCTGCGTATGCCTCTGATCTGGCTGGTCTACAGCCGCTGGCCGGATAATCTGTTCCGCATCGGAACCATCGCCCCGCTGGTGTCCGGATTTATGGCCTGTTATACACTTATTTACGTAATCTATGGCTTTTGGAAGGAGAGAAACGCAGGAAGGGTTTCCAAAACCGGTTAAGCGGAATATATTACTAGAAAAAGCAAAGACAGATGACTATGTTTCATATCCTGGTTTTAGTCCTGGCCCTCTGCATGGACACCTTTGTGGCCAGCATGGCCTATGGCGCAAATAAAGTGCATATTACATGGGAAAAAATCGTTGTCATGAATGCAATCTGCAGCGGTTGTCTGGGGATTGCGCTGGCGGCGGGAAGTGTACTGGACGGTCTGGTTCCGGAGAGCATGACCCGGATGGTGTGTTTTATCAGCCTTTTCCTTCTCGGCGTGGTAAAGCTTCTCGATTATACCATTAAGAAATACATTAACAGGCATGTAAGCCTGCATAAGGGAATTACATTTTCTTTCTCCGGCCTTCGTATCATTGTCAATATCTACGGAGATCCCATGGCGGCAGACTGGGACCATTCCCAGTCGCTGTCATGGAAGGAGGTTCTGTTTCTGTCCTTCGCCATGTCGATCGACAGCCTGATCGCGGGGGCACTCTCCGCATTTCTGGAAATACCGGTGGGACTGACGATGGGGACGGCGCTCATCATGGGAATCGTGATGATGTATGCGGGCCTTTTTTTAGGAAGAAAGCTGGCTTCCCGCTGCAAATGCGACCTCTCCTGGATCAGCGGCGTCCTGTTCATGATTCTGGCCGTGACAAAAAGCCTTTCATGAGTTATACTATGAGCACCTGGCAGGGTTTCCGAATGATCAGGTGACAGGAGATAAGAGAAATGAAGATAACAGTACCACATTATTACAGCCGGTTTCAGTGTGTGGCGGGCGAATGTCCGGATACGTGCTGCGCCGGCTGGCAGATTATGATCGATGACGCATCGTTAAAAAAATACAGGAAAAGAAGAGATCCCTTCGGCAGCCGGCTGAAGAATTCCATTGACTGGGAGAATTCTGCGTTCCGCCAGTATGACGGGCGCTGTGCATTTTTAGATGAAAATAATCTCTGCGACATCTATTCGGAGGCGGGGCCTTCCATGCTCTGCCGGACGTGCCGGGCGTATCCCAGGCATATCGAAGAGTTTGAGGGGGTGAGGGAGATATCTCTGTCGCTGTCGTGCCCGGAGGCTGCAAAGCTGATTCTGGACTGCGAGGAGCCGGTGCGGTTCCTGAGCAAAGAGACGGAGAAGGAGGAGACTTACCCTTATTTTGATTTCTTTCTTTATACGAAGCTCATGGACTGCAGAGATTTCATCATTTCCACGCTGCAGAACCGGGAGCTTGACTGGAACCTGCGCACGGGAATCGTGCTGGGGCTGGCTCATGACTTACAGCGCAGAATCGTGAATGACCGTCTGTATGAGACGGATTCCCTGCTGGAGCGTTACGGAAGGAAGGGGGCTGTCGGGAAGCTGGCCTCCAGGCTTTTGGCGTATCAGATTGACGGAGAGAGCCGTTTTGACGGGATGAAAGAACTGTTCGGCTTCTTTGACGAGCTGGAAGTGTTAAATGCCGGCTGGCCGGATTATATCGGGCGGATCAGGAAGGTTCTGTACGGAGCAGGGGAAAGTGAGTATGAGACGCAGAGACAGGAATTTTATGAATTCTTAGAGGTATCGGAGAAGCGGCGTGAGACATGGGAGCGGTGGTCTGAGCAGCTGATGGTCTACTTTGTGTTTACCTGGTTCTGTGGTGCGGAATACGATGAACGCCCCTATGAGAAGATGAGGCTGGCCGTGGTGAGTACGCTCCTGATCCGTGAAACGGCGCAGGCCCTGTGGAAAGAGCAGGGCGGCGTACTGAATAAGAACGTGTTTTTTGAGGCCGCACGCCGCTATTCAAGAGAGGTGGAACACTCTGATCTGAACCTGGAACGCCTGGAGACCCTGTTCCGTGAGGAGAAGGTCTGCGGCCTGGACCGGCTGCTTTCGCTGGTCATGGGGTGAGATTAAAAGAAATGGCAGAGCAGAACCGGAAGAAACGGCGCCAGCAGGAAGTTGGCAACCTTGATGTCGGTTATTTTAAGCATATTGAAGCCGATGGCCATTATGATCAGGGAGCCAACGCACGTCATTTCATTGACGACAGGAGTTGTTAAGAGCGCGGATACGGCGCCGGCGGACAGCGTCAGCGCCGCCTCGTAGAGAAATACCGGGACGGAGGCCAGAGCGGCTCCGGGCCCCAGGGCGGCAGCCATAACCATGGTGGACACGAAATCGATTAAGGACTTGGCATAGAGAATCTCATGATTGCCGGACAGTCCGCTCTGGAGGGAGCCGACGATCGCCATGGCTCCCACGCAGACGAAGATCGTACAGCTGACAAAGCTCTCCGCAAAGGTGCTGTCCGAGGAACCGCGGATGAGTCTGGACTGAAGACAGTATCCGGCCCGGGTCAGCTGGCGGTCGATGTTGATGAGTTCTCCAAACAGCGTTCCGATCACCATGGAGAGAATGGCAATGATGACCTGTTCCCCCTTTAACGCGCCGCTTATTCCCACGAATACGACGCAGAGGCCCAGGCCCTGGGTCAGCGTGCGGTCGAGCCGCTCCGGGATTCCTTTCTTTAACGCACTTCCGGCGAGTCCGCCGGCGAGCACCGCGGCTCCATTGATCAGGGCACCATTAAGTATCATATCGTTTCACAATTTCCTTTCCTGTTTCGGACTGTCTGCCGTCCGTTTTATCCATTAGTATAGCAGAAAGCCCGGGGAAAGGAAACTGGAAATGATACTGTTTTACGTTTTACAACCATAATGGACTGTGATAGAATAAAAGAAAAAAGCAACCGGAGGTACAGAAATATGTCATTGGAAGGCAAGATGAAGAACGGCCGCTTATACTGCGAATTCGGCCACGAGATGGAAGAGAATAAGGCATATGAGAAGAAAATTGAATACCAGCGCGTGCATTGTAAGGAACTGGTCTATGATTATAATCAGACAAGACCGTCGAATGTAAAGGAAAAACGGAGGATTTTAGACGAACTCCTGGCGGAAGCGGGAGAGGAAATCTGGATTGAATCCCCCGCCTTTTTTTCATACGGATGCAATACGCATATCGGTCACCACTTTTATTCCAATTTTAATATGTGTGTCGTCGATGACTGTGAAGTATTTATCGGCAACTACGTGATGTTTGGACCGAATGTGACGCTTACGGTCACGGGACATCCTGTCTGGGGAGAGTACCGCCGCAAGGGTGCTCAGTTTTCCCTGCCTATCCATATTGGGGACGATGTATGGGTCGGATCGAATACAATTATTCTGCCGGGCGTGACGATCGGAAACGATGTGGTGATCGGAGCCGGCAGTGTGGTAACCCACGATATTCCATCCCATTCGGTGGCCTTCGGGACGCCGTGCAGAGTGGTGCGGGAGATAACAGAGGAAGACCGGTTGTCTTACCGGAAGGGTTGTCCGGTTAATGAGGACTGGGACAGAGACTAGAAACTGAAAAATCAGATTAAAGTTACAAAAAAACCGCTGAAAAGTCATAAAATAACAAAATGGTTACATATTAAAAAAAATAACTGGAAAAGTCTGTCATAAAAATGTAATATATCGTAATGATAAAGAAATTGAAAGATATTGGTTGTTTTACTATAATGAAGATAGAAAATAACTGGTGCATTTTTATGAGGAGGATTTGATATGAAAGGAAAGCGGTTAGGGTTTATTATGACACTGGTCCTGATCATGGCGCTGGCCATGCCGGCATGGGCCGCAGATACGAAGATTGATTCGGTGAAGCTGGACTTCTCGTACTCGGGAGAGGAACCGAAGTCAGGCAATGAGATCGGCCGAATTCACGTGAAGGCGCCGGATGGACAGCCATTTTCCGTTGAGTACGCGGAGTATTCAAACGAAGGCGACGTCTGGGTAGTCGGCGACCGGCCGCTGGTTCATGTAGAACTGACGGCGAAGAGCGGATACCGTTTCAGCTCCACATCGAAGAGCAGATTTACGCTAAACGGATGCAGCGCAGTCTATAAGAAGGCCAGAATTTATGACGACGGGACACAGATGGAACTGGAGGTATATTTAAAGAGAATAGGCGGAACCTTAAGCAGTGTTCAGAACCTGGAGTGGGGCGGAAACGTGGCTTACTGGGATCCGCTGGAAGGCTCGAAGGAATACGAGGTCCGTCTTTACCGCGACGAGAAATCGGTAGTGACCGTCAAGACAACAGACAGCAGCTATAATTTCGCGAACAATATGGACCGTGAGGGTTCCTATACCTTCCGTGTCCGTGCCATTGCAAGCTATAATTCCAGAGCAGGTGAGTGGTCCGACTATTCTGAGGATTACTACATTGACGAGGATGAGGTCTGGTACTACGGCGGCAGCGGAGCATGGCAGCAGAACGCCAGAGGCTGGTGGTACGCATATTCTGGCGGCGGATATCCGAGAAGCTGCTGGAAGCTGATAGACAACGCATGGTATTATTTCGACGGCGAAGGATATATGACGACAGGCTGGAGACGGATCGACGGCAATAACTACTATCTGGGACCTGACGGCAAGATGCGCACCGGATGGCAGCAGATCGACGGGGCGTGGTACTACCTGGACGGAAGCGGCGTGAGAACGACGGACTGGCAGTATGTGAACGGACGCTGGTACTACATGAATTCCAGCGGAGTGATGCAGGTCGGATGGCAGAGAATCAACGGCGACTGGTATTATCTGGATGGAAGCGGAGCCATGATGACGGGCTGGCAGTATATTAACGGAGCGTGGTACTATCTGGACGGAAGTGGCGTGATGTACGCGGGACGTTGGACTCCGGATGGCAGATATGTGGATTATAATGGAGTCTGGGTTCAGCAGTGATGCAGGTATCTGGCAGTAACGCGGGTATTTAGCAGCGGTGCAGATAAATGGGTACAGTGGAACTTTCCACTGTACCCATTTTTGACTCTTTTTTAAACTCAGAAATAGTGGTTAAATAAAATTCGCAAATACCGATGCGAACAACACCGTGCAAAGCCCGGACACGGCGATGGCGAGGCTGCTCATGGCTCCTTCGATTTCGCCCATTTCCATGGCTTTTGTGGTGCCGATGGCGTGGGAGGCAGAACCGATGGCAATACCCTTTGCGACCGGTTCTGTGATGTGGAAAAGACGGCAGACGGTCTCCGCGATGATGTTGCCGATGATTCCCGTGATGATAATGCAGGCCACGGTGATTGTGACAATGCCGCCCATCTCCTCCGATATACCCATGCCGATTGCGGTGGTTATGGACTTTGGAAGAAAGGTGACATACTGTTCGTGAGTCAGCTTAAAGAGAAGCGCAAGTACCAAAACAGTCGCCATCGTGGTCAGAACACCAGTCACGGTTCCCGCCAGAATAGCCCTGGCGTGCTTTTTCAGCAGGCTTAGCTGCTGATAGAGCGGGACGGCCAGACAGACGGTGGCCGGAGTCAGCAGATAGCTTAAGTATCTGGCGCTTACATTATAGCTTTCATAGTCAATGTGGAAAACGGATAAAAATATCATGACTGCGATAATGGATATCAACAGTGGATTGAAAATCGGAAGTCTGAACTTCGCCTTGAGAAAGAGGCCCAGTTCATATCCCATGATGCTTACGGCTGCTCCAAAAAACAAAAACTCTTTTATCATCTCATTCATGTTCCGGTACCTTCTTCTTTTTGTCAGATCTTATAAAAAACTGTGTAATTTTCCCAGAGACGACCATAACCACCACTGTGGAGACCATGGTGATGACCAGAAAAGGGATGAGGATCGGCCGGAGCAGTCCCCAGGAATCGAGAAGTCCCACCGCAGCAGGTATGAACATCAGCGGCATAATGTCGATTAAGAAGTAACTGGCTTCCTGGACGCTGTCCAGAGGTATCAGCTTCGTCTGAAGCCCCGCGAGCATAATAAGCAGCCCGTAGATGCTGGCTGGAACTGGCAGAGGAATAAAGTAGTGAAGCGCTTCCCCAATCAGGGAAATTATCAGGATGATACTGAATTGTTTGATGAATTTCATGTCTTTTGCCTCCCTTTATGTATCATTCGTTTAACTACGGTTTATCCTAAACTCAAATAAGCCGCTTGTCAAATATTTTTTCAACTGTTATAATACCCATTACACCGAAAAAAACAGATTCATACTGGAAGGAGCTTATAAATCATGATAGAAGCGGAGTTTGGAATTCTTTATTTTCTGCAGTCCATCCATACGCCATGGCTGGATGTGGTGATGAAAAATATTACCCATCTGGGGGACAGCGGAATTTTCTGGATTCTCACGGGACTTGTGCTGTTCTGTTTTAAAAAGACGAGGAAGATGGGATTCTGCGTTCTTTTATCCCTGGCAGGCGGTTTACTGATCGGCAATATTCTCTTAAAGAATTTAGTGGCGAGAGACCGGCCGTGCTGGATCGATCCTGCCGTACAGCTGCTGATCGAAAATCCGGGGGATTTTTCCTTCCCTTCCGGCCATACCATGGCCTCCTTCGAGGCGGCTGTGAGCATCTTTCTCTATAACCGGCGCTGGGGAGCGGCGGCGCTCGTTCTGGCGGCGCTCATTGCATTTTCCAGGCTGTATCTCTTCGTTCATTTTCCGTCGGATGTTCTGACCGGACTCGTGCTGGGAGTCGTGATCGCGCTGGCAGTCCATAAGGGCGTGGAATGGCTGGTAAGACAAAAGAAAGAAAAGAATGGAGATGCCGAATGAAAAAATATTTGCATTTTCCGTATTCTGTGATATACTGAGTTCGTTACAAATTACAAATCAATATTAGCAGAGTAGGTTTGTGTGCGTTAAGTGCTGGTTGAACAGGGAGTTGTCAGCCGGACGAAAAGATTTCTCTTGCGGTACACGAATCGCATCCCGCTGCATCAGAAGATGATACGTTTATTATCTCCGGTTGTAGTAAGAGGTCTGCAAAGGAGGTATTTTTTATGAAAAAATTCGTCACTTTGTTCACCGATTCTTACAAAGAACTGAAATCTGTAAGGACCATCACTACCGCGGCTATGCTCGCGGCCATCGCCATTATTCTGGGCATGTTTTCCATCAATGTTGGCAGTACCATCCGAATCGGCTTTTCCGGCATTCCAAACGGCGTATGCGCCTATTTATTCGGACCTGTGGTAGGCGGAATCTTCGCCGGAGGTCTGGATGTGCTCAAGTATCTGCTGAAGCCTGCCGGACCATTTTTCCCGGGGCTTACGGCTGTCGTCGTACTGGCGGGCGTGCTCTATGGCTGCTTCTACTATAAGAAGCCCATCACCTTCTGGAGGGTGCTGTTAGCCAAGTTTGTAGTCATGCTGATCTGCAACGTGATCTTAAACACCCTGTGTCTGTCCGTCCTGTACGGCAAGGGCTTTATGATGATCCTGCCGGCCAGAGTGATCAAGAACCTGATTATGTGGCCCATTGATTCCATGATCTTTTACAGTGTTTTGAAGGCATTAAACCTGCTTGGGATTTTAAAGGCGGTCCGTACGAATTTTGCGTAATTTTAACGGCTGCTCCCGGCAGTGGATTCTGATAAAAAGTTCCAGGCCGCCTGACGGATGAGCTCCATCTTCCGCCGGGTGGCCTCGTTGCTGTATGGGACCCGGTCGATGAGCTTATCGATGGTACCGCGACCGGCCACAATACGGCGGCTTTCCGGAAAGTTTAAGTCATAGATATAGCCGAGGTAGGAGATCCACATATCCATGTGCGTCACACGGTCGGCGTTTTTGATGGGACAGCGGTTTAAGAAGGACGTGAGGATATGGTCGGAGATGGCCTCCGCGCCCAGCTCTTCGGCTTCGACATCCAGCATCGCGTGGATGGAGTCCTGCTCCTTTACCCGGAAATTATCGAGTTTATCGGCATCCCGGATGAGCATGGAATGGAGGCGTTCCTTTCCGGTGAGGGAGTTGTCCATCTGATAGAACCCATGATTCTTAATGGCCGTATAGATGATGGAATCGTAGGCGCGTTCCGGAATGAAGCTGCGGATCAGATGGTCCCCGAACAGAATCGAGAGGCTTAACTCCGCGTGAGGAACGATGGAATCGTCGAAGCTGTCGTATCTTTTCAGCTGTTCGAAGCGGCCGATGTCGTGGAGAAGCGCAATGTGCAGGGCCAGGTCGGTGTCCTCATCGGAGAGGCCAAGGCCTTTGGAGATCAGCCGGGCGGCGTCTGTTACGCCGTAGGTGTGTACGATTTTCAGCCGGATTTTCTCGTTTTTCGTGTCATACTGCTTTAAATATCCAGCAAATATTTTTTTTGCCTGTGTAAAATCCATGGACAGAACCCTTCTTTCATACTATAATCTTAAGTGTCTGCATTATACTACGAATCGCAGACGATGGCAACTTGTAAAGGAAGAGATGAGAATGAGCAAAAGGCAGATCAGAGCCATATTTTTTGATATAGACGGGACGCTGCGTGATTTCGAGACGAAGAGGGTTCCGGAAAGCACAAAAGAGGCGCTGCGGAAGGCGAAGGAGGCAGGAATCCTGCTGTTCATCGCTACCGGGCGCCATAAGCTTGAGATCGAGGAGGAGAATCTCCTGGAGGACATGGAATTTGACGGATTCGTCACGTTAAACGGGCAGTACTGTTACTGCGGCGGCCACGTTGTATACGATGATCCCATTGACGGCGCGGAAGTCGATGCCATGTTGACGCTTATCGGGAAAGATCCGTTTCCCTGCCTTTTCATGGAGGATGACCGCATGTATATCAACATGGTGGACGACATCGTGGAGAAGGCCCAGGCGGGAATCGGGACAAGAATTCCGCCCGTTATGGATGTGAGGCGTGCGTCAGAGCATCCGATCTACCAGATCGTGCCCTATATCGGCAGGGCGCGGGAGGAGAAGATCCGGCGCGCGGTTCCCGGATGTGAGATCATCCGGTGGCACGATGAATACGCCGTGGATGTGATTCCGCGGGGCGGAAGCAAATGCATCGGAATCGAGAAGATGGCAGCCCATTTCGGCCTGTCGCTGGAGGAGACTGCGGCGGTCGGCGACGGAGCAAACGATGTTTCCATGGTGGAGATGGCCGGTCTAGGCATCGCCATGGGCAATGGAAAGGCTGTGGTGAAAGCCGTGGCGGATTATATTACGGATTCGATAGAAACGGATGGCCTTCTAAAGGCTGTCTTCTATATATTAGAGAATAATCATCAGGAGGAATGAAACATGAGTGAAACAAACTGTACTCATAATTGCAATACCTGTGGGGAGAGCTGCAGCAGCAGACAGACGGAGCAGACCAGCTTTCTGGAGCCGTTAAACCCTGCAAGTACGGTTAAGAAGGTAATCGGTGTGGTAAGCGGAAAGGGCGGCGTTGGTAAATCGCTGGTCACCACCATGATGGCGGTCCGCATGAACGCAAAAAATTATAAGACGGCAATTCTTGATGCGGATATTACCGGACCTTCAATTCCCAAGGCATTTGGCCTGGGAGACGACGGCGTCGGCATGACACCGACGGGACTCATGATCCCGGCGACCACTTCCATGGGCATCGAAGTGATGTCGGCCAACTTAATTCTTGATCATGAGACCGATCCTGTAATCTGGAGAGGACCTGTGATCGCCGGAGCGGTTAAGCAGTTCTGGCAGGAGGCCCTGTGGGAAGATATCGACTATATGTTCGTGGATATGCCTCCGGGAACAGGCGATGTTCCGCTGACGGTATTCCAGTCTTTGCCGGTAGACGGCATCATCATTGTCACATCGCCTCAGGAGCTTGTATCCATGATCGTGACAAAGGCTGTAAACATGGCGAAAAAGATGAACATTCCGATTCTTGGTCTGGTGGAGAATATGAGCTACTTATCATGTCCGGACTGCGGAAAGAAGATTTCCGTATTTGGAGAGAGCCGGATCGACGAAGTAGCGAAGGAGAATGAAATCCCTGTTCTCGCCAAGATCCCGATTGAACCCAAGATTGCCAAAGCTGTTGATGAAGGCGCTGTGGAGTATTTGGAAGCACCGTGGCTGGACGAGGCGGTTAAAGCCGTGGAGTCCATATAATATGCGTTTCGTGACAGCTTAAGGATAGGACAGCGAGGTAGAAATATGAATATCAATATGAACCCCAACAGCGAACTGCACCAGTCCATCGTTAATGTGCCGAATCTGGTACAGGTCCCGGACCCGCTCCTAAAGCAGGCGTACCAGTTTCAGGAAGCGATGATGATGTACACCTGTGCGATCAGGGAGATTAAGACGAAACTGGAGGTCTTAAACGACGAACTGTCCGTACGCAATTCCAGGAATCCCATCGAGATGGTGAAATCCAGAGTGAAGAAGCCCCTGAGCATTGTGGAGAAACTGCAGCGGAGAGGTCTTCCCGTAACGATGGAATCCATGATGGAGAATCTCGACGATGTGGCGGGAATCCGTGTCATCTGTTCTTTTTTAGATGACATCTACGCCGTAGCCGACATGCTGACCCGTCAGGATGACGTGCATATCATCGCCATCAAGGATTATATCCGCCATCCGAAGGAGAATGGATACCGGAGCTACCACATGATCGTGGAGATTCCCGTCTTCTTTTCCGACCGGAAGAAGTGGATGCGGGTGGAGGTTCAGATCAGAACCATCGCCATGGATTTCTGGGCAAGCCTGGATCATCAACTGAAATATAAGAAAGAGGTCGGTGACAGCTCGGAGGAAATCAGCGCAGAACTGCGGGAGTGTGCAGAGGTAATCGCACAGACGGATGAACGGATGCTGAAGATCCGGCTGAAGATTGAATCAGAGGGAATTACTGTCAGTAAATAGTAAAGCGAATCAGAGGAAGTTTATTCTATGAAAATAAGAAGCTGATGCCTTAGATCCGGTAATACCGGAGGGCGTCAGCTTCTTATTTTATATCAATTCTTACTTTCACAGGATATGAGCGGTTATTGACCGTCTGGATGATCGTGAAGCTTCAGCGGCATGGTCAGATGGCGGATCATGATCTGATAGGCATCGTTTCCATTGCCCTCTCTGAGGGCGCGGTAGTAGAGCTCGTGTTCCTCCAGAGTTCCATCGACACGGCCTGTAACCGAGAGCGCGGTGGCCGACGTTAAGTGGATCAAATACAGCAGGCGCTGGAACAGCTGATTAAACTCATCATTCTCGGCATAACCGACGATGGCCAGATGAAAGGCGTGGTCGCTGTCAATAAAGGTCTGCAGGTTATCATCGAAATCTTTTGCCTTCTGCATCTGCTCAAGTATCTGTCCCAGCTCCTCCAGCAGCCGTTTCCCCTTTTCGGTGGAGATCTGTCCGGCTATGATATGGGTGCAGAAGCCTTCAATGGCACAGCGGACTTCGATGGTTTCCTGCATGTCCTTATCCGTCAGGTGGCGGAGCATAAACCCCTTACTGGGAACGATAGTAATATATCCATCCTGGCTTAAACACTGTAACGCTTCCCTGATGGGGGTTCTGGAAATGTCCAGCTCTTTGGACAGGCGCGCCTCAGAGTAGAGGGTGTCCGGCACCAGCTTTCCTTCCAAAATCTGTTCTTTTATGTAATCGTATGCCTTGGATTGTAAAAAGCTTTTTTCTTTCAATGTGATGCATCTCCTGTTTGTTTGACATACCATTATTCTAATATAGAAGTTGTTTTTGGTCAATCACTCTTTTAAAGGGCGTTTTATGGATTAAAATAATCGATGAAATTATAAGATTTTGTTTTGTCAGTGTTGACAGTATACCGGTATAGCGGTATACTGGTTGTAAGAGGCAACGGGAGTTATTTATTATATTAAATATAGAGGAGGAAGACAGGATGTGCGTTTATAAGATGGGGAATTTGAGAGTGGTGGATTTAACGAAGGAGCTGGATCCGAAGACGGAGAGCCGGAGATGCCACATGTATCGGTTCAATACCGGGGGACCGATTCCGGATTTCCATACGATTATGGATATTACCAGCCATCTGGGGACACACTGTGAGTGCCCTTACCATCATGATGACAACTGGCCGAGCGTGGCGGAGCTGCCTCTGACCACATTTATGGGCAGGGCTTTGTATGTGGATTTCAAGGAGGAGGTTGCGCCGGGAACCCACATTACGGCTGCGGATCTTGACAAGGCTACGGAAGGAAAGCTAAAGGAGGGGGATATTGTGATCATTGATTCCTCTTACAAGATTCCTCCGTTTACCCCGGCGACCAACACGGAGGCGGACAAGCGGCTTCTGGTAGGAAAAGAAAGCGCTGAGTGGTTCCGGGATCATAAGGTGAAGTGTGTAGGCTTTGGAGACGGCGTCTCGATTGAAAACTGCAATGAGGATGTCAAGCCATTTCATGATATACTGATGGCAGAGAATATCGTTTTCCTTGAGGTCCTGAAAAACCTCGAAAAGCTGGAGCAGGATGTGTTCTTCATGAGCTACGCCCCCCTTCCAATCCTCGGCCTGGACTCCTGTCCGATCCGTGCATATGCAATCGAGGGGCTGGCAGACTTTTCAAACTAAAAAGTCAGAAAGGCAGGAGGTCCAAATGAAAATAACAGTCATTGGCGCCGGAGCCATGGGCTCCGTCTACGGCGGCCATTTATCAAGGAAGCATCATGTATATCTGGTAGACACGAATCCGGATATTGTAACGCAGATCAACCGGGAAGGACTGAAGATCGACGAGGATGGCGTGACGAATACGTACTATCCGACGGCGGTAACCGACACGGAAGGGCTGGGGGAGATGGACCTGGTCATTCTGTTCGTGAAGTCTATTTATTCCAGGGCCGCGCTGGCGGGGAATCAGGGCGTGATTGGGGAGAAAACACGCCTTCTGACGCTGCAGAACGGCGCAGGCCACGAGGACATTTTAAAGGAATTTGTCCCCGAAGACCGTGTAATCATCGGTACGACGGAGGACAACGGCGCGGTACTGGCGCCAGGGCATGTGAGAAGAGGCGGAGTCGGTAATACGAATGTAGGGATGCTGACGGAGGATCGGGAAGAATTCCTGCCGCAGCTGAAAGAGGCGTTTGACAGCTGCGGATTTCAGGTGAAAATCCATGAGAATATTCAGTATCTCATCTGGGACAAGCTGTTTACCAACGTTTCCTTAAGCGCAGTAACCGGCATCCTTTTAGTGGATATGGGATTTATTGCGGAGAATGAATACGCATGGAATTTGACGAAGGCGCTGATTCATGAGGCGATTGCGGTCGCCGGTGCGCTTGGCCTTTCCTTCGATGAGGAAGCTGTAACGGAGCGGGTACGTCAGACCTCCATCGGGAATCCGGCGGGATGCACTTCGATCCGTGCGGACCTGCGCGATGGCAGAAGGACCGAGGTGAATACCATCAGCGGTTCCGTGGTGACTGCGGCAGGGCGGTGCGGCGTTTCAGTGCCGAGCCATGAATTTGTCGTGAATATGGTTCACGCGATGGAGATGAAAAAATAAGTTACAACAACAAACAGCCCGGGGCAGCTCTCGATATCAAGAACTGTCCCGGGCTTATTCGTCCCTCCATTAAGGAACCGGAAACATAACCGTAAACGTCGTTCCTTCCCCCAGGCTGCTGGATACGGTAATTTTCCCCTTATGCTGTTCTACGATCGTCCTGGCTATGGAAAGTCCCAGGCCATATCCGCCTTCTTTTCTCACCCGCGATTTGTCCGTACGGTAAAACCGTTCGAAGATATGCTTCTGATCGGACGGAGGGATAAGCTCTCCCGTATTATTGACGGTCAGCACCGCGTGATGGGGGGAGGACTTTAAGGAGACGGAGACCGTTCCGTGAAGACCGGCGTATTTACAGGCATTGTCCAGAAGGATGGTGACCATCTGTTTGATCTGAGGCTCGCTGCCGCAGATGTGGATGCCGGGAACGATGTCGTTGTTTAAGGTGACCTTGTTCTCGAAAGCTACCGATTCAAAGAGCAGAACACAGTTCAGCACGCTGTCACTGTAATCGAACTCGGTATTCGCCGTGTGGGTGACTTCCACCGTGCCCGCATCGGAGCGCGCCAGAAAGAGGAGCTCTTCCACCAGCTGCTTCATACGGGATGCCTCCTCCTTCGTGTTGTCAACCCATTTGATCTGGCTCTTAATGGGTGAGTCCTGATGGGAGAGCAGAATCTGTAAATTGGCCAGGATGACCGTGAGAGGCGTTTTCAGTTCGTGGGACGCATCGGCGATAAACTGGTTCTGCTGTTTCCATGCCTGCTCCACAGGCTTTAAGGCCCAGCGGGACAGGAAGATGCTGAGCAGAAGAAACAGGATAGCGGCGATGAAAAACAGCAGGAGGCAGTTAAGGCGCAGCGCTCGGATGTTGTTCAGCTCAAAGCTCTGGTCAGCGAACGCGATGGTGATGCTGTCCGGCGTCTCGAAGCGGTTATAGCGAAGGGAGTAGTCTTTTAAGACGCCTCGCGGATCGCCGTTTTCCATGACAAGGTCTGCCAGAGTGGCCGCCATGTCATCGGATACGGAGAGATTGTTTGTGGTTACGTCCGTCACCGCCTGCCCAGCCTTTGAAAGGGTTATGACTGCGGTAGGAACGAAGGGCGGCGGCGTATCGTCGGTCCGGCGTCCCGGTTCCACTTTGTTCGGTTTTCCACTTAAGCGGGCCGAATCCTGGGCCTGTATCAGGGCCATCTCAGTCTGGCGTTCCAGCCGCCAGAGATTGGCATGATAAAAATTTCCCAGCACGATGATGAGAATCGTGATGACCAGGGACATGTTGATGATAATAAATTTTCCGCGAAGCTTATTCAGCATGACGGTTCCTCCAGACGGTAGCCTACTTTCCGGACGGTTACAATTTCAACCCTGGAACTTAAGAATGTAATCTTTTTCCTTAGAAAGGAAATGTAGGCTTCCACGTTATTGTCCTCCGCGTCGGAATCATTTCCCCATACCCTGGAAATCAGCATATCCTTGGAGATGATTTTTCCCGCATTGTTCATGAGCAGTTTCAGTACCTCAAATTCCTTATATCCCAGATGGATGGACTTTCTTCCGCGCACCAGGTCGTTGGTTGAAAGATTCAGGGTCAGATCTCCAAAATGAAGTTCTTCCACGACCACCTCGCCCTGTCTGCGGGAGAGGGCGCGTATCCGTGCCAGCAGCTCTTCGGGGATAAACGGCTTCGTCATATAGTCGTCGGCGCCGCGGTCCAAACCGGTCACCTTGTCGCTTATGTCGTCCCGGGCGGTCAGCATCAGAACTGGCGTCTGGACATGGGCCTTTCGAAGCTTCTTTACCACATCGAATCCATTTTCCCCGGGAAGCATCACATCAAGGATGATGACATCGTATTCGCCCGACAGGCCGCAGTAGAGACCATCTGTACCGGTATAAACGATGTCCGTGTGGTAATGCTGTTCCTCCATAATTTGTCCCAGCGCGTCGGCCAGCCTCACTTCATCTTCTACGATCAGTATATTCATGAATCATTTCCTTCCTTTTCCGGTATGGCCGAACGGCCGGTCCATATCCTTATCAATATTATAAAAGGGGTTTCCTCGTTTGGCAATCCCATTCCTTTTCCTGTATCCGCATTTTATAGATATTATTGTAACAGTTCAGACGGCGCCGTCTGAACTGTTACATATTATTATAGAAGGAGAAGCTGAAAATAGCCTGAAACCGGTTTTCAGGTTAATTTCAGGTATCCATGATAGAATGGGGCGAATGAAAAAGAGTGAAAAGAAGTTTCAGGTTAATTTCAGGTTGCTGACACAAAATGAACATAGGAGCCTGATAAACTGAACATGAATAACAGACAGAGTGCAGAGAGGAGCAAATCGGATGAATGGAAGAAGAATAGCCGCTTCCATGGCAGTGGTCATAACGGCCACGGCTGTGATGCCCATAACGGCGGAGGCTTCGACAAATATTGACTTGAGAAAAAAGGTGATCGGAATATCGGGGATCATGAGTGTGACCAACATGGATTCTGCCATTACGAGAGGGGAGTTTGCCAGCATGCTGGTGAATGCGTCTTCCTACAGGAGTACGGTCAGCAGTGTGAGCAATACCTCTGTATTTGCCGATGTACCGCGTGACCATACGTATGCAGCGTCCATTAGGATTGCGGCAGAACAAGGGTGGATGACGGGATACTTAGGAGGGAATTTTAAACCGGATGAGTATGTGACGCTTCAGGAGGCCGTAAGGGGAATGCTGGCGCTGCTGGGATATGAAAATACAGATTTTACCGGAGACCAGACCGGGGCCAGGCAGTCCAAATACCATTTCCTGGAGCTCGATGAAAATATGAATAAGAGTCCGGAGGAGGTCCTCATAAAGGAGGACTGCATTAATTTATTCTACAATCTTTTAAAGACCGATACGAAGGCGGGAACCATGTTCGGAAAGAGCCTGGGATGTGAGCTGACCTCCGACGGGGAGATCAATCCGCTTACCATGGTGGACAACAGCCTGAAGGGACCGAAGATCGTAAGGAGCAAGAGCCGCCTTTCCGATTATCTGCCGTTTAAGCTGAGCGCTGCCAGCGTATACCTCGATGGGTCGCCGATCTCCAACAGCAGCGAAGCCATCTCTGCGGCGCTGGAGAATGATAACGGCGTGCTGGTTTACTACCATCCGGTATCCAAAACAGTATGGTTGTATACAGTTGGAAGCGAAAATGAGAACGGGCGTTCCGCGGTATTCGGTGAAATCACAAATGTCATATACAATTCGGCCGATTTGATGACGCCGGATGCTATCATACTGGATGACGGCAATACGTATGAACTGGACAGCACCGAGATGAAGTTTGCATTTTCCACATATGGCGATATGCGGGTGGGAGATACGGTCACTCTGGTCTATTCCGTGACAACGGACAGCAACGGCGATGAGACGCGTACCGTGCTTGATTATATTGAAGACTGACAGGAGAGCCTGAGATGAAGAAAATAAGTTTTGGAAATAAGACAAAGAATGGAAAAAAGGGCGGCAGGAAGGGGAAAAAGCTTCTTCTGATTCTGATTCTCCTGCTCGTCGTCATCTTGGGAGTTTACACGGCGGTTCGGATGAAGGCGGAGAAAGCGGCCAGCGCGAACGTGAAAGAGGTCAGGACCGCGACAGTGGAGACGCGGGATATCACCTCGGAGCTGTCGTCATCGGGTACGATCTCTCCGAAGAATACATACGATATTACCTCTCTCGTGGAGGGCGAGGTGATTGCCGCCGATTTTGAAGAGGGAGATCAGGTGGAGGCGGGGCAGATCCTGTACCAGATCGATACATCCTCCATGGAATCGGAGCTGACCAGCGTCAACAATTCTCTGACGAGGGCGCAGGAAAATTACGAGGTCGCCCTGGATGACTATAACACGGCGCTCAGCGATTACAGCGGCAATACCTATAAATCAACAGAGGCGGGCTACATTAAGACTCTGTACATCAAAGAAGGTGATAAAGTGAGCTCCAATACGAAAATCGCCGACATTTACGATGACAAGGTCATGAAGATCAAACTGCCGTTTTTGTCTGGGGAAGCGGCTTTCATCGGAGCGGGCAGCGGTGCAACGCTTACGCTGACGGATACGGGAGAGCAGCTGACGGGAACGGTTACCGCGGTGAGCAACATGGATGTGACGCTGACAGGCGGCCGGATTGTCCGGTATGTCACCATCGAGGCGGCGAATCCAGGCGGTTTAACCACCGATATGGCTGCGACAGCGACGGTGGGAGACTTTATCTGCAGCGCGGAGGGCTCCTTTGAGCCGACGCTGGAGACTGTGATGAATGCTGACATTTCCTCCAGTGTGGAGGTGGGAAAGCTGCTGATCAACGAGGGCGATTACGTGGGCAAGGGAACCCCTGTTTTCACCATGGAATCGAAATCGGCGGAGAAGCTTCTCCGAACATATAAGGACTCCGTGGAAAAAGCAGAGGAAACGCTGGAATCCGCCAGGAACAAGGTGGAGAGCACGCAGGATAATTACGATAATTACACGATCACAGCGCCGATCTCCGGTCAGGTGATCACGAAAAATGTAAAGGCGGGCGACAAGGTGGCGAAGAGCACCAGCGGAAGCACGACGCTTGCCGTGATATACGATATGTCCGGCTATACCTTTGAGATGTCGGTCGATGAACTGGATGTAAAGGAAGTAGCCGTGGGACAGAGCGTAGTGATTACCGCAGACGCGGTGAGCGGAGAGACGTTCTCCGGTACGGTGACCAATGTGAGCCTGCAAAGCTCCTACTCCAACGGCGTGACCAACTATCCTGTCACCGTAACCTTAAACGACGGTATGGATGAACTGCTTCCGGGCATGAATGTGGATGGCGTCATCATCCTCGACCAGGCGTCGGATGTGCTTGCCGTGCCGGCCGACGCACTGATGCGCGGCAACAAGGTTTATGTAAAGGACGATACGGTAACGGAGGTGCAGGGACCGGTTCCGGCGGGCTTCCGGGCTGTCGATGTAAAGACTGGTTTGATCAGCGACGACTATGTGGAGATCACGGAAGGCCTGTCCGAGGGTGATGTGGTCTATGTGGCCGAGTCTACAGTTAGTTCGTCATTTAATATGATGGGCGGCATGCCCAGCGGCGGAGGCCCAGGCGAAATGGGCGGCATGCCCAGCGGCGGAGGCCCAGGCGGAAACGGTGGAAATGGCGGAAGAAGCGGCGGAAATAACGGCGGCGGTCCCAGGTAATGGCTGGAGGTAAAGACTTGGAAGAAACATTAATTGAACTGAAGGATATCTATAAGATCTATGAGATGGGCGACGAAGAGGTGAGGGCCAACGACGGCATTTCCCTGACGATTAACCGCGGTGAATTTGTGGCGATCGTAGGGAAATCGGGAAGCGGGAAATCGACGCTGATGAATATTATCGGGGCTCTGGATGTACCAAGCTCCGGCGAATACTTACTGGGCGGAAAAGACGTGGGAAGTATGACGGACAATCAGCTGGCGGACATCAGGAACCGAATGATCGGCTTCATATTCCAGCAGTACAATCTGCTTCCCAAGCTGAATCTCCTGGAAAATGTGGAACTGCCGCTTCTATACGCGGGGGCCGGCAATACAACCCGCCGCATGCGGGCCATGGCTTCGCTGGAGCGTGTGGGCCTGGCGGAAAAATGGAGGAACCTTCCGAACCAGCTTTCCGGCGGGCAGCAGCAGAGGGTGTCTATTGCCAGGGCTCTGGCGGGAGACCCGTCCCTGATCCTGGCCGATGAGCCGACAGGCGCCCTTGATTCGAAGACGAGCCGCAGCGTTCTGGATTTCTTAAAACAGTTAAACGACGAAGGCAATACCATCGTCATGATTACCCATGACAGCTCCATCGCAATGGAGGCGCGGCGCGTGGTGAGAGTGCATGACGGAAAGATCAACTTTGATGGAGACGTAAATGAATATTCTGCAATCCTTTAAAATGGCAATGAAAAGTATCATGGGCAATAAGATGCGGTCCTTTTTAACTATGCTGGGCATCATCATCGGCGTGGCTTCCGTTATCATTCTGGTAAGCCTTGTCAACGGTCAGATGTCTTACATGACGGAGAGCTTCGCAAGCATGGGGACTAACCAGATTTCAGTCAATGTGACGAATCTTTCCACCCGATCGGTCTCTGTGGATGAGATGTATGAATTTTACGAGGACAACAGGGATTTATTTGCCCAGATGACACCGAATGTGACCGTATCCACGACTGTAAAAAACGGGACGGAGTCATCTACCTCGACGACGGTGTCCGGAGTCAGCGAGGAATACCTGGAGATGAAGGATATGGAGCTGGAGGCCGGCCGGTTTATCCAGTATTCCGATATTGTGTCGCGCCAAAAGGTGTGTGTGGTGGGATATTATGTGGCATGGGATCTATACGGAGGCGTGGATAAAGCCCTCGATCAGACCATTAAGATCGGAGGAAATGCGTTCCGGATTATCGGCGTGGTGTCGAGACAGGATGACGATGAGCTGGAATCGGGCGGAAGCGATGATTTCGTCTGGATGCCGTACAGCTGCGCCGCGAAGATGACGAGAAACGCCAATATCAGCAGCTACACGTTTGCCACGGCCGATATGAATCATACGGATGAGGCAAAGACGGCGATCGATGATTTTCTCATGGAAATCTTTAAGGATGAGGATTTATACCGGATCACGGCGATGAGCGAGCTTCTGGATTCCCTGAATTCCATGATTGCCATGATGTCCATGCTTCTCGGCGGCATCGCCGGAATTTCCCTGCTGGTGGCTGGCGTGGGAGTTATGAATATTATGCTGGTGTCCGTAACCGAGCGGACCAGGGAGATCGGTATCCGCAAGGCGCTGGGAGCGAAGAAACGGACGATCATGCAGCAGTTTGTCATCGAGGCGGCCGTGACCAGCTCCATCGGCGGCGTGATCGGAATTGTGATCGGATCCGTGGCGACTACGGTCATCGGCACAGCCATGGGAATGAACGCGACTCCGACGCCCAGCGCCGTGGCAGTGTCCTTCAGCGTGTCTGTGGGAATCGGGCTGCTGTTCGGATATATGCCGGCAAACCGGGCGGCGAATTTGAATCCGATTGATGCGCTTCGAAGTGAGTGAGGGTACGCCGGAATCACGGCGGGGAGGCGGAGGCATGGATATTTCGTGTCCGTCTTGCTTCCTACTCACAATAAGAAAGTCCGAACCTGTCGGACACGCCAAATGCGGGCGCGTTCGCCAGGCTCGGACTTTCTTATTGCTCGTATCCAGATGCCGGCACACTGAAATATCCATGCCTCCGCCTCCCCGCCGCGCTTCCGGCTGTGTACTGGCTCCGCTGGGGGAAAAGAGAGGGGCGTTTTTGAGGGGCAGGGTTGCAAAATTGGAATAATGGTGATACTATTTGCATAGTTACAGAAGGAGTAGCCCGCCTGGAGCTGCTCCTTTTTGAGAATGAAGACATAGAGGAGTTTAAACAATATGAAGGTTGTGGATATGCACTGTGATACGATTTCTGAGTTATTTTACCGGAAGGAGGAGGGGAAGGAGCATTCGGTATGGAAGAATGACTGCCATGTGGACCTGGAGAGGATGGAGAAGGGGGACTACTGTCTCCAGAATTTTGCGATGTTTACGTCGCTGGACAGGTATGAGAAGCCGTTTGAACACTGCATGAAGCTGGTGGACCTATTTTATCAGGAGCTGGAAGAGCATGGAGACCGGATCGGGATTGTGAAAACGTTTGAAGATATTGAGGAGAACCGGAGACTGGGGAAAATGTCTGCGCTGCTGACAATCGAGGAAGGCGGCGTCTGCCAGGGAGAAATCTCTTTTTTGAGGAACTTTTACCGGTTGGGAGTGCGGATGATGACGCTTACCTGGAACTTTCGGAATGAGCTGGGCTGGCCGAATATAATCCGGATTGAAGGGGACGAGGCGTATTTTGAACCGGACACGGAACACGGACTGACGGAGACGGGGATCGAATTTGTCAGGGAGATGGAACGGCTGGGGATGATTATGGATGTGTCCCACCTGTCTGACGCGGGGATTATGGATGTGTTCCGGTATACGAAGAAACCGTTCGTGGCGAGCCACTCCAACGCGAGGAAGGTTGCCTCCAATCCAAGAAACTTAACCGATGAGATGCTTAAAACGCTTTCGGAGCGCGGCGGAGTGGCCGGCATCAATTACTGTGCGGACTTTCTGCATGACTGGCAGAGAGGTGAACACGCGGTGAGCCGCGTCGATGACATGATTTTACATATGAAGCATATGAAGAAAATCGGCGGAATTCAGTGTATCGGGCTGGGATCGGATTTCGACGGAATCGGAGGGGAACTGGAGATAAAATCACCGGAAGACTTGCCGGTGCTGGAGCAGGCCATGAGAAGGGCCGGCTTTACGGAGGAGGAGATCGAGGGCGTGTTCTATAAGAATGTGCTTCGTGTATACAAGGAAATTTTAAAATAAGACAAAATTTTACATAGATTTTACATTCCCGTGCATCATACTTTACATAGATTTGATATAGTGCTTACATAATCAATCAATTTATTTCATGAAAACCGGGAGGGGACTATGTCAATCAATGATTTACAGATGCTGTTTAAATTTATCGGGGGTCTGGGAATGTTTCTCTATGGCATGAATGCCATGGCGGATGGACTGCAGAAATCTGCGGGACACAGGATGCAGCAGCTGTTGGGAGCATTAACGAAGAACCGCCTGATGGGCGTGATTCTCGGAGCGGGTATTACCGCCATTATCCAGAGCAGTTCCGCCACCACGGTCATGGTCGTCGGCTTCGTAAACGCCGGGATTATGAACCTGGGCCAGGCGGTCGGCATCATCATGGGCGCCAATATCGGAACCACGGTAACCAGCTGGATCGTATCCATGAGCGAATGGGGCGAGATGCTGAAACCGGAGTTTTTCGCACCAGCTCTGGTGGGCGTGGGTGCGGTCATGACGCTGTTTTGCAAGAACAGTAAGAAGAAGCAGACGGGAGAAATTCTGGTGGGCTTCGGCGTGCTGTTTATCGGTCTGACCTTTATGTCGGCCTCCATCACTCCGTACCGCGACGCTCCTATATTTGCGCAGGCATTTGCGGTTCTGGGACGAAATCCGTTTCTCGGTATCCTTGCCGGTGCGGCGGTGACCGGAATTATCCAGAGTTCTTCCGCGTCGGTGGGTATCCTGCAGACACTGGCGTTAAACGGAATCGTGAACTGGCAGTCTGCCATCTTCATCACGCTGGGACAGAATATCGGCACGTGCGTGACGGCGCTGATCTCCAGCGTCGGAGCCAATAAGACGGCGAAGCAGGCGGCCGGAATCCACCTTCTCTTTAATACGGTGGGGGCCGTGATCTTCGGAATTGTGATGTATATCATCTTTAAACTGAATCCGGTGTTTGCGTCATCGACGATCAGCAGTGTGGAAATCTCTATCTTCCATACCGTATTTAATGTGAGCAATACGATACTCTTATTCCCCTTCGCGGGCCTTCTGGTAAAGGCATCAAGCTTCATGATCAGAGGCAGCAAAAAGGGAAAGGAAGAGACGGAAGGCTCCCAGATGGAGCGCCACCTGGACGAGAGAATTTTAGAGACGCCGTCCTTCGCCATTGAGAATGCGACACAGGAAGTAATCAACATGGGGAAAGCGGCGCTGGAGAATTTTGATATTGCGACAGCGGCCTTACTGGATAACAGCAGGGCGGAAGCGGAGCAGGTGGAGAAGCTGGAGGCAAAGATCAACCAGTACGAGAAGCTTCTGACCTCCTATCTGGTCAAGATTAACAATCAGTCCCTGAATGAGGAACAGCATCTGCTGGTGAAGAATTTATTCTATACGGTCAGCAACTTTGAACGCGTTAGCGACCACTGTGAGAACCTGTCGGAGCTGGCAGTGGAGAAGGCGGACAAGAATATCGTATTTTCCGTGGAAGCGGCCGGCGAGATGAAGGAAATGATAAAGACGGTGCGTTCCGCACTGGAGCACGCCATCAACGCCAGAGGCGGCGCCGGTATGTCTGAGGTACGGGCCGTGGTGCAGAGTGAGGAGAGCGTGGACATGCTGGAGGAAGAACTGAGAGAACGCCATATTGAGCGTCTGTCCAGCCATAAGTGTACGCCGGAAAACGGCATCGTATTTTTGGAGGCATTGAGCAACCTGGAACGTATTTCGGATCACGCCCATAACATAGCGGGATTTGTGAGAGATGAGATGTAGGAGGCGCGTATGGAAAGAATCTATGTGGTAGAAGACGACGACAATATCAGGGATTTAATCAGAATTGCCCTGGAGGGCTTCGGGTATAGTGTCTCCGCCTTTGAGATGGCGGAAGACGCCCTCAAAAGCATTGAGACAGACATGCCGGATCTGGCGGTGTTCGACCTGATGCTTCCGGGGATGGACGGCCTGAGTGCGATAAAGAGAATCCGGAAAAATGACGCCCTGGCAGACATGCCCATTATCATTCTGACCGCCAAGGACAGGGAATTTGACAAGGTGGCAGGACTGGATGGCGGCGCTGATGACTATATGACCAAGCCCTTCGGCGTCATGGAGCTGGCGGCCAGAATCAGGAGTCTGCTCCGCCGCAGGGCGAGAAACCAGACAGAGGAAGAGGTTTTAGAGAAATACTGCATCAGTCTGAATAAAAAGACCAGAGAGGTTTTAAGCAGCGGGAAAAAGGTAGAGCTGACTTTAAAAGAATTCGAGCTGCTTTTGTACCTTATGGAGAATCAAAGCAAGGTGGTCACCCGGGATGAACTCTTAAATCACATCTGGGGCTACGATTACGACGGAGAGACGAGGACGCTGGATATGCATATCCGAACGCTCCGCCAGAAGCTGGGCGAGGAGGGCGGCTTCTGCATCCGCACGGTGCGCGGTGTGGGCTACCGCTTTGTGAAGACGGAGGAAGGCTGATATGCGGAAGGCCATATTTGTAAAATTTATTCAGGTAATCCTGGCGGCGCTGATCTTAAGCAGCGCCATCTTTTATATAGCAGCCAGCAGCGCGCTCTTAAAGAGCTCCAGAAAGGACATGACCTACACTCTGCGGGCCATCGACAGCGTTCTCGACTATAGCGGGGATTTACAGGGCGAGGTGATGATGCTGGAGGAGACGGTGAATGACAACAGCAGCCGTTTTACGGTCATCAGAAAGGACGGTAGCGTCGCGGCCGATACGGGCGTGGTGGATACTTCTTCCATGGACAACCACCTGGACCGGGAGGAGATTAAGGAAGCACTGGAATCGGGGAGCGGCTCCTCCAGGAGATATTCCGATACGCTGAAGAAAAATATGCTGTACGTGGCTTATGAATCGGATCATTCTGACTATATACTGCGGATGGCGGTACCGTTTACCGGATTTAAGGAGTATTTGATTCTCCTTCTTCCAGCTGTCTGGCTCAGCTTCCTGGTGGCGCTCATCTATTCCGCCTGCTCGGCTGACAGCTTTGCGGCTTCCATCACGAAGCCGCTGAAGGAGATATCGCAGGAGATGCTGAAGGTCAACGGAGACTACACGGAGCTGACCTTTGAGACGTACCAGTATCCGGAAATCAACATTATCGCGGAGACGACGACGGAAATGTCAAAGAATGTCAAGGAGTATCTAAACCAGATCGAACTGGAGCGGCAGATCCGGCAGGAATTCTTCAGCAACGCCTCCCACGAGTTAAAGACGCCGATCACGTCGGTACAGGGCTACGCAGAGCTTCTGGAGAGCGGAATTATTCAGGATGAGGAACAGAAAAAGGACTTCATCCGGCGGATCAAGAAAGAAGCGATCCACATGACCAGCCTGATTAACGATATCCTGATGATCTCCAGGCTGGAGACGAAGGAGGCCGAAGAGGCGCGCCAGGATGTCCGGATGTCCATCGTTCTGGAGGACGTGCTGGAATCGCTGAAGCCGCTGGCAGCCTCCAATGAAGTTCTGGTCCACGCGGACTGCAAACCGCTGTGCATCTACGTAAGCGTCCGCCAGATGACGGAGCTTTTAAGCAATCTGCTCAGCAACGCCATAAAGTACAACAAACCGGGCGGAGAGGTCTGGGTGACCATTACAGAAGAAGACAAGGAAATGATCATACGGGTAAGGGACAACGGCATGGGAATTCCAAAGGAATCCCTTGGGCGCATCTTCGAGCGGTTTTACCGGGTGGACAAGGGACGAAGCCGCAAACAGGGCGGAACCGGCCTGGGATTATCCATTGTAAAGCACATTGCGGGTTATTATCACGGAACGATTACGGTACAGTCTGAACTGGAGGAAGGGACGGAATTTACGGTAAAGATTCCAATTTGACGAATTTTGTGATAGAATGAAAAAGGCTAATCACAAAAGGAGGTGTGCGGAGTATGAATCAATTTGTATTAACATGCTGTTCCACGGCAGATATGAAGAAAACGTATTTTGACGAACGTCAGATTCCCTATGTCTGTTTCCACTACTTAATGGACGGGGTGTCCTACCCGGATGATTTGGGACAGAGCATGCCGTTTGATGAGTTTTACAATAGGATTTCAAAAGGCGCCATGCCGACTACATCACAGGTCAACGTGGCTGAGTTCCATGATTTTTTTGGAGCTATATTAGAGGAGGGAAAGGATATTCTCCATATCAGCCTTTCCTCCGGTATTTCAGGGACCTATAATTCCGCCTGCAGCGCGGTGGAAGAGCTGAAGGAAGAGTACCCGGACCGGAAGATTCTGGTGGTGGACTCCCTGGGGGCTTCTTCCGGCTATGGACTGCTGGTGGACGCGGCCGCGGATTTACGCGACCAGGGCCTTTCTCTGGAAGAGGCGTACCGGATCACGATGGAGCGGAGACTTCACGTGCATCACTGGTTCTTTTCCACGGATTTAACCAGCTTCAAGCGGGGCGGCCGTATTTCTGCGACCTCAGCCATGTTGGGGACCGTATTAAACATATGCCCGCTGATGAACATGGATCACGAGGGACATTTGATTCCCCGTCATAAGATCAGGACAAAGAAAAAGGCGATGCAGGAAGCGGTCCGGATGATGGAAGAGCACGCCGATGGAAAGAACGGGTACAAAGGGAAATGCTTCATCTCCTGTTCTGCCTGTGAAGACGACGCCAGGGCTGTGGCCGAACTGGTGGAGACGCGCTTTCCGGAGCTGAACGGCAGCGTGCTGATCAACAGCATCGGAACCGTTATCGGAGCCCATACGGGACCGGGAACCGTGGCTTTGTTTTTCTTCGGAGACGAAAGAAAGGATTGACAAAAAAAGCAGGCAGTGATAGACTGACATACAACAGGGAGCTCGTGCGGCGGGCTGAGAGGAAGTGCTCAAACTTCGACCTATTACCTGATTTGGATAATGCCAACGTAGGGAAATATGAGATGACAGGGATATTTGCCGCCCATACCAGACGTTTGGTATGGGCGCTTTTTTTGTTTCATGGGAAAGTTTGTCCTATGAAACAAAAAACTCCGGGGGCTGCTGAAGCGGCCGCGCTCCGGCGCACGAGTCCGGCTTGCCGGACTCTTTGTATGTTATAGAAAAACACAGGAGGAACTGAAGATGAAATTTAATGTTAAGAAACTGGTAGTGAGCGGCATGCTGACCGCTCTGGCGGTGGCACTGTCCACCTTTTCCGTGCCGATCGGGGCGTCGAAATGTTTCCCGATTCAGCACATGGTAAACGTCATGGCGGGCGTATTTCTGGGTCCGGTCTACGGTATGGCGATCGCTTTCTGTACGTCGCTCATCAGAAACCTGATGGGTACGGGAAGCCTTCTTGCATTTCCGGGAAGCATGGTGGGGGCGCTGCTCTGCGGGCTGGCCTACCGCTGGACCGGAAAACTGACCGCCGCCTATGCGGCCGAGATCATCGGCACCGGTATAATCGGAGCGACGCTCTGCTATCCGGTTGCGGCGATTCTTATGGGAAAAGAGGTCGCCCTGTTTTTCTATGTGGCGCCATTTTTGATGAGTACGCTGTGCGGAACGGCCATCGCGGCGATTCTGATCGGCGTTCTCTGCCGTTCCGGCGCGTTTGGATACTTAAAACGCCAGGTTGCGGCAAAAGAATAGGCGGAGAAATTATTCTCCGCCGGTAATACGGGCGATCATGCGGTTGGGAAGGCAGATGATGGCTTCCCCGGTCCGCCGGATCGTCCCCTGGTTGACACAGACCTTATCCGGGCAGCTGGCCTCGGTGACGTGAACCGTTCCGTCTTTAATGACGATGTGGTTCGTTCCGCCGTTCCAGCCTTCGACGGTGAACTCTGTGTCTTTATTTAAATCAAGGGTTTCAATTACAACTCCATCCACCGATATTTCGACTCTCATAGGTGGTTTTGAAAAAATAATCCGCGTACCTGCATAAAGCAGCGCGGAAACTGCTAAAATAACAAGGATCAGAACGAGCTCCTTCTTCTTTTTTCCGATATGTTTATTCTCTGCACTCATCATTTTCTTTCCTGTTCTTTGTACTTTCGAGCAATACTGTGTTGAATTAGCATTATAAAGTGCTAAAATCCTACATATTTTTCCAATTCTCCAGCAATTGTCCTTCATAGTATAACACAATTTCCAGAATTATACATGAAGTTATAAAAATTTTATAAAATAATCAAAATCATTAAAAAAAGCATTGCTTGTATCGTTAAGAATATGTTAAAATAAAAACAAAGTAGTAAATCGTACATTTCAGGAGGAAATCATGAATAAAGGCAGTATGGATACGAAGAAAAAGGGACTGATCGGGCTGGGTGCGCTGGTGGTTCTGGCGGGAGCAACAATACTCGGATCCGATCCGCTTTACAAAGCAATTGATGATATGGCACGTCCGGCGATCTACACGGCGGGAACGTACACGGCATCTGCCCGCGGATATGGCGGACCCGTTACCGTAACGGTTAAGGTTTCCACAAAGGCGATCGAATCGATCGATGTAGTGGGAGAGAAAGAGACACTTCTGGATCAGGTAGTACCATCTCTTCCGGATGCAATTATTGGAAAACAGACGCTGGATATGGATGCGGTTTCAGGCGCCACACTCAGCAGCAATGCAATCATTAAAGCGGTGGAAAAGGCGCTTGCTGAAGCAAGAGGCGAAGCCGCGGAAGAAGAGACAACAAAGGCAGAGGAAACAGCGACTGGCTGGAATGACGGTACATATTCCTATGAATCCCCTGAATTCGATGACAACGGATACAAGGATCAGGTGAATATGACCATCAAGGACGGCAAGATTACGGCGCTTTCCTGGGACTGTGTCGATAAAGACGGAAAACTGAAGAGCAATCTCTCGATGGATGGCCAGTACGTTATGACAGAAGACGGCCCGAAGTGGTATGAGCAGGCGGATGCAGTCGTGCAATACGTGCTGGATCATCAGTCTCTGGACGGCCTGATCAATGAAGAAGGCTATACCGATACGGTAGCTTCCGTAAGTATTAACTTATATGGATTTGTAAACGGTGTGAAGGACTGCCTGAAGCAGGCGGCCGGAGAAGCCGGAACAAAGGCTGGTTGGAACGACGGATCTTACTCTTATGAGGCGCCGGAGTTCGACAGCAACGGATACAAGGATCAGGTAGCCATGACCATTAAGGGCGGCAAGATCACCTCTCTTACCTGGGACTGTGTGGATAAGGACGGAAAGCTGAAGAGCAACTTATCCATGAACGGCGAATACGTGATGACGGAGGATGGCCCGAAGTGGCACGAGCAGGCGGACGCGGTCGTGAAATACGTGCTGGATAACCAGTCTCTGGACGGTCTGATCAATGCAGATGGCTACACCGATACGGTAGCTTCCGTGAGCATTAACTTATACGGATTTGTAAACGGTGTGAAGGACTGTCTGAAGCAGGCAGCCGGAGAAGCCGGAACGAAGGCTGGATGGAACGACGGGTCTTACACTTACGAGGCGCCGGAATTTGACAGCAACGGTTATAAAGACCAGGTGGCCATGACCGTCAAAGGCGGCAAGATCACAGCCCTTACCTGGGACTGCGTGGATAAGGACGGAAAACTGAAGAGCAACTTATCCATGAACGGCGAGTATGTGATGACAGAGGACGGCCCGAAGTGGCACGAGCAGGCAGATGCGGTTGTGAAATACGTGCTGGATAACCAGTCTCTCGATAATTTAATCGACGCGGATGGCTATACCGATACGGTGGCGTCTGTAAGCATTAACCTGTACGGATTTGTAAATGGAGTGAAGGACTGCCTGCGTCAGGCATCTTCGGAAACCGCGGCAAAGAGCAGCTGGAACGACGGATCCTTCTCCTATGAGGCGCCGGAGTTTGACAGCAACGGATATAAGGATCAGGTTTCCATGACCGTGAAGGATGGAAAGATCACGGCTCTCACCTGGGACTGCGTGGATAAAGACGGAAAGAAAAAGAGCAATCTCTCCATGGACGGTGAGTACGTCATGACGGAGGATGGCCCGAAGTGGCATGAGCAGGCGGATGCAGTCGTAAAATACGTGCTGGAGAACCAGTCGCTCGACGGCCTGATCAATGAGGACGGCTATACCGATACGGTGGCTTCCGTGAGCATCAATTTATACGGCTTTGCCGGCGGCGTGGAGGACTGTCTGCGCCAGTCTTCGGAAGGCGGTACAGCGGCGGCTTCCGTGAACGCGGTAAAGGATGGAAGCTACTCCTATGAATCTCCGGAATTTGACGGCAACGGCTATAAGGATCAGGTTGCCATGACAATCAAGGACGGAAAGATCACGGCTCTCACCTGGGACTGTGTGGATAAGGACGGAAAGAAAAAGAGCAGCTTATCCATGAACGGCGAGTACGTGATGACAGAAGACGGCCCGAAGTGGCATGAACAGGCGGAATCGGTTGTGGCCTACGTGCTGGATAACCAGTCTCTGGACGGTCTGATCAATGAAGATGGCTATACCGATACCATCGCCTCCGTAAGCATTAATTTATACGGATTTACAGGCGGTGTGGAAGACTGTTTGAAGCAGGCTTCCAAGTAAACAGTGATGCGTGATTAGAATTTTAACAATTGCCGGACTTTTCGAAGTCTGGCAATTGTATTTTATACCGGAAATATGGTAAGATGATAGGCGGAACAAAAAAGGAGGTAAGACTATGACAGGAAAGACGGAACAAAGTCCCGCCCATAAGACGGCGCTTTACGGCATGCTGATTGCGCTTGCCTTCGTGTTAAGCTTCGTAGAGACGCTGATCCCCATTTCCCTTGGGGTTCCGGGTGTGAAGCTGGGGCTGGCCAATCTGGTGACGGTCGTGGGCCTCTATACGGTCGGAATCGGCGGAACCGTGGCTGTTTCCATGATCCGTATCGTGCTGGTGGCGTTTACCTTTGGTAATGTCTTCAGCATGATGTACAGCCTCGGCGGCTGGGCCTTAAGCATTCTGCTGATGATCCTGTGCAAAAAGCGGGAATGGTTCAGCTCTGTGGGAATCAGCGTCATCGGCGGCGTGGGCCATAACATCGGCCAGCTGTGTGTGGCGGCGCTGGTGGTAAAGCAGGCGGGAGTCTTTGTTTATCTGCCCGTGCTTCTGATTGCAGGTACGGCCGCCGGCCTCGTGATTGGTCTGGTCGGAGGGCTGATCGTGGAACGGCTTCCCCGCTTTATAAAAAAATTATAGGAAAAACAAAGGATATCGTATTGTTTTACGCGTACCCTCAAGTTATAATAGAGGGAAACAGTCATGAAGAAAACAGGAGGGATTGGGATGATTTATGAGGCAATAAAGAAACTGGTGCAGTACGGATTGGATACAGGACTGATTACGGAGGTTGATAAGATCTATGCCACGAACCAGATTCTTGACGTGATGCGGATGGACGAGTATGAAGAACCGGAAGGTGAGTCAGTTGAGACCGATTTGGAATCCGTTTTAAAGGAATTGCTGGATTATGCCCATGAGACGGGAGTTATGCCGGAGGACAGCATTACATACCGGGACTTATTCGATACAAAACTGATGAACTGCCTGATGCCTAGACCTGGTGAGATCGAGAAGAAATTCTGGGAGATCTATGATGGGGAGTCACCGGAGGCAGCCACGGATTACTATTATAAACTGAGCCAGGATTCAGACTACATCAGACGGTACCGCATCAAAAAGGATATGAGATGGGTAACGCCCACGAAGTACGGCGATCTCGATATTACCGTCAACTTATCCAAGCCTGAGAAGGACCCGAAGGCCATTGCGGCCGCTAAGCTGGCAAAACAGAGCGGTTATCCCAAGTGCCAGCTCTGTATGGAGAACGAGGGATACGCAGGCAGAACAAATCATCCCGCCAGGAACAACCACCGGATCATTCGTTTAAAAATTAACGACAGCAGGTGGGGCTTTCAGTATTCCCCATACGTATATTATAACGAGCACTGTATCGTGTTTAACGGACAGCACATTCCCATGAAGATCGAGAAGAACACCTTTGTCAAGCTGTTCGATTTCGTCAGGCTGTTCCCTCACTACTTCCTGGGCTCCAACGCGGATCTGCCGATTGTGGGCGGTTCTATCCTGTCTCATGATCATTTCCAGGGCGGCAACTATACCTTTGCCATGGCGAAGGCGCCGATCGAGAAGTATTACCAGATGGAAGAGTTTCCGGGTGTGGAAGCCGGCATCGTGAAATGGCCGATGGCCGTCCTCAGAACCCGCAGCAAGAATCCGGACGACTTAATCCGGCTGGGAGACCGGGTATTGCAGACGTGGAGAGGCTATACGGACGAGGAAGCGTTTATTTTCGCAGAGACTGACGGGGAACCGCATAATACAATTACTCCAATTGCCAGGAAAAAGGGAGAGATGTACGAGCTGGACCTGGTGCTCCGGAACAATATTACGACGGAGGAGTATCCCTTAGGCGTATACCATCCTCATCAGGAGCTTCATCACATCAAGAAGGAGAACATCGGCCTGATCGAGGTGATGGGACTGGCCGTCCTTCCTTCCAGACTGAAGGCCGAGCTAAGCCTTTTGGCCGAGTATATTCTGGAGAAAAAGGATATCCGCAGCAACGAGATGATCGAGAAGCACGCGGACTGGGTAGAAGAATTCCTGCCCCAGTATCCGGAGATCACGAAGGATACGATTGACGGGATTTTAAAGAAGGAAGTAGGCCTTGTATTCGAGCGCGTCCTTGAGGATGCGGGCGTCTACAAGTGCGGCGGAGAGGGCAGGGAAGCGTTCGGACGTTTCCTCCACAGCACCGGCTTTCTGGAAGCATAAAGTAGTTTTTGCAGGGTAAAAAGTGATAAAACCATTTCTCTGTTTTCGGCATTTTTAACAAAAATCCACTTTAATGCGTTAAACACACATAAATTTAAAGCAATGAAATTGACGGGGTGGATTTTTTGTAGTATGATACCAATTAAGTTCAGATCGAACGAGATTTGTGAAGAAGAGGAGAGATTGGTTATGAAAAAAACAGCAAAAGTGGCATCACTCATCCTGGCAGGCGCCATGATGATGTCTTTAACGGCATGTGGGAGCAAGCCGGCGGAGACGACCGCGGCACCAGAGACAACGACGGCAGAGGCGGCTTCCTCCGCAGCTGAGACGAAGGCAGAAGAGACGACAGCAGAAGCGGCCGGGACGGACGACGGCAAGCAGTTTAAGATCGGTGTTCTTCAGCTGGTGCAGCATTCCGCGCTGGACGCGGCAAACAAGGGATTTATCCAGGCGCTCGATGACGCCGGACTTAATTATACGGTAGACCAGCAGAACGCCTCCGGCGATCAGCCGACCTGCCAGACCATCGCCAGCAAGCTGGTGAATGACGGCGACGACTTAATCCTTGCGATTGCGACTCCGGCAGCACAGGCAGTGGCAGGTGCGACAACGGATATCCCGATTCTCCTTACGGCGGTTACTGACCCGGCAGAGTCTGATTTAGTAGAGAGTAACGATGTTCCGGGTGGTAATGTCAGCGGTACTTCCGACTTGACTCCTGTAAAGGAGCAGGTTGATTTATTAAAGCAGATTCTTCCGGATGCACAGACCATTGGCGTACTTTACTGCTCGGCAGAGTCCAATTCCGAGATTCAGGCGAAGATGGCGAGAGAAGCTATTGAGGCCAAGGGCATGAAGGCCGTTGATTATACGGTATCGAACTCCAATGAACTTCAGACTGTAGTTACCTCCATGGTAGGCAATGTGGACGCGATCTACGCGCCTACAGACAACACCATCGCAGCAGGGATGGCGACGGTTGCTATGGTTGCGAGTGACAACGGAATCCCGGTTATCTGCGGAGAAGAGGGAATGGTGAACGCAGGCGGCCTGGCTACATACGGAATCGACTACTTCCAGCTTGGTTACTTAACCGGCCAGCAGGCTGTCAGAATCCTGACAGAAGGCGCTGATATCTCTCAGATGCCGATTGAATACCTGCCGGCAGACAAGTGCAATCTGACTGTAAACGAAGATACCGCGGCAGCGCTTGGGATCGACGTTTCCGGTCTCAAATAAAAGAATATTTATGAACAGGCAGATGCCAGCAGCGGCAGGCATCTGTCTGTTTCTACATAAATGCTTTACATAAAGAATGCGGAAGTGTATTCTTTATGTAAGGCATTTATGAGCGTTATTACAGACGCTTAAGGAAATGCCAGAAAGATAAAGATGCGGAGGAATGGTTGAATGAACGGTTTACTGGTATCCCTTCAGGATGCGGTAGTACAGGGAGTCTTATGGGGAATTATGGTACTGGGTGTCTACATCACCTACAAGCTTTTGGACATTGCCGATTTGACGGTGGATGGAAGTTTTGCCCTGGGCGGCTGTGTCTGCGCCGTCATGGTATTGAACAGAGGGATGGATCCCTGGGCCGCACTGATTGTGGCGGCAGCAGCCGGCATGGTGGCAGGAATGGTGACAGGATTCTTACATACAGTGTTTGAGATACCGGCGATTCTCGCGGGAATTTTGACGCAGATCGGACTGTGGTCCATCAATCTGCGGATCATGGGAGGCAAGAGCAATGTGCCTCTGTTAAAGACCGACACGATTTTCTCCAGGATCATCGGATGGACAGGGATCAATAAGCAGGTCGCTTCCCTTCTCCTGGGAGTCGGAGTTGCGATCGTGATGATCGCCTTTCTGTACTGGTTCTTCGGTACGGAGATCGGAAGCGCCATGCGTGCGACCGGCAACAACGAGGCCATGATCCGGGCGCAGGGCGTGAATACGAACTGGACCAAGCTGCTGGCGCTGACTATCAGCAACGGTCTTGTAGGCTTATCCGGGGGACTCGTATGCCAGAGCCAGAAGTATGCGGACATCGGCATGGGAACCGGCGCTATCGTCATCGGCCTGGCGGCCATCGTTATCGGCGATGTGCTCATGGGACGCCTTCGATCCTTCGGCAGCAAGCTGACCTCGGCTGTGGTAGGCTCTGTCATTTACTTCGTCATCCGCGCGGTGGTACTGAGGATGGGTATGAATGCCAACGATATGAAGCTGCTTTCCGCGGTGATCGTGGCGGTTGCCCTCTGTGTCCCTGTCGTGGTGAGAAAATGGCGGCTTAAGAAGGCTTACACGGAAGGGGGAGAATAATTATGCTGGATATTCAGAATGTCAGAAAGACTTTTAATAAGAATACGATCAACGAGAAAAAAGCGTTAAACGGCATTAACCTTCATCTGGACGAAGGTGATTTTGTAACGGTTATCGGCGGCAACGGCGCGGGGAAATCCACGATGCTCAATATGATTGCGGGGGTATACCCTATCGACTCCGGCAAGATCGAGATCGACGGCGTCAACATTTCCAGGGAACCGGAGTATAAGCGTGCCCGCTACATTGGCAGAGTCTTCCAGGATCCCATGATGGGAACGGCGGCCGGCATGGAGATTCAGGAGAACATGGCTCTCGCATTTCGGCGGGGCAAGACGCGCGGCCTGGGCTGGGGAATCAAGGCCAACGAGAAGGATTTCTACCACGATGCCTTATTGAAGCTGGGGCTGGGACTCCAGACCCGCATGACCAACAAGGTAGGTCTGTTGTCTGGCGGTCAGAGACAGGCGCTGACGCTTCTGATGGCGACGCTTCAGAAACCGAAGCTGCTTCTGCTTGACGAGCACACCGCGGCCCTGGATCCGAAGACGGCGAAAAAGGTGCTGGAGATCACGCAGGAGATCGTGGAAGAGCAGAATCTGACGACTCTGATGATCACCCATAACATGAAGGACGCCATCTCCATCGGCAACCGCCTCATCATGATGCATGAAGGCCGCATTATCTATGATATTTCCGGGGAAGAGAAGAGGAACCTGGAGGTGGAAGACCTCTTAAAGAAATTCGAGGAAGCAAGCGGCGAAGAGTTTGCAAATGACCGAATGATCCTGGCGAAGTAGCATCGTATACATATTTATGTCACAGAATCGTTACATAATCTTAATAATTATTTATTCTTTCTATATCGCAATAACCGACAAATTATGCTATACTAAGACGGATAGGCTCGTAGTCTGACTTGACTGTTTCAAGCCAAAAACGATGATGGAGTGAATATTACACAATGGAAAACAAAAGCGATAAAAGTGACAAAAAAGATTACATCGTTCATCTGAACAAAGCCAGAAAGAAGCGTAATAAGAATGATTTTGAGAGATACATCATTCTGGCAGTGATAGCGGTTGTGGTGGTTGTAATCCTCCTGTTTGCCGGGAAGGCCATAGCAAAGCGTGTATCGGCAGGGGCGGAAAAGACGACCGCAGCGACAGAGACGGAGAGCCAGGCGGAAGACCCGGGACAGCTGAAGATTGCTGCGAAGGAAGCCGAGGAGTCTGAGGCAGAAGCACAGGCAAAGAAGACGGAAGAGGAAAAAAAGGCGGTTGTCGATTCCTATCAGAATCTGGGAATTGTTCAGGTTTCCGGATATTTGAATGTGAGAAAAGAACCGAATACTTCGGCGGATATTGTTGGAAAGCTGATGGGAGACAGTGCCTGTGAGATATTAGACAGTACCCAGGAGGGCTGGTATAAGATTTCTTCCGGCGGCATCGAGGGATATATTGATTCCCAGTATGTCCTGACAGGTGATGAGGCGAAGACGAAAGCCTATGAGCTGGTGGCACTGCGGGCGATCGTGCAGGTTGACAACTTAAATATCAGAAAAGAGGCCAATACCACGTCGGATGTTGTGGGACAGGGCCTTATAAACGAGCGGTACGAGGTCATCGATCAGGTCGACGGCTGGGTTCAGATTCCGTCCGGCTATATGTCGGCTGATTACGTCAAGCTGGAGTATGCGTTAAACGAGGCCAGGAAGCTGGATCTGAAGGCCATGATCTTCAATATGTACAAGAACATCGGTATCTCAGATGTGGATAACTATTTAAACGTCAGGGAAGAGCCCAGCGAGGACGGCAAGGTAATTGCTAAGATGCCGAGCAAGGCGGCGGGCAACATTCTCGAGACGACGGACAATGGCTGGTACAAGATCCAGTCCGGTAAGATCACCGGCTACGTGAAATCCGATTTTATTCTGACCGGACAGGCAGCCAAGGATGAGGCGCTTAAGGTCGCTGAGCTGATGGCCATCGTGAACACGGACATGCTGAACGCCCGGTCCGAACCGTCCACCGATTCCAAGATCTGGACCCAGATCTCGAATAACGAGAAGTATCCGGTATTGAAACAGATTGACGGCTGGGTAGAGATCGAGCTGGAAGAGGATAGCAACGCTTATGTGGCATCGGATTACGTCGATGTAAGGTATGCGCTGCCTGAGGCGATCAAGTTCTCACCGCTGGAGGAAAAGGCCAACGCGGCGGCTTCTCTCAGGACCCAGATTGTAAACTACGCACTGCAGTTCCTGGGCAATCCCTACGTATGGGGCGGCACCAGCCTGACCAAGGGCGCGGACTGTTCCGGATTTACACTCTCCGTATTCGGTCATTTTGGCATCAGCCTTCCGCACTATTCCGGTTCGCAGGCGAATATGGGAAAAGCAGTGAAGTCCAGCGAGATGCGTCCGGGAGATCTCGTATTCTATGCGAACAGTAAAGGAACTATCAATCATGTGGGAATCTATATCGGCAACGGCCAGATCGTCAACGCGGCCAGCCGGAGAAGCGGTATTAAGATCTCGACATGGAACTACAGAACACCGGTGAGAATCAGGAATATACTGGGAGATTAATCCATATAAGAGAGCATGCGCAGAACCATAGACAGTTTTCTGCGCATGCTTTTTTCGTATGGAAGATTCGTATTATGAAAAAAATTAGAACGCTCTTTTCCATGATAAGCCGGAGAAATGACTCAGGAGAGTCTGCCTCCGTGGAAGTGACACGTATAGATTCTGACCTCCCGGCAGTAGATGGCCTCTTCACCCTGAAACTGGCCGAGGGTACCTTGTGTCCGGCAGACATAGGTAAAATCCTCGTTCCGGAAGTATTCCGGGCCGCGGAGGGGAAGTTCGGCCGGAACCTGTGACAGAGCTTCCTTTAAGAAGGCACTGTAAAAGGTCTCGTCCAGCGATATGCCATAGTAATTGAGCGCCCAGACGGGAGTGTCCCTGATCCATACGGCTTCCTCTCCCGTAAAATTCCGGCTTCCCAGATAGGTGTCGATGTAGAGATAATCCTGCTCGGAGTATCGAAAATCGTGAGACTGGGGGCGTGAAGGAGGCGCGGTGTTCTGGCCGGAGGCGTAGGTGCGCTGTTTAGCCCGCATAAGAAAGCGGCGAAGCGCCTTTTCAGACGCAGGGTCCGGGTCTAAAAGGGCTGGGGCGCATTCCTCCTCCTGCCTGACGAGGCGGTCGATGGAAACGCCGAAGAGTTCACTGAGACGGACCAGATTGGGAAAATCGGGAAATGCCTGGCCGTTTTCCCATTTGGTCACGGCCTGACGGGAGACGTCCAGGCGTCCGGCCAGCTCCTCCTGGGAAAGCTTTCGGCTGGCGCGCAGGTGCTGTAGTTTTTCGTTGAAATTCATGTGGTTCCTCCTTTCGCTGTTACGTATAATCATACAGGAGTATGGGGAAGAATGCAAACACCCTGTGGTGGCAGGCCCTGCAACTGTGGGTTGCGGATTATTGAGAAACAGGGATTTGTGGCTGAAAGAAAAGGTATCTTGCATTCTATCACTTGTTGTGTTAGAATGGTGATAGAACGTGATAGAAAGAGTGATAATATGGAATTGTATGAAAGCGAGATTATTGAGTTAAAAGAAATCTATACTACTGATTTGAAGAAAGAAATTGTTTCTTTTGCAAATACAAATGGCGGAACGATCTATATTGGTGTGCAGGACAATGGAACGATTGTTGGCGTTGATCATGCTGATTTTGTAATACAGCAAATTGCAAATTCAATAAGAGATAGTATCAGACCAGATATCTCTATGTTTACAAGCATTGAACTGTTAAAAGACGAAAACAAATCGTATATAAAAGTGACAGTGGATTCAGGCACGAAAAAACCATATTATCTTTCCGACAAAGGATTGAAACCGACCGGTGTATATGTCAGAAGCGGTACAACTTCCGCTCCGGCATCGGAAGATGCGATTCGTATGATGATAAAGATGACAGATGGCGATTCATTTGAAACAAACCGCTCATTAATTCAGGAGTTGACGTTCAACAGTTTAAGTAAGGAGATGGAGAGAAGAAAACTGGAGTTTACAGGGGTGCAGATGAAGAATCTGGGAATTCTTTCGCCTGATGGTATTTTCACAAATATGGGCCTGCTTGTTTCGGATCAGTGCAGGCATTCTATAAAATTTGCTGTTTTTCAGGGTACAGACAAATTAGTCTTTAAAGACAGGAAAGAATTTACGGGCTCGCTTTTTGAACAGTTGGCAGAGGTATACAAAACCATCGATTTTTATAATGGAACAATGGCCAGTTTCCATGATTTACTGCGTACGGACGAAAGAGATTATCCGGAAGATGCTGTTCGGGAAGCATTATTGAATGCAATTGTCCATAGAGATTATTCTTTTAGTGGAAGCACCTTTATTAATTTGTATTCTGACCGGCTGGAATTTATATCTTTAGGGGGCTTGGTGCCCGGTTTGTCATTGGAAGCGGCTATGCTCGGCGCCTCCCAGTCAAGAAATGAAAAGCTGGCAAATTTATTTTATAGAATGAAATTAATTGAAGCGTATGGTACGGGAATCAGCAAGATTATAAGCTGCTATAAGGGGAAGTCTGAACAACCTGTATTTGAAAGTGTGGAAGGTGCTTTTCAAGTGATTCTTCCCAATGTACATGCACGGAATTTAAGTATGGAAGATGCAAAGTATTTGCCAATCCTTCAGTTGTTTGAATATAAAAAAGAAATTACACGTTCTGATGTTGAAACAGTTTTAGGTAGTGGAACTACGCATGCAATTAACATAGTAAAAGAAATGCTTGATAAAAGCTTAATTGAAAAAGTTGGAAATGGCAGACTGACAAGATATGTAAGGAAATAAACTACGCAGATTATTGAGAAATAGGGATAAAAGAAAAGCTTTTATTAACAAGTTCCAGCCGGAAGCTGTGTTAATAAAAGCTTTTTTGTGAGTCTGTTTAAGGAATCTAATTCTCGCTGTGGCGGTTGCGATTATAATTAATCAGACAGCCGGCTTTTACGATCTCTTTTTCCTCGCTGGTCATCTCCGCAATATGAAGATTGATCTCGTGAATCGGGTTGCCCTCTTCATTCTTAATGACATAGGCCGGGATATGCTGCATATCGCCTTCTAAGGCGGCGCGGACACCCGGAACATAGATGAAATCACCGATGTCGAAGGACGGCTCCTCATCCAGAAGGAATGGCAGCATGCCCCAGTTAATCACGTTGGAGCGGTAGCGCTTGGTGGCGTATTCGTTTGCGATATTGGCAAGGCCGCCGAGAACTCTCTGGCAGCTGGCCGCCTGCTCACGTGCGGAGCCGTCGCCAGGTTTTACTGCGTAGATCATGCTTCCGATCTCGGTTTCTCTGGCTCTTAATTCCGGCTGATCCAAATAAATACGAAGGGCATTGAACGCTGCTTCCATCTCCGGATCCGGTTTTAACGGACAAGCGCCGGTCTTGCGAACCGCCTCCAGTTCATTGACCTTCTTGGAACGGCCGACATACTCCGGATCGCGTCTGGAAAGCGTGAACTCTGCCAGACCCAGCGGGTTAGAGCGGTAGGATGAGGTCTCTCCGGAAGGAATCAGTTCATCCGTCGTGGTGACAGGGTCCATGATCTTAGAGCAGACTCTCAGGATAATATTATCAGTCAGGGCGCTCATGGCTGGCCAGTCTTTGATATTCGGTCCGTAGATCAGTTCTGCCTCTGGATCTGCCTTTCCATAACCCTGATAAACTCTTCTTTCATAGGAGGTGCTGTCGAATTCATAAGCAGGTACTTCATAACCGTCAGCAATGGTTTCCGCCGAGGTTAAGTAGCCTCCGTTTGCGGCGGTGGCTGCGATCGAGCGGGCATCCATCAAGGCGACGCAGGAGATCTGGCCGTTGCCCGGCTTGGAACCTTCACGGTTCGGGAAGTTTCTCGTGGTATGGCGGATGCTCAGTGTATTGTTCGCCGGAGTGTCGCCTGCACCGAAGCACGGTCCGCAGAACGCTGTACGGATGGTAGCGCCGGCAGCCATCAGCTCTGTAACGGCTCCCTTCTTTACCAGATCCATGTATACCGGCTGTGAGGACGGATAAACGGACAGGTTGAAGATATCGTTTCCGCAGTCCTTGCCGGACAGGATATGAGCGGCCGTCATGACGTTGGAATAGTTGCCGCCTGCACAGCCTGCGATGACACCCTGCTGTACCAGGAGCTTCCCATCAACGATCTTATCGGTCAGGGATAAATGAACATTCGGATTGCCGAGAATATGATCGGCTTCCTTTTCCACGGTTCTTAAAATATCGCCCAGGTTTGCATTCAGTTCATCGATCTCGTAGGTGTTGCTCGGATGGAATGGAAGAGCGATCATCGGCTTAACGGTGCTTAAATCGATGGATACGACGCCGTCATAATAGGCGACATCCGCCGGGTTCAGCTCTTTATAAGCCTCCTCTCTGCCGTGCATCTTTAAGTAGTCCCTCGTGTCCTCGTCTGTTTTCCAGATGGAGGAGAGACAGGTGGTCTCCGTGGTCATGACATCGACTCCGTTACGATAATCGGTATCCATGGAGGCGATACCAGGGCCTACGAATTCCATAACTTTGTTTTTTACGTAACCGTTTTTAAATACGGCGCCTACGATGGCCAGTGCCACGTCGTGCGGGCCGACGCCCGGGCCCGGTTTTCCTGTCAGATATATCGCTACGACGCCCGGATAGGTGACGTCATATGTATCACGAAGCAGCTGCTTCACCAGCTCGCCGCCGCCTTCGCCTACCGCCATGGTACCCAGGGCTCCGTAACGGGTATGGCTGTCGGATCCGAGGATCATGCGTCCGCAGCCTGCCATCATTTCACGCATATACTGGTGAATGACTGCGATGTGAGGCGGTACGAAGATTCCGCCGTATTTCTTCGCGGCTGACAGTCCGAAAATGTGGTCGTCTTCATTGATGGTACCGCCTACCGCACACAGGGAGTTGTGGCAGTTTGTCATGACATAGGGGATCGGAAACTCGGTGAGGCCTGACGCCCTTGCGGTCTGGATAATTCCGACAAACGTAATGTCATGGGATGCCATGGAATCGAATCGCAGCTTCAAATGTTCCATATTGTCCGCAGTGTTATGTTCCTTCAGGATCGAATAGGCAATCGTGCCCTTTTTCGCCTCTTCTTTTGTTACGTTCTTTCCTGTCAGAGCGACAAGCTTTTCGGCTTCCTGTTCCGGCACCAGTTCCGTACCGTTTACCAGGAAAGCACCTCCATCATACAATTTAACCATATGCTATCTTTCCTCTCTCTTTTTGTAAGGTGTTGCTTCACCAACGTATTTGAACGCCGGACGCATGATCTTTCCATCATACATCTTATTCTCGATATTGTGCGCCAGCCAGCCTGCCATACGTGCGCAGACGAAGAGCGGCGTGTACATATCTTCCGGTATCTGTAACATATTATAAGCGAATCCGCTGTAGAAGTCCACATTGTTTGAGAGAGTTTTTCCGTTTCCGGCGAGAGTTTCTTTGGCAACTTTTTCAAATCTTGTCAGGAATTCGTATTCATCCTCACGTTTTTTCTGCTTTGCCAGCTTCTCGCAGCAGGTTTTTAATAAGTCGGCACGCGGGTCGGAAACTGTATAGACGGCATGGCCGAGACCGTATACGAGGCCGGTATTATCATAAAATTCTTTGTCAAGAATCCGCTTAATCACCTGCTTGATCTGTGCATCGGTGGCTTTTAAGCCGATTTCCTTTTCGATGGCGGAGATCATCTCGCTGCAGCGGATGTTGGCGCCGCCGTGCTTCGGTCCCTTTAAGGAGCCGATGGACGCGGAGATTGAGGAGTAGATGTCGGTTCCTGTGGAGGAGATGACGACATTTGTAAAGGTAGAGTTGTTTCCGCCGCCGTGATCGGCGTGAATCATCAGCATGATGTCGAGTAAGTCTGCCTCCTGCTCGGTGAAGGTGCCGTCGCGTCGCAGCATGTAGAGGATGTTCTCCGCAATGGAGTATTCCTCCTTCGGATAGTGGATGATCAGACTTTCTCTGTCATAGTAGTGAATCTTGCTCTGATAGGCGTAGGCAGCCATGGAAGGAAGCTTAGCCAGAATGCTGATTCCCTTTAATAACGTCTGGTACGGGTCCACGTTGTCGGGATCTTCATCATAATTATAGAGAGAAAGGATACTCTGCTGCAGACTGTTCATTAAATTGCGGGAAGGGGAACGAAGCAGATTCTTCTCCAGAAACTCATCGGGAAGCGGATAAAAATGACGGAGAATTCCGGAAAACTCGTTCAGTTCCTTCCTGGAGGGAAGGTATCCGAATAGCAGAAGAAATGTGGTTTCTTCAAAGCCGTACCGTGCATTTCCTTTTCCCTTTACCAGATCGCCGATTTCGATTCCGCGGTAGAAAAGCTTACCTGGTACATTGACCTTTTTCCCATCCTGAATCTCATAGCCGACAACGTCGGATACACGCGTCAAGCCAACCCTGACTCCGGTGCCATCCTCGTTGCGGAGACCCTTTTTTACGTTGTGTTCCTTGAATAAATGATTTGGAATATCCGTATAGTTTGAGGATTTACCAAATGTCTGTGCGATGAAGAAGTTATTCATGCGATATTCTCTCCTTTTCCTTTAGATTCAGTCACGGCCTGCATAATTTTGCAGAAAAGCAGCGCGAAGTGATCTCCACGCTGCCCCCATTGGCATTACTGAAGTGACCGTTTTTATATTGTTCAGTAGTTTACCATGGAAAAGTATCAAAGTCAATACCTTGTTATAATCACAATCAAAATATTGTGATGCGTACAAGATATGTTTGTATTAACCATACAAATGTGTGCGATAGACGGCCTTAATTTTTAGAAATAAAAATGAATCAATAATATTAAGGAAAAAGAAAGGAAAAGATTCTGACAACATACTATAATAGAAAGAAAAGAGTGGTAACAGCCACAGGGAAAAGGAGCGGCGCCATGTACAGTGATTTTGGCTTTTACGGAGGATTTACGCAGTTATTTCCGATTTTATTCGGAGTTATATTTTTGATCGTGGCAGTAATGATCGTAGTTACCCTGATTCGGGGGATTTCGCAGTGGAATTCCAATAACCACTCTCCGGTATTGACTGTGGAAGCGATGGTGACTTCCAAGCGTCAGGAGGTTTCACACCGGCACAGCATCAGAACACGATGGATACTTATACAAATTTTACGTCTTATTATGCAACGTTTCAGGTCGAGAGCGGCGACCGCATGGAGCTGGGCGTATCGGGAACGGAGTACGGGATGCTGGCGGAAGGCGACATGGGCAGGCTGACCTTTCAGGGAACGAGGTATCTCAGTTTTGAGAGGGGACCTCTGGAGTCATAGAGAGGGATTTATTCCCGCGAGCAACGAGTCAAACGGACACGAGGATGAGAGATGGAAAAACGAAAAAGAACAATCAGAAAATTGATGCCGGTCAGTCCTTACGACAGCGCCGGTCTGGAGGCCTGGTTTTCGGAGCTGGCCGGACAGGGGCTGTTTGTCAGGAAGACCGGGTATTATTTTGCAAATTTTCAAAGAAAAGAGCCGAGAAGCCTGGTCTATAAGCTGGAGCCTTGTGACCAGTACCGGGATGAGCAGGAAAAGGAGCTGACGGGGCAGTACCGTCTGGCAGGCTGGGAAGCGGCCGGTGATGTGTGGCGAAAGTTTTTGATATTTTCGGCTGTCAGGGAGATGGCTGTAAGTCCGGAGATTTCCGTGGAAATACGAAGTGCAGGCGAGGCGTCCCTGAAGAAAACGGGGTATGGCTGCCTTCTGACGTGCGCTGCGGATTGCGTACTGACGGTTCTCTGGTGCTGGATGATCCTGGGCCGATTTGGTTTCTGGTATACGGCCACCATGGCGACGCCTTTCCTTCTCTGTGCCCTGATGGTCTTTCTGTTTGGAATCAATATCTTCTGGAGAATGTCCGATTACATACAGATCCGGAGATATTTAAAGGGGACAAAATGTGGCGTACATCTGCCAGAACGCAATTGTCAAACACGCCCTGGCAGAGGACGGGCCAGATCGATCTGTTCAGCAGCCGCGGTAACCTGCATCTGCCTCGTGTTTATATGGGCGGGAGAGCAGAAGTCCTGGCATAAGGAACTGAGTGAGGTTCATACCAGTCTTCCGGTTCCGTCCATTACGGCGGTTTCGCCGGAGAGCAGCCCCATAAGCGGAACGGTTACCTATCATTCTTCCATCGTTGCACCGGTACAGTTTCAGATCGTCCAGGATGGACCGGGTGCCCAGATGCTCCGTATGGATTATATGGAACTCCGCTTTCCCAGGCTGGTGAAGCCGGTCTTCAAGAATATGATGAAGGATCAGCTGCAGTGGAGCAGCGCTGAGCCGGAGGCGGTATCTTCCGGGCTGTTTGACACTGGCTTTGTGGCCGAGATAAACGACAGCATGCATTATCTCTTTGTCTCTGACGGACAGAAGGTAGCAGCAGTGTGCTATATCGGCCCCGGCTATACAGACGAGTTTTTAAAGATGATTCACGACGCCATGGAGACGTGGACCCAGCCGGAGCTGTTTTGGCAGTGATCAGCGGGTTTCCTTCATATTCCTGGAAGCCGTCTGTTTCATGGGACGGATCGAAAGGATACATATTAATATAGTAAGAACATCGGCCGCAGGCTGGGCAAAATAGATGCCGGTCACGCCCAGAAGCCTCGGCAGAATCAGGATAAAGGGCACGTAAAAGAGACCCTGGCGGATCATGGACAGGAAGAGGCCGAACCTTGAGGCGCCGATGGTCTGAAAGGTGATGGTCATCATATAGCAGAGCCCAAACGCCGGATATAAGGCAACCTGGGATATCAGCAGCCGGGAACCGTATTCGATCACGGCGGGATTGCTGTTAAATAACCGGATGAACGGCCGGGACAGCGCGATATAGACCGCGGCCACCACGATTGTCAGCAGCAGGGAGGCGGTGAGGGAGAAACGGACAGACTCATGAAAACGGTCTTCGTTCTTCGCACCGAAAGCGTAGGAAGCGACCGGCTGATATCCCTGCATAAATCCCATAATGACGTAGCAGCCGATGAGAATCAGCCGTTGGACGACACCGTAGGCCGCAATGATTAAATCGGCGTCCGGCATGGGCTTTGCGGCGATATTGGTCAGCGATGTGGCCGCTGCGAGACAGATCTGAATAACCGCGGAGGGAATTCCGATCAGTGTGACCGTTTTTATCATGTGAAAGTCGGGCTTAAAATAGTGCGGCTTGATTTTAATGATGGAGCGTCCGCCTAAATAGAACCACAGCAGGATGAAAAATGTGACAAACTGAGAGACCGTCGTGGCCAGGGAGGCTCCCTGCACGCCCATACCTAAGCCCCAGTCGAACATGAAAACAGGGTCCAGAACCACATTTAGGGCGGCGCCTGTGATGACGGCTATGGAAGAAATCTTGACGGAAGATTCCGCCCTGGCGGCACAATTCAAGCTTTGGGCTGGCAGATTGGCCAGTGCGGCGATAAACATCCAGAACGCGTAGTCCCTGGCTTGGGGCAGAACCGCGTCCGAGGCGCCGAAGGAACGGAGCAGCGGCTCCATAAAGAAGAGTCCGCCGACGCAGAGAATCATACCGATGACTACCGACAGGGCGGCGATGGTCGTCACCGTAATGCCCGCCCCCTCCTGGTCCTTCGCCCCCAGCTGACGTCCTGCCAGCACGGCGGCGCCGGCGGAAAAGATGTTCTCAACCGAAACCATGATCAGAAGCAGGGGCAGCGTCACGCCGACGGCGGCCAGAGCCGTGTCGGAATGCAGCATGCCGATGTAAGCGGTATCGACGATATTATAGACCGCCTTTGCTAAAAGGGCCAGAGTGGCGGGCACCGCCAGCTTGACGATGGCCTTCGAAGGCTTCATTTCTCCCAAAACAGATGCATTCGTTGTTTTTTGACTGTCCATTGGATTACTCCTTTCTCTCTACAACGCCGTACAGGAGGATGCGCAGCGCCCTGCGGCAGCTTTCCTCGTGGTCGCGTATATCAATTTTCTCCGATCCGGTCATCTGGTATCTGGCATTGATATAGTCCTGATACTGGCGGAAGGTGTCCACCACATCTTCCCTCGATAAGTCGGAGCGCAGAGATACCGGCTCCAGCATCCGGTTTAAGCTGTCAATGTTGAAACGGTCGAACGGGGCTTTTTTCTCCTGAATGGAAGCCTCCAAATGGGCGGGCGGCATAATGACAGCATCACAGAAAATCCTCTGGTACTGGGGATTCTGTTCAAAAAAGTCCAGTCTCACTCGAAAATACTGCTCCAGCCGCTCTTCGGCGGTTTGGCCTTTCATGTTAGTGTGGCTCTGTAAGTGGCCGGTCAGCGTCTGGAAGCACTCTTCCACACAGGCTAAGTATAAATCGTCTTTTGTCGGAAAATAGTGGTAGATAATTCCCTTGGAAAGCCCGTCCCCGTTGCTGATGGTATTGACAGAGCTGGCTCCATAGCCCTGCTCTGAAAATTCTGCCAGCGCGCTTTCCAGGATGCGCCGTCTGGTCTGCTGATTTTTTTCTTCTCGTTTCATGATTCCATTCTCCTGAAAATAAATATTGACCATGTGGTCTATTATTACGATACCACAAATAGACCGAGTGGTCAATAATTATTTGCAACAACGGAAATTGTTCGAAAATGGGGGATGCAACGATTTGTTGCGTGACAGTGCGGCGCTGTCTGTGGTATGTTTTTTAGAGATGGAGAAGGAGGAGCGCGTATGAACGGGATCGGAAAAAACATAAAGAAGCTGAGGAAAGAGCGTGCGCTGTCACAGGAACAGCTGGCTGAGCGGCTGCATGTGACGAGGCAGGCGGTCTCCAACTGGGAGACAGGTAAGAATCAGCCGGATATTGAGACGCTGGAATCCATTGCCGCGGTATTTGACACGGATATTCTGATGGTCTTATACGGACGTTCCAGACAGGAGGAAAGCGGGGAGGAGAAGGGGGCACAGAGAAAGCGCTGTGTGAGAAACTGTCTGATGTGGGGAGCCATAGCCCTCGCTGGGCTTGTGGTTCACTTGATGGTCAAAGATAAAATCATGGACTGGTATTACCGGTTCTGCTACACGGTCCCGGTTTATTTATTTGCGCTGCTTGTGAGACCCTTATGTGTTTTTGCCTCGGCTGTGGCATTTATGAACGGGCTCTGCCTCATCGGAGATATCCGGGTCAGGCAGAACTGGATCAGGAGAACGGTTTTAGGGGTGTCCATGGCCTTCCTTTTCCTGTATCTGGCGGCAGCGTTTCTGTGTATGGTACCCGTGGTGCAGGATCTGGTACCTGCATTTCTGCCTGACCCGGGAGCCGTGTCTGGGTGGATCCGCCGCCCGCCCCTTGTTTTTTCCTTTATTGTTCGGCTCGTAACGGCGCCTGCGCTGTTTTTACTTCCCGGGATCGGAATGTTTCTTGGACTCCGCCGATAAAGACTCGGTTAGAAATATGGGACAGGAGAGAAGGAATGTGGTATACTGACAGCAGGGCAGGCGGCCTGTGGGAGCAGATCTGCCGCGCAGTACGAGTACTCACGGAAACTCCTTGTGCTCAATACCTGAAAGGGAGGGAAAACCATGGCACCAGTGATCAGAATGAATGCAGCGGCTCTGTGCAGAGTTTCATGACAGGCGAATCTGGCACAGAGCGTATAAAAGGAATTGTAAGCGGCAGAAATACCGCTTGATTTTATGAAACAGATGTCGCCTGAGTGGATTCTGCACTTATAAATGGAATGAGTTACTTTTATTTTAATTTATAAGGAGAGAATCTATGAAAGACAGACAATACCGTAACTTTATCATTTTCTGGTTCAGCCAGTCCGTATCACAGCTGGGGAGTTCCATGACTTCCTTTGCCTTAATCATCTGGTCTTACGGCAGAACCGGTTCCGCCATGTCCGTGTCGCTTATGACATTTTGTACATGGCTTCCCTATATTGCGGCCAGCATCGCTGCCGGGCCGGTAATCGACCGTTACCATAAGAAAACGATCATGCTTCTCGCGGACCTCCTTGCGGCGGTCTGCTCTCTGACCGTGGCGGCGCTTGCGGTCTCCGGGAATCTGGCGGTCTGGCACATTTTTATCGTCAATGGAATCACCGGCTTCATGAACGCATTTCAGTTTCCGGCGGAGACGGTGGTGGTGGGGATGCTGGTTCCGAAGGAAAAGTACAGCCAGGCCAGCGGCTTAAATTCCTTTACATCATCCTTACTCACGGTGGTAACCCCGGTGATGGCCGCATCCTTATCCTCATTTGCAGGGTTAAAGGGTGTCATCGTCTTTGATCTGGCGACCTTTTTGTTTGCTTTTTCTGTCCTGCTGTTTCGGATTAAGATACCGGAGAATGCGGGAGGGACGGAGACAGGGAAAAAGAAAGAGAAGATCTCACTTCAGGAATCTTGGAGGGAGGGGCTTCAATTTCTCCGCGGACACAAACAGCTTTGGTATCTGATGATCAGCATGGCGCTTATGAACTTTTTTTCACGGCTGACCTATGAAAATATTCTTTCTCCCATGATTCTGGCGCGGAGCGGCCAGAACCAGATCGCGCTCGGCATTGTCAGCGGGATTCTGGGGATCGGAGGCATGGCGGGCGGTCTGATCGTCTCCTTCGTAAAGCTTCCAAAGGACAGCGTCCGGGTAATCTTTATATCGGGAGGCATCTCCTTTCTGCTGGGCGATTTTCTGATGGGAGCAGGGCAGAATATTCTCGTATGGAGCATTGCCGGCATAGCGGCCAGCATCCCCATTCCTTTTATTATGGCGGGGCAGAATGTGATTCTCTACCGGACGATTCCGCAGAATATGCAGGGGCGCATCTTTGCCGTGCGAAATGCCATCCAGTACTGGACGATTCCGACCGGGATTCTCCTGGGCGGTTTTCTGGCGGACTACGTGTTTGAACCGTTTATGCGCGCGGACGGAGGCATTCAGACGGTTCTTCACCGGCTGACCGGGTATGGAGCCGGCTCCGGGATGGCGGTCATGTTTCTCTGTACCGGCATTCTCGGAAGCTTGAGCTGTTTCTTCTGTTATAAAAAAATGAAAAAGAATGGATAAATGAAGCACAGGAAGAAGAGCGCGATGATGCGTTCCGCTTCCTGTGCTTCTTTTTGTGCCGGTACAAAGCATAAAATATTGGTTCCTTCCACATCATAAGAAAGCTACCAATATAATGATGCAGAAAATACAGCCATGCAGGAGGAAATCAGAATGAGAGAATATAAAAGAGACAGTGAAACAAACTGCGAAACGGATAACAGAGCAGAAAACCAGAACGGAAATGGCGGATCAGACGAGAAAAATACCTCTTCCGGAGATACGAGAAAAGACCGCCTCGATGAGAAGAAGACGGAGAAGGATATCGAGCAGAAAGAGGACGAAAAGCTGGAAGAGTACGGCCAGATGACCCTGGATGACAATTCCAAAAAGAGGAAAATTCATCTGCTCTCCATCATCGGGGAGGTGGAGGGCCACGAGAACCTGTCGGGAAACAGCAAGACGACGAAATACGACCATATCCTTCCAAAACTGGCAGAAATCGAGGATGATGATTCCGTGGAAGGCCTCCTGGTGATACTCAATACCTCGGGCGGTGACGTGGACGCCGGTCTGGCGATTGCGGAGATGATTGCTTCCTTAAGCATCCCCACCGTGTCCCTCGTGCTGGGCGGCAGCCATTCCATCGGCGTACCTCTGGCCGTCTGCACGGATTACTCCTTTATCGTGCCGACCGGAACCATGATGGTTCATCCGGTTCGTATGACGGGCATGGTCATCGGTGCATCTCAGACGTATGAATATTTCGAGATGATTCAGGACCGGATATTAAGCTTCGTCTCGGACCACGCGACGATCGCTTACGACCAGTTAAAGCGCCTGATGTTAAACACGGAGATGCTGACAAGGGACTTGGGAACCGTGCTTGTAGGCGAGGAAACGGTGAAAGAGGGGCTGATCGACGAGGTGGGCGGAATTAAGGACGCTCTCAGAAAATTGTATGAGATGATGGATGAAGTAGAAGGTTAGCCGTTGCAATTCTCCCGATTTTTTTGTATACTGTTACCAATGGATAAAAGGGGGAAGTATTGTGCCTGAGACAACAAAGAAGAAGACAACATCCAAGACGACAGCAAAAAAAGGTACTAACGGGAAGGTCGGAAGACCGAAAAATACGACAAGCAGGCGGAAAGCGGCGGAACCAGAACCAGAATTTATCCGGTCAGAAGTTATCATCATCATATCATTTGCGGCTGCGGCCATTCTTTTTTTGAGCAATTTCCATCTGTGCGGAGTGGTGGGAGATTTCCTTCGCAGTCTGCAATTGGGTATATTCGGAGGAATCGGATATGTGGCGCCGGTCCTGATGTTTGCCGGAACGTGCTTTTATATCTCCAACCGGGGAAATCCCAGAGCAACATTTAAACTGGCGGCGGTGATCCTGGCGCTTATTTCGCTCTGCGGACTCGGCGAGCTCCTGTTTGGGACAAGGCTGGGCGCCGGCGGAAAGATTATGGATATCTACGTGACAGCCGCGGCCAGCGGAAAGGGCGGCGGGCTGATCGGCGGCCTTCTGGCGGAAGGCCTGATCTCCATTATCGGAACCGTGGGCGCTTATCTGGTGATCCTGGTGCTGATTATCATCTCCGCGGTATGCATTACAGAGAAATCCTTTGTGAACCTCGTAAAGAGCGGCAGCGGCAAGGCATACCACCATGCCAAGGAAAACATGGATATTCAGAGAGAGATCCATGCGGAACGCAAGGAGGAACGGCGGAGAATCCGCGAGGAGCAGAAGCTGCGGGGCGTTAATTTAGATGCGACGAAGCTGGAGGCGCCGGAAGAGTACGACTATGATATGGAAGACGAGGCCGCATACAGCGCGGAGGCGGAAGAGGACATCGATGTCCACGCAAGGCGGCTTGCCGCAGTGTCTGCCGTGGAAGTGACGGAGAACAGGAAGAATGCGGCTCCGGAGGTACGGCCGAATCCGGCGGATATTTTCCGCGGCAGCATTTTCCCGAAGCCGGGTGAGGCGGAAGCCGCAGCAGAGGAACGAAAGCGCGGCGAAAACACGGGAGCAGCCGGCGCGTTCCAGACGGCTGCTCAGGCAGTGGATGCGGATCTGCCGCACGTCTATTCTGCCAGTGAGGATTCCGTTCCATTCGATGCCGATGACGCCGTTCCGTTTGTGACGGAAGACCTTTGGGAGAGTACCGCCCACCTGCGTTCGGCAGAAAGTGACGCCGGGGCATTTGACGAGTCTGACGATTACGGAACGTCGGAGACATTGTTTGTTAAAAAAGAAACGAAGACGCTGGAAGAGATGGAGGTCGCCCGGGAAGAGCTGTATCCCACCGACGAGGACGACAAGGGCGTTAATTACAGCGACACCTTCTCCATACCGGAGGAACCGAAACGCGTCGTTACCGCTTCCGGCAAGGTGATCGAGACCGATACAGAAGCGCTTCAGAAGAAGGTCGAAAAAAAGAAGGCCGAGAAGGCCGAGAAAGAGAAAGAGGAAGCAGGAGATCTCAGCGTGGTCCAGGAGATCAAACAGAAGGAGGAAGTGGTGAAGAAGGAGTACGTCTTCCCGCCTGTCACACTTCTGAAAAAAGGAAAGAGCTCCGGCCCGTTCTCTGATAAGGAATACCGGGAAACCGCTATCAAGCTGCAGCAGACACTGCAGAATTTTGGTGTGGGCGTAACTGTGACCAATATCAGCTGCGGTCCCTCTGTCACGCGGTATGAGCTCCATCCGGAGCAGGGCGTGAAGGTGAGCCGGATCGTGGGACTGGCCGACGACATCAAGCTGAGTCTGGCGGCCGCGGATATCCGCATCGAGGCCCCGATTCCGGGGAAATCGGCGGTCGGCATCGAGGTGCCGAACAAAGAGAACAACATGGTATACTTAAGGGATATTCTGGAGGCGGAGGAGTTTAAGAATCACGCGTCCAGGATTGCCTTTGCAGTGGGCAAGGACATCGGCGGCCAGGTCGTGGTAACCGATATCGGAAAGATGCCCCATTTACTGATCGCAGGCGCTACCGGTTCCGGTAAGTCCGTCTGTATCAACACCCTGATTATGAGTATTATCTATAAGGCGGACCCCGAGGACGTCAAGCTGATCATGGTGGATCCGAAGGTGGTGGAGTTAAGCGTCTACAACGGTATTCCGCACCTCCTTCTCCCTGTGGTCACGGATCCGAAGAAGGCCTCAGGAGCGCTTAACTGGGCGGTGGCCGAGATGGATGACCGCTATAAGAAATTTGCCCAGTATAATGTCCGGGATTTAAAGGGATATAATGCGAAGGTTGAGAATATTAAAGATATAGAGGATGAAAACAAACCGAAGAAGATGCCGCAGATCATCATCATCATCGACGAGCTTGCGGATCTGATGATGGTTGCACCGGGCGAGGTGGAGGATTCCGTCTGCCGTCTGGCCCAGCTTGCGCGAGCCGCGGGGATACATCTGGTAATCGCGACCCAGCGTCCGTCGGTTAACGTCATCACCGGCCTGATCAAGGCCAACGTGCCTTCCAGAATCGCATTTGCCGTTTCTTCCGGCGTGGATTCAAGGACGATCATCGACATGAACGGGGCGGAGAAGCTTCTTGGAAAGGGCGATATGCTGTTCTATCCATCCGGCTGTCCGAAGCCTGTGCGTGTGCAGGGCGCCTTTGTATCGGATGCGGAGGTCTCTGCTGTCGTGGATTTCCTGACAGAACAGGGAATGACGGCGAATTACAACCCGGAAGTAGAGAATCAGATTGCATCAGCACCGGCGGCCGGCGACGCAAAGGGCGGCGGTAATGACCGGGATGAATATTTCGTTCAGGCAGGTAAATTTATTATTGAAAAGGATAAGGCATCCATCGGAATGCTTCAGAGGATGTTCAAGATCGGATTCAACCGGGCGGCCCGCATTATGGACCAGCTGGCGGAGGCCGGCGTGGTCGGTGAAGAGGAGGGCACGAAGCCCAGAAAAGTGCTGATGAGTGCAGAGGAATTTGAGGAATTGCTGGAACAGGGTTATTAATTACATAGAAGGAGGACATTCACAGATGAAAACAGATATTGAGATCGCACAGGAGGCAGCGATGATTCCGATTAAGGAGGTGGCGGCTTCCTACGGAATCAGTGAGGAGGATCTGGAACTTTATGGCAAGTACAAGGCAAAACTGACCGATGAGCTCTGGGAAGAGGTGAAGGACAGACCGGATGGAAAATTGGTTCTGGTTACAGCCATCAACCCGACTCCGGCCGGAGAAGGAAAGACCACGACCACGGTCGGACTGGGCGAAGCGTTTGGAAAGATGGACAAAAAGGCCATCATCGCGCTGCGTGAGCCGTCCTTAGGACCGTGCTTCGGCATCAAAGGCGGCGCTGCCGGCGGCGGATACGCACAGGTTGTGCCGATGGAGGACTTAAACCTTCATTTTACCGGAGATTTCCACGCTATCACCTCGGCGAATAACTTATTAGCCGCGCTTCTGGACAATCACATCCATCAGGGCAATGCTCTGGGAATCGATACCCGTCAGATTCTGTGGAAACGCTGCCTCGACATGAACGACCGCGCCTTAAGAAATGTGGTAGTGGGTTTGGGCGCGAAAGCGGACGGATTCGTGAGGGAAGACCATTTTGTTATCACCGTCGCATCTGAGATCATGGCGATCTTATGTCTGGCCGATGATATGAACGACTTAAAAGAACGATTAGGAAGAATTATTGTCGCATATAATTATGCGGGAGAGCCGGTGACGGCCGCCCAGTTAAACGCGGTGGGCGCCATGGCCGCCCTGCTGAAGGACGCCTTAAAGCCGAATCTGATCCAGACTCTGGAGCACACGGGAGCGATCGTACACGGCGGCCCGTTTGCCAATATCGCTCACGGCTGCAACAGTGTGCGCGCCACGAAGACGGCCTTAAAGCTGGCCGATATCGTCGTGACGGAGGCGGGCTTCGGCGCGGATTTGGGCGCAGAGAAATTCCTGGATATCAAATGCCGTATGGCGGGCTTAAAGCCGGATGCCATCGTGCTGGTGGCTACGGTCAGGGCTCTCAAGTATAACGGAGGCGTTCCGAAGGATCAGCTGAAGGAAGAGAATTTAGAGGCTCTTGCAAGAGGAATCGTGAACCTGGAGAAGCACATCGAAAACATGCAGAAGTACGATGTGCCGGTTATCGTGACCCTCAATTCCTTCATCACGGATACCGAAGCGGAATACCAGTTTGTGAAGAAATTCTGTGAGGACAGAGGCTGTGAGTTCGCACTTTCCGAGGTATGGGAAAAGGGCGGAGAGGGCGGTATCGCCCTTGCGGAGAAGGTGCTCTATACATTGGAAAACAAGGAGAGCCACTACAAACCGCTGTATCCGGACGAAGCCGGATTAAAGGAGAAGATCGCAGCCGTAGCGAAGGAAATCTACGGAGCGGACGGCGTGTCCTATGCACCGGCGGCTTCGAAGGCGTTAAAAAAGATAGAGGATATGGGATTTTGCGGACTTCCTGTCTGCATGGCGAAGACCCAGTATTCCTTATCGGATGACCAGACGAAATTAGGCCGTCCAAGCGGTTTTGAAATTAATGTGAGAGACGCCTATGTATCGGCAGGCGCCGGCTTCGTGGTAGTGCTGACCGGAGCAATCATGACCATGCCGGGGCTTCCAAAGGTACCGGCGGCTAATAATATTGATGTAAATAACGACGGAGTAATCACCGGATTATTCTGATGGAGGATCTATGAAATTCAGAGAGTGGCTTGAAGAGCTGGAATATGACGTAATTTCTGGGGATTTGGACATCGAAGTGGAGGATGTCATCTATGATTCCAGGAAAGCCAGGGAGCATGTGGTGTTTGTGTGCACAAAGGGAACGAAGGTCGATTCCCACGAGTTTATTCCGGAGGTGGTGAAGGCGGGGGTAAGGGTTCTGGTGGTGGAACGCCAGGCCGAGATTCCCGCCGGTGTAACCGCGATCCGTGTACATAGTTCCAGGGAGGCGCTGGCGCACCTGTCCGCCGCCCGGTTCGGCTATCCGCAGGAGAAGATGATCACCATCGGGGTGACGGGGACGAAGGGGAAGACGACAACGACCCATATGATAAAGGCGATTCTGGAAAGCTGTGGGAAGAAGGTGGGCATGATCGGCACGACCGGTATTGTGATCGGCAGTGAGGTGACGCCTACCATGAACACAACGCCGGAATCCTACCAGCTTTTTGAGAGCTTTGAACGCATGGCGCAGGCCGGATGTGAATATATGGTGATGGAGGTATCATCCCAGGCGTTCAAGATGCACCGTGTGGATGGCATCCGTTTTGATTACGGCCTGTTCACCAACATTTCCCCGGATCATATCGGACCGGATGAACACGCAGATTTTAATGAATATTTATATTATAAATCACAGCTGCTGGACCGCTGCCGGATCGGCATTGTGAACCGGGATGACGAGCATTACCACGAGATTATCAAAGATGCCTCCTGCGAACTGACCTCCTTCAGCCTGGAGCAGGAAGCGGATTTCATGGCAAAGCAGATTCACTACGTGAGCGAGCCGGAATTTGTGGGGCTTGAATTCGATGTGGCGGGGCGGTATGCGCTGGAGGCCCGGGTGAATATACCCGGCAGATTCAATGTATATAACGCGCTGGCAGCCATCAGCGTATGCAGCTTTTTAGATCTTCCCAAGGAAAATGTGCGCCATGCGCTGGAGCATTTGAACGTCAACGGGCGCATGGAGATCGTGTATGCGTCGAAGAAGTGCACGGTGATTGTGGACTATGCCCACAATGCGGTCAGCATGGAGAGCCTTTTGGAAACGCTGCGTGAGTATCACCCGGCAAGGCTTGTCTGCGTGTTCGGATGCGGGGGAAATCGCTCGAAGGACAGACGGTACTCCATGGGAGACAGCGCCGGAAGGCTGGCCGACTTCTCCATATTGACAGCCGATAATTCCAGATTTGAGAAGACCGAGGATATCATCGCGGATATCCGCTCCTCAATCGAAAAGACCGGCGGTGACTTCATTGAGATTCCGGACCGGCGTGAAGCGATCGCCTACAGCATGATCCACGCCAGACCGGGAGATATGATTGCGGTCATTGGCAAGGGTCATGAGGATTATCAGGAAGTGAACGGCGTCCGCCACCATTTTTCCGACCGGGAAGTGGTGCTGGAGATCGCGGCAGAATTGGAAAAAAGCGAATAGAGTGATGAAAATAGTGAATAGAGTAATGAAAAAAAGATGCCGGAAGTGGTGATCCCTTCCGGCATTTGCTGGGGTATGCCAGATTCAGGCACACTCTAAGTAAAGACAGGAAGGAAGACAGGAAGATGGAACATATCACGGTTAAGGAAATTCTGGAGGCCACAGGAGGAAGTCTGCTCTGCGGCAGTGCGGATACGCCGCTGGACCATTTAAGCATCGATTCCCGGACTATGAAAGGAAATGATTTATTCGTTCCCCTGGTGGGAGAAAAGGTGGATGCCCACCGCTTTATCGGGCAGGCGTTTGATAACGGCGCGGCGGCGACATTTACGAGTGAACATGACGTGATGGATGATAATCGGCCATGGATCCGTGTGGCTGATACAAAGAGGGCATTGCAGGCCCTGGGCGCCTGGTACAGACGCCGCCTGAATCTTCCTCTGGTGGGAATCACCGGCAGTGTCGGCAAGACGACGACGAGGGAGATGGTGGCCTGCGCCCTGTCTGCTAAATACCGTGTCTACAAGACCCCGGCGAATCACAACAGCCAGGTCGGCGTTCCGATCACCATGACGGAGATCTCCAGTCAGGACGAGATCGGCGTGATCGAGCTGGGGATGAGTGAACCGGGAGAACTGACGATCATTGCGAACATCGCCCAGATTCAGATGGCGGTTATCACCAATATCGGAATCACCCACATCGAACAGCTGGGATCCCGGGGAAATATCTACCGGGAGAAGCTGAGCATTCAGGACGGTCTGACGGAGCATGGGATTCTGTTCCTGAACGGAGACGACGATCTCTTAAAGAAGACGACGGCGAGAGAAGGGTTCCAAACCATCTACTACGGAACCGGAGAAAACTGTCATTACCGCGCAGTCGATGTCCATCTGGAGAACGGCTATCCGGTATTTACCGCGGTATGCGGGGAAGAGCGTGTACCTGTCCGTTTAAAGGTGATGGGAAGCCATAACGTGGCAAACGCCATGGTGTCGCTGGCGGTGGCCTCCGTCTGCGGAATTCCGATGAGGGACGCTGCGGAGCGGCTGGCGGAATTTACCGGATTTAAGAACCGGCAGCAGATTTACCATGTGGGCGGCATGACGATCATTGATGATACCTATAATGCCAGCCCGGTATCCATGAAGGCCGGCCTGGAGGTATTAAATTCCATCGAAGGTTCGAGAGCCCGGGTGGCTGTCCTGGCGGATATGAAGGAGCTGGGGCCGGATTCACCGCAGTTCCACTATGAAATCGGGACTTATATCGCAGAAAATCCCGTCGATAAGCTGGCTGTTCTCGGAGAACTGGCCAGGGAAATTGCGCGCGGCGTCAGGGAACAGGCGCCCGGGATCCGCGTCTATGAGTTTATGGACCGGGAGTCCTTGACCCAATGGCTGAAAACGGAACTCAGAGAAGGGGATACGGTGCTTTTTAAAGGCTCCAACAGCATGGAGCTGGGAAAAGTGGCAGCTGTATTTTTGGAAAAACAGACAACGGAAAACGGAGTATAGATATGGACAGAGAGGCAGTGATCAGACAATTTTTTCAGGATGTGATCAAGCAGAATGAGGCCGGATTGAAGCGGTGGTTCCGGGAAGATGCCGTGATCCGGTGGCACTGCACCAACGAGCAGTTTACAGTTTCGGAATATATCCGGGCGAACTGTGAATATCCGGGCCGCTGGGAAGGAAACATAGAACGTATGGTGCAGAAGGAGGATACCGCGGTTACCGCCGCCAGAGTCTGGTGCACGGAAGACGGAACTTCCTTTCACGCAGTCTCCTTTTACCGGTTCGATGGGGAGAAAATCGCATCCCTGGAGGAATACTGGGGAGACGACGGTCCGGCTCCCGGATGGCGGCTGGAGAAAAAATTAGGCCGGCCGATTGATGGGAACCGGTGAGCACAGCCGGAACGGTAATACCGGGAACTGGAAGAGGAAAAATCTGATAAAGGCGGCATGATATGAAACAGGTGGCATTTTATGAAAAGGCAGATGACGAGCTGCTTCAGTTTGCAGTAATCGCTGCGAAATATCAGGGCCGGTGGGTACTCTGCAAGCATAAAGAGCGCAGCACATGGGAGTTCCCAGGCGGACACCGGGAAGCGGGAGAGACGATAGAAGCCGCAGCGGTGCGGGAGCTGTACGAGGAAACGGGAGCCGCGGAGTACCGGATGGTTCCGGTTTCTGTGTATTCTGTGACTGACCAGGCGCAGTCCGGAGAGAAGCAGGCGAAATCCTTGGGAATGCTGTTTTATGCGGAGATCAGCCGTTTTGACCAGCTTCCTCCCGCGTTTGAGATGGAAAAAATTGAGTGTTTCGAGAAGCCGCCGGATAACTGGACCTATCCGGAGATTCAGCCATTGCTTTTTCAACATCTGCGCCAGGCCGCGGCAGCGGAGGAGCAGGGCGGAGAACAGGGCCGTGACAGCAGTGCGAAGGTGCCGGAGGAGCGGCTGATCTCCGGGAAAAAGATGATCTGTGCGGAAAAGACGGAAAGTCTTCTGTACAGAAGGGCGGGAAGCCATGACAGAGAGCTTCTGACCAGGCTGCGGCTGGAGGTGCTGCGCGCCGCCAATGGCCTTGAGGAAGACGTGGATCTGTCCCGGACAGAGCTGGAATCACGCCGCTATTACGAGACGTGTTTTCCGGAAGACAGTCACGCCGCATGGCTGGTCTTTGACGGGGAAGAGGTGGTTGGAACGGGAGCCGTCAGCTTTTACCAGGTGATGCCCACTTACCATAATCCTTCCGGGAAAAAGGCGTATATTATGAACATGTACACCCGTCCGGACTACAGACGGCGGGGGATTGCGCACAGGGTGCTGGAGCTGCTGACGGCGGAAGCAGAGATGAGGCAGATTGATGTTGTCACGCTGGAAGCTACTGCTGCGGGCCGGCCGCTTTATGAAGCCTTCGGATTCACTGCGATGCGGGATGAGATGGAGCTTCTGGGCGGAAATAAATTCTGAGACACAGGAAAGGAGAAAATAATATGGGGAAAATGGCCGTATTGATTGTTGATGTACAGAAAGCACTGGTGGAGGCACATCCATACAGGGAAGAGGAGTTTTTACAGGAACTGGAGAATCTGGCGGATAGCGCGCGGAAGGCCGGAACTGAAATTATCTATGTCAGACACGACGGCGGTGCAGGAGACGAGCTGGAGAGCGGAACGGAAGGCTGGAAGATTCATGAGGCGGTGGAACCGAAAACGGGAGAACGGATTTTTGATAAGAGCTTCAACAGTGCGTTCCTGGAGACTGATTTGGAGGAGTATTTAAAGGAAAAACAGATTACCGACCTGATTCTCATGGGTATGCAGACGGAATACTGCATCGATGCCACCTGTAAGGCCGCTTTCGAACTGGGGTACGGCGTGGTGATACCGACAGGCGCCACGACCACGTATGACAACGAGTTCATGTCCGGAGAAGCTACTGTGAGGTTTTATGAAGAGAAAATCTGGGCCGGCCGATTTGCCGATCTGATGCCTGCGGAAGCGGTGCTGGGTCTGCTGGGCTGCTGACCGCGGCAGCCGCCGGATGGACAAGCCGGCATGCCCGCCAAGCTCACTGGCCGCGGAAATAATAATGACAGGATGGGAAGGAAGAGATGGAAGAACAGACACTTGCAGAACTGCTGTATGATTCTGCATTTTCCGTGAAAAAACAGAGGAAGGGGCGCTCGGAGGAGCAGAAGATCTGGGCCTCCTTCTTAGCGCTGCTGAACCAGGAACTGGACGCTTCCGGATGCGGGGCAAAGGCGGAGACTTACACTGAGTCTGAGCCGTACCGGCAGGCCTGCGGATATCACCGTGACTACGGATACTTTATGGTTTCCTGCGGCGACCGGGGCTCCAGCTCTATCACGATCCTGGAAGAAGAGGCGGAGGCGGCGAAAAACCGCTTTCTGGCTTTTATAATTGAAAAAAAGGCGTATGAATGGGTGGTGAAGGTCTCAGAGCAGGAAGAGGCCTTCTGGAAGTACCACTGCCGGTACGACTACCGCAGACTGTGGTTCGGAAAGGCTCTGGAGTGGCTGGCGCCGGCTGTGGACTGGGCGTTTTTCGCACAGTGCGCCGAGCGGTATATCGAACTGCTGAACCGCTGGTTTGCGCGTCCCCACTGGGAGTACGACTACCAGATCAGCCGTATCATTGAGATCAGTGAATCGAGGGAGTATTCGGATTCCAAATACTTATACCGCATCGAACCGGCAAAAGAGCCGGACCATTCCAGAATCCGGCTGGAGCCGCAGTTTCTGGAAGATGGGGGCAGCAGCGGTGCTTTTTCGTTCGAAATCGAAGGGGAGGCGCTGGATATGCGGCGGCTGGAAGAGGAAGTCCTTGTCCTTATGGATCGGGAGGAAAATAACATAGATGCTTACTCGCTGGAAGGCAGATTTCTGTGGAATATCGGAGAAAAGCTGCCGGTTCACCGCCGCTATGATAACCTTTACGAAGATATATGCGGTTAAGAAGGGAAACATGAAATTATGAAGATACTGGTTCTTGGCGGCACACGTTTTTTCGGAGTTCATCTGGTGAATACACTGCTATTACAGGGGCATGAGGTTGCCGTGGCGACCCGGGGAAATGCAAAACCGCGCTTTATCGCCCCGGTGGAAGAAATCCGGGTGGACCGCATCCGGGAGGAATCCATGCGCGCCGCATTTTCCGGCAGAGAATTCGATGTGGTATATGATGATCTGGCCTACTGCTCCAATGACGTGAAAACTGCGCTTGAGACAGTCCGGTGCAGGCGGTATATCATGGTTTCCTCCATCTCGGTTTATGAACTGAAGGAAAATACGAGAGAGACGGATTATGATCCGTACCAGGAAACGCTCATCTGGGGTGGGCGGAGTGCATTCGATTACGGAACGGGAAAGAGGCAGGCGGAAGCGGCTTTGGTGCAGGCATTTCCGAAACAGGAGTCCGTGATGGTGCGTTTCCCCGTGGTTCTTGGAAGGGATGATTACACGGAACGTCTCCGGTTTTACGCTGCCCATACGGCGAAGGGGATTGCCATGCAGGTGGAAAATGAAAACTGTCCCGTAAGCTTCGTTTCAGCGGAGGAATGCGGACGTTTCCTGGCGTTTCTGGCCGATTCATCCCTAGAAGACCCTGTGAATGCGGCTGCGTCGGGGACGATCACCGTCGGAGAGATCATCCGCTATTTGGAAGAAAAGACGGGGAAGAAGGCAGTCCTGTCCCCGGATGGGGAAGAAGCCCCTTACAATGGATTTCCGGGATTTTCCATAAATACGGAGAAGGCGGAAGGCGCAGGGTATCATTTTTCCGGCCTTGACACCTGGATTTATCGGCTTCTGGACTTCTATGGGGAGATGGAAGGGTAATCCGGCGTTGACTTTTCTTCCTTAGAATCCTATAATTAGTAACGTACAAACCCGACTTGCTTCGATATGATGCGCCTAAGTCGGGTCATTTCATTTCGAAACGGCAGCATTTCGGATGTGCAGACTGCCGCACGGCTGAATCATTACAAACGCGGCAGCCGTCTGAAGGGCTGCCAAAATTAAGAAGACAGGAAGTTGACGCAATGACAAAACGATTTGCCCAGATCATCATCGATATTTCTCATGAGAAAGTGGACCGCACCTTTGATTACAGAATCCCGCCCCAGCTTGAGGACCGGATTTCCGTAGGCGTTCTGGTGAAGATTCCGTTTGGAAAGGGAAATTCTCTGAGAAAGGGCTATGTGGTCGGCATCACGGACCACGCGGATTATGATGCGGATAAGATAAAAGAGATCGCCGGTATCGTGGAAGGCAGTGTTTCCGCGGAGTCACAGCTGATTATGCTGGCGTGGTGGCTGAAGGAACAGTACGGTTCCACCATGAACCAGGCATTAAAGACGGTGCTCCCGGTGAAACAGAAGGTGAAGCCGAAGGAGAAGAAGGTCCTGCGCCTCCTGATCCCGGAAGAACAGCTGGAGGCGGTGACGGCGGAGGCGGAGAAAAAAAGCTATAAGGCGAGAGTGCGGCTCTTCAAGGCATTGAAGGAGAACCCTTTGATTCCGTATGAGGTGGCGTCAGGCCAGATGAACTTATCAGCGGCAACCTTAAAGCCAGTGATTGAAAAAGGCTATGTGGCGTTGGAATCGGAGGAAATCTTCCGGAATCCCGTAAAGGACGCGGGCAGCAGAGTGAAGGCTGTAGACTTAAACGGGGAGCAGCAGGCGATTGCAGATGCATTCTGCGAGGATTATGAAGCGGGAAAACGGGAGACATATCTAATCCACGGCATTACCGGAAGCGGCAAGACCGAGGTCTATATGGAGATGATTTCCAGAGTCATAAGTGAGGGAAAGCAGGTTATCGTCCTTATTCCCGAGATCGCTCTTACCTACCAGACGGTCATGCGATTCTACGGCCGGTTCGGAAACCGGGTTTCCATCATCAATTCCAGATTGTCGGCAGGGGAACGGTACGATCAGTTTGAGCGGGCCAGAGGCGGAGATATTGATATTATGATTGGTCCGCGCTCCGCGTTGTTTACCCCGTTTTCCAGGCTGGGACTGATTATCATAGACGAAGAGCATGAAGGCGCCTATAAGAGCGAGGTAGTGCCGCGGTACCATGCGAGGGAGGTGGCGGTAAAACGGGCGCAGATGCAGAACGCTTCCGTGGTTCTGGGATCGGCGACGCCCTCTCTGGAGGCGTATACGAAGGCGCTTCGCGGTGAATACCGGCTGTTCAGCCTGCATACCAGAGCCAAGGCGGACAGCAGGCTGGCCGATGTGGCTGTCGTGGATCTGCGGGAAGAGTTGAAGGCTGGGAATAAGTCCATTTTCAGCAGACGGCTTCAGCAGATGATCGGTGACCGCCTGGAGAAAAAGGAACAGATCATGATGTTCATCAACAGGAGGGGCTATGCCAACTTTGTGTCCTGCCGTTCCTGTGGGGAGGCCATCAAGTGTCCCCACTGTGATGTGACGCTGACGCTTCATAAGGACAACCGCCTGGTGTGCCATTACTGCGGCTATTCGATTCCCATGCCGGATAAATGTCCCAGCTGCGGTTCTCCTTACATCGCCAATTTCGGAGTAGGGACCCAGAAAATTGAGATGATGGCAAAGAAGATGTTTCCGCAGGCCAGGGTCTTGCGCATGGATCTCGATACGACTTCAAAAAAGGGCGGCCATGAGGAGATCCTGTCGGCCTTTGCGGAAGGGGACGCCGATATTCTGATCGGAACCCAGATGATCGTAAAGGGCCACGACTTTCCCGATGTCACCCTGGTGGGAGTGCTGGCGGCTGATTTATCGCTGTACACGCCGGATTACCGGGCTGCGGAGCGGACCTTTCAGCTGCTCACCCAGGCCGCAGGCCGTGCAGGGCGTGACGCGAGGCATGGTGATGTCATTATTCAAACATACAATCCGGAGCACTACAGCATTGTCACGGCCGCGGGGCAGGATTATGAAACATTCTACCATCAGGAGATGGCCTATCGCCGTCTGATGAAGTATCCGCCGGTCAATGTGCTGTTCACCGTGCAGATGGCATCGAAATCAGAAGCAGTGTTGGTGGAGGCAGCGGACCGCCTCGCAGCCCATATAACGCCCCAGGCAGACGAGGAAAAAGTCCAGATGATAGGGCCTGTAGACGCATCCGTTTACAAAATTAATGATATATATAGAAAAATTTTATATTTGAAACAGGAAAATTATGATATACTAATTAAAATCAGGGATAATATCGACTGCTTCCAAAAGGAAAATCAAGAGTTATTTAAAGGGGTTGTGGTACAGTATGATCTTTCATGAGCAGTGCAAAAAGTGGCATTAAGATATTTTCGTTGTGCTTGCACATAAGAAAATATCTTAGTGACACTTTTTATAGGGCGAAGCCCGTCACCGAACGAGAGCGCAGCGGACGTGAGGTGGTGCACTGCGGAGTAATGGGATGCACAATCAAACTATATACAGAAATGAGAGGATAAACAACAATGGCAATCAGAAAAATAAGAACAATCGGAGACGACATCTTAAGAAAACACTGCAAACCAGTAAAAGAAATAACACCGCGCATCCAGGACTTAATCGACGACATGTTCGAAACCATGTACGAAGCCTGTGGCGTAGGCCTTGCCGCCCCCCAGGTAGGCGTACTGAAGCAGATTGTAGTAATCGACGTAGAAGACGGTAACCAGTACGTACTCATCAACCCAACCATCATCGAGACGAGCGGAAGCCAGACAGGCAGCGAAGGCTGCCTAAGCGTACCGGGCAAATCCGGTGTCGTCACCCGCCCCGACCACGTAAAGGTAAAAGCATATGACTGCGAGATGAAGGAATTCGAACTGGTTGGAGAAGGTCTCCTGGCGCGTGCCATCTGCCACGAATGCGACCATTTAAGCGGCGATCTCTTCGTCGACAAGGTGGAGGGCGAGTTGACCGACGTAGACCAGGAAGAAGACGAGTCAGAGGAAGGTGAAGAATAAAATGCGAATCGTATTTATGGGAACGCCCGACTTTTCCGTACCAGCCCTAACCGCGCTGGTGGAAGCGGGCCATGATGTGATTGCGGTGGTGACCCAGCCGGATAAGCCAAAAGGACGTGGGAAATTAGTCCAGATGACTCCCGTTAAAGAAAAGGCTTTAGAGTATGGAATTCCCGTTTACCAGCCGGTGAAGGCGAGAGATCCTGAATTCGTAAGCCTCCTTAAGGAGATGAATCCAGACGCCATGGTTGTGGCGGCCTTCGGCCAGCTTCTTCCAAAGACCATCCTCGATATTCCAAAATATGGCTGTGTGAACATCCACGCCTCCCTGCTTCCCAAGTACCGCGGCGCAGCTCCGATTCAGTTCGCGGTGATCAACGGGGAATCCGTCAGCGGAATCACCACCATGATGATGGCGCCGACACTGGATACGGGAGATATCCTGGATCAGGAGTCCGTTGCTCTCGATGAGAAAGAGACGGGCGGAAGTCTCCACGATAAGCTGAGCGCGATCGGAGGACGTCTGATTATAAAAACGCTGAAGAAGCTGGAAGACGGAACCGCCGTGCGGACTGTGCAGGACGAAGAAAAGATGACTTACTTTGGAATGCTTAAGAAATCCATGGGAGATATCGACTGGAATCAGGATGCGGCTTCCATCGAGCGTCTGATCCGCGGATTAAACCCGTGGCCCAGTGCTTACACAAGCTGGGAAGGAAAGACGATCAAGCTCTGGGAGGCCGATGCACTGGAAGAAGAGTATGAGGGAGCCTGCGGCCAGGTTGTGAAAACAGGAAAAGACTGTCTGTATGTAAAAACAGGAAAGGGAACACTTGCGGTGAAGGAACTGCAGCTTCAGGGAAAGAAGCGTATGGATACCGGCGCGTTTCTGCGCGGATACCAGATTGCAGAAGGAACCGTTTTCGAAAGGAGTATCTGATTTATGTATTATGGCGGTTTAATGGGATATTATTTTGATCCCACATGGATTCTTGTAATTATAGGTGCGGTTCTGTCTATGGCAGCATCCGCAAAGGTGAACAGCACATTCAACAAATATTCAAAGGTCAGGAGCATTACGGGAATGACAGGGGAGGACGCGGCAAAGCGCCTCTTAAACTCACAGGGTATCTACGATGTGACCGTCCGTCCCGTAAAGGGACAGCTGACAGACCATTACGATCCGAGGACGAAGACCGTTAATTTATCGGAGTCGGTATTCCATTCTACCTCCGTGGCGGCAATCGGCGTGGCGGCTCACGAGTGCGGCCATGCCATGCAGGACAACGTGGGATACGTTCCCCTAAAGCTGCGCGGAGCGATCGTTCCGGTGGCCAATATCGGCTCCCAGGCGGCATTTCCGCTAATTATTATCGGTGTGCTGATCGGTGGTATGGGATCGCCTCTCGTGAATATCGGCCTGATTCTCTTTTCACTGGCCGTTATTTTCCAGCTCATCACCCTTCCTGTGGAGCTCAATGCCTCCAGGAGAGCGATCACGCTGCTCGACCAGGTCGGTATACTTGGCGGCCAGGAAGTAAATCAGACGAGAAAGGTGCTGGGCGCTGCGGCGCTCACGTACGTGGCCGCGCTGGCTGCTTCCGTGCTCCAGCTGCTCCGTCTCGTGATTCTATTTGGAGGACGCAGAGACAATGACTAACGGAAACAGCAGCCGGGAAATCATCCTGGATATACTGCTCGAGATCCTGGAAAAGGGCGGTTACAGTCATATCGTGCTGGGCCAGGCGCTGAGCAAATACCAGTATCTTGACAAACAGGAGCGGGCCTTTATCTCCCGCACCGTGGAAGGTACTGTGGAATACACCCTTCAGCTGGATTACGTCATTAATTCTTACTCCAGCGTAAAAGTAAAAAAGATGAAACCGGTCATCCGCACTCTGCTGCGGATGTCCGTTTATCAGATTCTCTATATGGACCGTGTGCCGGACTCCGCTGTCTGCAACGAGGCGGTAAAGCTGGCGCAGAAACGGAAATTCACCGGATTAAAGGGCTTTGTCAACGGCGTTCTGCGCAACATTTCCAGAAATAAAGAACAACTAAAATGGCCGGATGATTCTGTCCGATACTCCATGCCTTCCTGGATTCTGGATATGTGGAAGGATACATACGGAGAGGAAACGGCGGTTTCCATGGTAAAAGCCTTCTTAAAGCCCAGCAGGACGGCGGTTCGCTGCAATTTGAACCGGGCTTCGAAGCAGGAGATTATGGAAAGTCTGAAAAACCAGGGTGTTACGGTGGAGGAGACGCCGCTGTCTGCAGCGGTACTTTATTTATCGAAGTACGATTATTTAGAGAGCCTTGACGCGTTTGCTGAAGGCCTGATTTCAGTTCAGGATATGAGCTCCAGCTTTGTGGGAGAGATCGCGGACCCGAAGGAAGGCGATCTCTGCCTCGATGTCTGCGGCGCTCCCGGCGGAAAGAGCCTTCACGTCGCGGATAAACTGAAGGGAACCGGAATGGTAATCGTCCGTGATTTGACGGAGCAGAAGGTGGCCCTTATTGAAGATAATATCGCCCGGTCGGGCTTTACCAACATCCGTGCCGAGGTGCACGACGCTCTTGTTCCTGATCCGGCGTGGGAAGGCAGGGCAGACATTGTTCTGGCCGATCTGCCGTGCTCCGGGCTTGGGATCATAGGCAGGAAACCGGATATCAAGTACCGGATGACGATGGAACAGATGGAGGAGCTGGCAGCTCTGCAGCGGGAGATCCTCTCTGTGGTTCAGTCTTACGTGAAGCCAGGAGGAAAGCTGATTTACAGCACCTGTACCATCGACGGTCAAGAAAATGAAGAGAATGCGGCGTGGTTTCTGGAGAATTATCCGTTTGACGCCATGAATTTAGAAGGAAAGTTAGGAGAAACACTGAATGCGGCTTCTTTGAGGTCCGGGAATATCCAGCTCTTACCGGGAATTCACCCGTGTGATGGATTTTTCATCGCAGCATTTCAGAAAAAATTAGGATAATGGAAAAGACAGATATTAAATCTTTGAATTTAGAAGAACTTACGGCGTTTATCACAGCCTCCGGCGAGAAGGCGTTCCGGGCAAAACAGCTCTACGAGTGGATGCACAAAAAGCTGGCCCCCGGATATGAGGAGATGACGAATCTTCCGAAGTCCCTCAAGGAGCGGTTGAAGGAGACGTGTGACTATACGTCGCTTCAGACTGTGGACGAGAAAATATCCGCCATTGACGGGACGAGAAAGTATTTATTCGGCCTTTCAGACGGCAATATCATCGAGAGCGTCTTAATGAGGTATAAACACGGCAATTCCGTATGTATTTCCTCCCAGGTCGGCTGCCGTATGGGCTGCCGGTTCTGCGCCTCCACTCTGGATGGCCTGGAACGGAATTTAAGGCCGGCGGAGATGCTGGACCAGATCTACCGGATTCAGTATCTCACAGGGGAGCGGATATCCAACGTGGTGATCATGGGTTCGGGAGAGCCTATGGATAACTATGACAATGTAGTGAAGTTTATCCGCCTGCTGACAGATGAGCATGGGCTGAACATCAGCCAGCGAAACATTACACTGTCCACCTGCGGCATTGTTCCGGGAATCCTTAAGCTGGCTGATGAGGGGCTCGCCATCACCCTGGCCCTCTCGCTCCACGCGCCGGATGATGAGGTGAGAAAGACTCTGATGCCTGTGGCGAACCGCTATAAGCTGAACGATGTGCTGGAAGCCTGTCATACATATTTTGAGAAGACGGGAAGACGGCTGACCTTTGAGTACAGTCTCGTTTCCGGTGTCAATGATAATCTGCAGGAAGCGGCGGCGCTGGCGGCACTGATCAAGGACCAGCAGGGCCACGTGAACTTAATTCCGGTGAATCCCATCAAGGAACGGGATTACGTGCAGTCGGACAGGAAGGCCATAGAGGCATTTAAAAATCTGCTTGAAAAAAATGGAATTAATGTTACTATAAGAAGGGAAATGGGCCGGGACATCCATGGTGCCTGCGGCCAGCTTAGAAAGAGTTTTTTATGTCAGGAACAAAAAGGGAGTGAGAAGACGCTATGAAAGCTTGTGCATTGACGGATACGGGAAGAGTGCGTACGGCCAATCAGGATTACGTATATGCCAGCGTGGAGCCGGTCGGGAGCCTGCCGAACTTATTCGTGGTTGCGGATGGGATGGGCGGTCATCAGGCCGGAGACTATGCCTCCAGATATATTGTAGAGAATCTGGTGACGTATCTTCAGTATACGGAAAATTCCCAGATTGTTCCGCTTCTGCGGGAGGGCATATTAAAGGTCAACACGCAGCTATACCAGGAGTCGAAGGAAAAACCGGAACTTTCCGGTATGGGAACGACTCTGGTGGCTGCAGTGGCCGATGAGAATACCCTCTATGTGGCCAATGTGGGAGACAGCCGCCTCTATCTCGTGAGAGACAGGATCAGACAGGTGACGAGAGACCATTCCTATGTGGAGGAACTGGTTTCCCTGGGGCGTCTGGAGCGCGGAAGCAAGGATTATAAGGATAAAAAGAATATCATTACGAGAGCAGTTGGGACAGAAGATAAGCTGCTGGTCGATTTCTTCGAGGTAGGACTGGAGCCGGGAGACTTTATTCTCATGTGTTCCGACGGACTCAGCAATATGCTGGAGGACGTGGAGATGGAGGAGATTGTCGGCTCTGATCTGGAGCTGGAGGAAAAAGCGGAGAAGTTGATCACGGTAGCCAATGACAATGGCGGTAAGGACAATATAGCAGTGGTACTCGTTGATCCGCAGATTGGCAGGGAGGTAAGCTTATGATTTTGAGACCAGGGACATTTTTACAGGACAGATATGAAATACTGGATAAGATCGGTTCCGGCGGGATGTCAGATGTGTACAAGGCCCTGTGCCATAAGCTGAAACGGCAGGTTGCCATTAAGGTACTGAAGGAGGAATTCAGTTCAGACAGCGGATTTGTGAGCAAGTTTAAGATGGAAGCCCAGGCTGCGGCCAGACTGTCCCATCCGAACATTGTAAACGTATATGATGTCGTGGATGAGGGAACTCTTCATTATATCGTTATGGAGCTGATCGAGGGCATCACTCTTAAGAATTACATCCTGAAAAAGGGCTGCCTCGACAGCAAGGAGGCCATCGGGATCGCAATCCAGGTGGCGCAGGGGATCGCAGCCGCCCATGAGCAGGGAATCGTTCACCGGGATATCAAGCCGCAGAATATCATTATCGCGCGGGATGGAAAGGTGAAGGTAGCGGATTTCGGGATCGCCCGCGCCGCGTCCACTCAGACGCTCAGCGCTACGGCTATGGGATCGGTTCATTACATTTCACCGGAACAGGCGAGAGGCGGATACAGCGACGCCCGCAGCGATATCTATTCACTGGGTATCACCATGTACGAGATGGCGGCCGGACGGGTGCCCTTTGAAGGGGAGAACACCGTCACGGTGGCTCTGGCGCACTTAGAAGACCCGATTACACCGCCCAGCTACTACAATCAGGAGATTCCGGTCGGTTTTGAGAACATCATTTTAAAATGTACGGAGAAGAAGCCGGAGTACCGGTACGGGAGCATGCAGGAGGTGATCGCCGACTTGCGCCGCGCCCTTGTGACGCCCGATGAGAATTTTGTGCAGGCGTCGGCTCCGTCTATGGATACATCCCAGACGGTGATCATCGGAGCGCCGGAGCTGGAGCAGATCCGTTCCGGCTCCGGCCGCAGGAATCAGCCGGAACCGCAGCAGAACCGGAACAGCCGCTATGGCAATGAACCGGTGCGGGAACGCCAGCCGGAGCACAGGAGCAGCCGGAATACCGGAACCGCCGGAGGCCCGTCGGGAAGAACGAAGCGGCGGGAACCGGATGAGGAGATCAATCCGGGAATCGAAAAGCTTCTGACGGCAGCGGGCATCGTGGTGGCGGTTCTTATCGTCATCGTCCTTATCTTCCTGGTTACCAGACTTGGCGGGCTGTTCCGTTCCGGAACACCCAAGGAGACGGAGACCACTGTGGAGACTACGATACCGGAGGAGACGACTCTGGGTGATAAACAGACCACCATGCCGGAGGTCGAGGGACTGGCGGAAGACATTGCGCGGCAGAAGCTTCGTGAGAACGGCGGTCTGGACATGAAGATCGGCGATTATGAGTTCTCTGATACCGTGAAAAAGGGAGATGTCATTACCCAGACTCCGAAAGCGGGAGAGATTGTAGATAAGTACTCGGCTGTATCCGTGGTCATCAGCAACGGACCGGAGCATCCAGAGATTGATTTAACCACCCTGGGCCTGGATTCCCTTACAGCGGAGGCGGCCAAATCGCTTCTGGAGGGCAAAGGCTTTGTCGTGAATGTGCAGAACCAGAGCAGCGATACGGTAGAGTCTGGCAAGATCATCAGCTACAGCCCGGATAAAGCAAAGGAAGGGGCTGTGATCAGCGTGATCGCCAGCACAGGCCCGGCACTGACTAATCCGGTAACGGTTCCTGATATTACAGGCAAAGGGGAAGAGGTCGGAGAGGAGATGCTGGCTGATCTGGGCCTGGTTTCCGGAACGGTAACGAAGGAAACCTCGGAAGATGTGCCGGCAGGCACCATCATTCGTCAGACCATCGCGCCAGGTACCCAGGTAGAGGGCGGAACGGCCATCGATTACGTGGTCAGCAGCGGATCGGCGGAACAGGCCAAATACAAGTACCTGGCATCCATCGAGAAATCGTATCCGCTCCAGAATTTAATAGGACCGGGATCCGCCAGTACCCAGCTGAATATAAAGATCCAGCTGAAGCAGACGGTAAACGGAAAAGACGAGGTCAGGGATCTGATGGGGCCGGTGACGATCACGGGAGACCAGCAGCTTCCGGTCGTCTTCAAGAACATTGAGGGCGCCTATGGCGTGACCAGCGGTGAAGTGCAGATTGTCAATGTGGACACGGGAGAAGTAATCAATTCCTATCCGGTTACGTTTGTTCCCATTCCACAGTCATAAGGGCTATTGTATGACAGGAAAAATTATAAAAGGAATTGCAGGTTTTTATTATGTGGATAATGGAACAGACGTCTATGAATGCAAGGCAAAGGGCGTGTTCCGCAATAAAAAGATTAAACCTCTGGTAGGGGATAATGTGGAATTTACCGTGTTGAGCGAGGCGGAGAAGGAAGGCAACATCGACAAGATCCTTCCACGCAAAAACGAGCTGGTCCGGCCTGCTGTGGCCAATGTCGATCAGGCGCTGGTGATCTTCTCCATCACCCATCCGGAGCCCAACTTAAACCTTCTGGACCGCTTCCTCGTGATGATGGAGGTACAGGATGTTCCAGTGAAAATCTGTTTTAATAAGACGGATTTAACGGGAGACGAGGAGAGGGAACGTCTGGGGAATATCTATTCCTCGGCGGGCTATCCCGTCTACTTTACAAGCACCTACGAAAACAGAGGGCTGGAAGCGGTTCGGGAGCTGACAGAGGGAAAGACAACGGTTCTGGCAGGCCCTTCGGGCGTCGGGAAATCTTCCATCACGAATATCCTTTTTCCGGAGGCAGGCATGGAGACTGGAAAGATCAGCGAGAAGATCCAGAGAGGAAAGCATACGACGAGGCACAGCGAGCTGTTTGCCATCGGGAAGGACACGTACATGATGGACACCCCGGGCTTCAGCTCCATGTACTTAGAGGAACTGGAGTGCGGAAACTTAAAGGATTACTTTCCTGAGTTTGCGGCTTACGAGGAAGACTGTAAGTTCTTAGGCTGCGTCCATGTGGGCGAGCCGGTCTGCGGAGTCAAGGAGGCCGTGCGCCAGGGGGAGATAAGCGAAAGCCGTTATGACAATTACAAGCTTTTGTACCAGGAATTAAAAGATAAAAGGAGATATTGATATGTTCCTATTAGCACCTTCCATCTTGGGAGCAGATTTTAAACATTTGGAGCAGCAGGTATGTGAGGCCGCGGACGCGGGAGCACAGTACATTCATCTTGATGTGATGGATGGCGACTTCGTTCCCAGCATATCCTTCGGCATGCCTGTGATAGCCAGCTTGAGAAGCTGTACGGATAAGGTATTTGATGTCCATATGATGGTTAGGGAGCCAGGCCGTTATATCGATGCCATGAAAGAAGCGGGAGCCGACATCATCAGCGTTCATGTGGAGGCGTGTACCCATTTGGACCGCACGGTGAACCAGATTAAGGAGGCCGGTTTGAAGGCCGGAGTCGTGCTGAATCCGGCTACGCCTGTCGACGTGCTGGACTGCATCCTCGACCAGGTGGACATGGTGCTGCTCATGACCGTGAATCCGGGATTCGGCGGACAGAAGTTCATTCCTTATACGCTGGAAAAGATCCGCGCTTTAAGAGAAAAATGCAACATGCGGGGGCTGTCCACGGATATTGAAGTGGATGGCGGCGTAACGTGTGATAATGTGCGGGAGTTGATGGAGGCGGGGGCCAACGTCTTTGTCGCTGGTTCCGCGATCTTTAAAGGGGATGTGACGGCGAACACGAAGGCATTTTTGAAGATATTTGAGGAACAGGAATGACGGGCCTTATTATCACCGGCGGAAGCATAGACTGTACATTCGCCGGTGCTTTTTTAAAGGACAAGACATTTGACATGGTGATCGCAGTGGATGGCGGCCTGGCGGCTGTAAAACAGCTGGATATCAGGCCGGATGCCATTGTCGGTGATTTCGATACGGTGAAGGGCGAGCTTCTGGAGGAATACCGGGCGATAGAGGGCATAACCTTCGAACAGCACCAGCCGGAAAAGGATGAGACCGATACGGAGCTCGCTCTCCGCACCGCCATGGAGGCCGGCGTCAGCGATATGGTTCTCCTGGGCGCCGCCGGCGGCAGGCTGGACCACTCCATCGGCAATATCCATCTGCTGTACGCGTGCCTGCAAAAAGGCGTGAAGGCTTCCATCGTTGATGAGAAGAACCGGCTCTACATTTTGGACCAGGGAAAGACTTACCGCTCCGGCGAGGTCTGGGGGAAATATATTTCATTCCTTCCTCTTACAGAAGAGGTACACGGGATTACGCTGAAAGGCTTCAAGTATCCCCTGACTAACCGGGATATCCGGATCGGTACCAGCCTCTGTATCAGCAACGAACTGGAGGCGGAGACGGGGACTATCACATTCTGGGATGGGGTGCTGATCTGCGTGGAGTCTCACGACTAAGCGTTGCAGTTCACGGTACCACAGACCGGAAAGCGGAGGCCCGTGAAACCGTGAACTGTAATTACTAAACTGGTATGGCCTAAAAAAACAAAACTGGATATTTATATCACTCCACCCTCATGCTAAGATAGGGGACAAGAAAGCATTGGCATCAAGGGAGGAAAAAGAAATGAACAGAACAGACAGTAAAATCAGCAAAATTGCCATGACCGGATTATTCGCGGCCATGTCGTACGTGGTCTTCACGTTCCTGCAGTTTAAAATTACGCTTCCGGGAGGAGACGCGACTTCCATTCATTTGGGGAATGCGGTCTGTGTGCTGGGAGCGCTTTTACTGGGCGGCGTATACGGTGGCCTGGGCGGAGCCATCGGTATGACGATCGGCGACTTATTCGATCCGGTGTATGTGGTCTATGCGCCTAAGACTTTTATTTTGAAGCTGTGTATCGGCCTGATTACCGGTTTCCTTGCTCACAGAATAGGAAAGATCAATGAATCCCATGATCAGAAACACATTTTCAAATGGGTCCTGATCGCTTCTGTTGGCGGACTGCTTTTCAATGTTATTTTCGATCCGCTTGTGGGATACTACTACAAGCTGCTGATCCTGGGAAAACCGGCTGCGGAGTTGGCGCTCGTATGGAATGTGACCTCGACCACCATCAACGCGGTGACGTCGGCCATCGCTTCCGTCGTCATCTACATGCCGCTGCGGAACGCGCTTCTCCGGTCGGGAATGGGAGGAATTTTACGGATATGATATCAGAAAGACATCAGAAAAAAATTGCAGTAATCAATGATTTATCGGGATATGGCCGCTGTTCGCTGACAGTGGCTATTCCCATTTTGTCGGCGCTGAAGGTTCAGTGCTGTCCGGTTCCCACCTCCATTCTCTCTAATCACACCGGATTTCCGGTGTATTTCTTTGACGATTATACGGATAAGATGGGGCTTTATTTAGAAAAATGGACGGAACTGGGGCTGGAGTTCGACGGTATTTTCAGCGGCTTTCTCGGTTCGGAGGCACAGATCGGGATTGTCATGTCCATGATCCGGCAGTTTCAGGGAAAGGATACGCTGGTGGTAATCGATCCGATCATGGGAGATCACGGAAAGGCGTATCAGACCTACACGCCGGCCATGTGCAGCCGCATGAAGGAGCTGGTGTGCCTGGGAGATATCGTTACGCCAAATCTGACCGAGGCATGCATTCTGACGGGGCGAAAATATCGGGACGAAGGCTGGCACAGGACGGAGCTTTTAGCGATGGCGGAGGAGATCCGGGAGATGGGACCTTCCGGAGTCATCATAACGGGAGTGAAGGAAGGTGCGTATCTGACCAATGTCATCGCAGAGCGTGGGAAGGAAGGCGCGTTCTGCCGTTCGATGCGGGTCGGACGGGAACGGCCGGGCACAGGGGATGTGTTCTCGGCCATCGTGGCGGCGGAGGCGGTAAAAGGCGCTTCGCTGACCGATGCGGCGAAGAAGGCGGCACGGTTTGTAAAGCGCTGTATTCTAAAATCGGAGGAGTTAAATGTTCCGGTTCAGAACGGGGTATGCTTTGAGGAAGTGCTGTCGGAATTGATAAAATGGAAATAAGGGGCTTTTCTTTCACTGTAATTTGTAGTATAATCAACGGCAGATTATCATATTGAGGAGAAACCAGGAGGAATACCATGTTAGATTTAAAGTTTGTAAGAGAAAATCCTGAGGCTGTAAAACAGAATATCAGGAATAAATTTCAGGATAACAAGCTGCCGCTGGTGGATGAGGTTATTGAACTGGACGAGTTAAACCGCGCCGCAAAGCAGGAAGGCGATGCGCTCAGAGCGGAACGTAATAAACTTTCCAAGCAGATTGGCGGGCTGATGGGCCAGGGAAAGAGAGAAGAGGCCGAAGAGCTTAAGAAGCAGGTGACAGCGGCTTCCGACCATCTGGCAGAGCTGGAGGAGAAAGAACGGGAACTGGACGAGAAGATCAAAAAGATCATGATGACCATCCCGAACATCATTGATCCCAGTGTACCGATTGGAAAAGACGACAGCGAGAACGTGGAAGTGCAGAGATATGGCGAACCGGTGGTACCGGATTTCGAGATACCGTATCACACCGACATCATGGAGCGCTTTGACGGAATCGATTTGGACAGTGCCAGAAAGGTAGCGGGCAACGGTTTCTACTATCTAATGGGTGATATTGCAAGACTTCACTCCTCCGTAATCTCCTATGCACGTGACTTCATGATCGACCGCGGCTTTACGTACTGTGTACCGCCGTTCATGATCCGCAGCGAGGTAGTGACCGGCGTTATGAGCTTTGCTGAGATGGACGCCATGATGTATAAGATCGAGGGTGAGGATTTATACCTTATCGGTACCAGCGAGCATTCCATGATCGGAAAGTTTATTGATACCATTATTCCGGAGGAATCCCTTCCGAAGACACTTACCAGCTATTCTCCGTGCTTCCGCAAGGAGAAGGGCGCCCATGGCCTGGAGGAGCGCGGCGTCTACCGCATCCATCAGTTTGAGAAGCAGGAGATGATCGTTGTCTGCAAGCCGGAGGAGAGCATGGAATGGTACGATAAGTTATGGCAGAACACGGTGGATTTATTCCGTTCCCTGGATATTCCGGTCAGAACTTTAGAGTGCTGCTCCGGTGACCTCGCTGATTTAAAGGTGAAGTCCGTGGACGTGGAAGCATGGTCCCCGCGCCAGAAGAAGTACTTCGAGGTGGGAAGCTGTTCCAACTTGGGCGACGCCCAGGCCAGAAGGCTTAAGATCCGTGTCAACGGGGAGGACGGAAGAAAGTATTTCGCCCACACCTTAAACAACACGGTAGTGGCACCGCCGAGAATGCTGATCGCATTTTTAGAGAACAACTTACAGGCGGACGGAAGCGTAAGAATTCCGGAACTTTTAAGACCGTATATGGGCGGAATGGAAGCGATTGTTCCGAAGGATAAAAAGTAAAGAGATCATGATATAACGCAGCAGATGTGGCCGGTTTTCGGAACCGCACACCGGCTGCGTTTCTTATAGTTACCCTAAAGGAAATGGCAGAGAAAAACGCTCTTGCTGTTTCCTTTTTCTTTTTGTACATATAATTCGTTGGGTTTTCACAGGATTACCATAAAAGTATGAAAAAAAATCATACTGTGAGGAAGAGAAGGCAGGTGGTATGCTTAAGATATGAAAAGAGAGGGGGAAAGCTTATGAAGCAATGGGAAGAGTATCGTATTCCGGCAGAAGAAGTGAGAAGGATTTCCAGAATACCGATCACCTGTCTGGAGGACCAGACATCCGTATTCAGCCGCATGGCGCTGGAGATGGCGGAGAAGATTGAGGACAACAACCGTCAGGGAAAACGGACGGTGTTTATCATTCCGTTCGGACCGACCGGGCAGTATCCCGTTTTTGTGGATCTGGTCAACACCAGGAGAATTAGCTTAAAGAAGGTATGGCTGATTACCATGGATGACTGGCTGGACAGCGACGGCGGACTGGTGGGACTGGACAACATCCATTCGCTGAGGCGGAAGATGAATCAGGTCCTGTATTCGAAAATCGACAAGGGCCTGGTGATGCCGGAAGAACAGAGGATATACCCGGATCCCGGTTGGCTGGAGAGAATACCTGATTTGATTGAAGCTCTGGGGGGAGTGGATATCTGTTTTGCGGGATTCGGCATCAACGGTCATCTGGGCTTCAATGAGCCTGCGGATGTAAGCACGGAGGAATTTGCAAAACTGCCTACCAGAGTTGTGAGAATATCGGAAACCACCAGGACGATCAAGGCTTCCACCGGTGTGAACGGAGCGATGGAGGACATTCCGTTTTATGGAATCACGGTCGGTATGAGAGAGATGCTGTGTGCAGATAAGGTCAGCGTTTACTGCTTCAGGGACTGGCATTCCGGGGCAATCAGACGGGCTGGATGCGGCACCGTGTCATCCGGTTTTCCGGCTTCCCTGCTGCAGAATCACCCGAACGCCGCCATCGTCTGCTCTCCCAATGCCATAGCTCCGTGCTATTAAAGGAGGAGCGGCCATGAAATGGATTAAAATAAAAAACAAGAGGGTCTGGTCTCTCATTTCCCTGATTATGTGCCTGATGGTTTGGCAGCTGATCTCCGTGTCGGAGGCGGGAGCCGTGTTCGCCTCTCCGAAAAAGACGCTGATGGCATTTATCACCATGGCGAAAAGCGGGGCAATCTGGGTTCATATCGGTTACAGCCTGTTCCGGGTCATCACCGGTTTTTTACTGGGACTGGCCGCCGCTGTTCCCATTGCATTCCTGATGGGCTGGTATAAGACTGTGCAGTATCTGCTGGAGCCTGTGGTGCAGTTCATCCGGACGATTCCGCCGATTGCCTATATTCCGCTGGTTATCGTAGCGCTTGGTGTGGACGAGTCCTCCAAAATTATGGTGATTTTCATTGCTACATTTCTCGTCATGGTAATTACGATTTACCAGGGAGTTAAAAATGTCGATTCCACACTGGTAAAGGCGGCCAGAGTTCTGGGGGCTAACGACAGGGATATCTTCTTCCATGTCGTGGTACCGGCGTCGTTTCCGTTTGTGCTGACCGCTATACGCCTCGGTCTTTCTGCCGGGCTTACCACACTGATCGCTTCGGAACTGACGGGAGCCAGCAAGGGGCTGGGGACAATGATTCAGGAAGCCAGCATGTATTTCCGGATGGACGTTGTTATCATGGGAATCATGGTGATTGGAATCATCGGTCTGGTGCTTAACAAGATCGTACATATTCTGGAAAGGTGGCTGACAGGATGGCAGGAAACTCATCAGGCGACGTGATTGTAAAGATTGATCATGTGGAGAAAATCTATCAGGGCAGGAGCGGCGAGGTAGTGGCCCTAAACGGCGTGGACATGGAGATCAGAGAAAATGAGTTCGTCTGCGTGGTAGGCCCATCCGGCTGTGGAAAATCGACGCTTTTGAATATCATCGCGGGCCTGGAAAGACCGACGTCAGGCCGGGTCTGTGTGAAGGGAAAAGAGGTGGTAAATCCGGGAAGCGAGCGGGGCGTTATCTTCCAGCAGTACGCGCTGTTCCCGTGGCTGACCGTAAAAAAGAATGTCAAATTCGGATTGAAGTTAAGAGGTGTGAAGGAGCCGGAACTGTCTGCGATTGCTGATAAATATATCCGGCTGGTAGGCCTGGAGGAGTTTGGAGACAGCTATCCCAAGGAACTGTCAGGGGGGATGAAGCAGCGGGTGGCGATTGCCAGGGCCTACGCGGTGAATCCGGAGATCCTTTTAATGGACGAGCCGTTTGGAGCGCTTGACGCCCAGACCAGAACACAGCTCCAGACGGAACTGCTGGAGACGTGGGAGAAGGAGAAGAAGACCTGCTTTTTTATCACACACGATGTGGAGGAGGCGATTATACTGGCCCAGCGGGTGGTTATCATGAGCGCCCGTCCCGGACGGGTTAAGGAAATTGTGCCGGTAAATATTCCCTATCCAAGAACGCAGGAAACGAAGATGACGAAGGAATTCCTGGATTTAAAGGTTCATGTCTGGGGACAGGTGTACAGGGAATTTTTGGAAGTACGGAAATAAGGGTTTACAACAATTCACGAGAAAGCTAAGATGGAGAAGGAGGAAAGAATATGAAAAAATTACCAATTGGTCTGCTGACCGTGATGCTCTGCGGATTACTGGCGGGCTGCTCCGGAAATGGCGGACCGCAGCAGAATGCGGAGACGAAGGCGCCGGAAACAACGACAGAGGCAAAGCAGCAGCCAGAAGCGAATCCGACGACAGAAGCAGCCGCTGCAGAGGCGGCAAAAGGCCAGGAAACAGCAAAAGCTGCGGAAACGACGGAAGCCGCAAAACCGGAGACGGTAAAGCTGAGAGTCGCGTACCATCCGAATTTTGGGGGAAACAACCTTTATATCACCGCGGAGAAGAACGGCTTTTTTGAGGAAGAAGGACTCATAGTGGAGCCGGTTAAATTTACGGCTGGTCCGCAGGAGATTGCTGCCATGGTGGCCGGAGATGTGGATATCGGTTATATTGGCCACGGCGCCACGTTTTTGGCCGTACAGCGTCAGGTAAATGTCTTTTTGACGGAGTTTTTGGGAAATGGAGATGAACTTTTAACGTATAAGGAATCCGGCATCACATCGTTGGAGGATTTAAAGGGAAAAACCATTGCCACAGCGCCGGGGACATCGGGGGAAACGGTCTTAAAGCTGGCTTTGGAGAAAGCAGGCTTAAGCCGGGATGATGTCAGAATCGTCAATATGGACGCAGCGGGCATGGTGGCTGCAATTGTGGCGAAAAAGGTGGACGCCTGTACACTCTGGCCGCCGCAGACCAGTGAAGTTCGAAAAACCATGGGGGAAGAGAATGTTGTAAGACTGACCACGATCGGCGATTTCAGAGACCAGTTTGCATTCCCGGGCCACTGGGTGGTAACGCCTAAATATATGGACGCGCATCCGGATGTCATGGTACGTTTTTCAAGAGCCATGCTGAAGGCGATGGACTACCGCAAGGAACACCCGGAGGAAACGGCGGAAAACGTAGCTGAGTTTATCGATGCGCCGCTCGATGGTGTTGTGGCGGAGATGAACAACATCGATCTGTTCGATGCGGATTACTGTTACCAGGTTATGACCGACAAAACGGCGGCAAAATGGTATGATGCGCTTCAGAATTTATATGTACAGGACGGCAAAGTGGAGAAAACCGTGCCGGTAGAGGAATGGTTCTGCCCTCAGTTTGCCAAAGAAGCGTACGAATCCCTGCATAAGTAAACGGAGAATAAACGATGCTAATCATTATGATGGCCTTAATTGGCGCGGTAGCACTGATTGTCGTAGGGCTGCGCCGGGATAAGATATCTCTTCTTATTCTGGCGCTGTGCGGAAGCTTTATCGCCATGCTCGCGGGAATCGTGATCTATACGGCCAAGATCGGCGGCTTCTCGCGGAACCAGCAGATTCTTTTGTTTCTGCTTCCGAATATTCAGCAGTATTTGCAGTACCTTCCCATTACCCTTGACGTGCAGGGCTATGCAGCAGCAGTGGGAAGGTGCTGCTTTCCCTGCGTCCTGCTCCTGATTGCCCTGAACTACTCCATGAGCACCCTGGTGCGCAGACACATCAGAAAATTACGGATTCTGGCTTACTTTGTGGTGATCTGGCTGGTCTATTATTATCCGGCAGTCTTTCGGATGGGAGTGAGGGGGCGGTGGAAGCTGCAGCGCTTCATGGGAGTGATGGCAATGGTGTGGATTATGGCCTGCCTTCTGCTGGCGCTCTGTCTGCTGCTTCATGAGTACCGCAGTATTACCATTCCGTATTTTAAGAAGAACTTCCGGTATATCCTGCTGTCGTATATCAGTATGGCATTCCTGTATATTATCTATGGATTACAGGATCCCGCGCAGATTTACCAGTATTACAGCCTGGAGTTTTTGTGGATCTGGCGGGGAAGCTATACGGCGGGAATCATGTACTCCATTTCCTGGGCGGCTCTGATTCTCTGCTCTGTATTTTTTGTTATATTGGGTTCCGTCAATCTTTTGCGCTATACACAGATTACCTATCATCAGGATAAGGAAAGCTCTCCCCGTATCCGTTCTGCGGAGAACCGGGAAACCGTATCGCTGCAGAGCAGATTTGATCAGACGAGCCTTGGGGCCTCTGTGTTTGTGCACAGCATGAAGAACCAGCTGCTGGCAAACCGGATTCTGAATAAGAAACTGGGGCAGGCGCTAAAGGAGGATTCTCCGGATCTGGAAAAAATCAGAGGTATTGCGGCCCAGCTGAATCAGCTCAATGAGTCGATGGTGACACGGATGGAAGATTTGTACCGCGCTATCCGCACAAACTCCATTCTGCTGACACCTGTCTCCGTGCGTGAGATTGCGGAGGCGGCCATGGGCCGTTTTCATCAGAAATATCCGGACAGGGCTGCCGCAGTAGCGCTCTGCGATGAGGGGCTGATACTGGCAGATAAGGAGCACCTGGCCGAGGCGGTCTATAATCTGCTCTGCAACGGGCAGGAGGCGATCGCGGAAGCCGGACGAGAGTCTGTGGCAAATCTGCGGCTGACTATCCGGAGACAGCGCCTTTATACCGTGCTGGAGGTTCACGATAACGGAAAGGGGATTTCCAGAACCGACCGGCTGAAGATCTATGAACCGTTTTATACCAGCAAAAATACGAGCTATAACTGGGGGATGGGCCTCTATTATGTACGGAATACTGTAAAGAGCCACTACGGCACCCTGAGGATCGAAAGCCATCCGGAGACGGGTACCAGTTTTTTTATCATGCTGCCAAGCTACGGAACGGAAGATACAGGAAAGAGAGGTGGAAGCCGTGGAAAGGAAAATAAGAATTCTGGTTGCAGAGGATTTTGACCTCCTTCGTGAAGACCTCTGTGAATTCCTCGATTCTCAGGAGGACATGGAGGCAGCAGGCAGTGCCGGCGGAAAAGAAGAGATTGTAAAGCTGGCGCGGAAGATGGAATTTGATCTGATTCTGATGGATATAGAGATGGAGTATCTGACTTCCGGAATTGAGGCGGCCGAACAGATACGGAATGAAAAGCCGGAGGCACAGATTATATTTTTGACGGCCCATGACACGAACCAGATGATCTACACGGCGATGGGGGCTGGAGCTGTGGATTATATCGTCAAGGGATGCCCGGATGAAGAACTGCTTTTCCACATACGCAGCGCCTTTTCCGGTAAGCCGGTGATGGAGGCCAAAATTCAGAAAATGCTGATGAGCGAGTATTCCAGGCTGAGGCGAAGCGAGCAGAGCCTGTTGTTTTTCATTACCAATGTAGGACAGCTGACTCCTGTCGAACGGGAACTGGTGCGCCTGCTGCTGCAGAATTACAAAGTGGGGCAGATTGCCGAACTTCGGGTTGTTGAACTGGTTACGGTAAAGACTCAGATCAAGAGCCTGCTGAGAAAATTCAACTGTACAAGAACAAAGGAAATTGTGAACCTGATACATGAACTGAAATTGGAGCATTTGTTTCTATAGCCGTCAGACGGACAGGGGTAAAAGCCTTCCGGGGACGGCTTTTGTTGTGCAGTCCAATCTGAAATCTGAAATAATGGGCGCAAATATATAGAGAATAATAGCTTCGTGTGATATACTGATTTTATCCCGCAGAGGCTTTTTCGCCAGAAGAACTGCGGGATTGGAAAAACTTGCACAGGAAAGACAGAATCAATAGGATAAGGAGAAAAGAATATGACAGCATTTAACCATTTTAACTTCAACGTTCTCGATCTGGAAAAGAGTCTTGCATTCTATAAAGAGGCATTGGGCCTCATGCCGGTTCGTGAGAAGGAGGCCTCCGACGGTTCCTTTAAACTGGTTTACTTAGGAGACGGCAAAAGTGATTTCACACTGGAACTGACGTATTTGACGGACAGGAAGGAACCGTACGATTTAGGAGAATGTGAGTTCCACCTGGCGTTCGCCACGGATGAGTTCGACGCGCTCTATGAGAAACACAAAGCAATGGGCGTTATCTGCTTTGAAAATCCGGGAATGGGAATCTATTTTATCAGCGATCCGGATGGATACTGGATTGAGATCGTTCCGGCCAGGGGATAAACAGCACTGCATTGCGCAAATACCAGCGAAATCAACACCCGCTATCTACACCAGGTGCACGCCTGCAAAGCTAGTCGTAGCGCCCACTACGCCGTCGCTTTGCAGACGCACACCTGACGCAGATATCAGGCATTGATTTCACCGTTATTCACGCAGTGCAGTACTGGAGCATTTTTTCAGACATGCTATCATATAGAAAGAGGAGGGGATCAGATGGAACTACATGTCAATGGCGTCAAATTATATTACCGCGTTTCGGGCCATGGTCCGGCCGTGATCCTCGTTCACGGGAATGGGGAAGATCACTCCATTTTTGATGAGACAGCCGCGCTGCTAAGCTGCGATTATACCGTTTATGCCCTGGATTCGAGGGGGCACGGAAAGAGCTCGGCGGTGGAGACGCTGGGCTATCAGAACATGGCGGACGATGTGGCTTCGTTCATTCGGAAGCTGGACATCCGAAAACCGGTGTTCTGCGGCTTCAGCGACGGTGCGATCATCGGAATGCTGATGGCTGAGCAGAATCCCGGCCTGCTGTCGAAGCTGATTCTCTGCGGCGGCAATGCCTATCCACAGGGAATAAAGGAAAAATGGTTTCAGCTGTTCCGCCTGATCAGTCATTTCGACAGGGATCCGAAGATACGGATGATGTTGGTGGAGCCGCAGATCACAGAGGAAGAGTTAAAACGGATTGAAGAGCCGGTGCTTATTCTGGCCGGAGAGAACGATATGATCAAGGAAGAGCATACCCGCTATCTGGCTTCGAAGATACCGGACAGCCGGCTCGTCATTCTTCCGGGGGAAAACCACGGCAGCTATGTGGTGCACAGCAGAAAACTGTACCATCTTATAAAAAAGTTTCTTGCAGAGAAGTTCCCGGCAGAGAAATTCCCGGCAGATCTGACGGGAAAAAATGGACAGGGAGGAACTGCACATGCTGATTGATTTGACGGTGGAAGTCACGCCAAAGGCTGCGGCGGATGCCCAGGGCAATGAGAAGAAGGCGCTGACGGGTCATCTTGGGACTCATTTTGATGTGATGGACCGGGAGTTTCCGCTGGAATACGTGAAGCGAAAAGGACTGGTCTTCGATGTCAGCCAGGTCTCCGGCCGTGATATCGAGTCCGGAGATATCTTCCTGGACCGGGTGGAGGCGGGAATGTTTGTGGCATTTTTCACAGGATTTCTGGAGCGGACCGGATATGGAACCCCGGTTTACTTTAAGGAGCATCCGCAGCTTTCGGATGAACTGATCGACCAGCTGCTGGACAGGGGCGTATCCATCATCGGCATCGACTGCGCAGGAATCCGGCGCGGTGCGGAACATACGCCGAAGGATCAGTACTGCGCGGACCGGAATACCTTTGTGGTGGAGAATTTATGCGGTTTATCCAGGCTCCTGGAGGGAGAAATGGCCGCGGAGGCCACCATTTATACGTTCCCTGTGCGTTTTAAGGGCATGACGGGGCTTCCGTGCCGCGTGGCAGGAGAGCGATGAGTATTTCATGCTCAGGAGAATAGAATGGACAGACGAAAGAAAATAATATGGATACTGACCGGCGCGGCCATTCTCATCCTGGCTGCGGCAGCACTTCTGGTATGGAGGCACAGAGGCGGAGGCGGGGAAGGCACAACGATTCAGAGCACAAAGGCACATCCGCTGCCGGAGGCAGTCTATTATCTGCAAAAGGATGAGGAGTGGGCGGCCGACCCGCTGGGAGAATCCCGCTTTACCATGGGCAGCTCCGGCTGTCTCGTTACCTGTCTGGCCACACTTTTTGATCTGTATGGCGAGTCCGTGACACCGGGAGAGCTGAACCGGCTCTTTACGGAACAGGACGTTTACAACGCATCCGGGGACGTAATCTGGGGAAATATCTCTTCCGTATATCCGGAAGCCACGGTAACGGTTTATAAAACGGTAGATGAACAGGCGATTGAGGCGGCTCTGGATCAACAGCAGTATCCGCTTGTCAGGGTTAAGAATCTGGGGGACGGATACTGGCACTGGGTGCTGCTGCTGGGAAGCGGTGACGATGGCTACTTATGCATGGATCCGCTCTACAGCGAAAAGGAGGCCAGACCCTTAAGCGCCCATGGAAATACCGTGTATTCCTGGCGGCTTGTGACGCTGCCGGTGAAGGAATAGAAGGAGGCGCACATGACGGCGAATACGGAAGTCACAACCATGCTGGGGGATATTACGAAGGTGGAAGGCCTGGATGCGATTGTCAATGCAGCCAATTCGTCTCTACTGGGAGGCGGAGGCGTGGATGGAGCGATCCATCGGGCGGCCGGAAAGGATCTTTTGTTCGAGTGCCGGCTGCTGGGCGGCTGTAAGACGGGGCAGGCGAAGCTTACGCGTGGATACCGCCTTTCCTGCGGTCATATTATTCACACGGTGGGACCGGTCTGGACCGGGGGATCGAAAGGGGAAGCCGAGCTTCTGGCGTCCTGCTACAGAACCTCCCTGGAAGTGGCGAAACAGAACGGAATCAGAAGGATTGCATTTCCGTCCATCTCCACCGGAATTTACCGTTTCCCTGTGGATTTGGCGGCGGTGACGGCGGTGGGGGAAGTGAGACGCCGGATTGAAGAGTATCCGGACGCCTTCGATCTGATTTTATGGGTGTTGTTTGATGAAAAGACGAAGAGGGCCTATGATGCGGCCCTGGCAGAATAAAAAAAAGGTGTAAAGAAAAAATACTTGACACCCATAAAAAAGTAGTGTATGATAGCACAGGTGATGATATGGAAAAGATTGCAAGACAGGGCCTGCTGTATGATTTTTACGGCGCGCTTCTGACAGAACACCAGAGACAGGTTTACGAGGACGTGGTGCTGTATGACTTATCCTTAAGCGAGATCGCGGAGGAACAGGGCATCAGCCGTCAGGGAGTCCATGACCTGGTGAAGCGGTGTGACAGGATTCTGGAAGATTATGAAGAGAAACTTCATTTGATGGAAAAATTCGGGAATACGAAACGTCTGGCCAGAGAGATCCAGAGTCTGGCAGGAGAATTTTCCAGAACGGGCGATAGGAATCTGCTCCGGCGCATTGAAGAGATATCGGGCGAAATCATCGACCTGGAGGCTCATTAGAAAGGGTAGATCAGGAGGACATTAGATGGCTTTTGAGAGCTTATCCGATAAATTACAGAATGTATTTAAAAATTTAAGGGGCAAGGGACGCTTGACAGAAGCGGACGTAAAGGCAGCCTTAAAGGAAGTGAAGATGGCTCTGTTAGAGGCCGACGTAAGCTTCCGGGTAGTAAAACAGTTTATCAGCGCTGTACAGGAGCGGGCGGTTGGACAGGATGTCATGAACAGCTTAACTCCGGGACAGATGGTAATAAAGATAGTGAACGAGGAGCTTGTCAAGCTGATGGGTTCCGAGACCACTGAGATTCACTTAAAACCGGCGAATGAGATCACGATCATCATGATGGCAGGTCTCCAGGGTGCGGGTAAAACCACAACCACAGCCAAGATTGCCGGAAAATTAAAGGCCAAGGGAAGAAAACCTCTTCTGGCGGCGTGTGACGTCTACCGGCCGGCTGCCATTAAGCAGCTGCAGATCAATGGTGAGAAGCAGGGCGTTCCGGTGTTCTCCATGGGAGAAAACCACAAGCCTGCGGACATCGCGAAGGCGGCGGTGGAACATGCGTCAAAAAACGATCAGAATGTAGTAATTCTGGATACGGCCGGACGTCTTCATATCGATGAAGACATGATGAACGAGCTGGTGGAGATTAAGGAAGCCGTGGAGGTTCATCAGACGATTCTTGTAGTTGATGCCATGACAGGTCAGGACGCGGTCAATGTGGCCGGTATGTTCAATGACAAGATCGGTATTGACGGAGTTATCTTAACCAAGCTGGATGGCGATACCAGAGGCGGCGCGGCACTTTCGATCCGGTCTGTAACCGGAAAGCCGATTCTGTACATCGGTATGGGAGAAAAGCTGTCCGATTTGGAACAGTTTTATCCGGACCGTATGGCTTCGAGAATCCTCGGAATGGGCGATATCCTTTCTCTGATCGAGAAGGCGGAGAGCCAGGTGGATGAGGAGAAGGCGAAAGAGTTGTCTCAGAAGCTGCGGAAGGCCGAATTTGATTACAACGATTTCCTGGACCAGATGAACCAGATCAAAAAGATGGGCGGCATGTCGAGCATTATGAACATGATGCCTGGTATGGGGCAGATGAAGGACGTGGAAGTGGACGAAAAAGCCATGGACCGCGTGGAAGCCATTATCCTGTCTATGACGGATAAGGAACGGACGAATCCGGACCTCATGAAGAACGCTTCCAGAAAACAGAGGGTTGCCAGAGGCGCCGGTGTTGATATCAGTGAAGTCAACCGGATCGTCAAGCAGTTCGACCAGATGAAGAAGATGATGAAGCAGCTTCCCGGCATGATGGGCGGCGGCAAGAAGAAGGGCGGATTATTCGGCAAGTTCAAGATGCCGTTTTAACCGGAGTAAAGAAGTTAGCAAGGCAGTTTTACTGCATTGACTATAGATACGCAGTATGCGAAAACACAAATATTCAAGGAGGTGAATCACATGGCAGTAAAGATGAGATTAAAGAGAATGGGACAGAAGAAGGCTCCTTTCTATAGAATTGTAGTTGCAGATTCCAGATCCCCAAGAGATGGCAAGTTCATTGAAGAGGTTGGTTATTACGATCCGAACACAGATCCGAGCGTAATCAAGTTCAACGAAGAGTCCGCTAAGAAGTGGTTAGCAACAGGTGCTCAGCCAACTGAGAAGGTAAGCAAGCTTTTGAAAATCGCCGGCATCCAGTAGTTTAATAGGAAAGTCCCCCTTATAACCGTTTGGGGGAAAGTGGTGAAGCATATGAAAGAATTAGTAGAAGTAATTGCGAAAGCACTGGTTGATAATCCAGACGAGGTTGCTGTTACCGAGTCTGTGAAAGACGACGAAATCGTCCTTGAACTTACGGTAGCGCCTTCCGATATGGGTAAAGTCATCGGCAAGCAGGGCAGGATCGCTAAGGCTATCCGTTCTGTAGTAAAAGCAGCAGCTTCCAAAGAAGACAAGAAGGTTATTGTAGAAATTCAGTAGCCAATACGTAAACGAAGACCGCCGGCCTGTCAGGAAGACGGTCTTTTCTATATTATGGCAAAGTGTTATTTGCAAGGGAGAAAAATGATGGAACAGTTACTGAGAGTTGGCGTTATTTCCTCTACACACGGTGTCAAAGGGGAGGTCAAGGTTTTCCCAACGACAGATGACGCGGCGCGTTTTAAAAAGCTGAAGCAAGTGATTCTGGATACGGGAAAAGAACAGCTGAAACTGGAAATTGAGGGTGTTAAATTCTTTAAAAATATGGTTATACTGAAGTTTAAGGGATATGACACAATTGAAGACATAGAGAAGTACAAGGGAAAAGACATTCTTGTCACGAGAGACCAGGCGGTGAAGCTGGGGCCGGATGAGAATTTTATTGTTGACCTGATCGGTTTAAAGGTGGTGACTGAGGACGGGGAACCGTTCGGCACCCTGACGGATGTCATCAAGACCGGCGCTAACGATGTGTACGAGGTGAAGACGGCGGAAGGGAAGGAAATCCTTTTGCCCGCCATCCGAGAGTGCATCCGGAATGTGGATTTAGAGGCGGGAGTGATTACGGTCCATATTATGGACGGACTTCTGGACTTATAAGGAGGAAAATATGAACTTCCATATACTGACTTTATTTCCCGACATGGTGTTAGACGGCCTTCACACCAGCATCATCGGCAGAGCCGTGGAGAATGGCCTGATTTCAATTGAAGCCATAGATATCAGGGAATACTCGACGGACAAGCACCGGCATGTGGACGACTATCCGTACGGCGGCGGCGCGGGCATGGTGATGCAGCCGATGCCCATCTGTGATGCCTACGACGACCTGTGTGACAGAATCGGAAAGAAGCCCCGGGTGATTTATCTGACTCCGCAGGGCACTGTCTTCAGCCAGAAGATCGCAGAAGAGCTGGCGGCCGAGGAGGAACTGGTATTTCTGTGCGGCCATTACGAGGGCGTGGATGAGCGCGCCCTGGAACTGGTGGCCACGGATTACCTGTCCATCGGTGACTACGTTCTGACCGGCGGAGAGCTGCCGGCCATGGTTATGATCGACTGCATTTCCCGCCTCGTTCCCGGCGTGCTGAATAACGATGTCTCGGCGGAGTTCGAGTCCTTTCACGACAATCTTCTGGAATATCCGCAGTATACCAGGCCGGAAGAGTATAAAGGCCTGCGGGTACCGGAGGTTCTGCTTTCCGGACACCATAAGAATATCGACACCTGGCGGAGAGAACAGTCCATCAAACGGACGTATGAGAGACGGCCTGATCTGTTAAAGGATGCGGTGCTGTCGAAAAAGGAACAGGAATATCTGGAGAGTCTGGCGAAGAAGCCGGAAAATCAGGATATTCAGGAAGAAAATTGCAAAAAGGGACTTGCAATCGACAATTCTTTATGATAAAATATTAGACGTTGTGACGCAAGGAGATGGTCCTCTGTTACGGATTACATCAGTATGAAGTATTAAGAACATCAAATAAAATTTAGGAGGTTCACACGATGAACGACATTATCAAGAATATTGAAGCAGCACAGTTAAAGCAGACAGTACCGGAGTTCCACGTTGGCGATACCGTTAAGGTATACAACAAGATCAAAGAGGGAACCCGCGAGAGAATCCAGATTTTCGAGGGAACTGTTATTAAGAGACAGAACGGCGGCGCAAGAGAGACTTTCACAGTAAGAAAGAACTCCAACGGCATCGGCGTTGAGAAGACATGGCCATTACATTCTCCTTCTGTAGATAACATTGAAGTGATCAGAAGAGGTAAAGTAAGAAGAGCGAAACTGAATTACTTAAGAGACAGAGTAGGTAAAGCTGCTAAGGTTAAAGAGTTAGTGAAATAATTCTGAGACAGCCAGGGGGACAATGAAAATTGTCCCTTTCTTAATAGATGGGATGTGCATAAAGAGTGGAGTTTTATAACAGTGAAGAGAACAACCGGATCCGCCATGTGGTTAACTGGATTGTAGACATTACCGTTGTGATCGCGTTTGCATGGTTTATTGTTTATGCATATGGGACCCAGATTCCGATTGCAGGACATTCCATGACTCCGCTTCTGCAGTCGGAGGATGTAGTACTGATGGACCGTCTGTCTTACGATTTCGGGAAGCCGGACCGTTTTGACGTAGTGGTGTTTGAACGGGAAGACCAGAAGATGAACGTAAAGCGCGTGATCGGTCTGCCCGGTGAGACCGTGCAGATTAAGGGCGGTCAGATTTATATCAATGATGAGTTAATGGAACAGCCGGAAGGAGCTGGCAGCATTTCACTGGCAGGTATCGCGGAGAACCCGGTAAAGCTGGGGGAAGACGAGTATTTCCTTTTAGGCGATAACAGAGACAGCAGCGAAGACAGCCGTTTTTCCAATGTGGGCAACGTGAGCGGAAAGCAGATTCAGGGAAGAGTCTGGATCCGGATTGCACCATTGGCGAATCTGGAGCTGATTCGTTCGAAATAGAGGTAGATGATGAATATACAGTGGTATCCGGGTCATATGACCAAGGCCAAAAGGGCCATGAAGGAAGATATCAAATTAATCGATTTAATTATAGAACTGGTAGACGCCAGAGTTCCGCTTTCCAGCCGGAACCCGGATATCGATGATCTTGGAGCGGGAAAGGCGCGGCTGATCCTGCTTAACAAGTCCGATCTTGCCGATGAGCGCTGCAACCTTAAGTGGGCCGCTTACTTCCAGGATAAGGGATACTTCGTGGTAAAGGTGAACTCCAAGAGCGGAGCCGGTCTAAAGGCGATTAACGGAGTCGTGCAGGAAGCGTGTAAGGAAAAGATCGAGCGCGACCGGAGGCGGGGAATCTTAAACCGTCCGGTTCGTGCCATGGTGGTGGGAATCCCCAACGTGGGCAAGTCTACGTTTATCAATTCCTTTGCCGGCAAGGCATGCGCGAAGACCGGAAACAAGCCGGGCGTGACGAAAGGCAATCAGTGGATCCGGCTTAATAAGAGCCTGGAGCTTCTCGATACCCCGGGAATCTTATGGCCTAAGTTTGAGGATCAGGTGGTGGGAATCCGCCTTGCGCTGATCGGTTCGATTAACGACGAGATTTTAAATAAAGATGAACTGGCACTGGAGCTGATCCGCTTCCTTCAGAAACAGTATCCGAACGTGCTGGAAGACAAATACCAGACGGATGCTTCCGATGCAGTGGGACTTCTAAAACAGATCGCAAAGGCCAGAGCGTGCCTCTCAAAAGGCGGGGAACTGGATCTTGCAAAGGCTTCCCGCCTTCTGATCGATGATTTCCGAAGTGGGAAACTGGGGAAGATCACTCTGGAATTACCTTCAGAGAATACGAAAGCGGAGTAAACCTACGATGAGAAAGTTAAGCGAAGAAAAACTGGCTGCTGAGCGGGAACGCTTAGAGCTGATGAAAAGCTACGAAAGGCAGTATGAGGATAGTGTTCTCGTCTGTGGAATCGATGAGGCCGGCAGAGGACCTCTTGCAGGGCCGGTTGTGGCCGGAGCGGTGATCCTTCCGCGGGACTGTGAGATCCTGTTTTTAAATGATTCGAAGAAGCTGTCGGAGAAGCGGCGTGAGGAACTGTTTCTGGAGATCCAGGAGAAGGCGTTGAGCTTTGCCGTTGGAGTGGTCGGACCGGAGCGGATCGATGAGATCAATATTCTTCAGGCCACGTATGAGGCCATGCGGCTGGCAGTCAGCCAGCTTACCTCTGTCCCGCAGGTGCTTTTAAACGACGCAGTGACGATTCCGAGACTGGATATCCCGCAGGTCCCGATCGTTAAGGGCGATGCGAAGAGCGTCTCCATCGCGGCGGGCAGCATCATGGCAAAGGTTACGAGGGACCATATGATGGCAGAGTACGACAAGCTGTTCCCGGAGTACGGTTTTGCAAAGCATAAAGGCTACGGAACGGCGGCGCACATCGCGGCGCTTAAGGAGATCGGTCCGTGTGCCATTCACCGGAGGAGTTTTATCAGGAATTTTGTGGACTGATGGGGAATTGAATGAATAAGCGTGAGATTGGCAGCGGCTATGAAGAGATGGCGGCTGCCTATTTGATAGAACAGGGCTATAAAATCGTTGCCCGGAATTTTTCGGGCCGGAGCGGGGAGATCGACATCATCGCGCGGGACGGGGAGTACCTGGTCTTCGTCGAGGTGAAATACCGGCGGGATGAGAGACAGGGCAGCCCCGCGGAGGCGGTGGACTACAGAAAACAGCAGCACATCCGCCGCGTGGCAGAATACTATTTATACAAAAACCGGGTCAGTGAGGCCATGCCGTGCCGCTTTGATGTGGTCGCCATCCTCGGAGACCGGATCACGCTGATCCGTGACGCATTTTGACGCCTCGCAGGATAATGGCTGAGAATAGCAGCTCTGACAATACAGGAGGTTTTATTTTATGAACGATATATGGAAGCGAAAACAGGAACTGCCGGTGCTTGAATGCCGGATGGCGGATGGCGTTCCCTATCTGTCTTTTCCGATGCTGGAGAAGACCGGCATCGTGCGCCACGGGTTTTCCACCCGCATGGGAGGCGTGAGCACCGGCGTGTATGCTACCATGAATTTCGCATTTTTAAAGGGGGACGATCCAGACCATGTGCGGGAGAATTACCGCAGGATGGCGAAGGCGATCGGCGTGGATGAGGGGAGAATGGTACTGTCCTGGCAGACTCACACGACCAACATCCGCCGGGTGACGGAAGACGATGCGGGCAAGGGGATCACCAGGGAACGGGACTATCAGGACATCGACGGCCTGATCACGGATGTGCCGGGCATGACACTGGTGACGTTTTACGCGGACTGTGTGCCGCTCTACTTCCTCGATCCAATCCATCGGGCTATAGGCTTAAGCCACTCTGGCTGGAGAGGAACGGTGGCCCGTATGGGCCGGGTGACGATGGAAGCCATGGGCCGGGAGTACGGCTCGAAGCCGGAGGACATCATTGCCTGCATCGGTCCCAGTATTTGTCAGGACTGCTACGAAGTGGGAGAGGAAGTGGCTGCAGAATTTCGCCGGGCATTTTCGGAAGAATACTGGCCGGAACTGCTTCGGGAGAAGCCAAACGGAAAATTCCTGCTGAATCTCTGGCGTGCCAATGAGATTGTCCTTCTGGAAGCGGGAGTAAAGGCGGATAATATCCAGATTACCGATATCTGTACCCACTGCAATCCGGACTACTTATTTTCCCACAGGACGATGGGGAATGAGAGAGGAAATTTAGCGGCATTTCTTTCCATAAAAGAATTGTAAGGAGCGCTTGCCGAAACAGAAGAAAGAGTTTGGTAAGCCGGACTCTTGCGCAGGAGGTTTTTTATTTCACAGCCTGGACTTTTCTTTGAAATAAAAGACCCCCTCCGAAACGGTCGTGATACCGTCTGAGGGGGTCTTGCATATGCCGCCTGAGCAGCCTTTCGGGAGACTGCAGCTACAGGATGGTCTGATAGTAATCGTATCCGTCGCTGTGGCGTTTCTTGAGCAGATTCTGAATCTTCTCCGTAGGGGAAAGCGCGGTGCTGATCGATACGTCATGATTTAAGGAATTGATGATGGCGGCGATATACTTGCTGATATCGGCTTCCACGTACCATTCGCGGCTCAGCAGCTCCTTCGGGCGGTAGCTTAAGTTGGTAGTCACAACCAGATCGATGTATTCCTTTGCATAGTATTCGTCGAACTTGTCCAGGCCGTTTGTGAAGAGTCCGAAGGTACAGCAGACAATGACCTTTTCCACTCCCCGTTCCTTTAACTCCTTGGCTGTGTCCAGCATGCTCTCGCCGGAGGAGATCATGTCATCCACGATGAGAACGGTCTTGCCTTCCACAGAAGCGCCCAGGAACTCATGGGCTACGATGGGATTGCGTCCGCCTACGACTCTGGAGTAGTCTCTTCTCTTATAGAACATACCCATGTCCACGCTTAAGTTGTTGGCCAGATAGACGGCGCGGTCCATGGCGCCCTCGTCCGGACTGATGACCATGAGATGATCCTTGTCGATGGGCAGATTCGGATAATGGCATAAAAATGCCTTTACAAACTGGTAGGTAGGCATAAAATTATCGAATCCGTGAAGCGGTATCGCATTCTGCACACGCGGATCATGGGCATCAAAGGTGATGATGTTGCTGACACCCATGGAGGTCAGCTCTTCCAGCGCCATGGCGCAGTCGAGGGATTCGCGCTTGCTTCTCTTGTGCTGGCGGCTCTCATAGAGAAAAGGCATGATAACATTGACGCGGTGTGCCGTAGCCGAGCAGGCGCCTATAATTCGCTTTAAATCCTGGAAATGGTCGTCCGGAGACATATGATTGGTATAACCATTGACGGTATAGGATATGCTGTAATTAGTGATGTCCACCATTGCAAAAATATCGGTACCTCTGACGGACTCTTTGATGATGCCTTTGGCTTCACCGCTTCCGAAACGGGGACAGTCGCAGCTAAGAAGATAAGAATCGACATCGTATCCACGGTAGTGGAGATCGGCCTCGCGCCGCTTTAATTCCTCGATATCGTTTCGACGGAAATCTACGATATGGTCGTTGACTTTTCCTGCCAGTTCCCGGCAGCTTTCCAGTGCCGCGATCTTTAGCGGTGCAACCGGCAGCTGGTCATTAAATACATAATCATTTGCCATGATAATGAAATCCTCCATAAATTAATAACAGGCAGTCCCGTAAGACTGCCCAGTTCTAATCTTACATCCATTTATACCATTCTTCGACACAATGCGTCAATAGCAATTCTTACATTTCATGGAAAAAAACAAAAAAGGCTTTCTTTACAAAGATTGATAATATTGTTATGATAGAGAAGATAAAACAGAAGGGAAACAACAGAAAATATGAGCAGAAAAGGACATAAAATAGGGGCTGTGGATCCTGGGTCCATCGCGGAGGCGCTGGAACTGGAGCCTGGCGACTGCGTGTTGTCGATAGACGGCCATGAGCTGGAAGACATTTTCGATTATGAATATTATATGAACAGCGAATCTATCGTCATGGAGGTCAGAAAGGCCGACGGCGAAGAGTGGGAGCTGGAGATAGAAAACGGATATGAGGACCTGGGAATCACCTTTGAGAACGGCCTGATGAGCGAGTACCGTTCCTGCCGGAACAAATGCGTGTTCTGCTTCATCGACCAGATGCCGCCGGGAATGCGCGAGACGCTGTATTTTAAGGATGACGATACCAGGCTGTCCTTCTTGCAGGGCAATTACGTGACACTGACCAACTTAAGCGATTACGATGTGGAACGCATCATTAAGTTCAAGCTGGCTCCCATCAACATCTCGGTGCAGACGACCAATCCCGAACTTCGCTGCGAGATGCTTCATAACCGTTTTGCCGGACAGGCATTAAAGCGGATCGATGAGCTTTACGAAGCAGGAGTCCCCATGAACGGCCAGATCGTCTTATGCAAGGGCTTAAATGACGGGAAGGCGTTGGAACGGACCATAAGAGACTTATCGAAGTATCTGCCTTATATGGAGAGCGTTTCCGTGGTTCCCGTCGGGCTCTCCAAGTTCCGCGACGGACTCTACCCGCTAAAGCCCATTGAAAAGGAAGATGCTGCTAAAACCATCGACTTGATCGAGCGGTGGCAGAAGAAGCTCTATGAGGAACACGGGACCCATTTTATTCACGCCAGCGACGAGTTTTACATTCTGGCGGGACGTCCGCTGCCGGAGGAAGAACGGTATGACGGATACATTCAGCTGGAGAACGGCGTCGGGATGCTGAGGCTCCTGGAAGAGGAGGTTGAATCCGCGCTTCAGGAACTGCAGGGAGACAGCGTGGAGGAGGAGATTTCCATTGCCACCGGACAGCTGGCGGCCCCGTTCATTGAGCGCCACGTGAATTCCATCCGCAGGAAATATCCGAACTTTACGATTCACGTGTACCCGATCAGGAATTACTTCTTCGGGGAGCAGATCACAGTGGCCGGGCTGGTCACCGGGCAGGACCTGATCGGCCAGCTTAAGGATAAGCGTCTGGGATCGAGACTGCTGCTTCCGGAGTGCATGTTCCGCAGCGGCGAAGAGGTGTTTCTGGACGATATTACCCGCGCCGAATTACAAAAAGCTTTACAAGTAAAGGTAGATATTGTAAAATCAAGCGGTCAGGATTTTGTACAGGCCGTACTTCATCCTGTGGAAGAGGGAAGCCCTTCCTATGAAGGATACGAGTTAAAGGAGATTTCATATGAGTAAACCAGTTGTTGCCATCGTAGGCCGTCCCAATGTCGGGAAGTCTACGTTGTTTAATGTATTGGCCGGAGATACGATATCCATTGTTAAGGATACTCCCGGTGTTACAAGAGACAGAATCTATGCCGACTGCACGTGGCTGGACAAGAATTTCACCCTGATTGATACAGGCGGAATCGAGCCGGACAGCAGCGACATCATCCTGTCCCAGATGAGAGAACAGGCGGAGATCGCCATCGCGACTGCGGACGTCATCGTCTTCATCGTGGATGTGCGCCAGGGCCTGGTGGACGCGGATTCCAAGGTTGCGGACATGCTGCGCAAGTCCAAGAAGCCGGTCGTTCTGGCTGTCAATAAGGTGGACAGCTTCGAGAAGTTCGGCAATGATGTATACGAGTTTTATAATCTCGGCATCGGCGATCCGGTTCCGGTTTCGGCTGCTTCCAGACTCGGCCTGGGCGAGCTGCTCGACGAGGTGGTCAAATACTTCAGCGAGAGCACAGAAGAGGAAGAGGAGGATGACAGACCGAGAATTGCCATCGTCGGTAAGCCCAACGTCGGCAAATCCTCCATTATCAACCAGCTGGTGGGAGAAAACCGTGTGATCGTATCCGATATCGCGGGAACCACGAGGGACGCGGTGGATACGGAGATCGTGCATAACGGGACGGAGTACGTCTTTATCGACACGGCCGGACTTCGCCGGAAGAGCAGGATTAAGGAAGAACTGGAACGCTACAGCATCATCCGTACAGTAACCGCGGTGGAACGCGCGGATGTGGTGGTGGTGGTAATTGACGCCACAGAGGGTGTGACAGAACAGGATGCCAAGATCGCCGGCATCGCCCATGAGCGCGGAAAGGGAATCATCGTTGCCGTGAATAAATGGGATGCTATCGAAAAGAACGATAAGACTATTTACGAATACACCAATAAGATTAAGGATACGCTGGCCTTCATGCCATATGCGGAGTACGTGTTCATCTCGGCGAAGACGGGACAGAGGACGAACCGCCTGTTTGAGCTGATTGACATGGTGAGACAGAACCAGACGCTTCGCGTCGCCACGGGTGTGTTAAACGAGATCATGACAGAAGCGGTAGCCTTACAGCAGCCGCCGTCGGATAAGGGAAAACGCCTGAGACTCTACTATATTACACAGGTAGCGGTGAAGCCGCCGACGTTCGTCATTTTCGTCAATGATAAGAATCTGATGCATTTCTCCTACACGCGGTATATCGAGAATAAGATCAGGGAAGCCTTCGGCTTCAAGGGAACCTCTCTCAAGTTTATTGCCAGAGAGCGCAGCGGAAAGGAACAGTAGGTATGGAAAGAATCATTTGTCTGGCAGCGGGCTATTTATTTGGCCTGCTTCAGACCGGCTATATTTACGGCAGGCTGAATAAGATTGACATCCGTAATTACGGAAGCGGCAACTCAGGGACGACTAATGCGCTTCGCGTGCTGGGAAAGAAAGCGGGAGCGGTTGTCTTCTTCGGAGACTTTTTGAAGGCGTTTATCCCCTGTATTCTTGTCCGGATCCTTTTTAGGGACCGGCCGGAGATCGCCTGTCTGCTGGTACTTTATACCGGTCTTGGCGTCATTCTGGGACACAACTATCCGTTCTATCTGAATTTTAAGGGCGGAAAGGGAATCGCGGCCACCGCCGGTCTCATCGTAGCCCTGGACTTACGGCTGATGGTGGTGACTCTCCTGGCCTTTGTCCTGATTGTGGCTGTGACGAGGTTCGTCTCACTGGGATCGCTGGTGGTAGCCACGATTTTTCTCGTGTGGATGATTGTTATGGGTAGTAACGGCAGCTTTTCTGTACAGGCGGGATATCTCCCTGAGTTTTACATAGTTGCGGCTGTGATCAGCGCCCAGGCATTCTGGCGCCACAGGGCCAATATTGTAAGACTGGTTCATGGAAATGAAAACAAAATAAGTTTTGGTAAAAAATAAAAACGAGGTGAAGTATCATGGCAAAGATTGGGATTGTCGGTTCAGGTAGCTGGGGAATCGCTTTGGCTGTTCTCCTGTATAACAACGGTCATCACGTATCCGTATGGTCGGCGCTGCCGGAGGAAATTACGGAGATGAAGACGACTGGGCGCCATCACACTCTGCCGGATCTGGTTCTTCCGGATGGGATGATGTTTACGGAAAGCCTGGAGGAGGTCATGAAGGATAAGGACGTGCTGGTTACCGCTGTTCCTTCCGTCTATGTCCGCTCCACGGCACAGAAGATGAAGCCTTACTGCAGAGAAGGACAGATTATTGTAAATGTGGCAAAGGGAATTGAGGAATCGACGCTTAAAACGCTTTCCGAGATTCTGGAGGAGGAGCTTCCCATGGCGGACGTCGCGGTTCTGTCGGGACCCAGCCACGCGGAAGAGGTGAGTAAGGGGCTTCCCACCACCTGCGTCGCAGGCGCCCACAGCAAAAAGACTGCGGAGTACGTTCAGTCCGTCTTCATGAGTGAGGTGTTCCGCGTCTACACCAGCCCGGATATGCAGGGAATCGAACTGGGCGGATCGCTTAAGAATGTCATTGCCCTGGCCGCCGGTATTGCGGATGGACTGGGATACGGCGACAACACGAAGGCCGCGCTGATCACGAGGGGAATTGCCGAGATTGCCAGGCTGGGAACCGCAATGGGCGGTAAGTTCCAGACCTTCTGCGGACTGTCGGGAATCGGTGATCTGATCGTTACCTGCGCCAGCATGCACAGCCGGAACCGCCGCGCCGGAATCCTGATTGGAAAAGGGTATACCATGGAAGAAGCCATGAAGGAAGTAAAGATGGTGGTGGAAGGTGTCTACTCCGCGAAGGCGGCGCTGAAGCTCTCAGAAAAATATGAGATCGACATGCCCATCGTGGAACAGGTTAATGCAATATTATTCGATGATAAACCAGCCTCTGAGGCTGTAAAAGGCCTGATGCTGCGGGACAAAACCATCGAGAGCTCCGACCTTCCATGGTAAAATATGGATGGATGATTGAATTTTGAAAGAATATCTGGAAATTAGTTGACATTTTAAAAAAGCCATCTTATTATAGAGACTATGTATATATAGTCATAGGAACTGTATATATGAATTTCAAAATTCAAGAGGAGGAATGAATTATGAAAAAAACAACAAAGAAGCTGGTAAGCCTTGGCCTGGCTGCCGCTATGGCTGCATCCTTAACTGCATGCGGCGGCAAGAGTGACAATGGCGCGACAACGGCAGGCACAGCGGAAACGACAGCTGCCGCGGATGCCGGAGCAGATGAGTCAACAGCAGCAGCTGACCAGACTGCAGGAGGTTCCTTTAAGATCGGCGGAATCGGACCGATTACCGGAGGAAATGCTATTTACGGACAGGCCGTTATGAACGGCGCTGAACTGGCAATCAATGAGATCAATGCGGCCGGCGGTATCGGCGGAGCACAGATCGAGTACAATTTCCAGGATGATGAGAGCGATACAGAAAAAGCAGTCAACGCTTACAACACATTAAAGGACTGGGGTATGCAGATGTTAGTCGGTACGGTTACTTCCGCACCGTGTATCGCTGTAGGCGCAGAGTCCAGCAATGACAACCTGTTTCAGCTGACACCGTCAGGTTCTGCTGTGGACTGTGCAAAGTTTGACAATCAGTTCCGTATCTGCTTCTCCGATCCGAACCAGGGTGCTGCTTCGGCCCAGTATATCGGCGAAAACAAGCTGGCTACCAAAGTAGCAATTATCTATGACAGTTCTGACGTTTATTCATCCGGTATTCATGACAAGTTCATATCAGAAGCCGCTAACCAGGGCTTTGAAGTGGTAGCTGATGAAGCGTTTACCGCTGACAATAATACGAACTTCTCCGTACAGATTCAGAAGGCACAGGACGCCGGTGCAGAACTGGTATTCCTTCCGATCTACTATCAGCAGGCTTCCTTAATTCTGGTGCAGGCAAAACAGATGGGATACGAACCGGATTTCTTCGGCTGTGATGGCCTGGATGGTCTTTTAACCGTGGAGAACTTTGATACATCACTGGCAGAGGGCATTATGCTGCTGACACCATTCGCTGCCGATGCGCAGGATGATTTAACAAAGAATTTCGTTACTACATATAAAGAGAAATACGGTGACATACCGAACCAGTTCGCCGCCGATGCCTACGACGCAGTATATGCGATCAAGGCTGCCGGAGAAAAAGCGGGCATTACTCCGGATATGGACGCTTCTACAATCTGTGACAAGTTAAAGGTATCCATGACAGAGGTTTCTGTTGACGGATTAACCGGCTTAGGCATGAAGTGGACCGCTGACGGCGAGCCGGAGAAGGCTCCGAAGGCTGTAAAGATCGTAGACGGCGTATACAATGCAATGTAAGTTTATCAGGTAAATACTGCTTGGTATATGACCCAATGGAGGGTCGTCCAGAGGACGACCCTCTTCTTTTCAAATCCAATACCCTCGCGGGAATAAACAACGAATGAGGTGCGATGATATGATGAGTTTCATATCCTATTTTATTAATGGTTTAAGCCTGGGCAGTGTGTATGCAATAATTGCTCTGGGATACACCATGGTATATGGTATCGCCAAGATGCTGAATTTCGCTCACGGCGATGTCATCATGATCGGAGGATACGTGGTATTCACCGTTGTCAGCACGATGGGGCTTCCACCGGCTGTTGGCATTCTTCTTGCTGTCATTATATGTACGGTTCTCGGCGTAACCATTGAAAAGGTCGCATACAGACCTCTCCGTATGGCTTCACCTCTGGCTGTCTTAATTACGGCAATCGGTGTCAGCTACTTACTTCAGAACATCGCGCTGCTCGTTTTTGGCTCCAATCCGAAATCCTTTACATCTGTTGTAACGATTCCGGCTTTGAAGCTTGCCGGCGGAAGACTGACGATTTCAGGAGAAACGCTGGTAACCATTGTCTCCTGTATCGTGATTATGATTGTACTGACCACGTTTATCAAGAAGACGAGGGCGGGACAGGCCATGCTGGCTGTCTCAGAAGATAAAGGGGCCGCCCAGCTGATGGGAATCAACGTGGACGGAACGATCGCGCTGACGTTTGCCATCGGTTCCGCATTAGCCGCCATCGCGGGCACCTTACTCTGTTCCGCATATCCTACCCTGACGCCGTACACCGGTTCCATGCCGGGAATCAAGGCCTTCGTTGCCGCCGTATTCGGCGGAATCGGCTCCATTCCGGGCGCTTTTATCGGTGGCCTGCTTCTGGGCGTGATCGAGAACCTGAGCAAGGCATACATCTCTTCCCAGCTTTCCGATGCCATCGTTTTCGCAGTCCTGATCATTGTACTTCTTGTAAAGCCTACCGGTATTCTGGGCAAGAAGATTAACGAGAAAGTGTAGGTGGGGGCCATGGGAAAAAGTGGAAAGACGAAGAGTCTGCAGATAAATAAAACAACAAGAAATAATTTAGTGACCTATGGGATTGTGATAGCAGCCTATATTATTGTAGAGATCCTTATAAATGGGGGGCATTTAAGCAGCCTGATGAAGGGCCTTCTGGTGCCGCTCTGTATCTATACAATTATGGCGATTTCTTTAAACCTGACGGTAGGCATACTGGGGGAACTGAGCCTGGGACACGCCGGTTTCATGTGTGTGGGCGCATTTTCCAGCTCTCTGTTTTCCATCTGTATGCTGGAGGCGATTCCCAGTGTGGGAGTCCGCTTTACACTGGCGATTCTGGTGGGCGCTGCGGCCGCGGCTGCAGCCGGCATCATCGTGGGAATTCCAGTGTTAAGGCTGAGAGGCGACTATCTGGCCATTGTTACGCTGGCATTCGGTGAGATTATCAAGAATGTGGTCAATGTCATATATTTGGGAAAGGATGCGAACGGCATCCATGTCTCCATCAAGAACGCCATGGCGCTTAATATGGCGGAAGACGGCCAGATTATCATGAACGGCGCCCAGGGCATCAACGGAACGCCTAAGAACGCCACGTTTACGGTGGGAATTATCCTGATCCTGATCACGCTGTTTATCGTCCTGAATCTGATTCATTCCAGATCGGGCCGCGCCATCATGTCGGTGCGCGACAACCGGATTGCGGCGGAATCCATCGGAATCAACATCACGAAGTACAAGCTGATGGCGTTTACGATATCGGCTTCTCTGGCCGGTGTTGCGGGAGTTCTTTATTCCCACAACTTATCGGCATTGACGGCGACACAGAAGAACTTCGGATACAACCAGTCCATCATGATTCTTGTATTCGTTGTGTTGGGCGGAATCGGCAATATCCGCGGTTCCATGATTGCGGCGGTGATCCTGACGCTGCTTCCGGAGCTGCTTCGCGGACTCAATACGTACCGTATGCTGATCTACGCCATCGTCCTGATCGTCATGATGATTTTCAACTGGAGTCCGAAATTCATCGATTTCAGAAAACGTCATTCCCTGAGACGGTATTTCCATAAAAACACGGCAGATAAGGAGGTTTCATAGGCATGGCATTACTTGAAATTAAAAACCTCGGTATCTCTTTCGGCGGACTGCGCGCAGTGGATGATTTCAGCATAACCATCGAGAAGGGCCAGCTCTATGGCCTGATCGGACCCAACGGCGCCGGTAAGACGACGATATTCAACTTGCTGACCGGTGTTTATAAGCCCAATATGGGAACGATCCAGCTGGACGGCATGAATATCACGGGAAAGAAGACCATGGAGATCAACCGCGCGGGTGTGGCCAGAACCTTCCAGAATATCCGTCTGTTTAAGGAACTGACCGTTCTCGACAATGTAAAAGCGGGCCTTCACAACCAGTATTCCTATACAACCGTAGCCGGAATTCTGCGCCTTCCCAAGTATTTTAAGGTGGAGAAGACTATGGACGAGAAAGCGGTAGAGCTGCTGAAAGTATTTGATCTGGATAAGGAAAAGGATTACCTGGCTTCCAATCTGCCCTACGGCAAGCAGCGGAAGCTGGAGATAGCCCGTGCGCTGGCGACGAACCCGAAGCTTCTGCTTCTCGACGAGCCGGCGGCCGGTATGAACCCTAACGAGACGAAGGAACTGATGGATACCATCCGGTTTGTCCGCGATAATTTCGACATGACCATCCTTCTGATCGAACACGATATGAAACTTGTCTCCGGTATCTGCGAGAAGCTGACGGTGTTAAACTTCGGTCAGGTGCTCGCCCAGGGCAATACGGTGGATGTGTTAAATGACCCGGAGGTCATCAAGGCATATCTGGGAGAATAGGAGGAGACAGGCATGGCAATACTGGAAGTTAAAAATCTGGAAGTATATTACGGCGTCATCAAGGCGTTAAAGGGCATATCCTTTGAAGTAAATGAAGGGGAGATCGTGGCCTTGATCGGAGCCAACGGCGCGGGAAAGACGACGACGCTTCACACGATCACCGGTCTGCTGAAAGCGGCAGGCGGTTCGATAGGCTTTGACGGACGCGATATAACGAAGGTCCGCGGGGACAAAATCGTCAGCATGGGAATGGCTCACGTTCCCGAGGGAAGACGCGTATTCGCGGATCTGACCGTGTTTGAGAATCTGAAGCTGGGCGCCTATACGAGGAAAGACAAGACGGAGATCGAAGAGACTCTGCAGATGATCTACAAGCGCTTTCCGAGACTGCTGGAGCGTAAGAACCAGCCGTCCGGTACCTTGAGCGGCGGTGAACAGCAGATGCTGGCCATGGGGCGCGCGCTGATGTCTCACCCGAAGCTGATCGTCATGGATGAGCCATCCATGGGTCTGTCCCCCATCTATGTAAACGAGATCTTCGACATTATTCAGGAGATCAACAAGTCCGGAACCACGGTGCTATTGGTGGAACAGAATGCCAAGAAGGCGCTCTCCATCGCTGACAGGGCCTACGTTTTAGAGACAGGTGACATCGTTTTAAGCGGTGATGCGGAGGAACTGATGAATGATGATTCCGTGAAGAAGGCCTATTTAAGTGAATAGCCAGAAGGAGCGGCAAATGAGCCGATTATGGGACAACAAACTTATTAAAAACAGATTTGGCCAGGTGCGGTCAGGGTGGATAATCCTGTTTGCAATGGCTGCTTTCTATATTCTGGCGTGGGGCGTCAGTGACCTTTTTATCAGGGTACTGAGACAGATTTTGATTGGCACGGGCGATATTAACCTGACTACAGGAGAATACTCCAGCCTGGTTGACTGGCTCGATGAGGTCTCACTGCCTGTCGCGATTCAGATGATTACGGATCTTATCATGCTGATAATCCCAATCGCCATATGGCGATTGGGGATGAAGCGCTCTGTCCGGGAACTGGGGCTTTCTTCTTTAGGGTGTAAGCAGAATCGAAAAGATGGGGCTTTTGGTATGATGCTGGGAGTTGTAAACTGCTCTGTTATTTTTCTCCTGGTTATTACAATTGGAAAGGGACGTGTCGTTTCCGATGGAATTAAAATTTCGGTGATGGGTTTCTGGTGGCTGTTAACGTTTATTTTGGTTGGGGTTGCCGAAGAAGTGATGAACCGTGGATTTTTAATGGGTGTTTTGCGGCGTTGCCGCAATCTCCCTGCCATTATGGTCGTTCCATCTGTAATTTTTGGATTGATCCATCTGAGAAATCCTGGAGTAACATTTTTTTCCGTAACGAATATTGTACTTGTTGGGATACTTTTTTCCTATATGTTCATAAAGTCAGGTTCTATTTGGATGTGTATTGGATATCATATTACCTGGAACATCTTTCAGGGGCTTGTCTATGGGATGCCCGTAAGCGGTCTTCATGTACCAGGCATGATTACAACACAATATACTGAGAGCAATGTGTTAAATGGAGGGGCCTTTGGAATCGAAGGAGGTATACTGACCACCATAGTAACCTTGCTTACTTTTATAGGTGTCTGGTATTATTACAGAAATTCAAAGTATGATTTTGTGAATCAGTCAGAGAAGCCGGATGCATCTTAATGATTCATGAAAGAAAAGCCCCAGGGCCAAAAGGACCCGGGGCTTTCCTTATAAATGGAAAGTATATCAATCAAAAGATATCTTAAAAAGACTTGCTGGAATATTAAGTGATCCCCCGCATATATTATAACAGCACAGAAGGGGGTATCTTTATGGACAATTTTGATGTATACAGTGATATTAAAGCCCGGACCAATGGAGAGATTTATATAGGCGTTGTAGGACCGGTGCGGACGGGTAAATCCACCTTTATCAAACGGTTTATGGAACTGATGGTGCTTCCGGAAATGGTGGATGAGCATCAGAAAACACAGACGAGAGACGAACTTCCGCAGAGCGCGGCCGGAAAGACGATCATGACGACGGAACCAAAATTCATACCGAAGGAAGCGGCTGAGATACGGCTGGGCGATGAGATTGAGGCGAAGGTGCGGCTCATCGACTGCGTTGGATTTATGGTAGAAGGAGCGGCCGGACACATTGAAAACGATGAGGAGCGCCTGGTAAAGACCCCGTGGTTTGAATATGAGATTCCCTTTACGAAGGCTGCGGAGATTGGAACGAGAAAAGTCATCAATGACCATTCCACCATCGGTGTCGTTATCACGACGGATGGCACCATCGGGGAACTGAAACGCCCCAACTACATAGCCGCAGAAGAGCGGACCATTACCGAATTAAAGGAGCTTGGAAAACCGTTTATCGTCCTCTTAAACTCCGTTAGGCCGTATTCCGATGAGACCACGGCCCTTGCAAAGGATATGAGGGAAAAATACGGCGTGACCGTTATGCCGGTAAACTGTGAACAGCTGAAAAAGGATGACGTCTATCATATCCTGGAACGCGTGCTGAAGGAATTCCCGGTTACGGAGATGGATTTCTATATCCCCAAATGGCTGGAGATCCTGCCTGCAAGCCACTGGTTGAAATCCCAGATTATCCAGGCTGCCAAGGACATGGTGAAAAAGGTTACCCATATGAAGGATATCACGTCGGATCTGTTTGACGGTGCGGCCGAGAGTATCCGGGCCGTAAAAGTACAAAATATGAATATGGCGGATGGAAGCGTTTCCATGGGCGTGGACGTGGATGACAGCTATTATTACCAGATTTTAAGCGACTATGTGGGAATCCCCATCGAAGGCGAATACCAGCTGATGCAGACCTTAAGCGATCTTGCAAAGATGCGGGCGGAGTACGAAAAGGTGAACCAGGCCATGAGCCAGGTGCGCTTAAAAGGGTATGGCGTCGTGACGCCGGAACGCTCGGAAATTATCCTGGATGAGCCGGAAGTGATCAAGCACGGCAACAAATACGGCGTTAAGATGCGGGCGGAGGCGCCTTCCATCAATTTGATCAAGGCTCATATCCAGACGGAGATCGCCCCGATCGTAGGCAGCGAACAGCAGGCGGAGGATCTGATCGCATACATCAAGGAAAATGCCAGAGAGAGCGAGGAGGGCATCTGGAATACCAATATTTTTGGAAAGTCCATCGAACAGATCGTGGAGGATGGAATCTCCGCAAAAGTCTCCCAGCTTACGGAGGACTGTCAGTTAAAGCTTCAGGATACGCTTCAGAAGATTATCAACGACAGCAACGGAGGAATGATCTGCATTATCATATAAAATAAGCATGAACCGCAGAAGAGGAGGATGGGGTCTTTCACGAGGTTTTAATTTATGCTATAATAGGAAAATGACCGACAGAAGAAAAATAAGGAGGGCTTTCAATGAAATTAATGTTCATCGGTGCGGACCATGAGGTTACCGGCAGCTGCCACTATTTAGAAGCCGCAGGACTTAAGATTCTGGTGGACTGCGGTATGAAGCAGGGTGTGGACTATTTTGAGAATGCAGAGCTTCCGGTGAGCTATTCGGAGATCGATTACGTGCTCCTGACTCATGCCCATATCGACCATGCCGGGATGCTTCCGTTTATCTATGCGAGAGGGTTCCGCGGAGAAATTATCACCACTGAAGCTACAGCGGATTTGTGCAATATCATGCTGAAGGACAGCGCACATATCCAGGAATCAGAGGCAGAGTGGAAGAACAGGAAGGCCAGACGAGCCGGGCGGCAGGAAGAAGTGCCGCTGTATGAAATGAATGATGCGGTAGGGGTGTTAAAGCAGTTTAACCCCTGTAATTATGATGAAATAATAAAACTGGAGGAGGGCCTTACCATTCGGTTCACCGATGTCGGACATTTACTGGGGTCTGCCTCCATTGAGGTGTGGATCACAGAGAATGATATCTCAAAGAAGATCGTATTTTCCGGAGATATCGGCAACAAGAACAAGCCGCTGATCCGGGATCCGCAGTATATTCAAAATGCGGATTACGTGGTAATGGAATGTACCTATGGCGACCGGCTTCATGGCCAGATCCCAGACCACGTTTCCATCCTCGCAGATATTGTCCAGAGGACGCTGGACCGGGGCGGCAATGTGGTGATTCCTGCATTTGCCGTGGGGAGGACGCAGGAGCTTCTCTACATGTTCCGCATCATTAAGGCGGAGCACATGGTGAAGGGCCACGACGGATTCGAGGTCTATGTCGACAGTCCGCTTGCCGTCGAGGCGACCAATGTGTTTAAAGAGAATTTGACGGACTGTTACGACGAGGAGACGAAGGCGCTCGTCGCGCAGGGGATCAATCCGATCTCGTTTGCGGGACTGAAGCTTTCTATTACCAGCGCAGAATCGAGAGATATCAATTTCGACACAAAACCAAAGGTCATCATCTCCGCGGCGGGCATGTGCGACGCGGGCCGGATCAGGCACCACTTAAAGCATAATTTATGGCGGCCTGAGTGTACCATCGTCTTTACGGGATATCAGTCCATCGGGACGTTGGGCAGAAGCCTGCTGGAAGGCGGCCGGGAGGTGAGACTTTTCGGTGAAACCATTCAGGTGGAGGCCCATATTGAGAAGATGGATGGAATGAGCGCCCACGCAGATATGGAAGGGCTGATTCAGTGGCTGAATGCATTTGAGGAGAAGCCAGGGGAAGTATTTCTGGTACACGGGAATGACGACGTGTGCGATTCGTTCGGGCAGGTTTTAAAGGAAGAGTATGGATATCAGGCGGAGGCGCCGTTTTCCGGCTCCGTTTACGACCTGGCCTCCGGCAGATGGCTGGAGCAGAGGGCCGGAGTCGTTGTGACGAAGACGGTGGAGACGGCGAAGCGGGCGGTAGGCGTCTATGCCCGTCTGCTGGCTGCCGGGGAGCGCCTGCTGTCGGTGATCCGCCACAACGAGGGCGGAGCCAACAAGGATCTGGCAAAGTTCGCAGACCAGATCAATTCGTTATGCGATAAATGGGACAGATAGCTAGGAGAGTGACATAAGATGGGAAAAGTACTATTGTTTACAGATGGAGCTGCAAGAGGAAATCCGGACGGACCCGGTGGTTATGGAGCTGTGCTTCAGTTCACGGATTCCAAAGGGCAGCTCCATGAGAAGACGCTGTCGGCCGGATATGTGAGAACGACCAACAACCGTATGGAGCTGATGGCTGCGATCGCGGGACTGGAGGCGTTAAACCGGCCCTGCGAGGTGGAGCTGTATTCGGATTCCAAGTATCTGACGGATGCATTTAACCAGCACTGGATCGATAACTGGGTGAAGAACAACTGGAAGCGCGGTAAGAGCGGCCCGGTCAAGAATATCGACTTGTGGGAGAGGCTTTTAAAAGCCCTTGAACCCCACCGCGTCACCTTCTGCTGGGTAAAGGGACATGCCGGCCATCCGGAAAACGAGCGGTGTGATACACTGGCGACCACTGCCGCGGATGGGGACAACTTACTGGTGGATGAAGGCATATAAAACTTACGTATCTCTTACAATCTCTTACTAATTAACGTACCCTATTTCCTTTCTTTTTTATTTATGATATGGTAATTTTATCAAAGTATGTTAGGATGATAATCATGAATAAAAATAGAGGAATCTGGCTTGTAATCGCTGCCATCCTGATCATCGGAATCGCGGTGACGTTTGCGACCAGCAGATTTATCCGGCAGAACGGCGGCTCTCTGGATACCGTCGCGGTGACGCAGATGCCCGGGACGACAGCGGGCGGCGGCATGCCGCAGGCCTATACGGAGGGAGCGGGTACGGAGCTTCCCGCCGCGGCCAGGAAGCGTATGGAAGAAACAGCCCCCGTCGAGGAAGAAGGAGCAGTATCCGGGAACACGGATGAAGCCGCCGCCGGGGCGGCGGTACCGGAACCTGCTTCCTCCCGGATGATGGCGGCAGAGGGAGCGGCGGTGCCTGCTCCGGAATCCATTCAGATGGATGAGAATAAGGAGGCTGCAGATGAAGCAGTCCCGGAAGCAGCGGCAGCAGGACCGGGAAGCAAGGCGGATGCGGCAGCGGCCCCATCCATATCTCCGTTAGGTCCGGGCGGAAGCACATTGCTTCAAAGCGACGAGGAGGAAAAGCTGGCCTACTACGAAAAACGTCTGGCAGAGCTGGACGCCCAGGTGCAGAAGATGCGCAACGAATCTTCTGATTCTACTACGTACTCCATGAAGACACTGGCCGAGAAGGAGTTTAAGCTCTGGAATATCGAGATGAACACCATTTACGCGGAAATCATGAATGGACTGGACGAGGAGGCGAAGGGAAAGCTGGAAAGTGAGCAGCAGACCTGGCTGAAGAGCCGGGATACAAAGGCGGAGGAAGCGGCGAGAAAGTACAGCGGCGGTTCTCTGGAAGGCGTCGAATACACGGCCTCCCAGGCCGAGACCACGAGAACAAGGACGTACGATCTCGTGGAAACGTATATTAACTCGCTGCCTGCGGAGAATGAAAGTTAGAAGAAGGAGAATCCCCATACAGAACAGGAGTATCGGTTCTGTATGGGGACTTCGATTTTGTGAAAAGATAACCGGGGCTATAACGGCTTTGCCGCGTGGATTTAGGAAATATCACAGAAAATCGACGGCAACATCTTGATAAATAAAATTCGATATGATAGGATAGTACAATGAGTTTGGCTAATGTATTAAGAACGGAGGTTGAATCTATGACAGCAATTTTAGCAAGTTTTCTGCAGACAGCAATCAAGTTTCTGTTTTTCCTTGCAGTGGCAGGAGGGGGAATCGTGTGCGGCAAGAAGTACAGAGATTACAAGGATGCAAAGAATGCAGGCAGTGTGACAGAAGAAAGTAAATAACTAACGGAGGACAGTAACGTGAACAAGACAGGTGTGAATGAACTGAGGAGAATGTTCCTTGAATTTTTTGAGAGTAAGGGACATCTGGCGATGAAAAGCTTCTCCCTGGTTCCGCATAATGATAACAGCTTATTGTTAATCAACTCAGGTATGGCGCCTTTAAAGCCATATTTTACAGGACAGGAGATACCGCCGAGAAAGCGTGTGACCACCTGCCAGAAGTGTATCAGAACCGGAGATATCGAGAATGTGGGAAAGACTGCCCGTCACGGCACCTTCTTTGAGATGCTGGGCAATTTCTCCTTTGGAGATTATTTTAAGACGGAAGCGATCCGTTGGTCCTGGGAGTTTTTGACAGAGGTTGTAGGACTGGATCCGGACAGGTTATATCCATCCGTCTACTTGGACGACGACGAGGCTTTCGATATCTGGAATAAGGAAATCGGCATTGCCCCGGAACGTATCTTCCGCTTCGGCAAGGAAGATAACTTCTGGGAGCATGGAGCAGGCCCCTGCGGACCGTGTTCTGAAATCTATTATGACCGCGGGGAGAAGTACGGCTGCGGAAAGCCGGGCTGCACCGTGGGCTGTGAATGTGACCGTTACATGGAAGTATGGAACAACGTATTTACCCAGTTCGAGAATGACGGACATGGCAATTACGAGGAACTGGCCCAGAAGAATATCGATACCGGCATGGGTCTCGAGCGTCTGGCCGTGGTGGTTCAGGATGTGGATTCCATCTTTGATGTGGACACCATCAAGGCTCTGTTAAACAAGGTTGCAGAACTTGCCCACACGGAGTATCAGAAGGATGCATCGATTGATGTTTCCCTGCGTCTGATCACAGACCATGTCCGTTCCTGCACCTTTATGATTTCCGACGGCATCATGCCATCCAACGAAGGACGCGGATACGTGCTGCGCCGTCTGCTTCGGAGAGCGGCCCGCCACGGAAGGCTGCTCGGCATTGAGGGAAGATTCCTCGCGGAGCTTTCCAAGACCGTAATCGAGCTTTCCAAAGACGGATATCCGGAGCTGGAAGAGAAGAAAGCCATGATCTTAAAGGTTCTTACCGAGGAAGAGGATAAGTTTAACCGGACTATCGACCAGGGACTTGCCATTCTCGGTGAGATGGAAGAGAAGATGGCTGCCGCAGGCAAGACGGTGCTGGACGGTGAGGATGCATTTAAGCTCTATGATACTTACGGATTCCCGCTGGATTTAACGAGAGAAATTCTGGAAGAGAAGCATTTTGAGATCGATGAGGATGGCTTTAAGAAGGCCATGCAGGAACAGCGCGAGAAGGCCAGAGCGGCCAGAAAGACCACGAATTATATGGGCGCTGATGTGACGGTGTACCAGTCCATCGATCCTGCGCTCACCACGGAATTTGTCGGATACAATAAGCTTGCCTGCGATTCTAAGATCACCTCTCTGACGACAGAGACGGATCTGGTGGAAGCGCTGACGGATGGCGAGACCGGCACGATTGTGACGGAAGAGACTTGCTTTTATGGCACCATGGGCGGCCAGCAGGGCGATAAGGGTGTAATTGTCAGTGCAAACGGCGAGTTTGTGGTGGAGGACACTATTCATTTACAGGGCGGCAAGATCGGTCATGTAGGCAGGATGAAGAAGGGCATGTTCCAGATCGGTGACGTAGTCACCTTAAAGGTCTGTGAAGAGAGCCGTATGAGCACCGGCAAAAACCACAGCGCGACCCATCTGCTTCAGAAGGCGCTCCGCACCGTTTTGGGCGAGCACGTGGAGCAGGCAGGTTCCTATGTGGATGAAGACCGTCTTCGTTTCGACTTCACTCATTTCTCCGCCATGACACCAGATGAGATTAAGAAGGTGGAATGCCTTGTCAATGAGAAGATCAAAGAAGCGCTGCATGTAAAGACAGAGGTTATGAGCCTTGACGAGGCGAAGAAATCGGGTGCCATGGCCCTGTTTGGCGAGAAGTACGGGGAGAATGTCCGCGTGGTGAAGATGGGAGATTTCTCCACGGAGCTTTGTGGCGGTACCCATATTTCCAATACAGGTGTGATCGGCTCCTTTAAGATCTTATCTGAGACGGGAATCGCAGCCGGCGTGCGCAGAATCGAAGCCCTGACGGGCGACGGCCTGATGAAGTATTATCAGGAGGCAGAGACCGAGCTTCACGAGGCGGCGAAGGCGGCTAAGGCCACGCCTCAGACACTGACAGCCAAGATTGAAGCCATGCTTGAGGAGATCAAGGCGCTCCATTCTGAAAATGAGAAGCTAAAGAGCAGACTGGCCAAGGACTCCCTGGGCGATGTTATGGACCAGGTGAAGGAGATCGGCGGTGTCAAGGTTCTGGCTACTAAGGTTGCCGATGTGGACATGAACGGCTTAAGAAATCTGGGAGACCAGTTAAAGGATAAGCTGGGTGAAGGCGTGATCGTACTGGCTTCCGTCATGGACGGCAAAGTGAACTTAATGGCAACCGCTACAGAGGAAGCGCAGAAGAAGGGTGCCCATGCAGGCAACTTAATCAAGGCTGTTGCAGGACTCGTTGGCGGCGGCGGCGGTGGAAGGCCGAATATGGCCCAGGCCGGCGGCAAGAATCCGGCTGGAGTTGACGCGTGTCTGGAAGAGGTTTATAAAGTAGTGGAAGGCCAGATGAAATAAGCAAGAATTTTCCCGGAAAAAAATGAAATTTTCCTTGACGAATGGGAAAATTATGCTATAATCATATCAGTGCTATAAAATACCCAAACAGTTGTATTATGCACAAGTACACAACTGGAGGGAGGTTAGGTGTGAGCTATGTCAAATGTAATCGTTAAAGACAACGAGAGCTTAGATAGCGCTTTACGCAGATTCAAAAGAAACTGTGCGAAAGCAGGTATCCAGCAGGAAATTCGTAAGAGAGAGCATTACGAAAAGCCAAGCGTAAGACGTAAGAAAAAGTCTGAAGCTGCAAGAAAACGTAAATATAACTAATAATTGATTAGTCAAACAAGGTTAGTCCCTGGTCATTTTATGATCAGGGATTTCTTTGTTTGTAACAGTTCAGCCCCGTTTCCGGCTGCCGCGGTCCGGCCCGGCGCTGAACTGTTACATTTGTTTACTTTCACTTTACCCTGCATAATCGGACGCCGTTTTTGCATATAGTATAATATCATTGGCTGAAAGGCAGAAACGATATGTTCGAAGAGATGAAGTTTAGTGCAGCTGAGAACTTAAAGCTTCCGAAGGATGTGGTCCTGGGCGAAGTGCTGGTATCTTTTCTGGGGCGCCACAGTGTTGTGATTGAAAATTACCGCGGCATCATTCTCTATACAGATACCCTGATTAAGCTCCAGGCAAAGACGTGCCGCGTGACGGTATCGGGAAGCCGCCTTGTGATTGAATATTATACGAATGAGGAGATGAAGATTAACGGACTCATCAAATCCATGGAGTTTGAATAAGGATAGAAAAACAAGGAGGTACCAGCGTGATTGTAACATGGCTTAACCACCGGATGTCCGGTTATCTGTTCGTGGAGATGACGGGATTTTCTCCGGAACGGTTCTTTAATATGTGCAGTGTTCATGAGATAGAAATCTGGGGAGTGTCCGATACAGGCCATTCCTATCGCTTTTATATGACCGTGAAAGGGTTTAGGAAGATAAAACCCATTGTCCGGAAATCGAAGGTCAGACTTAAGGTACTGGGAAAGTTTGGACTTCCTTTTTTTTTATACAGAAACAGGAAGCGAAAGCTCTATGCGGCCGGGATGGTGTCCTTTTTTGCTTTGCTTTACATACTCTCCATCTTTATCTGGGATATCGAGTTTGACGGAAATCACATGTATACGTATGACACCCTTTTGAAATACTGTGAAACAGAGGATATCCGCTATGGCATGATAAAATCGAAGATCGACTGCGACGCCCTGGAAGAATCGCTGCGGAGCGCATTTCCGGAAATCACCTGGGTGTCGGCCAGGGTATCGGGAACACGTCTTCTGGTTAAGATAAAGGAGAACGAGGTCCTCTCTGAAATACCTGTTAAGGATGAGTCACCCTGCGACATCGTGGCGGCAAAGGACGGCGTGATCACATCCATGATTGTGCGCCAGGGCGTTCCGGCGGTTTCCGTGGGCGATGAGGTAAAGAAGGGCGATGTGCTGGTGAGCGGCACACTCCATGTCATCGGCGACGGGGAGGAAATCATGAACACGCACTATGTCCATTCCGACGCGGATATCACGGCGCGGACGGAATACCATATCACGAGGCAGATGCCGCTGTTTAAGCGCGTGGACGTGGAAACCGGGAGAATACGCCGCGGGAAGTATGCGAAGGCATTTCAGTATTCCCTGATGCTGATACGCCCGAAGCAGGAGGGAACCACCTGGAAGGTGACCATGGAAGAAGATCAGCTTCACCTGTTTCAGAATTTTTATCTGCCCATATATCTCGGCGATATCACGGCCAAAGAATACATTTCCTACGAGCGCCCCTACACGGAGGAGGAGAAGAATCAGGCGGCTGAAACCATCAACGATAATTTGAAAAAAAATTTATTGGAAAAAGGGGTACAAATTCTGGAAAATCATGTTAAAATACTAGATAATGAATCTTTATGCCAAATTGCCATCGATATTGTGGCGGAGGAACCCGTGGGGGAACGGACGAGCGTAGAGATACCAATTAATCAGGAACAAGAGGAGACGAAAGAGTCCAATGAGCGTAATTGAGACAATCATAGATATACCGGCTGAACACGAGAAGAATGTCTGCGGACAGTTTGACAGCTATTTGAAGAAAATAGAGAGGACTCTTCATGTTACCATGATCGAACGCGACGGCGCGCTGAAGATCATCGGCCCGGAACAGATGGTGCAGAAGGCGAAGAGCGTATTTAATAATCTGATCGAGCTGTCGAAGCGTGGAAATGCGATCACGGAGCAGAACGTGGATTATGCCCTGTCCCTGTCCTTCTCGGAGAGCGACGGACAGATTCTGGAGATTGACAAGGACATCATCTGCAGGACCATTACAGGCAAGCCGGTAAAGCCGAAGACCATGGGGCAGAAGCAGTATGTGGATCAGATCCGGAAAAAGATGATCGTATTCGGAATCGGCCCGGCCGGTACCGGCAAGACGTACCTTGCCATGGCCATGGCGATCCAGGCATTTAAAAACGGCGAGGTGAGCCGGATTATCCTGACACGTCCGGCCATTGAGGCGGGAGAGAAACTGGGCTTTCTGCCCGGCGATTTACAGAGCAAGATCGATCCGTATTTACGGCCGCTTTACGATGCACTGTATCAGATCATGGGCGCGGAGAGCTACTTACACAATGCGGAGAAAGGGCTGATTGAGGTGGCGCCCCTCGCTTACATGCGGGGCCGTACACTCGACAACGCCTATATAATCCTGGATGAGGCGCAGAACACCACGCCGGCGCAGATGAAGATGTTCCTGACGAGAATCGGATTCGGTTCCAAGGTCATCGTCACCGGTGACCAGACGCAGAAGGATCTGCCGGCCGGAGCCGTATCCGGTCTGGATACAGCGGTCCGCGTGCTGAAACGCATCGATGACATCGGCTTCTGTTACTTAAACAGCAGCGATGTGGTGCGCCATCCGCTGGTCCAGAAGATAGTACAGGCTTACGATGATTATGAGACGAAGAAAAAACCTGCAGAGAAAGAACGAAAGACAACAAAAGCCCCCGGAGGCAGAAAGGCACGTTATGACGATTCATATTGAGTATGAGACGGAAGAGGAGTTAAAGCTTCCGTATGAGGAGATCATCACCGCTGTGGTGAACGAGGCGCTGGATTATGAGAACTGCCCTTATGAGGCGGAGGTGAATGTGCTCCTTACGGATGACGAGGACATCCGGCAGATCAATAAAGAATACCGGGAGATCGATCGTGCGACCGATGTGCTGTCGTTTCCAATGGCCGACTACGACAGCCCGTCGGATTTTGACCGTCTGGAAGACATGGCAAGCGATTACTTTAATCCGGAGACAGGGGAGCTGCTGCTGGGAGACATCGTCATTTCCGTGGACAAGGTGAAAGAGCAGGCGGAAAAATACGGCCATTCCGAGACACGGGAGCTGGCCTTCTTAGTGGCGCACAGCATGCTGCATCTGTGCGGCTACGATCACATGGTGGATGAGGAACGTCTCGTCATGGAGAAAAAGCAGGAAGAGATTCTGAAACGAGGGGGATACGAACGATGAAGAAACGGGCATGGTTCTGTGCGGCCGGACTAATCCTTTTGATGGGAACGGTGACCGGATGCCAGGGAAAATATCAGGAGGTGGCTGTGACGGACGCCTCGGCAGAGACGGACACCACGCCCGCCCCTACGAAAGAGATTAAGATTGAGACTACCACGGAGGCGCCTGAGGAGGAAGTTGTGGAATCCGGCGACTGGTATACCTTCGAGGAGCGCACCGAGCAGGAGGGAAAGATCCGTAGCTACTTAACCGGTGAGATGGTCGATGCGGCAATCGGAAACCGCAGGCCCATCGCGATCATGATGAGCAACGACAAGGCGTCGCTGCCGCAGTATGGTATCAACCGGGCGGATATCGTGTATGAGGCCCCTGTGGAGGGCGGCATGAACCGTTACATGGCCATTATCGAGGATTACGACGATCTGGACAGAATCGGTTCCGTGAGAAGCTGCCGGACGTATTATACATACTTTGCCCGCGAATTTGACGCCATTTACGCTCACTACGGGCAGAGCACCTTTGCCAAGCCGTATCTGGCCAATGTGGACAACATCAACGGGCTGGATGGAATCGGCACCGTGGCGTATTACAGGACGAAGGACCGTAAATCACCCCACAACGCATATTCCAGCGGAGAACGGCTGAACAGGGCAATCGCCCAGCTGGGATACTCAGAGAGCTACAGCGCGGATTACAAGGGCCATTACCGCTTTGCGAAAACTGGTCATGAGGTGACGCTGGACGGAGCGCCCAGTGTGATGGAAGCGGCCAGGGTCTATCCGGGTTACGTGATGAATAAGCCGTGGTTTGAATATAACGAGAGCGACGGCTTATACTACCGGTATCAGTACGGAGCGGCCCATAAGGGCAATGAAGGCCCGATCGCCGTGAAGAATATTCTTTTCCAGTACTGCCCGTCAGGGCACTACGCTACCACGGATTATCTGGATATCAACGTTCACGACGACTCCTACGGGCTCTATGCCACGGAGGGAAAGGCGATCCCTGTGAAGTGGACGAAGGACGGGGAGTTCGGCCTGACACATTATTACGACATGGAGAATAACGAGGTAATTCTGAATCAGGGAAAGACGTGGATATGCGTTATTTCCGCACAGGATTCCTCAAATGTAGAGGTTTATGGAAAATAACAGGACAAGCAGAAGCAGAAAAATGCCTGAGAAAAAGGGCGCGTCAAATTTTATCATACAGGGAACGATTCTTGCGGCGGCGGGAATCATTGTGCGTCTGATCGGAATGCTGTACCGGATTCCTCTTGCCAACATTCTGGGGGATGAGGGAAACGGATACTACAGTTCGGCTTTTACCATCTATTCTATCTTGCTGATCGTCTCCTCCTACAGCCTTCCAACGGCTGTTTCGAAGATGATCGCGACGAAGAATGCCAGGAAAGAGTATAGGAATTCGGTCCGTATTTTAAAGGCAGCTCTGTTTTATGGCACGGTAGTCGGAGGGATCGGAGCTGCGGTTTTGTGGTTCGGCGCTGATTTCTTCGCCACCCGTTTCTTAAACATGCCGTATACCAGATATGCGCTTAAGACGCTGGCTCCTACCATATGGGTCATCGCGTATCTCGGCGTGTTCCGCGGATATTTTCAGGGCTTGGGGACGATGATTCCCACAGCCCTTTCGCAGATTTTTGAGCAGATTATCAATGCCGTTATCAGTATTGTGGCGGCGGAACGGCTGTTCAACGCAGGATTAAAGGCAAACCTGGTTCATGAAACCACGGAATTTTCCTTTGCCTTCGGAGCCGCCGGCGGCACCATCGGTACAGGCGCGGGCGCGGTGGCGGGGCTTCTGTTCCTGCTTTTTCTGATGGCCAGTTACCGGCCTGTCATGATGAGGCAGGCAAAGCGTGACCGGACCAGACGGAGAGACAGCTACGGCGAGATCTCTTCCGTTCTGCTGATGACCGTTCTTCCCATCGTGATGAGCAGCGTGGCTTACAATATCAGCACGGTCATCGATAACAGCATTTATGGGAAAGGAATGGCGTTTCTCGGAATGGGAGCGTCGGAGGCAGTCTCAACCTGGGGCGTCTATGCCGGAAAATACCACCTGCTGTTTAATATTCCGGTGGCCATAGCCAATTCGCTGGCCTCCTCCCTGATTCCGTCCCTGTCGCGGGCGGTGGCAGGCAAAAACCGCGGACAGATCGTGAGCAGGGTTTTCATGGTCATTCGCTTTTCCATGGTGATCGCGATTCCGGCCACGGTAGGACTTACCGTGCTCGCAGGCCCCGTGTGCAATCTGCTGTTCAGCCGTTACGATAACACCAACTTAATCCGCATGATGATGTACGGTTCGCTGGCTGTCGTATTCTTCTCCCTGTCAACGGTTACCAACGCCGTTCTTCAGGGAATCAACCATATGCAGACACCGCTTAAGAACGCAGTGATTTCGCTTGTGCTCCATATCCTTGTGCTTTGCGTCATGCTGTTCGGATTTAAGATGGGGATCTACAGTGTGGTATATTCCAACATTCTGTTTGCACTCTTCATGTGCATCCTGAATGGAATTTCCATCAGACGGTTCTTAAATTACAGGCAGGAGATGAAGAAGACGTTCATTCTTCCGACCATCGCCTCCGGTATCATGGGCGGGGCGGCTTACGGCGTTTACAAGCTGGTTCATATGACGGTCAAGAGCAACACTGTTGGCGTGCTTCTGGCAATTGTGGTGGCGGTTATGGTCTACGGCGTCCTGCTTTTGAAGCTGCGCTGTGTGGATGAGACAGAGCTTGCCGGTATGCCCGGCGGCACGAAACTGGTAAGAATCGCACAGAAATGCCATTTGATGTGATTAAAATGAGAGAAGAAAGCAGATACTATACTTCGAAGGAGGTATTATCCTATGAAGAAGTATATGTTCTGCTTTCTTTTATTTGCAGCCACTTCGCTTCTCTGCCTCGGAATCGGTTTTGTTATTACCAAGGACAGTGTACAGCCGGAGGAGGCCATACCCGGAGCGACTCTGGAGACGGAGACCGTGACGGAGGACCAGATCGTCATCAATCAGGAGAAGGTGTCGCCTGCGCCGGAGAAGGAAAAGGAGAAATTTTATCTCGTATCGGAAGACGGTTATCTGCTTGTCCTGTATCAGGATAAGACGACGATCTGCCTGTATACCCATATGCCGGTCACCGATTTCCCGGAGGAGGAGCGGGGCCGTCTTATGGATGGCATCTGGTTCTCCTCCATGATTGAGGTGTTTAACTATCTGGAGTCGTATACCAGCTAGAGCGTGTTCGACAGAATGGACCGGAGCACAGGACTCGTCAGGAAAAATAATGCTTGAATTGAATGGAGGATGCGGATACAATAGGGCTGGTGACAGTACGTCTGCCAAGTGCTCACAGCAAGGAGGAATCCATGAAGAGAAGAGTGATGATCATAGGCGGAGGCGCCTCCGGTATGACGGCTGCGATTGCGGCTGCCAGGGAGGGAGCCGACGCCGTAATTCTGGAACATACAAAGAGACCCGGGAAGAAGATCCTGTCTACCGGGAATGGGAAATGCAATTTAACAAACCTGGATATGAGAAAAGAAGCCTTCCGCGGGGAGAATCCCGGATTCGCATGGAAGGTGGTCGGGGAGGTGCCGGTAAAAGAGACACTTTCCTTTTTTGAGGATCTGGGTCTGGTGCTGACAGACCGGAACGGATACGTTTACCCCGCCACGGGGCAGGCGTCTTCTGTGCTGGATGCGCTGCGCTTCGAACTGGAACGCTTAAAGATTCCGGTTCTATGTGAATGTGATGTCTTAAGCGTGTCAAAGAAGCTGGAGCTGGCCACATCCCAGGGAGCCATGAAGGCGGATGCGGTCATACTCGCGGCAGGTTCCAAAGCGGCGCCGGCAACGGGATCGGATGGCAGCGGCTATAAGCTGGCGGAGAGTCTGGGGCACAGCGTGATAGAGCCGCTTCCGGCCCTGGTGCAGTTAAAATGCAGGGAGACATGGTATAAACAGTTTGCAGGAGTAAGGACAGAGGCTTCTGTGACACTGTATTCCGATGGGAAAGCGGTCGCTTCCGACCGGGGAGAACTGCAGTTTACGGATTATGGAATCTCCGGAATCCCTGTTTTTCAGATCAGCCGGTTTGCGGCGCGCGCCTTAAGTGATGGGAAGAAAGTGACTGTCCGGCAGGATCTTCTGCCGGCTATGGAAAAAAAGGAGCTCTTCCAATTCTTAACGAAACGGGTAAAACGGCTGGGATACCGGCCTGGGGAAGAATTTCTAAACGGCGTCCTGAATAAGAAGCTGCATCAGGTGCTTCTTAAGGAATCCGGGATATCGGCTGGCCGCCGGACCCGGGAGATCACGGAAAAGCAGCTGGGGGTTCTGACAGACCGGATCAAAGGGCTCGAAACCACCGTGACAGCGGTGAATCCCTTTGAGCAGGCGCAGATCTGCTGCGGCGGGGTCGATACGAGAGAGGTAAATCCGTGTACCATGGAATCAAAATTAGTCAGTCAGCTGTTTCTGGCGGGAGAAATTCTGGATGTGGACGGTATCTGCGGAGGTTATAACCTTCAGTGGGCGTGGTCATCGGGAATTCTGGCGGGCAGAAACGCAGGAAGAGGTCCTATATGATAAGAATCAGCCAGTTAAAACTGTCTGTAAACCACAGCGAGGAAGATTTAAAGAGGAAGGCGGCAAAGATGCTGAAGCTTCAGCCGGCGGATGTTCGCCGTGTAACGGTTGTGAAGCAGTCTGTGGATGCGAGAAAAAAGAGCAGTGAAGTGCTGTTCATCTATACAGTCGACGTAGAGGTAGCGAAGGAGGACAAGGTATTACATAGAGTGAACAGTCCGAACATTGCGAAGGCCGAGAAGAAGGAATATCAATTTCCGGAACCGGGAGCGGAGCGTTTAGAGCACCGCCCCGTCATCATAGGAAGCGGACCGGCCGGCCTTTTCTGTGCACTGATGCTGGCAAGAGCCGGCTTTGGCCCTATCGTATTCGAGCGGGGAGAGCGGGTGGAAGAGAGAAAACGGTCGGTGCTTCAGTTCTGGCAGGACGGTGAGCTGAAGAGCAACTCCAACGTACAGTTTGGAGAAGGGGGCGCGGGAACATTTTCCGATGGGAAACTCAACACGCTGGTGAAAGACCCGCTGATGCGGAACCGAAAAGTGCTGGAGGTGTTCGTGGAGTTCGGAGCTGATCCATCCATTCTTTATAAGAATAAGCCCCATATCGGAACCGATGTGCTTAGTGTGATCGTGAAAAATATGAGGGAAGAGATCATCCGCCTGGGAGGTACCTTTTACTTCCAGAGCTGCGTCACCGATTTTCGGATTAAGGACGGAGCGCTGAAGGGTATCACGGTAAACGGGACGGAAGAATTTGAGACGGATGTTACCGTTCTGGCCGTGGGACACAGCGCGCGTGATACCTTTGAGAGGCTGCTGGAGAGAAGCGTGCCCATAGAGAAGAAAGCGTTCGCCGTCGGACTGCGCATTCAGCATCCGCAGAGAGATATCAATGCCGCACAGTACGGCGCTGCAGAGATCGAGGCGCTGGGGGCGGCCGATTATAAGGTGACCCATCAGTGTGCCAATGGAAGGGGCGTATATTCTTTCTGCATGTGTCCGGGCGGCTACGTTGTCGATGCGTCCTCTGAACCTGGGCGTCTGGCTGTCAATGGCATGAGCTATCATGCGAGGGACGGCGTGAATGCGAACAGCGCGCTGATCGTCACCGTCACGCCGCAGGATTTTCCGGAAGACAGCCCTCTTGTGGGTATTGCCTACCAGCGGCGTCTGGAGGAAGCGGCCTACCGGTGCGGCGGAGGGAAAATTCCGGTGCAGCTGTACCGTGATTTTAAGAAGAAAAGGGCGACAACGGCTTTTGGAGATGTGGAGCCAGCCTTTGAAGGGCGGTACGCCATGGCTAATCTGCGGGAATTCTTTCCGGATACGCTGTCGGAATCGCTGATCGAGGGCGTAGAGGCGTTTAACGGGCGGATCGCAGGATTTTCCAGAGGCGACGCCATCCTGGCAGGCGTGGAGAGCAGAACCTCGTCCCCGGTGCGCATACCGAGGGATGAACGGTTTGAGAGCAGCATCAAAGGCATCTATCCCTGTGGGGAAGGCGCCGGCTACGCGGGCGGCATCACGTCCGCGGCCATGGATGGGATCAAGACGGCGGAGGCAGTCGCGGCACGCTTCTCAGTCCCAACGTAACAGTTCTGTCCTCGCTTCCGGCAGCCGGAAGCGAGGACAGAACTGTTACTTTCCAACCGCCGCACATTTGACGAATGGATAAAAATGTTGTAAGATATGAGACAAAAAGACTGAAGAACATGATTGGAGACACCATGAGAACTGAAGTGCGGGAAAAGCTGAAGGATAAACAGAGGATTGTCATAAAAATCGGTTCGTCTTCCCTGACCCATACGTATACGGGGGACTTGAACCTGATGAAGATCGAGAAGCTGGTGCGTGTCATCAGCGATTTGAAGGGGGAAGGGAAATCCGTGGTTCTGGTTTCGTCCGGAGCCATTGCGGTGGGGCGCCAGGCTCTTGGCCACCACACAAGGCCGGTTACCATCTCGGAGAAACAGGCGTTTGCGGCAGTAGGCCAGGCGCGCCTCATGATGGTGTATCAGAAGCTGTTTGCAGAGTACAATCAGGTGGCGGCGCAGGTCCTGCTGACGAAGGATACCATGATCAACGACAGCTCCCGCTATAACGCGCAGAATACCTTCGACGAGCTGCTGAAGCTGGGCGCCATACCGATTGTAAATGAGAACGATACGGTATCCACCTCAGAGATCCCTTACGTCGATAATTTCGGTGACAACGACCGGCTGTCCGCCATTGTAGCGGCTCTGATCGGCGCGGATTTACTGATTCTTTTGTCGGATATCGACGGCCTGTACTCTGACGATCCGAGACAGAATCCAAAGGCGCGTTTTATCAGCCAGGTGGATGAGATCACGCCGGAACTGATGGAGATGGGAAAGGCCACCTCGGGCAGCGATGTGGGCACCGGAGGCATGGCGGCGAAGCTGGCGGCGGCCAGGATTGCCACAGACAGCGGTTCCGATATGGTCATTGCAAACGGGGATGACGTGGAGGTCGTTTCACAGATCATGACGGGTGACAATAAGGGGACGCTTTTCCTGGCCCATCCCAACTTTGATTTCGATCTGATGCACTACATAAATAATGAATATTAGGAGGCACATCGATGCAGCAGGAAAAAATAGACAGAATCAACACGCTCTACCACAAGGCGCAGGCTGTAGGACTTTCTGATGAGGAGAAGGCCGAGCAGGCCGCCCTGAGAAAGGAATACATTGAAGCGATCCGCATGAGCTTAAGAGGAAACTTAAACAGCATTTCGGTTAAGGAAGAGGACGGAACCATTACGGATCTGGGGAAAAAGTATGGAAATGTCAAGCAAGAATGAAATCAGGGATTGGGTGAAGGAGAACCGGCAGGCTCTCACACAGAAACAGGAGATGGAGTGGAATGACGCCATCTGCAGGAAGATTTTAAGCCTCCGGTCAATCCGGCAGGCATTCTGTGTCTACTGCTACGTATCCTTCCGCCATGAAGCAGGAACTGAGAAGCTGATTCAGGGCCTGCTGGAGATGGGAAAATACGTGGCAGTACCGAAGGTAGAAGGAAAAAAACTGGTATTCTATGCAATTCAGGGAAAAAAAGATTTAGAGAGCGGCGTCATGGGGATCATGGAACCGAAATCCTGCTGTCTGCGCATCGGCGACGAATTCGCACCAGTCATCGTGCCGGGAATCGCATTTGACAGGGAAGGACACCGGATCGGCTACGGCGGCGGCTACTACGACCGCTTCTTCGACGAAGAGCCGGATCATCCCAGATTCGGAATCGCCTATCCCTTCCAGCTTTTCGATTCTCTGCCGGCAGAGGCCCATGACAAGGGAATGGATATGGTAATCACTCCATAAGTTTAGTTTAGAGGATAACAGGGAGGAACGCGATATGACACTAACTGAGATAGGAAAAAGAGCGAAGGAGACAGCCGGTGTTCTGGGAATTCTCAGCTCTGATAAGAAGAACGAAGGTTTAAGGGCCGCGGCGGCCGCTTTGCTTGAGGGTGAGGAAGATATTCTGACGGCTAATCAGGAGGATGTGATTCAGGCGACGATAAATGGCATGAGCGCCGGGATGATCGACCGTTTGGAACTGACGCCTTCCAGGATCGAGGCCATGGCTGACGGACTGATCAGCGTGGCCGTGTTAGAGGACCCGGTGGGGGAGGTGATCTCCATGAAGGCCAGGCCAAACGGACTCACCATCGGACAGAAACGCGTTCCCATGGGAGTGATCGGCATCATCTATGAGGCCAGACCTAATGTGACCGCAGACGCCTTCGGTCTCTGCTTCAAATCCGGAAACTGTGTGATCTTAAAGGGCGGAAGCGACGCTCTGGAGTCAAATAAGGCTATCGTCAAATGCCTCCGTGCAGGGCTTAAGAACGCGGGATTCCCGGAGGATAGTGTACAGCTTATCACCGATACCGACAGGGCAGTGACGAAGGAATTCATGCGCCTGCACGACTACGTGGATGTGCTGATTCCACGGGGCGGAGCTGGGCTGATCCGTTCCGTGGTGGAGAACAGTACGGTGCCTGTCATCGAGACGGGAACCGGAAACTGCCATATCTTCGTGGATGAGACTGCGGATTACAAGATGGCTCTGGACATCATCTTCAATGCAAAGACCCAGAGGATCGGCGTCTGCAACGCCTGTGAATCACTGGTCATACATAGAAATATCGCGGAAGAATTCCTGCCGCTGTTAAAGGCCAGGCTCGATGAAAAGCAGGTTGAGGTGCGGGCGGATGAAGAAGCCTGCCGTATCGTGCCTGCATTTGTCCCGGCTGCTGCGGAGGATTGGGGAACGGAGTATTTAGACTATATTCTGTCCCTGAAGCTGGTGGATTCCATAGACGAGGCTATCGCCCATATCAACCGCTATAATACGAAGCACTCCGAGGCTATCATCACGTCGGATTACGCCAATGCTCAGAAGTTTTTAAATGAGATCGATGCGGCTGCCGTTTACGTCAACGCTTCCACCAGATTTACGGATGGATTCGAGTTCGGTTTTGGCGCAGAGATCGGCATCAGCACCCAAAAGCTTCACGCGAGAGGCCCTATGGGGCTAAAGGAGCTTACCACGACAAAGTATATTATATACGGAAATGGTCAGGTCCGCCCATAAGAGCAGACCGTGCGGATAAAAAGTCAGAATCTAACCGAAGGAGTTATATGGTTTAATGAGTACACAAAATCTTGAAATCGGTATCTGCGATGATGATCCGGGGGATTTAGAGCGAATTCGGGATACCCTCTTTCAGTGTTTGGATGTTCTGGATGAAAAGGATGCAGCTGTACACCTTTTTACAAATGCAGAGGCGCTGTATCGTGAAAGCAGCCGGCTGGGATTTGGCCTGGTTTTTCTGGATGTGGAGATGCCCGGATGGAATGGCTTTGAACTCGCAGAGAGGCTGTGCCTGGAAAAAACAGGAACCAGTGTCGTATTCATCTCCAACCATGAGAGCCTGGTGTTTGATTCCTATGAATATACTCCGCTGTGGTTTGTCCGGAAGCGTTTTATGGAGCGGGATATGCTTCGGGCTCTCCGGAAATATCAGCATGCAGCAGTAAAGAAAAGGATTAATTACCGGCTGAAGGATGGATTTGGCTGCCGGGAGGTGCTGGTATTTGATATGATGTATATTGAATGCTGGGGCCACAGTCTAAAGTTTTGGATGGCAGATCAGAAACACTATAATGTCTACGGAAGTTTAAAACCAGTGGAGGAAGAGCTTTCAAAATATGGATTTATCCGGATTCATAAAAATTACCTGGTGAACAGACAGTACATAAATGAAGTGGGGAGCAGAACCGTGCAGCTGTGTGATGGGACAGAGTTAGACCTAAGCAGATCAAAACGCAGGGAACTTAAGGAAATTGTAAGCCGGCGTGAAGGGAGGTATGTATAAAATCACAGAATATCTTATAAACGGACTGTCGTCCATGATCGCGGTGGAATACATCAGCCACGGGTTCGAAAAAAAGCATAGAGGCAGTTTTGGCATTCTGCTGGCAATGGCGGGATGCCTGTTGTATTTTTTGACAGTTACCGCGTTAAATTGGATGAGCCAGTATGAAGGAGTACTGGGGCTGTGTTATGGAGTAGTGCTGTATCTTTATGGCAGGCTGGCGCTGTCAGGAAAAAGAACAGAGATGGCGGTACTCTGCCTGATCTGGGTGCTGATCGCGGCGGTCAGTGCATCGGTGATATTTGGCATACTTGGTATTATGACAGATAAAGGGATTGAGACGCTGCTGATGAGTGAGGGAGAGGAACGGATCTACAGTGCTTTTGCGGCAGGTGTGCTGAAGTTCTCGCTGGGGAGAATGGCGCTGGCCCTGTACCGGAAGAAGAGGGGGGCTTCGGCCCGCATGGAAGACGGGCTGATGGGCGTAATCTGCCTGTTGATATTTCTGTTGGTTATCGGCATGTTCTATATGCAGGCGGAAATGCTGTCCCGGAAGGAAAGTTATTACCTGTCACTTTGTTTGTCGGGAGGAATGGTCATGCTGGGGCTGCTGGCATGCAGCCTCTGCCGCCGTCTGGAAATGTACCGCAGAGAGAAATTGGAGACAGAGTATGAAAAGGCAAAACAGGATATCCAAAAGAAGCAGATCCATGAGCTGTACCGAATCGGAAGGGAAGCCAATCATATGAGACATGACATGAAGGTAAAGCTTCATGTGGTGTATCGTTTGCTGAAGGCAGGAAAGTATGAGGAAGCGGAGGAATGTATAGGAAAGCTGGGGGACGAATGGGGGGATTATCAGGAACTGCCGCAGGATACTGGGAATGAGGGGCTGAATGCGGCGCTGCTGAAGGCGATACAGGAATGCAGGGAACGGGGAGTAAGGTTTCACTATGTGATATTGGGGAAAATTGAGAAAATCGACAGTATGGATATGGGGAATCTGGTTTATAATCTTCTGATTAACGGAATTGAAGCGAGTGAGATGGGGGAAGGTGTGAGGGAAGTTGAGATTATCGTAAAAAGGGAACAGGAAGGAATCGCAATTGAAGTAGGCAACAATATCCGTGAATCGGTTATAAGCAGCAATCCATATTTAAAAAGCCATAAGAAAGAGAGTATGAGACACGGCTTTGGGATGGGCAGTATCCGTGAGATCGTGGAGAAATACCATGGGGAATATAGTTATTGGGAAGAGGATAACTGGTTTATGCAGAAAATATTCTTGTATAGCTGACATTTTATGCTGAATTCGGCCCGATAAAGTCGAAACGGTTGTTTTATATGCTTTTGCAGATATAATATACTTATCATCATTGGGAGGTTTACACGCCTCATAAGAAAAGTGATGGTGATTTTATACGGAAGGGGACATAAAAAGTATGGAAATAGTAGACAAAGAATCAGAACGAATTGCAGCGGAACAGACACCGGAAGGCAGGAAAAAGAAACTGATCAAACAAGTGGTGCTTGGGATTGCTGTTGTAGTGTTTTTGGCCTATGTTTACCTTGACAGCCACCACCCGGCTTTTATCGGCACACCGCATCCGGTAATTGTGGCTGGTTTTACCATCGAACCGGGTAAGACCACCGTACAGGAATTGTCATCTGCAGGATTTCAGCTTTCAGCTTACGATAAGAGAGGCACCGGAATCCGGATTTACAATTTGCTGGATGAACTGGATGCAAAAAGCTACTATATGAATATGGACTTAACCAAAGACGATAAAAAGTACGCCAAGATAGAGATTGTTAATGAATCTTCCTCGAGTAAGATGGCATTAGAGTGTAAGGTACGCTCTGTTATGGTATTTAATTCCGATACGGATGCCGAACAATCTTCGATCGATGGAGTTTCAGGAGCAGATATCAGCATTGATGCGCTGACGAAAGCTGCAGGAGAGCCGAAAAGCAGCCGTACAGATGATGGGGAAACTACCGTAATATGGAAAAAGGGATATTATTCCATGAAGTTCGTGATCAAAGAGGATGGGAGCGGATACCATTACGAGTCCCGTTATGAGAAAGATTGACGGCTGATATAGAAACGGAGGAGTATACATATGGGAACAAATTATGGGACATGGCTGGAAGCCGAGGATGCATGGGCCGAGGAGATTGATAAACGATTTAAAAAATCAATGGTGAAATGGATGATAGGGCTTCCTGTTGCCTGTGTTCTTGGCCTTTTTGCACTTGGATGGGTATCAAACGGAATATTGGAACAGGGAATCAGCAACATAAAATACGGAGCATTGGCTGGTGTGGTGGTATTTTTCCTGTGCCTCATGAGCTATTTTGGCTTTACCCCCGGAAAATCTTATAAAAAGTTCATTCGCCGCATGCTGGATAAGGAATTTCCCCAGGATAGTGAAAAAGAAGAATTTGCAGCTCAGATGCTGGGCCGGTATGGCAAAGACAGCCTCTGCCGTATTACAAAGAATGAGAACAGCCATAAAGAGGAAGTGATCCGGGTAACAAAGGATTTTGTTCTGAGAATTAATCCGTCTGCCAACCTTGTCCAGCTGGTTGATTTGAGAAAAGTAGAAAAGATTGAAACGGATGCCTATACGACGACTCAAAAAGTAGGCAATGCGAACGTGAGAAATCAAAACTATGAAATTGTCTTTCGGTATCGGACGGCGGATGTATCCGTGAAGGGCAGGAAAAAACGGCAGGAAGGAGTTTCTATGGTCTTTGATAAAAGGGGCATACGGGATCAGCTGCTGGAGGCGCTCCGTACAGTAACGGCGGAATAAGAAGACTTTTACCCCGCTGATTGCAGCAGGGCTTTTTGATAAAAATATCCGGGATTCTTAACTGAATCCCGGATATTTTTGGATCAGGCACTTTATTTTTTGTGTTTGCAATAGAATTTATTTATGCTATAATATTCAAGTCAAAACAGGGAATGCGGATAAATACATGATGAGAAAGAACATAGGCATTATAAAGGAGTTGATGATAAGACATTCTGAAAAAGGAAAGATGTATTTATATGACATTATAAATATAAAAAAAGAAGCGAGCACCCCGCTTGAGCCATAAAGCTGTACGGTAAAAAAACCACTTCTTTTTATTTTTATATACATAGAAAAGGAGAAAGTCAACAGAAATGTATAATGAAATTGATATAGATAAAATAGATATAAAATCAGAACCACCTGCGGAAGAACCAGCCCGTCAGTATTATTTCATGGCCAAATGCAGAGAGTGGGCAAAAGACTTTGAGAAGCAAAATGGACGCGCGCCCCAATCCTGTGTGGTTAATATGGGGTGTCAGATGAATGCCAGGGATTCGGAAAAGCTGGTCGGAATTTTGGAGGCATCCGGTTTTACAGAGACGGATACGGAGGAAGAAGCGGATTTTGTCCTCTATAATACGTGTACCGTCCGGGATAATGCAAATCAGCGTGTCTATGGCCGTCTTGGCTATTTAAAAAAAATGAAACAGAAGAATCCCAATATGATGATCGCTCTCTGCGGGTGTATGATGCAGGAGGAAACCGTGGTGGCAAAGATCAGGAAGAGCTACCGCTTTGTCGACATTATATTCGGAACCCATAATATTTTCAAACTGGCAGAACTGATTTCTGAACGCATGGATGAGAAAAAGATGGTGGTTGATATCTGGAAAGAGACCGACCGCATCGTGGAAGAACTTCCCACCGACCGGAAGTATCCGTTCAAGTCCGGCGTTAATATTATGTTTGGCTGCAATAATTTCTGCAGCTACTGTATCGTTCCTTACGTGCGCGGCCGTGAGAGAAGCCGGAACCCTCAGGATATTGTGGAAGAGATCAGACGCCTGGTTGCAGATGGCGTGGTCGAGGTCATGCTCCTGGGGCAGAATGTCAACTCCTATGGTAAGAATCTGGAGGAGTCCATGACATTTGCACAGCTGTTAAAAGAGGTGGAGGCCATCGATGGACTTCGGCGGATCCGTTTTATGACCTCTCATCCGAAGGACTTATCAGATGACTTAATCGAGGTCATGAAGAATTCCGGGAAGATCTGCCATCATCTCCATCTGCCGCTCCAGTCCGGAAGCAGCAGGGTCTTGAAGGCAATGAACCGGAGATACACGAAGGAACAGTATCTGGAACTGGTAGAAAAGATCAGGGCAGCGGTTCCCGATATCTCTCTGACCACGGATATTATCGTCGGCTTCCCGGGAGAGACGGAGGAGGATTTCCTGGAGACTATGGACGTGGTGAGAAAGGTCCGTTTTGACAGTGCATTTACGTTCATTTACTCGAAGCGCACAGGCACTCCGGCGGCGGCCATGGAAGAACAGATTCCGGAGGGTGTGGTGAAGGAACGGTTTGACCGCCTGCTCTCAGAGGTGCAGAAAATATCAGCCGAAGTGTGCGGACGAGACGCGCATACCGTTAAGGAAGTGCTGGTGGAGGAAAAAGACGACCATGTGGAAGGCTTCGTAACGGGCCGGCTCGATAACAATACCATCGTTCATTTTAAAGGGGATTCCGCGCTGATCGGACAGATGGTGGAAGTATATCTGGATGAGTCGAAGGGCTTTTATTATATGGGAACCATGAAATAGCAACGTAACAGTACGACAGAAGAAAAGAGGAAAAAACGTGGCCGGAATGTCACCAATGATGGTCCATTATTTGGAAACCAAGAAACAGTACCCGGACTGTATCCTGTTTTACAGGCTGGGAGATTTTTATGAGATGTTTTTTGAAGACGCACTGACCGTCTCCAAGGAACTGGAGATTACCCTGACAGGAAAAGAATGCGGGCTGGAGGAACGGGCGCCGATGTGCGGTATTCCTTACCATGCGCTTGAAAATTATCTGTACAGGCTGGTACAGAAGGGCTATAAAGTAGCGATCGCAGAGCAGATGGAGGACCCGAAGCAGGCCAAGGGGCTGGTTAAGAGAGAGGTCATCCGTGTCGTCACCCCCGGAACCATTACCAGCGCCCAGGCGCTGGATGAGACGAAGAACAACTACCTGATGGGCATCGTCTATATCGACCAGCGGTTCGGCATTGCCGTCTCTGATATCAGCACAGGCGATTTCCTGGTGACTGAGGTGGAGACAGAGCGGGAGCTGGCGGATGAGATCAACAAGTTCAGCCCCTCCGAGATTATCTGCAACGATGCGTTCTTTGTGTCCGGCGTGGACACAGAGGAGGTCAAGAACCGCTACCAGACCGTGATTGCCGCACTTGACAGCCATTTCTTTTCCGACGAGGGCTGCAGGAGGATCTTAAAGGAACACTTTAAAGTAGGCTCTCTGGACGGTCTGGGATTGCAGGATTACGATACGGGAGTGATCGCGGCGGGGGCCGTCATGGAGTACATGTACGAGACTCAGAAGAGCACGCTGTCCCATATTACGACCATCGTTCCCTATTCCACAGGGCAGTTCATGATTATCGACACCTCGACCAGAAGGAATCTGGAACTCCTGGAGACCATGAGGGAGAAGCAGAAGAGGGGAACCCTTCTATGGGTGCTGGATAAGACGAAGACGGCCATGGGCGCCAGGCTTTTGAGAACCTATATCGAACAGCCGCTGATCCACAGGGACGATATTATTGCCCGTCAGAATGCCATCGAAGAGCTGAACATGAATTACATTTCCAGGGAGGAAATCTGTGAATACTTAAATCCCATCTACGATCTGGAACGTCTGATTGGCCGCATCAGCTATAAGACGGCGAATCCCAGGGATTTAATCTCCTTCAGGAATTCTCTGGAAATGCTTCCTTACATAAAAGACCTTATGGGAGAATTCACGACTCCTCTGCTGAAAGAGCTCTGGGAAGAGCTGGATGCCTTAGAGGATGTCCACGATCTCGTCTCCCGCGCCATTGTGGAGGACCCGCCCATATCCCTGCGTGACGGCGGAATCATAAAGGACGGCTATCACGAGGAGACAGATAAGCTGCGCCATGCAAAGACGGAAGGAAAGACGTGGCTCGCCGAACTGGAATCGAGAGAGCGCGATAAGACCGGAATCAAGAACCTGAAGGTCAAGTACAACAAGGTATTTGGATATTACTTCGAAGTGACGAACTCCTTTAAAGGGATGGTTCCTGATTACTTTGTCCGCAAGCAGACGCTGGCCAACGCCGAGCGGTACACAACGGATGAACTGAAGGAGCTGGAGGACATGATCCTGGGAGCGGAGGACAAGCTCTATACCCTGGAATACGGCCTGTTCTGCGAGGTGAGAGACGCCATCGCCGCCGAGGTCCTGCGGATCCAGCAGACGGCCCGGGCGGTTGCGGGCATCGATGTGATGACTTCCCTTTCCGCCGTGGCTACGAAGAATAATTACGTGAAACCGCGCATTAATGAAAAAGGTGTGATCGACATCAAAAACGGCCGCCATCCGGTGGTGGAAAAGATGATGCGGGACGATTTATTCGTCGCCAACGATACGTATCTGGACAATACGAAGAACAGGCTCTCCATCATCACCGGCCCCAACATGGCCGGTAAATCGACGTATATGCGCCAGACGGCCTTAATCGTACTGATGGCTCAGCTGGGAAGTTTTGTGCCCGCGGATGACGCCAATATCGGCATCTGCGACAGAATCTTTACCCGTGTGGGCGCTTCCGATGATCTGGCATCTGGCCAGAGTACCTTCATGGTGGAGATGACCGAGGTCGCCAACATCCTGAGAAACGCCACGAAAAACAGCCTGATCGTTCTCGACGAGATCGGCCGGGGCACCAGTACCTTCGACGGCTTATCCATCGCCTGGGCGGTGGTGGAGCACATCAGCAACCCGAAGCTTTTAGGAGCCAAGACGCTGTTTGCCACCCATTACCATGAACTGACGGAGCTGGAAGGAACCATAAACGGCGTCAACAACTACTGCATCGCCGTAAAGGAACAGGGCGATGATATCGTATTTCTTCGAAAGATTGTGAAGGGCGGGGCGGATAAGAGCTACGGCGTTCAGGTCGCCAAGCTTGCCGGAGTTCCCGATTCCGTGATTGTACGGGCGAAGGAGCTTCTGGTGGAGTTAAGTGACGCGGATATCACGGCGAGGGCAAAGGAGATCGCGGAAGCGGGGACAGGAGCCGGTACGCAGAAGCATACCAGTGTTCCGCGGCCGGATGAAGTGGATTTGCAGCAGATGTCCCTGTTTGACACGGTAAAGGACGACGACATTGTCCGGGAACTGGGCGAACTGGAACTGGGAAATATGACGCCGATCGACGCCCTGAACACGCTGTACCGCCTTCAGACGAAACTTAAGAACCGCTGGCAGTAAGGCATAGATGCACGGCTGAACTGTTAGAGGACATAAAGGAGCGATAAGCCATATGCCAAACATTACGCTACTGGATCAAAATACCATAAACAAGATTGCAGCGGGCGAGGTGATCGAAAGGCCGGCCTCTGTTGTGAAGGAGCTTTTAGAGAACGCCATCGACGCCAGGGCTACGGCTGTGACGGTTGAAATAAAGGAAGGGGGCACCACCTTCATCCGCGTGACCGACAACGGCTGCGGAATTCCGAGAGAAGAGGTTCCTCTGGCGTTTCTGCGCCACTCCACCAGCAAGATCAAGTCCGTGGAAGATCTCTTTACGATCTCATCCCTGGGCTTTCGCGGTGAGGCCCTCGCAAGTATCGCTTCCGTCTGCCAGGTGGAGCTGATCACGAAGACCAGCGAAGCCCTGACGGGAAGCCGCTACAGCATCGAAGGCGGCATTGAACGGCCGCTGGAGGAGATCGGCGCCCCGGAGGGCACTACATTTATCGCCAGAAACTTATTCTTTAACACGCCTGCCAGAAGGAAATTTTTAAAGACTCCCATGACAGAGGGCTCCCATGTGGCCGAGCTGGTGGAAAAGATCGCGCTTTCCCATCCGGAGATTTCGATCCGTTTTATCCAGAATAACCAGAACAAGCTGCATACCTCCGGCAACCACAACTTAAAGGACATCATCTATACGGTCTTCGGCAGGGAGATCGCAGCGAATCTGCTGGCAGTTGAGGCGAAGAAGCAGGATATCGCCATCAGCGGCTTTATCGGGAAACCTGTGATCGCCAGGGGCAACAGAAACTACGAAAATTATTTTATCAATGGGCGGTATATCAGAAGCAGCATCATATCGAAGGCCATAGAAGAGGCCTACAAGCCGTTTATGATGCAGCACAAGTATCCGTTTACCATGCTACATTTCACCATTGAGCCGGAGCTTCTGGATGTCAATGTCCATCCCACCAAGATGGAACTTCGCTTCCGCGACGGGGAGATGGTGTACCGTATGGTCTACGACGCCGTATCAGGGGCGCTTGCTCACAAGGAGCTGATTCCGGAGGTGGAACTGAATAAGGAAAAGGCGGAGCAGGAGGCAAAAGAGGCGAGGAAGCACGAGCCGTCACCGGAGCCTTTTGAGCTTCGCAGGCTGGAGGCCATGAGCCGGCAGCAGGCCGCCTGCGCGCCTGGCTCCAAACGGCTTAAGCCGGCAGAACCGTCTCTTATGAGAGATCCTGATTTTCTGGCTGAAAACTGGCTGAAGAAGCCGGCTGGGGGGCAGATGGCTCCGAACCGCTTCGACGGAAGGGATGCGGCGGAAGAAACGGCGGCAGGCGCAGACTTTTTACATGGGTTATCGACGGAATCGGCTGCGAAAAATGAGGAAACGGTACAAAATCAGGCAGCCGCATTTTCCAGGAAGCCGGAACAGCTGGATCTCTTTGATGGAAAACTGCTGGAACCGAAATCAAGGCTGATGCATAAGCTGATCGGCCAGGTGTTCGACACCTACTGGCTGGTGGAGTTTAACGAACAGCTTTACATTATTGACCAGCATGCGGCCCATGAAAAGGTTTTATATGAGAAAACCATGGCAACACTTAAAAAAAGGGAATACTCATCACAGATGCTCAACCCGCCGATCATTCTGACACTGAACATGAATGAGGAGGTGCTGTTAAAAGAGCACATGAAGTATTTCTCGGACATGGGCTTCGAGATCGAACCGTTTGGCGGCAGGGAGTATGCAGTGAGAGGCGTACCGGCCAACTTGCTGTCCATCGCCAAGAAGGATTTGCTGATCGAGATGATCGACGGGCTTTCCGACGATGTTTCGACTCATAATCCGGATATCATTTATGAGCGGGTAGCGACCATGTCCTGCAAGGCTGCGGTCAAAGGCGGCAGCCGGCTGTCGACGGCGGAGGCCAACGAACTGATAGACCAGCTCCTGAATCTGGAGAATCCGTATGCGTGTCCTCATGGACGGCCGACGATTATCTCCATGAGCAGGTACGAGCTGGAGAAAAAATTCAAGAGGATAGTATGATGAAACCACTGATTATCTTGACGGGTCCCACGGCTGTGGGAAAGACGGCTCTGTCTGTCCGTCTGGCAAAGGCCGTGGGCGGAGAGATCATAAGCGCCGATTCCATGCAGGTTTACCGCCACATGGATATCGGTTCTGCCAAGGTGACCCGGGAGGAGATGGATGGGGTTCCTCATTATCTCATTGATATTCTGGAGCCTGCCGGGGAGTTTAACGTCGCCGTGTTTAAAAAAATGGCGTCGGAGGCGGTACAGGAGATATACGCTCACGGACATCTTCCCATCGTTGCCGGGGGAACCGGTTTTTACATTCAGGCCCTTCTGTATGACATCGATTTTACAGAGCAGGGGGAGGAACGGGACATCAGGGAGGAACTGGAACGGCTGGGAGAGGAGCGCGGCGCCGTTTTTCTGCATGATATGCTGGCGGAGATCGATCCGGAGGCTGCCATGGAAATCCATGCCAACAACCGGAAACGCGTGATCCGCGCCATCGAGTTTTACCGGCAGACGGGAGAAAGAATCTCCGAGCACAACAAACGGGAGAGGCAGAAACGCTCTCCCTATGACTTCCTGTATTACGTCCTTACGGATGACAGGAAGATGCTCTATGAGCGGATCGACCAGCGGGTTGACGCCATGATAGAGGCCGGGCTGGTCGGTGAAGTGGAAAAATTAATGGAAATGGGCTGCACAAAAGACATGGTCTCCATGCAGGGACTGGGATACAAGGAAATCCTGGATTACCTTCAGGGGAACAGTTCTCTTGACGAGGCGGTCACCATTTTAAAGAGAGATACGAGACATTTCGCGAAGCGCCAGATCACCTGGTTTAAGCGGGAGCGGGATGTGCGGTGGCTGAATCTGGAAGACTTCGGCCGCGACAGAGAAAAGGTCCTGGAGAAAATGCTTCAGGATATCAGAGAAACGTATGGATTGGAGACAGAAAATCATGGAAATGGATGCGATGTATGAGCAGCTGGGAATCGAAAAAAAGGTTCTGGAGTTCGGAAAGGAGATAGAAGGGCTGCTTTCTGAGCGCTTCGCGGCGATCGATGAGACGGCGGAGTATAATCAGCTGAAGGTAATAAAAGCCATGCAGGACAACCGCGTCAGCGACATTCATTTTGCCGCAACCACCGGATACGGTTACAACGACCTGGGACGGGATACACTGGAAGATGTATACGCCAGCGTGTTCCACACGGAAAGCGCCCTGGTGAGGCCGAACTTAATCAGCGGAACCCACGCGCTTCACGTGGCGCTGTCCGGCAATCTGCGGCCAGGAGACGAGCTTCTTTCACCGGTGGGGAAACCGTATGACACGCTGGAGGAGGTAATCGGAATCCGGGAGAGCGCAGGCTCTTTAAAAGAGTACGGGGTTATCTACCGCCAGGTGGATCTGCTTCCGGATGGAAGCTTTGATTTTGATGGAATTGCAGCGGCAGTAGGTGAGAAGACGAAACTGGTGACAATCCAGCGTTCCAAGGGATACGCCACCCGGCCGACCCTGTCGGTAGAGCGGATCGGTCAGCTGATCGCCTTTATCAAGGAACGGAAGCCGGATGTCATCTGTATGGTGGATAACTGCTACGGCGAGTTTGTGGAGCGGATGGAACCGGCCGACGTGGGAGCGGATATGATGGTGGGGTCTCTCATCAAGAATCCGGGCGGCGGACTGGCGCCGATCGGCGGATACATCGCCGGAAGAAAGGACTGCATCGACCGCGCCTCCTACCGTCTGACCGCCCCTGGTCTGGGACGTGAGGTAGGAGCCAGCCTGGGGCTTAACCAGTCCTTCTATCAGGGACTGTTCCTCGCGCCAACGGTGGTGGCAGGAGCCTTGAAGGGAGCCGTATTCGCAGCCAATGTCTATGAAAAACTGGGATTTTCCGTGGTTCCGAACAGCACCGAGCCGCGCCACGACATCATTCAGGCGGTGACCCTCGGAAAGCCGGAGGGCGTTATCGCGTTCTGTCAGGGAATTCAGGCAGCCGCGCCGGTGGACAGTTTTGTCACTCCGGAGCCATGGGCGATGCCGGGCTACGACGCACCGGTTATCATGGCTGCAGGAGCCTTCGTACAGGGCGCATCCATCGAGCTTTCCGCCGACGGACCGATCAAACCTCCGTACGCCGTTTATTTCCAGGGAGGGCTTACCTGGTACCATGCGAAGCTTGGAATTCTCATGTCCATGCAGAAATTAAAGGACGCGGGACTGATCACGTTATAGCGCCAAACGGCAAAAAAAGTGTATACACGACTGCGTTTCTATGATAGAATAACAAAGCAGGCATGGATTATCCTGCCAAAAACAAATGAGGGGTAGTAACAGATGAAACGTAAAAACTGCTGGGTACTGCTTCTTCTGGTGCTGACGGGGATCGTGCTGGGCGGATTTATCGGGACGATGGCTCAGGATGTATCCTGGCTGTCCTGGCTGAATTTCGGACAGTCCTTCGGATTCGATTCACCGCTCATTATTAACTTCGGTATTTTGGTCATTACCTTTGGCCTGAGTATCAAGATCACTATGGCAAGCATCATCGGAGTGGCATTGGCTCTCATTACCTATCGGTTCATTTAAATACATATGTCTTTGACACGTACCTGGAGAGTAACGGACAGGAGACATATGAACAGAATTACGATGAAAGACATACCGGCGGATGACCGGCCTTATGAGAAGTGCCTTCGGACAGGCCCTGAGGGGTTAAGCGACGGAGAACTTCTCTCCATTATCATCCGGACGGGATCCAGGGAAGACAGTTCCCTGGCACTTGCACAAAAGATACTGGCCTTAAATTACCCCAGCGAGGGTATTTTAGGGCTTTTGCATCTTTCACTCCCCGAACTGACTCAGATTAAGGGAATCGGAAGGGCGAAGGGGGCGCAGCTCCTCTGTATCGGAGAGCTGTCGAAGCGGATTTGGAAGAAAGCCGTGCTGGAAGACGTGGCCACCTTTTCAAACCCGGAAGACATCGTGAACTACTATGTGGAAGACATGCGGCATATGGAGCAGGAGCAGATCCGCATCATGCTGCTGAACACAAAGGGCGTGCTCATAAGAGATGTGCTGATTTCCCAGGGGACGGTGAACGCTTCCGTCGTTTCACCCAGGGAGATTTTTATTGAGGCGCTGAAGTACCACGCAGTGAATGTCATTGTGGTTCACAACCATCCCAGCGGCGATCCGGCACCCAGCCGGGAAGATATCACATTAACCAGAAGAATTATGGAAGCCGGAGAATTGATCGGAATCCGCATGTTGGATCATATTATCATAGGAGACAATTCCTATACCAGTTTTAAAGAACGGGGAATCATATAGATGGAATCGAAACGCAGTAAATACGTCCTGATTGCCTTAACGGTGATCTGTGTGCTTTTAATCGGCCTTACATCAATCCATGACGAGTGGCTGACACCTTTGAGGACCGGAGTCGGGTACTTTCTGATCCCGGTGCAGTCCGGAGTCAATAAGGTGGGCTCCGCCATTTACGATGAAATCGTGGATTATACAAAACTGAAAGACGCTCTGGAAGATAACAAGGAGATGAAGGACATCATCACCCAGCTGACGGAGGAAAATACCAGGCTTCAGGCGGAGGAATTCGAACTGAAGCGGCTGAGACAGCTGTATGAGCTGGACCAGGAATACGGCCAGTACAATAAGGTCGGGGCCAGAGTTATCGCCAACGACTCCAGCAACTGGTTCCAGGTGTTCCGGATCGATAAGGGATCGAAGGACGGAATCGCCGCGGATATGAACGTGGTTGCAGGCGGAGGTCTGGTGGGAATCGTCACGGACGTCGGCGCCAATTACGCCACGGTCCGGTCCATCATCGATGATTCCAGCCGAGTCAGCGCCATGGCCATCCAGTCCGGAGACGGCTGTATCGTGGGCGGTGACTTAACGCTGTTTAAAGAGGGGCGCCTCCGCATCACCAACGTGCTGAAGGACAGTGACTTAAAGGATGGCGATAAGATCGTTACCTCCAACACCAGTTCCGTCTTTGTGCCGGGAATCCTGGTGGGCTATGCCGCGGAGATTACCAATGACACAAACAATGTGACCAAATCGGGTTACTTAATTCCTGCGGCTGAATTTGACAGCCTGCAGGAGGTTCTGGTCATCACCGATCTCAAAGTGAAGATGACAGAGGAGACAACCGCGGAAGACGGCGCCTCTGCCGAGACGCAGGCGGGAGAGAGTGAGGCGAACGAGGCCGGGGAGACGGCGGCTTCTTCGGAAGAAGAGACTGCTGCGGCACAGTAGAAGCTATGAAGAATAGAGAAAACGATAACGAAAGGAGCAGCGGCGATGAAACGAATCATCTTTAATATTCTTATGATTATTCTGGCGTTTACGGTTCAGAACTGTATCTTCCCGCTGCTCCCGTTTCTCTCTGCATCTCCGAATCTGCTTCTGATTCTGACCTTTTCCTTCGGATTTATCCACGGAAAGGAGGCCGGTATGTACTATGGCCTTCTTTCCGGTCTTCTGATGGATTTATTCTACAGCGGCCCGTTCGGTTTTTACACGCTTATTTTCATCTACGTGGGATATGTAAACGGCATCTGTACCAAATACTATTATGAGGATTACATTACGCTGCCGCTTATTTTAAGCGTGCTCAATGATCTGGCGTACAATCTTTATATTTATGTGTTCCGGTTCCTGATCCGGAAACGTCTCGGAATCGGATACTACTTCATGAACTTAATGCTGCCGGAGATCATTTTCACGGTGGTGACAACACTGCTTATTTACCGCATTTTCCTGATGTTCAACCGTCATCTGGAAGAGATAGAAAAAAGAGGAGATTCATCGATTGTTTAGAGATTTATTAGACATCTTAAAAGACTTTTTGAAGAAAATCGCATCGTCAAGACTCCTGGTGCTGGGAATCATCTGTATAGCCATGTATGCAGGACTCGTCCATAAGCTGTTTAATTTACAGATCGTAAACGGAGAACAGGCGTTAAACGATTATATGCAGCTGACGGAGCAGACCCTTACCACAGCGGGGACACGCGGCAACATCTATGACAGGAACGGCAAGGTGCTGGCTTATAACAAGCTGGCTTATTCCGTGACCGTTCAGGACACCGGGGAATATAAGACCACGGCAGAGCAGAACGCCATGTATCTAAGGCTGGTCAGAATCCTGGAGAAGCATGGGGAGACGGTACAGGGAAAGTTTGAGGTAGCCATTGACAGCAATGGGGATATGATCTATACCTCTTCCTCAGAGGCCGGCAGGAAACGCTTTCTGCGGGATTATTACGGCTTAAAGAGTGTGGAGGAGTTAGATGACGAAGACAACAAGTATCCTTCCGCGATTTCGGCCAGAGAGCTGTTTGAAAAAGCGTGTGTCACGGCTAAGTTAAATGAGATGAAGGATTCCGACGGAAATCCTGTTACCATGACAGATCAGGAGGCGCTGGACATCATCAATATCAAGTATGCACTTCGTCTCATGTCGTTCCGTAAATACGAGGCGACTACAGTGGCAACCCAGGTTTCGGACGAAACCGTTGCTGATGTTCTGGAGCATACGGCGGACCTGGCGGGAGTCAACGTGGAGGAAACTACCATTCGGGCTTATAATGACAGTATCGCATTTGCCCCTATTATTGGCTATACCGGCAAGGTACAGGAAGACCAGCTAGAGGAACTGAAAAAGAGCCGTCCGGACTATGATGTAAATGATATTGTGGGAACGACGGGGATCGAAGCTACAATGGAACAGGAACTTCAGGGAACGAAGGGCAGTAAGACAATTTACAAGGACAGCCGCGGACGGGTCAGGGAGACTCTTAATGAAACGGAATCTAAGGCTGGCAATGACATCTATCTTACACAGATTGCGGGCCTGCAGACAGGTATTTACCATCTGGTTGAACAGTCTTTGGCCGGTGTTCTGCTAAAGACCATTGTAAACGGGGATGTGGAGATTACAAGTTCCACAGACGGATCTAATATGAAAATTCCTGTAAAGGATGCATATTTCCAGTTGATTAACAACAATATTCTGTCCCTGAAGCACTTCGAATCAGAGGAAGCATCTGATGTTGAAAAGAATATTAACAGTAAATTCTTATCATCCAGAGATCAGATTTTTACAGAACTGCAAAATGAATTGATGAGCAGCCATCCGGCTTCCTTAAAGGACCTGGATCAGGACCTGGCGGCCTATATGTATTATATTTATACGTATCTGGCGAGCCCGACTGTGGGAATTATAAAAGAAGATTTCATTGATAAGACGAGTACGGAATACCTGGCGTGGAAAGCAGACGAGATCAGTCTGCGAGATTACCTGTATTATGGAATTGCAAACGGCTGGCTGGATACCACGAAGCTGGAAACTGATTCCAAATATTCCAACGCCGACGATACATTTCGTTCACTGGTGGATTATGTGCTGGCTGAACTGAAGGAAGACCGGAACTTTACAAAGAGAATTTACCGTTATCTGATCAATGACGATGTCATCACGGGACAGGAACTCTGTCTGGCTCTGTTTGACCAGGGAATCCTGGAATACAATGAGGAAGATATTAGCCAGCTTAAGGCGACTGGTGACGCATACGCATTTCTGATGAAAAAGATATCAACTCTTGAGATCACACCAGCCCAGCTGGCGCTGGCTCCGTGCAACGCAGGTGTGGTGGTAACGGATATCAAGACCGGAGAGGTTCTGGCCCTCGTGTCGTATCCTGGTTACGATAATAACCGGATCGGCGACAGCGCCTATTTCAGCCAGCTTCAGAATGATTTGTCACTGCCGTTATATAACAATGCGACACAGGCCAAGAAGGCGCCCGGATCTACTTTTAAACCTCTTACTGCCGTTGCTGCACTGGAGGAAAATGCAATCGGAATCGAGGATACGATCGACTGTACCGGACGATATGAAGAGATCGACACGCCGATCAAGTGCTGGATATATCCTGGACGCCACGGCCCGCTTAACATGGTTGGCGGTCTTCAGAATTCCTGCAACTTCTTCTTTGCGGACCTTGGACACAGGCTGTCCATGGATGCCGACGGCAATTACGTTCCGTCTCTCGGACTGGATAAGCTGCATAAATACGCAGCCCTGTTCGGACTGGATCATAAATCCGGCGTGGAAATCGACGAGCTGGAGCCTCAAATTTCAGACATCGACCCGGAGCGTTCCGCCATGGGACAGGGTAACCACGCCTATACCAATGTACAGTTATCGAGATATGTGGCGGCGATCGCCAGCAGGGGTAATGTATTCGAACTCAGCTTACTGGATAAGACAACCGATTCTGAAGGTAATCTGATTAAAGATTATACCCCTGAGATTTCTTCTCATATTGACGCGGCGGATTCAACGTGGGATACTGTACAGCAGGGAATGAGGGAAGTTATCGCCAGTGGTACGGCGAAGAAGCTGTTTGCCGATTTGGAGGTTCCGATCGCCGGCAAGACCGGTACGGCCCAGGAGGCAAAAAACAAGCCGAACCATGCGTTCTTTATTTCCTATGCGCCATATAACAATCCGGAGATCTGTGTTACCGTGAACATTCCGTTCGGATATTCGGCTTCCAATGCCGCGAATATAGCAAAGAGCGTGTATCAGTACTATTATGGAGAGATTGATTTGGAATCGATCCTGAATGCCGGTGCGCGTGATGCGGCGAATGTCACGATTCGCGATTAAGAAGGGTGAGAGAAAAGGTCAGGTGGATATGATGCATAATACCGTAGTGATTAAAAGCAACAAGGCGGGTATGACCGTTTATCTGGAACCGGAGGTCCCGTTTCAGACGCTTCTTGCCGATATCGGCAGGAAGTTCGGGGACAACACGAAGTTCTGGGGCTCGGCCCAGATGACGCTGACGCTGGAGGGAAGAAAACTGACGGCGGAAGAGGAATTTGCGGTTGTAAACCAGATTATGGAGAACTCCAATTTAGAGATCGTCTGCCTCGTTGATACGGACGCTAACCGCATCGAACGCTGCGAAAAAGCACTGAATGAGAAACTGATGGAACTGTCCTGCCAGACGGGACAATTCTTTAAAGGAAATTTACAGGACGGAGAGACGCTGGAATCGGAAGCCAGCATCATTATCATCGGAGATGTGGAACGAGGCTCCAAGGTTATGGCGAAGGGGAACGTGATCGTTCTCGGCGCGCTGTACGGCACCGTATGCGCGGGTGTTGCGGGCAATGAGGGCGCTGTGATTGTGGCGTTGACCATGGCGCCGACGCAGCTTCGCATCGCAGACTGCACCTCGCGGCTTGACGGCCGTGGGAAGAAGCTGGGCCGCGGACCGATGACCGCTTCACTGGATGGAAATAAAGTCTCTATCAAACCAATGAAAAAAAGTGTGGAAATATTCCGAAAATTAATGTAGAATAGAATATGGATTGAATCAGGAGGATATGAAATGAGTGAAATCATTGTCATTACTTCCGGAAAAGGCGGGGTAGGCAAGACAACAACCTCTGCCAATGTTGGTACCGGCCTGGCCATTCTGGGGAAAAAGGTAGTTCTTATCGATACAGATATAGGACTCAGGAACTTAGATGTGGTCATGGGACTGGAAAACCGCATTGTCTACAATCTTGTAGATGTGGTAGAAGGCAACTGCCGTATGAAGCAGGCCCTGATAAAAGACAAAAGATATCCAAATCTGTTTTTGCTTCCATCGGCTCAGACCAGGGACAAGACCTCGGTGAATCCGGGCCAGATGGTGAAACTTGTTGATGATCTGCGGGAAGAGTTCGACTATGTGCTTCTGGACTGCCCGGCTGGCATTGAACAGGGTTTTCAGAACGCCATCGCAGGCGCCGACAGGGCGCTTGTGGTAACGACACCCGAAGTATCGGCGATCCGTGATGCGGACCGCATTATCGGACTCCTGGAAGCCTCCGGCATGAAAACCATCGATCTGGTGGTGAACCGGATCCGTATGGATATGGTGAGACGCGGGGATATGATGTCCCTCGATGACGTGATGGACATTCTGGCCATCGATATCATCGGCGCAGTCCCGGATGACGAGGATATCGTCATATCCACCAATCAGGGAGAGCCTCTGGTTGGCATAGGAACACCGGCCGGACAGGCTTATATGGACATTTGCAAACGTATAACCGGCGAAACGGTGCCGCTCCTTCATGTGGCGGCGCGTGGAGGGTTTTTCTTTAAGCTTTCCAACCTCTTGAAGAGAGCGTAGGAGGGATGAGATGAGCCTGTTTCCTGTATTCCGTAAGAAGAATTCAGGAGAGATTGCAAGAAATCGTCTGAAACTTTTGCTGGTTGCGGACAAGGCGGACTGTTCTCCTGAAGTGATGCAGATGATAAAAGACGACATGATCCATGTGATATCGAGATACATGGATGTTGATTCCGACAGAATAGAGATACAGATGACGAAGATGAAGCAGCCGGACTGTGACAGCTATATGCCGGTGCTTTATGCGAACATCCCTATTCGCGATATACCTGACAAGGGGATATACTGACTATGTTTTTTGACTACAATTTTAAATACTATAATTACCGTTTGGTTCTTTACATGGTGGCGTTATCCGTCATTGGGATTCTCGTGGTTGCAAGCGCATCCGGACAGGATTCCTCGACGGTTACAAAACAGATAATCGGTATCCTGGTGGGATTTGCCCTGGCCATAGGGCTTTCCATCATCGATTATCATAGAATTATTAATTTATATGCGCTGGATTACGCAGTATGCATCCTTCTTTTAGGTGCGGTGCTGGTGATGGGTCACACGGCAGGCGGAGCCACAAGGTGGATCGACGTTCCGGGTATCGGACGGATACAGCCTTCCGAATTCGTGAAGATCGGGCTTATTGTATTCTTTTCCTGGTATTGGAATAAATATCAGGAAAAGATGAATATGCCTGTTATGGTGGGGATCGCGGCCATATTGGCCGTAATACCCATCGGCCTTATTTTCGCGGAGCCGAACTTATCCACCAGTCTGGTTGTCATTGTCATCATACTCTGTATGGTGTATACAGCCGGCATCAGTTACCGCTGGATTGGCGGCGTGCTTGCGGTTGCCATACCTGCAGGCGCATTGTTTATCTATCTGCTGACGCAGGGGTTGATCCCCTTTATCCACGATTACCAGGCGAGACGTATTCTGGCGTGGATCTATCCGCATGCGGAACAGTACGCGGAGAATATGTATCAGCAGAAGAATTCTATCATGGCAATCAGTTCCGGACAGCTTCAGGGGAAGGGACTTTTTAATACGACTATCGCATCCGTAAAGGATGGAAACTGGCTGGGCACCACCGGAGAGACAGATTTCATCTTTGCAATTATCGGAGAGGAGCTGGGCTTTATCGGCGGGGTAACCGTCATTGTGCTCTTCGGTCTCATCGTATTTGAATGTCTGCGCTTGGCGTACAAATCCAGAGACATGGCGGGGCGGCTGATCTGCACCGGCATGGCGGCGCTTATCGGATTTCAGGCATTTGCCAACATCGCCGTAGCGACACAGATTTTCCCCAATACCGGCCTGCCGCTTCCGTTTATCAGCTCGGGAGTCAGTTCCCTGATCAGTATCTTTATCGGGATGGGCCTTGTTCTGAATGTTGGATTGCAACGCAAAATTGGTAATTATTAAGGAGGTATATCGTTATGAATATAGGATTAGTTGCACATGATTCAAAGAAAAAACTGATGCAGAACTTCTGCATCGCCTACCGGGGGATTTTAAGCAAGCACACCCTGTACGCGACAGGGACCACTGGCCGTCTGATTGAAGAGGTCACGAATTTAAATATCCATAAGTATCTGGCTGGTCATTTAGGCGGTGAGCAGCAGCTGGGAGCCCAGATCGAGCACAACGAGATCGATCTGGTGATCTTTTTGAGAGACCCGCTCTCATCAAAGGCTCATGAGCCGGATCTCGTTAATATCATGAAAACCTGCGACATGCACAATATCCCGCTGGCAACAAACCTGGCGACTGCAGAGCTCTTAATCAAGTCTCTGGACCGCGGTGACTTAGAGTGGCGTGAGATGTATAAGTAGGAGTCTGTAAGTGAAGAAGAAAATTACGATGAAAGCCGGCTGCGCGTTTTTATGCGTGACCATGCTGTCGGGCTGCTCCAGCTTCAAAAAACTGGATAATCCCTATGACTTCACGCAGAGGACAGCTCTTTATGAAGGAACTGCGCTATCGGACAGGGCAGAGAGTTTTGCACATAATCTCTGTGTCGTCACGGCGGACACTCCATCCACAGATCAGGCGGTTACCGCGGAAGCGGCGGCGGTCTTTGACCTGTCGGATAAAACGGTGATTTTCGGAAAGAATCCCTTTGAAAAGCTGTATCCGGCCAGTATCACCAAGACGATGACGGCTCTGCTGGCGATCAAATACGGGAATCTGTCCGATGAGGTAACGGTACCGGAGGAAGCGGTGATTACGGAGAGCGGTGCGACCTTATGCGGCATCAAACCGGGCGATAAACTGACTATGGAGCAGCTGCTCTACGGTCTTATGCTGCCTTCCGGCAATGACGCCGGCGCTGCGATTGCAGTTCACATGGATGGCAGTATTGAGAAGTTTGCCGACCGTATGAATGAAGAGGCAAGAAAGCTGGGAGCGACAGGGACTCATTTCGTCAATCCCCATGGCTTAAACGATGAAAACCACTATACGACCGCATACGATCTGTATCTGATTTTCAATGAAGCCATGAAATATCCTGATTTCAGGAAGGTGATCGGTACGTCATCCTATGACGCTGTCTACACGACGGCCTCGGGAGATACGCTGACAAAGACCTGGAAGCAGAGCAACTGGTATATGACTGGTGAGCGGGATATGCCGGAAGGACTGACTGCGCTGGGCGGCAAAACAGGCACGACAAAGGCTGCGGGAAGCTGTCTGATCATGGGCAGCAGCGGCTCTTCAGGGATGGAATATATTTCCGTTGTCTTAAAAGCCCCTGATAGAACGGGCCTTTACGATAATATGTCAAATATATTGAATAAAATTGTAGATTAGTCGTTGCGTTTTATGGGGATTTGTACTATAATTACTTTAATATTAATAGACTTTTTATACAAATCATATAACTCAAGGAGGAGATCGCTATGGTGCAGATAATAGCAGGAAAAAAGGGTAAGGGGAAGACAAAACATCTGTTGGATAGGGCCAATTCCGCCATCAGGGATTCCAAGGGATCCATCGTCTATTTAGACAAGAGTTCCAAGCACATGTATGAGTTAAGCAACAAGATTCGTCTCATTAATGTCAATGAGTACCCGATTAAATCGAGTGAAGGATTTATTGGTTTTATCTGTGGAATCATTTCACAGGATCACGATTTGGAAATGATGTTTTTAGACAGCTTTTTAAAACTGTCCTGTTTAGAAGGTGAAGATATTACAGACACCATCACGACTTTGGAAAGAATCGGTGAAAAGTATCACGTGACCTTCGTTCTCAGCGTATCCATGGACGCGGAGAATCTGCCTGAGAACGCGCAGGCCGATGTGATTGTTTCATTATAATCATACATAAACAAAAGAGGGACGTATCTGACTAACGCTGAAAGTATTGGCGGGAGTCAGGTGCGTTTTTTGTTTTTTTGGCGGAAGGACGCGGACGTGTCGGAGGCCTGCCGGAAAAGCGGCGGGGGACGGGCGGAGTCCTGGCTCATGTTCCCTCGGGGGCAGACTACAGGCCCGCTCCATGGCTCCTTTCCTCACAACCTAAGCTACGTCCGCGTATCTTTCACTTGAACTTTTTGCATTTTACTCTTATAATAACTAGAAGGGAAAGGAGGCGCTCTCTTGGCACAACAGAAGGTAAGGCCCCGAAAGAAGGAGGCGGCCCCGAAAAAAAAGAATAAGAAGATCATTAAATACCGGAAGCCGCTTCATATTAATGTCGGAATGATCATCTTCGCATTGATTTTTGTTTATATGGTGTTCAGCGTCTATACCTACATACGGAGGGACAAGATCCAGTTCTATGAAGTACAGGAAGGAAGCATCGTGAATAATACCGATTATACCGGTATTATTTTGAGAGAGGAAGAGGTGAAGACCGCCGACCGCTCCGGATACATCAATTATTATATCCGGGAGGGAAAAAGGGCGTCGGTGGGAACGCGGATCTATTCCATTGATGAAACAGGAAATATCGCATCATTCCTGGAAGAAAATACAGAAGAAAATGTCACACTGACAGCGGAGAATCTGGCTGATTTAAAGAAACAGCTGACTGTATTCAGCCTTACGTACGACGACAACCGTTTTAACTCGGTTTACGATACGAAGTATACGCTGGAAGCGGACGTGATGGAATACATGAATTTTAATGCGCTCGATAACGCTGGAAGCCTCCTTGATGAGGCGGGATTTAATTTTCAGCAGGTGCGGGCCGATGAGGCCGGTGTCGTGTCCTACGGAGTGGACTCTTATGAGAACCTGAATGCCTCAGGAATTTCGGAGGCAGTATTCGACCGCAGCAAGTATACGAAGACGATTACAAAAGCAGGAAATCTGATTGAAAAGGGGATTCCTGTCTATAAGATGATCACGTCGGATCAGTGGTCCGTGGTATTTCCGCTGAGTGACGATGATGTGAAGACTTATGGGGATAAGACAAGCCTGACGGTCACATTTTCCGGTCATGATTTAAAAGCCACAGGCAGCTTTTCCATGCTTACCGGAACGGACGGAAAGCCATACGGCAAACTGGATTTTGATAAATATATGGTCCAGTTCGCTTCAGACCGTTACGTGGACTTTGAGATTATTTCCGATAAGGTGGACGGGCTTAAGATTCCCGCCAGCGCCGTGACGACGAAGGATTTCTATCTCGTTCCCATGGAGTACTTAACCCAGGGGGGCGACAGCTCCGAAAGCGGATTTAATAAAGAAGTCTATTCGGAATCGGGAAGTTCTGTGGTATTTGTTCCGACGACGATCTATTATTCCGAGGAGGACAACTACTATATCGAGATGGGCGGAGAGAACGGCTTTAACGCAGGCGATTACATCGTGAAGCCGGATTCCACAGACCGCTACCAGATCGGGGCGAGCGCGTCCTTGAAAGGTGTGTACAACATCAATAAGGGCTATGCCGTGTTTAAGCAGATCGATGTGCTGGCGTCCAACGACGAATACTATACAATTAAGAAGAATATGACTTATGGTCTGGCTGTATACGACCACATCGTGCTGGATGCGTCGACAGTCAGTGAAGGTGAATTAATCTATCAGTAAAGAGGTGTTACAATATGGTAAAAGAAAATCTGGAAGAGGTAGAAAGACGTATTTCAGAGGCCTGCAGACGGGCGGGAAGAAGCCGTGAGGAAGTGACGCTGGTAGCGGTCAGCAAGACGAAGCCGGTTTCCATGATTGAAGAAGCGTACGGGACCGGAATCCGCGATTTTGGAGAAAACAAGGTTCAGGAGCTGTGTGAAAAGCACGAGGTGCTGGAATCAGATATCCGCTGGCATATGATTGGCCATTTACAGAGAAACAAGGTACGCCAGGTGGTGGACAAGACCGTCCTGATTCACAGTGTGGATTCGGTCAGGCTGGCGGCCCAGATCGACGAGGAAGCAGCAAAAAAGGGCATTACCGCAGACATTCTGCTGGAGGTGAATGTGGCGGCGGAGGAGAGCAAATACGGCTTCCGCCTGGAGGAAACGGAGCAGGCGCTGAGAGAAATTGCGGCATTTTCCCATGTGCATATTCAGGGATTGATGACAATTGCGCCTTTTGTAGATAATTCCGAAGAAAATCGGCCAATTTTTAAAAAATTATATCAATTTTATGTTGACATGCGCGGGAAAAACATTGATAATGTTACTATGAGTATGCTCTCAATGGGTATGACCGGAGACTATGAAGTAGCGATAGAGGAAGGAGCAACTCTGGTAAGAGTCGGTACCGGCATTTTTGGTACAAGATATAAGATTGGAGAGAATGAAGGATGAGCATAATTAGCAAATTGCTGGAGAGTGTGCATTTAAACGGTGACGATGAAGAGGATGACTACTACTTAGATGGCGATTACGAAGATGAAGATGACAGACCTGCCAGAAAAGGACTCTTTGCCAAAAAAGATGAAGATGATTATTACGATGACGATGAAGAGTACGATCAGAAGCCGCGCTTTCTATCACGTTCTCCAAAGGTAGTACCGATGAAACAGCGCTCCATGATGGAAGTTTCCATGGTGAAGCCGACGTCCATCGAGGATGCCAAAGAGATTTGTGATTATATGCTGGCTGGAAAAGCAGTTGTGCTGAATATGGAAGGAATCCATACGGAAGTGGCACAGCGAATTATCGATTTTACATCGGGTGCGACATACTCTATGAACGGCAATCTGCAGAAGATCTCGAATTACATATTTATAGCAACTCCGGAATCCGTAGAGCTTTCCGGTGATTTTCAAGACTTGCTGAATAATGGTACGCTGGATATGGGCGGAATGAATCTTCGTCTGTAGCCATGACGATAAAAGACAATCAGATTTTAGGTATAGTACAAGCAGACAATCTTCCAACCACCGGCCTGCCGGCGCCGCGGGATTTTTCGTGACGGGGACCGTCAGGAAGGAAGATTGTTTGCTTTCTATTTTACTTTGGAGGAACCGTAATATGGAGAAAAGAATTCCGGTACATATGGATGGAAGAAAAGTATACGATATTGTAATGGAACAATCCTTTGGTCAGCTGGAGGAAGAGCTGCGCAGGATGAATCTGGAGGACCGGAAGATCTGCGTCGTCACGGATTCCAACGTGGCCCCGCTCTACCTTGAGGAGGTGGAACGGATTGCCTCGGCCTGCTGCCGGAAGACAGAGCATTTTATATTCCCGGCAGGGGAGGAGAATAAGAACTTAAATACAGTAAAGGATCTCTATGAGACCCTGATCCTAAAAAAGTTTGACCGCCACGATTATCTGCTGGCCCTGGGCGGCGGCGTGGTAGGAGATTTATGCGGCTTTGCGGCCGCGACGTATTTGAGGGGAATCTCCTTTATTCAGGTTCCCACCACCCTTCTTTCGCAGGTGGATTCCAGCATCGGAGGGAAGACCGGGGTTGATTTTGACGCCTACAAGAACATGGTCGGCGCTTTTCATATGCCGAAGCTGGTCTATACGAATATTTCCACGCTGAAGACCCTTACGGATGAGCAGTTTTCTTCCGGTATGGGAGAGATCATCAAGCATGGCCTGATTAAGGATGCGGCATACTATGAGTGGCTGGGAGAGCATGGGGCGGAGATCGGCCGGAGGGATCTGTCCGTCTGTGAGGAGATGGTCCTGGTCAGCAACCGGATTAAACGCGATGTCGTGGAAATGGATCCGACGGAGCAGGGAGAACGGGCGCTGCTTAATTACGGCCATACGCTGGGCCATGCAATCGAGAAGCTGGCTGATTTTAAGCTGATGCACGGCCACTGTGTGGGACTGGGCTGTATCGCGGCCATGGGAATCTCTGCTGTCAGAGGTACGATGGCGGAGGAGAAACTGCTGCGGTTAAAAGAGATGATGGCGCGTTTCGGCATGCCCCTCACGGTCAGCGGACTTTCTGCAGATGAGATCATTGAAACGACGAAGAGTGATAAAAAGATGGATTCCGGGACGATCCGCTTTATTCTGCTGGAAGAGGTAGGAAAAGCTTATATTGACAAGACCGTAACGGATGATGAAATGAATGCGGGACTTTCACGCATTTTGGCATAAGGAGACATACATGAAACAGAAAGCAAAACTTGTTACAGGACTTATCATAGGATTTCTGGCGGCAATCGGTCTGGACCAGTGGACGAAGCTGCTGGCGGCGGGTCATCTGATGGACCGGCCGGCCTACGTCATATGGGATGGGGTATTCGAATTCCTGTATTCGGAAAACCGCGGCGCGGCCTTCGGGATGCTCCAGGGAAAACAGTGGTTTTTCCTGATTATCGCTGTGATTGTGGTGGCCGCGGCTGTGTACTCCATAAGCCGTATGCCGGCTACGAAGAAGTATCTGCCGCTGCATTTGATCGCCATGTTTCTCTCTGCCGGCGCAGTTGGCAATATGATCGACCGGTTAACGAGGGGCTATGTGGTGGACTTTTTGTATTTCAAGCTGATTGATTTCCCCATCTTCAACGTGGCGGACTGCTATGTGACGGTGTCCATGTTTATCTTTATCCTGCTGTTCCTGTTTCTGTATAAAGAAGAGGATTTGAATTGCCTGTCAGGCCGGAAGGAAAGGGAAGCGGATTGAAACAGCAGTTTACGGTAGGAGAGGACGAGAAAGCCATACGGATTGATAAATACTTATCGGAGCAATGCCCCGATATCTCCAGGTCCTATCTTCAGAAGCTGCTGAAGACAGAGGCAGTTTTTGTGGGCGGAAAGCCGGTTAAGAGCAGCTACAAGACGGCGGCCGGAGACTTGATCGAGCTGGAGATTCCCGAGGCGGTAGAGCCCGAAATCGTTCCGGAGGAGATGGAACTGGATATCCTGTATGAGGACTCCGATATTATTTTAATTAATAAACCGAAGGGGATGGTGGTGCATCCCGCCGCAGGGCATTACAGCGGTACGCTGGTAAACGGGCTGATGGCCCACTGCCGGGCGGATTTATCCGGTATCAACGGCGTGATGAGACCGGGAATCGTTCACCGCATCGACATGGACACGACCGGTGTTCTCATCGTCTGCAAGAACGATATGGCGCACAACTCCATTGCGGAGCAGCTGAAGGTGCACTCCATTACGAGGAAATACTACGCCATTGCCCATGGCGTGATGAGGGACGACGAGGGGACCATAAGCGGGCCCATCGGCCGCCATCCGGTGGACCGAAAAAAGATGTGCATCAATGAGAAGAATGGCCGCGAAGCCGTGACCCATTACCGGGTATTGGAACGTTTCCGCCAGTTTACGTATGTGGAGTGCCGGCTGGAGACGGGACGTACCCATCAGATTCGCGTTCACATGGCGAGTATCGGCCACCCGCTTCTGGGTGACGCGGTATACGGTCCGTCCAAGTGTCCCTATAAGCTTACGGGACAGACACTGCACGCAGGCGTGCTGGGAATCGTGCATCCGAGAACCGGGGAATATATGGAATTTATGGCCCCGCTGCCGGAGTATTTTGAAGAATTATTAAGAAAATTACGTACCACCTAGAACTCTTTCTGGGTGGTATTTTTAAAGAAACTGTTAAGAATCAATAAATATATAGATTTTTCTGAAATTTTGATGTATAATAGGCGTATAAGATAACTGGAAGGAGCGGTCTATATGAGCGGAAATTTAGTAATTACAATAGGAAGACAATGCGGTAGTTCCGGTAAGATCATCGGACAGAAGTTAGCCGAGGAGATGGGCGTAAAGTGCTATGATAAGGAATTGCTGGCACTGGCAGCCAAGAACAGCGGTTTATGCGAGGAATTATTTGAAACTCATGACGAAAAGCCGACCAACAGCTTTCTGTATTCCCTGGTAATGGATACCTATTCCATGGGATATACGACGTCCGGCTATATGGATATGCCGATTAATCATAAGATATTTCTTGCACAGTTTGATACCATCAAACAGCTGGCAGATCAGGAGTCCTGTGTGATCGTCGGAAGATGCGCCGATTATGCGCTGTCCGATTATCCGAAGGTAGTGTCCGTATTTATCACGGCCAGCGACGAGGACCGCATCGCTTCCCTGAAGAAGCTTTATAATGTGGATGATGCAAAGGCAAAAGATATCATGGTGAAGACCGATAAAAAGCGTGCAAGCTACTATAATTACTACTCCAGCAAGAAGTGGGGCGATACGAGAAGCTACGATCTCTGCATCAACCGCAGCGCGGTAGGCGTTGACGGTGTAGTGAAGATGATTCGTGCATTCGCGGAAACCAAGCAGGAGTGGCTGAATAAGAATACTTAAACCAACCGATGTGGGTCCCGGAAACGAGGGCATCAGGGAATAAAAACCCGCAGCTCGCGGGAAGAACGGAGAACGGCCGCAGGATCAATAAGTGATCCTGCGGCCGTTCTTCGCTCTTATTCTACGGTAACGGATTTTGCCAGATTTCTCGGCTGGTCCACATCGAGATCCTTGCCGGTGGAGGCGTAGTAGGCGATCAGCTGGAGCACGACTGCGATAGGGAAGACGGTAAAACGGTCCCCAATCTTCGGAATGCGGATATGAATATCGGCGACTCCTCCATCTAAGACGGCGTCCTCCCTGGTGATGAGAATCACGAAGGCGCCGCGGGCCTTGACCTCGCGGATGTTGGAGATGGTTTTGGCAAATACTTTTTCCTGTGTGGCGATGGCGATGACAGGGACTTCCTCTGTGATCAGGGCGATGGTGCCGTGTTTCAGCTCGCCGGCCGCATAGGCTTCCGCGTGAATATAGGAGATTTCCTTCAGCTTCAGCGCGCCTTCCAGGGAAAAGGCGTAATCCAGTCCCCGGCCGATGAAAAATGCATCGGATTTGTTGATTAAATGTGTGACCAGAGCCTTGATGGAGTCTTTCTGAGCGATCATGGACTCCATGGCGGGAATGGCATTAAGCAGCTTCTTCATGAACTCGGTGGCCTGGGGGACACTGTATTTGCCCCGTACGAGGGCCATACGGCAGCCAATCATATAGAGGGCGGCCAACTGAACGGAATAGGCTTTCGTGCTGGCTACGGCGATTTCAGGGCCTGCATGGGTATAGAGCGTGTAATCACTCTCCCTGGCGATGGTGGATCCCTTTACATTGACGACGGATAAGGCGGCCGCGCCGTAATTCTTCGCCAGACGCATGGCGGCCAGCGTATCGATGGTCTCTCCGGACTGAGAGATGATGATGACGAGGGTGTCTTCGCCGATCAGCGGCTCCTCGTAACGGAATTCCGACGCTACCGACACCGTGACCGGGATTCGAAGAAGGGGCTCCATCATGCTCCTGGCTGCCATCCCGGCGTGCATGGCGGTGCCGCAGGCCACGATGTGAATCTGGGAGCAGGAAGTGAATATGTCATCCGGGATCTGATCGTCGGTAAAATCGGGCAGCCCCTTGCTCAGACGGGGGAGTATGGTGTTTCGCAGCGCCTCCGGCTGTTCGTGGATTTCTTTCAGCATGAAATGGGGGAAGCCGTTTTTCATGGCGGCATCCATGTTCCAGTTCACTTCCATCAGTTCCGGCATCTCTTCATGGCGCTGCAGGTTGTAAAGGTGGACCTTATAGGAGGTAAGACGCACGATATGGTCTTCAGGGACGACAAAATACTGTCTCGTATAAGGGATGAGCGCCGTTAAGTCCGAGGCCACGAAGGAGCCTGAACGCGTGTAAGCCGCTACGAGAGGGCTTACGTTCCGGATGGCATAAATCTCTCCCGGGTAGTCTTCGAACATGATACAGAAGCTGTAAGAGCCCTTAATCAGGGCCACAAGCCTGGTGATGGCCTCCAGCGGGTCTCCCTGGTAGAGGCTGTCGAGCACCCAGGCGGCCACCTCGCTGTCCGTCTCAGAATGAAGCTTAGCTTCCAGGTGAAACTGTTCGGTCAGCTGATGGTAATTCTCGATGATCCCGTTGTGGACCAGAGTGACTTTTCCGGCCTGATGGGGATGGGTGTTCTGTGTTGTCACACCGCCGTGGGTCGCCCATCTCGTATGGCCTAAGCCGCAGTGGGAGACATCTGTGATCCGTTCCATCGTCTCCTTTAAGTTTGCCACCTTGCCGGTCCGGCGAACCAGGCAGATGTGGGAGTTCTCCATGCAAAGCGCGGCTCCGGCGCTGTCATACCCGCGGTATTCCAGCTGGGTAAGTCCGTTTAAAAGTATCTTTTTAGAGTCCAGGGGTCCTGTATAACCAATAATTCCACACATAGTTGTTGATCTCCTCTCAGTTTTTCTGAAAAAAAGGCCGCACAAAAAAGAGACTGTCTGTTTCTCGTCTTTGAGAACGGCAGCTTTTTCAGCTTCGGTTTTAATTTAGTTTGTCAGTCTGTCATTTTAGTCTGTTATGCTGTTCTGTCGTATCAGTCCGGTTCCTGCGCGTTTGTTTTGCGGTTACCCGCATATTTCGTTCAGGATACACGCCCGGATGGCATGGAAGAGCATCCGCCGAATTCTTCGATAAACTCTTCTCCTCGTTAACCTTCAGTACCGGTCTTCACCGTTCACGCTCGTACTTACAGGTGCATGGCGCTTAGCTTTGCTATTGGAATTTATGCCTCCTCATAAATTTAGTCTATTATATCCCGAACAACTTTGTGCGTCAATAGAAGGTTTACAACCATTTTACCAAAACTTTCTTTTTCATTTTACATTGCCCTTATAAAATTAGAGCATACCGGAAAGAAAAGGAAGGAAATATTATGGCGAGTTTATCGTTAGTAAATGTGTGCAAAACCTATAAGAACGGTTTTGAGGCGGTGAAGGATGTGAACCTCGATATCAGGGATAAAGAGTTCCTGATTCTGGTGGGACCGTCGGGGTGCGGGAAGTCGACGACGCTCCGCATGATCGCCGGGCTGGAGGACATTTCCTCCGGTCAGCTCTGGATTGACGGTCAGCTGGTCAACATGCTGGAACCAAAAAACAGAGATTTATCCATGGTGTTTCAGAACTACGCGCTGTACCCTCATATGACGGTGTATCAGAACATGGCCTTTGGGCTGAAGGTGCGGAAGACACCGAAGGAGGAGATCGACAGACGGGTGAGGCAGGCCGCAAAAATCCTGGATATCGCCCATCTGCTGGACAGAAAACCACACGCGCTGTCAGGAGGCCAGAAGCAGAGAGTGGCGATCGGCAGCGTGATTGTAAGGGAGCCGAAGGCGTACCTCATGGATGAACCTCTCTCCAACTTAGACGCAAAGCTGCGGTCGCAGATGAGGGTGGAACTCTCGAAGCTGCACCGGGAACTGGGCGCTACCGTGATCTATGTGACTCACGATCAGGTGGAGGCCATGACGCTGGGGACGAGGATTGTCGTTATGAGGAGTGGCAAGATTCAGCAGGCTGCCGCCCCCGGGGATCTATATTTAAATCCTGTGAATAAATTTGTGGCTGGTTTTATCGGTTCTCCGGCGATGAATTTTCTGCCGGCGTGGGTGGAACGGTGCGATGAGAGAGTCTGCCTGGAATTTGGCAGCAGCAGACTGTATGTAAACCGTATGTGCGCCTCCCGGCTGATCGAAGGCGGATACCTGGGAAGACGGGTGTATCTGGGAATCAGGCCGGAAGACTTTCATGAGACGGGACCCGGGGAAAATGCGCTTCCGCTGGAAGTAGAAATCAAGGAAATGCTGGGTGCCGAACAGCTTCTCTATGGAAACTGCGGACGAAATGAGCTCTGCGTCCGTACAAAACCGGATTTCAAAGCGGAACCGGGAAGCACGGTGACGGTCTTTGTCGACATGGACCGCATCAAGCTGTTTGACATGGAGACAGAAGAAAATATTTCATTTCATAGGGGAGTTTCTCCTATGAAATGAAAGCCCTCCGGGGTATGCGCACTACGCGCTGAGGAAATATGGCCGCTAAAGCGACCGCGCTCCGGCGCGCGAGTCCGGCAAAACGGACTCTTTATTCTATCTGTAAGGAGTGAGTATTCCAATGAAAGTGAAAGCAATGGTAAAAAAGGCCGGCCCATACGCCTATCTCGTCCCGGCTCTGGCGGTTTTCGCGGTTTTCCTGTTCTATCCCTTTTTCAAGACCATCTATTTAAGCCTCTATAAAACGAACAAAATGGGGCAGGCCAGGCTCTTTGTGGGAGCCGGAAACTATAAGGACTTATTAACGTCCTCCTCATTTTTAAACAGCCTCGTGGTAACGGGTGTGTTCGTGGCGATTGTGGTCTCTGTAAGCATGCTGCTGGGACTCTTTACGGCCCTGCTGTGCAATAAGACATTTCCGGGAATCCGGGTCTTCAGCACAGCCTATGCGCTTCCTATGGCGATCGCCTCCAGTTCGGCAGCCATGATCTTCAAAATTATGCTTCACCCGTCCATCGGCATTGTAAACAAGCTGACGGGACTTAATATCAACTGGATCAGTGATCCGAAATATGCGCTTCTCTGTGTGGCTCTTGTGACCGCATGGCTGAACAGCGGGATCAATTTCCTGTATTTTAGTGCGGGACTCAGCAATATCGATGAATCGATCTACGAAAGGGCGTCCGTGGATGGCGCCGGTGCGTGGGCCAAATTCTTTCATCTGACACTGCCGGGACTCAGCCCCATTCTGTTTTATACGCTGGTGGTCAATATCATACAGGCCTTTCAGTCCTTTGGCCAGGTCAAGGTCCTGACACAGGGCGGCCCGGGAGAATCCACCAACTTAATCGTATATTCGATCTACCGGGATGCGTTCTTTAACTACCGGTTCGGCGGTGCGGCGGCGCAGTCGGTTCTGTTGTTCGGCATCATTATGATTCTCACGCTGTGCATGTTCCGGCTGGAGAAGAAGGGGGTAAACTACTGATGGATTCTACCATAACTGCAGAGAGAAACAAAATGAGCGAGGCGGAGATCGCCAGACTCTACCAGGAGGCCAATCAGAAGGCTCTGATCAAAAGAAGAGTGGAACGGACCGCGCTGGTAGCTGTCAACATCGTGGCGGCTTTTGTGATCCTGCTGCCGCTTTTCTACGCAGTGAGCATCGCTTTTATGCCCTCCAGTGAGCTTTTCACCACGGAACTCAATCTGTTTCCGTCGAGTCCCACCATGGATAATTTTAAGGAGGCCATGAGAAAAATTCCGCTGGGACGGTTTATTCTCAACTCGTTTATCGTGGCTGGCGCAATCACCTTCGGGCAGATCATATCCTGCTCTCTGGCGGCATTTTCCTTCTCTTTTTTAGACTTTAAAGGCAAAAATGTCCTGTTCATGATCGTCATGGCGACGATGATGATACCGGGCGAGGCCACCATCATATCCAATTACTTAACCGTCAGCCGTCTCAAATGGCTGGACAGCTATCAGGTGCTGATTATCCCGTACCTGACATCGGCCATGGGGATCTTCCTGTTTCGTCAGTTTTATATGACGTTTCCCATTTCACTGTATGAATCGGCGAAGATCGACGGATGCTCGAATATAAAATTCATTTTCCGGATTCTGATTCCGCTTACGAAAGCGGCGATCGGAGCTATGGCGGTCTATACCTTTATCAACGCCTGGAACATGTATATGTGGCCGCTGCTGGTTACCGGCTCTGATTCCATGCGGACCGTGCAGATCGGAATCGGAATGCTGGACAGTGTGGATTCCCAGTCCATATCCATGATGATTGCCGGCGTGGTGATGATCATTATACCGTCCATTTCGGTATTTTTGATCGGACAGAAACAATTGATCCATGGAATGTTTTCGGGTGCCGTCAAAGGCTAGTGCCGCCGGACTTCGGTACTGACAGACCGGCGCCAAGTGAGGCGCACGGCAATCCCGATGCAGATAAAATAAGAAAGAAAATTCTGGAGGAATAAGAATGAAGAAAAATGCAATTGCTGCCTGCATGGCCCTTATGGTGGCCGCAGGAAGCGTGACAGGCTGCAGCAGCCAGACAGGAACGAAAGAAAGTGATACGACGGCACAGGATACGGCTGCGGGAACAGAGGCGGTGAAGGGCAGCGCGGCAGAAAATAAGGCGGGTGGTGTGACCATCACCTTCTGGCATTCCATGGGCGGCGTGAACGGTGAGGCGATCAATACTCTGGTGGAGCAGTTTAATAAGGAGAACACAGACAAAATTACCGTGGAAGCCCAGTACCAGGGCAGCTATGACGATGCGATCAACAAGCTTAAGAGCGCCCAGATCGGCAGTATGGGGGCCGACCTCGTTCAGATCTATGACATTGGCACCCGGTTCATGATCGATTCCGGCTGGGTGGTCCCCATGCAGGATTTGATCGACGGGGAAGGATGGGACTTAAGCCAGGTAGAACCGAATATCGCGGCCTACTATACGGTGGATGACGTCCTTTACTCCATGCCGTTTAATTCCTCTACTCCGATTCTCTATTATAACAAGGACATGTTTGAGAAGGCGGGAATCACGGAGATTCCGGACAGCCTGCCGAAGATTGCGGCTGTGGGAGACGGGCTTCTCGAAAAGGGAGGTGCCGGAGAGGTGATTTCCCTGGGAATTTACGGCTGGTTCTTTGAACAGTTTACTTCCAAACAGGGCGCGGACTATGCGGACAACGGCAACGGAAGAACCGCGGCGGCAACGGCAGTCGATTTTGACAAAAACGGCGCGGGCGTTAAGACGCTTACCGCATGGAAGGCTCTGGCAGACCAGGGGTATGCGCCTAATGTGGGACGCGGCGGAGATGCCGGACTGGCTGATTTCAGCGCAGGAAAGTCGGCTATGACGCTTGGATCTACCGCTTCGTTAAAACAGATCTTAAATGACGTAAACGGCAAATTTGAAGTGGGCACCGCTTATTTCCCGAAGGTGAGCGACGAGGACCAGGGCGGCGTGTCAATCGGCGGCGGTTCCCTTTGGGCGCTGAACAACGAAGATCCGGCGAGACAGAACGCGGTCTGGCAGTTTGTGAAATTCCTTGTTTCTCCGGCCAGCCAGGCTTACTGGAATTCCCAGACCGGTTACTTCCCGGTAACCGTGGCCGCACATGAGGAGACGGTATTCCAGGAGAATATTGCGAAGTATCCCCAGTTTGAGACGGCGATCGACCAGCTCCATGATTCCACACCGCAGTCAGCAGGGGCGCTCTTAAGCATTTTCCCAGAGGCGAGACAGATCGTGGAGACAGAAATCGAAAATATGTTAAACAACGGCACTTCTCCGGAAGATACGGTGGCGAAGATGGCTGAAAACATCAATAAATCCATTGAGGATTACAATCTCTTGAACGAGTAAGGAAAAGGAGTACGGGACGATGAAAACGAAGGTTTGGGCACACAGAGGGGCGTCGGCCTATGCGCCGGAAAATACGCTGGAGGCATTTGAACTGGCGGTCAGCCAGGGCGCGGATGGAGTGGAGCTGGATATCCAGATGACGAAGGACGGCTCTCTGGCCGTAATACATGACGAGACCATCGACCGGGTCTGCGACGGCAGCGGCTGTGTGGCAGATTTTACGATGAAGGAGTTAAAGAAGTTCCGATGCAGCAGGCTGCACCCGGAGTTTGCGGATGCGAGGATTCCGGAGCTGGGAGAGGTGCTTTCCCTTATCAAACCTTCGAAGCTGACCGTAAATATCGAACTGAAGACGGGAATCGTCCGTTATAAGGGGATCGAAGAGGCTGCCGTCAAGCTGGTAAAGGAGATGGGAATGGAGGACCGGGTGATCTATTCGTCCTTCCACCATCCCAGCCTTTTAAAGGTGAAACGGCTGGACCCGGCTGCCAAAACAGGACTTCTGTATTCGGATGGCTGGATCCATGTGGCTTCCTACGGGAAGAAGCTGGGAGTGGATGCGCTCCATCCGGCACTCTACCACCTGCGTTCCGGGAAGCTTCTCAAGGAGGCAAAGGAGAAGAAACTGCCGCTCCACGTGTGGACTGTTAACGAGGAAGGGGCCATGAGGGTCCTTGCGGAGCAGAAGATCGCCGCCATGATCACCAACTACCCGGATGTGGCGCTGCGCGTGGTGCGCGAGATGAGCCGACACTGAATCTTAATAAACAATTAATTCTTTTTCTCTGTTTTTTGACGGGGCAATATGGTATATTCTTACTTTAGAAACGATAACAGGAAGATGAAAACCGATGAAACGAAACAGAACCGTCAGAAACCAGACTATATCCGCCATTTTTATGGCTCTTGTGGGAACCGCGATTCATGCGGGGGCCCAGTCTTATCTTTCATCCTATGATATACCAGAAAATAAACCGGCGCGGCCTGTGGTCTCCAGACCGCCTGTCGTGCCGGAGGAAACAAAGCCGGTGGAAACTGTGCCGGAGACGGAGGCGGAAGAAGTATTTTCGCCTTCTCTTGCTGCGCTGAATCTGGCTTATCTCTATCCGGAGGGCGCAGACCGCACGGATGCGCAGAACAGTCTGGCGGGGCAGATCCTCCGTGAATTATCTGTAAAAGACTCGGAATGGCTGGCCTCCATCTATGATTTATCCAACCGGAAGCCGGCAGAAGCTGCTGCAAAGCTGGGACTTCCCGCAGACCGTGTGCGGGGACTCTGCAATCCGCTTGATGAATCGCAGACAGAGGACAATCCTGACAGCTGGCTGCTCTCCGAGTGGTCGCGCATCGACATGGTCTTTACTGATGAAAATGGTAACAGAATTATGGCTGATTCAAATATCAAGGAAATCATGGCCATGGCAAATACATACTTTTATTACACGGACCCTGAGGACAGTGATGCCTTTCTGAATTACGTGCTGAATCTCTGGGACAAGTCTCACTCGATTCATTATTCCATCGGAGAGGTGTATTACTGTGACGGCTGTCTGGAGGAGGCGTCCGGTGATACGGAAGCCTCTGAGGCAGCAGGAACCGCCGGTTCGGGAGAGAACCCGGAGAATGCATCAGGAGACGGTTTGACAGGCTCTGAGGAGGCGCAGAGCGGAGCGGACGGGACTGCGGCTGCCTCCGCTTCAGATCATTCACAGGCGACGCCGGAAACAGCGGAGATTGGGCCGGGAGTGCCGTCTGCTTCAGAGGCAACGGCTATTGGAGAAGACAACGGGACAGGGAGTGGAATGGCGGAAGGAGCGGCTGAAGCCGTGGAACAGGAGACCAAAGCGGAGATCGGCCCTGGAATCGCACTGATGGAAGCATCTAAAGCCGCTGAGGCAGAAACGGCAGAGGAAACGGATAAGGAAGAGGAAACGGACAAGGAAGAGAAAATGCCGCTGGCGAAGTGTCCGGGGCATGTGGACCTTCATATTACTGCGGCTGTTACAGGCGCCTCTTCATCGGAAAAATCGCTGTTCTCTATAGCGGAGGGAGTGGCAGCCGCCGAACAGGAAGCTGCTTTTCCCGGCTGGACCGAGGAACATAAAAACGCGGTACGGGAACTGGCTGCCCAGGACTGGAAGGCTGCCTATGGACTGACGGTTTCGTCCACCTATATTTCGAATCCGCTTTCGCAGTCTGAGACGGAATACTACTTAAGCCTTCTTCCTGCGGATACCTCTCTGGAACGAAGGCGCCTGATCCGCTACGCCCTGTCTTCTGTGGGAAAAGTCCCGTACTACTGGGGCGGAAAGCCGTCGGCGCCGGATTACGATGGGAATCATTTTGGCTCCCTGGTGGATGCCGATGAGAAGGGCCGCACGATGAAGGGACTGGACTGCTCGGGATGGATCAGCTGGGTATACTGGTCGGCGCTGGGAAAGAGGCTTCAGGCGGAGAGCACCGACGGACTGGCCGGCTGCGGCACCGCTGTGGCAAGAGAAGACTTAAAACCGGGAGACATTATTGTCAGGCTGGGCGACGAGGGGCATGTCGTCATGTTCCTGTCCTGGGAATCGGAGGATCGGATGAAGGTGGTGCACGAGTCCAGCGGAAGCGTAAATAATGTGACAGTCAGCACCATGCAGGCCAGCTGGCCTTATTATAGAAAGCTGATTGACTGAGAAATGTAAGAGAAAAGCAAGAAACAGTAAGATTGTTTCTGGTAGAATAAGTAAGGTTTGCCAAAGTAAATCACAGGAAAGGACTGAATAACCTGTTATGGATTATGAGGATGAATTAGACCGTATGCGTGCGCAGAAGAGGCGCAGCAGCAGTGCAAAAAGAAAGGTGGACAACTTAAGCGGCCGTGCGTATTATGAGAACGGCGACGGTAGAAACCGGGGAGGGGGATATTCGGGACGCCCGGATGTACACCAAAAACTGCGGGAGGAACGGATCCGCAAGAAGAAAAAGAAGAAAAGGCTGCTGATGATCGAACTGGCCGTTTTGGCCATATTGGCAGTGAGCGCATTTTTGATTTTTGGAAAGGGAACGAATCAGAAGGGATATTGGACAATTGCAGTATTCGGTGTGGATTCCCGTGATGGAAAACTGGAAAAAGGCGCGCTGTCCGACGTTGAGATGATCTGCAACATTGACAAGGCCACGGGGGAGATCAAGCTGGTGTCCGTATTCCGTGATACATATTTAAAAATTAACAGCGAAGGAACGTATCATAAGATCAATGAGGCCTACTTTAAGGGCGGCCATAAGCAGGCAGTAGAGGCGCTGAACGAAAACCTGGATTTAAAGATCGATGATTACGCCACATTTAACTGGAAGGCGGTGGCGGAGGCCATCAATATCCTGGGCGGCGTGGATATTGAGATTACAGATGCGGAATTTTCTTATATAAACGGTTTTATCACTGAGACAGTTAATTCCACTGGGATCGGCTCCTACCAGCTGAAGAGCGCGGGAATGAATCATCTGGACGGAGTGCAGGCGGTGGCCTATGCCAGACTGCGTCTGATGGATACCGATTTTAACAGAACGGAACGCCAGAGAAAGGTTGTGACCCTCGCGCTGGAAAAGGCAAAACAGGCTGATTTTGGTACGTTAAAGACACTGGTATCCACGGTATTCCCTCAGATATCAACGAGCATTGGGATCGATGATTTATTCACGATTGCCAAGGGGATTACAAAGTACCATATAGGCGAGACAGCCGGTTTCCCATTTTCCAGGACAACCATGAGAATCGGGAAAATGGACTGCGTAATTGCGACGACACTGGAGAGCAACGTCATTCAGCTTCATCAGTTCCTGTACAATGTTGAAAATTACTCCCCGTCTTCCACGGTGAAATCCATCAGTGCGAGAATATCGGAGGAGAGCGGAATCAGCGAACCGGGAAAGAACGCTCCCACAGGCGGCGGCTCTACGAAAAAGAATTCGGGGGCAGCTTCTGCGCCCAAAGAGACGGCTCCGCCTGAGACGGAAAGCGTGACAGAGGCGAGCGTGGAAGAGACCATGGAAACCACGGAGGAGACCGAAGCCGAGACAACGGAGGAGGAGACCACCGCGGCTGAGACCAATGGTGACGGAAGCCTCATCGGTCCGGGCGCCGGCCTTGACGGTGCGGCGAAAGAACCGGAGGAGACGAAGGGAACGAAAGAGACGAAGGAAGAAACTAAGGAAGAAACTAAGGCAGAGACGAAGGCCTCTGAGCCAGCTGCGCCTGAGACGACGAAAGCCCCGGAGACGCCAGCCCCCTCGCCGCCTGGTGATAAAGGTCCGGCAGGAGGTTCTATGGGAGGCCCGGGAGAAGTTGGACCTGGGGTCTGATGCATAAAGCTGCTTACAAACGAGTTTGATGCTGCTTCCTGCACCAAATTTCCCGCCGTCTGAACGGTTACTGGAAAATAGCGGTATGAAATAGAATTACAGTCGACAGGTTGACATAAAAATATTATGTTGACCTGTCGGCTGTTTTTTATGAAAATGAAAAACGAAAACTTTAAGAAAACTTAAGTCTTTCTCTTCCTTTATCTTTAGATTCCGGGTGTACGATAAAAAAGAAGAGAATGAAAATGGATTGGAGGGTATTATGAAGAAAATCATCTGTATTCTGAGCATAATGTTCGCGGCATTGCAGCTGATGGCCTGCAACGGCCTGTCGTTCAGCGGCAGCAGAATGGGGAATGGAAGCCAGCTTATTATGAAGTACAGCATATTTAATACCACGGATTCCCAGTACTTTGAGATGGATCAGGGGGACGTGATCGACGCCGATATCGTGAGTGATTCGGGAAAGCTGTCGGTAACCGTTCAGAGTGAAGACGGGGAAACGGTATATGAAAACGAGGACGTACCGACAGGCGCATTTCAGATCGAGATCAAGAAGAAGGGGATATATAAGATCAAAGTAACCGGAAAGAAGGCAAAGGGCAGCTTAAGCTTTATAAAGAGCACGGAGCAGGATACCCTGGAAGCCAATCTGGCAGCGCTGAGCAACTCTTATTATGAGGGGCAGTCTTCACGGGCTTATCAGATGCTGCAAAAATCCATCTTTAAAAAATTGCTGTTAAACGGATGGCTCGATGAGATAAGCGGCATGGAAAACGCCAGGTGGAATTACGATACCTTTACGAAATATACGGTTTTAGACCGTGACCAGGTTTCAGATGAGGATCAGGGGGAGCTGTACTGCTGTACATTTTCAGCCGACAACGACAGATGTGGTTACATCGTGATATCGTACAGCGGCGACGGCCTGTCAAAAATTCGCGCGGTTGAAACTCCATACCTCTATGATTTCTTATCTGAACGGGATCAGATTAAGAAGGAGCTGGAGATGTCCGGAGTGGATTTATCAACGGCCTCCGCGCGGAGAGCGGAAGCATTGGGAGAGGACGGCAGCGATCCGGCAGAAGGAATTTACTTTACCGACAGCAAAGGAAACCACTATTTTTACAGCTTTTCATAGTATTGTAAGTGGGAAATAGAAAATGAAGACTGTGCAGCAGGCTGATTTTAGACAAAAATATATGCCATTCTGGAATTTGGGGAGTGTCCATGAATGGCATGTAAAAGAAGAGCTGAATGTAGTATAACACAAAAAGTTACAAAAGTCATGTTAAAAATACATTAATTATTAAAAATGTAACCAAAACCGCTAATTATATAGCAAAAATATAACTGTATGGCAGAAATATGGACTGAAAAATTCATATTTCTGCCATTTACAATGTGCTTGACAAATGGATGGGGCTGCGTTAAGATTAGTGCAAAGTATGATAGTAACAAAGTAATAATATCTAAATGATAATAACTAAGAGAAAATAAGAAAGACAGGGAAAGGGGACGCCATGAGAAACGGAATCTACGATTTGGAAACTTTAAGAAAGGCCTATAACAGAGGCGATCATTTAAAATATCTATTTTTCTGGGGACACACGCCGCCTGCGGACGGACGCATCAACGAGTCGTGCTTCAGCCAGTGGTGGATGTGCCGGTTTGCAGTTGACGGTACGGAATATACGTGTGCGGAGCAGTTTATGATGGCGGAAAAGGCCAGGATGTTTGGTGACGGGGAGATGCTCTCCATGATTCTTAAGGCAAAGCATCCGAAGGAGATGAAAGCGTACGGGCGTGCCGTCCGAAATTTCGATAAGGATAAGTGGGACGGCGCCTGCTATGAGATCGTGAAGCGGGGGAATCTGGCGAAGTTTTCCCAGAATCCGGAGTTGTGGGATTATTTGAAGACCACGAAATCGCGAATCCTGGTGGAAGCGAGTCCGAGAGACCGGATCTGGGGCATCGGTATGGGGAAAAGTAATCCCGATGCGGAATGTCCTGTGAAGTGGCGGGGGACGAATTTCCTGGGCTTTGCCCTGACGGAGGTCCGCGACCTTCTCCTGGAAAGGGAAGAGGGGGAAAACGGATGAAGAAGAAGGAACTGCGTGACCGGAACGGGCTGACAGAGGCGGAGTATCTGAGCAGTTACGAACCGGGCGATTACGTACGGCCGTCTGTTGCGGCAGACATGGTTATCTTTACCGTCCTGGAGACGGAGGAGGAGAATTACAGGAAGCTTCCGGAAAAGGAGCTGGAAGTGCTGCTGATTCAGAGAGGCGTCCACCCTTATCTGGGCTGCTGGGCGCTTCCCGGCGGCTTTGTGCGGCCGGATGAAACGACAGAGGCGGCGGCTAAGCGGGAGCTGAAGGAGGAGACAGGAGTTGACCACGTCTATCTGGAGCAGCTCTATACCTTCAGCGATCCCGAGAGAGACCCGCGTACATGGGTTATGAGCTGTTCCTACATGGCGCTCATCGACTCTTCCAAGGTCCGGGTAAGGGCTGGGGACGACGCGGATCAGGCGGTCTGGTTCCGGATTTCCTTCCATTTAATGGATGAACACATCGAGTACAGAAAGAACATGACCTACGACGGTATGAAGACGATACGCACAAAACGGTATGAACTGCAATTAAGCCATGAGGACGTGGTGCTGCGTTCCATAATAGAAAAAAAGATTGTAAAAACAGAACACGAAACAGTTACGGAATACAGAATTCTGGAAAATGACGGGCTGGCCTTCGACCATGCGAAGATTATTGCCTATGCGCTGGAGCGGCTGAAGGGAAAGGTGGAGTATACGGATCTCGCTCTCCATATGATGCCGGAGGAGTTTACACTGACCCAGCTGCAGCAGGTGTATGAGGTCATCCTGGGGAAAACGCTGTTAAAGGCGGCGTTTAGGCGTAAGATCGCCCATCTGGTGGAGGAAACCGATTCCTTCACGGAGAATGAGGGCCACCGTCCCTCCAGACTGTTCCGCAGAAAATTGGAGGAAGAATAATGGACAGAAAAGCGACGGCGCGGGAAACGCTCCGGATCCTGGAACAGGGGTATTATCTGTATGGAGACCAGAGGATTTCCATTGAAGAAGCACATGAAAAGTCAGTAAAGGACAGCGTCCTGATCACCCCGGAGGAGGGGGTACAGCTTTTGGAGGCGTATGAAGAAGGCAGCCGCACAGGAGATGAGCAGTGTGGCTGCACCGTGGGAGACATCTCCACCGTGGAGGCAGCCTGGAAGTTATCTCTGGAGGGAAAGAAGAGTATTGCCATCCTGAATTTTGCCAGCGCCAAGAATCCCGGCGGCGGTTTCATAAACGGGGCTATGGCCCAGGAGGAAAGCCTGGCTGCCTCCGGCGGGCTTTACAGGACGCTGACCGTCCACGAGGATTATTACAGAAACAACCGGGCGTGCCCATCCATGATGTATACGGACCACGCTATCTATTCTCCGGAGGTGGTGTTTTTCCGGGACGGAGGCTTCCGGCTCCTGGAGAAACCGTTTACTTCGTCGGTCCTGACACTGCCGGCCGTCAATATGGGCCAGGTCCTGTTAAAGGGCGAAGACTGCATCACGGCGGAACGCGTAATGCGCCGCCGGATGAAGCTGGCTCTCGCTGTTTTTGCAGAGAGAGGGGCGAAGAATCTGGTTCTGGGAGCGTACGGATGCGGCGTTTTCAGAAACGATCCGGTAAAAATCGCCTCATGGTGGGAGGAGCTGCTGAGCGGAGAGTTTAAAGGCGTTTTCGAACAGATCGTATTTGCGGTTCTGGACAGAAGTAAAAATAAGGCGTGTCTTAATGCATTTCAGGAAAAATGGTAGGCCTCAATGAATTGCATATTATGGGGTTCTATGCTAAAATTGGTACAAATGGCCAAAATTATGAGCCTTTAGCAGACAGGTACGGCACCTGCAGGAGGGGTTAAGGAAGATGAACGAACAGATAACAGCCAGGGAATGTGTGAAAGCTTTTTGCTGCGCCTGGTTTGAACGACGAAGTATGGAGGAGACCATTGCTTTTTTCGCAGATGACATCATGTTTATCGGTACCGGTGAGGGGGAAGCGGCCCATGGTAAGAAAGAGATGACTGAGTATATTGCTCAGGACATCCGGGAAATACCGGAACCGTTCGCGGTGGGAGTCACGATCGTTCACGAGCAGCGGCTTGGAGAGGATCTCTGGAATTTCTCCATTGGCCTGACGCTTAAAAACACTTTGTATTCCTGGCTGCTGCGCGGTTTCTTCATTCTGATGAGGGAGCACGGTGTGTGGCTGGTTAAGAGCCTTCATTTTGCAGAACCCAGCGACAAGCAGGGGGACGAGGAACACTATCCGCAGACGCTTGTCATGGAGAACATCGCAAAACAGCGTCAGAAGCTGCTGGACGATTCTCTGCCGGGCGGCATGATGGGCGGATACATAGAGGAAGGATTTCCTTTTTATTTTATCAACCGGCGGATGCTGGATTATCTGGGCTATGAGAATGATGAGGCCTTTATTCGGGATATCGGCGGAATGATTACCAACTGCATGCATCCGGAGGACCGGGAGCGGGTGGACCGCGAGGTGGCCGATCAGATAGCGGTCTCCGGGGAGTATGTGACCGAGTACCGGATGAAGAAGCACGACGGCTCCTATATCTGGGTTCACGACCAGGGCCGCGAGGTGACGGCGGAAGACGGCAGACCTGCGATCATGTCGGTCTGCGTCGATGTCACCGCCCAGAAACAGGCCAGGGAAGAGGTCCTGAATCTTTATAACAACATTCCAGGCGCCGTGTTCCGGTGCCGTTTTGACGCGGAGTTTTCTGTGATTGACGCCAATGACGGTCTGTTTGAATTCCTGGGCTATTCCAGAGAGGAATTCGCGGCTATGGGAAATACCATGGCTCCCGTCATTTACCCTGATGACCTGGAGATTATGGCGGACCGGCTGAACCGGCAGCTGACCCACGGCAACACGATCCACAACGAGAACCGGCTGATCTGTAAGGACGGAACGGTGAAGTGGATATCCATCAAGGCCCAGCTGCTGAAGGAAGAGGGAAGTGAACAGTATTTTTACTGCGTTTTCGTGGATATAACGGAGGAAAAGCTTCTGCAGGACCGTATGAGGGAGCTGTACGAGAAGGAACTGACCTATTTCGCGGAGATGTCATCCTCGGACGGCAGCATCCAGGGACGTATGAACGTCACGCAAAACCGGGTGGAGAGCTACCTGTCCACCTCGGATATCATCCTGACCCATACGGGAACTTCCTACGATGAGACGATTGAGAGTCTGGCCTCCTGTGCCGTGGACGCTGCATATGGAGAGGAACTCCGCTGGGCGCTGAGGCGGGAGAAGCTGCTGGAAGAGTATGCGGCCGGAAAGTCGGATTATCATTATGAGTTCCTGTGCAGATATAACGGCGGCACCTTCTGGGGGAGCATGAACTTCAAGTCCTGCTTAAACCCGGAGACCGGCGATATTATCGTTTTCTTTTACGTCCTGGATATTACGGAGCAGAAGCTGACGGAGCGCCTGCTCAAGAGAATTGCGGAGCTGGATTATGACAGCATTACGGATGTCGATATCCGGCGGAATACGTACCAGCAGGTTTCTTTCAACAGTTCGGAGAAGAATCTGATTCCGTGGCAGGGAGAATTCCAGAAAGAGATCACCAAGATTGCGGAACAGTTTATGGACAGCGCGGCGAAAAAGGAGTACTTAAGCCAATTGGACAGCGAATATATGAAGGAGATGCTAAAGGATCAGAACACATACTCCTTTGTGGCGGAGATGCGGGATGAGTACGGCAATGTGCGGGTCAAGCGGTTTAAAGTGTTCTATATCAGCAGAGAATTGGGGCGGATCTGCATCGTGCGCACCGATGTGACGGATATTGTGCGGGGCGAACAGCGTCAGAAGGAGGAACTGGCGGCTGCGCTGGCCGCCGCGGAGCAGGCTAATGCAGCCAAGAGCGATTTCCTTTCCAGGATGAGCCATGAGATCAGGACGCCTATGAACGCCATTATCGGCATGAGCACCATTGCAGCCAAATCCATCGGGGACGACGAGCAGGTAGCCGACTGTATCTCCAAAATCGGCATTTCCTCCCGCTTTCTGCTGTCGCTGATCAATGATATTCTGGACATGAGCCGGATCGAAAGCGGAAAGATGCTGCTGAAGAACGAGAAAATTCCCATGGAAGAATTTCTCTGCGGAATCAATTCCATCTGTTTTCCGCAGGCAGCCTCGAAGGAGGTTGACTACGAGTGCATTGTGGACCCGGTTCTGGACGATTACTACATTGGCGACGCCATGAAGCTGCAGCAGGTTCTGATCAATATTTTGAATAATGCGATCAAATTTACCGGCGAAAGCGGGAAAGTTACCCTCTCCGCGTCTCAGCGGAGCAGAATGAAGAACGATGCCGTCCTGCGCTTTATCATCAACGATACTGGCATCGGTATGAGCGAGGAGTTCCTGCCCCATATCTTTGAGCCGTTTACCCAGGAGTCCATTGGCACTACCGCCTTATACGGAGGCACGGGCCTGGGGATGGCGATTTCCAAGAGTATTGTGGATATGATGGATGGCAAGATCACGGTGCGCTCCATCAAGGGTATTGGCACGGAGTTTACCGTGGATGTGAAACTGGGGATTACGGAGGAGGAGAAGCTGCGCCATAACCAGAAGAAGCAGAATTTTAATTTCTCCCACTTAAAGACGCTGGTCGTGGATGACGATGTGGCTGTCTGTGAGAGCGCCGTCGTGACGCTTCATGAGATGGGAATCAAGGCTGAATGGGTGGACAGCGGGCGCAAGGCCGTGGACAGAATCCGAGAATGCTGGGGCCGGGGCGCCTATTACGATATGGTCCTGATCGACTGGAAGATGCCGGAGATGGACGGAATTGAGACGGCGAGACAGATCAGGCAGATTGTGGGGCCTGATGTTACGATCATTATCATGACCGCCTACGACTGGAGTTCCATCGAGCATGAGGCAAAGCTGGCCGGGGTCAATCTACTGATGAGCAAGCCCATGTTCAAGTCTTCCCTGGTGTCCGCATTTTCAAGGGCGCTGGGAGAGAAGGATGAGCAGGAACAGGTAACCGCAGGCTTTAATTTCGATTTTTCCGGGAAACGCGTGCTTCTGGTGGAAGACAATGCGATCAACACCGAGGTGGCGGCTCTTCTGCTCACGGATCAGGGCTTCGAGGTGGATACGGCGGAAAACGGACTGCGTGCGCTGGAGATATTCAGCAAAACGGAGCCTGGCTATTATGACGCCATACTCATGGATATCCGGATGCCGATCATGGACGGATTGTCGGCCACGGTCAATATCCGTCATTTGAGCAATCTGGATGCCAGGGATATTCCGATTATTGCCATGACTGCCAATGCCTTTGACGACGATATCGAAAAGAGCCGGGCGGCGGGGATGAATGCTCACCTGGCCAAGCCCATAGAGCCGGAACGGCTGTATCAGACACTGTATGATTTTATCTTTGGAAAGGAGGAGTGACACAGATGCGTGAAGACTCTCTCTCCATGAATCAGCCGGCTCCTCCGGAGCCTGAACGGACATCCTGCGTCGAGGAAACGATGCAGGATGTTTTCGATGCGGTTCAGGGCGGTCTTTCGGTCTACCATGTCGCCGGAAAACAGTTTGTGCCCTCTTTTTTCCCGGATGTGCTTGGCCTCATCTGCGACTGGGACAGGGACCGGGTGATGGAGGCGGTAAGTGCGGCTTATGACAGCGGCAAATTATTGGACCTTTCATGCAGGATCAGGCAGAAGAACGGAGATTCTGTGTGGATTCGCCTGAATGGACGGCGGGCAGCAGGCAAGGATAAATTTTGTATTGTGTATACAGTCATGTCCGCAGAGAACCGTCTGCTGCAGCAGATTGCGGATGAGACGGCGGACGGAATCTATGTGATTGACAGGGAGACGTACGAGCTTCTCTATGCCAATGAATCAGGCCGGTTTCGCGGGGAAGAGCGGGGCAGAGTCGGGCGGACGTGTTATGCCGCCCTGTACGGCAGAACATCACCCTGCGAGTTCTGTACGCTTACCAGCCATGAGCCGGATGGAACGTCTCATATCATGGAGACGGGAGAGACGGGGCGGTTTTACAGCACCCATTTCCGCGAAATTGACTGGAATGGAAGGACGGCCATTGTAAAATACGTCCGGGATGTCACTGAGGAAGTAACCAACAGGAGAGAACGGGAACGTCTGGAGCAGTATTTCCAGACGGTTTTAAAGCATCTTCCGGGCGGTATCGTGGTGGTTCATTATGAGAAGGACGGGACGCTGAAGCCGGAATTTATCTCCGAGGGCTTTGCAGACATGACGGATATGACGCTGGAGGACGCGTGGCAGCTGTATGAGACGGATGCCCTGGCCGGTGTCCATCCGGATGACAGAGTCCGGGTGAACGCGCAGATGGAGGCGTACGTCGGGGGAAATGACCGGAACGGTGAGATCGTGTACCGCCTGAAAAAGGGCAGCGGCGGTTATGTCTGGATAAAGAACAGCCTGACCATGAACCGTGACAGCGAGGAGAAGCGGATTTATTCGGTTCTGCGGGATATGACGGGGGAACTGGAGGAGAAGGAGCTGATCCGGAAGCAGTACAAGGATGTGATTCTTCAGCATTACCATACGCAGGATTCCAACGCCCTGATCGTGGGGCACTGCAACATTACGCAGAACAGAATTCTGGAAATCATCGATTATACGGGAGTGAACCCGCTAAAACTGTTTGGAAGCGTGCGGGAGGAGTTCTTTACCGGAATAGGCACTCTGATAGTTGATGAGGAAGAGAGACGCAAATTCTATGGGATATATCTGAATGAGCCGTCTCTTGCCGCGTTTAGGCGAAAAGATTTTGAGCAGTGTATGGAGTGCTTCGTCCAGATTCCGGGAGAGGCGACGGGCCGGTACGTGCAGATTATGATGACTCTGGTGGATACGCCGGACAGCAGCGATGTCACCGGCATCCTTGCGATCACCGATATCACCGATCAGACGATTAACGACCGGATTCTGCATCGGCTTACCACCGCCAGCTATGACTTTGTCGTGGATATTAACCTGACGGCAGACTATTACCGGGTACTTACGCAAAATGACAGCATTTTATGTGTTCCGCCGCCCCAGGGAAGCTATTTGGAGTGGACCTCCTGGGTGCAGAACTCTGGCGTTATGGCACCGAGAGACCGGGAGCGGTATAAGCACAACATGAATCCGGAGTATGTGATAAAAAAACTGCAGTCAGGGCCTTATTCCTTCACCTTCTCCCTTGTGGACCAAGACGGGGATATCCGCACAAAAAGTATAACTCTGTCCCCGGTCGACCTCCGTCTTGGAAGGATCTGTCTTACGAGAACGGATATTACGGATTCTGTCAGGGAGCAGCAGGGAATGCTGCGTCTGATCGCCTATACCTTTGAACTGGCCGGATTTATCAATCTGGCCAGCAGGAGCCTTACTATGTATACTAGGGCGACGGTTCTGGAAAATCTTCCTCCCGTCTATTCCGAATGCTATGAGGAGGCAATTCTGGGATTTATCGATCAATGCATCACCGAGGAAAATGAGGCAGAGGTCCGCGCCCGATTCCGCATCCATACGATTCTGGAAGGTCTTCGGGAGAAGCCGGACGGATACGATTTCCTTCTTTCGTACCATACGGATGAGGGGGAGAGGTATAAACAGATCACCGTCATGTGGAGCGATGTCAATCACTCGACGGTAGGACTGGTGAGGGCGGATGTGACGGATACGCTGACCGCCGAGAGGAAGTCCAAGAAGGCGCTGGAAGACGCTCTGGCCCTCGCGGAAGAGGCAAACCGGGCAAAGAGCGACTTCCTTTCCACCATGAGCCACGATATCCGCACGCCCATGAATGCGGTGATGGGCATGACTGCTCTGGCGATCGCCCATTTAGGGGACCGGGAAAGGGTGGCGGACTGCCTGCAGAAGATATCTATTTCCTCCAGGCATCTGTTAAGCCTGATCAATGATATTCTGGATATGAATAAGATCGAACGTTCCCAGATTACGCTGAACCGCATGAAGATATCCTTAAACGAGCTGCTGGCGCAGATGTCTGCGATGATGGCGCCTCAGGCCAGGGTGGCGGGGCTTCAGTTTGCAGTCCATATGGAAGAAGTCAGACATAAGTATTTTTACGGCGATTCCCTGCGGTTAAATCAGATTCTGATCAATATTCTGGGAAATGCGGTGAAGTATACGCCGGTAGGCGGAAGCGTGGAGTTCCGGCTGACAGAGATTTCTCCAGTCGAGCCTTTGGCAAATGAGGCCGGCCGCGCCCGCTATCTCTTTACAATCAGCGATACGGGGGTTGGCATGTCGGAAACGTTTCTTGCCTGCATGTTTGAACCGTTTATGCGCAATGAGAGTACGGAACGCATCGAGGGAACGGGCCTGGGGCTCAGCATTACGAAGGGGCTGATTGACCTGATGGGAGGCAGGATCCAGGCAGAAAGCCAGGTGGGCAGAGGAAGCTGTTTTAAAATAGAATTGGAATTCGACTGCCTGGACGCGGAGGATGAGGCCGCGGCGGCGGAGGCTGAAAGGAAGACGGAGCCAGAGGCGGCCGGGTGGAATGCATTTTCGCCTGCTGACGGTGATACGTTTGCCGGCTGCCTCTTTCTGGTGGCCGAGGATAATGCGATTAACGCGGAAATTCTCTGCGAGCTTCTCGCCATGAGCGGCGCCAGGACTGTGGTAACGACCGACGGAAAACAGGCGGTACGCGCGTTTATGGAGTCGGAACCCTATACATACAGCGCAGTTCTGATGGATGTCCAGATGCCGGGGATGAACGGATATGACGCGACCAGAGCGATCCGCAGCATGGAGCGGGAGGACGCGGCAGCCATTCCGATTATTGCGATGACGGCCAATGCATTTGCCGAGGACATACAAGCTGCAGCGGCGGCGGGAATGAACGCCCACGTGGCAAAGCCTGTTGATATGGCAGTGCTTCGGGAGACCCTTTTGAGGACACTTAAGAAAAAGACAGTTTGGGAGGCAGAGGATAGTGATAGAGAATCAAAAGACCGTTTTATTTGAGCAGATGCCAGTGCCGAAGGCGGTTATGAAACTGGCAGTTCCGACCGTTTTAAGTTCCCTGGTTATGGTCATTTACAACCTGGCGGACACGTATTTCGTCGGAATGATGAACAATCCGGTGCAGAACGCGGCGGTTACGCTGGCGGCCCCGGTGCTGCTGGCATTTAATGCGGTCAACAATCTGTTTGGCGTCGGCAGTTCCAGCATGATGAGCCGCGCTCTGGGACGGAAGGATTACGAAACGGTCCGCCAGAGCTCAGCCTTTGGCTTCTACTGCGCGCTGTTTTTCGGCTTCCTGCTGTCCTTCGCCTGTACCGTGTTTCACCAGCCGCTGCTGACGCTTTTAGGCGCGGATGCGAACACGGCGCAGGCTACGGCGGAGTATTTAAAATGGACCGTGTCTTTCGGCGCGGCGCCTGCGATCCTGAACGTGGTTATGGCATATCTGGTGAGATCGGAGGGCGCATCGCTCCATGCCAGTATCGGAACCATGAGCGGATGTCTGTTAAATATAATCCTCGATCCCATATTTATTCTCCCGTGGGGACTGAACATGGGGGCGGCCGGAGCGGGTCTTGCCACCTTTTTATCCAACTGTGTGGCCTGCATCTATTTTTTTGTCCTGCTTTACGTGCGCAGATCGAATACCTTTATCTGCATCCTTCCGAAGAATTTCCGACTGAAGAAGGCGATTATTCTCGGCGTGTGCGGTGTGGGAATCCCGGCGGCTATCCAGAACCTGTTTAATGTGACGGGGATGACGATTTTGAATAATTTCACCTCTTCCTTTGGGGCCGATGCAGTGGCGGCCATGGGAATCGCTCAGAAAATCAATATGGTGCCCGTGCAGATCGCCCTCGGCTTTTCCCAGGGCATCATGCCGCTGGTCAGCTACTGCTATGCCAGCGGTAACAGGAAGCGGATGAAGGAGGCAATCCTCTTTACGGTGAAGACGCTGCTTCCCTTCCTGTTCTGCGTCTCTCTGTTCTATTATATTGGGGCGGGCAGCCTGACCAGGGCATTTATGAACAATGAGGCCATTATCGCCTATGGAACAAGATTTCTACGCGGCTTTTGCCTGGCACTTCCGTTTCTCTGTATGGATTTCCTGGCAGTCGGCGTATTTCAGGCGGTTGGAATGGGAAAAGCGGCGCTTACCTTCGCCGTACTACGAAAGATTATCCTGGAGATTCCGGCACTCTATGCGCTCAATTACTTATTCCCGCTTTACGGTCTGGCGTACGCCCAGTTCACGGCGGAATTCGTGCTGGCAATCGCGGCCGTGTGGATGCTGACACGCATCTTTAGAAGAATGCGGGAAGGCGGAGTGTCGGTGGGATAGAGTATGGCTGAGAAACCAGTTCCGCTCCGCCTCAGCGCTTCGGGCGGTATATGATCTCATTGACGGTGTAAACCGTGACAAATGCATTTTTATCCGTTTTCATAATATAGGACATCAGCATGGCGTATTCATTTTTATCGACAATGGTGATGATCTCTTTTTTCGGCTGGTTGTCGTAGGCTCCGACTGCTTCATAGATGGTGGCGCCGCTGTGGAGATGGTGCAGGATGAAGTCCCTGATTTCTTCCTCGCGCTTCGAGATGATGCACACCCGTTTCTTTAAGTTGAAGCCGAAGATGAAATGATCCAGCGCGATCCCGTTTAAATACGTTCCCAGCACGCTCAGCACCACGATTTTCTTATCGTAGACCAGGGCGGAGGACAGTGCGACGCACATGCCGGCAAGGGACATGGCCTTTCCCAAGTCCATGTGAAAGTATTTATTCAGAAATTTTGCAACGATATCCAGGCCGCCGGATGACGCATTTCGGTTAAACAGCATGGCGAGTCCGATGCTGACCACGAAGATGTAACAGAGCATGTCCAGAAACGCATCGTTTGTAATCGATTGATTGTTCGGGAAAAGCAGTTCAAACACACCCAGCATTACAGGGAGCAGAAGCGAGGTATAGACGGTCTTTGCGCCGAATTCCCTGCCGATAAACAGAAATCCCAGGATCAGAAGGAAGATATTTAAGACAAGGGTGATGGCCGATATGTTCAGCGGAATAAAGTTGCCCAGAACGATGGCCAGACCGGAGATGCTTCCTACCGACGTGTGGCTGGGGATCAGAAAGAAAAACACGGCAGCCGCCACGATGATGGTGGCAAAGGTTATAATTAAGAATTCCCGGATTGCTTCCCATTTTTTCATATGGAACCTCCAATAAAATTAGTGAATTTCTCCGCGGCGCGCCATCGGCCGTGAGGAGTTCTGTCTCGTATTGTAGCATAAGGAAACCTTTCTTGCGAGAGCAAAATGCAGTAAAATTATAAAAACAGGGGGCCGGCTGCCTCCTGTTTTCAATTGCTGCAGCAATTGAAAAGGTACCTTCATTTTCTCCTTGACATTTTACAAAGGTACCTTTATAATACAAAAAGAAGGTACCTTAGCATTTGACTGTTGAAAGGAGGGAGTACCATGTCAACAATAATAATCGGTCTGCTTTTATTTGCAATGGCGGTCTGTGCGCTGAGACTTTCTGCCTTGCGTCTGGCAGGTGGCTGCTGCGGCGGGTCTGGTCAGCCGTACATTCCTAAAGTGAAGGTTCGGGACCGTAATCGGTTCCATTATCCATACCATACGAGTTTAAAAGTATCCGGAATGTCGTCCGGCAACAGCGCGGTCTGTGTGGAGAATGCGTTAAACAGCATGGAGGGAATATGGGCAAAGGTGAATCTGCTTAATGAAAAGGTCAGCATTTATATGAAACAGGAGGTGGACGAGGCGGCGCTTCGGATTGTCCTCAAGGACGCGGGCTATGCAGTCAGCAGGGAAACGGAATATGGAGCAGCGGAGCTTTGATCAAACGAAGACAGGGATGAGAGGAGAAAGACGATGAAACAGAATGCGCACGAACTGATGGAGCGGTTAATGCGGATGCAGTGGCTGCTCAACCGGTATTTTCACCGGAATTTAAGAGATCGCGGCGTTCCCTACAGCGGGCAGGGAAGGGTGCTCAAGGTATTGAAGATAAAACCGGAGATTCCCCAGAAGGAGCTGTCGGAGATTCTGGGAATGAGACCTCAGTCCATTGGGGAACTGCTGTCCAAGCTGGAGAAGAAGGGCTTTATCACGCGGACGCCGTCACCGAATGACAGACGGGTTATAATCGTTCACTTGACGGAGAAGGGGGCCGGCGCAGAGGAGAGCGAGAACAGCCAGCCCGGTCCCGACGATATCTTTGGCTGCCTTTCCGAGGAAGAGCAGAGTACATTTAAGGAGTATTTAGACCGCATGATTGACGATCTGGAGGAACGCTGCGGTGAATGCGGCGAACGGAGACGGCGCGATCGGTTCTTTCGCGGCTGACAGTTTATTTTGCAGTTACCATTTTACTTTTCATACCAATATTGAACAGGAGGCAGATATTCCTATGGCACTGACGATGTCACGTGAAAATTATTTGAAGATTATTTATATCCTGAAGAAGGCGAACGGGGAGGTCCGGTCCATTGATATTGCAAATTATATGGAGCTGTCAAAACCCAGTGTCTGCGCGGCGGTGAAGCAGCTGCAGGCGCAGGGCTACATTACAAAGGATGGGAACGGGATCATCGATCTTACGGAGAGCGGCAGAGCGGAGGCCGAAGAGGTGTTTGAGAGACACTGTTTCTTCGAGGAAAAGCTGATTGCCGTCGGCGTTTCCCCGGAGCAGGCGCATGCAGATGCCGCCAGGCTGGAGCACGCAGTCAGCAATGAGAGTTTTCAAGCTCTGAAAAAGGCAGGCCTGCCCGCAGGCAGCTAAATATGCACAATGAGACATAGAAAATATGCACAATGAAATTAAAATAGTGTCATACCATGGTTTCTGTGCTATACTGGTCATGTGTCAATTTACTTACGATTATTAGGAGATAGCTGCATGAAGAGAGATGTCATACGAAAGAACAGTCAGGAGGCTGAGCTCTTTCCCTTCGCGCCGATTCGCAGACGCTTTCTCATATTCTGTATTGTATGTGTCCTGGCGGTTATGTTCAGCGGCGCATATCTTACGGTCCGAAGGATGAGGCAATCCGCGGAGGCCGCGTATCAAAGCGCTTCTGCACAGATATCGCAGAAGGTAGGGGAGTCCATAAAGCTGCTGACTTCACTGGCGGCGCTGCCGGAATTTTATGATCCGGACGTTCCGTGGGAGTCTAAGACGGAGAAGCTTGATGAGATCAATCGATATTTTGGGTATATGTTCATCTGCTATGTGGATGAGGACATCGAGGTCTATACTCTGGGAGAGGAAGCCGCCAGCCTGGCCAGCCGTGAATATATGCAGACGCTTTATTCGACCAGGGAGATTCAGGTGACGGATGGCTTCGTCGCAGGGGCGGATGGCAAGACTTTGAATTATACGGTGGCGGTGCCTCTGATTCAGGATGACATTATGACCGGCAGTCTGTTCTGCTCCATCTATTTTGACGATACAGTTAATCTGTTAAAGCAGTCCGCAGCGGCCAATGGGACAGAGGCTGTCCTGATCGGTTCCAAGGGCCAGATTATGTCATCCACCAGCGGCCTGGCGTTTGGCGCGTCCTATACGGAAATTTTACGTGAGTATAAACTGATCGGACTCACGACGGACAAGCTGGAGACGCTGCTGCTGGCAAGGGATTCCGGTTCTTTCAGAAGCACGAAATCGGGAAATTCGCAATATACCGTGTTTGGGCCGGTTGAGAATACAAATTGGGATATACTTGTAACTGTCGATTTCCTGTCGCTGTTTTCTGCGGAACTGCCATTTCTTCTGCTGGCTGCGCTGTTTCAGGTACTCATTACGCTGATTCTGTATCTGTTCGTTAAAAAGCATATTTTCGGTCAGATGGCGATCACGGAAAAGCTTCTGACCTCGATACATAAAATGGAGAAAAAGCTGTACAGCAATGCAATCGCTCCGGAGAGCGTTGACTATGAGGATATTCTCAAGATGTCCAGCAAGGGGCTGCGGGATGAACTTACAGGCCTCGCAACCAGGACATTTTTCCTGAATCAGCTGGAAAAGCTGCTGCGGGATGGAAACGCTTCCGGAAAGCTGTCTCTCTGCTTTGTAGATCTGGACGATTTGAAGCTGCTGAATGACACGTATGGCCATGAGGCCGGAGATTCCGCGCTGAAGAAGATCGGCTTCATCCTGCGCGGATATGAAAAGAAATATGAGGGCGTTGTAGGCAGGTACGGCGGTGATGAATTTATTCTGATCCTTAAGGATATCGACAGCGTGGAAGAACTGAATGATGTTTTGAGCGAGCTTGTCGAACGGCTGCATTTTACCATTACTGTAAACGGGACGGAGATTCCTGTCCACTGCAGCATGGGAGCGTGTGTCTGGAATCGGAAGGATACATTAAAGACCCTGATTTCAAAGGCGGATAAGGCCCTGTACGATGTGAAACGCCATGGAAAAGGAACGTACTCCCTTTTCCTGAATGGAGAATAATACTATGTTTTTCAAAGACAAAAGAAAGTGGATTCCATTTGGTATCCTGATTGTGCTTGTGATTGGTACTGCCGTGCTGGTACGGAGTGAGATTCAGTCTGCCTCCGTTCAGAAACGGCAGAAGGAGGCGCAGACAACGCTCAGCTTCTTCTATGAAAATCTGTCCGTAAACTTTGAAAGGCTCAATTATGCGAAGTAGCTGTCTTATACCGATCCATACCTTGACAAGGATTTAAAGCTGTTTGAGCAGGTGTCTTTAAGGCTGCTGGCGGAATATTCCGCCATTGAGGCGATCGCTTACTTTGAAGGGGATACGTTGACGGCGGTATATCCGAAGGAGGAATACGGGCAAGTTGTGGGAAAAGAACTTCGGGAGTTTTCCTACAGCTATACTCTGGCAAAAGTGATAAAAGACGGCGTGATAGAGGGACCGGAGCAGCTGGGAGTCAATCAAAAGGACGTATTCCTTTTTCTTTATCCCGTGATTGAGGAAAATGAGTATAAGGGAGAAATCGCGGCGGCCCTCGACCGGGACTACGTGATCTCACAGATGGGACTCGGCTTTCTGGAGGATGCAGGTTATGATTACGAGCTCTGGAGAGTCAATTCCATGGGGGAGAATAAGAACGTAATCGCCGTATCTGACTCGTCGATTGATTTTTCCGATGCAGTGAAATTTACGTTCAGTCTTCCGGCTGTATGGACGCTCAGTATCATACCCAAGGAAGGCTGGTTTTCTGTAAAACAACGTGCGGCCGCCAATGTCTGCTGCGGTGCGGTTGCGCTTCTCGTCATAGCGCTGGTTATGCTTGCGTGGCGGATCACGGAGCAGAAACGGGAGCTCTACAAAGCTGGCTATACAGAGCCGGACAGCGGTCTGTACACCGTCGAAGGCTTCTGCGATTTCGTTGACCGCCGGATTGGGAGAAGGCCGCAGACCAGTCTCTGTGTGCTCTATGTCCGGCTGTCCAATTTCCGCAGGCTGTCCGGAGCGGCCAGCAGGGAGGAAGTGCTTGCCTACCTTGGCCGGATCCGCGGGAGCATTGGGGAGAATTTTCCTGCCGAAACGCTGGCCGCAAGGCTGGGCGAGGAGGTTATTGCGATCGCTCTGTTTGAAGACAGGGAGAGTGGGGCCGCTGAGGAGATGATCGAGGAGTTTGTTCTGCAGCTGTTCTGGAAGCGGAGCATGAATGGTAAAAAGGAATTCGTGAATCCGGAATTCTGCACGGTGTCTTATCCGGCTGACGGCTCCCATGCGGCTGAGCTTCTAAGGCATGCGGCGGAACGTTTTGAGAGGGAATTTAAAGAGAAAGAACAGATGGTGTGAAGAGAACATACCTGAGAGGAAAACACATGAGAAAAAGGACTGACAGATGGAGGGCAGCAGCGGCCTGTATCGCTCTTTGCGGCGTGCTGACTGCCTGTGGACAGAAGGAAAAGGCACAGGACTTAAAGGAACCGGAAATCACAGCGGAATCGTCAGAGGGCGAAAACGGCGGCGGAAGCGGAAAAGAACCTGAGATTACGATCGAGAACGGGGGCAAAGAGCAGCAGGCAGAAGGTACCCAGGGAGCGGATTCTTCCGGCGCCGGGGAGCATGAATACAGGATCATCAGGGACCAGACGTTTGAGGCGAACTTAAATCCTTTGGGAAAGGTGACATTTGTCTCCTATGAACCGGAGGCAGGGGAGAATTCCACCGCAGATGCACGGTTCGAGCTGAAGGACGGCGATCGGACTGTCACGGTTCTGGATGGCGTATATAAGGATAATAACCGTGAAAAGGAACGGTTTCAAAAGGTGGAGGCGGTGTCCTTCCCCGACTATAACAGCGACGGTTTCAACGATATTATAATCATATGCAGCTATTTACCGTTGTCCGGGACAGAGGCCGGCCGTTCCGAGGTGAGAATCTACAGCGGAAGTGAAAGCGGCGCATTTACCCTGGAAAAGGGGCTGTCGGAGGCAGCCGATTCTGCACTTGCGGAGAAGACGGTTCAATCCGTACTTGGATTTCTGGGAGCGGGAAGGAAGAATGAAGCGTCAGCCGGATGGAAGCAGACGTACATCGATTATCTTCAGGCCCAGGACGGAGAAGAGTGGGTTGGATATCAGCTGATCTATCTCAATGACGACGACATACCAGAACTTGTAAAGATCGGTAACAGTGAGGCGGTGGGCTGTATGATTGCCGCTTACGCCGGCGGCTCTGTCGTTGAAAACCAGCTGAACCGGCTGTATTTCAGCTATATTGAGAAGGGAAACCTTCTCTGCAATTCTGAGGGAAATATGGACAGCTACTATGACCTGGTATACACCATGGCAGACGGTCAGTTATCCCTGGTCGCCAGCGGTTACTATGGGGCAAAGGACAATTCAAAGCTTGAATTCGACGAAAACGGGGATGTGGTCTACCAGTATGAATGGAACGGCACGCTGATGTCCCGTGAAGAATACAGCCAGGCATTAAACGCAGTCTATGATACCTCGAAGGCCAGGGATGGGTATGTGTGGGAGCAGTATCTTTCCAGAGAGCAGGCCATTCAGAAAATCAGCGAAATGCAGCAGTGACATTGCAAAGATGGAATGACTGTGGTAAAATATAGAAAAATTCTGTAAGAAAGAGGGGCGTCAATGATGAATAAAAACGTATTGGATTATGTTGTTGAGAAAACAAACGATTTAATAGGTGCATCGACATGCAGTGAAGAGACAAGGGCAGCGGCCCAGGCCTGGCTCGATGCGGTTGGAACTGACCGGGAAGCGGAAGAAAACAGAAAGTATGTGGAGGAACTGGAAGCGGATATTATGCCGATTGACAGCCTGATCGGTTTTGCAGAATCCGAGCACGGTGCTCAGGTCTTCGGAGTGGATAAGGCGAAGGATGTCGCGGCTCATGCAAGAGAGATCAAAGCAGCCGGAGCAAAGTACTGTGATTGTCCGGCCTGTGCGGCAGTAGAGGCAATTCTGGATAAGAAGGATATTCTTCTGGGCTAGGAGAAACGAAGAAACGGAATACTTAACAGGGCATCGGTCAGTAATGACCGGTGCCTTTTACCACATGAACAATACAGGTTTAGAAAGCGGATTGTATGGAGCTTAAATTAGAATTTGACAGCCAGTCCTGCGGTGTGTCTCTCTTCCTTCCGGAAGGAACAAAACCGGATAAAAAAGCCGTGGATGAGTTGAGAAGTATGATGCAGATGGAACGTACCGTGGAGCGTATGAAGGCGGAGGGAGGCTTTTTTGAGAATCCGGACAGCTCAGTGAGAAGGGCCGCTGTGACTCCGGATTTTCACAAGGGCGCAGGCATTCCCATCGGCACGGTACTGATGACGGAGGGATTTGTCATTCCCCAGGCTATGGGCAATGACATTAACTGCGGGATGCGGCTGTATACCACGGATTTGAAGGAGGAAGAACTGGAATGCAGCCTGTCCTCCTTGCTGCCGGAGGTCCGCCGCATCTTTTTTGAAGGCGGCCGCGGTATTGTTATGAATGGAATTCAGAGGGAAGCCATGCTGAAAGATGGCCTTACTGGCCTGCTTGAGACCTTAGGAGAGGCGGTTGGAAAAGGAATATGGAGATTTTACAACCGGGAAGAACAGGAAAAGGAACTGGAGTACACCGCATTTCGCGGAAGCCTGAAGGCCGGCGATACGGAAGGCTTGGGAGATTTTACCGGAGATCCCCATACCCTGTCCTATGACGATCAGATCGGCTCCATAGGAGGCGGAAATCATTTCGTGGAAATGCAGCGCGTGGCAGAGATCTATGACGGGCAGACCGCCAACGCCTGGGGAATCAGGAAGGGAGCGGTCCTTATTATGATACATACCGGTTCTCTGACGATCGGCCATCAGAGCGGCAGGATCAACCAGATAATAACGAAGGGACTGTACCCGAAAAGCATTCCCCATCCGGACAATGGGATATACCTATTGCCGGAAAGAGGCGGAATGGACAGGGAATGGCGCCGTTTCCGCGATACGACCCGCAATGCCGCCAATTTTGGATTTGCCAACCGGCTGTTTCTGGGGCTGATGCTTCAGAACGCCGTTGAAAATACGGTGCGCGCCTTTGAGATGAAGCTTCTGTACGACTCGCCCCATAATTTTATCTGGGAGAGAGAGGCAGAAGGCCGGAAGTATTACATTCACAGAAAGGGCGCCTGTTCGGCCAGAGGCATGGAAGAGATGGAGGAAACCCCCTTCGCCTATTACGGGGAACCGGTGATGATTCCAGGATCCATGGGAAGCTCCAGCTATCTCCTCAAAGGTATGGGGAATCCGGATGCGCTGTGGAGTGCAAGCCATGGGGCGGGCCGAAGGCTGTCCAGAGGGGATGCGATCCATGGCAGCGATGAGGAATTCCAGGAGTTTATGAAGAAATTTCACGTTGTAACGCCCATCGATCCAAACAGGAGCGATTTGAAGGGGCGGAGCGATATCCTGAAGAAATGGGAGGAATCCATACGTTCTGAGGCTCCCTACGCTTATAAGGATATCGACCAGGTGGTGAAGGTCCATGAGGACCACGATATGGCCGGGCTGGTGGCAAGAATGGAGCCGTTGTTTACGGTAAAGGCATAAGGATTGTGAACAGATTTAACGGCGAAGTGATCAGAAGCTACGAGGTGGAAAGCACAGCCGATGAGATTTGGATTACAGAGAGAGTCAACAATCTCTTATTTCAGAAGAAGTGTTAAAGTGACAGAAGAAAAAACAGATGAATGAACAGAAGAAAGACGGCAGAAAGACATTGGAAAGGTAATAGACAGATCATGATAAACAGAGAAGATATGCTGGAACTGACAAGGCGTATGACCCTTGCAAGAACATCCTTCACGAGGATCGCGGGCTGTTATGTGGACAGGGACGGAGATTTTGAGGGGAGTTTCAATACGAATTTTCTGAAAATATCCGCGCCGGAGAGGACGAAAAAACTGAAGCTGGCAAAGGAAATCCCTTTTTCTGCGACAAATGTTAATCTGAAGAAGTACGAGTTTCCCCAGAGCATGCGAAAGCCGGGAAGTATGTGGCAGCTGCTTATGGCCATGAATGAGTGCGGCTTAAAGAACGATGCCCTGATGGACACCTTTTACGACCTGGTCATGGAAAAATACCATAAAAATGCGGCATACGCGATTCTGGTTTTTCATGACCGGTACGATATCCCGGCAAAGGGGTCTGACGGGGAACGGCAGTGGGAGTCGGAGGAAGTGTTTGAATATATGATCTGTGCCATCTGCCCGATGACCGGGGAATATGAGCCGGGAAAACCGGAATGTGGTTTCCTGTTCCCCGCATTTACGGACAGGAGCGGCGATCAGAACCATATTAATATCTTCCAGGCGGATGCCGACCGGCCTCACAGGGAGCTGCTGGAGCTATTAGGGTTGGGATGAGGGCTGGAACTGCCTTTTCAGAACAATGTTAAGGAGTTGGGGAAACTATGTGGGGCGTATGTCTCGATTTTGGAACCGTGCAGGCTGGATTGTTTCAGACTGTCATACAGTATGAGATCAATGATGCAGCAAACTATGAAAATGGAAAAGCGACCATTCTTGCGCCTGTGACGAATCTTACCATAGATGCAGATAAGATTAAGCGGTTGGAGGAAGCGCCGGGCCATCTGTACGGAGAACCGGTTTCTCCCAGGAACCATCCGGAAGTGACTGGCGTTGTCGCAGGTATCTGCTGGCATTTTAAAAGAAACTGTTATTATTACAAAATAGCGGTTGATGGAAAAAGAAAAAGCAGGCGTTATTTTGAGGGTGATTTGAAAGATTAGATTAGAAAAGACCATATTTTCAGGGGATTAAGTAGTTCGGAGCATGAGAAAAGCAGGTATGATAAGTGCCTGCTTTTTATGACTGCAAAAGTGATGTTAGAGAAAGGCCGGGAGCTTAAAATATGGAATGGTATGTGAAGAATCAATTCTTTATCTCTTCAGAGCCAGTTGAACTCTACGGAGTGAACGGCTGGTATGTGGATCTGGAATTCAGCCGCTTCCGGCGCCCGGAAGGAACGGAATTTCAGATAAGAGTGCTGGAACGGCAGGATGTCAGGACGATACCGGTCATTGCGATGACTGCCAATGCGTTCGCAGATGACCGGCAGAAGACTGTGGAATCCGGAATGAACATATGGCGATACTGATTGATATCCCGCAGTTATATCAGACCCTGGACCGATGGCTATAGATGGCTCTCTAAAAATGCAACGCATGCCTGCTCCAGCTGCATCAGTCCCGCCTCTTCTATGGGAAAATGCCCAGCGCCTTTCAGTATGACCGTTTGCTTTTCGCATGCCAGACGTTGATAGAAGAGAAGACTATACTTTAAATCAGTCCAATGATCTTCGGCGGGATGAACCAGAAGAAAGGGACAGGATTTGAAATCTTCGGGTTCTGTTTTTAAAACCGGATTCAGCATGGTGTGGATGAAGGCCAGAGATACCCTGGCTCCGGAAGATTTTTTGTCTTTCATCAGAACCGCGGCAAGCTCTTCATTGTTGACAATCGCTTTCATATTGCCAATCCATTTCATTGGAATTCTGACATGGCCTGCAACTCTTTGCAGTAGCGCCAGAGCGGGCTTGGCGGCTATTCCAACATAGGGATTTTTTGCAGAATGCTTCGTGACTTCCTTGATTCTCTGATCGAGAATACAGGAGGCCATCAGACCGTTAAGCTGGAGGCATTCCGTGGCTGTTTGATAGGCCAGCATGCCGCCTGCGCTGAGTCCGAATAAAAATGTGGGGAGTTGTTTCGTACTTTGATAGTGATTTACAATTTCGGTTCCGACGGAAACCCATGTCTGCCAGGTCACGTTCTTTGAACAACGGGTATACCCATATAATGGCAGATCCGGACAGATCACTTCGAATCCATTTCTCATTAAGGGCAGCGCAAGAGCAGAGAGCATGCGCCCGTTTCCGCCGACTCCATGAAAGAGTATGACTCTTCCTTTGGGGGAAGCAACTTTATAATGATCAATATGGATCTCCATAGTGTCTATGGTTAAATAATATTCTTCGGGCAGTTCCGCTTTCTCCAATCGATTATGAGGCGGCAGATATTCCTGAACCTTTAACCAGGTCCGGTCATTTTGATAGCTGTCCATTCTGTTTATCTCCTTACTGTTTAAATGTCCCACTTGTGGCATTTATGATTTTATATTATAATAAGACTATAGTCAATGAGGGGGAGACATGTTCCTCATATGACATAAAATGTGGCAGGAGACGTCTATGAACATGAAAAAAGAGAATCCCCTTACGGTTCAGTCGAAACAGTGGATATTAGAAGCACTGCTGAAATTAATGGAAGAGAAAGATTATGAGAAGATCACGATCAAAGAGCTGACGGCTCGTGCGGATTTGGACCGGAAGACCTTTTACCGGAATTTCCGTTCCAAAGAAGAGGTGTTATACTTACAGCTTCAGGAACTGTGTGATCTCTATATTCAAATGCTTCAGGATTTGCCGCAGCTTTCAGCCTATTCCGTGACAGAAGCGTACTTATCGCTATGCCGGCAGTACGCCCATTTTTTCATACTGCTGAAGCGGAACAATCTTCTTTTTCTGGTGCTGCAGAAATTTGACGAGTATTTGCCTGCGATCAATGATCTGTTTCTCAGTAATCCCGTGTATAGGGGCAAATCAAAGCTGGAGCTTATCTATCAGGCAGGCGGGTTCTGGAATATCACGATACACTGGATAAACGATGGAATGGAAGAGAGCCCGGAGGAGATGGCGGAGGTGATCAGCAGTATCATGCCGTCACCGTTTAAGTAGACACAGGATCGTAAGAAACAGGAGGACTCGGCCGGAAAACGGCGATGGTTGTTTCCTCCTGTTTTTATTTGGTTTCCGGCCTATTTTTTTCGTACAATCAGAAACAAGCGCTATAGGAACCAAGTGCTGCATGTATTCGAGCGTATTTAGTAATAGCCAGCAGAAGCGGTGATGGCGGCAGTGATTAAAAAGAGTTATAGATAGTGAAAAATTATTTTCACGCATAGTTGAAAACCAATCCAAACCATGGTACGATAAAGAGAGCGATTTCCAACTATGCGCGAAACACTTCTTTAACGAATAGTTAGTGCTAAAAAGCGCTATTTTACATCAATTACATAAAGGAGCCATTTTACATGAAACTTCAACGGCTATACAGTCTCACCCGCCAGGCTATCGACTACTATCATCTGATTGAGGACGGCGACCATATCGCTGTCGGTATATCCGGAGGTAAAGACAGTCTTACTTTATTATATGCTTTACAGGGATTAAAACAATTTTATCCGAAGCAATTTGAATTATCCGCTATTACAGTAGATTTGGGCTTTGGAGATTTTGACTTATCTCCTGTTAAAGAACTCTGTGAGCGATTTTCAGTTCCTTATACGATAGTTTCTACGGAAATCGGAAAAATATTGTTCGACACACGCGAGGAATCCAATCCCTGCGCGCTCTGTGCAAAGTTACGCAAAGGCGCTTTAAATGAAGCGGCCATAAAGCTGGGCTGCAATAAAATTGCTTATGCGCATCATCGTGAGGATCTGATCGAAACCATGTTATTGTCATTAATTTATGAAGGTCGGTTTTACGCATTTTCTCCCAGTACGTATTTGGACCGTACCGGATTAACTGTGATTCGCCCGATGATTTACGTTAAGGAAGCCGATGTAATTGGCTTTAAGAACAAATACAATTTACCGGTATGTAAAAATCCGTGTCCAGTGGACGGCCATACAAAACGGGAATATGTTAAAAAATTAACGAAAACTCTGGAACGGGAAAATCCGGGTGTAAAAGATCGTCTTTTCCATGCGATTGTCGATGGAAATATTGAAGGCTGGCCGGAAATTCTCAGCAAACCCACAACGGAAGTTATAAAAGAATCATGAACAAATCAGGAGGCATCAATCATGAGTACACTCTCCTACCATCAGCAGAGAGATATTGAAAATGTAAAACATTTAAGGGAACTGATCCGGGAACTTCCGCCCTTCTGCGCCGATTTCTTTCGTGGAATCGAGCCGCGCACCTCTTCCAGGACCAGAATTGCCTATGCGTATGATTTAAAAGTATTCTTCGATTTCCTTTTAAAGGAAAACCCTGTGATTGCGAAAATGGATATGAAAGACATCAGTCTGGACCATCTCGACAATTTAAAGCTTGTGGACATGGAAGAATATATGGAGTATTTGAAATACCGTTTTAACGATAAAAATCAGGAAGTCACCAATAAAGAACGCGGAATCATGCGAAAAATTTCTTCGCTGAAGAGCTTCTATAATTATTATTACCGGAATGAACGCCTTGTAAACAATCCGGCGGCTCTGGTACAGCTCCCCAAGCTTCACGAAAAAGAGATTATTCGTCTCGACGTGGACGAAGTCGCTCTTCTGCTGGACGAGGTAGAAAAGGGAGATGCGCTCACGGAGAAACAGAAAAGCTATCACGAGAAGACGAAGCTGCGCGACCTGGCTCTGCTGACGCTGATGCTGGGGACTGGTATTCGTGTGTCGGAGTGCGTTGGCCTGGATATCGATGATATAGACTTTAAAAATGGCGGTATCCGCATTCACAGAAAAGGCGGAAAGGAAGTAACCGTTTATTTCGGCTCTGAGGTTGAAGACGCCCTTAACGATTATCTGGAAGAACGGAAAATGATCATTGCCGAGGAAGGCCACGAATCGGCCCTGTTCCTCTCTCTCCAGAGAAAGAGACTCGCCGTGCGCAGTGTGGAAAATCTGGTGAAAAAATACGCGCGGATCGTGACCCCTTTAAAGAAAATTACGCCGCATAAGCTGCGCAGCACCTATGGAACCAATCTGTATAAAGAGACAAATGACATCTATCTGGTCGCAGATGTGCTGGGACACGCCGACGTTAATACGACGAAAAAGCATTATGCGGCTCTTGAAGATGAACGCCGGCGCAGTGCACGGAATAAAGTACGGCTTCGTGAGGACTGAGAAGAAAGCAGATATAAAAGAATCACAGTAACAACACACTTTTTCTGTATATGATAAAAAAACACTTGACAGAATGATGCGAAGCCATTATGATCAAGCTAGGTAATTTCAGGAACAACAGAAAGAAAATTATAGAAATCAGAGGTCTGAGAGATTGTTTATTAGATTAAGATAGTAAAAACTGTTCGTTATAAGAGATCATGTATAAATTCCATGGCGGCACGGTACCGTATCCATTCGCAGGTACGCTTGTTTTGCATGGTTTATTTATATATGTTTATAACCGGAACAGTTTTTTTTGTGTCTTAGTCTGCCGATTCGGCATGGATACAATCTCTTTTTTTGTACCTGAAATTACCAATATCATGATTAGGAGGTACGCGATGATGTCAGGAATGATATGCTTTTTTATTCGGTTACGATTCAAATGTGTGAATAACAGGATGATAACCCGTTTATAATCAGGCGGTTACAGCCGCGTACTGCACAGAGTCAAATCGATCCGGCTCGCTGCCCGCGGAAATAAATTTGCCGCCTGAAGCTGCGCCGAACCCCTCTCCTTTCCAGGACGGTGAGAAATGGGAACGGCAGCAAGGAGGCTGAACAATATATGAAACAACAGAATGAAACCATAAGACCCCGCGCTCTGATGGCTGGGGTACATTTAAACGAAAACAATGATTTTGAAGTATCTATGAAAGAGCTGCACAATCTGGTGAAGGCCTGCGATATGGATCCGGTGGCCAGAGTCGATCAGAATCTCTCCTGTATTAACGCCGCTTACTATATTGGCTCGGGAAAGGTTGGCGAGATCAGGGAAGCCGTGGAGACGCTCTGCGTGGACTATGTCATTTTCAACGATACCTTATCTCCCTCCCAGCTTAAAAATTTGCAGAGGGAGATCGACGTGCCGGTGTGGGACCGGACCTACCTGATTCTGGAGATATTTTCAAGGAGAGCCAGGACCAAAGAGGCTAAAATGCAGGTGGAATCGGCCAGACTTCAGTATATGCTGCCGAGACTTATAGGACTCAGGGACTCTCTGGGGCGCCAGGGCGGAGCCAGCGGTTCCTTGAGCAACAAGGGATCCGGTGAAAAGCAGATTGAGCTGGACCGGCGAAAAATCGAGGGGCGGATCAGCGAACTGAGGCGCGAACTGGAACGGATGGAGCAGGAACGCGAAGTCCAGAGAAGAAAACGGACCCAGGGAACGTATCCGCAGGCCGCGCTGGTCGGATATACCAACGCAGGCAAATCCACGCTGTTAAACAAACTGGTGGAGCTGTCGAGCGGAAAAGAGGAAAAGATGGTTATGGCGAAGGATATGCTTTTTGCCACGCTGGACACCACCGTTCGAAAGATATCCCTGAGCGGCAGCCAGGATTTCCTGCTCTCCGATACGGTCGGTTTTATCAGCCGTCTTCCCCACAGCCTGGTCAAGGCGTTCCGCTCCACGCTGGATGAGATACGTTATGCGGATCTTCTGCTTCATGTAGTGGATTTTTCGGATGAGCATTACAAAGAACAGATAGAGGTAACAGAGGAAACGCTGAAAGAACTGGGGGCCGGTGATATTCCGAGGATCTATATTATGAACAAGGCCGATTCCGTTATGGAGGAGGAAACGCTCCCTAAAATTTCGGATAACCGGATCTATATGTCGGCGAAATACGGCATCGGAATCCCGGAACTGCTGCGTATGATGGAGCAGATTCTCTTTTCTGAATACCAGGAGGCTCAGTTCCTGATCCCTTATGAGAACGGTAATGTGGTTCACTACTTAAACAGCCGCGCCATGGTTCACAGCCGGGAATTTCAGGAAAATGGAGTCTGCCTGACAGTCAGCTGCCGGGAAGGCGACAGGGAGAAATATAAGCAGTATCTGACGAGATAAGATACTACAACTGCTGCGTTTCTACTTCCATATAACTTGATGGCACCTGCCGATTATGATATACTTTAAATAATTAATAAATCAGAAAGGCGGGAAAAATTATGAAAAAGCTACTAAAATGGGTTTTAATCACGGTAATGATGGCCCTGCTCTGCGTTACGACCGCATTTGCGCAGACGAAGGATCAATCTCCGCTGCGCCTTGGAGGAGGCATTTACGGATCGAGTGATATCACTTGGAACCAGAACGGCTCCCAATGGACCTGTACGATCAACAGGACAGGAGAACCTTTGAAGAATTGCTGGCTTGCTGTATATGAAAAAAATGGAAAGTATGTCGAAGCCGAATGGTATCATTTCGACGAAAACGGCATCATGCAGACCGGCTGGTTCGAAGACGGCGGCTACACCTTTTATTTAAGGCCCAGCGGACGTGTGGTCAAAGGCGAAGGCGTGGAAACCATAGACGGCCGCATGTATGTATTCAGCTATCAACATTACGTCTTGAAGGACAGGAATATCACAATCGACGGCAAGAACTATACCACCGATGAGAATGGCTGTGTCATCTCTGATATCGCGGATAAGACGCTTGAGAACCCTTACCCTTCCGGGCAGGATGATCAGGTCGCCTACTTGAATGCCTACCGGAAGCAAAAGGGCGTTTCCGATTTGGTCTACGACTCTGAATTGACCGGCGTTGCGAAAAAGGCCTACGATTTCGGCGATGGCGTTTCCCTATCCGGGGTCTATTCTCTGGCCTCCGCTACCGGACACAATATCCGCCATATCGCTTATATCCGTGCAACCGCCTCCGATGGAGGAAGCTACGTCTATTTGACGGAGGACGCTGTCGCAGCCGTACAGAATACGTGGTTTACGCGTGTAGGATATTATAAGAGCAACGGAACCATCATGATCATCATGGCAGCCTATGACCGGGAAGAAGCCATGCAGCTCTCTCCGGAAGAGGCTCAGGGTAAGTGGATCAACGAAAATGGCCGCTATAAATACAGGAGAATCGACGGCACCTTTGCCGCCAACTGCTGGGCGAAAACTCCATCAGATGGCAAGTGGTACCATTTCGATGAAAACGGATTCATGGAGACGGGGTGGTTTCAGGATAACGACGGTAAATGGTACTATCTCAGCACCGATACCGGAGAAATGGTGACAAACACGACCATTGACGGATATGTGATCGGCGCAGATGGTGTTATGCAGTAATGGGATGTTGGACGGAACTTCTCTGTTCGGCAGGCAGACCCAGTTATCCCCGCTTAAATCCTCATATAGCTTGAAAAGTACCTGATGTGCAGAATCCGTGTAACCGGTCTGCGGTATCAGGTACTTTTATTAATTGGCTCAATCTGTTTTCTTTTACTAAATCACAGAGTTTCTGATATGTATCTTTGTCAGCCTCTCGATTTGCTGCATAATCTCCGGAATACGAAGCTTGTGGGGACACTGCTTTATGCAGGACAGAATGGTACAGCTTCTGCAGGCCGCCGCGCTCTCTTCTATTCCCAGATCAAGCTTTCTGAGGGCCCAGTAATCCTTTCCCAGAAAAAAGTAGTGATACTGCCGGAAGACTGTATGAATTTCCGTTCCATGCGGGCAGGTACACCGCTGGCACCTGTCGCAGGAAATCGGCTCGTAACGTTTTCCCAGGACGGTGAGCACTCTTTGAAAATCGGGGCGTTCCGGGACCGTATCCCCGGCTGCGGCTGCGTTTACTTCTTCCACTGTCCCGAGTCCGATCAGGGCGCAGGAAACCGGATAAGTAAGAACCCCTTCAATCAGTGTCTTTACAGGGAAAAAGGAAGGCAGAATCCCGGCGGCGTATACCTTATTAACCAGAAATCCCTTTTGCCTGAAAAGCGGCTCTCTTTCGATGCGGTCCAGCATACCGCGTTCCAGAATGTTGCCGCTTCCCTGCAGCACATCGATCCGGACATCCTTTGCTCCTCTTAAGAGGATGTCGTAGTAATGGGAGGCAATGCCTGTAAAGCGAATTTTCCCCTCGGTTTTCAGTTCAGCCAGAGCATCAACGGCGCCGTACCGGCCAAAAACCTGGTCTTCGTGATTCGGATCCACCTGATGGGAAAAATAGATGTCCGGTGCGGTTCCCAGGTTCTTTATCGATTCAAGAACAGCCTGATACATCTCATTGCCGGTATAAAACCGGGCTTTATCAGAGATGACGATCTTATCGCGGCCGATTTTTTTTGCAAATGCTCCCAGCTTCAGTTCGGCATCTCCATATTCCGGGACAATGGCCGTATCGTACAAATTGCATCCGAGTCTCCAGGCGTGCTCCATGACGGCGACAGCCCCTTCTGTATCAGGGCTGTAATAGCCTGGAAGAACCGGAACATTGCCGCTTAATATGGGAATGGTTCCAAATCCGATCTCCGATACGCGCAGACCGGTTGTTCCGAGATCTCTGTATTTCATGGCCTCTCCCTTTCTGCTTCATGATTACGGCACCAGGCAAACGCCCTTTCCCCAATCTGTTCGATCCCCTCCGGCAGCGTGATATCCGTCAGGTTATAGCAGAAGGCGAATGCCTCTTTCCCGATTCTCTTCAGTGTAGACGGGAGCACCACCCGTTTCAGCTCATGGCACCGGTAAAAGGTTCCTGGAAGAATCTCCTCAATGCCTTCCGGCAAAATGATTTCCTCCAGTGAGGTGCAGTTTTCAAATGCGCGCTCTCCCAAAGACCGGAGCATGGGCAGCTCTTCGATCCGTTTCAAACGAACGCAGCCGGAAAAAGCCATGCGGCCGATACGGGTGAGGCGGGAGGTGCCGCTCACCGTTTCCAGCCATTTACACTGTTCAAATGCACACTCTCCGACTGCTGCGGCAGAGTCTGGCAGTGTGATGCTGGTGAGAAGGTTGCTGTCCTTTAATGCACCGCGCCCGATCTTCGTGATTCCCTCCGGCAGAATTAAACGGCTTATATTTCCCGTACATTCCAGCAGCAGCCCCGAGCCGTCTGTCTTGAAGCAGTTACAGCAGTCCTCGAAAATCTGTCTTACCATGGACGGAAGCTCCTGATCCAGTGAAGGAAGGCCCTCTAGGCAGTACTCTCTTCCATCGGCCGTAACAATGCGTTTCAGCCGGATACAGTTTCGAAACGCATGTATCTCCACCGCTGTCCGGGAGGAAGAAAATCTGATTCCGGTTAAATCAATACAGTTGGCGAAGGCCCACCCCGAAATCCGTTTGACGAAAGGGCTGATTACCACGTCGCCGGAGCAGGCGGCCGCGTCAATGATTATATTTTTCACGATAACAGGAGATGTTCCGCAGACGGCGCGCTGCTGTTCCAGCCAGGGGGTCTTGTCGAATGCCCTTGGGCCTATATACTCCACGGAATCCGGGATTGAGACTGCCTCAAGCCGTGTCTGATCCTTAAAAACGTCTTCCCCGATGGTTTTCACGCCCTCAGGTATGGCCACAAACCGGCCGCAGTTCCGGTATTCGGTTAATGCAAGTTCCTCATCGATGTTAAAACAGCTCAAGGCACTTCCGTAGATACGCCTGACGGCCTCCGGCAGCTTCCGGTCAAACAGAGTCTCATATCCCGTAAGCTGATACACTGTCTTCTCCAGTATAACCCTGCGCATGGCGGTACAACCGGAAAATGCATAGCTGGCGGGAAAATCTATGTTATGGCCGTCACGCAGTATGATTTCCTCCAGATGTCCACAGTCCTCAAAGCTATGATCGGACAAGGCGGACAACGCGGGAAGCAGCATGCTTTTTAATGCGTCACAGCGCTCAAATGCCCGTGTACCGATCCGTTCGGCCAGAGGGAAGTAAACCGCCTCCAGACTTTTGCAGCAGCTGAAGGCTTCTCTCCCCATGCGGCGGAGATTTTCCATGCGGCATATATTTAAAGCCGAACAGCCGCAGAACGCACCGTCCCCCAGGAGAACCGTCTCCTCTAACGTGACTGATTCAAGACTTTGACACCAGGCAAATGCTCTGGCGCCGATTCCTGCAATCCGGCAGGAGAAAGCGGACAGGGAGATACATTTTTCGAAGGCGGAACTGCCCATCTCCTCAAGGGGGGCGGAGACATGAACCGACTTTAAATTCCGGCATCCTGCAAAGGAAGAGCTGCCAATTCTTTTTAAGCTTACTGGAAAATGGAGCGACCGGAGGCGGTCATTTCCGGCAAAGGCGTAGTCCGCGATCCCGGCAACGCCTTCCGGAATGGTCACGTCACCGCTTAAGCCTGAGCCGTCAATCAGAATACCGGAGACGATGGCGGCTCCGGGAAGGGGACCGTTTCCCATCCGCTTCTGCTCTTCCAGAAACGGCGTACCGGAAAATGCTGAGTCTCCGATCTGAAGAAATCCCCCCTCAATCCTTCTTAACTTTTCACATCCGGAAAATGCACTGGTTCCCACTACAGTACAGCGTTCCAGAGAAGGAACCTCTGTCAGTTCCCGGCAGTTTAAAAATGCGCGGGCCGACACCGAAGTCAGCTGACCGTCAGACTGTGCTGCTGAAACCGCCTGTAAGGCCGTGCAGCGGGCGAAAACGCCTTCCTCGAGGATTTTTACGCCAGGAGGGAGAAGGACCTCTGTGAGCCTGGTACAGCCGCAAAACGCATATGGTCCAATCTGCGACAGAGTCATCGGCAGGGTGATGGAGGTGAGCTCCGTGTTCCCGTAAAAAGCGCCTCCCGCAATGGCCCGAACCTCATCTCCGAGAACAACGTCACCGGAGAATCCGCTGCCGTCCAACAATATGTGACAGACCGTTTTATCAGCTGGAAGCTCCTTTAGATAGCGGCTGCCTTCAAATGCGTGTTTTCCAATGGATTCAATCGAATCCGGCAGTATGACGACGGCAAGCTTCTCACACTGGAATGCAAATTTATCTCCGACATACCGTACCCCGTCTTCAAATGTGAGCCGTCTCATCTTCCCGCACTGGGAAAATACGTCGGTTCCGCAGGAAACCGGATTACAGAATACCCGGGCATTTCGAATCCCGGAATGGGTAAATACGTTGCGCCCGATCACCTTCAGGGAAGACGGAAGCACGATATCCCGCAGGGAGAGGCACCGGTAAAAGGCCATGTCGCCCAGAACGGTCACTGTCTCCGGCAGCACAATGTCTTTTAATTTCTCACATCCGTAGAAGGCCAGTTCTCCGATCTCTTCGAGCCTGTCGGAGAAACGCACTTCGTTTAATACACGGCACCGGTTAAATACGGATGGGCAGATGCTTATAAGAGAATCCGGAAGGATGGCCCGAATCAGTTTTACGCAGTTTTCAAAGGCGGATTTTCCAATATGTCTGACTCCCTTCGGAAACTGGATGGTCTGCAGGACGAGACAGTCTGCGAATGCCTCCTCCCCGATCATCTCCACCGAATCCGGAAGGATAACCCGGTCAATGGCTTCATTGCCTGCAAAGGCCCGCTCGCCGATCACGGTAATTCCATCGGGAACGACGACCCGTTCCTCGCTTCCGCGATACCGAAGAAGCGTGGTCCCGCTGATGGAGAAATTCCCCAGTATCTGGGCGTGGATTTCCCGGACTATGGTTGGAGCGCCCGTTTCATCCTGGCCGCTTAAGCCGGTAAGCTCGTATTCACTTCCGTCCGCCAGGCGGATGGTATGAAGCGTGGAGCAGTTCTTAAACGCGTCTTTGTGAATGGCCACCCGGTCGCTGGCAAATTCCACCCGTTCCAGATTGATGCAGTTTCGGAAGGCGCGGCTCCCGATTTCTGTGAGACTGGCGGGAAGCCTTACGGAAATGATTCCTTTTTTATCAAAGAAGCAGCTTTTCCCGATCGCGGTAATTCCTTCGGCCAGTTCCACGTGTTTTAAGTTCGTGAGAAAACGGGTGATGACGCCATCCTGTATTTCCATCATCCGGCAGATATCAGCGGCAATGGCGCGGACAGCCTCGGGAGCGTCGGAACCGGGCGCCATGGCGGCGACGGCATTGGCCATGTGATAGGAGGTCCCGTCGGAAAACGCGATATCCAGAAGACCGCTGCATCCGGTAAAACAGTCACAGATATGTTGAATATCAAGCTCCGGAGAGATCAGGATGCGTCGGAGCCTGACATCATTTAAAAATGTCTGAAGGCCTAAAGACCGAACCCCGGGCATATTTACAGTCTCCAGGCTGTCACAGTAAAGAAAGACGCAGTTGCCAAGCGCCTTGACGGAGGCAGGGATCGTGATGGCCGTAAGGCTGTGGCAGCGGTGAAAGGCGTAATTGCCGATGGTGTCCAGCCTGTCCGGCAGCGTGATCTCCGTCAGCTTCCGGCAGCCCTTAAAGGCGTCATCAGAGATGACTGTGACTGTATCCGGAAGAAGAATCTGCTCCAGGGAGGTACAGCCCTTAAACGCCCCTTTTCCGATGGTGTGGACGCCACTGGGAACGGCAACGGAACGGTTCCGCGTCTCACATTGTTCCAGAATTCCGTTTTTTATGACCAGGCCGTCATTGTTATCCAGTTCTGAGCCTGCGCTGCTGTTTGGGATATTTGTATCTGTTCCATTCATCTCCGGTCCGCTTCCTCCTCATAGAATATTGCTTTTAATATCTGTTTCATTTCTTCCACATTGCCGCAGTGATAGAGAAGCTGCTTGTATTTTTTCGTTCCGCTCCTCTTCTTCATGCAGTAGGAAGCCAGCTTCTTTATATAAGTCAGTGTGTAGGTCTCATCATAATGGCGGGAGGTCAGTTCCAGCTGGCCCATTAAAAGGCTGTATTTGTCTTCGGTAACACTGCGGCCGGTAAGACGGCTGAAAATGTACGGGTCCTGGAGAGCGTAACGGCCTATCATCACTCCGTCTGCGCCGGTGGCCTCCAGCATGTGCTGCGCTTCGCTGTCGGAAAAGATTCCGCCGTTGGCGATGACAGGGATGGATACGGCGGATTTTGCCTGTTCGATCTGATCGTAATACGGAGTGCCGTCATACATCATACTGCGGCTCCTCCCGTGGATAGAGACCATGTCAGCGCCGGCTTCCTCACACATCTTCGTGAATTCCGCGGCAATCAGCTCGTCCTGCCGGATGCCGACACGCGTTTTTACGGTTACCGGTTTTCCACTTTTTTTACAGCCGCGGATGACAGCGGCCGCCCGTCTGGGATTGGCCAGAAGCGCGCTTCCCTCTCCGCTCTTAAAGATATTCGGTACCGGACATCCCATATTGATATCGATGATGTCGAAGCCGGACAGAGCCTCGCTGCAGGCGGCCCGTTCCATCACCGCAGGATCGGAGCCAAGAAGCTGCACGGCCCGGATCCGCTCTTCTCTGGTGGTGTACAAAAGCTTTTCTGTGGCTTTGTCTTTATATTTCAGCGCGTTGGCGCTGGCCATTTCCGTAAAACAGAGGCCGGCTCCCAGCTCCTGACACAGCATTCGAAAGGGCCAGGAGGTGTAGCCGGCCAGGGGCGCCATCAGCATATTGGAAGGGAGAAGCAGATGGTTAAGCCTTAAAGGATTTGTGTTCATACTAATTACTCCATAGGTGTTGTCAGTTCCTTTTATTTTACCGTAAAAGAGCCGTTACGGCAATGAAAATTAAAACGGTGGATAAAGGAAGGGAGAACTCTGTTCTTCCCCTCTCATTATCCACCGCAGAATTAATCCATGGTGACGAGATCGATGGACGCCGGATTGACGAATATGCGTATGCGCTCCACGGATACCGTGTCGTAAGAGCCGATCTGCCGGTTCCTTATATCCTCCAGAAGCTGATCCTTACCTGCCATAAAGAGCTCCATATCATCAAGAAGATAATCGAACTCGATTCCTACATACGGGTCATCCGATTCCTTATCCGAGTATCGAAGATAAGGGGCAACCGCTTTTGCGTTATAGGTGATCTGAAAACGAATGGTATTCTCCGGAACGGCCTCATCCGGTAAAATCTCTGTGGAATCAGCCGAGTGTCTGTGAAAATAGTAATTACCGTATATTCTCAGCTTCTGCTCTTCCTGAAGCTGAAAGGAGTAATCGAGATTCTCAGTCGTCATCTTCACATCGCCAATCATGGTCCTGCCGGAGTAGGCGAAAGATGAAAATTCGGAGAAGGAAATTCCGGTGCCGATTCCGGTAATGAATACTCCGCTACAGAAAACTGCGATCAGCGCTTTATGTAAGTTACGCATCATGTACCTCCTCTGTAAGTTGAACGGCGGTTTCTTCCGCCTCATAATGATTCGTTTTATTCATGCGAAGCAGGCTTACGCAGAAACAGGTAAATGCACCGCTGCAAAGCACGGTGCCGAACAGAACCAGGGTAATCCCTGTCAGGGGATATCCTTTAAACAGCCACACGATCAGAATGCCGAAACAGAACAGTGATCCCAGCAGGAACAGACCGCCAAAAAGGGCCAGAAACATCATAAACAGATTCCAGCACCACCTAAGGCCCCACAGGCAGAGGCGAATGATTCCGTGAAAGCAGCTTCCAATGGCGGAGACGATGGAATGACCCAGCGTGCGCATGGCGGGGACTGCCCTTGCGGAACCGCTGTCGGCTGTTCTCCTTTGTTCTCTCTTTTTTCTTTCCGTATCAGTGGTCACGGTCTTCTCCTCTCTGTGCAGCAGCGAGCGAATCTTTCGTATGGGAAATAGGATCAGATAAGCCGCCTTTCTTCCTATGGCCTTTCCTGCTTCATAGCAGCAGACGGCGCCGTGCCGCGCTGCGGCAGACAGCTTCTTGAAAAAGCGGGCGAACTTATCACGCAGGTCGGCTCCGTGAATCGCAATCGGCTTTACAGGGAGTTTCCGGACTTCCTTTGCCGCATTACCGGAAAATTCCGCTTTGACGTGGTAGGCCTCCAGAATCTGGGCGGCCAGCTCCTTAACACTTCCAAAATCGCGGATGGCCTCGTCCTCACTTAATCCGCTTTCCACCTTCATATCAATATGCTGGGAGTACTCCTCCAGAATATCCCGCTGTTCCTCATCTTCAAGGATGAGGAGGTGCCGGTTTAACTCTTCTAAAAATTCATTCTTATTCATCCTTCTGCTCCTTCAAAAATATACATACCCGCTGTTGAAATTCGTTCCATTCCTGCTCCAGTGTCTCCCGGTAGAGAACTCCGGCAGCAGTCAAGTGGTAATACTTCCGCGGCGGCCCCTCTGTGGATTCCCGCAGATACGTCTCAAAATAGTGCTCATTGGTCAGACGCTTCAGCAGCGGATAAATGGTTCCCTCATTCACATCAATGACCTTGGATACCTCTTCCACCAGCTCGTACCCATACATATCCTTCTTCCTCACGGACTCCAGCACCACCAGTTCAAGGACTCCTTTTTTAAACTGTGCATTCATTTTAAGTCCTCCTTTAATACTATATTATACATACTACTATGTAATGTCAAGTACTAATTAAAATAAAATACTGAAAGTACTCAAAATGCTGAATCTAAAATAAAATATGGAATAATGCATCAAAAAAAACACCGGCCTCGCATGACCCGATTGCAGATCATGAAAGCCGGTGCTGCCTATATTGATAGAGGAATGGAGGATAGGGCCAGAAAGATACGGCTCTCGGTCATCTGCCCTCTTCTACTTCTGATTTTCTGTCCCTGATTCTCTGTCCTTGGTTCACTGCCTCTGATTCTCTTCCCCTGATTCTTTGTCTCTACTACTCTGTCTCTATTTCTCTGCCAGAACCTCAGTAACAGGCACACAGTACATGATGGTCAGATGCTGGCCGCTATGGATCACATCCTCCCTCAGCCCATTCATACTTTTTAACTCAGCGACGTATTCGGTGGTGGACATGCGGCAGCTCTTGGCATATTCATCGGCGATTCCCCATAGTGTATCGCCTTTTTGAATCTCGATGCTGGTATAATACTTTTGAGACTTCGGAAGTTCTGTTTCATCGGCCAGTGCATTCATCAGAGAATGACCGCAGACGTTCGACAGAATCAAAACAACAAGTGCCATCGTAATCATTAATTTTTTCATCTGTATTTACCCCCTGTAACTCTTTTAACTCTTTTGCAACAAAAAGAACGTTTGTTCTGCATGGGTATATCATACCACTCGAACAAATGTTTGTCAAGAAAGAAAGCCACTTTTTTCGAACAAAGGTTTGCATTTTTATCGAACATATGTTACTATAAAAGAAAGAAAAAGGATTGAGGAGGCTGTGTTATATGGCTCAGGAGAAGATAACAGCGAAACAGCAGGAAATTTTAGAATATATCAAAGAAACAATCTTAAAAAAGGGGTATCCGCCGGCTGTCCGGGAGATCTGTGAAGCGGTACATTTAAAGTCAACCTCTTCCGTCCACTCCCATTTAGAGACACTGGAGGAAAAGGGATACATAAGAAGGGATCCCACCAAGCCGAGAACGATTGAGATTATCGACGACTGCTTTAATTTGACGAGACGCGAGGTCGTGAACGTGCCGCTCGTTGGTACCGTGGCCGCAGGTGTTCCGCTTCTGGCTGAAGAGAATATTGAGAATTACTATCCTATCCCCGTGGAGCTTCTCCCGAATGCGGAGACCTTTATGCTGAATGTAAAGGGAAACAGTATGATTAATGCCGGTATCTTCGATGGAGATCAGCTGATTGTGGAACGGTGCTCCACTGCTTACGACGGAGAGATCGTCGTGGCGCTGGTTGATGATTCGGCTACAGTAAAGCGTTTTTACAAAGAAGACGGCTACTATAGACTTCAGCCTGAGAATGATGAGATGGATCCGATTATTGTGGATCACCTGGAGATACTTGGAAAGGTGATCGGACTGTTCCGTTTGGGAATCAACTAGTACTGCATTGCTGACGGCCGGAAACACGGAATTTTGGAAAATAGAAAGTGAAGCAGGAAGAGGTTGACATAAATATTTTATGTCAACCTCTTCCTGCTTTTGCTAACCAGTTTCTATTTGTTTCGACCTGCTTCTGAATCCAGCCTGTTTCGTTCTGTTATTTCAGTTCACTGACATCCAGTGTCTTCCCATCGCGCCAGATGCGCTCCAGATCATAGAAGAGTCTGTTGTCACGGTCAAAGACGTGTACGATGATGTCGCCGTAATCCATAAGGATCCAGTTGGCAGACTGATAACCTTCCACCTGACGGCAGGTACAGCCCATTTTTCCAAGTTCCTCTTCCACGTTGTCTACCATGGCCTGAACCTGGTTGGAATTGGAACCGCTTGCTATAATAAAGTAATCCGCCATAACGGAAACGTTGCGGATATCGATGATGCGGATATCCTCGCCCTTTTTGTCGGATAAAGCCGCGTAAGCTGCTTTTACCATTTCGCTAGAATGATTCATTGTTTAATTTCCTCTCTTTTCCTCGTGAAGCTGTTTGTAATAATCATATGCCAGATTCGTCATGGAATCCACATAACAGCCTTTCCCATTCAGATAATCCAGGGTATCCTTTAAAATCTGATAGATGCATTCCTTCAGATCCGTAAATGCCAGCGGACGCACCAGAGGTAAATCCGGGGCCTCATACCGGCGTGGTTCGATATAATCCGCCGTGAAGATAATCTCCTCCAACAGTGTCATATCGGGCCGTCCGGTGGTGTGCCACCGGATTGCCGAAAGCACCTCCGGATCCGATATCTGATATTTCGTCTCGGCCAGCCAGGCGCCGTATTTCGCATGAAGGACAGCCGGGGCCTTCTTCTCATCTTCGGTCAGGGTGATCTTCTGCTTCTCGCATTTTTTGATGATAGTCTCATTGCTGTAGTGTTTTGCGCAGTCATGCAGAAGACCGGCCAGTTCCGCCTTGTCCAAATCACAGCCATAGCGCATGGCCAGTGCCGCTGCGGTAAATGACACGCTTATGGTGTGCTCGTATCTGGAAGGCGTCAGTTTTCCGCTCAATTCGTTTCTCAGATGTGCAATGATTTCCTGCATTCTGTCACCTCCTGATATAGATGATGCTCTTTAATATACCTGGCTACCGGCTCCGGGACGAATGGTTCAATGGACTCACCAAGAGCGGTCATCCGGCGCAGCTCAGCAGAGGAGATATCGATCTCCCCGCAGTGCAGCATGCGGACGTCAGCCTGATATTTCTCTTTCAAATAGGTAATCTGTGTTTCCATGGAACGGCCTGCCGACTCATATTCCCGCACTGCCGCCAGGATTACGGCCTGCGCCAGTACCTTTGCTGGTTCATGCCAGTGCTCGATCTCATAGAGGGAGTCTGCGCCGATGATGAAATAAAACGTATGGCCGGGATATTTCTCATGAAGAATTTCCAGTGTCTGCGACGTATAGGTGTTGCCGCTGCGCATGACCTCAAAATCCGAACAGGAAAATCCCTCGCGGCCCTCCATGGCGAGCCGGGTCATCTCCAGACGTATATGGCTGTCTGTTACACGGTGGTCCTTTTTGTGCGGCGGCTGTCCCGAAGGCATGTACCATATCTGGTCCAGGCCGTATTCGTAATAGGCCTGTTCTCCGAGGCGAAGGTGACCGTTATGGATCGGGTCGAATGTACCGCCCATGATTCCGATTTTCCCCATATTCAGTAACTCCTTACGTTACGCCGGCTGAACCTATGGAAGGATGATCTTTCTCTTCTTCTCTTCTTTCGCCGGTTTATAAAGGACAATTTTTCTTCCAATAACCTGAACCACCTCAGAATGGGTGCGCTCAGCCAGTGTCGAGGCGATTGCGCTGCCGTCATCGAGACAGTTTTTTAATACCGTAATCTTAATCAGTTCCCTTGCTTCCAGAGCTTCCGCAATGGCGGTGGTAATCTCCGGCGTGATGCTGGATTTACCGATCTGGAAAATAGGCTCCATGGTCATTGCTAAGCCCTTTAAATAAGAACGCTGCTTGCTTGTCATATTTCCTCCATCATATTACTTCTCAATTTTATCATTAGTCTATTTGTAATAGTCGAATTCCAGACCGTACATACGGACAGTATCGCCTTCTTCGATTCCGGCTTTTTCCAGTTCTTCGAGAATTCCGTTTCCTTTTAAGAATTTCTGGAAGAATAAAAAGCCCTTTTCTGACTCTAAATTGGTATATCCCAGCATTTTTTCGATACGCGGACCCTCTACGACGTAGATACCTTCCTCGTTCCTCTCCACCGTATAAGGCAGCGTCTCGTCGATCATCATCGACGGATCGAATTCCTTCTCGAAGATAACCGGTGTAGAATCTACCGTCTGCAGCAAATCGTAAACAGCGTATAAAAGTTCCTTGACTCCCTGGCCGCTGACCGCGGAGATCGGATAAACCTTGATTCCCTTCGGTTCAAATTCAGCTTTCAGCTTTGCAACCGGATCCTCATCCTCAGCGTAAATGACGTCGGTCTTGTTGGCTGCAATGATCTGCGGCCTTTTCATAAGATCCGGGTTGTAGGCTTCCAGCTCTTTATTAATGGCCCGGATGTCCTCGAGCGGATCGCGGCCCTCTGTAGATGCGGCATCCACGACGTGAACCAGTACACGGGTGCGCTCGATGTGACGGAGGAAATCATGACCGAGGCCGATTCCCTCTGAGGCTCCTTCGATCAGACCCGGGATATCCGCCATGACAAATCCCTTGCCGCCGTCGATATCCACAACTCCCAGATGAGGATTCAGAGTGGTGAAATGGTAATTGGCGATCTTGGGGCGGGCGTTGCTGACGCGGGAAAGCAGCGTGGATTTACCCACGTTTGGGAATCCCACGAGACCGACATCCGCGATGACCTTGAGTTCCAGCTGGACCCAGAGTTCCTGGCCGGACTGTCCAGGCTGGGCGTATTTCGGTGCCTGCATGGTTGGAGTGGCGTAATGCATGTTGCCCTGACCGCCGCGGCCGCCTTTTAAGATGACTTCTCTCCGGTTTTCACCGGACATATCGGCGATGACTTTTCCGGATTCAAACTCTTTGATGACTGTTCCTTCCGGAACCTTGACGATGAGATCGCCGCCGTTTTTTCCGTGGCAGCGCTTCTTGCCTCCCTGTTCTCCGTCCTGGGCAGCGTATTTGCGCACCTGGCGGAAATCGCTTAAGGTATTTAAACCGTCATCCACTTCAAAGATAATATCGCCGCCGTCGCCGCCGTCACCGCCGTCGGGACCGCCGCAGGGAACATAGAGTTCCCGGCGGAAGCTGACGTGACCGTCGCCGCCTTTTCCTGATTTAATAAATATTTTTGCTCTATCGGCAAACATGAATTCACCTGTTTCCTTTCCATTGGCATTTTAAAAGAAACGGCTTCATACGGTGAGGTATGAAGCCGGTCTAATTATTCGCTTATTACTCTTGGATAAACAGAAACCTGCTTTTTGTCTCTGCCTTTTCTTTCAAATCTGACAACGCCATCCACCGTAGCGAACAGTGTATCGTCTCCGCCGCGGCCTACATTAAGACCTGGATGGATATGAGTACCACGCTGTCTGTAGAGAATGTTGCCGGCTAATACGAACTGACCATCGGCTCTCTTAGCACCTAACCTCTTAGACTCGGAGTCTCTGCCGTTCTTTGTAGATCCAACACCTTTTTTATGAGCGAAGAATTGAAGGTTCATCTTTAACATCACTTACACCTCCTCAAATCGAATTTTTATATATTGTTTCCCATATGATTCCATGATATTCGTAAGCCCGAGCACCAGAGAATTCATAAGGAGTTTTGATTCCGGACTGATCTCTCCTGAAAAACGCAGCTGAAAGTCTCCCGAACGTTCATCGGCACTTCCCTCAAAATCGTCTTCCGTGAAGGTCTCGATCGAGTTATAAGCGGAGAATACCAGGGCTGAAACGGCGGCACAGACGATGTCCTGTCCTTCCTCACCGTACCCGGCATGTCCTGTAAGCTTAAGTTCGCGGACCACTCTGTCTGAATCTTCCAAAACTGTTACTTTAATCATAGTCTCTGCCTGAATTAAGCGTTGATCTTTTCAATCTTTACCTGGGTATAAGCCTGTCTGTGACCATTTTTCTTATGGTATCCGGATTTTCTCTTATACTTGTAAACAATGACTTTTTTCGCTTTGCCTTCTTTTACAACTGTACCTGTTACGGTAGCACCTGCTACTGTCGGGCAGCCGACTGCTAATTCGCCGTTGTTTACTACCAGTACCTGATCGAATGTGACTGCTTCACCAGCGTCAACACCAAGCTTTTCTACTTTAATGATATCGCCTTCAGCTACTTTGTACTGCTTACCACCTGTTGCAATAATCGCGTACATATGGCACCTCCTATTATCATTACTCGCCAACTGCGGTGCTTCGCTTTTACACGAAAACTTTTAGACCTCATTGTGCGGCATACTGTAACATAATACCATTTGTCCTTTGTAAAGTCAACATAAATAAAACAAAATTATAAAGTTTTTCCGGCCGTTTTTGCCTTGTATTTCTGCTTTCTTCTTAGTATAATGGAAAAAGTTTGGGGTGACAAGGAGAGGTAATACCCATGAAAATAGATAGAAGGAAACAAATTTTTATCCGCTGCTGCTATGGCTATTCGGTCAGCGGGATGGCGGTGCTGGTGATCGGAGCGATTCTGCCGGCGGTGATCACGGAGGCTGGAATCAGCTTTCTGGCCGCTGGCGGACTGCTCTCCGTGATGGCGGTGGGGAATCTTCTGGCCAGCTTCCTCTTCCCCGTCATGGTTCCTGCCATGGGAAGACGGTTCTCCATCACAGTGATGACCGCCATGGCGCCGCTCTGTCTGCTGGGACTCACTCTTCTGCCGCCGCTTCCTGTCATGTACGGCATTATGCTGGTCTACGGCCTTGTGAGAGGTTCTGTTACAATTATAAATAACGCCGCCGTCAACGATATTTACGATGGAGGCGCGGCCGGGAAGCTGAACCTCCTGCACTGCAGTTTCGCGGTCGGGGCCTTCCTGGCGCCATTTCTCACCGCAGTCCTGCTGAAGCTGGGATTTGGCTGGCGGTCGGTCGTCTATCTCCTGATCTTTATCACCGCCACCTCTGCGGTCACTTACGGGACCATGGATTACAGTCTGTTAAATGAACGGGCCAGAGATGCGGTGCCTTTAAAGCATACCGGAAAACGGGAGGAACGGGAATTCTTAAAGTCCTTTCAGTTCTACTGCATCGCCCTGATACTCTTCTTCTACCTGGGTGTGGAAAACTGTATCAACGGCTGGTTTGTCACGTATTTGCAGAATATCGGTGTCATGAGCGAGACGTATGCCACCACGCTGGTGTCGGTGACCTGGCTGATCATCATGGCAGGCAGGCTGGTCTGCGCCTCACTGAGCGGAAAGATGAGGCGCAGCTCCCTTATCCTGATGAATGCACTGGGAAGCGGTATCTGCTTTTTCCTGCTGATCTCTACGAAGAGCCTTCCGCTCATTACTCTGGCGCTCATCGGCTTCGGTTTTTTCCTGGCGGGCATCTATCCCACCTGCATCGCCGACGCGGGACCGCTGATCCAGGGCTCAACCTTCGGCATGTCGGTGCTTACGGCGATCTCGGCCATGGGTGGCATTCTGACACCCCAGATAGTGGGCGGTGCGGCGGATCATGTCGGTATCGTGGCCGCGATCGGGATCCTGGTGGTGAATGTGATTCTGGTGATTCTGCTTGCAGCGATTAATAGGAAAAAGTACGGTGACTGAGACTGAGATGCATAGGACAGGAGGCAAAGAGCACAGGGGAAAGAATATCCATTCAGCCCCCTGTGCTTTTTTTGACAAAATATTTACTTTTTCCATGTGGATGGTGCAAACAGCAGAAGCATCGGGAAAACCTCCAGACGTCCGGCCAGCATATCGAACATCATCACCCATTTCGACATGACCGAGAAGCCGGAGAAATTGCCGGTGGGACCGACAGCGCCGAGTCCCGGTCCGATGTTGTTGAAGGTTGCCGCCACAGCTGTGAAATTCGTTGTAAAATCAAAATTATCGAGGCTGACGATCACGGTCGAGAGAACGAAAATCACAAGGTAAGCCACCAGAAATGTATTGATGGACCGGATGACCTGATGCTCGACCGGTTTGCTTTCGATCTTTATAATCTTGACACTCCTCGGATGAAGCAGGGAAAATAACTCCTTTTTCACCGATTTAAGCAGAATAATGACCCTGGATACCTTGAGGCCGCCGCCCGTACTTCCGGCGCAGGCGCCGATAAACATCAATACGACGAGCAGGCCCTTGGAGAATTCCGGCCATTTGTCAAAATCTACCGTGGAGAAGCCGGTGGTCGTGATGATGGATGCTACCTGGAACGCCGCATGGTGGAAGGCCGCAAAGATGCTGGTAAAACTTCCGCGGATATTGAGGGTGATGAGAAGAACGGTCACGCCGATAATTCCCAGATAAGCCCTCGCCTCCTCGCAGCGAAGCGCGTCCTTTGGATGGTGAATCAGGAATAAGTAATACACGTTAAAATTAATGCCAAAGAGTATCATGAACACGGTGATGACTCCCTGAAGATAATAGCTGTCATAGAAGGCAATGCTGCTGTTTTTGATGCCGAAACCACCGGTACCGGCCGTACCGAAGCTGGTTGCCAGCGAATCGAACAGCGGCATGCCGCCGACAAGCAGGAGGACGACCTCCACCACTGTCATGAAGAAATAGATTCCGTAGAGAATCTTGGCGGTAGATTTTACCTTTGGAACCAGCTTGCCTACAGATGGCCCCGGGCTCTCCGCTTTCATGAGGTACATGTTATAACCGCCTGCCAGCGGAAGGATGGCGAGAATAAACACGAGAACGCCCATGCCTCCGATCCAGTGTGTAAAACTTCTCCAGATCAGCATACAGTGGGACAGCCCTTCCACATCCGTTAAAATACTGGCTCCCGTCGTCGTAAAACCGGAGATTACCTCGAACATGGCATCCTCAAACCGGGGAATTTCCCTGCTTAAGTAAAAGGGCAGGGACCCGAAAAAGCTGAGCACAATCCAGCTCATTGCAACAGAGACAAAGCCCTCCTTGGCGAAGAATACCATATTATCCGGTTTCCTGCGTGTCAGAAGAAGACCGGTCGTTCCGCATACCGCCATGACGGCCAGAAACCAGATTCCGCTGCTTTCCCGGTAAATGGCAGCAACCACACATGGAAGCAGCATAAAGATGGCTTCCATATTCATAATCCATCCCAGAAGATAGACGATAATTTTCTTATTCATTTCCTTCGCCTTTTCCTACTTTAGTATATCCTTCAAATCATTTAATCCGGTATTGGTAGTAACGATGATTACACGGTCACCGGTTTCAATAACATCTTTTCCGCGAGGGCTCCGGATCCTTCCATTGCGGTTAATACAGGCAACCAGAAGATTGTCCTTTAAGCGAAGCTTCTCCAGTGGAATGCCGACGATGGCGGGATCGTTCATTACGCGGAATTCCAGCGCCTCAGCGCGGTTAGCCACGATTTTATAGAGCGTCTCCACATTGCTGCCCATGGAATTCTGCATGGCGCGCACATACTGCAGGATGGAATCAGAGGTAATTAACTTGGGATAGATCACACTGCCTAAATTCATGGAGTTAATTACATTTTCAAAAGCTATCTTATTAACTTTTGTGATCAGCTTCGCCTTCGACTGGCTGGCCGCATACAGCGACAGCATGATGTTTTCCTCATCGAATCCGGTCAGGGATGCAAATGCCTCTGTCTGGCGGATGCCCTCTTGTAAAAGCAGCTCCTGATCAGAACCGTCGCCGTGGATAATCATGGCCTTTGGCAGCAGTTCGCTAAGCTCGTTGCAGCGATCGGCGTTCTGTTCGATGATCTTGATCTGAATCTTCGTGTTTTCCAGAAGCTTTGCCACGTAATACGTGATCTTGCCGCCTCCTACAAACATGGCGGTTTTGATGGTATTATTGATGATTCCGGCCTGCTTGAAGAATTCCGTGGATTCTGCGGGAGGCGCGATGATGGAGATCTTGTCTCCCGCCTGCATCTCGAAATCACCGCTGGGGATGATGACCTCCTCTCCCCTCTCCACCGCACAGATCAGGACGGTACAGTGAAGCTTGTCCAGAACGTCACGGACCTTCATGGCATGGAGCTTCGAGTGGTCAGGAACGAGGAATTTTAAAATCTCGATACGGCCCTTGGCGAAGGTATCGATCTTGATGGCCGACGGAAAACGAAGCAGTCTGGAGATCTCCATGGCCGCAGCCATCTCCGGATTGATGGCCATGGAAAGCCCCAGTTCCTCCCGGATATAACGCGTCTCCGAGCTGTATTCCGGATTCCGGATTCTCGCGATTGTATGACAGTTACCTGCTTTTTTTGCAATCAGACAGCAGAGCATATTTAACTCGTCTGAATTGGTGGTGGCGATGAGTAAATCTGTTTCCTGAATTCCCGCCTCCATCTGAACCTTATAAACCGCACCATTTCCCACGACACCCATGACGTCGATCCGCTCAGTGATAGCGCTTAGAACAGCTGTGTTCTTATCAATGATCGTGATGTCATGATGTTCGTTGTTCAACTGTTCGGCCAGGGTAGTTCCTACCTTCCCACACCCGACAATTATGATTTTCATGTGTCTGCCTTCCCTTTTATAAGCGCGGCCTGTTCATGGAACGGCCTGCGTATTTTTTTCCTGGTGACTTCCACCAGATTCAGTTTTGTAATTTCCACAACGGATGTCTTAACCGGATCCTTTGCCAGAATCCGGGACAATACGGATAAGAGCTCCCGCTGGTCCTCTTCTGTCTCCATATCGATGAAATCGATGATGATGATTCCGGATAAGTTGCGCAGCCGCAGCTGGCGGGCGATTTCCACGGCCGCCTCTGTGTTGATCTTCATAATCGTGTCATGGAGATTCTTTTTGCCGGAGTACTTCCCGGTGTTGACGTCGATTACGCAGAGCGCCTCCGTAGGCTCGATGACGAGATAGCCGCCGGATTTCAGCCATACCCGTTTGCCCAGCGCTTCATTCATGGATTTTTCCACTTTATAAAGCTTGGACAGAGGCAGCAGGGCATCGTCATATAATGTCAGCTTCTGCAAATCTTCCGGCTGAAAGCATTTGAGATAAGCCTGAATGACCTCGTAAATATCGGTCTCATCCGTTACGATCGCTCCCAGAGAACCGTGAAAGCTGTCACGGATATCGGTCAGATACGACGGAGGGGTCTGGTATAAGAGACTGTAGCATGTCCGGTGTAGGGCGTCCTCCATAACTCTGCGGTATAATACCTTTAAGCTCTTAAGCTCTTCCAGAATCGCATTAAAAGAGGCTTCCGGCGCATTTGTTCTCACAATTATACCGAAATCCTCTTCTTTTTCTGCTTCCAGAATGGGTTTGATCTGTTTCTTCCACTCCAGATCCGACAGCTTTGAGGAGAAACCCAGCTGCCGTTTACCGGCCGTCAGGACGATGTAGCGCCCTGTGAAGTTTAAATTGCCGGTAAGGACGGGTGCCTTTGTCTTGACTGCGTCCCGGTCAACCTGTACGACGATTTCATCGCCGGCCCTCAGCTTGCCATCCGGACTGGCTGCGGAGGCATGATGAATATAGCTGTCCGCAAGGCTTAAATATCCCATACAGCCGTCTCCGATCTCGACGAAGGCCGCCCCTATGTTCTTAACGATGTTCTTTACTTTACCAATATAAATGCTGCCGAGATTGGAACGCTCTTCTTCCGGTTCGAGGTTCAGGGACACGGTATCACCGTCTGACTGAACCATCGTAAGGATTGCTCCGTTCCATCTCGTAATAATGAGCTTATTCAACTTCTTCACCTATAAGTCCCAAAGGCACCAGGTTTCTGTCTTCTTCATCACCGGTATTGCCGTAGACCTCTTCCCGCTGTATTAAAAAGGCGAATTCCGGGCAGGACTCGCCCCGCCACCGGTCATACGTCTCCATGATCAGCTCCGGCTTTAAGTTGTCCTGGCTTCCGGCGGAAACCTTCATGAAGATATGGTCTCCTTCTGTGGTAAGCTCGTAGATGGCTGGCTTTAAATCCATCTCCCGCTCACCCTTTTTCGTCTTTTTCACTGCGAGAATCTGATCCTGCTGATAAAATTCCTTCAGGCCTGCAAAAAAGGCTTCCAGATTCTCCGGCACTTTTCCTTCGCGGAACGTAAGCGTATAGTCCGCGGCGGCCACAATGGACATGGCATTTTTCGCATTGTCCTCCAGTTTATGGCACTCCAGAACTTCAATTCCTTCCACCATAACCGCATTCAACTGTTTCACCATGGTTTCGCAGCTGTTCATGGAATTCACCTCAATGTCCATGTACTCTCCGTTGCTCGTCAGGCCGAGTCCAAGGGGAGCCGCAAAGGACATGATCTGGTGGGGGCTGAAGCCCTCGCTGTATTTGATATCAATGCCGGCGCGCCGCATGGCCTTCTGAAAATACCGCATGACATCGAGATGACCGATAAATTTAACGGGGCCCTGCTTCGAGAACTTAATTCTTACTTTCATAGCAGACACCTCCTCCAAAACGCATCCCACCGCAGGCAGAACATCTCTGTCGGCAGTTCGGCGTTAATTTTTCATCAATGGCGTTCAGCCACTCTCTCTTTAAGAATTCTTTGGAAACACCCGCGTCGATGAAATCCCATGGGAAAACTTCGTCCAGGCTTCGCTCTCTCGTTGTATAGAAATCCACGGAAAGTCCGCAGGTCTCAAAGGCCTTCATCCAAATTCGGTTGTCGAAGTATTCGGACCAGGAGTCGTAGATGGCACCGTTTTTATAGGCTTCTTCGATCAGAGCTCCGGTCTTTCTGTCGCCGCGTGCCAGAACTCCTTCCAATACGGTTAAATCCGCCTCGTGGTAATTGTACTTAAGGCTCTTCTGGTTCTTCATCTGCCGGAACTTGTCCTTGACGATGTAAGCCCTTTCGATAAACTCTTCTTTCGTACACATGCGGGCCCACTGGAATGGGGTAAACGGCTTTGGTACGAAGAACGAAGAACTGGCCACTACGTTGACCTTACCGTTTCTCTGTTCCTTCGGTATCTCATAGTAGATTTCTGCCACCTTCTCAGAGAGTTCGGCAATGCCTTCCATGTCCTCCTTCGTCTCCGTCGGAAGACCCAGCATAAAGTAAAGCTTCACACGGTTCCAGCCGCCGTGAAAGGCGTCGTTCGCGCCCTGTAAGATTACTTCTTCTGTCAGTCCCTTGTTGATTACGTCGCGGAGTCTCTGAGAGCCGGCTTCCGGGGCAAAGGTCAGACTGCTCTTCTTCACATCCTGCACCTTGCTCATGACGTCTAAGGAAAATGCGTCGATTCTGAGGGATGGCAGGGATATGTTCACGCCCTGTCCTTTGAATTCATCGATCAGGAAATTCACAAGCCCTTCCAGGTACGTGTAATCACTGGAGCTTAAGGAACTCAGGGAAATCTCCTCGTGTCCCGTGCTTTTCAGCATCTTATAGGCGTAATCTTTTAAATATTCGAGGCTGTGCTCGCGCAGCGGACGGTATACGTTGCCGGCCTGGCAGAAACGGCATCCGCGGATGCAGCCCCTCTGGATCTCTAAAACCACGCGGTCCTGAGTCGCTTTGATAAAAGGAACCACGGGAGTCTCGATATAGTATGCGTCGTCCATGTTCACCACCAGCTGCTTGGTGATGGTCTCCTTCGCATGGATGTTATTGGGGCGGAAGCTTTTTATGGTTCCGTCCTCATGGTATTCCACATCGTAAAAGGCCGGTACATAGATGCCTGGGATCTCGGCGGCCTGTTCCAGAAATTCACGGCGGCTCCTGCCCTGTTTCTTATTTTCTTTATAGCGGTCCATCAGTTCGAAATAAACCGTCTCTCCCTCACCGATATAGAACATGTCGAAGAAATCGGCCAGGGGCTCCGGATTATAGGCACAGGGGCCGCCTCCGATGACGATGGGATCACTCTCTGTCCGGTCCGCCGCGTGAAGCGGAATCTGTGCCAGATCCAGAACCTGCAGAATGTTCGTGTATGACATCTCATACTGAAGCGTGATTCCAAAGAAATCAAAATCTCTGACAGGGTCCTGCGATTCCAGGGCGAACAGCGGAATCTTTTTTTCCCGCATGATCTTATCTAAATCGGTCCATGGAGAATAGACACGTTCGCAGTAGATGTCTTCCCGACGGTTGAACATATCGTAGAGAATCTGCATGCCGAGATGCGACATACCGATTTCGTACACATCAGGGAAGCACATGGCAAAGCGAATGTCCACTTTTTTAGGGTCCTTATTTACCGTATTTACCTCGCCCCCGATGTAGCGGGCTGGTTGTTGAATACTTAGTAATATTTCATCATTTAAAGCTAGTTTTCTCATGATTTTTCCTTGTTTATTGTGCTGTTTGCACAGTATTTTTGATTTATAGTAAAGGCCTGTTTGAATCGAAAAGAACTTGGATTTGCGTCCTTATTTGCTCTTTTTTGCTCTTTTTTTCACCCCTTTTTGAAGAAAATCAGGCCTTTTTTTGAAAAAAACAACAGATTTATTTAATCTCAACTACGTAACACTAGATAAAACAATACGCCACAATGCATAATTATAAGGCATTTCACGGTATTAAGCAACACCATTCGGCAGAACATAATCAAGAAAGGACTGTGAAAATGCACAATCAATGATCTGAGGTTCATCTGACGGAAGGATCTCGTCAATAAAACTGTCATGCTCCGAAATCCTCTGGTAAACCAAGCATCTCCTCGACAACAAATTCCGGGATGGCGCTTTTTCGTTCACCAGCATGAGATTTGGAGAAACAGTTGTTTGACTGTTCAGAAAAAGAGGTGCTGTATAGCTGACTTATGCCGGCTATACAACACCTCTTACATACATTTCAATGGAGGAGTGAGCTATGCTGTGGTTCCTGATAGCATTTCATTACATCTTCAATCGAATCATAAAATACCTTTCCTGAAAACTGCCATACTCATGGTATTTTGGACACATTCTGTTACAAAGGTCCCGGTATGTTCAGAAACCTGTAGTTAGTTGTTATCGTACTCTCAAATTACTTCCTACCTGAAGGTTATAGATATCCACTCCAGGATTGAGGGCCAGTAGGTCTTCTACCTTGCAGCCGTACTGCTTACTGATCTGATTCAGTGTATCGCCTTTCCTGACCGTGTGCGTTGTTCCATTTCCTGTTCCCACGGTCCCCACTCCTACGGTTCCCTGTACCGGAAGCAGCACATAGGTCTCCTTCACTCCCATGCGTTTTCCTGCCGGTATATCAATCGTTACGTTTCCGTTTGCATCCACGGGATAGATACCTTCTGAAACCGCACGGAGTGCTCCCGTAGTCTGGTCAAACCGGTACAACGCAACCGTGGAACAGGCTGTGATCGCCGTCTGGTTCGTTGCCGGAACCGTGAGCTTCGCTGAGGAAAGAAGGGTTCCGTCCGCCGTAAGGGAAATCACAAGGCCATTTTCCTGGCCCACCGCCGTCACGGTCGGCTTCACAGGCTCCGCTATGGGATCGCTCGACTGTACCGGCGCCGTATGGATGCCCAGATTCAAATCGGTGGACTGACCCGCCGCGTTTCTCATGGACTGGCCGTCTAAGGACCAGACAGCTTTTACTGCCATGGTATCGTCCCCCACGGTCACTGTCACTGTTTTTCCAGTCTGCCTTGCCGCGTCCACGGTTTCTTTTTCCACGGTAACGCCTACTGTCCCTACCGCCGGATTGTTCTCCACGGACTTCGGTATGATGACCTCCATACGCACGGCGCTTACATCCGCTTTCTGAAGCTCGCTCCTTACCGTATCCTGGGGAACTGCCACCAGGATGTCCATTGGACTTGCAGCCGTGGCCCCGGCTGCAAGTGCTGCGCTGTTAATGGCCGCCCCGTCCGGTTTTACCATGACGACAGCGCTTCCCTGGTCTGCCGAGGTTGTGATATTGTCTGTGGTTACGGTTGTGGCACTCCCGGCCGTATTGCCGGCTGCATCTTTTGTTACCTGGGTTGTCACTGTAGTAGTCTTTCCACTGCTGTCCTTTGACGTGGTTTGGGTCGTTGAGGTGCTGCTTCCATTTTCCCCGGCCGTTGTGGTCGTGGTCGTGGACGGTGCGGTGGAGGAACTGCCGCCCGAAGATGAGCTGCCTCCCGGGGACGAACCGCCGCCGTTAATTCGGTCAAAAATCACGGAAATGCTGTGATCCGCAGTTACGTTTTCAAACGTGTAGGTTGTCACGCTGCCTTGATATGCGCCATCCACGGTGACTTTTGAAATCCTGTGCCCGCTATCCGGCGTAATGGTAAAGGTCCGGCTTTCGCCCTCGTTTACGTTAACCGCTCCGCTTGGGGAAATGGTTCCGCCGTCATTTGCTGATGCGGTGATGGTGTGTGTGACTACCGGTGCAGGAGGAGTCTCTGTAACGGTGACGGTGGCCGTGCCGCTCTTACTGGTATCCACGGTGGAGACAGCCTTGACGGTCAGGGTGTCTGCCATCTCGTCGGAAGCCACGGTCAGCCGGCCGTCAATGCTAATCGCCGTGCCGCTTGTATGGCTGCCGTCAATGCTCCAGGTCACGGTCTGGGCAGGATTGTTCATGCCGGTAACCGTTACATGAAACTGCTGGGTAGTTCCTTTCTGTACGCTGGGTGCTGCCGGGGTTACAGTCACACCGGTCACCGTGGGCGCAGGCTCAGCAATCGGGATAGAAAACCCCTTAGTATCATTTCCTTTGCTGTTTTCCGCCTTAACTGTAAATGCCCCGGTTCCCGCTGTGGTTGGAGTGCCGCTGATAATGCCGGTACCGGTATCCAGATTCAGGCCGTCCGGCAGGCTGCCATTGCTGACGCTCCATGTAATCGGCGTAGTGCCGTCGGCCGTCAAGGTATGGCTGTACGCCGTCCCCACGGTGCCGCCCGGAAGTGTCTGGGTGGTAATGGCAGGCGCTGTGCCGCCGGGTGGCTGTACCGTTACTGTAACGGTGTAGTTCTGGGTGGTTCCGTTCTCCGCCGTCACGGTGTAGGTGACGGGGGTGGTGAAGTTCTGCGCCGTGCCGCTTGCCGGGCTGACGCCTGCTTTGTCGCTGACCGTGATAGTCGGAGTCAGGCTGGTCACGTCTGTTCCGGTTGGCATGGTGACCTGGACGGTGTGTTCCTGCTGATTGATAACCGTATTGCCCACCTGACCCGCAATTGTGAACGCCGTGATCTGCTTGGCGTCGGTGGACCTGGGCAGCGCCAGCTGCACCACGTTGTTCTCGCCGTTTTGGATGACGTAAGCATCCTTGTCGCTCTTGAAACAGCCCGAATAGTCCTTGCTGTTCGTCCCGGTGATGGAAACGGGACTATTTTTCGCGGGCGTTTCCCTCATAGTGATGCCGATGGGTGTGGCAGGTGCAAAGCGGTTCCCCACTGTGATGAAAGCTCCGGTTCCTAAACTAAGATTGCTGGCAATCTGTCCTGTCCCTGCCACGTTGTCGGAAATGACGGGAGCACCGGATAGTGTCAGTGACGATCCGCTTTGGGCACTGACGAACATGACCCCACCCCCGCTCTCATTGTTTGCCCTGTTATGGGAGATCACGCCCCCGGAGATGGTCAGACTGCTCATAGAGAACACGCTGCCGTAATCGCCCCGGTTGTAGAGGATAGAACCGCCGTGCATGAAAAAGGTTCCTCCTGCGTTTTTCACGCCGCCGCACATGGCGTCGCTCCTGCCGTTCCCGGCGATGGTTCCGCCATAGAGATGCAGCGTGCCCCCAAAAAGAACAATGCCCTCCTCAGATGCCCCGGTGATCACGCCGCCTGAAACGGCTACGTCCTCGTACGTCACCTTGCTGGTAATAGTATGGCTGCTTTGACTGCTGTCGCAGTCGCAGAGATTCAGCGTTCCCGCCTCAATCCTTAAGACTCTCGTCTGACCCGTGTAACCGGTATAGGCCAGTTTGTAGCCGTTCAGGCACAGGTTGACTGTCGGCTCGGATTCTCCCTGGATAGAAATACCGTCGTCCAATGCTACATCCGCCGCCAGATAGTAGTTTCCGGCGGGGAGATTATAGTAACTTGAGATTTTGCTCACCGCCACGCCATCGATATAGAGCTGTCCATCCCGGCTGGTCAGGGCCTTGTCAAAGGTCACCTGCGTCCCCTCCGTGGCGGAGCAGTCCACGCTCATGGCGTGGGTGTGGGCGGGGACGATAACCGTTTCTCTCACCTTGATGGTATTGTCATTGCCGTCAAAGTACGCCTCGTTCCCCTCGGCCCCATCGCCCACCAGCTTAATTTTCGCCAGGTCAGTGTCTACCGCGTCGGTAGCGATGGTGGGGGTGGAGGTAACGTCGTAGCCTGCCGGAAGCTGCACATTGACGCTGGCGCCCTCCGCCAAGTCGCTGCCGATAACGAAGCTGGCCGCGCCGGTTTTAACTTCGGTGGGGCTGCCGCCGTTAATCATGATGCCTTTACCGGTACCGCCAATCTTCACACCGCCTCCTATGGTGATACTGGAACCCGCTCCCACAGTAGCGCTGTTGCCATTGTCATCCGAGGTGTCATGATAGCCTTCATCGTAGGTTATGCTGCCGCTCTGATAGACGCTTCCCTTCACCTCTGCATTACCGGATATCGAAACAATACTGCTCCCTCCCACATTAGCAGAGCTATTTCCATTCCTTGCTATACCGCCGCCCCAAATCTCATTTCCAATCGTTCCGCCTGTTATTTCTAGATTTGTATTTCCACCTACCTGGGCAGTAGAATTTGTCCAGGCCCGTCCACCTGCATGGACATAATTACGCACAGCGCCGCCTGATATCTTAATGTTGGTGTCACCGGTTACGTTGGCCGTTACTTCTTGATCCCTTGTATAGCCGCCGCCATAGATGCTGGATACCTTTCCGCCGGTCATACTAATCTTTGTACTCGCAACCGTCTGATGGAGACTGCCACCATAAATTGCCACCCGAGACAGGTCATTTCCTGCGCTGGTGCCGTCATAAGTGGTTTCGCTCCCGTCGGGGTCAAAGATGACATCGGTGTCGTCGAGCTGGCCGATGGTACCCTTGTCGATGTAGACCACGGTGTAGTCCGCGTTCTCACTGCCCGCCACCAGCAGCAGGGGCACGCCATTGGCATAAAGTATTTTATCATACGTGTCACTATCATCCAGATTGGGCACAGCCCCTGACGGTTCCGGCGCGTCGCCCGGCAGGGTTGGCGCGGCTTCTCCTGCCAATGCATCCAGCGTGGGCAGATAGCTGCCGGGGAGCAGACTGCCGGTTGGGATGGTCCAGATGGTGGTGGCATCCCATCCCGTATTCTGGCTGAATACATCAGACTGGGACACGGTGCCGTCCACAGCCAGGTCTGCGCCGTGTATGCCGTCCGCAGCACCGGTAACCTCCGCCGGAGTATCCGCTTTCCTATAGACTTTCATATCCGTCCGAGCTTTGTTGTTCGTGAGTGTACCATTATTATTATCACCTGTCACACGACCTACGGTATTGCCCCCTGTAGTCTCGGTAGTGGCGACCTTCAGTCCCAGGGAAACGCAGTTTTGCATGGTTGCGCTTCTGTTGATGACGCCTGCCACACCGCCCACCTTCTCTGTACCGGTAACATCACCGGTATTGTAGCAGTTTTCCACCGTACCGGCATTGATACTGCCTGCCACGCCGCCGATTGAGTGGGTACTACCGATAACCGAGCCGGTGTTGATGCAGTTTTTCACCATACCGCCAATCCCTTCGCTGTCCATGCTATTGCTGCCCACGATACCGCCGATTGCGTATGAGCTGCCACTGACCGCACCGGTATTCCAACAGGCATTCACCGTCCCACTGTTATCGCCCACTATACCGCCGACATATTGTTCACCGGTGACGGCAGCCTGATTCATACAGTTTTGCACGGTGCCGGCGCTATAGCCTGCCACACCGGCGAAGTATCCGACTGAATCCTCGTTGGCGGAGACGGTACCGGTGACTGTCACATTCTGCACTACGCCGCTGGATTTTATATGGCCGAACAGCCCGCCTCTTTCTTTCACCGTGATATTCAGCGCCACGGTCTTGCCGTTGCCGTCGAAGTGTCCCTGGAATCCGCCCCCCGTCTTTTTGCCGATAGGTGTGGCGAGAGCACCTTCCCCGGTCGGGAAGTCATCGGATAGCTTGACGTATTTGCCTTGAAAGCTGTCAGCCGCATTCGCATAATCATCGGTTCCGTTGACATTGGATGCGAACTTTGCCAGATTTTCATAAGAGCTGATTACATAAGCCGTTTCCGCGCTGGTGCCGTCGCCGCTGGCTGCCCAGGCGGGGGCGGAGGTCTTGGGTTCCGGATGAATCGCACCGGTAATCGTGCCGCCTGACTGGATGAAGTAGTCCGTCAAATTTTCTGAGGTCACGCCGCTCTCGTTGGCAAAGTACACTGCGTAGCCATCGTTTTGCGTGTTTTCCACCGTTCCACCGGTAATCTCCAAAACGGTCTTGGGATCCGTGGTGGGAACCTTATATAGGTATATCGTCTGTTTCTCCGTGCTGCTGCTAGTTACTTTGGCTGTACCGCCGACCGTAATCTTACCGCTGTCGAAATTCCCAATTGCATAACTACTATTGTTTGTGGCGGAGACGGTACCTCCCGTTACGGTTACGTTTCCGGTATTCGGATTTGAAATTACAATCTTTTGATACCCGGACGTGGAGATCGTTCCGCCTTCAATCCTTACGTCACCGCTGCCCGTATTTGAAATCACAGCGCCGTTTTGGCCAGAATCAGAGATTGTTCCCCCCTTAACTGTCAGCGTTCCGCTGCCTCCATTCAGGATCAGAGTAGCACTGGAAGTATTAACCATAGATATTTCTCCGCTTCCCTCCACCCATAAGGAGGCAGTCCCCGCTAATTGAATTGCGGCACCGCCGCCGCTCGCTTGTGAGCTAGGGAAGCTAAGCTTCTTATTATCCAGATTCAGCGTAAGGTCTTTGTCTGAAATCGTCACTTTGGACGAATCCGTGATATCCTGCAGCAACTTTAAGGTGTCGCCGGTTGCCGCATTGCTGATGGCGTCCCCCAGCGAGGCATAGTTACCCTTTGACTCACCATTACTTCCGATGACCTCTACGTAATCTCCTGCTAACGGCATGTACTCCCCCAGCCGCTGGGCCAAACTATTCAGCGCCGCCAGCTTCTCCGCCCGCGCCTCGGTAATCCGCTCCATGGCGGCCCCGTCCTCTGACAGGGCCAAAAGCTGCTCCCACAGGGCGGAAACTTCTGCCAGCTTGCCTCTCGTCTCGGTCACCCAGGAGTCAAATTCTGGGGCGGCATCGCCGGGGGCATTTTCATAAAGCTCATCCAGCGTGGGCAGGGCGTCGATGGCGGCACATAAAGCGTCGATTTCGTCCGGAACCGCTGCTGCTTCCTCCACAGTGACCGCAATCACAGGCCATTCCACGCCCTGGGCAGGAATGTACCCGGCCGCAGCCGCGGTGAAGGTAAACTCGCCCGCTTCTCCCTCATAAAGCACGTCCGGCTCCCAGGTCACGCCCTCAATCACCACTGGCTTAGGATCCTCATCCCCGGTCTGCGCCGTGGCAGAAAGGGTATTCGGCAGCGCTAGCTCTTCAAGGGGCGTCCCGGCCTTGACCGTCTGGTTTCTCACTGCTTCGTCCAGTTCGTCAAAGGACGTGACGGTCCTATCTTCTATGGCATCAGGCTGCACCAGTTCCGGCTTGGTTTCTCCCGGTAGAGGAAGATTGTCCCCGCCGTCCTGATCCGGGGTACCGTACTGGCTGCAGACATAGCCGCAGGGTGTGCCTGCCTCGCCCTCCTCATAACCGCAGTCCTCATCATGCTCCCCTCTCTCATGAGGACAATCCAGTTCGTAGCAGTCCTGGGTATGCTTATGGCCTGCGTCGCTGTCCGATGCCGTCAAATCCTCGTCCTCGATGAAGCCGCAAATCAGCTTGTCCGTATAACATTCTTCCGTGTGATTGCCCCCCAGGGGGCCTTCTCTGTCGGCTCCACCGCCATTCCCCTTGTGTTCACACGGATGCCCCGGTTCGGCCACCCGATACCCGCATTCCTCAGTGTGTTCCGGGTGGTGTTCGCACAAGCCGGTCTCCGCCTCCCGATCCAGCGCTGCTGCAAATACCGGCGCCGGCATCATGGTAAACGCCACGCAAAACGACAGAAGCACCGCCGCCGCTCTTGCCCCGGGACGATGGTATGGTCGGAATATTCCCGCCCTCGGTGTCCTCCGATGTCTTACCTTTGTTTTGCCAAACATAGTATCCTTCCTCCTTCAAATACAAAATTTTAACCCATAAAACAGAAATTGCCCCGTCTGCGGGGTGGTTTTGCAGACGGAACATTTGATATATTCATTATAATATAATTTTGCAGAAAAAGGGCGGATTTCAAAAAATGTTGCCAGCCGTTTACTTTCGGAGGGAAAAAAAACAAATATTTTATGCTATACTGGTGTTATATGAAAGAAACGCCAAAAGTGGAGGTGGTTTATTTGAGAGTACTGATTGTGGATGATGACAGAACTGTTTTAGAAGATAACCGGGAATATTTTGAAAAGATGGGATATGAGACGGTCTGCGTAGAGACGGCAGGAGCCGCAGAGAAGATTATAAACTCCGCCGCGCTGGACTGTGTGATCCTGGATATCGATCTGCCGGATGGAAATGGATTTGATCTGTGCGCCCGTGTCCGGGAGAAGACCGGCCTGCCCATTGTGTTCCTCTCCGGCTACACCGAGGAGCAGAGCCGCATTAAGGGGCTTTCCATCGGCGGCGACGATTATGTCTGCAAGCCGTACAGCTTGGAAGAGCTGGAATTGCGTGTCCGGGCGCGGATCAAATCCGGGCAGAATACCCAGCCGCCAAAACCGTTAGCGTATGGTGCCCTCATGATAGATCCCGGAAATCGCAGCGTTTGCTTTGGAGATTCAACCGCTGACTTCTCTACGTATGAATTTGACGTGCTGTATTTTCTTGCAAGGCATCCCGGAGAGGTGTTTTCCTATGAACAGATTTACTATCAGGTATGGAAGTCGCCTATCAACAAGGGAACCAAGTCCCTCCAGGTCATTATTGGCCGTATCCGTCAAAAGCTCCTGGAGCTTTGCCCCGCCCACGAATATATCCAGACCATCCGGCGCAAAGGGTATCTGTTCGTACCGTAAAATGTATCATTATTTTTGGGGTAAAGAAATACCGGCTGTCACTCTCCAGTGACAGCCGATGGCTTTTCCTTATCGTCTGATATGGTTTCGCAGCTCCCCAAGAAGCCTTTTCCATATCTTAACACATAAAGTGCACCCTGCCCGCAGGGCAAGAGTTACGGGATGCCCTTTCTGGTATGCTTTGGGATACAGGTATAGGGCTGCCCCGCCGATGGAGACTGCTACTGCCGCAAGTCCCGCCACAACCGGGAGCGTGCCCGGTCCCGGCACAGAAGTTTCCGTCTCCGGCTCTGCCAAAACCTCTGCATTTTCCGGCATTTCATCTTTAACGGCTGAAATTTGCCCTGTGCTTTTTGGCGGCTTCGATTCCGGAGCAGACGGCTCACGGGAGGAGGATGATTCCGCTGCGGTGGATGGGCTTTTCGGTTCTTCCCCCACGACCGCGGAAGATACCACGGTTTCATCCGGTGGCATCAATTCTGGCGCCGCGCCCGGACTGGATGTGGGTTCCGGAACAGTAATCGGCGGCGCGGTTTCCGGCTCTGATGTTACCGGAGGCGGTGGAGTCTCCGGCTCTACATCAGGTTCCGGCTGCTTTGGCGGGTCAATGATATCCGTGCCACCGCCCCGGTTGCCGCCGGGTTCCTCGTTCGCTGCAAGGCTGTCTGTCGCAAAGGACAAGACGTTGGAATAGTACACAGTTCCGTTATCATTCCAGCTCAGTCGGATAAAAATTTTCGGACAGCTTTCCCTGTCTTCTTTCTTCACAAACGGGGAAATGGAAAAGGTATTTTTTACAATGGTATCCATCGACTCCTGGTCGAGGAACCAATTCTCCCCGTCAAAGGAATATTCCTGAGCGATGGTGATGGGCAGGCGATTCTCCGGCACGGAGAACTCGCCGGTGAAACGGTAGGAATCTCCATAGCGGCCTTCTATTTTATATACATTTACCTCCAGGAAGGTCAGCGGGAAATCATCATAAATCACCGTACATTCAGGCGCAGCCAACGAAGCCATGTTCTCAAATTCGCCGGACACCGTAAAGCGGCGGCGCAGCATTTGGTCTTCCTCATGCCCCGATAAATCCCAGGTGACAGGAACCGCCTCATATTCGTCTGTAGTTCGGCCCAGGTGATTTATACGGGCCAGGATCACATCGGGCAGCCAGCCTGCGTCAAAGGTTTCCCCCGGTCCCACAACAGTCCGCCCGGTCTCCCACTCCCAGATAAAAGGCCGGTCTGCATAATGGATATCCCCGACGACGGAGCTATTCTCCGTCATAAAGCCGGACTCCTCCTCCTGGAATGCCGCATAGCCTTCCTCCGATTCCAGGGCAAGGCCGAGTATATACGCCGTGCTTCCTTCCGACACGCGCAGTACGCCGTTCTCCCCGCCAATTCCGCAGATTGTAAAAGGACTGCCTGCCAACAGCTCCACAGAGCCATCAGTGGTAATGGAGAATTCTCCCGTGTTGATGGTAATCGCCGGTTTTCTTAGACCATGCACATAGGAAACGTCGCAGAGAGAAATATCATCGGACAACCAAACGGTTCCTCCGCTGTCCTCATGGTCGGACAGCCACTCCAGCAGTTCCTCCGCTGTTGACGCTGTGTCAGGCTCCTGCAGCATAAGTTCCACAGCCTCGGAAGGAGTGGCCGTGATCGGTTCCGCTGCTGTACCCTCATCCGGCGGTTCCGACGTTGCAGCTGATTTCGTGGGCTCGGAGGAATATTCGTCATTGTCGGAATGATCCGGCTGAAGCATTTCCTCTTCCTGGGCGTCGGAGGGCGTGGCTGTGGACGGTTTTGGACTTTCCTCCGCCAGCTCCGTCTCAATCGCAGATTCTATGGAAGTGTCCCCGCTGCCAGGCGGTTCTTCCGTTGCAAAAGCTGTTGGGGTGAGGCATAATGAAAGAAGGACTGCCGCAGTGAATGCAGACATGATCCCTTGATAAAGCGTTTTCATAAAAACTATTCCTTTCCCATGAGGTGACAGAATGGAAAAAAAGAAACCATTAAAAAAAGTAACCCCTGTTGTCATCCTAATGATAGGCGCGGCGTTTTTCGTCCTGGCAGGGCTTATCATCCTATCCCATATTGATAACAAGTATACCGCAAAAACGGAAATGGTACAAGAACATGTAACGCTTCTTCCCGCAGATGGCGCAGCGTTTCTGGTGGACGGGTGGGAACTGTACCCCGACCGTCTGCTTACACCCAATGATTTTTCTGACAGCTCCCCATCCCCGGGGTATACCGTCTGGGCCGGAGAGTATCCGAACCTGTCTTTATTCCATACAGACGGAAATCTCTATGGCACGGCCACTTATCGGCTCCGCATAAAGGGGGCGGGCATGGCGGCTCTGTACCTTCAGGAGCCCCTTTGCGCCGCCCGTGTTTTTGTTGACGGCCAGGATTTGGGCGGACCGGGTGAGGTGGGCGCCGTGGGGAAAATGGACGGCACAGAAATAGAGTCCGGGCACGCGGGCGGCTATCGGCCGCTCATACGGGACACGATATATTTCTTTCCCGTAGACGGCGAGGCGGAGCTGATCATTCAGACGGCAAATTATTCCCACTACTACGGCGGCCTGTGGTTTCCGCCTGCAATTGGAAGTGTGGACAGCGTGGTTCATATGGCTGCCTCCCGCATGGTTTTCTATGGGATTTTCTGCTTTAGTTCCCTGGCGCTGGCCCTATTCTGCGTAGTGCTGTGGTTTGGGCAAAAAGGACAGCGAGACCCGGCGGCGTTCTGGTTCGGTCTTTTATGCCTGACCTTCGCCCTGCGGGTGTGCTATCCGTTCCTTCGCTTATGGGGCGTCCCCTTCGTACGCCCGCTGTATGCGCTGGAGGACGCGGCGGCTCTCTGCGGAGTTTACTGTGCAGTGCGTATTTCCATCTATTTGTTCCTGCCGGATTCGGAGCATCAACGCCTGAACCGGCGGATACCATACGCTGCCGCTGCCCTCTCCCTGGGCATGTGCGGCGTCGGGATTCTGGTTCCCCTGCTGGTGCTGCCCTCCTTTCCCGGCTTCATGCTATGGTACGGGCCGCTGATTTCCGGCTATCAGATCCTGGCCGCCTTCTTTCTGATTGCCGCGGCCGCCTGCGGCTGTGTGCTGGGAAAACCTTATGCTCGCCCGGCCCTTATGGCTGTCACGGCAAACGGCGTATGCCTGCTTTACGGTGCAGTTACGGTGGGACGGTTTGAGCCGGCAATCGGCGGCTGGCCGGAGGAGTACGGCGCATTCTGCATGGTGTTTTCCTTTGCGGCGCTGATGATCTCTCGAAGCCGGACAATGGCAGCGGAAAACCTGCGTTTAACCGAACATCTGCAGGAGGAAGTGGACGAAAAGACCCGTCATTTGACGAAACTCTTAGAGGAGCGCGGTCAGCTCATGGCAGAGCTTGGACACGACATGAAATCCCCCCTCACAGCCCTGTCTAACATGGCTCAGATCATCCGTCTCAATGACATTATGCTGGATGCGGACACACGGGAGAAGATGCAGGGGATTGAGGATAAATGCAGCGTTCTCGCAGACCGGCTCGAATCCATCCAGGAGCTGGCGAGCGAGGCGGGCGCGCTACCGCAGATGGAGCCGCTCTTTTTAAACCGGTTCCTGGCAGACTTTTACCGCAGCAACCAGCCGGTGGTGGAGCTGACCGGTCCGGACTTTTTATGCGAGCTGACGCCCCTGCCCTGTACGGTGAGGGCGGATGGCCGAAAACTGACCCGGGCGTTGGAAAATCTGGTGTTTAACGCAGGGGAATTCACCCCGCCCGATGGGAAGATTGTCCTCTCCCTGGAACGGGATCAGAACTTTGCCCTGATCTGCGTGGCCGACACCGGCTGCGGGATTCCGGGGGCGGCGATTCCCAGGGTCTTCGACCGGTTCTACACGACCCGCGCCGAGGCAGGAGGACAAGGACTGGGCCTTTCCATCACCCGTACCATCGTGCTGGAGCATGGGGGAGAAATCAGCGTAGAATCGACTGTTGGTGAGGGAAGCATTTTTCGGATTAGGCTGCCGCTTATATTGTGAAAATAAAAACTTCATTGTCAATACTGATACGTTTAAAAATTGATTTCCGTTTTACAACCTGACACCACTCCGGTGTCAGGTTGAATCAAAAGACCCGTCATACAAAGAGCTGCGCCTGCCATTTCACCAGTTGGAAAATATTCAGTTCCGTATTTATCTTTAAGTGGATCTGATTATTCAACAAAGTCACACCATTTTCCAGAGAATCAAGATTTTACTATTAACCATTGCAATTATGAACGGCAAACCGTACGAGAAGCCGACGCTTTTTTCATAGGCAGACGATGAGTCCAGGTAATCAGTAAACGAATATAAAGCCAATAAACTTGCGAATAAATCACAGTTTATCGGCTTTATGTATTTATAGCAGATTGATTTAAGAATCTTTTTTGTCTCAGCTTCTTTTGCTGGCTCGTCGGTTACTGATACCATTGTTTTATTACAGTCAACCCAGCCCCTTCCCAATTTATCTCCCTTCACTTCCACAGTGTATTCCCCTTCCGGCAAATCAGGAAGGTAAAAGGTACATTTATCATACTCATTTAGGATTACATGTTCTGGTGTTGTTTCCCCGGAATATATGGTTCCGTCCGGCGTAACTATACTGACTGAGGCCGCGCGGTCTGTTTTCTCCCAGCTGATGGGTGAATTCGTGTGGACCAGGGGAGGCATCATAGTAAATGGTAATACTGCCTCCTGGGTATGGGCATAAGCCGCCGACTTTTCCAACAGCGCGGCCAACACCGTGACAAAGCAGTTCCGGTTGTCCGCCCCGGTCAGTACATCTTTATATGCCAATATCTGAAGTGTTTTCTTTTCCTTTTTCAGCAGTCTGTAGATATAGAAGAACAGGACCATGATTCATGATAAAGCTCAGAATCCCCTGATTATCCGGCTTTGCAGTCTCGTTCTGGACAAACGTTCTGGATGGTTCCACCGTACCAGCGCTTCAGCTCCGACAAGGGCGTTATCCATAATCCGGTATTGTGGCTGCAGCCAGATCTCAAACTGTCCTGTAGTGAGAGCGTTTTCCATACTGTCTGTGATGCTCTGCTCTTCAAGCAGCTGGCTGCGGAGGGCGTCATCATAAACCGCGTAATATATCCCGTACTGTCCTTTAATGCTGCGGGCCGCCAAAAGGGCCCGGTTACACATGGTTTCTACAGGAAGCGTCCGGTCCTCAATTGCGTAGACGCCCCACCACAATTAATACTTGTTTTTTATTCGGTATCATAAAGTATCCTCCCGTCGCTTCTAATTCCCGCTATCTGCGTATGTATTTTTGGATCTCACAGCCAAACAGTTCAAAATCCAGGGGTTTTGGCAGATGGCCGTTCATGCCGGCTGCTTTTGCGTTCTCAATATCCTCCACAAAGGCATCCGCCGTCATGGCCAGAATGGGAACTGTCTTTGCGTCCTCCCTTATAAGGGACCGAATAGCCCTGGCCGCCTCATACCCATTCATGACCGGCATCTGAATATCCATCAGAATCAGGGCATAGTAGCCCAGCTGGCTTTCCCCAAATCGCTGGAGTGCTTCCAATCCATTTTCTGCCACATCAGTCTTTAATCCAAAGCTTCCTAAAAGTTCCAGGGCAATTTCACGATTGATTTCATTATCCTCCACGAGAAGAACCGGAATTCCAGTAAAGTCAAAAGACCTCGGCTCTTTCTGGATAGACGCTTCCCCAAAAAGATACCGGTTCAGGCATTCCATGATGGCAGAACAGTAAAATGGTCTGTTAATAAAGCCACAGATTCCCATAGCCCGTGCTTGTTCTTTTATCTCGGTAACGTCATAAGCGGACAAAAGAAGGGGAACACCGCCATGAGGCGTGTGACAGAATATTTCCGCTTTTTCCATGATTTTGGGTTCCTCCAGTCCGGAACTTAAAATAATGAGGTTATACTCCTTTTCCTCAGAACTTTGACCTGCCCACATATCGGCCGCTTCCAAGAAGCCGGCTGCCTCCGACTGGATTCCCATGGAGTGAAGCATCTGGCTGGCACAATCCCGGACTACAGGATCATCGTCCACCAGGAGGACTCTGACATTCTGAAGGTCCATACCGCTTGTTTCAGCATCCGGCAGGATATCCATGGGAAGATAAACCTGGAACGTTGTTCCCTCTCTTAACTGGCTTTCTACTGTTATATCTCCCGCCAGAAGATCCGTCAGCCTCTTTGAAATTGCCATCCCCAGGCCGCTTCCTTCAATCCGGTCGGTGCGGCTGTCGCTCTCTCGGGTAAACGGCTCAAAAATCTGCTCCAGATATTCCGGCTTCATTCCTCTCCCATTGTCGGAGACCATAAAGCGGAGCATAGCCTTATCTGCCTCATCCGTTTTCCGCATTTCTACTTCTAATACAAGCCGTCCCTCTTCCTGTGTAAACTTTGAGGCATTGGACAGGAGGTTTAACAGAATCTGACGGAGACGAAGCGCGTCACAGCAAAACGTCTCATGGTAAAGCCCCTTTAAATAAACATCGAATTGCTGGTGCCTGGAGCGTATTTCCGGCAGCATGATCATAATGACCTTATTAAGTTCATATGGCAGTGACATCGCCGCCATATGGATTGGGAAGCTCCCATTCTCAATTTTTGACATATCCAGCACGTCATTGATCAACCCAAGAAGATGGCTGCTGGACAGGCGGATCTTCTGGAGGCAGTCCTTTACCCGTTCCTGATCCTCAATATGGGCATTGGCAATCTCTGTCATTCCGGTAATGGCGTTCATGGGAGTACGGATATCATGGCTCATACGGGAAAGAAAGTCGGATTTCGCCGCATTGGCATACTTAGCCGCCTCCAGCGCTTCATTCAGCATATCCGTACGTTCCTCCAGTTTGCGCTGAAGCTCCCTCAGTTCCGTAATATCAGTGATGTCGATAAACATGGTTAAGTACACCGGATCATCGGATACCATATCGATACAGGTGCTGTTGATATGGAACCACCGGTCGCGGCCCTGCTTATCCTTTGCGTGTATAGTGGCCTCTAATGGCTCCCTTCTTCGCAGGGCGGGAATCCGGTTTACAATCAGTTCTCTGCTCTCCTCCGCCAATACGGAAAAAGGATCCCTTGATGTGATGTCCCTGGGACTGACACCAAAAATATCTTCAATCTGCTCGCTGGCGTCAATCATGACAATACTGTGAGGCAGGATACGGTGCTTAATGATGAACCCGGGAATGCTGTCATAAGCAATACTGCGCTCCTTCTGCATCTGCATCAAATCCGTCACATCTATCATCGTAGTGTAGGCAACCTGTTTTCCATCTATATATTCATCCGTTAAAAAGCCTATCGCCTTCGCCCAGACCATGGAGCCGTCGGGCAGCTTTAAGGGCAGGAACGCCTCATAGCTTCTTCCATCGTTTGAGACCATTCCCTGAACCTTCTCATTCAGTATTTTTAATCCTGCTTCATTATCTATAAAATACTCATCACAATGATTGTGAAATCTGGCTTCATACTCTGCCTTAGGATATCCAATCAGCTGGTAATAAAAATCATTGGCCCGAACAACGGTGAAATGTTTGTCCATCAGATGTTTGCTGACGCTGACCGCCATGGCACTCATGAGCATCTCCAGCTCGTTCCTGGTACGGACCAGCTCTGTCACATCGGTCATGACTGTATAGGAGACACGGTACCCGTCTATGTACTCATCCGTAAAAAAGCTGACCAGCTTAACCCAGTAGCCGGAGCCGTCCTCGTATTTCATGGGCACGATGGCCTCATACCAGTCACCGCCGTTCTCCAGCACAGAGGTGACTTTTCCCGTCAGCAGTTCCCAGCCCTCCGGATTGTTCTGATAGAATTCATCGGGATGGTTGTGGAACAGCTCCTCATACCTTGACTTTGAATAACCAATCAGCTTGAAATAGTATTCATTGGCCAGGACACAGGTATAGTGTTCATCAATCAGGTGCTTACTGACGCTGATGTTTAATGCACTCATGAGCATGGCCTGCTCCTGCATCATCTTGTCAAAATCCTGCTTTGTTTCCTCCTGCGCCAGTTTAGCCTGCATCATATCGGTTACATCCACCATGGTTGTGTAGGAGACACGGTACCCATCAATAAACTCATCCGTAAAAACCGCCTGCATCTTTACCCAGAAAGCCTCTTTACCCGGATAGACCATAGGCATGTAAAGGGAGAATCCGTTTTTTCCCTGTTCCAGAGCAGAATTGACTGTTTCGACCAGCTTCTCCCACCCTTCCGGATTGTTGGAGAAATACTCATCACAATGGCTGTGGAACAGTTCTTCGTATTGGGATTTAGGATACCGGATCAGATCATAGTAGTAATCATTGGCCCAGATACATGTATAGTGGCCATCTATCAGATGCTTGCTGACGCTTGCCCCCAAAACACTCATCAGCATACTGTACTCTGCATTCAGCTGATCATAGTTTAAATTAATCTCCATATAGGTATCCTCCAACTATCCTATTTATTATGTCTGGCCACCCTTGTTCATGTTAGCTACTATTTTAGATATTATACTCCTTTCTGCGAAAAAAGACAATAAAATACCCGGATAGTTTAACCGGGCATTGGATAATGTAATATATTATTTTTATTCTTCATCATGTAGAAGCAACAGTCTGATAGAAGGGGAAAGCCGCATATCTTCCGGCTTAATTCCACTCTGTATCAGGAATTCTGTTCCCATGGGGAGCTGCTTCTTTATATAAGATTTGGTAACGGATACACAGTGTTCAATGTCATGTTCCCTTAGCCCCTTAATCATTGAAGCAGTAAATAACTCTCCATTTTGTTCCGTAATTGGCGCTTCTTCCAATGACGCTTTTAACGGATATCCCCATAGGAAAAGACTATAAATAATGCCGTATATCTGACGGATTGCCTGTGAATGGCTGTATTTAACTATAAAAAGCAGATAATGCCATATGGAAATTTCACAGAGTCCAGTACGCTGGTTTTCTTCAAATCTGGCAATCAATCCTTCCCTCTCCGCTTCGTCCAGAGACTGAATAAAACTCTGGGAAACACTTTCGTAAGTATGGAAAAACAGCTCAAAAGACTGGATGAAAAAGGAGAGGTTGCGGCGTACCACGGGGCATGTAAAGTCGGGCCTGCTGCAACGCTCACCGATGGTGAAAACGCGGGTACCCTTTCCGTTGATGGATTTCGCCGCCCCAATCTGGTTCAGCATTCGGATTGTGCGGCGCATGGTGCTGACCGATACCTTATATTTTTCTGCCATCTTTTCATAAGATGGCAGAAATTCTGTATTCCGGTATTCTCCCATATAAATTTCGTGAAGCAGGAGAGACGCCAGGTTATAACAGATTTGCGGGCGATCCCGATAAATCCGCCATGCAAAGGGAATTTGATTTTCAGTTGGCACTTTTCGGATTTGTGGTTGCATATATTTAATCGTTTCACCGATGTAATATCTTTGATATTTAATTAGTGTTTGTTGTAATAAATCCCAGGAGCCGGCTTTAATCAAGGCTACGAGAACCTTAAATTGTTTCTGTCCGATGCGCCTATCATAATGGAATGGTGACCCCGATTTTGAAAAAGGAAAACCCAGAAACAGGGAAATTTCCCAAAAAAGATTCATCAGCAAGGGATTATCTATCTTCTGCAGGGTATAGCAGTAAAACAGGATTATATCATCGGCGTTGGCCCGTTTTGACAGTTTTTCAATATAATTTTTTTCCTGTTCATCCATGCGGCGTAGCCCTTCAATCATAAGCGGCATACAGGCAAGTTCAGCTGCCTCATAGAGATCTTGATAGGCATTCCATCTTTCCGAAAAGAAGTCAATTAAGTTGTTTTGGCGCTCCTGTTCTGTCTGTTTATAGATGACTTTAGTGGACTGACCATTCTTCATGGTAATATAACCTTCTGCCCGCAAGCGCCTAAGAGCAGCCCATATGGTGTGATCTGATACATTGAATTCACGGCATAATACCTCCGCTGTTGGCAGGATGTCACCGTATACATAGTATCCGAATTGCAGCCGTTTAAGAAGATACTCATAAATTAGGTTTGAAAACTGCTGTTCGTATTCCAAAGTATTTTACCTCCCTCGTACTTTTTTATTTTAACAGTTTATGGTGGGAATTACTACCTGTTTTTTATAAGAGGGTAATAAAGTAAAAGAGTATGGAATTGATTAGATACGTATATTGACTGACATATTTACCCAGATATATCCATTGTCCTGGAAGCCCTGAGTGATACTTTTCCAGTAGTTATAACGCTCTTTGGCAACAAGTATCTCTTCGACAACAAATTCCGGGATTGTGCTTTTGCGTTCGCCGGCATTTGATTTGGTCTTGAGCGTCTGTTTATAGACCTCTCCTGTCTCTACATCGCTGTCATCAATCTGTCTCCCTAATTGATTTTTTATTGTAATTTTACATTTTTTATGTTTACTGCGGTGAATTTGATAGCAATCAGCTCACTGACCCGGCAGCCTGTGGTGCCGTAATGATCAGAAACAGTTGTCCATTTAATTTCAGCAAAAATTCAATAGAAGAAAGAATTAAGGCTATTATGGCCACCAAAAAAGTAACCAGATTAAGTATGCTTGTCTCATTTGTTAATTATCCGCAAGCCGATCGCAAGTTTCAGCATAAAAAGCGGCCTGATTGTTACATCAAGCCGCTTTTATTGGGTTATTTTTGTTTTATGTCAAAATAGTACCCAACACCGCGCATGGTATGTAAATATTCTGGGGCATTGGAGACTGCTTTCAGACTGCTCCGCAGGCTTCGCATTTGGCAGTTCAGGGTATTATATATCCGTCCTGTATTACCAGCCAAGAGATACAGAAGATCAAATTGTTTCCGTGGCATTGTAATTTCTACATCCATAAGCACCACTTTTCTTCGATTGGGGTAGATAAACAGTATATTGTCCTCAGATAAGATTGGTGGGGCGTCAAAATGTATCTCGTCAGCAGCCGCCAGTGTTTGAACAATATGATTACTCTCTCCGTTGGTTGATATAGTCAGGATTGGCACAGTGGTAAACTCCCTTACTTTATTCAATGCTCGGAATCCATCACCTTTTTCCGGGGAAACGTCTATAATGACAAGCTGATACTGAAATCGTACAAGATATTTCATCCCATCGGCAACAGAAATCGTATAATAGGATCGCGTTCCCACTTCTTACTTGATAAACAGGGCGGGAGTGTGGCTAAGCCAGATCCCGCCCCGTTATTTACTATCCTAAGATAGTTCTCCGTACTGCTGCGCTTTTACCGCATGACAGAAACATAGGGTACAGCGATGTGTGCAAAGATGTAGGTGGTGTTCTTGTTTTCATCTCCGTTGTGACGACGGCCCACCATGCACTTTCCCGCAATTTCCATATAGGAACCATCGGATTCTTTGCAGGTTTTTTCCTCTGGGTTGATGGCGACACAAGGAATTAAGATTTTGGTGGTGTTGATTCTGGCGTAAACTTGTGCAATGGTATACTCTGTAGTGCCGTTTTCATCCCCGTGGTGTTTGCGGGCCACGATAATTTCCCCATGCTCACACTGGACATTGGATTCGGATTCTTTGACAGAGACTGTCCTGGAATCCCCAATCACCACATCAGTAAGCCCCAGGGCCTCGCTTTCCAGCGGAATCTGGAGGCTGGCAAACTTACACCATGTATTACCGTTTTCATCTCCCTCATGTTTACGAGCCGCTAAATGGCGGTAATCCGCATCGGTAAAATTGCTGTCAGATTCCTTTTGTGGAACGGTTTCGATGATGTTTACCTGTTCAAGTGTAATCATTTGTACGTTAATTTCTTTCATTCTGAATTCTCCTTTTCAAAGTGTATGGATTATCGTTTCGAGTACCAGGATAATGTATCGCCCCCCTTCTCGGGGGGTATACAGATTATGACTCCTTTAGCACCCCGTCTGGCCCGACCTCATAGCCGTCAATCTTTGTACTGACCGCCATAGAGCCATCCGCGTAGAGATAGTACCATTTGCCGCCAATCTGCTTCCAGCCACCAGACTGCATAAGGCCCGCCGAATCAAGGTAATACCACTTAACGTCCACCTGGTTCCAACCGATGACAGGCTTGCCATTCTCATAATACAGCCACTGTCCGGCATCGTTCTGTGTCCAGCCCTGCGCCGTGGCCGGATCGATGACCAGTTCCACATAGCGGTGGAGCACAGCCGCGACCTCGGCTCTGGTGGCCGTTCCCTGCGGGTCAAAGCGGTTTCCGTCCCTGGCGTTGATGATGCCCGCCATCTGCATGGCCTTTGCCGCGTCCTTCGCCCAGCTTGCGATGTTGGCATTGTCCGCAAAGGTCATGGCCTCACGGGTTTTAGGAACTGTGTAGCCCAGCGCCTTGGCGTAGTCTGCTATGATGACCGCCATCTCCTGACGGGTCACAGATTTATTCGGGGCGAAAGTAGTTGCCGTAGTACCGTTTACAATGCCCTTTTCCGCTGCCCAATTCACATAGGCTGCGTAGTAGGCGTCCGCTTTCACATCAGCAAATTTGCCTGCTTTGTAGCTGTTTGTATCCACTCCGGCCAGTCTGCCCAGCGCCGTGACAAACATTCCACGGGTAATGGAGGTGTCGGGGCTAAACTGGTTGCTGTCTGTGCCGGAGAGCAGACCACGGGCCGCCACAAATTCGATATCGGCTTTCGCCCAATGATTATCTGTGTCGGTGAACACCGGGGCGTCAGCCTTGTAGCCCACGCCGAACACGGAGAAGTGACCAGTGGAGAACAAAAGCGCCTTGGCGTTTACGTCATAGCTGGAATTGGTCAGCCAAGTCACCTTGCCGCTGCCGTCCACATAGACCGCCTGCACATTCCCGGTCTTTTCATTTGCGGGCAGGGTGTAGGGGATTGCCACGGACACGCTGCCGCCGCCGAAACTCGTAACAGCCTTGCCGCCGCTTGTCAGTGCAAGCCCGAACACCGGGCGGTTGCCGATAGCGTTTTGTGCCGCCGCCGACAGGGTGCTTGCCGCCACCGGCTTTGCGGAAACTATGACCGCTCCGCCCGCCACAGCCTGCGCTGTTTTCAGCGTGGCTAAATCAAGGGTGATGGTCGCCGCGTCGGCCTTGATCCGCACCTCGGTAACGCCTGCTTTGATGAGGGCGTCCACCGATTGTCCGGTCAGGGTCGCCGTGATGTCGCTTGCTTCTTTGCCCGTAGTTGCGTCGATGGTGACGGAGACGCCGTTTTTCTCTGTCCCTGCCTTTTTCACCGCGTCCTGGGCCGCTTTGATGGCGTCGGTGACGGACTTATCAGGCACGGTGACGGTGGCGCTGCCCTCCGTGGTGACGGTGGGCGTTACCTTTGTTTCCGCGTTGGTGGCCGTATCCGGCTTGCCGGGATCGGGAGGAGTGACGGCTGTCGTGCCACCGCCGGAGGACGAACCGCCACCGCCGCCATCGCCGCCGGAGGATTGGATGGTAAAGGTGACTGTCTTTGTCCCCGTATAATTCCCGATGCCGGTGATGGTAATGGTGGCCGTACCCACACTGACATTGTTGCTGTAGGACACCGTGTAATCAATATGTTCCCTCAGCGTTGCGCCGTTCAGCGTGACCACAGGGACGGGTTTGATGGCGCTGCCGGTTTGAGTGTAGCTGGCATTTACGCCGCTCACCGTGGCTGAGGATATGCTGACGGCGGGGATTCTCTCAAAAATCGCCTTGACTGTCACATTCGCGGCAGGCATGGTGAAGCTGTTATTTGCGATGTTAACGCCGCCGCTGACAACCTGCCACTCCTTGAAGCGATAGCCGCTGCTTGCCGAGGCGGTCAGGGTGATTCTCGCGCCCTGTCGCGCCGAATTGACATTGGCGCCGGCTGTGCCGTTGCCGTCGTCCTGAACCGTGATGGAATAGGTGGCTGTGGGTAATGCCTCGTAGGTGGCCGTAGCTGTTACCGCCTCATCTGGCATGGTAAAGTTTGCGGTTGCGCTGTTCCTGCTTGTGCCGTTTGTAAAGACAACGGACGGAGAAATCGTCCAATCCTTGAACTGTTGGCCTGCTGCCGGAGCGTTCGCCGTGATGGTGACCGTCGCGCCCTCCTCATAGCTGCCACTTCCGCTGCCGTTTGTGACGGTCAGGGCGTAGGTGGAGACGGGTGCGCTGGTCACAGTGACGGTGGCTGTGCCGGATTTGCTGGTATCCGCCGTGGAGGTTGCTCCGACCGTGAGCGTTGCCGCCGTCTCATCTGCCGCCACAGTCAGCAGGCCGGTATTGCTGATGGAGGTGCCCGCTTTGCGGCCCGTGACTGTCCATGTGACGGTCTGTGCCGGATTGTTTGTTCCGATGACAGAGGCCATAAACTGCTGTGTTGCGCCTTTCTGCACATTAGGATTGCCTGGAGTGACTGTCACAGTGGTTACGGTGGCTGGTGCATCCTGATAGGTGGCCGTGACCGTCGCCGGGCCTGCCGGCATGGTGTAGGTGGTGGTGGCTGAGCTGGCATCCGCAAGGGTTCCGCCGCCACTGGTAATAATCCATTTATCAAACACCTTGCCCTGCGCCGGGGCCTCTGCCGTGATGGTGACGGTGGATCCCGCCTCGTAGGTGCCACTGCCGCCGCCATTTGTGACAGTCAGGGCGTACTTTGTAACAGGGATTTCCTCAAAAATCGCCTTGACCGTTACATTCACGGCGGGCATGGTGAAGCTGTTATTTGCGATTGTCACACCTCCTTCAATTACCTGCCATTCTTTGAAGCGATAGCCGCTGTTTGCCGTGGCGGTCAGGGTGATTGCCGTACCCTGCTGTGCCGAATTGACATTGGCGCTGGCCGTGCCGTGGCCGTCGTCCTGAACCGTGATGGAATAGGTGGCTGCGGGCAATGCCTCGTAGGTGGCTGTTACCTCCACCGCGCTTGCAGGCATCGTGAAGCTGGTGCTCTGCACCTGCGGGTTGGCTAGGGTCACGTCTCCGCTATTGACCGTCCACTCCTTAAACCGCTGCCCTGTGGGGGCTGCGTCTGCTGTGATGGTGACGGTCGCGCCCTCTGCATAGCTGCCGCCGCCCGTGCCGCTGTTAACCGTGACGGCGAAAACCGGGATTTTCTCAAACGCCACATAGATGGTGTGGGGTTCCACAATGTCAGAGAGAGTATAGGTTTCGTTTGTTCCGTTTACAGTCACCCCGTTGTCCTTCCATTCCTTGACGCGGTAGAAGGCATCGGGCGCGGCGGTAAAGACAATGTTCTTCCCCTGCTGTACTGCCGCGCCATTGGAAATTGCAACGCCGTCCACCGTGGCTGTAAGCGTACCGCCTGAGCTGTATCCAAAATTGATGGTATGGGTGGCGCTGCCTCCGCCCGAAGCTTTATAGACCATCACCAACTGCGGATTGTTGGTGACGTTGAAATCACCAAATTGGTCGATGCTGACATCGACGCTCCCTTCCGTGTCGACCAAGATGGGAATGGTCCAAACCTTGCCGGAGCCGGCAGGCTCGCCGTCGATAACGGCGTTGCCCTCCCTGGTGGAACACTTGATGGCGCTCTTGGTGAGACCGGTCACCTCCTGGCTGAATGTAAGGACGATGCCGGTGCTGTCGGTGGTGCCGCTGACGCCGCCCGTCTGCTCCGCCGTAAAGGTGATTTGGTGGGTGGGCGGGGTTTTGCCGTTCAGGGTGCCGCCGGTGTGGTTTGTGAGGCCGTTTACCGTGCCGCCTACCGTGACTGCGCCGCCCGATACGGTGACATTGCCCGACACATCGCCGGTGATCTCCGCCGTGCCCGCCGACACCGTCAGGTTGCCCTCCGTGCCAGGGTTATACGTCCGCAAGATATGGCCGTTGACGGTGACGTCTGCATCCGTGTGATTGACGGTAAGATTTTCCCTGATGCCGCCGCCATTGCCATTTTCGCCGGTGATGAGGGTGGCGCTGCCCACGGTTACGCCGCCCAGTGCGTCGATGGCCAGCTCGCCGCCGGCGCTCTTGGCCGTCACACTGCCGCCGCTGATGTTCAGTACGCCGTCGCCCGTGCGGATACCCGCCCGGCCTTCCGTGGAGGCCGCCTCCACCGTACCGCCGGAGATATTGATGTCGCGGCTGGATGTAAGCCCATAGTTCCCGGCGCTGGCTGTGACCTCGGCCGTGTCGGAGATATTGATGCCTTGGGAGGCATAGATTCCGTTCGTAGTGTTCCCCGTGGCGGTGGCGATCAGCTTGCCGCCTGTCATGGTGAAGCTGCCCAAATCGACACTTATGGCGCTGCTATATTCTCCTGTTGTGCTCGCGTTCACGGTCAGGCCGGAAATTTCAAGCCCCTCCCTTGCCCAAATCGCGTTCTTCCCCTCGTTGGAGAGGGTCAGGACGCCGCTGCCCGTAAGTGTAAGGCTTCCGGCGTGGCCTTCCTTGTAGGTCAGGGCGCTTGCGCTTACTGTGCCGTTCACTTCCACAGTAACGTCCCCGACGGCTAAAAACACGATGTCGTTGCTGGAGCCCCCGATGCTGCCGTTGCCGGTCAGGGTCAGGGTGGCCGCCGCCGCATCCCAAGCCCAGGCCACGCTGCCGCCGGTTGTGTCGCTGCCGTCTTGGGTCAGGTCGTGTACCACTATGGTGCCGCCAAACTTCAAGATGCCGGTGACGGTGACGGCTGTCCGGAGGTTTTTGTTTGCCGCTGTGACAATATTTACCGTGATATAGGGCAGGTCGTTTTTACCCAGTCCCTCGGCCAGGGCATAGCCCTCGCCCGGCACGGGAGTGAAGTCGTAGGTTTCGTATTCCGTGTTCTCATAATCGTCGGCGCATTCCCACGTCACGGGGATGGCCGCTTCACCGTCCGCGCCGTCCAGGGTCACGGCCAGCGTCCCCGGCAGGCCGATAGCCGCCACGGTGGTCTTTTCCGTTACCTCAATGGTGTCAAGCGGCGCGGAGCCGTCAACCCCCGCAAAGCCGGTGATGATCTGCACCAGTTCATCCTTTGCAGGCGGCGGGTTCTGTTCGCCGCTGTCCTTTGCACACTCCCCGCACACAAAGGCGCAGGGCGTTCCGGGAACAGCCGGGGTATAGCCGCAGTTTTCGCCACGGTCCAGACCGCCCTCTCTGTCGGCTTCGCCGCCATTCACCTTGTGCTCATGCTGGCAGTCCAGCTCCTCAGTAATGCAGCCGCTTTCCTCGCTGCACATATGCGTGCATTCGGTCGGTTCTCTCTGCTCTGCGTCAGACGGTGTGGCATCGTTATCCGATATGCTGTCAGACGCCGGGTAGCAGTCGGACCTATGCTCGTGGATACACTCCGTCACTTCCTTGTAGCAGTCGTCCATGTGCTCGTGGCCGCAGGGCGTTCCCGGCGCCCCATCGGTGTAGCCGCAGTCAGCGGTATGCGCCGGGTGGTGTTCGCACAGGCCGGACTCGCCGACAGTCTGCCCGCCCTCCGTGGCAAATACCGTGTTCATCCCGGTCATGCTAAACAGCATGGCAATGGATAAAAGAACGGATAGCGTTCGTCTCCATTTTCTTTTCATCTCAAACCCTCCTCGTTATTCATTTCATCTTTTTTCTCCTGATCAATCTGCATGGCGGCCGACCCACATATTGCCGCGATGAATGCAAGCATCATCAGGTACTTATAAACCGCTGCCAACGGCATATATTCATTTCCCGCCATATATAACGCAAGCACAATGATTGTTAAGACGGCAATTACCGCTAGAACCGCCGAGAAGCGCCACGCAGCCTTTCTTTTTTACGCATCCTGCTCCACCTCCGGTACGACAGTGTATTCCCAGCCGTCTTTCAGCTCCGGCGGTTTCTTTAAAACCTCCACGGATTTTGCCTGTACCAGATATTCGCTGCCGTCATTCATATGGTGCAGCACCAGCAGGCGGTATTCGTCCATCTTTTCCGCCAGCCTCGGCAACCGTCTCTCCACAACCTCCCGGCTGTTTTGATAAATCAGCCACACATGGGGATATCCGGCCTTTGCTTCCCTTTTGGTCAGTTCTCTTGCCCACATGATTTTCTTGCCCACGGCATCGGGGCCGAACTGGGTGTAGCAGGCATCGTGAAACAGCACCATCGGATAACTGCGCCCTGTCTTATGCAGGCGCAGGGCTATAACACCGTTAAATTCTTCAATTTCCTGTGTCAGCGCCACCAGTGTGCCGCTATACAGTGTTTTCTTTTGCTCTTTGCTCATGTTCTATCCTCACTCTCGTCTGATAGGGTACCCGCAGCACCAGCTCCACCCCTTCAAACTCATGGGGATCAATTATAAATCTCGGATAGGTATCGAAGGTCAGCGTCCAGCCGTCTGTGGTGACGGAGCCAAAGATGTCCACATCCTTCAGCGGCGCATACCGCACCTGATTGAGCTGTTCCGCCATATTCAAAATCAGCAGGCTGCCGGAGGTAAGCTCCAGCTTCAGCCGGTAGTCCGGCAGCGGCGTCACCCGTATAATCTCTGGTATCTTTTTTCCCTTGTAACGACACGCCATAAAAACCCTCCTTTCTCAGACGGTCAGGGCGGACGGCTGCACAGCCGCTTCTCCACGTTCAATCCGCGATCTAACCACGGGCGGCACGCTAAGCGCCAGCCTGACCGCCGCGTCCGAATAAATGGACACCGTCTCCATTTCATCGCCTGTGTCAAAAAACAACGTCCAGCCGTCCGTGGTGACGGAATTGAAGATATTGACATCCGACAGCGGACAATACCGCATACTGCCGATCCGATCCGCCATGTTCAGAATCAGCAGACTGCCGGAGGTAAATTCCAGCTTCAGCCGGTAGTCCGGCAGCGGCGTCACCCGCCTGATCTCTGGTATCTGCTGCTCTTTTGCTCTGTAAGCCACAAAAAAGCCCCCCTTTCCCTGTTTAACGCTTGTGATTTCTTGTTTCAGGTATAAAAAACGCACCCTATAAGTTAATTATAGAGTGCGGAATAAATTTTCGCCCCCTCTTTTAGGGAGGGTTTTTAGAAATTCCCGTTTTCAATTTGTTTTCTTGAATTGACGCCGGTCTTTTGAAATATATTCTTCATATGCCACTTTACTGTTGTATCGGCCATGAACAATTTTTTTGCAATATCGGTATAAGAATCTCCCTGCTTAATCAGCCTAATCACATCAAGCTCTCTTGATGTCAATCCATGACCAATGATCTGAGCAAGCCCCTTTTCAATCGTTCGGAACAATTCTGCTATCTTATCCCGAGCTTCCTGTTCACAGCAATCAGGCAGCAGCTTTTTGATTCCCTCGTAGTTTTCCGCAAAGGGCAGGAACACCCGATCGGACAATGCGATTGCAAGAGCATCTCGCAAATTTTCTTTCGCCTCTTTGGGTTTTCCCAAGGCCATATACGCCTGAACCATGTAAATCTTCATATAGAGCTGCGGCAGTAGATTGGGGAAGATAGAGGAAATCCCCATCACATAGCCGCCCATGCCCAGCAGCTTTTTGTATTCCTTTTTTTCCAGCAGCACCCGCCCATATATGATATGGGCGAAAGGCTGAGACATGATAACCAGCCGCCTGTCGTCTATTTTCCCCTCCGCAAGCCACGGAGCTACTTCCTCCGGCTTTCCCAGAAGAAGGGAGAGATAACCATTTGCCAGATCATAGGTATACCGGCACAAGTCCTCGGTGTTGCGGTAGGAACGGTCGCGCAGGGTCGCAAGGCTGTCCTCCAAAAGCTCCCTGTCCCCATGCAGCAGGGCGAGCCTTGCCAGCGTGAACACGCCGCATTGGGCTATGCTGTTCTGGCGCTTGCTGTCGGCGGTGAAGATGGCACGGTGGCAGAGGATCTCGGCATCATCCGACTCGCCCCGGTGCAGATGGGCCTCTGCGCGCATAATCAGCTCCGCCCCGGTGCCGTGGCCTCTGGACAGCCGGTAATAATACGGCATACACTCGTCCATCTGCTCCAGTTCTTCATTAAGCTTTCCGCTCTCCCGCCAGTACATATACAGCACTGAAGGGGAACCGAATGTCCATGTGCTTTTGCTGTTGATGAGTGTGGCCGGACCGCCCAGCAGCTTAAGCGCTCTGCGGTGGCGTCCGCTCATGGCATCAATGCGGTTATACTCCAGAAAGGACAGCAGCAGCTCCAGTTCACCCCGCATGGCGTTCTTTTCTTCTTTCGAAACGGAACATTCCGCAATGACGCTTTCAATATCGTCCTTCTGGCGGAGCAGTTCCTCATTCTGCCCCAGGAAAAAGAGGGTAAAGGCCAACGGCACCAGCGATTTTGGGTAACGGACTTTCATCTCATGGGTGGTGTGTTCCATAATATCCAGGATCATTGGCGTGGTGGTTTCGTCGATGGTGTCCGCGATATCATAGCTGGTGAGCGGCATGGCGTACAGCCGTTCCCATGCCCCCGCGCGATAGTAGAAGCGCAGGGTATTCATCCGGTCGCCCGCTTTTTCGGCCAGGCCGCCGCCCTTTAAGTAGATTTCCTTCTGCCGTTCTTCGGGCAGGAGGGCGAATTTTTCCTCCAGCATCTTTTGGAGCTGGGTGTGCATGGTGTAGCAGGAATTTTCCCGGTCATAACGGATAAAGAAACGCTTCTCCCGCAGACGGTTTTCCGTCCCCTCCATCGTCAGGCCGGAGAAAGCCTGGGCCTGGGAAAGTGTGAACGTCGGGAAGATGGACACTTCCAGAAAGAAGTCTTTTTCGTCCTCGGACAGACCGCCCCAGAAGGTTTTCTGCATGAGGGCCGTCATACCGCCCTGTTCAAATTTTCCCGCTCTGACAAAGGCGTCCATCTGGATATACAGAGCCATGACCCAGCCATCCGTCAGGCGCATGACTTCTTCAAGTTGGACACCCGTGAGAGGAAGCCCGGCCTCTCGGTAATAGGCGTCTGTATCCTCCTTGGAAAAGGCAAACGCCTCCTCCTGCAAGAGATACAAAAGGCCGCTTCGTATCAGGCCGCCCCGCTCCTCCTTGACATAGGGGTGGGTCGCCACAACGATATGCAGCTTTTCGCCGCCGTGGCTGGACAGATATGTTAAGAACTCGCATGGACGGTACAGCTCCCATAGCTGAAAATTATCCAAAAGCAGAAAGGTTTCACGGTCGCAGGAAATTCCCTGTATTGTCTGGGCGATCTCCGGCATGGTATCTTCGTCCGGCATCCCGATGACGGAAAGCCGCTCCGCGCTTTCCTTGTCAACGGCGGCAATCAGGCCGCAGAAAATCTTCCATGCTTCCGCCGAGGTTTCGGAATGGAACTCATGCTGGTAAAGCGGATATGCTTCCGGGTTGCGGGTATCGAAAAAATGCTGGAGCGAGGTTGATTTCCCGAATCCGGAATCCGCTTCCAGAAGTGTCATGGGGTAAGACTTGATATTCTCCAGCCTTTCCATCAGCGCCTTGGGGTAATATCTGATATCCTGTTTTAATTGTCGTGGCCGTGGCATAAATGTATATTCCTTCCTGTGCCGCAAGACCATTACAACAACAGTACTATTCTGCTGTAGCCTTGCCAGCGTTTTGATTTCTTTACGTTTTATTATACTATAATTCACCCAAATACGACAGTGAATCTTGTGAAAAGCTAAGGCATTCAGTATCAGGAATTCTTACACATACTCGGGAGTCCTTGGATTTCATCTGCTTTCCCTGGATATCATCACCTTTCTGGTGAGTGTTCTGGCCGCCTTCGTCCTTGCCCTGCATCTGACTTCAAATGGGAAATTTCGTAAGTATGAACATGTTCTTGTGGCCGTAATTGCGTTGGTTGCAGTGCTGTTTTTCGTTTTCACATACTGTCCGCCGAAAATCGGGTTATTTGCAGAACCGGGAATCTGAATATAAACCGGCAGCAGACAGGATATAAACGCATGAAATAGAAAAACGGACTCCGAAGAGTCCGCTGTTTGTAATCCTGCTTCTATGGCAGGAAGATGAAAGAATCCCCCTCCAGCCTCTTTTATTCATTTCTATGACAGCATCTGCGACACCACTGGACGCAGCCTTGCAGCCAGCATAATGGCAAGAATGCACAGCAGGCCATCCGGAAACATGGTAGGCAGACAATAGACTGCGAAAATCGCCGCCCAGCCTACTGTGTTCGGTGTAACGACAATGAAGTGCGTAATAAAGTAGAAATATAAGATACCCGTTCCATAATAAATGACGTAACCGATCGCCGCCGCAAGGATCCAGGTCCTGATCTTCGACGAATGCAGGATCTCACATACCTTTCCCATTGCATAGGCCGCAAGGGCAAAGCCCAGCAGAAAGCCGAAGGTCGGCCGGATTAAATAGGCAGGGCCGCCGCCGCGCGCAAAAACCGGAAATCCTACCAGTCCAATGACCAGATACGTTGTGACACTGTAAAATGCTCGTTTCGATCCCAGCAGAAGACCTGCCAGAAGCACGAAAAGCCATTGAAGTGTGAAATTCATTGTATCTACGCCAACCGGAATTACAATCTTTAAAAAGGCTCCTACCGCGATTAACGAGGCAAAAAGACCACAAATCGCCATATCCTTCGTCAGTTCTCTTTTTTGAGCTATCACTCCATTTTTCTCTCTCATCTGTATCCTCACCTTTCTGTCTCAACTTTCGCAAGTGCTCATGATGATTGTACACTTTTTTAATAAATTTTACAATCTTTTTTTAGACGGCTCGCGGTGCTCCTGGTGGGGAGTGAACTGTAACAAGGCGTAAACCGCAGTGTCACAGCCGCAGCCCCTTGATATCCTTGATCCGGGACAGAATCATGTTGCAGCTGCTGCTGAGTACTCCGGGAAGCGGGTCTATCACTTCCTCGATCAGCTGCTCCATCTCCTCTCCCGACGCGGCGACCGCGTGGACATGCAGCTTGTTCTTTCCGGTGACACGGTAGATCTGGGTGATGGTTTCGTTCCGGCGCAGTATCTCTGTTACCTGGGCCAGTGTGTCCGGGCTTGTCTCAATCTCAAAGTAGCAGGATACGGCTCCGCTGATCTTCTGGGGATTGATAATGGTGGTATACTCTTCGATGACGCCCCGTTTTTCCAGCGACTGGACCCGCATCTTGACGGCCACCCGTGAGATACCGACCAGGCTGCCTATTTCCGAATAGGACATGCGGGCATTTTTAATCAATATCTGTACAATCTTCTGATCCAATTCATCCAGGCCTTCAAGAAACATATTATCTCCTTCTTTTACGTTCATTTTTCACAATCATAGATACAATCATTTCACCAGTTTCTCCTGATATTATAAAATCATTTGCTGCAAAAGGCAATCTATTAATTGACACGTGCTCTTTTAACCGATATAATAATTACGAAACGTAAGTTATAAATTACATATAGAAAGGTTTTGCGCGATGATGAAAGGTGATTTAACACAGGGGCCGGTGATGAAAACCATGCTACTATTTGCGGTTCCCATGATTTTAGGCAATCTTTTACAGCAGTGCTATAATGTGGCGGATACTCTCATTGTGGGCCGTTTCCTCGGGCCGGACGCACTGGCTGCGGTGGGATCCGCATTTACCCTGATGACTTTTCTGACCTCGATCCTGCTGGGACTCTGCATGGGAAGCAGCGTCGTATTTTCGATCCGGTATGGGCAGAAGGATTTTGACGGGCTGAAAGAAAGTATCTTTACCTCCTTTCTTCTCATTGCGGTAATTAGTATCCTCCTGAATCTGCTGGCCTTTTGGAGTACGGACCTGATCCTTATTTTTTTAAGAGTGCCGGAGGAAATACGGGGGATGATGCGGGAGTACCTGATGGTCATTTTCTGCGGTATCATGGCGGTGTTTCTCTATAACTATTTTTCCTGTCTCCTGCGCGCCATTGGTAATTCCGTCACGCCTCTGCTGTTTTTAGCTGTCTCCGCCGTGCTGAATATCGCTCTGGATCTCTGGTTTGTGCTGGGACTTCACCGCGGTGTCGCCGGAGCCGCCGAAGCCACCGTAATCTCCCAGTACGTTTCGGGGATTGGAATTGCCGTCTATTCCTGGTTTTCCTGCCCATGGCTGCGCATCGGGAAAGAACACAGGAGAATCCGCCGCTCCTGTTTAAAAGAGATTGCCGGATTTTCCGTGCTGACGTGTGTCCAGCAGTCTGTCATGAATCTCGGCATCCTGATGGTGCAGGGCCTTGTCAACAGCTTTGGCACAACGGTGATGGCGGCATTTGCGGTCGCTGTGAAGATAGATTCCTTTGCCTATATGCCGGTACAGGACTTTGGCAACGCCTTCTCCTCCTTTATTGCCCAGAATTTTGGCGCAGGAAGAAAAGACCGGATTCAGACCGGATTTAAGGGAGCGGTCCTCGTCTCCTTTCTGTTCTGCCTTGCGATTTCCGCGATTATCTGGATATTTGCACGTCCGCTGATGCTTCTGTTTGTCAGTGAACGGGAGACGGCTATTATTGCGGAAGGAATGCGTTACCTTCATATTGAGGGGGCTTTTTACTGCGGAATCGGCTGTCTGTTTCTGCTCTACGGACTTTACCGTGCGCTGGGAAAGCCGGGCATGTCCGTGGTACTCACGGTTATTTCCCTGGGAACCCGCGTCCTGCTCGCCTATGTTCTGTCTTCCATTCCGGCGATCGGCGTGGTTGGAATCTGGTGGTCGGTACCCATTGGGTGGTTTCTGGCGGACGCGGTCGGGTTGGGGTACTTTATCCGGTACAGACGGCGGCTGCTATAGAAGTATCAGACCAGGACGTTATAGAAAGGGCATTATACGTAATATAGGTATTACAGGTATTACGGATATTATGAAAAGATGAAGTCTGGATCACAGGATCCGGACTTCATCTTTTTATTTTATGCTTTGGGCGATCACGTTTCTCTGCATTTTCGATTTCTTACTGCTTTTACAGGCTCATACCAGAGTACAGAAACGGCAGCGATGCAGAGTACTGTAAAGGATTGGAGCAGGGATAAGGGAGCCAGCTTCAAAAATGAATGGATCGGGCTGTAAAGGCTGACTCCCAGAAGCAGCAGTGTCATAACGGCGGCCAGACGCATGACGCGGTCCCGCGCCAGTTTCTTCGCGGAGCACCAGGCGCTGTCGCACTCGGAAGCATTGACCAGCACAAGAAACAGATTGCCCAGGATCACGATGGAAAGCCCCATGGAGCGCGCCTGCGGGGCAGATTCACCCTGACAGAGCTTCAGGTAATAGCTTCCAAAGGAGGTGCCGAAAAGGACGAGCCCCTGCACAATACTTTTCGTCAGAGAGGAAAGGCGCAGCAGTTTTTTCGATCGTTTCCGCGGCGGTCTGCACATGACACACGATTCCGCGGGCTGCCGCTCCAGGATCACGGAGCAGGTCGGATCAATCATCAGTTCCATTAATACGATGTGTACAGGCAGAAACATGAGCGCAGAAGGTGCGATCCCCAGCATGGAGGCCGAAAGGGAGGCCAGGGCAATGGGGATATGGATAGTGAAGATATATCCCACCGCTTTTCGGATGTTGTCGTAGATCCGCCGCCCATCCCGCACGGTCTCGACAATGGTGTGAAAGTTATCATCCATCAGGATTAAGTCTGCGGCCTCCCTGGATACCTCACTTCCCCGTTTTCCCATAGCGATTCCAATGTCCGCATATTTCAATGCAGGCGCATCATTGACTCCGTCCCCAGTCATGGCGACGATCTCCCCGCTGTCCTTCAGAGCCCTGACAATCCGCATTTTGTGCTCAGGTATGACCCGCGCGAAGATCGATACCGATTTTACGGTCTGCCGCAGCTCTTCCTCTGTCATGCTGTCCAGCATCTCACCGGTGACACTGCCGCTCTCCCAGTCGATGCCGGTCTGTGCGGCGATGGCTGCCGCAGTTAAGCCGCTGTCTCCGGTAATCATGACGATACGGATACCTGCCCTACGGCAGAGGGCAATATCTTCTCTTATGCCTTCCCTCGGCGGATCATAAAGCCCTGCAAGCCCGGAAAACAGAAGGCCGCATCCAGCCAGAGAGTCCGGGACATTTTCATCCGGCGGCAGGGCCGCAGACGCCATGGCGATGACGCGGAGTCCTTCTCCGGACAGCTCCGCGACCTTCTCTTCCACTGCCTTCCGCTCATCTTCTGAGAGGGAACAGAGTTCGAGAATGGCTTCCGGAGACCCCTTGGAAGCCACGAGGCGTTCCCCATCCAGCTCCCAGACATGCCCCATTCGCCTGGATTCGTTGGTAAATGCGTACTCCTTAATAAGCGTACCGCGAAAGAGATCCTCCTTTGTAACTCCAGAATTCTCACAGTATTCCAGCATGGCTTTCTCCATGGGGTCATAGGCGTCGGTCTCGCAGGCCAGCCCCATAAGGAATACCAAACCGCTTTCTTTGGCGGCCTCGGGCCACAACGTTTTCACTTCCATATGGTTCTTCGTGATGGTTCCGGTCTTATCCACACAGAGGACAGAGACGGCTCCCAGCGTCTCGACTGACGGCAGATGACGCACCAGAGAGTGCTTCTTAGCCAGCCGCCATGCTCCCATAGAGAGAAAGACGGTGAGAACTACGGGAAATTCCTCTGGTATCATGGCCATGGCCAGGGTGACTCCCGACAAAATGCTCTTGATCAGCCGTTCCTGGAAGGGATAACCAGCCAGATTGATGTAAGTGAAGGTACTGACGAGGAGAAACAACAGTGCTGCGATTACCGCGCAGACGGTAACCAGGCTCTTCGTCTGCTTCTGAAGCGGAGTCATCACCTTTTCCGCTTCCAGAACGTGACTTCCCGCTTTTCCGTATTCCGTGGACGCGCCGGTCTTTTCCACCAGAACATAAGCATTTCCCTGCACGGCCAGGGTGCCAGCGTAGCAGAAATCGTGTTTCCAGTAGCCTTCGCTGCTCTCCGGTTCCGGGGACGGATGGGGATCCGACGACCGGGCATGCTTCCAGACACGGACCGGTTCACCGGTGAGTGTTGATTCATCGACACAGAAATCGCTGCAGGATACGATGGAGCCGTCAGCCGGAATCTTGATGCCCTCGCAGAGCGCCATGATATCCCCGGGTACCAGCTCCGCGCTGGCAATCTCCTGTCTGATACCGTCGCGGATCACCGTTACACGCGGAGCCGACAAATCCTTAAGCGCACGCAGCGTGCGGTCGGTCTTCCATTCCTGGGCCACATCGATGGTGATCATACAGGTGACAAACAGGAGCATCACTGCACCATCCCGTGGCTCTCCTAAAATGAAGTAGATCACCGAAGCGATCATCAGAAGGAGAAACATAGGTTCTGCCATGACGTGAAGTACCTTCTTAAAAAAACTTTCTTTCTTTTGCGGAGTCAGTTCATTTCTTCCGTACTTTTCGAGAAGCTTTTGTGCCCCGGCGGTTGTCAGACCTTCCGGCATCCCATTGTTCCAAGTCTCCATAAGGAACCTCCCATAATAGATTACAACAAAAAAGGTGCACCTGTGGAACATACTACTGTCCCACAGATGCACCTGATACCCATCTGCTGCCGTCTCGACGGCCCGGCTTCATGTCATTTACAGACATTGCCTGCTCAGTTTGTACTGTTGATCCCGCATCCTTTCAGATGGAATGCAGTGCAAAGAGATTATCTGATGTTATCTTATGAAGGAGGTCAGAAAAATGTGACAAAGGATTTCAGAAAAATCAGGCAGCCCGATTCTAACGAAACGAATTATAAAATTCTTTCAAATCCGCCTTTGTTTCCGCGTCAAGCTCCGTTTTCTTTATGCCGAGTATGGCTCCCTCCAGCGAATAGAGACGATGAATGCAGGCAGAATCATCGATAGCCTTGATACGCAGCCAGGCCTGACGGCTTCCAAGCTCCTTAAGTTCTTCATAAGTCGTGATACCGACCTGATTTAACTGTTCCTCCACTACTTTGCCGATATTCGGCAGTTTCGCCAGTTCTCCCATATAGAATCCTCCTTTAGCGTTCTGCGAATTTTTCTACAATCTTTAACAGAAGCTCAACCACTTTTTCCATGGACTGTACCGGAATAAACTCATACTTACCGTGGAAATTATAGCCTCCGGTGCAGAGATTCGGACACGGAAGACCCATGTAGGAAAGACGGGCGCCGTCGGTGCCTCCGCGGATCGGAGTTACGATCGGTTCGATGCCGATCTCTTCCATCGCCGCTTTGGCAATGTCGATCAGATAGATATTCGGCTCAATGATTTCTTTCATGTTGCGGTAGCTTTCCTTGAGTTCCAGATTCACGGTGCCTTTTCCGTACCTGTCATTTAAGTAGGCGGCAACACGCGTGATAAACTCTTTCTTCTCTGCGAATTTTTTCTCGTCAAAATCGCGGATGATATAGTCTAAATGAGCCTCCTCCACGGTTCCACGCATGGAGTCCAGATGGAAAAATCCTTCATAGCCTTCTGTATACATGGGATTTTCAAAGACCGGTAGCATGTTCTGGAACTCCATGGCCATGAGTATCGCATTCCTCATCTTTCCTTTGGAGGAGCCTGGATGAATGCTGGAGCCGTGAATATCTACCTTCGCGGAGGCTGCATTGAAGTTCTCATATTCCAATTCGCCTAATCCTCCGCCATCCACAGTATAGGCGGCATCTGCGGCGAATCCTGCCACATCGAATAAATCTGCTCCGTGTCCCACTTCCTCATCAGGTGTGAAGCCAATGCGGATCGTTCCATGGGGAATCTCCGGGTGAGCCAGAAGGTACTCTGCCATAGTCATGATTTCTGCCACACCGGCCTTGTCGTCCGCACCAAGCAGTGTGGTGCCGTCCGTGGTGACAATATCCTGTCCCTTATACTTTAACAGATCCGGGAAATCGGCTGCCTTCATGGTGAGACCAGTCTCCTGATTCATCAGGATGTCTCCGCCATCATACTGTTTTACAATCTGCGGGTGTACATTGGCGCCGGAGTAAGCCGGAGCCGTATCCATATGAGCGATAAAGCCGATTACCGGAACCTTCTTGTCCATGGTGGCCGGTATGGTAGCATATACGTATGAGTTCTGATCCACGCGCACGTCCTGTGCATGCATAGCGCGCAGTTCTTCCGCCAGAACCTCCGCTAAGACACGCTGGCTTTCCGTGCTCGGAAATTCTTCCACGTCTTCCTTCGATTCGGTATCGTAGGAAACATACTTTAAAAAGTGATTTAAAACTTCTGACATGATTCATGTCCTCCTTTGAGCTATATATCTCTGTATCGTTGTCAATTTTCTAATTATAACATAAACACGAACAGGGTGAAAGCCCCTATTATGTGTTTCCTGTCCTGGCTAATCCCGCCTGCTGTCCGCTAATTCCGCCCTCACAGCTTCCGGAAATACATAGTCCCATGAAAGCTGCAAAGCAGGGTTATCCAGCATGTCGCGATAGGGGGCAATTTCATTTTCCCACTGTTCCTTCGTACAGGGACCACCGTCCATCGTATAGGTATTCTTGTCAGGGTCGCCATCCACCGCAAATTCCACGAGGAAATCACGGGATTCGGAATCGATAAGGAAACCGTCAAAATCCAGTCTTCGATAGTAATAGCAGTCGTAGCTGAGACCGGTTGCCTTATAACCAATCATTCCGCCGTCCTTCAATGGAGTCAAAGGCCTGGCATATCTGTCAGAGCTTCGGAGCAGGGCGAGCTTTCCGCTGCGGCACGTATAGATATTATAGAAATAACCGCCCACGATATGCAGCTCCGGGTCCCCGTCTCCATTGCAGTCTCCGAAGGCATAAACGGCATTCCCATCTCCCATTGGATAGTCGGCCGTAGCCGTAAGGGAATACATGGTATCATCCTTTAAAAGTTCGCGGTACAGGCTGACTGCGGTTTCAGGAGAAGTCTGCCGGGAATGGAGTTCTTCTTCGCTGGCTGCCGCTGTCTCAGGGCTTACTACTGCCTTTTCATATAAGTCAGCCAGCTCCTCCGGCGTATAGACGAATTCGATCACATCTGTCATAAGGATTTGATCCCTGAGACGGTCGTAGCGATAGCAGACTCCATCTATAAGAATACCTTCTGTCAGCGTCTGCTCCAGTATGTCAGTCTCTCCTATGATGATGGGAGGAACGCAGTAATCTTCCTCCAGGCTGGTATAATAAATAAAGTGACTGGTGAAAAAATAATTGCTCTCCATGCGACCGGTCTCACCATAAAGAACCAGTCGGTACCGGTATATTTCCCCCCCTTTATCCGTATAACGGGTAATGGTTCCGCCCTCCGTGCTGAGATCCACCAAATCTCTTGTACTGCCTTTGATATTGATGACAAACGAATCGGTTGGCTCATCGTAATAGACGCTGGATCGGTATTGGCTCATAAAGGTGCTGATCTGTTCGGCAATCTTGCCGCAGGTGTCGTGAATGGAGGGCTGGTTGGCGGATGATGACTCTGATGGTTCAAAAGTTTCTGATGATTCAGATGGTTCTAATAATTCAGATGGTTCCGATATCACATAATTGTCTGTGGTCACGGGCATAGTGGCAGACATGCTTTCTGTCTGTAAAGTTTCCTCTCCCATCCTCGGAGCATGTCTGCACGATATAAGTAAGATGGAGACCAACGGAAACAGAAAACAGGCCAGTACATGCTTTCTTCTTCGTGACATTCTATTCTCACCTGCTCTTTCTGCATTTTGCTCTCACAATAACAGTATCATATCCCACATAAAAAGTCACTGTTTACATGAGCAGATTTTATCTTTGCAGCCCCCATTTTTCACTAAAAAATCCTTTAAAAGAAAATAAAATTTATCTTCTCTCAAAGGATTTTCTATAAAGATTAACATAAAAATGTTATGTTAACTCATTTTCTCTATCTTATTTATTATTTACCTGTTTGCCAGCTCCCGCGTAATATCTTCCCAGGTTACCCCCTTATCCGCCATCAATACCATCATGTGGTACAGGAAGTCGGAAATCTCATACTTCACTTCCTCCGGATCAGGATTTTTAGCCGCAATCACAATCTCCGTCGCCTCCTCGCCCAGCTTCTTCAGGATCTTATCGATTCCCTTGTCAAACAGATAATTAGTATAGGACCCCTCCTTCGGATTCTCCTTGCGGTCGAGAATAATGGCGAAAACGTCTTCGAATACCTTTAAAGGATTCGTTTCCTGATACTCCTTCTTCACCAACGTTTGGAAAAAGCAGCTGCGCGCTCCCGTATGGCAGGCAGCGCCGATCTGATTGACCTTTGCCAACAGGGTATCATTGTCGCAGTCTAAGGAGAGAGACTTCACATACTGGTAATGGCCGGAGGTCTCCCCCTTCAGCCAGAGACTCTGGCGGCTTCTGCTGAAATACGCCATGAGGCCGCTGTGAAGCGTCGTCTCAAAGGCTTCCTGATTCATATAGGCCATCATAAGGACCTCGGAGGTCCGATAATCCTGGACGATCACAGGGATCAGTCCGTCAGAGTTCAGCTTAAAGTCTTCCCATGCCACCGCGCTTTCAAAGGTATCGACTGCAACGCCGTTCTTTTTTAGCTGCTGCTTTAATTCCATACAGGAGGGTGATTTTCCGGTCATAGAACCAATGACGCCGGATACACGGCCAGAGGCCATCAGGCCGGCAAGCGTCACAGAGTCAGGCTGGTCTGACGAGAGGATAAATCTCTCCTCCTTCTCCTCCATCTGTGCAATTTCTTCCTGTGAATGGCAGACAGATCCGAGAATCATGACGGAAGCTCCCAGCTGACTGTATTCCTCCGTCCGGTCAAGATAAGAGAAATCCGGCAGCCAGGCGTAGATCTTATCATCACCGAACCGATCGGAAGCCTCCTTCATCATATCTACATTTTCATCAACGTCCACATTGAGGAATACGGCCTTTGCGCCTGCATAGAGATACTTTTTCACATCCTCGAGCCTCCGGACCCGTCCGCCGGTAATCACCGGCACATCGGCTGTCCGTGCAATCTCCTTGATCAAACCGATGGAACGCTCGTGATCTTCATCTGTTTCGGACATATCATAGAGGAACAGTTCATCGGCTCCGCTGTCACCGTAATACCGGGAAAGAGCGAGAACGTTGTCCTCACAGCAGTCCGTGCCCCACAGCAGGACTGCCTTTCCCTCGCGGATACCGAATCCGGGAATCACCTTTTTATATTCTTTCATAACGATAGTCTCCTCGTATAATAAGTTTATATAAATAGTTACGCAGTATCCGTCATTCGAATGCTTCCACTGCTTCTTTCAGATTGATTCTGTTTTCATACAGAGCTTTTCCAATAATGGCGCCCTTTACACCAGCTTCATGAAGCCGTTTTAAATCATCCATGGAGGACATACCGCCGGATGCGATGATATCTATGCCAGTCTCCCTGGTAAGGGCCTTTGTAGCCTCCACGTTGGGGCCTGTGAGCATGCCATCTCTGGAGATATCAGTATAAACTACATGACGAACACCGTACTCCTTCATCTGTCCGCATAAGTCCGAGGCGGTTATTTCGCTGAGCTTCTCCCAGCCCTCGACGGCTACCAGGTCGTTCTTTGCATCCACACCGGCAACAATCCGGTCTGCGCCGAAATTTATCACCGCATCCCGGAGAAACAGCGGATTTTCTACCGCCCTGGTGCCGATGATCACCCGGCTCACGCCTAAGTTCAGCATACGCTCAATGGCTGCCTCTGTCCGGATGCCGCCTCCGATCTCCACAGGCATGGAGACGGCGGAAACGATCCGCCGGATAGTCTCTTCATTAACCGAATAACCGGCCAGAGCGCCATCCAGATCCACCAGATGTAAAAAAGTGGCGCCCTGTGATTCCCAGTATGCGGCCACCTTTTCCGGTGAATCGGAATAGACGGTGATTTCTTTAAACTTTCCCTGCTTTAAGCGGACACACTGTCCGTTCTTCATGTCAATTGCCGGATATAACTGCATCCTGTTCTCCTTCTCTCTTTGCATCTTTAATCAGTTCTTCCAGTACATGTTCTAATGGGATTAACCATGGAACCCGATCAAGCTTTTTGTGACGGGAAGACAGAATAATATGGGTCTTATCATCGGCGGTAACCGCCATGAAGAAACCTCCTGTCTCCTTAAAATAGGCAATTCGTTTATAAGGAATGATATCAAACTGATAATTTCCCGTTATTACAAAGTCGGCTGTCAGGTAAATGCGGGAACGGGGTTTAAATTCCGAGGCGCCTGCAAGCTGCTGTACAGCAGCTTGTATTTCTTTTTCACTTAGGAGAGACAATTTTCGATACTCCCATTTTTTCTGTATCAGATAGCGCCAGCATGTGGAAACGCCCATCACGAGAAGCACGGCCGGAAGAATGTATACCAAAAATGTTGCATACCACGGAAGCTTTTTTACCCATGTCAGCTCTGCAGTGTCCAGATAGCATGTCGCTACTGTCTCTTTAAACTCATATAGTTCTATGGAATCCAGTCCCCACATGGCCTGATAGGATTCCAGCGCATAGTCGTAAAGATATGCGATTTCAATGGCCGCAGAATGCCCGCGTAAGGTAACCGGTTCCGGACTGGCCGCAGTATCGAAATTTTGGGTGTACTCCAGAAGTGCCTGACACGACTCCGGAAGCTCTCCTCTGAAAAGAAGTATGACAGGCTCCATCATTATTCCGTATCCCCAGTAAAAATTCAGCTCGTCGTTCTGGGTGCTGGCAAACGGTCCTGCCAGCATCTGGATCTGGACAGAACAATCCTTACTTTTTTTAAATGCGTCAAAAGGTTCCGGAGTCGTATTCGCGGTATGGATTTTATCATACCGAGCCAGCAGCAAAAAGGCTATAATCATACCAGCACCGGCAGCTATACATGCAATCCCCGTGAGAAGGCGTCCGATCCGAAATCGCAGCCGCAGGAACCGTCTTATGCCCTCCTTCTCCTTGAATTGATCTACCATAGTCACAGCATACCTTTCGTGGATAGTACGTCGATGATTCTGGAATCTGTCTGCGTTGCCTCATCAAGGGCCTTAGCAAATGCCTTAAACATGCCCTCGATGATGTGGTGGTTGTTTTCTCCTGACAGCTTTCTGATATGTAGGTTCATTTCCGCCGTGTAGGAAATGGCATAGAAAAACTCCTTCACCATCTCCGTCTCCATCTGTCCCACGCGCTCAGCCGTGAAGACGGCGTCGAAAACAAAGTAGGGGCGGCCCGATAAATCAATGGCACAGAGTATCAGGGACTCATCCATGGGAAGAATCATGTTTCCGTACCGTTTTAACGATTTTTTATCTCCAACCGCCTCTTTAATGGCGGAGCCAAGCACGATGCCCGTATCTTCAATCGTATGGTGGGTATCTACCTCTAAATCCCCCTTTACTTCCACTTCCAGATCAAACAGGCCGTGACGGGCGAAGCTGCACAGCATATGATCAAAGAATCCGATTCCAGTCCGGACTGCGGCTTTGCCCGTTCCATCCAGATTCAGCTTCAGGCGGATATCCGTCTCGTTTGTCACTCTCGCTATTTCCGCTGTTCTTTCCATATCCTAGTCCTCTCTTGTCTCAATACCAGTATTGGCGGTATCTCTACTTTTCAAATCTGACCCTGACAGAATTGGCGTGTGCGGTCAGCTGTTCTGCCTCTGCAAAAGCCTCGATATCCTCATGAATGGCCTCCAGAGCGTCTTTGGAATAGTAAATGATGCTGGATTTCTTCACGAAGTCATCTACGTTCAGCGGGGAGAAGAACTTTGCCGTTCCGTTGGTCGGAAGCACGTGGTTCGGGCCTGCGAAGTAGTCGCCAAGAGGCTCAGAACTGTATTCCCCGATGAAGATGGCTCCCGCATTTTTCACACGAGTCATGTCTTCAAATGGGTTCTTCGTCACGATCTCCAAATGCTCCGGAGCGATCTCATTGACCGTTTCCAGGGCGTCTGCCATGGTGTCTGCCACCAGGATGTAGCCGTAATTATCCAGCGATTTCTGAATGATCTCTGAGCGGGAAAGCTCCTTTGTGAACCGCTTCGCCTCTTCCGATACCTTCTTTGCCAGGTCCATGCTGGTGGTAACCAGAATGGCAGAGGCCAGTTCATCGTGTTCCGCCTGAGATAAGAGATCCGCCGCTACAAAACGGGGATTGGCACTCTCATCGGCCAGGACCAGAATTTCGCTGGGACCGGCGATGCTGTCGATGCTGACATGGCCGTATACCGCCTTCTTGGCCAGCGCCACGAAGATATTGCCGGGGCCTACGATCTTATTGACCCGCGGGATGGATTCGGTACCAAACGCCAGTGCCGCGATGGCCTGGGCGCCGCCCACTTTATAGACCTCGGTCGCCCCTGCAAGATGCGCCGCGGTGAGGGTCACAGGATTGACCTTTCCGTCTCTGCCCGGGGGGGTTACCATGACGATCTTCTCGACTCCGGCCACCTCGGCGGGAATGATGTTCATGAGAACGGAGGACGGATAAGCCGCCTTGCCGCCGGGAACGTAGACGCCGACACTGGAAAGCGCTGTGATCTTCTGGCCCAGTATCGTTCCATCCGGCTTGCTGTCAAACCAGCTGTACGTCTTCTGCTTCTCGTGAAAGGCCCGGATATTCTTCATGGAGCGCTTCATGACCTCCAAAAGTCCCGGTTCCACCTCTCTCATGGCCTCTTCAATCTCCTCTTTTGTCACCCGGATGGTGGTGGCGTCTATCACGGCATGGTCAAACTGCTCTGTATAGGAAAATACGGCCGCGTCGCGGTCACGTTTTACTGTGTCCACGATCTCCTGGACCGTATCTGAATAGGCGGTATAATTGTTCGGATCACGCTTTAATAAGTCTGCGAGAATATCCTTTTTGGAAGTTTCGTCTAACGCAACAATTCTCATTTATTTTCCTCCTTGTAGTGAGCGTTTTAAAACATCAGCCCATCGACTGCATTAAATTCCTCAAATCATGGATCAGACGGGTAATCCGGTCGTTTTCCCGCTTCATGCTGACCTGGTTGACTACCATGCGGGCAGACAGCGGACAGATCTCTTCCAGCACAGTTAAGCCGTTTTCCTTGAGCGTCGTGCCCGTCTCCACAATGTCCACGATGACCTCGGAGAGGCCGACGATGGGGGCAAGCTCAATGGAGCCGTTCAGCTTGATAATCTCCACGGTCTGGTGCTTTTTATTGTAAAAGTAATCCTTTGCAATGGCCGGATATTTGGTGGCCACACGGATTCTCTCGTGATGCTTTAACAGCTCTTCTGCCTCTTTCGGTCCGCAGACACACATACGGCAGTTACCCAGCCCTAAGTTCATCACCTCATAGAGCTTCCGGCCCTCTTCCAGGATGGTGTCCTTTCCGACCACGCCGATGTCGGCGGCGCCGTACTCCACGTAGGTCGGCACATCGCTTGCCTTGGCCAGGAAGAAACGCATCCCCAGCTCCTCGTTTGTAAAGATCAGCTTCCGGGAACTCTTATCCCGCATCTCTTCACATGTGATTCCGATTTTTTCCAGCAGATCCAGCGACTGTTCTGCCAAACGGCCCTTTGCCAGGGCAAATGTCAAATATCTCATGTCATCCCTCATTTTAAGTATTCGGACAGAGGTATCTCGTCCATCCGGTCTAAGTTCAAGTTCACGATCTTTACGGAAAAGCCCTTCTCATCTAAGTACAGCAGGTTCGTAATGGTGGTGCGCCCCGCATAGGCTTTATACGCTTCCAGCGTCTTGTCCGCCTTCTTAAGCTGAAGCTGCACCGGCATGGAGGTATCGCGGAAGTGCTTCGCAAGCTGGATCGCCTGCTCTCTGGATTCCGGCTCGAAGAGAATCATGGTATTGACTACCCGGACCGGCGTATCGATCTTCTGTCTGGATAAAGCCAGCATCAGATCATCGACGGAGATTCCGAAGCCCACGGCCGGTGCATCCTTTCCGAACTGGACGAGAAGCTTGTCGTACCGCCCGCCGTTTACGATGTAATCTCCGGTTCCATAAGTATAGGCCTTGAAAATGATTCCGGTGTAATACTGGTACTGGCTCAGCATTCCAAGGTCATACGAAACGTATTCCGACAAATCGTAATATTCCAGAATCCGATTCACCTCTTCCAGACGGTCAATCGCCCGTAAGGCCCGCGGGTTTTTCGTAAACTCTCTGGCGGCCTGGATCGCCTCCAGGGAACCAAACAGTTCAGGAAGCTTTAGAAAAGCATCCTTTAATTCCTGTGGAATAGGCTGTTCCATCACCAGCTCCTCCACGCCGAAATAATTCTTGTTCTCGATCAGCTCACGAAGCTTCTCCTCCATCTCCTCGTCCATGCCGGCTTCCTCTAGAAGGCCGCGGAAGAAATCGACCTCTCCCAGCTCCACCTGGAATTCCGTGAGGCCAGCCGCCTTCAGAGCCCGGATAACCATGGCGAGTATTTCCGCATCCGCGTCGGACGAGTCGTCGCCGATCAGTTCCACACCGGTCTGGGCCGCTTCCTTGAGCCGTCCCTGGTAGCTGGTGTTATTGATAAAGGTCCGCTCCAAATAGCAGAGCCGCAAAGGCATATCCTCTTCTGTAAAATACTTCGTCACACATCTGGCGATCGCCGGCGTCTCATCGGGCCGGAGCACCAGGGTATGGTTGTCCCTGTCGAAAAACTTAAACATCTCTTTCGCTTTAACGCTTCCGCGGGATTCATTAAAGATATCAAAGAATTCAAAGGTCGGCGTTTCAATGTCCTGATATCCATACAGATGGAATATCTCTAAGATCCTGTTCTGGATGGCTGCCTTTCGGGTGCATTCCACTCCGTAGATGTCCCGGACGCCATCCGGTGTATGTAATAATTTGTTTGCCATAGCTTCCTCCGAACGTTGCTGCATACTGCTTTCATATGGTAAAGCGCTACCATGATAACGTGTAGTTTATTATAAGGGACACTGCCCGACTTGTCAATCTCTTCTGTCCAAATCTTTCTGAATCATCTCCAGATAGTGGACAAAGATATCCCGGCAGCTGCGTATCTGCCAGGACTTATCCACTTCCTCATAGGTGAAGCTTTTGCGCCCGCCCTCCTCCATTCGAGTCCAGAAACGAAGGATTTCGTCAAACGGAAGATAATATATCTCATTTTTTACCGTATAGGACAGGATGATGAAGGAAATGCCTCCCTGCTCCTCGAATTCACGCATAAAGGCAATCTGATGCGGGTGGATATTGTGCAGGGGAAACGTTTCCACGGCGCACTCCTTGGCGTCAAAACAGACGGGAATCCCCTGTACGGCCCCGATGTAGTCTACCGTACTCTTCTGATCGAAATAAGCCAGCGTGATGTGGCGGCTCTCCTTATCGATGGAGATGGGGGTGATCGGGGTCGGCACCTTCTGGATCAGGGCCAGCTTCTTCTCACGGTAGCTGTCGTTGCTGCGGTTGATTAAGTCTTCCAGTGTGGAGCCTCTTAAGCCCCTTGTGTTCCATGTTCCCATAGCCTAACTCCAATCCCGGCAGATTTTCCGGAAGGTCTGCGGGAGCGGCGCTGAAAAGGTTTTGCCGGAAAGACCGGTCAGCGGTTCCGGCAGTTGCGGAAATGTCACCGTACAGGAATGAAGCATCTGGGAACGGATATTCCAGCGCTTTTTCGCCTCTTCATTGACCGCGCTGTCGCCGTATTTGTAGTCCCCAAGAATGGGATGGCCGATAGAGGCCAGATGCGCCCGGATCTGATGGGTCCGCCCTGTAATCAGCTTGACGCTTAACAGCGTGCAGTCCTCCGCCCAGCCGAGCGGTTCATATTCCGTCATAATGGGAACGCTTCCCGCCGTTTCCGTTGTGGTGACGGTCACCTGGTTCGTGGCCTCGTCCTTTTTAAGAAATCCGGTAATGACCTGTTTTTCCGTCACACGGCCCTTTACCACGCACCGGTAGTATTTATGCAGGCTTCTGTCTTTGAAGACCGCGGACATAATCTGAAGGCCCGGCAGAGACTTGCCGGCGACGACGAGGCCGCTGGTGTTTCTGTCCAGGCGGTTGCAGACGGATGGGCGGAAGCTACAGAGCTGTTCTGTGGATAACTGTCCGCTGGATATGAGGTAATCGATGATGTATTCCACCAGGGATTCATCGGTGTCCTTCGCTTTCTGGGAAAGCATTCCCGAAGGCTTGTTGACGAGAAGAATATGGTCATCCTCATAAATGATATGCAGATTCACCTTTTTGACCTCCTGGAGCGTATGAGAGGAAAACTTCTCAATGGTCTCCTCGGAGAAGAACAGCTTGACCTCGTCTCCCTGGACAAGCTTCTCCGAGCCATCGCATTTTTTCCCATTCAGCGTGATGTTCTTCTTGCGCATCATCTTATAGAGAAATCCCTTACTGGCCAGATTTAAGTATTTGGCCAGCAGCTTGTCGAGCCGCTGACCCGATTCATTTTCAGAAACAATGAGAGAACGCATCTTTCAATTCCCCTTACATGGATAGATTTTTAAGCAGCTGGAGCGTGTAGTCCACACTGCCGTCATCCTCGTATTCTTCCGCCGGCTTCAGGCTCTCCATCCGGTGGAAAAATGCCTTTTCATCGAGAATGATCTTCACGCTAAGATCCAGCTTGTGTCCCGCAAACATCTCTTTTAAGAATTTCTCCGCTTTTGCAGTGTCCAGCTTCGGCGAGGTACAGTATAGGAATACGCCGCTGGGATGGACAATGGCTGCATCCGCCGGGATGATAGCGTCTCTGGTGGTGATGATTAAGTCGTAGAGAATGGAAAAACGTCCCTCATACCCTGCCGCTCTCCGGTGAAAGTCCTCGGAGGGCGTCTTATAACGCCAGGCCGCGAGAAGCGGTGAGGCCACGTTGGCCGTGGGAAGAACGGAAAGGATGGCCATGACCGTCAGAATATTCTTCCAGGCCGTGTTGTCCACAAAATATCTTGCGATCAGCTGGGCGATAATCATGGCTGCTCCGAAGGCGACTTTGCCTGTCTCCACTTTCTTATGATGGTTCCGGTATCCGTACTGCCCCTTGTTGTATTTTTTCACAGTTGTCATTCCTTTTTTATCGGTATAGTATTGATTCAATCCCCGTTTGTTATAGCGCCTTCATGATCCTTAAGATCATGCCGTGAGGCAGAACCTTGCAGAGCAGATGAAATGCCTTCATGGTAATGCCGTAGACCGACACGGTCCGTCCCATCATATTGTCGCGGATCGCTTTCTTTACTACGCGCTTTGGATCCGCCATGACGATCCTCTTATAGACCGGAATCTCGCCCGTGGTCTCCGCAATATCGAAGAATTCCGTCTTGACTGGTCCGGGGCATACTGCGGTCACATAGATGCCGCGCGGTTTTAACTCCTCGTTAAGCGCCCGGCTGTAGCTGAGTACGAAGGACTTCGTGGCTGCGTAGATGGCAAAATCCGGCTGCGGAAGAAATGCCGCCGAGGAAGCCAGCTGAATGATGCGGCTGTTCCCGGAGAGGTAGGGAAGCACCATATGCGTGACCACGCAGAGCGCTTTGCAGTTTAAATCCACCATACCGGCTTCATCGGCAAGATTTAAAGAACCTACCGGTCCAATCTTTCCGAAGCCCGCCGAGTTGATCAGCCATTTGACATCGGGGTGTTCTTCCTCCAGCGTGCACTGAAAATCCATCAGTTCCTTATGGTCTGTTAAATCCACGGCGAAGATGCGCAAACGCACTGGAACCGTGGATACCAGCTCCTTCAGCCGGTCTTCGCGTCTGGCGATAACCCAGATTTCATCGATTCCGTTAAAACGGTCCGCCAGCTGCCTGACAAATTCTCTGCCCATTCCTGAGGAGGCCCCTGTTACAACTGCAATCTTCATTTGAATCCCTTCTTTTCTCTTTTATTTTTTAACCTTTTTATGAACGTTTCTTATGGTCTTTTTCTTTCCCGCCGTTTTGTCGTCCCGCTGCTTTGCAGCCGGATAACCGCCTGATGGCTGCCCATTCCCTGGTCTTCTGCCACTTGCTGGCTGCCCATTCCCCGGCCTTTTCCCGCCGGCAGACTGTCCGCCGCCGGAAAATCTGGGACGAATCAGACATTTTTTGTCGTATCCGATTAAGTCAGTGCGTCCGGCTTTCTTCAGCGCTTCCTCCACCAGTTCGTAATTCTTTGGGTTTCGGTACTGGATGAGCGCTCTCTGCATGGCCTTTTCATGCGGATTCGTGGGGACATAGACCTTTTCCATGGTGCGCGGATCGTATCCGGTGTAGTACATGCAGGTGGAGATGGTGGACGGCGTCGGATAGAAATCCTGCACCTGTTCCGGCATGTATCCCAGATCCCGCAAGTACTCGGCCAGTTCGATGGCCTCGGGCAGGCCGGAGCCTGGATGGGAGGACATCAGATACGGGACGAGATACTGCTTCATGCCAAGCTGTGCGTTCATATCCTTATATTCTTTGACAAACTGTCGGTACACCTTATTTTGCGGCTTGCCCATGCGGCTTAGCACCTTGTCCGCCACGTGCTCCGGGGCTACCTTTAACTGGCCGCTGATATGGTACTGGCACAGTTCCTTTAAAAACTTCCGGCTGGGGTCTGCCAGCACGTAGTCAAACCGGATTCCTGAACGGATAAAGACCTTTTTCACCTTTGGCAGAGAGCGAAGCTTCCGGAGCAGTTCAATATAATCCGAGTGATCTGCCTTTAAATTCCTGCACGGTTCCGGGAACAGGCACTGGCGGTTCGGACATGCGCCTTTGGTCAGCTGTTTCTCGCAGGCAGGCGAACGGAAATCAGCGGTGGGGCCGCCCACATCGTGGATATAGCCCTTAAAGTCCGGTTCTTCGGTCAGAAGCTTTGCCTCAGCCACCAGCGAATCATGGCTTCTCACCTGAATGATCCGTCCCTGATGGAAAGTCAGTGCGCAGAAGCTGCATGCGCCGAAACAGCCGCGGTTGCTGATGAGGCTGAATTTGATCTCCCGAATGGCCGGAACACCGCCCTCCTCTTCGTAGGACGGGTGATAGTTCCTCATATACGGAAGGTCGTAAACCTCATCCATCTCCTCGGTGGTTAATGGCTTGGAAGGCGGATTCTGAACGACGTAGCAATTGTCCTGGTACGGTTCCACCAGACGTTTCCCTGTAAATGGATCCGTGTTGCTGTACTGGATATAATAGCTCCTGGCGTATTCTTGTCTTTCCTCTTTCATGGCGCCGTAGGATGGCAGAGTCAGCGCGTCGTAGACGCTGTCCAGGCTGCTGGTCTTGTATACCGTTCCGTCTATGAAGGTAATGTCTTTGATATCGATTCCGCTGTTTAATGCGTCTGCAATCTCGACGACGGACCGCTCTCCCATTCCGTAGGAGATTAAATCAGCCTGGGAGTCGATCAGGATCGAATGCTTTAACCGGTCAGACCAGTAATCGTAATGGGCCAGCCGCCTTAAGCTGGCTTCGATGCCGCCGATGATGATGGGAACCCGTTTGTAGACGCTGCGGATCAGGTTGCAGTAGACGACCGTCGCGTAATCGGGCCGCTTTCCCATAACGCCGCCCGGCGTGTAGGAATCCTTAAGTCTCCGCTTTTTGGAAACGGAATAGTGGTTTACCATGGAGTCCATATTTCCGCCGGATACGAAGAAGCCCAACCGGGGCTCTCCCAGCACCCGGATACTCTCCGGATCTTTCCAGTCCGGCTGGGCGATGATCCCCACCTTGTAGCCGTGCGCCTCCAGAAGCCGGGTTATGATGGCGTGTCCGAAGGAGGGGTGGTCCACATAGGCGTCACCGCTCACATAGACAAAGTCACATTGGTTCCAGCCGCGGATATTCATATCGGCGCGGTTCATTGGCAGGTAATCGTGTATCATATTGCAGCTCCATTTCTGTTTATAATATCGTAATAATCGCGGATAAAGTAGTCGGCCAGACTCTTCTTCTCCGCTTCCATATGCCTGGAAAATTCGTCATCCACAGCACAGACCGTCATGCCGGCCCGTTTCCCGGCCAGTATTCCGGCGGGTACGTCTTCGAAGACAAGGCATTTACCAGGGGTTACACCCAGACGGCCAGCTACATTCAGATAGATGTCGGGCGCCGGTTTTCCGGCTGCCACCTCGCAGGCGGTGGCGATTACTTGAAAATAGTCTCCGATCTTCAAAGTATCGATGACTGCGTCTACCATCTCTCTTCCATTGCTGGTGGCAATGCCGGCTGCGATGCCGCGGGACTTCAAATGGTTGAGAAATTCACGGGCGCCGGCCTTTAACGGCACCTGATGGCGGTATTTCTCAATGGACATCTCCCGCCAGATGGCTTTGATGTCTTCGATGGATTCCCTCAGTCCGAACCGGTCCTTGAAATAGACGGCGGTCTCGGAAAAACTCATTCCCTCGATCTCCTTCTGCAGCTCCGGAGGACAGTCGTGTCCATAGTTTTTAAGGAACTCAATGTCGATATCCTTCCACATCCACATGGAGTCCACAAGCGTTCCATCCAGGTCGAATATGACCGCTTTTGTCTCTTCTATCATCATCATTACTCCTGATTTGTCTTTTTTAGCAGTTCCAGTTCCTCATGGGTCAGCGGCCGGTACTCTCCCGGCTTCAGTGCCTCATCGAGCACGAGCATCCCCATGGATAACCTCTTTAAGTATACCACATGACACCCCAGTGTTTCAAACATCCGTTTTACCTGATGGAATTTTCCTTCATGAATCGTAAGGCGGATCTCAGACAGCTCACTTAAGTCCCCTCTATGAATGACTTCCAAATCAGCAGGGAGCGTTTCCGTTCCGTCTGAGAGAACCAGGCCCTCCGCCATACGGTCTTTCGCGTCTTCTGGAAGCATTCCCTCTATTTTGGCGTAGTAGACCTTGTCCACGTGCTTTTTCGGCGAGAGCAGGCGGTGGGTTAAATCTCCGTCATTGGTTAAGAGGAGCAGCCCCTCTGTGTCGATATCGAGGCGGCCCACAGGAAATAAATCATCCCGTTTCCTGTCGGTGATCAGATCCACCACCGTCTCATGCAGCCTGTCTTCCGTCGCAGAGACGACGCCCTGCGGTTTATGGAGCATATAGTATTCATATTCCACATAGGACACGTTCCGTCCATCTACGGCAACCGTGTCGGAGGAGGGAGAAATCTTACGCTCACTCTTCTTCTCCGTTATACCGTTTACAGCGATGCGCCCCTTTCGGGCCATCTCTTTGATCTGGCTTCTCGTTCCCTCGCCCATCTCCGTTAAATATTTGTCCAGCCTAATGGTATCCTTCATCACTGCCACCGCCATCCCGGATAGTATTTGTTCTTGAGCGCCATGCCCGTTCCCTTGGCAAACCCCAGGGGATAGCCGTCCACGCAGACGAGGCACCAGCCCTTGACCGGCCCTTCCTCCGGCGTCAGGGAGATCGTTTCTCCCTTTAAATACCGGATGACGCGGTCATCCTCCTTTTTCCAGGAGATAGTCTGCCTAAATTCTTCTGCATGAAGGGTCATGGCAAGAGCCTGTCCAGGCTCAAAGCGTTTGTTCTTCAGTTCGCCCAGGAGAAGCCCCGTTCTCAGATAACGGAGTTCCTTTGCCGGAACAAAGTTTTCCGGCAGATAGTAGACAGAATCATTTTTAATCATGATTCTGGAACCATCGAATTCCCGGTTCATAAGGGCGAGAAAATCCGTAAGCTCCGTTGGAAGGGCTGAGGCCTTTTTCCCCTGCGGCTCCATCCTGGAACGTTCGCGGATGCCTGCAGCCGTCCTCTGCGCTCCACCGCCATTTTTCCGCAGCAGGGATATGAAATGCCCCTCGCCCTTTATCTTATGAGGAAACAGACGGATACAGCCGTCGAGGCCGATTCCGCCCGATGCGCCTTCAAACAGAGGGAGCCTGATCAGTTCCATCTCCTGGTGGTTCTCCAGAATATGGAAGATAATCTCCTCATCCTCGCAGCGTGAAAAGGTGCAGGTAGAGTAAAGCAGCAGGCCGCCTGGAGCCAGCATGCGGACCGCCTGGTCCGTGATCTCCTTCTGGATTTCACTGTAGTACTCCGGTCCGCGCTCCTCATAGCTTTTCACCATATCATCGTCCTTGCGGAACATCCCTTCCCCGGAACACGGCGCGTCGATCAGAATCTTATCGAACCACGGGCCGAATACATCGGCCAGCTTATCGGGAGTCTCGCTGGTGACACAGATGTTGGAAATCCCCCAGAGCTCCAGGTTTTTAAGCAGCGCTTTCGCCCTCGAATTGCTGATGTCGTTGGAGATAAGGACGCCTTTTCCAGCCAGCTTAACACCCAGCTCCGTGCTCTTCCCTCCGGGCGCCCCGCACAAATCCAGGACCCGGTCTCCCGGCTCCACCGGAAGAAGCATGGCCGGAGTCATGGCGCTGGGCTCCTGCAGGTAATAGAGTCCGGCGTAATAATAGGGATCCTTGGCCGGACGTTCCGTCCCCTCGTAATAAAATCCGTTTGGAATCCAGGGAACCGGCTTTAAATCCCAGGAAACCAGCTCAGGAAATGCTTCCGGCGTGACCTTTGCCGTATTGACCCGCAGTCCATACAGCCGTTCCTCGTCGAAGCTTTTTAGATAGGCGGAAAATTCCTCTTCCCCCAGTAAGTCTCTCATTCTGTTTAAATACTCTTCGGAAAGTTTCAATTCGCTCACGTGTGTAACTCCTGCCTTTCTCTATGGCAATCTTAATATACTAATAGGAATATTTCAACCGGTATTTCTGCAGATATTTTAATACCCAGTAGGGATTTAAGCTCATTTCGTCTTCATGGTCCGTCTTCATATAGATCCCGACATGAAGATGAACTTCAAAATTACCGGTGGTCCCTTCCACCGTGCTGTACCCGGTGTCACCCATAAAGCCCAGCAGCTCTCCGGCCTTTACGGCATCGCCCTCCTGCCACTGCCGGCTGTAGCCGTACAAATGGGCGTAATAGAGATAAGCGCCGCCGGGAGCGCGGATTCCGATCCGCCATCCGCCTTTCTCCAGCCACCCCACCTTTTCCACAACCCCATCCGACATGGAGACAACGGGATAATATCCCCGGGGCCGCTCTGTCCCCATGATGTCACAGCCCTCGTGGCCGCGCTCTCCGCCGTACGTGCGCTTATCCATCCAGCCGTTTTCAAAGGTGACGGGGGGAGATGCGGCGTTCGTATTTTCCGGGATGGGAAAGAACTTTAAATCGCCGAGGACGGTCTCATACGCCTGTTTCAGCTTCCGGTATTCCGCCGGTTTCACGGCCAGCAGGCGGTCTGTATGGCAGGCGGTATCCTTGACATCGGTCAGATCGTAATTGTGCTCGATCATCAGGGAAGTGAGCAGATCGTAATCGAGGGGACCGGATTCTGCGATCAGGTTACCCAGCCTCATACTGCGGAAATCATCGCTCTCACAGGTATAGGCGTCCAGCTGGTAATAGGTAGGATTGTTGTAAAGGTAATCGATCATGGTCACATGAAAGAAGGAAAGAAGCAGGATTAAAAGAAGAATCATCATCATATCGATACGGCCTCATCATATATTTGTATAAAACAATCTATTCAGGTGCTCATGAAAAAATCCTTCTTCCGCTTCTGTTCCGTTGCGGTGCTCTGCGTTCTTCTGTTAAGTCCGGCGGCCGCGACTCAGGGGGCAAAAAACGGACTGGTTCTGTGGGCCACGGTAGTTCTCCCCACACTCCTGCCGTTCATGATCTGTTCCAACGTCATCGTCGCACTGGACGCGATCCATATTCTTACATTTCCCTTCCGCGGGTTCCTTCGTAATTTTTTAAAGCTTTCGGACGCAGGAAGCTACATTCTCGTCTCCGGCCTCCTCTGCGGCTATCCCATGGGAGCCAGAAACTGCAGCGATTTTCTCGATGGGGAACGGATCACGAAGGCGGAAGCGAGATACTTATTAAGCTTCTGCAACCATCCCAGTCCCATGTTTCTGCTGGGCTACGCGGCTTCAGAGCTGCCGGGTGCCGTACCGGTGTGGATGCTTATGGCCGCTGTTTATTTGCCGGTGGTCTTAATCGCCTGGCTGTCCCGGAAGCTCTATGGGATCCATACTGTCTCTCCGTCGCTTCCATATTCCAGGGAGGCACAGCTGACCTTCGATGAAAGTTTGATGGATTCCTGCGAGGTCATGGTGAAAATCGGCGGCTATATCATGCTGTTTTCGATTCTTGTCTTTTATATTACGGAACTCCCGTTACATAATCCGGCCGGAAAAGCGGCACTGCTTGGTTTTGTGGAGATCACAACGGGAATCCGCGCCATCTCCAGTTCGATTCCGTCCATGGCGGGGGGCATGTGGATCGCCGCCGCTACCGCCTTCGGCGGGCTGTCCGGAATCTTTCAGACAAAGAGTGTCATAAAAAATGCCGGATTATCCATCCGGCACTATGTAGCATGGAAAGCGGTTCACAGTCTGCTTTCTGCGGCAATCTTTATTCTATTGGCATGCTGCCGTCAGCTTCCGTGGGCGGCATAACCGCGCCGGTCAGCTCCTGACGGTTGGAGGAGACAATATCATAGCTGGACTGCATGGAAGTCATAAAGGCATCAAATCTGCCCTGTGCTCCTTCCATGGAGTGGCTGATGATGGTCTGAAGGCTCTTTAACATATCGTCCGTGTACTGGACGGCGCTCTGGCGGATATCGTTGGCGTCGGAAACGGCCTTCTCGACGATGTCCTGGGCCTGTAAATTCGCCTGATTGATGATCTCATTGGCCTGGGCGTATGCCTTCTGCATGATCTCATGCTCGTTAACCAGTTCATCCGTATGGGCGGATGCCTGGGCGAGTATGGAATCTGCCTGCTGATGAGCCTCGTTTAAGATCACGTCGCGGTTGCTGATGATCTTCTGATACTGTTTGATCTCATCCGGAATCCGAAGGCGCAGCTCCACAAGAAGCTCTTCCAGTTCGTCACGGTTTACGACGATCTTACTGTTGGAAAGCGGCTGGTACTTACAACCATCGATATATTCTTCAATTTCACCAATTAACTGTTCAATTCTACTCATCATAATGCGTCTCTCTCCTTACCCGTTTTTCTATCTATTTTCTATCTGCCATCTTCCTCCTGATGCATTCTGCCACACTGGCAGGAACGAATGCACTGATGTCTCCGTCATAGAACGCGATTTCCTTGACGATACTGGAGCTCAAATAGGAGTATTTTAAATTCGTTGTCAAAAATATGGTATCCACTTCCGGCGCGATAACCCGGTTGGTCTGTGCTAGCTGAAGCTCGTACTCAAAATCAGTGACGGCACGGAGTCCGCGGACTACGACATCAGCCTGATTCGCACGCACAAAATCAATCAAAAGCCCTGCAAAAGCTTTCACTTCCACATTGCCTAAATCTTTCGTTATTTCCTTTAACATATTAACACGTTCTTGGACAGAAAACAACGGAGTTTTTGAATTATTATTCAAAACTCCGATAATTAACTGATCGGACATCCGGGCCGAACGCTCGATGATATCGAGATGGCCCAGCGTCACCGGATCGAAGCTTCCCGGATATACGGCCGTTTTCATAAAACCACTCCTTTTGCTATAAAAACATGTTTATTCGTCTTATAGATCTTTTCTCTGCGGCATTCGTACCCCAAGGATTCCAGATATTCGAAGCCGGTGTTTAAATCCGCTTCCACAATTAGGAGCGTGTCCTCTGAAATAAGCGGGGAAGATGCCAGATACTCTAGAACCTGGCGTTCGGATTCCTTCCCGTAGGGAGGGTCCATGAAGACGAAATCAAAGACGTAATCCTTACCCTCCAGGCGGCGCAGGCCGGTGAGAACGTCACAGTTCATGACAACGGACTCTTCCGTAAACTTCGTGGTCTGTAAGTTCTCCCTGATGCATTCCGCGGCCTTTGGATTCATCTCGATAAAGACTGCCCTGTCGGCTCCGCGGCTTAAGGCCTCGATGCCGATGCCGCCGCTTCCGGAAAAGAGATCGAGAAAGGTGGTGCCCGGCAGATCCGGATTTAAAATGTTGAATAAAGTCTCCTTGATGCGGTCTGTGGTGGGTCTCGTATCCTGACCCTCTATGGTTTTTAAAAGAAGCCTTCTGGCTTTTCCTGCTATTACTCTCATGAAATGGTGTCCCTCATTCTTCTGGTGTTATGTACCATTATAGTATGAAAACGGAAGATATACAACCCAATTACAGTAAAAAAGAACCTTCAGTTTTAAACTGAAGGCTCTTCCTTATTGTTTCTTGGCTTATTTACCAGCCATCTGTCTTTCCTGAGCTTCGATCATTTTCTTAACCATATAGCCACCAACAGAACCGTTCTGTGCAGAGGTTAAGTTTCCGTTGTAACCGTTAGTTAACGGAACACCGATCTCGTTTGCAACTTCCATTTTGAATCTGTCCATTGCTTCTCTTGCTTCTGGTACGTTTGTTGTGTTAGAAGATTTTCCTGACATATTGATATGCCTCCTTTTCGTCTATCACCATGCTTTTGTTTTGTGTTTTTCATGGTGTGTTTTGTGCTACACTCCTATTATGGCTCTGAAGGAGAATAATACACTAGAAGGTTTTTCCAAAATTTTATGTCATAGAATACTTGTCATGTACCATATGGAAAGGAGAACTGCTGCCGCCAAATATCCGTCCACGAGACGATAACTGCGTTTTCTTTCTTTTTCGATTTCATGAAAAGCCTTTTGATTCAGAATTGTAGCCCCTTCTGCGGGAGGTGCTGAAATGAACCATGCTTTAACCCATTCCTGGCCCCAGTCGACTTTTTTGCCGGATGCGCGGCTTACTGCGTAAAGAAGAATCAGAATTAAAAGTATGGCGAGAAGCAGCCATGGAAGCAGTTCCATAACAGGCAAATATGCTCTCGTCCCCAAAAATTCCGGCAGGACATTGGGAAAACGAAACTCCAGCATGGTCAGTATACCATCGCTGACAGCTTCAAAAAACACCGGTACCATACAGACCGCCAGGGAATCTGTAAACTCATATAGAAGACCCAGGCAGACTCCAATCAACAGGTATCCGGGAGCTGTGTAAGGATTGAGACATGTCAGGGCATACAACAGGGCACTCAGAACCAGAGCGGAAACCACACTTTTCTGTTTAAAGGTATCGTAAAACAGGATACAGGCAATCATGCTGTAAAACATATTCCTGAAAAGCAGAATCAGAAAAAGCCAGACGTAACCCGCGCCAGTAACGGAGCGCGCCATGAGTGCAGGGTTAGGAAGGACAGCCATAGTGACTGCGATGCTGCCGTTTTCAATGATATAAAATAAGACGCCGATAACGGCTGAAGCCAGGTAAATGCCAGATGAAATATGCGTAAAGTGGATATGTCTCCTCAAGATAACCTTATTTTTTCTGCCCCAGTGAACCCACGCCGCAGTATATCCGATTACAGCGGCTGGAATCATTGCCATCCACTGTGGCTTTGGCAGAGAAAAGTAGAGCATATTGCAGAAAATTACCGTCACAAAAGAAAACAACAATGCCTTTATCATCTGCCTGTTTAGATTTCTTACTTCATGGACAACTTCCATACTCCAATAGTCTTTGGTTATATCGGTGAACTGATACCCTGATTTTTCATAAGCGTCGATTTGTTTTAATGCTTTTTCTATGTCCGGTGCTTTTCCCTCTAAATCCTGTTTCCTGAGTCCCTCGCAAACCTCCTTTATTTTTGCCATTCTTACCATCTCCCTTTCTGTGTTGGAAATACATTGTTCCATGCAGCTTTCCAGGGACAGAGTACGGCCTTCCATACTCCTGATATCTTCGATGGATACATTCAGCTTCCGGTAAAGCCTGATCTGATGCAGCGTCTTCACGTCATCCGCAGAATATTCCCGGTACTGGTTCTCCGGATTCCGGCACGGCGCGATTAACCCCTCTCTTTCATAAAAACGGATATTCTGACGCGTAATGCCTGTAAGTTGTTCCACATCTTTGATCGTCATCCTGCTCCGCCTCCTTTCAGTCTCAGAGTAAGGGGTATACAGGGTATAATGTCAAGGCTTAAATGAAATTTTTGAAAAAATTCCGACCTCGTTTACCGTTTCCCACCGGTCAATACGGTCTTCACGAGATATTCTGCCCTCTCATACTCTTTTTTTTCAACATAAAGGTAATACTGTCTTAAGACGGATTCATCCATAAATGCAGTTCCCAGCGTCCGGCGGCCACGTCTTCCGCAGTCAGGCACGGTTTTCCAGTCATACGGGATCTGATTCTCAGCCAGAATATCCTTTACACGGTTAAAATCATTCAGTGAAAATGTAACCAGAACTTCTTTTTTCTGCCAGAAAAACATGGTTTGTGTCCTCCTATTGATTCAATGGTTCTCCCAGTATTTTTTCGATCGAGGTCTTTACCAGCTGGAAGGCCACTTCGTTCATTCCGCTGTTGATGATGATGTCCGCCAGCGGTTTGGTAGGTTCTACATATAAGTAATGCATGGGCTTGACGGTTGTCAGATACTGTTCCACCACGCCCTCGATATCCCGTCCGCGCTCCTTGACATCCCGGATCACCCGCCGCAGAATCCGTTCATCCGCGTCCGCCTCCACAAATATCTTGATGTCAAACATATCGCGGAGCCGCTGGTCGGCAAATACCAGAATTCCCTCCACCAGGATTACCCTTTTGGGAAGGACTGTGAGAAACTGATCCGACCGGTTGTGCTGGGAATAATCGTATACGGGACATTCAATGGCCTTGCCGCCCCGCAGTCTGGACAGCTGATCCAGGAGAAGCTCCGTCTCAAACGCCTCCGGATGATCGTAATTCATTTTTTTCCGCTCCTCAAAGGGAATGCCATCCTGCTTTTTATAGTAATTATCGTGATAAAGGACGGCGATATCATCGTGAAACGCATCCTTTAACCGGTTGGTAAATGTGGATTTCCCTGATCCGGTCCCCCCTGCGATTCCAATTAATATGCTCTTCATAGATTTATTCCTCCCGTGTTTTTTTGTATTTACTCTCTGTATTCTTTTGATTCGATCTGCGAATCTCATTCAAACGCTCCAAATCCTCTTTGGTGCATCCATTTCCATAACGCGCCTTCTCGTATACCTGATCGTAGATCCCGCAGAGGGAAGGCTCCTCCGGGAATCCGCTTTTATGTTCCAGTTCTTCCGGCGTTTCCGTCCGTGAAATCCGGCTTCTAACCTTAAGCCGTCGCAAAATTTCTTTTTTATACGCCCTGCGGATTCTTCCCTCAATGGTAAAATCTCTCCACAGAGGCGTTCCCTTCGCCTGTCCGGTATGGATCCTGCTGAAAACAACGGCCGGTTTCATGAATTCCTTTTCATCTCCGTCTTCTCTCGGCTTCAATAGACGGATCAGCAGGAAAAACAGCTGTCTGAGCAAATATACAGCGAGAAGTACTATGAAAACGACGGCAGCGGCTGTGAGAGCCGCATCCAGGATTTTTGCGATGAGCGAAGGCGCCGCCGCCTCTTCTCCCAGCTCCGGAGGGATAAAGCTCCCGGAAGGCATGGATTCCACTGGCTCGTTTACGGCTTCCGGAAGAAAACTGGCCAGAAAGCGAAGAATGGCGGTCAGGACAGACTTTAACCCGTTCACCAGCCAGTTCAGGTGAAGAAGGGAGAACACGGCCATGAAAGCTCCCGTTACAGCCAGAAACACGGCCATGTACACTCCATTTACCAGCTTCATCTGCGATTTCGGAATCTGATCCGTCGCCGGATGCATGCTCAGAAAACTGTCGCAGGAATGGAGCTGCAGATGAAGCAGATAGAAAAGGATTACCAGATATAATCCCGCATACCCTGCTGTCATGAGCCGTGAACTGGGAATGAAGTATCCGGCAATGTAGAGGAAAACAGACACGCCGGCCAAAATTATATGGATTCCGCTTAAATCGGCGGTAATCCAGCGGTTGATCCATTTAAATCTTGTCATAAGGCACCTCCCACTTCATCGTCAGAGCAGCCGGACAGAGGGAAAATACTGCCTCGTCTTCCGGCCGCAGCGGTGCGATCCATAAAGATCCCGGACTATAGCGGCAGAATTCCTGGTATGCCGTCTGAAGCTCCGGCCGTTTGCAGGATGAGATCATGATGTATAGACAGTCTTCCGCCTTCTTTTCCAGACTTCCTTCCCTCATCAGTGTCTCGAAGGGAGTCAGGGAAATGTCATAGCGGAGACGGCTGAGCGCCTCCATGCACCGGGTGACGTGGCTCGCTCCTGCTCCGGCGGGGACGAAGGAGGGCTCTTCGGCCGCCGCGTCGATGCCGTTGCTGAAAAATCCAGTTGGAATTCCCGCGGAGACAAAGGAGTCGATGAAAGAACCGCAGATCGAGATGGCCTCCTCCCGGAGCGCCTCCGACGCCCACGGATAGTCCGAATCCATATTCAGAAAGAGGAAGATATTCTGGGAGGCCGTGGACTCATGTACGTTGACCTTTAAAGCTCCGGTTCGGGCCGTGGCCTTCCAGTTGACACTGCGCATGGAGTCGTAGGTCTGATACTCCCGGATTCCCTTCAGTTCAAAGGGATCGGTAACCAGTCTGCTTCTCGATAGGCAGGTGCCCATCATCTTCTGAAATGGAACATTCAGACGGCCGCAGTCCGCAGCCGCCGGATAGACGTATAAATGAGAATCCAGGGACAGAGTCTCAATGAAATGGCCGGAAAAGAACAGATCATGGCTGACCAGATCCAGACTCTTTATTTCGTAATATCCGCGTTTGCGGCAGTGGAACCGCAGCTTTCTCGTGATCTTCTGATAAGGAAAGACGGAGAAGACGTCGTTGCGGTACGTATAGTCGGAGACAGCGGAGTTCTCCCCCGTGACGAATTCCAGTTCTCTGCCGATGCGGAATTTGACCCGCAGAATCGAGAGCGGAAGAAACTTCGCATTGACAACGGTCTCCAGTAGATACGCCTCGCCGCCGCAAACCGCGGGATTTCCCTGAAACGCAGCGTCCGCAGTCAGCCCCTTCTTCCAGAACCGCTCGTACAAGACGCGCTGAAGGACATAGAGAAAGCCGGCCCCAAGGGCCATCAGGATCAGTTCCATTTATGTATTCCACTCCTCTGTAGGCACAAAGACGGTATTTAAGAGCTGTTCGATAATCTGGCGGCCCGTACTTCTTCCGGTCAGCGTTCTGGCGAGAACCAGCCTGTGAGCCAGGACGGGAACGGCCAGCGCCTTGATATCCTCGGGAACCACGTAGTCCCGTCCCTTCACCAGGGCATAGGCCCGGGCTGCCCGGTAAAAGGCCAGGCTGCCGCGGGGACTGACGCCCCCTTCCACTTCGCTGTGCTTCCTGGTGGCGAGAACCAGTTCGACGAGATAATCCATCAGATGGGGATGGACGTATACCGCCTCCGCTTCCTTCATCAGGTTTAAAAGCGCCTCCCGGCCACATACGGCGGTCAGGCTGTCATAGGGATTCTCTTTGCCGAAGCGTTCAAGGATCTGCCGCTCCTCCACCGCGTCCGGAAGTCCCATGGGGATCTGCATCAGAAAACGGTCCAGCTGGGCCTCGGGGAGCGGATACGTCCCCGCCGTCTCGATGGGATTCTGAGTCGCAATAACGAAAAACGGTTCTTCCAGCTTCTTCGTTTCCCCGTCGATGGTCACCTGGTGCTCTTCCATACACTCCAGCAGGCTGGACTGTGTCCTGGGCGTGGCCCGGTTGATCTCATCCGCCAGAAGCAGATTGGTAAACACCGGACCGCCGCGAAAGACGAACTCTCCGGCCTTCTGATTGTAATAGTTGAGCCCGGTTATGTCAGACGGCAGCAGGTCCGGTGTGAACTGGACCCTCGAAAAGGACAGCTCCATACTCTTTGCCAGAGACTTTGCCAGCATGGTCTTGCCGGTTCCGGGAACATCCTCCAAAAGTACGTGGCCTCCTGCCAGAATCGCAGAGAGAAGTAAGTCCGTCACCTCTTCTTTTCCCACCAGTACCCGTCCTATATTTGCCTTGATTGCTTCGATCACTTCTTTCATTCCAGTGCCTCCTGCCATAATATGGAAATTATAACCTTTCCTGCTATTTTATCAAATTAACCGCAGGCATACAAGAAGAACCGCCTCTTTCTGGATAAAGAGGCGGTCATTTTTCCTGGTTATTCAGTTAAATTATGGTATCTGCATTCTCATAGACCACGGAAACCGGCTTTAAATGGTTGTAGTAATTGGCAAATGTAACCGTCATATACGGATATACATAGATATACGCCAGACCGCAGGTAACGCCGCCGAGCAGCATCCAGAAGAAGAAAGAGAACTCCAGGATAAAGTATTCCATCTTGTGGCCGGCCATCATCTCCTTGCTCTCGTGGATACACTGCATAATTCCTTTATTGGGATCCTCAACCATGATGAAGATGGCCTGGGAATAACGGTACGCTGCAATGATACCCGGTATTACAAGCAGTATACACCAAAGCAGGACAAAAACCGATATCATAAGCGTCAGCCCTATGGCTTTCAGCAGATAACGAACCGAAGAAAACAAATCTCCATAAGACATGGACCCATCCCGGTTTGCCACTTTCAGGCAGTAGCTGCTGTATCCAAACTGTAAAACCGTGCTGATCACTAAGTAAATGATAAAAAATACGAGAGAAGAAACAATATACGTGCTGGTTTCCCCTGTGTTGGCGGAAGATCCCGTGCTAATGATATTGCCCCAGAAATCGAGAATAAACTGAACACCGGAAAGAATCATAACGACCACTCCCATGATGAGCGTAACCACATAGGGGTTGACAGCTGCCTCCCGCATCTTATTTTTAGCATCAAATTTTAATTCCTGCCTGTTCATACATGCCCTCCTTATATGTCGCTGAACTGTTATATTTTTAACAGCATAAGTCTATCACGCCGACCTGTTAATTTCAACCATTTTCTGAAAATGTGCTTAATTTGAAAGTAATACGGTTACAGATTTAGCTTGTCATAACTTTTTTCCAAATACAGATTGAGTTTTTTACCAAGTTCGGCGTGATCCTCTGAGATGAGCTCCGGATCCTCATCCAACAGCCGGTTGACCTCCTCAGACACCGTCTTTAAGATATTGGCATCGGTAAAGATGTCGGCCAGTTTAAATTCCAGATCACCGCTCTGTCTGAGCCCGAAGATGTCTCCCGGGCCGCGCAGCTTTAAATCCTCGGAGGCAATGAAGAAGCCATCGTTGGATTTGCTCAGGATCGTCAGACGTTCCCTGGTTCCATCCTGACCGGTGCCGTCCACCAGGATGCAGTAGGACTGGTGCTTTCCACGGCCGACACGGCCCCGCAGCTGATGAAGCTGGGCCAGTCCGAAGCGCTCCGCATTTTCAACCATCATAACGGTGGCATTGGGAACGTTGACGCCTACTTCCACGACGGTGGTGGAGACGAGAACCTTGATCTCCCCGGCGGCAAACCGTTCCATGACCGCATTTTTCTCTTTCGCCTTCATCTTACCGTGGAGATATTCCACCGGAATCCCCGGCAGCGCGCTCTGGAGTTTCTTCGCATAATCCAGAACATTCTCCGCCTCGATCATCTCACTGGCCTCCACCATGGGGCAGATCACGTACGCCTGACGCCCGGCGGCCACCTCCCCTTTGATAAAGGAATACGCCGTGTTCCGGTAACTGGTGTCCACAACACAATTCTTGATAGGGAGCCGGTTGGCCGGCAGTTCATCGATGATGGAAATATCGAGGTCGCCGTAAATGATTATGGCCAGTGTTCTGGGGATCGGCGTCGCACTCATAACAAGAACGTGAGGCTCGTCCCCTTTGCCGCCCAGCATCTCGCGCTGGCTGACACCGAACCGGTGCTGCTCATCGGTAATGACGAGGGCCAGCTTGTCGTATACCACCTTCTCCTGTATGAGCGCATGGGTTCCGATAATGATATCGGCTTCGTGGGAGGCGATTTTCCCGTAGGCGGTCCGCTTCTCCTTTGCCGTCATGGAACCGGTTACCAGCACCACCTGTTTGTCAATGCCATTTTCCTCGAACAGGGAGAGCATGGACTCGTAGTGCTGTCTGGCAAGAACCTCAGTCGGCACCATGAGCGCGCCCTGATATCCGTTGTAAGCCGCCTCCAGCAGGGCGAGGACGGCGATAATGGTCTTTCCGGAGCCGACATCACCCTGTATTAACCGGTTCATCACCTTTCCGCTCGTCATATCGCGAAACACCTCCGTAAGCACCTTGCTCTGCGCGCCCGTCAGCGCATAGGGAAGATTTTTCACGAGGCTGATCACTTCATCGGAGGGCGTCATCCGAAAGTGGCTTTCCCGGTCCACACGCCTGTCCTTTAAACGGCGTACAGCCATGAGAAACAGGAAGAATTCGTCGAAAACGAGCCGTTTCCTGGCGAAGAGCAGTTCCGTCCGGTCTGTGGGGAAATGAATATGTTCGATAGCAAAATTATATTCCGCCAGTTCATGGCGGATCCGCAGATCTAAGGGCATGTAATCGCGGACCATCTGTCTCACCGACAGGGCCTGCTTCACTGCCCGCACAATGGTCTTGTTGGGAAGCCCCTTTGTCTGTCCGTAGATGGGCTGCATGGAGTGGATAACCTCCCCGTAGGCATCGCCCAGAAATATCTCCGGCTGTTCCATCGTAAGGCGTCCGTTTTTCTTAACCACCCGTCCGCGGAACACGGCGCGCATACCGGCCTTTAAAGTGGCGTGCAGATAAGGCATGTTGTACCAGGTAAGGGTCAGGGAACCCGTAATGTCCCTGATCATGGTGGTAATCACCTGAATATGGCTGTAACGCTTCACTTCGGCGCTTTTAAACAGCACTCCGGAGACTGCCATCACGGTATCCGGCTTCAGTTCTCCGACAGAGACCGGTTCCTCGTAGGCATCATAGGCCCGCGGATAGTATTCCAGCAGTTCATCCACGGTTCCGATTCCCAGCTTCCCAAACAGTTTTCCGGTCTTCTCACCAATGCCTTTTAAGGTATCCAAAGGTTGTTGATTCATGTTTCTTTCACCTTTCCCAAAAAAGTTCCCGGGCAGATTGTCTGCCCGGGAGCTGTTCCTGTTTCTTCTGTTCTACTCTACGGATATCAGATAATAGTAGATTGGCTGGCCGCCCGGATGGAGCTCTACTTCACAGTCGCCGAACGACTCCTCTGCCTTCTCACGAAGCGTCTCCGCGTCTTCCTCCGACACGTCCGCGCCGTAATAGATGGTAATCAGCTCAGATTCTTCATCCACCATGGATTTGAGGGATTCCAGCGCCGTATGCTCGATGGCTTTCCCCACCGCCAGGATTCCGTGGTCTCCGAGAGCCATGATGTCGCCCTCGTTGATCTCAATGTTATCGATCATGGTGTTGCGCACCGCATAAGTAATCTGTCCGGTTTTGACGCGCTGCATCTCCTCGGTCATTACTTTCTCATTCTCTTCTGCTGATAAATCCGGTGCGAAATTGATCAGAGCTGTAATTCCCTGAGGGATCGTTCTGGACGGAATTACGATGACATGCTTATCCTTTGTAAGCTTCTTGGCCTGTTCTGCCGCAAGTATGATGTTCTTGTTGTTCGGAAGAATATAAACCGTATCGGCATTGACACGGTCGATGGCGTTTAACATATCTTCGGTGCTTGGGTTCATGGTCTGGCCGCCCTGAATCAGGTAATCGGCTCCAATTCCCTTAAAGATCTCGTCGAGCCCCTCGCCGACGGATACGGAGATGAAGCCGTAAGGCTTTCTCGGTCCTGCGTTCTTCTCTTCATCCGCTTTCTGCTGAGCGGCCAGCTTTTCCGAATCCTTAATCAGTTTTTCCTGATGCTCTTCCCTCATGTTGTCGATCTTCATACGTGACAGGGAGCCAAAGGTCAGTGCCTTCTGAATCGCGAGTCCAGGATCGTTGGTATGGACGTGAACCTTGACGATATCGTCATCTGAAACGACAACGATGGAATCGCCGATGGATTCTAAATATCCCTTAAATTCATGTTCGCTCTTCTCATCGTAAGGCTTCTCCAGATTCACGATAAATTCCGTACAGTAACCGAACTTGATATCGAAATCATCGGTTACCGCAGCACCGCCTGATACGCTTCCGGCGCTCGCTGCACCTTCCACGGATAAATCCAGTTCCTTGCCCATCAGGCAGTCGAGAGCGCTCTTTACGACCTGCATAAGGCCCTGTCCGCCGGAATCGACGACACCGGCCTGTTTCAGCACGGGAAGCATCTCCGGAGTCTGGCTCAGCACATAATCGCCGTGTTCGATAACCTTCTGACAAAATTCGATGATATCTTCCGTCTCTGTCACCAGTTCCACAGCCTTGTCCGCCATTCCCTTGGCAACCGTCAGGATCGTTCCCTCTTTCGGCTTCATAACGGCCTTGTAAGCCGTCTCTGTCGCTCTGACGAAGGAATTCGCAAGAGTCGTCGTCGTGATCTTATCCACCGTCTTTATTTCTTTTGTAAAGCCTCTGAAAAGCTGGGAAAGAATAACGCCGGAATTGCCGCGGGCGCCTCTTAACGAGCCGGAAGAAATGGCCTTTGCCAGAGATTCCATGTCCGGATGTTCGATGGCCGCCACTTCCCTTGCCGCCGACATGATGGTCATCGTCATATTCGTACCCGTATCCCCGTCCGGAACCGGGAACACGTTGAGTTCATTGATCCATTCCTTCTTAGCTTCCAATCCTTTTGCACCGGCCAGAAATGCTTTCTTCAGCATCTCTCCGTCTATATACTTCATACCCACAGGTAGTTTCCTCCTTAATCTATCACTCTTACACCTTCAACGAAGATGTTGATCTTATCTACCGTCATGCCGGTGAACTCTTCTACTTTGTACTTCACATTTTCGATCAGATTGTCAGCTACCGCCGAAATGCTGATTCCATATGCTACGATGACATGGAAGTCGATGGTGATATGGTTGTCCTGTATATTCACGTTAATTCCGTGCGTCAGACTTTCGCGTTTTAAAAGCTTAACAAGGCCGTCCTTCATGCTGACAGCCGCCATGCCGACAATACCGAAACATTCTACTGCAGTAGTGCCCGCGTACATAGCGATAACATCAGGGCCAATCTGGATTTCACCCAGTTTATTATTGATGTAACCCTTCATAATTTTTACCTCCTATCATTCTGACTGATTTGATTATACATTATTTTCCCAAAAAAAGAAACAAATTTTTAAATTTCACTTGCAAAAGTATGCAATTTCTGTTATCATACATTTGTTGTGGATTTTTATAACAGAAAATCCAAGTAGCGTTTAAGGAGGTGCAATCATGGCTAAATGTGCAATCTGTGAAAAAGCTGCTCACTTTGGTAATGCGGTGAGCCATTCCCATAGAAGATCTAACAAGATGTGGAAAGCAAACGTAAAGTCCGTTAAAGTTAAAGTTAACGGAGGCAATAAGAAGATGTACGTATGTACTTCCTGCTTAAGATCTGGTTTAGTTGAGAGAGCTTAATCATTTAGGAAAACTCCAGGCTGATAATAGCCTGGAGCTTTTTTTGTTTTGCCGGAAAATGCTCCTGCTGAAGCAGTTTTAGAACTCTTTATTTTAACTGGAAACGGGTATCAGCGCATCTCTCCCGTTTCCAACAAACACTCTCTACCAACAGAATAAGTTGTATCCCAGTACCATACAGGCGATGATGAACAATATCGTCATGATTGTTGCCGGGATAAAAAGCAGAATTGCCATTCCTGCGCCAAAGCAGAACAGCATCAGACCACATACTCTCTTCATATAATCCCTCAATCCATTTACATGCTATATGATATAGTATGCGGCTTATCCTCTTCTTATTCAGTTTTTTCCTCGTCTGCCGCAGCCATCTCTTCCGCTACCTTTAATGCTTCAGGGGAAACATCTTGGGAACCCCCTGTAAACTTATTGACAAAATCAGGCACCATGTCCAGGATCTTCGTCATGGCATCCTGCTGTTTGATGTTGACCAGCTTCGTCACGCCGTTCTGAATAATTAAAATGGCGCTGGGGCTCATCTTGGCATTCATACCGCCTGCGCCCTTCTGCTTTGCGCTTTCAGCAAATGAGCCGGCAGCCATGCCGCAGGTCACATCAACCAGAGGAAGAATGATGGTATCGTCCACCTTTACTGCCTCTCCCACTACGGTTTTTGTCGTTACAAAGGTATCCATACCCTTGAACAGAGCCTCCACTGTAGATGTAAAATAATTATCTGCCATCTGATCTGTTCCTCCTTTAACGAAGCCATTTTCTTAACAGGCCTCTGAAATTCTTATCGAGCAGCATCCTTCCCGCAATGAGAAGCAGTGTGCCGGCCCGGATTCTTCCTTTAAAATGTCCCTCCGCCGTAAATACCTGTCTGTCAAATACCGGGTAAATGTCAAACTGCTTATGGCAGAACGGGTAAACCGCGCTGACCGCAGTTAAAACCTGACCGGTCGTATAGGGATCGTCGAAGCCGAATACCACTTCGCCCTTTCCTTTTTTGGGAAGGAGGTGGCGGACCAGTTTCTTTAACTGCCTCAGAAGAAGGCGGATTGTCTTTCGGTTATTCTCATTGGAAATCCAGGATTGAATCTCTTCTTTTTTCTCTTTTATGGTTTTTAGTTTATCACAGATCCCCTCGAAAGAATACTTAAGTTTTGCGAAAATTGACGAAAGCCTGTCGGCTGCCGCCTGGGCCTTTCCGCCGCTTGTCTTTTTACTTTCATGTTCCTTGTCGGAACTATTCTGATCTGAACCTTCCTGCACTGAACCATTCTGATTTGAATTACCCTGACCTGGCTCTTCATTCAGCCGTGACGATTTCTGCGGCTCTATTTTCTGCGGCTCGTTGCGCTTTTCTTCTGAATTTGTGCGCTCGCTGTCAGAAGCAGTGCCTTCGGGAAGTTTTCCTTCTTCCGTGAGCCGTTTTTTCCCGGAGCGTTCCACATCCTTCAGGATATCGCCGGAGAATTCTTCCGCATCCTCGTCAGTCACTTCCATGGCGTGGACCAGCATCTCTTCCGCATCCTCTCTGCTCTCTTCCACGGGTTTGAAGAGCCGGAAGCCGAACAGCCGGATGAGAATGGAGAACTCGTCCTCATAAGCTGCCGTTACAGAGACAATATGTAGCAGCCATGTGACCCGGACTTTCCCTTTCAGCCGTTCGTAATAAGAGCCTTCGATCCGGTATCTGACCGGTACGAAGAGAATCAGAAGAAGCACGCCGAGAACAAGTCCCAGCAGAATCAGGACCAGAATTCCCAGCAGTTTTAAAATAAATAATATGATAGGAAGCATGGACACCTCACATCTCGCCGGCTTCTGGAACATGTTCAGACATGTTTCGGGCCTGATTGTCGCGGCCGCCCGTACACGGAGCGTGCGAGTGACCGTTTATATAACCGGTCAAATCGAAGCCGCCGGTATTCCGGTACAGTTCATCTATAATCTGCCTTGTCACCTCCAGGGCCTCCCAGTAGTCGGCAGCAATTCCGATGATGAAGAACTCCTCATCCCTGTACCACGGAGCCGAAAGCTCCATGGCCGGATAGATATCAAGTACATTATTCCCACTTAATGAGGGTGTAATCACATAAGCCCCTGAAATCAGGCGGGAATTTCTGATTGCCTGAATGATTTGATACCGTTTCTTTTTCGCTTTGTCACCCACATATAAGTGGTCATACCAGCTTATCTTCATATTCCATCAGCTCTTCCAATAATTCCTTGCAGGTTTCTTTTTCCGCCTCGTCCCCGCAGCTTTCCAGGCTCCCTCTGATGTAGGATTTGATCTCATCAATTGAATTAAAGTACACCGGAAGGTCCGAGAGCACTTTCGCCATAATGGCGCGCATGACTGGTCTGGAGGTGCCGGAAAATACGGTTTCCAGCTGACCAAAATACGCTTCTGCGGTTTTTTCCAGGTACGCCCTGTCTACCAGCTCCTGCGAGCCGTCCTCTTCTTCGCCGCTTTCTGCGGTGACCTTCTTTAAATCCATAAAGGAACTTCCGGAAAGGAGAAGATCAACGTTGCCGGCTCTCACATAATCGGGATCGGCGAGCAGCTCCGGTGTCTCCGGCGGAAATTCCGAACGGAGATATCTCTCATAATAGGCTTCCTGACGCCCTTCCAGCTGTGTAAGAAGCGCCGTGAAGGACTCTTCCGCTTCTCCGCCGCCATTTTTCGTTAAGCCATTTAACACTCCGGTGATGATGGAATGATAGAGCTTCTCCTCGCTGACATCGATTACTGCGTCGCTCTTAGCGAGAGAAAGAACGTATAAGTCATTGATAATTTCCTGCAGGCTTACGAAGCATTCTGCTTCTTCATTCAGCTCTGCACTCACACCCATAAGCTTCGCCTGGGCTTCCGAAAACGCCTCCGGTGAAAGGCTGCGGTAATCCATATGGCCGAACTGCTTAAGTGTCTCATATAAGGATCTGCGTCCCTCCGCCATCCCTTCCGGAAGGAATGCCATGGATTCGGTCTTAAGCGTATACATCATGTCATTTAAGCTGTCCACAGGAGAACCGGTATAAACCGAGAGTCCCTCCAGCACGAGGCTGTAGAATTTCTGCTTTGTCAGACGAACAGGGAGCTGGCCGATGATCTGGCGGATGCGCCCGTTCATAACGGCAGATTCCTTGGTATTCGTGATAAATGCCATCAGCATATCCGTAAAGGTCTCGTCGTTGTAGCCGGTTTCCGGCAGAGTCTTATAGGATCTCTCCAGCCGGTTTAACACATATTCGTAAATCTGAAAGCAGTCTGTGTAAGCCGTCAGAATCTCCACCTCACGGGTAACCTCTTCCCGGAGCTGGTCCAGCCGGTTAAGGATCTCTTTCCCCTCCAGATACGCTCCAATGAGCTCATTGAGGGTCAGAAGAAACGTGCCGCCTTTTCCGGGAAGCTCCGGTTCCTCTGTCAGGGTTTCGTATAAAGTATAGTAATTGAGTGCCAGCCTCGTATAAGAATATTGATACGCCGCTGTCATCTGTTTTTTTATGAAACGGGTTTCCAATGTATTATCCTCCTGAAGACTTATCCCCGATAATTTGCGAGTATGGACCTGCGCAATAGATCGAGAGACTTTACGACGGCCTGCTCTCTGATCTTATCCCGGTTGCCCTTGAAGTGGTACTCTTCCACTTTCACCTTATCTTTCATATAGCAGGCAATATAAACGAGCCCCACAGGCTTGTCTCCCTCGGTCGAAGGTCCGGCAATTCCGGTGACGGCGATACAGACATCGGCGTCAGTTGCAAATACACCGCCTGTGGCCATCTCCTTCGCAGTCTGTTCGCTGACGGCACCGTATTTCTTGAGGGTTCCCTTGCTGACATCGAGAATTTTCCTCTTTGCCTTATTGGAGTAGGTGACGAAGCCCTCACGGAATACTTCGGAGGCTCCCGACACATTAACCAGGCGCCCGGCGATCAGGCCGCCGGTACAGGACTCCGCGGTAGTAACCGTGAGCTCATACTTTTTAAGAAGACGGACGACCGCCATCTCCAGGGTCTCCTCTTCCTTTGTGGTATAGATATCATCACCAAAACGGTTCTTGATCTCCTTTACGACAGGCTTAATCAGGCTCTTGGCCGTCTCGTCATCGGCCGCGCGTGCCGTTACACGCAGATGTACCTCCGCCGTCTTTGCGTAAGGGGCGATGGTCGGATTCGTCTGTGCGGCGATTAAATCCTTGATCTGGTCTGCCACCTGGCTCTCCCCGTGGCCGCAGATCTTGATCATCTGGGAACGGATCACCTCAGGCTGTAATTCCTGAAGATATGGGGATACCGCGTCCAGGAAAAGCGGCTTTAACTCGTTAAAGGGGCCGGGAAGGAGAATCGCTGCCTTTCCTGCCTTTTCCAGAATGAGTCCGGGGGCTGTGCCGTTATGATTGTCAAGAACTTTGCAGCCTTCCGGAATAAGCGCCTGTTTCCAGTTGTTTTCCGTGATAACAGGATAGATGCTATTCTTGAAATACGTCTCGATCCGCTCTCTCGTATGCGGGTCTTCCACCAGCTTAAAGCCCATAACCTCGGCGCAGACTTCCTTTGTGATGTCGTCCTCCGTAGGTCCAAGGCCGCCGGTCAGGATGATGATATCCGCCCTTTGCAGAGCCGTGTTAATATCTTCCGCCAGCCGTTCCCGGTTGTCTCCCACCGTTACCTGATGGTACATGGAGAGGCCGAGTGACGCGCATTTCTCCGCGAGGAACTGGGCGTTGGTATTCACGATATTTCCAAGTAAAAGTTCTGTTCCGACTGAAATTAATTCAACAACCATAATGATTTACAGACTCCCTTCCGTAAGAACACGATAATTTTTCGCAATGTAATCGATCAGTGAAACCACCGTCAGAACCAGCGCGATGACGCTGAAAATGGTGGTCAGAATGGACAGTGCCGGGATATTTACAATCAGCAGCACAGACATAATCATCTGAGAGACGGTCTTAAATTTTCCCCAGTAGCTGGCGGCGATCACGACACCGTTGTCAGATGCTACCAGACGGAAGCCGCTGATGATGAACTCGCGGCTGATGATGATAATCACGAACCAGGCCGGAAGCTGGCCAAGGCCGACGAAACAGATTAAGCCGGAACAGACCAGGAGCTTGTCTGCCAGCGGGTCCATGAATTTTCCAAAGTTGGTTACCAGATTGTATTTCCTGGCGATCTTTCCATCCAGTAAGTCTGTAAAGCTGGCTACGATGAAAATGACCGCGGCGATATAGCGGTACGTCTGGTTGACACCGCCGTCAAGCAGCATAAAGAGTACAAAAAACGGAATCATGATGATTCGAAGAATCGTCAGTTTATTCGGTAAATTCATCTTCTATCTCTCCTATTAAATCGTATTCCAGCGCGCCTGTCACCCTGGCCCTTACAAAGGTTCTGGACATCAGCTCCTCGCCGGTCTGGATGAAAATCATGCCGTCCACGCCAGGGCCGTCCATATAGGTTCGTCCCACATAGGCGTTTTCATCGGCAACCTTGCCTTCGATCATGACATCCAGGGATCTTCCAATCATGGACTGAGAATGGTCAAAGGAGATTTCCTGCTGGAGCTCCATGATGGCATCGCGCCGTTCTTCCTTCACTTCCTGCGGAATCTGATCCGGGAATCCGGCCGCCGGAGTGTCTTCCTCCGCGGAGTAAGCGAACACGCCGAGGCGCTCAAACTCCATCTCGTCCACGAATTCCATCAGCGTCTCATGATCCTCCTCCGTCTCTCCCGGAAATCCGGATATGAGGGTCGTACGGATTGCGATATCGGGAATCTCACTGCGGAGTTTACCGACGATCTCCTTTAACTGCTCCCTGGAAGTTCTCCTTCCCATGCGGCGCAGGATGGTATCGCTGGCATGCTGAATCGGCATGTCAAGATAATGGCAGACCTTTTCCTCTGTTTTTATGGTTTCGATCAGCTCATCGGTGATCTCCTCCGGATAGCAGTACTGAATCCGGATCCACTGAAGGCCGGAAATGCGGCAGAGTCTCTTTAAAAGCTCCGGAAGCGACTTCTTTCCATAGAGATCCACGCCGTACAGCGTCGTCTCCTGGGCTACCAGGATCAGTTCCTTTACGCCCTGATCGGCCAGTGACTGTGCCTCCGATACCAGCCGTTCCATGGGAACACTGCGGAAATTACCGCGCAGGCTGGGAATAATACAGTAGGTACAGTGCTTGTCACAACCTTCGGCAATCTTTAAGAATGCGTAATGGCCTCCGGTGGTGATCACCCGGTCTGTCTTCACCTCAGGAATGAGATCCAGATCGTGGAAGCACTGGACGTGCTCCCTGCCGCCAAGCGCCTCGGCCAGCACATGGGATATCTCGTCATAGGTGGTGGTACCGAGGATTCCATCGACTTCCGGAATCTCATCGATGATCTCCTGTTTGTAGCGCTGAGCCAGGCAGCCGGTAACGATCAGCGCCTTACACTTACCCACCTCCTTCATCTGCGCCATCTCGAGGATTGTGTTAACGCTCTCCTCCTTGGCGTCACCGATGAAGCAGCATGTGTTGATGACAATGACATCCGCATCGTACTCGTCATCCGTAAAGGTATAGCCGTCCTTGTTTAAAAGCCCCAGCATCATCTCCGTATCCACCAGGTTCTTATCACAGCCCAGCGAAATGCATAGTAATTTCATAAAATATTATAACTCCTGTCTTTTCGTATGTCTTTTTGGCATCTTTGTTTCAATCCTCGCGGCCAGTGAACTGGCGGACATGCTGCTGTCCGTAACACCACGGTGAATGGAAAATGGAAAGGCCATCTCTGCCAATGTGGAGACGGCCTTCAACCCCGGGCACTGTTAAGAAATAACGCAGCCATCTGATTTGTCTAAAGCTCCATACGCCGCGTTGTCGTCAATCGGCGTACGCCGTACGCCTCATTCCTCCGCCTTGCGCATGAAGCTTTATCCTGCATCATCTGTCCAAGTTGTTTCTTAACAGTGCCTTATCAATCGTCTTCTTCCGTTGCGTCCGCTTCGCTTAAGATCTTTACATCGCCGTCATATAATTCTTCTACGGCAACGGAAAGCGGCTTCTTTCCGGCAATTGGAAGATCAGACTCGGCTCCACCGATGATCTGTCTCGCTCTCTTTGCCGCGGCGATCACGATGGAATAACGGCTCTGAACAACCGGCTGTTCTCCTGGTTCTACCTCGCTGTTTACTACTTTAATTAAATCTGAATAAGATGGATGTAACATCTTTCATTCCCCTTTCCTGATAGCTATATATTCTTTAATTCTTCCCTGATCTGGGATAAAAATGCCAAATTATTTGAAACTCTGCTGTGCTGTACCGCAATCATCTTATGAAGCTGCTCTGTACAGGAACTGATTTCATCGTTGATTAAAATATAATCGTAGGAATCCATGCCCTCCGCCTCTTCCACTGCCCGGCGAAGTCTTGCATTAATCACATCCATGCTTTCCGTGCCTCTGCCGATCAGGCGTCTCTTTAATTCTTCCGCGCCCGGCGGCATGACAAAGATCAGGATGGCTTCCGGGAAACGCTCCTTTACTTTTAAAGCGCCCTGAATCTCGATCTCTAAAAGCACGTCTTTTCCCTGTTCCATCTGTCTTAATACATACTCCTTCGGAGTTCCGTAGTAATGATTGACGTACTGCGCGTATTCGATCAGCGCATCCTGTTCCATCATCTCTTTAAATCGGTCTTCCGTCACAAAAAAATATTCCCGTCCATCCACTTCTCCCTCTCTGGGATTCCTGGTGGTAGCGGATATGGATAACGCATAATTGTCATACTTCTCAAGCAGAGCCTTCATAAGGGTGCCTTTTCCGGCGCCTGAAAATCCCGATATGACTGCCAGCACACCATGTTCGTTCATAAGTTTCCACCTCGTTATGAGCACTTAGCGCCTCTACTCAGCGTCTGTACTCTATTCTATGTTCTGAATCTGTTCCCTTACCTTCTCGATCTCGGTCTTCAGCGCAATGGCCTTATCCGAAATCTCCAAATCATTGGCCTTCGATAAAATGGTGTTGGCCTCCCGGTTCATCTCCTGGGCAATGAAATCCAGTTTCCTTCCCACGCTGCCGCCGGCTTCCAGCTCCGCCTTCGTATTCTCAATGTGGCTTCTCAGACGTACGGTCTCTTCATCCACACAGATCTTATCGGCAAAGATCGTCACCTCTGTGGCGATTCTTCCTTCATCAATGGTCGTATTGGAAAGCAGTTCTTTTACCTTGTCTTCCAGCTTGGTGCGGTACTCCTCCATAATCCGCGGGGAGCGCTCCTCGATAAAATCCACAAGACTGGTCATAAAGCTTAACTTGCCCTGTAAATCAGCCTTTAGATTCTCACCCTCCGTGACTCTGGTATCAACAAACCGTCTGGCGGCCTCTTCAACCGTCTCGGACAGAAGCTTCCACATGTGTTCCTCATCTTCCGGAACCTCCTCCATCGAGAGAACTTCCGGACATCTGGAAAGCGTGGATACTGTCACATCATTTCGTATACCAAACTGAGTCTCCATCCTGGCAAAATAATCCATATATTCGGCGGCAAGCGCGCTGTTATACTTCAAGCACAGCTTGTTCTCCGTGTAGTCTTCATAAGTAATAAATACGTCGACTTTTCCGCGCTGGATATAATTCTTCAGCAGATTCCTGATTCCGGCTTCAAAAAAATTGAACTTCTTTGGCATCTTGATGCTTAAATCCAGGTATCTGTGATTGACCGCCTTCATCTCGACGGAAATCTTATATTCATCCGTGACGGTTTCGAATCTTCCAAAACCTGTCATGCTTTTTATCATTCCTTGTGCCTTCCTTTCGCCATAGATACCATCCATTATAAGTCATAATAAAAAACAAGTCAAATAGTTTTCTGGACTGCGGGGACACAGGCGGGGAGTGAACTGTTACAACTGGACGAAAGGTGGATTCCATAGTATAATATAGCCAGTTTCATTCAGTCAGTTAAAAAGGAGAACAGCTATGAAGAAGGAAAGTATGATCTGGTACGATAGAAAGCGTCTCTGGTGCGGACTCCCATGGACCTTTACGAAATATGGAATGGACGAGGGCCGTCTTTTTGTAGAGACCGGCTTTTTAAATACGAAGGAAGAGGAAGTTCGCCTCTACCGCATTTTAAACATCAGTCTGAGCAAAAATATTATCCAGAGGATTTTCGGACTGGGTACGATTCACATTGACAGCACGGATCTGGATTTAAAATGCTTAAGAATTACCAATATTAAAGACAGCGACCACGTGAAGGAGATGCTCTCCAAGAAGGTGGAGGAAGAACGCTTAAGGAACCGTGTCAGCGCCAGGGAATTCATGAATCACGGCGAGGACGGCGATGATACAGAGGCGGACTTAGACTCGTTTGAAGGGCATGAACATTAGGCGGACATAGATATTAGACAGACACGGATATTAGAAGACAGGAACACGGAAGGATCGAGGTATAACAATGGCATTAGACGGAACTGTAATGGCCAGTCTCACAGCGGAAATCGGTAATCGGCTGGAGGGCGGAAAGATTGCGAAGATCGCCCAGCCGGAAAAGGATGAACTGCTGTTTACAGTCAAAAATCAAAAAAACACATGGCGCCTGCTCATTTCGGCAAGCGCCAGTCTTCCGCTTCTCTACTTTACGGAGCAGAACAAGCAGAGCCCTATGACAGCGCCCAATTTCTGTATGCTCTTAAGAAAGCATATTGGAAACGGCCGTATCATGAGGGTCAGCCAGCCGGGGCTGGAGCGTATCATCTGCATGGAAATCGAGCATCTCGACGAACTGGGGGACAAGCGGATCAAGAAACTCTATATTGAGATCATGGGCAAGCACAGCAACATTATCTTCTGCAATGACGAAGACATGATTCTCGACAGCATCAAGCATATTTCGGCCCAGGTCAGCTCCGTTCGTGAGGTTCTGCCCGGACGGCCCTATTTTATCCCGCAGACCGTGGAGAAAAAAGACCCGCTCTCCATATCGGAGGCGGAATTTACGGAACTGATCGGCCACACGGCCGCGCCGGTACAGAAAGCGCTCTATATGAAGCTGACAGGCATCAGCCCGATCGTCGGCACGGAGCTTTGCCATCTGGCCTCCATCGACGGCGATGTGTCTGCCAATGAACTGACGGAGGCAGAGCTCATCCATCTCTACCATATGTTTTCTCTGATGATGGACGACGTGAAAAGCCGCTGCTTTACCCCGAACATTATTTATTACCAGAACGAGCCGGTGGAATTTTCCGCTCTCCCGCTTACCTGTTTTGAAGGAGAAAAGTACCAGGCTGTAACTTACGATTCCATCAGCACGCTGCTGGAAGAATACTATGCGTCCAGGAACATCTTAACGAGAATCCGTCAGAAGTCCGTGGACCTGCGGAAAATCGTCCAGACCGCTCTGGAGCGAAACTATAAAAAGTATGATCTTCAGATGAAGCAGTTAAAGGATACGGAAAAACGCGACAAATACAAGGTCTACGGTGAACTGCTCAACACGTACGGCTATGAGCTGGAGGGCGGTGAGAAAAAGCTCATCTGCTTAAACTACTATACGAACGAGGAAATCACTATCCCGCTGGATGACCAGCTGTCGGCCCGGGAGAATTCTCAGAAGTTTTTTGATAAATACAACAAACTGAAGCGGACGTATGAGGCCCTGTCGGAACAGACCCTGGAAACGAAACGGGAAATCGATCACCTGGAATCGGTCAGTGCCGCGCTTGATATCGCGCTGAAGGAAGAAGATCTCGTTCAGATCAAGGAAGAACTGATGGAGTACGGTTACATCAAGCACAGGCGCGCCGGAGACAAGAAACCGAAAATCACCAGCCGTCCCTTCCATTATATCACCTCAGACGGATTTCACGTCTACGTCGGCAAGAACAACTACCAGAACGACGAACTCACCTTCAAGCTGGCGAATGGCGGCGACTGGTGGTTCCACGCAAAGGGCATTCCCGGCTCCCACGTCATTGTAAAGACGGAGGGAAAAGAGCTGCCCGACCACGTATTTGAGGAGGCCGGCGCCCTGGCCGCTTACTACTCCAAGGGCCGGGAGAACGAGAAGGTGGAGATCGACTACATTCAGAGAAAGCATATCCGGAAAGTGGCCGGTGCTGCACCGGGATTCGTCATTTACCACACGAATTACTCGCTGGTGGCCGAGCCGAAGCTGCTTCTCGAGGAAGTCAGCGAAAAAAAGAATTCCTGATCCGGGAGATGATTTTATACAGATAAGAATTTGCCCATTTCATTCAGGCGGCATAGAATCAGGCCGTCCTGGAGGAAATGGTTTTTTTGTGTTATATGACCGCTGAAACGGCCGCGCTCCGGCGCGGGTCCGGCTTAGCGGACTCTTTGTGAAAGAATAAACTTGACAGGAAATGTCGTATTTCGTATGATAAAGCCACTGGAGGTGAAATGTTTGAAGAGTGACCGCATGTTTGGAATTCTGTGTATTCTTCTGGAACGGGAGAATGTGACCGTAAGAGAACTGGCCGGATATTTTGAGGTGTCCACACGCACGATTCACAGGGATTTGCTGGATTTATCCGCTTCCGGATTTCCGGTGGTGACGAGACAGGGAGTCGGCGGCGGAGTCTCACTCCTGCCGAATTTCTGCTATAATAAATCGGCGCTCAGCGAAGATGATATGAAAGTGATACTGGCCGGCATCGAGGGATTGGCTACCATCGATGACAGCGCGCGGATGAAGACGCTGCTGGCGAAGCTCCGCTTCAGCGACGGCAATCGGCTGCTGCTGGAAAATGACATCATTCTGGATTTCACTTCCTGGAATCAGAACAGCTCTTTCCTATCCAGGATCGGGATGCTGCGGAAAGCGATCGCCGGGCATTTTATCGTGGAAATGGGTTACTGCAGCCCCAGCGGCACGGTGACGAGACGTGTCGAGCCGTATAAGCTGATTTTCAAACAGGAGACGTGGTACCTGCTGGCCTTCTGTCTGCTGAGACAGGAATTCCGCATGTTCCGCCTGAGCCGGATTACGGATTTAGAGGTCAGTGATTCCGTCTTTGATGAACGGAGCGATTATGAGATTCCTTCGATGGAAAGCCATTTTGTCAACGACAGAGGCCAGACGGTCACCGTGAAAATGGACCGTTCTCTTGAATTTCTGGCGATTGATTTCTTTGGCCGCGAAAATCTGGTTTACGGGGAGAACGATATTGTTGTTACATTTCTCACCGGGAGGCCGGAATGGGTTCTGAGCACTTTTTCCGGATTCGGAAACAAAGCCGAGATTCTGGCGCCGGACAGTCTCCGGCAGGAAATGAAACAGTATCTGGAGCAGATGGCAGCATTATATTAGACGGATAACGTGAAATATGACAGGACGCTGTCATATTTAAACAGTTATACTCGTATCATAAATATCTGAATGTTCTCAGACATTTACAGAATGAAATCAATTGGAGGTACCGTATGGCAGTTGATAAAAAATACGAGGCGGACGTCGCTGTGATCCTCTCCCACCGCTACGACCAGGGAGGCACGCTGTGGGACACACCGGACCACCGCCTGCAGAAAGGGGCGCCGTTTTCCACTCTGGACTGTGTGAGCTATCTCCTGGAGCTGGGGATGGACCCGGAAGACCCCATATTAAAGGAGGCCGCAGATCTGATACTCAGCGCATGGCAGGAGGATGGCCGTATCAGGCTTTACCCAAAGGGAAGTATTTATCCCTGCCATACGGCCTGTGCGGCGCAGGTGCTCTGCCATCTGGGATATGCGAATGACGGGCGGCTGCAGACCACATTCCGTTATTTTCTGGATACCCAGTATCCCGACGGCGGCTGGCGATGCAGGAAATTTTCCTTCGGGCACGGTCCTGAGACGGAATACTCCAACCCGCATCCGACACTTCTGGCGCTCGATGCCTTCCGCTTCAGCGATTATTTAAACCGGGAACCTGCGCTGGACCGGGCGGTGGAGTTTTTACTGGAGCACTGGACGATTAGGAAGCCCATCGGCCCGTGCCATTATGGAATCGGAACGCTGTTCATGCAGGTGGAGTATCCGTTTCGGAACTATAATCTTTTTGAATACGTCTATATCCTCTCCTTCTATGACCGCGCCAGAAAGGATCCCCGTTTCCTGGAGGCATTTCACGAGCTGGAGGCGAGAACGGTAAACGGGCAGATCGTGGTGGAACGGGTCGTGCCAAAACTGGCTAAGCTCACCTTCTGTAAAAAGGGGGGAGCCAAGCGAACTGGGGACAAAGCGCTTTTTGGAAATACAAAATCATTTTATATAGACTATCCGATCCTGTCCCACAGAAACGGGTCCTCTGTCAACTCCAGATAATGCTTCAGCCGTTCCCGAAATGCCAGGATCCGCGCATCCGCGCAGTCCTTTTCCACTACCAGTGGATTCATTTCATACGGGTCGAGCTCTCTGTCATAGAGAAGCTCTCTCTGCGGCTCATCGGGGGTGTAGCCATTGGTGATGACGTAGGTATACCGTTTGTTCCTGATACCCCGCCAGCCATAGGCTTTGTGCGTCAGACCGCGCTTTGAAAATGCAGCAACCATGTCCGCGCCTCCGGGATAGGAACAGATCAGCATATCTTCCGGCTCGCCGGACACTGCACTGCCGGCCTCTGCCGGAGCCGTGGTCAAGCTTCCTGCGTGGCTGTAACCCTCGCACGTCTCCGGCACATCCAGATCCAGAAGCTCCAGAAGCGTCGGCATGTGGTCGGGACTTGCGAAGATCGCCTCATTCTTTCCGGGCTCCAGTCTTCCCTTCTGCCGGAAAATGAGCGGAATGTGAAGCGCCTCATCGTACCAGATGTTCTTGCTCATAAGTCCGTGAGATCCCAGCATCTCCCCGTGATCGGCGGACAGCACCACCAGAGTGTTTTCCTCCATGCCGTTTTCCTTAAGCCAGGTCAGGATTCTGCCAAACTGTTCGTCGATTCCATAAACCGCAGCAAAATACTGGCGTGTCTGCGTCTCTAAGAGACCGCCCTCTTTCCGCATGGATTCCGGCACATTGGGACGGTAGTGGACCTTTAAATCCTTAAACTTTTCATAATAGCGCTCCGGCACCAGCTCATAAGGCAGGTGCGGCGGATTATAGGATACAAACAGTGCGAACGGTTCATCTTCGTCCTTCTTCTGATCCATATATTCGATGGCTTTGTCGGTCTCGTATTCCGCGGACCATTTGCCGGGCCTGATCTGAGTCTCATCATTCAGCCAGTAGTGGGGATCGAGGTGATCGTCGCACGCCCCGTAGGACAGGAAATAATCAAAGCCCTGTCTTCTCTCTCCCGGCGGCGTATAGGCGTCCCACTCTCTGGCGCCGGACTTTGGATGCGGATTGAAATTGAGCTCCGACGCATCCAGATGCCATTTGCCGATATAACCTGTCGCGAAGCCCGCGTCCTTTAAAACATTAGCGATACAGGTCTCCTGGGGCTTCAGCATGATCTTCTCTTCCAGGCCGATCTTGCAGTTGGTCCACATTCCCACACGGAATGGGTATTTGCCCGTCATGAGCGAAGCCCGGTGCGGGGAACATAAGGGAAAGGTGCTGTACGCATTGGTACAGCAGACACTTTCCTCTGAAAAACGGTCAATATTCGGCGTTACTGCCTGATCGCTACCGAGAGCGCCTATAGCCTCGGCGCGCCACTGGTCAGCGAAGACATACAAAAGATTGGTTTTCATCGATGTCTCATCTCCTTTACCAGTATAACTTCCAATCCTTCGAAAGCCGGGTCAGGGCTTCCATATAGAAATAATCTCCCCATGTATTGCATTCATCCACACCGCGGTTCGTGCAGGTGTTCTCCTTGGAATCCCGGGCATACGTACCGTGGAGCAGCAGCCCGTTGGATTTCGTGATGTCCGTGTTGGCGCAGTGATCAACAAGTGCCCTAAGCATACGGTCCGCAGCCGTTAAATAGCGGTCGGACTTATCCTGATCTAAATACTTTGCCATCTCCAGGATTCCGCAGACAGCGATGGCTGACGCGGAGGAATCCCTCGGTTCTGTGCTTCCCGTGTCGAAATCAAAATCCCAGTAGGGAACGAGATTTTCCGGCAAATGTTCGATGAAGTAGTCCGTAACACGGCAGAATAAATCGATGTATTCCGGGTTCTTTAAATAGCGGTAGCTGAGCGCGATCCCGTAGACGCCCCATGCCTGGCCTCTCGCCCATGCGGAACCGTTCCGGTTGCCCTGATGGGTTACGCCGTAAGTGGGCTCTCCCGTCTCCACATCGAAGAAATGGGTATGGTAGGTGGAATTATCGGGTCTCAGGATGCATTTCATGGCGGTTTTGATGTGATGCTCCGCCTTCTGTGCGTAGGACTCATCTCCGGTCACCTCCGTCGCCCAGTAAAGGATGGGAAGGTTTAACAGACAGTCGATGATCAGCCGGTACTCCTTAGGCTCTCCCGGATTTCCCCAAGCCTGAAGGAAGTTTCCTTTCTCCCTGTAGCGTTCCGCCAGATGATCGGCCGCCAGAAGCGCCGCCTTTTTTGCATGCTCATTGCCGGTTAGCTTGTAAGCCGCCACACAGGACAGGCTGTATAAGAAGCCCATGTCGTGGTGGTTTACGTCGATTTTCTTCTCGATTCGCTCTAAAAAGCTTTCTACCTGAATGTCGGCGGCCTTTTTAAATGCCTCGTCACCGGTATGCTCATAGGCCAGCCAGATCGAGCCGGTCCAGAATCCGGTGGTCCATTCCACATTTTCCGTCGGCTCATAGAAGCCGCCGAAGCTGTTGGAGGACTGAAATTTCTCTGTAAATACCGGAAGGTTTTCCCGGATAACAGCTACGGCGCCGTTAAGCGCCGTAGTTGTCATCCCCTCTTCCATGCCCGGATAATTCCGGATTGTGTTAAGGGTCTGTGCCATAGTCTATTCTCCTTATTCTTTTCCTTTCATTTTACCCCTTAATTCCGCTGGCTGCAACGCCTTCCACGAAGAACTTCTGACAGCTTAAGAATACGATGACAACCGGGATCAGGGAACAGACGGAAGCCGCCATGATCCATGCGTAGTCGGCGCCATACTGGGATATAAACATACGGATACCTAACTGAATTGTCTTCAATTCCTTTGTCTTTAAGTAAATGAGGGGACCCATGAAGTCGTTCCACACATTGGTGAAGGTGAAGATCGTCAAGGTCGCCATCGCCGGTTTTCCCAGTGGAAGAACGATTCTCCAGAAGATGCCGAACTCATTTAAACCATCGATTCTGGCGGCCTCGCAGAGTTCATCCGGGATACTGATATAGAACTGACGGATTAAGAATACGCCAAATGCGGAGAATGCCTGCATCAGGATCAGTCCGATATGAGTATCATTTAAGCCCATCTTGGAGATCAGAATGAACTGAGGAATCATGTATACCTGCCACGGAACTGCAATGGTAGTAACATACATCAGGAAAATTAAGTCTCTTCCCTTGAATTTCGTCTTTGTGAAGCCGTAAGCCGCAAGACAGCTGGTGAACAGCTGGATTACGGTGGTACAGATTGTCAGCTTCGCAGTATTTAAGAAGAAGGTCGTAAGCGGAAGCTTTTTCCAGATAATCTGGTAATTGTTCCAGTGTATGGTATCCGGCCACCATTTCATGGGAATGGAGAATACGTCCTTGTTAAGCTTTAAGGAGGAAATCACCATCCAGTAGAAAGGAACCAGCATGAATAAGGACAGTAAAACTAATAAAATATAGATCAAACCTTTGTATGATTTCTGTTTTGTCTGCATACCGTTTCCCTCCTTTACATTAAGTCCTGAGACCATTTTTTCTCACCGGCGAACTGAACGAGCGTGATGACAAGTACAACGGCGAAGAGAATGATCGCGCCTGCGCTTGCCGGCCCCAGCTGCCAGCTGGTAAATGCTTTTTCATAGATGTAGTTGACCAGGGTCTTGGTTGCATTGCCAGGGCCGCCGCCGGTCATAACGTATACTAAGTCGAATACCTTGAAGCACTGGATCGTCAGCATGATCAGGACGAAGAATGTGGTAGGTGTCAGCATCGGAATCGTAATGTAACGAAGCTTCTGCCAGCCGTTGGCCCCGTCGATGCTGGCCGCTTCGTAGAGGGAGCTTGAGATTCCCTGAAGGGCTGCTAAGTAAACGATCATGTAATACCCCATGTATTTCCAGATGCTGACGATGGAAATGGCCACCATGGCCCAATTCACATCGACCACCCAGCGGGGCGGATTGGCAATTCCTATGAATTTCAGGAACTCATTAACCGGTCCGAAATCCGGCTGAAACAGCATGTTCCAGACAGCTCCCACCGCCACGATGGAGGCAATATATGGGAAATAGATTGCCGTACGGAAAATGGCGATTCCTTTCAGCTTATTGTTTAAAAGGACGGCCAAAAGCAGAGAAAGCACCAGGGTCGGAAGGACCGTCATGAGTGCGTACTCGATGGTGTTCCAGAAGGACTTCATGAATATTTCGTCCTGAAATATCTGTGCAAAATTGGCAAGTCCGACAAACTCCATGGGAGCCTGGGAGGCATCCCATTTCATAACACTTAATACAAAAGAAAAACATACGGGAATGAAGATGAAAATCGCGTAACCGATCAGATTCGGCAGTATGAACGCGTAACCGACCATATTGTCGCGGATTACTCGTTTCTGACGCGAGGAAAAACCTTTCTTTTTTTTCTCTTCCATTTATTATACCTCCTGGCTTCTGCACTTTTTCCCATAAGAAAGAGCGCTCACTATAATAAGTTTACAGAGGCGCTCTTTCTGTCATGGGAACCTGTTAATAATTAGTTCCAGCCCTTTATTTCTGCTACACGTTTGTTCAGTTCTGCAATACCATCATCGATGGAGTAAGCCTTGATCATGATCATCTCATGTACTTCGTCTAATGGCTTACGGATCTCTTCGATCTGCGGATCAAGAGGACGGTCAAATGCGTAATGTGTATAAGTTAAAGCTTCCTTGTTGCTGTCGCCTTCCGGGAAATACTCTGCGGATGCGATGGTGTTGATGGATTCGTCTGTCTGGATGCCTGTGAATACGCCCTGCTCAGCAAGAATGTTGGCTGCTTCTTCAGAGGATGCAAACTTTACGAAATCCCATGCTAAATCTTTCTGATCTGTATAAGCGCTGATTCCGATTGGTGTTAAAGCACCTACGGTGTAGCCGGATTCTGTATCTTCCGGATGAGGAATTCTTGCTACGCCCCAGTTGAAGTCTGTCTCGCCTTCTGCCTGAGCCTGCATCATGGTTGCGATGAACCAGCTGCCCATCGGCATCATGGCACACTGCTGATTTTTAAATACAGATGAATAATGAATGTTGGCTGTCTTTAATGTGGAGTAGTCCTGCATATAACCATTTTCCTGTAATGCAAGTGCTTCCTCATAATATGGCTTTAAGAAGGAGTAATCTTTCTCAACAACGGTGTGCTTTCCGTCCTGTACTGCCCAGTTGGTAACGAGCGCCTGCCATGTATGGTCATGTGTTCCGTATACCTTTGCACTTCCCTCGCCGGAGGTCATCTTTGCTGCCAGTTCGTCGTACTCTTTCCATGTCATGTCGTTGGAAGGATACTCAACACCGGCTGCGTCGAATAAATCTTTGTTATAATATAATACGTACCAGTCTGAACGGTATGGAAGTCCGTAGGTAGTGTCGTTGTACATTAACTGCTCTGCCGCACCGCTGTATACGGATAAGTCCAGATTGTCCGCCTTGATCATCTCATCTAACGGAAGCAGCTGGCCCTTGTCTGCCATCTGAAGCATGGAGCCCATGTCCTTTACCCAGATAACATCCGGATCGGCCTGAGCAGCAGATAAGCTGATTCCCAGGGAGTTGTTGTACTCGTCTGCGGAAGTGTCGATTACCTTGATCTCTACGTTTGGATTCTTTGCTTCATATGCTTTTACTACTGCGGAGAACTGCGGGGTTGTATCGTAATCCCATGTGGTTACAGAAAGAACCTGCTTCTCACCGCTTGCGGCCGCTGTGGTCTCTTCCTTGCTCTCAGCTCCTGCCGCTGTTGTGCCCTCTTCCTTCGCTGTCGTCTCAGGTGCCTTTGTTGCTGTGTCCTTGCTTCCGCATGCTGCGAGTGATGTACATACCATACCGGCTGCAAGTGTCAATGCTGCAACTCTCTTTAACTTCATGTTAAAACCTCCCTATTCTTGAATCACAATTGTTTGTGTTCCTTTGATGACATAAGAATACCAGATTTTTCCCTTCCGTGAAATTAACGATTTTTATAATTCTGTTACTATTTTTCTGATTTGGGGAAATGGAAAAGAGAAAAAATATAATATTTACAGATTCTTGTATTTTTTTCATATCAGGCCTTTCTGGCAATTGAAATCCTGCTGTTTTATTAGTATGATATCCATAAGAATGTGGAGAAAGGGTTGGAATATGAATAAAGAAGAGAGACAGAAAAACGGGAAAATGCCGAAGACATTTCAGAAAAAACTGATCTTATATAATATGCTGGTCATCATCTGCATCGCGAGCGCGGTAAGCTTCTATAACTATCGCTCCTATTGCCAGGATGTCATCATCAGCAAGACCAATAACTCCGCAAACCGTGTCCGCACCCTGTCTGAACGCCTGCAGGTTGCATACGATGAGATGGTGAATATCGTATTAAACTGCGCGGAGCGCAAGTCGCTGTTCTTCGCCACCACGCTGGACAGCCCAAACAAGCCTTATAATACCTCCATGGCCGTCTACGCCTCCGATGTGCTCCGGGATTTCTGTGCCATCTCCGGTTACAGCAGGTACATCAATAAAATCGTTCTCTACCATAACGGTCTCGTCCTTCAGGCCGGGAATTCCTTCGGCGCGTCCATGGATGTGGAAAACATTATGAAAGCCCCATGGTTTTCCTCCCTTTTATACAGAGAGAACGCTCAATATACCCTCTCGCTGGAGGACAATCCGTTCAAGTCCGGCAAAGGCCGGCCCACAGTACCGAAGCTTCTTCCGCTTCTCCGCCCCCTCCAGTACAGCGCACGCAACAAGCCGGAGGAATCCTGGGTCTTTTTAGGGATCGCGCCCACCCTGTTCTCCGACACGTTAAAAAGTCTGCCTTCGGATGTCCTCGTATACGCGGTCACCGAGGGCGGGGATATTATCGCCTCCACCGACAGAGAACAGGAATTTGATACCGCTCCTATTATTGCCAGCCTACTGGCTTCCAAAGAGCAGGAAGGCAATTACCAGATGAAGCTCCATCACGAAAACTGTGTGATCACCTATACGAAGCAGCCGGTCAGCGGCCTGCTTTTCTTTGAAATCCGGCCAGAGAGCCGGATGCAGCTGGATCACGGCGTCATCAGGAGAACCGTTCTGATCATATTTTTCTTCTGCATCGCCATCGGGCTCACTCTCTCACTTCTGATCTCCCGCCAGTTAGGCGCGCCCATCAGCCGTCTGACGAAGCGCCTGGAGCTGATATCAAAGGGAGATTTCGAACCGGATCACTCCATTGAGACGGACGATGAGATCGGTATGATCGGGCGGCAGATCAATCAGATGTCTGGACGCATCTCCAACCTTTTAGAGACCAGGGTAGAAAGTGAAAAGGAGAAAAAAGATATGGAGATCAAGATGCTGCAGGCGCAGATCAATCCCCATTTCCTCTATAATACGCTGGATTCCATCAAATGGATCGCCACCATGCAGAAAAACAGCGGAATTGTGTCCGTAGTCACGGCCCTATCCTCGCTGTTAAAGAACATGGCGAAGGGCTTCAACGAGAAGGTCACGCTTCGCCAGGAGTTGGATTTTCTTCAAAATTATGTTATTATTGAGAAGATTCGGTATATTGAACTGTTTGACATCGACATTATTGTCGATCAGGAGGAACTCTACGACGCGAGGATCATCAAGCTGACGCTGCAGCCCATCGTGGAAAACGCCATTTTCAGCGGCATTGAGCCCAGCGGGCGAACCGGTCTCATCACAATCCGCGTCTGGGTCAAGGCCGGTGTCCTGCATATATCTGTCACGGACAACGGCATCGGCATTTCTCCAGAAAACATTGAAAAACTGCTGACCGATACCTCCAGAATCACCCGCAGCAACATGAGCGGCATCGGTCTTCCCAATGTAGACCGCAGGTTTAAGCTGGTCTATGGCGAGGATTACGGCCTTACGATTGAAAGTGTAGTTGATCAGTATACCACTATTACCATAACGCTGCCGCTGGAATTTTAGAGGCTGGCCGCGGGGAGGAAAGTAAAATATGTACAGAGTTATTATCGTGGATGATGAACCGCTTATACTGGCTGGTATTGCATCTCTTATCACCTGGGAGGAGTATGACTGTACCATCATCGGCAAGGCCACCAACGGCCCGTCCGCTTTCGATATGATCATGGAACTGAAGCCGGATATTGTCATCACCGACATCCGGATGCCGGTGTTAAACGGACTGGAGCTGGTGGAGAAATGCAAGGATGAAGGCTGTACCTTCTCCTTCATTGTACTGACGAATTTAGAGGAGTTTCATCTCGTTCGGAAGGCGCTCTCCCTGGGCGCCTCCGACTATCTCGTCAAGCTGGATTTGAATGAGGAAGCGCTCGCTGCCTCCCTGGCGCGGGCCAAAGACGCCTGTGAACTGCTCGTAAGCCAGAAGCAGCACCAGCTACTGAATGATCTGATAAAGGACAATCAGGAGAATTTGTCAAAGAACTATTTAAGCCAGCTTCTGCTGTCTGGGAACGCCCCGGAAGTGCCGGATAAGGTGAAGGAGGAGTATCCTGAACCATTTCTTCTTCTCTTCTCTGTAAGTCCCATCAATATCGCTTTTGAAACGGATGACGATCCTTACGATTTCCATCAGATCAGCAAACAGCTGATGGATATCCTGGGCGGAATCGCCACCAGAACCTTCCTGCGCCACACGCTTCTGGAGTTCCGGACGGATACGTACTTACTGGCCGCTTCCTTAAAGGACGGCGATGTGTTTGAGACGGTTGTATCGGAATTCTGTCAGAAGATGGCGGTGGCTCTAAAGACGTATTTCGAGTTCAGCGCCGTATTCGGTGTGAGTACAAGGAAAAAGGAGATCCCGCTTCTCACAGACGCGCTGGCAGAGGCGCAGACCGCGCTGGAAGTCTACTATTTCGAGTCCAGCTCCCCGGTGGTCTTCTACCAGGGGCAGAGGTATCACATGAGCCGGGCAAAGGATTTCAATATCAATATTTTCAAAAAAGATTTATCCGCCGCGATTGCGCAGAATGACAGCGATAAGCTGGCGGCCGTCTTTGAACAGATCATCACCCTGTTTAAGGAAAACCAGCCGGGCAAGGAGCAGGCGGCCAGCGCATGCATCAACCTCTATACGTATCTGTATTCCTATTTCGAGAGTGCGGACAACAGCTACGGCGATATCTTTCCTTACGCCATCAATGTGGCGGGGCGGCTCTATCAGTTTAACAGCCTGGCCGATATACTGACATGGCTTCAAAGCTTTTGCAGCAAGCTCTGCCGCCTGTTGAATGACCGCAAATCCACCCGCTCCGACAAGCTGGTGGAGCAGACCAGGGCCTATGTGGACGAGCATTATATGGAAAAGCTGACCCTGGCCGATATCGCGGACAGTCTGAATATCAGCGCCGGCCATTTGAGCAATACCTTCAAAAAGCTGACCGGCAGCACCCTGTCCGATTATATCGCCACGGTGAAAATCGAACATGCCAAGGAACTGATCGATACTCACCAGTATCTGATGTATGAGATTTCAGATATGCTGGGGTTTGATAACCCCTATTATTTCAGCAAGGTATTTAAGAAAGTGACGGGAATCTCGCCAAGAGAACACGAAAACAGGACGCCTGCCTCGTGAAAACCGGCTCGTAAAACCTGTCTCATATAACCTGTCTCATAAAACGACGGGGGCGTCTCCGGTACCATACGTTTGCAGTATGGACTGGAGACGCCCCCGCTTTTTTCGGGATATTGCAGTTAGAAGTCGTCGTCAGCGCCTGGGATCAGGAACAGGAAACTCTTCTTCCCTTCCCTGTAGGCCCGTTTGGCCAATTCCTCACACTGATAGGAGTTTAAGGCTTTTACGGCGATCGCGAAAACCTGCTCCCGTCCGTCTTCGTAGGCCCGGTATGCATATTTTATCTGGTCTTCCTCGGGGAAATCTGAAAACAGGATGGAAAAGAAAGAGATTTTTTCATCTTGATACGCCTGCTCTCCTGTCTCTTTTAAGTGATCCCCGTCTGCCTCATCCATGAGAATGCTGAAAAATGGGACCTGGTCATCCTGATAGGCTTTTTTCAGATACTGGCGCCTCTCCTCTGTCGTCAGAAGCTGATCTGACAGACTGAAACAGGGAATATTCTTCTCCTGATAAGCCCGGTCGATCATCGTGTTCTGCGTCTTCTTCGATGCTTTTTCCAGCACAGCAGAATAGTAGTCTAACTTATTTCCTTCATAAAATTTAACGGCCAGCTCATCGTATGTCTCCCGATAGGGACCGTCCACTCCCACCACGACCGGATTCGTCATGATGAAGTTTGTGACCCACTGATTGGTGGAATTCTCTTCTGTCTTGCGTTCCTCCAGAATGGCCAGACGAATGGCTTCCAGAACCTCCGGATCATCTGCATACTGTTTCATCTCTTCGATAAAGGACACCGTATATACTTCTCCGGCCGTGACCTGGCGGGTTGTCTGATACAGGGAGGAATCGTTGTTCCACGCCAGACGGATTCCGTACTTGTTTACGAAAAAGCCTGTGACTTTAAAGCTGTGCCGCCATTTTTTGCTTTCGGGATTCGTTGAGTCGTTGAGCCAGGCATCCTTCCTCTCTGAACTTTTTTGTATCTGCAGGCCTGTCTCCTGCGCTCCTGCTGAAAAACCGCCGAGGGCCAGAAGTGAACCGGTTAAAAGTGCGGTTATCATGAGCGATGCCATCTTTTGAATTCTTGTGGTCTTTCTTGTCTTCATAACAGCCTCCAGTCTTTCTTTAAGCATATGGGTATTTTCACAGAGCGGCATGGAAACCGCGTGTCCGGCCGTTCCGGTTCCCTTCAAAGAGAAAAGGAGCGTATCGCCGTAGGCCATCCGCTGTTCCGCGGACAGGCCGGAAATCGCTTTCTCGTCGCAGGAAAGCTCACACGCGTGATCGCATTCCCGGCGCATAAAATAGACGAGCGGGTTAAACCAGTGGATGGAGACAGCAAGCTGAATCAGCCATTTATAGAGAATATCCTTCCGCTTGTAGTGAATCAGCTCGTGGCGGAAGATATCGTATAGCTCAGACGGCATAAGGTCGATCTCCGGAAGCAGAATACAGGGCTTTAAAATCCCCGCCAGCATGGGAGAAAACGTTTCTTTGCAGTAATACACCGGGATCCTGCGCCGAATCTTCAGTTCCAGCGCCACACTGCGGCAGATTCCGGCGGCCGCGGTGTCTTCTGCGGACACCGAGACCGACCGGAGAAGCTTTAAACATCTGCGGTACGCGAAGATCTGGCGGCAGAAAATCAGCAGCGCGGGGATAAACCAGATGACCCACAGGAAGGAAAACGCCCGTGAGCCGACGGCGGCTATTGCAACAGGATTACTGGAAGGCTTCTGCGGCCCGGAATCGCCTGCCATGAACGGTTCTTCCAGGTCAGACATCTCGTCATCGGGCTGCGCGTATCCATCATCCATCGGAGAAACGGGAACCGTAGAAACCGGAACTGGAGAAACCGGAACTGGAGAAACCGGATCCGTAGAAATCTGATCTTCGGGAGCCATGACAGCAGAGACGCCTGCGGCCAGACGCTCCGAGCCCCAATCGGCGGCGCGGCCGATCATGCCGGGAGCCGGGGACAGTGGAATCAGCAGTCTCACCACAGCCAGCAGCCAGATATAGTACTGCCATGACTTGCTGAACCGACGTTTCCACAGCGGCCGGCACAGGAACAGTGCGGCGATAATGACAGAGGCCGATAAAGAAACGGATAAGTAGAGGTAAAAAAGCTTCTGCATCAGGACTCCTCCTTACACTTCTCCCAGAACCGCTGCAGCTCATCCGCCGCTTTGGAGTCCAGCTGCTCCTGACCAAACAGGGAGGTGAGCAGATGCTTGACACTGCCGCCGAAATATTCCCGTACAAACGTATGGGCCTGCCCTGACAGATACTCTTCTCTTGTCACCGCAGCCCTATATTCGCTCATTCTGCCGCGGCGGGTGGAAATGATAAATCCCTTTTCAATCAGACGGGTGATAAAGGTGCGAATCGTGGTCCGCTTCCAGCCCCGCCCGTTCTCTTCTGCTTTTTCTAACAGCTCGGCGATATAGATGGATCCGCCGCTATTCCAGATAATTTCCATAATTTCTTTTTCCGCATCGGACATTCCCTGTATCTCTTCCATAATAGCACCTCTTTTTTATTACATGATGTAGTCATGCTTTGATATTACATCATGTAGTCATTAATGTCAACACAATTGTGGAAATAATGGCCGAATGCACAAAGGGCCGGGACGCATAAAAGTCGTCCCGGCCTGCTGATATCACTGATATGGTTCAGAGAAAATATGGTTTTTTGTTACAGACTGCAGTATCCGACGATCTCACAATCTGCCGGAAGCTCATACCCGTTCAAACTACCGATGGTCCACTCTGTCGGGAATGGACGGCGCTCGTCGAGAACCGCCGCAAAATTCAGCATGACAGCCCCGCAGTTTAATCTGGCGTCGACTTCTCCGGTCATGGAGTCCATCATCTTCACCAGGATTGCTTTTCCATCTGCCAGAAGGAGGCGGAAGGACTGGCGGTTTAAAAAGGTAGGCGCGTAGCTTGCCGCATATAAGGCCTCTCTGAGACCGTCATCGATATACATCTCATCTAAATCGGCATCTTTTCCCCATGCATCGCCGTATACCATCTGTGCAAGGGAAATCTTCGGGGCGAGATGGCCCTCTCTCGTGATGACATCCACATCGGAAATACTTCTGATATGCAGTCTCGTTAAGCTTCGCTCTTTTTTTCCATAGCCAAAGGCTGTGACGGCGGCTACCTTTTTGCCATCCCCAATTTTTAACGCCACACGAAGCGCCGGATCGTCGTCAACCGTCAGCCAGCAGCTGTCGAGTCCCAGGTCGGTCATGTGAAGTATCATATCTTCATTCATATAGCCGGCGTTTTCAAGATATCCCGGCTTCACTTCCGACAGGAGAAGCAGGTAGGCCGGCGCTTCGAACGTAAGGCCTTCGTATCCGGCATTCCCCTGAAGCTGGCCGCATTCTGATCCATCAAGTATAACAATGTCTGTTTTGATATCTGGTACAAGACGCCTGCATTCTGCAAAATACTTTGTGAGTGCTGCTTTCACTTCACCGGATACTGGTTTGTCCGTAAATTCTCTGATTGATTTTCTGGCTTCCGCCGCTTTTCTATAATCCATATTGCCCTCCTTGTTTTGTCATTCTTTTTTTATTATAACACTACCCTTCCTGGCAGGCAAGATTAATGCCTGCGCTTCTTCCCGGAAGAGCCCTTACGTTTGGCAAGCAGGGCCTCGAATTCTTCCGCCGAACAGCCGGATTCCTGCATCCACTGCTCTCGGCGGTGTTTTCTCACGGCCGCGGCTCTCGCCTCCCTGATTTTCTGCCTCTTTAAGAAGAAGAGAATACCGCATGCGACGGCGGCCAGTGCAGCGGAAGCTCCGGCCGCCAGGAGCCAGCCGCGGGACAGATTCATCCGGAAGCGCCCGCCGGAGGCGGCCTGGTCTGACAGGCCTTCGGGAACGGCGGATCTGGTGAGACGGCTCCTGACCGCGGGATTGGGGGTGATCCAGGCGTGGCCGACCGTCCGCTCTCCGTATAAGTAATTCACCGTGACCACGGTTCCCGACGGAGTCAGGGACGTCTCATCATAGCTCACAATGGGAACGACGACAGACAGATCCGCCTCCTTCGGCAGCACGATCCGGCTGTTCTGGTTCAGCAGAAGAAGCGACTGATCCGTATTGGAATCCGAGTAGGTCAGATGATTCTCCGGTACGAGACTGCCTTCATAGTCGGTAAGCTTCATGGACTGAAAGCGGCTGAAACCGAAATCCAGCAGCTTTTTCGTATCGGTATAATGTGTCTGATGGCCGTTTAAAATGACAGCGATCAGCGTCATATCGTCTTTCTTTGCATACGTCACCAGCGTGTTGCCGGCCAGTGAAGTAAATCCAGTTTTCCCGCCGAAAACCCTGGAATCATAGGCGGCATCGTTCTTCTTAAGCATCTTGTGACCAGGCGAGATTGTCTGTCCCTCGGGAGCCTTCTGGGAGGGCGGAATCTTATAGACTCTCGTCCCCATGATTTCAACGATCTCGGGATAATTCAGCGCCGCCCGGGCGATCAATGCCATATCGTATGCCGTCGTGTAATGCTCCGGATCGTTTAAACCGCTGGGATTGACGAAATTAGACCCGGTACAGCCCAACTCCTCTGCCTTTTGATTCATCAGCTTTGCAAATTCTTCCGTGCTTCCGGCCGCATGCTCCGCAAGTGCATTGGCCACCTCATTGGCAGAATGCAGGATCAGGCCGTACAGGCTGTCCTTCACCGACATCCGGTCTCCCGTATCCATGCTCAGGCTCTTGCTCCCCTGTTCCACGTTGTAGACCGCATTCTGTGAGAATTCCACCGTTTCATCCAGTTTACAGCGGTCCAGCACTACCTGAGCCGTCAGTAGCTTCGTGATGCTGGCCGGATAATACGCCTCGTTGATATTCTTTCCATAAAGGATCGTTCCGGTTTCCGCGTCCATCAGGATTCCGCCATCCGCCTCGATGGCCACTTCGGACGGCCAGTCTGCCGCCCCGTACGCTGTCGTGGGCATGAGGCCCGCAAATACCACTGCCATACAGAGTACAAAATAACTCCAAATGTTCTTTTTATGCCGCATAATCAAGTCTCCTGAACATAAACATATTCATTTTCAAAGGAATATTCTTCCCGGTAACGGTATCCTAATGCATAAAATTCCTTTAGCTCTTCGGCGGTCTTTACGCCGTTTGCGGCCATGAAACGCACCATCTCGCCCCTCGCCATCTTCGCGGCGGTCGCTCTCACACGGACCTTTCCCTCCTGCTCTGTGCCGAAGACACAGGTGATGAAGGTGTCGGAAGCGGTAAGCCAGGGTTCCACCGCGCGGCTGTACTCTTTCGATGCGAGATTGACAATCACGCCATCCCCATCTGCCGTCAGCTCCTCATAAAGCCGGTTTCCCCAGAAACCATACAAATCTTTCTTTCCATCGACCGGGAGTCTGGCCTGCATCTCCAGCCTGTATGGAACAACGCCGTCACATGCCTTTAAAACGCCGTAAAATCCGCTGAGTATCCGTAAATGTTCCTTCACATATTCCCACTGGGAACCGGTAAAAATATCGGGAGCCATGGACTGGTACTGGAGGCCGACATAAGCCAGTACGGCCGGTGTCAGGCTCCTCTCTAAATCCATTGTCTGGTAACGCTCGTAATTCTGCCTTGTAATCGCGTCATTGGCGCCGAACAGCTTCTTCAGCTGCTCCATGGAATACGCCTTTAAAATATCGTGAAGCCGTTTCGCATCCTCTAAAAAAACAGGCATGCCCGTCTCCTCTATGATGTCTGTCTGTACCCGCATCTTCTTGGCCGGGGATATGATAATTTTCATAAACTGCACATGGAGACTCGTGCCTTTAGACATGAGAGGAATTGTGCCCCTCCTGACTCTTTCGCAAGCTCCTTCTCCTTTTTGTTTTTTAGCTTCTCGAACGTTTGTTTGATTTTTACTTCTGATTGTGGTAAAATATATTCAGTCCATAATCTATTATGAGGTATAAAATCTATGAAATCTATTACTATTACTGCTAAAGTCAAACTATACCCTACATCAGAGCAGATGTTTATTTTGAATAAGACACTGTCCGTTATCCGGGATGTGCTGAACTTTGTCTCCGCATTCGTTTTTGGACAGGAAGGCATCCGCTATCTCGAATTAAACCATGCCTTATACTACCCGGTCAGGCAGCAGTTTGGACTCCGCTCTCAGATGACACAGAGTGTATTTAAGACCGTCCTTGCAAAATATAAATCCATGAAAAGCAATGGACACCCCTTTTCGAAAGTATCTTTTCGAAACTTCGAGTATGATCTGGTCTGGAACCGGGATTACTCCATATCGTATCAGTCCGTCAGCTTAAATACCCTTTCCGGCAGATTACATATCCCCTTTGAATCGAAAGGGATGGAACACTGGTTTTGTTCCGGAGGACGCTTTGGCACTGCCAAACTGATTCGAAAAAACAGGAAATATTATCTGCATATACCGGTCACCCTGGAAGTTGAGAACAGGAATATCTTAAACCATATCGTTGGAATTGATCTCGGCGTGAACCATTTGGCAGTTTCCTTTGATGATGAAGGGAACACCAGATTCTTTTCCGGCCGCGCAATCAAGGAAAAACGTGCAAAAGCCCTTGCCCTGCGCAAGCGCCTGCAGACATGTGGAACAAAATCAGCAAAGCGTAAGCTGAAAAAGCTCCGTGAGAAAGAAACCCGTTACGTAACTGCGGTAAATCACGCGGTTACGAAGGCACTTATCTCACAGTATGGAGCAGGTACGCTTTTTATTATAGAAGATTTAACCGGGATTCGTACTGTCACGGAGCACGTCCGTTTAAAATCCCGATACGTAATAGTCTCCTGGGCGTTTTACCAGTTCCGGGAGATGCTGGAATACAAAGCTGCGCTGTCGCATTCAGAAGTCCTTGCGATAGACCCGAAGTACACCAGCCAGAGCTGTCCGGTCTGCGGTAATGCAACAAAGGCTAACCGTAACAGAAAGAAGCATGAATTTTGCTGTACTGTCTGTGGTTACCGGAGTAATGACGACCGTACCGGAGCCATAAACATTTACCGTAAAGGATGTAACACTCTGTTCGCAGAGGCCTGTTAGGCAGAACCGAAGCAGGCGGGCTGCCGTCAATCAGCCTATTGTAGCCAATGTTTGAGGTAGGAGACATGAATCACATGTCGTACTACGTGTAGTTGAGTTACAAGCCCGTGCCTGGGTCTGCCCCACTTCATCGGGCATTAGACATGGGTAATTGACTCGTATTCTCCTTGTTGTATAGTCGTAACTATTCAGCCGTGCAGCGGCTCATCCCGCAGTAAATCGTAAGCAATGGCGGAAAATACCCGTATTCCTTCTTCCAGCACCTTTTCGTCGAAATCGAAATCTGCCGTATGCTGCGGCGCTTCCATGGCCGTTATATTCCGCATGCAGATGGCCTGGCCGCCATGAGACTGAACACGGTTCATCATCAGAGATATGTCCTCGCTGCCCCAGTTTCTGGCGCAGCGCACACTGCTGACCCGGATATCAGGAAGCTCCCGCTCAATAACCGCAGCGGCCCTGTCTGCCAGCGTCAAATCGCTGTGGTGGGAATCGGCGGCGCCCATGCAGATCATCTCACAGGTACAGCCGTACATGGCTGCAGCCGCCTCACAGACGCGTCTGGCGTTCTCTGCCATATACTCGTTGATCTCAGTCGTCTCCCCACGCAGCTCTATCTCCATTTTTGCGTAATCGGGGATGACATTTCTTCCGGTGCCTGCGTGAAGCGTCCCCACATTGACCCGGCTGGAGCCTTCGCTGTGACGCGGAATCGCCGCTAACCCCATCGCCGCGCAGGCCGCCGCCAGAAGGGCGTTTCGTCCCTTTTCAGGGAAGCCGCCCGCATGGGCCGGTGCACCGCGGTAGAGGATGTCGTACTTGGTGGTCGCAAGGGAGCCATAGGTCGCCGGAGTCACCGCTCCGTCATCGGGGCCGTCTAAAGGCGCAAGATGCGTTCCCACGAAATAATCCACATCGTCCAAATGGCCTTTGGAAACGATGGCTCTGGCTCCCCGCACGCCTTCTTCGGCGGGCTGAAAGATCAGTTTTACCGTTCCGTGCAGCTGTGCCCGTAGATTCATGAGCACTTCCGCCACGCCGAGGCCGATAGCGGTATGGCCGTCGTGGCCGCAGGCGTGCATGACTCCGGGGCACTGCGATGCAAAGCCCTCCCGCGCCGGTCTGTGGCAGGCGTTTTCATCCTCCAGGACGCCGAGGGCGTCGATATCAAAACGGAGGGCGCATACGGGTCCCCGCCCGCAGCGCAGGATTCCGATTACCCCGGTGTATCCCGCCTCCATCTCCTCTGTCAGGTATGTAAAGGGCGTATCCCAGCCTTCCCTGACCAGCTTTGCGTGTTCCCGCCGTGCCTCTTCGGATGGAAGGCCCATTCTGGCTCCGTCATCCACCACCTGGCGGCCAGTCAGCACTTCATAGCCCAGATTCGTTAAAATCCCGGCGATGACGGCAGAGGTGCGCATCTCCAGCCAGCCCGTCTCCGGGTGCCGGTGCAGGTCTCTTCTTAGCGCCACGCTTTTCTCATAAAGTTCCTTTGCCATAACTGTGATCTGATCTTACATCTATCTTCATCTTTCATCTTTCTTCTTTCGTATTTAACAGTTCCCTAAAATATTAACATAGGAAACACAGAAAAGCAATTGAAGGAACATAAATTTCTGACCTGCCCCTGGACATAATATGATTATTTAGAATTTTCATTTTTATTCAAAAGACATTTCTTAAGCACAGCATAGAGCAGTTCAATATCCATTGGTTTTGCAAGGAAATCATTCATGCCAGCTTCTTTTGCCATATCCCGGTCTTTTTGAAAAGAGTTGGCAGCTAAAGCAACAATAGGAATTTTTGCTGCGTCTGAATGACCGGAGGCCCGTATGGCTCTTGTTGCCTCCAGACCTCCCATATTCGGCATCCTCAAATCCATTAAAATGAGATTAAAATATCCGGGGGCACTTTGTTCAAAGCACTTGACTGCTTCTGCTCCATCCACAGCATGCTCTGTGCGTATTCCCTTCAGGTTTAAAATCTCTATCGCGATCTCTGCATTAATGGCATTATCCTCTGCCAATAGAATTCGTACATTTTTTAAATCGAAGGAAGGCTCTAAATGTGTGTTTAATTCTATGGGCTTTCCAAAACTAAGGGGAATGGAAAAGAAAAATTCGCTGCCCACATTTATTTTACTCTTCACTTTCAAAGTGCCGCCCATGAGCCGGACAATATTCCGGCTGATGGGCAAGCCCAACCCAGTCCCCTGACTGCGGATCTGATTGGCTCCGGCCTGCTCGAAGGATTCAAAAATGCGCTCTAAATCCTCTGCTTTGATACCAATGCCGGAGTCAGAGACACGAAACAGATAAATGGCCTCCTTGTCAGTGGTTGTGGTTTCCTCCACTCTCAAATATACTCTTCCTCCTGGTGATGTAAACTTAATGGCATTGGAAATCAGGTTCATCAAAACCTGCTTTAGCCGGATCGCATCACCCTTCAAATCGGAATGCTTGAAATTTGTTTCACAGCAAAGCGTTATTTCACGCGCCTGTGCTTGTGTCTGCATCATGCTGCAAAGTTCATCAAGCTGCTGCTGTAAGGAGAAATCTTCTTTTGCAATAGTAAGCATACCGTTATCAATTCGGCTCATTTCTAAAATATCATTGATCAACCCTAATAAATACTGTGAAGTTGAACTTAACTTTGCCAAATTTACTTTTATACTCTCGGGGATATTATCCTCCATTGCCATGAGTGTTGTCGTTCCTACAATGGCGTTCATCGGTGTACGGATTTCGTGGCTCATACGGGAGAGAAATTCACTTTTTGCTCTGCTGTCCGCCTCTGCTTTCACAATGTCTTTTTGCATATTAGCGCTTTTTACACGCAGGTTGGCTATGACAATAATTGCTATTATGACCAGCAGTAAAAAAGTTGAGATAGCGGTGATTGCTAAAATGGGATTGGTCTCCACAAAATTTTTCAGTGATACATGAGCGTCTCCGATAGAAACCAGATTATGATCCAAGAGGGAATTTCTGTCTTCCTCGGATAAGCTGTTGATGCCTTTGTTCATGATGGACAACAGCTCTGGATTAGCAGGCATAGGCATAGCAAAGCTGATATTCATGCGGTTTGCCGATAAGGTAACAGGAACTACGTTGGCATAGATGTTGTCCTGCATCATCTGTTCCACCCGTGCGGAAAGTCCACAAGCAAAATCCACCCTGCCTGTATTCACTGCAGACAAAACCTCTTCAATGGTTTTAAAATACGTAATTTTGCTTGCTTTTGCATAAGAGGGCAGTTGGCGTCCCTCTAAAAGGCCGCAGGTTAATCCGTCTGCCGGATAGGTCACGGCCCGGTTGCGCACAATTAAGTCACTTAATGCGGCGTAGGACTTGGTCTGTACCAATTCCTCTCTCATGGTCTCTGCCGCATCATCGAAAAAAATGCCGGCCATATCGGCTTTACCTTCGATAACGAGTTGCTGCGTATGAGCATAGGAATCTGCAATTATGTAGGAGAACTCGATACCATATCGTGCAGTTATTTTTTTCAGCAGCTCTGGGACCAGTCCAGTATGATCACCGTCCTCGTAGCCAATGCAGTATAGCGGATGAAAATGGTCAGGAACCGCCACAGTTACCGTACCTTTCTGTTTGATATAAGATTTTTCTTCCTCGATCAGCAGAAGGTTTTCCACACTTGTATCATTGAAATACCGTGTATATACTTCTTCGGGAAAATGTGATCCGATAACATAATACGCTCCATTGCCCAATTCAGTTGGTTAAGCAGTTCCCTATTGTCCGGTTGCGCAACCAGATAATGAGGCTGCGCATCAAAATACGCAACCGCACGATACTCTCCCGTATCATCCGTTGCATTCCCTAGTTTCAGGTCGATTTTTCCGGCCTTCAAATCCAAGTTGATTTGATTAGCGGCAACTTCTTCGGAGGTATATGGTCTAAGTGTGTAGCTTAAGCCATTGGTAGAAAGAAACGCTTCCAGCCGGCGTATATTATCGGTTGCCCGCTCTACAACGCCTATGGTTTTCCCGTTTAGATCCCTTAAATCATAACCTTTAATGTTATCGTTATCCTGACGAGTCAGCAATACCGCTTTGGTATTGCCGCAGCTATAATCCGGGTAGGCAAAGTATTTTTCAAACGCCTCAGAATAGTATGTACCGCCCATAAGGTCATATTTACCGGCAATAAACTCTTTCGTCATATCGTTGGCATCGACATCAATAAATTCGTATAACCAACCGGTGTATTTAGCGATTTCATATAGAAAATCAACCACCAGACCGGAGCGGTTCCCGTTTTCATCGGTCATGGTAAATCCTTCGGCTTCCGGAAACGGAACCCGAATCCGAACGGGAGAATTTCCCGCAGCAGAAATTGGCATGGCGCTTGAAATTATCGCAGCAAGCAGCAAAACGGAGGCCAATAACTTTATGATGTTCTTTCTTTTTTTTCTCATCAAATATCCCATATATCCTCCTCCCCCATACCTTGTTCCAATTTTTTTCTTATTTTATATCCCATATCAAGGCAAGTCGCTTATCCTTTGGCGGCGAGATGGTGCCTGCTTGTCTGACAGCGGCAGTAACCAAATCAATATTACTGCCAGCCTCACTATGGGCGCTCAGGGTGGAAGAAATATATGCTTCATCGATGGAGGTCGCCCAAGCGGCTACAGTATAGAATTTATCATCTTCGATTTCGCTGCCATCCGCCAAGGTCAATTTGATCACATTTTTATCCCGTTCCCGCCAGGGGGCGTATTCCATGGCAAGGCCGGAAAATGCGTATAAGGCGTTGATCTCCTCGCCGTTAATTATGGGGTGCTCCATAAGTTTTTTCAGGCTGGCACCGGTAATCTCATAGGTAGTAAGATAGTCCTCAGCGCCCAGTCCACGAAGGTAAAAACTATATGGCATGGTCAAATCGCCGGCATAAATTTTCGCTAAATTTCCTTTATAATAGATGCCGTGGGGGATGAGGGCAATCTCCGCTCCGGTTGCGGAGCGCATGGTGTCGGCAATAAAAAAGCTGGTCTCCAATATGGTAAAGTCCTCGGCAGCGGTTCCGGCGGAGGACTTCGTCTCCTGGACCGCCGAGATGCTTTCAACCATGGCATCTGTTTCGGCCAGAGTCTGCTCCAGGGTCAACGCGCCCTCCAAATACGCCTTCAGGGTTTGGTTGTGAAGCTCGTTTCCGATTCTGTCCGCATAGAAAATCTGCCCGTTTTCAATGCATGTCTGCACGTCCCAATATTCTTTCCGAAAATTTGCCTGAACGGATTTTACGCTGCTCAGCCCTGAATAGACCTCTAACAGGGCCGTCTGCCCCTCATTGGTGCTGAGAAACGTGAAAATGTCCAGCAGTATCTCCTTTTTATCACGATCCTCCATGGACGCTTTCGACAGCGCCATACAGCGGCCTGGCGCCATCTGCATCCAACGCTCTCCGTGTGTATCGGAGGGGTAGCCAAAAAAGCCGACTTCACATTCCGGCTGTTCGTCCTCGTACAGAGAAAACATGGTCAACTGTTCCGGCAGCATGGCGATCTCACCTGCGTAGAGAGCATGGCGGTTTTTCGTCAGGCTGGAGGAGAAGTCGTCCTCCGCTATGATTCCTTTATCATAAAGCTTTTTCAGTTCCTCGAAGTATGGCTCAAGCAGCCCCGCACAGGAGGCCTGACCACTACAAAAAAGTTCATATTGCTCCCTCTTTTCCGGAGTGGAAAAAACGGCGCGGTTACTGAACCCAAGGCCTACCCCGTCTGGAGAATACTTAAAACAGGGGACAAAAGGACGGATGCCCTTTGCAGAGATTTCGTCGCACAGCGTATAGAATTCATCGATAGTCTGCGGAATTTCCCAGCCATGGGCTTCAAACAGGCTTTTGTTGTAAAAGATGCCGTGTACCGAGTTGTTGATGGGGAGCTGATACAGCATTCCATCGACGCTCAAATCATTCAGCACAGATTGGTAGTATCGGGAGGTGAAATCCTCTGCTGATACATCATAAAAAACGCTGTTGCTTACCCCCGAATCCTTGATATAGCCAGTAATGATAATATCCTCCAAATCCTTCTGCACGCCAGGATGCTTTGCATGCTCTTCCACATTAGAAATGCTGATCTGATTCAGGATGACAATGTCTATATCGGGAAATGCCGCCTCAATGGCAAGCTCCATCGGCTTTGTATTGCCGGGAGCGTATGCGCCGATGGTAACAATGGTTTTCTCAAAATTCACCGGCTCATAGGTCAAAATCTCGTTGTCCGCGCAGAACCGTGCCTCTGCCTTTGATCTGCCTGGCACATCGCTGCAGCCAGTCATTCCCAACAGCATGGAACCCGCAATAAAGAAGCAGAATAGTCGTTGCCTTTTCATGGATCCCCCTCCTTAATCGATATATTTGACAAGTATTTTTTTGAGAACCCCGATTTCCACCGGCTTGCTGATATGGGCCTGCATCCCGTGTGCAAGAGAATTCTCCATGTCCTCATCAAAGGCATTTGCGGATAATGCAATAATGGGGATGCTGCAGCTGTCCATGTGTGCCGAACTGCGAATAGCGACTGCTGCTTCCAGACCATTCATTACCGGCATTTGGATATCCACCAGTATCATCGAATAATATCCACTGGAGGAGTTTTGAAAACATTCCACTGCCTCCGCGCCATTGACCACCCCATCTACCACAAAACCGAGCCCGTCTAAAAGCTCTGCGACGATTTCACGGTTAATATCGTTATCCTCCGCCAACAGGATTCTCTTGCCACGCAAATATACGGGTAATTCATCGCTCGGTTCCTCTTTCGGACTTAATTCACTCAATACGGTCCGCTCCAGCGGAAGCTCGATGACAAATCGGCTGCCCTGATCCAATGTACTCTCCGCATGGATGGTGCCTTTCATGAGCGTCACAAGACTGTGTACGATTGCCAGTCCCAGGCCACTGCCCACATGGGCGGAGGTAAGAGACGACTGTTCCTGCTCAAAGGGGTGGAACATATGCTGCATAAACTCTTCGCTCATACCGATCCCTGTATCCTCAACGATAAATATGGTCCTGGCATATATGCCGCTTTCCATCTCTTCCCTGTAAGTCAGGGTCACAGTTCCATGTTCGGGAGTAAATTTTACGGCATTAGAAACCAGGTTAACGAGACACTGCTTGATGCGGACGGCGTCTCCTAAATATCCCCTGTGGAAGTTGTTTGGACAGTCCAGACGAAAGGCCAGCCCCTTTTCAGCAACAGGAAATGTTTCCAGCTGAACAACAGTCTCCAGCAGTTCCTTCATGTCAAACGCTGTATGGGAAATCCGCAGCTTTCCATTTTCGATCCTGCTCATATCCAGCACATCGTTGATGATAGAGACGAGATATTCACCGGACTTTTTTGCTTTTTGCGCACAGTCCGCCACAATATCCGGTTTGTCCGCATTGCGCAGCAGCAGGTCATTCAGTCCAATCACTGCGGTCAGTGGTGTGCGAATATCATGGGAGACCTTATTCATAAAATCGCTTTTCAAGGCGGCCTTTGCCTGCTCCAGCTTGATTTGCTGCCCATTTTTTACATAATAGTAGATCCAAACGGCAGCCATAGCCACCACGGTTAAGAGAGTAAGCACAATCATAATGATCACTTGACACATTCCGTAAAAGGTTGATTGGGCCGTGATCGAAATGGGGACCGCAATAACTATGCTGTTGCCCTCGCTTTCCGGAAAGCTTTGAATACGCCAGGTTTCTCCCTCTATTTTGGCTGTAAATTCCACCTTGTGCTGCTGTTCCAGACCTTGCTGCAATGCAAGGATCTGCTGCTCATCCACATTTTTATCCCGCAAGATATGGAGCAGGTTATATCCGCCAAAATAATAATTGGCAGTTGACTCTGTCGGCCGCAGTTCTATCACGCCCAGGCGATTCACTACATAGGAAGCGCCCTGGTTCTCATACAAGGCAGTGGCTGCAATCTCTGAATAGGTGTTTGCATCCACCAGCATAATAACGCCAAAGAACTTTTTATTATCTATGGTCACATTGGTAAGAGGGGACATAAAAATCCAAAAATCACCTTTGGTCTGTACCGTACAGAAATCTGTCCGAACCGCATCCGAAGTTCTGAGTTTTTTTATTTCTTCCGATTCAGACAGTACGATTTTTTCTCCTTTTAAAGAGACACAGGAACCGTCCTCGGCCAGCAGGTATAACTGTTCAAAGGCCAGAAGCGTCTCCATATCCTGAAACCGGACCTGGTTACTTGTGATGATATAGGCTGCCTGCCGTACCATATCATCATAATGCTGCCTCAACAGAAGTAACTTTTCAGAAATGAGGGTGCTCATTTGCTCGATAGAGTCTATCCGCTCATTTTGAATGGATTGGTTCAAATTACGATATGTAGCGATAAACAAAAAAATCTCGGAGAGGAGCAGCGCCGCCAGCAAAATGGTTACTCTCCAGAGCCTCTTTTTCATTTGTGTTCTCTTCCTCCTTCGGTATAGAATAGTATTACAATTGTACCGGCTGCTTTATGCTGAACTGGCTAATTCATACTATTTCCATAGCTGAGAGCCATCGTACAGGTCCTGAACCGTCTGCCAATAACCCAGCTTTTTACACTCTTCAATGGTAAGTTGATGGGTAAACCTGAATATCTCCGCCGTTTGTTTTGCAAAAGCGCTTTGATTCCCTCCGATCAAAATATTTGCCGCTTCTACACACCTGCAGTGTATTTCATGTTTTACTGACGCCTTTCCTCTATTGATTAGTTTTGGTATTTTACGACCAATTCGATAGTTTTTGAGTATAATCGTATAGATAGATCGCAGGGCTTCATATGGAATATGTTCTGTTAAAAATTCCAGCAGAATAACAGGTGCAGGTTGATATAAGTTACCGTAATTTTTCACTTCGTTCAAGCGCTGAATGAGTGTTTGTATATGCTCAAAAGAAACATGAGCCGCAACATGGTAAGCTACCCCCTCAGCGGTTAAGGAAAGCAGCTCCAAACTGTCGAAATATCTTCTGATATGGCTGGCAATCAGTTTTGGGTCCACATAAATATCATTTAACGCTTCAATATTCGCAGAAACAAAAATCCCCTTCCCTGGGGTCGCCTCTACAATCCCCCATTTTTGCAGGCATTGAATGGCTTGTGTCGTCGTGTTTACACTGACACCGTACTGTTTGCGCAATTGATCGTGAGACGGCAGCTTATCTCCCGGCTGATAGTAACCGATCGCAATGAGGCCCAAAATATCTAAGTATACACTGGAGTAGCGTTCTTCTGCTGTTTTCATCCTTTGATCCAGTCCCCGAATACCGAGGCGAAAAGGCGAATCAGCAGGAACGTAACATTGAAAATCTTCCCTTGAAATCGTAATAAAATGAATATAGGCAAGGAAATCTTTGACTGCATCGCCTGCAGGCGCCGTTATTCTGCTCTTTTGGATAAAATCCATCATTGTCTTTTGATATGCAACGCGTGAACAGAAATTGTTTTCCCTATATTCTACCCCTAGAAATCCAAGACAATCAACGATATGAAGACTTAACTCGTTTTCACATCTGGCGATAAAAAAGCGCCAAATCAGTTTAGAATTTTTCCAAAAAAGTTTGGGATTCTTAGGATTTAATTGCTGAACTATACGTTCGGGGATATCCCAATCGTACTTGTTGCACAGAGAAATTCCATAACAAATAAAAGGATAATAAACAATTTCCGCTGTTTTTAAGATGTCTGTCATAATAGGGATAATCGGCTCTTGCAAATTGTGTACAGAATCGTATACGGAGTTGGCTTGATCATAAATAACTACAGAAAGCTGCCGCTCTCTTGTCTCAATAAGTCCGGCGTCAGACAACATAGCCACCACGCGGCGTATCGTTTTGCTGGATACTTTGTACTCCTTGCAAAGATCAGCAATGGAGGGAAGCACAGTGCCTTTCGGTATCAGTCCGGATTCGATTTTGTTCCTTAATATTTCAAAAATTCTGTCATATTGAAATTTTTCGTACTTCATCTTATTTTTCCTCTTAGGACATTCTTCTGATTGAACGGACAAAAGATTCTCTGAATTTCGTATTGATTTCCATACTTACGTGCTGTCATTCTGTGTACCTGTGTCAAATAAGTTTATCATAAAAAACAGCATATGTCAATTTATTAGCCCTGATGTACACAGAGAAGGCTGAAAAAAACGACTTTTCCATGACGCAAAATAAAGGCATCAGAGCCGCAGTATCGTCATTCCCCGCAGTTCTGATGCCTTTTTATAATCTTCTAATCTGCATAATTCTAATCCATATAGTTTTAATCCGCATAAGTTCCTTTGGACTTCACCAGCTTCGGTCGGTATCCAGCCTCGGTGAGCGCGGCCATGATGGAGTTCTTGTGGTCGGTGCCGTAAGCCTCCAGTGTGATGCGCAGTTCCACAGCCGAATTTCGGTTGATGCTGATGAACTGGTTGTGTTCCAGACGGATTACGTTGCCCTGCTCTTTGGCGAGAAGTGTGGAAACCTTGGCCAGCTCGCCTGGTTTGTCCGGAAGCAGGACGGAGACGGTAAAGACTCTGTCTCTCTGGATCAGGCCGTGCTGTACGATGGAGGCCATAGTGATGACATCCATGTTGCCGCCGCTCAGGATGGAGACGATCTTCTTGTTTTCCACCTTCATATGCTTTAAGGCCGCTACGGTCAGAAGGCCGGAGTTCTCCACGATCATCTTGTGATTCTCCACCATGTCAAGGAAGGAAACGATCAGTTCCGAATCTTCGATGGTGATGATGTCATCCACATTCTCCTGGATATAGGGGAACAGCAGATCACCGGGGCACTGTACCGCCGTGCCGTCCGCGATGGTGTTGACACCGTGTAAGGATACTACCTTGCCCTGGCGCAGGGATTCCTGCATACAGTTGGCGCCAGCCGGTTCCACACCAATCACCTTGATCTTAGGATTGAGCATCTTCGCCAGTGTGGCAACGCCGGTACAGAGTCCGCCTCCGCCGATGGGAACGAGTATGTAATCCACGGTCGGCAGTTCCTTGATGATCTCCATGGCAATGGTTCCCTGGCCCGTAGCTACGTCCAAATCGTTAAACGGATGGATAAAGGTAAGGCCTTTTTCCTCTGCCAGCCTGTAGGCGTAACTGCAGGCTTCATCGAATACATCGCCTTCCAGAACGACTTCCGCGCCGTATCCCTTCGTCCGGTTTACCTTCATGAGAGGCGTTGTCGTCGGCATCACGATGGTCGCGGAGATTCCGGCCAGCTTCGCGGCGTAGGCCACGCCCTGAGCGTGATTGCCGGCGGAAGCGGTAATTAATCCCTTCGCCTTCTCTTCCTCGCTCAAGGTGCTGATCTTATAGTAAGCGCCTCTTACCTTATAAGCGCCTGTATACTGCATGTTTTCCGGCTTGAACCAGACCCTGTTGCCGGTCTGGGAGGAAAAATATTCGCTGTACACCAGCTTTGTCTCCTGCGTTACCTTGCTTACAACCTCTGTTGCCTCTTCAAATTTCTCCAATGTCAACATAACTTACGCCTCTTCTTTCTCTTCCACATGGAATAATGCATTCACAAACTCCCCTGCGTTAAATTTCTGCAGATCGTCGATCTTCTCTCCAACCCCCACGTATTTGACTGGAATTCCCAGTTCCGACTGGATTGCCACGGCGATTCCTCCCTTGGCGGTTCCGTCCAGCTTCGTTAAGATGATTCCTGTGATATCCGCCACTTCCATAAACTGTCTGGCCTGTGAAAGCGCATTCTGGCCGGTCGTTCCGTCCAGCACCACCAGCGTTTCCCGGTATGCCTCCGGGAACTCCTTGTCGATGATCCGGTTAATCTTCTTAAGCTCTTCCATCAGATTTTTCTTATTGTGAAGCCGCCCCGCCGTATCGCAGATCAGAATATCCGCATGGCGTGATTTGGCTGCGGCCACGGCATCATAGACGACAGCGGCCGGATCGGAGCCTTCCTGCTGGGCGATGATGTCCACGCCCGCCCGGTTGGCCCACTCCGTCAGCTGCTCAATGGCCGCCGCACGGAAGGTGTCTGCCGCCGCGAGAATCACCTTTTTCCCGTCGTCCTTTAACTGGCCGGCCAGCTTGCCGACGGAGGTGGTCTTTCCCACTCCGTTGACCCCGATGATCAGAAGAACGGACTGGCGGTTCTCGTATTCATACGCATTTTCCCCTAAATCCATCTGATCCCGGATGCTTTCCATCAGAAGCTCCTTGCATTCGGCCGGGTCCTTTATTCCCTGTTCCTTTACCTTTTTTCTCAAATCCTCCACAATCGACATGGTGGTCTGAATTCCAAGATCTCCCATAATCAGAGTCTCTTCGATCTCCTCATAAAACTCATCATCGATGGCTGAAAAGCCGCTGAAAATGGAATCCATCCCCGATATAATATTATCCCTTGTCTTTTGCAGTCCTGCTACCAGTTTCCCAAAGAATCCCTTTTTCTCACTCATAGACGGCCTCCTTTTACTTATCTAAATCTTCTTCTATCAGATTTACCGAAACAAGCGTTGAAACGCCTTTCTCCTGCATGGTAATACCGTATAAACGGTCTGCGGCCACCATCGTTCCGTGACGGTGGGTGATAACGATAAACTGTGTATATTTCGTCAGTTTATGTAAATATTTTGCGTATCTGTCCACGTTCGAGTCATCTAACGCCGCTTCGATCTCATCCAACAGGCAGAACGGAGACGGTTTTAAGTTCTGAATTGCAAACAGCAGCGCAATGGCTGTCAGGGCCTTCTCTCCACCGGAAAGCTGCATCATGTTCTGCAGTTTTTTGCCCGGCGGCTGGGAGATAATCTGAATGCCCGCTTCCAGGATATCCTCATCTTCCACCAGCTCCAGAGTGCCGCGGCCGCCGCCGAAGAGCTCCTTAAACACCTTGTCGAACTCGGTGCGAATCTCCCTGAATTTCTCTTCAAACTGCCTTCTCATGCCGGTGTCCAGCTCCTCGATGATCTTAAGCAGCGTCTCTTCCGCCGTAACCAGATCGTCGTGCTGGGTCTTCATGAACACATACCGCTCCGATACTTCCTTATAATCCTCGATGGCGTTGACATTGACATTGCCAAGCTTTTTGATCTCTTCTTTCAGGGAGGCGATATGCTTTCGGATCTCCGCCAGAGATTCCTCCTCCCCGCTCCTAAGCTCCAGTGCGGCGGAATAGGTCAGCTCGTACTCATCCCACATGTAGTTTGCAAAAGTTTCCAGGCGCTCCTCCAGCTTCTCCTTCTGACTCTGCAAACGGAATAAATCTTTATCCAGACGGCTCATTCGGTCGGAAAGTTCTTCCCGCTTCTGGAAGAGTTCCTTCTGCTGTCTCGACTTTTCCTCTCTCTCTGCCGTCTTCTCCGCAATCACGGCCTCAAGGCCGGCGGCACGTATAACGGTATTCTCAATCTGTGACTTTAATCCGGCGATTTCCGCCAGTTTTTCTTCGATAACCAGGTTGGAGTCATCAGTGCCCCCGGAGAGACCGGAAAGCTCTTCCTCCAGGCGGCGGACGTCTTCCCTCACCCGCCGGATATTCTCCAGTTCGAAGTCATCCTTCTGCTTGAGTCCGGACGCCTCCAGCTGGACGGTGGAGAGCGCTTTGGAAGCCTCCTCCCGTTCTGCCTTGGCCGCGTCAAGACGCTCGTGGCAGGAATCCAGACGGCTGTTGATATCCTGATTCTGCCCCTCCAGCCGGATGACCTCGCCTGCCAGCTCGTTCCGGCTCTTGCCGATCTCCCGGATCTGATCCTCCAGCTGGCTGTTTTCGCGTTCCAGATCGCCATAGGATTCCCGAATCTCTTCCTTTTTATCCTCGGTCCTGGAAATGCTCATGCGGACCGTATTCTGACGCAGATAGCTCTCCTGCCTTCTGGATTTCAATGATTCCAGCTCTTCCCGGCTTTCGGCCAGGAGCGCCTCGTTCATCACCAGATCCTGTTCGATCCGGTCCACATCGGTCAGCGCCTTGGTGCAGGTTCCTTCCAGTTCCTCGATCTCACGCTTTCTGCCCAGTAAGTTGCTGGTGTTCTTAAACGCACCGCCGGTCATGGACCCGCCCGCGCTTAAAAGCTCGCCCTCCAGGGTGACGATCCGCAGGGAATACTGGAATTTCCTGGCCAGTGCAATGGCGTTGTCGATGGTATCCACCACCACGACCCGCCCCAGCAGATACCGGATCAGCCCTTCATACTGGCCGTCTGTCTCCACCAGACTGTTGGCTAGTCCTAAGACACCAGGCTCCTTTAACGCCTTGTCCTGATTAAAGGTGTTCCTGTTGCCGATACTGGTAAGCGGTAAGAAGGTCGCCCTTCCGTACCGGTTTTTCTTCAGATATTCGATCAGCTGCTTCGCCGTCTGCTCGGAATCCGTTACAATGTTCTGGATGCTTCCGCCCAGCGCCGTCTCCACCGCGATCTCATACTTCTTTGGAACGGTGATTAAATCGGCCACAACGCCGTGGATGCCGTGAATGCGGTCTCTGACCTCCATGACGCGGCGGATGCTTCCGCCGTAGCCCTCATACCGTTCCGCTATATTCTTCAGCGATTCCAGCTTCGTATAGCTGGTGTGGTATTCCTGCTGCCTGTCGTTTAAATTCTTGTTCAGACGGCGGACCTCGTGTTCCAGCTCCTCCGTCCTCGTCTCAGCCGCCGCCTGGGCATCTCCGAGACTGGCGATCTCTGCCTCGATCTCTTCCAGCTGACGGTTTAATTCATCTAACTGGCCGTCCTGCTCCGATTCGTCGCTTTTGTACTTTAAAAGCTTCTGGCACACCTCGGAACGCCGGACATTTACCTGTTCCAGCATGGTTTCGTACCGCTGCTGTCTGGCGTTAATGGAGGCCTTCTCGTTTAAGGTGTCGATGATGCTGCCCTTGCCGGATTCAATCTCTTCTTCCAGCGCCCGGATATCCTCATCCTTCCTCTTAAGCGCCTCTTCGGCCGCGGCCAGACGCTCTAAGGATTCCTTAACCTGGGCGGCAATGCCGCTTCGCTCTTCTTCATAGGCGGAGACCTTCGTCTTCTTATCCGCGATTTCCCCATGGATCGCTGTCATTCGCTTTCCAATATGTTCCGCGTTCATCTTTTCCGTGTTGATCTGCTCGTTCAGCACGCCTACACGGCCTTCGAGGGTGCCCTTTTCCATGTTGGTCTCGCCAAGAGCCGTTCTGGCCTCGCCTGCGGCTGCCTCCAGCCCGGATAAAAGGGCGTCCAGGGTCTCATATTCCACACGGATATGTTCGGAAGCCTGCCTCGTATCTTCCAAATCCTTCGATACGATGGCTGCTTTTTCTTCCGTCTCTTTTAACTGGCTGCGCGTTCCGGCGGTTTCCAGCAGGAACTGGTTCACATCGTATTTCTTTAAGTCTTCCTTTAAACGCAGATACTCCTTCGCGGCCTCGGACTGTTTTGCCAGAGGGCCGACCTGTTTCTCCAATTCCGTTAGAATATCGGTCACACGGACCAGATTCTGTTTCTCATCCTCCAGCTTCTTCTGGGCGATGGCTTTTCTGCGTTTGAATTTTACGATTCCGGCCGCCTCGTCGAAGAGTTCCCGCCGTTCCTCCGGTTTACCGCTTAATATCTTGTCGATCTGGCCCTGTCCAATGATGGAGTAGCCTTCCTTGCCAATACCGGTGTCGTAGAACAGTTCGTTGATATCCTTCAGGCGGCAGGTGCTTCCGTTGATCATATATTCGCTTTCACCGGAGCGGTAGACACGTCTCGTAACCGTCACCTGATCGTAATCGATGGCCAGCTGGTGGTCAGAGTTGTCCAGAGTGATGGCTACACTGGCAAAGCCCTGGGGCTTCCTCGTCTCCGTACCGGAGAAGATGACGTCCTGCATGCTGGAGCTTCGAAGCTGTTTGACCTTCTGCTCTCCCAGCACCCAGCGCACCGCATCAGCGACATTGCTCTTGCCGCTGCCATTGGGTCCCACGATGCCGGTGATTCCGTTATGAAATTCGAATACGATCTTATTGGCAAATGATTTAAAGCCCTGTATCTCAATGCTTTTTAAATACATACTTTATGTTGGCAGACGTCTATGCCTGCCTTTCCTTTTCCATTTTCTTAAGCTTTAAAATTCCGTGATAGGCGGCTACTGCTTCCGCAGCCTTTTTCGTCCTTCCGGTCCCCCGGCCGATCTCTTCCGCTCCAATGAGAGCCCGGGATTCAAAGATCTTATTGTGATCAGGCCCTTCTTCCCGCAGCAGTTCATAGGCAAGCGGTTTTTCCGTCTGACTCTGTACGATCTCCTGCAAGATAGTCTTGCTATCAAAAAAGAGCTGTTTATGCTCGATGTCGTTCATGATAAATCGAAGGATAAACTCTTTTGCATTAGCAAAACCACCGTCCAGATATATTGCGCCGATTAGCGCTTCCATGGCGTCCGATACGACTGAGGCCCTTCCGCGTCCGCCGGTCGCCTCTTCTCCCTTTCCCAGCAGTAAGTAATTTCCTAATTCAATGTCCTCGGCACAGTAGGCGAGCGTCGGTTCGCATACGATGCTGGCGCGGATCTTCGTTAAATCCCCTTCCGGCTTATCCGGATATTTGTGATATAAAAAATCGCTGGAAACGACCTCCAGCACGGAATCACCTAAAAATTCCAGCCGCTCATTGCATTCCAGCTTGTTTAAGCGGTGTTCGTTGGCGTAGGAGCTGTGGGTCATGGCCCTTGTAAGCAGCTGCCTGTCCGAAAAACGGTAGCCAATCCGCCCTTCCAGCTCATTCAGTTTTTTGTTCATTGCGGTCCTCTTTCCTTTACTATGAAAGAAGGTGTTGCGGACAGGCGGCATTATGCCGCCCTGCAACACCCACATCTATTAATTCAGCGCGTTCTTAATCTGTTCTACCGCATCACCGACTGTAGCGATCTTCTCCGCTACTTCGGACGGTATCTCGATATCGAATTCTTCTTCGATACCCATGATGATCTGGAATACATCCAGGGAATCTGCACCTAAGTCATCTACGAATGTAGAAGCCATGGTTACCTCCTCCGGTTCAACGTTAAGTACCTCTGCGACAATATTCTGTAACTTTTCAAATTCCATCTTTTCCCTTCCTCTCTCCTATTCTTTATTTTCCTGATTTTCAGCAGTCAGGCTCTCTCTTATCTTATCATTAATCCCCTGTTCTTTAAAGGCCACGCATTGAAGAATGGAATTACACACTTCCTTTGCCTTGGAATTCCCGTGGGTTTTCACCACCAGACCGTTCAGACCGAGAAGCGGTGCTCCTCCGTACTGAGACGAATCAAAGGATTTCAGTGTCTCCTTAAGCGCTGGTTTTACAAGCAGTGCTCCAACCTTGCTTCTTAAGTTCACCATCATGCCGCTCTTGACCTTACTGATCAGAGTGGCACCTACTCCTTCGTAAAGCTTCAGGATTACGTTGCCTACAAATGCCTCGCATACGATAACATCTGCGCCGCCGTGCGGTATCTCCCTCGCCTCAATGCTTCCGATGAAGTTTATGTCCCTGCATTCCTTGAGAAGCGGAAACGTCTCCTTAACAAGTGCGTTTCCTTTCTCTTCCTCTGCCCCGATATTGACGATGGCGACCCGTGGGTTCTTCACCCCCATCACATGTTCCATGTAGATGGAGCCCATGCGTGCAAACTGTACCAGATGGGAAGCCCTGGCGTCGACATTGGCACCGCAGTCAATCAGCAGAGACGCGCCCTTTTCCGTGGGGATTAACGGCGCAAGCGGAGGTCTTTCCACACCCTTTATTCTTCCGACAATGACCTGACCGCCAACTAATATGGCGCCGGAACTGCCGGCTGAAACGAAGGCATCCGCTTCCTTCTTTTTCACCAGATTCATGCCAACCACAATGGAAGAGTCTTTTTTCTTTCGTATGGCATTCACCGGAGGTTCTTCCGTTTCGATTATCTCTGTTGCAGGAACAATCTGTATCTGCTCCACCGGAAAGTTATGCTTTTTCAGCTCCTCAGCTACTGCCGGTTCCTGCCCTACCAGGAGAACGGAGATCTCCCTGTTCGCGTTCACCGCCTGCACGGCACCTGCTACCATCTCAGCCGGTGCATAATCGCCGCCCATGACATCAACAGCTACTTTTATCATCACAATTCCCCTTTCAAGTCTGGCCTAAGATAACCTATTACATAATATACTAAATATTATTCTATAAATCAATATAAAATTTCAGAAATCAGAACTCATTCTGAGAAGCAAGCAGGGCAAGGAACTCATCTACCGGCATAGGTCTGTAATAATAGAACCCCTGTACCATGTCACAGCCCGCGTTTTTCAGAAAATCGATGTACTCCTTCTGCTCCACCCCCTCAGCGATTGTCTCCATGTGAAGTGCTTTTGCAATATGAATAATAGTCGCCACAACAGCGCAGTCCTGGGGATTAAAATCTTTTGCAAAAAACTGCCGGTCTATCTTCAGAGCGTCCAGCTGAAGGCTGGAAATTACTTGAAAGGACGAATACCCGCTTCCGAAATCGTCCAGCATACAGGCGAATCCCCTCCTCTTGAATCCGGGGATCAGCCGCATCATTCTGGCGCCGTCGTCAAAGGAGATACTTTCCATCAGCTCAAACTGAATCCAGGATTCCGGTACATCGTACTGTTCAAACACCGCCATATAGTCAGCAAACAGATCATCGTCATTATAATAGGATTTGGATATATTAAAAGACAGCGGCACCACCGGTATACTGCTCTCTTTGCACTCCTGCAGCTTCTGGCAGATCTTTTCAAAAATATACAGATCTACATTTCTGATATAACCATTGCTGTCAAGAACCGGGAGGTAGTCCGTAATCGGAATCAGCTTTCCGTTCTCATCAAACCAGCGAAGCAGAACCTCCGCTCCTACGATTTTCTCATCACTCAGGCGCACTTTAGGCTGCAGATAGGGGGGTAAAGCGCTTCTGATTCACTGCCTCCACCGCTTTTTCTTCAATATCGCAGTCATGCAAATACCTTTTTGATATACTGCTGCTGTAGAAATCATAAGAGGTATTCCTCAGATGAACGTGTCCGCACATCGTTCGGGCCAGCTCCGCCTTATTGAGAGCAGTATGGAAATCGTCGTCCGGATTATCGATCATATAGACACCAAAGGAAAAGAATATCTTCATATAAATCCTGGGATCCTCACACTGATATCCCGCCCAGTCAGTATCATAAATAAACTGTACGAGAGCCTCCTTATTCTCCCGGTGAAGCAGTATAACAAAATTGTCGGAATAAATTCTGGAAAGATATTCATTTTCATGGAGAAAACCGTCTAAAATATCGTAAATCTCCTTCAATATCTCATCAGACGCTATCTTTCCGTACCGCAGATGATACTTTCTGAATTTTTTTATGTTGATGGTCATAACCGCATAATGACTCATCCGGCGCAGACAGTTTTCCTGGTATTTTTCTTTGATCCAGTACTCGTTTCCGCCTCCTGTTACAGGATCTTTGTACATTTCTTCCAGCTGTATCTTCATATGGTATTTTCCTCGATCTGTCGTACTTAATTCCCTGATTTTTATCATACCAGATTTTTCCGCTTAAAAAAACCTTTTTATGAAATAATGTCACTTTTTCAAAAACGGCTGCAGGAATTCAGCCGCTGCCCGTGGCTGCCGCTTACCCCTGAAAAACTGCCGCTTACCGGAAACTCATGGATATTTTCCGACACTTCCTTTATAATAAACCCATCTGGAGCAAATCCCTGATAGGAGAATAAAAAACGGATAGGGAACAAAAATAAGAAGAAAAGGGCAGGAGGAGACAGACATGCAGACTCTGATCAGAGTGATTCCGGAAAAGGAACCTGAACATGCGGAATTCTATGTACATTGTAAAGACCAGTCCATAGAAAGGCTGGTAGAATATGTGGAACAGGAACGGTATCACACCATGATGCTCACATGTTATCGCGGAGATGAAATCGTAAAGCTTAAAGAGCGCGCGATCTGCTTTATTGAGACGGTACGTGAAAAGCAGTTGGTACACACGGATTCCGAAACGCTTGAGGTAAAGAAAAGGCTGTATGAACTGGAGCATCTTCTTCCGGCCGGATTTATCCGGATTTCCAAATCCGTCATCATTAATATGGACCGTGTATCGTCATACCGCCCAATGGTAAATGGTTTAATGGAGGTATCTTTTCCCAATAACAAAACCGTCTATATATCACGAAAATACTTAAAAGACGTTCGCAGTCAGATAATGGAGGTGCGAAATGAAAGAAAATCTTGTGGAAACCCTTAAGCAGGGCCTTCTTCTTGGAACGCTGCTGCTGCTGTGCTCTCTCACGGCGCTGAGGCTGGCTGCGCCGGAAGAAATCGGGCCTGTATGGTCCCTGTTCCCAGCAGTCCTGTTGGGATACATGGCTGCAGGCTGTCTCCTGCATTTGCTGCGCGGCCTGGCTGCACGGCTGGACTCCTCGTTCTTTCGCGGTGCAGCCGCGTTGGCCTGGTGCTATATTTTCCTGTTCTGCCTGTTTTCTCTGGCACACCTATTCCCTCGTTCCATCCAGGTCATGTTTTTGACCAGTACCGCAGTGCTTTTGCTGCTGTGGGAAGCGGAGTACCGATATTTAAAATCTGTTGCAAAAGATTTGAACAGTGGTGCAGCCGGAAGGATTCTCCTCATAGATCTGGAGAAAAAACCGGTTACCCCGGAAGAGTTCTTTGCAGTTCTGGAAACCTACTGTCAAAAGAGCTCTATCGCGCTGGAATACATTAAGAAAGACATTCCGGCCACCGTCAGGCTTAACGGCCGTCTGCATACGGTGGCGCTTACTGAATCCTATATGTACGGCGGCGCCGGATGGTCTTTGGAAATACAGGAGATTCTGTGACACATTTAATCAGACCTGACTGCGCTTCCCGTAAAATTTGCATACATTTGTGCTAATGCTCCGCGTAGGACTACAATCTCATCTTCCTTTATTCCATTGTACTGGAGGTCATAGATTTTTTCGGAAATGTGGCAGAGTGCATCAGCAAGATGAATTCCCGCTTCTGTCAACACGGCCATTGTCACCCGATTGTCCTCCGGTGCCTTTCTGGTCTCCACGTAACCGGCTTTTACAAGCTTTTTTATGAGATGGGTCACAGTCTGAGGCGTCCGGTCAATATCATGCGCCAGTTCGTTCATGGGCATTTGCCCATGCTTCATCAATTCCAAAATAATGGCGCCTTGTGAGGGTACGATATCCGTGATGCCGTCCCCCGCCAGCTCTTCGGCAATGAAACGGCGTATCTCTCCATCTATGCGGCTGATCAGCGTAAAGGTATTGTCAATCATGACTTATCGTCCTGCCTTTTCACCACATCCAGCATGGCGCCGTTCAGCTTAAGGGGCTTGCCGTTTCCTCTCAACTGTCTGGCGCACGCCAGATAATAGTGGCGGGCATTGGCACTCGTCTGCCTCCGGCCAAGCTCGGTCAGCGCATCAGCCTTGAGGCCGGAGGCCGCTTCTATCTCCCGGCCGCAGTCTAACAGGAGATCACACAGCTCTGCGGTCCACTGCGCCTCACCACGCTCCAGGGCGGCCTTTCCCTCAGCCAGCACCTGACCGGCGCCTCCCATCATCGCTGTGATCTTTTCTGCCCGTTCCTTCGTATTCATGTGACCCAGCTTCGTTGGATTTCCGTCAAACCACCCCAGATAACCGGTATAAATGGACCGGACAGACCACTCTACGGTTCCGTAGTACTCCTGTAAATAGGGAAGTGACGCCAGGCGCTCAGGAAGGCGGATGCTGTCAGCCAGTTCATCCGGTGTAAGGCCCTCGTTCATGCCGCGAAGCGTCTCTGTCAGCACGTATTCCAGCGCATCCCGGTAATTTTTAAGCGTCGTCTCCACCTCTGCGCTTCCAATCACGGCTCTGGTGTGACCGGGAAGCAGATACTCGGCCCTGTACTCCCTCATCTTATCCAGGGAATCGATCCAGCCGCTGATATCCCGGTACTGGCCGCCGCGGATGGCGTATAAATTAGGCCAGGATTCATAATAATTGTCACCGCAGCAGAGAACGCGGTGCTGAGGGAACCAGACAAAGATCTGATCGTCTGTCTCCCCGGGGGCGGCCCCGAGAACGACCTTCGTACCGTCGATTTCCAGTTCCAGCAGCTCCTCCTCGAAGAGCTCCCTGCATGGAAGATTTCCCTTTTCCCCGTTGATTTCATTTCTGGGCCCGATTCCCACACAGATGTTTTCCTCCGGCGGCAAACCGACGCCGAACTGTCTCGCTCCGCGCACGCCGCAGATGTCCTTGATCAGGCCGGTCCTTCCATACTGGGGATACGACGGCTTTCTCCCGATAATCCGCGTATCGGGGCCTGCGAATACCGATGCGCCTGAGGTGTGGTCGAAATGAAAATAGTGCGTATAAATGATCGTCCGGACAGGCTTATCCGTCAGCTTCTCAAACTCTTTCCTGGCTTCCCTGGCTGGTGTGACACCGTTTAACGTATCCACCAAAATGCAGGACTCCTCCCCTATCACAAGTGTACACGTGCTCCCGCCATATCCCAAAGCAAAATATACACGGTCACAGATCTTCGTAATTCCTTTTGGAAATCCGTTTTCTGCCTGTCTTTTTAATTTTTCCTCGCCCTCATAGATCATGGTCCGTCCTCTCTTTCCCGATTTACTTCGATATCGAATGTTTTTCTTTTATAATACTTCGATATCGAAGTAATGTCAACAAAAAAGCAGGATGTTTCGTCAAAGAAACATCCTGCCCTCCCATTTCGTACCGCGAAAACGAAGTGTGAAAACCCCGGCCCGGAACATCCAGTCCAGAAACATCGCAAACCATACACAGATGACGCCCACATCCAGAAGAGACCGGAACAGAAAACTGCAGCCCACCCGGAATATCCACATGGAAATCATGGAGACAGCCATCGTAAACTTCACATCGCTGGCCGCTCTCAGCGCATCGGAGATGTTAAAGGCCGGCACCCAGACGAAAAGACATGCCAGAGCCTGCCATCTCACGATTTCCACCGCCAGCACCCATGTGGCATGGTTCATCTGGTAGAACCCCACCACCGGACCGGCAAAAATCCAGGACAGCGCCGCCACGGCACCAGTCACCAGGAAAGAGAGTCTGGTAATTTTCTTCACGTAATACCGCGCCTGCTCCAAATCTCCAGCTCCTGCGCATCTTCCCACTACGGTAATCAGCGAAAGGCCGATGGCAAATCCAGGCATATGGGTGAACTCGGAGATAGTCAGCGCCACCGCGTTGGCGGCAATTGCCGTTGTCCCGAAGGAGGTGACAATCCCCTGAACCAGCAGCTTACCAATATGAAAGATACTGTCCTCCAGGCCGGTGGGGACCGCCAGTCTCAGAATATTTTTTACCATGAAGCCGTGCCAGCCGCTCTTTAAGAACAGCTGAAGCCGAATGACTCCCTGGTAACGGTACAAAAGAATAAAAATCGCCGCGCTGCTGACGACTCTCGCCAGTAAGGTAGCGAATCCGGCTCCGAATACGCCCCAGTGCAATTCAAAGATAAAGACGGCGTTTAGCACGACATTAATTACACTCATGAGAAATGATACGGTAAACGGCAGCGCCGCATTCCCCATGGAACGGAAAATCGCACTGCCGCTGTCAAACATCATCAGGAAGGGGTAGGAAGCCATGGAAAAATAGAAATAGATCATGGCCTGACGAAGAACCTCCGTCTCCGCGGCCCCATAGAGGCCGTAAACGACCGTTTTGCGGAACAGAAAACACAGTGACGCAATCATCAGGGAAAACAGAAGGGAGACAAGGAGCAGGTGCTTTGCGGCCAGATTGGCCATATCTTCGTCCCTTTTCCCCAGATACTGGGTACAGATGATGGTTCCCCCCGTCACCAGCGCAGCGAACATGCTGCTAAACAGCATGTTAATGGAATCTATGAGGGAAATACCCGAAATCGCTGTCTCCCCCACCGATGCGACCATCAACATGTCCGCGATTCCGATGGTCCCCATGATCACCTGCTCCAAAACCAGCGGTACAATCAGCCTAACCAGTTGTTTTCTGTCAAATAGCATCTTATCACTTCCTTAATTTCACGGGACCTGTCTTTTTATGAAGGAAAAATACCGCCGCCAAAATGGCGCAGATAAATTCCGAAACAACCGGTGAAAGCCAGATTCCATTCTCTCCCAGAAGAACAACCATGACGCCGAGAGCCGCAGCAAGGAAGAAAAGTCCTCTTCCCGCCGAGACAGCAAAGGACTGCCAGGGCCGCTCCATCGCGGTAAAGTAACCGGCCGACACCACGTTAAAGCCAATAAACAAAAACGACAGCGAATAAAGGCGAAGCGCCCTCATGGTATAGACAAACAGTTCGCCGTCCCTCCGGTCAAGAAACGCGCCGACAAAGATCTGCGGAAAGAATTCCAGGACAAATACATAGACAACCGACACAATCACTTCCATCAGGAGCGAATACTTTAAGAGTCTCCGGCAATGACCAAGTTCCCTGGCACCGTAATGGTAGCTTGTAACTGGCTGCATCCCCTGGGCAATCCCAGCCATGGTGTTCAGTACCAGGGTATTTATATAGGAAATGACCGTATAGCTGACGATACCGCTCTCCCCGATCACGCGAAGAATGGTCTGATTGAACAGGAACACCACAAGACCGCCTGAAAGCTCCGTGAAGCCATTGGCCAGACCGAGGGGAATGATCTTTTTATAAACGCCCGGATTCCATTTGAATTTGTGGAAACAGAGTTTCTTCCGAAAACATGCAAAATATGTAAAGAATATGATTGTGGAGGCAACCTGAGCCAGTCCGGTAGCGAATGCCGCTCCCCAGACACCCCAGTGAAATACCATGACAAAGACATAATCCAGAATGACATTGGTCAGTCCGCACACCATGACCCCAATCGTTGAAACGACAGGCGTTCCATCTGTTTTCACCAGTGCCTCCATATTATAGGACAGGATAAAAAATACGGCAAAGGCCCCGATGGTTCCCACATAGCTCTTTACGTACTCCAGATTGTCCGGGGATGCGCCAAGAAACATGGCGAGAGGCTCCAGAAACAGGAACGTGAGCGCGGTCACTACAAGGGAGACAATGGTTAAGACGACCAGATTCATGGAGAATAGGCTGCTCGCCTCTTCCTCCTTCTTCTGTCCCAGCGCAATGGAAATCAGCGTGGAAGTGCCCGTCGCCATCAGCAGACCTATGGAAAAAATGCAGATTACATAGGGCATGGAAAGATTCACCGATGCCAGCGCGCTCTCACCGACTCCCCATGCCACAAACATCCCGTCCACCATGGTATACAGCGCAAAGATCCACATGGATACAATAGATGGAATTACGAACTTGAAAAACTTTTTTAATAACAAAATAAAACCTCCCTGAGGGAAATATTCCTCAATATGATAGTGTCTCAAGTATTGCGTTTAAGTAGGAGAGGCTGTTTTTGGCGGCTGTTTCCGTATCCGGATCATTCGTGATTTCCAATGCCAGTGCTCCGTTATAACCGACACGGCTTAATGCTGCCAGCGTTTCCGCAAAGTTATAATGCGCATGCCCCGGATACCAGCGGTTATTATCTGCCACATGGACGTGGCAGATGGCGCCGCCGGCGCTTTCGATGGCTTTCCCGATATCATCTTCCTCGATATTTAAGTGTACCGTATCCAGGTGAAGCTTCAGCCGGTTAGAGCCAACCACGCGAAGAAGCTCTAATGCCTCTCTGATCGTGGTACCATAATCACTCTCAAACCGGTTCATCACCTCAAAACCTAAGGTTACGTCGTGTACTTCCGCTTCTTTCACACAGAGTTTTAAGCTCTCCGTCAGATTCCTTTTAAATGCTTCTCCATCCTGACCGCAGTCGGAAAATCTTCCAGCGATGAGACCAATGATAACTATACCATGATATGGAGAGGCTGTCACCATGTGCCCGGTCAGACGGCGGATGGCTGCAGCTCTTTTCCCCGGATCTGCGCTGCCGAGACAGATTCCGTCTTTCTCATAGGCGGAACCTGTACCGATGGAGGTGAGTACTACCTGGTTCTCCTCCAAAATCAGGTATAACTGTTTTCGGTCGATCTGATCCGAATCGTAAATGTGAAGTTCTGCAGCACGATATCCCAGCGCGGCCATCTGAGGAACCGTCTCTTCAAACGGCCCCCGAAACAGGATGGGATCATCCCCGCCTGCGGATACACTTGCTGTAGCTGCAATCGTCATACTCATATTTGTTCTCCTTCAGCGGCAGAATTGGAAATGGCTCCATTTCCGGTTATTTTATCGATGTTCTCCAAAAGCAGCGGTTCACCGTCGCATCCGCTTATGGAAACATCGTTTAAAACAAGTTCCTGAACATTCTTGATGTAGAGGCCTAATTTTGCAGTCAGCTGGATGTCATCCATCATGGCTGGTTCATCCGGTTCCGGATTCTCATCGTAATCAATAGTCACATGGTCAAATTCCACGTAATCCACCTTCATCTCCGGCAATCCGTATAAAAATGCTCCAGCTACATGACAGTTATGAGCCTCGATGTTTCGAAAAATCATCTGCTTTACCGATGGGGTCCGCTCGTCTACTGGAAGTGGCGATTTACATTTCACATAATCCGAATGGCAGTCGGGATCACAGCAGTTGTAGTAAGAATTTAAAACAAAGGGCGTCAGCACATGGTCCATGCGGATATTCTCAAAACAGATATCTTCAACAACGGCATCTTTTCCTCTCCCACGTCTCGTCTTGATCCGCAGTCCCCGGTCGGTGTGCAGAAATAAACAGTCTTTTACATGAACATGCTTCACTCCTGCCGCCATTTCACTGCCGATGGTCACAGCTCCGTGCCCATTATTCATGCAGCACTGGCGTACTTCGACGTTCTGTGACGGTATCTTATATTTGTGCCCCATATAATATTTTCCAGACTTTAGTGCAATACAGTCATCTCCCAGAGAGAAATAGATGCCGGCGATTTCCAGACCATTCACAGACTCAGGATCCATGCCGTCTGTATTCGGTGAATCCCATGGATTTAAGATGGTCAAATCCAGGAAACGGAGATCATTCGAGAAATAGGGATGGATATTCCAGGAAGGACTGTTCTGCACGGTGACTCCATGAAGCACTACATGATCACAGTGATTCAAAAATACCATGCGGGGACGGAATGCGATGATTTTCGCCCTGTCGTCCTCCCACCAGTCCTGAAAGGTGGCGTTTCCATCCAGGATTCCCTCTCCGGTGATCACCACATTTGAAACATGGATTCCCGTAATCATACTGGTAAAGATATCGAGGGGATTTCCCTCCCAGGATCCGAGATTGTACTCCGCTGTCTCATCATAGCTCTGAATCATGCCGGGAAGCACGCCGAACCGTTCCCGCTCTGCATGGCCCAGGAGCACGGCGTTCTTCCCGATATCAAGTGTGAAGTCACTCTTTAAAAACAGGCTGGTTACGAGATACGTTCCCTCCGGGATAAACACTCTCCCGTCTTTCGGGCAGGAGGCGATCGCCGTCTGGATGGCCAGCGTGTCGTCATGGATTCCGTCGCCCTTTGCTCCAAAGCGCCGCACGTTCAGCGTAACAAACTCATAATCGGTACGGACCGAAAACTCCGCATAAATCTCTCCGCCGCACCGCAGGGATACGCGGTACTCCGTGTCGGGCGTAAGGCCCGGCACAGTCTGGATGACGCGGCTGCTTGTTAAGATGAACCGGTCATCCAGCCATACTTCATACTCTTTTTCCGTATAGAAGACTCCGAAGTCCTCCCATTCCAGAAGGAACTTCCGGGAAGTCTTGAAAATCACGTTTGCTTTCATATTTTTACCCCTTTACACCGCCTGCCGCAATGCCGTCCACGAACTGATCCTGTGCCAGGAAGAATACGATCAGAGACGGAAGCAGGGTGACGACCGACAGCGCCAGAACCTTATTCCACTCAAAGCCGGTCTCCGCATCCGTTAAAAGGCGGAGACCAAGTGAAGTCGGATACTTCTTTACACTGTCGATATAGATTAACGGTCCCTGGAAGTCGTTAAATGCCCACATGAACTGGAACAGCGCCACTGAAACGATGGTTGGCTTTACCATGGGCACCACGATGTATACCAGCCGTTCGAAGGAATTGCAGCCGTCGATTTCTGCCGCTTCCTCCAGTTCCCTGGATACAGACCGCATGAACTGAACCAGCATGAAGATGAAGTATGGTTCGGCTCCGAAGAAGGCCGGAACCACCAGCGGCAGGTAGGAATTCGTCCATCCCCATGTCCGGAATAAGAGGAACTGTGGAATGTTAAGCACTACCTGCGGCAGGAACAGCGTCGCCAGCAGGATGGAGAACCAGAAAGTCTTTCCCGGAAACTCGAAACGGGAAAATCCGTATGCCGTAACAACGCTGGCCACCACCGCTCCAATCACCTTCGGTATGACAATCTTAAAAGTATTGATCAGGTAAAGGCTGTATGGATTGCCTGTCGCGGTCCAGCCGTCAATGTAAGCCTGAAACGACGGACTCTTCGGAAGGAAGCTGATGGTTGAATAAATCTCATTGTTGCTCGCCTTAAACGATGCGCCCACCATCCAGAGCATAGGGTAAAACATGACGAAGCCTACCAGGATCAGAACGGTATAGCGAACCACGGTACTGATCTGTTCTCTTGTTTTCTTACTCATCTCAATCGTCCCCCTTATCTCTCATCATCCGAGTAATACACCCAGTACTTCTGGCTGGCAAAGGAGACCACGGTCAGAGTACAGATGATGATAAACAACAGCCACGCCATTGCACTGGCAAGCCCCATCTCATACGTACGGAACGCATTCTGGTAAATTAACAGGGAGATCAGCGTCGTCGATCCCAGCGGTCCGCCCTTCGTGATGATAAATGCGCTGTTGAACTCCTGGAATGCCTCACAGAGCTGTGTGATCAGGTTATAAAAAATAACTGGTGTAATAAGCGGTACTGTAACGGAGAAAAACTGTCTCCATTTGCCGGCACCGTCGATAGAGGCGGCCTCGTAAAGCTCCTGCGGAACACCCTTTAATGCGGCGAGAAAGATCACCATGGCGGAACCAAACTGCCATACGCGAAGCAGGCAGATGACGAAGAGCGCGTAGTGTGTGCTGCCGAGGAAATTAATCTTTTCACCGCCAAACATCTGGATAAACTGGTTGATCAAACCGTCTCCCTGGAAAATGAATTTCCACACGACCGCGATCGCCACAGAACCTCCCAGAATGGAAGGAATGTAGTAGATAGTCCGGAACATTTTGACGAATTTCAGTTTAAAATTCAAGATATATGCGATGAACAGGGAAAATGCCAGTTTCAGCGGCACCGTGAGAAACGCATATTGAAATGTAACCTTAAATGCCTTTATGTATTTCTTCGTATGAAATATGCTTAAGTAATTGTCGAGACCGATGAATTCCGTTCCCGGCTTAAATAAACTGTAGTTAGTAAAACTGTAAAACAGGGACATAATAAATGGATAAAACTTAAAAATCATAAATCCAATGATCCACGGCAGAATGTAAAAAAATCCTCTGTATTTGCGGCAAAAGTTCTTCCAGTTTCGTATCTTTACGGGCTGTGCTTCCATACTCTCACTCCTATCATTCCATTTTCATCAGTTCGGCCGTTACCATCATAAGTACCCCCATGGCCTTTACATCATCATCGACTACCGGCTCCGACAAGTAGTAGTCAATGCTTCCATCCCGCTCCGTGCGCGGTCCAAGGCCTGCCACTGCGCATGTGCCGGATAAATGGTATGCACCGTCGTCTGCCTGGTATATTTTCTGCTCCAGAACGGCATCATAGATTTCCCTTCCCCTTGCAGCATATTTTTCTTCCAGAAGCGCCCCCAGGCGGCAGCCTTTTAAGACCGCGTAAGCCACCATGAGTGATCCGGAGGTTTCCAGGTAATTCCCCTCCTGCTCCGGAAGTGCCGGAAGCTGGTAGAAAAGCCTGCTCTCCTGATCCTGGTACTTTAAGATCCCGTGTACTGCTTCTCTTAAAAGCTCGCCAAACCTGGCTTTCACCTCATAAATCTCCTCGGAGGCCAGCTCGCAGCAGTCAACGAGAGCCATTAAATACCAGCCGATGGATCGAAGCCAGAAGTTTGGGGACAGCCCTGTTGCGGGATCGGCCCATTTTCTGTCTTTATACTCATCATAGGCATGGTAATACAGGCCGGTTTTCTCATCGTACAGAAGCTTTCTCGCCTGGTTGAACTGATTCATGATATCGCTGTAATTCCTCCTCTCGTTAAAACGGTTTTCATATTCCATATAAAACGGCTGTCCCATATAAAGGCCGTCCAGCCATACCTGAAAGGGATAGATCAGCTTATGCCAGAAGTTTCCTGTAGTCAGGCGGGGCTGGTAGATCAGCTGGGTCATCAGGGTATCGCATGCTTTCCGGTACCTTTCCTCTCCCGTCTCATCATAGAGGAAGTAGAAGATTTTCCCCGCGTTAATAAAATCCAGATTGTATTCTTCACGGTGATAGCTCTTTATGGCTCCATTCTCTTCAATATAGGGGCTCACCATCTTAACGATAAAATCCAGATACTCACGGTCTCCCGTCAGCTTGTAAAGACGGGAGGCACCGACAAATAAGCAGCCATCCTCATAGTTCCATTCATACATGGACTGGCCGTCAATTTCCACCAGATAATCATCGAGCCCTTCGTAATTTTTCATATATTCTTTGAAAATTGGTGTAAGATTCATATAATGTGCTCCTTCTCCTTTTTTGTTTATAGCTGAGTTTTCCAAACACTGCACACTTTCGGGTACAAAAAGGGGACGCCGCCCCGGCAGCGTCCCTTTTTGCTATATCCTATCGCTCTTAATTAGTATGGGTTAGCCGCATTCACGTCATTGATGGAATCGATTAAATACTGTGCCATCTCCGCCGGATCTGCTCCCGCGCTTAAGTTGTCAAATACTTCGTAATAAGCACCGGTACGTTCCTTTAACGCGGAGTTTTCGAAGTTCGGATCAAAGGTATAGTGACAGAACGCAAGCACCTTCTGGTTGCCTTCCAGAGTCTGTCCGCCTAAGATATCCGCATCCTCCAGGATCTTCTTTGCCGCCGTGTTGCAAACGGTGCCGCGCTCGGTTCCCATTAATTTTACACCGTTTTCATTGGAAGTGATGTATTCCAGAAGTAAGGCGGCCTCTTCCTTGTGTTCGGAGGTCTCGGTGATGGCGAAGCCCTGGGAAACCTTGCTCATGCCGGCCGGATTGGGTCCTAAATCAGTTGGGTAATCTCCAAGTACCAGCTCCTGGCCTTCATCTAAGGAGTCAGCGATTTCCTGGACGTTGGAATCGTATTCGGTCAGTCCGGCGTAGTGGCCATCCATCCATTTTTTGTTGGATAAGAAGTTTTCCGCACCATCTCCGGCGATCGTGGAGATCTTCGGGAATACGTGGTCTTCTTCCAGAGAATTGATCCATTCCATGCCCTCTGTCACTTCTTCCACCGTGTAATTGACGGATAAATCCTTAATCCATTCCTTTCCGTACTTTTCCTGAAGGTACATTACCATCCAGATCATTCTCTCGTAGCCTTCCTCAGCCAGCGGATAGTAATCGTCGCCGAGTTTTTCCCGGAACGCTTTGCCTGCGGCGCGAAGATCTTCAAATGAAGTAGGAATGGCCACTCCCGCCTTGTCAAAGGTAGTCTTGTTGTACATCGGAAGCTTTCCCGTGATGGAAACCGGTACGCCCTGAAGCTTTCCGCCGACGGTCATGGCCGCCAGGTTGGTCTCCGACCAGTTATCCAGGGAAATAATGTCTTTAAACTGATTCAAATCTGCGAATTTGGAGCCGTCAGATGAAAACTGGTAAAGCCAGTTCCAGTTGATCTGCATCAAATCAGGGGCTGTTCCGCCTGCCAGCTGGGTAGCCACCTTATCGGTCCATCCATCCCAGGAGGAGTATTCACATTCTACGGTAACCCAGGGATATTCCTGTTCAAATGCCTCGACGGCCGCCATGGTCGCCTTATGTCTCGTCTCCCCGCCCCACCAGGAGAACCGCAGGGTAACAGGTTCTTTTCCGTCCGTCGTGGATGCGCCTCCCGCAACGGTGGCTGCCTCCTGCGGCGTCTGTGCCGTAGTCTGTGTTGTCTCCTTCGCGGCATTGCCCCCGCATGCCGTAAGTGATGCTGCCATTGCCGCGGCTAAAACCGCAGCTGTCATTTTTTTCATCATGATCTTTCCCTCTCCTTTTATCGGTTACTGCGCTTTTTTTGCTTCCAGTTCGGCTTTCGTCAGCTCAATTTCAAACCAGACGTAGTTCACATTTTCATCCTCTTCGATTTCGATCGCATGCTCAATATCGGTCGGTATAAACGCCCAGTCTCCCTCATGAAGCTCGATTTCCTCATCCGCCGCGCGGTAGATGAACTTCGTTCCCGGCATTCCGTAATACCACTGATAAAGGTTATCATGGCTGTGAGGAGCCGCCTTGTTCGGTCCCTTACCGATAATAGCACCCATGGTCATGCGGGTGAGGAAATGGGTATCCAGAATGGAAAGCGCCTTGATGCCTTCCGGACGGAAGCCCTCGATATATTCGATACAGCCGCTTAATGGACAGAATCTAGGCAGTGCAATGTGCCAGTGCTCAAACTGCTCGTAATCCTCCGGAAGCATGACAGAAGTCAGCTGTAAAAATTCCATGTCTGTTGCGGCGTGTAAAATATTCGCTTCTTTGTCCATGTTTGGGATAAACAGAGAAGGTTCTTCGATATTAAACGCCTTCTTCGGTGTGGCCACATAGCCTTCGCCCCTGGTAAAGTAGTAAATCTGTGTCTGATCGCCAAAGGTTTCCAGCGTAACCACGGTACCGGCTGCCACTTTGCATTTGTAGGTATGTACGCCGTCTACCATGCCCGGAAGCATCTCCGCTCTTAAAATTCCGTTTCCTGCTGTCTCAAATTTCATGTCTTCTTTTTTCTGGTAATGAATCACTGACATCTTAAATAACCTCCTCGCTATGAGCACTTAGCGGTTGTATTTTAACCGCTTACGTGCGATGCATGTCATCTCCACTTAGTGAGGTATCTCACGAGCTTAGTGGAGTGGCCTAATTATGTTTCATATAATCTTTCCAGAGAGATTGATACTCCTGTAAAACATCCTCCCGGCTCAAATCGCCGGTCAGATAAAAGCCCCAGAGTTCGGCACTCTTTTTTTTCAGTTCCCCGGGAAGGCAGTTTACCACGTCGAGCGCGGTCCCGCCTTTCTTGATGCTTTCCTTTACTTCGGCCGCCAGAGGGGACAGCCCCTCCAGGCTTTCGTCGTTCATGGCCATGACCGGAAGGCAGCCCATCGTCTCTCTTAAATACCGGGACGCCTCTGTTGAAGTGGCGAGCCAGTATAAGAATTCCTCGGCTTCCTTCGGATGCCGGCTGCTTTTCACCACAGACAGTGCCTGGACTTCCACGATCAGCTTATTTCTCTCCGCTTCCTCGTAGAGGGGAATCGCTCCGATGGAGATATCCCGTTCCAGAGCCGGTTTGGACTTTGCCAGAACCGGCGCAAGCCAGCTGCCCTCGTCATTCAGCATTGCGTATTTTTCAATGAAGAAGTAATCTCTTGCGGTCGGGGCTCCGGTTGTTAAGGAATCCCGGTTTCCGAAACGCAGGGTCAGATCAAAATAGTCCGCCAGCGCCTGCCAGTTCTCTTCATACTCCTGCTGACGGTCTTCCTCTAACAGGGATTCCATATACGCGGTGGGATTGTCCTCCGCCATCGCAGGAAGCATGAATAAGTTGCCCGCCATGGTAAGCAGCGTTTCTTTATAATGGTTCATCATGGGCTTTATGTCCTGTTCCTCCAGATCCAAACATAACTGTTCGAATTCGGATTTCGTTTCAGGAAAACGTTCCCAGCCGGCTGCCCTTAAAAGCTTCTGGTTATAGGCGATACCGATCCCCTGAATCTGGAGCGGTACCGAGTAGACCGTTCCCTCCAGACTTCCCATGGTGCGGTACGGCATCGGAAGCTTCTTCAGTACGTTTTGAGCTTCCAGCGGAAGCAGATGGTCCTTCCACTCTTCCATGGAACCCTCGAAGCCGACGTAGATAATATCCGGAAGCTTCTGAGACGCCAGGCTGACCCGCAGCAAATCGGAATACATACTCCGGTCCACCAGATTCCATTCGATGCTCCCGATCTCCGGGTGCTCCTTTCTGTACAGATCCGACAGTTCCTTCACATATCCGCTCCATTCGGAAGACGGCATGCTTACGGTAAGTACAATTCCTGGTTCTGCGGCTGCTTCTGCCGCGCCGGTTTCTGTGTTTTGACTTTTGCATCCCACTGCGGCCAGCACAATACCTGCTGTTATTAAACCGATTCTAACCCTTCTCTTCATCGTAAAACACTCCCCCTGATGTGTTGTTGTCACAGTATTTTTTATAGTATACCATGACAGTTACAGGGGCGGGAACTAAAAATAACCATCACTCTGTTTCCTGGATTTTCTCTCTCTTTCTTTGTTGTGCCTTCATTGTAATAGAACGTGACTTCTTTTTACACTCATGTTTTTGATATGATAGGAGGACTATTTTGACTTCATGGTCTTTCGCGAATTTACTGTTTGTGGTAGAATGGTGCCAGATAACTGTGTTTTGGGGGAAGTAAGTATGAACAGTCAGCGTTTTGTCAGTATCCGAATCAAATTATTATCACTGCTCTTTATCTGCATTCTCGTTCCGTTTCTGGTATACTGGTTTTTTTCCTATGAGTATATCAAAACGTCACTGGACGAAGAGTTCGTCTCTCAGACGACTGATACGATGCGCGCCACCGGAAACAGTATTTCCGATTACGTGAAGCTGGTGGATTATACGGCGCGGGGCCTCTATTTCAACTCTGAGGTCATGGACATCCTGTCGGAAAAGGAACAGTCTGTATCCAGCTACCGCCTGCTTCAGACGGAGTCCCGCATCTTCGATTTCCTTCAGACCCTTTATTCCAGTGTGCCGGATGCCTCACAGATCCAGCTTTCCGCATTTAACTTAAAAAAGTCCCTGCTGCTTCAGTCCGATATGCAGCGGTATGAAAAGGACCATATCTATTTAAGCCAGGAACGGCGTTTCCCATGTGAACCGTACCACTCCTATGTGACATCGGCCCACATGCAGTCCAACTATAATTTTCATGAGCTTTCGGGGCGGGAATTTTCCCTGGTTTTTTCTCTGCATATGCCCATTTATCAGATTCCTTCCGTCACCGATTCCCTGGGAGAAATTACCATCGACATTCCCATATCGGTTCTGGATTCCATCTGCTCTCCCCTGTTCAAAGAAAAGGAGTACCTCTGTCTGGTGGATGGAAATGGCAGCTACGTCTACAGCAGCACTCCCGCAGAGATCGCCACACAGACCCGCAATCCGGTTATTCAGGATATCCTTTCCTCTTCCCTGGAGCCTGGCGTCCCGCTGGTCCTCGACACGGATTCCGAGGACATCGTCATTTGCAGCCGCATTCTGGAGGATCCGGTGGACTGGTATTTAATCAAGATATCTCCGAAAGCCTTTGTCTATGAAAAGGCAAGCCGCTTCTTCCACATGATGCTTTACTCCTTTATCATCGTGACCCTGGCGGAGATTCTTCTGATTGTCATAACCGTCATACGTTTTACCGCGCCGATCCGAAAGGTGACAGCCTACGCGGAAGCCGTCAGCGCCGGTGATCTGGATGCCAATATGTCGTCCTACATCACCTATACGAAAAATGACGAGATTGGCTCTCTGCTCATCACGATCCGCAAGATGATGTACTCCATAAAAAACTTTATCATTCACCAGTACCAGCTGGAGCTGGCAAACCGGACAAGTGAATTAAAGGCCCTTCAGGCCCAGATCAATCCTCACTTTATCCACAATACGCTCCAGTGCCTGGCGACCAATGCCCTGGAGGGCGGCAATCTGCCTCTGTACCAGTCCATCACGGCCCTGGGACAGATGATGCACTACTCCATGGACACCGCTCACAATCTTGTGCCCATAAACGATGCGCTCCATTACATCGAGCTGTATTTAAAGCTGCAAAAGCTGCGTTTTCCCAACACGCTGGAGACAGAATTTGACATATCCGATGAGGCAGGCGCCATGCTGATTCCGAAGATGACGCTGCAGCCGCTGGTTGAAAACTCGATCCGGCACGGTAATCTTCTGAAGCTTGACAACAGCCGCCTGACCATACGCGCTTTTGTGGAAGGCAATTACCTCCATTTATTCGTCAAAGATACCGGAGCCGGCATTTCTGCTGAAAGACTGGAGGAACTCACGCACTCGCTTCAGCAGGTAAAGGCAGCTGCCTCCTCATCCGATGCGGAAACCTTTGTCGATGCGCTTAACCGATTTTCCGAAGAACGTCCCGCTTCCAGAACCGCTGATATTCAAAGTGAACAGCAGCTGGAGACAGACCGGGAAAACCGATACGTGTCAAACAATATCGGCATGCGCAACGTCTACCAGCGCCTCCTGTTAAATTACAAGAACCAGTGCTCCATGGAGATCAGTTCTGATGGAAAAAGCGGGACGGTGATCCATATCCAGGCAGATTACCGGATGCTGGAGCATCACTGAATATCACAGAAGAATGGAGAAAATCATGAAAGTCTTAATCGTAGATGATGAAGCCCATGTCATCAGGGCCGTAAAACTCCTGGTGCCGTGGCAGGAACTGGGAATTACGGAAACTTACGAAGCGCTCACGCCCCAGGATGCGATCCGCATCATTGAGGCGGAACAGCCGGAGATCTTAATCACCGACATTGTCATGCAGGATTTAAGCGGAATCGACCTGATGAAATATATTGCGGGTTCCCTGAAGCATATCAAGGTCATCGTTATTTCCGGCTATAATAACTTCGATTATGTGAGAAGCTCTCTCCAGCATGGAGGTGTGGATTATCTTTTAAAGCCACTGGATCAGGATCAGCTGATCGAGGCCGTAAAGAAGGCGGCTGGCGCCTGGAATCAGGAGCACGATTTATACCATACGGCTCAAATCCACAAGGACCAGATCGATTCCATGGCCACCCTGTGCCGTGAGAATCTGCTGTCGCGTCTGATTCACGGCGACCATCCGGAGCAGGCCTGCAGAAAACTGATGGAGCTGTCTCCCGAGCTTTCGGAGCTTACCGCCTGCGGATTTACCTACTGCAATCTGGAACCATTTATATCCGGGGAAGAAGCTTCCTGGAACGAGTCCTTTCACCGCTACAGAGACGCGCTCGCCTGCTTTCTGGCCGATTCTGGTGCGGGCTTTCTGCTGCCTGCGGACAGCCGTTATGAGATCGCTGCTTTTCTCACCGATTACAGTCCGGCCTTTCAGGAGCAATTAAAGAATTTTTTGCAGGCAGTGCGGCAGTCACTGCCGTTTCCGGTCTGCATGGGGGTGGCAGACGGTATTTTCCCCGAAGGAATTATGGAGACGTATCAGAAGGCAAGAGACGCCTTTGGAGCCTGTAATATGGCGAGCCTCTCTCCTGTACTCTGCAGTCTGGAACCCGGTTTCCACAGGCCGTTCCATGGTTTGACCGAAAAACAGAAGGAAGTGGATGACCGCATGCTGCTTTCCGCTCTGCTGACAGGGAATGAGCAGCTGATTGACGACAGTATCTCTCTCTGGATTCGCAGCCGCATTCCGGAAGATGCTCCGCTTCTTGCCATTGTGCTGGAAGCAGTTCAGGATGAAAACCGTCTGTTTGCCTCCTGGGCTGAACTGTTCGAAAACCGTCACAAAGGATTCCGCCATCAGACGGAGTATGTGGTCTTAAACTTCCGCGACATCATGGATGGATCGATGCGGATATCCTTTGAACGCTTCCGCCGCCGAATGCGGGCGGATATCCTGTTTCTCCATGGGGAGCTGAAGTCCATTCACTCTCCGGAGGCTGATATGATCTATCAGGTCGCACACTATATTGAACTGAATTATAACCAGCCTTTCAGTCAGGCAGCGTGTGCCCAGACCTTTTTCGTCAACCAGGAATACCTTTGCCGGAAATTCAAGCAGACCTTCCACGTGACCATGATCACGTATTTGAACGATCTTAGAATCAACCAGGCCAGGCAGATGCTGAAGGATCCCATGATAAAAATCCGCCAGATCGCCCACGAGGTCGGTTTCGAAGATGAAAAATACTTTTCACGCCAGTTTAAGAAGTCTACAGGGATGACGCCCAACGACTACAGGGCGCGCTATCAGGAACAGCTCGGTGAGTAACGACAGGCGCAGCGGAAGCTTTGGCTGATGAATTTTTACGGAAGCTTTGGCTGATGAATTTTTGCTTGTCATACCGGCTGAGATGGTTTATAGTCATATTATAGTTTAATCGCCGCAGTTTTTTGCTGCGGCATACATTCTGTTCTCCTGCCAGGAGAACGAAAAAATCCCCGGCATTCCGCCGACGCAATTCCCAGACGATTTCCTGTTTCAGGAGATGGTATCCAAAGAAGGAATTGGGGAGGAATTCTGCCGGATTCTCCTCAGTACTATCCTGAACAGAACTATACAGAAAGTGAGAATCATCCCGCAAAAAACTGTGGCAGGAATTGATACCGGCAACCACGGGATCCGGCTTGACGCTTATGTCCAGGAGATATCCTCTGATGATATTTCCACAGATGACATAGAGGTTTCAACGGATGTCTATAATATCGAGCCAAACAATACCTATGAAAAGGAATCTCTGCCCAGGCGGACGCGTTATTATGATGCGCTCATTGACTCTCAGCTTTTAGAATCAGGGACAGATTACGGTCATATGAAAAATGTCATAATTATTATGATTCTTCCGTATGACCCATTTGACAGAAAACGTATGGTATACACAGTACAGAACCGCTGCGTGGAGGATTCGTCAGTTTCTTATGATGACGGGCTGAAAAAAATCTATCTTTACACGAAAGGAACCGCCGGAAATCCTGGAAAAGCCCTTCGTGATATGTTAAAATATATAGAGAACAGTACGGACGACAATGTAACGGATGAGAACATTGCCAAAATCCATGGATTTGTCGATAAAGTAAAACGGGATAAGGAGGTTGGAATCAACTATATGAAATCATGGGAACGGGAACAGATGATCCGTAAGGAAGGTCTGAAAGAAGGGCTGGAAGAAGGGCTGGAACGGGTCAATCAGCTGAATCTTAAATTGATTGAGGCCTCCCGTACAGAAGATATGATCCGCGCAGCCAGGGACCGGGAGTTCCAGGAGAAGCTTTTTGAGGAATTTGGCCTTTAGCGTAAAAGGTGCAGCCTTACCAGGTATATGAATTGCCTGGTAAAGCTGCACCTTTTCTATACACGTTATCTGATAAACTCAATCTTTCCCGCAGTCACACATTTTCCGGACTTACGGTCAAACAGCAGGATATCATTTCCTTCAATATCCACGCCCGTCTTCTCTCCGATCTGATAGGTAACGCCTCCGAAGATTACTCCTGTCAGCAGGAAATCGCCGACGCGCAGTTTAACGGTGGACTCCATACCGGTAGGCATGGCGCCGTAGACGGTGGCTTCTAAGCTTCCCTGGCCGGCGGGACTCAATTTCAGGCATTCCGGTCTGACACCGATGACAAAGTCCTCGTCTGTGATCACGGGATCGTCTTCCACCGCGTAATCGCTTTCGTCTACCTTCGCAATATGGTATTTAAAGGTCTCATCTTTATTTCCTTTTTCCACGGCCTTCTTGTCTTTTAAGACTTCCTGTTTTTTCTTCTCGGCCTCCTCATCAGCCTGGTTCCGTTCCATAAACCAGCGATCCATGGAAAGCGGTTTTTCCGGCAGGAATACGGCTTTTTCACCGTCCAGGACGGTCAGCTCCATGGAACCATCCGATCTCTGTCTGCCCTTTGCCTCCATGAAGTTGATGGAAGGATTGCCGACGAAGTCTGCCACAAAGAGATTGCGCGGACGGTTGTAAACGTCTAAGGGCGCCTCATACTGCTGGAGTACGCCGTTGTTGATGAGGCAGATCTTTGTAGCCAGTGTCATGGCCTCCATCTGATCATGGGTAACATAGACGAAGGTACTGCCCGTCTCCACATGCAGACGCTGAAGCTCATAACGCATCTCCAGACGCAGCTTGGCGTCTAAGTTCGACAGCGGCTCATCCATGAAGAGCACCGCAGGTTCAGGCGCCAGGGTCCTGGCAATGGCGACTCGCTGCTGCTGCCCGCCGGATAACTCTGCCGGGTAACGGTTCATGAACGGTCCGATCTTGACGATACGGGAGACACGTCTCACCGCCTGCTCCACCTCTTCTTTATGGAGCTTTCTGTTTTCTGTCAGCACTTTTCCGCCGCTTACTACGGCGAAGTCATTGTTTAATTCCTGGCCTTTTCCCCTGTAGGAAGCACGGAGGGAATCCAGCTTTGCCTGAAGCTCTGCGGCCTTTGCCTTTGCAGCAACCTCCGGATCAGAGCTTTCCTGAATACCCAAGCCGAACAGTGTCTTTGCTGTGTAGATCGACAGTGTGTAGGCGTCGATCAGCTTTAAATAGACCTTATCCATATCCAGCCTGCCTTTTTTATCGCGGCACTCTTCCACCAGTTCACCGATTCGTTTTCCGCTCTTTAAGGCCTGGATCAAATCATTGGTGGTCTTTGCCTCGAAATCGATCTGCGGCAGTTCCTCCTTGATGTTGCTGAGTCCAAAGGAGATATTCTGATAGACGGTCATATTGGGCCACAGCGCGTAGTTTTGGAATAAGAATCCCACTTTTCGTTTGTTGGCTGGCACATTGATGCCTGCCTCACTGTCAAATACTACCCGGTCGCCGATGGAGATCCGGCCGCTGGTAGGTGTCTCCAAACCTGCGATCATACGAAGTGTTGTTGTCTTTCCGCAGCCGGAGGGGCCTAGCAGGGTGATGAAAGAATTATCTTCTATATCGAGGTTCAAGTTGTCTACTGCGTAAAACTTCCCCCATCTCTTTGTCACATTTGTTAATTTTATTTCTGGCATGTTAATTACCTCCGATACCGTCGTCCAGACTCGCTCCGGTCAGTTTATTTACTAATGTATTGAATATCAGGATCGTTACGATCAGGATTAAGTTGATGGCGCTGGAAAATGCGTATAAGCCCATCTCGTCAAAGTAATCCAGAGTCGTGGAAAGAATGAAGCCCTGCGTACAGAGAAGCAGGAATAAGGATAACTCTCTTAAACACGTCATAAACGGAAGCATGTATCCGCTGATGATGGCCGATTTCTGAATCGGAATAATGATCCGGAACATCCTCTTAAACCACGGCAGATCCTGAATAATCGCCGCTTCCTCGATCTCATTGCTGATCTGCAGCATGGAGTTTAATGCGCTCCTGCTGGCAAATGGTATGTACTTTATGGTACCTGCAATGATTAACAGCGTATAGGTGTTGAATAAATTGATCTTCTCATTGGAAAAGAGAATGAAGAACGCCGCGCCTACTGCGATGGACGGCATCAAGTATGGCAGGAAAGCCATTCCGTTCACGTAGTTGGCCCATTTGCTCCTCCGGTTCTTCGATACCGCGTATCCGATTAAGGTACCGATCGTTCCGGCAATCAATGCGCAGCATATGGAAACGAGAAGCGTTCCCCAGAAGGCGTGCCAGATCGTGGAGTTATATAGGATTCCCTTCTGGCCGTACATTCCGTTTTCCGTAATATTTTCACTGGTGATCCACCATTTGGTCGTTAAGTTGCTTAAATTTCTCGTGTACAGGAAGCTGTAATCTCCCGGGTTCGGAAGGAAGGTCTCCAGTGCGAAGGAAAGGATCGGGAAAATACTCGTAAAGAAGGTTGCCACGATCATCACGATACCGATGACATATTTCCCCATTTTCCCGAGATTGATCTTGGAGAGCTGGCCCGATTTACCGGTAACCGTCGTGTAATTCTTTCTGCTCTTTAAACTCACCTGGTTCATGGTCAGGATCGCCACGCCGAATACCATCATAATAATGGCAAGAATACTGGCTTCACCGGTATACTTGGAGTTCATGGAGATATACTTGGTGGAAAGCGTCGTAAAGCCCAGATAATGCGGTACTGGATAACTTCCCATGGCGCTTCCGAATACCAGAAGAACGGTGGAGAGAATCGCCGGTTTTACCATTGGAAGCGTGATCCGGAACATGGTTTTCCATTTCGGCGTATCGAGAATGGTGGCCGCTTCCTCCAGATTGGCATCCATGTTGCGGAAAATACCGCCGATCAGGATATAGGCGAATGGCGCATAGTGAAGGCCCAGGACGACCGCACTGGGAAAGAGTCCCTGGCATACCCATTTGGGCGCCAGAATCCCGAACAGCGAAGCCAAAAGCCCATTGGACGTTCCCACGACCGCGTTGCTGTTAAATAAGTTCTGCCATACGACCGCCAGTGTCCACTGAGGCATAATGTACGGGAAAATGAAGATAGAGCTTAAATACTTCTTGAATTTTAAATTGGTCCTCGTGACAAGGAATGCGAACACGCCGCCATAGAGAATCGAGATGAGACAGGTCAATACCGCTAAAAGCAGCGTATTCCATAACGGTTTCCACAGATTCGTTCTGGCCAGCCGGCTGGTAAATAAGTCAACATAGTTGACAATTGTATAGCCAGATGCCTTTCCCGTTAAATGGGCATCGATGGTTCCCGGATGGATCATGAGCGTATCCTTCACAATTGCCACGATTGGTGCAACCGTTGTAAAAGTCAGCACAATGCCGAACAACAGAAGGATGACATTCTGCGGTTTGGAAAAGTATGTCTTGATCTTATTAAGCACGATGACCTTATTGTTTGACTTACGATTAACTGTCTGGTCCATAACTAACTCCTTATAAAATGGGCTGCCGCATTAAGAACAGCCTTAATGCGGCACTCCCGTTATCTCATTGCTGCGGTGACCCTCTTGAGCTTCTGCGAGTGATCGTTTACTGAGCAGAATCGCTGTATTTTGTCAGCAGCTCAATCCAGCTTCCTACTGTAAAGGATACGTCCGCACAGTATTCCGGATCTTCCAGAACCAGTTCGCCGTCAGTGGTCCACCACTCATATCCTCTGTCGTTCTTGCTGTCGAATTCGTTCTCGCCCTTGTCATTGTAGCCGCCCTTGCTGTGGCCGTAGATCTTTTCGGTCTCTTCCATAACCTTCGGGTTAGAGGAGTAACCGCCCATATCTTTGCCCCATGCGGAGAATCCGTCTGCTGTGTTGGTCATATAGGCGATGAATGCACAGGAGGTCCACGGAAGCGGGCTGTTGTTGGTCAGGAATAAGTAATGGCAGTAGCCGTAGCCGCCGATGCCCTTGTAGCCATCCTGGTAGGCTGCAACTTTAATATTGTTGACGGATACTTCCGAAGATTCCTCAACGGAACGAAGCTTTGAATATACGAGAAGTCCGCACTGGTCTGTAGCAGTCTTGGATACCAGGGTGTTGCAGATCGGGCCGTCATCGGTCTGTTCATTGTAATTTTCTACCCAGAGTTTGATCCATGCCAGGGCGTAGGCGCCATTTTCACCGAGTCCCAAATCTTCGGCATCGGTTGCCATCTCATCGACCACCGGCTTGAAATACGCCTGTTTACTGCTGTCTAACGCATCATATGCCTCTTTTAACCATCCGGCGTACTTATCTTCTGTCAGCATGTATAGGAAGTTCTTTCCTACAACCTCTGAATCAATGTCCATGTATAACGGGTGAACGCCTTCTGCCACGAAATCCCAGCAGTTATTGAATTCCGCATTTCCGGTGGAATTGTACATGAATACCTTGTTCAAAGTCTGCAATGGAAGGAATCCTGTGTAAGCGTCTGCTGTAGTGCCGTTGGCATCTGCCCATTCCTTCGGAATAAAGGTCTTTAAAATACCGGTCTGAACCATCTTGGATTCGATCTGGTTGCCATCCTGGATCAGAGTCATGGCAAATGTTCCGGAAGACTTCAAAGAGTCAGCCGACAGCTGTTCGAAGATCTTATTATTCTTTGGCTGCTGCCACTCATATTCCATGGTATAGGAAGGATCGATGGACTGTAAGTATTCGATGAACAGCGGTAAAGCGGTCTTTCCACGGCTGGAGTTGCCAACTCCGTAGAAGGTCTTTCCGTTGGACTCTTCGATTGCCTTCTTTGCCAGTTCTTCCATGCTCATGGTCTGGGCTTCTTTAATAATCTTTTCCACTTCCGAAAGATTTGCATCGTCCACTTTCGGTTCCTCTGCCTTTGCATCGGTCTCGGGGGCCTTTGTCTCCTCCCCCTTCGCGGCCTCTGTCTGAGCCGCTGGTGCTGCGGTCGTTGGATCCGCCGCTTTAGAACCGCATCCGGCAAGTGTTGCCGCCAACATGGTACTGATTAGAACTGCTGATAAAATTTGTTTTTTCACTTCTTACTCCTCCTTGTTATGAGCACTTGGAGACCGTATTTTGGTCTCCTACGTGCGATACATGTCATCTCCACTTAGCGAGGTCTTTCACGAGCTTAGTGGAGTGGCTTCTTATTTCCTGCCTTTTCGATGCTGCAGCATCATCTGATGTAATTATTATATCTGGTCTCTTCGTCATTTTGAACTGGACAATACTGTTATTCCTTTGTGTATTCTGATATTTTTGTATGTTTTTCCTGTTCCTGCATCGGCATTATTATATATATTGCACATCATACCGACGTAACAGCTTAATGTAACTGTGTATAGTGGCGCTTTTTGCCGGTTTTAACTGTTTCTTGCCATACTTTTCGAAATCCCCCGCTTATGCTATACTTGATACAATACAGAAACAATCTCCCCAACATTTATTTCCAATCATTATTTCCACATGAAAAGGAGCCGTCATCCCATGAAACATTATATCATTGTAAAATTTTCTGAAACCGTCAAAGAGAAAGAAGCCCTGTATCCGGAAATAGAAGTCCTGTTTAAAAAGGCAGAAAAAATAGAAGGTATACACCAGGTATCCTTCTATCCTTCCGTGATTGATCTGCCTAACCGATACGATTTCATGATTTTAATAGAGCTGGAGCGCGAGGCGCTTGCTGTTTTCGACGCTTCCGATATTCACCGTGACTGGAAAGCAAAGTACGGCAGCTTACTCACTGCCAAGACGATCTTTGACTGCTGCTAAAGCGCCGAATAGCCTTAAGATTGGCCTTAAGAATTCACAGCCTGGTATTCGGAGGGGGTGACGCCCGCTATTTTCTTAAATGTGCTGGAGAAATAAGTGATATCCCGGTAGCCGACCATCTCTCCCACCTCATACACCTTATAGCGGCAGTTGGTCAGAAGCTTCATCGCCTCCCTGATTCTGCACCGGGTTATATAGGCCATAACGGTGTAATCCGTCTCTTTCTTGAACAGATGGCTTAAGTGTCCTTCGCTGATTCCAAGAGATTCGGCGATCGTTCCCACACTTAAGTCACTGTCATTGTAATGCTCGGTTATGTAGGCGATTGCCTCTTTGATATACCGGCTCTTATCACCCGTCTTGATTCCGGGAGAAAGAATCTTTGACTCCTCCTGACGTTCCTTTTCTTCCCGTTCTTTTACCAGCTTATCGCGCACCCTGCTGACTGCGTCCTCCAGTTCGCCATCCTCAAACGGTTTCAGTAAATAATCGAAAGCCAAAAGCTTTAACGCGTTTCTGGCGTATTCGAATTCGCTGTAGGCGGTCAGAAAGATGACGGAGACATGGTTTCCCTCCTCCCGAAGGACTCTTAGCATCTCGATTCCATCCATCTTCGGCATCCGGATATCGGAGATGATCAGATCCGGGTTGTATTTGCGGCACGCCTCCAGGCCCTCGAGGCCATTGGCCGCCTCTCCGGCCACCATGCAGTCTAAGGACGCCCAGTCCGTCTCCATGACAATTCCTTTTCTTACAAATACCTCGTCGTCAATTACCAATACCTTAAGCATCTCCTAACTCCTCTCCCTGTCTGACCGGAATCATGATGGTCACCTTCGTGCCTCCTTCTTCCGGTCTGCAGACCGACAGCCCATACTCTGCACCGTAGTGCAGCCGGATAATCGTATCCACATTGTAAAAACCGATATGTCCCAGCCGGAGCAGATCTTCCTCTCCGCCCTCTGACGGTATGCCCGCTCCTGCCGTCCGATTATTTAAATGGTTCAGTACCTCGTCGCTGATTCCGCAGCCATCATCCATCACCTCTATAAAGAGCCGCTCCTCCTTTGAAAATGCCCTGACGAGGATATGGCCTTCCTCACAGTCTCTCAGTCCGTGTATCATGGCGTTTTCCACAATTGGCTGAACGACCAGTTTCGGAACCACACAGTCTGCAAGCTCCTCTGGAAGCTCGTAATCGAAACAGAATTTCCCCTGAAAGCGGATCTTCTGTATCTCCGCGTAGCAGCCCACAAGCTCCAGTTCCTCCTTCAGGGTGATAAACTGGGCATTGGATATGCTGGTTCGCAGAATCTTTGCCAGCTTTGCCGCCAGGGTGGCAATCTCCGGGATGTGGTTCGCCTTGGCGACCCATTTCATCGTATCCAGTGTATTGTACAGGAAATGGGGATTCAGCTGGGCCTGCATCATTGCGATCTGTACCTCGTTTAGCTTCTTCTGCTGGCTGACCTGCATTTCCATATAGGTCTTAAGCTCCGACGCCATGGTGTTGAAGCTGCCGGACAGCTGGCCGAACTCATCATTCCTCGTGGAAATGACCCTCACGTCGAGATTTCCGTTCTGCACCTCGTGCATGGCCTCATTCAGGCTCTGGATCGGACGCGACAGATGGTTGCTCATCTTCGCTGCCACCGCCACACAAAGCATCAGACTGGCGGCCGTCATGACGATCAGCACGCTGTACATGGATTTCGTCGTATCAGCCGTAAATACCTTCGGCCGCAGAAAGACGCTGTAGAGTCCCGTCCCGTCGATCTCAGAAATATAGATGCTGTTATTATGAAATGGCTCATCAACTGCCGCGCCCGCCATCAGTCGGTGCCTCAGAACCGTCCCGATCTCCTCACGGACCGCGGTTCCCGTACTGTAGACCGTTTCCCAAAAGCTGTTTAAGATACAGACGCCATCCTGGCTGCCGTAAGTTCCGCCCAGAATCTTTTCAAAATTGGAGCCATTGATACTCACAAGAACATACCCCACGCTGCTGTCTTCGGAATCCAGGATAGGACGGGCGGCCCGCAGCAGAATATTGGACGATCCTGAATATTCCTTCTCACGCCGTACGGTCATCTCGTCCGGGTGAGCCTCTGCCACCTTTAAGATTCCCCAGTAAACCGGAAGCTGGGTATGAAACATGCCTGCGCCGGTAGAGTAGAGGCAGACGCCCTCTTCTGAGTAGAGATCAAACTGAGCCATCTCCCGCAGGCTGGCAGTCTCCTCGTACAGCTTCGCATAGACCGCGCTTCTGCCCCGGTTGCCGGATTCCCTGATGGAAGCCGCAATCTCCGGCTCTTCGCTCAGACGCAGCGTCACCTCATCGATGGTCTGAAACAGGGTAGTCAGCTTTTCTTCCATGACAGCCGCCTGTTCCATATCTTTTTTCTGGTAGTCGCGTTCCAGTTTCACTTTGAACATCTGAATCAGGAAGATACAGCTGAGGACCAGAGGAAGCAGCGCGACGGCCACAAAACTTACGAGAAGTTCCCGTTTAAACGATTTTCTGATAAAGTTCCACATGGCGATTCCTCTCTACCGGATCAGTTCCGACCACAGCGCCAGGATCTCATCCTGATGCGCGCTGGCCCATTCGAGATCAAAATCCATGATCTTCATCTCCTCACCGGCCGTTTTCATCTGTAAATCCTTCCTCACTGTCCGGCGGCAGAACTGGTCCATAATCAGATTCTGGACATCGTCGCTGACCGTAAAATCAATGAACAGCTTCGCGTTGTCCTCGTGGGGAGCCCCCTTGACCAGGGCACAGCCGTCCGGCACGGTGCTGGTGCCTTCCTCCGGATAAATCATGGTGATATCCGCCCCTTTGGCTATCCGCTTTTTTGCTGTCTCCTCCAGCGTGATCCCGACGAGATGAATTCCCGTACTGACCTCATCCACGACCTCCCCGGAACCGGCTGAGACCTTTCCATCCAGAGCGGATACAAAGTCCTCCATCAGCTCCCGCTCGTCCATGTCAAGCACCTGAATCATGGTAGCGAGAGCCGTATAGCTGGTACCCGATTTTCCAGGCGCCGCAAATGCGATTTTCCCCCGCCACTCGTCATCTAAAAAGTCCTTCCAGCTGTGAGGCGCCGCCTCCGCACTTACCAGCTTGTTGTTGTAGATAAACACGATAGGAAGCTCCGTAAACGCGGTCCAGCTGTCATCCGGAGACAAATACTGATCGTCCAGTTTATCGCTCAGCTTACACCGGTACGGCTCAAAATACTCCCGGTAAGCCTCATAGCTTTCCACTCCGCCTCCGAACATAATGTCACACGTCTGCTGTCCCGCTTCCCGGCCGATGGCCTCTAAAAGCTCGGTGGAACCGCCGTCCCTCACCTCGACCCATATGCCGGTCCGCTCTTCGAACTCCCTGATAATAGGGCCGTATACTTCCTCTTTATGGGAGGTGTATACGATCAGCTTTTTGTCTTCGCTGACTCCGTAACCTTCCGCCTGCCGACTGCCCCCGGTTCCGGCCGCGGCCGCGGGACCGGTTTCTTCTGTTTTGCTGCATCCATATAAAACGGCGGACAGCAGGATCAACAGGGCCATACATATCAAGGTCCTGACAGCCTGCTTCCGCCGAATTTGTTTTTCCGATCTGATAAACTCGTCCATAAGTCCCTCCCCCTGGAGCTTCACTTTTTCCATTATACCATCTTAGGGAGAGATTTCCAATATGGACTCATACTCTTATTTTCTGTAATGTTGATACACTGCATACGATTAGTGAGACTGCGGCTGAAGGAATACGAGTGAATTACAGGCAGATACCGCCCTGCATCATACTTTCCGATTATGCGTATACCATAAGGGTAACAAAATAACACGCTGTTTATAAGCGTTTTCCTGTCGCTGGTCCTTATGGCTGTGATGTACAGATAATCGAAACATGATGGCTTCCTCCTTCTCTCTTAACTGACTTTATACTATCATGTTCTATCCAGGATGTCTATATCCTGGCAGTATACAGGCGCGGGCGATCGACTGAGAGGCGGATTTACGAGATCCACGCCCCGTCGCTCCCCACATAATACCCATCCGGCGTCGTAGTATTTGCGAGCATCACTCCGCTGTCGCTGCAGTAGTACCATTTGGAGTTCCACTGGACCCAGCCGGTTACCATGTAGCCGGTCTCATTAAAATAGTACCAGACGTTGTCGATGTACTGCCAGTTGCTCACAGTATAGCTCCGGTCTGCGTTGCAGTACCACCAGCCGATGTCATCCTTTAACCAGGCCCCGCTACCGGCCGTGGCCCCCGGACCGCTGGCGCCCGAGCTGCTTCCTGAGCTGCTTCCATCGGAGTTGTCATCGGAGCTGCTGTTGGAACTGATTTCAGCGGCTTCTGCGGAGGTCACATACCAGGACTCCGACTCCTTCCAGCTTCCCTTGTTTGAAGAATTGTAGACTCCGCGCACCTGGAAGGTGTAATATCCGCCTTTCGTTATGTAGCTGCCGAAGTGGTAGCTGGTTTTGGTCGTGGTAATGACGGAGGTGACGGCGGTGCTTCCCCTGTAAAGGCGGATCTCATACTTTTTAGCTTCCTCATTTTCATTCCAGTAGGCGGTCCCATCCTCCGCATCCCAGTCCAGGCCGTCTACATCCAGATCGTACTCGCTCTCTCCTTCCAGTGCCTCCAGGGTGATCGAGACGACGAGAGTGCTGCTGGTACGGCTCACCGAAGTGGCCGTGCCGTCATTTCCGGTTAAGTTGACGTCTCCCTTCGAAAAACCGGAGGCAAAGTAGTAATCATCGGCCGCCTCCAGAGTTACCTTGATCTTCGGCTTGTCTCCGTCCTCCCACTCGTCGGAAGGTTCATTCTTTATCTCCACCTCTTCCACATAATACTTGCTGGAAATTGTGGAGACCGACACATCTGCTCCGCTGCTTCCGACTTCAATATCCGAGGCGATCCGAAGGGATACGCCGCTTATCTTCGTACTCGTGGCCGCCATGGCTGTAAATGGACTGGTCATCAGTACTGCCGCCAGGAAAAAAGCTGTCACTCTTTGCACAATACGCATATATGTTCCTCCTCTTTCTGTTCTGTAATAAAAGTACCACAGAAAGCTGAAATATACCTGAAAGAGTCAAAAAAATACTGACTGTATTTAACCGCAGACTACGGAAAGCAGGTCCTTCCCCAGAACTTCATACGTATAATTACCGTTTCCGCCATTTACAAAGAGAGAGATTCTGTTTCCTTCTCTCCGTGCGCAGGCCGTCATCACGATTTTTCCGGACAGGTCCGTCACAGCCGATGCAGCCTCCATACCATCCTCCGGCAGAAACAGAAGAAATTTCGCCCCTTCTGCGTAGTTGTAATCAGGTTTTTCGCTGTTTGCGCCAACTGCGATCACACTTCCGGGACGGACCATAAGCGGCAGGGAGAAGTAATCGTGGGTCTCCTTATGCCAGCGTCCGCCTGTCACGGCTTTACCGGTCAGCAGGTTCACCCAGGTTCCCTCCGGCAGATAGTATTCCACCTCCCCGGATTCCTTAAAGACCGGAGCAGCTAACAGGGAATCACCCAGCATATACTGTTTATCCAGCGTTTCGCAGGCGCGGTCGCCCGGAAATTCCACGAACATCGGCCGCATCATCGGAATACCTTCCTCGTGAGCCTTTACCGCCTGAAGATAGAGATACGGCATCAGTGCACATTTCAGCTTTACGAATTTCCGAAGCACACAGCACGCCTCCTCGTCGAAGAGCCACGGAACCCGGTAGGATGAGGACCCGTGAAGGCGGCTGTGGGAACTCAGGAGGCCAAACTGGCACCATCTTTTGTAGATGTCGGCCGGCGCCGTATTCTCGAAGCCGCTGATATCGTGGCTCCAGAAGCCGAATCCCGCGCATGCCAGGGAAAGGCCGCTGCGGATAGTCTCCGCCATGGAAGAATACGCCGCGGAACAGTCGCCGCCCCAGTGTGCGGGAAACTGCTGGCCGCCCACCGTCGCGGACCGTGCAAATACTACTGCTTCCCCGGTTCCGCGCTCCCGTTCCAGAAGTTCAAAGACCGCCCGATTATAAAGGTATGTGTAATAATTATGCATCTTCACCGGATCGGAGCCGTCAAAATATGCAATATCCTTTACTGGAATCCGCTCACCGAAATCCGTTTTGAAGCAGTCCACGCCCATGTCCAGAAGCGTCTTCAGCTTTGCCTGATACCATTCCACTGCGCCGGGATTTGTAAAATCCACCAGTCCCATACCAGCCTGCCACATATCCGTCTGCCATACGTCCCCGTTTGTCTTTTTCATCAGGTATCCCAGCCTCATCCCTTCCTCGAATAACGGGGACTTCTGTCCGATATAGGGATTGATCCACACACATATCTTCAAACCTCTGTCGTGATAGCGCCGCAGCATGCCTTCCGGATCCGGAAATGTCTTCGGATCCCAGGTGAAATTGCACCACTCATACGCCTCCATCCAGTAACAGTCAAAGTGAAAGACGTGCAGGGGAATGTCCCGGTCCGCCATACCGTCAATAAATCCTGAGGTCGTCGACTCGTCGTAATTGGTCGTGAAGGAGGTGGTAAGCCACAGACCGAAGGACCAGGCCGGCGGCAGAGCCGGCCTTCCGGTCAGCGCCGTGTATTTGGATATGGTCCCTTTAGGCGTGGAGCCATTGATCACACAGTAATCCAGGCGTTCACCTTCCACAGAGAACTGTATACGCTCCACCTTCTCACTGGCAATCTCATAGGCAGCATCCCCTTCGTTTTCTAAAAGCACGCCATATCCTTTGTTAGTAATGTAAAACGGAATGTTTTTATATGTAATCTCACTGGCCGTTCCGCCGTCTTCATTCCACATCTCAACAGACTGGCCATTTTTTATGAACGGGGTGTAGCGTTCTCCCAGCCCGTAGACATACTCGTCCACGTCGAGGGCCAGTTGTTCCACCATGTAGCATTTTCCGGTCTCCCGGTTTGTCATGTGAGCCATATTTCGAAAGCCGGTACTTGTCAGTTCCCGGTCGCCATCCAGAAAACGAATCCCCCAGGAATTGGGCCTCTTGTCGATTACCGCGGTCGTTCGTCCGCTTCTGTAACGGATCTCCTCATCGGTCTCCTCGACTACGGTGCGAGGTGATGTCCCGTAAATCCTGGCAAAGGGACCGCGGCAGACCGTTCCGTCGAAATGGCGGACCGAAACCCGTATGACATCCTCCATTGGGCTGGTCAGCCGGATCGTCAGCATGCCCAGATTCAGACAGTCGCCGCGGTCTGCTATGTGTTTTCCCGGCGCATAGACGATCAGTTCGTTATCGTTCCGTCTGCTGTCCGCATACTCTACCGCATAAAGCGGTGTAATCTCCTTTTTTATACACCAGTATCCTTCTGTAAATTTCATCGTGTCCCTCCTGAAACGGCGTCCCGTTTTCTCTTTCATTTTCTTTTATTATAAGTAATTATAAGCACTGAATATAAATACGGGAAGGTTGAAAATTCACCCACCCCAAAAGGAAAAAATATGCATTATTTTTGCAAATTATTGAAAAAAATACTTTCAAACTGAGCCGCCTTATACTAGAATAGACTGAAGAGAAAAAAGGAGGACATTATTATGTCACAGAGAACGGATATTCACAAAGTACTAATTATCGGTTCCGGCCCGATCATCATCGGTCAGGCATGCGAGTTTGACTACTCCGGTACTCAGGCCTGCAAAGCGCTTCGGAAACTGGGATACGAAATTGTACTGGTTAATTCCAACCCGGCTACGATTATGACAGACCCGGAGACAGCGGATGTAACTTACATCGAGCCACTCAATGTGGAACGCTTAGAGCAGATTATTGCAAAGGAACGGCCCGATGCCCTGCTTCCAAATCTCGGCGGCCAGTCTGGCTTAAACCTTTGTTCTGAGCTTAATAAAGCGGGAATTCTGGAAAAATATAACGTACAGGTCATCGGTGTACAGGTGGATGCCATCGAACGCGGCGAGGACCGTGTCGAATTCAAGAAGGCCATGAATGAACTCGGAATCGAGATGGCGCGCAGCGAGGTGGCTTACAGTGTGGACGAGGCGCTGAAGATCGCGGACCAGCTGGGCTATCCGGTCGTTCTGCGCCCGGCTTATACCATGGGAGGCGCCGGCGGCGGTCTCGTATACAACAGGGATGAGCTTCAGACAGTCTGCGCCAGAGGCTTACAGGCCAGCCTGGTAGGCCAGGTTCTGGTAGAGGAATCCATTCTCGGCTGGGAGGAACTGGAGCTGGAGATTGTCCGTGACAGGGAAGGACGTATGATCACCGTATGCTTTATTGAAAATATAGATCCGTTAGGCGTTCATACGGGAGATTCTTTCTGTTCCGCCCCCATGCTGACCATCTCTGAAGAATGCCAGAAGCGCCTTCAGGAACAGGCTTACCGAATTGTGGAATCGGTGCAGGTGATCGGCGGCACCAACGTGCAGTTTGCCCATGATCCTGTTTCTGACCGCATTATTGTCATCGAAATCAATCCGCGTACCTCCCGCTCCTCCGCACTGGCTTCCAAGGCCACCGGCTTCCCCATCGCCCTTGTGTCCGCCATGCTGGCTACCGGCCTGACCTTAAAGGACATTCCGTGCGGAAAGTACGGCACCCTGGACAAGTATGTGCCGGACGGCGATTATGTGGTTATCAAGTTTGCCCGCTGGGCATTTGAAAAGTTTAAAGGCGTGGAGGACAAGCTTGGAACCCAGATGCGTGCCGTCGGCGAGGTTATGAGTGTCGGCAAGACCTATAAGGAAGCCTTCCAGAAGGCGATCCGCAGCCTGGAGACGGGGCGTTTCGGTCTGGGCCATGCGAAGGATTTCGATACTTACACGAAAGAACAGCTTCTCCACATGCTGATTACCCCTTCCAGCGAACGCCATTTCATCATGTATGAGGCACTGAGAAAAGGCGCTTCTGTGGAAGAAATCCATGAGATTACCAAGGTTAAGGCCTGGTTTATCGGGCAGATGAAGGAACTGGTTGAGGAGGAGGAAGCACTCCTCGCCTGCAGAGGCGGACTCCCGTCTGACGAGATGCTCACCACTGCTAAAAAAGACGGTTTCTCCGACAAATACTTAAGCCAGCTGCTCCAGATTCCGGAAGAAACCATTCGCAGCCGCCGTATCGCCATCGGTGTGGAGGAAGCGTGGGAAGGCATTCATGTAAGCGGTACTGAGGACAGCGCTTACTACTACTCCACCTATAACGCGCCGGATCAGAACCCGGTCAGCACAGCCAGGCCGAAGATCATGATCCTGGGCGGCGGTCCCAACCGGATCGGCCAGGGCATAGAATTCGATTACTGCTGTGTACACGCCTCTCTCGCCCTTAAGAAGCTGGGCTTTGAGACCATCATCGTCAACTGTAATCCAGAGACCGTATCCACCGATTACGATACCTCGGACAAGCTGTATTTCGAGCCGCTGACGCTGGAGGACGTGCTGAGTATTTATAAGAAGGAACAGCCGGCAGGCGTGATCGCCCAGTTCGGAGGCCAGACACCGTTAAATCTTGCGGCGGATTTGGAAAAGAACGGCGTGAAGATTTTGGGAACACCGCCTTCTGTCATCGATCTCGCCGAGGACCGCGATTTATTCCGGGCCATGATGGAGAAACTGGAGATTCCGATGCCTGAGTCCGGTATGGCAGTGGGCGTGGAAGAAGCGCTGGCAATCGCGGCAAAGATTGGCTATCCGGTGATGGTTCGTCCTTCCTACGTACTGGGTGGACGCGGCATGGAGGTCGTCTACGACGACGAGAGCATGATCGGTTACATGAAGGCCGCAGTCGGAGTGACTCCTGACCGTCCGATTCTGATCGACCGTTTCTTAAATCACGCGATGGAATGTGAGGCAGACGCCATCAGCGACGGCACCCATGCGTTTGTGCCCGCAGTCATGGAACATATCGAGCTGGCCGGCGTTCACTCCGGTGACTCCGCCTGCATCATTCCGTCCGTACAGATTTCTCCGGAAAATGTGGAGACTATCAAAGAGTACACCCGCAAAATCGCGGAAGAGATGCACGTGGTCGGTCTGATGAATATGCAGTACGCCATAGAAAATGATAAAGTATACGTTCTGGAGGCCAACCCGCGCGCTTCCCGTACCGTACCGCTGGTATCCAAGGTCTGCAACATCCGTATGGTTCCGCTGGCTACTGATATCATCACCTCCGAACTGACCGGGCGTCCGTCGCCTGTGCCGGCTTTAAAGGAACAGATTATTCCGAACTACGGCGTGAAGGAAGCGGTATTCCCGTTCAATATGTTCCAGGAAGTAGACCCGATCTTAGGGCCGGAGATGCGTTCTACCGGAGAAGTGCTGGGACTCTCCCACTCTTACGGCGAAGCGTTCTATAAGGCCCAGGAGGCGACACAGAACAAACTGCCGCTGGAAGGAACCGTACTTATTTCCGTCAACCGCAAGGATAAGGCAGAGGTCGTGGACGTTGCGAGAAGTTTCCATGAGGACGGATTAAAGATCGTGGCAACCGGTAATACCTACGAATTGATCCAGGCCGCCGGAATCCCGGCGACGCGCGTCAACAAGCTCTACGAAGGACGCCCCAACATCCTGGATATGATCACCAACGGACAGATCCAGTTAATTGTCAATTCCCCGGTCGGAAAAGACAGCATCCATGATGACAGCTATTTGAGAAAGGCTGCCATCAAGGGGAAAGTTCCGTACATGACCACCATCGCTGCCGCCAAAGCAACGGCCAGCGGCATCCGGTATGTGAAGGAACACGGACATGGAGAGGTTCATTCCCTCCAGTCTCTCCACAGCGAGATCAGGGATAAAGAATAACCTTACTTTTCTAATGTAAGAATTCAAAAGCACCGGCAACGGTTGAACTCAATCGTTGTCGGTGCTTTTATGCTTTATCGGAAAAATTGGGTCATTGGAAAACTGCGTGCCACGTTTTTCCGGTTTCACCATGTCTTCCACCATGGAGATCAGTGGAAACACATCGTTGTAATGTTTCTGTATAAACATACCGTTTCGTTCCTGGAACAGCTGTTTGGCCAGCTTGTCAACGACTGGTATCACGATTCGTTCATGCTGGCACAGCATGGGGGCCACATGGTCTATACTGCCTGTCACCTGATAATTCAGGCAGCCGCAGTGACAGTTGCAGCGGCCCATGACGGCACAGCCCTTACACTCCTCTTTTTCCAATTCATTGCGTTCAAACAGTTCCGTACGCTTTTTCTCATCGATTCCGCCCACGACATCCCCAATCGAGAACTCTCTGTGTCCAACAAACTGGGTACAGGGATAGAGGAGACCGTCAGGGGCGACGGATATCTGTTTACGCCCCAGCTCACACCGTTCGTGGCAGTACTGTTTTCCCTGTATATGGCTGGCTATCTTCACCTCAAAGGGGCTGAAATAGAATTTTTCCTCCCGCTTCGTCAGTTCATAGTAAAAATCAGCCAGTTCCCGGTACTGGCGTCTTAATTCGTGAACCGATTCCTTCGTCCAGTTCCCCGCGTAATTCAGGCTGCATATAAAATAATGAAAACCCTTCTGCCACAGTTCCTTCACCCCCTGCGCATACTCTGCCGCTGTTTCCGGTGAGACGGTCATCATCACCGGCGCATAGGGGCGCGAGACCAGGAGCATGTCCGTCACGGCTTCCAGGCGGTCATACGTGCCCGCTCCGCTGTGATCCCGCCTGAAGAAATCGTGAGCCGCTCTCGTTCCGTCGTGGGACAGAGCGATAAATATATTCTCTTTTCGGGAAAACTCCAGAAAATCCCGGTCCAGCAGCGTTCCATTGGTCGTCATCTTAAAATGAAACCGGACAGGACTTTCCCGTTCCATGGTCCTGCAGTATGCCACCGTATCGCGAATCGTATCGCAGCACAAAAGAGGTTCCCCTCCAAAGAATATAATACCGCAGGAAGGCTCTCCAAAAGCGGCTGCCAGACGGACTGCGTGTTCCGCGGTGGAACGGTTCATATACTCCGGTTTCTGACATACGTAGCAGTAACCGCACTGCAAATTACAGTCATTGGTCAGGTGCAGGGTCATATGCATCAGATTACCCCCTGCCCCTTCAGCCAGTCTATGAAGTCCCTTACCTGCGCCTTTAAATTCTCTTCGGCAGCTGCCCGTGCCATCTCATCCTGCTCTTCTGACATAGCCGCCCAGTAGTTTCCTTCTCTGCCTTCGTACTTCTTCTGGATTTTATTGTACTCTTCGATCAAATCGCTGTAATAATAAGGATCATAGAATATTCCCACGACCTCTTCCGGAGAAGTCTTTTCCAGGCTTTTTTGCAGCCTCACCGCGGTATTCCGCATCGCATAGTTCTCTACGGTTGCATATACGCCTTCTTCCGTCTCCTTCCAGTTCCCGACATCTGATTTGGATACAAACTCAATGGCGATCTTCTTATCCGGATCCCAGCCATCTGTCTGGAGACTGCCTTTCACCGTTTTTTCTTTCGTCTTTTCTGGTTCGGGATAGATATGTGTGACGGGAAGCTTTACATTTTTTAACTCCGGCGCGGCCTCCTGTGTCAGTAAGAGGCCGCCGTAGGTTTCCGCCTCTGCCCGTATGATCTCAAATGCCTCCTCTTCAGACAGAAAGTATGGCGAAACGACAGAAACACAGCCGTAGGCTCCGCTTCCACCGCCGTGAATAAAGACCGGAGCGACCCGGTCCGATACTTCCTGGACGCCTTCCGTGCTTGCACCGCAGGCGCTTAAGGATACGGTCAGACCTAATGCAGTCATAACGTATGCGTTCTTTTCCCATCTGGACGGAATTCGTCTCATCAGCTGCGGATCCGCCAGTATCTCCTCTTTTACCGGGTATCCGGGATTTTTATATCTGGTTACCGTTTTTACCTTCATAGCTCATCCTCCTCTGCGGGAATTCGCTGTGTGCTTCCTCTGTGTGCTTCCGCGTCCGGTTACTGTTTTCTATTAGAAAAGTATACCAGATTGTCCGGATGAAAGCAACATTTGCCCGATGAAGGGAATCAGTACGGTACCTCCGACGCAGGAAAAAGCAAGGCTTCTTAAGTCTTCCCCAAAAGCCTTGCTTTTTCCTGTATCTTCAATAATAGAAATCTGCTTTGACGATCCCCGGACGGAACCATCCCTTCCTTGTATATCACTTTAGCGTAGCCTGAATCAGCTTCTCATGGCTGTGAGGCTCCGCCAGTTCCAGAACGCGGTTTAAGTCAAGGCCCATGGCCTCCGTGATCCGGATGCCATACTCTTCATCGGCCCAGTAGCAATGAACGGCATGGCGGTATTTAATATTCTCCGTGACAGACGCAATATTTCTCGCGGTGTTGCCGATCAACAGCTCCCGCTTGTCCTCTTTCAAAACTCTCCACAGGTCGCCGCCTGCCCGGAAGCAGTCGTCTGTTGGATCATCCTGGGGATCATAGGCATACATCGCCCCGGATAAATCCAGCGGCGGTTCCATGACGTCAGGCTGAGCGGCCCAGTCTCCCATGCTGTTCGGTGAATATGCGGGAGCGCCGCCGTAATTGCCGTCCGTCCGCATGAGTCCGTCTCTGTGGTAATCGTGAACTTCGACCTTGGGACGATTAACCGGAATCTGATTGTAGTTGACGCCAAGACGGTATCTCTGCGCGTCGCCGTAGACAAATAAGCGGCCCTGCAGGAACTTATCCGGTGAAAAACCAATTCCGGGAACGACATGGGCCGGTGTAAACGCGGACTGCTCGACTTCTGCGAAATAGTTTTCCGGATTGCGGTTTAACTCCAGCACGCCCACCTTCTGAAGCGGGAATTCCTTATGACGCCAGATCTTTGTGATATCAAACGGGTTTTCATAATGATTCCGCGCCTGTTCCTCTGTCATAATCTGGACATACATAGTCCAGCGCGGATATTCGCCTTTTACGATCGACTCATACAAATCACGGCCATGGCTCTCCCTGTCTTTTGCGATCAGCGCCCCGGCCTCTTCGTCCGTCAGGTTTTTAATCCCCTGCTGGGTAATAAAATGGAATTTACACCAGAATCGCTCATTGTCTTTATTGTAAAAACTAAAGGTATGTTCTCCATAGAGATTCATATGACGGAAAGACGCGGGAATTCCGCGGTCAGACATCACAACGGTCGTCTGATGGAACGTCTCCGGCAGCAGCGTCCAGAAATCCCAGTTGTTCTGCGCAGAGCGCATGCCGGTCTGAGGATCGCGTTTTACCGCACGGTTCAAATCCGGGAAATTATGGACATCACGGAGGAAGAAGGTTGGTGTATTATTTCCGACCAGATCCCAGTTTCCTTCTTCTGTATAAAACTTAATTGCCACGCCGCGGATATCGCGCTCTGCGTCAGCCGCGCCCCGTTCCCCCGCTACCGTTGAAAAACGTACAAAAAGATCTGTTTTTGTGCCCTTCTGCAGCACCTTTGCCTTCGTAAAAGCGGAGATATCCTCGGTACATTCAAAGGTCCCATAAGCGCCCCAGCCCTTGGCATGCATACGCCTCTCAGGAATTACTTCTCTGTCAAAATGTGCTAATTTCTCCATAAGCCAGACATCCTGCATCATGACAGGGCCTCTCGGACCCGCGGTCAGCGAATGCTCATTTTCAGCGACAGGTGCTCCTACTTCATTGGTCAGTTTTTTCGCTTTTGTATCCATAATTACCTCCTTCTTTCATAATTTTATTATATTCCTACATTTCCCAAAAGTCAAAATATATTTGTATATATTGTATATGCATCGCCTCTATATGTGATATATAATTGTCAAATTACACAATATCTCTTTATAATTTTAAAATCATCTTCTGACAGGGATAATCAAAGACAACCAGTTCCTCCGCGTCTGTAAACCCGCAGGAATGGTAACATGCCCGCGCCGCGATTCCCTTTGGATCACCGTCCTGAAACGTAACGACAGAGACCTGATCGCCGGTTTCGAAGCACTCAGCCATCTTACGAATAAGCCCTTTTGCCACCCCATTTTTCCGATAATCCGGATGGGCTGCCAGAAACGTGAGTTCTTTTCCCGCCTTTGTGAATAGAATCAGACCTGCCGATGTGCCATTCCTGTCGTCTATGAAAGCCTCATTCATACCGATTGCCTCACTAAGTGCCGCCAGAAAATCCTCTTCCTTATATCCTGCAAAATCATCTTTCACCAATTCCATCATAGACAGAATCATTTCTTTATCTTCCTGTAGTACGTATCTTACCATAGTCCCTCCTTATGCCTGCCAATCTTCTGTATTACTACACAGTAGTTTAACACAGGCGACCGTCAGCAGCAACAAAAAATTGAGCCAGGAAAGCACTCAGGATTCCATCGGGATTCCCAAGTGTATGCCAGAAAAAAAACAATCGTTCGTGTTCGTGATACAAATACACTTCTTTCGAAAATGTCCGCCCAATGCGGAATATTTTTCTTGCTATTTGCCCTACCTCCCCTTATAATGTAGGTATCAGATACACGGAAACCGTATTTTTTCCATAATCAAGCAGTGTAAAGGGGGTAATATCATGCAGGAACAAACCATGTGGGCATTGACGAAAAAGAAACCGGAGGAAGGGCTCTGGATGGAGCGCGTGCCGGTTCCGGCCGTTGGACCGAACGATGTAAAAATCAAGATCCATAAGACGGCCATCTGCGGTACGGACGTACACATTTATCAATGGAATGACTGGGCACAGCACACCATTCCGATCGGCCTGACCGCAGGCCACGAATATGTGGGCGAGATCGTGGAGACAGGCGCGGGCGTAACCGGACATCAGGTGGGGGATCTGGTATCCGGTGAAGGCCATATCACCTGCGGTAAGTGTAGGAACTGTCTGGAAGGCCATAAGGAAAACTGCCGGGATGCAAAAGGAGTCGGTGTAAACCGAAACGGAGCGTTTGCGGAATATCTGGTGATTCCGTCCTCCAACGTGTGGCCCTGTAATCCGAATATTCCGGAGGAACTCTACTCCATCTTCGATCCGTTCGGCAACGCCACCCATACAGCGCTCTCCTACGACCTTCTGGGCGAGGACGTCCTGATTGCCGGGGCAGGCCCTATCGGTATCATGGCCGCAGCCATCGCAAAATTCTGCGGAGCGCGCCATGTGGTCGTGACGGATTTAAACGATTACCGGCTGGATCTGGCGAAGAAGCTGGGGGCTACAAGAACGGTCAACTTAAGAAAAGAGACGCTGGCCGATGTGATGAAATCCATCGGGATGACGGAAGGCTTTGACGTGGGCATGGAGATGTCCGGAAGTCCGGCCGGTCTTTCCGATATGATCCATAACATGAAGCACGGCGGTAAGATTGCGCTGTTGGGACTCCAGGGACGGGAAACCACGGTTGACTTGGAGACCGTTATATTCAATGGCCTGAATCTTCGCGGCATTTACGGCAGAAAAGTCTGGGATACCCGGTATAAGATGACCACCATGGTTCAGGCCGGTCTGGATATATCGCCGATTATCACTCACCGGTTTGATATCCGCGATTACGAAAAGGGATTTGAAGCTATGATTTCCGGACAGTCGGGCAAAGTAATTCTGGACTGGTCCCATATCAATGATTAAGGAAAAAGGAGATTTGAAAATGGCACGCAAAAACGATATTTTAAGTATTTATACGAAAGAAGTGGAAGACATCAGGGAAGCCGGCCTGTTTAAGGGAGAAGCACCGATCGCTTCCGCCCAGGGCGCCCGCGTAAAGCTGGAGGATGGCAGGGAAGTCATCAACATGTGCGCGAACAACTATCTTGGCCTTGGCGACAACCAGAGACTGATCGAAGCCGCAAAGAGAACGTACGACAACCGGGGCTACGGCATGGCTTCTGTCCGTTTCATCTGCGGAACCCAGGACATTCATAAGGAACTGGAAGCAAAGATTTCCAATTTTCTTGGAACAGATGATACGATTCTTTATTCCTCCTGCTTCGATGCCAATGGCGGCCTGTTCGAGACGATTCTCACAGAGAACGATGCGGTTATCAGCGACGAGTTAAACCACGCTTCCATCATCGACGGCGTCCGGCTCTGCAAAGCCAAACGGTATCGTTACAAAAATAATGATATGGCCAATCTGGAAAAGAAGCTTCAGGAGGCGGCGGCGGCCGGAGCAAGAATAAAGCTGATCGCCACTGACGGTGTTTTCTCCATGGATGGAATTATCTGCAACTTAAAGGGGGTCTGTGATCTGGCAGACCAGTACCATGCGCTGGTCATGGTGGATGACAGCCACGCAGTAGGCTTCATCGGAAAGCACGGCCGCGGAACGGCGGAATACAACGGTGTGGAAGGCCGCGTGGATATCATCACTGGTACTCTCGGCAAGGCCCTGGGCGGAGCGTCAGGCGGATACACTTCCGGGCGCAGGGAAATCATCGATCTGCTTCGTCAGAGAAGCCGTCCATACTTATTCTCCAACACTCTGGCCCCTGCGATCGTCGGCGCCAGCTTAGAACTGTTTGACATGCTGGAGGAAAGCACGGAGCTGCGGGATCATCTTGAGGAAACCACCGCATACTACAGAAAGCAGCTGACGGACAACGGATTCGATATCATTCCAGGAACCCACCCTTGCGTGCCGGTCATGTTGTATGATGAAAAACTGGCTGGAGAATTTGCAAAGAGAATGATGGCAAAGGGTGTCTATGTCGTGGCTTTCTCGTTCCCGGTCGTACCAAAGGGGAAGGCGAGAATCCGCACCCAGGTATGCGCAAGCCATACAAAAGAAGACATTGATTTTATTGTAAAATGCTTCATGGAAGTTCGGGAAGAAATGGGCCTTAAGTAAAGCGGATATTCGGTCTGCAGCCGTAAGGGTATAAGGAAAAGGAAGTGATTTCGGCGAATCACTTCCTTTTCCTTATATCATGCCCTTATATCATGTAAAATTACAATCCTATTCCCGCAATCCTTTTCCTTCTCTCAAGGAATAGATCCCATAGGAAATGCTTTGAATCAACATGATCAGGCCTAACAGCAGGATCGACATACTGCCCGTTCCCATGTTTATCTTTCCTATAAATGCGATCACAAGTCCAAACAAAAGTGAATGTCTCGTTATCTGAAATGCCTTATAGCCGCAGCGGTAAATCTGCAGCCGTTCCGCTTCATCACAGCTCTCTTCCCACGTCCTCAAAAAGGAAAAATCCGCGGGATCTCCCTTTTTCAGTGGATTCGTTTTTTTCACCTGTTTAATAACCGCTATTTCCACACAAACCATGGAGATTGTGGATACTAAAAATACGACCACAGACAAAAGCGCAAACGTGTTTCTCTTATCAAATCCTATGCCGAATGCCATAAACTGAATGACCAAATTGACATTGGTAAGAGTCAAAACAGTATTCTGAGCGTTACCTACCTTTTTCTCCATTACGCCTTCCTCATCGGAATCCATAAGGGGAGACCACTTTTTCGCCTTGTTCATCAAAACCAGGGAGCAGCCTCCCAGTACCAGCCAGACTATCAGCTGAATCCATAAGGCAGACCGTACCGCTCCTACATACAGCAATTCTGCCAGGGATGCAGCCCCCCTTTTAGCAAACATGATGGATCCGGCTCCAAGCACTGCTCCGATCGCCGCCCCTGACAGAGTCCACAGCATTAATTTTAAATATGAATTTTTCACTTTCATTTTGTCTCCTCCTCTTCATACGCAAAAATGTCTTCCACTGTCACGGACAGAATCCGTGCCAGCTTAAGCGCCAATGTCACCGAGGGGGAGTAATCGCCCCGCTCAATTAAGCTGATCGTCTGCCTGGACACACCTGCCAGATTACCCAACTCCGCCTGATTCACGCCGAGCCTTGCCCGGTGCTCCTTCAACCTGTTATATAATGGCATAACTCTCCTTTCCATATGACAATTACCATTTGCAATTTGACAACTATTCTTGTCACCTTAGTATAGCATTGACAACTTTCTTTGTCAACACATTTTGACAACAATATTTGTCAGCCAACCGCTGCATTTAAGGAACAGATCCCGTTATCAATGAATCAGGAATGCGGATCAGGAACACAGTGAATCCGGAGCATATAAAATGGGCTGACGGTTAAATATATTTTTTGACCATCAGCCCATCTCTTTTATCAGATTACCGTTTTATTTATCAGATTACAGGCTTATCCCGTCCGAAAACCTGATCAGGCATGCAATGCCCTGATTAACGCCTCTGAAACCAGGCCTTCATCGTATCCAATACCATTACCAGCTCCGCCTCCTCGATCACATACGGAACCATCGCGTACAGATATCTCAAAAACGGACGGCTGAATACCCCACGTTCAAATGCGAATTGCTGGTATCCTTCCAATACAGCCGGATCGAAGACCTCCACACAGACGCAGCCACCCATCATGCGCACCTCTTTTATGCGGCTGTCCTCGAAGCCCTCCATCTCTCTCCTGGTAATCGCCGCAATTCGGCTGATTTTCGCCATATAGTCTTCCGACTCGAAAAGTTCAATCGATTTTAACGCCACACTGCAGGCCAGGGCATTTCCCATAAAAGTAGGGCCATGCATCAGCGCCAGGGAGGGATCATCCCCGTAAAAGCCCTGGTATACCTTGTGGTTCGCAACCGTCACCGCATGCCCGATATAGCCGCCGGTCAGCGCCTTTCCCAGCACCAGAATATCGGGGCATACCAGATCGGCCACAAACCGGTGCCCTGTCCGGCCAAAGCCGGTGGCCACCTCATCAAAGATCAGAAGCACGTCATACGCATCGCACAGTTCTCTGGCCCGCTTTAAGAAAGATATGTCATACATGAGCATGCCACCGGCTCCCTGCAGAAGCGGTTCGACGATCAGGCAGTTCAGTTCGTCGTGATGAAGGTGAAATGCTTCCTCCAGAGCCGGTATTTCCGTCGGTATATGAATAACATTCTTTTTCTCCCCGAAGGCGAAGTGGTAATCCTCATCGTCTCCTACTTCCATCGCTTTAAAGGTATCGCCGTGGTAAGAATGAGTCAGAGACAGGACTTTCTCCCGTCTGATATTCCGGTTTGTATAGAATTGCAGCGCCATTTTCAGGGCCACCTCCACCGCCACGCTTCCGGAGTCCGAAAAGAAGCAGTAGTCTAAATCTCCCGGCAGCCATTCCTGCAGTTTGGCCGACAGCTTTTCCACCGGTTCATGGGTCAGTCCCCCCAGCATGACATGGGAAAAGCAGTCCGCCTGAGACTTGACCGCCTCGGTCAGCACCGGATGCTTATAACCGTGAATCACGCTCCACCAGGACGATACAGAATCTATCAATTTCCGCTCCTCCGTATAAAGACAGACGCCCTCCGCGTTGACAATCCTATAAGGAGGTTTCATCGTCTTCATCTGCTGATATGGATACCAGATCATACGGATACCTCCTCTCCCGGCTCATATAACGACGCCAGTGCTTCTGCCTCCATGGCCAGCTCCGTATCGCCGTCTTTGACACAGGCCAGCACGGTAAGGCCTGTCAGTGATTCACACATGATCCGATTGTCCTCTTCCATCACATCTCCGGGGTGGAAATGGTTGAAAATAATTCCTTTCACGGGAATATTCCGAGCGCGCATGTACCCGGCCGTGAGAACCACATCGTTAATTGTGCCGAGCCCCGCGTCTGCGACAATCAGGCAGGCCAGTCCCAGTTCTCTGATTACATCCTCCAGCTGAATCTTTGCTTCGTCGTAGCAGAGGGGACAGAGGATGCCGCCGCTGCCCTCCATAGTGACGAACTCATACTTCCGGCCTACGACCTCGAAGCCCTCTTTCACCACCTGCATCTGCACCGGATTTCCCTCAAGCCGCGAGGCAAGGTGAGGAGAAAAGGCATTTTCATAGATGTACGGACACATTTCCTCCAAAGGCTGTCCGATGCCGGAGACTGTTTTTACATACAGCGCATCCCCCGGTATCAGGCTCCCGTCTTCCCTGCGTTCATTTCCGCTCATGGCAGCTTTATAGTAGGCAGCGCTGTGTCCGCTCTCATGCAGTTTTTTGACAATCAGACCAGTCACAAACGTTTTTCCGATATCCGTCCCTGTCCCGGTGATAAAAATATTTTTACTCATCGTTCAATTTTACCTCGTATCCAATGTTTTTCAGCAGTTCCATATCCGTCTGTACCGTAATCCCTGCGGTGGTCAGCATATCTCCGCTTATGGCTGCGTTAGCCCCGCTCTTAAAACACATCTTCCCTTTATCCCCTACCAGCCCCCGGCCGCCTGCCAGGCGTATGGAGGCATCCGGGATCAGAAAACGGAATACGGCCGCCGTCCGGCATAATTCTTCGTTGGTGAGAACCGGATTATGTTCATAAGGGGTTCCCGGAATCGGATTCAGCAGATTTACCGGTATCGATTTAACGCCCAGTTCCCTGGCAGTCAGGACCATATCAATACGATCCTCCATAGTCTCCCCCAGGCCAATGATGCCGCCGGAACAGACGTCAAGTCCGGCTCTTACGGCGGCCTTTAAGGTCTCAATCTTATCGCGGTAGGTGTGCGTGGTGCAGACCTGGGGGAAATAACGCTCAGACGTCTCCAGATTACAGTGTACCCGTGATGCCCCGGCACGTTTCAGTTTCTCAAACTGCATTTCTGATAAGAGTCCGAAAGAAACGCATACCAAAATTCCGGTCTGTACTCTTATTTCGCGTATGCTTTCACAAACTGCATCCACTTCCCGGTCAGAAAGCCTTTTACCGGAGGTCACAATGGAATAACGAAGGACGCCCTGTTCCGCGTTATATTTCGCCTGTTCCACAAGCTTTTCCGTTGACAGGAGCTCATACGCCCCGGTGCAGGCGGTTTGGTAATGGACACTCTGGGCGCAGTACTTACAGTCCTCCGAACATCTGCCGCATTTTCCATTGATAATTGTGCACAGGTCAAATGTGCGGCCGCAAAAGCGGGTACGGATTTCATCCGCAGCTTCGGTCAGCTCCTTTAACGGCGCCTCCGCCAGACGCAGCGCTTCTGCCCGATTAATCTGTCCTCCTGCCAATACCCGTTCCTTTAATTCTTCAATCATATTCCCATTCCCCTCATTTTCCTCATAACAGGCTGAATGCGCCTTACAAGATACGCGGCCAGAACGCACAAACAGAGATCACCCGGAACTGCCAGAATAAAGCAGTACAAAAACAGAGGCCACAGTCCGATCGGCGTATTGATGATAAAATTGCAGATGATATAGTAATAAATCATCCCCACGCCGTAAACGATAAACAGGCCGGTGAAATTTGCGGTCAGCAGATTTTTAATCGTCAGTGGATACTGCTTTTCAACCATTTTTCCAGTTACATAGCTTGCCAGACAGAAACCGATGATATAACCGAAGCTGGGTTTTAAAAGGTACCAGAGCCCGCCTCCTTCCGCAAAAATCGGAAGCCCAGCCAAGCCTAATATCATATAGAGGGCTACGCTGAGCGCTCCGCCCTTTCCGCCTAACAGCAGCCCCGCCAGCATGGTAAATAAAAACTGAAGCGTAAACGGCACCACGGGCACCGGAATTTTGATAAACGCTCCGGCGGCAATCAGCGTTGTAAACATGGCGGTGTATGTAAGGTTTATCGCCGAGGTGTATTGTAGTTTCTTTTCTGCTCTTTCTGCCATAGTTCCTCCTGTTGCTTTTTTGATTGTAAACCATAATATATATTAAGTTTACAATTGTATTAATATAGATATTACCAATAAATAACGCAAATGTCAACTTATATCATTATAAAGTTTACATTCTATTCCTGCCAATATAACTGTATTTAAACAAATAATTTAAAGTAAGAATCTCAGAAAACTCCACGCAAAATTCAAAGAGCCATGATATACTGGCTTACAGGAGGAGTAACCTATGAAACGAATTTTAGTTATTGAAGACGAACCCGATATTCAGGAAATGCTTTGTGCATATCTGCGTGATGCCGGTTACAGCGTGTCTGCGGCCAGTGACGGAATCCAGGCGATGGACTGTTTCCACCGGGAAAGCTGGGATTTGATCCTGCTGGACTTAATGCTTCCCAAGATCGACGGCTACGGCGTATGCGAGCTCATCCGCAGGGAATCTGATGTGCCGGTCATCATGGTGACGGCTCTGGATACAGAGGAAAAACAGATCCGCGGATTCGATCTGCAGATCGATGACTACGTGACAAAACCATTTTCCATGCCCATACTTTTGAGAAAAATTGCCGCGGTCCTGCGCCGGACCGGGTCTGATGCAGAAAGCCGTCAGCTCATCTACCGTGACATCGTCATGGACTTAGACGCGTACCGGGTAACCGTAGATGGAGTATTGCTCGATCTGACCACCCGGGAATTTGAACTTTTAAAAGAGCTTTTACAGAATCAGGGGCGCGTTCTGACCCGTTCTGTGCTGTTGGGACAACTGTGGAATTACGATTTTATCGGTGATGAGCGCATCGTGGACAGCCATATCAAAAATCTGCGAAAGAAGCTGAACCGTGACTATATTGAAACGGTAAGGGGGGTGGGATACCGTGTTGAAAAGATTCATTGATATCCGGACAAGTCTGACTGCGCGCATTTTCTTGATGACGATCGTGATTCTGCTCATATCCAGCAGTGTAACCTATCTCTTCCTCGCATGGGCGACGCCGATATCCTACCGCTCCATCATTGCCGATAATTTAAACGAAAAGGTGGACCGGCTGATCAGTGATTTGGCGGAAACGCCCTTTGAGGAAAGCGGTCCGCTGATCTCCCGTTTTGAGAAGGAGAACAACGCGGAGATTCGGATTACGGCCGGGGACGGAGAAACGTCCCTCCTGCCCGGCAATGCACCGGAGGAGGATGCTGTGGATTCAGTCATCATAGAAGACGATGGCTCTTCCGTATCCACATGCCGTTCCACTGCTACCGCAGTCTTTGCCGATTCCTCGGAAGTGGAATATACGAGTACAGACTGGGATGCGGCCGTAACGTTTAAGGGAAGCGGCAAGCCGTATGATTTAAGCGTCGTTATCCGCGTTTCCGCTGTCAATGAGACCTCCGAGGCCATGCGGCGCGTGCTGCCCTGTCTTATTCTGATCATGCTTGTCATTTCCCTGCTGGGGGCTCTTTTTTACTCCCGCTGCATCACCCGGCCCATTGTCAGGCTCAGCGTTATCTCCCGAAAGCTGGCGTCCCTCGATTTCGACTGGAAATGTCCGGAGACACGAAAAGATGAAATCGGTATGCTTGGCAGAAATTTAAATGAACTCTCCGACCATCTCAGAGAGGCATTGTCCGAACTCCGGGACGCGAACGATTCTCTTCAGCAGGACATCGACCGCGAACGCGAGATGGAACGCCGCCGGTCCGCCTTTTTTGCCGCCGCTTCCCACGAACTGAAAACACCGATTACAGTCCTGAAAGGACAGCTTTCCGGTATGCTGGCCGGGGTGGACATCTATCAGGACCGGGATAAATATCTGGCCCGTTCTCTCGCTGTAACCGGCCGCATGGAGAAGCTGATTCAGGAAATGCTGACGATTTTCCGTATGGAACAGGACGACTCCGCTGTCCGCAGCGATCCGGTCAGCTTGACGGAACTGATTCAGGAACAGCTTGACCTGGCCGAAGATTTCGCACAGTTGAAAGAACAACAGATATCCGTCTCTTTACCGCCAAAAGCCGTGATCCAGGGAGACCGGGTCCTGTTGAGCTGCGCCATATCCAACCTGCTGACCAATGCGCTGAAATACTCACCGGACGCGGCTCTTATTTCAGTCACTCTCTCCGAAAAGGACACGGGGTTTATTCTGGACATAGAGAACAGCGGAGTCCACATCCCACCAGAATCACTCCCCCGCCTCTTTGAACCCTTTTACCGGGTAGAAGCATCCCGCAGCCGTGAAACCGGAGGCAGCGGTCTCGGGCTCTATCTTGCCAGGACGATTCTGGACCGTCATGAGGCCGTGTGCACGGTCATGAATACCGGAATCGGAGTCCGGGTGACGGTGAATTTCAGTTATCAAAAAATCGACAGTCTCCATGAAAACTACACATAAAATCCACCTCACCTCCAAATGGATCATTTATAATCAATGGGAATAAACGCAGGAGGAAAAACAATATGCGGATCACTATTGAACATGTAAACATGATCTATCCAACAGGAAAGCAGGCGCTTCACGATATCAGCCTGACGATGGAAAGTCCAAGCCTCATTGGCCTTCTCGGCCCCAACGGCGCCGGAAAATCAACGCTGATGAAGCTGCTGGTCGCAGGGCTTCTGCCGTCCTCAGGAGATATAACCGTTGACGGCGAGCCCCTGGTGAAATGTGAACGAGCTTTAAAGGCAAAACTCGGCTGCCTGCCCCAGCATTTCGGACTTTACGACGAGCTTACGGTCTGGCAGTTTCTGGACTATATGGCTGCTCTCAAGGGCTGTTCTGACAGCAGAGCCGCTATTGACGAGGCGCTCGCTGCCACTGGCTTAAAGGAACTGCGCAAAACCCGTATACGGACTCTGTCCGGCGGACAGCGCCAGCGGGTAGGAATCGCACAGGCTCTGTTGGGAATGCCTGAATTCCTGATATTCGATGAGCCTACCGTAGGCCTGGATCCCGAGGAACGTATTCGTTTTCGGAACTTATTTTCAGAAACGGCGCAGAACAAACTGGTGCTGTTGTCCACTCATATCATCGACGATGTACAGTCTGTGTGCAACCGTCTCATCATCATCGACCATGGCCGTATCCTTTTCACAGGTACTCCCGAGGAGCTGATCCGTCAGGCTTCCGGGCATGTGGGCATGTTTCCCTGCGCTGCCAGTATACGCAGAGATTCTAGCCTTCACATCACCTCCCGGATCAATACGGCAAAGGGTGTGCTCTGCCGCGGCGTGGCAAAGACTCTTCCACCGGAGGCCGAGGCGGCAGAACCCACACTGGAGGACGCTTATCTCTACCTCATCACAAAGGAGGGGCAATAATATGAATGCCTCCTCACTCTTTCGTGTGGAATTCGGCCGTCTCATGCGGAACCGTCTGGCCTGGCTGGCCGCCGCACTGACCGCGCTGGCCCCCATTGCCGGCTATTCCTTTTATCATCCTACCTTCGGAGATTCCATGGGCGCGCTCTATCTGGCGAATCCGATGCTGACCGGCGGAATGGCAGGGACGCTTCTCTTCGCCCTGCTGATCCTTGCGGCCCTGGATCAGCCCGCCCGGAGCGGCACTGCAGCCCTCATAGAGACGATTATCCCGCCTGTGAAGATGCACGCCATACGACTGCTGGCTGTGTTGAGTCTGGCTGTCCTGACGTCCCTGGCTATCGGGATTCTCTACCTTCCGTACACCATGTGGAAATTAAATATCGTGTTCTCCTTCTCAGATTACTGGCTGGCCGTTCTCTTATTTCTGCTGTCAGGTCCTGTCATGGGGACTCTGGCTGCCGCCATGGCGATTCAGATAACCGGACGGCTGGATGTGAGCGTTCTTGCACTGCTGGCGGCTGTGATCTTTTCGCGCAGCCGCTGGTGCAGCCAGTATTTTCTCGCTCACTGGAATATTCCTCTGGTTTCCACCCTGTCCGACGCCTTCGGGAGCGCTGTCGTATGGCGCACCGCGTTCTACAGCCGTCTGGTCTGGCTGTGCCTGCTGGGCGGCGGCTGGCTTCTCTCTCTTCTGTGTGTCCGGCAGTACGGAAAAGGGGCGGCCGGTTCCCTGATTCACAGAATCAAAAGACCGGTACTCCCTATTTTCTCCATACTGCTTCTGCTTCTGGGTGCTGTCTTATGGAACAGGCAGCCCTTTATAGACCACTGTCCCGAGGACTGGATTTCCATGGAGACAGCCGATCGTTTTCATGAACATCTGACCACAGAGAGTACATCCCTGAGCGTGACCATCGACAGCTTCCTGATGGGGACTCTATCGGGGGAAGCCTCCTGGCAGATTCGCAACAATTCCGGCAGTCCACAGGAGCTTTACTTTAATTTAAACAGTGGCTATCGTGTCCGTTCCATCACTGCAAATGGGGAGCCGCTTCCTTTCGAGGATCTGAAAAATGACTATATCGCTTCCAGAGAGCTGCGGTGTACGCTGCCTGCGGATGAGGAAATCAGCCTTGTGATTACATACGGAGGCATGCCCCGCATCTGGAATGCGCAGGAACGGGAGCTGTCCGGAAACTACATCAGCAGCAGAGGCATTTATCTTGCAAGCCACCATCTCGCTCCCACAGTAGCAGGCTGCGCCCCCGTGGAGGATGAAGATACGCCTGTCACCTTAACCATCACGCTGCCGGCTGCTATGACTCCCGTCTCTACCGGTTCTCCAAAGCAGCTTTCCGATAACCGTGACGGGACCGTCAGCTGGGTCATTACCGATCAGGGAACCGAGCGGATCCAGCTGTTTGCCGGAGACTATGTCTATAAAGAGCTGGCTACAGGCAGCGGTATGCCTATCCAGTTTTACTACAGCAAAAAATACCAGTCACGCCTGGAAAACGGAGCCCTGGAGCTGATGGAACAGGCCATCGCCTACTGCACCAGTCACTATGGTCCCCGTTCCTTTACCGAAGACAAACCGTTTAAGATCGTCCAGCTGACTGCATTTCAATTCGGTGGTTTTGCTAACCGCAGCATCAGCGGCATGGGGGAAACGTACTTCAGCGACGAGAATCTGGGCAATCCGGACAAAGGACCGGCCAGCGCCGAGGTCCTGGCCCATGAAATCATCCACCAGTGGTGGGGCTTAGGCGCAACGCTGTATGATCCGGAGGACGAGGACTGGAATGACGAGGGAATCACCGTCTATACCACCTACCGTCTTATGAGAGAAATTATGGGCGAAGACTATGCCCGGGAAAACTATACAGACAAATGGAAGGCTGTCATGGAGGATCAGCACGCGTCCTTTTATCAGCGCCATCCGGAATACTTAGACCGCCTTCCAAAACGCTACTCAAATGAGATTCTGGCCTCCGAAAGCAGCGCTAACTGGTATGACGGCAACGCCCTGATGATCTACCGCGCCGCCGAGAAGGCAGGTCCGCAGAAAATTGATGAAATCTGGTCCGAACTCTACACCAGGCAGGCCTCTGGATCGTCCGATATGATCACGCTGAAGGATTTTTTAGATGCCTGTGGCTTAAAGAAAGGGGAGGTGGAACGTGAATAAGATATTCCGATATGAGCTGCGCCGTATGGTGTTCAGCAAATTTTACCTCGGCTTAGGCGCCGTAACCATCTGGTATGGATGGCAGATATTAAATACCACAACGATTCTGGGCACAGCCCATACCGCGCCCTTTTCCCCCTGGAGTTTTGGCAGCTATCTGTCACAGCTACTGCCCCTGCTCTGTGTGGCCCTGCTGTTCCTTGTGTGGAACCAGTGCAGCAATACGGCTCGCCGCACAGCTGTGCTGACCACCACGGCGGCGCAGAATCCGGGTGTCTACCGGCTCATAAAATGCGGCGCTGCGGCCGCGGCCTGGTTTTTGCTGGTGCTTCTTCTGGCTGCCCTGGGAATTGGATTCCTGCTGGCCTTATTCGGCAGGGACGTGCCTGTCGGTGAGTACGTGGTGCCAGCGCTGGCGGCGGTCCTGCCTCCGATGATCCTTCTGCTGGGAACCGGTCTGCTGGCGGGACAAATTCACGCCTCCCTGCTTTTTCCAATGATGGCTCTGGTATTCGGAACAGGCTTTCTCCCGCTTCCCAACAGCCTCGATCTCTACAGCGGCGCTCTTTTCTCTCAGTACCCGCTGACACTGGAATACCTGGATCCCGCGTTTTCCATGCCGCTGTCAGCCGTGACAGGAAAATGTGCCATGATTCTCATTGGCGCTGCAGCATTTATTTGCACACAAAGACCGGAACTGTTTCATATTCATAAACGGAATGTTCTGTGATTGGCTTGAAACGGTGATGGAATTTATCAATAAGAGCTGAAGTCCACAGTACATAACGCCCCGCCTTCTATTTCTACAATATCATCAAGGGGAATTACCGTTCCATCCAGCAAAATCAGTACTTCACTGTAACGATCCACTTTCCTGACACGGCCATGGACAGTGACATAGGAGCCGCCGGCTTTTCGCTCGTCTGCAACGAAAAAGATGACCGTTACGGCTGGCTGTTCCTTTATTTTTTCTATCAACAGCAGCAGTTTATCATTCAGAATCTCCTTGCTGTTTTCATCAAGTTCAATCTTCTGGTCAGTCAGCCGCGCCGTTTCCTGAATGGCCGCATCATGGCCGGTCAGTGCCGCAAACGGAGAAAACTGCGCCGCGCGGTCAGATACCGCCATGCTGGGATGTATAGTGGAAACATGATGGGGCAAATGAATGATGTCGTCATAGCGATCTGGTCGATCCTTCTCTCTCTGCATGGATGCCTCCTGTATAATTACGGAGTACTCTTGGAAACTCCTTGTGCCCAGATTTGTGAGATGGTTTTTCGTCAGATGTACACAAATTTACGAGGCGTACACGGCATGTACGTTGAATAAATTTGTGTACATCTGGCGGAAAATCAGCCACAAAGATGGGCGCAAGGGAGTTTCCAAGAGTGCTCTTACGCCTTATGGCCGCCGATCTGGTGGTTGCGTTCGATTGTCATAGCCCCCTCTTCGAGGTTCATACCTTTTAAGAGGGCATTTTTCCCGAATTTCTTCTTAATATCCAGGACAGCCTTCTGAAGCTGTCTTTCCCGTTCCAGCTCCTGCTCTTCCCGCTCCCTCTGCTTTTGAAGAGCCTCGTAATCGGTAAACAGATCCATCTGTTCAAAGCTCTCCTGCCTTGAAATGCTGCTTTCCTCCACCACATGATTCACGGTAATGTAAATCCTGCGGACCAGCAGATCCTGATCAACGATCCTGTCGTACAGATCCATGGCGGCATCCATGATCAGTTTTGTGGAAGAAGTCTGCCGGTTTAGATTCACCGTTCCATGTGCGTGTTTCGGAACCCTGCGGCCGTAGTGGTCTGTGGTGACAGCTCCCTTATACTTTTTACTGATCTCAGGCCTCGTCAGATTCTCAATATCGTAGCCCACAGTCAGCACCACCTGATCTGTTACAAGGCCCTTATCTACCAAATCCAGCACCAGCAGATCTGTCATCTCCTGGACGATCAGTCTCGCCTTCGCATAGTCGTAGGGACACTGCAGCACCTGGCCGGCGCCGGTGCTGTTCGTCTCCGGTTTATAAGCCTTCACGTCTGCCATCGTACAGGGCTCCCAGCCCCACGCATGGTCTATGAGAAGCTCTGCGTTGATGCCGAACAGCTTGTAGAGCAGCTCCTCATTATGGTAATCCGTCGGCTTCCCCAGGGAGCATCTGGCAATGTCCCCCATGGTATACAAACCGGCGGCCTCCAGCTTCCTTGCATACCCACGCCCCACTCGCCAAAAATCCATAAGCGGTCTGTGTGTCCATAATATGCGGCGGTAGGAATCCTCATCCAGTTCCGCGATTCTGACCCCATTCTCATCCGGCGCGATGTGTTTGGCTACGATATCCATGGCGACTTTCCCTAAGTACAGGTTCGTCCCTATGCCTGCCGTGGCCGTAATACCAGTCTCCTTTAACACATCCATGATCATCCTTCTGACAAGCTCACGGGCTGTAAGCCTGTAGGTATGCAGATAGTCGGTCATATCCACGAACACCTCATCTATGGAATAAACGTGGATATCTTCTGGCGCAATGTAGCGCAGATAAATATTATAAATCCTTGTACTGTATTCCATATACAGCGCCATGCGGGGTGGTGCTACGATATAGTCGATGGAATGGGCCGGATCCGCCTCTTTCACCTTCTGAATCACCTCAAACAATCTGGCACGCCCCGGAATACCATAGGACTTGAGCGCCGGGGAAACCGCGAGACAGATCGTCTTGCTCGTCCGGCTTGCATCTGCCACGACAAGGTTGGTGGTCAGCGGATCAAGCCCGCGTTCGATGCATTCCACAGAGGCGTAAAACGACTTTAAGTCGATGGCCGCATAGATTCGATTTTCAGATGTTTTCATAGCTGGATGCCTCCAATGCAAACATATGTTCTTGTTAAGAATAGAATACCACAATTGCTGAAAAATATCCAGTGAAATGATAGTTGGGAAAAAATAGTACTGCAATCGATTCTGTAACTTCCATCGGAGACAAGTGAGCTGGCGGCCTTCCATATCGGTTAAGTTCTCCCCTGTTTCTGTCTGCAGCTTATAACCAGAGTACCGTCCGATCATAACCGACAGCGTAACAATAATACAAATCCACAAACAAAAACCCCCGGAGGAAATCCTCCGGGGGTCTTCATTGCACTTCATGTTCATGTCATAGAGATTGTTGAAAATTAGTCTTCAACGCTGATGATTTCTTTCTTGTTATAAGAACCGCAAGCCTTGCAAACTCTGTGAGGCATCATAAGTTCGCCGCACTTGCTGCACTTAACTAAGTTCGGAGCACTCATCTTCCAGTTTGCTCTACGTTTGTCTCTTCTAGCTTTAGAAGATTTGTTCTTTGGACAGATAGACATGGTTACACCTCCTTAAACTGTTTAAAAATATCCTGGATGACCGCCATTCTGGGGTCCAAAGACCTTGTATCGCAGTCGCAAGTCTCATGGTTGAGATTTGTTCCACATCTATTACAAATCCCCTTACAGTCTTCACTGCAGAGAACCTTCATAGGCAGATTCAGTATGAGTTCATCACAAACCAACTGGTCCACATCCAGATTATAACCACTTAAATATGGTTGTTCATCGAGATCTTCTACACGCTCTTCCTCGGATTCATTCAAATCCAGAGTGCGGATAATATCAAATTCCAATGGTACTTCCACCGGATCGAGGCAGCGGTCACACGGAACTTTCAGAGTAAGCTTTGCCTTCCCCTCAATTTCCAGCTTCCGGTTTCCCAGATTCATAATTCGCAGAACCACCTTATCCTTGGAGGCCACCTCATAATCGCCGTTAGGGCAATGATAGATGTCCATTTCAATATCGGGTGTATAAGTTTTCTCTTTCCCTTCCAGGGTAAACAACTCTGACAAATTAATAAGCATATTAATCTCCATTAATACGCACCTATGCTATTATACACAGGCGCGCATCATTTGTCAACATAATATTTCCAATATTAAACAACCATTTATTTCACAAGAGCTAAGGTTTCTCTCGCGATGGACAGCTCCTCGTTGGTCGGGATTACGCATACCTTTACCTTGGATTCCGGAGTGGAAATGGTCACTCTCTTTCCTCTTGCCTTGTTGATTTCAGGATCGATCTCGATGCCGAGATATCCTAAATATTCGCACACAGCGCCTCTGATCGGCTTATCGTTTTCACCGACACCAGCGGTAAATACGATGGCGTCAACACCGTTCATAGCAGCTACATATGCGCCGATGTATTTAGCCACACGGTAGATGAATGCCTGGATCGCAACATCTGCCTTATGGTTTCCTTCGCCCTGTGCCTTCTGAACATCTCTGAAATCACTGGATACGCCGCCAGACATTCCGAGAATACCGGATTTCTTATTCAGGATATTCAGGACTTCATTGACATCCTTGCCCTCTTTGTTGCAGATAAACTGTACGACAGCCGGATCGATATCACCGCTTCTGGTACCCATGATCAGGCCCTCTAACGGAGTTAATCCCATGCTGGTATCAACGCACTTGCCGCCGATGGAAGCAGATACGCTGGCGCCGTTTCCTAAATGGCAGACAATAACTTTTGCTGTCTCAGGGTCTAATTCACAGTACTTGATCGCTTCCTTGGATACGTAGCTGTGGCTTGTCCCGTGGAAGCCGTAACGGCGAATGCTGTACTTCTCATAATATTCGTAAGGAATCGCATATAAGCTTGCCTTCTCCGGCATCTTCATACCAAATGCAGTATCGAATACGGCTACGTTCGGTGTTCCCGGCATCGCTTCCTCACACGCTTCAATTCCCATTAAGTTTGCAGGATTGTGAAGAGGTCCTAAATCGAAGCAGTCGCGGATTACTTTCTTTACATCCTCATTAACAACGATGGAGTCGCTGTAGACAGTCCCTGCGTGCAGTACGCGGTGTCCGACTGCAGAGATTTCGCTGGTATCCTTGATCACGCCGTATTCCGGATCTACCAGAGCGTCCATGACCATTTTGATCGCTACCGTGTGATTCGGCATCTCTTTTTTAACTTCCAGTTCTTCCTTGCCTGCTGCCTTGTGGGATAAATTGGAGCCTTCGATACCGATTCTTTCACACAATCCTTTTGCTAAAACCTCTTCGTTCTCCATATCGATTAACTGATATTTTAAGGAAGAACTTCCACAGTTGATAACTAAAATCTTCATTTTACAGTATTTCTCCTTTTATTATTTTACGATTTCGCCGTACTGTTCTCTGCCACAGGCAGCGGCATTGGATTCATCCGTGTCAATATGCATAGCCAGCGCATAACTGTCGCTTACACGAACTACTACGTCGCCGAATACAAGGCTTCTGCCGTCTGTATCAACCTTAACGGAGACAATATCGCCGTTCTTAACGCCCAGTGCCTCGGCATCTGCGTTGGTTGCATGTATATGACGCTTTGCAGCGATTACGCCCTCTGCGATCTCAATCTCTCCGCATGGTCCGACGATCTTACATGCTCCGCTTCCAGCGATGTCTCCGGATTCCTTAATCGGTGCCGCTACGCCAATCGCACGGGCATCTGTTAAAGAAAGCTCTACCTGCGTTGCCTTTCTGACCGGTCCTAAGATGGATACGCCGGCTAATTCTTTTTTGGAACCTACAATGGTAACTCTCTCTTCGCATGCATACTGTCCTGGCTGGGATAAATCTTTCTTTCTTGTGAGTTCATATCCCTTACCAAATAAAATCTCAAGATGTTCCTGAGTTAAATGTACATGACGCGCTGACGTTTCTACCAAGAATTTCATACCTATATTCTCTCCTGTTTTTTTTAATAATATGAATGAATATTACAATTCTGCTTCTATTCTATGTGCTTTGATTAAAATTTTCAAGTGCTGTCTCGAAATAATTTGCATTTTTTATGAAACAATTGCATAATAGAGTGGAAAACAGCAAAAAAAGGACGTAATTTATGACGAAAAATGAAAATGCTTACATCGTCGGCATTATAGCGGAATACAATCCGCTCCACAAGGGACATGCCTGGCACATACAAAAAGCCAAAGAACTGGCCGGCGCTAAATACTGTGTCGCCGTCATGAGCGGTGACTTTGTTCAGAGAGGCGCCCCAGCGATTTTCGACAAATACACAAGAACAGCCATGGCCCTGGAAGCCGGCGCCGATCTTGTATTGGAGATGCCGTCCATCTTCGCCGCCAGCAGTGCGGAAGATTTCGCTGCCTGTGGGATCGCGCTCCTGGACCGCTTGGGCGTTGTCGGTTCCGTCTGTTTTGGAAGCGAATGCGGCAATATGGAAGAAATTTCCCGTGCTGCTTCTATTTTAGCCTCAGAACCGGACCTTTATACGGCGGCACTGAAGGAACAGCTAAAAAAAGGCTTCACCTGGCCCCAGGCTCGGGCGCACGCACTCTCTTTAACCGGCGACTTCGATAAAGAGCTCCTGGATTCTCCCAACAACATATTGGGAATCGAATATACAAAGGCCCTCATAAGACGAAAAAGCCCCATCCGGCCCATCACGGTCCTGCGTCAGGGAAGCGGATATCACGACACCGGATTTTCCGACGTCTTCTGCTCCGCCTCCGCGATTCGAAAAGAGCTGGAAGCAAACGCATCAAACAGCGGCGAGGGGCTTCCCACCTCCGTTCTCCAGGGTATGCCTTCATTTGCCGGGCACTTCCTGGAACAGGCTTATCCAGTCTTTTTAAATGATTTCTCGACGCTGCTTAATACGGCGCTGCTGCGCATGACGGCGGCATCGGATCCCTTTGAGCAGTATCTCGATGTCTCGGATGACTTAGCGGCCAGAATCAGGAAGGAGATTCTCTCCTTCTCTTCTTTTGAAGACCGGATAGGCGCGCTGAAGACCCGGCAGTACACCTATACCAGAATCAGCCGCGCCCTGCTTCATCTTCTGCTCGGCATCACGGATCAGGAGATTATGGCCGGCCGCGCCGCAGATTATGCGCCTTACGCCCGTGTCCTCGGCTTTAACCGCGGTGCTTCCGCGGTCCTTTCAGACATCAAAAAAAGAGGGACCATCCCTCTCATTACGAAAACGGCCGACGCCGGCAATCTTCTGGAAGGAACGGCGTGGGAGATGTTTCAGAAGGATATGTTCTGTTCTCACCTCTACCAGGCCGTCGTTTCCGGAAAATATCATACTCGTTTGAAAAACGAATATACACATTCGGTCGTCATGAAGTCATGACGGCCGGATGAAACTCTCTATCTTATCTTTATAGAGCGGAAATCTGGATTTCGGAACCACGATTCCCTGACGCCACATCTCCATCAGCTCATCTAATACGACAAACTTCGCATCTACCACTTCCTCCGTCTGAAGCGCTAAATCTTCCAGATTCACATTCTGGCGGGTAATGTACGTATCCACGAACCGCTCCTTTAAACAGATGGAATGGATCAGATGAAGCTCGTCCTTTGATGCGTGGATTCCAATCTCCTCTGAGAGCTCACGGAGCGCCCCTTCCACGCTGTTCTCACCCGTCAGCACAGATCCTCCGGTACACTCCCACAAAAGGCCGTACGGCTTATCCGGGTGCCTTCTGGTGAGCAGTATCTCCGATTTCTGGTTCACGGTCCAGACATCGGCTATAATATGGTACTCTCCAGGTCCCAGCGGCACGCCCCGCTCATGTGTCTTACCGGTCAGTTTCCTGTTCTCGTCGTAAACATCCCACAATTCCATAGGTTTTTCCTCCTAGAAATTAGCGCCGTTCCAGCCCCAGTGTTCCACTTCCTCGTATTTGATGTAAATCTTATCCTGAGGAATCCCCAGCACCTCCTCATAGATCTGACACAGTCTGGCCGTAAGCTTATCGTAAGCTTCATCCGTAGTTCCGCCGAAAATCTTCACCTCCACATAAGCCAGTTTCGTATCGTTCTTCCCCTTGAAATAAAGAGAATAATTGTCCTCAAAGCCAACCATAAGCCAGCTTTCTGATTTTCCCGGAATCAGGGATATTGCCTGTCCCAGCTTACCCTTCAGCGTTTCCTTATCACTGTCCGTAAGCGGCACACTTACCTTGGAATTAATAAATGGCATAATTTTACTCCTTCCTATAATTTTCTCTATCATACCACAGTCAAAGATAAAATGCCATTCAGATTTCCGTAATTCCAGCCTGGTTTTTGTTCCAATGCACTATGATTCTATTGTTACCCAGCGTTTTTCTGCATTGCTTCGAATGCACGCATCAACCACTCTCATGATCTGGCGCCCATCTTCAAAACCGGCGTGCACAAACGGCAGCTCCGGCTTCTTTATATGCCCGTAAAACGATGTGATGCCATTGCAGAATGCATCAGCCCAGCCAACAGAATGGCCAGCCGGAAGAGCAATCCACGGCGCCGCATAGCTCCCGACATTCTGAACTGACGCATAGATATCCTCATTTCCGTTTTCACGTTCCCCTATGAACAGATGATCCGCCCGCTCCTGCTGCCAGGTGAGAGAAGCTTCTGTCCCATTGACCGTAAGGGCCAATCCGTTTTTCTTTCCGGCTGATACCTGTGAAATAAAAAAAAGGCCCTGGATTCCGTCTTCAAACTCTGCCATGACGAAGGCTGCGTCTTCAGAAGGCACGGCTATTTCCGTATACTGTCTTCCGTTCCGTCCCGGTTTTTCAAAAGTACCGGCAGCTTCTTCCGTTTTTTTCCTGACCGGATACAGATGAATCAGATTTGCATATACGGATTTAATCCGCCTGCCCAGCACATATTGAGCGGTATCAAAGCAATGGGAACCAATATCGGCAACTGCGCGGCTTACTCCTCCGGTCTCCGGATTCATCCGCCAGTCATAATCCGTATCGAACAGCAGCCAGTCCTGTAAATACTCCCCATATACCATGAAAGCCTTCCCAATGGCCTGTCTGCAGACACGGTCCTTCATCTCGTGAACCATCACATTGTTCCGATAATTAAAATTGACGCCTGTACACACGTGCTTTTCCTTTGCCAGTCTGATCAGTTCCGTCGCTTCTTCCACAGTCATTGTCAGCGGTTTTTCGCAGTATATGTGTTTACCAGCTTCCAGAGCCGCCCTGTTAATCTCGAAATGCATATTGGTTGGTGTGCAGTTGTGTATGGATACAAGCTCCGGGTTCTTCATCATTTCATGGTAATCGCTGTAAAACACAGGGATGCCCAGATTCTGCGCGATTTCTCTGCCCGCTTTTTCATTTGTATCACAGAGTGCCAGGACCGTAAGGCCCGGAATTCTCCGCACTGCCTCGATATGCTGTTTTCCGATAAATCCGGCTCCTATAATTCCAATCTTTATCTGCTCCATTCTTCCCTTCCTCCGTATACAAATTGACTGATATACCGTTTACTTAACAGAATCGCTTCTTCGATGGATTCCTTCGATCCCTCAAATGACTTGTCTTCAATTTCAAGACAGAGACTTCCGTCGTAGCGGATATCCGTCAGAGCCGACAGGAAACGCCCCCATTCCACATCTCCAAGTCCCGGAAGTTTCGGTGTCATATAGGAAAGAGGCGCCGCCAGTATGCCGTTGTCATCCAGGCGGTCCTTCCATATTTTTATATCCTTGATATGTACATGAAACAGTTTATCCCGAAACTCGTATATTGGTTTTAAATAATCCATCTGCTGCCACACCAGATGGGACGGGTCATAATTTAAGCCGAAGCAGGGACTGTCAATCCGCCGGAACATTTCCCTCCAGACTGCCGGTGATACCGCCAGATTCTGTCCGCCCGGCCATTCATCCTCTGTAAATAACATGGGGCAGTTTTCTATTCCAATTTTTACGCCGCAGTCTTCGGCCAACCGGATGATCGGACGCCACACCTCTTCGAACAGGGCCAAGTTTTCAGACAGGGACTTGGAAGGATTTCGTCCAATAAAGGTCGTAACCATTAAAATGCCCAGTCTGGCCGAAGCCTCGATCACCTTTTCCAGATGGGCGACGGCAATCTTTGCTTCTTCCCTGTTCTCCGCCAGCGGATTGGGATAATAAGCCATAGAAGAGAGTCTTACCTTTTTCTCCCTGCAGTACTCTCTGACTGCGTTAATATTCTGCTCCTCCAGCTTATCCACGTCAATATGCGTTACCCCGGCATACCGTCTGGAGACGTTCCCTTTCGGCCAGCATGCCAGCTCTACGCAGGAGAACCCATGTTCAGAAGCAAAATCAATAACCTCCTCAAACGTATAATCCGCTAATATCGCACTGACAAATCCCAGCTTCATCTTTTTTCCTCCGTATGCGGAAATAAATCCGGCCTTAAATGAGTCATATCCGTAGGATTTTTCTCTACTCTTACAATCGGATTCGGACAGTATACATTATAAGTCTCTCTTGAATTCATCTTGATAAATGTTCCCGGATCATTAAGCGCCTCTTCCTCTTCCTTTGTGGGGCGCGGCGGCCTTGTATAGACGTATGCAATATGGGGATACAGACTGTCTCCCGGTGTTTTTCCAAAGACGCTCTGTTTCGCATGGAAGTAGAGCGCGGTGTAGCCTCCGGCATCTGCATGAGCAAGCCCCCTTGGCAAGATCACTAAATCCCCCGCTTTAAACTCATAGTATTCCCTCTCACAGGTTTCATCCCCTTCACCGATCGTGACACTGCCGGAGCCTGACAGAATAAACTTGTACTCTTCGATGTCCGGATGGGAATGGGAATCAAACGGCCTGTCCCTGTCAGAATCCGCTGATTTTTCAGCGAGATTGCAGATGGCAATATCATCGGTCCATGTGAGGGGATAGCTGGACTGTTTAAGCCCCGCATTGGCATTGTAGACCGGGGGAGCATCCACTCGTTTTAATACCCTGGCCCCCAGGACAGATCCATTTTTTTCCGCTTCTTTGCGGTTATCCATCACAGAAGTCTGCGGATCCACCGGGGTAATTTCCCGGTACAGCCGGTTTACTGCCTCCGGCTCCGTCTGTTCCCTATGGATTTCCTCTGCTTCCAGGATTCTTCCAAAGGATCTTTCCATCGTCTTTGTCTGGTTGTAACACGTATATGTACCTGGTGTCTTTAAATGTGCCGCCTCCCCCTCTTCCGGCCTCTCCGGCCGGTCAAGCGTTACGACCGGATGGGGAAAACGCACGGTACCGGCCATACTTCCATAAACGCTTGTCCTGGCATGAAAACAGATGGCTTTCCATTCTCCTTCCATGCGGTAAGGCACTTCACGCGGAACAATGACGAGTTCAAGTTCCCCGAATTCAAAACGCTCCTCCGCCGCACCCATGGCATTTCCCAGAATCAGGGTTCCGCGGCCTTCCAGTATATAGTAATAAACCGTAATATCCGGATGCATCCGGACCGCCCATGGCCGACAGTTATCCGTCACATCCTCTTTTTCCATGTAGGAAAAGATACCCAGGTCATTCACTTCGCTCAGAGGATAATTCCATTCTCTGCAGGCAGTCTCGTTGTCATAAACAGAGACGGCCGCTCCTCCTCTGATGATTCTTGCCCCGGGAACCAGCGGATTTCTGGCCGATTCCCGCATGTCCCCTGCAAATTCTTTCCGGTCTTTTTCCTGTCTCGCAGGACTCATATCAATCTAATACATCGTTCGATTTCCCTTTCTTTCATGCCGCTCCGAGTGTGCATGAAAATTGCTTTCCGCCGCGCTCAGGCCTTTACGCCGCCTGCCATAATTCCATCCATAATATTTTCTTCGAAGATCATAACAAAGATAATGATGGGCGCCAGAATCACACATCCCATGGCACTTAATAAATCCCATGGCACATCATAAGCATTGGCCCTTGGCAGGGTTGAGATACCAATAGTCAGTACTTTGATCTTCTGTGAGAAAAACAGAGGGATAAAAAACTCATTCAGACAGCTTATAAAATTTATAATACATACAGTTGCCACAGCCGGCCTCATAAGCGGCAGAGTCACAAACATAAGTTTCTGCATATGATTTGCCCCGTCGATCTCAGCCGCTTCCTCGATGTCAATGGGAATGCTTCCCAAATAATTTCGAAGGATCAATATGGTAAACGGAATCAGGGAGCTGGTATAGAGCAGAATCAGCCCCGGATACGTATCTACCAGTTTTAAACTCCTCAGATAGTCATAAAGCGGTCTTGCCGTCACGATCCCAGGGATCAGAGCTGAAAACACGATCAGTCCGTAAGCCATGGACAGTCCCTTGGAAGGATAACGCTCAAAGGCATACGAAGCGAGTATACAGATGGCCGTTGACAGAATCAGGGTTACCCCCGTTATGATCAGAGTGTTCTTGATTTGAGGGAAGATACCCACGGTATGGATTAGTGTCTGGTAGCTCTTTAACGTGACATGACGGGGAATCCATTGGATGGGATTGGTAAAAAGCTCCGTTGACGGTTTGACGGAAGAAATAAAAATCCAGTAAAGCGGTATCAGTATAATCGCCGCTGTCAATACCGTCAAACTCCATTGAAATACTTTAAAAACTTTCTTTTTCAAATGTTGTCCCATTTCTAGCCCCCTAATCCGATATTTTCTTGATTGCAAACAGATTGATTCCGGTCAATACCAGCATTATAAGAAACAGTACCACAGCGATTGCCGATGCATATCCCAGATTCAGATTATTAAACGCTTCAATCAAAATCCGATAAGACAGTACAGAGGTTCCATCATACGGTCCGCCTGAAGTCATGGCATAGACCAGTTCGAAGCTTGTAATACGCCACATTGTAAAAAATATGGATATGGTCATCACTGTTTTCAGAATACTCGGAATCGTGATATAGAAAAAACTTTTGACTGCTCCGGCCCCATCTATTTTGGCTGCTTCATAGATGTCTGCAGAGACGAATTGCAGGGAGGCCAGCACGAGGATGGCGAAGAAAGGGATATCTTTCCATAAGTCAACGATAATCACTGCAAGCCTTGCCGCATCCACGTGGATCAACCAGTCATAATGAAATCCCGAAACCAGCCGTCCAATCAAATCATTCACGAATCCGTACGTTCCATTGAATCCCCATCTGGCGGCGCGCCCCGCTACGATCATCGGCATAGCCCAGGGAATCAGCACAATCGTTCTCAGAAACTTTTTTCCTTTGAATTTCATATTCAGCATCATGGCAAGAATCACGCCGAGCACGATATGAAATGTCATGGAAATAATGGTAAACAGAATGGTAAACTGCATGGAAGAGGCAATTTTTTCATCTGACAGCAGCTTTGCATAATTTTTCAGGCCGGCAAACGCTCCAGTTCCTCCGCCAATAATATGTAAATCACGAAAACTGTTAATAAATGTCATAAGGACCGGATAAAGGGTCGTAAGACACCGGATTATGATCACCGGAAGGATCATCAGCCATGGAAGCCAGCCTATTACACCAAGAGTCCGTTTTACCGGACTCTTTATTTTTTCTGTCTTCATTCATTACCTCCTCAGAACTATTTTGCTTTATCTGGAAAATACGTTTTTATACATTTCTGCATTCCTGCAATATAATCGTCAAAGCTGAGTTCATCACTTACATATTTTTGGAACAGCGCACCCACATCGTTGATATATTCCATCGAGTTGACCGGAAGCGGACGAGGAACCAGAGTTGTAGTTTTCAGATACGATTTTAGCTGCTCCATTCCCGGTACCGTAAAATCCGGGTCATCCACGACATCGGTCCTTGCAGGAAGTCTGGAAAACGTCCGGCCATACGTCTCCTGTCCCTCCAGGCTTGCAGCCCAGCTTAAGAAAACCTTTGCCGCTTCCTTATTCGGTGACGCAGCGTTCAGCACATACTGCCAGCCATTGGCATAGGTCTTCTCCTGCCCAAGATTCAGCATGGGGGCAATGTAAATGTCATCCTCTCCGTATCTGCCGGCTGCATCATACGTTGGCATAAAGCTGGAGTAATTCAGCATTGATGCGGATGAACCGTCCATAATACGCTGATTCAATTCCGTATACTGATCCGCCAGCTGTGAAAGAGGTGTATACCCCTGGTCAACCATCTCTTTCATAAATTTTACGGCTGCCTGTGTGTTTTCATTGGACCAGTCGTACATATCACCGCCGAACAGGTTTACAAACTCACCTATATCGTTCCATACATAGGTCTGTTCCCAGCCGCCCCCGTAGCCATACACACCCTCCTTCGATACCGCCTTTAAAAATTTCGTAAACTCCTCGCTCGTCTTTACGGATTCCATTCCGGCTTCCTTTACGTATTTGGAATTCAGCCAGAAACAGAATATTTCCATAAACATGGGAACACCTTTCCCATCACTCATCTCAATGAATGATTCCGGATATACTGCCTTAACCTCCGGAGTGAGCACATCATTAAGCGGTTCCAGATAATTGGTTCCGGATAATGAGAGAATCATTTCTTGATCCACGGAAAGGATATCGACCGTATCATCACCGGAAGAAAGTATTGTCATAACCTTAGCCGTCCGGTCGTCTGTATTAGTCGGCATGGCAAGTACTTCAATCTTCAGACCCGTTGCACGCTCCGCCGCCTCCACATAATCCTGAAAGTTCTCCTGTGTGGCCGCATCGTCGCAGAAAAGTGTGATTTGCGCCCCAGACGTCTCCCCTTTTGCAGATGAAGCTTCGGTAACGTGTTCTTCCTTTCCTGTGGTTTCCCCTATTTCATTTGTTTTCCCTGCACACCCTGCAAGAGAACCGGCTGTCATGCTTGCACACAGCAGAATGCTTAAGACTCTCTTTTTCATAGTCTGTACCTCCTTGTTTGTTTTGTTTTGTCAGACAAGCACATTATAGACAAAAAATATGACTGTGGAAATATGTTTTTTTATGCTGATTTTAAGATTTTTTACCTGTTTTCTCCAATATTGTTGTGATTATTGACTTATATTATAGGGCTGGATATAATGAAATCACGCTTTTATTCACAGTTCATAACAGTAAGGATGGTTCCCGATTCCCATGAAAAAAAACATAAAAAGATTTCTGAGTTCGTTCCACTTGAAATTAAACACCGTATATAAGAAACTCGTATGCCTTACTTTAGTATGCAGCCTCGTTCCGCTGCTCTTAACCAGTTCGATCTCTTACTATATGGCTTATTCCATGTCAAAAAACAGGACCATTGATTCCCTCCGCGCTGCCAACCGACAGATCGCCATCAATATTAACAACCGGCTGTCTCAGATAGAAAGCCTCTCTAACTCGATATCCTTCTATCTGTATCATCTGCAGAAGACTCCGCTCTATCCCCTGTCTGAATACCTGTCCGCCTTTTCGCAGAGCAGGAACAGCATCGGCTCCATAAAGAGCACGTTTAAGCTCCTGCAGATAACCGTCTTTCTTCCGGAGGACTGCTTCATCAATCCCAACGGCAATGGAATTAACTTTTTTCCGTTAAACCGGCTGTCTGATTATAACATGACGGAACAGGAGCTTTTTGACGCCGGTTCCCGCTCCTTTTGGCGCACCAATAAGGACTTACAGTTTCCTGCGGCCTTTTCAGCCATCCCCAAAAGTGTCATGACCTGTTGGAATGCATACCGTAATATTTACACAGGATCTTTAAATTATGCCTTTGCCTGCCATTTACGACTGTCGGAATTCTCGGAATTACTGAGTTCCCCTATCGATACCTCAGACAGCAGAAGCTACGTCATCGATCAGGACAACCGGATCCTGATGCACAGTGATGAAAAGAAAATAGGAAGCCTGCTGGCCGCAGACCAAGTAAATCTGTGGGACGAAACAAGAGATTCCTTTATCGTAGGGGACACCCTCCTCGTTGCACAGCCCTTGGACAATCCTTCCATGATGCTTATTACACAAATCCCGCTCTCCTATGTCCGGCAAAATGGTAATTTTATTCTTACCTTTCTTCTATTGGCGATATGCTCGATAATTATCTGCACTGTCTGCTTATCAATTGCTGCATCAAAAACATTTACACGCCGATTCCATACACTTTCCCAGGTGATGGAATCCATAAAAGCCAGTGAAAATCGTGATATACTAAAGCTTCTTCGCCCCATGACCAGCCGCCCAGCCTGTGACAGAGATGAGCTTGATCAACTGGCCGGCACTTACGAGACCATGGTACTGGAACACGATGAATACTTTAAACAGATACTGGAGATGTCGCTGCAGACAGAAAAGCTGAAGTATCAGCTATTACAGTCCCAGATTAATCCTCATTTTCTTTTTAATACCTTAAACACCATCGTTTCCTGTCAGTCACTCGGAAAAGTGGAATTGGCCAGTCAGACGATTACCAATCTGTCTCAGTTTTACCGGCACCTTCTACATGATCCGGATCATTTAATACCGATCCGCGAAGAGCTTTTAGTAACGGAGTTGTATTTAAAGTTGATCTGTGTATCAAAACCCAATCGAATCACATGGAGCTTCGAGACGGAAGATGGCATTGAACATTTTTTAATCTGTAAATTCATATTTCAACCTTTTATGGAAAACGCCATCATTCATGCGATTCCGGATTCCAACAGTTCTCTCCATATTGTAATTTCGATTCACTATGATGAGGATACCATACTGATCCGGATTTCTGACAACGGAATCGGAATGGATAAAGAGCGTTTGGCAGACATCCGGCAAACACTCCAAAAGCATCAGGCTGACTACGACAAAAATTATGGAATCAGCAACGTAAACGTACGTCTCACGCCCTATTTCGCCCCCGGCAGTGATACGATTCAGCTGGAAAGCCATCCTGGCTGCGGCACCTCATTCACCATTCATTTAAAACAGATTTTATAAGGAGGAATACTGTGTCTAAATACGCTTTGATTATAGACGATAATAAACTTGTAACGGAATCTCTAAAAGAGAATATCGACTGGCACAAGCTTGATGTCGTTGTGACTCACGTTTTTTATGATGCACTGCAGATAGAGGAAGTCGTCGCATCGGAGACGGTGGACATCATTATTTCCGATATTCGAATGCCTGGTCTGTCAGGCCTGAAAATGGCTAAAGAAGTGTTGAAACAGAACCCGGCCATAAAGATAATCTTAATCAGTGCCTATGAAGATTTTCAGTATGTCCAGGAAGCAATACGACTGGGGGCCTACGATTTTATAGAAAAACCCATCGATCTGGCTTATTTGAGCAGTATCATTGCAAAAGCAGCGGCTCAGATCGATCTGGACCTTCAGACAAAGCGTCAGCTGGAAGCCAGTAAACCGGCCATGGTTGAAAAATTCTTCTACGATGTGCTGCACCATGCGCCGGCGGAGGCAAAGTACAATTACGGCGACTATCCCGTTTTTCTGTCGCTTACAATTGAATCCCATTTTCATTTATGCATCGTGATTAAAAATACAAATGCCAACCAGTTAAAAAATGCGTTAGGCCTTCAGCGCTACCATATGAATCTGCTGTCTCTTGAAAATGACATCGGTCTGCAATTTGCAGACTTTCCTCTCGCATACCTCCTGCACAAAGGAAACTCTCTGGTTTTGGTTATTGGAAAAGGCAGAGCTTCGGCCGTACAGCTTCTGACGGCTGCTGAGGAACGGATCTCCCCCATCCTGGAACGCGCTTCACTGTTCAAGCTGGCAGTCGGCATTGGTAATACGGTTGCCTCCTTCTGGGATATCCGGGAATCTTACGAAAACGCAAAACTGGCGCTGGAATACCGTTTCTTTTTTCCAGAGGAGACAATCCTCCGCTATCAGGATCTTCCCCCAGAAAATTCCACTCCTGATCTGAATCTGGAATCAAAATGCAAATATATTATAAACATGATCTGTAAAAATGATGTTCCCCGTTTGGAGCAGTATCTGGACTCTCTCTATGAGGAGTACTTAAAGCTGCACATATCCAGAGACAGTCTGTTCTTTTTTATCTCCGATATGGCTGGTAAAGTGCTGAATTTTCTCTATAAAATGGGAGTGGATCTTGCCTCTCTCGACGAAGATTTAATGAAATACTGGGGTAATCTAAAGCGTTTTTCTACCGGACAGGAGGTCTTTCAATGGTTCTTCAGGCTTTGTGCCATGGCCGGAAGCCTGCTTGACACCTCTGTATCCGGTTACCAAAAACGGCTTGCCTCTCTGGTAGAAAACTATATTCAGTTAAATTATGCCAATCCTGATCTTGGACTGAATGAAATAGCTGCCAGCGTAAATGTCAGCCCTACACACTTAAGCGCCGCATTTAAGGAAACAACCGGCGGTAATATTGTGGATTTAATCGGAAGCACCCGGATTATGGCAGCGAAGGAGCTGTTAATGAACACCGAACTCTCCATACGGGAAATCAGTGAAAAAACCGGTTTTTCCAACCAGTATTACTTTAGCGCCTGTTTCAAAAAAATAACCGGCATGGCGCCGACGGGATTTCGAAATCCCAACCACTGAAAACACTGTCTTTATCCCAAGTCAAATCCCTGCCGCCTAATGAAATAAACGGCCGGAGCAAAAGGCAATATCTGTCTTTCGCTCCAGCCGTCTTTATCATTCCATACCACACAACTATCCATTATACTCTTCCAGCAGCAGCCTGGCCAGCGTCTGTTCCGTCCCCAAAAACTGCAGGATATCCTCGATCTCTTTCCGGTTGTCCTTCGGCCCGCCCTGTTTCACCGCGCGGATCAGAATATTCTTCGGAGTGTGTTCCATATCGATAAATTCCAGGATCTGAGTCCGGTAGCCCCTGTTTTCCAGGATCTCCGCCCGGAGGGCATCGGTGTATAAGGCTGCCATACGCTCCTTGATCAGCCCGTACTGGAGCACCGGGCGCAGCAGCTCGTTGTCCATCTGTTTATTCAGCTCATGCTGACAGCAGGGAACGGAGAGAATCACGGAGGCATCCCATTTTACGGCCTTTTCCAGGGCGTAATCCGTAGCCGTGTCGCAGGCGTGAAGCGTCACAACCATGTCCACATGGTCCACGCCGTCGTAGGAAGCAATATCCCCGTGATAAAACTTCAGCTTGTCGAAGCCATAGACCACGCTTAGGCGGTTGCAGTGGTCGATCACATCCTGCTTTAAATCCAGTCCGATAATGCGCACTTCATAGCCCTTCAGCTCATGGAGATAATAATACATGGCAAATGTCAGGTATGATTTTCCGCATCCAAAATCGATGATTACATTTTCCCTGCTCTTGTCCAGTCTTGGGAGAATGTCCTCAATAAATTCCAGAAAACGGTTGATCTGGCGGAACTTATCGTAGCGGGAACGGACGACCTTACCATCGACCGTCATGACGCCTAAGTCCTCCAGAAATGCAACAGGCTTTCCTTCCTCCAGGATGTAGCGCTTCTGCCGGTTGTGGGAGGCCACGTTCGGAGCCGCTGCCATCTTCTGCTGATTTTTCTTAACTTTAATCGTGACAGTCCCTTTCTTGCCAACCAACACACGGGCCTGTCCCCTGGACGATTCCACCTCTGCCTGCTTAAAACCGCTCTCCATCAGTCCCAGCAAGTAGGATACGCCTTCTTCTCTCGTCAGATTTCGGTGAAATGCCTGTTTCTCCGTCAGTTCTTCCGCCTGGAACACCATGCCGCCTTTCAGCATAACCGGGCGCACCCGAACCTTCAGTGCTTTGTACGGGCCTGCCCCATCCTTTAGGGCCGGATTGCTCAGGATGATCCTGAGCAGGCTGTCGTCTAAAAAGTCCTCAAAGATCTTCTTAACCTCTTCTCTTTTTTCCAGAACCATACTGCTCTGCTCCATAAAATATTCCCCTGTCCTCTAGTACTGCGTTGTGTAATTATGCAACGCAGTACTAATTCTCCGCCGATACCCAGCTGCTTCTTAAGAGCTCCGGATGCGGCTCCAAATGCGCGTAATCATTAAAACGTTCCACGGTAAAGCGATTATTGCCTGGGTTATAGGCCACCTCGGTAATGCTGCAGTTTTCCAGTGAATTGCCGAGGAGCCGGTGTCTGGCCGGTTCCATGCCTAAAAATGCGGAGGTCATGCTTCGGATTACACCGCCGTGAGTGACTACCGCAACCGTCTGATAACCGCTCTCAGCAATCTTATGAAATACCGGCATCACCCGCCGGATCACGTCTCCCGCACACTCTCCGCCCGGATACGGTAAGTCGGCTTCCATCTTTTCCTGTTCCTTCTTAAATGCGGCAAATTTTACCGCAATATCCTCGTCGCACATTCCTTCCATCTCGCCGAAGGATATCTCGCGCAGCTCCTCTTTTACAATGTGTTCCACATTCCAGAAGCGGTTTGCCGTCTCCGCAGTCTGAAACGCCCGCAGCAAATGGCTGGAGTATACAGCTTCAATCTTCTCTCCTGCCAGACGTTCTCCCAAAAGCTCCGCCTGTCGGAAGCCCTCCTCAGCCAAATACACATTGACGTTGCACAGCCGGCTGCACTGGCGGCCATGACGAATCAGATACAGTCTCATCCGATCTTCCTCCCAATTTCTCTTTTCTGTTAAGTACGGCCCAGATGGGTTGTTCATTCATCTGGGCCTTTCTTTATTTAATCCTAATTTTTGAAACTGTGGATCGGAGCCGGAATTCTGCCTCCGCGGGTCACGAACTTCTCACAGGAATAGGGATTGACCGGCATAACCGGAGCGTAGCCAAGCAGTCCGCCAAATTCCACCGTATCCCCAATGGTCTTTCCGATCACCGGTATAAGTCTGACAGCGGTCGTCTTCTGGTTGATCATACCGATAGCTGCCTCATCCGCAATAATGCCTGCTATGGTCGTCGAAGGCGTGTCGCCTGGAATCGCGATCATATCGAGGCCTACGGAGCAGACGCACGTCATCGCTTCCAGCTTTTCGATCGTCAAAGCTCCCATGGAAACCGCATCGATCATCCCCTGATCCTCGCTGACCGGGATAAATGCGCCGCTTAAGCCGCCTACATAGGAAGAAGCCATGACGCCGCCCTTCTTCACCTGATCGTTTAACATGGCGAGAGCCGCTGTCGTTCCCGGAGCGCCTACACGCTCCAGACCGATCTCTTCCAGAATCTCAGCGACACTGTCGCCTACAGCCGGAGTCGGAGCAAGGGACAGATCAATGATGCCGAACGGGATATTTAAGCGTCTGGAGGCCTCCTGAGCCACCAACTGTCCGACTCTCGTGATCTTAAACGCCGTCTTCTTGATAGTCTCGCAGAGGACCTCAAAATCCTTTCCTCTCGCCGTCTCGATGGCAGTCTTTACAACACCAGGTCCGCTGACACCCACGTTAATGATGGACTCGGCCTCCGTCACTCCGTGGAACGCGCCCGCCATAAACGGATTGTCGTCAGGCGCATTACAGAAGACGACCAGTTTGGCGCAGCCCAGAGAATCAGACTCCTTCGTCGCTTCCGCCGTCGCCAGCACGATCTCGCCCATCAGCTTCACGGCATCCATGTTGATGCCCGTCTTTGTGGAACCCACGTTGACAGAGCTGCACACACGCTCCGTAACGGCAAGCGCCTGCGGAATGGAACGGATCAGCCTTTCGTCCGCATCGGTCATACCCTTGCTCACCAGAGCGGAATAACCGCCGATAAAATTTACTGAAACCTCGTGAGCCGCCCGGTCGAGGGTCTTTGCAATGGTCACATAGTCCTCCGGACTCTTGCAGGCCGCCGCGCCAACCATGGCGATCGGGGTGACGGAAATTCTCTTATTTACGATTGGGATGCCGAAATCGCGCTCAATCTCTCGGCCGACTGCGACGAGATTTTTAGCTGTAGTGGTGATCTTGTTATAGATCTTCTCATTGACCGCATCTAAATCGCTGTCGCTGCAGTCCAGAAGGCTGATGCCCAGGGTAATCGTTCTGACATCCAGCTTCTCCTGTTCTATCATTTTATTTGTTTCATTTACTTCAAACATATTCAACATATCAATGACCATCCTTTTTCTTTTTCGCTGCTGTCAGATACGGTGCATCTTGGTAAAAATATCCTCGCGCTGGCATTTTACCTTAACGCCGATCTCGTCTCCGATCTGTTCCAGTTCATCGGCAAGCTCTCCAAAAGGTTTTGTGGCGTCGTTCGTGTCGACAATCATCATCATATTAAAGAAATCCTGTACGATGGTCTGTGAGATATCCAGGATATTCACCCGGTTGTTCGCCAGGTATGTGCAAATCTTTGCAATGATCCCTACGGTGTCTTTTCCAACTACTGTGATAATGGTTTTCTTCATGCTGCTTTTCTCCTCTTTTATATAGTGATAATTTCCGACATCCTGTCTCTTCCCGCAACCGCGATCGAAAAATCGGACGCCTTAAATGGATTATCTCCGTCTGTAATCTCCAGCTTTACGGTCTCGTAAGCCAGCTCTTCATAATTATTTTCTTTGCTCAAATGGCCAAGCAGAATCCGTTTTAAATTATCGTGCAGAATGCAGCACAGAAGGCGTCCGGCGTTCTCATTGGAGAGATGGCCGTGATCCCCTAAAATACGGCGCTTCAGGTAGTAAGGATACGGTCCTGCCTGCAGCATGTTGACATCGTGGTTTGATTCCAGCAAAAGCGCATCGAGTCCCTGTAAATGATCGATTATGTACTGGTCATAGTGTCCCATGTCCGTGGCTACCGCCACCGATTTGTGGTCATGCTGAATCCGGTATGCCACCGGATTGGCCGCGTCGTGATCGATCGAGAAAGGCTTTACCTCCAGATCTCCGATAAAAAAGTCCACATCCGGACAGATCGGATGGTACAGCTCTCTGGGATACTCTCCCAGATACTTCTGTTTCGATACCTCTTCCAGCGTTTCCTTTGTCCCATAAAGAGGAACACCGTATTTTCTTGCCAGGACTCCCAGTCCCTTTGTATGGTCAGAATGCTCGTGTGTGATGACGATTCCGTCGAGCTCGCTGCCTTTTAAACCAATTTCATTTAAGCCCTGCTCAATCCTCTTATTGCTGATGCCGGCATCCACCAGAATATGGGAGTTGTCCGAACCAACATAGATGCAGTTTCCACTGCTTCCGCTCGCTATACTTACCAGTCTCATGTTTTCCGTCCTTTATCTTTCAATAGGGCCTCCAGCCCGGCTTTTACCTCTTCCACGGTCCCGTTGTTATCAATCACCCGGTCCGCCAGTTCCCGGAATTCCTCATCCGAAAGCTGATTCTTCATAATGCTTAGGGTACGCTCTCTGCTGTATCCCCTGTTTTCTTTCAGGCGCCTGATGCGATTCTCTTCCGATGTATAAACATACCACATTTCATCGTAGATGTCATTCTGTTCCCTGCCCATAATTGCAGATTCTACCACAATTAAGTCCGCTTGTGAAGAAGAAATTTTATCTTTGATCGTTTTCCATACCATCGGATGGATGATTCCGTTCATCGTCTCAAGCGCATTTTGGTCATGAAAAATGAGTGCGGAAAGCAGCGGACGGTCAATTGTGCCATCCGGTTTCAAGAAGCTGTTCCCCAGGGCACGAACGACCATCTCGTAGCCCTCGTGCCCTGGTTCCATCAGCTCATGCGCCACCTGATCGGCGACTATGATTTCTGCTCCGTACTCTGTTTGCAGGATATCGAGAATCCGGCTCTTCCCGGCGCCGACTCCGCCTGTCAGTCCTATCACTCTCACTTTTTCTCCCTCTCTCCTGTAAGGCAAATATACGCCCTGGTCCTATTTGGCGTCAAACCAGGAATCTCCGACGTTCGCTTCCACCTCAAGAGAAACTGATAAATCCGCTGCATGCTTCATCTCGTCCACCAAAAGCGTCCTTACCGCTTCTACTTCGTCCTTCTGCGTCTCGATCAGAAGCTCATCGTGAACCTGTAAAACAATGCGCGATTTAAGGCCTTTCGCCTTCAATGCACGATCCACACGTATCATTGCGATCTTCATGATATCGGCCGCCGTTCCCTGAATCGGGGAGTTCATGGCCACACGCTCCCCGAAGGAGCGCTGCATAAAATTAGTAGATTTCAGTTCCGGCACCGGACGTCTTCTGCCAAACATGCTGACCGCATAGCCGGTCTCTTTGGCATCCGCCACAAGCCTGTCTAAGAATTCCTTAACGCCAGGATACGTCTCAAAATACTTATTGATATACTCCGTCGCCTCTTTCCTGGATATGCTTAAGCCCTCGCTCAGTCCGAAGGAACTGATACCATACACGATTCCGAAGTTTACCGCCTTGGCATTTCTTCTCTGCAGCGGCGTCACCTCGTCCAGAGGCGTATGGAAGACCTCGGAAGCCGTGATGGCATGAATGTCATCCGCATGGCGGTAGGCTCCAATCAGCCTCTTATCTCCGGACATATGCGCCAGGACACGAAGCTCGATCTGGGAATAGTCGGCGTCGATGAAGACGCAGCCCTCCTCCGGAACAAATATCTTCCGAATCTCACGTCCCAGTTCCATACGAACCGGGATGTTCTGAAGATTCGGCTCCGTACTGCTGATTCTTCCCGTAGCCGTGATGGTCTGGTTAAAAGTCCCGTGAATTCTCTCATCCGGCCCGATATAGACGGCCAGACCTTCCGCATAGGTGGAATTCAGCTTGGTGAGCTGACGGTAGTCGAGAATCATCTGTACCACCGGATAATCGGGAGCCAGTTTGTCCAGCACATCGGCTGCCGTGGAGTAACCGGATTTCGTCTTTTTCCCATTGGGCAGCTTCATATGGTCAAACAGAACCTCGCCCAGCTGCTTGGGAGAATTGATATTAAAGGTTTCCCCTGTTTCTTCATAAATCTTCTGCTCCAGCGCGACAATCTGCACCTTTAAGCGGTCTCCGTACTCCTTCAGCCGCTCTCTCTCCGCCTTGATTCCCACCTGCTCCATGTGGAAAAGGCTGTAGATCAGCGGCATCTCAATATCGGTAAAGAGGCTGTACATTTCGGCCTTCTTAAGCTCCTCGGTCAGACGGTCCGCACACATAAAGGCGATATAGCCCATGTAGCAGATGCATGTAAACGCCTTCTTCTCATCGGTCTCAAGTGCCTTTTTAATCGTCTGTTTTCCTAATAAGTCGGCTCTGGACGGGACGGTCATGCCCAGATAATCACGGGCAAGATCATCGTAATCATACGTATCCTTAAGCGGATTTAAAAGGTAACCGGCCACACCGGCGTCAAACAGCGGGCTGTCTGATTCAGCTTTCAAAAATGGAAGCAGCGGCTTTAGCTTAAGCACGGATACCCGTTCGCATGATCTGCACAAATCCCTTGCCTTTTCCACCAGATATTCCGCCCGCATAAAGCCCTGGGGGACGAAACAGTAGGTGGCTTCCTCTCCTGTGCAGAGCGCCATGGCAGTCAGCTCATGGTCCAGGGTCACAAGTTCCAGGCCAATCTTCGCCCCGGCTTTGCAGGCGGCAAAGATGGCTTCCGCTTCTCCAAAATCGGTGACCATCTGAAAATGTGCCTCCGCCGACGGACTCTCTACCGGCGTATCCGAGAAACGGGAAAGGAGTGATTTAAACTCCAGACGCTTCATATACTGGTAAGCGGCCGGTGTATATAAGTTGTCCGCTTTGGCATCGTCATAGGAAAATTCTATTCCGCAGTTTATATTGATCGTTGCCAGCTCCTTGCTCAGCTGTGCAAGACTGTAATTCTCTTCCAGTGACTTCTTCGCTCTTGGCGGTTTGATCTCCTCTATATGGGCGTAAGCGTTCTCAATACTTCCGTATGCCTCTATAATGGCAGCGGCCGTCTTCTCTCCGATGGACGGTACTCCTGGAATGTTGTCGGAGGAATCTCCCATCAGGGCCTTCATATCGATAAATTCCGTTGGAGTCACATGGTACTCATTCTTCACCTCCTCCGGATAGTAGTCTTTAATCTCCGTACCGCCCCTGCTGGTCTTTGGAATCCGGATCTTTATATGCTCGTCGGCCAACTGGAGCAGATCGCGGTCACCTGATACCACGACCACCTCCACGCCCTTCGCCTGGCTTTCTTTCGCCACAGTTCCCAGAATATCATCGGCCTCGTAGCCTGCCATCGTAAGGATGGGCACCTCCATGGCGCCGAGGACTTCTTTCATCAAATCCACCTGCTCGTGAAGCTCCTCCGGCATGGGTTTTCGCGTTCCCTTATACGGTTCGAACATCTTATGGCGGAATGTGGGTTCCTTTCGGTCAAAGGCCACCGCCACATGGTCTGCCTGCTCTTCTTCCAGAATCTTAAACATAATGTTCAAAAATCCGTATACGGCGTTGGTATGGAGCCCCTCTGAATTTGTCAGCTCGGGAATTCCGTAAAATGCCCTGCTCATGATACTGTGTCCGTCTATTAATACTAATTTCTCTTTGTCCATGTTCTCTCCTGTCAGATGAGTCCCGACTGCAGCCAGATGCGGCACTGCAGAAGGACCGTAATAATTAATGCCATAACGCTGAGTGTGGATACCGCATAGCGCACGATCTTAACGAGCCGAACGGCTTCCAGTCTTTCCCTGGACTGTTCGATCGCTGTCTCAAGCGCTCCCTTGATGTTGTAATTGCCCGTCTCGGAGTCCAGTTGCCGGATTCCCACGTCAACAGTAAAATATATCTCCAGCTCTTCCCTGCATTCCGGGCAATGTTCAATATGCTCCAGAAATTCAAAGAGTTCTTCATCAGTCAGTTCGTTCTTAATATAAGGCATTACAAGGCTTTCCGCTTCTTTACATGTCACCTCCGGACACCTCCTTCCACAAATCTCTATCTATCATACAATATATTTCCACCATTTTCAATTTAATAATCATAAAAAACACTTGCCAAATGGAAAATCCTGTGATAAAATAATCAACGCTGTGATTGTTACGCCGGCTTGTCGGAATGGCAGACGAGGTGGACTCAAAATCCATTGGTGGCAACACCGTGCGGGTTCAAGTCCCGCAGCCGGCACTACACCCTTGGCAGGGAATTGGACTAAAAATAACGTATCTGCGTTATTTTTGGTCCTTTTTTCTATTAAAAAGGGGACCCGCCGAATGCAGCAGATTCCCTTTTACTTGAAACGCGATACCGTTCTATAATTCTTTCCGGACGCTTAACCCCAGCGGCTTTGCCACACGGTCCTTTATACTCTCCACTTTCCCCAGCATCAGCCATTGCTTTGTGCATTCTGCGCTTGCTCTTTCGCCGTCATCCGGCCACATGGAACGCCATTTTGCAAAACATTTATTCTCCAGCTTGCTGAAAACCATATAGATCATCTGTAATTCTTCTTCGGTAAACTCTAAATTATAAATTTGCTTTTTTATCACTGTATGTACTCCCCCTCCATTGTCAATTATCTTATCCCGACCGGCTCCTGGTATAAAAAGTATACAGCTTTTCTTAAATCCGGTCAACTATATGAATATTTAATCCACCATATAAACATACCATATGTAGTAAACTACTGAAAAAAGGAGAATTGATATGGTTGACTTTGGAAACACCTTAAAAACATTACGATTACATGAAGAAATGACACAAGCCCAATTATCCCAGAAATTAGGGCTGACAAAATCCGTAATCAGTGCCTACGAAACCGGCCTGCGCCTGCCGTCTTACGATGTTTTAATTCACATTGCACAGATTTTTAAAGTATCCACGGATTACCTCTTAGGCGTAGAGCAGAAGGACAGTCTGGATCTGTCCGGGCTGACGCAGAATGAAAAGTCCGCACTGTTGGCACTGATCAAGGCTATGAAAAGCAGATAAGACTCCAAATGATACGCAGACTCTACTATGGGCTGCTGTTAATAACCAGGCTGCATGTCCCACAGAGAAACGCTGCAGCCTGTCTGACTGCCGTAATTTCACGGCGAAAGCTTCAATGCGCTTATTCTTTTGAGGCTCTGTGTAATTTCAAATTCCCCTCATAATCCATATTCCCATCTAAACCAAAGGCTTCAAAAATTGCATTCTTATCCTTTTTATTCAATGGATGACTGAGTCTCCCCCTGACACTATTCCTGACATCACTGCCATAATAAGGTTCATTGGAATGCGCTGCGATGCATTCCTCCAGATGATCTAAATCTAAAGAAAAACCAATTCCTTCATCCCTGTAATCGGTATGGTACCATCCCTCATCTTCATACATTTTATATTCAAAAAGCGACAGTTCCCTGTATATGAAACCGTATTGAAGATATGCGATCTCCCGATCCTGATAATTAATGCTTTTACTCGTCGATATGGGACCGTTATCCAAATCCCGATATGTAACTGCCCGGTTTCCGATGATCTTATACTCACCGTAATAAATGCGGTTGTCCATGAAAGCCTGCGGCGGCAGAGACAGCCCCTGTTCTAATTCATCCAGGTTCACCTCCATGCTGTCACTGATTTTATGGTAAACTTTTACCACCAGAGCCGTTCCCATTAAATTTGTGAGACCGTAATTTTTATTTTGTTTAAACTCCTCCGTCTTCCTCCGCTTCACGATATCGATTAAAATCTTTCCAAAGCCATACTGTCTTCTTCCGATTTTAAAAGCAAAAATATCGCCTTCTTTATAGCTCTGATGCACTCTTTTTTCATTTTTAAAGGTTTCCAGTTCTGCGAAATCTACCTGCGTCGTTTCCCTGATCCAGTTCTCGATCCAGTTTTCCAACACAGCACTACTCTCTTCACTCCCTGTTTTTTCGGAATAAAAAGTCTTTTGTGTCGTATGACTGGCAATCGTGATCCGGCCCCCCTCATAGGAAAAATAGACATTCACAGGTCGAAAGGACTGGGTGGCCGTAAAATTTAATTTCTTCGGCTTTCCCTTCGCTGTCTTCGGCAGCACCATCGTTCTGTTTTCCGCCGTTTCAACTTCCAGCTCGCATTCTCTGTACCGAAAGTTTTCCTCCTGACAGCCGGAGGAGGAAATCTCTTTTTTAATCACGTTTCCGTCAAAATAATAGGAGGTTCCTTTGATATCCAGTACTTCCCAATGCTCTTCGATGGGGTTTAAACCTAAATATTTTCTTTGTTCGTTGGTTAATATAAATTTGTCATCCACAATCAGTCCCACTCCATTTCATTTTCCGTTGTCAGGGGATAGTAAGCCACATAATCACCCATAATACGTCTCATCCTCAATCCTCCTCTGTTCTCCCTCCTTATTTTCTCTCAGACGGTTTCACTTTCCTCGTCCTTTTCTTTTTTTAACTCTCTCAATACCTCATCCAGTTTCTTCATAATCATGCAGGTGCAGACAATAACAATGGCCGCAAGAGCCGCAATTCCACTGTAAACCGGATCGACATAAGACTTTATAAATGCATCGCCTCCCGGCAGAAGCACAGAGCTTATTCCTGCCAGAATAATAAAATTAAAATAATAAAACACCAGATTGCTCCCCTGATACGTATCAGGCTACTTATCCAGCTCATTATAACACGGCAAACCTCATTCCGCATACACTTCATAAGAAACTAATTACATCGAAACAAAATCTTAAGCAATTCTGCAATACATTTCCCCACCATTATGGTATACTGTTCCTATCGAATTCAAATGATAAAGGAGGCTTTTTATGAAGCGATATACGGTTATTCTCACCCTTTCACTCGTCTGTGCCCTTTCACTTGCAGGATGCGGTAAGAAGAATCAGGACAAAACAGATTTGACAAGCACCCACACCACGGCGGCCGAGACCATGTCTCCCACCACGACAGCGGCAGAGACGAAAGAGACGACAGCCGCGGACAAAGAGACCACAGATGCGGCTGGCGGCGAAACGAAAAAAGATGGCTCGAAGAAGGCAGACAGCGCTTCCAGCGTCACCACATCCATACACACCTACGCCACCGGAAACATTTCCGTCGAATACCCGGTTGTCTCTAATTTGAGCAAGGCTGCCGTGCAGGAAAAGATCAACAAGCTGCTAAACGAACATGCGCTGGAATTCATCAAAGCCTATGGCGTGAATGAAAGCAAGGATTCCCTCACCGTGAAATGCAGGGTTGTCTCTGCGGACCGCAGACGCCTGACTGCTGTTTATACAGGGTCCTACATGCCGGAGGGCGGCGCGCATCCAGTCAGTCTCTTCTATACGAATACCATTGACACCGCACTCGGCGAAGACATGGGTCTCACAAACTATGCGGACCCTTATACACTGGCCGGTTATGTGCTGTCCGGTGACTGCCAGTTTGCGGACGCGGATGCCGCTTTGGAAAAAGAATTGATGAAGGTTAAGAATGACACGGACATTGAGACGTATACCGAGATGTTCCGCCGCGCAGATTTCCCATGGAAGGCGCCGAAAAACACCTCCAAGGACTCTGACGAAGCCGTAAAATTTCCGGAAGTGTTCAGCTACGAGGAGCAGGGAACCATCTATGTTTCCATACCGGTACCTCATGCTCTTGGCGATTATGCTCTAATAAAGTACACTCCTGACACAAAATAGTGAAAATAGTTGCTATTTAACCCCATATTTGATAAAATAGTACGGAAAAATACAAAGATATGAAATGGGGTAGCAAAATGAGTGAAAAAACGCAACTGACAACACGAGACTATCTGCTCAGCATCCAACACCTGTTTGCCATGTTTGGCGCGACGGTTCTGGTTCCTTTGCTGACCGGTCTCAATCCATCGCTCGCACTGTTTTCCGCAGGTGTGGGCACCTTAATATTCCACTGCTGTACTAAGTTTAAGGTTCCTGTTTTTCTCGGTTCTTCCTTCGCATTCCTGGCTGCATTAAGCGCCATCATTCGACCGGAAGGTGCTGTAGTTGCAGAAAACATTCCTTTAGCACAGGGTGGAATTATTTTTGCCGGTCTGATCTATCTGCTGTTTGCACTGATTGCGTTTTTAATCGGAGCGGACAAGATCAAGAGGGTATTTCCTCCGGTTGTAACAGGGCCCGTGATCGTGGTCATCGGTATTAACCTGGCGAGCACCGCGATCGGTGATGCGACCGGCGGCTTAAGCCTGGCGGACGGCCTTACCGCTGAGATCGCCTTAAACCTGGGCATCGCCCTGTTTACGCTCTTCGTGGTAATCCTCTGTTCCATATTCGCACACGGTTTTTTCAAACTGGTCCCGATCCTAATCGGAATCGCCGCAGGATACGTTCTGTGTATTATTCTGGGCGCGGTCGGAGTCTTTCATATGGATTATTCCGCCATTACGTCCGCAGCATGGATTAATATCCCCTTTGTGACAAAGGATATGAATGGAGTTTCCTTTATGTCTCTTCCGAAATTTGAGCTTGGCGCCATTCTCTCCATCGCACCGATCGCCTGTGTTACCTTTATGGAACACATCGGTGATGTTACCACCAATGGTACGGTTGTCGGAAAAGATTTCTTAAAGGATCCGGGTCTCCACAGAACCCTGATGGGCGACGGACTCGCAACCTTATTCGCCGGATTCGTCGGCGGACCTGCCAACACCACGTATTCGGAGAATACCGGTGTTCTGGCCACTACGAAGAATTACAACCCGCGTCTTCTGCGTGTGACCGCCATCTTCGCGATCATCCTCGGCCTTTTTGGTAAGGTAGGCGCAATTCTTCAGACTATTCCGGGCCCGGTCAAAGGCGGCGTAGAAGTTATGCTGTTTGGTATGATCGCCGCAGTCGGAATCCGCTCTCTCGCGGAATCGGATCTTGATTTCACTCACAGCCGCAATTTAACCATCGTCGGCCTGATCCTTGTATTTGGCCTCGGTTTCGCACAACTGGGAGGACTCAATGTCCACGCAGGCTCCATAACGCTTAACATCTCCGGCCTTTTCATCGCCGTTGTGATCGGAGTCCTCATGAATATCATACTGCCTCAGGCAGCCGATACTGTAAAAAACTAAAGAAAGGATTCATATACCATGGAATATCCAATTGAAAATGTAACTGTCTTCAGCCACCCGTTAATCCAGCACAAGATCTCTATCCTGAGGGATAAGAGAACCGGTACCAATGAGTTCCGTGCTCTGATCGAAGAGATCGCCATGCTTATGGGCTACGAGGCCTTAAGAGACCTTCCCTTAAAGGAGGTTGAGGTCGAGACTCCGATCGAGACCTGTATGACTCCCATGATCGCGGGGAAGAAGCTGGCCATCGTTCCTATCCTTCGTGCCGGCCTCGGCATGGTGAACGGAATCCTCGCTCTCGTTCCCTCTGCCAAAGTCGGTCACATCGGTCTTTACCGCGACGAAGTCACACACGAGCCTCACGAATACTACTGCAAGCTTCCGAACCCCATTGAACAGAGAACCATCGTGGTAACCGATCCTATGCTGGCTACAGGCGGTTCTGCCGTTGCAGCTGTGGATTTCATCAAGGAACACGGCGGAAAGAACATCAAGTTCATGGCCATCATCGCCGCTCCGGAAGGTCTGGAACGCCTTCACAAAACTCATCCGGACATTCAGATCTATGTCGGCCATCTCGACCGCCAGTTAAACGAAAACGCCTACATCTGCCCAGGTCTGGGAGATGCCGGAGACAGAATTTTCGGTACGAAATAAGACAATGAAACTGTAAAGCTGACAGGAGCTGTAAAATAAGTTTCTAAAAAAGAAATGCCAGTTCCGGCAAATGCCGGTTCTGGCGTTTCTTTTTTATCTTCTCTTATCCAATTCCTTTGTATACAATGCTCATAATAAACACCAGGACGGCGAGTCCCACGTAAATATATTTTGCAGCAAAGCAAAACAGCTTCCCAACCGGCTTTTTCCGGCCGGTATTCAGTTCCTCTCCGATCCTGTTTATTCCCAGAACCCAGTAGATCATGATCGCACAGAGCACGGCTCCGAACGGCACGACGTAGATCGTTATCATATCCATCCAGGAACCCATATACGGCTCATACTCGATGAAAAGTCCGATCAGGAACACGAGACAGCCCACGAGAAGAACCGCCTTCTTCCGGTCGAAATGCAGATGAGTCTGAACCGCTTCCGCACACACCTCGAACATGTTGACGAGGGACGTGATTCCTGCAAACAGCACGGATAAGAAAAACAGAACGGCCACCCATCTTCCGGCCGGTATCTGCGCGAAAACCTTAGGAAGCGTGATGAACATGAGCGGCGGACCGCTGGCCGGATCCATCTGAAACGCAAACACCGCCGGAATGATGGCAAAGCCTGCGAGCAGAGCCGCCACCGTATCGAGCAGAGCGGTCGTCATGGCCGCCTTCGGTATATCTTCCTTCTTGTCTAAATAACTGCCGTAAATGATCATTCCAGATCCGGTAATCGACAGGGAGAAGAATGCCTGTCCCATGGCCATCACCCACGTCTCCGGCTTAAGCAATAGCTCCCAGCGCGGAATCAGCAGATACTCATACCCGGCAAGGGCGCCGTCCAGGAAGAACACCCGCACCGCGATAATCACGAACAGGATGAAAAATGCAGGCATCATAATGCGGTTGACCTTCTCGATCCCCTTCAGGACACCGCCCACCAGCACCACCATGGTGATTACCACCACCATGAAATGCCACGGTACGCTGCCGAAATGGCCGGTCGCCTGGGAGAAATAGACCTCTGCCTCCATCCCCATCATAACTCCCGACAGAGAGCCAAACAGGTAACGGAGCACCCAGCCTACGATAATCGCATAACCGATCGCGATACCCAGAGAACCGATCAGAGGGATGGCGCCGAGAAGTCCCCCGCCCCTTCTCCCTCTGCTCTTCAGCGCATAGCTGTAAGAACCGATGGGTCCGGTCCCAGTCAGTCTTCCGAATGCAAATTCCCCCGACAGCCCTACCAGGCCGAATAGAAAGATAAATCCGAAATAAACGAGTAAAAAAGCTGCGCCTCCGTACTGCCCCACGCGGTAGGGGAACATCCAGATGTTCCCCATTCCGACTGCAGAGCCCACGGAGGCCAGTATAAATCCAAGCCGCGAGCCGAACTTGCCGTTCTTCCCCGCAGTATGTGTTTTTTCTGACATGTCTCTTTGTACCTTACTCCTTGATTTTATCGCTGGCCTTCCTCATTGGGCGGCCTCTTTCCCGGCCTTTTTCGGCCTTCTTTCTTATGCTTCCTCTGTTTCGCGTTTCTCTGCCACTTCGCCCTGCTTCTTGTAGATGCAGCCGCCGTCAACACAGCCTCTCACGCTGGAAAGCGGATAGATATTGGATTTCGGTCCGATTACGGTTCCCGGATTTAAGACTGAGCCGCAGCCGACTTCCACGAAGTCACCCAGGATCGCGCCGAATTTCTTTAACCCGGTTTCGATATCTCCATCCTCTGCGTGAACCTTGACCAGAGTCTTGTCAGACTTCACGTTGGAGGTGATGGAACCGGCACCCATGTGTGACTTATAGCCCAGGATGGAGTCGCCTACGTAGTTGTAATGCGGTACCTGAACGCCGTCAAACAGGATAACGTTCTTTAACTCACAGGAGTTTCCCACAACAGCGCCTTCACCAACGATGACGTTGCCGCGGATAAATGCGCAGTGACGGATAGATGCGCCCTTACAGATGATTACATTATCGGCCAGACACGCGGTCGGCGGCATCTTGACGGATTTGTGAATCCAGATGGATTTACCCATGCGGTTGTATTCGTCTTCCGGAAGCAGCTCGCCGAGGGAGGTAATATACTCACCGATCTTGGGGAGGATCTCCCACGGATACGTGTTTCTTTCAAATAAAAGTTTTGCTATGGTATGGCTGGTATCAAATAAGTCCTGGATTTGCATATCTTCTTTTTTCATGGTCTTAAGTCTCCTATTTTGTTTTTTTATAATTAGCCGCCGCCGCATCAAATGCGCCCCGAAGGCCGTATTGATTGTTCAGCCTTAATACATTGGCCGTGCGTCCAGCGACAAAATTCTCGAGTTTCTGCATGTATTCGTCGGAGGTAATGCTTCCCTCCGCCACGTAGGTAAGCCCTTTTTCCCAGCTGGCCGTCAGTTCCGGATTCAAAAGCTGGCGGATCGAGGCGTTTACCACGTCAAAGATCATCTCCCCTAAGAGTGTCGGGGTAATAACCTGGGTCTTCTGGTTCAAGGCCAGATATTTAATATTGAACAGCTTCTTTAAAATCTCGGCACGGGTCGCACTGGTACCGATACCGCTTCCCTTGATCTGGGCCCGCAGCTCGTCATCCTCGATCAGCTGGCCCGCATTCTCCATGGCCAGAATCATGGAACCGGAGGTATAGCGCTTGGGCGGTGATGTCTCTCCCTCCTTGATGGCCAGACTCTTAAGCGGGACTACGGCGCCCTTCTTCAGAGTCCCCAGCATGGCGATAAATTCCGGATTATCCATGTTTTTCTGTGTGGAATCTACGCTGCCCTCCTCGGAGTCTCCGGAACCATTCTCCGCCTGTCCGTCCTTTGGTTTGGCATCCGGTTTTTTCTTGCTTCCCGGAACATCCGCCACCTTTAAGTAGCCCGCCTCCAGCATAACGCGGAAGTTAGCAAAAAAGTGTTCCTTATCGATAACCAGCTCCAGCGCGTATTTCTGGTAGATGGCCGGAGGATAAAAGATGCTTAAAAATCGTCTGGCTATTACCTCATAAACCTTTGCGGAAAGCTGCGACAAGCTTCGCAAGGCCCCCATGCCCTGTCCGGTCGGTATGATCGCGTAATGGTCCGTAATCTGTTTATCATTCACGTACCGCGTTTTTGCAATCCCTTTAAATGAACCGGACTCCAGCGCTTCGGCCGCGAATCCGGCCAGCGGTTCAAAATTCTTTAAGCCTCCGATGTTCTTGTATATCTCCTTCGCCACTGCTGTGGAAAGGACTCTGGCATCGGTTCTCGGATACGTTACCAGCTTCTTCTCATACAGTTCCTGGACGACCTTCAAGGTCTCATCCGGACTGATCTTAAACATCTTGGAGCAGTCATTCTGAAGCTCCGCCAGGTTGTAAAGAAGCGGAGGATTCTTCGTCTCCTTCTTCTTCTCAATGGCCTGCAGCACCGCATTCATGGGCTGAACCGCGGAAAGTGCTTCGATTAAGGCTTCCGCTGTCTTTCTCTCTTTAAATCCGTTCTCCTTATAGAGATACGGGGATTCAAAATACCTGGAGCCCGGGGCGCTCTTCCACTCTCCGTCAAAATCCATATCCTGAGGAGAGAACGTACCAATCACCCGGTAAAACGGAGTCTTGACAAAGTCCCTGATCTCCCGCTCCCGCCGGATTACCATGCCCATGACACACGTCATAACGCGTCCCACGGAAATCACCGTGTTCTTTCCGGTTCTTAAGTAATTCGAAATATTCTGTCCATACTTTAGTGTAAGCAGACGGGAAAAATTAATTCCCATCAAATAATCTTCTTTTGCCCTTAAATAGGCTGAGGCGGAAAGATTATCGTATTCCGTCTCATCTTTTGCCTCCCTAATTCCTCTTAAAATCTCTTCCTCTGTCTGGGAATCGATCCATACCCGCTTCTGGGCCTTATCCTTCACATCAGCCATCTGGGCCACCAGACGGTAAATATATTCTCCCTCGCGTCCCGAGTCGGTGCAGACATATATCGTATCCACGTCCGGCCGGTTTAAAAGACCGCTCACGATCTTAAACTGTTTTTCGACGCTGGGAATCACTTCGTACTTAAATTCCTTCGGTAAAAAAGGCAGAGTCTCGAGACTCCATCTCTTGTATTTTGGATCGTAGCATTCCGGATAGCTCATAGTAACTAAATGGCCTACGCACCATGTGACAATTGCCTGTTCCGATTCAATATAACCATCGCTGCGCCTTCCGTTTATCTTAAGCGCGTTGGCAAATTCCTGTGCTACACTTGGTTTTTCTGCAATGTATAAAGATTTTGACATGTATATCCCCACTGATTTCTATTCATAACCCGTCTATTATACCATTGAAAATCCGGAATATCAATGATACAATTATAAACAATTCTATTTCTATTTTATTACGTTAAAGTGAAGGAGTCCTATTATGTCTATTGCAAAAGTAAAAGAATATCTGAGAGATTATGGCAGAGACTGTGACGTACAGGAGTTTCCAGTTTCCAGTGCCACGGTGGAATTAGCGGCCAAAGCGCTGTCCGTAGAACCTGCCCGCATCGCTAAAACCCTTTCTTTTCATGGAGATGAAACAAACGGCTGTATCCTGATTGTCACAGCCGGAGACATGAAGATCGACAACGCCAAGTTTAAGAAACAGTTCGGTTTTAAGGCCCGGATGCTGGGCGCCGAGGAAGTCGCCATGCTGACCGGCCATGAGGCGGGCGGCGTCTGCCCGTTTGCCAATCCGGAACACGTGACTACTTATCTGGATGTCTCCATGCAGCGGTTCCCTTCCGTATTTCCGGCGGCCGGAAGCGCCAGCTCCGCGATTGAGCTTACCTGTGAGGAGCTCTTCAAGTATTCACAGGCAAAGGAATGGATCGATGTCTGCAAGGCAAAAGATGTTCAGGCCATATAAAAAATTTCCTGGTTATCTGGGTTGAACTTATGATATAATTGCTTGTTTCTTTCTATGAACAATGATATACTAACATTGGCTGAAGATGGTAACGTGATACAAGTAAACCATATCAGGAGGTATTCATATGTTAGAACATAGTGATTTGCAGGCAATCAGGGACATCATGAAAGAAGAAATCGGAAGGTCAGAAAATCTTCTCAAGGATATTATAAAGACCGAGATCGGCAGATCAGAAAATCTTGTATTAAATGAGGTTGACAGAGTACAGGAGAATCTTGAAACGAAGATGGAACAGCTCAAAAAAAATATGGATGAGTTGACACAGTATTATCGGACGGTAAAACTAGATCATGAAAACAACGCCCTTTTCCTTCAGATGATTCAGGAAATCAAAAAAGAAGTGAATGAACTCAAAATGAAAATCGCATAAAGATTCCAAATGAAAGTATTGCATTCCTGGCAAAAGCAAGTAAAAGAAGAGGCAGTGAAAAAGAGTTATCTAACTCCATTTTTTATCTGCCTCTTCCGCTCCTATCACAATTCGTCATTTTAAACACATCTTTATCCTGTATACTGGCTTGCCTGCATCTGAAACATCTCCGCGTACTTCCCGTTTAAGCGCATCAGCTCCTCATGATTTCCATCCTCTGTGATCCTTCCGTCTTCCAGAAAGATAATCCGTCTGCAGAACTTGCAGCTGGAAAGGCGGTGTGAGATGTATACGGCAGTGCGTCCTCCCGTCAGTTCACTGAAACGCTCATACACCTCTTCCTCCGCGTACGGATCCAGAGCCGCTGTCGGTTCATCCAGCACAATAACCGGGGAATCCTTATACAGCGCTCTGGCAATCGCCAGCTTCTGAAGCTCTCCACCTGAAAATTCCGTCCCGCTTTCCTCGAACTGCTTTCCAACGAATGTCTTGCTTCCATTCGGAAGAGTCTGAACTTTTTCAAAGATCCCTGCATTCTTAAGCGCCGATTCCAGGCGTTTCTCTGAGACAGCCGTTCCGGCAGCCACATTTTCTTCAATGCTAAATTCAAATATCTTAAAATCCTGAAATACCACGGATAAAAGCTTCCGGTACACTATAGAATCAATCGTATGGATATCCACGCCGCCGATCAGGATCTGACCGTCAGTCGGTTTGAACAATCTGGACAGCAGCTTGATCATGGTGGTTTTTCCAGCGCCGTTTCTGCCCACGACAGACAGGCTCTCGCCCGGCTTCAGTTCGAAGTTCACATCACTTAAGATGTCGTGGTCTGTTCCCGGATACCGGAACGACACATGACGAAATTCCAGAGTTAGCTGGCTGGTGTCAATGTCCTTTTGGCCTTCCATCTCCGTTTCCACCGGAATCTCCTCCAGTTTCACGAATTCTTCCAGGTAACGGCAGTCCTGTCTCAAACGCACGATAATATTCAGCAGATTTGCTGTGGAACTGGAAAATGTCGCCGCCGCTCCCGTATACATACTGAAGCTGCCAATGGTGATACCGGTCAGCAAAGCCTTCACGCCGATGTATCCGTACACAAACGCACTGCGGAACGCCTCTAAAATCCTGGAAATCCCTTCAAACCTCCGTTTCAGCTCCATGGTCTGCTTCTTGAACCTGAATATGTTGTCGTCACATTCGTTATTGCGCTTCATCAGCAGTTCATGGAGGCGAAACAGCCGAATATCCTTTCCAGGTCCAAAATCTTCGAGAATCTGATAGTAATAGATAAAGAAGCGCTCCATACTTACGGATTCTTCGTGAATCTCCATCTCCTTTTTCTGATATCCTTTGTTAAGCCAGGCGATCACAATTGTGGGAATCATGATGACTATCAGGCTGATCACATCGAAGCTTAAGAGAATTCCAACGGCCCCTGCTGCCGTAAGGACACAGCGGATCAGTTCGGGAAACTGGCGCACAATATAGAGATGAGTCATTCGTTCCCGGATGGGAAGCATGGCTTTATCCTTTTGCTCTATGTACTTCGTATCCTCCAGATTCTCGTAGGCCACCCCCATGTTGTGGCTGCCGATGTCATACTCAATCTTAACCAGAATATCCCTTGTCACCGCATTCATATACCGTTTCAGCGCGCCTGCCGCCATCGATAAAAACAGCGCTGATAACGCGACCGCCGCCACATACCCGGCCAGAAGGGAAAGACGTTTCTCTCCCATCATCTCATCGATCATGTATTTGGGAAAGAGTATTGCCACAAATGGAAGCGCCGCCTCCAGCATGGATTCCACAAACGCGGCCAGAACGTAGCCTGGCGATGCCTGAACTACTTTTTTAGCCAGAAATTTCAAATTATAAAGTTCTTTTTTTATGTTATGCTTCATGCGCCGCCTCCCCCTCCTCATAATATTTCTTCTGAGCCATAAACATCTGGTAATACTTTCCCTTCTTTTCCAGAAGTTCCTCGTGAGTTCCCAGCTCCGCCACACGTCCCCCGTCGATCAGTGCAATCTCATCACAGAATCTGGTGGAGGCCAGTCGATGGGATATAAACAGCAGTGTCCGGCCTTTTGAAATTTCCGCCAGCTCATGGTACAGAGTATATTCCGCATGGGCGTCGAGGGCCGCCGTCGGCTCGTCAAAAATCAGGATCTTTCCATTTTTGTAAAGTGCCCGGGCGATTCCAATCTTCTGTTTTTCTCCTCCGGATACATCAACGCCGTCATGGTAGAGATACTTTGTCAGCGGAAGATCCGGATTCTTCCCGTGCTGTTCATAAAACGCCGAAAGCCCGGCTTCCTCTATGGCGGCCAAAAGGCGTTCTCCATCCACACCGCCCTCCTCACAGGTGATATTTTCCTGGAAGGTCATGGCAAATAAGTTGATGTCCTGAAATACAGCTGCCAGCAGATTTCTGTAGTCCTGAAGTGCAAAACGGCGGATGTCGGTTCCATTTAGAAGGATCTCCCCCTCCGTCGGGTCATAGAGCCGTGTAACCAGCTTGACCAGCGTCGTTTTTCCAGCACCGTTGATACCGACGATTGCCAGCTTCTTACCAGCTTTTATCGTAAAATTGAAATCTGTATACACATTTTCATCCGTCCCCGGATAATGAAAACTCACATGGCGAAAGGTGATCTCATAGTGATCCGCCTGCGGAACGGGTACCGGTTCTTTCGGTCCGTCCTCATCCTCATTGGGAAGGTCCAGAAACGTTCTCATCTCGTCAATCCGGAATAAATCGCCCTTTACAAATGCCATATCCTCAAATACCTTTTCCAGCGTAACCGTAAGTGTTGCTGCCGCCATAAAACACATAGTAAAATCAGCAATGGAAATCCGTCCCTCAAGGACGCTGCAGATCAGATAGCTGTAAATAATGATATCACGGACGCAGGAAAGGATGCTTTCTGCAAGGTCTGCACCATAATGATGTTTCTGGATATCCACATCAATCTTTCGTCTGGATTTGTGGTTAAGTATCAGCTTCTCCAGCAAAATGTTGGAGAGGCCGTAGATTCTCAAATCCTTTCCATAAGCCAGGTTGCCCATAACATTCGTCAGGTAGCGCTGACGCCTTCCAAACGGTGATGCCTTCCTTGATATCTCCACCTCATACTTACTGGCTTTTTCCCTTAAGAGATAGACCATGTAAATATCAGCGATCAGCAGGAGAACGATCAGAAAATTAAGTTTTCCTAAAACGCTTAAATAAAACACGGCTGAGACACCATTTGCCGACAGCACAAATAACTGGGTCAAAATTCCCTGAACCCCGAATTCGATATCGGAGGTGGCCGAGGTGACACGCCAGAATTCATTTAAGTATTTGGGGTCTTCCAGCTTTTCGTACCGTACCCGCATGATCTTTTCCTTCATCCTGCTGATAAAGGAATACCGGAAACGGGAAATATCCATCTCATATCCGGCCTTCACAACGGCTGAGATCGTTCCTGCCGCCGCGGTTGCCACAAAAAAGACTGCAGCAATCGTGATCACGGCCTTCACTCTCGCTTCTCCTGTCAGCTCTGCGATTAAATATCTGGGAGTAAGGATCGCTGCCGCCGACAAAATCAGCGTAAACACGATGTTTAAAACAAAATAAAGGTACAGGATTCTCTTGCTGCGCCCCGCTTCCTTCAGCAAATAAAGGAAGTTCCCTCTGCTTTTCTTTTTTCTTTTCATACTCTCACTCCTATCAGACTATTTTTATGATCTTTCCCCACTCCTTTACCAGCATTAGGTAAATTTCACTAATCATATCTGATATTCTCTCTCTTGTCAATGTATCGTCCTAAATTCTGATAATTTTATTTAAAAATCGTTCTGTACTTGACTTCCAAATAGTCAGGAACGAAAAAAAGTGCTGCAAAAGCCTCATTTCCAGTGTTTCAATTCATTGGAAACAGGTTCTTTGCAGCACTTTCCTATAATCTTTTCAATCGTTAATACCGGGAAATGGTCCAGCCTTTAAAACCGTCTCTTATAAGCTCTATGAAAATTATAAAAACCGGATGTCGCCCGTCTTCCGTGGTGCTGTTCTCTGATATTTCACGGCCGGATATCCCAGAAGCATACAACAGGCAAGCGTTCTGCCTTCAAGTCCCAGCCACTCCATCAGTTTCGGGCTCACGCTGACTGTTCTCTGCAGATAGCCGCTGTATAGGGCGCCTGCGCCCTCGGCCACCGCCATATTTTCCATATTGGCCGCCGCCAGACCTCCATCCAGCGGATTATCTGCTGCCGTAATCAGCAGGCACGGCGCATTAAAGAAGAATGTATCCTCCTTGGGGTCCTTCTTCCATTTATCATAGAAACGTGTAAAGGCGCGCACGTAGTCTGGTTTCGTCTCCCGCAGAATCTCCAGAATGTATGGAAATTCTGACCAGAACAGTTCCTTGAACTCGGGGAGACGTGTCTGTACTGCCACAAATGTACACGCCTGTGCGTTCTTCGCCGTTGCCGTATAGCGCCCCGCTTCGATGATCTGCTCCAGCACTTCCCGGCTGACTGGTGTATCCTTATAGCTGCGGATGCTCCGGCGGAATTTTACCGCGTGAAGAAAGTTTTCCGGAGATACGGTGAACGAATCCTTTTGATACGTTTCCACCCCCGCCATATCATACTCCGGTATGGAAACCGCCTCGGAGGGACAGATTGCCACACAGTGGCCGCAGGTAATGCAGGGCCATTTGACAGCGGCCTTTTTCTCGTTTAAAACAATCGCGTTTCCCGGACAGTCCTGCACGCAGAGACCGCATCCGATACACTGTTCTTCATCAATTATAACTGCACTGTTCATCATTCAGTTCTCCTTTTCCCACTTCATTTTAAGATGCCGTTTTTTTCCTGTATTCGGAGAGAATCACTGCCGCAAACATGAATACACAGCCGGCCATCAGCCGGACTGTCAGCGGATCACCCAGGAAGATCACGGAAAAGATAAGACCGAATACCGATTCAAACGATAAGAGAATGGATGAGGTGTTCGGCGTTAAATATTTCTGTCCCACATTCTGGAGCAGGAACCCGATCATTGTGCTGAAAATTCCCAGATACAAAAGACCGATCATCATCGTGTTGTCAATTACCCCGCCGTCAAACGGCCCTTCCAGAATCGGCGCGATCATCCAGCTTAAGGCCGCAGCCACCACCATCTGCAGCACCGTCATTGTGACCGGGTCGTGATCCGTCGTATAGCGGTCGATAAATACAATGTGGACCGCGAAGAATAAGCCGCAGATCAGGGTCAGTAAATCTCCGAGGTTGATGGATAAATCCCCTTCCAGCGACAGCAGCGCAAGGCCCACAACCGCGATACAGGCGGCGATGATATTATTTCGCTTCGGTTTCTTGTGGTTAAAGAACCAGTGAAGAAAAGGTACGAGGATCACATATAGTGTGGTGATAAACGCATTTTTGCTGGCCGTCGTGTACTTTAATCCATACGTCTGAAAGAAATAGCTGACAAAGAGAAACACGCCCAGCAGTCCCCCGCAGAATAAATCCGATTTGTTGATCTTCATCACCTTTCTCCAGAATACCAGGATCAGTGCGATAGCCGCTATGGTAAAGCGAAGCGCCAGTAAGTAGGTGGGGGAAATGATGTCCACCGAATTTTTCATGACAACAAATGCGCTTCCCCAGATGATGGTCGTGATGATCAGCCCGATGGCCGCCAGTATTTTGATTCCTTTTCCGTCTTTCGTACTCATAGGTCTCCCTAATGTCCTTTCACATACACATGGGCTGCCAAGGCCGGATTATGGCCGTGGCAGCCCTTTGCTTTCTATGGTGCTGCAGTGTTTAAAGCGTTACCAGCGTGTAAACCGGTATATCGTAGTAGTCCGGTATTCCTCTCCCGCTTTCAATACCGGCGAAGGAAATTCCGGCATATTCACTGCGTTCGGATAGTACTGTGTCTCAAAGCAGTAGCCGTATCTCGGAGCATATACCATGCCGTTTTTGCCGGCCGGTCCTGCGCCGAGGAAATTGCCGGTGTAGAACTGCATTCCGGGAAGGTCCGTGTAGACCTCCATGCGTATCCCCGTTTTGTCGGATTCAGCTGCCGCGGAAAGTTCAGTCTCTTCGGGAGCATGGTTTAAGATCCAGTTATGATCGTAGCCTTTGCCGAGAATCAGAGCCTCATACTCCTCTTCGATGTCACGGCCGATTACCTTCATGACAGTGAAGTCCATAGGCGTACCAGCCACCGGCACGATCTCTCCGGTCGGAATGGAACCTGCGTCCGCCGCCGTATACGTATCCGCGTCGATCCATACTCTCTGGCCCATGGCATTTCCGCTGTCCTGGCCATCCAGATTAAAGTAGCTGTGATTCGTAAAGTTTGCAACCGTATCGCTGTCGGAAACCATATGGTAAGCGATGACCAGGCTGTCATCCGGTGTCAGCGTGTAGCTCACCGTGATGTTGGCGTTTCCCGGGTATCCCTGATCACCGTCGGGACTGAACAGTGAAAAGCTGATGACGGTTCCGAGAGCGCCCTCCTCTGTCTCGGCCTCCCAGAGACGGTCGTGATACAGATCCGGCGCGCTGTGCAAATTATTCGTTCCGTCGTTAGCCGCCAGCTGGTACTCTTTCCCGTTCAGCGTAAATTTCGCCCCTGCAATGCGGTTGGCGTTGCGGCCGATCGGTGCTCCGAAGTGGGGCGGATTCTCCAGGTACGCCTCCACACTGTCATATCCCAGAACCACATCGACGAGTTTTCCGTCTCTGTCAGGCACGTTCATCGTCACCCATGTGCCGCCCAAATCGGTAAAAGAGGCCGACACGCCGTTATCATTAGACAGCGTATAGAGAGTGACCGCTTCTCCGGAAGGCATAACTCCCCACTGTTCTTTCCTGTAAGCCATTTCAGCTACCTCCGTGTTTCTCTTATTTGTGTCACTATTTTGCCTGAATATATCCCTGCGCTGTTAAAAGCTCTGCGCAGAGCACCGCGCCGCCGGCCGCGCCTCGGACCGTGTTGTGGGACAGGCCGACAAATTTATAATCGTACACCGTGTCCTCACGGAGACGTCCGATGGAAACACCCATACCATTTTCAAAATCCACGTCCATGGTAACCTGCGGACGATTGTCTTCATACAGATACTGGATAAACTGCTTTGGAGCGCTTGGAAGCTCCAGTTCCTGAGGAAGCCCCTTGAAGCTTACGAGGCGCTCGATCAATTCCTCCCTGGTCGGTTTTCTGCGGAATTTCACGAAAACTGCGGCTGTATGACCGTTTAAGACCGGAACACGGATACACTGGCAGGTGATAACCGGCTCACTCGCTTTGACGATCTCTCCGTTCTCTACCTTTCCCCAGAGTCTTAACGGTTCCTGCTCACTCTTCTCTTCCTCACCGCCTATGTATGGGATGATGTTGCCTTCCATCTCAGGCCAGTCCTTAAAGGTCTTGCCTGCGCCTGAGATTGCCTGGTACGTTGTAGCCACAACCTCGTACGGCTCAAACTCTTTCCAGGCGGTTAATACGGGAGCGTAACTCTGGATAGAACAGTTCGGTTTTACAGCGATGAAGCCGCGCTCTGTGCCAAGCCGCTTTCTCTGATCCTTAATCACTTCGAAGTGCTCCGGGTTGATCTCCGGTACTACCATCGGCACATCCGGTGTCCATCTGTGCGCGCTGTTGTTGGAAACGACCGGTGTCTCCGTCTTCGCATACGCTTCCTCGATCGACTTGATCTCTTCTTTCGTCATATCAACGGCGCTGAATACGAAATCCACGCTGGCGGCAACTTTCTCCACCTCATTTACGTTCATCACAGTCAGCTTCTTTACTGCTTCCGGCATCGGAGTCGTCATTTTCCAACGGTCTCCCACAGCCTCCTCATACGTCTTTCCGGCAGAACGGGGGCTGGCGGCCACGGTCACCACCTCGTACCAGGGATGATTCTCGAGCAGAGAAAGAAATCTCTGTCCCACCATACCTGTCGCACCTAACACACCAACCTTTAACTTCTTTTCCATAGTTTTCTCCTCATTTCATTTCTTTTTTCAGACTATCCTATAACAAAGTTAAAAAAAAATCAAGGTTTATTCGTCACAAAAATACATTTGTGCGTCTATGAAAGACATTTTCCTGGAATGTACGTCCTGGAAAAGAATCGCACGCTTTTATTTTATGATTTTACAGCAAATATAATTCCCAGCGTGTTTGGGCCGCAGTGGCTGGACACGGTGCATCCGGCCTCCGTCACCAGTATCTCCGAAAAGATTCCCCGGCTCCGGATCAGCTCCCTGGCTTCCTCCACCACCGCCTCCGGGCAGGCCGCGTGGGTGAGAAAGATTACGTCCGGCATGCAGCGCCCCTGCACCGCGTCGAGCCGTTCACCGATGTATTTTCTCACACACTGCCGGAACGCGCCGCGGTACTTTCTGTCCACCGTCAGTTCCCCGTCCCTCACGCTGATGCTGGGCCTGATGTTCAGCAGATTGGCGCCGAACGCGGTAACCGCCGAACAGCGTCCGCCCTTTCGTAAATAGTCCAGCTTGTCGATGACAAAGCTCACATCCATGCGGGTCTTCAAATTCTCCAGCTTTGCCTCAATCGCTTCCGTTTCCATGCCTGCCTCCGCCATTTTTGCGGCGGCTACTGCCAGATAACCGATTCCGGTGGTAAGATTCATGGAGTCTACCACCGTGACGCCAGGAACTTCCTCGGCGGCCAGAACTGCGTTCTGATAGCAGCTGGACAGCGCCGAACCGATGGTAAAATGAATCAGCGCGCCGCACTCCTTCCTTAGCTCCGTAAAAGCGCCGCAGTACTCCGCCGTATTGATGGCGGTCGTACTACAGATCTCTCCTCCCGCCGAAACATGGCGAAAGATATCGGCCGGTTTCAGTTCGATTCCATCCCGGTATGTCCTTCCCTCCATGATAATGGCCTGAGGGATTACCGTAATTCCATACTGTTCTGCAATTTCTGCCGACAGATCGCAGGAGCTGTCGGCAGATATCCCTATTCTCTTCACCGTGATTCCTTTCCCGTGACTGCCGCAGGCTCCTTCTTACGAAAGACGGACCTTGCTGCCCTTTCCGTCACGCTTTCCGATCTTTAAGCGGTTCAAATGAACTTCCTTCTTTTTGTATTCGATCACCGGATCCTCTCCCAGTAAGTAGACCGTCTCCAGTTCTTCTCCCTGGGCCAGCTTAATCCCCCGCACGCCTCTGGAATTCTTCTTCATCTCAGGAATCTCTTCCAGTGCAAAACGCAGGAATACGCCGCTTGAGGTCTGAAGCACCACCTCGGTCTCCGCCCGGAGAATCTGAATCGATACCACATCGTCGCCTTCTAAAAGCTTGGTAGCGGCTACGGTCCTGTTGTTTGTCTCGAATTCCTCTCCCGGCACTCTCTTCACAAGCGCCTGCTTCGTGGCGAAGAGGAAGCGGCTGCCCTTCATGGATTCCGCGCTGCAGAGATAGATAATCTGCTCTTTTGTGCCGTCATACTTGCTTAAGTTGTCGATCGGCGTGCCCTTGTCCCTCAGCTTTCCGTAAGGGATATCGGCGGCCTTCACCTGATGTAAGTTGCCGGTATTGGTGAAAATACAGATCTTGTCTGTATTAAAGCACGATACCACGTGAACGTTCTCCGTCTCGATGGTCTCTCTGTTGCGGTCGTATGTGGACTTATCCAGCAGCTTGCAGTAGCCGAACCGGTCCATGACGAACACCACCTCCGAGACGGCCACGGCTGTCTCATCGTAAACAGCTTCTTTTCCATCCTCGATGAGCGTGCGGCGCGGTGTGGCAAATTCCTCTTTGATAGCCTCTAAGTCCTTCTTAATCACGACGTCCATATTTGTCCGGCTCTCCAGAATATGCTGGTACTCGGCGATCTTCGCCATAGTCTCCTTATACTCCTTCTCCAGGGCCAGAATCTCCAGACCGATCAGCTTATATAAGCGCATCTCCAAAATGGCGCTGGCCTGCTTCTCCGTAAAATGAAGCTTCTCCGCATCCTTTTCAAATCCGGCTGTCCGAAATTTGATGTTGGAGATATCTCCTGTCATCAGGCAGGCCTTGGCATCCTTTAAGCTCTTGGAGCCTCTCAGCACGGCGATAATCAGATCGATGATATCGCAGGCCTTGATTAAGCCTTCCTTGATCTCCTTTTTCTCCAGTTCCTTCTCCAGCAGCGCCTGGTATTTGCGCGTTGCGTTGTGATACTGGAAGTCCAGGTAATTTTTGAGGATTCCCTTTAAATTCAGGGTCTCCGGCCGGCCGCCGGCGATGGCGAGCATGTTGACGCCGTACGTATCCTCCAGTTTCGTCTTCTTATAGAGGATGTTGCGGATCTTTTCCACATCGGCGTCTTTTTTCAACTCCAGCACGATGCGGATGCCATCCTTGTTGGACTGATTGGAAATGTCCACCACATCGGTCAGCTTCTTTGATTCCACCAGTTCCGCCACATCCACAAGGAACTTGTTGATACCCGCGCCGATCATGGTATACGGAATCTCCGTAATGACCATCTTGTCCTTGTCGGCCTTCCGTTTTCCCAGTTCGATATCGATCTTTCCGCGAAGCTTGATCTTTCCGCTTCCCGTCTCGTATATCTCCGCGAGACCGCTCTTATTGGCGATGATGCCGCCGGTTGGGAAATCCGGGCCCGGCATATATTCCATCAGTTCCCTTGTCGTAATCTCAGGATTGTCAATGTAGGCTCTGACGACGTCGATGACTTCCCCCAGGTTATGAGGCGGAATGCTGGTGCTCATACCGACCGCGATTCCCTCCGCGCCGTTAATCAGAAGATTTGGCACACGAACCGGAAGCACCTCCGGCTCCTTTTCCGTCTCGTCGTAGTTGGGGATAAATTCAACCGTCTTATCCAGATCCTTTAAATAGACTTCCTCTGCAAACTTCTCCAGCCTGGCCTCCGTGTAACGCATGGCAGCCGCGCCGTCGCCCTCGATGGAACCGAAGTTGCCGTGTCCGTTTACAAGGGGCATTCCCTTCTTGAATACCTGGGACATCACGACCAGGGTTTCATAGATGGAGCTGTCGCCGTGGGGATGGTACTTACCCATGGTATCGCCCACGATACGCGCCGACTTTCGGTGCGGCTTATCGTGATTTAACCGAAGCTCACTCATATCATATAATACACGCCGCTGTACCGGCTTTAATCCGTCTCTCGCATCCGGGATTGCCCTGGCAGTGATAACGCTCATGGAATAGTTCATGTAGCTCTTCTGCATTTCCTCGGAATATTCTGTTTTTACAATCTTCTCAGCCATGTTCCCTCTCCTTATGCATCAATCTCTGCTTCATCCCGCATGCTCGTAAATAAACCGGCGCCGCGGCGGAACGTCGCTGCCCATCAGCATCTCCGTGATTTCGGAGGCCATGCGGGCGTCCTCGATCTCCACCTGCTTCAGCACCCGGTGATCCGGGTCTAACGTGGTTTCCCAGAGCTGCTGCGCATCCATCTCACCAAGACCTTTGTAGCGCTGCAGCGTAAAATCACCGGTGTGGGTCTTCCGGTAGCGCTCCAGCTCTTTCTCATCATAAAGGTACTGTTCCTCGCCGCGCTTCGGAATCACCTTGAAGAGGGGAGGCATGGCGATAAACACATGACCGTCATAGATCAGTTCCGGCATGAAACGGTAGAGGAACGTCAGAAGCAGGGTGTCGATATGGCTTCCATCCACATCGGCATCCGTCATCAGTACGATCTTATTGTAACGAAGCTTGGAAATATCGAAATCGTTGCCATAGCCCTCCGAAAAGCCGCATCCGAAAGCATTGATCATCGTCTTGATCTCGGCGTTGGCCAGTACTTTGTCCATGGAAGCCTTCTCCACATTGAGAATCTTTCCGCGGATCGGCAGAATGGCCTGGTACATCCTGTTTCGCGCAGTTTTGGCAGAGCCGCCGGCGGAATCTCCCTCGACGATGAATATCTCGCATTTCTCCGCGTCACGGCTCTCACAATTGGCCAGCTTTCCATTGCTGTCAAAGGAGAATTTCGATTTGGACAGCATGTTCGTCTTGGCCTTTTCCTCCGCCTTCCTGATCTTCGCTGACTTTTCCGCACAGGAAATAACTGCTTTCAGAATCTCTAAATTCCGGTCGAAATAGCGCTGCAGTTCGTCTCCCGTCACTGTGAAGACCGCCTTCGTGGCATCCGCGCTGGCCAGCTTCGTCTTCGTCTGCCCCTCGAAGATGGGATCCGGATGCTTGACCGCGACCACAGCCGTCATACCGTTTCTCGTATCTGCGCCCGTAAAGTTGGCGTCCTTCTCCTTCAATATTCCCAGCTCCTTGGCATAGCTGTTGATCATCTGCGTAAAGCGGGTCTTAAAGCCGGCTAAATGGGTGCCGCCCTCCTGGGTGAAAATATTATTACAGAAGCCCAGAATGTTCTCCTCAAAGGTATCCACGAACTGAAAGGCCACCTCCACCTCCACCCGGTCGATGGTGCCTTTATAATAGATCGGATCGTGAACCGGAGCCTTTCCGGAGTTCAGTTCCTTTACGTAAGAGATGATTCCCTCCGGCTCATGGAACAGGACGGTCTCCTCCTCACCCGCTCTCTTATTCTGATATGTTATCTGAAGGTTGGGATTTAAGTAGGCCGTCTCGTGAAGACGGCTCTTCAGCCAGTCCGCCTTAAAACGGGTCTTTTCAAATATCTCTCCGTCCGGCAGGAAGTTAATCTCAGTTCCCGTCTCCCTCGTCCTTCCCAGCGTAGGAAGCAGGCCATCCACCAGTTCTACCGTCGGAATGCCCCGCTCATATGCATCATAATGAATCTGACCGTTCTTATATACCTTTACGCTCATCCGTTCCGAAAGAGCATTTACAACAGAAGAGCCGACTCCGTGAAGTCCGCCGCTTGTCTTATACGCATCATTATCAAATTTACCGCCCGCATGAAGAGTGGATAATACTATTCGCTCCGCGGACATGCCCTTCTTATGCATCTCCACCGGAATTCCTCGTCCCGCGTCTTTCACGGAACAGGAACCATCCGCTTCCAGTGTAACCCAGATCTGGTTACAGAAGCCAGCCAGATGCTCGTCCACCGCATTGTCCACGATCTCATAGATCAGATGGTTAAGCCCCTTCGTGCCGACACTGCCTATATACATACCCGGACGTTTCCGGACCGCTTCCAGCCCTTCCAGTACGGTAATACTGTCCGCATTATACTGTGTTTTCGCCATGATACTCCTCCACATCTTGTATTGTCTTTTGCTATTATACAATGAAATTCCTGCACTTGGCAAGTTTTTAACACATTTTTTCAAAAAAGTATTGAAATTTATACCAGAGTCGTGCTATAATATATGACATGTCAGTAAACTGGCTAAGCAGATATAGTTCATTGGTAGAACATCAGCTTCCCAAGCTGAGGAGGCGGGTTCGATTCCCGTTATCTGCTTTTTTTATTGCCCAAATGTTGATTTATGGGCATGTATTTTTATTTTCACCACAGGAACTTTCCATGACAAAAGAGGATTTCCTCTCATTCAAATAAGCTGGAAATCCTCTTTTTAATCAGGGTGTGTTTCACACCCGCTTTGATCTTTGATTATACATCTCTGGAATCTTTCCTTCGTTACTCTTCGCTGCTCCAGTCCACATCATATTCCTTTTCCAGCGAAAAACTGCTTAACATAAGGTCCGTTGGGTCAAATGACATGAAATATTCATAGTCTTCCCCCTTCTGCAGCCACATATAGTCATCGCCGGTGAAATCCGGAAACATCTCTCCAGCCTTCTCCCGGGACATCTCACTGGCAGGCACACCGTTAAAGGTGATCCTCTTCAGTTCGCTCTCTTCGCCGCTGACCAGGCTGAATTCCAGACGTGCAATCACTGCGTCTCCCATACGAATGGCCTTTTCATCCGTAACCAGGGAAATATGGGCGAAGATGGAATCCGTAACCCAGATCGAACCGCCGGTATAGTAAGCATTAGGCTCCAGCTCGGCCTCCGGGTCGATCTCATACTGATTGATCTGTTTGTCCTCCGTCATCTCAGACACCGTTACATTCATTCCCTGATCCAAAAGTGTCTGCACCGTGGTCTCGCCGACCAGAATCTCTTTCCCGTCTATCGCAACCGGATACAGCACCTGGGCCGGTTCCGCCGACGTGGTCTCCTCTTTTCCGCTCTTCCCGGAACAGCCGGATAACAGCGCCGCTGCCGCAAGCAGAATCATACCTGTTTTTAAAACTCTTTTCATCACTCGCATCCCTCTTCTTTTGAAATAATATAAAAACCCCTGATAAAATCAGGGGTTTTCAGTCAGCTCCCGGCCGGACTTGAACCGGCGACCCACGCATTACGAATGCGTTGCGCTACCAACTGCGCTACGGAAGCAGCTTTGTTTGTCAGACTTAACTGTCGGACCTTAGATAGTATATCAGCAAAGGGGGAAAAAATCAACCCTTTTTTTGAAAAAATTGTAAATAGCGAGAACTGTTACAATTGATGTATTAGTTGCAAAAATTAGGGTGAAAAGTTATAATGAATAACAGTAGAAACGTCCCCAAATGACTGGCATTATAAAAGGTGATCAGATGAAGGAAAAAGAACCCGTCAGAAAACACATTCTGGTAAGCGGCCGGGTCCAGGGCGTCGGCTTCCGCTACAGGACCTATTATCTCGCCCAGAATCTTGGTCTGACCGGCTGGGTTCAGAACCTGGATGACGGCCGTGTCGAGATGGAGCTTCAGGGTGATGAAGCAGACATGAACCAGCTTTTCCGAAGGCTGGAGCAAAACAGTTTTATCGATATTACGGACTGTGTGGTAAAGCAGATTCCGACGGAACGGGAAAGCAGTTTTCACGTGCGGTAGCTTCCATATTTTTCCAGCTTCACCTCTCCCATAAAGTTGTATAGTTACCTTATGGGGGTGAATTGAAATGCATAAAAAAGGAGAAAAGGAACTGGCAGATTTATTCGACCGCGCCGCTGAAAGCGACGATCCCGTACCACCAGCACCGGACAATGAATTTCAGACGATTCTGGCTGAGATGAAACGCCGGGGGATTGAACCCCGGATTCGCAGGGAGCTGAAGGAAAAGAAATAGGCGGTCTTTACAGACCGTCTGTTTCTTTTTCCGCGTATCCCGCCACCTCTTTATCCCAGGTCATAATATGCTTCTGAAGCCACTCCTCCACGTTCTTTCTCACAGCCTCCACGAACGCCTCACTCGGTCCTTCCTCTTCCTCCAGCATAATCCGCAGTTCCTCTACGGCCCGCTTAAACTTCTCATGCTCCCGGTGGTGGGCCAAAAGCTTCGGATACCCGCTCTTTTTCTGGAGCCCTTCCTCCTCTGAAAAATGGTAATCCGTATAATCCAGCAAAAAATCAAGCGTTCCCACCGCGGTTCTCTTTTCCGTTCCCGGAACGCACTCCTCCGCCAGTTTATTCACCCGGCTGATCAGTTCTCTGTGCTGCGTGTCGATCAACTCATTCCCCGTTACCAGACTCCTGTCAAATGTAATGCTCATTCTTTCATTCCTCCTTTTACCATCTTTACTCGTATGTGCCTCAATCGCACTTTCCCGGTGCTCCGTCTATTCCGGAAGCACCATGACCCATCTTCCCTCTTCCGGATAAAAAATCAGTTTAAACTCCTGGGTCAGCCCGCCGATCACCGCCCGGCAGGCGTATTCCATGGAAGGTATTCCGGAATAATACTTTTCTTCTCCAAAACGGACTGCCACATGGTTTACGGTCTGCATCATCCCATCGTCCCCTTCGAACTTAAAGGACAGGGGCTGGATCGCTCCGGTACTGGTAAACCACGCCTTGCACGCGATTTTGATCTGTCTGCCAGCCAGAAGCCCGCTGTCCGCTCTTTCCGCATTTGTCCCTATTCCGAACGCCGACATGTCACCACTCCTTTAAAAAACTTCCTGTCTGCTGTAATCCACCGTGCGCTTCTCCCTTGCGATTCCGCCGCCCATGTGATCATGTACGGCGGCTCCCTCCGGATGCTCCGGGAGAAAGGCTGCGCGTTTTACAGCATCGTTGCCGAACCGCCTCCGGATTTCATCGACTGCCTTATCCATTCTCTCCAGCTTTTCGTAATCCATGCGGTCGAAGAGCCCAATCTGCCTCGATTCCTCTGAGGAGACGTGACTTGTATGGATGCCCAGATGGCGGACCGGCGTCTTATCCCACGCCTCGTCAAAGGCCCGGCATGCCGCCTCATACAGTTCCCTCGTGATGTTGGTCGGCGTTTCCAGCGAAATCTGATGAGAATGGTATTCGAACAGATAATCCCGGATTCCCACCGCCACCACGCCGATTTTAACACCGTCCTTCCTGAGTCTGGCGCCCAGTGTTTCCGCCAGGGACAAGAGGACCAGTTTTGCCGTTTCCGCATCACAGACGTCAAAAGCCACTGTGGTGGAATTGCCGTATCCTTTATTGGGCGGAGCCTCCGCCTCCACTGCAGATAGGTCGATGCCGTTGGCAAAGCCCCAGATCACCTCTCCCTGTTTTCCCAGGTGACGTCTTAAAATATCCGGATCGCTCTGTGCCAGCTCCCCGATCGTGGTGATTCCGATCCCCTTGAGTTTCCGGTAGGTCGCACGCCCGATGAAGAAAAGCTCCGACACGGGAAGCGGCCACATCTTCACCGGAATCTGCTCCTTCCACAGCGTATGGACCCGGTTCGGCTTCTTAAAATCAGAGGCCATCTTTGCCAGAAGCTTATTCTGCGCCACGCCGATGTTCACCGTAAAACCCAGTTCCTGTAAGATCCTCTCCCTTATCGTCTCCGCAGCCGCCTCCGGCGGTCCAAACAGCGCCGTGCTCTCCGTCATATCCATATAAGCCTCGTCGATGCTGTACTGTTCCACCAGCGGCGTATACTCCTTTAAGAGACGGATCAGTGCATCACTGGATCTCTGATAGAGATTATAGTTAGGCGGAACCAATACCAGCTCCGGGCACTTTTTCAAAGCAGAAAACACAGTCTCTCCCGTCTTGATCCCGCATGCCCTGGCAGGAATGGACTTTGCCAGTATAATTCCGTGACGCCTCGTCACATCGCCTCCCACAGCAGAGGAAACCGTCCTCAAATCCAGGCGGCCGCCCAAATGCTTCATCCGGTAGACCGCTTCCCAGGAAAGAAACGCCGAATTCACATCCACATGAAATATGGTGCGTTCCATCAATCATCACCTCAATACTATTGTATCGAATATATGTTCGATTGTAAATGGAAAGTAAAGGAAGCTGTCACAGCTTCCCCTACCGTTCGTTCTATTCTTTTAAAGCACCTTTTTCATCGGTTTTCAAATGCAGCTCCCCTTCGAACATAGCGCCGTCTTTCTTTGCCCGGTAAAGCTCTCCCTTCCAGATGATCCACTGGTCTCTGGCCATGGCGCCGTCGTCCTTTAAATAATACCAGACCCCGTCAGAGCCGGTCTTCCAGGTATCGTGCACCATCATGCCCGCGCCGTCAAACCAGTACCAATGATCGCCATCCTTGTACCAGTCATCGGCCACATAGTTTCCCGTATCTCCGAGATAGAACCGCCAGCCGCCGTCCTCCTCCAACCATCCGGATTTCTTTTCCTGCACAGTGATCCCGTAATACAGGGCGATGGCGTCGGCTTCCGCCCTGGCCAGACGGTCCAGATTCGATTCCTTTAAGAGCCATGCGGCTATCTGCGCATTGGTATGAAAGGAGTGCTCCAAGATAAGCCCTGGAGTCCCTACGGAGACCGCGCCCCGGAGCACGCCATAATAATCCCCGTTCTGTCCTCTTCTGTGCTCAATTCTGGCAGGCTGCTTCGTCTTCATCACCTTTTCCACACACTGCGCGAGGGCCATTCCGATCCCATCCGCGCTTCCGTTAATGACGCAGTAGGCGGCCGGATAGTCCACCTGATTGTTCACACCGGTTCCCACCGCGTTGGAATGGTCGGACAGGAACAAATCGCATCCTTTCGACTCCGCGCCTCTGGCGAAAAGACCCTTGTCCTCATCCTCCCGGCGCCTCGTGGTGATCACTTCGATTCCATACTCTTCCAAATACTTTTTCTGCAGAAGGTGCAGTTTCCATACCATGACAGACTCGTAATACCGATGATCTGCCGGGCTCTGGTTATACCGGCCCTGATGTCCCGCATCCAAACATATCTTCATATCGCTGCTGACTCCTTTTTAAGCTTATACTACAGGATATGAAACTTTGGGACAGGTGTTGCATCAGGCTCCCGCGCCCATAATTTTGTATAATAACGAAAAAAGCTTCCGGATTTATTTTCCGAAAGCTTTTTTATGACCTATCCGAGAATCGAACTCGGGTTTCCGCCGTGAGAGGGCGGCGTCTTGACCGCTTGACCAATAGGCCACGTATCGAATGTTAACCAAAAATCGTCGAGGCGACAAGATTCGAACTTGCGACCTCTGCGTCCCGAACGCAGCGCTCTACCAAACTGAGCCACGCCTCGATACCTTTGGTAGTATAATATAAAAATGATGGATTGTCAACTATATTTTGGAATTTTTTTAATTTTATAAAATATAAGAAAAATTCTACTGCTGTTCCACCGCCGTAAAGCCCAGATCATCGAGAATTTCCACTGCTTTTCCGTAGTCCTTCTCTTCCTCGATCACTACGGTCTTGGTCTCTAAATCCACTTTGTGGCCGATTCCCTCGTGATCCAGCCTTTTTTTGATTCTTGATACACATCCGTTACACATCATTTCATCACAGCGATAAGTCTTCATAGTCTTTATCTCCTTTTCTTTTTCATGAATTGCGGTTGTTCAATTACTTCATAACCTTCTGTATCGTCATACACAGCTCATCGACCGCTTCTAAATTGCCGTCCTGAATCTGTTCCACGACACAGCTCTTGATATGGCTCGACAGCAGCACCTTATTGAAGCTGTTAAGTGCCGCCTGAACCGCGGATACCTGTGTTAAGATGTCCACACAGTACCGCTCGTCTTCCACCATGCTCTTAATGCCGCGGATCTGGCCTTCGATCCGGTTTAAGCGGTTCAGTAAGTCCTTTTCCTCCGCGGCCTGACGATGCTTGTGCTTCACCGCACAGTCACATGTGCGTTCCTCCATATCATACCTCCATTCCTTATGCCCCTACAGCTTTACTGTCTTTAAGCGAAGCGCGTTGCTCACCACGCAGACCGAACTGAGTGACATGGCAAATCCGGCAAACATCGGATTTAACAGCGGGCCTCCAAATAAGTATAGCACACCAGCGGCCACAGGGATACCCAGACTGTTATAGAAAAATGCCCAGAATAAATTCTGTTTGATGTTCCGAATCGTGAGACGGCTTAATTTTACCGCCTTATAGACGTCGCGCAGATCGGATTTCATGAGGACGATATCGCCGGATTCCAAAGCGATGTCGCTTCCTGAACCGATGGCCGTTCCCACATCCGCGGATACAAGCGCCGGAGCGTCGTTGATTCCGTCTCCAACCATCATGACGGTCTTTCCCTGCTTCTGCAAAGACTCCACCACATTGGCCTTATCTTCCGGCAGAACCTCTGCGATTACGGTGTCGATATGGGCCTGCCTGCCGATGTAGTCCGCTGTCTTCTGATTGTCTCCCGTCAGCATACACACCGTGATTCCCAGACTCTTTAACTGGTCCACAGCCTCCACGCTGGTCTCCTTAATGGTATCGGCTACACAGATAATGCCCTTTAACGTGCCATCCACCATCAGATACATCGGTGTCTTTCCCTGGTTCGCCATCTGGTGGGCCTGCTCTCTCACGGGATCGCCCATGGATACCTTCATCTGCTCCACCAGTCTTTCATTACCCACGGCTACCTGGCTCGTTCCGACGGATGCGATGATTCCCGCTCCCGTCACGCTCTCAAATTTCTCCGGCATGGCAAGCTCCAGCCCATGTTCTCTGGCCTTCAGTACGATGGCCTGCCCCAGCGGATGCTCCGACATCTGTTCACAGCCAGCCGCCAGCTTAAGAAGACCGTCGGAGGTCTCCGTCTGATCCAGAACCACGATGTCCGTGACCTTCGGCTTCCCTTCCGTAATCGTACCCGTCTTATCAAATACGACAGTGTCTACCTTATGAGCGGTCTCCAGCGCCTCACCACTCTTGATCAGGATTCCATGGCTGGCTCCCAGACCGGTTCCGACCATGATCGCCGTCGGTGTCGCCAGTCCCAGCGCACACGGGCAGGCGATAACCAGAACCGCCACAAAGATGGTCAGGACAAAAGACAGCTCCTTGCCGCCAAACAGCCACCAGAGGAGCGCCGCAACCAGTGCGATTCCCATAACCGTCGGAACGAAGTATCCCGCAACCTTGTCTGCCAGTTTGGAGATAGGCGCCTTTTTCCCCTGTGCGTCCTCGATCATCTTAATGATCTTGGAAAGCGTGGTATCCCCGCCTGTATGGGTAACCTCCATCTCCATGGCCCCGTTGTAATTCATGCTGCCGCCGATCAGGGTGTCGCCCTCCTGCTTCTCCACAGGGATGCTCTCTCCTGTCAGCATGGACTCATCCACGCTGCTGCTGCCGCCCGACACGATACCGTCCAGGGGTATCCTGCTGCCCGGCTTGATAAGGACATGCTGTCCCACTCTCACACTGGCCGTTTCCACTTCCCGTTCCGTACCATCCTCATAGAGAATCGCGGTGTCCGGAGCCAGCTCCATCAGCTTTCTGATCGCTTCGGAGGTCTTGCCCTTGCTTCTGCTCTCCATGTATTTGCCCAGCATGACGAGAGTGACGACCACGGCCGCCGACTCGTAATAGAGGTGATGGGCGTTCATCGGATTCACCGGTATCGTAACCGTCATACAGAGGCTGTAGATAAACGCACTGCCGGTGCCGATCGCCACCAGGGAATCCATGTTCGGATTGCCCTTAAACAGCGCCCTTAAACCTACCAGATAAAACTTCCTTCCCGCAATAAGCACTGGAACCGTAAGAATCAGCTGTGCCAGCGCATAGTTGAAAGGATTGGCTTCCATATGGAGGAAATGCGGAAGCGGAAGTTCAAACGGGAGCATATGGCCCATGGAAATGTACAGAAGCGGAACCGCAAAACAGATGGCCACGATCAGCCGTCTCTTCATCGTGTCGCGCTGCTGCTCCTGCTTTCCCCAGTTTTCCTCCTCCTGGGCCTTTACATCTTTCTCCTCCGCCAGAGGGCAGGCGCCGAATCCGGCCTTCTCTACCTTCCCCATAATCATCTCCGGAGTGACTTTCGTCTCGTCGTAGGTGATGGTCATCTTGTTCGTCGTCAGATTCACGTCACTCGACTCCACACCTTCCAGTTTTCTCGTGACCCGTTCCACCGCACTGCTGCAGGCTGCACAGGACATGCCTTCAATATCGTAAACTTCAGTTCTCATAAGATCATCCTTTCTCATATACCCCTATAGGGTATATTCATTATAGTATGATTTCTTATCCCTGTCAATGGTATCTGTCAATATTATTTCTCAATAAAGGAAAATCTTGCTGGAAATCTTCGGAAATAAAAAGGCAGGTTCCGCAGCGCTTCTAGAAGAAACCTCAGGTTCATGGTAGAATTAGACAGTCTTGTTTCAGCAAAAGCGTTAAAAACAAACAAATGAGAAAGCAGGTATTGATTATGTGGGCAAATCCATTGAATCCGGGAGATACCATCGGAATTATTTTCCCCAGCCATACCGTCACTCCGGACGACTACGCGAAAATCATCTCCGGGATCGAAGCGAAAGGCTTTCGGGTGAAAACGGAGAGCCGCTTATACCGGCATACGTACGGCTACGCGGCAAGCGAGACGGAGCGCGCCGATGATCTCAGTGAGCATGTAATCTGTCCCATATTGAGCAGAGTTCCTTCATAAATCAGGTATCAGGGCTGCTGTTCGGCAACTATTCAGACACCTTATCGCAGCTGCTGCTTGGCAGGCTGGAACGTTTCGGCCGGAAACACAGCATCCCGGTCGCGTACTGCGATGATTTCGGCCACGGAAAAAATCACGCCATCCTGCCAGTTGGCTGCCGCGCTGTGCTGGATACGAAAAATAAGACACTGCGGTTTCTCCCTTCATAATTGGCAGCAAAAAGGCAGGTCTGCACAGGACCTGCCTTTTTGCTGTATTGCCAAATCAAATTAAACTGAATTCAAAATTTAAAAATCAAACAGTGACAACTGATTAGACTCCGGCAGTTCGCCCAGCAGTCCCAAATCTCCCATCAGATCGCACACCGTCTTACTGACCTTCGTCCTGTTCCGGAAATCTTCCTTTGATAAGAACCTGCCGTCCTTCACGGCATCAACCACGGCATCAGCCGCTTTTTCACCAAGTCCGTCAATACTGCTTAAGGAAGGCATCAGCTTGCCTCCGATAATCTGGAAATGGCGGGCCTTCGCCTGATAGATATCGATCGGCGTAAAGTCATAGCCTCTCGCGTACATCTCCTGAACGATTCTCATATCGCGGAGCGTATCCTGTTCCTTCTTTGAAAGCGTATCCATCCGCTTCCTGTAGTCAGCCAGGTAATATTCCAGCTTATCGCGTCCCTGGCACATCAGCTCATAGGAGAAGCCATTGGCGCGGATACTGAAAAACGCCGCATAATATGCCAGCGGATAAAACACCTTACAGTAAGCGATACGCCACGCCATCATAACGTAGGCGGCCGCATGGGCCTTCGGGAACATGTATTTGATCTTCTTACAGGACCAGATATACCAGTCCGGCACGCCGTGGCTGGTCATCTCCTCTTCCCACTCCGGCTTCAGGCCTTTTCCCTTTCGGACACTCTCCATGATGGTAAAGGAGAGTCCCTCCTCCAGCCCCATGGAAATGAGATAGATCATGATGTCGTCACGGGTACAAATGGCGGTCTGAATCGTCGCCTTTCCCTCCTGAATCAAGGTCTGGGCATTTCCCAGCCATACGTCGGTACCGTGAGCCAGACCGGCGATTCGCACAAGGTCGGAAAAATACTTGGGCTGGGTATCAATAAGCATCTGCATGGCGAAATCCGTACCGAACTCCGGCACGCCCAGCGCTCCCAGCTTACATCCGCCGATATCATCCGGCGTAATCCCCAGAGCCGATGTATCCTGGAATAAGGACATGACCTCCCTGCTGTCCAGCGGAATATCCTTAACTGGGTCAAAACCGATTAAATCCTGAAGCATTCGGATCATGGTCGGATCATCGTGCCCGAGTATATCGAGCTTCAGCAGGTTATGATCGATGGAATGGTAATCAAAATGGGTAGTGACCGTCATGGTCGTCATATCGTTGGCCGGCCTCTGCACTGGAGTAAAGGAATAGATTTCCTCCCCGTGAGGAAGCACGATGATACCGCCGGGATGCTGTCCCGTGGTTCTTCTTACCCCCACGCATCCCTGGACAATACGGTTGATTTCACAGTTTCGTTTATGTACGCCGTGTTCCTCATAGTAATTCTTCACATAACCGTAAGCCGTCTTATCCGCCAGTGTACCAATGGTTCCCGCGCGGAAGGTCTGGCCTTTTCCGAAGATAACCTCCGTATAGTCATGAGCCTTACTCTGGTACTCACCGGAGAAGTTCAAGTCAATATCAGGCTCCTTGTCTCCCTTGAATCCCAGGAATGTCTCAAAGGGGATGTCGAAGCCATCCTTTGTGAGCGGATGGCCGCAGACCGGACACTCCTTATCCTGCATATCACATCCGGCCATACCGGAATACTTCTTCACTTCCTCCGAATCAAAATCGTAATAATGGCAGTTGGTACAGTAATAATGGGGGCTTAAGGAGTTAACCTCCGTGATACCGGACATGTACGCGACAAAGGACGATCCTACCGAACCACGGGAACCTACGAGATACCCGTCCTCATTGGACTTCCACACCAGTTTCTGCGCAATGATGTACATAACGGCGAAACCGTTGGAAATGATGGAGTTTAACTCCCTCTCCAGACGCTCCGTAACGATCGTCGGCAGGTTGTCACCGTAGATCACGTGGGCCCTGTCATAACAGATCTGCCTCAAATCCCCGTCTGAGTTTTCGATGACCGGCGGACACTTATCGGGGCGCACCGGCGAGATTCGCTCGCACATGTCCGCGATCTTCCGCGTATTCTTTATGACGACCTCTTCCGCCTTGTTTGGACCCAGATACTCGAATTCCTTCAGCATCTCCTCCGTCGTCCGCAGGTAAAGCGGCGCCTGGTCATCACTGTCCTTAAATCCCTGCCCCGCCATGATGATCCGGCGGTATACCTCGTCCTCGGGATCCAGGAAGTGAACGTCGCAGGTGGCGCAGACCGGTTTTCCGAACTGGTCTCCCAGTTGCACAATTTTCTTGTTGATGTCGATTAAATCCTGCTCCGAATTTATGCTGCTCTTCTCATCACGGAGCATGAAGCTGTTGTTTCCTAGAGGCTGGATCTCCAGATAATCATAGAACCGAACCAGCCTGGCGATCTCTGCGTTGGAGCCGCCGCGAAGCAGGGCCTGATACAGTTCCCCCGCCTCACAGGCCGATCCCACGATTAAGCCCTCCCGGTTCTGGTTCAGCAGACTCTTGGGTATTCTGGGCCTTCGGGCATAGTAGTCGATGTGGGACCATGAGATCAGCTTATAGAGATTCACACGCCCGATATCGTTGGTTGCGATAATGATTACGTGATAGGTCGGAAGCTTCTTGATCATCTCCGGAGTCATCGTCTTTAAGCTGTTTAACTCGATCAGCGTCTCCACGCCGCGCTCCCGCAGCATCTGGACGAATCTGACAAAGATCTCCGCCGTACATCCCGCGTCATCCACGGCGCGGTGGTGGTTTGCCAGCGAGATATTCAGCGCCTTGGCGACCGTGTCCAGCTTGAATCTGTTTAGGTTCGGCAGAAGGAACCGCGCCAGAGTCACCGTATCCAAAACCGTAGGTTCAAAGGGAAGCCCCTGCAGCTCCGCGTTGCGGTTGATAAAGCTCACGTCGAAGGAGGCATTGTGAGCCACCAGAACAGATCCCTGACAGAATTCCAGAAACTGCGGCAGAATCACATCAATCTTCGGATATGGGAGCACCATGTTGTCATTGATGCTGGTCAGCTGCTCAATCTCGAAGGGAATCGGTACATCCGGATTTACGAAGGTGCTGAATTTGTCCGTAATGACTCCATTCACCACCTTGACGGCGCCGATCTCGATGATCCGGTTCTTTTCCGGGCTGAAGCCTGTGGTCTCGATATCGAATACCACGAAGGAGTCCGCAAATGTCTGGTCTTTCGGATTATCCACCAGCAGCTTCAAGTCGTCGACAAGATACCCCTCCACCCCATAGAGAATCTTGAAGGTGTCCCCCTTGTCCAGGGCGTGGTTGGCATCCGGGAAGGACTGCACGCATCCGTGGTCTGTGACGGCGATGGCCGGCATCCCCCACTTTTTTGCACGCTTTACAATATCCTTAACCTCCGATACGCCATCCATATCGCTCATCTTCGTATGACAGTGAAGCTCGACCCGTTTCTCCAGGCTTCCGTCCACCCGTTTTCCGGTGAAGTCCTCTGACTTCTTGATGCCTACCACAGAGCCCAGAGTCAGCTCGCCGTCGAACTTGTCGATGGTCGTCACACCCTTAATCTTAATAAACGTTCCCGCCACAACGGCCGCCTTCAGATCATCCAGCTGTTCCTCCCTTGCGAACATCTTCACGGTAATCGTATCCGTAAAGTCAGAGACATCGAAGATCATAATCGTCTTTCCGCTCCGCAGTTCCCGGCTGTCCACCATGAGAATCTTTCCGCGGATGGTTACCTCTCCGATCTCCCCGTCGATCTTTTCGATCTCCATCGTCTCTCCATCGAAATCACGGCCATAGAGCACGTCCGGATTATCTGAACGTTTTCCTCCGTAGCCGCCATAACCGCCGTTTTTCTTATAATCCTTATATTCTTTCTTCTGGTCCTTCTTTCCGTAATCCCCGTTCCTGTCTTTTTTATTTTCGTCCTTCTTATTCTCGTCCTTCTTACCGCCCATACGCAGAACCGGAGCGCCTGCCCCGCTTTCTGCCGCTCCCTGCCGGGCCGGGCCCTCGTCGAAGGGAACTTCCGCCGAATATCCGGCCGCCAGTGCCTCCAGAGATGCACCGTCCGCCATGGAAGGACCGCCGTATCCGTCCTCTGTCCCAGTTTTCGACAGCACCTGCTCCTCGTTTAAGACAGCGGCCAGGGAGGTCCGGCTGACGATCTCCTCCACCTCGCGCTGCATCTGAAGCTCCTTCTGCTTCGCCAGCGCATTCTCCTTCGGCTCCACGTACTCGTAGCGCACCTCAACAGGGAGGCCGCAGCGCTCATAAAAAATCTTCTCCAGAACGCGCTTTAACTCGGCTTCCTTTTCATGGGTGACAATGGTGTCTTCCACTGTCATCTTAAGCAGATCCGGCTCCGGAAATTCATATTCTGTCTTCCGGAAAATATTATATTCGATGATACTGTAGTTTTTGAGTTCCATCAGGATACTGTCCCGGTACACATCCAGCAGCTTCTCCGGCGTGTACTGGTCAGACAGGCGGAACTTCTCGATAATCTTGATCGATACCTGCTTAGAGGGGAAGAGCTGGTCCTTAATGCCCTTCTCCAACCCATAGATATTCTGTTTATGAATCAGTCTGGGGCTCACGATATAAATGCGAATAGAGCTTCTATCCCTGGTGGAAGTGACCTTCTCAACTTCCACCAGATTTAAAAGCTCCCGCAGTTCGTCTGTCATATTCAGATTTGGAAATACATCCAAAAATGCTTTTGTCATTCCATCACCTGTTGCTTTCTGCCAAACATTATCTCCTCTTATCCAGCTTTAAGAGCTCCTCTCTCAAAGCGTCAAGTAAGTTCTCCTCAGGTACTTTACGGATAATCTCTCCCTTGCGGAATAAAAGGCCCTCGCCGATACCTCCGGCCACGCCCAGATCCGCTTCCTTCGCCTCACCTGGCCCGTTGACGACGCAGCCCATAACGGCTACCTTGACATCGAGATGATCAAATTCCGTCACCATGTCTTCCACCCGGTTCGCCAGGGAAATAAGATCGATTCTGGTCCGTCCGCAGGTCGGACAGGAGACAACCTCCACTCCGCCCTTTCGTAAGCCCAGGGTCTTTAATATCTGCTTCGCCGTCGTCACCTCTTCCACCGGATCTCCGGTTAAGGAGACACGGATCGTGTCGCCAATGCCCTGATGCAGGATAATTCCCAGCCCGATGGAGGACTTGATCGTCCCCGAACGCACGGTTCCCGCCTCGGTAATCCCCACATGAAGTGGATAAGCGGTCTGCTCACCGATCAGTTCATGAGCCTTTATGCACATCAGCACATCGGAGGACTTGATGCTGATCACCAGATTATCATATCCCATCTCCTCGATCATGCGCACCTTCATGAGGGCGCTCTCCACGATGCCCTCTGCCGTCACTCCGTGATACTTTTCCAGTAATTCCTTCTCAAGGGAACCGCTGTTGACACCGACCCGGATGGGGACGCCGAATTCCTTCGCCTTATCCACAACGGCCCTGACCCGGTCCTCACTCCCGATATTGCCGGGATTAATCCGGATCTTATCCGCGCCGTTCTCAATGGAGGCCACGGCCAGCCGGTAATCGAAATGAATATCCGCCACCAGCGGAATATGAATCTGTCTCTTGATCTCCTTTAAAGCCTCTGCCGCTTCCATCGTCGGTACCGCCACACGGATAATATCACAGCCGGCAGCCTCCAGCGCCAAAATCTGAGCCACCGTGGCAGCCACATCCTCTGTCTTTGTATTGCACATGGACTGGATCAGAATGGGATTCCCGCCCCCAATCTTCCGGTTCCCGATAGAAACCGTCTTCGTCTGTTCTCTGTCCGTCATCGCACTTTCCTCCATTTGCATACTCCCGGTAACCCCTCCCATCTCTTTGGGAAAATTCCGGGATACGCACAGTATTTTTCTTGTTTTTCATGTCCACTTTAGGTAAAGCGGCTGATATCGTTAAATACAACGAACACCATCAGGGCCATGAGTGCCATCATGCCAATCAGATTCACCATGCCTTCTTTTTCCGGATCCATGCGTTTGCCACGGACCGCCTCAATGATTAAGAACAGCAGTCTTCCTCCGTCAAGCGCCGGAATCGGAAGCAGGTTCATAATACCCAGGTTCGCGCTCAAAAGAATGCACATGCTGAGAACATTCATTATAGCCGCCATGACGCTCACTGTCAGCCCTGCCTTCACGGAATCATCGATCATAACCACGATTCCCACCGGACCGCTCAAGTCATTGACACTGGCTTTTCCCGTCAAAAGCATACCGAGACTCTTAATCGTCACGGTAATATCATATTTCACCTCATAGGCCCCGTATTTTACCAGCTCCAGGAAAGAAGCTGCCCGGACATTTACCGGAGTTACGGAAATACCTATCATATACTGGTTGTATTCTTCATTAAATTCCGGTGTCACCAGAACCGTGCCGCGCTCTTTTCTGCCCGTCTGTGCATCGGTTCTCTCATAGGACACCCGGCTCATCTTCTCATCCGGTTTTAACATGCGGTAAAGGATATAATCGCCGTAAACCGTCATCTTCTCATCGTTTACGCCGGTAATCACATCCCCCGGCTTAAGCCCCGCCTCGTAAGCAGGAGAACCCTCTGTGACTTCTTTGATCTGAGTGATATTGTATCCGCCCATTCCCACGAGAATCAGTGCCAGGAAAAAGGCAAGAATAAAGTTAAAGACCGGACCGGCCGCGATAACCGCCATCCTGCCCGGGATGCTTGCATTCTGAAATGCTCCTTCCGCCGGATTTTCCTCGTCTTCTCCGAGCATCATACAGGAGCCGCCGATCGGCAGCAGCTTTAAGGAGTACGTCGTCTCCCCTTTTTTGACATGGAACAGCCTCGGTCCCATACCAATGGAAAATTCCACAACGGCGATGCCGTTTAATTTTGCAAATAAAAAGTGCCCTAATTCATGAATCAGCACGATCAGTCCAAATACAAGAACTGCTACGATAACGCTGGACAATCTACCACCTGCTTTCTATATAGTCATAAGCCGAAGCCTCTGCTTCCAGAATCTCATCTACAGATGGATTCTCTTTCACAGTATGCCCTTTCATAGCCCCCTCTATCATATCCGTGATGGTAAGATAAGAAATTTCTCTGTTTAAAAATTTTGCAACGGCCCGTTCATTGGCCGCGTTGAATACAGTCGGCATGGTTCCGCCGGTTCTTCCGGCCTCGTAAGCCAGGGAAAGCCCCGGGAAATTGTCCATATCCGGCTTTTCAAATGTGATCTGCCCGATGCTCCAGAAATCCAGCCGGTCCCCGGCCAGAAAACGGCGCTCCGGGTAGTAAAGTGCATACTGGATGGGCAGCTTCATATCGGGTGTTCCCAGCTGTGCAATCACCGCCCCATCGTCGAACTGCACCATGGAATGGATAACGCTCTGCGGCTGAACCACAACCTGTACCTGATCCATGGAGACATCGAAGAGCCAGTGCGCCTCCATCACCTCCAGGCCTTTATTGACCATGGTGGAAGAATCGATGGTAATCTTCCTTCCCATCGACCAGTTGGGATGCTTTAAGGCATCCTCGATACGCACCTTTTTAAGCTCCTCTCTCGTCTTTCCGCGGAACGGCCCGCCTGACGCGGTTAAGAGAATCTTATGTACCGCCTTTTTGTCCTCGCCGTTCAGGCTCTGAAAAATAGCGCTGTGCTCACTGTCCACAGGCAGGATCTTTACGCCCTTTTCCTTTGCCAGAGGCATAATGATATGGCCGGCCGTCACCAGCGTCTCCTTGTTGGCGAGCGCGATGTCTTTCCCCGCCTCCATGGCCGCAATGGTGGGCCGTATTCCAATCATGCCGACGATGGCCGTTACCACAATCTCCGCGTCCGTCTCCACGGCCGCCGCGATCAGCCCATCCATGCCGCATACCACCTTCACCGGCAGATCGCTGACCATCAGGGCAAGCTCCTTCGCCTTTTCCTCTTCCCACACACAGACAATCTCTGGATGAAACTCCCGGATCTGTTCTTCCAAACGTGTAATATTACTTCCAGCCGCCAGAGCGGTTACTTCTATATCCTTCTGAGCTCTCACCACTTCCAGGGTCTGTGTTCCGATGGAACCGGTTGAACCCAGAACTGCAATCTTTTTCATGCTGTTTTTCGCTCCTTTTATCTTTCTCGCGTTCCTCTTTTCTCATCGCCGGAATTTGCTCATCGCAGAAATGTTACTGCAAAGAATATGGCAGGCGCCGTAAACAGCATACTGTCAAACCGGTCCAGAATACCGCCGTGGCCCGGAATCAGATGGCCGTAATCCTTCACTGCGTGATTGCGTTTTACCGCCGATGCCGCCAGATCGCCGATCTGGGAAATAACCGCCGCTATGGCACAGGCCAAAGCGCAGGCAACCTGCGGGTTCTGTACTTCCGCCATGGAAGCGCCGAACACCGTCGCATAAAGGAAACCCAGAAGCGCCGCTCCTGCTACGCCACCGATCGCCCCCTCAATCGATTTCTTGGGACTCAAAACCGGCGCCAGCTTATGCCTGCCAATCAGCATGCCCACGCAGTACGCGCAGGTATCGCATCCCCAGGAACTCAAAAAGATCAGCCAGACGAGATATTTTCCATCCGCCATGACGCGAACCTGATACAGATAAGACAGCATAACCGCCACATAAAAGACGCCGAAGAACGCTACCGTCACTTCCTCTGTCTTATATTTGGGGAACGTAAAGACATAGATGGTCATCAGTATCATAAGAAATGCGATGGACATCAACATCATATACTGCTCTCCATGGAACCACAACAGCCCGTAGTAGGACACCACAGTCAGATAGCCGGCAATTCCGATCACATTCTTCTGTATCTTCATAACACGATATAATTCAAACAACCCTATCATGGAAATGGCCACAGTCGTAGCAAAAAGAATCATCCCCCCGCTTCCCACAGTGACGAGGGCGATCAAGACCAGGATAATTCCACTGATCAGTCTGGTTGTAAACATCGCGCTTCCTCCCTTCGGACTATTTCACTCCTCCAAATCTTCTATCCCTACTATTGTACGCAGCTATCGCCTTTTTCAGTTCTTCTTTATTGAAATCGGGCCAATAGCAGTCCGTCACATACAGTTCCGTATAGGCTAACTGCCATAAGAGATAGTTCGACAGCCGCAGTTCACCGCTGGTACGGATCAGAAGATCCGGGTCCGGAATCTCCGCCGTGTCGAGATACGATGAAAATGCCGCTTCATCCATCTGGTCCGGAGTAATCTTCCCGTCAGCCGCATCTTTCATGATCTTCCTGGCTGCGCGCACAATCTCATCGCGTCCGCCGTAATTCACTGCGATAACAAAGGTCAGGCCCGTATTATTCTCGGTCTCTCTCTCCAGCCGGTTAATACCGTCGATGATATCCTGGTCGAAACGGCTTCTCTCACCGATCATCCGTACCCGGACATTGTTCGCCCTGGCAACCTTTAAGAGCCGTACCATATAGTAACGGAACAGCTGCATCAGCGCGCCCACCTCATCGCCGGAACGCTTCCAGTTCTCCGTGGAAAAACCGTAGACAGTCAGATATTTGATTCCAATTCTGGCCGCATCCTCTACCGTTCGTTCCACCACCACACATCCTTCCTTGTGGCCCATGCTTCTGGGCAGTCCACGCTTCTTCGCCCAGCGTCCATTGCCGTCCAAAATGATGGCGATATGGTCAGGAATTACCATATTATCTATATTAATTTCCATTATATTCTCCTTTATTATTCTAGTACTTAGGAATTTATGCAACGCTGTACTAGGCTGCCCTGAAACATAAACAGGACAGGCACTTTGAAAGCCCCCTCACTTGCGTGGGTTGGAATCATGCCTGCCCCGGTTCTTTCTGTTATACAGTAAGAAGTTCCTTTGATTTCGCTTCAATTGCTTTATCGATCTTGCCGATCATCTTGTCAGTTAATTTCTGAATATCATCCTCTGCCTCAGCTAAGTCGTCCTCGGAAATCTCATCCGCCTTCTGCTGTTTTTTGAAAAAGTCATTGGCGTCACGGCGGATATTACGAACCGCTACCTTGGCTGCCTCGCCTTTTTTCTTGACATCCTTAACCAGTTCTTTTCTGCGTTCCTCGGTCAGTTCCGGGAAAACGAGACGGATTACATTGCCGTCGTTAGTCGGATTGATCCCCAGTTCAGAAGTCAGAATTGCCTTTTCAATCGCCTTTAAGAGGCTCTTCTCCCATGGCTGAATGATGATCATGCGGGCTTCCGGAACGTTGATGTTGCCCACCTGCTGAAGCGGAGTAGGAGTTCCGTAGTAGTCAACCTTGATTTTATCAAGTACATGCGGGTTTGCACGTCCTGCGCGGATCGTCATATAATCACTCTCCAGCACTTCTAAAGTCTTATTCATCTTGTCCTCGTAAACCTGTAAACTCTCCTGCATATTGTCCTCCTAGTTTATGCGGTCACAATCGTGCCGTTTATTTTCCCCTGCATCGCGTTCGCAATGCTGTCTTTTTCGTTCAGGCTGAATACTGCCAATGGCATGCGGTTCTCCATACACATGATAGAGGCAGTCAGATCAATCACGCCCAGCTGCTTGTCAATAACCTCCTGTATGGAAATCTCATCATACTTCTTCGCCTCCGGATTGATCTTCGGATCGCTGTCGTAAACGCCGTCGATGGCCTTCGCCAAAAGGATGCAGTCCGCTTCCATCTCGATGGCCCGAAGCGCGATTCCGGTATCGGTAGAAAAGTAAGGATGGCCGGTACCGCCTGCAAAAAAGACGACCATTCCCTTTTCAAAATACTTGTTTGCTCTGTCCTTGGAAAAAAGCTTAGTCATGGAGCCGCACTCAAACGGTGTCAGAATCTGAGTCATCATCCCGGCACACCGGAAGATTTCAGAAACATAGATACAATTCATAACCGTGGCCAGCATTCCGATCTGATCAGCCTTGGTGCGGTCGATTGCATTGCTCGTCCTTCCCCTCCAGAAGTTGCCTCCGCCGATAACGATGCCTACCTCGACACCAGCATCCACGGATATCTTAACCTGCCGCGCTACTTCCTTCACAGTCGCTTCATCAAAGCCTGTTTTATTCGGTCCGGCAAGGGCTTCACCGCTTAATTTCAGTAATACACGTCTTGGGTTCATAGCTATCATTCTCCTGTTATTTAAGCGTTTTCCGCTTTGGTATTGTCATGAATGATTATAGCATATTTCCTTTTGGTTGGAAAGAGAAAGTTTTTATGAGGAAATACGCCCTGCCATTCACCACGTCCCGCATAGTACAAAAAGTCCGGTGGTAAAGCACTTTCCAATTACATAAAAAGTCCCCGGAAGAAGTTTTCACCTCTTCCGGGGACCGTTAAAATTCTTTTACGTCAGACAATTAATCCATTGTCGCATACTGGAAGAACCAGTAGCCGTATGGAGAATGCCATGTTCCTTTTAACTTCGGATCCTGTAAATAGAAATCGTTGTAGTAAGCAACAGGCGCCATAGCCGCGTCTGCAAGGATCATGTTTTCTGCTTCATGAAGTTTTGCATAATGCTCAGCAACGTCAGCTGTAGAGTTGGCATCGTTTAACATCTTGTCAACTTCAGGATTGCTGTATTTACCATCGTTGTTTCCGCCGCCGGTAATCATTAAGTTCAGCATGTTGGAAGGATCATCGTAGTCATATACCCAGCCGTTACGTGCCACCTGGAAATCGCCGGCACGACGGGTTGGTGTAAATGTAGACCACTCAACAACCTTGATATCCATGTTGATACCAAGTGCTTCTTTCCAGCAGCTCTGTAAGTACTCAGCCAGTGGTTTGTGGTAACCAGCATCGTTAGTCATGTATTCAATCGTTGGGAATCCTGCTCCGTCCGGATATCCGGCGTTAGCAAGTAATTCTTTTGCTTTTGCAATGTCAGAGTCATGATCAGCTACATTAAAGAAGTCTCCGCCGTTATTCTTACGTGTTACTTCTTCGAAGGAGGAACCATCTTCTGCATCAGAAAGGCCAGGTCCAACAAAGTTGGTAGCTGGGGAATAAGTTCCCTGCATAACAGTGTTGGCAACGTAATCACGGTCGATTGCAAGGCTTAATGCCATACGTACGTCAGGATTGTTAAATGGTTCTTTTTCTGTCTGGAAGCTGATATAATATGTACCCATTAAAGGATCTACATGGAAATCTTCGTTGCCGCGCAGACTCGGAACTTCTTCTGTAGGAACAGCCTTGATCATAGACACTTCGCCTGTCTGGTAAGCGCTGTAAGCCGCATTGGAATCTTCCATCAGGACAAACTTTAAGGTATTAACTGTAACCTTATCCGCGTTCCAGTAATTTTCGTTCTTTGCAAAAATAATATGGGAACCTGGTACCCATTCGATCATTTTTAAAGGTCCGTTTGAGACATAGGTCTCCGGTGTTAAAGTCCACTGATCGCCGTTCGCTTCAATCGTTGCCTGCTGAACAGGAACCATGGAACCATGTGTAATCAGTTTAGAGAAATATACACATGGAGAAGCCATCTCAACAACGAATGTATCATCATCCGGTGCAGATACTCCAAGTGCGTCTAAATTACCTTCAGATGCTTCTTTGTAGCCTTTTACGTAGCCGAGCATATCCATAGCATACGGTGCAGCTGTGTTCGGATCTGCAAGTCTCTTCCAGGAATATACGAAGTCGTTCGCTGTAAGAGGTGTTCCGTCACTCCACTTTAAGCCTTTGCGAAGATGGAAGGTATAGGTAAGTCCATCATCAGAAACTTCCATGGATTCCGCCTGCCCTGGAACAATCTTGTTCTCTGAGTCAACGCTCATCAGAGTCTCAAATGCATGAAGAATCATGTTTCCGCCGTCTACTGCGCTGTTTAAAGCCGGATCAACAGTCTCAGGATCAGGTCCGATCTGAACTGCAAGGTCAAGGCCAGCTCCTCCGTTTTCAGCCGGTGCTGCAGTCTCGCCCTCTGCGGCAGCAGCTGTTGTTGTGGTATCGGCAGCTGTTGTTGTTGGCGCATCAGCAGTCTTATTGCCGCCGCAGGCGGTAAGAATCATGCCGGATGCCATAACAGCAGCCAATACAAGTGCTGTTTTTTTCATATCAATTCCTCCTCTAAAGAATTTTATTCAAATTAGCACAGCAGTACTTTACCTGACTACTGTGCTGATTTGTCTTTTAGCATACCACAAATCTCCAGGAATAGCAACTTAGAAATTAATTTACTTTGTCTAAGTGGTGGCATGCCGCGTAATGACCACTGGAAACTTCCTTCCACTGCGGCTCTTCCGCTGCACATAACTCGTCGGCATACGGACAGCGGGTACGGAAGCGGCAGCCGCTCGGCGGATTAACCGGGCTCGGCACGTCGCCTTCCAGAACAATTCTCTTAGATTTTCTGCTGATCTCCGGATCAGCGATCGGAATCGCCGAGATCAGGCTCTTCGTATACGGATGTACACTGTGGAACGTCAGCTCATAGCTGTCTGCCAGCTCCACCAGCTTGCCCAGATACATAACTCCGATTCGGTTTGATATATGTTTTACAATGGATAAATCATGTGCAATGAAAAGATAGGTCAGTCCCAGTTCTTCCTGAAGCTGCTCGAACATGTTGACAACCTGGGCCTGGATGGATACATCCAGTGCGGATACAGGCTCATCACACACAATAAACTCCGGATTTACCGCCAAGGCGCGCGCAATGCCGACACGCTGACGCTGTCCGCCTGAGAACTCGTGAGGATAACGGTTCGCATGCTCGGAGTTTAAGCCAACGGTGGAAAGCACGGATAAGATTCTCTCGTGACGGTCCTTTTTGTTGGCAGCCAGACGATGGATGTCGATGGCCTCGCCGACGATATCCTCGACTGTCATACGCGGATCCAGGCTCGCGTACGGATCCTGGAATACGATCTGCATCTTACGGCGGTAAGGAAGCATATTCACATGCGTGATATCTTTGCCGTCATAGAGAATCGTTCCATCCGTCGGTTCATATAAACGAAGCAGAGTACGGCCGGTTGTCGTCTTTCCACAACCGGACTCACCTACCAGGCCGAGCGTCTCTCCCCTTCGGATACCGAAGGAAACGTTATCGACCGCCTTTACAACCTTCTTTTCAAAAAGCTTACTTCCTGCAACCGGGAAATACTGCTGTAAGTGTTTTACTTCTACCAGATACTTGTCTTCCATCATGCATCCCCCTTCTGTGTCCTGGAATCCTGCTGTTTGTCAAACTCTCTCTTCTGCATCAGCCAGCATGCACTGTAATGGATATCGGATAAATCTGTATACGGCGGCATCTCTCTTAAGCAGATCTTCATGCAGGCGCGGCACCGCGGCGCAAACGGGCATCCTGCAGGCGGATTCAGCATATCGACAGGGCTTCCCTCGATAGGTACCAGCTTATTATGCTCTTTTTCCGTCAGCTTCGGAATACTCCGGATCAGTCCCTTTGTGTACTCGTGGGACGGACGGTAGAAGATATCATCTGTCGTGCCGTATTCCACAACCTTGCCGGCATACATAACGGCGATTCTGTCACACATATTGGCAACAACACCCAAGTCATGGGTGATCATGATAATCGCCATGCCCAGTTTTTCCTTTAAGTCCATCATAAGCTCGAGAATCTGGGCCTGAATGGTAACATCCAGAGCCGTGGTCGGCTCATCTGCGATCAAAAGCTTCGGTTCGCAGGCAAGGGCGATGGCGATCATCACACGCTGGCGCATACCGCCGGACAGCTCGTGAGGATACTGTTTCAGACGCTTCTCCGGCTCGTTGATTCCAACGAGAGTCAGAAGTTCCTTCGCTCTCTCATTCGCCTGCTGTTTATTCTTATCCGTATGAAGCATAATTACCTCACGGATCTGGTTTCCGATGGAATAAACCGGATTCAAGCTGGTCATCGGGTCCTGGAAAATAATGGAAATCTCATTTCCACGTACTTTCCTCAGTTCCTTTTCTGACATCTTTTCGATCTCATGACCGTTGAATTCCAGGGAACCGCCGATCAGACGGCCCGGATAAGCGGTAATTCCCATTAAGCTGTATGCGGTTACGGATTTACCGGAACCGGATTCGCCAACAATTCCCAGCACTTCGCCTTCTTTTAAATGAAGAGACACATCATTTAATGCCTTTACTTCACCCGCGGGAGTAAAGAAAGAAAGGCGTTCATTTTTGATATTTACCAAATACTCGCTCATCGTATCTCTCCTCCTTTAGTCTTTGAGTTTCGGGTCAAACGCGTCACGCAGACCGTCGCCCAGTAAGTTAAAGCTTAAAATGATGACGGAAATCGCAAGCGCAGGTGCAAACAGACGGTGCGGATAAGACTGCAGACCATTTAACGCAGCACTGGCAAGGCTTCCCAGAGAAGGCATAGGCGCAGCAACGCCAAGACCTAAGAAGCTTAAGAAACTTTCCGTAAAGATCGAGGACGGAATCTGCAGCGTTGTGGTTACAATCAGAGTACCGATACAGTTTGTCAGTAAGTGCTTCCTAATGATACGGCCATTGGAAGCCCCCAGTGCCCTGGCCGCGGTCACGTATTCCTGCTCCTTCAGAATGAGGATCTGGCTTCGAACGATTCGGGCCATACCGACCCAGTAAAGAAGGGCGAACACGACGAAAATACTGATCAGGTTGACACCGATTACCTGAATCCATTCAAATCCCGGTTTTTGAGCCAACGCCTTTAGGGGCTGGTCAAATGCAACCGATAAAAGAACGATGATCAGAATATCAGGGACCGTATAGATCATATCAACGATACGCATCATAATCATATCGACCCAGCCGCCGAAGAAGCCCGCGACGGAACCATAAAGGGAACCAATCAACAGGATGATAGCGGAGGCCACAAGTCCTACGGTAAGGGAGACACGGCTGCCCATCATGACACGGACTGCATAGTCACGTCCCAGGTTATCCGTTCCCAGCACATGCGGGAATACGCTCTCTCCCGCTGCCTTTGCCTCCAGTTCCTTTTCTGAATACTGCATGGGTGCCAGATTCTCGCTTCCACGAATCTGCTGCTCATAGCTGTATGGGTAGAACTGTGGTACCAGGAATGAAAAAATGAATACAAAAACAATAACTACCAGGCTGACCATGGCAATCTTATTCTTCTTTAAACGGCGTATTCCATCCTGCCAGAAGCCAACACTCTTGCGGAGGACGGTAAGACTCTCTTTTTCCTCGTCACTTGCCGGGAGAAAGTCGTCTACGTTAAGCTGTAATGATAATTTATTATTCGACATCTTCTTTCTCCTTTCTATTTAAGATTAATACGTGGATCGATGAATTTGTAGGCAACGTCTACAATCACGTTCATAACAACCATCAATGAGGCAAGGAATATGGTAGTTCCCATGATCAGCGGATAATCACGTCCTGTGATGGAACCGATAAACTCGGAGCCAAGGCCCGGGATTGTGAAAATTTTCTCGACAATGAAGCTTCCCGTTACCGTATAGGCAAGAAGCGGTCCCAAATACGTAACAACCGGAAGAATCGCGTTACGAAGCGCATGCTTGAAAATACTGATTATCTGAGAAAGTCCCTTTGCGCGTGCTGTTCTCATGTAGTCCTGGCCCATAACATCCAGCATGGAAGAACGCATCAGACGTGCGATATAGGACGACGGATACAGTGCCAGCGCAATAACCGGCATGATGTAGTTTTTCCACGATGCCAGTCCGTACGTGGGCAGCAGCCCCAGCTTCAGACTCAGGACATACATCAGGATCGTACAGATTACGAAACTGGGAATCGCAATTCCGCACGTACTGAATACGATTATGATGTCATCCACCACCGTCCCTCGTTTAAAGGCGGCAATACTCCCCAGTGGAACGCCCACCAGAACTGCCGTTAAGATTGCGATGCCGCCGACTCTTGCGGACACCGGGAACTTCGATGCGATGATCATATTCACGGTACGGCCGCGCTGTTTTACGCTTAAACCGAGATTTCCGTGAAGAAGATCTTTCATATATGTAACATACTGCTCACTTAGAGGCTTATCAAGACCGTATTTCTCATTCAATGCGGCCTGTGCCTGCGGACTTATGGCCTTCTCTGACATGAAAGGGCCGCCGGGTACCATGTTCATAACGAAGAATGTAACAGATGCAACCGCAAATATTGTTACAATCGCCATGATGATACGTTTAAAAATATATTTAGCCATTGTGTCAACTCCTTTGGTATAAGGTTTCCTTCGCGCAGCCCGGATGGAAGCCTTACAGGCTTCCATCCCTGCGTTCTGCGAAATATCAATAGTCTCTCCTGCTCTGAACCCGGAAAAAGGGCGAAGTGTCCGTCCAATTTGGAAACATCTGTCAACGCTAAACGGACACTGTCTCTATAGAAAAATCCCATGGATGCCCATGGGATTCCCCCCTGAATCCTCTTTCCTTGGAAAGTCCTCCTCACATACGTTCGGCGGAATCTATTACTGCATCTGTTTTGCAACTTCAGCAGCAAAATCTTCTTCTTTTTTCTCAAGACCTTCTCCGGTTTCAAAACGAACGAATTTCTTCAGTTCGATCTTTCCGCCAACTTCTTTGGAAACCTGCTCTAAGTATTTAGCAACAGTTAAATCGCCATCTTTCACGTAAGCCTGGTCTAACAGACAGAATTCTTTTAATTCCTTGTTGAGACGGCCAACGATCATCTTCTCGATGATAGCGTCCGGCTTATCCGGATTCTCGTTCTTTGCCTGAACCTTTAGTATCTCAGTTTCATGCTCAACGAATTCCTGAGGAATCTCGTCTCTCTTTACATACTTTGGTGTTAAAGCTGCAATCTGCATTGCTACGTTCTTTAAAGCCTCTTTTACATCATCGTTAACAACTTCAGCAGAAGCTTCCAGTAATACGCCGATTCTTCCGCCGCCGTGGATATAGTCGATTACAACACTGTCTGTGGTGATCTTCTCGAATCTTCTGATGTTCATGTTCTCGCCGATTACTGCGATCTGGCTGGATAATACCTGAGCTACAGTCAGGGAAGCATCCTTTGCCCATGCTTCCGCCATGAATGCATCCATATCCTGCGCGCTGCTGGCCAGTACCTGTGCTGCCACATCGGCAACATAGCCCTGGAACTGGGCGTTCTTTGCTACGAAGTCTGTCTCGCTGTTTACTTCAACGATTGCCGCAGACTTTCCATCTTCGCTTACGAGGGTCTTAACAAGCCCTTCTGCTGCGATTCTTCCCGCCTTCTTGGATGCAGCTGCAAGTCCTTTTTCTCTTAAAAATTCTACAGCCTTTTCCATATCTCCATCGGTTGCCGCAAGTGCTTTCTTACAATCCATCATGCCTGCACCGGTCATTTCTCTTAACTCTTTTACCATTCCAGCCGTAATTGCTGCCATTTGATTTCCCTCCATATTCTTTTCGTTATTCATATTATACAGGTTTAAGCTTCCTGGTCTATAGGGAACTTCTTCCTTTTCACCACGGCAGTATCTGCCGCAGCGCGGATCCTGCTGCCCCATAAATCGAAAAATGCTTCAACCCGCTTATCACAGCCGGTCGAAGCATTCATCTGCCTGAACAATTAAGCCTCTACAGCCTCTTCCATATCCTGAGCTGCTTCTGCTTCTTCAGCTGTTGCCTCGCCCTGGTTAGCCTCGATTACTGCATCCGCCATCTTGGATACGATCAGCTTAACGGCTCTGATTGCATCGTCATTACCCGGAATCACGAAATCGAGTTCTTCCGGATCACAGTTCGTATCAGCAATACCAATTAACGGAATTCCCAGTGTATGAGCTTCCTGAACGCAGATTCTCTCTTTCTTAGGATCTACAACAAAGATAGCATCCGGAATCTTCTTCATTTCTTTAATTCCGCCAAGGTTTTTCTCCAGTTTCTCCCATTCTTTCTTGAGAGCAATAACTTCCTTCTTAGGAAGAACATCAAATGTTCCGTCTTCGGACATGGTCTCGATCTGTTTTAATCTTCCAATTCTGGACTGGATTGTCTTGAAGTTTGTAAGCATTCCGCCCAGCCATCTCTCATTTACAAAGTACATACCGCAGCGCTCTGCTTCTGTTCTGATCGCGTCCTGAGCCTGCTTCTTGGTTCCTACGAAAAGGATCTTGCCGCCTTCTGCAGCGATGTCGGCTACGGCTTTGTAAGCCTCGTCTACTTTTACAACAGACTTCTGTAAGTCGATGATGTAGATGCCGTTTCTTTCTGTGTAGATGTACGGAGCCATCTTAGGGTTCCATCTTCTTGTCTGGTGACCGAAATGTACACCAGCCTCCAACAGCTGTTTCATTGAAATAACGCTCATGTTATTACCTCCATTTGGTTTTTCTTCCGTCTGCTTCTCTTGCTTCCAAGGAGACCGATATTTCGGCACCTTCCTCCAGAATCCGCAAACGTGTTTTTTTGTAAGCCTAGCTAGTATAGCATATCTTTAATGCCTGTGCAAGTCATTTTTTACTTTTAATGACAATTTTTTTCATACTTTCGTAAAAAAAAGAAGCAGTTTTTCTTCGCTGCTTCTTTTGCCGACGTCCTGATTTACGGTTCTTTTATCTCTCTGTGTCCCTGCATCGACTTTCCGTTGCCGGCCTTGATCGCCTTCAGCTCATCGAAAACCACATCGTTTAAAACTTTGATGTAGGTTCCCTTCATACCGGAAGAACGGGATTCGATAACGCCTGCACTCTCGAACTTTCTGAGAGCGTTGACGATGACTGAACGGGTAATTCCCACGCGGTCAGCGATCTTGCTGGCTACCAGGATTCCCTCATTTCCGTCAAGTTCGTCGAAAATATGAGTGATTGCCTCCAGCTCTGAAAAGGATAAGGTGCTGATCGCGGATTTTACGATCTGAACCTTTCTTGTCTCCTCTGCATTCTCCTCATTTACAGACCGCATCATCTCAAGGCCTACGACCGTCGTTCCGTATTCGCTCAGAATGATATCGTCAATATCGTACTGAGCATCTGACTTGTAGATGAACAGCGTTCCCAGACGCTCACCCGCAATATCGATAGGAGTGATAATAGCCTGGTACTTGCGGATATTGTCGCCTATAAATCCGAGAGTCTCGAGATTCACATTTTCCTTGGTGGAAAGAATACCGAGCAGACGTTCATTCAGCATACCATCCACGTAGCCGCCGACCTGATCTGCAATCAGTTCCTGTATCTCTTCTACATCAGAACTGATCGCAACACCCAGTACCTTCCCCTTTTTACTGATCACGAGAATATTAGAATTTAATATCTCGCTGAGCACTTCACAGATATCGTTAAATACTACTTTGTGCGAGTTGTTGTTATGCAATAACTTGTTAATTTTCCTAGTTTTGTCCAACAATTGAACACTCATAACCGAAAACCTCCTTAAGAATTTGTAGGAAAGCTCAAAATACCCCTTTAATATTTAAATATTAACACTATTCCAGCAAAATAACAATCATTTTTTGAAGATTTTCGATTTTCTTAATAATTATTCTATTTTGTATTTTTGCTCGTACTGTAACCACACTGTTCGTTGGAGCAGAGCAGTTTATTGCCTTTTTCGACCATATAAGCGCCACATTTCGGACATTTCTCTGTGGAAGGTCTCTGCCAGGACATGAAATCACACTCCGGATTGGCTTCGCATCCGTAATAAATTCTGCCCTTCTTCGTCTTCTTGATGACGACGTCCTTTCCGCACTTGGGACACGGTACGCCGATCTTCTCCAGATACGGCTTTGTATTCTTGCATTCCGGGAATCCGGGACACGCCAGGAACTTACCGTGAGGGCCATATTTGATTACCATGTTCCGGCCGCAGATCTCACAGATTTCCTCTGTCACCTCATCCGCGATGGTCACGGACTCCAGTTCCACCTCCGCCTTGTCAACCGCTTCCTTTAAATCCGGATAGAAGTTGCGCACCACGGTCTTCCACGGAACGGAACCGTCTCCCACCTTATCCAGAAGGAATTCCAGATTAGCGGTAAAGGTGATATCGACAATGCTGGGAAAGCTCTGCTTCATCATGCTGTTGACAACTTCCCCCAGCTCTGTTACATAAAGGTTTTTATTTTCCTTTGCTACATAGCGTCTGGCAATAATCGTCGTGATCGTCGGCGCGTACGTACTTGGACGGCCGATTCCCTGTTCTTCCATGGACTTTACCAGAGATGCCTCAGTAAAATGTGCCGGAGGCTGGGTAAAGTGCTGGCTGCTGTCCAGCTTCTCAAGGGTTAAAACGCTTCCCTTCTCCAGCTTCCCAAGAAGGGCGTTGCTCTCTTCCTTCTCGTCCTCCTGAATGTAAACAGACATGAATCCGTCGAAAGCCAGTTTCGAAGCTGCTAATGTAAAGTAGTAATCTCCTGCCGCAACCTTGACGGATGTCGTCTCATAGACAGCCGACTGCATACGGCTCGCCGCAAAGCGTTTCCAGATCAGCTGGTACAGACGGAATAAATCACGCTGAAGCGATTCCTTAACGATTACCGGTGTCAGGCTGATATCGGTGGGACGGATCGCCTCGTGTGCATCCTGGATTTTGGCTCCGCTCTTCTTCGCCTGTTCTCCGCTGGCCACGTATTTGCTACCGTACTGCGCCTCGATAAACGCCCTCGCCGCCATATCGGCCTCCTCTGCGATTCTGGTAGAATCGGTACGCAGATAAGTGATAAGACCGACGGTTCCGTGTCCCTTCACCTCCACGCCTTCATAGAGCTGCTGGGCCAGACGCATCGTCTTCTGTGTAGAGAAGTTTAAGACCTTGGAAGCCTCCTGCTGAAGCGTACTGGTCGTAAACGGAATCGGCGCCTTCTTGATCCGCTCCCCGTTCTTCACCTCATCCACCACGTAGTCGCTGCCTTCCAGATCCTTTAATATCCCATCCAGTTCTTCTTTATTGCGGATCGTGATCTTTCCTTCTTTATTGCCATAGAACTTGGCGGCCAGGGCCTTCTTGCTTCCCTGCTGTTTTAAATCCGCCTCAAGGTTCCAGTACTCTTCCGGAATAAAGGCGTTAATCTCCTCTTCCCTGTCGCAGATCATGCGAAGCGCCACCGACTGAACACGGCCTGCACTTAAGCCACGCTTTACCTTTGCCCAGAGAATCGGGCTGATCATATATCCAACCATACGGTCCAGGATTCTTCTCGTCTGCTGTGCGTCCACGAGATCCATGTCTATCTCCCTCGGCGCCTTCAAGGAGGCCTTCACCGCGTTTTTCGTAATCTCATTGAAGCTGATCCTGTATACCTGCTTATCCTTCTGCTCATCCAGCTTTAAGGCCTTCACCAAATGCCAGGAAATGGCTTCTCCCTCACGGTCAGGGTCAGTTGCGAGATAAATTTTATCTGCTTTTTTCACTTCCTTGCGAAGCTTCGCAAGAATATCCCCTTTTCCCCGGATCGTAATATACTTTGGTTCAAAATCCTGTTCCGGGCTGATTCCCAGCTGACTCTTAGGCAAGTCTCTTACATGACCATTTGAAGCATCAACCTCATAGCTCGTTCCCAAAAATTTTTTAATCGTTTTCACCTTCGCGGGTGACTCCACAATAACTAAACAATTCGCCATACAAAACTCCTCGCCTATAATCTCTTACCATAATATTGATGGGATGTCTGAACCACATAACCGCCCAGTTCCAGATCCAGAAGTGTGCCGATACATTCACTCACAGACAGTCCGCTTAAGATCACAATCTCTTCTAACCCCTTCGGTTGCAAATCGAGGCAACTATACACCATTTTTTCTTTTTTGGCAAGCCCGTTCTCATTTTTTTCATGAACTCTTAATATTTTACCATCCCTCAGAGTGAAATATTCCAGTACATCCTCCGGACTTAAAAGAACGCCTGCGCCCTCAGAAATCAGCCGGTTACAGCCCTCGCTCAGCGGATCTGATATCCGTCCCGGAAGCGCAAAAATTTCTTTTCCCTGTTCCAGTCCGATTCCTGCGGTAATAAGAGACCCGCTCTTCTGTCTGGCCTCCATTACAAGAATCACATCGGAGAGTCCGCTGATGATCCGGTTCCTTATGGGAAAGTTTTTCTGCTGCGGCTGCTCCCACGGCATCCACTCCGACAGAACACCGCCGTGGCGGCACATGCGTTCGTAGAGCCCGTAGTTCTCCCGCGGATAACAGATCTTGATCCCGCACCCCAATACGCCAAATGTCTTCCCGCCGGCCTTCAGCGCTCCCCTATGGCCTGCGCCGTCGATGCCGTAGGCAAGGCCGCTGATAATCTGCACTCCGGCCTTCGCCAGCTCCGCTGCCATGTATTCTGCTTCCTGCTTTCCGTAATTGGTGCAGTTTCTTGCTCCGATTATGGCAGCAGCCGGCCGCTCCTCAGCCGGAAGTTCTCCTCTGACGAAGAGTCCCACCGGATAATCGTGTATCTTAAGCAGTCGCTTTGGATAATTCCCGTCCAAAAATGCAATCAAACGGATTCCCTCTTTTTCCAATTCTTCCAGTTCTCTTTTTCGTCTGTCCAGTTGGCACTTTTCCGCATCGAACGCGGCAGCCTCCTTCGGCCTCAGCAATCCTGCATTTTCCAGTTTTTTTCCTTCTATATTATATATCTCTTCAAAACTTTTAAACTGTTTAAAAAGACGCATGCCGGTAACCGCGCCAATTCCGGGCACGGATAGAAACCAGCAGAGATATTGACGTTCCTTATATGATATCACGATGACTGCCTCCCCAATATTTTTCTTCCAGGCTGCGAAGCCCTGCCGCTTCCGCCAGATGTTCTTTTTTTATTTCGCCGCTGCCTTCCAGATCCGCGATGGTTCTGGCCACTTTCAGTATTTTTCCGTATCCTCTGGCACTAAGCCCCATGTGTTCAAAAATACGCTTTAGAAATACCTGTTCAAGCTGGCCCAGGCGACAGAAATCTCCGATCTGCGCCCCGTTCATGGCACTGTTAAAATAGATTCCGCTGCCCTCAAAACGCTGTCTCTGAATAATCCTTGCTGCCTCGATCCTCTCCCGGATGGCACCGGAAGGTTCCCCCTTCCCCTTATCCTTCAGTTCCTCATACTTCATCGGCACCGCCTCGGCGCAAATATCGATCCTGTCCAGCAATGGTTTTGAAATTCGGCTCAAGTACCGCTGTATCTGCGGCTCCGTACACGTACACCGGCTCCGGTCGGGATAATAGCCGCATTTACACGGATTCATAGCGGCAGCGAGCATAAAATCCGCAGGAAATTCGTAAGCGCTGTGCAATCTGGAGATCGTAATCTTCCGTTCCTCCAGCGGCTGTCTTAAGACCTCTATGCTGTTTTTCTGAAACTCGGGTAACTCATCCAGGAACAGAACGCCCCTGGAAGCCAGAGAAATCTCTCCGGGTTTAGGAATTCTTCCTCCGCCGGTCAAAGCCTGCGGACTGATGGTGTGGTGCGGACTCCGAAATGGCCGCCTGGACAGCAGCGGCTGATCCTGATGAAGAAGGCCGCAGATGCTGTATATCTTCGATATCTCTACATTCTCCTCGTGGGACAGGGATGGCATGATGGTTGGAATTCGTCTCGCCACCATAGTCTTTCCTGTCCCGGCCGGACCGATATAGAGGATGTTATGCATGCCGGCCACCGCGATCTCCGTGGCCCGCTTGAGAAGAAACTGACCATTTACCTCAGAGAAATCCACATCGTAAGCATCTTTCTCCGAAAAGCACGCTTTTTCCTGTCTTATGGCCGGTGACAGCTGGTCAGGATCATTTAACATACCCGCCAGCTCTCTGATGTCCTCCACGCCAATGATGTCGATGTTCCCGATGATCTGTCCCTCGCTCACATTGGGAATCGGAAGAAAACACCGTTTCTTTCCCGCATTCCCGGCTGCAGCCACGATCGACAGAATTCCGGAAACCGGTTTGATTCTTCCATCCAGCCCCAGTTCTCCCACCAGGACGCTGGTATCCAGAATCGACTGGTCCACCAGTCCGGTGGCCGCCAGAACCGCGACCGCGATGGGAAGGTCGAATCCGGTTCCCTCTTTCCTGATATCCGCAGGCGACAGGTTCACCGTAATCTTTCTGGCCGGAAGCCGGAAACCGGAATTCTTCAGAGCGGTCCGAACCCGGTCCTGCGCCTCCCTCACCGCTCCCGAGAGATAACCAACCATGGTAAAGCCGGGGAGACCTTCGCTCACATCCGCCTCCACCACGACAGGGTACCCTTCGACACCTAAAATACCAATACTATGCACTTTGCTGAACACACTTTCTCCCTTCCTGATTTTAATTTCTGTGTTTTATTCTGTGTTTTCATTTTGTGTTTTCATTCTCTGTTGGAAATATGATGCAGAACCGCATCGATTCATAGAACGTTCCTGAATTGGAACCTGTATTTATCATACAGGATTTTAGATTGTCTGGCAAGCAGTTTTTAACCTGCCTGCCAGACACTGTTACTCAGTTATTTATGCAATGCTATACTGGTGATACGTAATCCAGCTTAAGATATCATACCAGACCGCTTCTTTATCTGTCTCGTTCAGCAGCTCATGGCGGTCATCCGGGTAGAGGATCATCTCGGTATCCGTCATGCCGATCTTCTTATATCTGCGGAACACGCGTCTGACGCCTCTCCCGAATTCACCGACCGGATCCTGTGCCCCTGACAGAATAAAGAGCGGCAGGGATCTGGGAATCCGTTCCTCCTGGCGGTGCAGCTTTAAATCCAGCATAATATTGAAGAAATCACAGTACGCCGAAGCGGTGAACTTAAAATTACAGAACGGGTCACTGCAGTACTGATCCACAGATTCACAGTTCTTGGAGAGCCAGTCATTGTCTGTTCTGGACGGCATAAAAGAACGGTTGTAATTCCCCAAAACTAGCTGGTGCATCCATTTGCTCTGATACTCTTTTCCCCTGATCAGGCCGATGGAGGCGGCAATCAGTTTGCCTGCGATCACAATCGGCATCGCCTGATCTCCCGTTCCCATAATGATCGCACCTGCCAGTTCTTCCCCATACAGTGTAAGATACCGTCTGAGGAAAAAGGACCCCATGCTGTGCCCCAGCATATACAGCGGACGCCCCGGGTACATGACGCGGATGCGGCTGGCTGTCCTATGTAAATCCCTGATAACGCAGACATGGCCGACCTTATCGGCAAAGTAGCCATACCGCCCATTCTGCACCGTTCCTCCATGGCCGAGATGATCATGGCCGATCACCGCAATTCCCTGTTCTGCCAGGAAGCGGGCGAATGGATCGTACCGAAGGATATGCTCCGTCATTCCGTGAGAAATCAAAAGAAGCTGTCTCACCTCTCCGTCCGGTTCCCACAAAACGGTATGCAGTCCTGATTTTCCATCGCTGGAAGGAACTCTGAACTCTCTTCGTTTTATCATGAAAGTGACTCCTCTCTGAAACATGAACAGAATCATTCTGTCGTATAGGAGAAGTATACCATAAATGTAAAGTTCGTGAAAGACTTCAGCCGGTCTTTCGGACTGTAATCAGCGCTGATCCTTTAAGCCATGGTCAAATTCCGGCATATACGCCCTGTACCTCAGCGGCATATGAGTCCTCTGGCACACCGGATTCCACCGCTCTTTTATGGTAATACTCCTCCTTAATGCCTTCCACAGTTCCCGGTATTCGTCGTCTTCTGTCGCCTTATGAAGCTTTTCCTCCCACTCTCTGGAATCCAGCTCCATAAGAAACCATGGCCGTCCAGCCTGATGAAGGGCGGCCTTCTTCCTTTTCTCGTCATAGATAATCCAGTTCTCCGCCGGCATGCGGTCTGCAAAATGAGGGGCGATTAACACCAGCACATCATTCTTCGGGCCGATCCGGCTGACCAGCATGTCCTCATCCATCTGGATAAACCGCAGAAACTCCGTCTCCAGATGCGCCTCGTTGTCAAGATTCCGGCACATATCGAATATCTGGAATACCTCGGGCAGCTGGAGGCTCTGGGTGATGCCTGCTTCCTTCTGGAACCCCCGAATCAGGAAACGGTAGATATGATCCGCCTTCTCTCCGTTCCGGCTCAAGGAGGCCTTGTAGATGGCTTCATACGCTGCTTCCGATATTCTGGTCCGCACCGACCGGATCACCTTTTCCACCTTTTCCTCGTCGGGTATGACGTCAATGTAATCACAGAACAGTTCCATGGTGCTGTATTGGCCCGCAGTCTCCAGTCTCACATTGGAATGGCCCTTCCGGCTCATCCATGCGTCATACACACCTGTTAAAATCCCTTCAAAGCTATCTTTACACGTATAAACCGTCATATCACTCACATACTCCCTGTTACTACTGAATACCGGTCTGCAGGGACCGGGGCCATATTAAGCTTCATGTCATCGAACAGCGACAGCTGGCGGTAAGCCCCCTGCTGGCTGATATCCCATACTGCACGGCGCTCATCACCGACTAAGTGGCTGGTGATGTAATCCTCATCCATCCTGGTCGGATACATCATCCGGCCGGAACATGTAATAAAATACATGGCTCTCTTCAGTACGACTCCCATCTTCTTTAAGGATTCGAAATCCAGCAGGCCCTGCCTTCTGGCCGCGATGATTCGTTTTACGGATTTCACTCCCATTCCCGGAACCCGCAAAAGCGTATAGTAATCGGCACGGTTGATCTCTACCGGAAACAGTTCCAAATGGCGGAGCGCCCAGTCACACTTGGGATCCAGAAACACATTGAAATTCGGCCGGTCCTCTGTCAGGAGCTCCGATGCCTTAAAGCCGTAAAACCGCAGGAGCCAGTCCGCCTGATAGAGCCGGTGTTCCCGCAGAAGCGGCGGCCCGCCCGGAAGCGCCGGAAGGCTGGAATCCTCGTTGACCGGGACGAAGGCTGAATAGAAAACCCGCTTTAAATCATAGTTCTGGTAGAGCGCCTCCGCCACCATCATCATCTGATAATCATTTTCCGGCGTCGCGCCCACGATCATCTGTGTACTCTGTCCCGCGGGCACGAAGGAGGGCGTCCTTTTATATTCCATCAGCTCGAACTTATTCGCGGTTATGCCACGCTGAATCTGTCTCATGGGAGTCAGTATCTTGCTTCTGCTCTTACCGGGAGCCAGCTTTTTTAAGCCATCCGCGGTCGGCAGCTCCAGGTTTATGCTCATTCGGTCTGCCAGAAATCCCACTTTTTCAATTAAAACCGGGTCGGCCCCCGGAATTGCCTTTACGTGGATATAGCCATTAAAGCGGTATACCTCTCTCAGCTTCTTTAAGGTCTGGTAGATCAAATCCATGGTGTAATCCGCGCTGTATAAAATTCCGGAGCTCAAAAACAGCCCCTCAATATAATTCCGCCTGTAAAACTCCATGGTCAATGTACAGACCTCGTCCGGTGTAAATGCGGTCCTTACCACGTCATTGGAACAGCGGTTAATACAATATTTGCAGTCATAGATGCACTGGTTGGTGAAGAGAATCTTCAAAAGGGAGATGCATCTTCCGTCTCCCGCAAAGCTGTGACAGAGTCCGGCTGCAACCGTGTTGCCAAGCATCCCTGCCTTACCTTTTCTGTCAACGCCGCTGGAGGTGCAGGCCACATCGTATTTGGCAGCGTCGGAAAGGATCTCCAGTTTTTCCTGTATACTTAAATCTTCCTGAATCAGCATAGGTCACCTCGAACATACGTTCTTTTTTCTTTTATTTTAGCATACTGTAAAGAATATATCAAGTATTTTCAAATATATGTTCGAGCAATATCTTTTGTCTTTATTTTCTATCTTCGTATCGCTTTCTATCCCGTTACACAAAACAAAAAAACGGCTTCCTCCGGCGCCTGAATTCCAGCGCCGGAGAGCCGTCCACACCGCATAAGCGGTTGTATTTTCCATTACTTCATAACATCACAGTATATCTTTTTATTCCGCATATCCTTCCGGATTATTCTTCTGCCAGTTCCAGGAATCGCGGCACATGTCCTTTAAACCGCGTTCCGCCTTCCAGCCCAGCTCACGTTCTGCCTTTGCCGGATCGGCGTAGCACTGAGGTACATCGCCCGCTCTCCTCGGCTTGAACTCGTAAGGAACCTTTAAATCATTGGCTTCTTCAAAGGCATGAATAACGTCAAGAACGCTGTATCCGCAGCCGGTTCCCAGGTTGTAGATCAATACGCCGCCCTTTTCGCCTTCCATCTTCTTAAGCGCCTTGACGTGGCCGTCCGCCAAATCCACAACGTGAATATAATCCCGAACACACGTTCCGTCCGGGGTATCATAATCATTTCCGAAGACTCCGAGAGATTCCAGCTTGCCGACTGCAACCTGGGTGATATATGGGAGCAGATTGTTCGGAATTCCCTTCGGGTTCTCACCGATTCTTCCCGATTCATGAGCTCCGATCGGATTGAAATAGCGCAGAAGCATGACATTCCACTCCGGATCTGCCGTATGTAAATCGGTCAGAATATGCTCCAGCATTCCCTTTGTCCGGCCATATGGATTGGTGATCTCTCCCTTCGGGCACTCTTCCGTGATCGGAACAAATGCAGGATCGCCATATACAGTCGCGGAGGAACTGAATACAATGCTTTTTACGCCGTGTTCACGCATGACATCACAGAGCACGAGTGTGCCGGTAATATTGTTGTGATAGTATTCCAGCGGTTTGTAAACAGATTCTCCCACCGCCTTAAGGCCTGCGAAATGGATCACCGCATCGATCTTCTGCTCTTTAAAAATACGGCTTATCGCTGCTTTGTCCAGCAGATCAGCCTCGTAGAATGCAAGCGTCTTTCCCGTAATCTCCTGTACACGTTCCATGGATTCCTCACAGGAATTACAGAGATTATCCACTACTACCACCTCATAGCCCGCCTTCAAAAGCTCTACGCAGGTGTGACTTCCGATGTATCCGGCTCCGCCAGTAACTAAAATTGCCATTGTCATGTCCTCCTTCTAAAATTGTCTACGGTTATTATAGCAGTCTGAACTGGAATAACAATGCAGATTTCTTTGAAAAACCTATAGATTTTTTCTATTTTTAAAATGCAAACGTGTGCGGCTCTCTCCTGTCCGGAAGACTGCCGCACACGGTACTGCTGTCTTTATGGCTCGAAGACACGGTCGCCTTCCAGGATATCATTGCAGACGTATCCCTCCATCTCCATATACTGGACCGTGTAGGGATAATCGTCCCCTGCTCTTTTTACCAGATAAAACTGGATAGCCGGCGGGTCTGTTTTCTCTGTATTCCATGTTCCCGTAACCTTCACATGGTCCTCATCGACAGGTTCCGGCTCCGAAAAAGTAAAACTGCCGTCGAATGCTCCTTCTATGTGAAATACGACAGCGTCATCCTTTTCGTCGGGCACGATAAATCCGGCCATGGATTCCGGTATGGAAGGAAGCTCCGTTTTTCCTTCAAAAAGGACGGACATATACTCCTTCAGCTTTCCTGTCTTCACGGAAACCTCCGTCTCTCCCTGCGCTGCTCCGGTCCCCGCGATGCCGTAGAGACACCACCACGCAAACGAATTATCAGCCGTATTATAGACCATCCGCTTCTCCGATGCAGTCCAGACCATCCCTTTTAAGACGGTTTCCTGCAGCTTCAGAGAGTCCAGTGACGTCCGGCTTTCAGCCTCCGCGGCACCATTTTCGCTGCTGCCATTTACATGATTCACCGGTTCTGCCGATATATCTTTGTCTGACGGAGAGGTCTCTTCCTGAATGCCGGTTGAGGTTGTCCCCGCATTCACCTCCTGGCTGCTTTTTGCAGAAGTCGGGGGCGTCTGTCCTCCTGATGTTCCATTCTCCTGTGCCGCGTGTCCGGAGGCGCAGCCGCCAGACAAAAGAACGCACACAAGAGCAGCGGCTATAAGGGCCGTCCTGGACCTGTTCATACCTGTCATACATTTCCTCACTTTCTCAGAGCGTGCCTGAAGAACGGACTACTCGTCCCATTCTTTCCATATCTCCGGCCGGTATCCCACAGTCGCTTTTTTCCCATTCCGAACCACTGGAGTCTTTATGGCCTGGGAATTCAGCAGAAGCTTTTCCTCCCGGTCCTCAGGTGACAGATACTTTAAGAGGGCCAGCAGATCCTTGTCTTTGCAGTTTTCGTCGATCAGCGCTTCCACGCCTCCAACCGCCTGCTTTACATTGGTAAACTCTCCTTTGCTCATGCCCTTTTCCGCCATATCGATCATCTGAACGCGTATATTCCGTTCCTTAAAATACCGCTCCGCCTTCTTCGTATCAAAACACTTCTTTTTACCGAATATCTGTATGTTCATCCGTCAAGCCTCCACCACAAATTTTCCTCTGTCTTCCACTTCTTAAAGCCGCATCTGCCCAGTACACGTATGGAGGCCAGTGCCCTTCAACAATTTTCAGGAAAATACCTTCCATCGGCTCAGCATTATAGGCAACACCGAGTTCCGACTCCAGCTCTGCCATATCAGTAACCCAAAGCCTTAATTGATCCGGCGTCAGCGGAATCAGCTGTAGCCGTTCTGTCTCTATCATCAATGTCCTTTTCCTCCATCCTGTATCTCCAGTGTTTCGTATTTAAGCATTCATCATACCATAAACACAAAAATTTCGAAAGACCTCATCCAGCATTTCCCGCACAGCCCGGCATTCTCCTGCTGTTCTGTCTCCAAAAGCCCGGTGATCCGGACTCTTGCGCCGGAGCTCGTCTGCTTCAGCAGCCATACTTCCTCAGCACGGAGTGCGCCTCCTGTCCAGAGGGCTTTTTGTGTAATAAGAACACTTTTCTATTACACAAAAAATCCCCGCCGCTTTGAATCTCCGCGGAAGCGGTTCATCCAAGCCGGCGGGAACATTCTATTTTGAGGCTTCCAGTTCCCGGCGGTCTATCCCATAAGGAAGACTGCCAGTAAATATCCAAGCGTCAGGCAGAGCCCGATACAGAAGAGCATCAGTCCAAAGGAAAAGCTTTCTTCGACCAGCTTTCCGGTCCGTTTCAGTTCCTCCTCCGCCTCTATAAAACGTGGAATCGCAGACGTACAATCCGTTTTGATTTTCCTGCCCCGCCTGCCTTTCCATGCCGCGATTTCATCCGCCATACCTCCAAGGATGTAGGCGAGTCTGTCATTTTCCCTTATTTTTACGGTTCCCGGCAGCTGCCGGTGAGTCGTCTTTCTCGCAAGGAGAATCAGGCCGTCGACGAATGAATCCATGGCCCGGCAGACTACGGAGGACACCGCCAGAAATACAGTCACCACCGTGGAGACCAGGTATCGGTCGATCAAGGCGCATACCGTGCCGCAGATTCCAGGCAAAATATGCAGAAGAAGCGGCCGGTAGACCAGATTCTCCAGATCCAGCCAGGACGGCAGGCGGTCTGCATAAATCGCTGTGCCCCGTTCGTCCTTTTTCATCAGAAGCAAACGTACGACGACGGCATAGAGCACGACGCCTATTCCGATGGAAATGACTCCGCCCTTTAGATTTCCCAGAGAAAAATATGCCACGGAATGAAGCATCTCATCTCCCTGGAAAAAGGGTTCGCCTGCTCTAGCGATCCGGTCCATGGACAGATGCGGTGTCATGCCCAGAAGCGGAATGAGCGCCGAACAGCCAACCAGCACGAAACGACTGAGAGGCTTCATGCAGGAGGTGGACATCGCGTCGTACTTCGCCTGTTCGGTCGGATGTTTTTCCACAAAGAGGGCGATAAACAGCTTCAGCATATAGGCCACGGTCATTCCTCCCGTCAGAAGAAACACCCATTCCGCCGCTTTCCAGATTCCCGGATTCAGCAGAAGCGATGTGACGATGCCAGGCATTCCGGCGGAGGCAGAAGCCATTCCCGGATTCACCAAAACGGCGGCCCCCTCCCCCACGGCCTTCGCATACTCCACCATGCTCTCATGGAGCAGCGTCTTGCTCACATAACCGCTCCACAGCGGGATTCCGCCGATCCCCAGGCTTCCCATGAGGAAACAGAAGCCAAGTGCCGGCTTATTCCTGCCGAAACCGCGGATATCATTTAAATTCAGCTTATGCAGATTCATATACACCGCCCCGGCGCAGAGAAAGAGCACCAGTTTGAACAGCGAATGATTGACCATGTGAAGAAATGTGCCCCACACCGCCAGACCATTTTCTTCTCCCACGCTGGAAAGAAGAACTGCCATACCGATTCCCGTTAAAATGAATCCAATCTGAGAGATGGACGAACACGCCAGCGTCCTCTTTAAATTAACGGACAGCAGCGCCAGAAGCGCGCCCAGAAGCATGGTCACAAGCCCCAGCATGGTGAGGAGAAGCCCCCAGTTTCCATCGGAAAAGAACAGCCCCCCGGTAATCACAATGATTCCGAATACGCCGGCCTTCGTCAGTATTCCAGACAACAGCGCGCTGGCCGGTGCCGGTGCCACCGGATGGGCCTTGGGAAGCCAGATATGGAGTGGAAAGCAGCCCGCCTTGGCTCCAAAACCGAATAGAAGCAGTCCCCCCGCAGTATAAAGCTGTGCGGCAGGCGAAAGGTAACCGCCGCCGTTCTCCAGGGCTGCCCGCGCCGCCGGACCGATCAGATCCATATCCAGGGTCCCCGTCAGGTCATAGAGAAGGAACAGCCCCATGAGCATGGCAAGGCCGCCGATGACCGCCACAGCCAGATAGGTTTCCGCCGCCTTAAGGCTCTCCTTCTTCTCGTCGAATGCCACCCAGACATACGAAGTAAAGGACATGATTTCGAAGAAAATAAAGGTGGTATACAAATCCGCAGACAGAAACACTCCCACGGTGGCAAAAAATGTCACCCATAAAAACACGTAGTATTTCCGGCGTTTCTCATAGTGAGCCATGTATTCCAGGGAAAATGCACCGCTGGCGGCCCACATCAATACGGCGATACAGGAATAGACCAGACGGAAGCCGTCCAGCTTAAAATGCAGTCCCATCCCACAGAATCCGGGTATCGCCACATCAAACAGGGTCTTCATCCTGCCTCACCTCCTATCGCCGTAAGCAACTCCATCAGAGGCCCGGAATACAGGCCAAATACCAGCACTGCGGCCGCGAAGATCAGAAGCGGCACCATCATCATCCAGTTGGGATCGGTGTACGGTTCCTCTTTTACCGCGGCGGCCGCCGCAGCCTTTGGAAAATACGCCCGCACCAGCACAGTAAGCATATAGACACCGGTCATCAGGGCCGAATAAAGGATCACAGCCGTTCCCAGATACGGGAGAATTCCCATTCTGCTGCCGCCTGCCAGAGTGAGACTGCCGCAGGCGAAGGCCGCTTCCGCAATGTTCCATTTGCTGATAAAACCGGCAAACAGAGGGATCCCCATGAGGGAAAGGCTGGCCACAGTCAGACAGCCGAACGTCAGAGGCATCTTCTTCGCCAGGCCGTCCAATTCATAAACGTATGTCTTTCCGGTCTGATGCATCACAGCTCCCGCGCAGAAGAAGGAACATATCTTCATAAATGCGTGAAAGACCATATGGCTTAAGGCGGCCGCCAGACCCAGAGGACTCATCATCGACGCTCCCAGCAGAATATACGACAGGTTGCTGATCGTGGAATACGCCAGACGGCGTTTCCAGTGAATCTCCCTGACTGCCATGGTAGAGCCGAAGATAATCGTCACCATGGCTGCGGCCATGACCACCCACTGTGCCGCGCTTCCCCGCAGGAATTCCGTTCCATAGCTGAAATAAGTGAATCGAAGTATGGCAAACGCACCGGATTTCACCACAGCCACCGCGTGCAGCAGAGCTGTCACCGGCGTAGGCGCCACGGTGGCCTTCGGAAGCCATCCGTGGCATGGAAATACGGCCGCCTTAACTCCGAAGCCGAAGAATGCAAGGATATAGACGAACAGCAGCGTTCCACGGTCGCCTTCTGCCGCAGTCAGGGACAGGACGCCGCCCGGAACGAATTCCGTGGTTCCCGTGGCTGAATATTTCAACACAAAAATCAGGCCGATAAAGGCGAACGCCGCGCCTCCGATGGAATAATAGAGGTATTTGCGGCTCGCCCGCATGGCTTCCTTTGTCATGGGATGGAGCACCAGAGGGAAGGTGACCAGCGTCAGCAGCTCATAAAACAGATACATGGTGACTAAGTTGCCTGAGAACGCAATTCCGATCGTCACCCCATACGTCATCAGATAATAGGCAAAAAAGGAGACCCGCCTCTTTTCATGCCTCATATATTCAAATGAATAAAGCGTTGCCAGAGGCCACAGAAACGCCACCAGGCCCGCGAATACCGAGCCCATGCGGTCCAGCTTAAACCGGACCGTCAGATTCCCGTAGAGTTTAAAGAGCACCAGATCATTATCCATGCCGCTTCCGCCGGCGATCAGCAGGGCCACCAGCAGGCTGTTTAAAAGCACCAGTCCTTCCACGACAATTTCCAGATGTCTGTATGTTCTCTCATCCCCGGCCCCGTATCCGGAGGCGAGAATCGCCGTACCTCCCACGATCGGAAGGAGCGCCGGCACTGCCAGTAAGATTCCGTTCATACGCATTCCTCCGTCAAAGTACGGCCGCGGCAATGGATTCCAGCATAGCCAGGAACCGGCCCGGGAAGCAGCCGAAAAGCAGGGCCCCCGCCGTAAATATCAGTATCGGTACCATCATGCAGAGCGACGGTTCCTGCCCTATAAGCCCTCTTGCCTTTAATCCGCTCTCATCAAAGTCTTCCCCCGGGAAGAACCCATGGATGGTGAGAGGAAGCAGATAACCGGCAGTGAGCAGCGCACTGATCAGCAGCACGGCTGGTCCTGCGATCGTCCACACTCCCGTTCCGGAGGCCAGAGCCCCGCACGCCAGATACCATTTGCTCACAAAGCCGCTGCAGGGCGGAATTCCGATCAGCGCCAGGGACAGAACCGTATAGCCGCCCAGCATCACTGGCATCACCCGGCCGAGACCGCGCATCTCTTCCACTCTGGTCCATCCGGTTTTAAATATGATGGCGCCGGCCGCCAGGAAGAGTCCGTTCTTGATCATGGAATGGAACACTACATGGGATAAGGCCCCCACAAATGCCGTCGGCTCCAAAAGACTCAGCCCGAACAGAATATAGGAGACCTGGCTGACCGTCGAATACGCCAGCCGTTTCTTTAAGACCGGTTCCTTATAAGCCAGCATGGAGCCCATAAATACGGTGAGCAGGGACAGGAGAATCCACATGGTCTGTACCCAGGTTCCGCGGAGAAGCTCCGGCCCGACGATATAATAGACCACCCGGATTACCGCCAGTACGCCCGATTTCGTAATCAGGCCCGACAGTACGGCACTGGCCGGCGCGGGAGCAACCGGATGAGCTGTGGGCAGCCATCCGTGCATGGGAAACATACCGGCCTTCGTTCCAAAGCCCAGCAGCATGCAGCACACTGCAGCCAGCAGGATTCCTTCCTTTCCGGCAAGGGACACACCTCCCAGCACACCTCCCGGAGTAAACGCCAGAGTACTGGAAATGCTGGCCAGAAAGAGGATCCCAAACAGCGCCAGGAAAGCGCCCGCCACAGAGTAAAATAAGTATTTGAGTCCCGCCATAACCGCATCCTTTGTGAGCTCGTGGAGAACGAGGGGAAGCGATGTCAGCGTCATCAATTCGTAAAAGACGTACATGGTCACCAGATTGGCGGAAAAATCCAGTCCGATCAGCACTCCGAGGACGATTAAGTAAAACCCGAAAAACCGGTGTTCATCCCGTTCATGGGTCATATAGGTAATGGAATAGATCCCTACCAGAAGCCAGACCACCGCCGTCAGCACGGCAAAAAGCCTGCTGATCCCATCCACCCGGAATTCAATGGTAATGGTGTCAGTCAGCTTCCAGAGCGTAAGCCCGCCTCCCGGCGCCACCGCGGCAAAGGCGCACAGCGCTCCCGCCGTCAGCGCAGCCACGACCAGGCACAGCATCGCTTTCCGGCTGCTTCTGAACCGCTTCACCGTCAGAAGCAGGATTCCTGCTACAATTGGTATGATAACCGGGAGCAGCAATGTCACGTTTTGATCCATCTCTTGGTACATAAAGTATCTCCTTGTTATGAGCACTTGGCGGTCGTGTTTTGACCGCTTACGTGCGATACATGTCATCTCCACTCAGCGAGGTTTTTACGAGCTTAATGGAGTAACGCTTATTCAAGCGTTGAAAGTCCGGCTGCAATCGCCTGTACGATCGGCTGGGATTGTAGTCCCAGAATCAGATTCATAAAGATGAAGCACAGGACGGCCAGCCTGAGTTTCCAGGAACTTTTCCTGACTGCCGACCGCTCTGCGGCTCCTCTGGTCTCCCGTTCTCCCTCTCTGGAGTACAGGGTGATAACGAGGCGCAGGAAGTAGATGGCATTTAACGTCGTACTGACGGCCAGACCAATCAGCGTGATAATCATCTTATTCGGACTCTGGAGTGCCGATGTGGCAAACAGCAGCTTGGATATGAATCCGGCCAGCATGGGAAATCCCACCATGGAGAGTGCCCCCACGGAAAATCCGATTCCGGCCAGAGGGTTCCGGTATCCCGCTCCACGCAGACTCTTGTAGTCCTTTTTATCACCGGACACCTCATAGAGCCCCACCGCGCTGATAAACAGCAGCGCCTTGGTCGCCGAATGGGTGAACATGTGGAACACCGCAGCCACCATTCCGGCTTCCGTTCCAAGGCCGATTCCCATGTAAATATAGCCAATCTGAGCCACGGAAGAATAGGCGATCATCCTCCTCGTATCCTTTTCCAGAATCGCATGAAGGGACCCCATAAGCATCCCGGCAAGTCCGAAGATGAACAGAACGTTGACAATCCGGCTGGCTACCACATTTTCTCTTCCCAGCACGCGGTAGAATATCTTAATCAGCAGGAAAATATACCCTTTGGACACGAGTCCGGACAGAATGGCGCTGGCCGTCGGAGTCGCATAGCCATAGGTATCGGGTATCCAGTAATGAAACGGATACAGTCCGCTCTTGATGGCCAGTCCGACGCTGATCACCGCCAGAATTACCAGCATGGGAATCTCATAGCTGCCCGCGGCTTCGATGGCCTCCACCGCCGCCCTCGCCGGGCTCATCAGCAGATGGCCCGTTACATCGTAAAGCATACTGAGCCCGATTAAAAACAGGCCCGAGCCCAGCTGGCTCATAATCATATACCGGATCGCCGCCGACAGGCTCCTGCCCTTCTGCCGTATCATGATCAGCCCGCATCCTGCGATGGTATTGATCTCCACAAATACATAGGCGGTAAATAAATCGTTCGTATAGATAAGGGCCTGAAGCGAACTTAGCATCAAATCGATCATTACATAGAATAAATTCAGCTTTGACCCTTCCACGTCCTCCGCGGTATGATCCATGCCTCCCAGGACGGACAGCAGCATGACCACGCCGAATACGGTGGCGGTCATGCCTTCTAAGACGCCGGCCCTGATCTCATTTCCCCAGGGTGCCGGAAAATGTCCCATCATATAGGTATAGCTCTCCCCCGTCCCCATGCAGAAGCGAAGGACGGCGGCCGACATGACCGTCGTAGCCGCAATAACCGCCAGGCTTAAATTCCTGGCCTTTTTACCAGAGAGGGCGCACGACAAAATACCGGAAAACATGGCGATGATGATGGAGAAAAAAGGAAAGTTTTGAACAAGAGTCATGTCTTTTCCTCCTCTTTCGCCTGTGTCAGAATCTCATCCAAATCCAGGGAACCGTACCGCTCATACAGGCGGATCGTCAGCGCCAGCATCAGCGCAGTCGTACTGACCGAAACCACGATACCCGTCAGGACAAGGCCGCTGGGTACGGGATTGATGTAAGCCGCCGCCTCTCTAATGCCGTTCATCTCGATAGGAACGGCTCTTCCCTGGATATACCCCTTTGCCGCCAGGAATAGATAGACCGCCGTGTCCATGATGTTCATTCCCATAATCTTCTTGATTAAGTTCTTATGAAGCAGCAGCATGGTAAATCCCACGCCGAACAGAATCACCGCCACCGTCTCTTCTATATTAAGCAGCAAATGTACTGCCATGTCACATCCCTCCTTTTCGGAACAGCGTGTAAAATGCGTACATGGTGCACGCCACAACCAGACCCACGCAGATGTTAAGAGGCAGAATCAGCCCGCTGCTTAAGATGGCCCCGGGAGTTCCAAGAGGGATTCCGCTCTCTAAATGGTTTGCGCCGGTAAAGAAAGAATAGCTTTTCGCCACGCAGTAAAATGTCAGCGCGCATAGTGTAATTCTGCGGTACACTTTCTCCGTAAAGAACCGCTCCGTCTTCTCGAAACCGAAGGCATTTAAATAGAGGATCAGACCCGATCCCAGCACTGCGCCTCCGGAAAACCCGCCTCCGGGCGACAGATGGCCGTTTAAAATGATGTAGATGCCGAAGATCATGATAAAAGGGACCAGCACGCAGGCGCATTTCTGTAAAATGATATCGTTTTTCGGTTCAAAGAGCCGGTCATTAGCCTCATCGAGCCGTTTGCGCGTCTGTGCGTCACGGCTCACCGCATCAATCCGGAGCAGCGCCAGGACACAGCAGGAAGCGATAAACAGCACGCACGACTCCCCAAATGTATCGAAGGCGCGGTAATCCAGAATCATACCGGTGACATAATTGAGCGCGCCGGTCTCCTCCACTCCCTTTTCTATATACCGGGCGGACACCTCGTTGTTGTCCGGATTTCCTGCATTACCAAAGACCGGCAGATAGGCGATCGTCCAGAGCAGAACAAAAATGATCGTCAGACACAGCAGAACCGACATGACCTGATAGAACCGGTGAAACAGGAGAAGTCCCCGTTCTTCCTTCTTCCGCATTCTGTCTGCCTTTCCCGGATCATCTCCCGGAAACTCCGCCTGTGCTGACTGCGCCGCCTGCGAAAGTACCTTTGAGTCTTCCTCCGGAACTCGGATCTCCATTCCGTCTGCGAGAAGGTCCGTCTCGCCGTCGATCCATTTCCTGAATTTCAGCCACAGGCTGTTTTCGTAATTATCCTTCGTCCTGCTCATCACGGTCCTCCTTCCGGATGGCTCTGATCTTCTTTAGCGTAATGAAAAAGAGGATGCTGGTCACGCCCGCTCCCACCGCCGCCTCGGTAATAGCGAGGTCGGGCGACTGAAGCAGAATCCATATGATACACATGATCAGGCTGTAGGACATAAAAATAACGATGGATGTCAGTAAATCCTTCGTAAATGCAACCGATACCGCACATACGATCAGACAGATTAAAAGAATGATTTCAAAGAGTTTCATCGCCCTTTTCTTCCTCCTTCTGTTTCTTATCGGTTTTTCCCTTCCGGATCACGAGGATCTCACCGAGATTTTCGTCGGTCATGGCTTCCAGGCGGCTGATCATATGGCCGGATACCGGACCCGCAGTCCAGAAAAACAGGATAACCAGGAATAATTTTAAAGAATCCATGGAAAATCCACGAATCAGGATGAGTCCCGCAAATACGAACAAAATCCCCAGCGTGTCTCCCATAGCCGCCGCATGCATCCGGTTCAGCGCCCGGTGAAAACGGTTTACTCCAAACACGGCCAGTATCATAAAAACAAGCCCCGTCACGAGACAGGCGGCCGAAAGTGCGAATCTGATCCACTGCCACGTCATCGTGAGTCCTCCTCTTCCGCCTGTATGCCTACGTTGTCCTCGATTGCTCCTAAATCGGCTTTCCGGTTCTTCTTCTGCAGATAGACTCCCGTGTATACCTTGCAGAGAACAACAACGCCTAAAAAGCTGATCATGGCATAGATCAGGCTCACATCCACCAAATAGTTTTCATCCAGGTAAACGGAAAGAATGGCGATGACCATGATCACCATGGTTCCTGTCATATTGACTGCGATAATCCGGTCCGAGATCTTCGGCCCCAGAACGGAACGAATGATGCTGATGATCATCAGAACTGCCAGAATCAGGGCTGCCCCGGTTAAAAGCATCTCATAAGCCTGTCCTATTTTGTCCATTTTGCTTCCATGTCCTCCATTTCCTTCAGCAGCTTTACGAATACAGAAGTCTCCATCCCCTCGGCCAGTTCTTTATCCAGACAGTGCACGCAGAACCGGTCGTCCTCCACGGACACGGTGATGGTTCCCGGCGTCAGCGTAATGGAATTGGCCAGCAGAACCCGCGCCAGTCCCGTCTTGAAATCCGTGTCAAAATACACGAAGGCCGGCTCCGGCTGTAGCACCGGTGACAGGATGATCTTTAACACGCACACGTTGGCCTTTACGATCTCCTTCACGAGAACTCCGAAATAACGGATAAACAGCGGGATCAGGCGAAACAGCAGCAGCTCCTTTTTCAGGCTGTATTCCATGTAGCGGCACATAAAATAAAAAAGTGCGGCTGAAATCAAAACGCCAAAGATACAGATTTCCGCCGTCACTTTACCGTTTAAAATCATCCACACTGCAAAAAATAAAAGAAACACAGGCATATCCCCCTTCCGCCCAGTTTGATTTACTATGTATTATACCTCTCCTTTGGGGGAAATACAAGGATGTCTGCACGTTTCGGTCCGCGTCGGCAGATCCGGATATTACGGCAGAACTTTACATTCTTTTAAAGCTTTTTGGTTGTATCATTTTTCCTATTGCGATATAATAAACATGTAACAAGAAACCAATGAGGAATGTGTATGGATTTGATTAACCAGTTTATTGAAAATTATAAGAAAAAGTTGAACTTTTACGAGACGGCCGGACACATCGCAGCCAGGCAGCTGGAATCCGCGCTTCAGGCAGCCGGTATCCGCGCCATGGTGACATCCAGGGCCAAGAATCCTGTGAGATTAAAAAGCAAGGTATTGAGGAGGAACAGCCGGCGGCCGGTTCCCTATAAAAACATGAGGGAAATTTACGAGGATATCGCCGATTTATCCGGAGTCCGGGTATCCCTCTACTTCCCCGGAGACCGCGACAAGGCCAACAGCCTGATCGCCGATCTGTTTACCATTATAGAGACTAAGCAGTTCCCGGAGCAGTCCAAGCCGCCCACCTACAACAAGCGTTTTTCCGGCTATTGGGCCAACCATTACAGGGCTCATATGAAGGAAGAATCCTTAGACAAGTCACAGCAGAAATACGCCGCCGCACGGATTGAGATTCAGGTGGCTTCTGTTTTGATGCATGCATGGTCCGAGGTCGAACACGATCTCGTCTACAAGCCTCTTTCGGGAACCCTGTCGGAAGAAGAGCTGGCTATCATCGATGAGCTGAACGGACTCGTCCTCGCCGGAGAGATCGCTCTGGAACGACTGCAGAGTGCCGGCAATGAAAGGGTTCAGAGCAAAAACGCCACATTCGGCAGCCAGTATGAGCTGGCTTCCTACCTCTACAATTATTTAAGCAATAATTTCCGCCGTGAGGACATCGAGCTCCGCATGGGAAATATCGAGTTATTATTCAAGCTCTTAAGCAGGCTTAAGATGAACGGCGTCAAAGAGATCGAACCGGTCTTAAAATCAGTCAAGTTCGAAAAGGACCGCCGCAACATCTCCCAGCAGATCATCGATCAGATCATTACGGGTAATGAAAAACGGTACCAGATTTACCGGGAGCTCCGCATCGCCGGCGATGCCGACGAGGTGGCCGGCAACTCCATCACCTACTTCTTTAACCAGTGGGTGCCTCTGGAGCATTTCCTGAACCGTATATCATACAAAAGCTCGCCGAAGACGCGCGGCGCCTTTAATATCAATACCTTAAAGCGGCTGGATATTCTCGACAAGGAATGCCTCAACAAGATCGTCGCCCTCCGGAAGACGCGGAATGTCCTGATCCATAATATCGAAACTCCCGAGGTGGATGATTTACTGGAACAGGGAAATGAGGCGAGGGACTTACTCGAAAAGCTGACGGAGCAGTTCTCCTCTCCCGCTCCTGCGGCGGAATCTGCGAAACAGGCAAACTAAATATCGGTATGAATGAGACAGCACATAAAAAGCAAGCAGCACCGGATAGATTTCTGCATCTGGTGCTGCTTGCTTTTGTGTGAAAACCCTACGAATAACATTTATTTTACAAAGACATAATTTGCAAGGTAAAACAGCAAAAACGTATGTGCCGGATAGAAAACATAGAAAAAGTATTTTAATCCTGGGCCTTTCTGGTTATTGTAGCTGAGCATGAACGGCAGGGCGAGCACCATCATCCACTGTGTGGCGGTGCCTGCGGCCAGCATCTCCTCGCTGAACTGGGCGATACAGAAAAGCAGATACACGACTGTTAATAAATCCTTCTTCTCTTTCAGGAAATACATCAGCACGCCCAGGACAATGAATTCAAGCCCATACTCATTCAGCGCCAGATTGGGAATGACACCGGTGAGCGTATCTCCGCTGAGACTGTGAAGGAAGGGGAAGAAGCCGGGCATCATATAAAATAAGACCTGAACGAGAAAAATGATGCCGATCATGATACCGCCCTTTTTTCTATCCTTCATAAACAGTTCGATGGTGCTGATTAAACCGCCCACCAGAAACATGGACAGGAAAATATTATGGTATCCATAGTCAATGGCTGCATCAAACCTGATTTTAATGAAGTAAGTAAAAAAGGTCATAAAAATACTCATCAGGTATAAACGAAGCAGGTATTTCTTCCGGTCTCTTGTGTAGTGATATCCCCAGACCATGCTGAATAAAAACAGAGGATAGGAAGCTCTCCCCACCCAACGGAACCACATCGGCGCACCTTCAAAATAGAGTCCTATGTGATCGAGAAACATAAGGATAAGGGCTGTGATCTTTAACGCGAATGTACTCATTGTCAACCTCCATGCTGGGAATTATTGTTTAGCCGTCCTGATCCTGCAGAGTAACCAAAAGAATCGATGGGTAGTAATTCTTGAGTTCTTCGACAGGCACGGATTTTCCTTTATACTTCTCAAGCCAGTCCTCATATCCTGGATTTTCCCATACCTCTCCATCCGAAAATACTATCCTCCGATCGCAGTAAAGCGCATAGGCCACCCGGTTTGGTCCGCCGTCTCCGATCTTCGGCCATCCTGCCATCTTCTCTCCGTCATAAAGCGTCCAGCCGGAATCAGCGGCCGCCCCGGGTATTATCTCATCATGATCATCGTACAGACAGTCATATGCCGGTTTATCGCTGGAATCCATGATATACCATTGAAGCTTCAGCGGCTGCCCCTCTTTATCGTAGGCCAGCATGCAGTACTGTCTGGATGAGATGGTTTTATCGGTATGATTGGTGTAGGTATCATATAAATACGGCCATCCGCTGTCTTCGTATTCACGCAGCTCCACGTTTCTGGAAACCGAGTTTCCTGAAACCACTGCCTGTTTCTGATTTCCGGTGCTCTCACACGGATTTGCCGCACACGATGTCTCTGCCGCACTCGATACCACCGTCACGCCCAAGGCACCCGGCGCACACGATATTCCGCCAACGCACAGCACAGCAAAAATCACAACTGCCGTCATTACTCTTTTTCTGTTCACAGAACACCTCCCTGTCTGATTCTCATATTCTTATCTGCGACAGGTAAATATTACCACAAAATACTTGGGAAACACGGAATGAATCCTTAAGAAAGATGGATGGAAATCTGCATTTTATCGGATATGGCTGCTGTTTGTCTGAAAATATGACTATGTGAAAGACACTTGTGAAAGGGTAGAGACAAAAAATCAGGGGCGTTCTGCGCCCCTGAAAATTTTGTTTCTATCAGTATCTCCTAATTCTGTAATTCCATTATCCCCAAACCAGTATCCGGTTCATTCCTTCTTTCAGGCCTTCAATCGGGCCTGCCGCAGGCTGTCCGCTCCTGGACTGATCCAGATAGTCGGTATCAAATACGATGGGTGTGCCGTCCGGATTTTCGTACGCGGCCTCCGTGATGCGCGGCATTCCCAGTTTTTCGGAATTGTAGATTTCTGTCGGAATCTCCAGCATCTCCTTTTCCACATTCAGCTCTAAATACGTTTTTCCGTCAGTCTCTACAATCCGAACGGCAGGATCCATATCGCTTACGTGCGTATTTTCTTCCCGTCCATAGGGCTTAGCCCCCTTTAAGTAGGCGTTTCCACGGATGTATACCGGCTGTTTTACATGCTTGAACTGCTCTAAATCACCGTTTCCACGGGAGATGACATCGTTTATATACTCTTCCAGGGAATTCGTATGGCCGTCATAGCCCTCGGTTCCGTGAAGGGACTGCTCTGTATAGGTCACGGCTCCTCCCAGGAATACGTTCTGATAGATCCTGTCGTCACCGCTGTAAACCACTGTGGTTCCCGCCACCTCTGTCGTGTGAGGGAAGTGGTAAGGAGTGGACCGGTCCAGCACGTCCTCTCTGCGCATGGTGCCGCAGCAGAGATTGTGAAGGTAGGCGCCGCCCTGGGCGATATTGTCGAAATTATAATCGGATGCAAAGATATTATTGTCCACCAGATATGGGCCATGGGTTACCTCCACCATGAGGTCACGGTCGTTGGCATAGTATAAGTTCTTGCTCACTCTCGTTCCCTGGGCCTGCCAGTCCAGCCACGTTCCCAGCGTGCAGTTATGTATGCTGTTGTGATGAATCTGTACATCGATGGCGGCGTGCAGCTTGATTCCTCCGATCTCATATCCGAAATATTCATGCTTTACCGCGATATTATAAATATGGTTATGGGCAATCTCGCTGAAGACACAGCCCATATGGCCCACTATACCATTCTGTCCGCAGTCATAAATCTCATTGTTCCGGATTACATGGGAACCGATCGTCTCCTTGCTCCATCCGATCTGTCTTGCCCGGAATACGGCTTCCATCTGATACTGGTATCCCGGCTTTCTGTGGGTCCTGGTACAGAGATTATGGCCTGTGGAGGCTTCCTTTCCAATACTGATACCGCTGCATTTGGCATCGTGAATCTTATTGTTCTCAATGATCCAGCCCTTGCTCCAGTTCGTTCCCAGAAGTCCTGGCTGATCTGCGGTCGGCGGGGTCCACGGGCATGCCGCCTGTGCCATCTCGAAGCCGCATACCGTGATATAGTTTAATCCTGTTTTCTCAGGATAGAAACAACATTTGCGCACGTTGATTTCTGTCAGTTCCTCGTTGGGATTCACGCCCTGGAAGTTAGCATAGATCACCGTAGTCTCCTGATCTGTCTCGGCATACCACTGATACATGGTATCTTCCGGATGCAGAATCGGCTCCGGATGCCTGGTCCACGGCGGATTCACTCCCTCGGTACGGATAACCGGATTCTTCACTTCCTCCAGGCTCTTCGCTTCATAAAAGGATTTTCCATTTAGGTAGACGTCCCCGGCGTGCAGGGAATTGTCATTCGGATAGATAAACCAGTCTCCTCCCAGAACCTCCTTATACGGATTATATGTGCCGAAGAAGGAATTGGGAAGTACTGCTTTCCAGAGACTGCCCTCCACCGGCTCCCAGCACGTGATCTGCTCAGAACCCTTGATCACAACGCGTTCTCCTTGCGCTGCCTCGTATGTAATTCTTGAAACACTGCTGGTACCGCCCTGCGCTGGTTTTACCCACTCCCGGTACTCTCCCTCATGGACAATGACACGATCTCCCGGCATGGCGAGTAACGCGGCCTTCGATATGGTTCGGAACGGATGGTCCTTTGTGCCGTCTTCAAAATCACAGCCGGTTACCGCCACATGATATTCTCTCATTTTATTACCTCCTGGATCAATGATGTACTTAAGATGACTTAAATATAGCAGATAATGACAGTTTTGACTTTACAATTATTGCGCCATCTATATCAATAGTTGCTTCTTTAAAATAGCATTTTTAACGAAAGAAGACGAGATACAGCGGTTTTATATTGCATTCTTGCCATAATCGCGGTATGATAGCAGGAAAAACAGCGCACTTTTTTTGTTTCAATTTGCTGTCATGGCCTTTTGTCCGCTGTTTTCGCTTTCAGACATATTTTTATTTCCGCAGGCAATGAGCCAGACAGCCATGCCGGTACGTCCATCCGGCGACTGCGGCAAAGGTTAAGGCCGGACTGGTGTTTTCCATATATCTTAAAGCTTTCGGATGAGTATGTAGCCGAAATTCTGGAGCTGATCTACCATGAAATGGCAGGAAAAAATACAGACCGGATGAAATCATTCTGCCGCCTTAACATGAATTCGTTTCTGCTGAGCCATGACCGGATGATCAGCTACTGGAATGAGTTTTACCGTCACAACTGTTTTCACTACCGGGATTACATCGGCAGAAAGCTGTTTTCAGAGTGCTTTGGATACACGCGAAGCATGGAAAGGGAACGAAAGGGGATTACCAATGATTGAACATCTTGACGGCATCTTCGAGACGGTCACATTTCGTGAAAATCTCCGGATGCGAATCAGTGACATGAGTATTTGTGAAAATTTTCCGGATCACTGGCACACTCCGATGGAAATCATACATGCGAAGGAAAACTGGTATAGGATCGTGGTGGATGACCAGACCTACCAGCTAAAGGAGGGGGATATTGCCATCATCCGTCCTGGCACCATACATGCGCTTTACGCGCCGGAAACAGGCAGCCGGACCATCTATCTGGCAGATTTATCATTTTTAGGAGGGGTCTCCAACTTAGAGACCATGCTCGCTCTGCTGGCGCCGGTAACCACTATCACGCCTAAGGGAGAGCCTGATCTGTACAGAAAGACCGGCGAACTCCTCTCCTTCATGGAAGAGGAATACGCCGGCTCCCGGTCCTTTTACGATATGCTTCTTTATGGCGCGCTCATCGAGCTGCTGGGGCTTCTTGGACGATACGCCATCTCCCCGTCCGCCTCCATGGGCACGCTGGGTCCCCAGTCCGCCAAATACGCGGAACGCTTTCTTTACGTCTGCAACTATATCAATGAGCACTGTACGGAGGACTTATCCCTGGAAACCATCGCCGGAATCGCGGGCTTCAGCAAATACCACTTCACCCGGCTTTTTAAGGATTTCACACATACCTCCTTCTACCGCTACTTAAACAAAAAACGAATCTCCCACGCGGAGCAGCTCCTGATCAATCCGGAATACTCCGTAACGGAGGTGGCACTCCAGTCGGGCTTCTCCAGCCTTTCGGCCTTCATCCGCATGTTTAAACAGCTGAAAGGGTGTACCCCCACGGAGTTTAAACGCATGTACTCGCTGGACTGCATGAACCGTGTGGATGGCGAACCGGCAGCGGAACTGCCGTCAGGAAAATAACGCTTTCGCCTGCCCCATCCGTTCCACCACATGGACGCCAAAGGGACACCGCGTCTCACAGCTTCCGCATCCGATGCAGTCGGCCGCTCCCGCAGACAGTCCGTCATAATGTGCCCGCAGGGAGGCCGGGACCTCATTCTGCATGACCGCCAGATCGTAAAGCTTATTTACCATGGCGATATCGATGGACGCCGGACATGGCGCACAGTGGCCGCAGTACGTACACTGGCCGGCGTATGCGTGGTGAGGCGCCCCTGCAAGCACGGTCGCGTAATCTTTTTCTTCTTCTGACGCGCTCTCGTATGCCACCGCGGCCGCCACGTGTTCCGGGGTATCGTATCCCACCATGACACTGGCCACAGCGGGTCTGGTCAGCGCATAGTGGAGACACTGAACCGGTGTCAGCGCCACGCCGAAGGGAGACGCCTCCGCCGAGAACAGCCGGCCGCCGGCATACCCCTTCATGACGGTAATGCCAACCTCTTCCTGCTCGCAGATCCGGTACAGCTCTGCCCTCTCCGGCGCAATACCGCCCAATTCCTCTTCGTACCGCTCCTTAAAATAATCCTCTATGTTCTCGCTGGCGGGAAGCATATCAAACGCCGGATTGATGCTGAAGAGAATCATCTCGATCTCACCGCACAGCGCTCCCATCTTCGCCACTGCCGGATTATGGGTGCTCATGCCGATATGCCGGATAATCCCTTGCTCCTTCAGCCCCCTGACATATTCCATGAATTCTCCATTCATGATCGACTGAAACTCTGCGGCCTCATCCACGAAATGAATCATTCCCAGATCGATATAATCTGTGCGCATGCGGTCCAGCAGGTCTTGAAACGCCGATTTTACCTTTTCTAAATCACGGGTTCTGACATACTGTCCATCCTGCCACGTGGAACCGATATGGCCCTGAATAATCCAGCGGTCCCGTCTGCCCGAGAGCGCCGCTCCGATATTGGATCGAACATTCGGTTCGGCCATCCAGCAGTCCAGAATATTGATCCCTGCCTCCTCGCAGCAGTCGATGACCGCCTTTACCTCGTCTGCATTATGGCGTTCCAGCCACTCGCCGCCCAGACCGATCTCGCTGACCATAAGTCCCGTTTTTCCCAGTTTTCTGTAGTTCATATGTATTTCCCCTCTTCTTCCTTTATTCCCGTACCACGGGTTTGTAATCCATTCTGGATTCTTCCTCGGTTGCTTCTATCTTAAAAATCACAGGGCGCAGTCCGTCGTTGCAGCTGCATATGGCGACCCCGGGCTTTCTGATCCAGTCACCGTAATAGAATAACTCTTCTCCGGTGCCGTGGGAAAGCGCGAACACATACTGGTAAATCGCCTTCCACGCTTCATCACAGAAGCCCTCCGGTTTCGCATAATCAGCAAAGAAAATCTGTCCCGCCTTCAGCATGGGACATGCCTGTAATCCCGGTGCTCCGTACTCTTTCGCCAGCTCCTCATCCAGTGTTGTCTTTAAAACGGTGATCTTGCATTTTCTCATATTTCATTCCTCCAATACAAATTTACAACAGATGCTGTGGTGGTTCACAATTTGGACTTGACATTTATAACTGTAATACATATAATTACAGTTATAACAACTCTGATTCTATATTTCATTTTAATCGAATTGCGGTTGGCTTTCAACCACTTTCGACGGTAAGGAGGACACATATGATCGAAGAAGGAACTGTGGTCTATTACCTGGACGAGGATGCGGTTCACTCTGGACGGGTGATCGACGTGACACCGGAAAACGGGGGATTCACATTCAGCATTGACAGTTATGGAGCATGCGAGGGACTTTACGTGATCGCTTCCGGACAAATCGGGAAGACGGTATTTTACTCGGAAAAAGAGGCTGAAGACAGGCTGGGAATATAATTTCCCAGCCTGTTTTATCGTCAGAGGCCCAGGATTGGAGAGCGTTCAATGTTGACACCTGTTAATATATATGATAATATTATGTTAACAGGTGTCAACATAATATTATCATGTGTTAATATCGTTTGTAGAATTCGTTTATTTAAGAGTAAAACACTTCAGAAAGGCTGAATTATGAAAGAAAAACCATACCATCACGGAAATCTGCAGACAGAGCTGATTGAAGAAGGGCTGGCGCTGATTCACGAGGAAGGAAAGGGGAATTTCTCGCTACGGAAGCTGGCTAAAAGACTTGGGGTCTCTCCCACTGCCTGCTATAACCACTATGCTGATGTCGATGAACTGATGCGCGAGATGAAAAACTATGTCACAAGGAAATTCTGTGATGCGCTGATCGCGGGCACGGATAAGGATGATCCCGCGGGCGCCGCCATCAACATGGGAATCGCTTATGTAGAATTCTTTGCGGACAATCCCCACTATTTTACCTTCATCTATGACAGCGGAGATTACAGGATTGATTTGACAGAGGATACCTTTGACGGAGACTTTGAACCATTTCACCTTTTCAAGGAAATAGGACTGCTGTGCATGGAATATAATCACGTGGAAAAAGAAAAGCACAGGGACAATTTAATCGTTATGTGGGCCACCGCACACGGACTGGCCGCCATGGCAAATATGAAGGGATTTCACTATAACGGAGACTGGGGCGCTCTCACCAAAAAGCTTCTGTACGAAAAAATAATTTTATCATAATGAAAAAGGAGACAAAACATGACAATCCAGGAAGCGATAAAAAACCGGCACTCGGTCAGAAGCTATCAGGCAAGGGAAATAGACGCTGCCACGGTCCTGACACTGAAGGAAGAAATTGAGAAATGCAACCGCGAAGGCGATCTTTCCATACAGCTGATCACAAATGACAGCAGCGTCTTCAAGGGACTGATGGCTCATTACGGTGGCTTCCGCGGTGTCTCAAACTACATTGCACTCATAGGTCCCTCCGGCCATGATCTGGAAGAAAAGCTGGGATACTACGGAGAACGGATCGCTCTGCGGGCGCAGCAGCTGGGACTGAATACCTGCTGGGTGGCGGTCACCTATAAGAAAAAGCTATGCAAGGCAGTCGTCAAGCAGAATCATCAGCTTGTATGCGTGCTGGCGCTTGGATACGGAGATACCCAGGGCTTCCCTCACAAATCAAAACCAATGCCGCAGCTTTGCAAGGCGGACGGAGAGATGCCGGAATGGTTCCGGAAAGGCATGGAAGCCGCCCTCCTCGCACCAACCGCCATGAATAAGCAGAACTTTCTGATTATACTGGACGGGGAGACTGTAAAATATGAGGCAAAGGAAGGCAAGTACCGCAATCTGGATCTCGGGATTGTGAAATACCATTTTCAGGCGGGCGCAGGGCTTTGAAATAACGTTATTGAAGGAAAAAAGCGGAAGATTTTACGCTGTAGAGTGTAAAATCTTCCGCTTTTTATGAAATACTTTTATTCATCCCTTTATGTATCCGAAATATCCTCAGTAATATTTAGTTGATAAAAAGCTGGGTCCAGTAATCAACGCCGGCCGCGTTCTTATAATGGCCGATTCCGATTGAGCTGTAATTTGCATTCATAATATTAGCTCTGTGTCCTGCGCTGTTCATCCAATCCTGCATAACCTGCTTCGCTGATTTCTGGCCGTAGGCAATATTCTCACCGGCTGCTCTATAGCTCACACCAGCTGCGGTCAGTGCCGTGGTAAAGTTGCTTCCATCCGGTCTTGTGTGAGAAAAGGAGGTCTCGATCTCTCCTGCTCTCTGCTGTGCCGCACGGGTCGCGCCTGCATGAAGGGTCAGCGCCGGAAGGCCTGCTTTGGCACGTTCTTCATTAACAAGCTTCAGTACTGCGCCCACGGCCTCATCCTGATTTTCATCGGACGGCTGATCTGGTGTCGGAAGGCTGTTGTCCGGAAGCTCCGGTGTTGGCTGATCCGGTGTTGGCAGGCTGTTGTCCGGAAGCTCCGGTGACGGCAGTTCTGGTGTCGGCAGACTGTTGTCCGGGAAATCCGGCATGGGGTAATCCGGTGACGGCAGTTCCGGCATCGGCAGGCTGTTGTCCGGCAGCATATCGCCCGGGTAATTCGGGAATACAGGCTGGCAGTCCGGGGAGAAGTTTACTCCGGGAATCTGGTTTAAGATATTATTGAAATCCATCCGGTTATTCCCGGTCACCATGATAACTCTTCCGCCGCCTGCGGAAAAATTATATGTATTAACGGCTGCATTTGCCGTCGACGGGATGGTGCCGGCCGTTGCCAGTGCCGCTGCTGCGGTCAGTGCGTATGCGGTTAGTCTCTTCATGTTTAATACCTCCTGATATTGTTACATAATTGTTACATTTCTGTTACAAAAAATATAATAACACAGGATGGCTGGAAATTGTCAGGAAAAGACTGGAAATCATTTTTACAGATACAGGGTGTTCGCTTTGCGGCCGCTGCAGGCCTTAATCATCTTTTGTTCCGCGGCAAACAGCACTACCTTATCATTGTGGCGCGCCTGCTCCGGACATATGGCGATACAGTGCATACAGGAGATGCAGCGTTCCTTGTCCAGAGATGACGGATTATCCTTCGGGATCGCCTGGACCGGACATTCTGCGGCGCACTTTCCGCATTTGATGCAGTCCTTGTCCGCCTTCGGTTTCATCGGAACGCCGTGATATTCTCTGTACGGATGGCCGCCAGGCACTGATACCTCGCCGTCTCCGTTTTCCTCCAGATGGCGTTTGATCCGTTCCGAAAACTCTTTCAGTTCCCGGCAGTCTTCCTCATCCGGCCTACCGGCGCCGAACTTACGAATGATCGAATGCTCTGCCACAGCCGCTGCGGCTGCCAAACAGCGAAAACCAGCCTCCGACAGCACGTCTTTTAATTCCATCAGCGTATCTTCGAATTCCCTGTTTCCATAAACGGCCACCAGAACCGCTCTCGCTCTGTTGCCCGCCATTTTTTTCAAACGTTCCACCGCCGTTACCGGCACTCTGCCGCCGAACGACGGGACTGCCACGATGCAGATGTCATCCGCTGAGAAGGCGTATTGTTCCGGCTGCAGTGCCGGATTCATCAGATCAACCATCTCTGCTTCACACGCCCACGCGGCTCCAATGATCTCTGCGACCTTCTTCGTCCCTCCGGTAGGGCTGAAATAGATTTCATACATTGCCATATTATTGCCTCCTGATTTTTATTTCTGGGGCCCGCCATACTTCTCAAACCGTCCCTTTCCACTCTTCTTCACCCGGTACATCGCCTGGTCCGCCAGATGAAGCATCTCTGTACAGTCAGCGCAGACCTCGGGATATATCAGATACCCGCCTGATACGCTCACCTCAGCCTCCTCGCCGGAGGGCAGCGTAATTCTGGCCTCTCTTATACTCTGTTCCAGCCGCTCCATGCACGCGTACAACTCCTCTTTCTCCTCCGCGCCGTAGATCAGCAGAACAAACTCATCTCCGCTGAGCCGCGCCGCCAGTTTTTCGGGAGCCTTGAGACCGGCAAACAGATCCGCAGCGGTCTTCAGAAGCTTATCGCCGTATTCGTGGCCCCAGGAATCGTTGACATGCTTCAGATTATCTAAATCCATCATCAGAAGCATTGCCGTCTTCAGCCGGTTTGGATCTGTAAACAGCTGGTCTGCCGTGCGGAAAAATGCCCGCCGCGTCAGGAGACCGGTAAGCAGGTCGATATCGCGTTCCTGCTCGATCTGCTGTTTTTCCACGATTGCCTCCGTTACGTCGATGACGATCCCCAGCGTCTTCCCTTCCCCTTCGTACGTCTTGATCCTCACGTAACGGCGTTCCTCTCCGTTCAGACAGCAGATTTCCTTCTCTTCCTTCAGCGGCTCGGAACGGATCTCCCTAATCTTTTCCACGAAAAGCGCCCTGTCCGCAAGGACGGCAGAAAACTCCTCCTCCGGTATCATCAGAATCTCTCCCAGCTTTTTCGTCGCCAGCACGCGCTTCATATCCTGATTGTACTCGTAAACTGCAATCGGAATATCGACGTTCTGGAAAACCAGGGACAGCTTTCCTGTCGCCTCCAGAAGGCTGCCGACCATGCGGTTGATATTGGCGCTCAGTTCCTTGAATTCCGGCGTGTGATCAATCTCCAGCCTGTAGTCGAGATTACCGGCGGCAATCTTCTGCGTTCCGTCTATCGTCCCGTAAATATCGTTTAAAATAAAGGTATCCAGCATCTTAAGGATCAGGAACACGGTGACAAAAGAGAGCACGCAGAGGCTGAAAATTATCAGCATCATATTGCCCGGAACGTTTTCGTAGAGCTTCTCGTATGTAGCGCTGACGCCTACCAAAATACCGTCCGTCATCTCCATCATGCAGTAATTCTTCTGCCCGTCAAGAACTATCTCCCTGCTATAGAGGGTGCCTTCTCCGATGTCTTCAGGCAGAGAGAGTCCGAGGGATGCCAGCGGAGTACCCACCAGAATACCTCCCGTAGCTCCGATAATCGTCCCCGTGTCCTGATCAGCCGCGAATATAGTGACGCCTCTCTCGGTCGTCATCATGGAAAATACGTAAGAGAGTTCATTCTTTTCCATGGCGGCCATCAGGCGGGCCGGCTCCATGCCGATCTGGACGATTCCTCCGTGATCCTCCCTCCATACCGCAACGTACTGCATCATCTTGCCTTCCGCGGTATTGGGCGTCACGTCCTGGCAGAGCTGAAGGCTGTCGTCGTCAAGCATCGGAAGAAAGAACTGCATCTGTTCCCCCGAATGAAACGTATAATCGTAATATTTCGGCTCGGAACCAGCATAAAGGCGGCCCTCCATGTCAAACAGATGAAGTTCATCAACCTGGAGCAGTGAGGCGATCTTTCGCATTTCCTCTAAGTCTCCCACCACGTCCGGCTGGTTCTGTACGATATACGCCGCCGCTTTTGCCCGGATGAAATAGTCCTCCTTCAGATTCTCCCGCAGCTCCGCGATCTCAGTGTCATTTTTCTTAAGGACCTCCGAAACCTGGTTGAACCGGATCTCTGAATTCGTTCTCATCGCTTCTTTTGCCGACTTCGTCAGCAGATAGTATCCGAGAAGAGCCATCATCACCATGGCGGTGATGATCACGACGCACAATCTGAACGTGATGGCTTTTTTCATGCTTCATCCTCCTGTCTGATTACCGGCAGTATATTACTTTTCGAACCATTGATCCGGCTGCGGATGGATATAATGGATGTCAAACTCCGCCCATCTGTAATCCTGTATCCCATTCCGTTTAAAAGGTTCCGCGGCCAGATATGACTCTATCTCCTCCGGCTTCTCCGCCTTCATGAGAAATATGCCGCCGCTCATGTCCGTCTTAAGCCCCGATAAGAATATCATGCCGCTGTCCATGGCCTTCTGCGTATAGGCCATGTGTTCCTTCATAATCGCGTCATCCATCTTCCCGGCGTCCAGTATGATTCCTTCCACCATATAATATTTCATATTTTCCCTCCGATTTCACAGTATGTCTGCCGCTCACTTTACCCAGCGGCTCATAATTTCAAGAAGCCGGTTGATCTCCAGCGGCTTCGCCACATGTTCATTCATTCCCGCAATCCGCGCCTGGTATGCATCATCGGCAAATGCATTTGCCGTAAGCGCGATAATTGGGATCTCCGCCGCGTCGGGTCTCTCCCCGGTCCGGCCCAGTCTGCGGATCGCCCTGGCGGCGCCGTATCCGCCCAGAACCGGCATCTGGATATCCATCAGAATCAGGCCGTACGTGCCGGGAGGCGACGCACAGAATAAATCTACGGCCTCCTGTCCGTTGCAGGCGCTTTCCACTGTGATCCCGGATAATGCCAACAGCTCTTCCACGATTTCCCGGTTAAGCTCGTTGTCCTCCGCAAGCAGCACGCGAAGCCCCGGCTTAAACTGCTTCTTTACCGGAAAGGCATCTATGGGCGGCTCCGGGCGGAATGTCTCGCCGTCTCCCGCCAGCTTTAAGTAAATAGTGACGACGAACTTCGTTCCGACGTCCATCCGGCTCTCCACCTGTATGGTACCGTTCATCATGGAGACGAGGTTCCGCGTGATGGCCAGTCCCAGCCCGGTTCCCTGGATACGGGAGACTCTCGGGTCCTCCGCCCGCTCAAAGGGCATAAACAGCCTGTCTATAAATTCCGGCGCCATTCCGATTCCGTTATCTTCCACGGTAAATTCAAAACAGCCCACACCGCTCTCGCTGGACAGTTTTTCGTCCAGGCTCAGGCCGATCCGGCCGCCCACAGGCGTGTATTTGACAGCATTGGACAGCAGATTGATCAATATCTGCTTGATCCGCACCGCATCCCCGCAGACAGTTCCATGATCCAGCTCCCGAATCTGCGCTTCGTACTTCTGCTTTCGGTTTTCGGCCTCCGGACGTATGATCTGGGCCACCTCGCCGACCAGTTTATCTAAGTGAATCACCTCTTCGCTGAGGCTCATCTTGCCGGATTCGATTTTCGACATATCCAGAACCTCGTTGATCAGTTCCAGAAGATGGGCTCCCGAAAGGCTGATCTTGGAGAGGCAGTCCTTTATCTTCTCCGTGTTCTGCAGGCTGTTCTCCGCGATCACGGTCATACCCAGAATGGCGTTCATGGGTGTCCGGATATCGTGGCTCATCCGGGACAGGAATTCCGACTTCGCCTGATTGGCCTGGTTCACGGACTCATAGGCTTCTTCCAGCGCCTGCTTGGCCCTCTTTTCCTCTTCGTAATATTCCAGCTCTCTCTGCTTCTCTTTATTGATATCACGGATCGCCAGGATTACCGTCCTGGGCTTTCCGTCCTTTACAGCAACCTGATGAATCTCCAGCCTCAGCCACTCCGCTGACCGGTAATGGCGGAATTCCGTCTCGATATGGACGTTCTGCTCCGACAGTACCCGTTCAATCTGCTCCCTGCTGCACAGCTCCGCCACCCGGTGTTTATCCTCCGGCCTGACAGAATCCAGGATATAGCCCCGCAGGCCGCCGGTATAGCCGCCGTTCCTGGGCGGAGGCGCTCCCCGGCCCGCTTCCGGAAGACGGACCGCGTAGTAGCTGTCTGTCTCTAAATCCACGTAATAAATGCTGACATACACACCGCCGATCGCCTGGAATGCTGACTGGCTCATATGCAGGCGCTCACTGTTCTCCGACAGCTTTGCTTTCATCTTATGGATGTTGTGGAGCGCGCCGACCACCCGGTACGGTCGGCCGTTCTCCTCCATCAGTCTGCTGTCTGCCCGGAACCAGGTATACTGTCCCCTCACTCCATCCGGAGTGGAACAGCGCACCTCGAACACCTCGGAACGGCCGCGGCAGATATTATCCAGAACGGTCGGGACATCGTCCGGATGTACGATCTGCTGGTCAAGAAGAATCTTTGAGTAGTTTTTCAGCTCGTTGCGCAGAATTCCCTGTCCTGCCCTGGGTTCATAGCTGATAAAGGTATCCGAATCCATCAGATACTCAAACATGATCGCAGAACTCGCTTCCATGGACACCCGGTACATCTCCTGTTCCCGGTCCAGCCGCTCTTTTAAAGCCTTTCTCTGGGTAATGTCCACCACCGTACGCTGGAGAATGGCCTCCCCGGCAGCTGTGAAGCCAACGATCATGCTGCTTCCTTCCATCCAGCGGACAGAACCGTCCTTCCAGCCTACGCGGTATTCGCTGTCTCTCCGGTCTCCAACCTGCTTAAGGCTGTCATACGCGGCACGCAGAAGAGGGCGGTCCTCCTCCAGAACCGCGCCCAGCGTACCGTCCCGCCAGTCCTTAAGCCCTTCCTCCATCGTCCCGTATCCCATCAGCGATAAAACCGCTTTATTTAAAGAGACAAGGCGGTAACCGCCGTCATGCTTCCGTACAAAACGGATGATTCCGCAGGGAACCGTGTCGTAAATACTGGAGAGCAGCTGTGCCTGCTCCCTGATCCGCTCGGCATCCTCCTCCGAACGCGTAATGTCCAGATAAAGGCTGTTGACCATCCATCTGCCTGACGTATCCTGGCACTTCTTTCCGCTGTCAATCACCCACTTCAGGCTTCCATCCCTGCAGCGCACCCGATACCGGGTGGAATAGGTAAGACCGCCATCTCGAAACGCCTCCGCGCAGTCTGAGAGCGCCTTCGGCAGATCCGGCGGATAGACGTTCCCCACCGCATTGCCCCCGGTAGCCTCCATAAACCCTTCCACCGTATACCCAAAGAGGGCCGCCGCCTCCCTGCTGACAAAGGCAAAGGAGTAGGTGTCGTCGTCGTTGCTGATCTTTAATCCGCCCGCGATGGAGGACATAATAACCTCCATCTGCCGGTTCTGCTGTCTCAGTTCTTCCTCCAGCGCCGAGACGCGCTCCTGCACGTAGTCATAGGACTGCCGGCCTATTTTCTCCGGAAAATGCTCTCCGGCCATCATCTCCTGATATGGATTGGAGCAGTGGATATGATTGCACTTAAGCCCTTCCCCCGTCTCCTGGAACACAAAGGTTACCCGCTGATGCACCTTTAAATACATCTCGGCGCTGGGATCTGTAGCGATCCACATCCGGCCTGACACTATGTAAAAACCTTCCGACGGACAGATGACCTCATACTCCTCATCCTCGATGTTGCACTTCGGGATGGCTCCCCTGTATTTCATAAACTGCTTCACACAGGCGTCTCTGCCCGTGACATACTCCTCTTCCCCTGCTCCAAGCCATGAAAACTCCGTTGAAAAAAGAGCCGTAACCGCCTCTACATCATGCTCACAGTAATGCTTATGCATGATATAACCAGCCAGACGCTCCGCCTCTTTCATACGCGCTTCCCGTTCTTTCCCTGTCTCTGCTCCCACGCCGCATTTACCCGCTTTCCCTGTCTGCATACCCGCTCAGTTTTTCTGTTCACTATTTCATATTATACTGAATCCACGCTTAAAACTCAATGCATTCTTAGTCATTGCGCAAAATAATACGGCCGTGCTCCCTCTCAGTCAGGAACACGGCCGTGGTCATGTAATCGGGTATCCGGTGCGATACCGCTTACTCTTCTATTTTTACTCTGCCAAAGCTCATTAAAAATCCCAGCTTCTCAATGGCCTTGGACGCCTTCCACCAGTTCTCGCTGACGGCAAACTCCTTCGGGTACTTTTCTCCCAGCGCGAACCAGGTCCATGTGATATCCCACACGCCTCCCGGCTTTCGCGTATCGATGAGGTACTCCAGTTCCTTTTCCACGATATCTTCATTTCCCTTGTAAAACGGGCTGTCCGGGCCCCAGATAAACTCCGACGGACGCGGGGTATAGCCCGCCCATTTTTCCGTGTCGCGCTCGATGGAACGGTTTACGACCTCCGCCATTTTCCCCATCAGTCCTTCACAGGGGAAAGAGGCGTTTAAGCCGCTCATCATCACTTCTCCCAGCAGCATGCAGACTCCGCCGGCTCCCATCTCGCCGAAATCTTCCGCTGCAGCCGCTTTCCCAAGGATCCCTGCCGTATGCTCCAGGGCAGTCTGATAAACCGCAGACTCCGGTTCTCCGTAATGAAGGATAAATGCACACAGCCCCGCGGTGATCCCCATGCTCTGAAGCTGATTCTCTGCCTCGTCATAGCTCCACCAGGGAGCGTGGGGCCATCCGTCATTGGACGGAACAGAGAACATCCAGCCGTTTTCATCGCGTCCAGCACCGCTTTCCAGATAGCGGAAAATGCCCTGCATCATGGGATGGCCGGCTCCCATAGCATCTGCGGCTCCCGTTCGTCTTAAGATTCCCGTTACCACCAGCGTGGCGTAAGGAGATGATTCCGGGTTCCAGCCATCCGGCTCCACTGCATGTCCAAAACCTCCATCCTCATTCTGATAATATGACAGCGCATCGATCACAGCCTCCCGGCTCCCATTCTCGAAGAAATAATTCCAGACGGACAGCTCCAGTTGTCTTGCATTGCGGTGAATCCAGGTGCGGATCTCCTGATAGTCGTTTTTGTTCACTACTTTCATATTCTTACTCTCCTTCCGTGTTGTAACCGATACTATACCAGGGAAAGGCGAAAATGTATTGTAAAAAACGACACACTACCGGTTCTGCCACGCGATTCGCCTCGCCTCCTCGGGCGCCGTCCCGTGAAAGCGCCGGAATTCCTTCAAAAGATGAGCCTGATCGGTGTAACCATACCGGTAAACCGCGTCCTGGATATTGAATTCTTTACTGGAAACCATCTCTCTCCACACGTTCTGATAGCGCACCATACCGGCAATCCGTTTGATCGGCAGTCCCACCTCTTTTAAAAACAGTCTCTCCATCTGTCTCTGGCTGACACAGCTGTATTCGCAGATCTCTTTCACAGAGATCCGTCCCGAAGAGGCAAGAATCCGGTGTACGGAATTGTACAGATCCGGCTTCCACTCCATCGATACCAGCTTTCTCAGCAAAAATTCCTCCACAAGAGCAATCCGGTCCTCTATCCTGTTTAAATAGAAAAAAGGTTCGAAAAGCATTCTCCAGTCCCGGCCCAGTTCCTCCAGTCCGATCGTTGCATTCGATGTATCCCTGTAGTTTAAATTCAAAAACAGTCCGGCGCTCCAAAAATAGAACCGTACGGCAAAACAGCTGACCTCATCACCGCTGATGCGGGGAACCGAAAGAAACGGCTGATCCTGAATCCCGCACAGAAATCCAGATATCTCCTGTCTCGTATGGTTGATACGGATAATAATATCGGCACACGTATCCGGGATCACCAGGACAGGTGCATTCGCTTTACTCCCGCTCCTGTCCGGCGTGACCTCGTCTTCCATGGTCCAATAACATAAAATATAAGGGCGCAGCAACTCACACGGCCTGTATTCCCTGTAGCATTCGTCCGATAAGAACGGACGCGATGTCATGGGATGATACAGCCTGTGGAAAACCGGCGCCCCTGCCTCAATTGCCCTGCTCATTGTGATTCATCGCCAGGTGATCCGTCCCGCCCAGCATCGCCTCAAATTCTTCCTTCGGCATGGGTTTTGCAAATATGTAACCCTGGATCACATCGCAGTCTGCGTTCTGTAAAAATTCCACGGTGTCTTCCTCCTCCACGCCCTCTGCGATTGTAGTAATATTCAGCTGCTTTGCCATGTTGATGAAATTGGAAACCACGATCCGTTCCCGGCGCACGTCCCGGCTTTTCCGGAAAAACAGGATATCCAGCTTCAGCGCGTCGACCGGCAGATCCTTTAATAAGTTCAGGGAACTGTAGCCGGAACCGAAGTCATCCAGGGAGCAAAGAAAACCTTCTTTTCTTAGTTTTATAACCAGATCGGAGAACAGCTCGGTATCCACCGCAAGAATGTTCTCCGTAAATTCCAGTTCCAGCATATGGTGCGGAATTCCGTATTTCTTCTTTACAGCCACATAGTATTCCACGAAGCCCGGCTGGAAGATTCCGACCTTTGACACGTTGACCGCGATATTCACCGGCCTTCCGCCCCCGTCCAGATACGATTTCAGCCAGATACAGGCCTGTTCAAACATATAGCGGTCCAGCTTAATGATGAGATCACTCTTCTCAAACAGCGGAATAAACCGTCCCGGCGGGATCAGTCCCATACGGGGATTCTGCCAGCGCACCAGCACCTCGGCGCCGCAGATCCGGTTTCCGTTCTGTATGTCCACCTTGGGCTGCATGTAAAGCCGGAATTCACCATTTCTTATGGCGGGCTCCGCCTCCGCTTCCAGGGTGGAATCCTCCAGTGTCTTCTTCCGTATGTTGTCATCGTAATAGACAAACGCGCTGCCGTTTTTCTCCTTGGCTGTTTTATGGGCCATATTGGCATAGTTTACCAGGACATCCACCGTCTGTCCCCGGTCGCTCTCTTTCAGGCGGTAGACCCCCAGCGGAATCTCCAGAAACGGAAAATCCTCCATACCAGACTGTTTTAGATAATCCAGAATCTCCTTATGGCCCCGGGCCAGACTTTCGTCTTCCCTGCATCGCACGATTCCGGTAAAATTATCCGCGGCGATCCGGCAGCTCATACAGTCCGGACTCTCCACCATCTTTAAATACTCCGCCACCATGGAGAGCAGCCGGTCGCCCTCCTCATACCCCAGCACGTCATTGATAAACTTAAAATTCTTAAAATCCGCGTACCAGATCAGGCAGGCGGAAAGCTCCTGCTCCGCCAGGAATTGCTCCGCGTCCTTCTTAAAACCGTCAAAATTACGCATACCGGTCAGGGAATCGCTGTAAGCCAGCTTCATCAAGGTCTTCTGATTCTCAGCCGCCATACGCCTCTGTGAGCTGATCAGCCAAATAAACAGCACACAGGCCGCCAGAATAATCGCCATGATGCCTCTTGCAGTCTCAATATAGCTGGAACGAAGCACCGCCACCGGAACCGTACTGACCTGGTACCACTGTCCTTCAATCAGAGGAAGGACAGTCACCATGTATTTTCTTCCTTTTTCGTCCTTTACAGTGAAGCTCCCGCTGTCTTCCTCCCGGATTCTTTCCGTGATCGCCTCCTGATTTGACGACAAAGCCGTCTCAGCCATGGAAGGTTTGCTGATTATTACAAAATCACCGGATTCATTCAGGATATCAGAATAGCCGGAATTTTTCAAAAGAGGCATATCGATAATCGCCCTTAATACATTCGTTGCATGGACTGCGCAGAGGACGCCTTCCGTCTCTCCGTCGCTGTTTAACACTCTTGTCGCGAAATAATTGACGTATCCTCCTGCCGCATTGGAATCCTCGAAGGTTGTGGATATACTCTTTTCCCCAGCCATCGCCCTTTGAAAAAAAGCTTCTCCCGCTATGGATATCACCTCAATATTTCCAGCCAGATCAACCATTTCCCCTTGTCCTGAGGCATCCGCATATCCCATGCGGATAAAGGCATTCTTATCGTTTACATCCGTCAAAATCTCCATAAGCTCATCCGTCCGGATATTCGCCAGGCTCTGCAGACTCACGGACAGTCCCTCCAGTGTCTGCCAGTCACCTTCTATCTGTTTTAAAAGGGCGGTTCTGGTCTGGTTCGCCGCGTTATACAAATCCGTAATGTTCTCTTCCTCACCCTTAACAATCATCTGAACAAGAAATAAAAGGCTGCTGGCAATAAAAAAAACACACACAATTACTGGCAGCAGCATCCCCTGCATTTCCTTCTTACCGCGTTCTGACCATCTCATCTCCTGTTACCTCTTCTGTAGTGTTACTCAAATCATAATATATTTGCGAAAATTTATCAAGCAGTATGTCTCCTTTATCCTTGTACTGTCAAAAGGAGACAGCGGCTGGCGATAGGCCGGTCCGGGGATCTGTAATAGGTGCAGCCACAGAGAAAGCTTGCAAATAGTGTCGAAACTTGACAAGTATGCAAAAAATTGTTATAGTATTTTTTGTAATATTTTTGTAACATTTATGAGAATAAATAATTTTACAGAAAATCAGAGGTTTTTATGAAGCATTCATGGAAAAATACCCGGAGAAACCGCACCGTAACGATCACTCGCACGCGCTGCGCACGAGTCACCGTGGCAATCACTGCGGCAGCCATTGCAGCAGCCTTTACTCTTACTGCGTTTTCATCACCGGGACACTTGACCCAGTCTCTGCCGGAAACGGCAAAGGAAGGTATTATCACCGACGGCGGTTCCGTAAACGTCAAAGCGGTTGCTGCGGTTCCCCAGGTCGGTATTGAGCGAAAAGAAGTTCCGGTAACCCACGCTCCTGCTGCCTCCGAATATGATAACAAGGCTGTCGCCAATGTCACCGACGTCCTCAATCTGCGTGCTGAGCCTTCACTCGACAGCAAGGTTCTCGGCAAATGCTACCGGGGAGCCGGAGGCACCGTTTTAGAAAAGAAAGACGGCTGGACAAAGATCCGCTCCGGCGGTCTGGAAGGCTGGCTGAAAAACGATTATCTCGTATTCGGCCAGGATATCAAGCCGCTGGCCAAAGAGCTTGGACTGTTCACAGCCAGGGTAACGACTCAGACGCTGCATGTGAGGGAGACGCCTTCCACCGACGCGGCGATCATCGGGCTTGCCGCGGCAGACGATTACTATCCGGTTCTCGAAGAGTCCGACGGCTGGATCAAGGTTCAGCTGTCCTCCGATACATCCGGCTATGTCTCCAGCCAGTACACGAAGGTGAGTCTCACTCCCGGCAAGGCAGTCAGCATAGAAGCAGAGCAGGCCGCTCTAAAGGCCTCGGAAAATAAAGAGCAGAAAAAGAAAGAGGAAGAAAAGCCGAAGTATGTGATCAATGCTTCCTCCGACGAAATCTATCTGATGGCGGCCTGTGTGATGATGGAATCAGGCAGCTACTCCTACGACGGCCAGCTGGCCGTGGCCAGCGTCATCGTCAACCGGGTGAAATCCGGACGCTGGGGAAGTTCCATAACAGATGTCATCTACGCCGACGGCCAGTTTCCCGGCGCCACGTCGGGCCTTCTGGATAAATACCTGGCAAAGGGACCTTCCTCCGAAGCGTTAAAAGCGACGAAGGCAGCGCTCTCCGGCTCAAACAACATCGGCGATTACCTATTCTTTAATTCTGCAAAACGGGCCGATTATAACAATTACTCCTCCTACACGGTTGTGGGCGGAAACTGTTTTTATAAAAAGTAAACTTTAATAGAGCGCAAAAGTGCCGGACTGCCGGGAAACAACGTGTTTCCCAGGCAGTCCGGCACTTTTCAGTGGTAACGCCGCCATGATTTGCATCGCATGCTTTCTATGCCTGATGCCGGCATTCCGTTTACCGCCTGTCTTCTGCTTCACTGCATGCCGCTCTCATCCTCACAGTAAATCTCTTCATCCAGAAGTTTCTGCAGACGGTGGTCACGCAGCTCCTCATGCAGCTTACTCCCATACCGGAGCCACATGGCGTCTTCCTGAAATATGTATTCACAGCTCTGCAGTTGTTCCATGTCTTCGGACAGGACCGTATAGATCTTCTTTCCCGCGGCGCACAGCTCTTCCGCGGACATCTCCGCTTCTGTCTCAGGCTTAAGCGCCGTTAAGTCCACCGCTCTGATATGGCCATCCGACAGGGCTATCACCAAAGCATCCTTCCGTTCTATCACATCCAGTAATTTTTCCATCTCCAGAATCTCCTCCTTGAAATCTGCTCCCTGACAATCATAGTACTATTATACAGAACACACGTTCTTTTATCAACTACTATTTTTTGCCATATTCTCCCTGGACGGAAAAAGCCTGGATTTTCAGGTTATAACACAATGGATTCTAATCTCTTGTCAGTTTCCTCATCCAGTTTCCATACCTCACTTCCAGGAAGGCCGGAACCACCTTAAATATCTGATCCGCGTTCAGGCAGCAGACTACCGCGACCGGAGATGCCTTTACGACAAACGCCATAAAAAGGGAGACCGGTATGACGATCAGCCAGATACTGATCAAATCCATCTTGACCACGAACATGGGATTTCCCCCACCGCGGATGATTCCGTTGTTGGTGGGCATCTGGTAGGACATTCCCACGCATACGACGCTTAAGATAATCAGGAACGTATTGGCCATATCCCGGGTCTCCGCCGACAAATCGTAGAGGCCCAGCACTGGTATCCGAATAAAGAACAGAATCGCACCGGATACAATCCCGATCAGGACAAAGACTCGCTGAAGGCTCCGCGCGTAGCTTCTGGCCAGTTCCCGGTCCCCTGTTCCCACCGCCTTGCCGATGATGACGGACGTAGCCGCGGCCGATCCCACCGCCATGGACTTCACCATCAGGAACAGGGTCGACGCCACGCTGTTGGCCGCGATGGCATTGGCCGTCATATGCCCCAGAATTACGGTCTGCAGCGCTGTGTTGACGCCCCAGAGCCCCTGCACGGTGAGCATGGGAATCGTAATTTTTAAGTAATCGCCGGTCAGGACACGATCCCATGCGAGATAATCCCGCCATCTCAGGTTGAGCCTCGTCTCTTTTTTCGCTATGTAGAGAATTAAAACAACGCATTCCAGAATCCGCGCGGCCAGTGTGCCGATGGCGGCTCCCTCCACGCCCATCTCCGGTGCTCCGAAATGACCGTTTATAAGCACGTAATTAATTCCGCAGTTGACGAACAGGGTGAGCACCGACAGCTTAAATGCGATCTTCACCGTCTCCACACTGCGGAGCGTAGCCAGCAGAATCTGGGTCACTGCAAAAAACAGATAGGTAAATCGAATGATATTGAGATATCGGGCGCCCTCTTCGATGATTCCGCTGTCGCGCGTGAAGATTCCCATGACGCGGTACGGAATCAGGCTCATGACTGCCAGCAGAACAGCCGAGAGAATCAGCGCGAAACGCATGGCCGACGACGCGAGCTTCTTCATGGGCTCTGTCTGATGCTTTCCCCAGTACTGGCTTCCCACAATCACCACACCGTCTCCCAGTGCGTGCAGGAGCTGCTGGTACACAAACTGAATCTGGTTGACAGCGGCCACCCCGGCCAAAGCCGTCTCGCTGTACGCTCCCAACATTAAATTGTCTGCCAGATTAACGCTCAGTGTCACCACATTCTGCAGCACCAGAACGACCGCCAGCGACAGAAAGCGGCGGTATAGTTCCCAGTCTTTTTTCACAGTCTCTTCCCCCGAATATCAAGAAATGCCGTTTTTCGGCAATAAAGTCCTATCCATTATACATCATCGGGAAAATATTTCCAAGAATAAAGAATCACAATAAAATATCCCTGCCGGGATCTTCATCACAAGATTATCCAATATATGGCAAATCTGTCTCTGCACACTGCCGCGCTGCCGTGATATACTAGGTTCAACTTCTCCTGAGTACCGCTTTTCCCCCAAAATGCGCGGTACTCTTTTATATTTGTCAGAGTGTCTCATTTTTGTGCGGCGGCCCATGCCTTTTTCACCAGTATAGCCGTACTGCTCTCCCTTTTAATCAGCTCTGTCGGAAACTCAATACTGATTGGCGACGTATGCCCTTTATTGATCCGGTCCAAAAGTATCTTCACCGCCATACGGCCCATCTCCCGCATCGGCACATTGATCGTCGTCAGCATCGGCGAGACAATCTGCCCCATCTCAATATTATCAAATCCCACTACGGATATATCTTCCGGCACTCGGATCTTAAGCTCCCGGCATGCCCGGATAATTCCGATCGCTATCATATCGCAGCTGCAAAAGTATGCCGTCGGCAGCAGTTCCCTTTCCGCCTGGAGAAAAGCACACGCCGCTTTATAGTCGATCCCGAAAGCCGACTTATAGATATGGATTATGGACTCATCAATCTTCATGTTATGTTCGGTGAAGAAATCAAAGTACGCGTCATACGCGGAAATGTCCTTTAATCCCGCGTAACCGATCCTGCGGTGGCCTAAATCGTATAAATGGCGGATTGCCTTTCCTGCCGCCTCGTATCCATCGCAGCGAACCCGGTCAAAGGGAACCTCATTCACATCGATTCCAACAACCACCACATTCTTGAATTTTTCCCGCAGCAGCCGGTCTAATTCAGCTCCCGGTTTTCCCAACACGACAACGCCATCTTTTTCCAGCTTGTTGATCCTTTCGCTCTGTATCTCCGAGATGTGCAGCATGGAAAAGGAGTAGCCGAGGGGACAACCCTGAACGAGAGCCTCCTGCTCCACCGCCTGGGCAATCGGTGAAAAGAACTGCTCCGCCACCGAGTTGTCGGTTCTGGCAAACAGGCAGGAGATATTTCTGTTCATAGGCCTTTTGAAGCCGCTCTTTTTCAGTTCCTTTGCCATCAGATTAGGAGTATAGCCCGAAGTCCGAACAATTTCCCAGACCTTCTCTTCTGCCTCCCGGGAGGTGCACTTATAATTTTCTTTATTGATGATTCTGGATACTGTCGAAACAGACAGTCCGGTTTCCCTTGCAATCTCTTTTAATGTCATGACTTCTCCTCTCTGATTAATCTGAGTCCCCCCCGTCGCAAGCAACGGGGGGACCCTCGCGGCAATCGCCAAATGGACGCGCCAGCGTGTCCGTTTGGCTCGTTACTCGCGGGAATAACGGAAAAATCCCCTCACCTGCGTCTGCAGAATCTGGCAAGTCCTGCTCACTTACATTCAGCAAAATCGCTTCCATCGAAAAATAAGATTTCGTCGCCGGTCGCGCTCTGCCATTCTCTTAATTTTTCTTCCATATCCCTCTGAACTGCACCGTAAGCCGGATCATCATACCGGTTTTTCAGTTCATACGGGTCTGCCTTCAAATCATACAGCTCATAGGCCTGTCCCAGAGTGGTGACCAGCTTGTAATTTCCATCCGTAACCGCTCTTGCCTTCACGTATTCCCCGTATCCCAGGCCATACGTCTCACTCACCGCATATTCTGGCGTCTTCTTTCCCATGCATATCGGAATCAGACTTTCTCCGTGCACGCTGTTTTTATACTCTAATCCGGCTGCGTCCATGATCGTCACAGGCACATCCACCGTACAGACCGGAGCGTCGATCTTAAGCCCTGCATCGATCCTGCCTTTCCACTTAATTCCCAGAGGAACCCGTAATACCTCCTGGGATAAATAGGATCCTTTGTCAAAATGGCCTCCATGGCAGGCGAGACCATCGCCGTGGTCAGCAGTCCAGATGATCACCGTGTTTTCTTCCAGTCCCAGCTCTTTCACCTTATTCAGGGTCCTGCCAATAGCTTCGTCGATCATCGTGATTTGAGCCGCACAGCATTTGAGCATTTCTTCGTAATCCTCCCATGCCAGCGCGTTGGGAATGACGATACGGTTGTCTTTCCCGATCGGAACATTCTTCTCTGTAAAATAAACCTCCGGCTTGCCCTCAAGTACGCTGTTAAAGCTGGCGTACGGTGGATAGGACACCGCCTTATACAGATCGTAATACTCCTGAGTCGGAAAATACGGCTGATGAGGTCCCCAGAAATCTACTCGCAGCGAAAATGGGGCATCGTTCCCATCCGTGCTCAATTCTTCCAGCTTCTCACACGCCAGTTCTGACAGGAAAAAGAATTCCAGCGTTTCCTTTGGAGTCACCGTAATTCCGTAAGCAGCTTCACAGCAGTGCCTGGGATCCTGAAGCTTAAAGATTTCTCCATCTCTGGGTATTTCATCGGGCGAACTTTTCTGATACGCCTGCTGGCTCTTGTCCTCCCAGAAAAAGACCCTTTCAATCCGGTGTGCGGCAGCCGGAAGGTTCCGCTTTTTCAAATAGTCTTTATACTCCTTTGTAACATACGGGTTCCCGTACTCCTCCAGTGACAGCCCCTCACAGTGATGGTCCAGCGCAGTTCCCGGACCGGCATGCCATTTACCAAAGAAGTAGTTTCGATAGCCTGCTTCGGCCAGCGAATCCAGATAGACTTCATCAGCATACGGCGGATTTGTCTCATTGTGATACTGCTTATGCGCATGCGGATATAAACCGGTCAGCAGGCTTCTTCTCGACGGCCCGCACAAAGGCGCAGCACAGCAGGCATGTGTAAATTCCGCCCCTTCCCTTACAAACTGTTCATAATACGGCCGATGCGGCTTATTTTCATAAAAAGTCCACTGGTGCAGCGCCTGATGGTCGCTGTTAATCATAATAACATTTGGTTTCTTCATTAGTATCTCCTCTAATTTCTTCCGAACATGATTCTATTCCGAGACGCTTCCACTGTTCCGCCGGCGCCTGGTATTCACGGAGTGCGGCACACAGCTTCCCGATCATCTCTGCCTCCAGCGCCTCATCCTTTAAGGGCCTGTTCTGATGCGGGTCAGACCAGATATCAAACAGAAGATTTTCCCGCACGTAATCCAGCCCTTCCGGGCATTCCGGATAATGGCCCTCCACCCGGAACCGGACCTTGAAGACGGGATAATCCGTGTACGGCAGAAACGCTCCAGCCTCATAATCTCCTGGCTTCACATCCCAATACTGTAAAAATGTGGTTGGCATGGCCCCATAGGTAAAGCACGGCTGATTATCTTCGGATACCGGCGCACGGAAATAGGTATGGGTTCCATCCGTCACATTGACCGCCTTTCCAAACCATCCGTAAATCGCCTGATCACGGACCGGCGTGTCATGGGGGATCACTGGCAGCAGGCTCTTTCCCAGCACCGTCTTCGGCGTCTCTATCTTAAAATGCTCCAGAAACGTCGGCATCAGATCGATATTCTGTGTCAGGCTGCTGATCCGTTTGCCCCCGTACGCAGAGCCGGGCAGGTGAACGAGCAGGGGAATATGAACCAGCTCCTGGTAGGCCGGCATGAAATTCTTCGCTGCAAACCCGTGTTCTCCCAGCATATGGCCGTGATCCGATGTCACGACAATGAGGGATTCCTCATAGATCCCCGTATCCTTAAGCTTCTGAATAAACCTTCCGAACCAGTGGTCCATCATGGTCAGCGTTGCCGAATACTCGTTTCGCAAATGTTCCATTGCCTCCGGAGTCTCCTCATCCAGCGCCCGGTATGACGGCCAGTCAAAATACGGTCCATCATACGTATCTGGATACAGTTCTTTATAATTTTCCGTACAGTCGAAAGGCTCATGAGGATCGAAGGCTTCGACCATCATGAAGTAGTCATCCGCGCCGCGGTTGCTGTCGATCCAGTCACACGCAGACCTAAAAGTTCTCGGCGTCGGGTACTCCTCCTCTTTCGTATAGGCCAGGCGGTTTAACTGGTTCTGGCTATTGACCTTACCATAATGCGGCTCGGGAATATCGCTTCCTTTTACTCTCGAGACCCAGACATCCCCCTCCTGTCCCCGTTCAAAGTTCCACGTATGGAACATCTGGCAGTAGTTTTCCCCGCCGATCTCAAAATAGTGGGGATGGTCGGTCGTAATGTGTGTGAAAATCCCATGCTCTCGGAGTGTACCGATGAGCGTAATATCAAATGGTTCCATGCCGCCCCAATTTCTCTCCAGAAAATTGATTCTTCCTGTAAAGATATCCCGTCTCGCCGGCATGCAGGGAGCGGAAGCCACGTAGTGGGAATCAAAGGTAATGTTTTCCTCTGAAAACCCGGTTAAGTGTTCTGCCGCCACCCTGGAAGCCGGATTATAGCACGGAAGAAAATGGCGGTTTAAACTGTCAATCAGAATTAAAAATGCTTTCATTTCAAGTGTTCCTTTCTATCCTGTCCCTATCCCTTGACAGAACCGGAGACCAGCCCATCGATGAAATAGCGCTGTGTAATCATAAAGAAGATAAGAACCGGGGCAATTAAGATCATGGCTCCGGCCATCATAATTCCGATATCCGACCCGAACTGTCCAGACATGCTGCGAAGCATCAGCGTCGCGGTGAAGTTTTTCTCACCCTGCAGAAAGGTCGATGTAATCAGGAACTCATTCCATGCGTTCAGTCCCACGATTACACTGACGGTCAGAAGGCCCGGAGACACAACGGGGGCCATAACATACCACAAGACGTGCCCCGTATTGGCTCCGTCGATTCTGGCAGCCTCCTCCAGCTCCTTGGGAACGTTTAAGAAAAACGTCCGCATCAGGAACAGCGCCAGCGGTATATTTCTGGCTGCGAGAATAAAGCTGATCGGTACAACCGTGCCCACAAGCTTTAAATAGGACATCACATAATAAAGAGGAAATAAAAACAGCTGAATCGGGATCGTCATAACAATCATGAAATACACAAGTGCCAGATTCACCACTTTTCCTCTTCTGGTGGCAAGCACATAGCCACCCAGAGTCGAGGTAAACAGCACGATGACAATCGTACAGGCTGCCAGAATAATACTGTTTTTAAACCCTATTCCAAACTTGGCATAGCTCCACGCGCTGCTATAGTTGACCGGTGTAAAACTCTCCGGCCAGGACAGCGGATTGGCGACAATCGCCACATGGGGCTTGAAGCTGTTAAGCACGACGAGCGCAATCGGAAACAGCGCCGTGAACACCAGCAGAATCAGGATCGCATGAACCGTAACCAGCGTAACGATCCGCTTTTTCTTACCCATTGCTGCCATATAAACTCCTTTCCGGCACTGCGGCCTCTATGACATGATCTCATTTTGTGACAGGTGGATGTAGACAAAGGAGGCGATCAGCCCGAAAAAACTCATGAAGAGAGCGATAGCCGCCGCCTTTCCAACCTGGAGAGACGCAAATGCGAACGTATACGCGTAGGTGCTCAACATCTCTGTCGAGTGCGCTGGACCTCCCGATGTCATTAAGTAGACGTAGTCATACGTCAGGAAGGAATTGATGACAGACATGATCATCATCAGTTTAAAGGTTGGAAGCATATTGGGGAAATAGACGTACCGAAACAGCTGCCATCCGTTACATCCTTCCACCTTGGCCGCCTCCACCTGATCCTCCGGCGTCTGTCTTAAGGAAGCTAAGTATACCACCATCAAAAATCCCCAATAGTGCCAGATATCTGTGGCGGCCACCGCATATAAAGCGGTCCTCATATCACTGAGCAGCGATGGGATATGAAAGCCCTGGCGGTTTAGATAGCCCACCAGTCCGAAAATCGGGTTATAAATAATATTCTGCCATACGGCCACGTTTGTCACAGGTGCAAGCACATAGGGGAATAAAAACAGCATCTGGTACAGTCCCTTGTGTCTGCGGTTCAGCAAAAGCACGGATGTCACAAGTCCGATCACCACAGGAATCGTCAGAAACAGCGCAACCCATCTCACATTGTCATAGATTGCCCTCCAGAATATCTTATCGCCGAAAAGCTCGGAGAAATTCCGCAGTCCTATGAAATGAAAATTCATGGATACGCCGTTCCAGTCCGTGAAGGACGCAAATATCGTCATCACACCTGGAATAAACACAACGGCCATGCTCAGCACAAAAGCCGGGAGAAGCAATAGATAATCTCGTCTGCGTTTCATTTTACCCTCCTTTGCAGCAGAGCCGGACATATAATACCCGTCCGGCTCTGTCTCCTTCTAAACTGATTTGCCTGCCCGATCTACCGTTCCGGCAGCGGGACTACCAGGCCATTTGCAAGTTCCTTCTCAAATTCTGCATCCGTTCTGTCTAAAACCTCTTCCGCACTCATGGTCTTGAGCCACACACCATCGATATCCTGCAGCGCGACATCCGTGGCCGGCGGACAGAAGCTGGTCGTATAATATCCGTAATTGCCTTCCTCGATCGCCTTTAAGGTATCGATCATAACGTCGCAGAATACCGCGGAGATTCCCGTCATGGTATCTGCCGGTATATCATACTGTTTCAGCGGAATTGCCCAGTATCCTGGCCACTCCTTCGTCAGCTTGACCATAAAATCGTTGGTCATGATCTTATCCAGGATCTCCGCGCACTCATCCTTGTAAGGAGAAAAAGCGTTGATAGACAGGCAGGAGGTAACCCCCAGCGTGTAGGTCGGATACTTTACCTTATCATTGGTGGCCGGGAATGGGAAAAATCCAAAATCGTCTTCCGTGAGTCCACGGAAATACTTTGGCGCCCACTGGAATACATTGGAAGGTCCGACGAAGAAAGGAGCCATGCCCATAGACAGAAGCTGGACACTCTCATCAAAGTTCAGATCCGTATAATTGTCTCCGCCGAGCCAGCCGTTCTGATACCATTCAGCCGATTTATTCAGAGCCTCCACCATATCAGGGTTGTTCCATTTGGCCTCGCCCTTCAGACATTCATATACCTTTTCCGGTCCCGCGATATGGTTTAAAAACAGGCTGGAATAGTTGGCATTGACAGGCTTCCACCCTTTATTGCCCGTTACGCTTCCGTAAAGGCCTTTCTCCTGGGCCGCCTTCATGATTGTCTCCATCTCCTCGATGGTTTCCGGAACCTCCCATCCATTGTCAGCGAGCACCTTCTTGTTATAGAAGACACCCATGACCATCAGGGAGTTTGACAGACCATAGAGCGATCCTTCATAAGTGCCCAGATTGTAGATTGGTTCCAGCAGCCGGTCGTTCCAGCCATACTTCTCCGCGTATCGGTCCAGATTCTCCAGCTTACCGGCCGATGCGTAATTGGTCACATAGGAAGGACCTGAAGTAAAGACGATATCCGGCCCGCCGTTAGCCGCCAGCGCTGTGGCGATATTCTGATCATTTCCCGCGTGGAATTCAATATTTAAAACGTAGTCATCCTGAACCGCATTGATATCATCCTCAATAATCTGTTTTAAGAGAACCTGCTGATCCGCCGGAGCACTCCAGAACCACAGAGAAATCTGCTTTTTCTCCCCTGGTGCTGTCTCTGCCTTCTCAGGAGCTGGTGCCGCTTCCGCCGTTGTGCTGCTTTCCGCAGAGGGTTCTGCAGCAGCCGGTGATGTCTGTTTCTGATCCGCAGACCCGCATCCGCTCAGCAGAGAGGCGGCCATTACCGCCGACATTAAAACTGATAAACACTTTTTCATCTATTTTCCTCCTTCTTTTGTAAACCCCGCAGCTGTCTTTTATGCTGCTTACGTACCATTTCTGCCGTTTCACAGGTTTAAACGCAGTGGTTTTCATACCTTTTGTCTTTTCTTACATAATTTTTACTTATCATGATAAATAATTGGTAATTATTATTGCAAATGTATTTTATCATGATTTTATCTTTTGTTAAAGGATTATATATGAGAACGATTGCACCTTTTCCAGTCTGTATATATCTTATATTTATCAATTGTTTATCTTTTATATACCCCTGCGTTATCAATGCGTTAATTATTCCTGTATATAAAGCAAATGCATTTCATCAGAAAAATAAGGAAGGCAGCAAATACTGATTTTATCAGTGTTCACTGCCTTCCGGCGATTCTAACTATCCTTACATTTGTATTTATATTTTTCGTTCTCTCACAGGCACGAACTTTGCCCGGTTCATCAGCGGATGCTCCAGTCTGACAGCCCCTTTTACCGGACAGGCCATGACGCAGGCGCCGCAGTAGTAGCATTCTCCCGGATACATAACAATGGGCGGTTTTCCCTTCGTTTCTGATGGAAGCAGGATATCGCACTGGCAGACCGATGCACACCGGTTGCATCCGATACAGAGGCTTTCATCGTAAATGATCGGCCTGGCGCTGCTTGCAACCGGCCTCACTGTAAATTCAGGCTTTTTCATGGCTGACCTCCCCCATATAATCCTGGTTGCGCCGTTCGTACTCCTCCTGAAGATTTCCGAAGAAATCGAGAGGAACGCTTCGCTCCCTTACCTGGCCGTCCTCCTGGCGGATGACGATATGACGCCGTTCCCCTTCCTGGTCCATCTGCGGATAATCACTTCTTTGAAAGCACAGCGGCTGCGAACTGGACCGCCGCCGCAGGCAGGCGTGAAGCACCAGCTGGGCCACGGTCAGAATATCCAGGACCTCATGGGTTCTCATGAGGTCGTGAGGGTTGGCGCACGACAGAGTTGGAACCACCTCCCGCTCATAGCTCTCCAGGAGGTCCAGCCCCTCTTTTAGAAGTTCCTCACATTTCACGCCGCCGCAGTAGTTCTGCATTGCCTTGGATATCGCCATGTTCAGTTCTTTCCAGTTGGTTCCATCCTTCACGTAAAGAGGCGCGTACAGCCTCTCTTTTTCCCGATCGGCCTCTTCCCTGCTAAAATCCTCAAACTCATGATCCGATGCGCAGTCTGCTGCCTTTCTTCCCGCGTAATATCCCGTGGCACAGGCAAATCCCGCGCAGTCAGAGGCATACAGCTGGTCTCCGGCCGCATAGACGCCATCGATGTTCGTCATTAAGTCCCAGTCGTGCATGATTCCGCCCGGCGCTCCAAAGAACTGGCGCTCCTGGTCCAGAAAGCTGGCGGACTGCCAGCCGGTGCCGTAGCTCTGGAGCATGTCCTTTTCCGGATCAAATCCCCGTTCGGTATAATTTTCCAGAATCGGAATTCTGGTCTTCGCCTCCTCGCCGACCATCATTCCCCAGATAACGCGGCGTTCATCCTCCGGCATACGGCTCAAATCCGCATAGAACGGGAGCTGGTATCCCCGGCGGATCAGTTCCTCGAAGTCCAGAGTTTCCGGCCCCCGGTATTCATACTTCGGATTGTCGATGACTCCGCCTTTTAGGAAGAATTTCTGGCCCCGGGCCGGATAGTACCGCTCGGATACGGTTTTCAGTTCCTTTCCGTCACGGTCCACGTATGGAATCTCCACGCCTCTGGCATCCACCATGGTGGCCGCGTACCAGGTATTGTGGTTATTGCCGGTTCCGTATGGGGGGAAACTTCTTCCTGCACTCGAAAATTCCGCGCGCACCGATTTCTCCATCATGGTAAATTCCACTCCGGCCCGCCAGCCCATGGCATGGCCGCTTCCGATGCTCTGCATGGGACGAAATTCGCATAAGCCCACCAGATCCGGATTAAACAGCCAGACTCTGGCCGGCCTGGACATGGTGAGAATCGTGGCCTTCGACCGGAAGATATAGAATTTTCCCGTATGGACATCCATTCCGCAGGCCCCGGCTCCCTTCTTCTTTCCGTCCTTTACCGCGGTAAGCAGGGCCGTGGCCTCCGTCCTCTCATACACCTTCACGCCCAGTCTCTTCAGTTCCCGCGCCAGGGCAGGCTTAAAGGTGGTCCCCCAGACGCGCAGGGTAAATTTGTTTTTATAGTCATAGGCAAACATCAGCTTCGTCTTCTCATCCCGAAACTCTGCGCCCTTAAATTCATCTCCGGTATCCCTCACCTTTCCGCCGAAAGACTCCAGGTCCAGGAGCCGGTCGTATCCCTCGCGGCATTCGATGTAGTGGGCGATTCCATTGCTGTACCAGTCCTGTTCATGGACGTAGGCCTCTGCGATCTCTTCGGGCGTCACCCCGGAACAGGGGTTGGTACAGGCTGATTCCCAGTGGTCAAAACCCGTTCCTGCAGAACCGCTTCGTTCCACGGCCCCCTTTTCCACCAGCACCACGGATTTTCCTTTTCTGGCCGCGGCTATGGCCGCAAAGCAGCCCGCCAGCCCGCCGCCCAGGACCAGGACATCGCTGGTTACGGTCTCCTCATCCCCAATCTCATTGGCATAGGGCCAGCTGTATGTTTCTGCACTCATTTTACTCCTCCATTCTGTCCACGCATCCCGGACATGCCGCAAAGTGTCCCGGGCTGACTTCTTCAAGCATAATCTCGCCGGTCCTGCATTCCTCTTTCACAAACGGGCACCGCGCCGCAAACCGGCATCCAGGCCCCGGATTCACCGGACTGGCCACCTCTCCCTGGAGAAGACTCCTCTTCTTGTTCCTCGATTCCGGGCTGGGATCGGGGATCGCCGCCAGAAGGGCTCTCGTATACGGATGGAGCGGCTTCCGGAAAAGCTCGGCCGACGATGCCTGTTCCACGCATTTCCCCCGGTACATGACCATGATCTCATCGGATATGTGTTTGACCACAGACAGATCGTGTGTAATAAACAGATACGTCAAGTTCATGCTGTCCTGAAGGTCCATCAGGAGATTTAAAATCTGAGCCTGAATCGACACGTCGAGGGCCGACACCGGCTCGTCGCATACGACAAAGGCCGGTTCCATAATCAGCGCCCGGCCGATTCCGATTCTCTGGCGCCGTCCTCCGTCCAGCTCGTGCGGATAGGCGCCCGCAAGGCGTCTGGCCAGGCCGACGGTCTCCATCATGGCATCCACCCGCGCCTCGATCTCCTTCTTATCCTTACAGACCTTATTGACGATCAGGGGTTCCGCAATCAGCTGCCGGACATTCATGCGCCCGTTTAAGCTGGAGTAGGGATCCTGAAAAATCATCTGCATTCTGGGGCGTATCCGTTTGAATTCCTTCTTTCCCACACTCTGAAGTTTCGTTCCCTCAAACAGGATCTCGCCGCCCGTGGGCTCGTCAAGGTATAAAAGCGTGGAACCCAGCGTGGATTTTCCGCAGCCGGATTCTCCCACGACTCCCAGCGTCGTTCCCCGCTTAACGGAAAAGCTCACATCATCCACTGCGTGAAGCAGACCGGAGGGCGTGTCAAAATATTTCTTTAAATGTTTTACATCCAACAGCAGATCTTCCATCACTCCTGCCCTCCTTTGTTATCGCGGTACAGATGGCAGCGGATCAGATGGCCGTTTTCCTCATATACGGCCGGTGCTGTCAGACTGCACGGCTCCATACACTTCGTACACCGGGGCGAGAATTTGCAGCCCCTCGGCAGGTTCGTCGGATCCGGCAGAATTCCCTCGATGGGATGAAGGCGCTTCGCCTCCTCCGTAAGGCTGGGAATGGATCCAAACAACCCTTCCGTATAGGGATGGTGCCTGCCGCCGTTAAAGATATCGCTCAGCGTTCCGTACTCCACAATCTCCCCGGCATAGACGATGGCCACCTTATCACACGTCTCCGCAACCACCCCCAAATCATGGGTAATCATGATTACGCTGGTTTCGTATTTTCTCTGAAGGTCACAGATCATCGTCAGTATCTGCGCCTGTATGGTAACGTCAAGGGCGGTCGTCGGTTCAGCCGCGATTAAAAGCTCCGGACTCAGAATCAGGGCCATGGCGATCACCACGCGCTGACGCATGCCGCCGGAGAACTGATGGGGATAATTGGCCTTCCGCTCTTTGGGAATACCCACCATTTCCAGAGTTTCCTCCACCCGCTTTTCAATCTCTTTCTTTGACAGACCGTCGGTGTTGTGAAGCTCTAAGGCCTCGGCGATCTGGCTGCCCACTGTGAGGACCGGATTTAAGGCCGACATAGGATCCTGAAATATCATGGATATTCTGGCTCCCCGGATTTTCTCCATCTCATGGGCGCTCAGTTTCCCAAGCTCCGTCCCCTCAAACCGGATGGTTCCTCCCGTAATCTTTCCTGTCCGTTCCGGCAAAAGACCCAGGATGGTCAGTGCCGTCGTCGTCTTTCCGGCCCCCGTCTCTCCCACCAGCCCCAGAGTCTCCCCTTTTCCCAGGGAGAAGCTGATTCCGTTTACGGCATGCACCGTCTCCATATCCGTCTCGTATACCACGGACAGATTCTCGATCTCCAGTATCGTTTCACTCATTGCGCCACCTCCTTAGTCCTTCAGTTTGGGATCCAGGGCGTCGGTAAGTCCGTCCCCCACCAGATTAAACGCCAGGGAAGCGAGCAGAATAAAGACACCCGGGAAAAACAGCAGATACGGTGAAGTAAACATATACTTCTGAGCACCGGAGAGCAGCGCGCCCCATTCCGGAGACGGCGGCTGGATTCCCATGCCGATAAAGCTCAAGCCTGCGGCCGATAAGATCATGCCGGAAATGCTCATTGTCGTGTTTACAATGATCGGCCCCATGGCGTTGGGCAGCACGTATCTGAAAATAATGCGCGCATTGGAGGTCCCGTAGGACTTTGCCGCCCGGATGTAATCCTGTTCGGCCACAGTCATGACCACCGACCGGATCAGTCTGACATTCCCCGGAATACACGATATGGTAATTGCGATAATCAGATTCTTTAAGTTCGTTCCCAGCGCCGCCACCACGGCCAGAGACATGAGAATCGGCGGCACGCAGATAAACACGTCCATGATGCGGCAGATGGTATTGTCGATCACTCCGCCGAAATATCCCGCGCTGGCTCCCAGCACGGCGCCGATCACCAGCGCCATTAAGCTGGTGGACACGCCGATGAAGAGAGAATACCTGGAACCGTGAACCACACGGGCAAATAAGTCCCGGCCGTATTCGTCCGTCCCGAAGAAATGCGCGGCTCCCGGCATCAGAAGTCTTGCACCCCCGTCCTGTTCGATGCATTTGGAATAGGGGACAATGAGGTCGGCAAACACGGCGATGGCGACGATCACCACCAGGATAACGAGGCCGAGCATGGCCGCCTTATTCTTCTTAAACCGGTACCAGACTTCGTTCCGGATGGTGTTCTTGCGTTTCTTTCCCTTAGCCACGGCTCTTCCCTCCCTCCTGGTATTTGGCCTTGATTCTCGGATCGATGAAGGCGTACAGGACATCGACCAGAAGAATGATAAGGCTGAATAAAAATGCCAGAAACAGGGTGGAGCCCATGACCACGGGAATATCCTTCTGCCGGATAGCCGTCGTGATTAAGGTTCCCATCCCCGGCATGGCAAACACGGTCTCCGCAATGATCGCGCCGCCTAAGGAGGCCCCGAAGCTGGTTCCCAGCGTTGTGACGACCGGCAGGAGGGCATTTCTCAGCGCATGGCGCATGATAATCCGTTTCTCGCCCGCTCCCTTGGCCCGGGCCGTCCGGATATACTCCTGCCTCACCGTCTCAAGCATGGCGGATCTGGTGAGGCGGAGCAGGCTGGCGGCCGACCCTAAGGATATGGTTATGGTAGGCAGAATAAAATGCTTCAGAGTGCCTGCGCCGTAGGATGGCAGCAGCCCCAGATGCAGGGAAAATACCAGCATAAGCATGAGCCCCAGCCAGAAGCCCGGTATGGAGGCAAACACCAGCGCCACAATCACGCACGTATGGTCCAGCACGGAATACTGCCTCACCGCAGAGACAATCCCAAGCAGTATTCCGATAAAAGCGAAAAGGGACATGGAAAATACGGTCAGAAGCAGTGTGTTCGGAAATCTGGCAACAATATCCTGTATGACCGGCTGCCGACTCTGGTAGGATACTCCCAGATTAAAATGGAATACGATATCCCCGATGTAGTTAAAAAAGCGGATCAGAAACGGCTTGTCATACCCGAATTCCGCGTTCAAAGCCGCGATATCCTCTTTCGACGCCGTGATTCCGAGGATAATGGAACCGGGATCTCCCGGCGTCATAGATAAGATGGAAAATACTAAAAATGCGACTCCGAGCAAAACAGGAATCATGTACAGAAGCCGCTTGGCCACGTATTTGGTCATGGAGAATGTCCTCCCTTCCACGGATTAAAGCCTTACCAGGCAAAATCATAGATGTAATACACTGCCTCGTACGGAATTTCCGGGCATTTCAGTGAAGAGCTGTATGCGAACAGCGTAAGCGGATTGGCCAGCGGAACGTAGATGGCTTCCTCCTGCGCTTTCGTAAAGATCTGGTTAAAGAGCTCCGCGCGCTCTTCCTTGTCGTTAGAAACCCGTGTCTTATCAAACAGCGCATCCATCTCCGCGTCCGAATATCTGGCATTGTTGGCAGTTCCGATGTAATCGCTGGCGAAGGCCATCTCCATCATCTGGGTATCTCCCTCCAGCGTCATATTCAGCGCGCTGATGGTATAGCTGCCGCTGGTCAGATCTCCAATATAGGAATTAAATTCCTTTACGGAAATCGTCGTCTCCAGTCCGACTGCCTTTAAATCATTCTGAATTACGGTGGCGAGATTGGAATACTTTTCGGCCACCAGCATTTCTCCCAGCTGATACGGCGTCGTGATCCCTGCCTCGGCCAGAAGGGATTTGGCCTTCTCCGGATCGTACTCGTATTTCGGCTGTTCCTCGGAATAGCCGAACCGGTTGGCGGAACATAAGTTGGAGTTTACCGTGGCCTCTCCGTCATAGCAGATCTGCACCAGATTCTCGCGGTTAATGGCATAGTTTAACGCCTGGCGCACTCTAACGTCATCAAATGGTGCCTTATCCAGGTTCATGCATACATAGGAGAAGCTGGAAGTTGGAATCTCAGCGATGGTGACATTCTTATCCGCCTTCAGCTGCGGAAGGCTGGCCGAGTCGATTTCCGCAAAATCCACCTCGCCTGTCTGAATGGCGATCGCCATGGTAGACTGGTCCGGAATGACCTCGAAGGTCACTTTTTTAATCGCCGCATCCCCGCGGTAGTAGCCGTCATACGCTTCCAGCGTTACACTGCTTCCCTTGCTTCTTCCCGTAAATTTGTACGGGCCGCTGCCCACCGGCTTATTGACAAAGTCGTCGGCCGATTTTTCATAATACGCCTCGGAAGCGATATGGACGGAACAGGCCCCCAGCAGGAACGGGGAGTACGGATTATCCAGATGGCAGACCACGGTGTGGTCATCTGCAGCTTCCGCGCTCGCCAGTCCCGTCACCTGGGAATTCTGGTACTGGGAATCCTTATACAGATTCAGGGAAAATACCGCATCCTTTGCCGTAACCGGCGTGCCGTCGTGGAAGGTGGCGTCCTCCCGCAGATGGAAGGTGTAGGTCTTTCCATCCTCACTCACCTCGTATGATTCCGCGAGACGCGGCTCCGGATCGTGTTCGCCATCCGGATTCATATACATCATCGTGTCATAGAGCTGGTTTAAAACCGTAAGTTCTGCGGTAGTAGAGTAATCCGACGGATGAAGCGTATCAATATCGGCGCCCATGGCCACCACCATATCGGTATTTCCGGAGCTGGACACACCCGCGCCCGTCTCCGATGATTGACTCTGTGTATCGTTCTGTGTATTGCCTGCGGTTCCTGAACCGCCGCAGGCGGTAAGCGACAGCGCCGTCACCGCCGCCAGAATAACTGCCATACCCTTTTTCATAATCTTGCTCCTCTCTCTTTACCAATGGATAAATTCGATCTCTTCTTTCTTCAGGAAACCCGCCTCACTGCCGTAGGCCCTGATGGTCTCCTCATCGTATAAATTCGTACCCTGGAATACCATGCTGACTTTTCTCACATTTCCAATATCGGCCAGTGGATTCCCAGCCAATACCACGATATCGGCATCCATGCCTTCACGGATACTTCCCTTCTTCTCTTCCAGGCCAATATGCGCGGCCGGATTGACCGTGGCCGCCTTCAGAGCCTCGAAAGCCGTGCATCCGTAGAGCTCTACCAGCTTCTCCAGCTCATCTGCCATGGAAAAGCCCGGGATAATTCCCGGATAAGCGCAGTCTGTACCGGCCATGAACCGGTCTGAATATTCCAGAAAGGTTCGTCCTCTGCTGATCACCACACGGATATCGGGGCGAACGCCCTGGCTGCGGTAGCTCTCGATGATTTTCCGGTTTCTGCTCTCCCAGCTCTCCCGCTCACATTCCGGGAGATCTTTAAAATGCTTCAGCTCCGGCAGCATTTTACCGTTCCAGACATAGTCCGGCAGCGTTTCGCATACGGCCTGTGTGGGAGTAAACCACATCCCGGCTTCGGCCAGATAGCGGATATCGGCCTTGTGGGACGGAAGGGAGCTGCTGTGCTCACAGCAGTAATAGCCGGCGTCTGCCAGCACCTTATCATCCAGCTTCTTGCTCATATGGCCGCATACGGGAAGCCCCTGCTGTCTCGCTCGTTTCAGCAGATACCGGTAAAGCTCCGGCTCAATAGACGGATACGTCTTAAGCCATAAGAACCCATTCCGGATCGTATACTCGATCGCCTGCTCCACGTCCGCCTCCGTGCGGATGATTTCATTGGAATTGTCCGGTATACTCGGATCTTCTCCGTCATAGATGGGACCGCTGGAATAGATATAGGGGCCTGTCCGCTTTCCCGCCAGCGTCTCCGCGGCATATTCAGCGTGGCGTTTGTACCCCCGCATGTTTCTGACAGAAGTAACGCCGCACGCCAGGAACATCTTTCCCATATAATCGGCGTCGTAGTGGCAGTGGCTGTCGATCAGCCCGGGGATCACGTACCGGCCGCTTATATCGAGGAACTTTGTTTCACCGTTTAATATATCTGCCTCGCATCTCCAGGCATCCGCTTCACCGTTTAATCCATTCACGAGTCCCGCCGCTTCCTGAGCTGCAAATGCAGTCAGATTCCGGCCGATTTTCTGTATTTTCCCGTCCCTGATCAGGATATCCGTATCGTATTTTATGGTGCGGTCCCTCATCGTCAGGAGGTTTCCATGTGTCAATATGTACTGTTTCACCCGACGCCTCCCATCCCACTCAGAAGCGGAATTCATGCTTTGAAATTGCCGTACATAATCTCGCTCCCGCCTCGATGTCATCCTTTGAGGCTACACAGCTCTGGCAGTGGGGATATCTGGTCACGACGGCGATTCCGCCCGCCCTGGCTCCGACACCGGACATATTCATGCTGGACGCATCCGTTCCGCCCTTGTCGATGACTTCGGGCTGCCATGCAATTCGTTCGCATTCACAGCATTCCTCCATGGCTGCAACCACTTCCTCGTCGCAGATTACCGACGGATCCGCGTATTTGATCGCAACGCCCTTTCCTACGGTATTGCTGCCTTCCAAATCGCAGGGATAATCGTGGGCCGGCGTGATGTCCACCGCAATGCCGATATCAGGACGAATCCGCTCTGCCGTCGGCTTGGAACCTCTGCATCCCACTTCTTCCTGCACAGTAAATACATAATAAATATCGTTTGGATACGTGCCGTCATTCTCCTTCAGCGCCTCCAGAAGCTGGTAACAGCCGATCCGGTCATCCAGGGATTTGGAACACACCAGATTGTTCTGCAGATCCACGTATTCTCCGTAATAGCCGCAGACGGAGCCGACTTTAACGTATTTTAATGCGTCCTCCTTAGATTTTGCTCCGATATCGATATAGAGCTTGCCCACATCGTTATGGGTATCCTCGATGGCTCCCATACAGCCAAAAACGCCGGTTACGCCGTTGCGGAACCGCACTCTGGCGTTGTAAGCCGAGGCCGCCCAGTTCCATCCCACGTTGCAGACACGAAGACGGCCGTCCTCCTCGATCTTCTTCACCATGAAACCGATTTCGTCCATATGGGCCGCAAACATGATCTTCTTCGACTGCGGGCCTCCATGTCCTTTCTTAATTACTATCAGATTACCGATCACATCCGTTATCATATCGTCCGCATAGGCTGCGGCTTCCTTCTCAATCAGCTCTCTCACTTCTTTTTCATAGCCGGCGATTCCCTGGGCCTGGGTCAGCCGTTTCAGTAATTCCTCATTTCTCATATGTCCTTCTCCCGTTCTCTGCTTTTTCGCTTTAACGCGTCACATAATTATTGTTTTAAGAATTGTACCATCTATGATTACATTTTGCAATATGCATTTTGCAAAATGTAAAATTATAAGGTTGACCAACTATTTTTTCTGTTGTAATATGAATATAAATGATGGATATGAGTTTTTTAATGAGGAAGGATACGGCATGGATTTAAATAAAACCACTCTCTCCGGGCAAATCTACGATATTCTCCGTCAGGACATTCTGACACAGAGAATCCGGCTTGGTGAGAAATTAACGCTAAAACACTTACAGGAACGCTTCGGAGTCAGCTCCACCCCGATCCGCGAGGCTCTGACCCGGCTTGCGGAGGAAGAACTGGTCGTCTCCTACTCCAACATCGGCGTCAATGTCATAAGTATCGGGGAACAGGACTTGAAAGAGCTCTATGAATTCATGGGGGATTTAGATGCCCTGGCCATTCTCTATACCTCTCACTATCCTGATCAGGAAAAGGTACAGAAGGCACTGGCGGAAAACATACATTATACGGAAAAGGTTTTAGAGACAGAAAGTCTCACGGAAGAGGAAATCAGGACATGGACAGGCTATTCCGATCATTTTCATCTGATCTTCTACGATTACTGCGCCAACAGCCGCCTGGCCCGCGCCGCCGGGAAACAGAGGAGCCAGCTGACGATCTTCTCCAACATGTATGAGACGTCTCTGCAGCACCAACGGGAAATAGAACGGGGACATTTAAAGATTTACGGGGCGTATTTACAGAAGGATTACCAGCTGGCCGCTTCACTGATGAAGGAACATCTGAATACTTCCCTGTCTTATGCGATGGAATATTTATTTCAATGCCACTGCCTATAATTTTCGACGACGCCTCTCCCAACCTCAACAGGTGGGAGAGGCGTCGTTATTCTTTGCAGAAAAAGACTGCTCTATTATCTCTTTAAATTCCTGGATATCTTCGTCCTCACCGCTTCCGTCATGGGCAGTCCGGTATCGTAGTCCAGCTGTCTTGGCTCATACTCTTCATTTTCCCGCTGTCTGGTATAGCCATCGTTGCTCCAGGTCGGCTCCTTGTCCGTGCGCCAGCTTCTGCAGGCCCACTGATATCCACGATAAGGGTCGCGGGTCCGGTTCATCTGCTCCAGGATTTTGTCATGCAGGGAATTGCGAATTTCGGAATAGTCTTCATCCTGGATCCGGTTGCATATCTCTGCCGGATCCTTTTCCATATCGTACAGCTCATCACTGTCCAGAAGATGGATCACCAGCTTATACCGGTCTGAAATGACGGCACGCATCATCTGCAGTCCGCCGAATCCGTCGTGGTCCGCTTCATACCGGGTGAATTCTGTATAGACCTCATCATTGATCCGGATATCGGTGCAGTTGATCTGAGGCAGCATACTTTTCCCCTCCAACATCTTGGGAATGGGAATGCCCATGTAATCCAGAATCGTGGGAGCCAGATCTATGTGGGAAGCCGGGTAATCCACCACCTTGCCGGCCTCGCCGCCTTTGATGATCAGCGGGATGTTGGCGACCTCTTTGTAGCAGGCAGCATTTTTAGAAGTAAGCCGGTGATTTCCCAGCATGTCTCCATGGTCGGAGGTATAGATAACCATAGCGTCAGGAGCCGTCTCCCGGATTTTGTCAAGGACTTTCCCGATTTCGTAATCTACAAACGAGTTGCATCCTAAAAACAGGGACAATTTTCCGGAAGGACAGTTGATTTCCTCCCTGGTTTTGTGTAAGTTCTCCCCTGCCCATAAGCGCTGCATCAGCGGTTTTTGACTTAAATCGTCCTCATAATTGGGACTGTCCTCAAAGCAGAATCCGTCATACATGGTGTTGTACGGTGCCGGACAGAGCGAAGGGCCGTGAGGCTCATCATAAGAAACGGCCAGGAAAAAGTCCTCATCTTTATACTCTTCCAGAAAGTCTGCCGCCCTTTTGGAACAACGGTGAGCATATGTAAACTCCTCTGTCATATCTTCATCAAAGGAGGTGGTGGATTTTCTGGATTTCAGCCGTTCCTCCTCCGTCAGTTCTTCCAGGTACCGGCGCATATCATACCAGTATGCCTCATCCCATCCCTCCGGGCAGATGCCATTGCCAAAATAGTCACCGCCGTCTAAATGCCATTTGCCGATATAACCGCAGTGAATACCGTTGTCCGTCAGACGCTGGCCTACGGTTTTTATATTATCTCCCATGGCTACACAGTTCGTCACCTCCCCATTAGTATGCGGAAAGGTTCCGGTAAATATGGCGGACCGGGCCGGACCGCAGACCGGCTGGCACGTATAGGCATTCTCGTACCGGATGCCTTCGGCGGACAGCCGGTCCAGATTCGGTGTGATCATTTTAGGATTTCCATAGCAGCCCAGCATATCTTTGCGTGTGGTGTCTGTCATTATAAGGATGATTTGTCTTTTCATATGCTATTCTCCTTTTCCGTTTTATGAAAGAACGGGCGGATAGGGGCGTCCAGGCACCAGTCTCCCATTTTCCACAAAACCTTCCCTGCGGTTTTCCAGGGATTCTATAAGATGTCCGCGAAGCTCCTGAATCCGTATCTTACAGGAATCTTCCTCAATCAGATCCGTGAGTTCATGGGGATCTTTTTCCAGATGGAAGTACTGCTCCTGACCGGTCTGTGAATGCCAGATGTATTTGTCTGTTTCGGTGACGATCCAGTGGTTGGAATACTCATCAAAGGAATGCTCTCCGTGTAGCCAGGGACGCACAGCCCGCGCCGGATCTTCAAGCAGAGGAAGGAGCGATTTGCCGTCCACTGTATCCGGAACAGGGGCGTCTGCCAAATCGAGCAGCGTGGGCATAATATCCCGAAGCTCCACTACACTGCTGCACCGGGAGGAACCGGCTCCTTTCGGCAGAAACTTCTTTCCTCCCGAGATGATAAGCGGGATGTGGCAGCTTCCCTCGTAAGGTCTGGCTTTGCGGAACATGTGGTGGTCACAGAGTTCCTCCCCGTGGTCTGAGGTAAAGATAATAATGGAATTATCGTAAAGCTCCTGCTCCTTCAGAGCCAGAATCAGCCGCCCTATCTGATGGTCTAAATGGGTGATGCAGGCGTAATATCCCACCTGGGCCTGGCGTATCAGCTCTGCATCAATGGGACCCGTCTTCGAATCATAGATCCGTCCGTCCCTTTTTAACAATTCGTCCGTCTCCCAGGTGCCTACATACGGTGGGCGCAGCTCCTGATCCCGGTATAAATCGAAGTAATGCCGGGGTGCGTCAAAAGGGGGATGGGGCCTGAGATAAGAAGCCATAAGGAAAAAAGGCTTCCCAGGATCACGCCGTCTCAAAAAGTCTATGCTTCTCTCAGTAACCCAGTTGGTGGGATGGTATTTCTCCTCATGCATCCAGGGCCTCGCCACATAACTGTTGCATTCAATCCCCGTATCTGTCACATCGGCGGAAATTCCCAGCTCATTTTTCAGCCAGTAGAAATAATCGTCGGCTACCAGCTGGGACTCGCGGTAGGGAATCGTTGCCCGCCTGGAATATCCCAGATATCCGTCATGAAGCTCCACATGATGAAAGCCCAGATAATTTCTTAAAGGATGGACATGCATCTTGCCGACGCACTGAGTGTAATAGCCGGCCTGGCCTAATTCCCCGGCCAGCGTATGCTCATATTCCCAGGGGACGCCATCCAGATAGCCTACACGGCCGTGATGATTCTGCCCCATCCCTGTATGGATGGCGGCTCTGGAAGCGATGCAGCTCGGGCAGGCGCTGTAGGCGCGGTCAAAGGCTGTACCGGTGGAGGCCAGTGTATCAAGATATGGTGTTTTTACATCAGGATGACCTGCATATCCCAGACAGTCCCCGCGAAGCTGGTCGGTCATAAGAAATATAATATTGGGACGGCTCATAAGAAAACTCCTTTGTTTTTTTATCATCATAATATAATAAAAATTAAAAAGCAAGAGTCCGCACGAAAAATTGTAGTGCAAACTGTTGATAAAAGACGGCAAATGTAGTTTTTTATTATAAATATGCTACAAAAAATAGCAAAAAACATAAAAAACAAAACAATATACTGATAGCTAATGAACGCTGGATCAGTATATAATTTACTTATGAATTTAAGATATTTCAAATGGGCAGTGCCCAACAAAAAGGAGGATTTATCTATGAAGAAAAAACCGATTAGCGTTCTGCTGGCTGCTGCCATGACGGCAGGTCTTTTAGCAGGCTGTGGAAGCAACAATGCAAAACCAGCAGAGACACCAGCCGAAACTCCGGCAGCAACAACTGCCAAAGCCGAGACCGGCGAAACAACTGCAGCACCAGCCGCGGCTGAGGGAGACAAGAAGTACGAAGGTGTTGAACTTACATACTGGTCCATGTGGACAAACAATGAGCCTCAGGGACAGGCACTTCAGCAAGCGGCAGAGGCTTTCGAGGCTGAAACCGGAGCCAAGATTAAGTTCGAGTGGAAAGGCCGTGAAACCAAGAACATCCTCTCTTCCGCACTGGAAGCTCAGGAAAAGTTTGATATGTTTGAAGACGACTACACCAGAATCTCCAAGAACTATGTCAATTATGTTGCTGATTTGACAGATATGGCAAAGGAAGCCGGATACGCTGACAAGAGCTACGCTGTATTCAACAATCAGGCGACTGAATGGGCCGGATTCCTTCCATGTGTTACCGAGCAGCCATCTGTAGGCGGCGTGTTCTACAATAAAGATATCTTTGATGACTGCGGCATCACTGCTCCGGCAACATGGGACGAGTTCATGACTGCCTGCCAGACCATGAAGGACAAGGGTTATCAGCCTCTGGCTCTCGACAGTACTTATGCCCCATTCCTGTTTGGTTACCATCTGTCAAGACATATTGGACAGGCGGCTGTTGAAGATCTGGCAACTAACGGCGGCTGGAGCGGCAATCCTGGCGTAGTAAAAGCAGGCCAGGAAATGATCGACTTCGTAAAAGCAGGCTATCTGGCAGACGGCGCTCCTGATGAGTATCCGGCAAGCCAGAACAAGATCGGTCTTACACAGAAAATCGCCATGGTAGTATGTGCAAACTACATCACTGCAGAAGTTAACGCCAATACAGGCACAGAACTCAATTGGGGGCTGTTCGCTTATCCGGCCGTAGAAGGCGGCGTGGACAATACCAGCACATTTGCAGGAGCGAACTCCATCGGTATCACCAAATACAGTGAGAATCCTCAGGCGGCATTTGATTTTGCTGTATTCTTAACCAGCGGCAAGCAGAGCCAAAACATGGCTGATTTGTCCAATAATATCCCAGCGGATCCAAGCAATACTCCACCTGCTGTTCAGAGCGGAACTAACGAGGTATTGATGAATACTACAGCTCCTCTTTCCTGGAATATGGGTCTGAACGCTAACGCAGACAAGATTTCCGTTATTCAGGAAGTAATTGTAAAACTGTATGAAGGAAGCTATGCAACAGGCGAAGATTTTGCAAAGGCTCTGGACGCTTTATATTAAAGAATGCTGGAAAACCGGAGGTGGCGCTTATAGCGTCACCTCATTTGGTCAGAAAGGTGAAATAAGAAATGAAAAAAAACAAATTGTTTATCGTTGGTTTTATAACACCTTGTATACTTGCTTTAATTGTCATGTATTTGTACCCGGTTGTCAGAACCGTAATCATGAGTTTTTTTAAGATTGAAAGCGTGACCTCCAGTGCATCTGAATGGAGTTTTAACGGTCTGGCTAATTATGCAAAGGTATTTTCCAGTCCCACCTTTCAGAGAGCGGCGACAAACATTCTGATTATCTGGTTACTGGGAGGCATTATTATCCTCAGTTTTTCACTGCTGTTTTCTGTTATCATCACCAGTGGAATCCGGTTTAAAAAATTTTTCCGTGCAGCGATTTATCTTCCCAATATTATCAGCGCCGTGGCTCTGGCTACCATGTGGATTCAGTATATCTACAATCAGGATTACGGTCTCATTAACCAGATTTTAAGGACGATGGGGCTGGAGGGGAAGAACTGGCTGGGAACCGACATGAAATTCTGGGCCATGCTGGCTGCCTTCACTTTTGGCGCGGTAGGCTACTATATGCTGATTTTCATCAACGGCATCGAACAGATTCCCTCAGATATCTATGAAGCTGCCACAATTGACGGGGCTAACAAAGTTCAGCAGTTTGGCAGGATTACCATGCCTTTGCTCCGCGGCATTTTTAAAACTAACATCACATTCTGGAGTGTAAACTGTGTTACCTTTTACTTATGGTCCAAGATGTTCTCACCGGTCAGCACAGAAGCTTCCACAATTACACCGGTGGTATACTTATATGACACGGTATTTGGTACAGTCGGCAATGTTCAGCGAGATGCAGGCGCCGGTGCTACCATCGGCGTTGTCATGGCAATCTTTATTGGAATTGTTTATTTCATTATGAACAGGCTGCTTAAAGATGATGATCTTGAATATTAATGTGTGAGAAACGTGGCGCAAGAAAGATACTTATCTGACATGTCCACAGAATGGAGTGAAAAATGAGAAAAAGGAACAAAGAAAACGTGTTTAGGAGCAAGGTGAACTGGAGAAAAGAGCTGACCCTTCTTCCGGGATATCTCATTCTGACCATTTGGGTTGCCTTTACAGCGGCCTTCCTGATCTGGATTCTGGGTGCCAGCCTTTCCACCTCCAGAGAAATCTTCACCGGCACGGTATTTAAGTTTGAATCAGGAGTTCACTTTGAGAACTATGCCAGCGCGTGGAAGGGCAACAATGTTTCTGTTTATTTTGCAAACTCTCTGCTTTATGCGGTATCTTCCTGTATCGTGGTTATATTGATCTCTGCTCCGGCCGCGTATGTGCTTTCGCGCTTTACATTCCTTGGAAATAAAGGAGTCAAGACAGGTTTAATCCTGGCCATGAGTATCCCGGAGGTTATGATTATCATGCCGATCTATTCACTGACGGCCCAGTATCACATCCGGGGAAGAATTTTACTGATTATTCTTTATATCCTTTTACGTGTACCCTTTACCACCACTTACCTGCTGAACTTCTTTGCCAGTTTGTCAAGAAGTTATGAAGAAGCAGCAGCGATTGACGGCTGTACACCCGCCAAGACCTTTTGGAAGATCATGTTCCCACTGATCCAGCCGGCTATCGTTACGGTTACCATCTTTAACTTTATGAGCGTTTGGAACGAGTTCTTCATGGCTCTTATCTTTGCAACGTCTACGGAGACCACTCCTGTCGGCGTAGGACTGCTCCAAATTGTAAATGCTATGAAGTACACCGGAGATTACGGCGGATTGTTTGCGGCAGTAATTATCGTCTTCCTGCCCACCTTCCTGTTGTATGTCATCCTCTCCGAAAAGATTATTGCCGGTGTTACAGGCGGCGGTGTGAAAGGCTAAAAATATTAACTTGACAGCAAAGGAGAACGAAAATGAAAAAGGATTTTATTGGAAGAGTTACAATACCCACAGACGTGGACGTAGTTCCGGAGACGCTGGAACTGCTGAAACGCTGGGGCGCCGACGCCATTCGGGACTGTGATGGTACCGATTATCCGGATGAATTAAAGAATGTGGATGCCAAAGTCTATTCCACCTACTACACCACCAGGAAGGACAATGCCTGGGCTAAGGCCAATCCCGACGAGATTCAGCAGATGTATATTATGACACCGTTCTATACGGCAGTAAAGGATGAGCTGTCTATTCATCTTATGAACCATTTACATACAGATTTATTGAAAGTGAACGACAGGGACGATATCAGGCGTTGGTGGGAAGTCATAGACAGAACCACCGGTCAGCCTGTTCCGGTATCTTCCTGGGAGTACAGCAGCCAGACCGGGGATGTGATTATCCACGGAGCAAAAGAATTCCATGACTATACAGTAAGCTTCCTGGCTTACATCATGTGGGATCCGGTGCACATGTACAATGCAGTCACCAACGGCTGGACTGATTTTGAAAAACAGATCACCTTTGATGTACGTCAGCCTAAGACACACAAGTTTTCCATGGACAGGCTCAGGAAGTATCTGGAGGCCAATCCTCACGTGGATGTAATCCGCTATACCACATTCTTCCATCAGTTCACTCTGATCTTCGATGAACTGGCAAGAGAAAAATACGTAGACTGGTACGGCTATTCGGCATCGGTAAGTCCCTATATCTTAGAACAGTTCGAGAAGGAGGCCGGCTATCCGTTCCGCCCTGAGTTCATCATCGACCAGGGATATATGAACAACAACTACCGGATTCCTTCCAAAGAGTTCCTGGATTTCCAGGCTTTCCAGAGACGTGAGGTAGCCAAGCTGGCTAAGGAAATGGTTGATATCACTCACGAATACGGCAAAGAAGCCATGATGTTTCTCGGTGATCATTGGATCGGGACAGAGCCTTTCATGGATGAGTTTAAGACCATTGGTCTGGATGCCGTGGTCGGCAGCGTAGGAAACGGCTGCACGCTCCGTCTTATCAGCGATATCGAAGGAGTTGACTACACCGAAGGACGCTTACTCCCCTATTTCTTCCCAGACACCTTCCATGAGGGCGGAGATCCTGTGAAGGAAGCAAAGATTAACTGGGTAACTGCCAGAAGGGCCATCTTAAGAAAGCCCATTGACCGGATCGGCTATGGCGGCTATTTAAAGCTGGCCTTACAGTTCCCGGAATTTATCAGCTATGTGGAGGACGTATGCAACGAATTCCGCACCCTGTATGACAATATCAAAGGCACGACCCCTTACTGCATAAAGACAGTAGCCGTGCTGAACTGCTGGGGCAAGGCCCGTGCATGGGGCAATCACATGGTTCATCATGCCATCTATCATAAGCAAAACTATTCCTATGCAGGGATTATCGAGGCTCTGAGCGGAGCGCCATTTGATGTGAAGTTTATTAGCTTTGACGATATCCGGGAGAACCCTGAGATTTTAAATGACATCGACGTGATCCTCAATGTGGGCGATGGCGACACCGCTTACACTGGCGGAGACAATTGGACGGATGAGACCATTATAACCGCAGTAAAAAGATTCATCTACAACGGCGGAGGATTTATCGGAGTCGGTGAACCGGCTGCTCATCAGCATGAGGGCCATTTCTTCCAGCTGGCTACGGTTATGGGCGTGGAAAAGGAAACCGGCTTTACGCTTAACGTGGACAAATACAATTGGGAACAGCATGACCACTTTATCAAAGAGGACTGTACCAGAGACATTGATTTTGGTGAAGGCAAGAAAAACATCTATGCCCTTGACGGAACCCGGATTCTGGTACAGAGAGACAAGGAAGTACAGATGGCAGTGAATGAGTTCGGACAGGGACGATGCGTCTACTTAAGCGGACTTCCCTACAGCTTTGAAAACAGCCGCATTCTGTATCGCTCCATCATCTGGTCCTCCCACGATGAAGACAACCTTTACCGCTGGTTCAGTTCCAACTTTAACGCAGAGGTACACGCCTACGTTAAAAATGGAAAATACTGTGTTGTCAATAACACCTATGAACCGCAGCATACCACGATATATAAAGGTGACGGTTCCAGCTTCGAACTGGACCTCGATGCCAATGAAATTATCTGGTATGAGATCTAACCGTCTGGATCAGACGAAATACGCAGCTTATTTAAGCGAACGAGACCCTCCGGAGCCGGTGCTCTGGGGGGTCTTGTTCTCTTATGATTTGTGATTTATATCTTCTCACGCTCTCCATAAATTGACACATATTCTTTTTTAGAGGTGCTGAGATAGGCAGTTACCTTTTCTTTATCCAGGGAAAAATATCTCTGTAGTTTCTGAATAATGATATCCTCCGGAACCTGTTTTTCCAAATTATCCATGATCAATGGTCGTATTCCTTCTTCGCGGACTTTTAAAAGTCCCTCTTCCCTGCTGATCTCCTTCTCGCTGGCTGCCGCCTCAAAAGAAGAACCAGGAATTATTTTCGGACATTCAATATGTGTCAATACCATGGTATTCTCTAAACCACGCCCTTTTGCAGCAGAATATTCGCATATAACGCCTTCTCTCCCGTAGCGATAACAGCATAGGCCTTCTTCGCTTCCTCATAAAATGCAAAACGCTCGATATGGCCTATTGCACTGCCCTCCAGTCCGCTGCGCCGCTTCACGATTTCCTCATACGTATCCCATATGGGAGTTTCAACCGTATCTCCGCTCATAACTTCCATCAGACTGACCGGCTGGCTGACATAGGAGTCCAATGGGAAGAGCTCCAATACAGCCTCCAGCACTTCCGGGGCGGAGTGTCCATCCATGCGGATCACGATCCCGCCCCTTCCTATGGATTCCGACGGGAAATTACTGTCAGCGATCACGAGGGTGTCACTGTGCCCCATCTCGCATAATACTTTGAGCAGCTGCGGGGACAGGATTGCAGGTATTCCTTTCAGCATAGTTCTACTCTCCTCACTTTCCGTATTTCCTGTAGCCGGGATGTCTTCCAGTCACCTGATAGCCTTCCCGCATGGAAATCAGGCGGTCAATATTCTCCCTTGAAATCTCTTTTGCCCCTCCCAGCAGATAGGCGTTGAGACTGATTTTCGCAAACAGCTCCAGCGTCTCCATCCGGTAATACGCCGTGATTAAGTCCGCTCCGACAGTCAGCGCTCCGTGGTTCTGCAGGAGAAGGGCGTCATGTTCTCCCAGATATGGCGCAATCCGGTCGGGCACTTCGTAGGTAGAAGGCGTTCCGTAAGGCGTCACGGGTATGGAGCCAAGCGCAATTACTGTTTCAATCATGGAATATTCGTCCAGAGGCTTATTGGCTACGGCATACCCGGTTGCAACGGGCGGGTGAGCGTGAAGAACAGCTCCCACATCCTCCCTCTCTTTATAACAGCGCAGATGCATTTTGATCTCCGAGGACGGTTTCAGCCCGGCTGGCGCATCCAGGACCTGACCGTCCTGATCGATGTGTACCAGTTTTTCCGGCGTGATAAAGCTCTTGCTCATCCCGGTCGGTGTTGCCAGAAATGTTCCATCCGGCAGTTTTACCGACACATTGCCGTCATTGGCCGCTACCCAGCCCAGCTGCCACATTTTATGGCAGATATCGCAGATATGTTCTCTCAATTCCATATACGTTAATTCCATGTTCTTACCTCCGGATTTTTAGTTACAATTCACGGCTGCTTTGTCCGTCCCCGCCGTCCGGTCCGCGCTGGTGGTTCGCACTCCGTTTCCTGTGACTTTGCAGGGTATTAGCGGTTCTTAACGCGCAGAATTTTTCGTTCAGGGGAAATGCCCACCTGTTTGAGCGCAGCGAGTTTGGGCATTTTCTCTGGCTTTTAGAAAAATACTGCACGTTTAGAACCGCTTATACCCGAAACCGGAACTGGAAACGGAGTGCGAACCACCAGCGCGGACCGGACGGCGGGGACGGACAAAGCAGCCGTGAATTGTAACGATTTTAAAGTATTTCCCTGTATCTTTCATAGGCCTCTTCCCAGATTTCCCGGTCGCACGGCTCGTAGACAACGGTATGCAGAGTATCCGCCAGCGCGCATCTCGCCTGAGTGAGGCCGTTTAACTCTCCCAGTGCCATGAACTGAGCCATGGTATTTCCATAGACGGTCGCCTCCACCGGTCCTGCCACTACAGGCAGGCCGCAGGCATTGGCAGTCATCTGACACAGCAGGCCGCTCTGGGCACCGCCGCCGATAAGATGAATGACCGGGTACTGCTTTCCCGTACATGCTCTGATCTCGTCCATGGCTTTCCGGTACGCAAGCGCGAGGCTCTGATCGATGCAGCAGACGGTTTCCCCCTCAGACTGTGGAACCGGCTGCCTTGTTTTCCGACAGAACTGCCGGATTCGTTCAGGTATATCACCGGATGGGACAAATTCCGGCGCGTCCGGATTAATCAGGCTTTTTAAAGGTTCCGTGCAGGCGGCCTTCGTCTCCAGTTCTCCAAATCCGTATTCCTTTCCTTCCCGTATCCACTGTCTTCTGCTCTCCTGAATCAGCCACAGACCGATGATATTCTTTAAGAATGCGTATTTGCCTTCCAGTCCGGCCTCGTTGGTGATATTAAATTTCTTTGACATTCCGCTGATGACCGGCTCCGGAAGCTCCGTTCCGAACAGCCCCCACGTTCCACAGCTGATAAACAGGAAATCCTCTTCCCGGGCCGGAATTGCCGCCATGGCGCTCTGGGTATCATGGCCAGCCACAGCGATCACCTCCATGGCCGGCACCCCCAGTTCTTTTTGGATTTCCGGACGCAGGCTTCCCGTTCTGACTGCTCCGGGGAGTATGTCACACATCATTCCTGCCTGGAGTCCAAGGGATTCCAGCAATCCGAAGGCCCACTTTCCCTGCCTCATATCCATCATCTGGGTGGTAGAGGCAATGGATTTTTCACTGATTTTCGCTCCGGATAAGAAATACTGGAACAGGTCCGACATCAGAAGGAGGGCGTCTGCCCTCTCGAGAAGCTCCGGCCTCCGTTCTTTTACAGCCATCAGCTGAAAGAGCGTGTTGATCTCCATCAACTGATTCCCGGTCAGTTCATAGAGAGGGTCTCTGCCGACCATTTTCAGCGTCTTTTCCATCATTCCGGCTGTCCGCCCATCCCGGTAGTGAACCGGATTATCCAGAAGCCTTCCCTCACGGTCCAGCAGACCGAAATCAACGCCCCAGGTATCCACGCCGATACCGGAAATCTCTCCGTAAGCCTTTGACTTTACGATTCCCTGTTTCATCTCGAAGAAGAGACGGAGCACATCCCAGAACATGGTATCTCCCAGTTTCACCGGATCATTGGGGAAACGGTGGAGCTCGGAAATGGTAAAGGAAGCCCCGTCAAACCCGCCCAGCATCACACGACCGCTGGAAGCTCCGTAATCAACTGCCAGTACCTGTTTTTCACTCATACTGCCACCGCCTTACCGGTACACAGGCCCGAACGCGGCGCAAGCGCGGTAATCCTGGCCCTCCGGATCCATGCCAAAGGCATTCCATGCGGCCGGACGGAAGATATTCTCCTCTGGTACATTGTGCATGCTCACAGGTATTCTGAGCATGGAACACATCGTGATCAAATCGGCGCCTATATGGCCGTAGCTGATGGCGCCGTGATTGGCCCCCCAGTGATTCATCACGTCGTATGCGGTGGCAAATGCTCCCTTTCCGGTCACTCTCGGTGCGAACCATGTACACGGCCACGTATAATCGGTTCGTTTCCAGAGCGTATCACTCACTTCTTCCGGCAGCTTTACGGTCCAGCCCTCTGCGATTTGAAGGACAGGTCCCAGCCCCTTCACAAGATTTAAACGAATCATGGTTACCGGCATCTCACAGTCGGTCAAATATCTGGATGAAAATCCGCCTCCCCGGAAATATCCGAAATCTGCTTCATTCCAGGTCGTGGCTGCCATGATGGCCTTCTGATCCTCTTCCGTCACCTCATACCACGGCTTCATCACAGAATTTCCGTCAGCGTCCTTCGCGCCTCCATTGGCATCGAGGCACGCCGCGCCGGAATTAATCAGATGAAGAAACCCATCCGCCTCCTTCGCCCGTCCTTCCAGCTCGTAGCCCGCCGCCCGTTTTACCGCGTCGCCGCTCCAGTAGGTCCGGACATCGGCAAATATCTGTGCTCTGCCTGTCAGCAGTTTCATGAACATCATGCCAAGGCCGTTTAGGACATCATTTTCCGTTGCCAGTATGTAAGGCTCTCTTGCTCCGTTCCAATCGAAGGAGGTATTCAGCATTGCCTCCGGGAAGTCACAGTTAGGGTAGAAATCGGTCCACTGGCGCTGTCCCTGGAAACCGGCGGCAATGGCGTTATGGCCCACCTTTTCCTCCTCACAGCCTTCCGGAAGGTTCGGGTTTCCATTCATCAGATCTTTGATAATGCACATCATTTTCGCCAGGAATTCCCAGTCCTTGTCCTTCTCTTCGCGGCTCTTTCTCACTTCCTCCGGATTCTTGTCAAATCCTTCCATACAATACTTCTTCGTCCAGGCCAGAGCCTTTTCATATTCTGCATGATCGTAGATTTCGTCTGACATTCTGCGGATGATCTCCACCTCATCGACCGACTCCACGCGCATTCCCAAGTATTCTTCTATAAAGGCAGGGTCAATGATGGAACCGCCGATTCCCATACAGATCGATCCGATCTGGAGATACGATTTCCCTCTCATGGTCGCCACCGCCACCGCGGCACGGCCGAAACGAAGCAGCTTCTCCTTCACATCCTCCGGAATCTCCGTATCATCCGCTTCCTGTACGTCGTGGCCGTAGATTCCGAACGCGGGAAGCCCTTTCTGCGCATGGGTGGCCAGGACAGAAGCCAGATAAACCGCGCCCGGACGTTCTGTCCCGTTGAATCCCCAGACGCCTTTGATGGTCATCGGATCCATGTCCATCGTCTCCGCCCCATAGCACCAGCATGGAGTCACTGTCAGGGTGATGTCCACGCCTTCTCTGCGGAACTTATCGGCGCAGGCCGCCGTTTCCCCCACTCTTCCGATGGTCGTATCCGCGATCACCACCTTCACCGGCTCGCCGTTGGAATAGCGTAAATGCTTCTCGAAAAGCTCTGCAGCCGCCTTCGCCATATTCATGGTCTGATCTTCTAAAGACTCCCGCACCTTTAAATACCCTCTTCTCCCGTCAATGGTCGGTCTGATCCCGATCACCGGATAGCTTCCCACTAATCTGCTCTCTGCCATGTTACATTCCTCCTTGGAAAATCGTTTATTCTTATGAGATCATAGTACCATCTCTTCGACGTATTTTCTTGTCTTATCATGGCAAATAGTTGGACAATATTCCGATTCATCCATTGCGCAATCCGCACCTGTACCGTATAATTGGAAATTATATAGAATAAAATTCATGTTTGAAGTTGGTGATTTTAGATATGCATTATATAAAATATAAAGAAATGAAACATCATGGAACTGCAGATTTTCCGGCAGGCTATTACCATGTCACGGAAAGTCATCCGCAGTATGCCATGCCCTACCACTGGCACGAGGAACTGGAGCTGATTCATATCATAAGTGGCACGTTCCACGTGACGATCAATGAAACCACACGGACTGCGGCCGCCGGCGACATTCTGCTTGTCAACAGCGGCGGGCTTCACGGCGGAACGCCCTATGACTGCGTCTACGAATGCCTTGTATTTCCTGTCGGCCTTCTTTTCAGCCAGACCTTTGACTCTGATTTTTTAAAGCGGCTGGACAGACAGGATTTGATCCTGGAGGAATATTTCCCGGCTGGGGAAGATACCGCGATTCACAGTCTGCTTAAGCGCCTCTTTGCGCTCATGCAGAATTCGGAGGAAGGAGGAAAGCTGCAGTGCCTGGGACTGCTCTGCCAACTTATGGGACTGCTCTGCCTGGATAAGCGGTATACCGTCTCTGACAAATCGGACTTATCCAGCCACAGGAATCTCTATCTTCTAAAGAATGTACTGAACTACATCGATGCCCATTATACCGAGAAGATCACCTTAAACGAACTGGCCCGCACGGCCGGGATGTCACCGAAATACTTCTGCCATTTCTTCTCCGAAATGACCGGGCGGACGCCCATCGATTACGTCAATTACTACCGGATTGAGAGGGCCTGCTGCCTGCTGGCGGGCACAGACAGCCAGATCACGGATATCGCCATGCTCTGCGGCTTTAACGATGTCAGTTATTTCACCCGGGCGTTTAAAAAATATAAGGGAAAATCTCCGGGGCAGTATTTAAAGGCTCCTCTGTAATTCTGTTACCGGTTTCTTCTCCTGTCCACTGTCTGGTTTAACTTCTCCGACATAACAAACAGAAGGACCGTCAGGATGAGTATGTAATACGGAAAACTGCTGATATTGATGCTGGAGGCCATAAATCCGAACAGGGGCGGCATAAATGTCGTTCCGATATAGGCGCTGGCCATCTGTACGCCTATAATGGACTGGGAATTTTCCCTTCCGAAATTATAGGGTGTTGCATGGATAATCGCTGGATATACAGGAGCACAGCCGAAACCGACTACAACCAGACCGGCAAGAACCAGCATATTGGTTTTTACCGGAGCCGCAACAAGAATCAGTCCCGCCACGATCATCGCGATACCGATACGGATCAGCCCGCGGTCTCCCAGCCAGTCGGCTACAAAACCGCCTAAAAAACGTCCAAATGTAATACCGAAAAAGAACAGGGCGGAATATCCTGCAGCCAGATTCACGTCGATTCCCCGATACTGCACCATGTAGCTGCTCGCCCAGAGCATCGTCGTCTGCTCCAAAGCGCAGTAAGAAAAGAATGCCGCCATCACCAGCGGAACGCCCTTGATTTTCATGGTCTGAAGGAGGCCGAGAGCCTTTACAGGGCCATTCTCTGTGCCGTCTTCCTGTGTATGGCTTTTCTTTCCCCCATTCACCTGTTTCCAGAGCGGCAGGCTGATGAAAAGTCCGGCCGTCAGAACAAACTGTATGATGGAAACCGTGCGGTACCCGCTGTGCCAGCCATAGCCGCCGGTCAGGCAATATCGCATGATATAGGGACTGGCAGCGGCGCCGAGTCCCCAGAAGCAGTGAAGCCAGCTCATGTGGCGGGAAGCATAGTGCAGAGCCACGTAGTTATTAAGCGCTGCATCGACCGCTCCCGCGCCAAGGCCATAAGGGATGGCCCACAGGCACAACAGGACAAAGGAATCGGATACGGAAAATCCGAATAATGCGGCTGCCGTCATGAATACGCTGACGGCGGTCACCAGACCAGCACCAAACTTCTTCGTGAGACGGTCGGAAAGAAGGCTGGAAACAACGGTGCCAGCCGCAATCACCATGGTAATCATACCTGCATAGGAAACCGGAACATTCAGCTCCGTATGCATCACAGGCCAGGCAGAACCCACCAGTGAGTCCGGCAGTCCCAGACTGATAAAAGCCATATAGATGATAACAAGCAAAAACGAATACATAATCTTCTCCTCCTGAGTAACCGGCAGTATTTCCGCCGCGCCCTATTTCTTCAATCCCATGCATTTTCCCAGAGTCTCCAGCATCTGATCCACCTGGATCGGCTTTGAGAGATGGCTGTTCATGCCGCTGGCCAGCGACTTTCTCGTATCCTCGTCGAATGCGTTGGCCGTCAGGGCGATAATGGGAATTCTGCGGGCATCCGGACGCCCAGAGGTTCGGATACGTCTGGCTGACTCCAGTCCGTCCATGACCGGCATGCGGATATCCATCAGAATCACATCAAACCAGCCGGGCTCTTTCCCGCAGTAGATATCCAACGCTTCCTGACCATCGGCCGCACAGACCACGGCGAAGCCGTTCATCTCCAGAATCGTCTGCGCTATCTCCTGGTTCAGTTCATTATCCTCGGCCAGAAGAACACGACTTCCCTGGAAATCAGGAATGTCCACGTTCTGTTCCTGCACATGGATCTCCTCCGCATCTTCGCAGGCATATTCCAGGCTCAGGGTAAAGAAGAACTCCGATCCCGTTCCCGGTTCGCTGCGTACTTCCAGGGTACCGCCCATCATCTGCACCAGGCGGCTGGATATGGACAGTCCCAGTCCCGTTCCTCCGTGGCGGGAAGCGGTAAGCGCGTCCGCCTGCTCAAAGGCATTGAAGATTCTTCTCATGGCAGCCGGTTCGATGCCGATTCCCGTATCCGTGACAGAAAAACGAATCAACGCTCTCGGCTCTTCCTCCAGTACTTTAACCCGGACCGCAACGCTGCCAAGCTCCGTAAATTTTACGGCATTTCCAATAATATTGACCAGAATCTGGTTAAGCCGCAGGCTGTCTGCCCGGAGCGGCCGTTTTTTCCTGTAGTCATTTTCAAAGGTCAGCTCCAGATGCTTCTCCTCGGCCTGGGCGCGGAATAAGGACTCCAGATTGGAGAGCTGCTGTTCCAAATCTATGGATTCATAGCTTAGCTCCATCTTACCGCTCTCGATCCGCGACATGTCGAGAATATCATTAATCAGCCCCAGCAGATAGGTGTTGGCCGACTCGATCTTCTCTAAACAGTCCAGCGCTTTCTCACGGTCATCCAGCACACTCTTGGCGATAATCGTCATACCGCTGATGGCATTCATCGGAGTACGGATTTCGTGGGACATACGGGACAGGAAATCTGTTTTTGCCTGGCTCACGGCGTCGGCTTTGGATTTCATGATAAAAGAGGGAATAATTTTCACCAGCTCTTTTAAAAGCTTCCTCTGTTCCCGGGTCCACTGATAGTTTTCCTGATCGACTTCAAAGCTCATGGATCCCACGTACTCCCCATAGTTCCAGATCGCGGCATGAAGACAGGAGGCGATATGGGAGATTCCGTCTCTCACATTGTGATCGGCCAGGCCATCCTCATCATACATGTTGGCGCAGATTTCAAAATCCTCCTCCGAGGCATAGAAATCCTGTCCAAGCTGCAGATCCGAATGGTGACGCGCCCACTGGTAGGAAAAATGGTAGGACAAAAAGGCTTTATCCGCCTCAATAATCGATACCCGGTCGAAATGGTAGTTCTTTCCGATACGAGATAGCAGCAGAAACACGGCGTCGTTGATATTCTTCGACCGCCCCAGCAGTTCCAGTGCAAAGGAAACGAGATCCTTCTCCGGATGCAGAATCTCCCGGTCAACCGTATTTACCTGGAACTCATCCGGATACATCTGTGTAAGCAGCACGCCCACCTCCCTGGAGGTATCCAGATAACAGGCGGCGTTACCCCTGCCGTGATCCTTGACGTATTTCAATGTACTCTCGGCACAGCAGTACAGCGCGTTATATTCGTCCGTCACTTCGGTACTGCACATACCGATGCTGGCTGCAATCCGGATATCCTTTTCCGTGTTGAGGATGATATTCTGTATCATGGCAGCGATGCGCGGACCGATGATCCCGGCTTCCTGTTTGTTGCAGTCTTTCAGAAAAAGCATAAACTCATCTCCGCCCAGGCGGGCTTTAATGCTCTCCTTTTCCGTCACCTGCCGCAGAACATCCGCCACCTCCTGCAGAACCGCATCCGCGAAGATATTGCCCTCTTTCTGATTAATATCCTCAAAATCGTCCATATCCAGAAGCATCATGACGCCATGCTCCCCCGGCTCTCTTCCTGAGGCCAGGTACTCCTGAATCAGACGGATCCCGCTCTCCTTATTGTACAGTCCGGTCAGGCTGTCGCGGGATCTGGCTTCTTTCAGCGCCGTCTCCATCTCCTTCTCACGGGTAATGTCTTCCACAATCCCTATGACAAACTGCGGATTTCCTTCTTCATCGCTGAGTATCACAGACATGGTCTGGCGGCTCCAGTAACGGTTGTCCTTCCCGCGGAATTCGCAGGTAGCCGTCCGTTCTCCGCGGTGAATCTGATCGTACATCGCATAGAAGGCTGGATAATACGCTTCATCCACCTGTTCCTCTGCAAAACTGTGCGGCATATTTTCATACCGGCTCCGGCAGTGATATGCCTCGTAAGTCCGCTCCGGAACCTGACACTCACAGGTCTGCGGATAGTAATAAAATTCACAGGTGGTGGTATGCTCAAGAGCCAGATGTATGATTTCATTGCTCGCCTCTACCTGTCTGGTCAGACGCAGTTCATTCAGTTCCGCCCTCTTCCGGGCGTTGATATCGATAAATACGCTCTGGATAATCTGCTCTCCGTCGCTGTCCAGAAGGACTTCCGCGCTGCCGATGATCCAGCATGGGATTCCATCCTTCTGAAGCAGTCGGTATTCAAAATCGGACTTATCACCGGTCTCATGCAGCGTATCGATCTCTTTTAATACAGTCTCCCGGTCTTCCTCCATAATCAGCATCGGCAGATCCCAATCCTTTTTTTGCCAGAACTCCTCCGGTTCATAGCCGAATATACGGATCGCCTCCCGGTTGGCATTTTTAAATTCAACGCCCATACCGGTCAAACGGTACTGCACAATGCCGCAAAGCATGGACTGAAAAAGATGGTCATACTGGTTCGCCTGCCGCTCCCGCTCCAGTTCATACCGGTCCAGCGTGGATTTCGGAAGATACTCGCCTTCTTCCTGCTGTCTTTCGGGTGTCGATGCGTGAATCGATGCGATTCTGCATCCCCCATCCTCTCCCTTGACACAGGCGGCGCTCACCCGAAACCAAAAACCGGGTTCTTCACTCCCCGGCGGATATACATCAGCCGTGAGAAGCACGACGGCACACTGGTCGGAAACAACCGTCTCTTCGAAACTGTCATACTCTATTTTCATCGGTTCCGGCGCCTGGGCAAATTCCGTATGCAGCGCCTGTTCCGTCTGGTCCCGTCCCTTTGACAGTTCAGACTTTCCAGTTCCCACCCAATGCACGGTATCTGTCACACAATCCAGCGTGTCCTTCACATTCCGCCGGATCAGATACGCATCAAAAAAAGAACGGACCGTTTTGCCAGCCTCGCCCGGTTGTATCATAACTCCACCTCTTTCTGTACTTTATCATAAATACAAGATTGTATCACGTTCTGACTGTTCGCTTGTTCTGATTATTCTTAAATTATAAAGCAGATCAGGGAAAAACTCAATCGAATAAGTCAGATAGATTACAACCGCCGCGCAATCTCCTTCATATGTCTCCCATCCGTCTTCGGACAGCCTGTAACCTCACACAGCTTCCCCGCATAATTTATACAGAGGAGGAGACACCATGAAAAAACTACTTTTTTGCAGAAAATGCCTCTGTGCGGCACTCAACAGAATTCCTCTGGTCGATAAATGCCTTCTTGTATTTTTCCTTGTACTGCTGACCCAGTCCGCATACAGCCTGTTTTCCCACAACGGAACCGGTTCGGAAATTGAGCATATCGATGTGATTGTGCGGACATCCTCCGCCGCCATATTCGGCTATATCTTAAGCGCCAACTTTATCCTGCAGGCCGAGGGGAAATCCAGGCAGACCAAAATCAGGCAAGCCCCCCCGGATAATGGAGACGAACACTTTTCTTCACAGAGTGTCCCTTCCTACGATTCCACAGAGGATGCAGGCCCCGGTTTTGAACCGGAAAAGGAACAGTTCGGAACCGGAGACGCGGAAAATGACGATTCAGAATCCCTCCCGGCAAAATTTCTGACCGGCAGGCTGCAAATCCTGATTGCCACATTCATAGGATTATTCTGCCTGATTACCCTGATCCTTCTGCGCAATGTCAACGCCCTTAACTCCGACCTGCTGTCTTCCTCTTCGGTGGCAGCCACAACAGCGCAGTTCAGGGATTTCGTATCGGGATGTGTGGGATTTTTAATCGGATGCCCCACGGAGAAACAGAGTTAAACAGAGCTCATAAGAAAAGGTACGGCCAGCAGACTCATGATAGTCTGCCAGACGTACCTTTTCTTCCGCATACTTATCCGTATTTCGGACTCTGAAGCTCAAGGGTCCTGCGGAGTCAGTGTTCCGCTGTTCAACAGTAAATATTTGTTCCTTTTCCAGTCCCCTTCATCTCTTGCAGGCACTCTGCCTGCGACTGCCGGTCTTATCCATTATCTCAATTTCTTTTTCATAATGTACATCGCCTTTATACCAGCCAGGCGCATTAAGATACTCCTCTTCATGGTCTCTGTTCTGTACCCCATCTTCTCATAGAGTGAGACAGCCGGCAGATTATCCATCAGCACGTCGAGATACAGCTCATCAAAATCCAAACCGGCCTCGGCAAACGTTAAAAGCTGCCCTCCCACTCCTTTCCTCCTGTATTCCGGTGATGTCGCTATAAAATCAACGTATCCGCTTCGTTCCCCTTTCACAGCGGGTATGCTAAGCATTTTGCCCAGCTGCCACGCAAGTATCTTCCCTTTTACCGGACCGAATACAGAGACACACGTCTCCTCATTCATCACGATGGCCCTTCTCCTGGAATCAGAGACTGCGATCAGGCCGGCTACCCGGTCCTCCTTTAAGAGCACGTAAATCAAATCCAGCTGCATACAGGGTGTAAAAAGTCTCTGCAGAAGCTCCCGTTCCTTCGTTATTCCCTTAAACATAGAGAAAAAACTGTCCACTAACAGCGCGGCTGTCTGCTGAACATGTCTTGCCTCCAGCTGGTTTAAGCACCTTATCTCTGCATTTTCCATACTACGCGGTCCCCTCCGTCCCTTTTAATATGCTGACGATCCATTCCGCCTGCGGAAATGGAGTCTGCGGATATACAGCAAGCTGTTCCGCGATTCCCTGGATACTGCACCAGAACGTGCAGGCCAGCGCCTCAGGATTCCCTCTGCGGATATCTCCCGCCTCCTGCCCCTTCCGGATCAGTTCCACGGTTTTAGCATAACGGGTCTCCTGGGACGCCAGAATCTGCGTGATCCGTTCCGGCGTCGTGCTGCTTCTCAGCGCCTGTGCAATCAATACAAAGAATTTCGCCCCCTGCGGATTCATGCGAATCATATCCAGGATCTGATTTGTCACATTCGTAAAAAAGTTCAGCGGCGATCGCTCATCGGTCTCCATCCACGCCTGGGAGGATTCTGTCCCGATGCGGATAAGCTCCTCGTACAGTCTCTCTTTCGTCGCAAAATAATGAAACAAAAGGCCGTCGCTCATATTTACCGCCTTTGCGATATCGCTGGTCTTCGTCGCCGCATACCCCTTTTTTACAAACAGATCCAGGCCTGCAAGTAAAATTTCTTCGCGCCGTTTCTCTTTTTTCTGGTCACGCGTATTCATAAACAGGATCCTCCAGTTCATTCATTAAGCTTCTATTCATTGAGTATTTACTTAATAAGTTTAATAGAAGTCATACCGAATGTCAAGGAAAATCACCGTTTTTACATTCATAGCTTTCGCATACGTTTAAATCGTCTCTGATTTTTCACTTACAGAGTATCCCATCTGGTAAAACGCCAGGCTGAACACCAATATGACGCACAGGACGGCGAACATCATGGAGGCAGTCGCCTCTTTCAGCAAATATCCGCACAGGACCGGTGATATGGATAGTCCCAGAACGATCATATTCTGTGCGCCGAGGTATACCCCTCTCTGCTCTTTTGGAGTAATCTTTATAATAAATAAGTACTCCGCCGGCACAATGGCCACTTCGCCAAAGGACAGCAACACAATCGCCGCAGTAAGCCACAGCATGTCCGACCGAAAGATTAAAATTATCAGGCCTGCCATCATGGACCCGACAGCGAACCGCACCCATCTCATGATTGTTTTCTTCCTGATAACTGCGCTCACAAAGTACTGCAGTCCCATCACAATTGCGGCATTCAGCGCCGAAATATAGGCCACTCTTCGATACGCCTCATCATAGGGCAATACGGAAGAAAAGAACAATGACATAAATGTAACCAGCGCTCCGTATATCATCATGGACAGCACGCCGCCAACTGTAAAATAAAGCAGCCGCTTATCCTGTACCAGCAGCCTCATGGTCTGCCTGATTCCCAAATCTTCCGTTTTGCCCACATCAATTTTCCCATTGACCGGACTGCTCACCAGCGCCTTTGAATAGACAAAGAAAATGAGCGTTATCAAAACCAGGCTTGCAGATGCCACATAAAACGGAAAGCGAAGATCAAGCTTCACCAGTACCGTACCCAGTACAGGCCCCACCATAGCGCCGATGTTCTCCAGAATGTATTTAATGGAAAATGCTTTCGTACTTTCCTCCTCTGACAGCATTATGGAAAACCAGGCATTGGTAACAATAGCCAGGGATGAGGACGCAATGTTAATCACTATTAATACTCCAAGAATAAGGAATCCATTTGACATTCCCGGAAAGATTAAGTAACTGACTGCCATCACAGAGAGTGACAGCGAAAAAATCTTTTTCTTATCACAGCGGTCTATGAGAAATCCGCAAAAAATGCTCATAATCGTCCCCGATAAACTGCCCAGTCCGATCAGATATCCGCTGTTCTCTACGCTGATTCCGAGACGGTTTCCCAGATACATGGGCAAATAGGGCGTCAGCGCCCAGTATGCCACCGCTTTAAAAAATGCACACAAAATAATTACACAGACTGCCTTTGGAAATTTCGGCAGTATTCTTCCAGTTACTTTCATTTTCCCTCTTTCCTGCAGCCTTTCTGTGTATTCTGAATAACAGTGAAACCCATCATTCAGCGCCATGTTTTTAGCATTAAAAAAAGTGCTTTTGACAAATCAAAAGCACCCACTGATCGACTATAAGAGAAAGGCTACAGAAAACTCCCGATCGTAAACAGCATGACTTTTTGATTTATCAATAATCTCTTATTCGTCATGATATTCACCACCCTTCCTGATTTCTTTAAGTGTACCATAAAGGCTGCTGCCTGTAAAGCAATTCTTATTCGCCGCAAACGATTAATTTTGTAATCCCGTTCCGATCCATGTATACTTCCTGGCATCCGCCCAGCATACCTTTGGAATAAAACATTTCCATCTCCGTTCCCCCATTTCTCAACGCCAGATCCCCCTCGTTCTCCGGTCATCACCCGTTATTTTCTTCAGGAGTTAGGATCATCGGCTACGAGTCTGCATTGATGGCAGACAAAATCATACCGTATCTTACGGGATATCACATGATTCTGATTAACCCACGGTTCCCCGCACTTTGGGCAGACCGGTTTATTCTTTTTGTAATAAGTAAACAGAAAATAATAAAATGGCTTTCCCGTCTTTTCTTCCATGATACTGCAGTATTGAAGCGCTTCCTTCGATAAAAGGCTGTTCGGGTCGTGCATCATTTTATAGCCATGCCGCTCTCCGATTCCTTCATAAAATTGCCGGTCACAGGCCCGGTAAGCTTTTTGCCATCCTAACAGGTCGAAATACTCCGTGCCGTCATAGGTTTTCGGAAACTTGTAGAGCGGTACCGGGCATTTACAATCACCGCAGATAATCGGAGATGCAACCCACAGGCACTCCGAAAACAGGATATAATGGCTGGGAACTTCACACGTACAGCTGTCCTCCACATCATAATTTTCTCCGATATAGAGCAGCTCCGGCGGCTTTGCAGAGTCTTTGCATACATCCTCAAAAAACTCCCGGGTATACCGGTTTCCATACTTTTCACTCAGAGAATCCCGTTCCGGCGCTACGATTCTGCAGGCAAAATATTCTGCGCATTTGACTGTATTTTGAAATTCAGACAAAATCTGGCCATTCTTATACAGACAGGATATAAACCACTGCATATTATCAATAAACACATCGAGTTTCTCCGGTTCGAATGACCGGGGATAAAAGCGGTATTCATATGTATACATTGGGATACCTCCCTCTTATATTCCAATTTTCTCATGATCAAAACACGTTTCTGCTCTGCAGAAGTTCCTTCAGAACCACCATCTCACCGGCCGTCACCGTCACGCCTTTTCCATACGCCGTATGGTCCTCGTTCCACGTTCTGATATCATAGACGGGTTCCCGGTCATCCCAGCCTCCCGTTCCATGAAGTACGAAGTAGACAGGGGATTTTTCTAAAGAAAGGTCAATACAAAATGGATCTGCGTTTCTGTCCGCTATGACAAGATAATCTTTTGTGCAAGTTACTCTACTGCATGATCAGAGGCGGCACTGCCAGACAATTTCACTTGGTTCACAGAGAATCTGCAAACAGGCAAGGAAGAATGAACAGAAATCGGTTATAGATTCCCGGCCCAACTTCATTGCCTGCTTAAGTTTTGATTATGAATTTACTGCAATAAGTACACTCATAAGATTCCCCTTTACTGCAGTGATCATCTCAACTCACGTTCTATAGAAAGTAAATATGAGTACGGATTTTCCTGCAAAAGAGTTTTTTTATCTACATTACAGGAAACAATCGAAGCTATCATAGATACTCCCACTCCGGCAAAAATAGAGTTTTTCAGAGGCAATCCTAACAGTGCCATAGGTACTCCCGTCGCACTTGCATTAAATAATGATACTTTGAGAAGATTATCGGTAATCCATTTGATTTTTGAACTCGTCAGAGCCGCTTTGAAACTATTTAATGCTGGTAAGAATTCATTAATATATAAGTCCTTTACCTCTTGCTGCATTATCTCAATTGGCTTTTCTTCAACGAAATTCTGTGTAAACGCCGCAAGTTGTGTTCGAAATCTCCCCAATTCATCTTTGTGATGATTTCTAAAACTGACTAAATCTTTAAGGTTCGTATTTGGTGAAATTGAAATACTGCTTATAATGAGATTTAGTCATAAGCCTTGTTCCAGTTGATGATCTTTTGGGCGCCTGCTACGAAAACGATCTTCAGGCCTCATCCCCGTTCGATGGCCGTATTTAACTGTATTACCTGCTTTAAAGCACGATTCATGATCTGTAACCATACCCAACGAGTGATCTTCACACAATTTATTGGCCAATACTATCATGTAGATATATGCTAATTCACTATCTAAATAATAAATTTCATTTTTCTCCAAATTTTTACTAAGATATCGTATTTCATCCTGTATTTTCCAAGACATCTTTTTGCTGTAAATGCCGCTATTGGGTAAATTTTCAAGGGATTCCCTAACCCCATAAGATCTTTCACTGACCAATTTTCCGCCATACTTTTTAGTATTTGCTGTAAAAAAGGTTTCTTTGAATTTAGGCCTATTCAATAATTTTATTATGTCATTTTCTATGCCAACAACAGACCTGTCATCAGAATTCACATAAAGAGGTTTTAAAAATCCAATATCTGCCAGATATTGGGTATCCGGCTGCACATAGGGTTGATCAAGATCCTCCGGAACAATGGTAGATATAGAGTCCCAGAAAAGAATAGCAGTTTTTAACCAGTTTGTATCTCTTATATCAATCGATGGATAATACAAAGCATTTGAAAATGCAGGCCGCATAGTAAATCTCCTCTCCGATTTTGATCATCTAAACTTATTGTACCATATTATTACAAAAAATCAAAGCCAGGTATCTGTCGTATACAATGTTCGCCTCTCAATACACCCCCAAAAACCGAATCACCGGAGCGACCCGGCTCTCCAGAATCTCCACCCGAATTTCATTCGTTGTCACAGACTCAAACACCGCGTTCTTCCGGCAGCCAACCGTCTTCCCCTCGCAGAGCACCTGACGCTCTTCGCCGCAGACGCTGGTTATCCGGTATTTTTCAATTCTCTGGCTGAACCGGATGTCCTCCCTGATCACTACCATGGATACTTTAACCGGCTCCTCCCAGGTCAGACGGATCTCACAGCTTCGGATACCATCGGGAGTCTTATAACTGCCCTCTTCATCTGACTGGAGATTTGCCGCGTCGTGACCTGGCTCAGACCCGGTGGCAGTCATCTCCGCTTCCTCCACCAGATTATGGGCCTCGCGCCGTCTTAAATACGCCCCCAGTTCTCTCAGCCTCTCGGCATCGCGATCATGGATCAGCCCCTCTTTAGTCGGCGGGACATTCAGCAGCATCGTGCTGTTGCCGCCCACAGAGCGGTCGTAGATGGATACCAGATTCTCCCGGCTCCTCACCTGATCGTCCTCGGACTCATGATAGAACCAGCCCGGTCTTATGGAGAAATTCACCTCGGTGGGATACCAGACCAGATCGTTTTCTCCCTCCAGCACTGCCCGGCTTCCAAGATCCTGGTCTCTGCTCGAAAGGGTTCTCTGCCGAAACTCCGTCTCATCACTCTGCTGGCTGTTTTCCCTGATTTTTTCTGTATCCCGGAGCCGTCTGGGCACTACGCTCCACTCCTGCTCCCTGGTGTCTCCGGCTTCGTTGCCGCACCAGCGGATATCGGGGCCGCAGACGGAGATACAGGCTTCTGGCTGCAGACGTCTGATTACCTCATAGTACCGCTCCCAGTCGTAGCTCTGTACGTTACCATCAGGCCCCTCGCCACAGGCGCCGTCAAACCAGACACAGAAAACATCGCCGTATCCTGTCAGCAGCTCCGTCAGCTGTCCCACAAAGAAATCGTCGTACTGCGTTCCTTTTCCATAGCATGGTTCGTGACGGTCCCAGGGCGATAAATAGATGCCAAACTTTAAATTGTATTTTCGGAGGGCCTCTGACACCTCACGTACCACGTCGCCGTTTCCGCCCCGAAATGGGCTGGCGGCTACCGTATGAGCCGTATACCGGCTAGGCCAGAGACAGAAGCCATCGTGGTGCTTGCAGGTGAGAATCGCGCCTCTCATACCGGAAGACGCAAGAGTCTCCGCCCACTGTTCCGCATCAAAATGCTCCGGACAAAAAACAGAGGGGGATTCTGTGCCATCCCCCCACTCCCTGTCCGTAAAAGTATTTACGGTAAAATGGAGAAAACCGTAAAATTCCAGCTTCTGGTGACGCATCTGCCGCTCGGAAGGCACCACCCGGACCAGCTTTTTTTCCTGATCACCAATTACCAATATCGTTCCCAATCCTTTCTCATCCTCATAAGGGCTTCCATATAGAAGTAGTCCCCCCACAAGTTGAATTCATCCACGCCCGACTGATTGACCCCATTCTCCTTCGACCGTTTCGCATACGTTCCGTGAAGCAGAATTCCGGCTCCGGGCGCGCCATCTCTCAAAAGGCAGCGGTCCGTCAATGCCTTCATCAGCTTAGATGCCATGGAAATGAGCAGGCCTGCCTTTTCCTGCTCCACATAGCGGGCCATTTCCAGGAGGCCGCAGGCGGCGATGGCCGCGGCGGAGGAATCCCTCGGTTCCGGGCTTCCGTCATTAAAATCAAAATCCCAGTAAGGGATCAGATCAGACGGCAGATTCTCCATAAAACAGGCCGTCACGCCGTCAAAGAGGCGCATATACTCCGGGTCGTGGAAATAGCCGTAGCTCAGGGCGGATCCATAGATTCCCCACGCCTGGCCTCTGGCCCAGATGGACCCGTTGCGGTTGCCCTGCTGGGTGATTCCCTTCACGGGAGCGCCCGTCTCCGAATCAAAGTAATAGGTGTGATACGTGGAGTAATCGTCTCTCACCACATGGGCCATGGCTGTCCTGATATGGCACTCCGCCTTCTCCCGGTAAATGGGATTGCCGGTTACTTCTGATGCCCAGAACAGAAGGGGCATATTGAGCAGACAGTCGATAATCAACCGGTATTCTTTTGGATCGCCTGCCGTCCCCCACGCCTGGAAAAAACCGCCTTTCTCCTGAAATCTTCCCATCAGGTTGTCGGCCGCGGCCAGAGCCGTCCGTTTCGCCTGCTCTATGGCGGCGTCATTCGTCACGTTTTCGTGCTGCTCCTCTCCCATGGCTCCTTCTCTCTTTAAGAGGCGCCAAGCCGCCACACACGACGGGCTGAACAGGAACCCCATATCATGGTGGTCCACCACCACCCGTTCCTTCATGCGCCGTTCAAAGTCTGCCACCGAGGCCAGGGCTTCCCGCTTAAAAGCGGGATCCCCCGTCTCCTCGTAAGAGAGCCACATCTCTCCGGTCCAGAATCCGTCGGTCCAGTCGTCACTCTCCGTCTTCGGATAGATTCCATCCACACTGGCTGCCGCCGGAACGGTGCTGCCAAAGTATGCCATGTTCCTTTTTACAGTTTTCACACAGACGGCAAAGGCGTCATCTGCCTCCCGGGCCGTCATCTCCGGCGCTTCCGCCAGCCGGTTCGTCCTTTCATATCGCTTATTTTCCATATTTTTTCTCCCTATACTCCGATTACGCTTCAAACCACAGAATACCGTTAGCCTGTCAGAAGAAAGGCTGAAGCCCAGATAGCATTTTACAGTACACGCATGTCATACCTGCGAAGCACCGGTTCTTTTCCGTTCAGCTCATACGCGTTGGAATCGGCATGAAGTCCTCTTCCGTCCTGGCAGGTCACCCGGATATACGTCTCGCTGCCCGCGAGCTCAAAGGAGGCTTCCGTTACGGTCTCTCCCGGTTTTGCCGCCTTCTTATAGCAGTTGCGGCCTTCCATCAGCACATATATCTTTTCCACCGGACTGGTCTTCACATGAAGAACGCCGTCTTCCACATACAGTTCCTTTATCTCCGGCCCCATGGAGCTGTAAAAACTGCCATTTAAGAGAGCGTCCACAATGCTGTCGTAAGTCAGTTTTTCCGCCTTAATCATGGTAAATCCACCGAAGGAATCACAGAGGGGATCTCCGAAGGGAAAGCTGTTGTGATTATCATCCGTAGAAACACAGAACAGCCGGTTGCCCAGACGCAGCATCTCGTCATAGCTCTGCGGATTATAGCCGTACAGTCCGTCGTGCTCACATCCATAGTTGTAGATCTCCATGCCCCAGAAGCCGCGGAGATTCTTATAATCGTCGTAGTTCTGCAGGGACCAGTAAGGGTGGTTGTAGCAGGCGAAGAAGCCGTACTCCTTCATGTGATCGATATATCCGTTAATATAATGGTAATCGCCGTAACGGCTCTCCGGAAGGGGGCTCTCTTTCTTTTCCTCCTGAAACTCCTCCGGCTTCGAATCGTACAGGTTGATATGATACGTCCTTACCCTGGAGAAATCCCCAGGCACTTTAAAGTGCTCGTTTATGTCCACCTCATAGGCGGCCAGCGCCACGAAATTATCATCCATCAGCTCCCTGTGCCACTGATATCTGCGGTGGTCCGTGTAGGCTACCACGGAATACCCCTCGTCCATATACGCTTTTTTAACCTCCTCCGGTGTCAGGCGGCCATCGGAATGGATGGTATGACAGTGAAGGTTTGCTTTGTAGAAGGTACCTGTTTCCGGGATTAAATAAATTTTGTTTGACATTGTTTTACTCCTTCCAGGATGTGAAATTTCTAAATTCGCAGAACTTCTTTCCGGTAAGCAATCCATTTCCGGACTGTCAGGAAACAGATCGCCGCCGAAACCGCCGCCATGAGAAACCAGATTACGATGGTGGCGTTCCAGCCCAGGGCCACAGACAGCGCTCCGATTCCGTAAGTGGAGACGGCGCCGCCTGCGTAGACCGAGGAATTTAAAAGACCTGATACGGAAGAGGCTCTTCCGATCACGCCAAAATACGATGGGAGCACCGCAATCAGCATGGTGTTGACCGCCATCATCGCCGTCGTCGCCAGCGCCAGCATCAGAAATGACACCGCCATGCTCCGCCCCGACACCAGACGCAGCACCATTATTGCCGCCGCGCTGACAACGAAAAATGCTCCCGCTGTCCGCACCTCATTCCGAAACCAGTGAAGATTGGCAAAGGAGGCCATATAGACCCCAACAGGTTAAAAACAGGAATAACCATGGTGCTTGTGATTGCCATAATGGCGCTCAGTCCGTAGGTCTCGCTGATATAAGTCGGCACCCAGGTGGTCACGCCGTCCTTCAGCGCGCCCTGGACAAAGAGGGCCATCATCAGAAACAGAAATCCCGACTGGATTAAAAGACTCTTCCAGTTTACGGCAGCTTTTGCCGAACGGTCGGGCTCACCAGAGGGTATTCCCGTCATTTTCCCGGATTCTGCCGCATACCGCTCTACCCGCTTCATGCCTGTAATCCAGAACAGCGAGGTAACGGTCAGCACCGCGCCCGCCAGAACGAACATGGCCCTCCAGCCGGACAGCCATATTACAAGCGCCGTCAGGCCGTAGGCCGCCATCGTTCCGATGGGAACGGAGCTGTTTAAAGATACACACGCCTTCATCCTCGTTTCCGTCTTATAATACTCATACATCAGCCGGATCATGGGCGACCAGATAAACGCCTGGAACAGGCCATTTACGCACCAGACCGCCGCCATCAGCTCCGGACTTTTCACACCGGCCATTGCCAAATTGCAGAAACCGGATACCATCAGCCCCGTGAAGACCATTTTCTTCGGGGCCAGGCGGTCGCCTAAAAAGCCGCTGACAAACTGCCCCGCTCCATAAGCGATAAAGAACGCCGTTCCGATCATCCCTGCCTGACCTTTCGAAAATCCCTCCGAAGTGATGATCTCCGTCAGACCGGCTGAATAATTCAGCCTGCCGATATACGTAGAAAAATATGTAATCCAACACAGCCGGAACAGAAGCTTTTCCATCCTCACTACCCTTTTACCGCGGAGGAGTTGACTCCCTCCACGAAGTATTTCTGCGAGAATAAAAACAGCACCAGCACAGGCATCAGGACCAGCGTCGCAGCGGACATCTGAAGCGCAGGATCCGTCACCGTGCCTTCCGTAAACAGCTTAATACCAACAGACAGCATCTGCTTCTCCAGGCTGGAGATGAAGATGTAAGGCCCCATATAATCGTTCCAGGACCACACGAACGTAAACAGAATCAGCGTCACGATAGATGGCTTCGCCAGAGGCAGAATGATCCTTGAATAGATCTGGAAATGGCTGCATCCGTCGATGCGGGCCGCCTCGCTGATCTCCTCCGGGATGCCGATAAATGCCTGACGCATCATAAATACAAAGTAGATATCGAAGGTAGCCGGCAGCACCAGAGACCACATGGTATCCAGGATGTGAATCTGCTTAAATATAACATACCTCGGAATCAGCATAATGTCACTAGGAATCATCAAAGAAGTCAGAAGAACCAGAAAAATTCCGTCCCTTCCCTTGAAATTAATCTTGGAAAATGCGTAAGCCGTGATGGAAACCACGAAAACCTTGATGACAATGGTGGTAACCGTCATCACGATGGTATTGATATACCACTGTCCAAAATCGTAGTATGGGTCACCGAACAAGTCCGAATAGTTGGAAAAAATGATCTGATCGGGAATCAGCTGAAGCGGCTTCGTGAGCACGTCACCTGAAATCTTGAAGGATGATGACACCATGAATAAAAACGGGTAGATGCAGACAAGGCCGATGGCAATCAGAACAATCGTCCAGCCCCATGACATCTTTTTATCTTTCTTAAGCATAGCTCTTCCTCCTTAATAGTTGACCCATTTTTGCTGTCCGCGCCACTGAATCAGAGTGATGATTAAGACGATGATAAACATCACAAGAGCCTGTGCACTGGCATAGCCTGTCTGGTAGTTGGTAAATGCGGTTCTGATAATGTTGATGGACATAACCGTGGTTGCCTGTCCCGGACCGCCTCCGGTCAATGCCTGAATAGTGGTGAAGTTCTGCAGGGATGTGATCACAGAACTGATCATTAAGAAAAATGTGGTCGGGGAAATCATCGGGATCACAATATTCTTAATTCTCTGCCATTTGCTGGCGCCGTCGATCTGAGCGGCTTCCAGAAGATCCGCGGATACGTTCTGAAGCGCCGCCAGATACGTAATGAAGTTAAGGCCGATGCCTTTCCACACGGCGATGCACACTACCGTCGGAAGCGCGGTATTTAAGCCATACAGCAGATACGGCGGGTTCTCGCTGCCGAGAGCCGAAAGGATGTACACTACCGGACCGTCGGGACCAAGCAGCAGCTTGAATACGACGGCTACTGCCACCATGTTGGATACGTAGGGAAGAAAGAACATGGAACGGACCAGGTTCTTGCAGTGGATTCCCTTGTTTACCATATACGCGATGAAAAAGCCGCATACCATGATTAACGGCACATACATCAGGGAGTAAAGGCCGGTGCGTCCCAGGGCCTTCATGGTATCCACATCCGTAAACATGCGGATAAAGTTGTTGATACCAACAAAGGACGCGTCCTCCAGCTTGCTGATATAACGGACATTGGTAAAACCAAGGACCACTGCAATCAAAAACGGCAGCCCCTGAAAAATAACGTAGCCGATCAGATACGGAGCGATAAAAAGAGCCCCTGTAAAATTCTCCTTTTTCTGAGCAATGGAGGTTTTCACTTTTACTTTTGCATTGCCATTACTTTTCATAAACACACCTCTTTACTTTCTTTTGGCACAAAAAGGGCAGCCCCTAAGGTTTCCCGAATGGACTGCCCGTCAGGTCAGACTAGATTACTGCTTATCTTCTTCGATTGCTCTGTTTGCCTTATCCTGAATCTTGGTTACTGCGTCATCGATGCTTTCCGCACCCTGGCCGTAAAGCTGGCCCTCTTCAATAATTGCCTGAGATATGGCTGCGTCGCCGTCGCCAATGATTTTTTCAGAAAGTGCCTTGCGGCTGCTGTCAAACCATGCGGTCTTGAAGTCTTCCACAGTGAGACCATCAAACTCAAATGGCTTCGCCAGAGAGTTCTCAACGTACTCATTGATCTCTTCGTCTGTCAAATCAATTCTTGCAGGTACACGGCCCATGCCCAGCGTGTACTGGTTCTCAGCCATGCAGGCTGCCGCTGCGAAAGCCGCGTCCTTGTTCTTACTGGTAGTAGGTACTGCGTAGCATCCCGGTACAGTCAGAGTAGACGGATCGGTTCCCTCCGGATAAGGCATCGGAAGCAGACCGACTTTCCAGTCTCTCGGGTACTTGTCAAACTGATTTAAGATGGAAGTTACCCAGCCGCCGCACATGAACATACCGTACTTTCCGGTGGTTGCAAATGCATTCCACGGTGTGTTGGAAGCCTTGAATTCCAGAATAGAAGGCTGAATCTTCTCTGTATTGCCTAAGCCGTAATAGAACTCCAGGCTCTCTTTAAATAACGGATCGTCGAAGTTGGCTGTGCCGTCGGCCTTGTATGGCTCCCAGCCCTTCTGTAACGCGTACATGTAGTTGTAGCAGTCATAGTCCAGCATTAAGGATCCATATATTCCCTTGGAGCTGTCTGTCAGCTTCTTCGCTGTCTCGATGTATTTTTCCCATGTCCAGCCATCTGCTGTCGGGTAGTCAACACCTGCATCGTCGAATATCTGCTTATTATATAAGGTGATCCAGATATCAGAGAATGCAGGAAGACCGTATACGTCTCCGCCAAATTCCGGAACGTAATCGCCAAAGGTTCCGGCGATATCGTAGCCTGCCGTCTCAGCAAGCGCGTTCATCGGCTCTAAGACGCCCGCGTTGTAGAACGCCTTTAAGCCTGGCTTTGTGTTGTAGATCAAATCAATCTCATCACCAGCCATCAGGCTGACCAGAGTCTTATCCACTTCACCGGATTTCGCGTTCGGAATCACGAAGAACTCAATATTAATACCGGTTTTTTCCTTAACCAGTTCGATTAACTTCTGGTTCTCTTCTCCAGTACTGGCTGTCTGTGTGGTCGCATACTTTAGGGTCACGCCGTCGAATGGCTTGTCAGAAGCAGCCGCCCCCTCTGTTGTCTCGCCCTCTGCTGCCGTCTCACCTCCTGCTTTTGTGGTGGTTTCTGCTGCCGCTGTTGTGGTTGTATCCGCCGGTTCCGCCTTCTTTGAAGAGCAGCCGGCCAGCGACCCTGCTGCCATTGCCGCGCAGAGCGACAGGGAAACAACACGTTTTATACTTTTTTTCATTGTGGTAATTCCTCCCAGCTAATTTATTTGATGCTCTAATTGTAGCGTGAAACCCGACCCGAATCCATAGTTGGAATTTTACCTTTATTGGTTATTCTTGTCCTTTGCCGATATTTTGGGAACTGTAATGATTACGATCGTTCCGGCTCCCTGTCTGCTCAAAAGCCGCACGCTGTTCTGGTATCCGGTATAGATGGCGATTCGCTCCTTCACACTGTAAAGGCCGATTCCGGTCCCTTTTCGTCTTCGTTTCCCCGGCTCTGTCTCGCTTCTGACCGCCCCCGTCTCAATCTGGCGGCGCACCTCCTTTAACTGACTTCTCGTCATGCCGCAGCCGTTATCCGCCACGCGGAACCGGATCACCTCCGCCTCCTCCCGGATATCGAGCCGGATCTTCAGCACCCGGTCGATCCCTTCCATGCCGTACATAAAACAGTTTTCCACCACCGGCTGCAGGGTCAGCTTGATCATGGCATAGTTATACAGCTGATCGTAATCGACGGTGCTGTCGAATTCAATCCGCTCCTTATAGCGGTTCTTCTGGATATTCACATAGGCCATGACGTGTTCCACCTCCTGCCGGATGGGGACGATCGTCTCACCGTTTCCGATGGACAGCCGGTACAGCCGCCCCAGCGCCGCCGCAATCCGCCCGATGTCAGGGCGTCCCACCTCATTGGATTTCCAGACGATATTTTCCAGTGTGTTATAGAGGAAATGGGGATTGATCTGTCCCATGAGCACTTCCAGCTCCAGTTCCTTTTTCTTCTTCTCGCTCTCCACCTGTTCTTTTATATAGTGGTTGATCTGCACCAGCATGGCGTTGTAGTACATCATCATGCTCTTGATCTCCCCCTGGTACGCCTCCGGTTCCACGTATGCCTCCAAATTGCCGTCGTATACCTCCTTCATGGAAGCGTCCAGCACCTCCACCGGCTGAAGAAACCGCCTGGAGATCCAGTTGATGATGGCGATACATGCAGTTACACAGACCACCATGGCCGCAATAATCTCCTTGAACAGGCGGTCGACGGGCTCGGTAGCCGCGCTTAAGGGAACCACGGTAAAGATCTGCCAGTCCGCGTTGCTTAACGGGCTCAAATCTGTAATATATGGCTCATCGTTATACTTAATCTGATGGCTGCCCTCCGCCGCCGCTTCTGCAAGTTCCATGATACGCTCCGGCATCCGGCACGTCTCGACAGCATTCTGATCCGACGAAGAGACCAGACGGCCGCTGCCATCCACGATGTAGACGGTCCCCTTCATTTCCTCGGCCGACGCCTTATAAAGCTGATAGACCTGATTCTCCTCCAGCACAAAAAACTGGGTATAGAGCCACGTCCCGGTAAACGGATGCAGAATCCGGCGCATACAAGTGATCACCTGATCTGTCCTCCCATCCCCTTTTTTCGTCATGCTGAGGAAATTACTCTTCAGGGGCTGCCACTGAAACATGGACAGCATCGTCCGGTCCTCGGCGCCCATGTCAATCATGATCCGTTTGATATCCTCTCCCTGAAAATAGGGATCCAGGAAATTATATACTTCCTTGTTATTTCCGTAAATGGCGCTGATCCGCTGGCTCTTACCCAGCGGGTCCGTCTTCAGAAAGTAGTTGTTCATTTCATAGATATCCCGCTGCTTTTCGATGGTCGCTCTGTCATAATCCCTGTCCAGAAAAGCCTCGATCTCGGCGTCATAGGCAAATTTATCCGACACCAGCTGCACATTATAGAGCAGCTCGTCTACCTGTGCGGCGATGGCGTCGGCCCTCTGGCGGATATTTCCGATTGCCTGATTCTTCATTTCCGTCCGTGTCTTTAAAAACAGTACGGACGCAACCATCGTAAAGGGCAGAAGAACCCCTACCACCAGATAGAAAAACAACTGCTGTCTTAAGCCGCGGTCCATATAATTGCAGAGCCGTTTCCACAAATCTCTCATCCTGTCTGTCCCCTTCGTTTCCATCAGTTGTGGAGTCCCCGGTATTCATTCGGACTCATGCCGCAGTGCTTCTTAAATACTTTAATGAAGTTAGAAGCATCGGCGTATCCGGTCATCTCTGCGATCTCGTAGATTTTTAGTGACATGTCCCGCAGCAGCCGCTTGCTGTGAACCATCCGCTTCTGTGTGATATAATCGCTGAAATTAAATCCGGTTTCTTTTTTTAATACCTTCGATATGTAAGCCGGGTTTTTCCGAAAATGTTCCGCCGTTGCCTCCAGTGAGACGAGATTGGAGCAGTACTCCCGGTCCAGATACTCACGAATGGAGGTCACCAGCAGCCCGGTCTTCTTCTGGCCTGCCGACAGATCCGGCGCCATGGAAGAGACGTGCTTCACCGTGTTCCCGTAGATTTCAGGCAATTTTTCCTCGCTGCCGCACAGGCCGCTAAGTCCTGCCAAAAGGGCCAGGCCGTAGATGTCGCCGATCTCTACCTGAATCTCTTTGATGCAGCGGCCTATGGCTGCCAGTTCCCCGTCGCTGCCGTCCTTCAGTGTGATAATCCCTACCACCTTCCGGTCCCGGTTTAAGAAGAAATGTTTCTCCCAGACCATCTCCCGGCTGTTGCAGTACCGGATAATCTGCTGCTTCAGCTGGTAGTGATCGTCTCTCTCCCCATTTCCCACAGGCTGGGCATCCAACACCGCCATCATACAGCAGCCAAAATTCATACCGGCGTCTTCCATCTCCTCCTTCCAGCCGTACTCTTCCTCTCCGCCCACATACCCGTCCAGGAGATTACTGAGAACTCTGGCATAGGACAGTTCTTTATTCTGCATGGCCGAAACCTTCAGCGACTCCAGTTCCCGCCGTCTGACCCCCTCTTCGTCCAGTTTCTCCTTCAGCCGGTGAAACAGCGTCTCAAACTCATCGATATCCGTGGGCTTTAAGAGATACTCCGTGACCTGGTTGCGGATAGCCATGTTTAAATACTCCACATCGTTGTATCCGCTGAGAATGATGATCTTAATCTCCGGATTATTTTCATGGAGGTACTGCATCAGCTCGATCCCGTCCATCTTTGGCATTCGAATATCGGACAGCACCACGTCCGGATGCTTTTCCCCAATAATGCGAACAGCCTCTTCCCCGTTCTCCGCCTGCCCCGCCACTTCAAATCCCCATTCATTCCACGGAATCCCCCGTGCCATCCCGCGGCGGATATCTTCTTCATCGTCTACGATCAGTAACTGGTACATGGCTGTTTCCTCCTTGTCGTATTTTCATGCTGCATTTTACCATTTTCTGGATACTTCTGTCATTTATTGTATAACGTCTTTTGCTTCCTGACAATAAAAAATGTTTTGGGCGCGAAGAAAAACGAGCATGGTCTACATTTAAGTATACTCTGCTCGTTTTATCCATTCTTATTATTTGTCTTTACATCTTGATGGAGGTTTTTCAGCCTCTTTCCTACTCCCCATCGTAATAATCAGCCTCGTCCTCCAGCTGAAACACCTTGTTTCTTCCTATACCCTGCAGCAACCTCCTGTGCCCGTTTCTCTGCCCGTCTCTCAATATCCTGCTCATCCACCTCACTGTTCTTAAGATAGTTCTGTGCCTCTTCCTTTGAAATAGATTCAATGCCGGTAATCTGTCCGGCCGAGTCCCGCACGACTGACAGATCAGCCGTTCCGGTCTCATCCACCCAAAACGCAGGGTACCAGCCGTCAGTCTTATCAACGAACAATCTCGCTTTCTGTCCATTATAGTACAGGGCGTTTTCATTCGCACGAAATGTTATTCCGTAAGCGCCGTAATACATATTATATTTCTTTCCGTTTTCCAGAGGCTCCGGATTGGAGTAATTGGTCTCATCTGCATAAAAAGCGTCGTAGTATTTCTGCGCTTCCTTCTCGGATATTGCGCTTATACCAGTGATTTCTCCGGCTGAACTGCGTACAGCCAACAGATTCACTGTGCCGTTTTTATCATAATAGAACGTTTCATCAGAATATGCATCATTGAAAAGCCTTATTTTCTGTCCCTTGTAGAGAAGTGATGTGCCATCATTGGAAATCGTAACGCCAAAGGAGGAATACTTCGCATAAATTGAGGGGTCGGGCACAAACCTGACTGCAATATCTTCTTTAATATAGATGAAATCATCCGGAATTCCTGCTGCGGCAGCGGAGGTAGCTAATGTACTTCCCACACCAGCCACAACAGCGCAGGCGATTACCATGGAACAAACCGTTGTCTTTTTTATCTTCATAATTGCTTCGATCCTTTCTTCAATTGCATTTTTACTGAAATGGTTGCATAAAGGGGTAAGTCCGCTCTTCTTTTCCTCCATGTCAATTAGCGTAAGCGCATAGGCTGATTTCATGGTTTCTCCGAACATCCGCACAACCCGTTCATCGCAGGACAGTTCCATATCCCGATTTGCTAAGGTATACATGATCCACACCAGGGGATTAAACCAGTGAATACACAGTGCGGCAGTCAGTAAAATCTTCGTCGCGCCATCAAAACGCCGGATATGCACGTACTCGTGTGCGAGGACGTATTGCAACTTTTTCGAATCTGTCCAGTCCGTTTCTGCCGGCATTAATATGACAGGCCGGAAGATTCCATAGGTAAGCGGAGCCGTTATACCGCTGGTCTGACGAATTGCAATGGAACGTCTGCACTTATGCTCTGCCAGCCATCGGATCGTAAATTCGTTTTCCACCAGCTGGGAAGTCATGAACTCGAAGCGGCATCTGACATAAGCTATGGTAAAATACAGCGTACAAAACACCAGTCCGATGCCCCAGATCCAGCCCACTGGTGTCAGCCCCACGACCGCGGCAGTGTTTTGTACAGCTGCCGGCGCGGTGGTGACCGGGATAACAGGCAGTACGTTTGCGATTGGAACGCCGCTGATCTGTTCTGCTCCCGAATACTTTGCAAGAGAGTAGACGCTGAACGGCGAGGGCCAGGTAAACGGCACCAGCAGCCGCGCCAGGACAAGCCCCCATAAGGCAGGGAACGTCTTTTTAGGCAGCCGGTTGATGGAAATCGCCCGAATGGCGGTTATAACAAAGATCATCACTGCAGCAGAAATACTCATTTGAATCAGGCTCATGCTCCATCCTCCCCCAGCTCCTCAACCATCTCTTTCAGCTTCTCCACCTGTTCCGCAGTCAAATTCCTTCTGCCCAGCAGAGATGCAAACAGCTTATCCACCGAGCCGTCGAAAACCTTATGCAGCAGTTCGTCTGTTTCCTGTGCCTGCACCTGTTCCTGTTTAATAAGCGCATGGCAGACAAAATTGGGATCGGTCCGTTCCACGGCTCCTTTTTTGATGCACCGCTTTAACAGCGTATAGGTGGTATTGACATTCCAGCCGTACCGCTCTTTCATCACATCGGCAACATGCTTTGCCATGCTGTCCCCCTCTTTCCAGAGAACGTCCATAACCTTTATTTCACTGTCAACCAGTTTCATATCCATTTGATTCACCTCTTTTCCTTTCATTTATAAGACTGGAGTAGTATCCATACCCATATACTACTCCAGTCTTACAAGAATGTCAATACTACAATTGTCTTATTTTTAATTTGTTTCAGAAAAAAGGAACGGACCGCTGACAGCAGCGAACCGCTCCTTCTCTCCTCATACATACTCACGCTGCAGACTCCAGATTTATCCCGTCTTAAAACGTCAAATATAACGTCTGACCGTCTTCATATACTGCCGGTACGCATCACCAAACGTTTCCATACACCACCGCTCTTCCGAGAGAATAATCCAATGAGAGGCGATCTGGAATACAACGACAATGCCGCACAGAATTACAGACCGGGTCAGTATCACACAGCCGATAAAATAGAGAAAATACGACAGGTACATCGGATTGCGTGAAAACCGGTAGAGTCCGTTCTGATTAATACCGTCTTCGGATGGGGAGGCAAAATCTTTGATTGTAGCTGCACAAAATGTCAATCCCAGCAGATAAAACGCCGCTCCTGAAAAGAACTGCCAGGAGACCTCTGGTTTCACCCTGAGAAAACACAAGTACACAAAGATTGCGGAATTGGATATCTGGTAGACCCAATATGCGAACACTTCATTTCCCGACAATGGGGCGAAATGGGCCGCACGTTTTACTGCCTCGCTGCTGAATCGCGCCAGGAGGCCAAATCTTATCAGGATAAACGGGATTATCAGAAAAAAGCCATTCATTTGCAGTCCGCCTTTCCGCCTCACTCCTGCCCTGTCCGGAGCGGTTATGGATCATCACATCGGTTTTAAATTCTTATTGAGCCGGTCCACAATCCACGAGAGACGCTTTACCCGCCCCTCCTCGGTTTTGGGGTCCAGAAATGCTTTCGTATACGTCTTCTTCACGGATAAGGACATCGCCTGAAAATTCGTACAGGCCGGTTCAAACGCCTGGAGGGCAGCCGCTAAGGAAGCGATCTGCTCCTCTGTAACCGGCTGAGGCTTAGGGGCGTCCCACTGACCGTTTTTCCTGGCCTCCTCGATTTTCATTCTGCCGTAATCAGTCATCAGCCCCTGTTTTTCAAGGGCTTCCGTCAGCTTCTTGTTTTTCTCCGACCACTTGCAGTTCGCTCTGCGCAGAGAAAAATACTTTTTATAGGTTTGATCGTCGATACTCTGCATCTGCCCGTCAATCCAGCCAAAACAAAGGGCTTCTTCGAGAGCTTCCCCCGCCTTCACCGTTTTGGGGCCGCCTGTCTTGCCAAACAGCAGCCAGACGCCTTCGCTCGACAGGCAATTGGCTTCCAGCCATTTCCTAAAGTGTTCTCTGTCAGGAAATTCCATTACCTCGTTCATATTCTAACCTCTCCTTCTGGTAAACGGCTTTTTCCTACTTCTTTTCAATGATCTCAAGATTCACACCATCCGGATCGAGGATGAAGAAAAAGCGGGTATTGGGGTTCGGCTGGAATGGTCCGCTGACGATCTCCACGCCCTGTTCTTTCATGTGCTCCATCGCCTGGTCCAGATCTTCCACGGAAAGCCCCAGTGACGGACATTCTCCATATACAACAGGCTCTGCCTCCGTATTGCAGATTAATTCAATCTCCGCCGGACCGTCTGCCATAAATGCGATCTCCGTGTTGGGGCCGCCAGGAAATCTGCGTGCCAGCTTCATCCCCACTATGTTTTCATAAAACTGAATGGATTCTTCCAAATTTTTTACGTGCAGCGTTGCAAATATGAATTTCATAATTTTCCTCCAAAGTATATAGTCAGAACGTTGATGTCGCTTCTGCCTGTTATTATATCGTATCCGGCGGCTTCTGTCACTTTCTTTTGAAACCGTCTTCAGCCCGGTAAGATTGCAAATCAAATCTGCATTTTCAACCAAAACAAAAGGGCGTTCTAACGGCATATACATTTCTGAAGCGCTGCCAGCAGGCGGTCAAAATCAATCGGTTTTGTGACGTGATCGTTCATTCCCGCGGCCATCACCTTCGAGATATCCTCTGCAAATGCATTGGCAGTCAATGCGATGATCGGGACAGTCTTCGCCCCCGGATGGCTGCTGCCGCGGATCTCGCTTGCCGCCGTATATCCGTCCATCACCGGCATCTGCAGATCCATGAGAATCGCGTCGTACGTCCCCGGTTCTGAATCGTTGAAGAGCTTCAGCGCCTCATACCCGTTCTCCGCCCTGTCCACGATAAAGCCCGCGTCCCGCAGCAGCGTCTCCGCGATTTCCATATTCAGTTCATTATCTTCCACCAGCAGAAGCCGAAGCCCCTGGAGACTTGTCTCCAGCTTTCTCCCGGTATTGCCTGACAGCGCCCGCAGAACTGCCGCCTCGTTGCCTTCCTCTTCCAGAGTTCTGATGGTAAGTGTGACAATAAAGCGGCTGCCCGCGCCCTGTTTGCTTTCCACCCGGATACTTCCCTGCATGGCCGTCACGATGCCGTGAGAGATGGACATACCAAGGCCGGTGCCCTGAACCTTTCTCACATGGCAGTTCTCCTCCCGGGCAAACGGAACAAATATATGATCCAGGAACTCCTGGCTGATGCCGATCCCGTTGTCCTCAACCGTAAATACAAAGCATCCCACCCCCGGAATTCCCGACGTCATCTCCTTGGTAGTGACGGTGATTGTACCGCCATGGGGAGTATATTTGATGGCATTGTTGATGAGATTGATCAGGACCTGGCGGATCTTGCCGGCATCTCCCAGGAGATTGTCATGGATGATATCTTCTGTCAGGAAATGCAGGGCCTGTCCCTTTTCCATCGATTCATTATAGACGATGCCGCCGATCTCGTGGAACAGGCCTTTTAAAGAAAACGGCGCTTCGGTCAGCGTGATCTGCCCTCTCTCGATCTTGGACATATCCAGGACCTCGTTAATCAGATGCAGCAGATGGCTGCTGGAAAGACTGATTTTCTGAAGACAGTCCTTCACGCGTTCTTCATTATCCGCCTGACCCATGGCGATCGCCGTCATTCCGATTATGGCGTTCATCGGTGTCCGGATATCATGAGACATCTGCGCCATGAAATTACTCTTGGCCTCGTTGGCATTCCTGGCTGCCTCATACGCTGCAAACAGCGCCTGCTGGCTCTGCGCCTCCTGCTCCTTTTCCTTCTCAACATTGTGAGAGGCTAAAATAATCTTGATTGGAACCCCGTTCCTGCTCTCTGCCAGGATGATGTGAATCCGCATCCAGCCATAGTAACCGCTGTAATCCCTGCGATACTCCAAATCATAGATCGTTTCGCCTTCCTGCACCCGTTTCTTAATCGCCGTCAGACACATTTCCTGCTTAAAACGTTCCTTGTCCTCCTCGTGAATCAGATGTTCATGGTAGATTTCAAACAGCGCCCCATACTCATCTGAATGGTTCAGCCGCTCTGCAACATCCTTCCGGATGACGAAGGTCTGGAAGGTCTCTTCCACCAGGTCCACATAGAAAACAGAGTGGTAGAAAGCGGAAAGTCCCTTAATGATATTCTGAGATTCGAAATACAGCTTCTTTTGCTGTTCTTCCATTAACTCCGTCAGCTTCTGCTCGTTGATATCCATGCTGGCAAAAATCACCCTGGTGAGGACGCCATCCTCAATTTCCGCTATGCTGAACCGGGCGCGGACCCATCGGATACAATCCGGATAGAGTCTTCGGAAATCGACTTCGTAGACTGGCTGCTCCACGGACAGGGTCTGACGCAGGAAATCAATACTCCCTGCTCTGCGCATTTTCTCCTGATCTTCCGGGTAGACGTAGTGTTTCACAAACTTCTCATAATAAACATCGAGCGCCCCTTTGGGGAACTCTCTGTTTTTTTGAATGAAGTCCTCCTGCCAGATCGCCTCCTCCGTGTTGTTCACATAGTCGAACAGGTAGATGGAATAGTAGCACTCGCACAGATTGGCCAGGATGGCTTCCCGTCTCTGAATCTCATGCTTATCATCCACATTCCTCACAGTCATAAGAATCCTGTCTTCATAATTCTGACTGATGAGGGCGGAATAATAGCTGTAGGCATGCAGTCTGCCCTCCTGATCGTACATGTGCAGCATGCCTTCCCTGTATTCACCGGCGCCATAATTTTCCGCATCAAAAATGCGTTCAAACTCCCTCCGGTCTTCCGCTGGCATAATTTTTACAGCCTGCTCCCGGAAATCCGGATACCGCCCTCGTCTGGAAAGCTTTAACAGTTCTCCCGAATAGTAAATGCAGTTATACTCTGCCTTTTCGCAGTCCACACTGATGAGCAGCGTATAAATCTGAGACACCGCAACCTGCGCGCTGGCCTGATCGATCCGTTTTTCCATCTCGCCATCCTGCTCCTCCATGGCTGCGATAACCCAGGGATATGCCTCGGAGTACTGCTTTAGGGGAACCACCTTAATTCTCCGCCACCGTTTTTCCTTCGTCCTGTAAATCGCTTCCATGCCGGAACTGTCCGCATGAAATCTTTTTTGGATATACTCGGGATTGACGGCATTCAGAAACAGTTCACGGTTTTGCCGCACGATCTCACGTTCCGCATAGTTATGGAAAAATGTCTCAAAGTCCGCCGCCCCTTCGCCAAACGCTTCCAGCTGCTCGGTGGCTTTTATAATTCTGTATTCACCTGTATGGAGGTTACACAGGATGATCCCCTTAAAATTCTCATTCAGTTTTTCCAGTATGGTATCATACTCCTGCTTCAGCATAACCGTGTTGGTGATATTCTGGTGGTATCCCAGCAGACAGGTGCCCTCTTTATAGTTCTTATCTCTGATCCCGCCGCAGCGCACATAAATCTGCCCCCATAACGGGTGGTGCCACGGATACTCCACCTCGGCCCTCTCATCGGCACACATCCGACGGACCACATCCTGGACCATGGGATAGTAATCCGCATCGATCCGGTCATACCATCCCCGGTAACACTCCTCCGGAGACGGCTCGCCGGTAAAGCCAAGAAGCTCCAGCATGGCCTTATCCGCGTACATTCTCGGTTCCCGTCCCTCTTCCAACTCTATCGCCCACAGACCGGTCTGAGCCTCTTGCAGTATTTCCTGAATCTTCTCTATATCTCTAAAGTGTTCCGCCATTCGCCTTATCCCCCAGCTTCCAATAGTAACCCGGCGATTTTCTCACCAATTCCGGTCCCCTGATCTTCCCTCATACTGTACTTCATTTTATCAGATTCGGCCTCGTATTACAACTTATTTACACTTGCTGGTTGTATGAAAGTTGCAGTTCACAGCCCCGTCGTCCTCTGCTTCCCGGTCTGCCCCGTCTGGCTTATGCGTGGTTTCCAGTGACTTTGCAGGGGATTAGCAATTCTTAACGCGCAGGATTTTTCGTTCAGGGGAAATTCCCACCTGTCTGAGCGCAGCGAGTTTGGGAATTTTCCCTGGTTTTTAGAAAAATTCTGCACGTTTAGAAGTGCTTATCCCCGAAACTTGAACTGGAAACCACGCATAAGCCAGACGGGGCAGACCGGGAAACAGAGGACGACGGGGCTGTGAACTGTAACGTATGAAAAAGGAGTTACAACAAACAGCCCGGCTTATCACCAGGCTGCTTGTTTGTAATCTCTATACCTCTGCTGTTTTCTGAAACGCTTTCCCATTACCGACTCTGTCGTCTTTCGTTACCTGGAGAGCCCGGACTGCATTTAAGATGGCAATGACGGAGACACCCACATCCGCAAATACTGCCGCCCACATGCTGGCAAATCCAATGGCACCCAGGATCATCACGATCGCCTTGACTCCCAGTGCAAAGACTATATTCTGGTGAACGATGCGCAGAGTCTTTCTGGATATTCTCATGGCCGCCGCAATCTTGGACGGCTCATCCGTCATAATGACCACATCAGCCGCTTCAATGGCCGCATCGGAGCCGAGTCCGCCCATGGCAATGCCGATATCGGCACGCGCCAGAACCGGAGCATCGTTGATGCCGTCGCCCACAAATGCCAGCTTTCCTTTTTCACTGGTCTGAGACAGCAGCTGCTCCATATGGCTTACCTTATCCGCGGGAAGCAGCTCTGTATACACTTCATCCAGGCCCAGCCGCTGCGCTACATTCTCGCCCACGGCCTTTGCGTCGCCCGTCAGCATGACGGTCTTCCTGATTCCCGACTGTTTCAGTTCCCGGATCGCAAAGGCCGCATCCTCCTTCACTTCATCCTCGATCAGGATGGCTCCCCTGCTGATTCCGTCCTCTGCCACGTAGACAACCGTTCCCGTCTCTCTCACCGGTTTGAATTTGATGTGATTTAGATTCATCAGCCTGCTGTTGCCAGCCAGTACGGTCTTTCCGTCTAAGGATATGGAGATTCCATGGCCGGCAATCTCCTGAACGTCAGCCACTCTGGAGGCATTCAGTTTTTTTCCATAAGCATTTACTATGGATTTCGAGATCGGATGGTTGGAATCCTTTTCCGCGTAAGCGGCCAGCTCCAGAAGCTTCTCCTTCGTAATCTTTTCCGGGAAGCACCCGCTGACTGCAAACGAGCCTTTTGTCAGCGTACCCGTCTTATCAAAGACAACCGTTTCTGTTTTAGCAAGCGCTTCCAGGTAGTTGCTGCCTTTGATCAGAACGCCGCATTTGGAAGCGCCGCCGATTCCGCCGAAGAAACTGAGCGGTACAGAGATAACCAGTGCACAAGGACATGAAATAACCAGGAAGGTCAGCGCCCGCTCAATCCAGACCGCGAACGGCTGTCCTGCCAGGAGCGGAGGAAGTACTGCAAGAAGCACTGCCGCAGCTACAACGGCCGGCGTATAGTATCTTGCAAATCTGGTGATAAATGCCTCGGATTTCGATTTCTTGCTGCTGGCATTTTCCACCAAATCGAGAATTTTGGCCACGGTGGACTCGCCGTATGGTTTCGATACCAGGATTTTTATGGTACCGCTCTGATTGATGCAGCCGCTTATCACATCGGCTCCCGGTTCCACCTCCCTTGGCAGGGATTCCCCGGTCAGGGCCGAGGTGTTCAGGGCTGAACGGCCTTCCAGAATGGTTCCGTCGAGCGGTACCCGCTCTCCCGGCTTTACCACGATCACTTCGCCGACAGCCACCTCATCGGGATCGACGGATACGATCCCGTCTTCTCTCACCACATTTGCGTAATCCGGCCGGATATCCATCAGCCCGGATATGGATCGGCGCGACTTGCTGACCGCGTAGGACTGGAACAGTTCACCCACCTGGTAGAACAGCATGACAGCGACGCCCTCCGCGTACTCGCCTAAGAACATGGCACCCACGGTCGCCACCGTCATCAGAAAGTTCTCATCGAATACCTGGCCGTGTAGAATATTCGTAATGGCCTTCCAGATGATATCCCATCCAATCACCACATAGCTCAGCAGGAATCCGGCCAGTTTCCACGTTGGATTTAACGGAAGGGCCACGGTAATCAGGCAGATCGCTGCTGCCGCAAGAATCCGGTATAACTGTTTTTTCTGTTTTTTTGTCATATCATTTTCCTCTTCGTCTGCGGCGGCGGGATTATGCTGTGCCGCCGCGCTTTTATAGATGCAATTGTCTCTCGCTTACACATGATTCTCAATTAAATCTTCTTAACGGTTACATCCGGTTCTATCTTCTTTATCAGCTTTACGGCTTCTTCCGCAATCTCCTGGAACCGGTCATCGGCTGCCTCCAGAACCATCTTCTGGCTCAGGAAGTTGACCTCCACATTTGTAACTCCGCTTATCTTCTTAACAGCGCCCTCAATCTTCGCAGCACAGTGTGCACAGTCTAAATCTAACAGCTTAAATGTTTTCTTCATAAGGAATATCCCCTTTCAATTTTTGTTTCATATGAATACTTGTTCATATGTTCATTTGTATTCTATAATAGATTAAACGATTCGTCAATGGATAGAGCTATACTTTGTCCGTTTGGATCAAAATGCTGTCTTTTTGGAGCCATTCGGGCTCTATTCAGGTCTTTGGGGAGTGTACAAAAGAAAGATTATCTGGTTTATTTTAAACTTTGGTCCACAGGGGTATACTTCGGATATGGCGGCCAGCTTCGGGGCGAAGCTCGGTTCTCTTCCGGTTCCGCTGTTGGCTCCGGTCGGCCTTGGCTTCTGGCAGATTGTCGTAGCGCTGATTGCGGGTATTTCCGCAAAAGATGTGGTGGTTCCAGCTTTATTGTCCTCACCGGAATCTGACGTTTTTTATTTCGAAGCAGAATATTTCTTCCAACTGTGTTACAATAGCAGTAAACAGACGAGGAGGCTTTCCGATGGATGAAGTAACAAAACCGCGCTATCAGATCTATTATAATCAAAAGCCGCTGGCTCCGCAGGTTTTCTCCGATCTGCATGTCCAGTACCAGTATGGGAACCGCGAAAATCCCGGAAGTATGGATGTATTTACCATATTTCCGGGAATCGAACTGATCTATAATGACTTTTCCATGGTTTACTGTGACAGCAGCCTGAAGACCGAGAGCGAACTGCTTGAGATAGATTACTGCTACCAGGGCCGCAAAGAATGCCAGTGGCTCTGCGGCGATTACCTTTACCTGGGCGAGGGCGATTTATGCATTACCCGCATGGAGGATGGCACTCCCGGCCTCTGCTTTCCCACGGGCTGTTACTTAGGGATTACGATTGTGCTGGATCTGGGAATTCTAAAAGACCATATGCCCCCGCTTCTGGACAATGAAAAACTGCGGCTGCAGGAATTCGGCGACAGATTCTGCCCCGGCAGTCACTTCCTTGCAATCCGTGCCATCCGGCAGATCGGTCATATATTTGGCGAACTGTATCAGATTCCTCAGGAGTTCCGCCATGACTATTATAAGATCAAGGTTCTGGAACTCCTCCTGTTCCTGAGCATGATCGATCCGGAACAGGAACGCGCCCTGGACCGTGTCACCAGGAATCAGATCGACATTATCCGGCAGGTACAGCGCCGGATCACGCAGAATCTCCACGAAAATATAACGATCGATCAGCTGGCAAAGGAATTCTGCATCAGCCCAACCTCCTTGAAAAGCAACTTCAAGCAGGTCTACAGCACGACCATCAGGGACTACTTAAGAAGGGAGCGCATGGAGCGGGCCTCCGCCCTGCTTCTGACCACCGGCAGCACCGTGGCCGATATCGCGGCTTCCCTGGGGTATACGAATCAGAGTAAGTTTTCCGCCGCGTTCAAGGCAGTCCATGGGCTGACACCGGTGGAGTATCGCAGGAAGTGCCGGCATGAGCCGAAGGATTGATTCATGTATCACACACAGAGCTATAATAACAGACTTTCACCTCTAGAAGCTCCGGTTCATTTCCAATTGTCTGACACCAGATAACCGTTTTCTCTGCTCCCAGCCATTCCTCGCTGATATAAGCAGTATTCCGGCTTCCTCCTCTTACCTCCGGAAATGAACCGTTTGGAAGGACCAGTCTGCTGATTACTCTGTGATTGTTTACAATCGTCAGTTTTATATCCTTTCCCTGGAAAAACAGTTTCATTTCCTTCCCGTCTTTTCTTTCCAGCGGCAGAGTCATCATATAATTTTTTCCCTTCAGAAGCTTTATGGGATACGTCGTTTGAACCGCCTGCAAAGGCATCTTAAACGTTTCCACCGGCAGCATACCGTACTCACAGTCCGTCTGTGCATTTCCTGCAATTAATGTAACGTTTCCTACCCGGTCAGTGGAAAATTTACGTTCTGTTCTCAGACACACCTCAATCCGGTCATTTTTTGCATAGCGGCTGATATCGACGACAGGATCATCCTTCAGCACATCTGCCTCTAAATGCCCATTTACGTAAACATGAACGATGCAGTCCGCCCTGGAAAAATGAAGATACAGTGAATCCGCATTATCCGGCACAGTAATCCATTTGCTGTAGACGCCTCTGACAGGACTTACCGCCCTGCTGTAGGAATCAATTCCCATTATGGTATTATAATTGGAGTGACGGAAAAAGTACCATTCGCCCACCGGCTGTTCATCCAGATCAAACAGCCAGTTATCGCTGATATCCTCTCTGCCATTGATGCGAACAATTTTCCCAATCCCCTTCAGAGAATTCATTCTCAGAGACTTACAGCGTATATCATCGAAGTTACTGTGTCCCCAAATTTCCGTATATATCTGGTAAATTCCAGGCTGTAACTGACGAAATATGCTGTCTCCTCTCCCATAGATCACATCTGTCTGCTCTCCGTCCCGGCATATGGTAATAATATCTGCCGCTTCCTGGAAAAGAAATTCTCCGCCCTTTTCTACCGAAAAACGGTAACAGCCGATTCCTCTGTACTGCGGGATCTTCTCCATTGGTTGTACTGGTGTTTTCTCAAATTTCATTGCCGGTAATACTGCATCAGCTATGGACAGATGGGATATCACCCGTTCCTCCGCCTGCTCCTCCAGCTTCCCCTTCATATCAGGCAGACCGGGAATCGGCATCACAGCAATCTCCTTCGGCGATCCAACAATCAGGTTAAAAGACTCATCCTGATACCCGCCGTTTACTGTCTTTATTTCTCCGTCCATATCAAGTACCGCAATAAAGTCCCCATAGCCATACATTGCTGTTGTAGTACGGTCCTCTTTTTCCTCAACAAAGCCAATCTCATAACTGCTGTATAAGAGGGTTATCCTCTTTTTGTCTGAAAGCACAACATTGACCGGCAAAAGTCTGGTCTCCAGAGACGCCATTAACAGGGTCAGTTCAAAGTCACGATATTGCAGACGAATGGTATCCTTGCGGTCCAGATTGGACAATTCCAGGAAATCTCCCCGTGTCGTATGAAGCAGGGGAATCACCGCGTTTACCGGCTGGCTGGATTGAATCACCATACCTTCCGCCTTCATTGGAACCGCCTCCGCAAACTCTGTCGGAAATGAATTCAGCAGGCCGGACAGAAGCCTTGATTCGTAGAACTGATCATTTACCTCTCCGGCAGAGCCAATCATGGAATCAAAATCATAATCAGCAGCCATCAGCGCGATGGGATTCTCACGTGTTCCCCAGTTGGTAATTCCATTATACCACTCCATCGTATTACCGGCAGTCTGATTATAAGGTCCCAGCAGCTTTGCACCACACGCCAGCAGACGCTTTAAGTAGCTGTGCTCCCGGTTTGTCTCTGAGATTAAAAACGGCATATTCCGATCAGACACAGTAGAATAAAGATGAAGTGCTCTCTCCTCCGTCCCCGGAGAGTTAGAATCTGAATATACATTAAATGCGGTATAAAGTCCCGGTGTCAGCCCACCCGCACGCAGTAAATCGTTCTGGCCGCAGCAGTAAAAAAGCGGGATTTCAATACCATGGCCTGCTGTCATACTCATGAGCTTCTCCATATAGCTAACAGGGCTCTTGCAGTCAAAAAAATCCAGTTCATTCTCAATCTGCATGCAGAGTACGGTTCCTCCCCTGCTTATCTGAAATGGTTCCAGAACAGGCAAAATGTGATCATACCATGTTCCAATCTGCTTCAGAAACTCTTCGTCGTCCTGTCTGACAGAAACGCCGTCTGCAGCCAGCCATGCAGGAAGTCCGCCTCCATCCCATTCCGAACAAATATATGGACCCGGCCGTGCAATCACAAAAAGCCCATGCATCTTTGCCAGTTCCAAAAAAGCATATACATCACGATTTCCTGAGAAATCCCATATTCCCGGTGCTGTTTCATGATAGTTCCAGGGGAAATAAACATCAATTGTATTATAGCCGGCCGTCTTAAGAAGCTTCATTCTTTTTTCCCATTTTTCTCTTGGGATTCTAAAATAGAACAGGGAAGACGCCAGCAAAATATTAGACAGTTTCATTATATTCTTTATCCTTTCAGTCCGCTGTGTACCATACCGTTTGTGATTTGTTTTTCAAATATAAGATATGTAATGATAATCGGGATCAGGGCGCATACGGTTCCCGCCATAATGACAGTATACTGCATCGTATGTTCCGACTGGAAAAAGGTAAGTCCCAGCTGAATCGTGTACTTTTCCTTTGTATTTAAATAGATTAGCGGCGCTGTATAGTCATTCCAGACCTGCACAAATGTAAAAATAATCAGTGTAGAGAGCGCCGGCTTCGCCAGCGGGAGCATCACCTTCGCAAATATGTCCCCCTCTCCGGCCCCATCTATTCTGGCTGCTTCCATAAGTTCTCCGGGTACTGTGAGAAAAAACTGTCTCAGGAGGAAAATACCGAAAGCACTGGCCAACTGCCCCAGAATCAGGGCTGCATGAGTATCCGTCAGTCCCAGTCTGCTGATGAACTGATACTGTGGAATCATAATTGTATGCCACGGTACCATCATAGTTGCCAAATAAAGTGAAAATAAAATATTCTTTCCCCTAAATTCAATGGAGGAGAATGCATAGGCCGCCATTGCACTGATAATTACCTGGCCCGCTGTGGCAAATACTGCTACCACTACCGTATTTTTATAATACAGAAGAAATGGTTCTTCCACCCAGACCTGCGTATAATTCGATAAGTTGACCGGATCAGGTATCCACTCAACAGGCACCGTAAACACCTGGGTATCAAATTTAAATGACGTTGAAACCATCCACAAAAAGGGAAATATCATGGTAAGAGACAGGGCGCTCATAAGCACATAAAAAGGCACCTGCCATTTTTTAGATTGTATCATATCCGTTCTCCTCCCTAATCATAGTGAACCCAGATTTTCTGCATCAGGAATTGAACCGCTGTAACCGCCAGGATCAAGGTAAAAAGAAAATACGCGATGGAAGACGCATAGCCCATATTCATCCGCTTAAATCCCTCATAGTAAATCCGGTATGACAACACATTGGTACTCATACCGGGACCTCCCTCGGTCATTACATTCACCAGGTCAAATACCTGAAATGAATTAATTGTTACCAGAACCATATTCAAAAAAATACTTGGCGTAATCATGGGAAGCGTAATCTTAAAATATCTTTTGAGGCTACTTGCTCCGTCGAGAGCGGCAGATTCGTACAGACTATCGGGTATGTTCTGCAGCCCAGCCAGGAAAATCACCATGTAATATCCGCACGATTTCCATACAGAGACAATAATAACTGCGAATAACGCCCATTTTGTTGATGCAAGCCACTGCGGCGGGTTGGCTGCACCTATTTGCTGCAAAATCGTATTTAAAGGGCCGCCCGCCGGATTAAAAATCATTTTCCAAATAACGGCTACAGAGACCATGGAAGAAATATAGGGCAGAAAAAACAATGTTCGAAACAGCTTTCTAAACTTCGTAAGCTGATTTAAAAGAGATGCCAGAATCAGGGAAATAAGCATGGTCATCGTAGAAAACAGCACTGCATAAATGATGTTATTTTTAATAGACACTTTAAAATAACGATCAGAAAACAGCTTGGCGTAATTGCCAAAACCGATAAAATCATAGGATTTCGAGAGTCCGGTATAGTTTGTCAGACTATACCAGAATCCCAAAATAATCGGCAGAAACATAAACAATGTAAAAACAATCAGGCTTGGCAGGACAAACATCCAGCCTGTCCATTCCCTCTTTCGTCGGCTGCTCTGCATCATATAACGCACGCTCCCCTCTTAAGAATTTAATTCCGCTCTGCGTTCCTCAAAATTCTTTACCGCCTCATCAAGGGGTTGTTCTCCAATCAGGTACAGCTCCAGTTCCTCCACATAAATGTTGGTGATGTCACTGTATCCAGGTATAAACAGAGTTTCTGAAACCTTGCTGATATCCAGCATATTGCCCGCTCCATCTACACCAATCGACTCTTCAAAGGCATTTATGACATCATCGTCAATATAAGCAGGAATTGCGCCGTAAGAAGCCGTGATCAGGGCAGCCTCTTTGCCAGCCATAAACTGAACAAAGTCAAAGGCGGCTTCCTGCTTCTCCGAGGCAGCATTAATGCCGACAAAGGTACTTACGCCTCCTATCGTGAGCTTCTCCCCCTCCTTATCAACCTGTGGAATCATGGCAATTCCCAATTCGAAGGTATCCTTAAGCTGCGGGTTCTTCTTAAGCATTGCCAGCGCGTCACTGATGGACCATTCACCGCCGGGATACATGTAGCAGTTACCAGTAGTAAAGAAATTAATTCCATCGGTTCCGCTGCTTCTCATATCAGTAAAACTCATATGGGAATTATCGATATTATAGTATTGGTTCAACCGTTCCATCCAAATTTTTAAAGGAGTGAGATCATCGTCTGCAAGATTGGATCCCTTCTGGAGTACTTCATAAGTACAGCTGTTCCAATCAGGAATATAGCTTCCGTAAATTTTATCTTTCCCTTCACCTTCGGTCAGTTCCATAGCAAGCTTACCGTATTCATCCCATGTAAGATTATCCGGATAAGCAATTCCTTTTTCGTCAAACATTTTCTTATTGTAAAACAGTCCATAGGAAGAAGACCGATAGGGAAGCACATAGAATTTACCATCATACATTGTTTCAGCAAAACCGGTGCCGTATATTCCCAGGTCCAGCCCACTGTCTTTGATATTCTGGGAAATATCGACCAGATTTCCTGTTGATGCCATATCACTGGCCATCGATCCCGAACGAAGGTTAAATATATCGATATCATTTTTCCCTGCCAGCATCGTGAACAGCTTATCTTCATAGTCATTGCTGTTTACCTGAGTCATCTTCACTTCTGCCACTGTACTCTGTGCATTGTAAGCGTCCACAATATCCTGGAGATAATCGCCCTCGCTCCATGCATAGTAGTTCAGCTTTACCTTACCGGAACTGTCTCCTCCTGAAACGGTATCCGATTGAGCTTCAGACTGCGTTTTCTCCTGTGTTCCTGCCGGTACACTCTCCTGTGTTTTTCCTGCGCAGCCTGCCAGTGCTGCGGCCGCCATAAGTGCTGTAAAAGTCATTGGTATCATGCGTTTTGTCATATTACTTTTCCTCCCTCTCCATTTCGATTTCTAATCAGTTTTCCAGGGTACTAACCAACTTCCCTGCGATAAAGCGATTATAGATGATTTTTAACAACTCTTACAAGCTGGTCTTTTCTCTGCAAATCCTTATAACGAAAAAACGATTAGATTTTCTAATCGTTTTTCGTCATTATGCCTAAACCCCTCATTTCTATTCTAATGGCTGATTCTTCTGAGCCTGCCTTTCCTTCACTTTTTCCATATAATAAAAAAAGCCGCTGGAATCTGCCTTCTGCAATACATCCTCAATCGATTTGCACTTCATTTTTTGAAGAATATTCCGTATATGGGTCTTCATCGTCGCCGTACCGATATAACGCTGTTTACAAACATCCTTCTGAGACAAACCCTCATGCAGTGCACTAAGTATATCCCGCTCGGTATCCGTAAGCAGCTGAATCAGATAAAGATTATAGATCAAACTTTCCTCCTGATCTTTAATCCTCTTAAATTCAGTCCTGATCTTTCTTGCAACCTTCGGCTTCATCACGGACCGGTCGTAATAGGCATCCCTGACGCACTGAATCATGTTCGCGCTGGTAGCCGTCTTCTGAACGTAATCACAGGCACCGGCCTGGAAAGCCGCATAAACCATTGCATCCTCTTCATAAACCGTCAATATGATTATCTTTATCTCCGGAAGTTCAGATAAAATCTGCTGCGTAGCTGTGATTCCTGCATACCTGCTTTCCATTTCTATATCCATAAGGATGACATCCGGCCTGGTGACTGCACTCTTTAATACAGCCTCATATCCATTATGTGCGACAGATACCACTTTCATATCTTGCGTATGTTCAAAGATATACTGATATCTGTGGCAAAGGGACGGAATATCATCTACAATCATCACTTTTATCTCTTTATCTTCCATATATCCTCCATTTATTCTACAATCGGAAGATAAACTGAAAAAACAGCTCCTCCGTCAGCAGAATTTTCCACTTCTATTTTCCCATTGTGACTCTGAATAATCCGTTTTACAAAGGAAAGACCGATTCCCCAATTATGCTTTGTCGATTTGGTTGAAATAAATGGTTCAAATAAATTATCCATAACAGACGGGCTGATTCCAGGCCCTGAATCTTTAAATTCGATTTTTATCTGCCTGTCATAAAGCATCGTAGTCACAGTAATCGTTCGTTCTCCTACCACCTGATCTTTCATTGCATCAACTGCATTGAGAATCAAATTCTGGAAAACCTCTTCCATGTAATGGGCATCGCAAAACACTTTCACTTCTTTATTTTCAGCAGTATCAATCACATTGATTTTATTTTCTGCAAACAATTCTTTATTCTTTTTAAGCGTATCCGCCAGAATCATCAAAATATTATTTAAGGACTGATTTAATACGATACGGTTTGCATTCTGCTGGAGCAGATCTAAGCGTTCATATACCTCCAGACAGCTATTACGAATCGTTTCCAGACCTTCCCGGTGTTCTTCCGGAGCCTTCATCACCCATTCCGCTTCCGACAAAATACCCAGCATTTCATTTTTTATATAGTGGCTGAATACCCTGGTGGATATTTCTGAAGAAGCAGCAATGGTTGAAAATACATAATCTTTCTCCCTGAGTTTTCTTGCCGCACGGTCATATCGGTAAGAACTCAACAGAAGAAACAATAAAAAAAGAATCACAAGATAGGGAATCATTCTCATGAAACGAATATAAGGAGGCATATCCAGGGATTTATAAGCGGTATAGTTAAGCGCTCTGGACATCCACAAAAACGAATCCGGTAAAGAAAAATACATATAAAAATAAAGAATACAGATGCCCGCATTCATTGTAGTCAGCGACCACTTCATAACTCTTAAATCCTTTATCGGTTCTTTTCTGGCAGCGTTCCTGACCATATACACAAATGACATTAATATAGTTAAAAAATTACCGCTTACCGTTATCCCATGAAATACTTGATACACATGTCGAAAAACTATTGGATCCGGAAAATAGCCAAGGCCTCCATAATAGAAAAATCGTACAGAAAAAGGACTATACAGAATAACCTGGGCCAGCCAGAAAATTACCAGTCCCATTCGCAGTCTCCGCGGCTGCCTTGGCCAGTCAATCTGTGACAGCGTGTAATTACAGATTAAAAACAGCAGACTGCTCATATTCATTCCGCATACCAGAACCGACTTGCTGATATCTATGTAAATCAACTTCCCAAATAGCTCTTTGCTGATATTAAAATATTGAAATATCGTATTGTTAAAATAATTATCCTTCGCCATATAGATCATGGAAAACAGAGTTACACAGATGAAAGAAAATAACATTCCAAACACAAGAAATATTTTGGTTCTGCTTTTGCCCATCGCATATCCCCCGTTTCTTCAATATCCTGTTTATTATAGCATAGAACTGAAACAGCGGCTACGCTGATAAATTCTCATATGGCTGTAAACTTTATCCAACAACCTTTTATTTTAAACTTAACGGTTTTCCCAGTCAACCATATTGAAAGCCCCTGGTCCAATCATTGTTGAACCAGGGGCATATCTATAATTTTTATCATTCCGACATCCGGTATATATACCTTCTTTCATATTCCTCCTGCGGCATAGGCTTCGCATAATAGTAGCCCTGGACGTAATCGCATCCAACGGTACTGAGGAAATCTCTCTGTTCCTGCGTTTCTACGCCTTCCACAATCACTGGGATTCCAAGGCGGCCGGCCATCTGGATCACCGATGAAAGTATGATCTTCCCCTTCTCTGCCGCCATTCCTCCGGAAAGGAAATTCATATCCACCTTGAGGACATCTACGTCGATATCCTTCAGCATGTTTAACGAGGAGTAGCCGCTGCCGAAATCATCCATCATAGTCACAAAACCGGCGCGCCGCAGCGCATGGATAGCCGCCATGATCTGTTCCGGATCGGAGGCGTAGGCGCTTTCGGTGATTTCCAGATTCAGCATGGATACGGGAACGTGATATTTCTCTGTCAGCTTCCACAGCACTTCGACCAGTTCCGGATCAAGGAGAGTAACCCTGGAAAGGTTGATGGTGATGGGATTAAAGTTTTTTCCATCACCGCGCCATTTCCCGATGATCCGGCATACATGCTCTGCCACATAGTAATCAAGCTGGACGATGAAGCCGATTTTCTCGAATACCGGGATAAATTTACCTGGCGGTATCAGACCGGCTTTGGGGTGGTTCCAGCGCACCAGCGCCTCGGCGCCAAAGTCCTTATCTGTGGAAAGGGCGAATTTCGGCTGAAAAAAGATGATAAACTGCTCCTGTTCCATCGCCCGACGCATATCATTCATGATTGCCGTCTCTTCCGCTTCCCTCTCTTTTTCCCTTTCATCATAAAATCCAAGACAGGAAGCATACAGATGTTTGCACTTTTTGCTTCCGATGAAGGCTCTGACGTACATTTCCTCAATGGACAAGTCCGGCTCCGTCACGACGTAGGCGCCGACCGTAGGTTCCAGCAAATAATCTATCTGATATTCGTTTAAGTATTCTCTCAAATCCTTTATCTGCTCATCCAATATATCCGGATCAAAAGGCTGGCAGATGCAGAATGTGTCCGCTATGATTCTGCCATATGTACACATTTCAAAGCGTTCTGCGTTTTTCCTTATAATCTCAGCCAGGAAAATAAGCAGTTTATCGCCTTCCACCTCGCCGTATAGAGAATTGTACAGCCGGAACCGGTCGATATCAAACCGCAGCAGTACGAATCGCGTATCCCGGTGCGCGTCGATCATGCGCCGCGTCTCTGCAAACATCTTGCCCCGGTTGTATAAGCCGGTCAGCGTATCGTGCTGCATCAGAAACTCCATGCGGCCGGGCAGCACCCGTTTCCTCTTCATCCATCGTTCTCTTCTGCCGGCGGCTCCCCCCGGCATGGTTCTCTTTCTTTTTCTCTTCATCACAGTCACCTCTGTTCCGGGAAATTATGCAGGCAGACATTCACAGATCATGCGGAGCACCTCCATCCCGCTTCTGAAGCAGGCACTCCCCCTGCTGTTTCTGATGACGCCCTGTATGCTGGCGTTCTGTCTGGAATATATCGTGACAGCAAATACATTTTCCCTGGTATTCAGGCGGTTTCGAATTGGGCAAAACTTCACTGTACGCGGAACCGTTTCGGCATCCGTAATGATTTTCGTTCTCTTTTTCACCAGATCCATCTTTACCAGGTGACGGCGGTCTCCGCTGTCCACTGGCATTCCTTCTCTGTCCAGAATGTATTCCATCAGAAGCAGCATGTGATCAAGCCCGTGAAAGCAGAACGATTTTTCCTGGTATAAAGACTGCAAATATCCGCTTTTCGTCTGATTTTTGCAGTTTTCAATGACAATTATCAATACCGCTCTCATATGATTCCCTTCTCTCATTCGTATGGGCCGCCTGATACCACAGAATAACTATTCTGTGGTATCAGCAGTCCGAAAATCACAGAGCGCGCTCTCCATATCTGCTATTTTTCTTCCATTCAGGATAATAATGGGTTCTATACTGCTACGCGACCAGACCGGCAAGAATCAGCGTTCTCTCCGGCCTGTTTATTGTGGGCAAAACCATAGATATGTACATTGACTCCCCATATTTTTTGTTGTAAAATAATTAGAGTTTCATTTTTTAACTTTAAATAAGGCTTTTTGATACCACAGAATAGTTATTCTGTGGTTATTTTGTCTAATCCGATTCTCATCCGGTTCATGACTTTTTCATACTGTCTCGTACTTGTCGCTACATAAATGCGCGTAGTCTCGATCGATGAATGGCCAAGAATATCCGCCAGATGGGCCAGATTCTTTTCGATAGAGTAAAAAGTCTTCGCAAACAGGTGCCTGAAATTATGGGGAAACACCTTTGACGGATCCACTTTTGCCCCCTTGCACAGCTTCTTCAGAGAATGGCAGATATTGCTCCGGTCCAGGTTTCTGCCGCTTTTCGTTCGAAAGATACAGCCGCTCTTTATTTTTTCGTTTCTGATAAATTCCTTCAGCTTCTTAATCAGATTTCTCGGAAAGATAATCAGGCGGCATTTTCCCTTCATATAGATCTCTGTTTTCCCCCGACAGACCGCTTCCACGGTGACGTAGGGCAGCTCGCTGATTCTGATGCCCGTGCTGTAGAGTACCATCATCAGATAATAGAGCTGAGAGTTTCCCATTCTCCCCGCACTGTCCAAAAGCCTTCGGTAGTCGTTCTCCGTCAGTTCCCGATCCTCATCGATATAAGCCTTTTTCTGAACCTTCAGGAATTTCACCTTGCACATATCCAGATTCATAAATTCCAGATACGAATGGATGGCCGACAGCTTACCGTTGACGGTTCCTGCCTTATACTGGCTGCTGAGATACCGCCGGTACTGCAGGATCGCCTCTTTGCTGATCTCGGCTTTATCCATATAGGCAAACAGCTGTTCCACCTCGTGTAAATACTTGCTTATGGTGGAATCGGCTTTTTCCTCATTTTTCAGATAGTCCTCATATCGTTTGATATTCATTGCAATTTCCATAACAGGCCTCCATTTTTCTAGTCAGATGTTTTTAAGTGGTTGTATGGCAAAGCCACAGTACACCGAAACGGTGTTCTGTGGCTCAAGCAGCCTTTTTTAGTTTCCTTATAATCGGGCAGAACTATACATCGGTTTTGGGACTTATGATGAATGATATGAAATAGAAACAATTCACGAAACGTGCCTTTGCGTTACATCAGAAGAACGCACAGGCTGTACTAGAAAAGCCGGCATTGAAACGATGCGTTCAATACCGGCTTTATATCCACTGATACGTCATATTTATGACCCTGATTCTGCCCCTGATCAAAATCAGGGCCGATCTGTTTCCATTTTCTGCAGTATAACATACACATCATCGTAAATCTGGCCGTTTGCAGGCCAGCATTTAGGGGCTTCCCCTGCACTAATTGGTTTATATTTCCAATTATTATAATGGATACAGTAACAAATCTCAACTTACCTCGTTCGACTTAATCATGGACCGCTGCGCAGACAGCGAACATTTTACAGTCAATAGTTTCTGTATATCGTCAAAATTTTCCTTACATACAACTCGATACTGAATCCAGCCGCCGTCTCCGCAGGGATACTTTGTGTCGATGTACTCCCTGGAATATGGATGCAGCTGGCTGTAGACGGAATCATACTGCTTATCAGACAATCGGACCATGACTGTAAATCCATTGTTTTCGGCAAAAATATTGCATACCAGTTTTTGCTTCAGCCGGTGAGCGATCCCCCAGCCGTACTGATTGCCATAGGGAAAGACAACCTTCTGCTCTGTCGCAAATGTCCGGGACAGCCATTCGTTCAACAAGGTAAAGAATCCGCCGTTTTCACCGCAATACGCGGTCATCTCGGCAATTGTTGGTTCTTCTTTTTTATTCAGCATTCTTTCGTACATAGCGGCCTCCGTATGTTCTAATGATACGTTCGATTATAGCATAATTCAGGCTGTTCGACCAGTTTTTACGTAAGTTCTCTGTCCGCGTAAGTTTCCGGGTCGTCGGACAAAAAATACCAGAGAAAGACAGGTATTTACCCCGGATAGATGATACAGTTGATTTATAAAGATTGGGGGGGAACAATATGAAGAAAAGGCCAGTCACAACACTATTTATGCTTAGTTCTGTGGATGGAAAAATAAGTACGGGAAATTCTGATCTGCTGGATGTGGACAGCGATTATCCCGCGATGGACGGTGTAAAGGAAGGGCTTCATCAATACTATGAGATTGAACAGACAACGGATCTTTGGTCCCTGAATTCAGGGCTCGTACAGGCCAAGCTCGGCGTAAACCAAAAAGAGTATCCGGACAAAACACCGGTTTCTTTCGTTGTCATAGATAATAAGAATTTAACCGATCACGGTGTAAGATATTTCTGCAGACGGGCGAAGACGTTTGTACTTGTCACCACGAATTCGCAGCATCCAGCGTTTTCTGTACAGAAAAATAATCTGCATATCTTCTGTCAGCAGAAATTAGATTTAAGGGCAGTGCTGGAAGAATTGTACGCGGTATACCATTGTGAAAGAATTACCATACAAACGGGGGGGATGCTGAACGGATTGTTTCTCCGGGAGAAATTGTTTGATTACATCGATATCGTTGTCGCTCCGGTTCTGATTGGCGGAAAAGATACCGCTACACTGATCGATGGAACATCGATTACGGGAAGGGAGGAATTGGGGCTGTTGGGAGTTCTGAAGCTTGTGAGGTGTGAGGTGATGGAGGATTCTTATTTGCGATTGAGGTATGAAGTTGTAGGATAATATCAGCTGAAGCAGACCTGCCAGTGAGCCGCAAGTCTGCTTCAGAAGCATTTCATCTGTTTTTGATATCCTAACGCAGGCCATACTCTGTTTTTACTGATATCCTTTTTCTGTAAGCTGTTTATTAATTTCTGCCAGCAAATCCTCGACTCCGTTCTTGTTCAGTGCATCTAAGAACTGTGGTATATAGACTTCAGGGTCTACCATACCGGACTCCAGCGCTTTGGCGTTCTCATCCACCACGTTGGAGATAGCCGCTATCTCGGTTTCCACCGGGCTGTTATCCAGCGTAAAACCATTGTGAGGAGCCGTTATGGCCTTCGCATTATATTCCTCGAATAACTGTTCGATATTATCCGGGTAAGAGATATCCCACTTCTGGTTGAACGGTGTGCCGAACTGCCATCCATAGGTATAATTAACATAGCCGTTGTCCTCGATCTTCAGCGTTCCGCCCATTGTGCGGTCCACCCGGTTATCGCCTACCGCGCTGTAGTGCTGGCCTTCAATGCCGTGACGGATCAGGGTTCCTACGTATTCGTCGGTATTTAACAGGTTGATGAACTCCAGTGCCTTATCCGGATGTTCGGAAGCAGAAGAAATAGCCAGAATTCCTCCGCGCGCGTTCTTTGTCTCAAAGAGCGGGTCCATGAGCGGAACGAAGGTCACGCCGTGCCCTGTCTTAGCCGCCTCAGCCTCAGCCGCTCCCGGAGCGTATGAAATGATATAGGAGAACAGCTTGCCGTTCTTAAAATCATTGTCGCGGTTGGCAATGTCGGTATCATAGTTTACCGGATCCTTGGACATGTACCCCGCCTCATACCAGCTTCTCACCAGTTTACAGTAATCCATGTATTCCTGTGTTGCATACTGATTAAACACTCCCGTCTGATCTTTAAAGTACTCGTATCCCGGCACTGCGGCCGCACCTGGAAGTGCTCTGGAGCCGGACAGACTCTCGTAGGGATACAGCATGTTGAAGGAGCCGCCGGAGCTTCCAAGGCCGGAAAGTCCGATGACATCCTCTCCTGCCGCATCAGCCTTTTCCTTGACGGTCTTTAACACTTCCGTATAGTCCTCCAGTGTCTTTACTGCGGTTAAATCAATGCCATACTTTTCTGCCATGGTAGAGTTTACGAAGAAACCGCTCTGCCAGCCCATCTCCTTATAGGAGGGAACGCCATAGATCTTTCCGTTTACGGAAACAGCCTTCCATAAGGACTCAGGAATGAACTCATACGTCTCAGGAGCGTACTGCTTCACTGCATCCGTAATATCCATAAATGCATCCTTGGCCACAAACTGCACGTAGTTAGTAGTCCAGTCTGCGGTAAAGCAGATATCAAAATACTCGCCGGAGTTGATCAGGGTCGGCATCTTTTCCTTGTAATCGGGATTGGCGATGACTGTGTAATCGATCGTCACACCGATCTTTTCCTTCGTATACTCATTCAATGCCGCAATAACCTTATCGGTATCCGCATCCACCGGATTCAAGGACATATACCATTTTAAAGTAACAGGCTCATCCGCCGTCTTCGAAGCCTCTGTCTCAGCTCCCTTCGAAGCCTCTGTCTCTCCTGCTGCCTTCGTATCCGCCGAGGCTGCCGTACCGCCATCCGTCGTCTTTGAAGGGCCGCAGCCTGTCATCAGGCTGGCTGCCATTGCCGCGCTCAGCACCGCGCATGCCCACACCTTTCCTTTTCTCATTTCTTACTTCCTCCTTCTACATAAATTTATAACAGCTTACCCTTTGACTCCGCCGATTGTAAGTCCCTTCACAAAATATTTTTGGAAGAAGGGATAGGCGCAAAGAATAGGCAGTACTACCAGTACGGTCAAGGCCATTCGGCCGCTGTTGGTCGGAGCGTTGTTTGCCATCTCCGCGTACTCCAGCGCGTTAGCCGAGCTCTGTTTCAATGACTCCAAGCTGTTCTGCATACTCCATAAGAACGTCTGGATCGGGTAATTTTTCGTCTCGTAAATGTAAAGCATGCCCAGAAACCAGTCGTTCCAGTAAGCGATCATGGTAAACAGGCCAATGGTGGCGATTCCCGGTTTAGACAGCGGAAGAACGATCTTCAAAAAGGTATTGAATTCCCCTGAACCGTCGATGGTAGCTGCCTCCACAATCTCCATGGGTATGCTCTTAAAAAAGGTCCGCAGCACCACCACATAAAACACATTGAGCGACATGGGTAAAATCAGCGCCCAAACAGAATCCCGAAGCCCTAAAAGCTGTGTGTTGACCATATAGCTGGGAACCAGGCCGCCGTTAAACAGCATCGTAAAAAGCAGCAGCAATGTCAATGGCTTTCCATACCGGTAATCCGACCGCGAAAGTACATAAGACAGAAGCGTCGTCACCGCCAGGCTGAACACCGTTCCCACAATCGTGACAAACAGCGTAATTCCGTAGGAACGAACCACCTGATCCCCCATTTTTAAGAAAAGCCGGTAGGCCTCCAGACTCCATTCACTGGGGAAAAATGTATAGCCATTTTCAAAAATGCTCTGCTCACTGCTGAAGGACACGATAATGACCAACAGAACCGGCAGCACGCAGGCAAGCGCCATCAAGGTCAGAATCACGTTCATGATCCCGTTCGTCTTCTTACTGATATGATTGACGCAGGAATCCGCTCCGGCTTCCTCGTCTCTATATTTCTTTTTCATGGCAATTCCCCTTTCCTGACTAAAACAACCGCAGATGTCAGAACAGCGCGCTGTCCTTGTCGATCTTTCGCACAATGAAATTAGAGCCCAGCACCAGAATAAAGCCGACTACAGACTGATATAAGTTGGCAGCCGAAGCCATTCCGATGTTGCCGCTGACCTTTAGCGCCCGATAAACATATGTATCGATGACGTTGGTGATCGGGTAAAGGGGGCCTGAATCCCTTGGCAGCTGATAGAATAGCCCAAAATCAGAGTAGAACATCTTTCCGATCGCCAGTATGGTCAGTACAATCATCATGGAACGCATACAGGGAAGCGTAATATACTTAATCTGCTGCCACTTCGTTGCCCCATCCATAATGGCCGCTTCGTAATAATCATTGGAAATCCCCACCAGAGAGCCTAAGTACATGACAGTCGAGTAACCCACGGTCTTCCAGAGCTGGCAGAATACCAGGATAAACGGCCAGTACTGTTTCTGTGTATACCACTGAACCTCATCTTTTCCAAAAAAGCGGAGAATGTGGTTCAATAACCCGTTATCCACACTTAAGAATGCAAACGCAATAAAGGAAACGACAACCCATGACAGAAAGTAAGGCGCCATGAAGATCGTCTGGAAGAGCTTCGCTCTTTTCTTATTTAACAGTTCATTGAGCACGATCGCCACGGTAACCGCGACCACCAGATCCAGCACAATAAAAACCAGATTGTAGCATATGGTATTGCGGGTGATGATCCATGCGTCGCTGGTCTTAAACAGGAATTTAAAGTTTTCCAGCCCGTTCCATTCGCTTCCAAATATCCCTTTTCTAATGTTGTATTTCTTAAAGGCCAGGACAATGCCGGACAATGGCAGATACTTGAATAAAATCATCAGGATAATTCCCGGCAGGGCCATGAGTGTGAGCGGCAGGTTTTTCTTAAAATAGAACCATTCACTTTTTTGCTTTGTTTTCATTTCTTATTCCCCTGTTTCTTCACATCTCTTGTTGCTTTGATGTTTTCTGGCATAATTATACCTTTATGGGATTCCATTCCACAAGGAGACTTTTTTTATCTCAGGTGTACTTTTATTTCGGAACGCTCCGAACCGATTGCGCGGCTGACCTTCATGCTCTATAATCATCTACATAGAAAGTGAGGGAAACAAATTATGAAGGTTCTTCTTGTTGACGACGAGATTTTTGCAGTCAGAGGTTTAAACTCTATGCTGCACTGGGAAGCATTTCACGGTGAGCTTGCCGGAACTGCTGCCAACGGGGAGGAGGCGATGGAATATATGGCAGTCACTCCTCCGGATGTCATTATTTCCGATATCAAGATGCCGCGTATGGACGGACTGAGGCTGGCAGAGCTGGTACACGCACAGTCTCCCGCCACCCGCATGATCCTCTTAAGCGGCCACGGGGAGTTTGAATATGCAAGACAGGCGCTCAAGTACGGCGTTGCAGACTACATCTTAAAGCCAATCACACGAGAAAAGGTCAATCAGATCGAAAACCTCCTGGTTAAGTTTTACAAGGAAAATGAGGAACGAAAGCAGCGGTTCTTAAATGCCTGGGATTCCGGTCTGGAAGAGAAAATATTATCAATACTCCACAATCAGAATATGGAAGCGCTGGATCAGTTTTTCCGCTCTTCCTATTTTGTAAGCACCATGCACAGCAGCTCTGCCAATCCTCTGGGAATCCAGCTGATCAATTACTTATACGCCTATTTTTCCCAGATCGATATAAACCGGACGGTCATCACCGTCTCAAGGGAGCGCGCTATGGAACAGTTCTGGGACTCTCCGGGCACCCAGGAAAAGATCAACTTCATCATAACCAGCTATTACGACGTTCTGACCGGGATGAATCAGAAAAAGCAGGCATACAGCGAGTCCTTTATCACCTATGCGAAGGAGTATATCGGCGAACATTACTCTGACCCGGAGTTCAACATCTCCGTCCTGGCAGACAGTATGCACGTATCGCTGTCCTACTTAAGCTCCCAGTTCAAGCAGGCCACCGGTTCCAACTTAATTTCCTATGTGACCGCAATGCGTATGGACTACGCCCGCCGTCTGCTGGCCGACCGCCGTTACTCCATCGGGGAGATATCCGCGATGTCGGGCTACGAGGACGCCAAATATTTCGCCAAGCTGTTCAAGAAAAAGACGGGTTTTACCCCCAGTGAATACCGGAATCTGAAAATATAAAAAAGGAGGGGTCCCATGGCAATCCGTAAAAAAATATCTGGTCTGTTTCTGGCTATCATCCTCTTCTTTCTCTTAACCTTCTACATATTTATGTACTTTTATTTTCACAATACGGTAACGGACGCTGTGGTGGAACGGCAGGAGGCACAGGTCATGGCAAACCGCCATCTGGCCTCTAATTTTATGAATAATCTGAGACAGATCACCATCCATTTTATCAGCGACCGCGCCATCGGCAATCAGCTCAGCTGCACCTCCACCGAGCCCATGGAACAGCTGCAGGTCCGCGCCGCCCTGCAGTCCCAGTTCTCTCACTACTCGCTGCTTACGATGTCTCATGATGTCAACAGCTACCGTTATACCCTGTTCCTCAATGACCGGCTTCCCATCTCATCGATGTTTGAGGCCAGGACCCTGAGCACGAATCCTTACAGTACAGCCAGCAGCATCTTTACCAACACCCTGGTGAAGGACGATCTGTGGTATAAAAATACTCTGGAGGCCTCCAATTACACCTGCGTATTTAATAATGAAAGTTCCGGAGAGCTATGCCTTGCCAAAAAGATCCAGAATACCAGCTATACTGGGCCATACTATAAGGATGGGCAGGCCATCATGGTCATAAGCATTAAAATGCCCTATATTGATTCTGTTTTCGGCGGGATTCCCCCCACCCCCAACAGCGGCTACGCCCTTCTGGACAAAAAGGGGCAGCTTCTCTACGCCAGCCCCAGCGGCCCGGATCACAGCTTCTACACAGAGGCACTTGCAGAGGTCAGCGGGAATACCTCCTTATACCAGGCCGGAACCGGTTCTCACCACGTAATCGGCGGGGAGCCTTACCTGGTAAACTTTGACGATTCCGATCAGGATATCACCCTTCTGTCGCTTACGCCCTACTCCGATATCAACCGTACAGTACGTCCGGTAATGGTACGCTTTTCCGTGATCTCTCTGCTGATTACACTATGTGCCATGGCTGTTATTTTCACGGCTTCAGACCGCATCACACGGCCGATTATCCTCCTTTCTGAGGTGATCGGTTCCATCACCGATACGAGAACCTTTGACTTAAAGAGCCTTCACGTATCGAAGGACCGGGAAATCGTCAGTCTGGAGGAAAGCTTCACGAAGCTGATTATCAACAACAACCGCTTGATTCATGATGTCCAGGCGCAGGAAATCAGGCAGAAAAACTCGGAATTAAAGGCACTGCAGGCACAAATCGATCCCCATTTTATCTTCAATGCAATGGACGCGGTCAACTGGATTGCTCTGACCCGCAATCAGGATGATCTGGCGGAGATCCTCGCCTCCATTGCCAATCTCATGCGCTACAGCATCATGGAGGCCGACCAGCTCATCCCCTTAGCGAAAGAGCTTTCCAATATAGGAGAATATATTGCGATCTACAAGCTCCGGCATCAGGGAGATATCAGGCTTTCCGTTCCTTCGGAAGACGCCTCAGCCGATACTCTGATTCCAAAATTCGCGCTTCAGCCCCTGGTGGAAAATTCCATCCGCTACGGCGGCCAGCCGACGGGAACGGCGATCGAGATCACGGTCTCTGTAACACATGAGGCGGACCGTTTCATTCTGGAGGTATCAGACAACGGCCAGGGCTGTGACCCTGATCTGCTCAATGAGTATCTGGCTTATAAAACGAACAACTTAAAGGTGACCAACGGCTTTGGAATACGCAATGTGAACGACCGGATACGCCTCCATTTCGGACCGGAAAGCGGACTTAAGTACTACGTTGATGATAACAACCGGCTTACGGCACGGGCAGAATTTAAATACAGGGAAGCTTCCGCTGCTAAATTATAATAAAAGGAGAACTTTGATATGGAAAAGAAAACGATCGTTAAGAATGAAATTGTAAAGAATGGAATTCACGGCTATTCGGCGGCAGAGACCTACATAGCTCCAAAAGAGCCCGCCGTAAAAGAGCATCTCGAATGGTTCATGGGATTAAAGCTGGGCCTGATGATGCACTGGGCGCCTGGCTGCCAGATGGGGACCTATGAGTCGTGGCCCCTCTCCGACGGAGACGGCAGCTGGTCTCAGAAGGATGTGGACTGGACCGATATAGAGACCTTCAAGCAGGAGTATATCGACTGCAATAAAACCTTTAACCCGGTTAAATTCCGCCCGGACCGCATGGCAGAATTTGCAAAAGAATGCGGTTTTAAGTACCTTTTATTCACCACCAAGCACCACGACGGCTTCTGCATGTTCGATACGAAGACCACCGATTATAAAATAACAGATCCCTCCTGCCCCTTCTCCTCTCACCCGGATTCCGATATCACCGGGGCTCTGTACCGGGAATTTAAAAAGCAGGGACTGGCCATCTCCGTCTACTTCTCCAAGCCGGACTGGCACAGCGATGCCTACTGGCATAAGGCATTCGGCACCGCGCCCACCAGAAATATCAACTATTCCGTTACAGACTATCCAAAGCTGTGGGAGGAATTTGTAAATTATACCCACGCCCAGCTTCGCGAGCTGACCTCCAACTATGGAAAAGTAGACGTGCTGTGGCTGGATGGCGGCTGGGTCAACGCCGGGAACGAGGGCCAGGATATCCGTCTGAATGAGATTGTCAAAGAGATACGCGGCACCACACAGCCCCATCTGATTGTCTGCGACCGCACCGCAGGCGGCGAATATGAAAATATCATCACACCGGAAAAGGAAATCCCGGACGCGCCGCTCTTCGTGCCGTGGGAGACGTGCACAACGGTCGGTGAAAAATTTTCCTTCCATTACACAGACTGCTTTAAGTCCGGCCGTCAGCTGGTACACCTGCTGCTGGATGTCGTATCAAAAGGCGGAAATCTGGCGCTCAATGTGGCCCCGCAGCCGGACGGACTTCTGCCGGCGCCCGCCATGTCCTCTTTAAGAGATATGGGCAAATGGCTGTCCGTCCATGGAGAAGGCATCTATGAGACAGAAATCACGGCGCCCTATTATGAAAACCGGGTAAAGTATACGGCAAAGAAAGATACCGTTTATGCATTCTACCTCTACGAAGAGACCGCGTCCCTGCCTTCGAAGCTCTGCCTTCACCTTCCGGAGCCAAAAAAACAGATTGCCTCGGTAACGCTCATGCGGACTGGAGAACCGGTGGACTATACCACCGAATTTGGCGCACTGATCCTTCATCTGCCGCCGGAGTCAGCCACAGGCGGGGAATATGCGGACTGTTTTGTTATACGCTTTTAACTGCTGATGGTATTCTGCGGCGGAAGGAGGCCGGGAGCACAACTTCATGCTCCCGGCCTCCTTCTGCCGCGGTGTTTTCGCACACGCTAACTCCGCTTTTCCTCCAGTATTTTCTCTGCTTCTTCCCATATTGCGCCAAGCCGGGTTTCCGCTTCTCTCTCGTCCTTTCCTCTGGTCCCTATGTAAATCTTAATTTTAGGTTCTGTTCCCGACGGTCTGATACAGAGCCAGCTGTCGCCTTCGAGTTCAAAATACAGCACATCTGATATTGGAAGACCAGTATCACCGTTAAGATAATCACGAACCTTGACGGTCTTGAGACCTCCAAGCGATTTTGGGGGATTATTCCTCATATTTTCCATTAAGCGATTCATGAATGCCGCGCCATCCGTACCCGTTTTCACAATGGTATGGATACTTTCTTTATAATACCCGTATCGTTTATAGAGCTTCTGCATCTGGTCCCAAAGGGTCAGCCCCTTCGTCCGGTAATAGACTGCAGCCTCACACAGCGCCATAACAGCCCCTACTGCGTCCTTATCTCTGGAATAAGTGCCGACGAGGCAGCCATAGCTCTCCTCAAAGCCAAAGAGATATTCATAAGTACCCTGTTTTTCAAAAAGGCGGATCTGTTCCCCAATATATTTAAAGCCGGTTAATGTTTCAATGAGCTTTACCCCGTATTCCCGGCAGACAGCACCTGCCATCTTCCCCGATACAATTGTCGTAACCACCGCACCGCATTCTGGCAGCGTATTTCTCTCTTTTCTGTGTTCCAATAGGTAATTGCAGAGAATCATTCCAGACATATTGCCGGTAAATGCCATATAATTTCCAGTCCCTTTATCTCTGGCATATACGCCAAGGCGGTCTGCATCCGGATCAGTCGCCAATACAACATCTGCATCTGTCTCCTTAGCCAGCTCAAGCGCCATGGCAAACGCCCTTTTATCTTCAGGATTCGGCGATTCTACGGTTGGGAAATCACCATCCGGCTGCATCTGTTCCTCTACCACATATACCGATTCAAATCCCAGTTCCTTTAAAATTCTTCTGACCAGAACATTTCCTGTACCGTGAAGGGGCGTATATACAATCTTCAGTTCCCGTGCCCTTTCTCTTAAAAGCTCCGGCTCCTGTACAAGCTTTTTAAGCTCCGATAAGTAGCGGCAGTCGATTTCCTCACCAATAAAATGTAAGAGTCCGCCGCACACGGCATCTCTCTGCCCCATATATTTCACAGAAGCAAAGTCGCTTACCGCCTTAACTTCACGCATAATATCCGCATCTCTTGGACAGGTAATCTGAGCGCCATCCTCCCAGTATACCTTATAGCCGTTATATTCCGGCGGATTATGGCTGGCAGTCACAACAATTCCTGCCATACACTGGAGTTCTCTGACGGCAAAAGATAATTCCGGCGTGGGACGGAGGCTGTCAAATAAATATACCTCTATGCCATTTGCGCAGAGACAGAGCGCCGCTTCCATGGCAAATTCCGCCGAGTTATGGCGGGAATCATAGGCAATGACCGCCTTTCTATCCGTACGCTCCTGACTGTTTATGTAGTTTGCAAGCCCCTGCGTCGCCTTCCTCACCGCATAGCGGTTCATTCGGTTCAGCCCCGCCCCCATGATTCCCCTCAGTCCGCCGGTTCCAAATTCCAGTTCCCTGCAGAAACGGTCCTTGATCTCTTCCTCGCTGGTAAGGGCTTTCAGTTCTTGTCTTGTATTGTCATCAAAATACGAATCTTCGCACCATCTGTGATACTCATCCCTGTAATTGGTCATTTCTTATCTCCTGTTTCCTTATATCAGTCTGTCCGGCATATAATTGTACCGTGGTACGGCATCAATGAATACATACTGCGCACATACAGCCCTTCCATACTTCCCTGCAGCACCTGCACACGTTTCTCCCCTGCAACCATATCAAAATAGTTGTCGGAAAGCAGCAAATCACCAGCCTCGTTTCCGATTTCAACCCCTTTGGCGAAGGCTGCTGCATAGATCAGCAGTGTCTCCCCCTCCCTGCGCAGTTCCAGCTTCGGGTCTGCGAACTCAAAATGTTTTGGAGGAACAAATAAGCTGACGCCATGCGAAACCATTTCTCCATGAAGCCAGAGTTCATAGGACAGATAATGGTTCCTGATATCTATATCCGGAAATTCAATCCATGGATAGCTGCAGACTGAAAGTGCTTCCACCTCCACACTGTACTGTCCCTGCCGGCAGATGTCAGACGCCGCATCCTGAATGCTCCATTTGATAAATCCGCTTACCGGCTCCCTTGTCTCATTGGTCACACAGAATCGGGCCGCTTTTCTGATGCAGCGGTTCTCCTCATTTACATTCATGGAGGAACTCAGAGCGCCTTCTTCCTCACAGGAAAGCAGGACCGGAGCAAAAAAGCGCCTGGCGAAATATTGAAGCGCCTTCCATCTGCCGTAGTAATCAATGGAGGACCAGGATGCCACCGGCCAGCAGTCATTTAACTGCCAGTAGACACAGCCCATGCACCGCCCCCGGTTCCTCCGGAAATGTTCCACACCATACCGGACAGCCTCTGCCTGCAGCAGCTGCGAAACGTAAATAAGAAGCTCCAGTGATTCCGGATACGGATACATCTGGCTCATATACTGAAGTATCTTTCCATTAGCCCCGGCATTTCTCTGATGTTTTTCCATCACATAGGAGAAAATATTTCTGTCCTCCGGCTCAGTAAACTGTTCAATGGTCTTTACCGCAGGAAATGACTGGAACCCAAACTCAGAGAGATAGCGGAAATAGTATTTCCTGTAATCCGTAAACGGAACGCCTCCATGCCACACTTCCCAGTAATGGGCGTCTCCGCGGTTCTCATCGTTGGGATGATCGAAATCCCCGCCCGATGACGGACTGGACGGCCAGTAAAAGGTATCCGGATCAAGCTGCCTCAGTAATTCCGGTATGATTCTTTCATTCATAATCAAATATTCGGTCTTCTGCAGCGGCTTTCTCACCCATTGATTTTCCGCAAGGAACATTTCCATCTCATTGTTGCCGCACCATAAGCCCAGGCAGGCGTGATGGCGGATGCGCCGTACGTTATCCCGGATTTCCGCCGCTGTATTTGCTTCAAACTCCGGCGTCAGAGGATAAACCGCACAGGCAAACATGAAATCCTGCCATACGATCAGACCCATTTCGTCACACAGGTCATAGAAAAAGTCATCGGGATAGGATCCGCCTCCCCAGACGCGGATCACATTAAAATTACAGTTTCTGCAGTGTTCCAGAAGCGTTTTTGTCCGTTCCCGGCTGACGCGGCCGCGGATGCAGTCCTCCGGTATGTAATCCGCTCCCATGGCAAAAATTTCCACACCGTTCACTTCATGGGCAAACTTATTCCCATACTCATCCGCCTCCGTATTGACCGTCATCGTTCGGAGGCCAATCTTTCGGCTCCAGCTATCCTGAAGCTCACCATCTGCAGCCACCATGACTTCTACCTGGTATAGAGGCTGTTTTCCATAACCATTCGGCCACCACAGCTCCGGGTTTTTTATTGTCACAGCTTTTGAAAACTGATACTTTTCGCCTTCCATCTGGTACGAGATACTCATCCCCTGCGGATCCGTGATTCTGAGCAGGCAGGAGCAGGCCGCATCATCGGCCGCCTCCACAGTGGTAGTAAGGGACAGGATCACGATTCCTCCGCTGTGCCTCTGTCTGATATGCACATCGCAGATGGAGGCCTGATTCACGCCAATCAGGGATACCTCCCGGAACAGACCGGCGTCCGGAAGCCTCGGTCCCCAATCCCATCCAAAGGAGCAGTGGCTCTTTCTTAGAAGCGGAAAGCCCTGCATAGCCTCGGGCGCACCGTCATAAGGAGTCTTTTCATAGGCTTCTCTGATAAAGGACAGCGGCGAATACAAATGTACCTTGATTTTATTGGTCTCTCCTATCAGTGATTTTACCGGATACTCCCATATACGGTGCATATTATCCGCATGTCCAAGATGAACCCCGTTGAAGAAAATATCCGCCAGAGTATCAATTCCTTCGAATCTCAGCCGGATATCCCTGCAGCCCATCACAGCTTCATCAGGCGACAGGGAAATCTCATATTCGTAGTCCCCATCCATCATGGCCAGCGCGGCCTCCTCACAGTCTCTCCAGTAAGGGTCCTTCATCGCTCCATGCTCCAGCCAGGTTCCGTATACGGTTCCCGGTACTTTCGTTTCAAAACTCTGGCCAGTGGAACAGCTTTTGAGCTTCCAGCCATCTGTCAGTTTCTGTATCATCTTCATTTACCTTATCCTCATATTTCCAGAATCACACAGTTTCCGCCAGGAACCAGCATTTGGACCATTCCGGGCTTCACACAGTCTTTTCCGTTCTTTTCCCTTGATCTGCTATCCGGTACGCTGTCTGAAGCGTATAGGATTCGCCAGCTGCCTTCAACAGGGACCGTCACCCCGCAATCCGAAAAATTAATCATAATGCGAACCCGGTCCATTCCCAGCGCTCTCTCGATTTCTATCAAACCGTTCCTCAGTTTTCGCAGCTCCATAGTTCCTTCTGTCAGCACCGCAGTTCTCTCTCTCAGTTCAATGAAATTTTTGACGAAATTCCAGATCGAGGACGGATCCTCTCTCTGTTTTTCAGCCTCGTCCCAATCCATAGGATTGCGGGAGGCATCCCGTGATCGTTCATTCAGAATCCGAACCGCTTCCTCCCTGCTTTTTCCCTCTTTAAGAGCCGACTCGTAGGCCAGTATTCCCTGAACATCCTTTGCGTCGTCCACAGAATTCAGAATACGGCTTTTCATTCCGATTTCATCTCCAAAGTACAGAAACGGGATTCCCCTGCAGGAAAGCATCAGCGCCAGCAGGCATTTCGTTTTCCCTTCCGAAAATCCGAACCGGTCTGGAAAACGCCTCATATCGTGACTTCCAAAAAACAGAGTTGGATATTCTGAATCCCCGTACAGTTCCTGCATGCGCTTTAATTCTTCATAGATCTCGTCGAGCTGAAATATTTCCCTGCTTCCCAAATTAAAATTAAAAGTCGTGTCCAGGCTCCCGACGCTCGTATAGGAATGAATTCTGGTTAAATCGTCGCTGCTGATCTCTCCAACCAGAAATGCATCTGGCTTCTTCTCCCTGATCCTGCCTGCCATCCGTTTGATAACCGCCTGAACCCCCGGTTGATTGACATCATTTTCATGAAGCTGCTCCCCGTTTCCCGTGACCGGATTATCCACCATAGAGCCGGACACCGATAAGTTGTTAATCACATCAAAACGGAAACCGTCCACGCCTTTCAGAAGCCAGAAATCCAGAACCTGGTAAATGGCCTCCTCCACGGAAGGATTCTGCCAGTTTAAGTCTGCCTGCTCCTTTGCAAAGGAATGGTAATAGTACTGTCCCGAATCCCCATACGCCACATACTCCCATGCGCTTCCACCAAAAAAGGACTCCCAGTTATTCGGCTCCCCTCCGTTAACGGGATCCTTCCAGATATACCAGTCTCTCTCACTGCTGTCTTTGGAGGCGGCTGATTTTATAAACCACGGGTGCTGGGTCGATGTATGATTCAAAACCATATCAATGATGACCCTGATACCATGCTTATGGGCTGCCTTCACCATTTCCTCAAAATCATCCATTGTTCCGTAATCCGGATCCACACCGCAATAATCGGAAACATCGTATCCGTTATCTACCTTTGGAGAGGGATAAAAAGGAGTGAGCCAGATTCCGCCCACTCCCAGTTCTTTCAGATACGGCAGCTTCGAGGTGATCCCCCGGATACCGTTCTTCCCGTTCTGACCGGTGTCGCAGAAGGATCTTATATATATTTCATAAAAAACCGTATTTTCCACCACTGATTCATTTATAAGAACTCCCTCACAGAATCTCTTTCAATCAGCTGGACATCCAGCACCAGCTTTTCCACCTTTTCTTTCGGCCGTTCCATACATTTTAGAAGCCGTTCCATAGCCTTTTTTCCCATTAGGACCTTGTCCACCCGCATTGTCGTAATGCGGGGATTCACCATATTGCTCAGTTCAATATCATCGAAACCAACAACGCCGATATCTTCGGGAACCTTGAGGCCGCACTGCGACAGAGCCTTGCACATGAGGATTGCCATCTTATCGTTGGAACAGATCAGCACTTCCGGTGTTTCCTCCAGTGACTGGTAATACTCCGCAAGGCTTGACGCGTCCTGATGAATCACTGCGTCCTCCACACTCTTTAAAGCAGAATACCGTCTAATATAGGCGATCCCTTCTTCAAAGGATGGAAATTTAAGATACTGCTGCATGGCCTCCTGATATCCCCAGAAACGTTCCCGAATGCTGGGGGTATAGGAGAGATCACCAAAAAATCCGATTTTCCGGTAGCCCTTATCCAGCAGATACTTTGTCAGCTTATAGGCGCCCGCCACATTATTGGTCATCACACAGTCAGTAGGTGTCTCCACAGATTCGTGATCCAGAAGCAGAACCGGTATGGAGTAGCTCTTTAAACGCTTCAGATACTCCTCATCAATCTTACCAACGACTATCAGCCCCGACACCTTCTGCTGTTCCACACAGGCCGGTATCTCCTGATTCTTCTCGAAGGAATTGATAAACAGATCATACCCGGCCTTCTTTGCCGCTTCCTCTAATCCCAGCAGAATCCGTCCATAGAACTGCATATCCTTAAAGAAACGGTCCTCCAGAAGGATACAGATGTTCTTATTGGAGTAAGCCGCTGTATACTTGGTACTCTGGTCCAGATATCCCATCTCTTCCGCAGCGTTTAAAACAAGTCTTCTCGTCTCTTCGCTGACCCCCGCCCGGTCATTCAGCGCCAGGGATACCGCATTGACAGAAAGGTTCAGCCTTTCCGCTATTTCCTTCATGGTAACCCGCTTCTTCATTCTGCATTCCACCTTTCTGACTTTATATGGCCTTCATCCCGGCCAGTAATTGGGAAACCGAGAAATCTGCTCTGCATATCTTATCGTCCGCGGCGCCGTAATAGAGAGACACACAGTCTCCGTCCACCAGACAGCCACAGGTAAATACCACATTTCCGAAGAAGCCTTCTGTCTCATATGAAGCTTCCGGTTCCAGAATCGGTGCTTCCGTCTTTGCGATCACCCTGGAGGGATCACTTAAATCCAGGAGAAATGCCCCCAGGCAGTACCGGTCATTCCTGTCGGCGGCATGGTAAATCTTCACCCAGCCCTGTTCCGTTTTAAATGGGACGGCTCCGCCTCCGATTCTCCCGTTATCCCAGCTGTCCGCATCGGATATGCCGCAGAAATGCTTCTGATGTCCCCAGTGTATCAGATCTGGTGACTGGGCCAGCCACATCTCAGGGTTGCCGATTCCGCCTGGTACGGGACGGTTAAACGCCATATACATACCATTAATTTTTTCCGGAAATATGGTAACATCCTTATTTTCCGGTGCAAATATGATTCCATGCCGCTCAAATGTCTCAAAATCCCTTGTACTGATTAACGAGGTAGCCGCTCCATTTTCCGTCACAGAAGTATAATTAATGTAATACTCGTCCCCAATCTGAGTAATTCTCGGATCCTCCATTCCCCAGCTCTCCTCTTCCGCACAAGGAAAAACAGACGGGGTATCTTCCACAGTAAAATGAATTCCATCCTTTGATCTGGCCACTCTTAAATGGGACAGAGATGTCAAATACACCGTTCTCTTCCCCTGCCTCATCATCTTATTAATCGTTCTGGAATCGGTAAAATCGAGCTCCGGATGTTCCGCTTTTCTCAGACTGAGCACTGTAATCTCATCTTTTCCACTGATCTTTTTCACAACAGGGATCCGTACTTCTCCCTCTTCTGCTCCCTTGACGGACTCGGCCACCCGGCACAGCAGGATCACCTCATCTTTATATTTTGCGACTCCGCAGTTAAATACCCCTTCGACTTTAAAATCTTCTCGGCTGGGTTTTACATTTTCCGGGATAAGAAGCGGATTTTCTCCGCATCTTTTTACTTCCAGCATGTTGTTCCTCCTCATTTTCCATTATTTAAGCATAAAGCTGATTCCCTCTTTGAAGTATTTGGAAAAGCATAAAAACAGGATAATAATCGGCAGAGTCAGAATAACAGACGCCGCATACATCGGTCCCGGAAATGCCCCCATCGGTTTGAACTGAGTGGAAATCAACACATTAAGCGTCTGCATCTGAATGTTTGGCGCGATCAGCATATCCCACATCAGCTCCGACCATCGCTGCATAAAAATAGACAGAAACACAATTGTGGTAACCGATTTTGTTATGGGAAACGCAATGTAAAATATAATGCGCAGTTCTCCGGCGCCGTCTATCTTTGCAGCCTCAAAGACCTCATTAGGCAAGGTTTTAAAATAGTTGATATACATGAAAATAGCCCAAATGGAAATGCACATGGGTATGATCATTCCGCCGTACGTATTCGCCATAGGCTTTGCAATCATATATCTGGGCACCAGCAGGATTATGGTTGGGAAAAACATCTGAAACAGCAGGGAGTCCATAATGAAACGTTCTCCCTTAAATTTCAGTTTACATACGGAATAACCGTTGCACAGTCCTATGATGACCGATATCACTGCGGTAGGAAATGCTACAAGGAATGAGTTGATCAGGGCTCTGACCCACATCATGGAATTCGTCGCTCCGCCCTTTCCTATCAAATATTCATAGCTTCTTAACGTAAAACCGTGAGGCACCATCACCTTATCGACCTGATCCCAGGAGGTAAAGGACTGAAGCACCATATAATAATAGGGAAACAGGGATATCGCAAGCAGAGTCAGGGTGACTGCTGTAATAATATATGTTTTAACACTTAATTTCTTTTTTCTTCCCATATTCTTTTCTCCTCGTTATCGTTGCCTACCATCCGAATCTTCTGTTCAGCCGGTCCGTTACGGCGTTGATGATCCTTAAAGTAATAAAGATCTGAACCGCACTGGCAATCGCCATGGCCGCCCCATATCCGGACTGGAATCTGGTAAAGGACGTGTTGTAGATTTCCAGCTGCCATGTAGTCGTCGTCATGTTAGGGCCGCCGCCTGTCAGCAGATACGGCTCTGTAAAGACGCCGAATGCCAGGCCTGTGGCCAGTACAATTACGGTGGTCAACGTAGGCATAATCATCGGAAGCGTAATGTGCAGGAGCTTATGCAGTCCGGTCGAGCCGTCCAGCATCGCCGCTTCCGTCACATCGTCACCAATGCTTTCAATGCCTGAGAGAATAAATAATGCATAATACCCCGACATCTTCCAGACAACAATACCCACCATAACGGCAAATGCGTATCTCTGGTCTGTCAGCCAGTTTATATTCAGATTGAACTGTTCTCTCAAAAACGTATTGAACGCAGAATTATAATTAAAAAAGTACTTTACTACTACACTCGTCGCAACTCCGGAGGTCAGATAAGGGATAAAGAATAAAACCGCCACCAGACCCTTGATTTTATCCGGCAGATTAGATACCAGAAGCGCGATGATCAGCCCTCCTGCAAAACACAGCACTACAATGGGCAGAAGGTAGCGGTAAGAGTTAATAAAAGCCGCTTTTACCCTGCTGTCGGAAAAAAGGCCGGCAAAATTCCTGATCCCTACAAACGTCTTCTGTTCCGACATCAGGTTCCAGTCCATGGTAGAAAGCCAGAACGCCCAGATCAGCGGAATCAGAAAGAAAATAAGGGAATAAATCAGGTATGGCCCGTTAAGCAGCCAGCCCATGAGGCCAGCCCTTTTATTTCCCGTAATACTCTTTCTTTTCATAAGTCCCCTCCTTTTTGGGAGGGACAGGAAAACGATTCCTGTCCCCGATCAACAGCCTATTCCAGACCACCCGCCTGCTTCATGGCCTCCATAGCCGCCTCTACATATGGAGTGGCATCCGGTGCATTTCCAGGCTCTGCATTCATAACTTCATTCATATACGGCGCTGTTCCGCTCTCGGTCAGTGCTGTCTGTATATCAGTTACCTTTTCTGTCGCAATACTCGGAATCGCATACGGCACAGCTTCCGCCAGTGCAGCTAACTCCGGATACTCTTTCATAACGTCGGCAAACATTTCATTGTCATTTAAATCACCTCTGACCGGAAGCATCGTCGTGGCATTCAGCCAGTCGAGATCGGTCTGTGCAGAATTTTCCTTGTTATAAACCCACTTTACGAATTCCACTGCGCCGGCATGTTCCTCATCTGTAATACTCTTATTTTTATAGAAGACAAGACCTTTGGAATCAGCAAAGTTATAAGGAATATCACCTTCATTCTTCACAATTGCCTGTCCGTAAATATAATCTTCTCCGTAGACCTTATTGTTTTCACGATAGAGCGAAATCTCCCATGGTGCGTTGATTGTCACGAGTACGGAAGGATTTGCCTCTGTCCAGATGCTGGATATTTCGCCGGATTGGATTGAATTGCCAAAGAGGCCAATCAGTTCAAACGCTTCGACTGCGCCTTCCTTATCGAGTACCAGTTTATTGCCCTCTACCCACGGTTTTCCCCCTGTCAGAGCTTCGTAAGGCATCTGAAAATCATACCATCTGTCCCACCACTGATCCGGACGGGTTAAGGACGGACGGTAGAAGGAATGGGTAACCCCCATCTCTTTCATGGTGGTATCACGTTGTGCGGCAAATTCGGTAATAACGGCTGTAAATTCAGCCACGGTCTTCGGTGCAGAATCAAACCCCAGAGCCTTTAAGGCTTTCATATTCCACTGCCATATCATCGGATTGACATAGACCGGAAGCACATACTGTTTCTCCTCAATCGCCCAGTTTGTGATCGTATCTTCCATCTTTCTGGCCTCAATCATATCTGTAAACCATGTCTCGCCAGACAGGTCATAGACTGCTCCGGAAGCCGCCAGAGTTGCTGCGAATCCCCGGTTGATATTTTCCGATACAGCCGGTACGGTCCCTGTTGCAATTGCATTCTGAATTCCGGCTTCTGAAGATGGGGATTCCGGCATCTGCTGGACCTTTACCTCTATCTTTTTTCCATCAACAGTGATGCCTGCTTCGTTAAACGCCTGTGCCTTGGATTCCCAGAAGTTATACTGAACCTGCTGAGGCGCCGTCCAGAAATCAACGGAAACCACCTCTCCAGAGGCTCCTCCATGATTGGCTGCCGGCTCATTACCTCCTGATTTTCCGCATCCTGTCATCACGGATGCTGTCATAGCTGCCGCTGCTGCAATCGCCACTACTCTCTTCATTCTTTTCATAAGTCTCTTCTCCTTCTATCTGTTTTCATATTCATCAAATGGATCGTCGATCAGCACCTTTTGTCCTTCTGCATCGCTGACTCCGCAGTACAATTCCGCTTTTCCTCCCCCGAGCCTCACAAGCCCGCCGGAAAATATAACATCTTCCAGATCCGGTCTTTTACTTGGTCCCGGCTGGAAATTTCTTCGCTCCGCGATCATTTTCATAGGACCGTACTCCCCTGTCTCAGGATTGAAGCAGAACGCCGTGGAATAATAATGCCGGTTTCCTTCCGTGTCAAATCCTGCGATATGGGAGAGCACTCCGATTTTCCCGCCAGATAAGCGGTGGAGTTCATTTGCTCCGCCCCATTCCTCTGGTATAAACTGATGTTCCATAAGCGTCGCCTGCTGCAGGCTTTCTGCATCTAACTCGTCCAGACTTTCAAAGAAACGGTAACCGATCTTTCCGCGTCCACCCCGTTCCCCCTGTGGCCTGGTAAGTACCAGAATCCTTCCCTCCTCCAGCTCACAGAGGCGGATATCTTTCATCCGGTCTGGCCCCACAGCAAATCTGCTCAAATCAAGGATTCCATCACCCCGGTAAAATACAGTTCTGTAGTTTAAGTATCCCGGCCGTTCCTCATCATCGAATACTTCCACGCCCCCAAGGACCAGTTTCCCTCCGATCCTCGTCACAAATGGATCCTGAAGGTTTAAGGCTTCCCGTTCTGTTTCCACCCACTCGCCTTCGCTCTCTTCGAAAAAGCCAATCCTGGAATACTCACTGTCTCTCGCCTCGACCCGTCCTGCAATCCAGGTCTTTCCATCCGCCAAAAATGGTGCCGTAATATTATAGACGTCTTTTCCGGTCTGCTTGAGAGAGAACTTTATTTTACTTGAATTTACTTGAATTTCTTCTTTACGAAATTCAAGCAGCAGTTCTTTGCACGTGCGAAGGGTATTATCTTTTTGTTGTAACATATGTCTGTTTTTCTCCTTTCTTATTATATTTTTCTAATATTTTTGTCTTATATGTCTTGTCTATGGCATTATATTATTCCTGCTTTTACTTGAATTCAATTATAATTTACTTGAATTTTGCAATTATATTTTAAAGTGCCAAATCGTGATGCTGTCCCCTATCCATTAAGCAACAAAAAGAAGGCGGTTTTCACAAAATGTAAAAACCGCCTTCATACCTTCAAATCATTTTATGGCTGCAGCTATCTCGAGTAATAACAAACCATTAACTCAATCGGTTCGCCCCCGCCGCCTCCCCATTTTCCCTCAGACTCTTCTGCCATTTTCCTGTATCAGCCGCAATATTCTGTCCCTTCAATTTTCTGTATTGTTTGGGGCTTAAGCGGTACTTCTTCTGAAAGGTATACCCAAAATGCTGCCGGCTGTTGAACCCGGCCTCAAAGGCAATGTCCACAATATTCATGCTGCTGTTTTTCAGCAAAAACTGAGCCCGCTCCAACCGCTGGTTATTGATATACTCCATGATTCCGCATCCGTAGGCTTTGCTGAACAGAGTCTGCAGATATGAATGATTGAGGCTGACGTATTTCGCCACATCCTCCACCCGGATATCTTCCCGAAAGTGCTCCCCGATATATTTCCGGGCTTTTTTCAGATGAACCATGCCCGTTACCCCTTCATTATCCTGAGTGCACCTTGACCACTCCATCAGCATTCGTTGAAAGATCAGATCCAGTAAATAACTGTTTCGATCCCGTCTCTCCAGCTCGGAAATCAAGTCCTTCAATACGTATTCCATCTTTCCGTAGTCGGTGAGCAGCAGATACGGCTCCGGGGATACCATCAACTCCGCAAAGCCGGCGTCCTTTTCGGCCAGGCTGTTCAAATCCGTTCCGCCCATCTTATCCAGACAGGAAAACTCATAATTTAACAGTACACTGCGCTCTCCCTGATTGATTTCCAGCCTGTGCGGAATCCCCGGACGGATGCAGATGAACTGCCGTTCCTCCATTTCCACCAGAACGCCTTCCACCTCAACCCGGCACGTACCGGTTACCAGATACATGATCTCCCACTGGTCATGTCTGTGTGCTTCCATCTGAAAATAATCCAGCGCCACCGCATAATATGCGGCCGGATATGCATAACGCGGATATGCATAACTCGCCATTGTATTATCTGCCATAGCCTTCCCTCTTTTTCCGTAACATTCCTTCCTTTTATTGTAGCATATCGTTATCTATTCAGCCAACAATTTATTGCATTTGAGAAAAAGGCGTTTCAATTTCATGCGCATCCTCTTCGAAGAATCTGTATACTACAATCAAAGCTTAACTGAGAAAGGGGATACAAACATATGAAATTTAAAATTGCTTTTATCGGTGCCGGAAGTCTGATTTTTACAAGGACACTGTTCACAGATATCATGTCAGTTCCGGAGTTTCGGGACATCGATATCGCGTTTACAGACATCAGTGAGGACAACTTAAAAAAGGTCACCGACTTATGCCAGAGGGATCTGGAGGCAAATGGAATTGCAACAAAGATTCAGTCTACCCTGGACCGCAGAGAGGCCTTTCAGGATGCCAGATATATCATTAACTGTGTCCGCATTGGTGGACTGGAAGGGTTTGAAACTGATATTGAAATACCGCTGAAATACGGTGTTGACCAGTGTGTCGGCGACACGCTCTGCATCGGCGGAATCATGTATGGGCAGCGCGTCATTGCCGCCATGCTGGACTTCTGCAAAGACATCCGGGAAGTAGCTGCCCCCGGCGCCGTCATGCTCAATTATTCCAATCCAAACGCCATGGCTACATGGGCCTGCAACAAGTACGGCAAGGTAAAAACCATCGGCCTGTGCCACGGTGAGATTCACGGTGAGCAGCAGATCGCCGAAGTACTTGGCATTCCCAGAGATGAGCTCGATTTCGTTTGTGCGGGAATCAACCACCAGACCTGGTACATATCCATCAGCCATCATGGGGAATCCATGCTGCAAAAGCTACTTCCCGCCTTCGAGGCTCACGAAACCTACCGGGAGGAGGAAAAAGTCCGCATCGATATCTTAAAACGGTTCGGGTATTATTCCACAGAATCAAACGGCCACTTATCCGAATATGTGGCATGGTACAGAAAACGGCCCGATGAAATAAAGGACTGGATCGATTTAAGCCGTTGGATCCACGGAGAGACCGGCGGATATTTACGGGTAACCCGGGAAGAACGCCGCTGGTTTGAAACCGATTATCCAAAAATTCTGGCTGAGCCGCCGAAAAAATACGACGGCTCCGACCGTGGCCTGGAACACGGCTCCTACATCATCGAATCCCTGGAAACCGGACGCATGTACCGCGGCCATTTCAATATGATGAACGAAGGCTGCATATCCAACCTGCCCTATGAATGTGTGGTCGAGGTTCCCTGCTACGTAGACGGAAACGGTATCAGTGTACCGAAAATCGGTGATCTTCCCCTCGGCCCTGCTGCCGTGTGCTCCCAGTCCATCTGGGTACAGCGCCTGTCGGTGGAAGCCGCGGCTGCCGGAGACGTCACCCTCCTAAAACAGGCCGCCTTAATGGACCCGCTCACCGGCGCCGTCTGCAATCCGCCGGAAATCTGGCAGATGGTTGACGAAATGCTGGCAGCTCAGGAGCAGTGGCTCCCACAGTACAAAGACGAAATAGCGCTTGCAAAAAAACGTCTCTCCTCGGGAGACCGGATTCCTACCAGAGACGGATACCGTGGTGCGGTGCGTCTCCGCGAAAAGTCTCCGGAAGAGGTTGCCAGCGCAAGGGCACAAAGGGATTTGACTGCGAAATAGATGACAATCGTCGATTTAACAGCATTCCGCTGTATACTGTTCATAAGCGTCTGTTCCCGCTTTCAGGCGCTTTAGCCCCTCCTCCACTCTCGACGCGGGGCAGGCAATATTCATACGGAGGAACTGGTTTCCATGGCCGCCGTATACGGCGCCGGCCGACAGGTAAAGGCCCGTTTCCCTGCGGAGATAACGGCATAGCTCCGCCGCGCCCCCAAGCACTCTTGTGCAGTCCAGCCAGAGCAAATACGTTGCATGGGACTGCACAAGAGAAACATTGGGCAGTTCCCGTTCCAGAAAGCTTCTGACGATCCGGCGGTTTTCTGCCAGATAGCTTCTCAAATCGTCCAGCCATTCCTCTCCCTGTGTAAATGCGGCAATCGCTGCGTCAATGGCAAATGCGTTCGGTTCCGCCACCTCATCGTTGTTTAATGCCCGCTCCATCTTATGCCTTAAGTATTCGTTGGGCACCGCAACCGCCGCAGTCTGCAGACCGGCCAGATTAAACGCCTTTGTCGGTGCAATGCAGGTAATACTGTTCTGTGCGCATTCCTCTGATACCGATGCAAATGGAATATAGTCGTATCCCGGCTCGGTTAAGTCACAGTGAATTTCATCGGAAATCACCGTAACGTGATTGGCGGCGCACAGTTCCCCGATTCTTCCCAGCTCTTCTCTGCTCCAGATGGATCCGGTAGGATTTTGGGGATTGCAGAGAATCATCAGTGCAGTCTGAGGATCCTTAAGCTTGTTCTCCAGGTCCTTCCAGTCTATCCTGTAACCCTTACCATCGTATAAAAGCCGGTTTTCTATGACCCTGCGGCCATTGTTGCAGATGGAATTATAGAAAATGTTATAGACCGGAGGCTGTACCAGCACAGCTTCCCCCGCTGTCGTCAGTTTACGGACCGCGCTGGAAACAGCGGGGACCACACCGGTGCAGAATACAAGCCAATCCCGAGCCATTTCAAAGTTATGACGCCGCTGCCACCATCCGGCGACCGCCTCCCTCCATGCCTCCGGCACCATGGTATAACCGAAGATTCCGTGCTCCGCCCGTTTTTTCAGCGATTCCGTAATCTCCGGTGCGGTTTCAAAATCCATATCCGCCACCCACATGGGCAGTTCCCGCTCCGTGATATCCCATTTTAAAGAGTTACTTCCACGCCGGTCTGTCAATTTATCAAAATCATGGGACATCTTACACCGCCTCTCTCAGTTCCTGCATCTGAACAGCAGTTTTTGTCACATCCACTCTGGACGCCTCCATAACCAGCTCTTTGATTCCCTGCGCCTTTATTCTGCCGCCGCTGGGATTTAAGACACTGTCAATCGTATTGTTTATCTCCGCGTCCACGGTGGAGTATTCAAAGGCCAGCGTCGTATTTAACAGACGACAGTTTTTCATGACCAGATTGTCAATGTAGCACATGCCCTGACTGCTCTCAACCGTGCAGTTAATCAGGGTAAGATTCTTTGCGTTCCAGCCTAAATACTCACCGGAGATAAAGGAATCATAAACGGTTACATTTTCACTGTTCCAGAACGCATCCTTTGAGAGCAGCCTGGCGTTATGGATCTCCGTCTGTTTCACACCGTCAAAAGAGTAATTTCCTGTCAGTTCAAAGCCGTCTATCACCATATTCCTGCTGTTCATGGCGAAGTAATCGCCTCTTGCCGTCACCTGATTCATGGTAACCCGGTCACAATTCCACAGTGTCTCTCCTGCGTTCGGCATGGTTACATGGGTGAGCCGGATATCCGAAGCACGGCGAAATGTCTTTGGTGCATCGATGGTACAGTTTTTCATGGAAATATTCTCGGTATACCAGATCCCGGCTCTTCCCATCTCAAACAGTACACAATCCTCCATCTTAATGTCACGGCTGTACCACAACGGATATTTCCACTTAAACATGCTTCCATACAGTTCAATATTTCTGCTCTCCTTCAAAGGGGATTCCCCATCGGCAAAGGTCGTATCGCAGATTTTCAAGTCCTTCCCCTGAAATAACGCCCTTTCACCCGTTAAAAATTCCTGTTTTATTACTTTCATCCTGTTTTCCTTTCTTTCTGTCACCTGGTTCTGTCACCACGTTATCTCCGGATTAGCGACTGCTGTCTACACATTCCTTCCAAACTCATAAGCAGAGTTTAGGGCCTCCGGTACATTTTCAATTTCTCCTTTTTTATCGGCTCCTGTCCCCCGGATCACACCGGCTAAGTGTGCCTGCTCAAAGCAGCTGATCCAGCCTTCCAGTCCCTTTACCGCCCCATCCATGGAAGATGCCTCCTCATCTGCCGAAGCGGCCAGCAGATATATATCATGAAATGCATACTCTCCTGGAAACAGGGGATTGGTCCGGTCCAGAAGAGTTTTCATCTGACCTGACATTTCATAAAAGTAGATGGGGGTTGCAAATACCAGTACGTCAGCCTGGCGCATCTGTTCCACAATCACTGCCGCATCGTCCCGAATGACGCATGCTCCCGTATGCTGACAGGCCAGACAGCCCTTACAGAATTCTATTTTCTTATCATAGAGATGTATCTTCTCCGCCTCATGGCCTGCTTCGGCCGCTCCTCTTATAAATGCATCCGCCATCATCTCAGAATTTCCGCCCATTCGCGGGCTGGTTGACAATACCACAATCTTTTTACCCATTTTCTTCTCCATCTGACAGACCAGATAATCCAGACACTCAATCTTCTTTTCATTCTTATGTATCTCTTCCAGAAGGTTACTTCTATGCTTTTCCAGCATTTTGAGTTGTCTTTTTCTCTCGCCTGTCTTTATCAATTTTATAAACTCCTTTACCAGAGTTTCATCACACCCGGCATCTTTCAGGTTCCGTTCGACCGTAATAACGTTATCCAGATAACCTTTCATACCATCACCGTTCTTGTCTGCCCGGAAGATCCAGCTCATGAATCCACTCAGCCACATCATCCGCGGACACCGCGCTGCCAAACCGGATTCCATCGTACCAGACTGCGCTGTCAGAGCAGGAACCTTTGAGATTTTCAGCACTTAAACCGATCCCGCTGCTGGCAGAGGTACAAAACGGCACTACAGTTTTCCCCGATAAATCATAGCTTTCCAAAAATGTATTGATAATTCTGGGAGCCTGGCCGTTCCAGATGGGATACCCCAGAAATATAACATCATATTCTGACAAGCTTAAGTCAGCGCTGCCTGTCGTATCCTGCCCCATGAGTCCACCGGTGGAAATAGCCGGACGGACAGAAGCATCCTTCTGTTCCAGGCTGGTGCGGCTGGTGTTGTCACGATAGTTTAAATCCGCTTCCGTATAGGGCTTTGCCGCCTTTATCTCATAAAGATCAGCTCCCAGAAGATCCGCAGCATATTCTGCCGCCTTTTTCGTTGTTCCTGTACAGGAAAAATACGCAATTAGAACGCTTTTTTCTGACGGTTCATCTACCTGTGTTACCGTAGTCTCCCCCTCAGTCTCGCCCGCCGCTGTATCTTTTTGGGGACTACATGCCGCCAGAATGCACATCAATACAAATATCAGACCGATAACAGCCCTATATTTTTTCATTCTTCCACCTTCTCATTTTCTCCCGTAATTTCAACACTCCCTGATAAAGCTTCTATAAACTCCTCACCGGATATCACCATTCCCAGTTCATATAAATTGCTGCTCTTCCCGAAATGATCATAAAACATCACCACATCTCCCCACGGTGCATAATAGGCCAGGGTACCTTTCCCTTCATCAGCTACAGGAGCGTCAGAAGCATCAAGCTTTTCAGACGGGTAAAATATTTTTTCGTTCGTGCTGTAATCTTCCACTTCAATGGTCAGGGGAAGCTGTGCATATAAATCCTTCGCCGCCTGGCTGTCATTCAGCCCATAAACGATTGTATTTCCATTTGATGTAACATAAATTCTCATCTGCACCTCTCCTTTATCCGCCGATCCCTCTTCCTGAACAATAGGCTGCGAATCAGCCGCTTCTGCCCTGCTGCATCCGCATGCGGCGAAAACCAGCATAAGCGTACACAAAAATACTGCTGTATCTCTCATCTTATGATTACGCCCCCTTTCTTAACTTGTTGGCAACGATATGTAGTGAATGGCTATCTGTATCATAGAACAGTTCTCATTAAATATCAAATAGTTATGCAGAATGTTTTTCCATAGCTAAAAGGAATGGTATTTTATCTTCTGCAGATAGTTGACTGAAATGGTATTTTCCTGCTATGATGAAACAGAAGAGGTGATTCCATGATTGAAATAAGACTGCTTTCCTATTTCCTTGCCATAGCAAGAGAACAGAGCATAACGAAAGCCGCCGATGCTTTGCACATTACCCAGCCGACGCTTTCCAAGCAGATGATGGAGCTGGAAGCACAGCTGGGAAAACAGCTGCTCATACGAGGGAAGAAAAAGATTACGCTTACAGAAGAAGGCGCCTATCTGCGAAGCAAGGCGCAGGAAATGATAAATTTGATGGAAAAGACAGAATCGGCATTTCACACGGATGAGGAGCTGACCAGCGGTGATATCTATATGGGATGCGGGGAAACTCCGGCTATGGAATTTATCACCGGAATATTCAAGGGAATCCAGAATGACTATCCGCACGTCCATTTTCACATATTCAGCGGAGATGCCGAAGCGGTAATGGAACGGCTGGACAAGGGGCTGTTGGATCTGGGACTTCTGCTGGGGCCCATGCAGCATGAAAAATACGATTATCTGAATCTGGCGAGAAGTGACAGCTACGGACTTCTGATGCCGAGAGACTGTCCGCTTGCGGAGAAGGAGACCGTATCCTTTGACGATTTACAGGGGCTTCCGCTTATTGCTTCCGCACAGGCCTACAGCGGCCGCCAGCGCCTTGAGCTGTTTGGAGAGATATTTGACACACTGAATATTGTGGCAACCTACAGCCTTATTTACAACGCTACCTTCATGGTCGAGCAGGGAATGGGCTACGCGCTCTGTCTTGCTAATCTGGTCAATACGGAAGGAAGCCGTAATCTCACCTTCCGTCCTCTGTCGCCGGCCTTAAAAGTGGATCTCTTTATTGTCACAAAAAAATACCAGACGTTTTCTCCGGCTGCGAAACTCTTTTTCAATCGGCTGAGAGATGAACTGGAAAAGAAATAAGACTGATCATGAAAATCACAATTCCCCGGAAAAGCATATTATATAGGATTATGACATCCAATATGCCCTATCCTAAAGTCCGTCCGTTATGACTATGTTCGTAATCTTTTCTTCCTCGTCCAGATTAAGGCTGATCCAGATTCCACCGCCATCCGCGATCACATGGTCTTTTCCCAGAATAAAACCATACTCTCCCTTCATAATCCGCTCATAGCGGTATACCCGATCAGCCTCGTTTTTATCTGAGCCGATATCTAGACTGCCCCTTAAATGAATTATCCCTGGTGCCTTTACACCGATCTTCACAATAGTTCCCTCCACAGAATCTCCCAGAATCCCAAAATCATAGGCACCGTAATTCAAAAGAATATAATCGAGCTGATCCTTTGGGTCGTCATTCCGAAAGAAATACCGTATTTCCTCCGGATTCCCCAGCTGAGCAATTACATCATCACCGCTGACAAAACGCCCATTGAGACCAAACTGCCCTATGTAGTAGTTAAATTCGCGATCTCGATAAAAGTTGTGGCTCCATACGGTATATAACAGACATAATGCCGCTCCCAGAGCCATTACCGTCGGAAAAATATATGGCAGTTTCTTGACTAACGGTTTCCATTTTGTCCTATGCATATGCGCTTTCTCCCCCTATAATTCACAAAATGAAACATACGAAAAAAGTGAAAATCCTTAACAACAGGATTTCCACTTTTCTTTTAGGCATATACCCTCAAAACCACATATTGTACATATCTTTTCATCCGTTCTTACTTCCTCTGCCATTTCTGACAGCCAAAACACTAAGTTCGTGAACAACCTCACTAAGTGTTTTGACATGCCTCGCACTAAACTCGAAACTACCTCGTTAAGTGCTCTGGCAACCTAAACCAACTTGGTTAAGCCCTCGACCTATTAGTGACAGTCAGCTCCACATGTTGCCATGCTTCCACCTCTGCCCTATCTACCTCGTCGTCTTCAAGGGGTCTTACTCTTGCGATGGGATATCTCATCTTGAGGGGGGCTTCACGCTTAGATGCCTTCAGCGTTTATCCCTTCCCGACTTGGCTACCCGGCCATGGGTTTGATACCCAACCGGTACACCAGAGGTCAGTCCATCCCGGTCCTCTCGTACTAAGGACAGCTCCTCTCAAATATCCTACGCCCACGCCGGATAGGGACCGAACTGTCTCACGACGTTCTGAACCCAGCTCGCGTACCGCTTTAATGGGCGAACAGCCCAACCCTTGGGACCTACTTCAGCCCCAGGATGCGATGAGCCGACATCGAGGTGCCAAACCACTCCGTCGATGTGAACTCTTGGGAGTGATAAGCCTGTTATCCCCAGGGTAGCTTTTATCCGTTGAGCGATGGCAATCCCACTTTATACCACCGGATCACTAAGTCCTACTTTCGTACCTGCTCGACCCGTCAGTCTCGCAGTCAAGCTCCCTTATGCCTTTGCACTCTTCGAATGGTTTCCGTCCATTCTGAGGGAACCTTTGAGCGCCTCCGATACTCTTTCGGAGGCGACCGCCCCAGTCAAACTCCCCACCTGACATTGTCCCCCGGCCAGGTCATGGCCGCAGGTTAGAAACCCAATATCGCAAGGGTGGTATCCCAACAATGGCTCCGGTAAGACTGGCGTCCTACCTTCTTAGCCTCCCACCTATCCTGTACATGCGACACCGAA